>CAWIIN010000002.1:0-1897500 GCA_963836285.1 uncultured Acidobacteriota bacterium | reverse complement strand
ATCGCCTGCTCCTGGGCGTGGAGGCCGGGGAAAGCAGGGAGAAGCGAAGGATGCACGTTCAGGATGCGGCGGGGCCACAGTGCGACGAAGCCGGGAGACAGAATCCGCATGAATCCCGCGAGGCAGACGAGATCCACGCGCGCTTCGACGAGGCGGCGCTGGAGCTCCCTCTCGAATCCGGCCGTTCCCCCGAACTCGCCGGGCTCGACCCCGGCGACGGGGAGCTTCCGCATCTCGGCGCGCACGAGGCCGGGTGCCTCGGCGATGTCGGAGACGACGATCGCAACCGAGGCCGGCAGGTCGCCGCGCTGGCAGGCCTCGGCGAGCGCGTCGGCGTTCGAGCCGCGGCCCGACAGCAGAATGCCGAGGCGCGCGGGGAGCGGGACGAGCGGGCGTGTGGCGCCTTCGCTCGCGCTCATGCGAACCGCACCCGCCGCGTCCCCTTCTGGACGCGCCCGATCTGCTTCCAGTCCTCTCCCGCCACGTCGAGTCTCCTCTTGGCGTCGAGGCCCTTCGGAGCGGGGACGATCAGGACCATCCCGATTCCGCAGTTGAAGACCCGCAGCATCTCGGCGGGCGCGATGCGCCCCTTTTCCATCAGGAACCGGAAGAGCGGCGGCCAGCTCCATGCGTCGGGGTGAATCACGGCATCCAGCCCGTCAGGCAGGACGCGCGGGACGTTGTCCGGAAATCCGCCGCCGGTGATGTGGGCCATGGCGGAAAGAAGAAGATTTTCTATGAGTGGAAGAACGGGCTCGAGGTAGCTGCGGTGCACGGCGAGAAGGGCCTCGGCGACGGTCTGGCCGTTGAGCTCCGCGACAGTTGTCTGCGGGGACATCCCCAAATCTTCGAAGAAAATCTTCCGCGCCAGCGAATAGCCGTTCGTGTGCAGGCCTGAGGAGGGCAACCCGATGAGGAGGTCCCCTTCCTGCACTCGGCTCCCGTCGAGGAGCTTCGGCCGGTCCACGGCCCCGACGATCGTCCCCGCGAGGTCGTAGTCGCCGTCGGCGTACATCCCGGGCATCTCGGCCGTCTCGCCGCCGAGGAGCGCGCAGCCGTTCTCCCGGCAGGCGAGCGCGAGACCTTCCAGAACCTCGCCGACGATCTCGGGCCGCATCTTTCCCGTCGCGAAGTAGTCGAGGAAAAAGAGCGGGCGCGCGCCCTGCACGAGGATGTCGTTCACGCAGTGGTTCACGAGATCCTGGCCGACCGTCCGGTGGATGCCCGCCGCGATCGCGACCTTCACCTTCGTCCCGACGCCATCTGCCGACGCGACGAGGAGCGGATCCGACATCCCCGTGAAATCCGGCCGAAACAGGCCGCCGAAGCCGCCGACGTCCCCGACGACGCCCTGCGTGAACGTCGAACGGATCGCCTCTTTCGCGCGGGAGACCGCCCCCATCTTCGCGTCGATGTCGACGCCGGCCGCCGCGTACGAGGACGTGTCCTTGAGGTCGCCCGCCATCGCGGGCGCATCCTAGCCGATCCGGGCCGTGAGGACCTCGCCGGAGGCCGTCTTCCCGTTCGGGTCGCGAAAGGTCCTAAACGGGCTCGCGACCGGCCGCACCGGTCCACCGCCGGGCCGCCTCGTCCGGCGAGATCGGCAGGCGCACGACCTTGTCCGGCGAAGTCTCCCCCGCGACGAGCTCGACGTCGGCCGTCGCGAGGCCGAACACCTCGGCGACGAGCGCGAGGACTTCGCGGTTCGCCTTCCCATGCTCGGGCGGCGCCTTGACCGACAGCTTCAACGCGCCCGCGTGCGGGCCGAGGACGCGCGAGCGGGACGCGCCAGCCGAAACCCGGAGGCGCAGGCGCGTTCCTTCGCCGTCCCCCGTGAACGCGAGCCCGTTCTCGTCCACGCGCTCAGGGCCGCGGCACGGGCGCCGGGAACTCCTCGTTCGCGCCCTCCGCGGCCTCCTCGACCGGAAAGAGCGTGGCCTGAGGGTCCGGCACGCGGAGCGGCACCGGGTAGCGCCCCGAGAAGCACGCCGAGCACGTCTCGTGGTCGCCGTGTCCGAACGCCGCGAGCATCCCCTCGTGGCTCAGGTAACCGAGCGAGTCCGCCTCGATGAAGTCGCGGATCTCCTCGACGGACTTCGACGACGCGATGAGTTCCTTGCGGCGCGGGGTGTCGATCCCGTAGTGGCAGGGATTCTGCGTGGGCGGCGAGGAGATCCGCAGGTGGACCTCGCTCGCACCGGCCGACTTGAGCATCTTCACGAGCTTGCGGGACGTCGTCCCGCGCACGATCGAGTCGTCCACGAGGACGACGCGCTTGCCGCCCACGACCGAGCGCACGGCGTTGAGCTTCACCTTGACGCCGAAGTTGCGGATCGACTGTTTCGGCTCGATGAACGTGCGACCGACGTAGTGGTTGCGGACGAGGCCCATGCCGTACCGGATCCCGCTCTCCTCGGCGAACCCGAGAGCCGCGAACATGCCGGAGTCGGGCACGGGCACGACGATGTCCGCGGGGACGGGGTGCTCGCGCGCGAGGCGGCGGCCGAACGCGCGGCGGGACTCCGCGACCGACTTTCCGAAGACGGACGAGTCGGGCCGCGAGAAGTAGACGTGCTCGAAGACGCAGAACGCCGTGCGCTGCCCCATCGCGAAGGAAGCCGAAGCCGTGCCGCCCGAATCGAACACGACGATCTCCCCGGGCTCGACGTCGCGCAGCGGATCGGCGTCGATCAGGTCGAACGCGCACGTCTCGGAAGCGACGACGGTCGCGTCCGGCTGGCCCGCCACCTTGAGGCGTCCCATCGTGAGCGGACGGATCCCCTGCGGGTCGCGCGCCGCGAGGACCCGGCCCCGCGCGAGGAGGACGATCGAGTAGGCGCCGCGAACGCGCGACAGCGCCTCGCGGAGGGCGCCGACGACGTCCTCGCGCCGCGAGCGCGCCATGAGGTGGAGGAAGACCTCCGTGTCCGACGACGTCGTGAAGATCGAGCCTTCCTGCTCGAGCTCGCGCCTCAGCTCGTCCGCGTTCACGAGGTTTCCGTTGTGGCCGATCGCGAGCGGCCCCTTGTTCGTGTTGTAGACGATCGGCTGCGCGTTCTCGAGGCGCGACTCGCCCGTCGTCGAGTAGCGGACGTGGCCGATCGCCGAGTGGCCCGGCAGCCGCGCGAGGCGGGCCTCGTCGAAGATGTCCGCGACGTAGCCCATCTGCTTCTCGACGGCCATCCGCTCGCCCGTCCACGTCACGATGCCCGCCGACTCCTGGCCGCGGTGCTGCATCGCGTAGAGACCGAGGTACGTCAGGTTCGCGGCGTCCGGATGGCCGAAGATGCCGAAGACCCCGCACTCGTCGCGGAACTTGTCCTGCGCCTCGCCCCGGAAGATCCCCGCCACGTTCCGAGTTTAGTCCGTTATCGCCGCCCCGGCTTCGGCTCCAGCGGCGAGCGGAGGGGGACCCTGTTTTGAAGATTTCTTAGAAGGTAAGAGGAGCCAAGAAGGCGCAGAAACGATGCGGGCTGGGTCCCCTGTCCCGAAGCCACCCCTCGCGGGCCCCTCACCGCGATGCTCCGCCGGCGCCCAGCCGCATTCACCTTCTAAGAAAAATCTCTCTTCTAGTTGATCTTCGTGTCGCCCTTCTCGAGCTTCGCGATCGCGTCCGCGATGCCCTTCTTGTTCGGCTCGTCCGGCGCCTGCTTGAGAGCGAGGCGGCCCTCCTCGAGAGCCTTCTTCGCATCGCCCACCGCGGCGTACCCCCGCATGAGCCCCACGTGCACGGGCCACTGATTCGGGAAGCGCCTTGCGTTCGTCTGGAAGATCGAGAGGGCCTGCTGGGCCTTGCCGTCGGCGACGAGCGCGCGGCCGACCTGGTGAATCTGGATCGGCGTCGCGCCCGGCAGGTTCACGGCCTTGTCCCACGTCTTCGCGGCCTCGGCCTCGTGGCCGTTGGCGGCCTGCGCCCGCGCGAGTGTCGTCATCGCGAGGACCTCGCCCTCTCCGCCGAAGTTCGGGCCCGCGCCGCGCTGCGCCCAGTCGAGCGCCTCGGCGGGGGCGATCTTGTTGCGCAGGGCGTAGTCGGCGGCCTGCTGCCAGTTCCGCCAGTTGAACCCCGTGTAGCCGCGCAGCGCGTCCTTCATCTTCGCGATCCAGCGGGCGGGCGCGTCGTCGACCGTGATCGTGACGGGGACCTGAAGATCCTCCCACTTCAGCGCGAAGACCGCCTTCGTCGGCTCGCGGTCCGTGAATTCGTACGTGAGCCATTCGTGGTACTCGCTCTTCGCGGGCTTCGCCGTCACCCTGAGGACGTCCTCCTTCGGGTCGTACCAGTAGCTTCCCCACGAGGACGTGTTCTTCGAGAAAATGAACGTCCACTCGTTCGGGCCCGTGATCGCGAAGAGGCCGTACGACCCCGCCGGCAGCGACTTGCCCTGCACCTTGATTTCGCCGGTCGTCGAAAACACCGTGCTCTCGTTCGCCCCGGCGCGCCAGGGGCACGACTTGCAGTCGTTGAAATCCAGCTCCGTGAGGCCGTACGGGACGAGGCCCCCCCAGATCTTCCCGCGCCGGTCGTTCCCCCTGAGGACGACGCGCGGGCTCGCGTACGAGATCGTGACCTCCTCGGGTCCGACCTGCTGCGTGACGGAGGCCCGCTGGTTGTCTCCGCTCGCGGGGAGGTAGTGCGGCTGGGCGGTGACGGGACGCGCGGAAAGGGTGACGAACGCGGCAATGGCCGCGAGCGCGAGGGCTCGCCGTTGCTTCTTCATGCCACCTGATACGCGAATCGACAGGTTGTGTTTCCTGGAAGGTGGAACGGGCAGGGGGCGCCGGGCGGCGTTGAGGAATCGAGAGCCCCATGCACCTTCTAAGAAATCTCCTGTATCTTTCGCAGGATCTCGTCCAGCATCGCCGGCGTCAGTCGCTTCGTGAACGTGTTCTGCTGGCTCACGTGGTACGAGGCGATCAGGCGCTTGCCGCCGATTTCGAGCTCCGCACCGTGCGCGAACTTCGGCAACGGCCGCGGCCGCGGGGCGCCGGTTTCGACGAGCGCCTCGATCGCCGCCCGCCACGCGTGGGCGCCGAGGGCGAGGACGACCGACAGGCGCGGCAGCAGGGCGATCTCGCGCACGAGGAACGGACGGCACCTCTCGAACTCGGCCGGCGTCGGCTTGTTGTCGGGCGGCGCGCAGCGCGCCGCGGCCGCGACGTAGGCCCCGTTCAGGACGAGCCCGTCCCTCCTCGAGAGGGACCGCGCCTGGTTCGCGAGGCCGGCGCGGTGGAGAGCGGCGAAGAGGAAGTCGCCGGATGCGTCGCCCGTGAAGACGCGGCCGGTGCGGTTCCCGCCGTGAGCCGCGGGGGCGAGGCCGACGACGAGGAGACGCGCGCGGGGATCGCCGAAGCCGGGGACCGGGCGGGCCCAGTAGCGCTGCCCGCGGAAGCGCCGCGGCGGGTTCGCCGCAGCGGCCTCACGCCACGCGACGAGGCGCGGGCAGGCGCGGCAGGCGGCGATCTCGCGCCCGATCCTCGCGAGGGAGTCCGCCGCCACGCGCCTTTACGTCACTTCTTCGGAGCGGCAACCGTGCTCGCGGCCTTCGCGGCGCCGGCGGCGGCGGTCTTCGTCGCGTGCGCGGCCTTTTCCGCGGCCTCCTTCGTCGCGGCGGCGGCCTTGTCTGCTGCTTCGCTCACCGAGGCCGCGGCGGTCCCGCGGTCTTCGCGGTCTCGGCGGCCTCGCTCATGGACTTCGCCGCCTCGGCGCCGGCCTCCTTCGCCTTTTCGATCGCCTTGTCGGCTTCGGCGCCGGCCTTCTCGAGGGAGTGGGACTCCTGCTTGCCGCACCCCGGGAACGCGATCGTGGAGGCGAGAGCGAAGGCGAGCGCACCGACGCGCGCCCGTCCGTGTTTCACGGTCATGACGTCCTCCTTCAGTGGCCTTGAGTCCGGTCGGGGCCGGGCCGCCGCTGGAACTCCAGCAGGAACGCGGCGCGCAGAAAGTATGCCGAGGCGTGCAGGAACGCAACCGACCAGCCGACGGCGCCGTCGAGAAAGCCCCGCTTGAAGACGAGGCAGCGGAGGAACTCGAACGCGGGCCTCAGGAAGAGGCCGGCCGCGCTCGCACGCGCGCCACGGTCGTAGCGGTCCTCGGCCCCGAGCTGTGCGTAGCGGGAAGCCTTGCGGACGGCGTCCGAGAGGTCGCGGTACGGGTAGTGGACGAGAGGCGACACGAGGCGCCCGACGAAGCCGTCCACGACGAGCGTCTCGTGGACGCGCCCGCCTTCGGCGCGCAGGCCGCTCGAGCGCCGCCCGAGGCGCAGCTTCGTGTCCGGATACCAGCTTCCGTGGCGAATCGGACGGTCGAGAAAGTGCGAGAGGCGCGGCAGGCGGTAGCCCTTGACCGACGGGTCGTCCCGCTCGAGGACGGCCAGGACCTCCTCCCGCAGGGAATCCGAGACGCGCTCGTCCGCGTCGAGGACGAGCACCCAGTCGTGGCGCGCGAGGGCGAGCGCCCGGTTGCGCGATCCCACGAAACCCTCCCAGCGGATCGGCTCGAACCGCGCGCCCGCGAGCCGCACGACCTCGGCGGTCCCATCGGTCGAACCGGTGTCCGCGACGACGACCTCGTCCGCGAACGCGACGGACGCGAGCGCCGCGGGGAGGCGGTCCTCTTCGTTCTTCGCGAGGATGACGGCGGAGAGCGGCGCGCGCACCGAGAGGACATTAGCAGGGCGCTATCCTGTGCCGCCGTGAGGCTGCTCGCGCTGGACCTCGGCCCCGGGATGCGCGGGGGGCAGCGCCAGTCCGCGCTCCTCCTCGCGGGCCTCGCCGCGCGCGGCCACGCCCTGCGACTCCTCGCGCGCCGCGGCGCGCCGCTCGCCGCGGCCGCCCGCGCCGCCGGGATCGAGACGGCCGAGGTCCCGTCCGGCTCCGAAGCCTCCCCCGCTCTCCTCCTCGCCGTCGCGCGCGAAGCACGTTTTTTCCGCCCCGGGCTCGTGTATGCCGGGGACGCCCGCGGGCACGGCGCGGCGGTCTTCAGCCGCGCCGCCTCGAACGTGCCGCTCGTCGTCCACCGCCGCGTCGTCTTCCCGCCCGGGTGGGGCCCGCTCTCGCGCTTCAAATACGGGGCCGCCGCGCTCTACCTGGCCGTCTCGCGTGCGGTCGCCGACGCGCTCGACGCGGCCGGCATCGCCGCCGAGCGCGTCGCGATCGTGCCGGACGGTCTGGCGGACGACGCGTTCCGCGAGAACGTCGCCGGGCCGCCGCCTCCCTTCCGTCTCGTGCACGCCGGCGCGTTCGACGGCATGAAGGGCCAGGAACTCGTCGTCGAGACGCTCGCCCGGCTCGCCGCGGGCGGGATGGACGCGACCGCGCTGTTCCTCGGGGACGGCCCGGAGCGCGCCGCGGTCGAGGCGAGGGCCCGCGCGCGGGGCGTCGGGCCGCGCTGCACGTTCGAGGGCCAGGTCGACGACCCCGGCTCGCGGTTCGCCGCGTGCCACCTCCTGCTCCTCCCCTCCGCGAGCGAGGGCGCGCCGCTCGTCCTCGCCGAAGCGATGGCGGCCGGCTGCGCCGTCGTGGCGCACGACGTGGGCGGCTCGCGCGAGATGGTCGAGGGCGGCGCCGCGGGCGTCCTCGTCCCGTCGCTCGACCCCGGCGTCTGGGAGGACGCCGTCCGCGGCCTCCTCGGCGACGCCGGAGGACGCGCGCGCCTCGTGGACGCCGGGCGTGCGGCCGCGCGTTCGCGGACGATCGGCCGCACCATCGATCGCGTCGAGCAGGAGCTCCTCCGCGTTCTCGGGGAGGCCGCCTGAAGACGCTCGTCCGCGCGACGAACTGGGTCGGCGACGTCGTGATGTCCCGCCCCGCGCTGCGCGCGCTGAAGGCCGCCGACCCGAAGGGACGCCTCGCGGTCCTCGCGCGCCCGTGGGTCGCCGATCTCTACCGGCTCGCGGACGAGGTCGACGACGTGCTCGTCGACGACCGGGACGGGGTGCACGCGGGAGCCGCCGGCCGGGCGCGGCTCGCGGACGAGGTGCGCGCCCGCGCGTTCGACCGCGCCGTGATCCTGCCGACGAGCTTCTCGACGGCGCTCGTCCTCGCGCGCGCCGGCGTGCCGGAACGGATCGGCTACCGCGGCGAGGGGCGCGGCGCGCTCCTCACGCGGGCGGTCCGCCCCGCTCCCGCCGCGGGCGAGCACCAGGTCTGGAAGCACCTGCGCCTCGCCGAGGCCGCGGGTGCCGCGATCGCCGCGGCGCCGGACGTCTCGTGGGACGCGCCCGACGCCGTGCGGGAGACCGCCCGATCGCGCCTCGCCGAGGCCGGCGTCACGGCCCCGTTCGTCGCGGCCCACGTCGCGTCCTTCGCGCACGCGGCCAAGCGCTGGGACCTCGCGCGCTTCGCCGCCGTCTTCGACGTCCTCTCGAAGCGCGGACTCTCCGTGGTCCTCCTCGGGAGCGCCGGGCGAGAAACCCGTGAACGCCGAGGCGGCGTCGCTCGCTGGCAAGGCGCGCGTCGTCGACCTCTCCGGGAGGACGACTCTGCCGGAGGCGCTCGGCGTCCTCGCGGCCGCCCGTCTCTTCGTCGGGAACGACTCGGGCCTCGCGCACCTCGCGAGCGCGGCCGGAACGCCTGCCGTCGTCGTCTTCGGCCCGACGGACCCGGATGCGACGCGGCCTTGGGACGGGCCGCGCGCGGACGGGCGGCCCGTCCGGCTCGCCCTCGCGCGCCGGCGGACGCCCTGCGCGCCGTGCGGCTTCCCGGTCTGCCCGATCGACCACGCGTGCATGGCGGGCGTGACGGCGGCCGACGTCCTCGCGGCGGCCGAGTCGGTTCTCGCCTAAAGCGCCCCGCGCCGTACTCGATGCCGGGATTTCTCGATGCGGACGTGGGTGAGCCTCGTGACGCGGCACCGGCCGCGTTTGCAAGCTCACAGGGTTCCTGTTCTTTTCGAACGTACAAGGACTCTTGAAACGGCACTTCCAAGAATGTGCGAATCTCCCACCACTTCGATCGACTCGTCCGTGAACCAGAAGCGCGATGGACACCCGGCGAACGGCTTTACGTAGACGAGCTTCTCAGAGACGAGATCCCAAATATCGAGCCGACACGAAGGCCCTTCAGGCGAACGCACCATCACGCCAACAAAGGAGCGGTAACTCGCGACGCCAGCGAGCGGAGCCAGGTGAACAGAGAAGCTGGAGGGTGGCTTCGCCGTGATGGCTCCGAGCGTGGTCCCTGAGAATTGACTCACCATCCGCTTTCGATAGGACTCAGCGTCCGAATCACTTAGCTTCCGACCCTTCGCCGCGATACATGCCGGCGGCTCGAAGATGTACTCCGGGTTGCCGTGCTGAGGCGGGCGCACAAGCGCGTAGACCGCTCCCGGAACGAGCCACACGTCATTGTTGACTTCGATCGCCTGTGAAATGCTCCCATACGTAGCGTCGGTCGCGCCACCGCTGTCATCAGTTCCTGGCTGCAGATCAAATTTTGCTGTCGTACGCGCGTCGGTGTCGATCGCGATGACCATGTCTTGGTTTGTGCTCAACTGCCGCGCGCGAACGAGCCACCCGTCCCTGCTCGCCGAGACCGCGAGCACCGCCGCTCCCTCCAGTTGCGCGCTCTTCAGCGCCCGGCAAGCAAACGAGTCGTAGACGTCCAAGGTGGAGTGGTCGCCTGCAGCCGCTGCAAACAAGACACGAACGCCATTCAGCCCCACGTATCCGGCTGCATATGTCTGCGTGCTGTCAAACTGGCAAGTCTTCTCGAGCTGGCCGCGAGCGGACCAAGTCTGTAAGACTCGCTCGCGAGCGCTGAACGTAAGCGTTCTGCCGCCCTGGTCCCGCGCCAGGTTGAGCGTCGAGACGTCAAGCGCCGAGAGTCGACGCGCCGGCTCTTCGCTCTGTGTCGGAGAACGCAGCATCAACGCGACAAACAGGATCGCTCGGGCTGCGAGAACGAACGTACGGCTCACGTCGACCTCCTTTGAAGGACTTAGCGGTAGACCCGCGTCCCGATCGTGACGGCCCTGACGTAGAGCGTCTCGCACGCGCCCGCGCCCGTGTCCGTGCGCGTGAGGCTCGTCTTCCAGACGAACCCGTCCGGGCCCTCGACGTCCACGAGGTCGCCCTCGAGGCGCACGACGTCGCCGCGCCGCACGTGGGAAAGCGCCGACGCGATCCGGCCGTCCGCGGGGATCAGGTGCGTGTTCGCCGAGTGGGACGCGACGTAAGACGGGTCGAGCGTGTCGTCGCACCGCCAGTTGTAGAAGCGCCCCGTCTGCAGGTAGGACACGTGCGACCACGCGGGCTCCTTCGTCACGGCGCCCCACGTCAGGACGAAGTCCCACGGGATGAGCGCGCCGGCCGCTCCCGACCGGTAGCGCTCGGTCGCGCCGACGCGCGCCGCGACGTCGTACGAGGCCCGTGGAACGAGCCGGAACGTCCGCCCCCCGGCCTCGTGCGTGAACGGCTCCCCTCCCGGGTCTCCCTGCGCGGGCTCCTTGAGAGCGTTCGGCCGCACGGCTCCCTCGGAGGAGAGGAGGGCGAGCGGGATCCCGGGCAGGAAGCGGTCGACGGCAAAGAAGGCGACGAAGAGGATCGCCGCCGCCTTCACGACGGCCCCAGCGCGTCCGCCCACGTCAGGCGCGGCGGGCGCGCTCCTCGTCCACGAAGCGGCACACGAGGTGGAGCGCGGCGAGGTGCAGCTCCTGGACGTGCGCCGTCTCGGCCGAGGGCACGACGATGCCGACGTCCCAGTTCGCGGCCTCCGCGCGCCCCGTCTCGCCGGTCAGGAACACCGTCGAGAGGCCGCGCTCCCGCGCCGCGGCGAGTGCCTTGAGGACGTTCGGGCTCTTCCCGGACGTCGTGATTCCGATCGCGACGTCTCGCGGCTTCGCGAGCGCCTCGATCTGCCGCGAGAACACGACGGAGTAGTCGTAGTCGTTCGTGCAGGCCGTCAGGATCGCGATGTCCGAGACGAGCGCGACGGCGGGCAGCGCGGGGCGGTCGTCCTTGTAGCGGACGACGAGCTCTGCGGCGAAGTGCTGCGCCTGGGTCGCGCTGCCGCCGTTCCCGAACGCGAACGTCGTCCGGCCCGAGAGCGCCGCGTCCGCGACGAGACGCGCCGCCTTCGCGACGCCCTCCCCGATCGACGCCTCCGCGCCCGCGGCGAGCGCCGCGAGGTCCGCGAAGTAGGCCCGCATCAGGCGTCTCCCTTCATCCGCGCCACCATCGTCGACGTCGAGCGGCCCGCAACGAGCGGGACGAGGACGACGCGGCCGCCCGTGGACCGCACGAACGGCGCGCCGACGACGGTCGCCTCCGTGTAGTCCCCGCCCTTCACGAGAACCTGTGGGCGGATCTCCTCGATGAGGGTCTGCGGCGTGTCCTCGTCGAAGACGACGACGAAGTCGACGGCGTCGAGGCCGCCGAGCACCTGGGCGCGGTCGGACTCCGAGAGGATCGGCCGCCCTTCGCCCTTCAGCCGCCTCACGGACGCGTCGCTGTTGATCCCGACGACGAGCACGTCGCCGTGCGCGCGCGCCTCGGCGAGCAGCTTCACGTGGCCGGGGTGCAGGAGGTCAAAGCAGCCGTTCGTGAAGACGACGCGCTTGTGCGCGCGCCTGAGGATGGCCGCGACGGACGCAACGTGGCCGCGCTCGAGGACTTTCTCGTGCGGCGAGGCGACGAGCCCCTCGAGGAGATCGGCCCAGTGGACGGGCGACGTCCCGACCCGCGCGACGGCGCATCCGGCGGCGCGGTTCGCGACCTCCGAGGCGGTCGCGAGGTCGAGCCCGCACCCGAGGGCGAGCCCGAGCGCCGCGAGGACCGTGTCGCCGGCGCCCGTGACGTCGAAGACCTCGCGGGCGCGCGCCGCGATGCGCCGCGGAGCCTGCCCGCGCGCGAGGAGCAGCATGCCTTCCTCGGACAGCTTGACGAGCAGCGCCTCGAGGCCGAGATCGTCCCGCAGCTTCTCGCCGAGCCGCGCGACGTCGGCGAGGTCGCGCGCCGTCTCCCCCGTCACCGTCTCGAGCTCGCGGCGGTTCGGCGTCACGACCGTGGCGCCGCGGTAGCGGGAGTAGTCCCGGCCCTTCGGGTCCACGAGCGCCGGGATCCCCTTCGCGCGCGCGGCCTCGAAGAGCGCGGTCATCACCGCGGGAGTCAGCGTCCCCTTCGCGTAGTCCGACACGAGGAGGACATCGGCGCTCGCGACGGACCGCCGTGCCGCGTCGAGGAGGGCGGCCTCGGCGAGCGCGGAGAGGCCGGCGGGCAGCTCCTCGTCCACACGCAGCATCTGGCGTCCTTCGGAGACCATGCGCCGCTTGACGGGCGTCGTGCGCCGCTCGTCCACGACGACCGTGCCGGAGGCGCCGGCGAGCGTCGTGAGCCGGCGGGCGAGCCACGCGCCCTCCTCGCCGGGGCCGACCGCGCCGAGCGTCACGACCTTCGCGCCGAGCGCCGCGAGGTTCTCGACGACGTTGCCGGCCCCGCCCGCGCGACGGCTCATGGACGCGAGCGCGAGGAGCGGCACGGGCGCCTCCGGCGCGACGCGCTCGACGCCGCCGAACCACGTTTCGTCGAGCATGAGGTCGCCCGCGACGACGACGGTCACGTCGGGGGACGCGGCGGCGAGGACGGCGATCTCACGCGGGGTCAACGGGGTTTCCTCCGGCGAAGCTGGTCGAGCGCATCGGCGAGCGAGGGAGCCAGTATCGCATCCGGCGCACGCTCCAGGACCTCCGCCCGGTGCTCGCGCCCGTGGCCCGTGAGGACGTGCGCCTGCGCCGCGCCGAGGGCGACGCCCGCGCCGACGTCGTCCCACTTGTCGCCGACGACGGCCGAGCGCCGCGCCGAGAGGCCGTGCGCCGCGAGCGCCCGCGTGTGGAGGAGCGTTCCGGGCTTTCGGCACCGGCAGCGGATCGCGAGCCCGCGCACGACGCCGCCCGGGAAGTGCGGACAGACGAGGACGCCCGCGACGGGAACGCCGCGGGCCGCGAGCCGCCGGACGACCTCCGCGTTCACGGCGTCGACCTCCGCGCGCGTCAGGACCCCGCGCGCGAGGCCGGACTGGTTCGTGACGACGAATAGGAGCGTCCCCTCGTGGGTGAAGGCCTTCAGCCGCCGCGCGGCACCGCGCGCGAGACGCACGCCGCGCGGGTCCGCGAGGTACCCGCGCTCGGCGATGAGAGTTCCGTCCCGGTCGAGGAAGAGCGCGTCCCAGCGCGGACGCCGGCGGGAGCGCGCGCGCCTCAAGGGCCTCCGGCGAGGGCCTTCCTGACCGCGTCGCCGAACGCCTGCTGCGTCTGCGGCCCGGCGAGCTTCGCGACGACGGCGCCCTTCCGGTCGTAGATCAGCGTGTACGGAACCGCCCCGCTCCAGCTCTTGTCCACGGCCTCGATGAACGCCTGCGGGTCGTGGCTCTTCGCCTGCCAGCAGACGAACGGGACCTTCTCCTTCGCGAGGAACTTCGCGACGTCGGTGCTCTTGCCGAGCGAATCGATCGAGACGAGGACGACCGCGAGATCCTTCGTCGGAAACGCCCTCGCGGCGGCAGCGAGCGCGGGCATCTCCTCGCGGCACGGCTCGCACCACGTCGCCCAGAAGTTCACGAGGAGGACGCGCCCCTTCTTGGGAGCGACGACGCGCGCGCGGTACTGCTCGTGCTTCACGAGCTTCACGGGCTCGGCCGCGGCGGGCAGGACGGCGCAGGCGAGCGCCGCGACGGCCGCGAACGCGAAGAGGCGTGCGGCGCTTCTCACACGCGCTTGATCGAGCACCCGAACGCCTTCGTCTCGGGGGCCGGGACCGGCCTGCCCGCGAGGATCGCCTCCAGGGCGTTTCTCAGGTCCGGGGACCTCACGTCCTTCGGATCATCCTGCGACTCGTCGATGCGCCCGTGGTACAGGAGCTCGCCCTTCGGCGAGATCACGAACACCTCGGGCGTGTGCGTGGCGCCGTAGGCGTCGGCCACCTTGTTTCCCTCGTCCTTCAGGACCGGGAACGTGAAGCCGTGCTCCTTCGCGTGAGCCGCGACCTCGGAGGCCGGCTCCGTCTTGTTCGAGTTGATCCCGACGACGGCGACGCCCTTCGCCGGATACTCCCTGCCGAGTTCGGCCATGCGGCCGTTGTACGCATTCGAGACCGGGCACTTCGTCGCGATGAAGATCACGGCGACGGCCTTGTGCTTCGCGAGCAGGTTCTTCAACGCGACGGTCCCGCCTCCGTCGGCGGCGGGGAGGGTGAAGTCGGGGGCAGGGGTACCGACCTGCGGCCCCGCGGCCGGCGCCGCGGGCGCGCAGGAGACGAGAGCGAGGACGGCGGGGACGAGGGCTTTCTTCACGAACGGACCTCCAGAAGCCTGGCGAACGCCTCTTCCGACGTCGCGACGATGCGGGACACGGGCAGGTCGAGCGCGGGCGCGCCGTTCACGGTGACCGTCAGCCGGTCCGGAACGACGCGGCCGAGGAGCGAGACGGCGACGCCGTGGCGGCGCGCGGCGTCGACGAGGTTGCGCTCGCGCCCGGGCGGAAGAGAGACGACGGCGCGGCCCGCCGACTCGGCGAAGAGAGCGCGCGTCGCGGTGAGCGGCGACCCGACGTTCAGGACGGCGCCGAGGCCGCCCGCCGACGCCTCGGCGAGCGCGACGGCGAGACCGCCCGACGAGACGTCGTGCGCCGAGGAGATCATCCCGTCGACGGCGATCTCGACGAGGAGGTTCACGACCGCGCGGGCCGACGCGAGGTCGAGCGAAGGGCACGGGCCCTCGTCGCGCCCGAGAATCGTCGCGACGTACTCCGACGCGCCCATCTCGTCGCGCGTCGTCCCGAGGAGGGCGACGAGGTCGCCGGCGCGCGCGAACCGCGCGCCGACGGCCGTCGAGACGTCCTCGAGGAGCCCGACCATGCCGACCGTCGGCGTCGGGAGGATCGAGACGCCGTCCGTCTCGTTGTAGAGCGACACGTTCCCGGAGACGACCGGCGTCTCGAACGCGCGGCAGGCCTTCGCGAGTCCGCGGATCGCGGCGACGAACTGGCCCAGGATCTCCGGCCGCTCGGGATTCCCGAAGTTCAGGCAGTCCGTGACGGCGAGGGGCCGCGCGCCCGTGCACGCGAGGTTCAGCGCGGCCTCCGCGACCGCGTGGGCGGCGCCCGTCTCCGGGTCCGCGGCGACGAAGCGCGGGTTCACGTCCGTCGTCGCCGCGATGCCTTTCGTGGTGCCGGGCACGCGCAGGATCGCCGCGTCTCCGCCGGGGCCCGCGACCGTGCTCGTCCTCACGCTCACGTCGTACTGCTCCCAGATCCAGCGCTTGCCGCAGAGATTCGGGGAAGCGAGGAGAGACAGGAGCGCGTTTTCGTCCGCCGGCGCGCCGTCGAGGGAGACCGGGGTGGACGCCGGGAGCGGCTTCGGGAGCGCGTACGGGCGCTGGTGAACGGGCGCGTCCTCGACGAGCGGCGCGATCGCGAGATCGGCCGCGATCTCGCCCTTCCACAGGAGCGTCATCCGCGGCTCGGCCGTGACGACGCCGATCGTCTCGACGTCGACGCCCCACCGGCGGAACACGGCCGCCACCTCGGCCTCGCGGCCGCGGCGGACGACGAGAACCATCCGCTCCTGCGATTCGGACAGCATGAGCTCGTAAGGCGTCATCCCCGTCTCGCGCATCGGGACCTTCGAGAGGTCGAGGCGCATCCCGACCCCCCCGCGCGAGCACATCTCGAACGTCGAGGACGTGAGGCCCGCGGCCCCCATGTCCTGGATCGCGACGACGGCGTCGCCTTCGAGGGCCTCGAGGACGGCCTCGAGCAGGAGCTTCTCGACGAACGGGTCCCCGACCTGAACCGTCGGCCGCCTCTGGGACTTCGCGTCGTCGAAGACGTCGGAGGCCATCGAGGCGCCGTGGATGCCGTCCCGCCCCGTCTTCGAGCCGGCGTACAGGACGGGGTTGCCGGCCCCGGAGGCCTTTGCGCGGAAGATGCGGTCCTGGCGCACGATCCCGACCGCCATGGCGTTCACGAGGATGTTCCGGTTGTAGGCGGGGTGGAAGAACGTCATCCCGCCGACCGTCGGCACGCCGATGCAGTTCCCGTAGCCGCCGATCCCGCGCACGACGCCATCCACGAGGTCGTGCATGCGCGGCGCGCCCGGGTCCCCGAAAAAGAGCGGATCGAGGATCGCGACCGGCCGCGCCCCCATCGTGAAGACGTCGCGGAGAATCCCGCCCACGCCCGTCGCGGCGCCCTGGTACGGCTCGATGAACGACGGATGGTTGTGCGACTCCATCTTGAAGACCACCGCGAGCCCGTCGCCGATGTCGACGGCCCCCGCGTTCTCGCCGGGGCCCTGCAGGACCCGCGGGCCGGTCGTCGGGAACTCCTTCAGGAACGGGCGCGACGACTTGTAGGAGCAGTGCTCGCTCCACAGGGCCGAGTAGATCCCGAGCTCGAGGAGACTCGGCTCGCGGCCGAGGATCGCCTTGATGCGCTCGAACTCGTCGGTCGTGAGGCCGTGCTCCGCCACGACGGCGGGGGTCAGAGGCGCGGCCGCGTTCCCCATGGAGGCTGTAGTTTAACGGGTCGAGCGGATCGGCCGGCTGTTCGTCGGTGTCGGCGTCACCGCCCTTCCTCCGCGATCTGAAGGCGGAGAAAAGCGACATCGGCCCTGTCGCTGTCGCGCACGGTGTCTTTCGTGAGGATGAGGAGGTTCTTGCCCGCGACCGGGACATCGACGTCTTCTATCCGTTTCGTCTCGACGCCGAGCGCGAGCGCCTTTGCGTAGTCGATGCCGCAGGCCTCTGCCAGAAGGTCGACGACGATCTCGTCGGCGACCCTCACGACCCGGTAGCGGCCGACGTCATCGTCCGCGACATCGGCGACGGCGTTGTCGGGGAGATCCTTCATGGCACGCTTCAGCGCCCGGACGTTTTCGAGGGAGGCGTCTATGAGGAGGTCGATGTCCTTCGTCGTTCGCACCGAACCGTGGAGGACCACGGCAAAACCCCCGATGAGGAGGTAGCGGACGTTCTCCCGGTTCAGCGAGCGGCAGAGCCCTGCGAGGTCCCGGAGCTCCGGCGCGCGTGAGTACCCGCGATCTGAAGGCTCATCCATGCGTCGGCCTCTTCATGGCTCGCAAACCGATAAACCCCGCGCGGGACGAGCGCGTTCCCGCGGAGCCCGTTGAGCGTGCGCTGGAGGATGGCCGCGTCCCGGAGGACGTCTTCCCCGGGGCGGCGCCGCGATACGGTCTTCACTTGATGAGACTAGGGCCAGGGGCACGCCCCGTCAACGGCTCGGCATCTTCGGCGGGCCAGGATCCGGCCCGCGCGGCGTCCAGCCCCGGAGCGGGCGCACGACGACCTCGGCCTTCAGGAGCGCGGACCTCACGGCCCGGCCGATCTCGCGGGCGCCCGGCGTGTCGCCGTGCAGGCAGAGCGTGTCGACGTCGAGCTCGTGGAACGTGCCGTCGGTCGTCCTGACGCGCCGATCGCGGATGATCGACATCGCCTGCGCGACGGCGGCCTTCGGATCGGTCAGGAGGGCGCCGGGCTCGCCGCGCGGAACGAGCGTGCCGTCCGGCCGATAGGCGCGGTCGGCGAAGCCCTCGCACGCGACGGCCATCTCGAGGGTCGCGCCCTCTTCGAGGAGCTTCGAGCCCGGCGACGTGATGAGGACGAGCCGCGGGGAGATCGCGTACGCGGCCTGCGCGACGGAGCGCGCGACGTCTGCGCGGCGCGCGGACTCGTGGTAGAGCGCCCCGTGCGGCTTCACGCCGACGAGCTCGCCTTCCTCCTGCCGCACGATGTTGCGCAAGGCCTCGATCTGCGACGTGAGCGAGAGCTCGAGCTCCTCGGGAGAGAGGTCGACGAGCGTGCGTCCGAAGCCCGCCGTGTCCGGGTAGGACGGGTGCGCGTTGATCGCGACGAAGCGGCGGAGCGCGAGACGCGTCGCCGACCGCATCGAGCGCTCGTCGCCGGCGTGCCCGCCGCAGGCGATGTTCACGCTCGCGACGTACTCCATGAGCGGCTCGTCGTCGAAGCCCTCCCCGCCGTCGAAACTCAGGTCGACGGCAAAGCGCGGCTTCTTTCGGTAGTCGACGGCGTGCAGAGTCATCGAGTGCTCCCGGCCCGGACGCTCGCCTCGCGTTCGGCGAGGATCCTCCGAGCTTCATCGACGGAGATTCTCTCAAAGCGCACCGTGCGGCCCGGCGCCATACGCGCGACCAGCCCGAGGTCAGCCGCCGCGACCGTCGCGATCTTCGGGTATCCGCCCGTCGTCGGGCGCTCGGCGAGCAGGACGATCGGCTGGCCTTCCGCCGTGATCTGGACGGCTCCCGGCGCCGTGCCCTCCGAAGGCAGCGCCGCGGTCTCGACGAAGCCGAGCGACTCCCCGCGCAGGCGGAGCCCCATCCGGTTCGACTCGGGGAGGATCCGGTACGCGCCCGCCCAGAACGCGGCGCGGACATCGGCATCGAACCGGCTCTCCTGGGGTCCCGGCAGGGCGCGGACGGCGACCTCTCCTGCCGGCGGGCGCGGAACGTTCGCACGGCCGGGCAGCGGCGGGCCGGACGGCTCACCCACGGCGAGGACGTCGCCCCTCTGCAGGCGCCGCCCCTGGAAGCCGCCGAAGCGCGCGGAGACGCACGTCGAGCGGCTGCCGAGGACGGGAGGCACGTCGATGCCCCCGGCGAACGCGACGACCGCGCGCACTGCCCCCGGCCCTGCGGTCAGGGCGAGCGTCTTGCCGTCGTCCACGCGCAGGACCTCGCCCGGCGCGGGGCCGAACGGCCCACCGACGACCGCGAGCGCGAGGTCGCCGACCGCCTTCAGGACGGGGCCGGAGAGCGTGACCTCGAGGGCCGCGGCGTCCGCGGGGTTCCCGACGAGGCGATTCGCGAGCCTCAGCGCGTCCTCGTCGAGCGCGCCCGCGGCGGGCACGCCCCAGGCGCCCCAGCCCGGCCGCCCGAGATCCTGCACGGTCGAGAGCAGGCCGGGCTCGACGACGACGAAGCCTCGCGTCACCGCGTGAACCTCACCGTGTCGCCGGGGGAAAGGAGGAACGGCGGGTCGCCCCGCAGGTCGAACAGGCGACGCGCCGTCGTGCCGAGGAGGTTCCACCCGCCGGGTGTCGCGCCCGGGTAGATCCCGACGTACGGTCCTGCGAGCGCGATGCTGCCGGGCGGGACCGCCGTGCGCGGACTCGGCCGGCGCGGAAGATGGAGGACGGGCGGGAGGCCGTAGAGATACGCGAAGCCGGGCGTGAAGCCGAGGAACCCGACCGTGAACGTCAGCGCCGTGAAGACCCGGAGCAGCACCTCGGGCGTCAAACCGCAGCGCGAGGCGATCTCGTCCAGGTCGGCGCCGTCCGGCGTGAAGAGGATCTCGTGCGCCCGGGGCGCAGGGCCGGGCGGGGCGGCCGGAGGGTTCGATTCCAGGGCCGGCAGAACCGACGGGTCGAACGCCGGGCCGCCGAGCACGAGGCACGTGCGCGCGGCCGGGACGGCGTCGAGGAGGCCCGGCGGATTCGCGGCGCGCAGGGCCGCCGCCGCGGCGCGGGCCTTCGCGTTCGCGTCGTACTCCTCGCCGTCCCACTCGAGGAGCCAGGCGCGCTCGCCGGCGCTCTTCACGCGGCCCTCCGGCGGGCGAGATACACGGGGACGCCGAGGAGGACGAGTCCGTAGCCGGGCCACGTCGTGCGCGGCGCCTCCATCGCGAGGACGGCGACGACGGCCGCCCCGAGCGCGAGGAACAGGCCCGTCGTGACGGGATGCCCGAAGGCGCGGTAGGGGCGGAGGATCCCGGGTCGCCGGTGCCGGAGCACGGGTACCGCCGCGACGAGGAGGAGCAGGACGACGAACTCCACGGACACGACGTAGCGCAGGAGATCCGAGTACGTGCCCGAGAGGACGAGGCACACCGCCCAGGCGGCCTGGAGCGCGAGCGCGGCTCCCGGCACGCCCGCTCCGTTCAGGCGCGTTGCGAACGCGGGCAGGAAGCCGTCCTTCGCGAGGGCCCAGACGACGCGCCCGCCCGCGAGGACAAGCCCGTTCGCGCAGCCGAACGTCGAGACGAGGATCGCCCCCGCCATCGCGGCGCCGCCCGTGCCCGGCAGGAGCCGCTCGGCCGCCGCCGTGCCGACGCGGCCGTCGGGCGCGCGCACGACGCCTTCGAACCCGAGGACGTTCAGGTAGCCGACGTTCGTGAGGACGTAGAGGCTCGCGACGAGCGCGCAGCCGGCGAGGAGGGCGACGGGAAACGTCCGGCCCGGATCCTTCACCTCGCCGCCGGGGAACGTTACGTTCGTCCAGGCCGACTGCGAGAACGCCGGTCCGACGAGCGCGAGGACGAACGTGGAGACGAGGAGCGGAGGGGCGGCGGCGGAGGAGAGATCCTTCGACGGTTCGGAGGCGGCGGCTGGCGCAACGAGACATGCCAAGGCCAGCATGAGGAGGCTCCCGAGCTTGACCGCGGTCAGGGTATTCTGCACCCGCGTTCCCGTCTTCAATCCACGGGCATTCGCCGCCGTGAGGACGAGGACGACGAGCGCGGCGACTCCCTTCGCGGCCCAGCCGGCGACGGACGGGATAAGAACGCCCAGGAACTTCGAGAACGCGACGGCGACCGCCGCGATCGTACCCGTCTGGACGACGAGGGCCATCGTCCAGCCGAACAGGAAACCCGCCATGGGACCGTACGCCTCCCGGAAGAAGACGTAAGGTCCGCCCGCCTCGGGGTACATCGTCGCGAGCTCGGCGCACGCGAGCGCCGCGAGGAGCGTGAGCACACCGGCGGCGGCCCAGACCGCGAGAAGTCGGCCGCCGGTCCCGACGAGACGGGCGGACTCGGCCGAGACGATGAAGATCCCCGAGCCGATCATCGAGCCGACGACGAGCATCGTCGCGTCGAGCCGGCCGATGAGGCGGCGGGGAGCTCCAGGCACGCTCATGGGGATGCGCTCACGTTACCTCACGGACCGCCGGACAGGCGCCCTCCCGGCGGAATAGCCCGCCCGCGCGCCGCGTTCCCCTGCCGTGGCCCGCGCCGCCCTGCGCCTCCCCGAGAACGTCCCCGGCGACCTCTACGTGGACTCGACGTGCATCGACTGCGCGACGTGCCGGCAGATGCAGCCCGCGGTCTTCGCCCAGGGCGACGGCCACTCCTTCGTCGCCCGGCAGCCCGGAACTCCCGAGGAGGAGGCGCGCGCCCTGCAGGCCCTCGTCGCGTGCCCGACCGGGTCGATCGGCACGCGCGGGCGCGCCGCCGGGACGCGCGCGGCGGCGGCGTCTTTCCCCGAGGACGTCGGCGGCGGCGTCTTCTTCTGCGGCTACACGTCGGAGAGGTCGTTCGGCGCGTGGAGCTGGCTCGTCCGCCGCGAGGCGGGCAACGTCCTCGTCGACTCGCCGCGCGCCGCCGCCCCGCTCCTCGCGCGCCTCGAGGAGCTCGGCGGAGTCGCGACGATGTTCCTCACGCATCGCGACGACGTCGCGGACCACGCGGCCTTCCGGAAGCGCTTCGGCGCCGAGCGCGTCATCCACGCGCGGGACGCCGCCGCGCTGGGCGAGCGCGCCGAGCGTCTCCTCGAGGGGGACGAGGCCGTGCCGCTCGGCGGGGACCTCCTCGCGATCCCGACGCCGGGACACACGCGCGGGCACGCGGTCCTCCTGTGGAAGGACGTCCTCTTCACGGGTGACCACCTCGCCTGGTCGGAGAGGCGCCGCCACCTCGTCGCGTTCCGCGACGCGAACTGGTACTCGTGGCCGGAGACGATCCGCTCGATGGAGAAGCTCCTCGCGTACGACTTCACGCGCGTCCTGCCCGGCCACGGGGCGCCGTACCGCGCGGACTCCCCCGCCGCGATGCGGACCGAGCTCGAGAAGTGCGTCGCGTGGATGAAGACGCGGTGAGCGCTCAGGCGAGCTTCAGGTCGGTCTTCGCGAAATCGGCTCCCGCACACAGGAGCGGCTGGCCCGCGAGCTTCGCGACCGCATAGCTCATGCAGTCTCCGAAGTTCAGCGCGGCGCGGTGCCGGCCCTTGCCGAACCGTGCGAACGCCTCGGCCGCGGCCCGCGCGTGATCCTCCGTGAAGGAAAC
This sequence comes from uncultured Acidobacteriota bacterium, assembly GCA_963836285.1. Lineage (GTDB taxonomy): Bacteria > Acidobacteriota > Thermoanaerobaculia > UBA5066 > UBA5066 > Fen-183. Next base: position 1,875,475 of record CAWIIN010000002.1, on the reverse strand, counting down.
GACGACGGCCTCGGAGCGCGACAGGAAGCCCTCCAGGTGACGGAGTCCCTCGGTGCGGCCGAACCGCGAGGAGAGAACCATGAGGGATTCGACGAGGGTCGGTGCTCCGACGCCGAGCGCGGGCGCGGCGGCGACCTTCGCCTCCAGCTCGTCCGCGGCTTCCTCGTTCATGAGGATCGCGATGATCGCCGAGGAGTCGAGGATCACACGCCGTGCGGGCCGTACCCGAGGATGCGCTCGCGCTCCTTCTTCGTGATCCTCTTCCCGAGGAATCTCTTGGGGATCGTCGGCCAGACCTCTTCCTCGAGGAAGCGGCGAATACGCTCGCTCTTCTCGGCGGCCGCTCCGGAGAGGGAGAGACGCGCCCGCCTCTCCTCGAGCGCGACGCGGATCGCGCGCGTCTTGCTCTCTCCCGCGAGCGCCGCGACCTCGGCGGCGAGCTTCTCGGCCACGGGATCCTTGATGTTCAGCGCCATGGTGTAACTCTACCAGAAAGGTGTAATGGAACCGCCTCGCCGTCACTGCTCCTGCATCGCGAGGCGGGTCGTCGCGAACGATTTGAAGAGCCGGGCGCCGTCCGTGCCGCCGAGGAGCGGATCCGCCGCGCGCTCCGGGTGCGGCATGAGCCCCACGACGTTCCCCTCGACGTTGCAGATGCCCGCGACGTCGTCGAGGGACCCGTTCGGGTTCGCGTCTCCGCCCTGCGTCCCGTCCGCGCTCACGTACCGGAAGACGACCTGGTCGCGCGCGTTCATTCCGGCGAAGACGGACGGGTCCGCCGTCCAGTTCCCGTCGCCGTGCGCGATCGGCATCCTGAGGACGTCGCCCCTGTTGATCGCGAGCGTGAACGGCGTGCGCTTGGACTCGACACGCAGCCACACGTCGCGGCACGCGAAGCGCAGGCCGGCGTTCCGGAGCATCGCGCCCGGGAGGAGGCCGGCCTCGCAGAGGATCTGGAAGCCGTTGCAGATCCCGAGGACGGCTCCCCCCTTCGCCGCAAAGGACGCGACGGATTCCATGACGGGCGAGAAGCGCGCCATCGCGCCGCTCCTCAGGTAGTCGCCGTACGAGAAGCCGCCCGGGAGGATCACGAGGTCCGGGTCGCCGAGCGCGCGCTCGTCGTGACGGACCATCTTCACGTCGGCGTCCAGAATCGTCCGGGCCGCGACGGCGGCGTCCTCGTCGCAGTTGCTGCCCGGAAAGACGACGACGGCGACGCGGGGCGCGGGGTTTCCGGACGCGGACGGCGCGCTCATCGGGGCCCTTCGGCGGCGGCGACCGTCTCGAGCGCGACCTCGAAGTCCTCGATGACCGGGTTCGCGAGGAGCTGCCGTGCCATTTCGCGGCCGACTTCGCGGGCATGAGAGGCGTCGGCCGTGTCGACCTCGATCCGGAAGAGCTTCCCGGCCCGCACGTCGGAGACGGACGTGTAGCCGAGGCGGTGGAGGGCGTCCGCGATCGCCTTGCCCTGCGGATCGAGGACCCCGCTCTTGAGCATCACCTTCACGAGAACCGTCATGCCGCCTCCCTACGAGATTACGAGACCGTGCTCCATTCCGTTGGGACGTCGTGCCGCGCGACCGCGAGGACCGCGTGCGTGCCGATCTCGCCGAGCGCCTCGCGGAAGACGCGGTCGGCGAGAGGATACGTGTTGTTGTGCCGCGAGACGTGGAGCGCGGTCACCGTGCGCGTCCGGGGCCCGACGAGCGCACGGAGCCCGTCGGCCGCCGCCTCGTTCGAGAGGTGCCCCACGTCCGAGAGGATGCGCCGCTTCAGGACCGGAGGGTACGGGCCCTCGCGCAGGAGGTCCTCGTCGTGGTTCGCCTCGAGGCCGAGCGCGTCGCAGTCCTTCAGCGCGTCGAGGACGGGCCGCGAGAGGTGGCCGAGGTCCGTCACCATCCCGACGCGGCGACCCGCCCCGTCCGCGAAGACGTAGCACACGGACTCGACGCCGTCGTGCGGCGTCGACGTGACCCGCACGTGCAGGTCGCCGAGGACGAGGTCCCGTCCGCCCCGCACGATCCTCACGTCCGAAAAGAGCGGACCGGGAAAGCCGGCGGCGTCCGCGGTCCCGACCGAGGCGTACACGGGCAGCCCCGCCTTCCGCGAAAGTGAGAGCGCGCCGTACACGTGGTCGGAGTGCTCGTGCGTGAGGAAGACCGCACAGACGTCCTCGAGGGCGACGCCGCGCACGGCGAGCCTTTTCCGCGTCTCGCGAACGGAGAGCCCCGCGTCGACGAGGACCGCGGTCTTCCCGCACCGCACGACGGCGCAGTTGCCGGACGAGCCGGAACCGAGAAACGCGATCGAGAGACCGGAGGGCGCGCTCACGAGCCCGTGCTCCCGAATCCGCCCGTCCCGCGCGCGCTCCCCGCGAGGCCGCCTGCGGGCGTGAACACGGCGCGCGCGACCGGCGCGAGGACGAGCTGGGCGATCCGGTCCCCGCGCGCGATCGTCACGGGCGCCTCGCCGAGATTCACGACGATCACGCCCACCTCTCCGCGGTAGTCCGCGTCGATCGTCCCGACGCCGTTCGCGAGCGCGAGCCCTTTCTTCAGCGCGAGGCCCGAGCGCGCGCGCACCTGCGCCTCGAAGCCGCGCGGCACCTCGAGCGTGAGGCCCGTCGGGACGAGCGCGCGGGCGCCCGGAAGGACGACGAGCGGCTCGGCGAGCGCCGCGCGGAGATCGGCGCCCGCGGCGTCCGCGGACGCGTAGAGCGGCGGCGCGAGGTCGCGGAACTCCTCGGTGACCGTGAAGCGGACGGCGACCTCCTCCCCCGGCTTCACGCCGCGGCCTCCCCGGCGAAGTCGTCCGCGAGCGCGCGGGCGAGCCCTTCGGCCTTTGCCACCGGGAGGGGAACGGCCACGCCGAGCCCGAGGCGGCCGGTCTCTCCCCAGAGGAGGCGCGCGGCCGCCGCGACGTCTTCCCGGCTCACGCGCGCGACGTCGGCGAGGATCTCCTCCACCGGGTACGGCCGTCCGCGCGAGAGCCACGCCCGCGTCGCGGCCTCGCGGCGCGACGCCGTCGACTCCTGCGCGAGCACCGCCTCCGCGGCGAACTGGTTCTTCGCGCGTCTCAGCTCCGCCTCCGTCACGCCGTCGCGGAGAAGGCGCCCGAGGATGCGGCCCGTGGCACGGACGAGCTTCGCGAGGTTCTTCGGGTGCGTCGCCGCGGTGACGAGCGCGAGGCCCGCCGTGCGGTGGAGCGAGAGATGCGCGCCGACGGAGTACGCGAGCCCGCGCCGCTCGCGCACGTCGCGCCAGAGCCGCGACGAGACGCCGCCCCCGAGGATCTCCGCGGCGATCCAGGCCGCGGGCACGCGGGGATCTGCCCAGGACAGGCGCGAGGGCCCCCCGACGAGGAGGTGCGCCTGCCCGAGGTCGGCGCGCGAGATCGCGACGGTGCAGCGCACGGGCCTTGGCGTTTGCATCCGGACCCTCGCGGGTGCCGGGCGCGCGGCGGCGCGCCGTGCCCGACCGCGCTCGAGGAGAGCGACGAGCCGGTCCGGATCCAACGCGCCCGCGAGGACGACGAGCGTGCGCTCGGGCCGGAAGATTTCCGAAAAGCGCGCCGCGAGCGCCGTGCGCGTCAGCGCTGCGACGCTCTCGCGGGTCCCGAAGATCGGGGCCCCGAGGTCGTGCCGCGGCCAGAGCGCGCGCACGAACGTGTCGTGAAGGGCGTCGTCCGGCATGTCGTGGGCCTCGGCGATCTCCTCCAGGATGACGCCGCGCTCGACCTCCACGTCCGCGGACGTGAACGCCGGCGCGGCCGTGAGGTCGAGGAGGAGATCGACGGCCTCGGCCGCGCGCTCCCCGGGAACCCGGGCATGGAACGTGACGCACTCCTTCGTCGTGTAGGCGTCGCAGTCTCCGCCGAGCCGGTCCGTGATCCGCGCGATCGCGGCGCCGGAGTGCCGCCGTGACCTCTTGAAGAGCAGGTGCTCGAGGAAGTGCGTCGCGCCGCGCCGACCGGGCTCCTCGTCGGCCGAGCCCGCCGCGACGGTGATCCCGAGGGCGAGGCTCGCGACGTCGCGCATGGGGTCCAGCCACACCGCCGTCCCGTCCGAGAGCCTGCGCACCTGCACGCCCGATTCTAGTCGTCCGCGCTTGTCGCGGAGCGGCGCGCGCCCGACAATCGCGGGGAGGGGGTTTCCCGCGTGTGAGCCTCGGCCGGCGTGTCTTCGTGAACGCTCTCCTCGTCGCCGTCTCGCTCGCCGCGGGCCTCGCGGCGGCGGAGGCCGGACTGCGCGCGTTCTTTCCCCAGCCGCTCCTCGAGAGCTACCGCGCCTCCGACACGGGCGGCCCGCTCACGCGGCGCGACGCCGAGCTCGGCTGGACGCTGAGGCCCGACGTCGCGTGGCCGGACGCGCCGGGGACGTGGGAGAGCGGGCTCTCGACGAACGCGGCCGGATTCCGCGACGCGCCGCACGCGGAGGTCAAGGCCCCCGGTGCATACCGTGTGATCGTGCTCGGCGACTCGTTCGTGTTCGGCAGCGGCGTCCCGCAGAACGCGATCCTCACGCGGCGCCTCGCGGCTCGGCTCGGGCCGGGCTTCGAGGTCGTGAACCTCGGCGTCCCGGGCTACGGGACGGACCAGGAGCTCCTCACGCTGCGCCGGTGGGGCCGGAAGCTCTCCCCCGATCTCGTCCTCCTCGGCTTCTTCTGGAACGACGTCATGGAGAACACGAGCGAGAGGATCTACGGGCTCCCGAAGCCGCGTTTCACGCTCGAGAGCGGCCGGCTCGTGCCTCATCCGCCCGCCGGCTTCTCCGCTCCCTCGGCGTACGCCCGGCTGGACGCGACGCTCGCGAGTCGCTCGCACCTCTGGTCGCTCCTGAGGAACGGGCTCTCGTCGGCGGGCCGCGCCGCCGGGGAAGCCGAGGAGCGTCCGGTCTCGATCGACCTCTCGCTCCGGAATCCGCCTCCCTCGCGCGAGGCCGACTTCGCGCTCGCGTTCGCGCTCCTCGCCGCCGTCCGCGACGAAGCCGCCTCGCTCGGCGCCGCGTTCGGCGTCTTCTCGGTGCCGCCGCGCTTCCTCGTCGACGCGGGAGTCGCGGCGCGCCTCCGCAGGATCTACGGCCTGCCGAAGGACGCGCTCGAGGAGGACGGCTTCCGGCGGGTGCGCGAGGCGTGCGCGGCCCGCGGCATTCCGTTCCTCGACCTCCTGCCCGGCTTCCGGCGCGCGGCGGCGGCGGGCGGCCGCCTGTTCCTCCCGACCGGGATCCACTGGAGCGCGGCGGGCGACGACGCGGCGGCGGGGCTCCTCGAGCCGCAGATTCGCACGGGCCTGTCTTCCGTCAGCGGCCGATCCCCGGCCCCGGCGCCCCCGTCGGCAGCGGCGGCCCCTGGTTCAGGAGCGTCTGCTCGGTGAAGCGCCACTCGTCGTAAACGTCACGCCCGTCGAAGAGGCGGAACGCCTTCTTCTTCGAGAGCGAGTACACGCCCGTCACGGGCCCCGTCCCCGTGGCCGGGGGCGCCCCGAAGCCGGGCGTCGGGACGGGCGTCGGCGCGGCGGCGGGCGTCGGCGTCTTCGCCCCCCCCGGAGGGGCGGGTGACGTCGTCCCGGGGAGCGGTGCGCCCGTCGTGAGCGTGATGAGCCCCCACTTGTCCGAGTTCGTGATGGGGTCCTTCCAGAGCTTGCGGAGCGTGCGCGGGCGCACCTCGTACATCTCCTTGAGCGAGTTCGGATAGCGCCCGTAGCGGCGGCGGAAGTTGCGGATCCCCTCGGCGTACTGGAGCCCTCGGAAGATGAGCTCGTCCTCCTTGTCGCGCTGCGCCTCGGTCGACGCGAGCGGGAGCACCGCGGCGATGAGGACCGCCATGACCGTCAGCCCGATCATCAGGGCGACGAGCGTGTAGCCGCGGGACGGGCGCATCACCACGTGTTGTACGGCGTGTTGTCCAGCGGCGAGACCATCTTCGAGCCGCTCTTGACGTCGATGATGCCTGGCTGCTGGTCTGTCGAAGCGGTGTCCGACGAGTCGGGCTCCTCCATGACGACCTGCCACGTGTCCGCCGAATGCGTGAACGGGTCGACGGGGATCTTGCGGAAGTATTTCTCCGTCACGAGCGTCTGCAGGGAGTCGGGATAGTGCCCCTTGTCCGCGTAGAACTGGTCGAGGCAGCTCCGGAACGTGAAGAGGTCCTCGCGCAGCGTCGCCTCCTTGGCCCGGATCGGCGCCTTCTGGAGCTGCGGGACGGCGACGGCCACGAGGATCCCGAGGATCGCCATCACGACGAGGAGCTCGATGAGCGTGAAGCCCTTTTCGTTTCTCATGCTCACCAGTCCTTGTACTTCGTCTTGTCGAGCGCCGTCAGGGGCGAGAGCGAGTACACGTCGTACACGTTCTGCCGGCCCCAGGAGGTCGCGTCGGGGTCGTCCTGGTAGCTCCTGAGCCCCCACTCGGCCTTTCCCGTCATCGGGTCGATCGGGATCCGCCTCAGGAACCTCTTCTTCTTCTTGACCTGGCCGACGAGGTCGACGCCCTCCACGAGCTTGTCGAGCGTCTTCGGGTAGCCCTCCGTGTCCAGCTCGACCGGGATCAGGCCCTGATCGGACATGCGCTTGAAGTCGTCGATCGCCGTCCGCATCGTCCGGAGCGCCTCGCGGAGCTCCATCTCCTTCTGGCGCACGACGCCGAAGCGCGTGACCGGGACGATCATCGCCGTCAGGATCAGGATGCAGGCGCACACGATCACGAGCTCGACGAGCGAGTAGCCGCGGCGCGAGCGCAGCGTGCGGATCATGGGGCCGGTTTCACCGTGAGCGCGGTCGCGTCGACGACGGGGGCCGGCGCGGACCCCTTCTCCGTCGACGCCGCGCCGGCCGTGACCCTCACGAGCGTCGTCCCCGCGGCGGTGCCTTTCACGGCGAGGCGCGCGAGGACGCCGTCCGGCAGGCCGCCGGCGCCGGCGCGCGCGAAACGCAGGTGCGCGCGGCCGGCCGTGCGGTCGGCCTCGAACCCGATCTGCGCGGCGTCCGGACCGTTGCGCCACGCCCCGGGCGCGATGCCCGTGACCTCGGCGACCGCGGGATCCCATTCGACCGTCAGCTCGAGCGCCGTCAGCGGCGCGAGGCCCGCGACGCCGTTTAGGTTCACGACGGAGGCTTCGCCGGGCAGGATCTGCGCCGACGTCGCCTCGAGGGCGAGCGCGGCGTGCGTCCCCGCGGGGGCCATGGCGACCACCGGCGCCTGCGCCACGGCCGGAGCCGGTGCAGCGGCCGGTGCCGGGTCCGCGAGCGCGCGCGCCGCGGCCACGTTCGACGCCGAGGTCTCCGCCGCCGCGGCGGCCGGAGCCGAAAGCGAGGCGTTCGGGGCGGGGGCGGACGTCGCGCGCGGGAGCCTCGGCACCCCCGGGGCGGGCGTCGGCGCCGGCGTCGGATGTTTGAACGGGTCGTTCGGTCCCGAGCCCTGGATGATCGGCAGCGTCGAGACCGGCGCCGGGGCGACCGGGCGCGGCTGCACGCGCTGCGGCGCCGCGGGCGCGTCGAACGGCGAGCCGGTCGCGTTCGGCGACTCGAGGCGCGTGTTAAGGCCGGAGAAGGAGACGTTGTTCTCGGTGCCGACCCAGATCGGGACGAGGTCCTCCTCCGTGATCTGCGGCGCCCGGATGATGTGGGGCGTCAGCGTCAGGAAGAGGTCCGTGCGCCGATTGTCCGTGCTTACGGCCGAGAAGATCGACCCGATGAGAGGGAGGTCACCGAGGAACGGAATCGTGCTCTTCGTCTTCGTGATGTCCTTGCGAATGAGGCCGGCGAGGAAGTTCGTCTCCCCGTCCTTGAGGCGGATCGTGGACGTGATCGTCCGCGTTCCGATCGTCGGCTGGCCGTCCTTGCGCGATGAACGCTCCCGAGCTGCGACACCTCGATCGTGAGCTTGAGCGAAACCTCCTTGTTGTGGTGGACGCGCGGCTCCATGTCGATCTTGATGCCGACGTCCTGGTACTGGTAGGACGTGATCGGGAATGACGCCCGTCCCGCCGACGGCCTGCTGCGTGTTGATCGTCGTGACGGGAATCGGGACGCGGTCCCCGATCACGAGCTGCGCCTTCTCGCCCTCTGCGATCCTGAGCTGCGGCTTCGCGAGGAGCTCGGCGTCCGTGTTGTCCTTGATGAAGCTGAACGTCACGGACGGGACCGAGAACATGAAGTCGTTGATCCCGAGCGCTTTGATCGCATTCCACGGGAGAGACGTCGCGGCCGTCGTCGCCCCTCCGCCGGCACCCTGGACGACTGTCGCCGTGACCGATCGATCCGGTGAGAACCGCGCGCCGAGGTTGAGGAGCTGATCCGTGTTGATCTGGAGAAGCTCGACGTCCACGACGACCTCCGCCTTCGCCTTGTCGTTCACGTCGATGAGCCGCTCGGCCACGGCCACCTTGTCGGCCGTGTCGCGGATGACGATCGCGTTCAGCTGCGGGATCACGGCGAGGCGCCTGAGGTCGAGGATCGAGCGGACCATCTGCGAGACGTCCTTCACGTCGCCGTTCGAGAGGAAGAACGTCCGGATGACGAGGTCCTCGTACTCCTTGCGGTTCTGCTGCGTGTCCTGCGCGATCAGAATCGTGTGCTCGTCGATGACCTTATAGAAGTGCCCGGCCTGCCGCATCGTCGTCTCGAGCGCCTTCTGGAACGTCATGCCCCGGAGTTCGAGCGTGAAGCGGTCGTCCTTGAGCTGCGGGTCGAAGATCACGTTGATGCCGGCGGCGGCGCCGAGCGCCGCGTAGATCTTCTTGATGCTCGTGTCCGGCGGGAACGAGACGTCGATCGGCTTCGTGGAGGACGGCTCGAGCATCGGCGGCGCGCCGCGCATGCCGCGCGTTCTCGCCTTCGCCTTCTCGACAGGCGTGCCGCCCGCGATCTCGGCCGCGCGCGCCGCGACGTCAGCCTTCACCAGGCGCATCTCCTGCTGAGCCGCGTCGAGCGTCGGGTCGAGCGCGATCGCCTGCTCGAGCTCCGCCTTCGCGAGGTCGAGCTGGCCCGAGTTGTGATGGATGCGCCCGCGCTCGTAGTGGGCCTGCGCGGCCTTCATCCGCGCGCGCTGGACGGCGATCCGCACGGTCGTGCTCGTCGGCTCCATGGCGAGCGCGTGCTCCCACGCGAGGACGGCGAGGTCCCAGTGCTCGCGCGTCTCCTCGCGCTCGGCCTCGTGGACGGCGCGCGAGGACGCGCAGCCGGAGACGGCGATCGCGAGCGCGAGCGTGGCGAGCGCCACGAGCGCCTTCGGGCGGCGGCGGGGGTCACGTTCGTGCGGGGTCGTCGTCATGCGAAGTCCTCGGCGTGCCGCGTCACGGCAGCGGAATCGGGAGCCTGCGTGTGATCTCGGGCGGAAGGCCCGGGAAGGAGATGTCGACGGACTCGCGGTTGATCCTGTGAATCCTGAAGCGGCCGTCGACGACGTCGCCCTCGCGGGCGTTGATGATGCGGCCCCCCTCCTCGAGCGACACGATCGGGTTGTCGCGCGGCCCGAACTTTCCGAGCACCTTGTACGGAATCGCGGGCGGGACGATCGGGGTGGGAGTGGGAGTCGGAAGGATGGGCATCGGACCCACGAAGAGCGCCGAGCCGGGTCCGATGGGCGTCGGGCGCGGCGTCGGGAGGGGCAGCGGCGTGGGCGTGGGCGTGTCGTAGAACCGGAACACGTTGCGGTGGACGTCGCCCGCGGCGGCTTCGCGCTGGGGCACGCGCGCGACGTCGGGGACGGACGACGGGTCGGTCGCCGCGCGGCCGAGGCGCGCGCGTTCGGAGCCCGGGATTCCGGCGGGGGCGTCGTCCGGCTTCGTCGGCCACCACGTGAGGGCCGCTCCGGCCGCCGCGACGGCGAGCAGGGCGACGAGCAGACCGGTGTGCGTCCTCGGCCGCGGCGCGGGCGCGCTCACTCGGGCACCCCCTCGTTCGCGGCCTTCGCGGGCATCGGCGCCCCGCGCGCGGCCGCCGGCCTCGCGACGGGGCGCACGGCCCGGCGGACCGCGGGGTCCTCGGGACGGAAGTAATGCGCGACGATGAGGCTCAGCCTCAGCACGTCGGGATCCCGATCGTCCGTCGAGACGCCGACGTTCTCCACGAGGAGGAAGCGCGGGTTGTTCTCGAACGAGAACAGGAGCTTCTTGACATCCGCGTAGCGCCCCTGGACGGTGAAGTTCAGCGCGAGGCGCTCGACACCCTGGCTGTCGGCCATCGTGTAGCCGATCTGGCTCGGGGCGAGTCCGGCCTTCTGCGTGAGGCCGTAGACGTCCTCGATGAGCGCCGCGAGCCGCTCCTTGCGCGTCCCGAGAATGTCCTTGTTGAAGGTCTCGAGGTCCTTCTCGACGTTCCTGAGCCGAAGCTCCGTCGCCTTGACGGCCGCGGTCGCGGCCGCCGCCTGGTCGCGCTTCGCGGCGAGCTCGGCGCGCGTCGACTCGAGGCCGCGGAAGCGTTCGTCGTAGAAGCCGTGGTACGCGACGAGGACGGCGATTCCCGCGAGGAGAATCACGGCGAGTGCCGCGATCACCGGCGCGCGCGAGCGCCACGCGGACGCGCGGGATCCCCGCCCCGCGGCGCGGTCGAGCCACGCGCGCCCGCGCGCCAGCGCGCGGGACCGGGCGGTCGGGGCCGACGGGACGGCGCTCGCGCTCAACGTGCGGCTCCCGTGGTCGCCGGCCGGGCGTCCACGTCCCGGTAGAGGACCGTCAGGGAGAGGCGGCGCCCCTCCGGCACGCTCTTTTCGCCCCGGTCCTCGCTCGAGGGCGACGGCCGGTCGAACCACGGCGACGCGTAGAAGGCGCGGATCGTCTCCGGGAGGCCGTCCGGGTTGCGCGAGATGAGCGTGAGCCCGACGAGCATCGACTCGCCGGACGCGGCGACGGTGCGGGACCCGGCCCCCGCGCCCGTGGCGCCCGTTGGCTTCTGGAGGAAGATCGTCGCGACACGGACGCTCGCCGGGAGCGTCTTCTCGAGTCGCGTGAGAAAACGCGTCCACGAGAACGCGCGGCGGAGCGCGATGGCGTTCGCGCCCTCGACGTCGGCGGAGAGCGACGCGACGTCGACACGCGCGAGCGACGCCTCCGCGCGCTGGCGCTCGTCCTCGAGGTGCGCGATCTCCGTCCTCAGGTCGGCGATCGCGACGCGCGTGCGGCGCGAGTCGTCGAGGTACCGGAAAACGGTCCGGGCCGCGACGAACGAGACCCCGAGGACGAGGACGGCGAGGATTCCCGTCGTGAGGTTCGCCGGCCTCGTGTCGACGAACGGGCGCCGCGCGAGATTGAAGCGGCGCGCCATGTCAGCGGTCCCCCGCGAGGGCGCCGAGGCCCATGAGCGTCGCCGGGTCTGACGCGGAGACGGGCGGCGAGACGATCGCGCCGGGAACGAGCGCCGCGAGCGTGAGCGGGGCGGGCGCCCCGAGGCCCCGCTCCCGGCGGAACGCCTCGAGCGCCTCGACGACTCCGGCTCCGGCGGGCCCGGCCGCGCAGGGCGCCGCGAGCTCGTCGCCGCCCGAGCCCGCGCCCAGGTAGGAGCCCGCGAGGCGAATCTCGTGGAGGGCCTCGCCCGCGTTCTCGAAAACCGGGCGCGAGCGCCCGAAGCGCAGCGCGCCGTCCGCGTAGAAGAGCGCCGTCGCCGTGTCGCCTTCCGCCCAGACGAGGAACGACTCGCCGGCGGGGGCGGGCTTCGCGAGAGCCGAGACGGCGAACGCTCCCGTCTCGAGCGCGCCGATCCGGATTCCCGCGTTCTCGAACGGCGCCTCCCAGGAGGCCGCCGCGCGCTCGGGAACGGCGAGCGCGAGGACGCGCGTCCGGGTGGTGCCCGCCCCGACGGACTGCCAGGACAGCCGGAGCTCCGGGAGCTCCGGCGCGCCGTCGCCGAAGGCGCGGCCGACCTTCCACCCGACGACGTCCTCGGTCTCCCGCGGATGGGCGTCCGGGTCGTCGACGTCGACCGCGAGGAGCTTCCCGAAGGAATCCGGGACGACGAGCGAGGCGCCGGCGATCTTGACGGCGACCTCGGCGAGAAGACGCTGGAGCGCGCCGCCGAGAGCCGGCCCCGCGACGGGGATCCCGCCCGGACCCGGCGTGAACGTGCCCTCGGGCAGCGGGCGCGCGACGACGCGGAGGACGGGCGCGGTGCCGAGGACGGCGCGCCGGTCCGTCATCTGCGGCCCGACGTACACGAGCCGCTCCCGCTCGAGCACGAACGCGTGCGGCGGGCGCGGCGAGCGCCAGAACGACCGCGAGAAGGGGTTGCGGTCAGTCAACGAACGTCACCTTGTTGATCTCGCGGAGCGTCGTCTCGCCCGCGAGGACCTTCTTGATCGCGCTCTCGCGCAGGAACGTCATGCCCTCGCTCTGGGCGGCCTTCTTGATCTCGGCGGCCGGGCGCTTGTCGAGGATGAGGCCGCGGATCTGGTCCGAGAGGTCGAGGAGCTCCGTGATCGCCATGCGCCCGAAGAACCCCGTCCCGTTGCATTCGATGCAGCCGCGACCTTCGTAGAGCGTGACGCCCTTGAGCCTCTCCGGCGCGAGCGCGGACTCCTCGAGGAGCTGCGAAGACGCGACGAAGGGCTCCCGGCAGTGCGGGCAGATCTTGCGGACGAGGCGCTGCGCGAGGATGCAGTTCAGGGCCGACACGAAGTTGTAGAGCTCGACCTTCATGTTCAGGAAGCGGCCGAGGACGTCCACGACGTTGTTCGCGTGGACGGTCGTGAAGACGAGGTGGCCCGTGAGCGCGGCCTGGACGGCGATCTGCGCCGTCTCCTCGTCGCGGATCTCGCCGACCATGACCTTGTCCGGGTCGTGGCGGAGGATCGACCTGAGGCCGCGCGCGAACGTGAGCCCCTTCTTCTCGTTCACGGGGATCTGCGTGATCCCGCGGAGCTGGTACTCGACGGGGTCCTCGATCGTGATGATCTTGTCCTCGACGGTCTGGATCTCCGAGAGGCAGGCGTAGAGCGTCGTCGTCTTGCCCGAGCCCGTCGGCCCCGTGACGAGGACCATGCCGTAGGGCTCCCGGATGAACTTCCTCAGCCGCCGCATCGTCTCGGCGTCCATCCCGAGGACGTCGAGGCGCAGGTTCTTGAATTCCGCGTTCGCGGACTCCTTGTCGAGAATGCGGATGACGGCGTCCTCGCCGTGCACCGTCGGCATGATCGAGACGCGGAAGTCGATCGTCCGGCCTTTGACGCGCACCTTGAAGCGCCCGTCCTGGGGGATGCGCTTCTCGGCGATGTCGAGCTCGGACATGACCTTGATGCGGCTGATGATCGTCTGGTGGTGTTTCTTGTCGATCGGCTCCATCGCCGGGTAGAGGACGCCGTCGATGCGGTACTTGATGACGACGACGTGCTCCTGCGTCTCGATGTGGATGTCCGACGCGCGGCGCTGGATCGCGTTGAAGAGGACCGAGTCGACGAGCTTGATGATCGGGCTCGCGTCCGCCGTGATCCGGTCGATCGAGAGAACCTCCTGGCCCTCCTCGTCCTCCCGCACGACCTGCATCCGGAACTCCTCGGTGGCCTCCTCGAGGACGCGTTGCGTCGACTCGGACTTCTGGAGGATGTCCTGGAGCGCGGCGCGCGAGCCGACCTTGACCCTCAGGCGGGCCCTCAGGAGAGACTCGAGCTCGTCGCGTTTCACGACGTCCGACGGGTCGGCCATCACGACCGAGAGCGTCCCGTTGTCGCGAACCTCGGGCACGAACTCGAACCTCAGCATCCACTCGAGCGGGATCGATCGGAAGACCTCGGCGTCGATCCGGAACGTCCAGAGGTCGACGTACGGGAGACCGAGCCGCTCGGCGAGCTGCCGGGCGCGGGTCTCCTCGGAAGCCGCGTCGAGGAAGCGCGGGATCGCGGCGTCGGGCGAATCGGCGCGGGCCTTGCTCATCGTCAACCCTTGATGTTGGAGAGGATCGTGAACATCGGGAGGTAAATCGAGAGGAGGAGCGTCGCGACGACGCCGCCCATCACGACGAGGATGATCGGCTCGATGAGGCTCACGATGCGATGGAGGCGCGCGTCGATCGCCTCGTCGTAGAAGTCCGAGACGTTCGTGAGCATCTCCTCGAGCGCGCCCGTCGCCTCGCCGACCTTGATCATCTCGATCGCGAGCGACGTGAACACGCCCGTGGACTCGAGCGTCCGCCACACCTCCGCGCCCTCGCGCACGCGCGGCACGACGGCGCCGACGGCGCTCGCGATCCGGCGGTTCGCGACGGCGCCCGCCGCGATGTCGAGCGCAGGGACGACCGGGGTCCCCGCGCCGACGAGCGTCGCGAGGGAGCGGGAGAACTGCGAGAGCGCGAACTGCTGGAGGATCTCCCCGACGAGCGGGACCTTCAGAAGGAACGCGTCCCAGCCGAGGCGGCCGGCCTCCGTCGCGCGCCAGCGCGAGAAGAGGAACGCGCCGAGGGCGAGTCCGGCGGCGACGACGAGGATGTGCGCGCGGAGGAAGTCCGCCGTCCCGATCACGACGCGCGTGATGAGGGGGAGCCTCCCGGCCTCGAAGCCCGCGAAGAACTCGCGGAAGCGCGGGATCACGTACGTCATGAGGATCGTGACGAGGCCGATGGAGAGGCCGATGAGGACCGCCGGATAGACGAGCGCGCCCGTGACCTTCCGGCGCAGCGCGCCGAGGATCTTCTGGTAGGCGAGAAAGCGCCGGATGACCTTCTCGACCTCGCCCGAGCGCTCGCCGGCCTTGAGCGACGTCGCGAAGAGCCGCGGGAAGACGTCGCCGTGGGAGAGGAACGCGTCCGAGAGCGCGACGCCCGACACGAGCTGCTCGCGGATGTCCGTCAGGATGCGCTTGAAACGGGGGTTCGCCTGGCGCTCGAGGAGGATCTCGAACCCCGCGACGATCGGGAGCCCGGCCTTCAGGAGCGCGACGAGCTCCTGGTTGAAGACGAGGAACTCGGCCGGCTTCACGGCCTTGCGCGACCCGAAGCCCGCGAGAGGTGTCCGCGCCGCGGAGAAGCCCTTCGGCGCCTCGGCGGCGGCCCTGACCGAGAACAGCCGCCCGTTCAGACGCGCGACCTCCGCCCGGAGCGCGCCCTCGTCGGAGGCCTCGATCGTGCGCATCTCGATCGCGCCGTCCGAAAGCCCGACGCGGCACTCGTACGTCGCCATCAGTCCACGAAGATCCCGGGGCCCGGCTTGCGCCACTCGGGAAAAAAGACGAGGAAGAGCGCGCCCTGCGCGGCCTCGTCCTTCCCGACGCCGAGGATGTACGGCTGGCCCATGTTCACGTTGATCGAGGTGTGGAGGATCTCGCCGCGCGTCTCCTTCCCGCCCTCGCGCCGGACGCGCTCGAGCGAGAGGTCCTTGAACTGGATGCTCTTGCCGTCACGCGACGGATCGAGGAGGAACTGGAGGCGGTAGTTCGCGCCGATCACGTACGCGACGCGCTCGCCCTCGACGCCGCGGACGACGACCGCGTCGAGACGCGTGAAGTCCGTCACGTTGAGGAGCTTCTTGAGGCGTTCGCCAATCCCGTGGATCTCGTCGGACACGTTCGTCCGCGACGGGACCGCCTTCGGGTCGGACGTCGCCTTCAAGAGCGTCACGGCGATGTCGACGCCCCGGAGCGGGATGTCGTACGCCGCGATCGCGTGCGCCGCGCGCGCGACGGACGCGGCCGTGTCGCGGATCGTGAGCTCGTTCGTCTTCGGCTCGAGCATCACGGAGCCCGCGTCCGACAGGAGCGGCCGCACGAGATGGAGCGCCTCGTCCGCCGAGCGGTGCTTGAGCTTGAAGAGTCGCACCTCCACGACGACCGGCGGCGGGGCTCCCGCCGCGGTCGGCGCGGCGAGCGCGAGGACGGCGCCCGCGGCGAGGACGGCCGCGACGACGCGCGGGACGAGCAGGCCGCGCACGGTCCCGTTCACAGGTCCGCGTTCGGGTTCGCGACGAACACGACGGACGGCTCTCCGGGTGAGGCCGCGGCGAACTCGTAGACGCGGACGTTCGGGCTCCGGATGCTCTCGATGAGCGGCCGCGCGGGCGCGTCGAAGGGCATCGGCGCGGCGGCCGGCGGCGTCGGCGAAGCCTGGGCGACCGTGACCGGCGCGCCCCGGGGACGCGCGACCTCCCAGCGGACGAGGCCCGCGAGGCCCGCGGTGAAGCCCACGAGCGCGGCGGCCTGCGCGAGCCGGCGATGGCGCCACGCCGCCGGCGCCGGAGCGTGCGTCGCGCCGGTCGACACGCGGGCGCGGCGCCGCACCTCGTCGAGGACGGCGTCCGCGACGCGGCGCGCGTCCTCGGCGACGGGCGGCGCGGGCCGCCGGTCGGCGAGCGGAGGCTCGGGCGACACGGAGGCGGCGAGCGGCGCGAAGACAAGAGTCGGATCGAGCGCCGCGGCCTCGGCGGCGCACGCGGCACAGGAGGCGAGATGGGCTTTCAATTCGGAAGAGAGAGAAGGAAACGAGGGGGAAGAAGAGGAAGAAGAAGAATTTTCTTCTGAAAGGGAAAGACGGACGGCGACGAGCACACGAGCATTCGAGGCGCAGCGTCCGCCGCCCTCGCCGCCCTTCTCCCCGCTCCCTCCGTTCGCCACTCTGCTCATCCCCGTCTTTTTTCCCTTTCTAAGAAAATCCGAAACCGAAAACCAAAGTCCCAAGAACCCTAGAAACCCGACGTGTACTCGGGATACCGCTTCCGGATCTCGTCGCGCAGGAGGCGGCGGGCCTGGAAGAGGTGGTTGCGCACGGTGGACTCGCGGCACTCGAGGATCGCGGCGATGTCCCGTCCGTCCGCCTCCTCGAATTCCCGGAGCACGAAAACGAGGCGCTGTGTCTCGGACAGGACGCCCGCGCAGCTCTCGAACACGCGGCGCACCTCGTCGCGGTGGAGGGCCGCCGGCGCGTCGGGCTCGGTGCTCGTCCGCGACCCCTTCACGAGCCGGAAGCTCTCGGTCTCGGTCCTCTGGCGCGTCCGGCGCGCGCGCAGCGCGTCGATCGCGAGGTTGCCCGCGATCCGGAACAGCCACGTCGAGAACGCCCACGCGGGGTCGTAGCGCTCGAGGTTCTCCCAGACCCTCAGGAACGTGAGCTGCGCGACGTCGCGCGCGTCCTCGGCGTCGCCGAGCATCCGCCTCAGGAACGCGACGACGCCGGGCGTGCGCCTCTGGACGAGGGCCGCGAAAGCTTCCGTGTCTCCCCGCTGCGCGCGGACCGCGAGCGCGCGCTCGGCGGCCCGGGCGTCCGCGCCGGCCGCGCCGGACTTCGACACACCCGCCTCCGGGTCTACGGACGCCGGGTCCAGGGGACGCGCAGAGGACGAGACGAGACGCATCGCTTCAGCATCTCTTACGTTCGCGGGATCGTCTTCGTCTAGCAGGGGAGGGCCTCCAGGCCGCTCGGCAGTATAATCCGCGCCGGCGTGGCGACGCAGCATAAATTCTTGTCCGGACTCGATTTGAGCGCCGTCCTCCCCGCCGAAGCACCCCTTTTCCCTCTCATTTTTTCGAGGCTCGCCCCGGGCCGGACCGGCCTTGCGCCGTGTGGGGCCTGGATCCAGGGAGTGTCGGTCGGCGAAGTGGAAGTCGGTCTCACGCTGGCCGGCGAACTCTCCCGGGCGCGGCCCGGGCTGCCGATCCTCATGACCTCGACGACTCCCGCCGGCGTCGGCCTCCTCTCGCGCCGCGCAATCTCCGCGGGCCTTCCGTGGCGGGCATTCCCGCTGGACCTTCCCTTCGCCGTGAGGCGCTTTTTCGACGTCGAACGCCCCCGGATCCTCGTCCTCGTCGAGACCGAGCTCTGGCCCGCCGTCCTCCTCGAGGCGCGGCGCCGGTCCGTCCCCGTCCTTCTCGCGAACGCGCGGCTCTCCGCCCGCTCGGCCGCGCGTTACCGGCGCGCGTCCGCGCTCTTCGGGGGTCCGCTCTCGGCACTCTCGCGCGTCCTCGCGCGCACGGCCTCGGACGCGGAGCGCTTCGTCCGGATCGGCGTTCCCGCGTCCCGCGTGGAGGTCTCGGGGGACCTGAAGTTCGACCGTCCCGAGCCGCCCGAGCCGCCGTTCGCCGCCGCGGCGCGGGTCCTCGCGGCGGGGCGGCCGGTCCTCGTCGCGGGCTCTTCGGCCGGCGACGAGATCCCGCTCGTTTTCGACGTGAGGCGGCGGCTCGCCGAGAAGGCTCCGCTGTTTCTCGTCCTCGCCCCGCGCCGGCCCGACGACTTCGACGCCGCCGCGCGGCGCGCCGAGGGCGAGGGGCTGCGCGTCGCGCGACGGAGCGCGCTCGACGGACGCCCGCCGGGGGGCGGCGCCGACGTCCTGCTCCTCGACACGGTCGGGGACCTCGCCGCCACGTACCGTCTGGCCGACGCGGTGCTGCTCGGAGGCACGTTCGCCCCGAAGGGGGGCCACAACGTCCTCGAGCCGCTCCGCGCGGGCGCGCCCGTCGTCGTCGGGCCGTCCGTCGAGAACATCCGCGAGACCGTCGACGCGGCCACCGGCGCCGTCTTCCCCGCGCGCGACGCCGCGTCCGCCGCGGCCGCGCTCGCGCCGCTCCTCGTCCGCGGCGACATCCGAGCCCGCGCCGTCGCCGCAGCCGCCGCGCTTTTCGCGGGCTCCGCGGGCGCGGCGGCCCGTGCCGCGGCGGCCAGCCTCGAGCTCATCGACGGGAGCGCCTCCGGGTGAGCGTCCTCGACCCGCTGGCCGCGCTCTACGGCGCGGGAGTCGCCGCCCGCCTCTCGGCTTACCGCCGCGGCCTCCTCCCCGTCCGCCGGGCCGCCCGTCCCGTCCTCTCGGTCGGCAACGTAGCCGCGGGCGGGACGGGAAAGACCCCGTTCGTGCGGTGGCTCGCGGGCGAGCTCGTCGCGCGCGGCCGGAGACCGTCGATCCTGACGCGCGGGTACGGCCGGAGAAGCCGCGGGACCGTCGTCGTCTCGGACGGCGCAGGAGCCCTCGCGTCCGTGCGCGACGCGGGGGACGAGCCGGCTCTCCTCGCGCGCGCCCTTCCGACCGTGCCGATCGTGGCGGACGTCCGGCGCTCAAGGGCCGCGAGCGCCGCGGAGACGCTCGCGCCCGCCACGACCATCCACCTGCTCGACGACGGCTTCTCGCACGTGGCGCTCGCGCGCGACCTGGACGTCGTCCTCCTCGACGCGACCGCGCCGGACGCGGGCGGAGCGCTCCTCCCCGCCGGCCGGCTGCGCGAGCCGCTCGAGTCGCTCGCCCGCGCGGACCTCCTCGTCGTCACGAAGACCGAGCAGGCCGACGCGTCCCGCGCTCTCGACCTCGCGGCGCGTTACGCTCCCGGCGTGCCCGTCTACCTCGCGGCGACCCGCGTGCTCGGCATCCACGATTCCGCGGGACTCGCCGTCGCCCCGGCCGACCTGCCCGGCGCGACGTGCGTCGCGGTAGCGGGGGTCGCGCGCCCGGAAGCGTTCCTCGCGACTCTCTCCGGGCTCGGCGTCACACCCGCGGCGACTCTCGCCTTCCGCGACCACGCCGCCTACGGCCCGGCGGCCCTGGGCCGGATCGAGCGCGCCGCGGAGGAATCCGGGGCCACGGCCGTCGTCACGACGGAGAAGGACGCCGTCAAGCTGGTGGGGCGCCTCGGACTGGCGGTCTACTCCGTCGCCGTCGACATGCCGGTCCTCGACGCCGGCTTCGTCGCCGAGGCGCTCGCGCGGCTCGCGCGGCCCCCGTCCTGACGATGGGCCGGGACCGTTCCGCGCTGCGCAACCGGGCCGAGGCGCTTCTCGTGGAGGCCCTGCGCGGCGTCCTCGCCACGATGTCGCCCGAGCGGGCCGAGGCGGCGGGGCGAAGGCTCGGCCTCCTGTACCGCCGAGTCGACGGGCGGAGGCGCGCGCTCGCCCGCGCGAACATCGCGCGCGCCTTTCCCGAGAAGTCGCCGGCCGAGGTCGACGCGCTCTCGCGCGCCGTCTTCGCGCACTTCGGCGGGCTCGCGACCGAGCTCCTCCACGCGTCCGGCCGCCCGGTCTCCGAGATCGTCGCGCGCGTCGAGTTCCCCGGCGCCGGAGACGCTCGCGAGGCGCTCCGCTCGGGCCGGGGCGTGCTCTTCCTCACCGCCCATCTCGGCAACTGGGAGTACGCCGCTCTCGGGATGGCCGCGAGCGGCGTCACGCCGTCCGTCGTCGCGCGCCCGCTGGACAATCCCCTCCTCGACGTGCTGCTCACGGGCCTCAGGACGAGCAACGGGAACGCGATCATCGAGAAGTACGACGCGGCCCGCGGCATGCTTCGCACGCTCCGGAGCGGCGGCGTCCTCGGCGTCCTCGCGGACCAGCACGTGGGACCGCCCGACGGGATCCCCGTGCCCTTCTTCGGGAGGCCGGCCTCGACGACCTCGGCGCTCGCCCGGATCGTCGACCGCACGGAGGCGCTCGTCATGCCGGCCGCGGCGATCCGCGTCGCCCCGGCGCGCTACCGTCTCGTCGTGCAGTCCGTCCTCGACGTGCGGACCCTGTCGGCGGAAGAGCGCGAGGCCGGGCGGCTCACGGCCCGCTTCAACGCGATCCTGGAAGGAATGATCCGCGAGGCGCCCGAGCAATGGCTCTGGCTCCACAACCGCTGGAGACTCGGGTAGAGACCGCCGCAGAAAGAAAACGCCCGGGCACGAGGCCCGGGCGTTGAAGCTCGAAGCTGTTTTTTGAGACTTACTTCGTGGCGGGGGGGGCGGGAGTCGAGGCCGTCGTCGCCTCGGTAGTCGTCGTCTCGCTCTTCACGGCGCCGCTCTTCTTCGTGACCTTCTTGTGCTTCTTCTTCGTCACCTTCTTGGCGTGCGGAGTCTTGACCTCGGTCGTCTTCTCGGACTTCTCGGTCGTGGCACCGGTGACGGGGTTCGTCGTCGTCGAGGCCTCGGTCTTCGTCTGCGTCTTCGCTTCGTCAGCGAACGCAGCACCGAGCGACAGGACGGCAACAGCGACGAGAGTGGAAAGCGTCTTCTTCATTTACTTCCTCCGTTTTCCCCTTTCATCTGTGGCCGGCCCGGGGTCTGCCGACGGAATCCTTAGCGCAACCTCGCTGCCACGCCATGGAGAAGGAGGAAGAAAGAGAGATAAAAGGATTTCTCAGAATGGTTTAGGTGGCAGGCACATCGGGTATCGACGGTGCGCCTCGATAGGGCGCTGCACGTTTCCGTGCATTCGTCGAACTCTAAGCGTGGGATTTGGCGCCGGGGTCGCCCGCGCGTCCCCCTCTTCACCTTCTAAGAAAATCCCCTCTTCGGTTCTTCTCTCATCTCAGCTCGACGTTCCAGTACGCCATGTCGAGGAAGTTCTTCCAGGTCGGGTGGATGCGGTGCGGCGACATGAGGCCGAGCGGCGTCGCCTTCGGCTTGGCAGCCGGGCGGCGGAGCCTCATGCCCGCTTCCTCGGGAAGGCGATTGCCCTTCTTCACGTTGCAGGGGAGGCAGGCGCACACGATGTTCTCCCAGTTCGACGGGCCCCCGCGCGAGAGCGGGACCACGTGATCGAGCGAGAGGTCCGACGTGGAGAACCGGCGTCCGCAGTACTGGCAGCGGTTCCCGTCGCGCATGTAGATGTTGTGGCGCGAGAACTTCACTTCGTGGCGCGGCGAGCGCTCGCAGGATAGGAGCTGCACGACGCGAGGCACCTTGAGAACGAGGCACGGCGTCGTGACGATGTCGTCGTCGGCCTGGACGGGAACGTCCTGCCACTCGTCCCACGCGTACGTCGTGTAGTCCGGCAGCACCGCGCGCACGTGACCCTTGTAGAGGAGCGTGAAGGTGCGCTTCACGTCCGTCAGGGTCAGCGCCGCGAACCCCTTGTTCAGGACCAGCACCGGCGAGTCGAGCATGGCCAAGCATAGCCCAACGGCTGCTAACGTACCGCGCGGATGAGGGTCCTCTTCGTGCGCCTGTCGTCGTTCGGCGACGTGCTCTTCGCGCTGCCGGCGGCAAAGGCCTTGCGAACCTCTCTCGACGGCGCCTGCCTCACGTGGGCGATCGAGCCTCCGCTCGCGCCGCTCGTCGCCGGTGCGGCCTACGTGGACGACGTTCTGCCCGTCGACACGCGCGGCTGGCGGCGCGCCTGGCGCGCCGCGAAGACGAGGGAGGAGATAAGAGAATTTCTGAGGAGGGCAAGAGGGGACGACTTCGATCTCGTTGTGGACGCTCAGGGGCTCTTCAAGGCGGCGCTCGTCACCGCGGCGGCCTCCTCCGGCCGGCGCGTCGGATTCGGCTGGAAGACCGCACCCGAGCGGATCAACTGCCTCGCCACGGACGAGCGCGTGGACGTCGACCGCGCGGCGCGCCCCCACGTCCTCGACCAGATGCTCGCGCTCGCCGAGCACGTGACGGGAAGGAGCGGCTTCGAACGGACGCCGGACGTGAGACATCTGGTCGAAAGAGAAGATCCCGTAGTCGACTCCTGGCTCGCACAACACGGGTCGCGTCCGTTCGCGGTGCTACAGCCTTTTTCTTCGAAGGTGAACAAGGAATGGCCTGCGGGCGAGGTCCTCGCCGCAGCGGAGTGGCTCTCTTCCGAAGGCATCCAGCCCGTGCTCCGCTGGGGACCGGGAGAGGAGAGCCGGGCGCAGAGCCTTCTTACCCTTTCTCAGAAAATCTTCTCTTCTCTCTCTTCTCTTTCTTCTCTTTCTTCTCTTCCTCTCCTCCTCGCTCCTCCGACTTCTCCGTCCTCCAGCGCGCGCCTCGCGGCGCGCGCGGCGCTGTTCGTCGGGGCGGACACGGGGCCGACGCACCTCGCCGCCGCCGCCGGCACGCCGACGCTCGCGCTGTTCGGGCCGACGCCGCCCGAACGCTTCGGGCCCGTGGGTCCGAGGACCGCGGTGCTCCGGGAATCTTCCGGGTCCTACAATCGTTCGCGTGCGCGATGGCCAGTCGAGGACGTCCGTGACGCCGCACGCCTCCTGCTCGCGTAGCCGGGCCCGGGCGGCCGCAACCGCCCTCGGGCTCGTCGCTCTCGTCGGACTCGGCCGGAGCTCGGGGGCGGACCGGCCCCCCGTCGTCGTCGCGGCGCGCGATTCCCTTCCGAAGGACCGGCTCTTCCCCGTCCCGTTCGCGGACGGCGAGACGCTCGCCTACACGATCGCGTGGCTCAAGATCGAGGGGGGCGGCATGACGCTCTCGACCGCCCGCGGGACGACGGCCGACGGCATTCCGCTTCACCGCATCACCCTGAAGGCGACCTCGAACGAATACGTCTCGAAGTTCTACCCCGTGCGAGACCTGTACGAGACGTGGGTCGACGCGCGCGACTTCCAGCCCCTGAGGTTCGAGAAGCACGCGCGGGAGGGCCGCTACGAGTCCGACGAGGTCGAGGAGTTCGACCTCGCGAAGAGGATCGGGTCCTGGCGGGATGAACGGACGCCGCTCCCGGACCGGATCCAGGACATCATCTCGTCGTTCTACTTCCTCAGGGCCCAGCCGCTCGCGGTCGGGACGGAAGTCCGCGTGGACATGTTCTCGCGCGGGAAGATCTACAAGCTCAAGGCGGCCGTGCTCGAGAGGGAGAAGGTCGAGACGGAGGCCGGCACGTTCGAGGCGCTGAAAGTACAGCCGCAGCTCCGCGAGAGCGAGACGGCCGAGGACCGCAACCGGGGCCGGCTCTTCCTCTGGTTCTCCGACGACGAGCGGCATCTGCCGGTCATGGCGAAGACCGTCATGCCGATCGTCGGCTCGGTCACGGCACGCCTGACGAAGGTGACCCCGGGAACCCGCTAGAATCAGAGCATGGCGGTCAAGCTGGGCGATCTCCTCATCAAGGCGAAGCTCGTCACGCCCGAGCAGATCCAGGAGGCTCTCGCCGAGGTCCAGGCGTCGGGGATGAAGCTCGGCGAGGCGCTCGTCAAGCTCGGCCACGTCTCGGAAGACGACATCACGGAGACGCTGTCGGCGCAATTCGGCGTCCCGTCGATCAACCTCTCGCACTTCGAGATCGACCCAAACGTCCTCAAGCTCGTCGCCCCCGAAGTCGCGCGCAAGTACAACATCCTTCCGGTCAACAAGACGGGCGCGACGATCACGATCGCGATGGCGGACCCGACGAACGTGTTCGCCATGGACGACATCAAGTTCATGACGGGCTACAACGTCGAGCCCGTCGTCGCCTCCGAGATCGCGCTCCAGCAGGCGATCGACCGGCACTACGGCGCGACGCATGCCCTCGAGCTGAAGAAGGTCATGGAGGAGATGTCGGTCGTCGACACGGCCGACACGTCGCTGGAGGTCGTCGAGGAATCCGAGCAGGAGACGATCGACCTCGAGAAGCTCGTCGACGAGGGCGAGGAAGCCCCCGTCATCCGGCTCGTGAACATCATCCTGACGGACGCGATCAAGCGCAGCGCGTCGGACATCCACATCGAACCGTACGAGCGCGAGTACCGCGTGCGTTACCGCATCGACGGCATCCTCTACGAGGTCATGAACCCGCCTCCGAAGCTCAAGGAGGCGATCGCCTCGCGCATCAAGATCCTCGCGAAGCTCGACATCGCCGAGAAGCGCCTCCCGCAGGACGGACGCATCAAGATCAAGATGAAGCTCGCGGGCAAGATCAAGGAGATCGACTACCGCGTCTCGGTCCTCCCGACGCTGTTCGGCGAGAAGATCGTCTGCCGCCTCCTCGACAAGGACAACCTCATGCTCGACATGACGAAGCTGGGGTTCGAGAAGGACTCCCTGCTTCGCTTCGAGAAGGCAATTCTCCGCCCGTGGGGCATGGTCCTCGTCACGGGGCCGACGGGGTCGGGCAAGACGAACACGCTTTACTCGGCGATCTCGCGCATCAACACGCCCGAGACGAACATCATGACGGCCGAAGACCCCGTGGAGTTCAACCTCCCCGGCATCAACCAGGTCCAGATGAAGGACGCGATCGGCCTGAACTTCGCGGCCGCCCTCCGCTCCTTCCTCAGGCAGGACCCGAACATCATCCTCGTCGGCGAGATCCGCGACTTCGAGACGGCCGAGATCGCGGTCAAGGCCGCCCTCACGGGCCACCTCGTCCTCTCGACGCTCCACACGAACGACGCCCCCTCCACCATCAACCGCCTCATGAACATGGGCATCGAGCCCTACCTCGTCGCGACCTCCGTCGTCCTCATCGCGGCCCAGCGCCTCATCCGGCGCGTGTGCGCGGGCTGTAAGGCGCCATCCGAGGTCGCGCCGCAGGTCCTCGTCTCGCTCGGCTTCACGCCCGAGGACGCGAAGATCGTCCAGGTCATGAAGGGCAAGGGCTGCGAGAAGTGCAACAACACGGGCTACAAGGGTCGCGTCGCGCTCGTCGAGGTCCTCGAGATCTCCGAGGAGGTCCGCGAGCTCGTCCTCTCCGGCGCGTCCTCGATCGAGATCAAGAGGAAGGCACTCGAAGAGGGCATGATCTCCCTGCGCCGCTCGGGCCTGCAGAAGATCAAGGACGGCCTGACGTCGATCGAGGAAGTCGTCCGCGAGACGGTGCTGTAGGTCCGAGGCCACCAGGAAAGAGGACCGGGGAATTCTTAGAGGTCGCGGGCAAAGCCGACGCCTCCGGAAACGCGGCAGCCGCGCCCCGGCCTCCGAACCACTCGAAGAAATCTTCTCTTTCTGTTCTTCGGTCTTCTCCTCGACGTAATGCAGACAATGAGCTGCTAGAATCTGCATCAAGAGGCAGATCGTGCGGACGACGCTGAACATCGACGACGAGGCGCTCGAGGCGGCGCTCGAGGCCGACCCCGGGAAGACGAAGACGGCCGTCATCAACGACGCGCTGCGCGACTACGCGCGGCGTCGCGCCCTGCGCGGCCTTCGGAAGCTCGCCGGGAAGGTCGGCTGGTCCGGTGACCTCGACGCGCTCCGCAAGCGCAAGCCCCGGCCCTCCTGACGTCGTCACGTGAGGGTCCTCGTCGACACGTCCGCCTGGGCCGAGTTCCTGAACGGCACGCGCTCGCCCGAGGCGCGCGCCGTCGACCGGCTCCTCGCCGGCGAGGATGACGTCGTGACGTGCGGCCTCGTCGCCGCCGAGGTCTTCCAGGGAATCCGCCGCGACCGCGAGGAGCTCGAAGGCTTCTTCCGGAAGATGACGTTCCTCGAGCCCGCGGGGATCGACACCTACCTGAAGGCCGCCGATCTCCACCGGTCGCTGCGCCGGCGGGGCGTCACGATCCGCTCCACGATCGACTGCCTCCTCGCCGTCCTCGCGGCCGAGAACGCCTGCGACATCCTCTTCCGGGACCGGGACTTGCGTCTCATCGTCGAGAGCGGCCTCGTGGACGTCCGCTCCCGGGAGGCCTGAACCCCCATCCGCGACGTCTTCCCGCCCCACTGGCGTATCATTTCGGGGTACTCGGGAGGGACAGCTCTATGTCGGTGACCCTGCACCAGCTCCTCAAGACGCTTGTCGAGAGGGGTGGGTCCGACCTCCACATCACGACGAACTCGCCCCCGATGATTCGGGTGGACGGGGATCTGATCCCCCTCGACTACCCGCCGCTCACCGTTCCCGAGACGAAGCAGCTCGCCTACTCGATCCTCACGGACGTTCAGAAGCACCGCTTCGAGGAACAGCTCGAGCTCGACCTCTCCTTCGGCGTGAAGGGCCTCGCGCGTTTCCGCGGCAACTGCTTCCTGCAGCGCGGCGCCGTCTCGGCCGTCTTCCGCCAGATCCCCTACGAGATCCTCGGCTTTCGCGAGCTCGGCGTCCCGAACGTCGTCGAGACGCTCTGCAACAAGCCCCGAGGCCTCGTCCTCGTGACGGGCCCGACGGGCTCGGGCAAGTCCACGACGCTCGCCACGATGCTCGACAAGATCAACCGCGAGCAGCCCAAGCACATCGTGACGATCGAGGACCCGATCGAGTTCCTCCACACGCACAAGCGCTGCATCGTGAACCAGCGCGAGCTCCACGCGGACACGCACTCGTTCCCGAATGCGCTGAGGGCCGTCCTCCGCGAGGACCCGGACGTCGTCCTCGTCGGCGAGATGCGCGATCTCGAGACGATCGAGTGCGCGCTCCGGATCGCCGAAACGGGCCACCTCACGCTCGCGACGCTCCACACGAACAGCGCCGTCCAGACGATGAACCGCGTCATCGACGTTTTCCCGGCGAGCCAGCAGCCGCAGGTGCGGGCGCAGCTCTCGTTCGTCCTCGAGGGCATCCTCTGCCAGAGCCTCCTCCCGCGCGCGTCGGGCAAGGGCCGCTGCATGGCGATGGAGATCCTCGTCCCGACGCCCGCGATCCGGAACCTCATCCGCGAGGACAAGCTCCACCAGGTCTACTCGATGATGCAGACCGGACAGAACAAATACGGGATGCAGACGTTCAACCAGTCCCTCGCGACTCTCGTCCACCGCCGGGTCATCTCGCAGGAGCTCGCGATGACGGTGTCGTCGCTCCCCGACGAGCTCGCCGAAATGATCGCCCGCGGGGCCGGCGTCGTCACGACGACCGCCGCCGGCGGCAACGCCCCCCCGCCCGCCAACGTGGCGCGGCGCGCCTGATCCAGGAGGAAACCCATGGCCCAGTTCGTCTGGAAAGGCCGCACGCGCCAGGGCGCCACGACCGGCGGCGTCCTCGTCGCCGACTCGAAGGACCTCGCGATCGCGGACCTCCGGCGCCGCCAGATCGACGTCACGACCGTCAAGGAGAAGGGCAAGGAGTTCGCCGTCCCGAAGATCGGGCCGGGCAAGGTCAATTCGCGCCGTCTCGCGATCTTCACGCGCCAGTTCTCGGTCATGATCGACGCGGGCCTGCCGCTCGTGCAGTGCCTCGAGATCCTCGGAAACCAGCAGGACAACCGGCTGTTCCAGAAGATCATCCTCGCCGTGCGCCAGGACGTCGAGGCCGGGTCGTCGCTCGCGGAAGCGATGCGCAAGCACCCGAAGGCGTTCGACGACCTGTTCGTGAACATGGTCGCGGCCGGCGAGGCCGGCGGTATCCTCGACACGATCCTCCGCCGCCTCTCGACCTACATCGAGAAGGCGGTCAAGCTCAAGGGACAGGTCAAGACGGCGCTCATCTACCCCGTCTCCGTCCTCCTCGTCGCGGCGATCGTCGTCTTCATCATCCTCTGGAAGGTCATCCCGACGTTCGCGTCGCTCTTCGCGTCCCTCGGCGCCGAGCTCCCGCTCCCGACGCGCCTCGTCATCAAGGCCTCGAACTTCGTCGCGAGCTACATCATCTTCATCGTCGCGGGAATGTTCGCGCTCGGGTACGTGCTCAAGCGCTACTACGCGACGTACCGCGGGAGGCGCGTCATCGACGGCATCGTCCTGAAGCTGCCGGTGCTCGGCGACATCATGAAGAAGATCGCGGTCGCGCGGTTCTGCCGCACGCTCGCGACCCTCACGTCGTCGGGCGTTCCGATCCTGGACGGTCTCGAAATCACGGCGAAGACGGCCGGCAACGCGATCGTCGAGGACGCGATCATGGGCGTGAGGAAGTCAGTCGAGGCCGGCCGCACGATCGCCGAGCCGCTCGGCGAAACGAAGGTCTTCCCGCCGATGGTCGTCCAGATGATCGGCGTCGGCGAGCAGACGGGCGCGCTCGACGCGATGCTCAACAAGATCGCGGAGTTCTACGAGGAGGAAGTCGACAACGCGGTCTCGGGCCTCATGAAGCTCATGGAGCCCATCATGATCGCGATCCTCGGCACCGTCATCGGGACGATCGTCGTCGCGATGTACATGCCGATGTTCGACCTGATCAGCAAGATCAATTAGGGAGCGGGCGGGGGCTTCGCCCCCGCTCCCCCTATTCGAAGAACTAAAATCCCCTGGTGAGCTCCTCTCGGACCCGCGCGTTCGAGCCGCTGCACTCGATGCTGCGGGGATTTGTCGTCCTGCGCGTCGTCGTCGTGTCGACGATCCTCCTGTCCGCGTTCCTGATCCAGTTCACGTTCTCGACGGCGCTGCCGCTGAACGACATCTACTACATCGCAGCGTTCGCGTACTCCATCTCGATCGTCGCGGTCCTGTCCCTCGACCGGATCCCGCCCGAGGCGAACGCCGCGATCCAGCTCCTCGGCGACATCTTCGTGATCACGGGGCTCGTCTACATCTCGGGGGGAGCCGACTCGAGCTTCTCGTTCCTCTATCTCGGGACGGTCGCGGCGGGCGCGATCCTCCTCGGACGGCAGGGCGGCCTCGTCGCCGCGGGCCTCGCATCCGTCTTCTACGCCGTCCTCGCCGATCTCATGTATTTCGGGGCCCTCAAGCCGCTTCCCTCGCCCGAGCGGACCCCCCACCTCTGGACGCCTGCGGCCCTCGTGGGCCAGGTCGCACTGCACGCCGGCGCGTTCGTCGTGACGGCGCTCCTCGTTTCCTACTCGTCGGACAAGCTGCGCGAGACGCGCACGGACCTCGAGCGCCGCAAGTCCGAGATCGCGCGCCTCCAGGCGCTGCACACGTCCGTCCTCGGCTCGATGTCGTCCGGCGTCCTCACGACGGACCCGGACGGGCTCGTCACGTTCGCGAACCGCGCCGCCCAGGACCTCCTCGGGGTCGGGTCGATCGACCTCGTCGGCAGGCCCGTGCAGACGCTCGGCCTCGTCGGAGAGGCCGCGTGGCGGCGGATCGCGGCCTCGGGCTCCGAGATCCTGCGCTTCGAGACGACGCGGCGCATTCACGACCAGGACGCGTACTTCGGCGTTTCGTCCTCGGCGCTGAGGGACGGCTCGGGCTACACCGTCGGCCGCATCCTGATCTTCCAGAACGTCACGCACGTCAAGCGGCTCGAGGGCGAGGTCCGTCTCAAGGACAAGCTCGCGGCCGTCGGCGAGCTCGCGGCCGGAATCGCCCACGAGATCCGCAACCCGCTCGCGTCCATCTCCGGCTCTGTGCAGGCGCTGCAGGGCTCCGTCCCGGCCGACTCCCCCGAGCACCGCCTCATGGCGATCGTCGTTGCGGAGTCGCACCGCCTGAGCTCGATCCTCGAGGACTTCCTCAGGTACGTCCGCCCGAAGGAGCGCGCGCTCGAGCCTGTCGACGCGCCCACCGCGCTCCGCGACGTCCTCACGCTCCTCGCGCACTCGGACGAGGTCTCGCCGCGGCACGCGATCGACGTCAGGACGGCGCCCGACTCGTTCGTCCTGTCGGCGGATCCCGGACAGCTCCGCCAGATCTTCTGGAACGTGGCCCGCAACGCGCTCGCCGCCATGCCGGGCGGCGGCGTCCTCACCGTGATCGCGACGCTCGAGGGCTCGTTCTGGAAAGTCTCCTTCGTGGACGAGGGCCACGGGATGACGGACGAGGAGCGCGACCGCCTGTTCACGCCGTTCGCCCACAGCTTTCCGGGCGGCACCGGCCTCGGCCTCGCGATCGTCCACCGCATCGTCGAGGAGCACGGGGGCTCGATCGAGGTCGAAACCGCGCCGGGCCGGGGGACGACCGTCGCCATCTCGTTCCCGCGCGAGGCCGTATCCTCCGGGGTGCGGCCCACGGAGGCGGCTCTTGCCGCCGCGGAGGTTCCATGACGGCCGAAACCGGCCCCCATCTCCTCGTCGTCGACGACGAGGCCGGCATCCGGGAGATGCTCACGATCGTCTTCCAGAAGGACGGCTACCGCGTGTCGGCCGCGCGCGGCTGTGTGGAGGGCCTCGCGCTTCTCGACGGCGAGGCGCCCGACCTCGTCCTGACGGACCTCAAGATGCCGGACGGTTCGGGCTTCGACATCCTGAAAAAGGTGCGCGACACGCACCGCGACACGCCCGTCGTCATGATCACCGCCTACTCGTCCACGAAGACGGCCGTCGATGCGCTCAAGCAGGGGGCCTACGACTACATCGCGAAGCCGTTCGACGTCGACGAGCTCAAGCACGTCGTCGCGCGGGCTCTCGAGCGCAAGCGCCTCGTCGAGGAGAACGTCGCGCTCAAGGAGCGGGCGGACGGCCGCGGTCTCGGGCCCGTCGTCGGCGTCTCCCGCAAGATGCGCGCCCTCTTCGAGCTCATCGGCCGGATCGGCAAGACGACGTCGACCGTCCTCATCACAGGCGACTCCGGCACGGGCAAGGAGCTCGTCGCGCGCGCGATCCACGCGGCGTCGTCCCGGGCGGCGCGGCCCTTCATCTCGATCAACTGCGGGGCGATGCCCGAGAACCTCCTCGAGTCCGAGCTCTTCGGTCATGAGCGCGGGGCCTTCACGGGCGCGGTCAAGGAGAAGAAAGGGCTCTTCCACGAGGCCGAGGGCGGCACGCTCTTCCTCGACGAGATCGGGGAGACGTCGCTCACGATGCAGGTCAAGCTGCTCCGCGCGCTCCAGGAGCGGGTCGTGCGCCGCGTGGGCGGCAACACGGAGGAGCCGATCGACGTCCGCATCATCTGCGCGACGAACAAGGACCTCCAGAAGAGGGTCGCCGAGGCCGCGTTCCGCGAGGACCTCTACTACCGGATCAACGTGATCCCCGTCCTCCTGCCGCCGCTCCGCGAGCGGCGGGACGACATCCTGCACCTCGTGAAGCACTTCCTGAGGAAGGTCTCCGTCGAGCAGGGCATCGCTGAGAAGCGCATTACGACCGAGGCGATGCGGCTCCTCGAGGGCTACGCCTGGCCGGGCAACGTCCGCGAGCTCGAGAACCTCATCGAGCGCACGGTGGCGCTCGAGCCGTCGGACGTCATCACGACGGCGTCGCTGCCCGACGCGTTCCTGCACCCGGCGGGCCTCCCGCCCGCGTCGTCGCTCGAGGGCTTCGACCTCCCGTCGGACGGCCTCGACCTCGAGGCCTACCTCGAGTGGCTCGGCAAGCGGCTCATGCAGCAGGCGCTCGAGAGGACGGGCGGCGTCCAGATCCGCGCCGCCGAGCTCCTCCGGATGTCCGAGCGCTCGTTCCGCTACTACGCGAAGAAGTACGGGATCCGGCGCGAGGGCGAGGAGTCGGCCGCGCCGGCGGAAGTCGTCGAGGAAACGGAGTCGTGAGGCGGCTGGCCCTGGCGGCGCTCGCCGCCGTGGCGGTGGCCTGCGCGGCGGACAAGTCGGCGGCGCCGGCGACTCCTGCCGCGGCCTCCACGCCGGCGGCCACCCCGGCCTCCACGCCGGCCTCCACACCGGGCTCCGCCCCCGCGACCGGCCCGCGCGTCGTGATGCCGAACGGAACAGTCATAGCCGTCGAGCTCGCGCTCACGGACCCGGAGAAGGCGCAGGGGCTCATGTTCCGCGAGTCGATGCCGCGGAACGCGGGGATGGTCTTTCCGTTCGAGGGGCTCGAGATCCGGCCGTTCTGGATGAAGAACTGTCACTTCCCGCTCGACCTCGTCTACGCGACGAAGGACGGCACGGTCGTCGAGGTCGTCAAGGCTCTCCCGCCCTGTCCGCCCGACCCCGCGCCGTGCCCGAACGCGGTCCCGAAGGCGAAGTCGGACACCGTCCTCGAGGTGAACGCGGGCGTCGCGGACGCGACGGGCGCCGTTCCCGGCGCGAAGCTGAAGTGGGTGGAGATTCCGGGGCGATGACGAGCGTCCTGGGCTCGGCCGTCGGCCTCGCCGCGGGCCTCACCCGCTTGCGGGACGCGGACACCGGCACCCATCTCGACCGAGTCGCGCGGTACGCGCGTCTCATCGCCGAGTCCCTCGGACTGCAGGCGGCCTTCGTGGAGGACCTCGCGGCGCTCGCCCCCGCCCACGACGTCGGCAAGCTCGCGATCCCGGACCAGATCCTCCTCAAGCAGGGCGCGCTCGATCCCGCGGAGCTCGAGATCATGCGCGGCCACGTGGCGTCCGGGGTCGCGGTCGTCGAGGACCTCATCCGGGCCTTCGATCTCGAGGAGTCGCCCCGGGTCCGGATGCTGCGCAACATCGTGCGCGCCCACCACGAGTCCCTGGACGGATCGGGGTACCCGCACGGGCTGAAGGGCGATGAGATTCCGCTCGAGGCGCGCATCGTCTCCGTCGCGGACGTGTTCGACGCGCTCACGACCGAACGGCCCTACAAGAGAACCTGGACGACGGAGGCGGCCTTCGCGTTCCTCGACGCGCAGAAGGGCACGCGCTTCGACGCGGCCTGCGTCACGGCGCTCCAGAGCCGGCGCGCCGAGGTCGAGTCGATCCGCCACGGGGTCGTCGACACCCGTTGACACCAAGGGCGGCGTCCGTCCGGCCGTCGCCTGGATGCTCCGGACGACCGTCGTCCCCCGAAGGTCACCGCTCCCCGACGCCCGCGGCCGCCGCGCCCGCGCCCACCGCACCCGCGCCCGTCCCGCCCGCGGCGCGAGGCACCGGGCCCGGCACGAAGCGGAAGAGGCCGCGCCCCATCGTCGCGAGGTAGAGGCCCGAGGCCGTGCGGGGATCTCCCGCCCAGCCCGCGACCTTCAGCCCCGTCTCCGGCATCGCGAGCGCAAGGCCGCCGTCCGCGTCGTCGTCGGGCCGGTAGACGAGGACCGAGTCCTCGGCGTCCACGGCGACGCCGATCGGCTCGGGCGCGAACCTCGGCAGGACGCGCGGCCGTCCGAAGCCGCCCGTCAGGTACTTGCCGCCGCCCGGGAGCGGGCGGCGCACCCAGTCGTGCCCGTCCCACCAGACCGTCGTGCCCTCGGCGTCGGCCGCCCACGTCTTCAGGCCGCCCTCGCCGAGCCGGCCGCGGCGCACGTCCTCGACGCGCGACTTCAGCGTCCCGAGACGCGCCCACGTCCGACCCGCGTCGCGCGACTCGAAGACGCCCGCGTCCGTCGCGGCGAGCGTCCGCCCGGCCCCGTCGTGCGCGAACGCACGCGTGGCTCCAGGAGAGCGTCCGCTGGAACGGCGTGTCCGCCGCGTCCTGCCGGAAGACGCCGTCCGGTGTTCCCGCGAGGAGGCCCGCGGCCGCCGGAGCGAGCGCGAGGACCGTGGAGGGAGGAACCGACGCGAGACGCGTTGCCTCGCCGGACGCCGGGTCCACCTCCCAGAGGCCGCCGCTCCGCCCGTCGGCGGCGCGCGCGACGACGACGCGGCCCGAGGGGCGGAGCGCGACCGCCGAGACGCGCGCCTCCGCGAGCCCGCGGTTCGATTCGGTCAGCGTGACGCCGGAGTCCTCGCTCCTGAGGATCCCCTCGGCCTCGGTCGCGACGAGAAGCCGCGACGGATCGCGCGGGTCGAAGACGAGCGCGTTCACGACGAACTCGGGCGAGAGGCGCCGGAACGACTTCCCGCGGTCGCGGCTCTCGAAGATCCCACCCGTCGTCCCCGCGAGAATCCGAGAGGGGTCACGCGGGTCGACACGCACGGCGTGCGCGCGTCGGTCGAGGAGACCATCCTTGTAACGGATCCACCGCGCCCCGCCGTCCGTCGTCCGGTAGACCCATCCGCATGTCGCGGCCCAGAGCTCGTCCGGCGACTCCCGCGGGAAGTCCATCGCAAAGACCTCGGTGTCCTGCACCATGCCGGTCGCGATCCGCTCCCATGTGCGCCCGCCGTCCGTCGAACGGAACGGGTGGCGGAAAGTGCCACAGTAGAGGACGTCGGGCCGCAGCGGGTGGAACGCGAGGAACGACACCCCGCTCCCGGAGTCGAGCGGCGGCGTCGAGAGCCGCCACGTGAGTCCGTCGTCGTCGGAGATCTCGATGCCGTAGTCGCCGCCCACGGCGACGACGCGCCGGCCGCCCGGCGCGGCCAAAGCGACGACGCGCGAGGCGGCGCGGTCCTCCCAGCGACGCACGACGTCGAAGCGCCGCCCGCCGTCCGTCGAGAGCGCGAGGAGCCCTCCCTTCACGACGCCGGTGAGGCCCGCCCAGACGACGCCGGGGCGCAGCGGGTCGGGCGCGAGCGACGTGACCGCATAACCCGGGAACGCGAGACCTTCCGGGCGGGCCCTGCCACGAGGCGCCCGCGTCCGCCGAGCGGTAGATCCCGCCCTGGGCGGTCCCCGCCCAGAAGAGACCGGGCACGGCCGGGTCCGCGACGAGCGACTTCACCTCGGCTCCCGGAAGCGGGTAGCGGTACCACAGGCCGGACGCTCCGCGCGGCGCGTCCGCCGCGAGCGCGGCGGGCGCAGCGAGCCCGAGCGCCGACACGGCGAGGACGAAGGCGCCGGAAAGGGCGCGGGAAGCCATGAGACAGTTTAGCCGGGAACGAGCACAGGACCCACTCGCCGCGTGCGGCGCGGGAATTACTTCGTATCGCCTGGGGATTTCGGAGATTTCTTGGAAGGCGCGGGAGAGGACGCCCCTTCGGGCGCGGACGCCGCCGCGTTTGAGGCGCCGCCACCATCCCCATCCTTCTTACCCTTCGAAGAATCCGAAGCGCCGCCACCCGCCGCGTCGCCGCCGCTCGGAGCGCTGGAGGGCTTCCCCTCTTCACCCTTCGAAGAATTCTTCTCTTTCTCTTTTCTCTCCTCGGATTTTTCTCCGGCTCGATCCCCGGCCGAACCCGACTTCCCGTAGTCCGTCACGTAGAAGCCAGAGCCCTTGAACTGGAACGCGGGCGCCGAGAGGAGCTTCACGAGGGCGCCGCCGCAGGCCGGGCAGACCGTGAGAAGCGGGTCCCCGTGGCGCTGGATCGCTTCCGTCCTCTCGCCGCATTTTTTGCACTCGTATTCGTACAGGGGCATCGTCCTTCTTCCTTTCGCCGGCGCCGGCGGACTCAGGCGTCCGGGCCGTCGTCGCCGGCGGAGGGGGCTCCGCCGGTCGTCTTCCACTGGATGCGGCGGATGCCGCTCGGATGCGCGTCGCGACGCGTGATGAGGCGCAGCACCCAGAAAGCATAGAGGAGCTTCGCGTTGGCGCCCAGGTCGCCGGGCCCGATCGTGATGAGGTCGCGCAGGGTCCGCCGGCCGTCCACGTGCGAGAGGAGCATGACCTCCGCCGGCGTGAACGTGACGTCGCGCGTCTCGGGCGGAGCCTCGGCCCGCTCGAACTGGGACCAGGACGGACCGAGGCGCGCGACGCACCGGCGCGGGTCGGGCATGCGGCGGATGCCGTCCACGATCGCCTGGAGAGTCGGGACGTCGAGACGGATGAGCTCGTCCGTCTTGAACCGGCCGACCTCGAACGTCACGGAGCCCTGCTCCCACGAAAACGCCGCGTACAGGAGAGCCTTGACCTGCTCCGTCACGATCTGGCGCAGCTGGGCCTCCGAGAGGATCCCCATGTCGACGAGAAGCTCGCCGTGGCGGCGGCGCTGACCTTCCGCGAAGTCGAGCTTTCCGACGGAGGCCCGAAGCTCTCCCGAGGAGATGAGCGCGCTCCGGCGCATGAACTCGCCGAGCGAGTCGGCGCGGTCCGTCGACGTCGCGAAGATGATATTCCCGCCGAGCAGGTACACCATCTTCGTGACCCCGCCCGATTCGACCGTCAGGACGCCCGGCGCTCGGTAGAAGTGGATCGTGCGCAGGACCTCCGGAAGCGGCTCCTGCGCGAGATCGCCCGTGTACTGGAACCGGTCTTCCACGGTGGGCGGATTCTACCCAACGCCGCGGCCCGGGCGCCTTGCTAGCATGCCACCCGTGATCGCGTTCGACGAGGCGCTTGCCCTCGTGCTCGAGGCGGTGACGCCGCTGGCCGCGTGCACGGTTCCGCTCGAGGACGCCGTTTCGCGCGTCCTCGCCGAGGACGTGCGGGCGGACCTGCCCGTCCCCGGCTTCGATACGACCGCGATGGACGGCTGGGCCGTGCGCGCGGAGGACATCGGCCGCGCGCCGGCGCTCCTCGCGGCGGCCGGCGTCTCGGGGGCGGGCTCGATGCCGGACGCCCTGCCGCCCGGGTCCGCCTGGAAGGTCATGACGGGCGCCCCGATGCCGCCCGGCAGCGACGCGGTCGTCCCCGTCGAGGACGCCGCTCCCGTCGAGAGCGGCTCCGTCCGTCTCGACGCCGTCCCGAAAGCGGGTGCGCACGTCAGGCGCCGCGGCGAGGTGTTCGAAACGGGCGCGCTCCTCCTCGCCGCGGGACGAAGGCTCACTCCCTCCGACCTCGTCCTCGCGGCGGCGGCCGGCCGCGAGGCGCTGCGGGTCGCGCGGCCCCCCCGCGCGGGCGTCCTCGTGACCGGCGACGAGCTCGCGTCGACGGGGACCCGCCCCGGCCCCGGCCAGCTGCGCAACACGAACGGACCGCTCCTCGTCGCGGCCCTGCGCCGGGCGGGCGCCGAGGCGACCTCGTTCGGCGTCGCGCGCGACGACGAACGGGTGCTCGCCCGCGCGCTCGAGGAGGCCCTCGCGCCGGGACTCGACGTCCTCCTGACGACCGGCGGCGTCTCGGCCGGCGACTACGATTACGTGGGCGCGGCGCTCGAGGCCCTCGGCGCGCGCGTGCGCTTTCACAAGGTCTCGATAAGGCCCGCGAAGCCCGTCCTTTTCGCGACGAAAGGCCCCACGCTCGTCTTCGGACTGCCGGGGAACCCGGTTTCGGCGGCGGTCGCGTTCGACTTCTTCGTGAGGCCGGCGCTCCGCGCGGCGGCGGGGCTCCTGCCGCCCTTGCCCCCGACGGTCCCGGCGCGTCTCACGGCGCCCGTGAAGAACAAAGGGCCGCGCCTCGCGTTCCATCCCGCGCGCCTCGCATCGGACGGGAACCGGCTCACGGCCGAGCCCCTCACGACGCGCGGCTCGCACGACGTCCTGACGCACGCGCGGGCGGACGCGTTCCTCGAGCTCGCCGCCGGCTCGGCGTGGGAAGCGGGAGACGACGTCCCCGTGCACCGCGGCACGGCCGAGAGCACGTTCTAGCTTCAGGGGGAAGAGAAGAGAATAAAGAGGAGCATTCTCAGAAGGGTGAGTGGGCGGCACGCCCCTTCGACGGGCCAAGGCGCAATTCGCGGCCGCCGCGGCTCTTCACACTTCTAAGAGAATCTTCTCTTCGTCTTCACGGCCTTCTTCCGGGCGGGGCGCTTCCGCGCCCTGGGGAAGAGGCCCGTCTTGATCGTCTCGATCTGCGCGAGGTGGATGCGGTCGTGCCCCGCGTACATCGTGACGAGGTGCCCGAGCGACTCCTCGCCGCGCTCGGCGTGGAGGCCGACGCGGTGCCACGCGGCGGCGTCGATCCTCTCGAGCAGGCCGATGTTCACGGCGCGCGCCATCGCGAAGTCGTCCAGCAGGTCCGCCGTCTTCGCCCGGTCCACGCCGAGGTTCGCGACGAACGCGTCCTGGTCGAAGCCGGCGAGCGGCGGGCGGTCCATCGCGGCGACGAACCGGTAGCGGCTGCCGAGGACGACCTCGTTGTCCGCGAGGTGCGCGACGATCTCCCGGATGCTCCACTTGCCGGGCGCGGGCCGTGTCGCGAGCTGCTTCTCCGTGAGGCCGCGAACGAGGCGCCGGAGCCGGTCGGGCGCCTCGGCCATCGCGCCGACGGGTTCGTCGCCGCCCAGGGCCTCGAGGTAACGGTCGGGCGCGACGGCGCCCCGGGAACCCGGCATCTGTTCCTCCTCCGGGGCTCAGTGGATGGCAGAAGCCATGTCCGCGGCCGTCACCGGTTCCTTGCTCCGGAGCCGGATCTTGCCGCCGGTACGCCAGGCGATCCAGTACGGGGCCCTCTCGATCCCCGAGTCGCGCGCCCAGTCGCCGCTCGGGTCGAAAAGGACGGGCCGCCGGATCCCGCGGGCGCGTTTCACCGCCTCCGCGATCGGCTCGTCGCCGATGATCACGAAACAGTCGATGCCCTGCTGGGCGAGCTCGGTCGAAAGCGCGACCGCCGCAGGGATCGCGTCCGTGGACTTGCGGC
This sequence comes from uncultured Acidobacteriota bacterium, assembly GCA_963836285.1. GTDB lineage: Bacteria > Acidobacteriota > Thermoanaerobaculia > UBA5066 > UBA5066 > Fen-183. The sequence continues at coordinate 1,836,990 of CAWIIN010000002.1, read as the reverse complement.
CGACGGTCGGCGTCAGGTAGATGGCCGCGCAGCCCGGGGGCTGGCAGTCCTTCGGGACGACGCTCTCCATGCCCGCCTCGAAGCCGCCGTACCTCTGGAGGCTCTGCTCGCCGACATGGGTGGGCGGCCGGAAGTAGAGCCACGCCCCGACCGCGGCCACGACGACGACAAGTACGATCGCGGAGCCGGAGGGGCCCATCGAGACGGGTCGATCGTCGAAGTGAAAGCGCGACGACGTGGTCGTGGACGGACCGACGAGGGGCGGCGTGCCCCCGGCCGGGGTCGCCCCGGACGAAGGCCGGGCGCCCGACGACTGGGTCGGAGGAGGCGTCACAGTGCCCATGGAGGGCACCATTCTACCCAGATTGCCGTCCCCTCAGGCGACGGGGCCCTTCTTGATCGTGACGACGCCCGACGTCGAGCGGATCACGAGCTTCGGCCCGCCGCCATTGAGCTTCGCCTCTCCCGTGAGATTCCCCGACCTCTTCGAGATCGCGACCTCGGGAAACTGCGAGACGATCGCGTCGGATTCCGGGTCCCCGCCGGTCACGTGGACCTCGATGTCCGCCTTGTAGTTCGCGGGCAGCGTCACCGTCACGTCTCCGCCGCTCGTCGAAAGCTCGCCGCCGGGCCCGCCGACTCCCGTGATCTCGCACGTGATCGAGCCGCCGGACGTTCGCGCGCTCACCGGGCCGCGGACCTTCTTGAGGACGATGTCGCCGCCCCCCGTCCGCGCGCTCACGGAGCCGCCCGCGGCGCGAACGACGACGTCGCCGCCGCTCGTCTCGAGTCGCGCGTCGCCGCTCACGGCGCCCGCGCGGATGTCCCCGCCGAACGTCGTCGCCTTGAGATCTCCCGTGATCGTCTCGACGCGGATGTCGCCGCCCGCGGTCGAGAGCTCGGCACCACGGCCCGCCGAAAGCAGGTGGATCTGGCCGGAACGGCTCGTGATCGTCGCGCGGCCGGCCACCCGGCCGACGCGGACGTCTCCGGACGCGATGCGCGGCGCGTAGTCCCCCGCGACGTCGCCGACGACGACCGACCGGCCCCAAGGGTCGACCATCGCGACCGGCGCGGCCGGCGCCACGGGCGCGACGCCCACGACCGGAGGCACGGGCGGGACCGCGGCCGGAGCCGGCATCGCGCGCGGCGCCGGCATCTCGTGCACGACGATGCGCGGGATGCTCGGGATCGGAGGGACGGTGACGACGCGCGTCGAACGCGGGGAGGTGAGGCGCTTCGCCTGCGCCTCGGTCGTGCCCTCGGCGAGGATGACGATCCTGCCGTTCAGGTTCGAGACGCGCACGGTGGCGCCGCCGTCCCCGACGGTTCCCTCGTAGGCGCGGTTCAGGTTCACGGTGATGCTCCGCGAGATCTCGCGACCGAGGTCCGCCATCTCCCGGTTCAGGTCCGCGAGCGCCTCGTTCAGATCGGACATGTCGATCACGATGTCCTCGTCGTCGTCCGATCCCTTGTCCCGGCGGGCCTTCTCCTTCTCTCTCTCCTTCTTGCGGATCTCTTCGCGGACCTTCCGCGCCTCGGCCCGGATCTTCTCGCGCGCGGCCTTCGTCTCCTCGCGCTCCACGACCCCGTCGGGCACCGGCGTCGCGGGAAGGCCGAAGCTCGACAGGATCTCGCCGCTCATCGTGTGCCCTTCGAGGCGGAAGCCCGCCTTCGCGGGCAGCGTGAGCGTGATCCGGCCGTTCACGGTGCGCACGTCGAGATCCGTTCCCTTCGGGAGGTCCGTGAAGCCGGCCTCGATCGTGCCGTTCACCGTGTTGAGCTTCGCGTCGCGGCGGCCGCCCGAGAGCGTGATCTTACCGTTCACGGTCGTGAGCTCTAGAGGCGCCGAGACGCCGGTGACGTTCACGCCGCCATTCACCGCGGAGACCTGGACGGACATCGCCGCCGGCACCGTGACGCGGTACTTCGTCTCGCTGCGCCACTCGCCGTCGTTGCGGCTGTGCACGTTCCAGCCGCGCCCCGAGCGGCGGACCCTCACGCCGGGCTCCTCCGTGTAGAGCGAGAGGTTCCCGTTTTCGTTCTCGAAGCGGACCCTGATGTCCTTGAGGTTCCTCTGCGCATCGGCGTTCGTCTCGCCCCAGGCCGTGACGTCCACCTCGGCGCGGAACGACGTGCCGGCGACGATCTCGACGCCGCCGTTGACGGTCTCGACGGCGAGCGACTTGAGGCTTCCGGAGGCGTTGAACATCTCCGTGCGGCTCGCCTTCGCGTTCCATCCCTTCGCCTCGGCCTTGAGGCCGGCGGCGAGAGTGAGCAGGACGAGTGCGGCGATCGCGAGCGCCCAGACGAGGGCGCGTCCCTCGCGGCGCGTGTGTTCGTGTGCGGATGCGCGGTTCGTGCTCATGAAAGAGAGACGCTCCAATCCCGAGAAGGTCTTCCTAGATCTCGATCTTCGAGAGGGCGAGCGCCGCCTGGCTGCGGACGTAGCCGTTCTCGTGGTCGTCCGACGCCTTCTGCCTCAGGCTCTCGATGGAGGACGCGTCCTTCAGGACGGCGGCAGCCTTCGCGAGCCCCTCGACGGCGAGGATGCGGACGGCGGGGTTCGTGTCGTTCTTGAGCGCGGCGGCGAGCGCGTCGCGCGTGTCGGGCGTCGGCGGCATCTGCGCGAGGGCTTCGGCAGCCTTCTTGCGGACTCCGGGATTCTTGTCCATCTCGAGCGTGCGGCGGAGCAGCGTCACGATCTCGGGAGAGACGGGCGCCCCTCCGCGCGTCCCCTCCGACATGAAGTCGAGGGCCTTGCCCTTGGCACCCTCGGAGCCGGCGGCGCCGGACACGAGCGAGACGAGGAGATTCGCGACGGCCTGGTCCTCGGGCTTGCCGACGACCGTGTAGCGGGTCGTGACGTCGAAGGACACCGCGACGCGACCCTCGGCGTCCGCCGGCGCGTAGCTGACGTTCGCGAGGCGCGGCTTGCCGGAGAGGTCGAGAGCGGAGTGCGACGCGTCGACCGTCCGGTTCGAGACGAGCGTGACGCTGTTCGCGGAGGTCGTCGGCGTGGGCCGGAAGGCGGCCGAATCGAGCGGGCGTCCGCCCGTCGCCCGGGCGATGAGGAAGCCGGCGACTCCCGCGAGAAGGACGGCCGCGACCTTCAGGAGCGGCGAGTCGACGGCGCGCGGCCGGAACGCACGGACGTTCGTCGCGCGCCGCGTCGCGGCCGCGAGCTCCCGGGCCGTCCGCTCCGCGAAGGAAGGCGTCACGGAGAGGTCGGCGCCGTCGTCGTCGGCGAGCCGGCGCCAGACGGTCTCCATCTCGACGGCCATCGCCGCGCACGCGGCGCAAGCGGCGAGATGCGCGGCGGCGGCGGCGCCGCCGCCGCCCGCCCCCTCACCCGTGAGACGGGCGAGGACGAATTCACGGACCTTCAGTGCGTCGCGGCATTCCATGGCGAATCTCCTTCGGAGAACAGGGACTTGAGAGTTTCCATCGCCCGGAAAACCCGGGTCTTGACGGCGCCCTCGCTGATCGAGAGGGTGCGGGCGATCTCGGCGTACGGGAGCCCGTGATAGCGGGCGAGGACGAGCGCCTCGCGCTGCTCGTCCGACAGGCGCGCGAGCGCGCGGCGCACGGCCGCGCGCCGCTGCCGATCGACGAGCCTCAGGTCGACGGGGATGTCCGGCTGCGGCGCCTCCGCGACCGTGTCGAGCGACACGCTCGGGCGGCGCGCGCTGCGGCGCAGGCGGTCGCGGCACGCGTTCGCCGCGATTGCGAAGAGCCAGGAGGCGACGGAGGCCCGGCCGTCGTACTGCCCCGCCCGGGAGATCACCTTCAGGAAGACGTCCTGGGTGACCTCCTCCGCCTCCGCCGGGTCGCCGAGCATGCGGCCCGTGAACTTCAGGAGCGGACCGGACCAGCGCTGGAACAGGCGGGTCGCCCCGGCCTCGTCCCCGCGCCGAACCTGCTCCAGCGCCTCGAGATCCGCTTCCTGATCGGGGCCGATCCCGGCAGCCTCCACGCACCCCTCCCGCTTCACGGCGACAGCGTCCACGCCAGTATGACGGGGGACCGGGCGGAAGGTTACGGTGCGCCCGGAACTCAGCCCTTGCGGACGGTGAGGCTTCCCTTGTCCGTCCTCAGACTCACGCGCGGCCCGCCTCCGTTGACGGTGCCGGACAGCCGCATCGAGCCGTGTCGCGCGACGGTCGTCGTCCCCAGCGCCGGAAACTCCGAGCTGATGTCGCCCCTGCGGCCGGCGTCGGCCGAGAGCTCGAACGCGGCGGAGGGCGGAAGCGTGAGGACGATCGAGCCCTTGTACGTCTCGCACCGGACGTCGCCCGCGACGCGCAGGATGCCGGCCTTCACGTCGCCCTTGTAAGTCTCGAGCTTCAGCGCCCCCGCGAGGCCCGCGATCGTGGCGGTTCCCTTGTACGTGTCGATCGAGAGATCGGCCGCGAGGTCCCGCACGTCGAGGTCGGACTTGTAGTCCTTGATCCGGAGCGGGGCGCTCTTCGGCATCCGGATCACGTAGTGAACGAACGGCCGGGCCGTGCAGGACCCGAACCACGAGTTCCCCTCGTCGAGCGCATCGTAGTCCGAGGTGATCGCGACGCCGTGGGCGGACCTCTCGATCTCGACCTTCGTCTGGTCGACCCAACGGGCCTGACGTTCGTTCGATCCGCAGCTGTCGTCGGCGACGACCCGCGCCTCGACGGCGACCTCGGCCCTGTCCCACGTCGTGACCTTCACGCTGCCCTTGTAAGTCTCCACGCGGACGTGCTCACCCGCGCCCAGCGGCAGCGTCTTCGAGACCTCCCGCGAGGGGGTGCCGGCCGCGGCGGGAAGGGCGAGGAGGGCGGAAACGGCGAAAGCGGCGGCGATCGGAAGCTGGCGCATGGAGGACCTCTTGGAAAAGAGACGAAGAGAGAAAGAAAAGGTTCTGGGAAACAGGGAGCGGGCCCTTCGGCCCGCCGGGGGATTCGGATTTCTTGGAAGGTGAAGGGAGCAAGGCCCCCGCACCCACGGCTTCGGCCCGGCGGCCGGCGAGGGACCCTCTGAGAAAATCTTCTTCTTCCCTCTCCTCTTCCTCTTCCCCGTCAGCCCGGGAAGATGAACTTGCGCTGCCGGGCGGACGCGAGGAGCTCGCCCCGGAAGTCGGGGTGCGCGATCCCGATGAGGGCCATCGTGCGCTGGCGGATGTTGCGGCCCCAGAGGTCCGCGACGCCATATTCGGTGACGACGTAGTGGATGTCGCCGCGGCTCGTCACGACGCCGGCCCCTTCCGCGAGCACGGTCGTGATGCGACTGACGGTGCCGTCCTTGGCCGTCGACGGCAGCGCGATGATCGGCCGCCCGCCCCTGCTGCGCGCGGCGCCGCGGATGAAGTCCACCTGGCCGCCGATGCCCGAGAAAAAGCGCGACCCGATCGAGTCGGCGGCGACCTGTCCCGTGAGGTCCACGGCGAGCGCCGAGTTGATCGCGACCATGTCGTCGTTGCGCGAAATCTGGAACGGGTCGTTCGTGAAGCTCGACGGACGCATCTCGATGCCCGGGTTGTCGTGCACCCAGGAATACAGTTCGCGCGAGCCCATGACGAAGGACGTGACCGCCTTGCCCGGGAGGAGCTTCTTGCGCCGCCCGGTCACGACGCCGGACTGGATGAGGCGCATCGCGCCGTCCGACATCATCTCCGTGTGGATCCCGAGGTCGTTGCGGTCCGCGAGGGCGCTGATGACGGCGTCCGGGATGCGGCCAATCCCCATCTGGAGACACGCGCCGTCCGGGATGAGGCTCGCCGCGTGGAGGCCGATCTGCCGGCACACGTCGTCCGGCGCCTCGGAGGCGAGCTCGATGAGGGGTTCGTCGACGGGGATGAGGTGTGCGATGCGGTCGACGTGCAGGAACGAGTCGCCGAGCGTTCGCGGCATCTGCGGGTTCACCTCGGCAAGGACGAGCGGCGCCGTGTCGACGGCCGCGCGCACGATGTCGACGGAGACGCCGAGGCTCACGTACCCATGGCGGTCCGGGGGGCTGACCTGGATGAGGGCGACGTCGATTCCGACGCGCCCGCTCGTGATGAGCGTCGGGATCTCGGACAGGAAGACGGGCAGGAAATCCGCGCGGCCCTCCTGCACGGCCCCGCGCACGTTCGCCCCGATGAAGAAGGCCATGTGGCGGAAACGCTGCTCGAGGCCCGGCGCCACGTACGGCGCCTTCCCGAGCGTCATGAGGTGGACGATCTCGTTGCCGCGCAGGTGGGAGCCGTGCTCGACGAGCGCCTCGACGAGCCTGCCGGGCTCGCCCGCACCCGAACCGATGAGGATGCGGCGCCCGGGCGGGATCGTGCGGATGGCTTCTTCGGGGGAGGAGATCTTCCAGCTGAAGCGTTCTTTCCAGTCGATGCTCATACGGGACGAATGTAACGCTCAGGTACAAGAAGCGGTACCGATGCGTTTGAATCCCCCTCGCCTCCCAGGGTCAGCGCCTGACGCCGATCAGCATCCCGTCCGGCGTCGGAAGGCAAGCTGTTTCAAAGGCTTCCCGTGCCTCTTCATGGAATCGGCGCATCGCCGCAGCCTCGTCGGAGTCCTCCAGGAGCCGTCCGAAAAGGAATGCGTTGTCGCCGACGAGTAGGCCGCCTCTGCGGACGTTCTTCGCCGCCCAGCGGCCGTAACGGTCGTAGTTGCGCTTGTCGGCGTCCACGAAGACCGCGTCGAAGGGCGCGTCCCCTTCGAGAGTCGGGAGAATGTCGAGGCCGGCGCCGTCGAGAACCGTGATGCGTGCGGTCTCCCCCGCCGTCGCGATGTTTTCGCGCGCGACGGCCGCGTGCTTCGGGTCGAACTCGACCGTCCAGATGTGCCCGTCCGCCGGCAGCGCGCGCGCCATGACGAGCGCCGAGTAGCCTGCGAGCGTCCCGACCTCGACGACCTTCTTCGCGCCCGCGAGCCTCAAGAGGAGCGCGACGGTTTTCGCCTCGGAGGCGCCGAGCTGGATCGCGGGCATCCCGTGCGTGTCGGGCGCGTCGAACGCGCGGGCCAGCGACGCGTCGTGCGGCGCGTGAACGCGCGCGACCCAGTCGAGGATTCCGGCCGTCGCGTACGAGAGGCCGGCGCGGGAGTCCGTGTCTGCCATCGGCTCGTCAGCGGACCGCCGCTTCCAGGAGCGTGAGCGTGCCCGCATCGCCGTCCAGCTCGGCGGAGACGCCGAGCGGCAGCGTCGCCTTGTCGGACACGTGGCCGAACACGAGGTTCGCGACGACGGGAATGCCGAGGTTGCCGAGGCGGTCCTTGCAGACCTCCTGCCACGTCCACGTCCCGAAGCCCGCAAAACTCGGCTTGTAGTCCTTCGGGCCGCAGTCGTGGAACTTCCCGAGCGCGACGCCCGCGAGGCCGGAGAGCTTGCCCGTCAGAAGGAACTGCGTGAGCCATCGGTCGATCCGGTACGGCTCCTCCCCGACCTCCTCGAGGAAGAGGATGCGGCCCTTGAGGTCCGGCTCGAACGGCGTCCCGACGAGCGTCGAGAAGACGCTGATGTTCCCGCCGACGAGGCGGCCCTTCGCCTTCCCGGGCGCGAGCTTGTAGATCCAGTTGTCGCGGTCCACGAAGATCTCTCGCGGCGGACCCTTCGGGGCGGGCGGCTCGGCGATGCGGCCCGCGGGCTGGGCCTGCATGAGGACCTTCCGGAACGACGCGAGCGTGTAGTCCGTCGGCATCTCGCCGCCGACGGGGCCGTGGAACGTCACGAGGCCCGTGAGCCGGTGGATCGCGTTCAGGAGCGCCGTGATGTCGCTGTACCCGACGAGGATCTTCGGGTTCTTCCGGATCGTCTCGTAGTCGAGGAGCGGCAGGATGCGCGAGGCGCCGTAGCCGCCACGCAGGCAGAAGATCGCGTCGACGGCGGGATCGGCGAACGCGGCGTTCAGGTCGGCGGCGCGGTGCGCGTCGGGCCCCGCGAGGTAGTACGTCGTCTCACCCGCGTGCGGAAAGACCTTCGGCTTGAAGCCGAGCGCCGTCACGATCTCGGCGGCCATCTCGTTGCCGGCGAGCCCCCACTCCGGCGACGACGGCGCGACGAGCGCGACCGTCATGCCGGGCTGGAGCGCCTTCGGAAAGACCGGCTCCGGCGCCTTCTCGGCGTACTTCTGGAGCGCGGCCTGCGCGGAGAGCGGGAAACCGGCGATGAGGGACGCGAACGAGACCTCTTCGAGAAACGTCCGGCGGCTTGTCGGCATGGACCGGATTCTAGGCCGCGGCCGCCCGCCACGGCCCGGGCACGAAACGGCGGACGGCTCCGAGGATCAGGAGCGCCCCGCCGAACGTCGCGACGATCGCCGCGCCGGTCGGAAGGTCGAGCTGGAAGGAGAGCCACACGCCGACTGCCGAGACGACGACGCCCATCGTCCAGCCGATCGCGAGCCGCACCCCGAGGCGCTCCGAGAAGAGCATCGCCGCGACGGACGGCACGATGAGGAACGAGAAGACGAGGAGGACTCCGGCGATCGCGACCGAGCTCGTCACGACAAAGCCGAACGAAGCGTAGAAGAGGAAGTCCCAGAAACGGACGCTCCAGCCGCGGCGCTCGGCCTCCGCCTCGTTGCGGGAGATCAGCAGGAACCGCTCGCGAAAGACGAAGTGGAAGATCCCGACGAGCGCGTAGAGGCCGGCCGTCTTGGCGAGCTCGGCCCACGAGACCGAGAGGATGTTGCCGACGAGCATCTCCTTGAGGTGCTCGGTCTCACGCGTCGCCTTCGACATGACGAGGACGGCGAGCGCCGCCGAGACGGCATAGACGATCCCGATGATGGCTTCCTGCGGAATGCGCGTCTTCCTGTGCGTCTTCGTGAACGCGAATATCGCGGCCCCGAGGAGCGTGAAGCCGAGCGAGAAGACGTAGGCCCCGTTCGAGTGCATTTCGAAGCCGGCGAGGTAGCCGACCGTGCCCCCGAGCGCCGCGATCTGGGCGAGCGAGAGGTCCACGAAGATGACCCCCCGCTCGACGACGTGGACGCCGAGGTAGGAGTGAATGCCGGTCAGGATCAGGCTCGCGACGAACGCGGGCAGCAGGATTTCGAAGACGGTCATTTCTTCCTCTTCTCGAGCGCGGTCGCGATCTTCTCGACGTCGACGTCGAAAAGCGAGAGATAGTCCTTCGCGGCGGGCTCTCCGCCGACGGAGGGCGGGATCACGACGACGGTCGCTCCCGTCTTCGAGGCGACGAAGTCCGGGTCTTTGCGGTCGAAGTAGACCTCCATGAGGATGAGCGGCACGTTCTCGGCGTTCATGAGGTTGATGATCTCGAGCTTGTGCTGGGGCGTCGGCGGGATGCCGGGCTTCGGCTCGAGGAAGCCGACGACGTCGAGGCCGAAGGCCTTCGCGAAGTTCGGCCACGACGCGTGATACGTCACGATCTTCGTGCCCTTGAACGGCGCGAGGCGCGCCTTCCAGCGCACCTCGGCGGCCGTCAGCTCGGCCTCGAAGGCCGCGAGGTTCTTCGCGTACGTGGCGGCGCCCGCGGGGTCGAGCGCCGTCAGCTTCGCCGCGATCGCGCGCGCGATCACACGCCCGTTGTCCGGGTCGAGCCAGTAGTGCGGATTCCCGTACGGGTGGACGTCGCCCATCGCGCGCGTCACCTGGCCCGTCGGCCGGTCGAGGATGTCGCACCCGACGGAGGCGTCGAGGTAGCCCACGCCCGTCGGCCGGATCCTGTCGTTGCGCGCCTGGTCGAGGAGCGGGGGCAGGTACCCGATCTCGAGCTCGAGGCCCGCGACGATCAGCATGTCCGCGCCGTGCAGCTTCAGGATGAACGACGGCTTCGGCTCGACGAAGTGCGGATCCTGGTAGCCCTTTGCGATCGACTCCGCCTCGACGCGGTCTCCGCCGATCGTCGAAGCGAGCGACGCAAAATCGGAGAGCGTCGTGACGACCTTCAGCTTCGCGCCGTCGGCGGGCGGTGCGAAAAGAAGAGAAGACGCGATGAGTAAGAGGGAGAGAGAAGAAGAGAAGACCGGGAGGTTTCTTAGAAGGTGCCCGGTGCGGGCCGCACCGGCGGAGCCTCGCGGCGCGGCCGGTGCGAAGGCGAGCCGCCCTATTAACCTTCCCAGAAAATCTTCTCTCTTATTCTCACTCTTCTTCGTCATTTTCATCTTCCTTTTCCCTAGAACGGATGCGCGCCGTGCGCGCCGATGGCGAACTGGAGCTGGAGGAGGAGCTCGGTTGCCGTCACGGGCTCGGTGACCTGATCGTAGCGGTTGCGGCGCAGCTGCGCCCGGAGCTGCGAGAACTCCGACGGCCAGAACGTCAGGATCGCCGAATCGCCGCGGTCGTGGAGCGCCGCGTCATCCGAGTGGTCCGACTCGTCGTGCCGGTAGCCGACGTACCAGCGCCGGCCGAGCTGGTACTGGCCGAGCGCGTACCAGCCATCCGCGCTCACCGTAGGCCCCGCGGCCGTCTCGCGCTCGGAATGCATCCACTCGGCGCGCACGAAGACGGACCGGTAGAGCCCCCGTTTGAGGGGCTTCCAGCGGAACGTGAGGTCGGCGCCCGCCAGTGACGTGCGGAGCCCCGGCCCTTCGACGCCGTTCCCGCGCGTCCACGAGCCCCCGAGTTCGAGGTTCGTGGACTCCGAGAGGTCCCGGTAGGCCTTGAGGTGGAAGAGGGGCTCGAGGTCGTTTCGGCTGTGGGCCTCGAAGACGTTCTCTGACGTGCCCTGGAAGACCTGCGCTGTCGCCTCGAGGAAGATGTCCGACGGCATCGGGATCAGGCGCGAGACGGAAATCCCGGCGTCCTCGATCCCATCCTCGCTCCCGAGGAGGTTCGTGACGACGAGGGGCGTGTCCGCGTACTGGCGCACGTGCGGGTGCTCGGTGTTCACCTTCCCGAACGCGGCCTTCATCTTGCCGACCTTCACGAGGAGATCGCCGGGCACCGTCAGGAAGGTGACGTACCCTTCCTCGACGCCGACGTCGCCCGTCTGGCTCCCGAACGTGATGAAGAAATCCGCCCGCGCAAACGGGTCGACGATCGCCTGCAGGCCGATCTCGGATTCCTTCAGCTGCAGGGTCGGCTGGTCGTCGACGGGGTTGTGCCCCACGAAGCCGAGGAAGTTGCCGATGACCGACATGTTCGGGTTGAAGACATTTCCCGTCTGAGGGGTCTGGGCAACCGCCGGGGCAGCCCAGAGAGCGAGAAGACAAGAAAAAAAGAGCTCTGCGAAAAAGGCCAGGCGCGCGCCTTCGCGTGGGTCCGGATCTTCCTTCAAGGGAATTCCCTCCTGAGCGTTGACGGATGTCCGGACGTTTCCCGTCCGGACGGGGGACGTCTACGCGGCCGAGGGAGGAGAGCGCCCGGAGAAGGCGGGGACCGAGGGAAACGGCGCCTCGCAGTCCGCGCGCGTCTCCGGCGCCGGACGCGTCACGGGCGGGGTCAGGAAGACTGGAGCGGAGGCGGAGGGCAGGAGGTTCCCGACGGCGCACGCCGCGCACGCGTGCTCGTGCTGCGGAACGAACGGGAGATGATTCGGGTGGTCGGGCGCGAAGAGCTGCGTCCCGTGCGAAAGCGCCTCGATGCCGTCCACGTGGCCGAACGCCCCGCCCAGCGCGAGCGGCGCGAGCAGCGCAAAGACGGCGGCGCGGACGTGACCCGCTCTCACGGGGCGAAAGTCTACGCCTCCCGCGGTTTCCGGCCTATTTCACCCCGGCCATGCCGAGATAGCTGCCGTCGCCGGTGCCCTGCCCGGGCAGCGCACCGTCGTTCACGACGCCGTACGCGAAGAAGGGATCGGCGTTCGTGGCGGATGCCCGAACCCGCACGTATCCGTTCCGGATGCCGAGGTCGGAGAGCGGCGAATTCAATTGCTTCCAGTCAAGAAACGACCAGTCAAGCAGGACCGTACGAGTGCCGCGAAGGGCTCCCGAATCCCCGTCGAAGAAATCCAATGAAAGGGAAATAGGAGCCTGGAGCACGCTCGGTCCGCCGTGCGGTTCGACGGTGCTGAACGCGAGATTCGATCGCGTCAGCCCATCCTGCTTGAGCCCGCAAATCCACGCCTCCGACAGCGCCGCCTTCGGGGGCGGGATCGCCGGGTACGCGACGCCGAACGTCCCACCGGCGGGCGACGTCGAGAACGTACGCGCGCTCAAGTGGATCTCCGCCGTACCACCATTCGAAGAAATCCGAAACGGCGTGGCGGAAGCCGAGGAGCCGAGGTAGACGAGAACGTCCGGGATGAACCGCTGTTCCCCCGCCTGAAGGATGGCGTCCTTGTCCGAGGAGGCCTCGCCGAACGACAGCCGGACCGGCGTTGCGCCCGCGTTCGTCAAGCAGAGCTCCGTGGTGAACGCGCCCGTGTGGACGGCCACCGGCAGCGTGAGCCGGTCGGTCTTTCGCCCGACCGGCTCCGGCGCGACGAACGCGCCGTCGCCCGTCACGTTGTCGTTCACGACGCCGTACGCGTAGAAGGGATCCGCCCCGGCGACGCGCTCGACGGTCGCCCAGCCGTTCGCGTAGCCCGCCGACGCGAGAACGCGGTTGAGCTGCGTCCACTGGCCGGGCCCGAGCGTGACGTCCGGAAGCACCGTGCTCCTCCCGTCGCCGGCGGCGCCGCTCCTGACCTTCACGCGCAGCGACACGGGAGCGCCCGTCGCGGGATCGCCCGCGTTCAGGAGCCCGACGTTGCTCCGGAACGAGGCGTCCTCGCGCAGGCCGTAGAGCGCGGCCGCTGTCTCCAGCGTCTCGCCCGGTTGGAGCGCGGGATACGCGAGGCCAGCGCGGCCTTCCGGCAGGACGGCGAGCGTCCGCACGGACGCGAACGCGGCGTCGCCGGACGCGAGGCCGGAATACTCGAGCCGCAGCGTGCCAGCCTCATCTCCGAGCGGGATGAAGAGGCCGTTCTGCCGCAGCCACTGGGGCGCGTCCGTGAAGACGAGCTGCCGCCCGGCGGGGACCGTCGTCGTGAAAGACCCGCTGCCGGTCGAGCCGAGCGCGTTCGCCGCCGTGAACGTCACCCGCACGGAGGCGTCCGTCGTCCCGCGGTTCCCGAGCGTGAGCTCCGAGACGAAGCGCGCGCCGTTCGCTCCGGCGGCGTCGACGACGACGGGCACCGTGAGGACGGAGAGCGGCCCGTCCGCGTCCACGAGCCGGTAAAGCGTCCCGGAGTTGCCGTCCACCGCGTGGACCTCTCCGCCGTCGTCCTCGCCGAAGCTCGTGAATGCGAAGCCCGGCCTGAGCAGCTCCTGCGTCTCCCAGCCCGCCGCGCTCCGACGCAGGCCCCACACGCGTCCGCTGCAGTAGTCCGCGTAGAAATACACGCCGTTCAGGCGCGCGAAATCCAGGCCGCGGGAGACGAAGCCTCCCGTGATCGAGCAGTTGCCGCTCACGTGGCCGTACTCGGCCACCGGAAGCGTGATCCCGGCGAAGCTGCATACGACGGCGGGGTCGTAGCAGTGGGTGGCCTCCGTAACCCGCCACCCGTAGTTCGTGCCGCCGGCGGCACCCGCGGCCTGGACGTCGACCTCCTCCCACGCGTCCTGCCCGACGTCGCCGATGAAGAGGTCGCCCGTCTTGCGGTCGAACGAGAACCGCCAGGGATTCCTGAGACCGTACGCCCAAATCTCCGGACGCGCCGAGGAAGAGGGAGATCCTGCGAAAGGATTGGAGGGCGGGATGCCGTATGGCACGGACGCGCCCAGCACGTCCACTCGAAGAATCTTCCCGAGCAGGGTCGTCAGGCTCTGCCCGTTGTTATTGGGATCTCCCCCGCTCCCGCCGTCCCCCATTCCGATGTAGAGGTACCCGTCGGGGCCGAACGCGAGCTGCCCGCCGTTGTGGTTCGCGAACGGCTGCGGGATCTTCAGGAGAACGGTCTCGGAGCCTGCGGTGTCACCCGAGAAGGAGAACAGCGAGATCGTCGTGTTGCCGCTCACGTCCGTGTAGTCGGCCCAGAACCGGCTCTTCGGACCGGATCCTGGCTGGAAGGCGATCGACAGGAGGCCGCGCTCACCGCAGCAGCTCACGCGATTCGAGATGTCCAGGAACGGAGTCGGCAGTAGCGTCCCGTTCCTGACGATCTTCACCCGCCCACCCTGCTCCACGACGAAGAGCCGGCGCGAGCCGTCGCGCGCGGACGTGACCTGCGTGGGGCTCGAGAAGCCGCCCGCGACGCGCGTGAACGCGATGCGCGGCCACGGCGCCGCCGCGGCGGAGAAGGTGACGAGCGTCGCGGCGAGCAGCGTCCGGGTCATCGCCCACCCCATTTCGGTAGTGGCCGGCTCTCGGCTCTTCCTACGACTCTTCTCTCAGGCGTAGCGCTGGAGAGCGGCGCCCTCGTCCTCGAAGACCTCGAAGATCGGCAGGAGCTCGGAGAGATGCAGGCTCTTGCGGACCCTCTCGTGCAGGTTCAGGAGCTTCAAGCTCGCTTCGAACCTCTCGCAGATCTTCAGGCTCGCGACGAGCTCCCCCGTGCCCGCGCTGTCGATCGCCGTCACGCCCGAGAGGTTCAGGAGAATCTTCTTCCACCCCTCGGCGAGGAGCTCGTTCACGACGTTGCGGAGGATCTCGTCGCCGATCCCGGCGAGAAGGCGCCCCTTCAGATCGACGATCACCACGTCGCCGGCCTTGCGGACTTCCACGTGCATCGGGGAAGATCCTAGCGCGAATCCGACCGCACCGTCAGGTAAGGAGATCGCCATGCCCCGCCTCTCCCGTCTCCCGCTCGCCTTCCTCGCGGTGTCCCTCACGGCCGGCTCCGCCACGTTCGGCGTGAACAGCACGATCGACGCGGTCGACGCGGCGCCGGGGAACGGAATCTGCGCGACGGACAGCGGCTCCTGCAGCCTGCGCGCCGCGGTCATGGAGGCGAACGCCCTCCCCGGGAGCCACACGATCAACGTACCCGCCGGCCTCTACGTCCTCGCCATTCCGGGCGTCGGCGAGGCCGGCGGCGCGCAGGGCGACCTCGACCTCACCGGCGACGTCACGATCGCGGGCGCGGGCTCCGCGGTGACCGTCATCGACGGCGGCGGCCTCGACCGCGTCTTCGAGGTCGTCGGGACGGCGCGAATCTCGGGCATGACGATCCGTAACGGGGCGGCCGTCTCGCCCGGCGCCCCGACCTTCGGAGCGAACTTCGTCGGCGGTCTCGTCGAAAACCTCGGGATTCTCACCCTCACGGACTGCGTCCTCTCCGGGGGCCGTGCGAACGCGGGCGGCGCGATCTGGAGCGGCGGGGCCGGCTCCCTGACGATGGACCGCAGCACGGTCACGGGCGGGGAGGCCGTCGCTCTCGGGATCACGAACGCCGAGGGCGGCGGCCTCCAGATCCAGTCACCGGCGACGATCACGAACAGCACGATCTCGGGCAACTGGTCGGCCGGGAGCGGCGGGGGAATCAACGTGCAGGGCGCGACGGTCACGCTCGTGAACGTGACGCTGAGCGGCAACCTCGCGGGCAACGGCGGAGGGATTTCGAGCACGAACGGCAACCTGACGCTCCAGCACGTCACGATCACGAACAACGAGGCCGGCGGGCTCGTTCACTTCTCGTTCGACGGCTCGCGGAAGCCCTCCATCGTGAACTCCGTCTTCGCCGGCAACACGTTCTCGAACTGTTCGGCGGCCGGACCCGGGACCTCCTTCGTCTCGCAGGGCGGAAACGTCGACTCGGAAACGACATGCTCCTTCGCGCTGGCGAGCGACCGGTCGAACGCGAGCCCGAAGCTCGGGCCGCTCGCCGACAACGGCGGTCCGGTCGCGACGCACGCGCTCCTTCCCCAAAGCGCGGCGCTCGATGCGGGCACCGGCGCGGGCTGCGCGCCGACCGACGCGCGCGGAACGGCGCGGCCGAAGGGCGCCGCGTGCGACAGCGGCGCGTTCGAGTCGGACCCCGCCGCGACGTTCACGGCCACGCGGACGATCCCGATCGTCCTCGACGTCGTCGGCGGCACGGGCGCGCACTTCACGTCGGAGCTCACGCTCGCGAACCGCGGGACGACGACGGCCACGGTCGCCCTCGGGTACACGGCCGCGTCCGCGCTCGGCGCCTCCGGGAGCGGAACGGCCGGCGAGACGCTCCCCCCCGGACGCCAGCTCGTTTTCGCGGACGCCCTCGCGTACCTGCGCGGAAAGGGCGTCGCGATCCCGGCCGCCGGAAACCAGGGCGGCACGCTGCGCGCCGTCTTCACGGGCCTCTCCTCCGCGGACGCCGCGTTCGCCGGGGCGCGGACGACCTCGGCTTCCGGCGCGGGACGCGCGGGCCTCGCCTACCCCGGCCCGAGGGCCGAGGAGGCCGGACGCGGAAGGGTCTTCGTCTTCGGCCTGCGCGAGACCGCGGAAGACCGCACGAACCTTGCGCTCGTGAACGCGGGGACGTCGGGTTCCGTGTCGGTCGGGATCACGCTCACCTCCGGCGACCCCACCGACCCGCGCAGCATTTCGGCGCTCGGCGCGACACTGCTGCCCGGGCAGTGGTTGCAGGCCAACGCGCCCGACCTCCTGCGCGCCGTGGGAATGAAGAACGCGTGGGCCACGATCGAGCCCGAGATCGGAACGGCGCCCATCCTCGCCTACGCGGTCTTCAACGACAACCGGACCGACGACGGCTCGTACGTCCCGGCGGTCCGGAAACCCGTCGCGCCGACGCAGATCCTCCCCGTCCTCGTCGAGAGCGACGCGTTCCAGAGCGAGCTCGTCGTCGCGAATCCCACCAACCACCCGATGGACGTTTCACTGCGCCTTGCGCTCTCTCTCGGCACCTTCCTTCCCGGCGCGAACCCGACGCTGACGCTCACCCTCGCGCCGCACGAGCAGCGGATCATTCCTTCCGCCCTCCAGGCGTTCCGCGCGATGGGCCTCGGGATCGAGCCCGCGGGGCCTGGCAAGACGATCGTCGGGACGCTCGCGGCGACGTTCACGCCCTCGGGCGGCGAACCGGCCGCGGGCTTCGTCGGCGCACGCACCGCCTCGCCGGCCCCCTCCGGCGGGGGCTACGGGCTCTTCTACCCGGGCGTGCCCATGGCGGACGCGGCGCAGGAGGAGGCGTGGGTCTTCGGTCTCGAGCAGGACGCGTCGAGCCGGTCGAACCTGGCGCTCCTGAACGCCGGGCCCGGCCTCACGGAGATCGCCCTGCGCGTCGACGTCTTCGACGCGGCGACGGGCGCTCTCGCCGGCGGCACCGACGTGACGCTCGGCGGAGGGCGCTGGACGCAGCTGAACGGAATCCTCGCGACGTACGGCCTCTCCCGGGGCCTGGTCCGCGTCACGCGCTCGTCCGGGACCGGGCGGTTCATCACCTACGGCGTCGTGAACGACGGCGCGACGCCCGGAGCCGGGACGAGCGACGGGAGCTACGTGGAGATGTCGGTCGTCCGCTGAGGCACAATCCCGCTCCGTGATCGCCTCCACGCTCCACGATGGTCTCCAGGCCCTGCGCGACGACCGCGCCAACGACCCTGCCGCGGTCGCCGCCGTCTCGCGCCTCGCCGCGGACTTCGGGACGCCCGTCTACGTCTACGACAAGGCCGCGATCACGAGCCAGTTCCGTGCCCTGAAGGCCGCGTTCACGAGCCGTTTCGCGAAGCTGAGGGTCCACTACGCCCTGAAGGCGAACGGCAGCGTCGCGATCTCCCGGATCCTCCGTGCCGAAGGCGCGTTCCCCGAGGTCGTGTCGCTCGGCGAGATCCTGACCGCGTTGCGCGCCGGATGGAGCGGCGAGCAGATCCTCTTCACGAGCTCCTCGAAGACGCCCGCCGAGATCGCGAAGACGATCGAGATCGGCGCCGTCCTGAACGCGGACTCCGTCGACGAGCTCGAGCAGGCGTCGGCGGCCGCCGTGAAGTCAGGCCGCGCCGTGCGCCTCTCGTTCCGGCTCAACCCGGGCGTGGACCCCGACACGCTCCACCACATCAACACGGGCATCCCCGAGTCGAAGTTCGGGGTTCACCTCGACGGCGGCAACGCGCTCGCCGCGTACGGCCGCGCGAAAGAGCTGCCCGGCATCTCGATCGCCGGCGCGCATTGCCACATCGGCTCGCAGATCGCCGACCCGGCCGGCTTCGAGAAGGCCGCCCGCAAGATGCTCGCGTTCGTGAAGGAGCTGCGCGAGACGGCCGGGATCACGCTCGAATTCGTGGACCTCGGGGGCGGCATCGGGGTCCCGTACAAGGACGGCGAGAGCGTCATGAGCCCCGAGAAGCTCGCCGCGGCCCTCGAGCCGATCTGGAAGGACGGCGTCGCGTCGGCCGGGTACGAGCCGGCGCTCTGGCTGGAGCCCGGCCGCCGGCTCGTCGCGGCCTCCGGCTTCCTCGTCACCCGCGTGAACACGGTCAAGACGACGCCGCTCCGGACGTTCGTGAACGTGGACGCGGGCTCGAACACTCTCCTGAGACCCGCGCTCTACGCTGCCTACCATCGCGCCCGCGTCGTCGCGAAGGCGCCGGGCGCTCCGATGCTGCTCGACGTCGCCGGCGACGTCTGCGAGACGGGCGACATCCTCGCCGAGGGGCGGACGCTTCCCCTGCCGAAGGCGGGAGACTGGGTCGTGTTCCTCGACGTCGGGGCCTACGGCTTCGCGATGGCGTCCGTCTACAACGCCCGCCCGCTCCCGGCCGAGGTGCTCGTGGACGGCGACGAGGCGACGCTCGTGAGGCGGCGCGGCTCGTACGACGACCTGTTCCGCGACGAGATCGGCTAGCGCGGCGGCATCGCGGGGTCCTCGGGCGTCGCGGGCCCGGCCGTCGCCTCGAAGAGGAGGCGGCGCACGAGCTCGACGAAGTACGGGCTGAAGAACCCGCCGTGCTCGTGGAGCACGTTCGGCGAGGCCCTCACGACCCAGAACGGATTGCCCCGCCGCGCGCCCGGCCGCGTGCAGGTGAGCTTCAGCGGACCGAGGAGGCGCTCGGGCCGGCAGGGCGTCGGACCCCAGCCCTCGTCCGTCCCCTCCACCGCCGCCGCACGCGGCGCACCGGCCGCCGTGAGCATCGCGCGCAGGTCGTCCATCGGGAGCGAACCGCGCGGCAGCTCGCAGACGCAGCCCGCCACGTGGGGCGCGGGCGCGCGCGGCCCTTCCTCTCCGGGGGGCAGGTCGGCGCGCTCGAGACGATGGGTGACGAACGGAAGGTAGTTGCCGATCGCCGTGTGCAGCGCCGTCCGCTCCTGGGCGTCCCGCGTCTTCTCGAAGACCGTCGCGACCCACTGTCCGAACGGGAACCACGTCGTCGTCGCCGAGTCGGTCTCGGAGCCGACGACGACGAGGCGCGAGGGGTCCTTCTTCGCGGCGTTGAGCTCGACGCGCACGCGGTCCAGGCGCGTCAGGAGCTCCGTCATGTCGCCGGATCCGACGCGCAGGGCGGCGTTCTTGCGGCTCACGAACGAGAGCTGCTCGAGGGGCCACACCTTCTTCGACAGGCCGCGCCACCCGACGTAGACGCCGGTCACGGGCCGCGGCCGCGCCCCGGGGCCCGACGAGGCCGCCGCCCGCTGGTCGAGCGCGATCCGCCGCGCGAGCTCCCGGAAGCAAGCGAGATTCGCGTCGCAGACGTTCGCGTCGTGCCGCCACCCGTGGACGAACACGGAGAGAAGGACGCCGGGATCGTCCGGGCCGCCCGCCCGAGAGAGGATCTCGGGCCTTCGAGAGCATCCAACTGACGACGGTCCCAGAAGCGCCCCTGGTCGTCGAACTCGACGACGCCGATCGTGAATCCGTCGTATCGCTCGAGCGAGGTCGACGCGATCGCGGCGCGGCGCACCGGGTCGCCCAGCGCCTCCCGCGACGCGTCCGCGGGCGTCGTCGTCGTCCGGAAGGGTCGGTTCGGCGTCGTGCAGCCGCCGAGCGCCGCGAGCACGGCCAGAGCCGTGAAGGTGTGCGGGCGCGCCTGTGCCAAGATTCCCCCACCGCCATGATGCAACACAGGATCGCCCGTTCCGCCGCGCTCGCCGCTGCCGTCGTCCTCCTCCCGTCGTGCGGCACGAACCCCTTCCCGCCCCAGACGCTCGACTTCGGGCAGCTCACGCCGGAGCCGGCGCGGGCGGTCTCCCTTCCGCTCGCCGACAAGGTCGGCCAGCTCTTCGTCGTCGAGGCCAGAGGCGCCTTCATGAGCGAAGACTCCGAGCAATTCCAGACCCTGAAGCATCACGTGGTCGACAACCACGTGGGCGGCGTCATCCTCTCCTCCCGCTCGAACGTCTATGGTGCGGCCGTCCTGGTCCAGAAGCTTCAGGAGATGGCGAAGACGCCACTCCTTTTCTCGGCCGACCTCGAGGCCGGCTCGGGCATGCGCTTCGACGACGCGACGTACGGCCCGTGGGCGATGGCGATCGCCGCGACGGGCGACCCGTCCCTCGCGGAGCGCCGCGCGCACGCGACCGCCGAGGAGGCGCGCGCGATCGGCATCGGGCAAGTCTATGCGCCGGTCGCCGACGTGAACGTGAACCCCGACAATCCCGTCATCAACGTCAGGAGCTTTGGCGAGGACCCCGCCGACGTCGCGCGCTACGTCGTCGCGACGGTGCACGGCCTCCAGTCCGGCAACGTCCTCGCGACGCTCAAGCACTTCCCCGGCCACGGGGACACGGCCCAGGACTCGCACCGCTCGCTTGCGACGGTGCCGGGGGATCGGGCGCGCCTCGAGTCCGTCGAGTTCGTCCCGTTCCGCGCTGGCATCAAGGCGGGGGCGGAGTCCGTCATGATCGCCCACGTCTCCGTCCCCGCGCTCGACGCGACGCCCGTGACGCCGCTTCCGAACGCGCCGAAGCCGGTCGACGCCATCGGAGACGTCGCCGTCGTCGCGAGCGGCGCCATCCCCGCGGCGCTCTCGCCCCCCATCGTGACCGGCGTCCTCAGAAAGGAGCTCGGCTTCAACGGGCTCGTCGTGACGGACGCGATGCGGATGGGCGGCATCACGTACTACTTCGAGCCCGGCGAGGCCGCCGTCCGCGCCATCCTCGCGGGCGCCGACCAGATCCTCCTCTCGAGCGACACCGATGCCGCGATCAAGGCGGTCATGGCGGCAACGAAGTCGGGCCGGATCACGGAAACGCGCCTCGACGAGAGCGTCACGCGCATCCTCGACGTCAAGAAGCGCCTGAATCTGTACGACAAGGGCATCCCGTTCGTGGGGAAGATCGCGACGATCGTCGGCACGCGCCCGCACGAAGAGCTCGAGGCCGAGATCGCGCGCCGCTCGATGACGCTCGCGCGGGAGCAGGCCGGGGCGCTCCCCTTCCGGAAGGAGGCGAAGCTGCTCTCGCTCGTCGTCGCGGACGAGCCGACGCTCAACGGCCCCGCCGTCACGCTCGAGAAGGAGTTGAAGGCTCGCGTCCCGGGCGTGAAGTCCGTGCGGCTCGACACGCGCTCCTCGCCGGAGGAGGCGAAGGCGGCCGCCGAAGCCGCGAAGGACGCCGACGTTGTTCTCCTGTCGCTCTTCGTGAGGGCGCGCTCCGGGCAGGGAAAGTTCGTGATCCCCGACGCGGCGAAGGGCGCGATCCCCGCGCTCCTCGCGTCCGGCAGGCCCGTCGTCGCCGTCGCGTTCGGCAGCCCGTACCTCCTGCGCGACTTCCCCGACCTGCCGACGTACCTGTGCGCGTGGGGCTCGCAGGAGATCGTCCAGACGGCAGCCGTCCGGGCGCTCTTCGGCGAGGCCGCGATCGAGGGCCACCTGCCGATCACGATCCCGGGGCTCGCGAAGAGGGGGGACGGGATCGTGAAGGCCGCGTCCGTTCGTTAGAACCTGAGCACATGCCGAGGACGAGGGGTCCGAGCGGATCCGGGATGCGACGATTGGCGCTTCTCTCTCTCGCGCTCGCGCTGTCGTCGCCCATGGCCCGGGGCGAGCAGCTCCCGCTCAAGTCGTACACGACCGCGGACGGACTCCCGAGCGACCGGATCCATTGCATCCTGGCCGATTCACGGGGGTTCATCTGGCTCGGCACCGAGGACGGGATCTCGCTCTTCGACGGCTACTCCTTCACGAACACCTCGGTCGCGGAGGGCCTCCCGGGCGCAGCCGTGCAGGCGCTCGTCGAGTCGCGCGACGGGTCGTACTGGATCGGAACCGACAGAGGCCTCGTACGCTGGGACGCCGCGCGGAGGGTCGGCCGGTCGCGGGCCGACTTCACCGGCGTCGTGCTTCGAAGCGACGGGCACGCCGACGACGTACAGGCCCTCCTCGAAGACCGGGCCGGCGCCCTCTGGGCCGGGACCGCCGCCGGGTTGTTCCGGCTCGACCCGGCTGGAAGGGGGTGGAAGGGGACGCACGTTTCTCTGGGGAAGGACGCGCCTGCCGGAGCGGATTCGATCAACGCGCTTCTTGAAGACCGTGAGGGCAACCTATGGATCGGTACCGAAGCCGGCTTGTTCCGGCGAACGCCCGGCGGGACCGTCGATCGCACGATCGGGCCAGGGCCCCCTCTGGTGGAGATCCGTTGTCTCCTCCAGGACCGCAAAGGATCCCTCTGGGCCGGAACGCGCCGTTGGGGCCTCTTTGAGGTGAAGGGCTCGGCGGTCCGCCGGGTCTTCGCGCGCGGGAACGGGCTCGCGGGAGACCACGTCACGGCCCTTCTCGAGACTTCCGAGGGAAAGCTCTGGGCGGCCTGTTACGGCGGGGTCACGGAGATCGCCGTCGATCGGTCCGCCCTGCGAAGCTATTCGACCGCCGAAGGACTCTCGGGGCTCGGCATGTGGTCTCTCGCCGAAGACAAGAACGGAGGTCTCTGGATCGGAAGCGACGACTCCGGCGTGGCGAGGTTCGCCCAGGACGGATTTCGCCGCTATGACCGCCGCGACGGACTTCCAAGCGATCGGGTGGCGTCCCTGTTCGAGGGCCCCGGCGGCGATCCTTGCGCGTTCACCCGGGGGCAACGGCCCGAAGAGATCACCGGCGATGACGGCTTTCTCGCGTGCTACGACGGCAGGAGATTCCATCCGGGTCGCCCCCGTCTTCCGAGGGGCACGCCCTACGGATGGGGCTCGCAGCAAATGACGCTCAGGGACCGGAACGGAGAGTGGTGGGTGCCGACCTTCTCCGGACTGTTTCGATTCCCGGCGGTCCCCCTGGAACGCCTCACCTCGACACCGCCGCGGCGCGTGTACACGAAGGCCGATGGTCTTCCTTCGAACCAGGTCTTCCGTCTCTACGAGGACAGCCGGGGAGACCTCTGGATCTCTCTCCTGGAAACCGAGGGCTGGCTCGTGCGCTGGGATCGACGCACGGGTTCCTTCCGGTCCTTCACCGCGGCCGACGGACTTCCACGGGAGCCGCCGCTCTCGTTCGCAGAGGACAGAACCGGGGCGGTCTGGATCGGATTCCAGCGGGGAGGGCTCGCCCGGCACCGCGACGGGCGGACGGATTTCTTCACCGAGAAAGACGGGCTGCCTCCCGGCTCGGTACGCGCCCTGCATGTCGACGCGCCCGGACGGCTCTGGATCGCGACGAGCCGCGGGGGTGTCGGCCGCGTCGACGCGCCCGCCGATGCGAAGCCGCGTTTCACGACGTTCGGGCGCACGCTCGGCCTCGCGAGTGAGAACACGGCGTCCCTCGCCGAGGACCGGTCGGGCCGCATCTACGTGGGCACCGAGCGCGGGCTCGACCGGATCGACCCTGCGGCCGGCGGCGTCCAGCACTTCACGTCCGACGACGGCCTTGCCCCGGGCGTCGTCGAATGTGCGTTCCGGGACGATGGGGGCGCGCTCTGGTTCGGATCGGGCGAGGGGCTCTCCCGTCTCGATCCGGCTCCACGGGAGCGAGGGCGCCCGCCGGCAGTCCGGATCACGCGCGTCACGCTGGACGGAGTCCGGCAGCCCCTGTCGCCGCTCGGCGAGATCCTCGTGTCGCTGCCAGAAGCGGGCCGGGAGGCCGCGCCGCTCGAGATCAACTTCGGAGGAATCGACTTCGCGCCGGGCGGCAGACTCCGCTACCAATACCGCCTCGAGGGCGTCGACCGCGACTGGAGCGCGCCCTCGGACCAGCGTTCCGTCGTCCTCGCGAGCCTTCCCGGCGGCATGTACCGGTTCCGGGTGCGGGCGATCGCGAACGACGGCGCCGTGGGGACGACGGCCGCCGAGGTCCGCTTCGGGGTCCTCCCGCCTCTCTGGAGGAGGCCGGCCGTTCTCCTGCTCTGCGTCCTCGGCGCCGGCGCGCTCGCGTACGGGCTCCACCGCAGCCGGCTCCGCCGCGCCCTCGCAATCGAGCGCGTGCGGATGCGCGTCGCGACCGACCTCCACGACGACATCGGCGCGGACCTCTCCGAGATCGCGATCCTGAGCGAGGTCGCGGCCACGGGAGACGGGGCCGAGCGCGACCGGCTGCTTCGCGAGATCGGAGGCTCCGCGCGCCGCCTCGTGGATACGCTCTCGGACATCGTCTGGTCCACGGACCCGAGGAAGGACGACGCCGGGAGCGTCGTCCAGAGGATTCGTCACTTCGCCGCGAACGCCCTCGAGAGCCGGGGAATCGAGTGGACGCTCGTAGCCCCGGACGGGCTCGGCACGCTTTCCCTCGATCCGGAGCGCCGGCGGGAGATCTACCTGATCCTCAAGGAGGCGGTCACGAACGTCGCGCGGCACGCCGGCGGCACCCGGGCCTCGATGCGCATTGTGCTCACCCCGGACGCGCTCTCCGTCGCGATCGAAGACGACGGAAAGGGGTTCGACGCGACGGCCCCGGCGCCCGGGTCCGGGAACGGACTCGCGAGCATGCGCGCGCGCGCGGCCACGCTCGGCGCGGACTTCCGCGTGGACTCCCAGCCGGGAGCCGGCACGCGGATCGCCCTCGTCGTGCCCGTCCGCGCCGCATCGTGATGCGGTTGCCCGCGACGCCACCGGAGCGGAGGATGGCGCCGGACACACGATGACCGATCGAAACCGCATTCGGGTTGCCGTCGTCGAAGACAAGCGACTGACGCGCGAAGGGCTCGGCGCCCTCCTTGGGTCCTCCGCCGGCCTCGCGTGCGCCGGCCTGTACGGGTCCGTCGAGCAGGCGGCCGCCGGCCTCGGCGCGAACCCTTGCGACGTCCTCCTCCTCGACATCCATCTCCCGGGCATGTCGGGCGTCGAGGGCGTGCGCGTCCTGACGGAGAAGTTCCCTGGGATGCGCGTTCTCATGCTCACGGTGTACGAGGACGAGGAGAGGGTCTTCGAATCGATCTGCAACGGAGCGAGCGGCTATCTCCTGAAGAAGACGCCGCCCGCGCAGATCGTCGAGGCCGTCCGGCAGGCGCGACTCGGCGGCACCCCCCTCTCACCGGAGATCGCCGGCCACATCGTCCGCCGCTTCCGCTCGGCCCCGGCCGGGGCGCGGCCCGAGCCCCTCCTGACTGCGCAGGAGATTCGGCTCCTGCGGCTCCTCGCCGATGGACACAGCTACCAGTCCGCAAGCGACGGGCTCGGCGTCACGATCAACACCGTGAGGGATCACGTGCGTGCGATCTACGAAAAGCTGCACGTCCACTCGCGCTCGGAAGCCGTCAGCAAGGGGATCAGGCGCCGGCTCATCGAATGACACGGATCGCCTGGCCGGGCTCGGTTTCCGGCCTCCGCATGGACATGCTATGTCCCCGAACCGCGCGAATCACTTAGATTGCCCTCTCACGGCTGAGAAACGGCAGCGGGAGCGACGGGAGGACACATGAACGGTCTGCGGCGCGCGGTCGAAACGAAGTTGTTCCATCCCTTCAGCCTTGCCGGCGCCGCGGCCTTGGCCGCGCTTCTTCTCGCGCCCGTGCCGGCCCTCGCCGCCACGATCACGGTCAACACCACGGTCGACGGTGCGCCCGCCAACGACGGCGTGTGCACGCTCCGAGAGGCGATTCTCGCCGCGAACACGAACGTGGCCTCCGGGGCCATGGCCGGCGAATGCGCGGCCGGCGACGCGGGGCTCGACACGATCGCCTTCGCCATTCCCGTCGCAGGAGTCAAGACCATCACACCGGTCGTTCTTCTGCCTGCGATCACAGAGGCGATCATCATCGATGGCTACACGCAGCCGGGGTCGAGCCCGAACACGAACGCGTTCCCCGCCCCGCTCAACACCGTCCTCCTCATCGAGCTGGACGGTTCCACGTCCGGGGCGCTGCGCGTCAATGGCCCGGGGTCGGTCATCCGCGGATTGAACATCCATGGCGGCAGCGATGGGATCCAGATCCAGACCAGCGGCGTGACGATTGCGGGAAACTTCGTCGGAACGAACCCGGCCGGCACGTCGAGCTTCCTCCTTCCCAGCGTCGGCATCCGTGTGGTCTCGGGGGACAACCACGTCATCGGCGGAGCCGCCGCCGCGGACAGGAACCTCGTGTCGGGCTACAGGGACGGATCGATCGAAATCGAAGCCGGGAATGGAACCCTCGTGCAGGGCAACTACGTCGGGACGAACGTCACGGGAACCGCGAGTCTTCAGGATCTGAGCGCGTCTCCCTTTGGGGTCCAGCCGGACCCTTTGACGACGAACGTGAGCGTCCTGGGAAACCTGATTTCGGGAAACGCGACCGGCGTTCCTGCCTATGGCGGGGGCGCCATCATCCGGGGAAACCTCATCGGAACTCAGCCGGACGGCGTGACGACCGTCAGCCCCATCGGTAACGCCGTCGGGGTCTATCTCCTTGGAAACGGCAATGTCGTCGGGGGGACGAGCGCCGGGCAAGGCAATACCATCGCGTTCAGCTCAGGAGAGGGGATCCGTGTTCAGCCCGGTATCGTCGGCGGCAACATCACGGGCAATTCGATCTTCTCGAACACGAGGCTGGGGATCAACCTCAGCGGTATTTCAGGCCTCACACCCCTCGCCAACGATGCCTGCGACGCCGATACAACGCCGGGTAATCTGGGGCAGAACTACCCGATCATCACCTCGGCGGGCGTTGCGGCCGGCAACGTGACGATCTCCGGCACGCTGAACAGCACTGCCAGCACGACATTCCGCGTCGAGTTCTTCTCGAACACGGCTTGCAGCTCATCCGGAAACGGCGAAGGCAGGACCTACCTCGGGTTCGCCAACGTGGCGACGAATGGGACCTGCGACGCGACCTTCGGTCCGCTCGTCTTCGCGGTTCCTCCCGGCGAGACCGTCTTCACCGCAACCGCGACCGACCCCGCCAACAACACGTCGGAGTTCTCGGCGTGCTTGGCCGCAGGCGCCCCTCCCACACCGACCCCCACGCCGACGGCCACGGCGACGCCGACAGTCGCCGCGACCCCGACGCCGACGGTCGCCGCGACCCCGACGCCGACGAGCGGAGGTCCCGCGAACGCCAGCAGCGTCCCCGCGCTCTCGGAGGGAATGCTCGCCTTCCTCGGGCTCGCCCTCGTGGGAGCGGCGCTGGCGCTTCTGAAGCGAGGCGCCTGACATGGAGCGGCGGCCCCACTCACCCTTCTAAGAAAATCTTCAATAATCCCCCCCATGAAAGTCTTTCGTTCGCTCGCGTGTGCGGCGTTACTCCTCTTCTCTTCAGCGGCAATCGCCTCCGACGTCGACGACGCGAGGACTCTGTTCGAGAAGAACCTTGCCGCGATTCAGCACCGCGACAAGGCCGGATACCTCGCGTGCTACCTCGACGGGAAGGGTCTCGTGCGCGCGACGCCCGAGGGCCCCGTGCTCGGGTACGAGAGCTTCGCGAAGCAGGCCGGTGAGAAGTGGCCCGACACGCTCGTCGCGGACGACCTCACGCTGACCCCCGTATCCCCCGGTGTCGTCTATGGCACTTATCGCTACAGTGTGCGCTACGGCGGCGAGGAGCACGCGGGCCTCTCCGAGCGGCTTTTCCTGAAGACGCCGAAGGGATGGCGCATCGCCGTGACGTCCGCCTGGGAGGCCCCGCCCGGCACGCCGCCGTCTCCACATGCGTACACGGGCGCGACGCTCGTCAACGGGACGGGTGCGCCCGCCGTGCCGAACGCCGTGGTCGTCGTCCGCGACGGGCGGATCGACTGCGCCGGACTCGCGTCCGCGTGCCGCATCCCCGGGGGCGTCCCCGTGACCGACGCGAAGGGCTCCTGGATCATCCCGGGTCTCGTCGACGCACATGTCCACTTCTCGCAGACGGGCTGGGCGGACGGACGGCCGGACGCCTACGACGTCCGCGCGAATCACCCCTACGACGAGACCGTGCGCGACCTGCGGACGCATCCCGAGCGCTTCTTCCGGTCGTACGTCTGCTCGGGAGTCACGTCCGTCTTCGACGTCGGCGGCTACCCGTGGACGCTCGACCTTCTCGCGCGCGCCGAGGACGACTCCCTCGCGCCGCACGTCGCGGCGGCCGGTCCGCTCCTTTCGACCGTCGACCACTGGGTCACACTCCCCGGCGAACGGCAATTCCTCTTCCTCAAGGACGAGGCGGCCGCGCGCGAGGACGTGCGCTATCTCGCGTCGCGGGGCGCGAAGGCCGTGAAGGTGTGGTACCTCGTCAGGCCGGACCTGCCCGTGACGGCGACGACCGCCGCGGTTCTTGCCGCGGGCGACGAGGCGAAGAAGCTCGGCCTGCCCCTCATCGTCCACGCGACGGGCCTCGCCGAGGCGAAGGTGGCGCTCGAGGCCGGGGCGAGGCTCCTCGTCCACAGCGTCGTGGACCTGCCCGTCGACGACGAGTTCCTGACGCTCGCGAAGGCGAACGGGACGATCTACTGCCCGACGCTCGTCGTCCTCGACGGCTACGTCGCGGTCGCGAAGGGCTTTGCCTCGCACGCGCCCGTCGCGTTCGACGACCCGAACGGCTGCGTGGATCCCTCGACGAGGGGAAAGCTCGCCGAGACGGCGCGCCTCGAGCTCCCGAAGCCCGTGGACCTCGGCCGCTTCGAGAAGCGCGCCGCCTCCGCGGATGCCGTCGCGGCGGCGAACCTCAAACGGATGAAGGACGCCGGGATTCCGATCGCGATGGGGACGGACGCGGGCAACCCGGGGACGCTCCACGGCCCGTCGGTCTACGCCGAGATGGAGGCCATGCAGGCCGCGGGGATGACGCCGATGGAGGTCCTCGTCGCGTCGACGAAAGGCGGCGCCCGCGCGATGGGGCGCGACGACGTGGGCACGCTCGAGAAGGGCAAGCGCGCGGACTTTCTCCTCGTCGGCGCCGACCCGCTCCTCGACGTCGCGAACCTGAGGAAGCTGAACGCCGTCGTGCGCGGCGGCGTCTACCGGTCGCAGGCCGAGCTCAGGGCGATCGTCGCGGCGGGGAAATAGAAGTTCTTCGAAGGTGTGTGAGGCCGGGACGACGAGGGGCGTCGAGGCCGTGGCACCACCTCGGCGCGACCAAGCTTTCTAGGAATTCTTTCTCTTCAGCAGCTGCGGCACGCGGAGCAGCGTCGCGCCGTAGAGCGCGAACGCCGCAAAGAGCGTCGCCGGCTTCCCCGCGGTGAGGTCCTCGACGAGGAGCTTGATCCCCGCCGCCGCGAGGATCGGGAGCGACAGGAGCGCGAGCGTCTTGAGCCGGGGCCGCGGCGCCGTCCACGCCGCGGCGAGCGCCGCGGCGCAGAGCACCGCCGTGCGCACGAGCGCGAGGCCCGGCCCTTCGGAGGTGAAGGGCGCGAGGCCCACGGCGAGCGCGAGGACGGCGCCGGACGCGATCGCCGCGCTCAGGAGCGCGGGCCCGGGTCTGAGCGCGGGCGCGTCGGGCGCGCCCGCGGCCGCGACGATGAAGGCGACGAGCGCCGCGATCGCTGCGAGGACGGCCGGACCCGTCGCCGTCGGCGCGGCGTCCGGACCGGAGAGGAACGCTGCGAGCTCCTGGCGGAGAAGGCCCGAGAGGAGGGCGGCGCCCGCCACGAGGGCCGCGGCGAGCCAGGCGATCCAGCCCCGCCCGTCCCGGGGCGCACGCGCGGCGAGGACGATCCCGAGGAAGCCCCAGAGAACGGAGACCGCTGCGCCTCCCGAGAGGAGTCCCGCGGCAACCGAGAGGGCGAAGGCGGGCTGGAGGACGTCCGTCGGAGCGAGGCCGCGGGCCTTCGCGTCGTGCGCGGCGCCGAGAAGCGCGAGAGCGACGAGAGCGGCCGCGAGGGCCGCGATCCCCGCAGGGGAGAGCACCGCCCACCGCTCGGCCGTCCCCTCGGCCCGCGTCGAGACCCACGCGCCGATCGCGAGGAGAAGGGCCGCGGCGATGCCGGGCGTCCACTCGAGGCCTCCGGCGCGCGGCCCGCGGCGCAGCGCGAGCGCCGCGGCGTAGCAGGCGAGGACGAGCACGACGAACGGCGCGATGCTCCGAGTCGCGACGAAGAGGACGGCGCCCGTCGCGGTGCCCGCGAGAATGCCCGTCCACACGAGAACGGGAAGACCGGCGCGCCTCCCGGCCAGGGTGAGCGCGGCCGTGACGCCCGCGAGCGCGAGGGCCGCCGCGGCGGGCGAGAACGCTCCGAGCCGCGCGGCCGCCTCCCCGACGAGCGGGTAGGCGATCAGCGCGGCCGTGAGGCCGTGGACCGCGGCGCTCGTCTGCGCGCCGCGACCGCCATCCCTGAGGGCGAGAACGATCCACGCGAGCGCGTAGGCGAGGCCGATGAGCGCGCCGAGAAAGACGGGCACGCGGCCCGCCTCCGTGAGCGTGCGGAGAAGAAACGCGCCGCCGAGGACGAGGAACGTGCGCCCGGCGAGCGTGAGCGCATTCGCGACGGGTGCCCCGTCCTCGGCGCCCTCGACCGCCTCGTCCGCCGGCCGCGCCGCTGCAGGCGCGGAGGCCTCGGACGCGGCAGGCGCCGCGGGCGCGCCTTCGAGCGCGGCGAGCCGCGCGCGAATCTCCTCCAGCGACGCTTCGAGGAGCGCGACGCGGCTCTCCAGGTCGAGGCGCGTGCCGTCCATCTGCGGCTCCCGGACTCAGGCGGTGGCGGGCTCCGTCTTCGAAACCTCGTGCGGCTCCTCCCACAGCGGGAAGACCTTCACGAGCACCCAGAGAATCGCGAACGGCAGGAGAAGCAGGATGATGGCCGGGAGCAGCCCCTCCTTCGTCGCGAAGTCCATCTTGTAGGTCGTGTATCCGAGGAAGCTCTTCGAGAAAAGCTGCCCGCCGATCACGACATTCCAGCGCATCGCGAAGATCCCCATGAGCGTGAGACACCCCGCGAGCGCGTAGATGCCCTTGCGCGCGCTCTCGCTGAGCTTCACGAGCTGCGTGAACGCGAGGAAGCCGAGCGGGACGATCGTTCCGAAGACGATCTGGATCAGGATCTGCGACGTGTAGAGGCGCGTGTGCACCATGAAGTCGAGCGACTGGAACGACTCGTCCGCCTCGTAGATCCGGTGGATGAGGTCCATGAGCTCGATCGAGAAGTCGATGAGGAACGCGTAGAAAAGATAGCGCGCGATCGTGTCGACGCACGGCATGTCGACAGGCACGCCCTTGAGGACGCACACGCCCATGTACATGAGCATGATGAGCGCGATGCCCGAGACGATCGCCGAGAACAGGAACACGATCGGCATGACGGGGCTCGACCACCACGGGTTCGCCTTGACCGACCCGAAGATGAACCCGACGTATCCGTGCAGGAGAAATGCCGACGGGATGCCGATGATCGTGATGAAGCGCCCGAGCTTGTCGTCGATCCGAAGGGATTCCTCGCTGATGTTGTCGACGCCGAGGCTCAGGACCCGGTAGAGCGTCTTCTTCCAGCCCGTCTCGCTCCTCGACAGCAGGACGATCTCCTTGCGGTAGTCGAGCCAGATCTCGAGGACGAGGACGGCCATGAGGTACCACAGATAGATGAAGCCGAACATGGCCATCGCGGACGACGTGTGGGGCGTGAGGTACATCTCGATCGAACGCTCCGGGTGCCCGAGGTGCAGCTGGAGCGGGAGAGGCGCGACGATCAGGAACGCGAGGGCCGAAAGGAGGGCGAGGCGGTAGGTCGGTTTCACGGCCTGGACGTTGAACACCCGCTCGAGGGACGCAAGGATGAAGGCGCCGGCGACGAGCCCCGTGATGAACGGGTAGAGGACGATCAGGATGCTCCACTGGAGCTCGACCTCGTTCGGGTACATGTACCCCTGGACGGCGTGGAGGAGACCTTCTTCCATTTCGTTACCTCACCGACCCGTCGAGGGCGTTGTAGAAGACCTTCGCGCCGGTCGCCATCTGCGGCTTCAGGACGTGCACTTTGTGCGTCCTCAGGAAGTCGTGGACGGGGTCCTTCGGGTCCTTCAGGTCGACGAGCTGCCGCGCGCCCGTCGGGCAGTTTTCGCAGCAGGCCGTCGTGAGGCCCTTCGTGATCCGGTGGTAGCAGAGGTTGCACTTGTCGACCGTGTTCGTGCGCGGGTCGATGAACCGGCAGCCGTACGGACAGGCCTGCACGCAGTACCGGCAGCCGAGGCAGTAGGTCTTGTCGACGAGGACTGCGCCGTCCGGGCTCTCGAACGTCGCGCCGACGGGACAGACCTGCGTGCACGGCGAGTGGGCGCACTGGTTGCAGAGCTTCGGGACGAAGAAGCTCTTCGCCTTGTCGCCGGGAGCGAACTTCTCGGGGAAGCCGTTGTATCCCCCGTTCGGCGAGTCGACTTCGGGATGATCCGGGTCGTCGACGTGGTAGCGCTCGACCCAGGTCCGGAAGTAGAACGGCTCGAGGGGCACGTTGTTTTCGGTCTTGCAGGCCCTCACGCAGCTCCCGCAGCCGATGCACTTGTCGATGTCGACGATCATTCCCCAGAAGTGTTCCGACATCCGGTATGCGGGCTCTTCCGGCTCCGTCTTGCCCTCGGCGAGAGCGTCCCAGTAGGCGGCGGCGGGCGCCGTCAGCACGAGCACCTTGCCGGCCGTGGCGAGGAATTCGCGGCGGTCCTGGCTCATTTCTTGGGCTCCTTGTCCGGGGCGTGCTGGTCGTGGCAGGTCGTGCAGAGCCCGCCGTCCATGTGGTCCTTCGGGTCGATCTGCGGGAACTTCGCGGGCTTCGCGATGTTCACGGCGTGGCAGGTGAGACAGAGCGTCTTCGCGTCCGGCTTGACCGGCTTGAGGCTGGAGGGATCCGCCGCGTGCTTGGCGAGCGCGCCGTGGCACGCCTCGCAGCCGATCCCGTGGTGCTTGCCGCCCTTCCAGCGCTCGCCTTCCTCGGTGTGGCACTCGACGCACGCGGCGCGGCCGGCGTAGACGACCGCCTTCGCCTGCACGTCCGCGAGAGCCCCGCCCCGATAGTGGCCGTACTCGCCGAACGTCTTCGGAACGAAGATCGCGCGCGCGATGACGAAGAGCACGATCCCCGCGAGGAAGAGCCCGGCGACCCGGAGCAGGTGTTCCTTGTCCTTGAAGAGCCTGTTCATCGACGGTCGACCTCGCGGATCTTGAGATAGAGGAGCACGCCGAAGATCGAGATGAGGATGGTCGCGAGGAGGAGGCCGTTCCGGCGGAACCGGTACTCCTTCCAAACGTTGGCGGCGCCCTTCTTCATCTCGTCGAGGGCCTGGGACGTCGCGTCTGAATCGCGTGTGAAGTCGCTGCGGTCGAAGGTGTGGATTCCGAGCCGGGTCTTGCGGAGGGCGTCGTTCACGGCACTCGACTGGAAGCGGAGCTCGTCCACGTCGAACCCGCGCTCGGCGAGGCGGTCGACGTCGCGGTCGAGCGTCTCATGCGACGTGCGCAGGGCCATGATCGACGCGTAGAAGAAACGCGCCGTCTCGTCGCACTTCGGCTGGCCGTACTTCGCGTGGCAGGCATGGCAGAGGCCGTTCGGATCGTCGCGGAGCATCTCGTCCGTCGGACGCGCGATGTCGTGCTTGCCGTGGCACGTCTCGCACTCGGGCCAGCCGTGCTTCTCGAACGCCTTCTTGTGGGGGCTTCCGTCGAACAGGCCGCCGTTCGCGGCGTGGCAGGTCCGGCAGACCTGCGACACGAACGACACCTGCGGCGGGAGCGCCGCGTGGTTCCCGTGGCAGGAGTTGCAGGCCGGGGCGCCGGCATCGTGCTTGCCGAGGAGCGCGAGCCCGTGGACGCTCTTCGTGTATTGCTCGAGCTGGTTCGTCGGAAGCGGCGTGACGCCGTCGTCCTTCGTGTAGCCCTTCATGTACTCGGCGTCCGCGTGGCACTTTCCGCAGGTCGCCGGGATGTTCTCGCGGTACACGAGGGAGGTCGCGCTGTCGGGCGGGCGGATCCCGTGCACGCCGTGGCAGCTCACGCACTGCGCGGCCTTGGAGTCCTTCTTTCCGAGGAGAAGCTGGCCGTGCTTCGAGGTGCGGTACTTCAGGAGCTGGTCGACGGGGAGCGACGGGTTGTAGGCCCGCATGAACTCGCTCGACGAGTGGCAGCGGGCGCAGAACTCGGGGATCCACGAGCGGTCCTTGTGCCGAACCTCCGCGGCCGGCCAGCGCTTCGCGATCTCCGCGGACATGTCCGTGTCCGTCGGCTTGCCGCCGTGGCAGCCGGCGCACATGAGGCCGCCGCGCACGTGGACGTCCGCGACGACCTCGCGGATGTCGAGGTGCCGGAGCGGATCGGTCTTCTCCCGCGGCCGGAACCGGATCTCGTCCGGCAGGTCGGGATTCGTGTGGCACAGGAAGCAGTTGTCCCCGACGACGAGCTCGACCTTGCGGTCGTCGATGTCGAGCGCGAGGAGCTCCGCGAGATGCGTCGCTCCCGAGAGCGTCTCGGCCTTCGCGGCCGCGAAGAACAGTTCCTGCGCGTGCGTCGGCAGGGCCTTGAAGCGCGCGCGCGCCTTCTCGTCGAGGACGGGCACGCCCTTCTCGGTCGCGAGGTACATCTTCCGGAACTCGGGCGGCCAGGCCGCCTCGTCCACGTGTCCCGGGGCCGCGGCCGGCGACGCCGGCGCCGAGGCCGTCGCGGGTGCCGCCGTCGCAGGGGCGGCGGCCTTCTCGCCCTTCTCGTCGGCTCGTGCCGGCGGGGCGACGAGCCCCGCGAGGACGAGGACCGCCGCCGCGCCCGCTCCCGGCCGTCTCAGGCGGCGCGCGAACGTCATGAGTGCGAGAGCGAGGAGGGCGATCCCGCCGGAGACGAGCCAGCTCAGGTGTGCGAAGCCGTTCAGCGCCGCCTGGAGGAGGACCGCGGCCGTGAAATCGAACGCGGAGTGCTTCCACTTGAGCCGGCGCAGGAGCGTGACCGCGATCCCGATGCCGAGGATCCACAGAGCGGCCGTCCGCGCGATCGTGCCCGCGAGGACGGGATCGGCGGCCGGGTCCTTGCCCTTCGGGACCATCACGCCGATGTCCGCGGCCTTGAGCGTGAGGAACCCGAGGAAGAGCAGGCCCGCGACGCCGAGGTCCGTGAAGAGCGGGCTCGGCTTGCCCTTCGCGGCGTTGCGGTCGAGCGCCGGGATGAAGAATGCGATTCCCATCAGGACGGTCGCGAGGAGGAGGCAGGCCTGGGGACCCTCCATCCCGAGGATGTGGGCCGGGAATTCCTTGAGCATCTGGTAGACCCACAGGAAGTACCACTCGGGCTTGATGCCCGGGTACGCGGGCTTGAGGGGGTTCGCCTTGTCGCCGAGCTCCCATTCCGCGCCCGGGATGTGGGGGCCGAACGGGAGGACGACCGCAAGGAGCGCGAGGACGTTCAGGGCGATGACCCACAGGAGAAGGTCGCGCAGCGCGAAGTTCGGGAAGAACGGCATCCCCGGCTTCTTGCGCGAGACGTCGTGCCCGTCGTCCCCGAGCGGCTCGGCCATTCCCTGCCGCTGGATGAAGAGGAGGTGCCCGCCGATGAGCCCCGCCATGACGAGCGGCAGGATGCACACGTGGAGCGCGAAGAAGCGGTAGAGCGTCTGCACGGAGACTTCCTCGCCGCCGCGCAGGACGCGCAGGAGCCACGGCCCGACGACGGGTACCGCCTTGACGGAGTCGGTCCCGACCGCCGTCGCGAAGTAGCTCAGCTCGTTCCATGGGAGGAGGTAGCCCGAGAAGCCGAACCCGAGGACGAGCCCGAGCATCGCGAAACCCGAGTACCACGTGAGCTCGCGCGGCTTGCGGTACGCCTTGACGAACAGGACGCTGAACAGGTGTGCGAGGACCGAGAGGCTCATGAGGTGCGCGGACCAGCAGTGGATCGAGCGGATGAGCCACCCGAACGGGACGCGCCCGACGAGGATCTTCATCGACTCGTAGGACGTGTTCTCCCCGACCTGGTAGTTCATGAGAAGGAGGATGCCGGTGCCGATCTGGACGACGAACAGGAAGAGAGAGAGGCCGCCGAGGTAGTACCAGACGATCGAATGCGCGACGGGCACTTCCTTGTGAGAGAGGAAGCCGACGAGGCCTGAGAGCTGGAAGCGCTCGTCGATCGCCTCCCAGGCGCGGACGGCGAGCTTGCGGGGGGCTCTCGTGGCGCTCATGCGGCGCTCCCGCGCGAGACGGTCACGGTCCCTCCGAGGTCGCCCGCCACCGTGAACGACGCGAGTGGACGAGGCGGAGGCCCGGAGATCACCCGGCCGTCCACCGAGAACTTCCCGTTGTGACAGGCGCACCAGACGATGCCGTCGGCGGGCACGAACTGCACCGTGCAGCCTTCGTGCGTGCACTTGGCCGAAAGTGCCCGGAGCTGACCCTTGGCCTTCAGGACGATGACGCGGTCACTGCCGAGACGCGCGATCAGAAAGCCCTTGGTCCCGAGCTCCTGCTTCTGCGCGTCCGTGAGCGTCATCTTGTTCGCGCCTCCGCCGTTCTTGAGCGGCGTCAGGTAGCGCAGGACCGGATAGACGACCGCGGCCGCCCACGCGACGAAGCTCGTTCCGAGAAGCGCGTCGATCCAGCGGCGGCGCGAAAACGCCGCACGCGGCTCACGAGACAGGCTGCTTTCCACCGTTCCTCCCGATCCCACGTGGACGACTTCGACTGCCCCAACCCCGCGGGCAGGCCCCGAAGGCGCGCACGCGGGTGCCTGATCTCGTTGTCGCGCGATCCTCTGTCGCGGGGCGACGAGCCGCCATGATGCGATTGCTTCAAATCGCCGGCGGGGCGCCCTAGACTCGGTTCATGTATCTCGCGCCCGTCCTTCTCGCCGCCGCCGCCGCCCTGCCGTCGGCTCCGCCCTCCTCGGTCGGGATGTCCTCGCCGCGGCTCGGCAGGCTCGACGCCGCCATCGAGACCTCGATCGCGAACAAGGAGTGCCCGGGAGCCGTCGTCCTCGTCGGACGCCACGGCCGGGTCGCGTACCGGAAGGCGTACGGAAATCGGGCGCTCTTACCCGCTCGCGAGCCGATGACGGTCGACACGATCTTCGACATGGCCTCCCTCACGAAGGTCCTCGCGACGGCGACGAGCGTCATGACGCTCGTCGAGGACGGCAGGGTGAGGCTGCAGGACCGCGTCGCGAAGTACATCCCCGACTTCGTCCGGGGCGGCGGCGCGCGGGACCAGGTGACGATCGAGGAGCTCCTGACGCACCGCGCGGGCCTCGCGCCCGACGACCCGATGGCGCTCTACACGGGATCGAGAGAGGAGATCTTCGAAAGGAAATACAGGCAGCCGCTCGCCACCCCGCCCGGCGCGCGCTTCGTGTACTCGGACGTCGGTTACGAGGTGCTCGGAGAGCTCGTCGAAAGGATCTCGGGAGAACGGCTCGACGAATACGCGGCGAAACACGTCTTCGAGCCGCTCGGCATGAAGGAAACCGGCTTCCGGCCGCTCGATCCCTCTCCCTCTTCACCTTCTAAGAAATCCTCTTCTCTTTCTTCTCTCCCTCTTTTTCGAACTGCCCCGACCGAGCGGATCAACGGCGTGATCCGCCGCGGCGCTGTGCACGACCCGCGCGCGTATGCGCTCGGCGGCGTCGCCGGACACGCGGGGCTCTTCTCGACCGCCGACGACGTCGCGCGGTTCTGCGCGGCGATGCTGAAGGGCGGCGGGGGGGTCCTGTCGCCGGCGGGCGTCGCCTCGATGATGCGGCCTCGCTTTTTCGGCGACGCGAACCTGCGGGGCCTCGGCTGGGACGTCGAGACGCACTTCTCCTCGAACCGTGGCGACCTTTTCCCGCTCGGCTCCGTCGGGCACACGGGCTGGACGGGGACTTCGGTGTGGCTCGACCCGACGACCGACGTGTTCGTCGTCCTCCTGACGAACCGCAACCACCCGGACGAATCCGGCAACGTCATCGCGCTGCGCGGCAGGGTCGCGTCGATCGTGGCGTCCGCGATCACGGACAAGAAGCCAGAAGAGCTTAGAAAGGCTTCGGAGGCGACGGCGCTCCTGGCGGCCATCGGCGCGGCGACGTCGGCTTCGAAGAGCACGAGCGCGCCTTCGGCGCCCGCGCCTGCGGCGCGCTCTTCGAATGGTCAAGGGGCTGCCGCCGCGCCGGCGCGCGTCGTGGGGCAGGTCCGGCCGGGCATCGACACACTCGAAGAAAAGTCCTTCGAAGCCATCAAGGGCCTCAGGGTCGCCTTGCTGACGAACCAGACCGGCCTGACGCGGGACGGGCGTTCCACCATTGACGTGCTGCTTTCGAAAAAGGCAAAAGCCGCCGGTGTAAGCCTTCTAAGACTCTTCTCTCCTGAACATGGCATTCGCGGTGCGCTGGACGAGAAGGTCTCCGACTCCATCGACGAAAAGACGGGCCTGCCGGTCCGCTCTCTCTACGGCGACACGCCCGAGTCGCGCCGGCCGCGGCCGGAGGACCTCGCGGGCATCGATGCCGTTGTCGTGGACCTCCAGGACGCCGGCTGCCGCTTCTACACGTACCTGACGACGCTCGGCTACGTCCTCGAGGAAGCCGCCAAGGCGAACGTGAAGGTCGTCGTCCTCGACCGGCCGAACCCCATCCGCGCGGACATCATGGAGGGCCCGCCCGCCGACCTCGACGCGCTGTCGTTCGTCGCGTATCACGCGATCCCGATACGGACCGGAATGACCATCGGGGAGCTTGCCGCCCTGTTCAACGCCGAGCGGAAGATCGGCGCGGACCTGACGGTCGTGAAGATGTCCGGCTACTCGCGCGACCTCTGGTACGACGAGACCGGCCTCCCATGGGTGAACCCGTCGCCGAATCTGCGCTCCGTGACCGAGGCCGCCCTCTATCCCGGGATCGGCCTCCTCGAGACGACGAACGTCTCCGTCGGCCGCGGGACGGACGTACCGTTCGAGCAGTTCGGCGCCCCGTGGATGGACGGCCCGCGTGTCGCGGCGACGCTGAATGCGCGCGGGATTCCCGGCGTGCGCTTCACACCCGTGCGGTTCACGCCGACGTCTTCCGTCTTCAAGGGCGAGACGTGCTCGGGTGTGAGGATCACGCTCGTCGACCGCGACACGCTGAACGCCGTCGCGCTCGGCTTCCACGCCGCGACGGCGCTCCGCGACCTCCACCCGAACGAGTGGAAGCACGACCGCTTCAGCCGGCTTCTCGTGAACGCCGCCGCCCTCGCGCGCTTTTCGCGCGGCGAAACCGCCGGCGAGATCACGGGCGCCTGGGCCGCCGGCGCGATGGAGTTCGAGGCGATCCGGGCGAAGTACCTGCTCTACTGAACTATGCCGCTCCGCCGCCGCCGACGTCCTTGATCGGGAAGGGGGCTCGCATGAATGGTCGCCGGATCACCGCCCGGGTTCTCGTCGCGTGCACGCTGGCGACCGCCGGCATCGCGTCCGCCCAGAAAACGCCGCCGCCCCTCCCGCCCGCCGTGAAGCCGGCGGTGGCCCCCGCGGGCCAGGCAGGAATGCTGAATGTGATCCAGACGTCGGTGGACGCCTCGAATCGCGCCGGAGCGGTCGGGGAGACGCTGTCTTTCACGGCGACCCTGAAGTTCGCCCATCCGCCCGCCTCCGTTGCGGGACACACGCTGAAGTTCTTCGTGGACGGCGCCGCCGCCTGCAGCGGGAAGACGGACGCGACCGGCCTGGCGTCGTGCGCGTGGCCGATTCCCCCCCTTCCGCAAGGTTCTCATCCCTACGAGGCCCGATTCGAGGGCGAGGAACCAACCGCCGTCCGCGGGATCTCCGCCGCGGCCCCCCCTGCTCCGCATCTCCTCTCCTCGAAGGCCTCGAAGAGCTTCCTCGTCGCGAAGGCGCAGGTGACGCTCGAGCTCGTGCCGATGGCCGAATTCCAGGCCGGCAAGCTCGCGCGAATCCGCGCCGACCTCAGGCGGAAGGCAGACAAGGCGCTGCTTCCGCCGGTACCGATGACGTTCACGATCAATGGCAGGGACGCCGTGCTGACGCTCGAGGCGAACGGAACCGTCTACAGCTATCCCATCCCCGGCGACAGGACCGGCCCCCTGAAGTTCGAGGCTTTCTACGCCGGCAACGCTTCGACGAACGCGACGAGCGCCCAGCTCCTGAAGCAGCTCCCGTACAACAACTCGGCGTTCCCGACGAAGATTTCCCTGGCACCGATGGGCACCGTCAGCATCGAGCAGGGTTCCAACGCCCCCGTGATCGTCACCCTCAGGGCGACGCTGTCTACGCAGATTCCTCCCCCGTCGGGTCCGTGGGAGAACCTCGCCGGTGCGACCATCCGGTTCTACGCCTGCGAGCATGCCACCACGGGCAACCACGACTGGATTTGCTCGAGGCAGATCGGGTTCGCGATCACGAACCTGCAGGGCGTCGCGAGCCAGACGGTCGGCCAGGGAGTCACGTGGACCACGAATCCGGTCGCCATCGGCGACCACGGGCCCGACCGTTCCGTGCACGTGCGGGCGGTCTACGCCGGCGACCCGCTGCACGCGTCCAGCGAGACGGGAGGCGACTTCACGATTCACACCTACACGATGGGCAAGTCGCCGATCTGACTCTTCTCGAAAAGCATCGCGGCCGGCGGGAAGGGGTCATTCGCGGAGGAGCCTCGCGATAAGCGTCGCGGGCGGCCTCCCACTTCCCCGCAGCGAGCGCGGCTGCCGCCCGGGAGAGCGCCTCGTCGGCCACGGCGCAACCCTATCAGGACCGCGCGCCGTCGCGCACGTCAGGCGGGGCGGGCGAGCGGCGGCCTCTCGCCGCGGTCCTCGCGTACCGGCGCCGCGGGAACGCCCGGCTCGGCGAGCGCGGGCGCCGGCTTCGGCGTGACGCGCCGGAACGCGGCGCGCGCGCCGGGCCAGCTCGAGAGGATCGTCCGCGCGATCGCGCTGTCCGTGCGCTCCGCGTGGGCGACGAGGAGAGGAACGAGCACGGCGTCGTCCTCGGGCCCGAGGCCCCCGACCGAGACGAGCTCCGTGTTGCAGCGCGACGCGAAGAGCGCGTCCTCGTCGAGGACGAACGCGACGCCGTTCGTCATCCCGGCCCCGAAGTTCGCTCCCGTCCTGCCGAGGACGACGACCGTCCCCGCCGTCATGTACTCGCAGCCGTGCGCGCCAACTCCCTCGACGACCGCGTCGGCGCCGGAGTTCCGGACGGCGAAGCGGTCGCCGGCCCGGCCGGCGGCGAAGAGGCGCCCCGCCGTCGCGCCGTACAGGGCCGCGTTCCCGAGCAGGGCCTGTTCGCGCGCGCGAGAGACGTACCCCGCGTGCGGATAGGGGCGCAGCACGATCTCCGCGCCGGAGAGGCCCTTGCCGACGCCGTCGTTCGCCTCGCCCTCGAGCTCCAGCGTGAGACCCCGGATCGCGAACGCCCCGAAGCTCTGCCCCGCCGGTCCCCTGAACTTCAAACGCACCGCGCCGGGCGGCAGCGAGCCGAACGCCCGCACGAGCTCTCCCGAGAGGTGCGCGCCCACGGACAGGTTGTGGTTCCGGACCTCGAACGTGCCGGAGTACGCGCGGCCGGCCGCGAGGCTCTTCGCGACGTGCGGGGCGAGCTCGCCGTCGAGGGACGGGAACTGCGGTCCCGTCCGCGGCCGGTCGTTGCGGCTCTGCATTCGCCGGCGCGGCGTCTCGTCGTCGCCCGCGCGCTCGAGGAGGAGGGAGAGGTCGAGGAGGCGCGCGCGCGGCGCCTCGGGCGGCTTGGCACGCGCGAGGAGGTCTGCGCGGCCCACGATCTCGTCGACCGAGCGGGCGCCGAGCGAGGCGAGCAGCGCGCGCACGTCCTCGGCCACATGAACAAAGAAAGACATGACCATCTCGGGCGTCCCGCGGAACTTCTTCCTCAGGTCCTCGCGCTGCGTCGCGATCCCCGTCGGGCAGGTGTTCAGGTGGCACTGCCGCGCCATCGCGCACCCCGCGGCCACGAGCGGCGCCGTCCCGAAGCCGAACGCCTCGGCGCCGAGACACGCAGCGATCACGACGTCCCGCGCCGTGCGCAGTCCGCCGTCCACCCGGACCTCGATCCGGCTCCTCAGTCCGTTCTCGACGAGCGCGTGCTGCGTCTCGGCGAGGCCGAGCTCCCAGGGCGCGCCCGCGTGCTTGATGGACGAGAGCGGCGATGCGCCCGTGCCGCCCGCGTGCCCCGCGACGAGGACGTAGTCCGCGAACGCCTTCGCGACGCCCGCCGCGACCCGCCCAACGCCCGCTTCGGAGACGAGCTTCACGCCCACCCGTGCGCGCGGGTTGACTTCTTTCAGGTCGTGGATGAGCTGCGCGAGGTCCTCGATCGAGTAGATGTCGTGGTGCGGCGGCGGCGAGATCAGCGCGATGCCGGGAACCGCGTGTCTCAGACGCGCGATGAGAGGCGAGTTCTTGTGCGCGGGGAGCTGGCCGCCCTCGCCGGGCTTGGCGCCCTGAGCGACCTTGATCTCGAGCTCGTCCGCCCGGACGAGGTACTCGGCCGTCACGCCGAAACGCGCGGACGCGACCTGCTTGATTTGTTGTCACTTCCGCTCGGCTCCTTCGCCCGTCCACGTCGCGGGGTCCTCGCCTCCCTCTCCAGAGTTCGAGCGCGCGCCGAGGCGGTTCATGGCGACGGCGAGCGTCTCGTGCACCTCCGGGGAGAGCGCCCCGAGGGACATCGCCGAGACGATGAAGCGCTTCACGATCTCGGAGGCCGGCTCGACCTCTTCGACCGGCACGGCCGGCGGGGGCCAAAGGACAAGCAGGTCGCGCGGGACGGACACCGCGCGCGCATCCGCCTTCGCGCGGAAATCCTCCCACGCCTCGTCCGATCCCTTCGCGGCCTTCTGCAGCGAGACGACGACCGGCGGCGCCCACGCGTGCTCCTCCGCCTCCTTGCGGTAGCGAACGCGGCCGTGGTCCGGGAGCGCGGCGCCCCCGAACGCGGCGCGGTGGACGGCCAGGACGTCCTCGGCGATCTCTTCGAACCCGAGGCCGCCAAGCGGCGACGCGGTGCCGCGGAAGCACCGCTCCATGACCTCGGGCGCAAGGCCGAGCGCGTCGTACACCTGCCCGCCGCAGTACGACGAGAGGGACGAGATCCCCATCTTCGCGAGGACCTTGCGCAGGCCTTTCTCCGCCGACGCGCGGTACAGGGCCGCCGCGTCGCCCTCGATTCCGTCCTTCGCGGCGAGCGCGCGCACGGAGGAGAGCGCGAGCCAGGGGTGCACGGCCTCGGCGCCGAACCCGTGGAGGACCGCGAGATGGTGGACGTCGCGCGCGTCTCCCGCCTCGACGACGAGGCCGACCCGGTAACGGAGCCCGGCGCGCAGGAGATGCTCGCGCACGGCGCCGAGCGCGAGCAATGCGGGCAGGGCCGCCCGCGCGCGCGTCATTCCCCTGTCCGTGATCACGAGGATCTCCGAGCCCGCGCGGACGGCATCCTCGGCCCGCGCCTCGAGCGCGTCGAGGGCCGCGAGGAGGCCGGCCGCACCGGACGCCGCCTCGAACGTCGCGTCGAGGACCGCCGGCCGGAACTCCGAAGCCGCGCGAATCGCCGCGGCGTCGTCCTCGAGGAGGACGGGGTGGTCGAGGCTCAGGAAGTGCGCGTCGCCCGGCTCTTCGAGGAGCAGCGACCCGCCCTTCCCGAGGTCCATGCGGAGCGACATGACCGCCGTCTCGCGCAGCGAGTCGATCGGGGGGTTCGTGACCTGCGCGAAGCGCTGGCGGAAGAACGCGTAGAGGGGCTGCGGCGCCTTCGCGAGCGGCGGGATCGGCGCGTCGTCTCCCATGCTGAAAACGGGCTCCTGCCCCGCCGCCGACGGAGCGAGGACGTAGCGCAGATCCTCGACGCCCCAGCCGTGCGCCGCCTGCCGGAGGAGGAGCTCGACTTCCCCGAGCGTCTCGCGCGGACCCGGCGCGGGCACAGCGTGGCGGACGTGGCGGCCCGCCCACTCGCCCCAGGGGCGGCGCCCCGCGAGGCGCGCCTTGACGTCCGCGTCGAGCAGGATCTCGCCGGTCGACGTGTCGACCGCGATCGTCTCGCCGGGGCCGAGGCGGCCGCTCGCGACGACGTGCTCGTGGTCGAGGTCCACGATGCCGGCCTCGGACGCCGCCGCGACGTGGCCGTCGTCCGCGATCTTCCAGCGCATCGGCCGCAGGCCCGAGCGGTCGAGGTGCGCGCCCGCCACGACGCCGTCCGTGAACGCAACGGCCGCGGGGCCGTCCCACGGCTCGATCAGGCCGGCGTGGAAGTCGTAGAACGCGCGGAGCGCAGCGGGCAGATGGCCCTGCGGCGCGTCCGGGATCAGCATCGTGAGCGCGTGCAGCGGGTCGCGCCCGGAGCGTACGAGGAGCTCGAGCGCCTCGTCGAGGCTCGTCGAGTCGCTCCCCTCGTCCGTGAGGACCGGCAGGAGGCGCCGGAGCCGGTCTCCCCAGACGGGCGAGGCGAGCTCGGGCTCGCGCGCGCGCATCGCGTTGCGGTTTCCCCAGAGCGTGTTGATCTCTCCGTTGTGCGCGAGGAGGTGGAACGGCTGCGCGAGGCTCCAGCTCGGGGCCGTGTTCGTCGAGTAGCGCTGGTGGAAGACGGCGACGCTCGTCGCGTAGCCGGGGTCCTCGAGGTCCGGATAGAACGCCTTGAGCTCCGTCCCCGTCAGGAGCGCCTTGTAGACGAGCGTCCGGGAGGAAAGCGAGACGACGCAGAACCCGTGGAGCTCCTCGCGGCGCGCGCGCCGGGCCGCGACGCGACCGGCAAGGTAGAGCCTCCGCTCCCACTCGTCGGAATCGGCGTCCGAGGGGCGGCCGGCGAAGGCCTGGAAGATCGCGGGGTGCGTCGCCTCGGCCGCGGGCCCGAGACGGTCCAGCCGCACCGGCACGGGACGCCAGCCGAGATGCGGAAGTCCTTCCCCGGCAAGCGCCTTCTCGACGATCTCCATCGACCAGAGCTGGCCGTCCTGCCTCCGCGGCAGGAAGAACGTGCCGACGGC
Source organism: uncultured Acidobacteriota bacterium (assembly GCA_963836285.1). Lineage (GTDB taxonomy): Bacteria > Acidobacteriota > Thermoanaerobaculia > UBA5066 > UBA5066 > Fen-183. The sequence goes on along the minus strand of CAWIIN010000002.1, from coordinate 1,792,039 downwards.
GAACGGCGCGTCGTCCGCGAGGGGAAAAGAGAGCCTCGACGCCTCGCGGCGGAACATGCCGTCCGGGATGCGGGTCAGGATGCCGGCTCCGTCACCCGTCCGGTCGCTGCCCGTCGCGCCGCGGTGCGCGACACGCGCGAGGCCCCCGAGCGCGAGGCGCAGGACGCGGTGCGAGGACTGGCGGGGATGCGCGACGAAGCCGACGCCGCAGGCGTCGTGCTCGCGGTACGGATTCCGGCCCGCGTCGACCCCGTCCGTCCAGTGCCTCCGGCGTCCCTCGGCCATCCCGGCTCCTCCCTTTCTCTTAGGGCCCCGAAAACGAAAAAGCCCGCTCTCGATGAGCGGGCTTTGGGGGTTCTGTTCGCCTCGTCCGGCTAATCCCCTCGCCCGCCGTCCTGCGTGCGCTTGACGAGAACGAGGCGAATGGCCCCATTCCCGGTGAGCGTCGACGCGGTAAGGATGCCGAGGAACGTCATGACCCGCGGAGTATGGGGAGCGAGCCTCGCCGAATCAAGATAGATTCGAGAAAAGAGAATTCCAACGAAGGAGGCGAAGAAAATGCCCGACCGCTCCCATACGACCTCGCGACGCGCGTTCGCCCGGACCCTCGCGGTGGCGGCCGTCGCCCCCGCGGCACTTCTCCCGGCCGCCGCCATCGGGCAGGCCACGGCGCCTGCGGCGGCGACGCCGACGCCCGTTCCGACGCCCGAGACACCGTCCTCCGCGGCCGAGGCGCTCACGGAGGTCGTCCGCATCCGCTGGGGCAAGCACCTGAGCGGCGAGCAGCTCGGTGAGATCGCGACCTCTCTCGACCGGCGCCTCAGGGCCGCCGACGCCATGAAGAAGGCGAAGCTCACGAACGCGGACGAGCCTGACGTCGTCTTCACGGCCGGACTCGAGGGGAGGCCCTCGTGACCCTCGAAGAATCCGTCTTCTTCCTTCCCGTCCACGAGCTGTCCCAAAAGCTCAAGGCGCGACAGCTCTCGCCCGTCGCGCTCGCCGAGGGCTATCTCGAGAGGCTCGAGCGGATCGGTCCGAAGCTCGGGGCGGTCGTCACGGTGACGCGTGACCTCGCGCTCGCGCAGGCGAAGGCCGCCGAGGCGGAGATCGCGGGCGGGAAGTGGCGCGGGCCGCTGCACGGCGTCCCCTTCGGCGTGAAGGACCTCCTCGCGACGAAGGGGATCCCGACGACCTGGGGCGCCGCGCCGTTCCGCGAGCAGGTCTTCGACGAGGACGCGACGGTCGTCACGCGTCTGCGCGAGGCGGGCGCGGTCCTCGTCGGCAAGCTCGCGATGGTGGAGCTCGCCGGCGGGTTCGGCTACAACAACGCGGACGCGTCCTTCACGGGGCCGGGCCGCACGCCGTGGAACACCGGGTTCTGGTCGGGCGGCTCGTCGTCGGGCCCGGGCGCGGCAACGGCGGCGGGGCTCGTCGCGTTCTCGATCGGATCCGAGACGTCCGGCTCCATCGTCACGCCCTCGGCGTTTTCCGGCGTGACCGGCCTGCGCCCGACTTACGGGCGCGTGAGCCGGCACGGCGCGATGGCGCTCTGCTGGACGCTCGACAAGCTCGGACCCATGTGCCGCTCGGCCGAGGACTGCGGCCTCGTCATGTCCGCCATTGCGGGCCGGGACCCGATGGACGCGACGTCCGTGAACCGGCCGTTTCGTCCGTCACCCGCCCGCCCGAAGGCGAAACGGCCGCGGATCGGCGTCATCAAGGGGTCGTTCGAGAAGGCCCAGCCCGCGGTGCGGAAGAACTTCGAGGAATCGCTGAAGGTGCTCGGCGCGTTCTCAGAGGTCGTCCCGGACGTCGAGTTCCCGGACTTCCCGTACGGTCCCGTCGTCGGAACGATCGTCGGCGCGGAGGGCGCAAGCGCGTTCCGCGACCTGATCGAGAGCGGGCGCGCGAAGGAGCTGAAGGTCCCGAACGACCGGTGGGGCGGTTACGCGGCCTCGATGGTCCTCGCGGTCGACTACCTCCAGGCGCTGCGCCTCAGGGCACCGATGAAGCGGGCGCTCGACGCCCTCTACGCGAAATTCGACGCCCTCGTCTCTCCCTCTCGCGCGACCGTGTCGTACCCGATCGGGCCGGACTTCGACAAGGTCTACCCCGGGATCAGCGGCGGCCCGCCGGTCATCGCGGCCGGCAACCTCGTCGGCCAGCCCGCGCTGTCCGTGCCGAACGGCTTCGGGGAGAACGGCCTTCCGACCGCATTCCAGTTCACGGGGCGGGCGTTCTCGGACGAGACGCTCGTCGCGCTCGGCTCCGCCGTTCAGGCGCGGACGGAATGGCACCGCAGGAGGCCGCCGGTGTGACGCGGAGCACGCCGGGGCGGCGGGGCTGATCCGGCCGCCCGGGTCGGCCCGTAAGAGCGGCATGGAGGCGGCCCGGGCGGCGCTCGTCGAGGCGCCACGGTTTCTGGCATACGCCCGGTCCGTGAAGCGTCTTCTTCGCGAGCCGCTCGTCCACTTCCTCGCGATCGGCGCCGCGCTGTTTCTCGCTTTCGCCGGGACGGGCGGCGGCGCGTCCGGCCGGATCGTCGTGACGCGGGCGCGGATCGGATCCCTCGTGGCCGGCTTCCAGCGTACGTGGCAGCGCCCCCCGACCGCCCGCGAGATGCAGGGCCTGATCGACGGCTTCGTGCGAGAGGAGGCCGCCGTCCGCGAAGCGACGGCGACGGGTCTCGACCGTGACGATCCGGTCGTCCGGCGACGCCTGCGGCAGAAACTGGAGTCGCTTGCCGAGGAGCGCGCCGACGCAACCGCGGTCCCGGACCCCGCCGCGGCGGCCGACCTCAGGAAGCGCGAGCGCGACGCGCTCTACGCGCGCCTCCTCGCGAAGACGACCGTCGTGATCGAGAACGCGCTGGAGAAGAATTGACGCGCCGTCCCTCGCGACGCGTGACGGCGCTCGCGGCCGCCGCTCTCGTCCTCGGCGCCGCCTCCGCGCGGGCACACGAGGTCCGGCCGGGCTTTCTCGAGATGGAGGAAAAGACGCCCGGCGTCTACGCGTTCCTCTGGAAGGCGCCCTCGGGCGGCGAGGTCGGGATCCGGATCGCACCCGTCCTTCCGGCGGGCTGCGCTCTCGGGACGCCGGACCGGCAGCAGCTCACGCCGGGGGCGATCCTCGTCAGGGGAACGCTGCGCTGCGAGGGCGGCCTCGCGGGCAAGACGATCGCGATCGCGGGCCTCGAGTCCACGACGACGGATGTCCTCGTGCGCGTGAAGCGCGGAGACGGCGTCGTCGAGACCCATCTCCTCGGCCCCGCGAATCCTTCCGCCACGCTCGGAGAGGCGATGACGGGCGCCCAGCGCGCCGCTTCGTACCTGAAGCTCGGCGTCGAGCACATCCTCATGGGCGTCGACCATCTCCTCTTCGTCCTCGGCCTCCTCCTCATCGTGTCCGACCGGTGGATGCTCCTGAAGACGATCACGTCCTTCACGCTCGCGCACAGCCTCACGCTCGCGGTCGCGACGCTCGGCTTCGCCTCGGCGCCTCTCTCCCCGCTCAACGCCGCCATCGCGCTCTCGATCCTCTTCCTCGGCCCGGAGATCGTGAGGACGTGGCGGAGCGAGACGAGCTTCACGATCCGGCACCCGTGGGTCGTCGCGTTCGCGTTCGGCCTCCTGCACGGCTTCGGCTTCGCGAGCGGACTGACGGCAATGGGACTCCCGAACGCGGAGATCCCGCTCGCGCTCCTTCTCTTCAACGTCGGCGTCGAGATCGGGCAGATGTTCTTCGTCGCGGTCATCCTCCTCCTCGAGCGCTCCTTCCGGACGCTCGCGATCCGCTGGCCCCGCTGGGCCGAAGCGCTTCCGGGCTACACCGTGGGCTCGCTCGGCGCGTACTGGGCGATCCAGCGGACCGCGGTCCTGCTGGCGGTGACGCGATGAACCGCAGGCGCGGGCCGTCTCCCGAGGGTCTCCTCGCCCTCCTCGTCCTCGCGCTCGCGATGGCGCCCGCGCGCGCCCACGTCCAGGCCGGCGAGGCGGGCGGCTTCCTCTCGGGATTCCGCCACCCCATCTCGGGCCTCGACCACGTCCTCGCGATGGTGTCCGTCGGCCTGTGGGGCGCGCAGCTCGGCGCTCCGGCCGTCTGGCTTCTGCCCATCGTCTTCCCGATGGTCATGGCGTTCGGCGGGTTCCTCGGCCTCGTAGGCGTTCCGCTACCGGGCGTCGAGATCGCGATCGCTCTGTCGGCCGTACTCCTCGGCCTCGCGGTCGCGCGCGAGGCGCGCCCGCCCCTCACGGTCGCGGCTCTTCTCGTCGGCTTCTTCGCGATCTTTCACGGACACGCGCACGGCACCGAGCTGCCGCCCGGGGAGAGCGGGATCCTCTTCAGCATCGGGTTCGTGGTCGCGACGGGCCTTCTGCACCTGACGGGAATCGGGATCGGTCTCGTCCACCGCCGGACCTGGGGACGCGTCGCGCTTCGTGTTTCGGGATTGCTGGTGGCGATCGCCGGATTCGGATTTCTCTGGAAGGCGATCCGATGAGGACGCGTTTACCGGGTGCGGGAAGACTCGCGTTCCTCGCCGCTCTCCTGATCTCGACGCGCGCCGACGGGCACCTCGTCACGACCGGCCTCGGGCCGGTGTACGACGGGATCGGCCACCTTCTGCTGACGCCGGAGGATCTCGTGCCGATCGTCGCGCTCGCGCTCTACGCGGGCCTGCGCGGCGCGCGCGCGGGCCGCCTCGCGCTCTTCGTCCTGCCGGTGGCGTGGACGGCCGGCGGTCTCCTCGGCCTCGCCGCGGACACGGCGCCGGCGCCCGTTCCCGCGGCGTCCTTCATCCTGCTCGGCCTCCTCGTCGCCGCCGACCTGAAGCTCGCGGACGGCGCCGTCGCGGCGCTCGCCGCCGGCCTCGGCCTCGTCCATGGCTTCTGGAACGGGCCGGCGCTTTCGGGGAGCGGCCCGGGCGCCCTCGGCCTCCTCGGCATATCGGCCGTCGCGTTCGTCGTCGTGGCTCTCGCCTCGGCGCTCGTCGTCTCGCTGAAGACCCCGTGGACGCGCGTCGCGGTGCGCGTGGCGGGAAGCTGGATCGCCGCGATCGGCCTCCTCCTCCTCGGCTGGGCGCTCCGGACGCGCGGGGTCCCGACCGTTCTCGGTATGCTCGTTCCATGAGCGTCGCCGGTTTCGAGAATTCGCTCGCGAAGCGGCCTTCCGCGGTCGTCGGAGCAATGGCGTTTTCGTAGACACGCCGAACGGGCCGGCTCGGGAGAAGGCGCGGCGTTTCGACGTCGCCCTCGCGGCTCTGCTCGTGCTGGGAGCTGCGGAAGTCTCTCGCCTGCCCGCGGCCGCGGGCGCGGCGCTCGCCGTCGTCTTCTTCCTCGGGATCGGTCGGCCCTTCCTCCGTCTGGCAAGGCACCTCCTCCCGGGCGAGGACCGATGGACGACGGCCACGGCGACCGTCGTCCTTTTCAGCGCGGGCTGGACCGTCGTCGCGACGGTGCTGGGGCACCTCGGCGTCCTGACGCCGCGTGCGGTTCTCCTCGTCGCGGCGCTCGCCCCGCTGGCGAACGCCGTCTTCCCGATCCGGCTCGCGCCGCCGAAACGGTGCCCCGGCCACGCGGGCTCGACGGAGCGCGCCGCGATCCTGGCCGCCCTCGCGTTTTTCGGGATCTCGACGGCCGTCGCGGTCTTCGCGGAGCGTTACGCTCCACCCGGCGCCCGGGGCTACGACGACACCTCCTACCACCTCTCCGCCGTCGCGACGTGGTGGCAGTGGCACGACCTAAGGAGCGTGAAGTTTCCGATCGGAGACGGCAGCACGACGTTCTACCCGGTCGCCGGGGAGCTGTTCTCGTATCTCCTTCTCGTCCCGTTCGGCGGCACGGACTTCCTGGCACGATGGAGCGACGCGCCGTTCGCGCTCGCCTCGCTCGGCGCGCTCGCCTCGATCGCGCGCCTCTTGTCGCTGCGCGCCGGGGCGGCGGGCGTCGCCGTCCTCCTCTACGCGGCGAACCCGCGCGTATTCCCGACGGGGATGCTCGGGGCCGGCAACGACCACGCCGTGGGCTTCTTCGTCCTGGCGAGCGTCTCGGGCGCTCTTCTCCTCCGGCGCGGCCCCGACCCCCGCAGGGCGGTGTTCCTCGGCGCGTCGCTCGGTCTGCTGATCGGCACCAAGTACACCGGGGCGATGTTCCTGCCTCCGCTTCTGCTCCTGGCGGGAGCGTGCTCCGTCCCTGCGCTCCGGCGGCTCCCGTCCGGCGGAATCCGGCGGACGGCGCTCGGCGGCCTCGTCGCGGGCGTGACGATGCTCGGCGTCGGCGGCTACACCTACGCGCGGAACGCGGTCGGGGCCGGCAACCCGCTCTACCCCGCGACCGTCACCATCTTCGGCCGTCGACTCCTCCAGGGATGGGCAGGAGACACGATCGCGTTTCTCGGGAGGACCGCGGGCTCCGGTCGGGAGGCGTTCCGACTCCTCCACGAACAGGCCGATCTCCTCGGGCCTCTGTTTCGATGGATCCTGCTTCCCGCCGCCGTCGTCGCGCCTCTTTTCGCCGCGCTCTTCTGGCTCGCCTCGCGGGCGCGGCGCTCTCCGCCGGAAGTCCGAAGGGTCGCGGCGGGAGAGGTCGTCCTGCTCGCCCTGCCGGCCGTTCTGTACGCGGAGTTCGTCCGCCTGATGCAGGATCACCGCGACGTCCGGTACGTGTACGGGGCCGTCGCCCTCGCGGGGGTATGTGCCGCGTGGCTCGTCGAGCGCCTTCCTCCCCGGGCCGCACGCCTGGGTCGCGCCGCCGTCTTTCTCGTGGCGTCGGCGACGCTCGTCGCCTCTCAGGCCAGGCGGATCGGCGGATGGGACACGGTGCTCGTGGGAGCGCTGAGCGGCGCGATTCTGCTTTTCGACGCCCTTCGGCGGCGGACCCTCTCGCCTTCGTCGCGCCTCGAGCGAACGGCCGCCTACGGGATCGCGGCTGCCGCTCTCGCGGCGCTCGCCTCTCTGGCCGGCGCGAGGCTTCTCGAGACGTACCTGGACCGAAAACTCGTTCCCGTCCCGGCGGCCTCGTTCCTCGACCGTATCGCGCCGGCCGGCACGACGATCGCGTTCTGCGGCGGGAACCAGCCGTACCCGTTCTTCGGGCGGCGCCTTCAGAACCGTCTGCTCTACGTGCCGACGTATCGGGGTCCCGACGCGCGGGGCGGGCTGGCTCCTCCGCTCGGCGCGTCGTTTTTCTCGTGGCGAGGGCCGTTGGAGTTCCCGCATCACCGCGCCGTCCACGCGGAGTGGAGGGAGAACCTCCGGCGGCTCGGGGCCTCATTCATCGTCGTCGTCCGGACCTCGGACGATCTTCCGGAACGGGACTGGATCGCCCTGGAGCCCGGGGCCTTCACGCGCGTTTTCCGCGACGCCGGGACGGAGGTCTTCGCGATCCGCGACGCGCCGGCGCGATCCGATCTCCTGCGCGTGGACTTCGGACGACCGGAGTCGGACTACTACGTTCTGTCTCGGCGGCGGCCGGAGCCACGCGACGGAGTGGCTTCCTCGGCGCTCGACGCGCCGCCCGGCGGCGTGGACCTCGTGATCCCGCCGCTCGACGCGCCCGCCACGGCCGCGACTCTGGAGGTGGACGGCTCCGAGGGGCTCGTTCGATCGCTCCGAATGAGCCTGAACGGTCGCGCCCTGGATCCCGTGACCGCGGGCCCGCGCGAGGCCGCGTTCCGGATCGAAAGCGGCGCGTGGCGGGCTGGTCGCAACCGCCTCTCGGTCCGCCCGTCCGCGCCCGATGCCGGCGGCGACGTGCGGATCGCCGCGCTCGACCTCACGCTCGACGCGGCGCATCCGACGCCGCGCGGGGGTTCCGGTGATCTCCCCGCGAACCTGGACGCGCCGGCGGAGGGGAGCCTGGTCCGGGGCGACGTTCTCGCGGCCGCGGGCTGGTGCCGCGAGCGGGGGGGAGGGAGGATCGACCCCGTCCTCTTCACCGTCGACGGCCGCGACGCGATCCCGCTCCGCTCGACCCGTCCCGACCGGCCAGACGTCGTGGCGGTGCTCCCGTACGTCGTCGAGTCGAGGGAGACGGGATTCGCGGCGGACCTCGACGTGAGCGGCCTCGCTCCCGGCGGCCACAGCCTCGTCGTCGAGCTCGAGACCCCAGACGGGCGCCGCCGCACGCTCCCGCCCCGCACGTTCCGCCTCGTGAGGTAACGTCGCCCGTCCCCGCGGGGAGGATCGCCGTCTCGCCTGACTACCGCTCGCGCCGCGTCCTCGTCTGGGGCGTCCTCGCCCTCGTGTACGTCGTGTCGTACTTCCATCGGATCGCGCCCGCGGTGCTCGCGAAGGACCTCATGCGGAGCTTCACGGCGACCGGCGTCGAGGTCGCGACGATGTCGGCGCTCTACCTCTACGCGTTCGCCGCGATGCAGTTCGTCGTCGGGGCGGCCGTCGACGCGTGGGGCCCGCGCCGCGCCGTCGCGGCGGGCGCCGTCGTGATGGGCGCGGGCGGCGCCCTCTTCTCGGCCGCGCACGCCCTGCCGCTCGCCTACGGCGCGCGCGTCGTCGTCGGCGTCGGCGCGTCCGTCGTCTTCATCGGGACGCTCAAGCAGGTCGGCGCGTGGTTCCGGCCGGACGAGTTCGGGACGTGGTCCGGCCTCACGCAGGTCGCGGGCAACCTCGGCGGCCTCCTCGCGGCCGCGCCCCTCGCGCTCGTCGTCTCCCTCGCCGGCTGGCGCGCGACGTTCGGCGGCGTCGCGGCGCTCTCCCTCGGCCTCGCGGTGCTCTGCCTCACCGTCGTCCGCGACCGGCCCGAGGACGCGGGCTTTCCGCCGCCGGTCCCGCGCGGCCCGGCGCCGAAGCTGAGCGTCGCGCAGGGCTACCGGACGGTGTGGGGCAACCGGAGAACGTGGCCGATGTTCCTCGTCTTTTTCTGCCAGTACGGGACGCTCCTCTCGTTTTCGGGGCTCTGGGCCGTCCCGTGGATGCGAGACGTCTATGGCCTTACGGCCCGCGACGCGGCGCGGCTCGTGTCGCTCGTCGGGGTGGGCGTCGTCTTCGGCGCACCCTCCGCCGGATTCCTCTCGGACCGCGTCTTCCGCGCGCGGCGCCTCCCGTACGTCCTTTTCACGTTCGTCTACACGGCCGTCTGGGCCGCGATCGCGCTCCCGCCGGCCGGGCCGCCGCGGTTCCTCCTCGGCCCGCTGTGCTTCCTCGTCGGCCTGACCGCGAGCTGCTTCACGCTCACGTGGGTCCTCGCGCGGGAGGTGAACCCGCCGCGCTTCTCGGGTATCGCGACGTCGACCGTCAACGCCGGCGGCTTCCTCGGAGCGGCCGTCATGCAGAACGTCCTCGGCCGCATCCTCGACGCCCACTGGCTCGGCGTCCTCGAGCAGGGGGCGCGCCGCTACCCGACGGCGGGCTACCACGCGGCGTTCCTCGCGTCGCTCGGGACGCTCGTCCTCGCCTGCGCCGGGACGTTCCTCGTCGCCGAGACGTTCGGGAAGGGGCCCTCGGATTGAGACGCCCCCTCTAGAATGCGGCGCATGACGCGCCGACCGCTCCGCGCCCTCCGTGCCCTCCGCGCTCTCCCTGCTCTCCTCGCTCTCCTGGCCCTCGCCGGCCTTCCGGCCCGCGCCGCCGCCCCCGCCGAGAACCCGAGCGCCGCCGAGATCGCGCTCCGGCTGAAGAAGCTGAACGTCGTCGGGAGCGTCCTCTACGTTGCGGCGCACCCGGACGACGAGAACTCGGCGTTTCTCGCCTGGGGCGCGAAGGGTCGCCTCCTCGAGACGGGCTATCTCTCCGTCACGCGCGGCGACGGCGGCCAGAACCTGATCGGCAACGAGACCGGCGAGCTCGTCGGCGTCCTGCGCACGCAGGAGCTCCTCGCGGCGCGGCGGATCGACGGCGCGCGGCAGTTCTTCACGCGCGCGATCGACTTCGGTTACTCGAAGAATCCCGGGGAGACGTTCGCGATCTGGGGGCACGACCAGGTCCTCTCGGACGTCGTCTGGGTTATCCGCTCGTTCCGGCCGGACGTGATCGTCACGCGTTTTCCGACGACGGGCGAGGGCGGCCACGGCAACCACACGGCCTCCGCGATCCTCGCGGTCGAGGCGTTCACGGCGGCCGCCGATCCGAAGCGCTTCCCCGAGCAGCTCCAGTGGGTGCGACCCTGGCAGGTGAAGAGGGTCTTCTGGAACGTCTTCCGGTTCGGCGCCGACGCCCAGCGGACACCGGTTCCGGGAGAGGTCTCCGTCGACCTCGGCGGCTACAACGCGCTCCTCGGGCGCTCGTACACGGAGATCGCGGGGCAGAGCCGCTCCATGCACAAGAGCCAGGGCTTCGGCGCGGCCGAGCGCCGCGGAACGTGGCTGAACGACTTCAGGGTGATCGCGGGCGAGCCCGCGAAGGAAGATCTGTTCGACGGGGTGAATCTCAGCTGGAAGAGGTATGGAGAAAGAGGAGAAGAAGTCGGGAAGATTCTTAGAAGGGTCGAAGAAGGGTTCCGTGAAACGGACCCGGGCGCCTCTATCCCGGGCCTGGTGGAGGCGTGGACGCTTCTCGGGCGGATGGCCGATGCGGCTGGCGATCCGGCGAATTCACCTTCAAGGAATTCCGATTCTTCGTCTTCCTCCCCCTCTTCCCCTTCTAAGAAATCTTCATCCCCCGACACCAGCTCGGGAGATGCCGACGGGCGCGGAGAGGGTCCGAAGCAAACAGACCCTCTTCTCCTCGCCAAGCGCACCGAGGTCGCCGAGGCGATCCGGGCGTGCCTCGGCCTGTGGACCGAGGCGATCGCGGCCGACGTTTCGGCCGCGCCGGGCGCCGAGGTCAAGGTCGCGACGATGATCCTGAACCGTTCGACGTTCCCCGCGGCGCTCGAGAGCGTCGCGATCACGGACGCCGCCTCGCCCCTCCCAGGCGGCGTCCTCGCCGTGAACGAGCCGCTGCGCGGGACCGCGACGGTGACTCTCCCGCAGGACGCGGCGTACACGCAGCCGTACTGGCTGCGGGCGCCCGCGGGCAAGGGCCTGTACGCGGTTCCGGATCCGCGCCTCGTCGGCCGGCCCGAGAACGCACCGCCGCTCGTCGCGCGGTTCGCCGTCCGCGTCTCGGGGGCGACGATCCCGTTCGAGGCTCCCGTCGTCTTCCGCCGCACGGATCCCGTGAGGGGGGAGGTGTACCGGCCGTTCGAGATCGTCCCGCCCGTCATGGCGAACCTCGACGAGAAGGTCTACGCGTTCGGGAGCGCCGCCGCGAAGGCCGTGCGCGTCACGCTCGTCGCCGGCGAGCCGAAGGTCACGGGCGCGCTCCGCCTCAGGGCGCCCTCCGGCTTCCACGTCTCCCCGGTCGAGGTCCTGTTCGAGCTGACCGCCAAGGGCGAGGAGAAGCCGGTCGTGTTCACGGTGACGCCGCCGCCGGGCCAGGCCTCCGGAACGCTCACGGCGGAGACGACCGTCGGCGGGCGTGCGGAATCGCACGCCGTCGTGCGGGTGGACTATCCCCACATTCCACTCCAGACCCTCTTCCCGCCCGCCCAGGCGCGCGTCCTGCGCATCGACGTCAAGGCGCCGCGCGCGCCGATCGGTTACGTCATGGGCTCCGGCGACGCGGGCCCGGACGCGCTCCGCCAGATGGGGTACTCCGTGACGCTGCTCTCGGACGATGACCTCGAGACGGGCGACCTCTCGCGCTTCGCGGCGATCGTGACGGGCATCCGCGCCTACAACACCCGGCCGCGCCTCAAGCAGGTCGAGCACCGCCTCCTCTCATACGCCGAGAAGGGCGGCACGCTCGTCGTCCAGTACGACACGACGGGCGAGCTCGTGACGACCGAGCTCGGCCCGTACCCGTTCAAGATCTCGCGCGACCGCGTCACCGTCGAGGAGGCCCCGGTCACGTTCCTCGAGCCGGCGAGCCCGCTCCTGAACTTCCCGAACAAGCTGACGTCGGCCGACTTCGACGGGTGGGTGCAGGAGCGCGGGCTCTACTTCGCGGGCACGTGGGACCCGCGGTACGAGACCCCGATCGCGTCGCACGATCCCGGCGAGAGCGACAAGAAGGGCGGCCTCCTCTACGCGAAGGTCGGCAAGGGCGCGTACGTCTATACGGGTTATGCGTTCTTCCGGCAGCTGCCGGCCGGCGTCCCCGGCGCGTACCGCTTCTTCGTGAACCTCGTGTCGGCCGGCGCGGGGACCGAGCTCGCGGCGCACGCGCCCGCGGCGCCGGCGTCGCGCTGACGCTAGCCTCCGAGCGGAATCCAGGAAGCCTCGAGCCTCGATCGGCGGCTCTGTTCGACGGACGCGCACCAGACTTCGAAGGCTTGCCGATTGCGTGCGTTCTCGGCTGCGACGAGATCGGCGTCCTCGTCCGGACCGGCCGCGACGATCGCGCCCCGGGAGCGCAACGTGGCCCTCAAGACTCGTGGGTCTCCGACAGCCCCGACGTTCATCCAGCTGTGGTTCGCGAGCTCCACGAGGACGCGGGACTTGTTCTTCAGGACCTCGGACCGGAACGCCTCTAACCCGTTCCGAAACTCGAGGTCGTCTACGTGGTATGTCACGCCGAATCTGACGACGTCCTCCCACGTCGCAGATTTTTCGTGTGCGAGGACGCCGCGCACCGTGATCCGCCGGCGCGCGATGTCACGGTCGTTCAGGCCGTGCGTGTCGAGAGTCGTCAAGCGGGACACCCACGGGATGATTCCCGCAGCCGGCACGGAGATGCGTTCCTCAGGAGCCGCAAAGCGTCGGAGCCATTCTCCGGCGGGTCTCCATCTTTCGCCGTAATTCTCCCGGGCGAGCCCAGCAGCGGACGGGATTCGAAGCCGATGGAAGAGCTCGTCCGCGAACGATGCGTGCTGTCCGCTCCACAACATTCGAAGAGCGAGTGCGATGCCTCCGATCGCAGCGAATACCCCCCCCCCGAATTCCGTTCATTTCCGCACGTCGGCCGCGGCGCGGCGCCGCGTCGCTCGCCGTCAGGGCGATCAACAACGCGAGGAGCGGGACGGTCGGAGCGAGGAGCCGAAACTCGAAATGGTCGCCACCCACATAGGCGATGTAAACGAACCACCCGCCGACGATGGTGGCGAGAACGCCGCGGTCGGCGGCGAAGTCGCCGCGCCCGCGCACCACGTCGACTGCCGCCCACAGGAGGATGCCGGCGACGACGACCCAGCTCCCGTAGAACGCCGACGAGAAGATCTCGACGTAAGGTATGCCGGATGCGAAGTAGGGCCCGGATATCTTCGCAAAGAAAGTGTTCGGAACCCATTCGCCGTAGTAGAGACGCCGAAACGCCAGGTGCGGGACACAGAACGCCGAGACGGCGAGAGCCCATCGCGCCGCGCGCGCCCGCCCCGTTCGCTCCCGCCCGGTCGCAGCCACGAGAGAGGCGCCGCAGACCGCGATGACGAGATAAGCCTCTGGTCGGGCGAGGGCCGCAAGACCGATCGGAATCGCGCTCCAGAATGTCCCAAAGCCGCGCGCGCGCTCGCGGAGAAAGCTCCCGATACCGAGCGTGGTCAAGAACATGAACAGCGTCGTCTCGAGGCCGCCGCCCATCCAGGCGTGCAGGGTTTCGTGCAGCGCCACGAGTAGCACCGCAAGCCATGCCCATTCCCGCGCTTCGGGGCCGCGCAACACCATCTCCCGCCAGACCGCGATGACGACGGCAAGGCCAAAGACGACGTCGTAGACGAGAAGAGCGTTCTCTGGCCATGGAGTCCACGAAACATGGAGCGCCTCGACGAGCACCCAGAGGAAATTCGAGTAGCCCTCGACCGGCGGCAGCCCCGGGTTGAAGACGAGGCCCGCGCCCGCAGCGAGGTTTCGTGCGTACCGAAGGGAGATGAAGGCATCGTCGAGAATGAAGCGGTAATGGGACGACTGGATCCAGACGAAGATGAGCGCGCCGGCGAGCACAAACCGATCGGCCCAACGCCATCCCTTCACGGCGGGATCTTAGTCAAGGCCGCGGGAGAAGACGCTCAGACGCACGCCGCGCACTAAGATGCGCGCGATGCAGCGCGAGGAGGCTCCGTCGGCGGCTCCGTCGGCCGCTGCCACGGCGGCCGTCGCGCTCGGCACGACGCTCCTCGCGTTCTTCGCGCTCGGCTTCGGACGGAACTGGACGCGCGGCGTCGTCGGCGGCGGTGACGCGTGGCAGAACCTCTGGAACGTCGACCACGTCCGCCGATCCGTCTGCGACGGCGGGCCGCTGTTCTTCACGACGCGACTCTTCGCGCCGGAAGGCGCGAGCCTCGCGACGCACACGCTGAGCCTGCCGTTCAGCTTGCCCGCGGCGCTCGCCTCGGGGGCGACGGGCCTGCCGCTCGCGTACAACCTCGCCGTCCTCCTGTCCTTCGCGGTCGCCGGCGCCGGCGTCTTCCGGCTCGCGCGGCGGCTCGGAGCCGGAAACCTCGGCGCCGCGGTCGCCGCGCTCTGTTTCGCGTTCTGTCCCCCGCGCTTCGCGCGGGCGTACGGGCACCTGAACCTGCTCGGGCTTGGCTTCCTGGGCTTCGCGCTCGAGGGACTCGTCCTCACGGGCGACGTGCGGCGGCGCACGCGGTGGATCGGGGCGGCCGAGGCGGCTCTCTCTCTTGCCGCGCTCGTCTACGCGGACCTCTACCTCGCGCTTCTCGGCGCGCTCGCGGCGTCGGCCTACGCCGTCTTCGCGCTCCGGCGCGAGACGGCGCGCGGCCGGCGGGCGCTCGTCTTCGTCGTCGTCGCGGCGGCGGCCACGGCGCTCAGCCTCCCGCTCCTCGTCCGCGTGAGCCGGGACCTGCCGCTCGTCGAGGGGGGCCACGAGAGCAAGTGGTGCTCCGTCGCGCTCACGTCCCTCGTCATCCCCTCGCGCGTCCAGGCCCTGTCCGTCGCGACGGCCCCGCTGACCGGGCGCAACCACCAGAACCTCGTCGAGGGCGTCGGCTACCTCGGATGGGTTCCGCTCGTCGCGACGGTCGCCCTCCTCGCCCGGGGGCGGCCGCGGCAGCTCGACTTCCTCTTCGCGAGCGGCCTCGCCGCGCTCGTCCTGAGCCTCGGCCCGCAGCCGCGCGTCTTCGACCGCCTCCTCTCCGTGACTCTGCCGTACGCGTGGCTTGAGCGCGTCTTCCCCGCCCTGCGGCTCGGCGGCTGTGTGAACCGCTTCGAGCAGCTGGCACTCCTCGCGCTCGCGGTGTCGTTCGGCTTCTGGGTCGATCGGATCCGGCCCCGACGCGCGCTCGCGGCCGCCGCCGTCTGCTTCGCGTTCGTCGAGTACGTGCCGTGGCGCATCCCGGTCGAGACATGGCCGCTGACCCCCGCCGACCCGGCGCTCGAGGCGCTCGCGCGCGACCGCGGCGGTTCGGCCGTCCTCGACGTCGAGGGAGGGACCGGGGCTCTCGTCCGCCAGCTCGTCCACGGCCACCCGCTCGTCGGGGGCTACCTGTCGCGCAACCCCGTCGAGGCGGTCGCGCGCCGCCGCGAGGACCCGGTGCTTCGCATGCTCGCGGACCCGGCTGCGCCCGTGACGTGGAGCGCCGCGGCGATCGCCGCGCACCTCGAGCTCCGTTTCCAGGCGCGGTTCGTCGTCGCCCCGGACACCCCCGCGTGGGAGCGCCACCTCGAGAGCGCGGGCCTCGTCCCCTTCGCGCGGAGCCCCGGGCGCACGCTCGTCGAGGTGACGGTCGCGCCTCCCCCCTGAGGAAACCGGTCCGCGCTACTTCTTCCAGCCCGCGATCGACTTCTCGAGCTCCGCGACCGCCTCGGCGTCGGGCTTCGGGTCGGCCGTCTTCGCCGCCGCGAGGGCCTTCTCGCCCCAGGCGACCGCGCCCTTCCTGTCGCCCTGTCCCGCGAGGACCCGGGCCTTCAACGCGAGGTTCGCGAACGTCTCCTTCGTCGAGAGGGAGCGCTCGAGGAACTTCGCGGCGTCTTCCGGCGCGTACTTCAGGTCGTAGAGGCCGCGCGCCGCGACGTACGACGTCCGCCAGTCGTCCACCTTCGCGTCCGCGACGGCCAGCTTCGCCCGATGGAGGAACACGGCGTTCGTGTCGACGCCGATCGCGAGCGGCAGCTTGAGCTTCTCCCACGCGAGCTGCAGCGTCGCGCCGCCGGCGGAGACGGCCGGGAAGGAGATCGTGAAGAGCTCCTTGGGAGCGTCGAGCGCCGCCGGCTTCACCTTGACGCGCAGGGCGTCCTTGTCGGCCGCGTAGTCGAACGGCGACCCCGTCGATTGCCTGTTGAAGATGACCGTCCACTCCGCCCGTCCGGGGATCGTGAAGAGGCCATACGCGCCGGCGGGCAGCTTCTGGCCCTCGACCGTCACGTCCGTGTCGAACGAGATCTTCGTCACGGCGTTCGCGCCCGTGCGCCAGACCTTGTCGTACGGAACGAGCTCGCCCCAGATCACGCGGCCCCTCACGGACGGGCGGCTGTAGACGACCTCGGCCTTCGTGATTCCGATCGTCTGGGCGACGGTCGCGTTCGGGCTCAGGGCCGGCGTCGCGAGCTGGGCGAGCGCCGGGGCGGCCGCCAGGGCGAGGGCGGCGGCGGAGAGGCGGATCTTCGACATGGGCGGGTCCTCCATGGTTCGGTTTTCGGGCGGAACGCCTCGGGTCCGCGGATTCTACGCGGATGGATAAGATCCGCCTCCAAAGGAGACCACGCCATGAAGAGAATCGCCTCGAGTCTCGCCGTCGCGGCCCTCGTCGTCGCCGCTTCTTCGGCCGCCGCGCAGGCCCCCACGAAGGGCTTCCGGGCCGAATTCCTTCGCCAGCAGGCCGGGGTCGAGAAGGAGCTCCTCAGCCTCGCCGAGGCGACGCCCGCGGAGAAGTTCGCGTGGCGCCCCGCCGAGGGCGTGCGCTCGGTCAGCGAGGTCTACATGCACATCGCGGGAGCCGACTACATGCTGCCCCACTTCGCCGGCGTCAAGATCCCCGAGGGGATCTCGCGCGACATGGAGAAGACCGTGACGCAGAAGGCGGCCGTCATCGAGGCCCTCAAGAAGGCGTTCGCGCACCTGCGTGCGGCCGTCGAGGCGACACCGGACGCCGAGCTCGACAAGCCGTGCAAGTTCTTCGGAATGGACTCGACCGTGCTCGGGCTCTACCTCGTGATCGCGAACCACGAGCACGAGCACCTCGGCCAGTCGATCGCGTACGCGCGCATGAATGGGATCGTGCCGCCCTGGACCGCCGAGCGTCAGGCGAAGGCGGCCGAGAAGGCCGGCGAGAAGAAGTAGCGCGACCGGATTGACGCTCGCCTCCCCGGTCCCGCTCCTCCCGGACTCCGTCCTCGCGTCGCGGGACCTCCTCTACGCGCTGCCGCTCGGCCTCGCGGGGCTCGCGCTCCTGCGCCTGCGCCTCCTCCGGGGGGCGGGCCGCTCGCTGCCCGAGCCCAAGCGGCCCGCATGGCGCCGGGCCCTCGCCGGCGCCGCGTTCGCGCTCGTCCTCGTCGCGGCCGCCGTCCTTCCCGCGGTGGCCGCGGGAGCGTTCCTCCCCTCGGCGCCCGGATGGACCGCCTTCACTCCGTCTCCGTCGGCCGCGAGCCCGGCCGCGGCGCCGGGCTCTCTCGCGTTCTTCGCGGTGCAGTCCCTCGTCGAGGAGCTCCTCTTCCGCGCCGCTCTCTTCACGCTCCTCGCGGCGCTCGCGCTCGGCGTCGCCCGGCTCCTCTCCGGGCCGCTCCCGCCACGAGACGACGCTTCCGGCCTCCCCCGCTTCGGCCGGCGCTGGTTCGCGGCGGGCCTCGCGGCGAACGTCGTCCAGGCGGCGGCCTTCGCGGCGCTCCACGCCGGCAACCCGCACGTCACGCCGCTCGCGCTCCTCAACATCGGGCTCGCCGGCGCCGTCCTCGGCTGGCTCTTCTGGTCGGGCGGCGGCCTCGCGGGGGCGTGGGCCTTCCACGCGCTCTGGAACTGGGGCATTTCGGCGCTCGGCCTGCCCGTCAGCGGGATGGCTCTCGGGATGCCGCTCGTCTCGACGGGGATCGCGGGGGCCGGGCGGCCGCTCCTCTCCGGCGGCGCGTTCGGGCCGGAGGGCTCGCTCGTCTCGACGCTCGTCCTCGCGGCCGTTCTCGGCGCGCTCGTCCTTCGCAGCGCGCGGCGGCTCCCGAGCGGGTAGGATCGGGCTCATGAAGGGCGATCGCAAGATGTTCACCTGCCCGAAATGCGGCAGGAAGTTCTGGTACTGGGTGCTCGACGACGTCGCGCAGCCGAAGATCAAGTGTTCCTTCTGCTCCACGGAGTCGTATCCGAACGGCGAGCCGCCGAAGCCGCCCGCTCCGGCGCCGGCACCGACACCGGCACCGACACCGACACCGGCAACCACGTAATGACGGGGTCTTCGGATTTTTCCTAGAAGGGAAGATGGGGAACGCGCCTTCGGTAGGCGCACGCGTGCGCTCGAAGGCGGCGCGGCCTTCTACTCACTCGAAGAAATCCGAATCTACTAATTCGCCCGGTAGACGATCTCCCCGCCGACGACGGTCATCACGACCTTTGCCTTGAGGATCTCCGCCGCCGGCGTGCCCGGCGCGAAGATCTCGCGGTCGAGGACCGTGAAGTCCGCGTCGAATCCCGGCGCGATCCGCCCGCGGCGGTTCTCGGCGAACTCCGCGTAGGCGTTGTCCGACGTCAGGAGGCGCAGCGCCTCCGCCCGCCCGAGCTCCTCCTCGGGCCGCCAGCCGCCGGGCGGGTTCCCGGAGACGTCCTGCCGGGTGACGGCGGCGTAGACCTCGAGAAGCGGATTCTCGCTCTCGACCGGAAAGTCGCTGCCGCCGGCGAGGCGCGCGCCCGCCTTCAGAAGTGTCCGCCATGCGTACGACTCCGGAATGCGGGCCTTGCCGAGCCGGGCCTCGACCCACCCCATGTCGGACGTCGCGTGCGTCGGCTGCATCGAGGCGATCACGCCGAGCTTCGCGAACCGCGGGACGTCCTCCGGCGCGACGTTCTGCGCATGCTCGATGCGCGGGCGCGCGTCCGCGGGCTTGACGGCCGCGAGCGCCTTCTCGTACGCGTCGAGCGTCGTCCGCACCGCACGATCGCCGATCGCGTGCGTCCAGACCTGGAAGCCCCCGCGGAACGCCTTCTCGGCGATCCGCTCGATCTCGTCGGGCGGCGTGACGTCGAGGCCCCGGTTGCCCGGGTCGTCCGAGTAGTCGGCGAGGAGCGCGGCGCCGCGCGAGCCGAGCGCGCCGTCCGCATACAGCTTCACGGCGCGGACCGTGAGCCGCCCGACGTTCACCGGCCCGCGCGCGAGGGCCGCGTCGAGGTCGTGGGGCCCGACCGTCGCATACACGCGGATCGGGAGCTTTCGCTCGCGGGCAAGTCCCTCGAGGATCCCGAGGCCGGCGCGCGAGGAGCCGGACGCCTCTCCCACGCCCGTGAGGCCGACCTTCGCGCAGGCCTCGAGACCCGCCACGAAGTCCTTGCGGAACTCGTCGGGTCCCGGAGGCGGGATCGCACGCGTCACGAGCTCTTTCGCGTTGTCGACGAGGACGCCGGCGGGCGACCCGTCCTCGAGGCGCTCGATGCGCCCGCCGGGCGGGTCGGGCGTGGCCTTCGTCACGCCGGCCGCCTTCAGCGCGGCGCGGTTCACCCAGATCGCATGGCCGTCGACGCGCGCGAGGACGACGGGCGTCTTCGGCGCGGACGCGTCGAGGTCGGCGGCGGTCGGGAACGCCGTGTCCTTCCAGCGGTTCTGGTCCCAGGCGCGGCCGCGAATCCACGTGCCCTTCGGAGCCGACGCCGAGAGGGCCCGGACCCGGAGGAGGATCTCCTCCTTCGAGAGGCCGCGGCAGTCGATCATGCGGGTCAGAGCGCCGAGGGACGGGACGTGGCCGTGCGCGTCCGTCAGGCCGGGAAGGAGGACGGCGCCGGCGAGGTCGACGATCTTCGCCCCGGGCGCGGCGGCGCGCGCCTCCCTCTCGTTGCCGACAGAGACGACCTTCCCGTCCAGCACGAGAATCGCGGCCTTCCGGGGGATCTCGTCCCACGCCGTGTAGACGGACGCGCCGCGGAAGAGCGTCCCGGCGTCGGGCGTCTGGACGGGGAGCGGCGTCGGAGCCGGGTCGGCCGCGAACGCGCCGGCCTCGAGCGCGACGAGCAGCGCGCACGCGGCGAGCGGGGCGAGGCGCGGGGTTCGGGATTTCGACACGGGACCTCCTCGGGGAACCCGCGAACGTTACCAGCCGCGGGCCCCCGCGACGAGAGTCCCTAGAATGCGGGAGTGTCCACGGAGCGCGGCGCCGCGACGCCCGAGAGACTGCAGGCGCACATGCGCGCCGTCGCGCGACAGCAGTACGACGCCGTGCACGTTCCGCCCTTCACGCTCTTCTTTCACCCGTCCGATCCGCTCCCCTACCTCAACTACGCGATTCCGGACGAGGTCCCGGGCGAGGCCGCGTCTCTCGCGGCGCCGCTCGAGCGGCTGAAGGCCGAGTTCGCGCGGCGGGGCCGCCGGCCGCGCTTCGAGTTCGTCGGCGCCGTCTACCCCGCGCTCGCCGGCGCGCTGGAGGCCTCCGGGTTCGAGATCGAGGCCCGCCCGCAGCTCATGGTCTGCACTCCCGACGCGCTTCGGGACGTGGCGCCCGTCCCGGGTCTCGAGATCGAAACGCTCCCGGGCACGGCTCCGCTCGACGCGTTCCGGGAGTTCCTCCAGGTCCAGCGCCACGCATTCGGGCTCGGGGACGCGGCCGCCGTCTCGGACGAGGACGCCCGCTGGCTGCGCGACGGCCTCGGCGCCGGCCTCTGCTTCGTCGGGCGGACGGGCGGCGCGGCCGTGGCCGTCTCCATGGTTCTCGACCCGCAGGACGGCCTCACGGAGCTCGTCGGGATCTGCACGCTCGAGTCCCACCGCCGCCGCGGCCTCGCGGGGGCGCTCACGCATGCGGCGCTCGGCGCCGCGTTCGCGCGCGGGGTCTCCGTCGCGTTCCTCTCGGCGGCCGACGCCCGCGCGGGCCGCGTCTACGAGGCCGCGGGGTTCACGCCGTTCGGGAATACGGTCTTCGCCGTCGCGCGGGACGCGGCCCGCCCCGGGTGACTCAGCGCCGCCGCCGGAAGATGCGGGCGTTCCCGGCGCCGCGCACGACGATCTCCGACCACCCGTCGAGCGCGTGCGGGTCCGCGGCGAGCGACGGGGCCAGGAAGCGGTCGAGCGTGACGAGCGCGTTCGCGTCGGTTTCGTTGAGGAGCCGCGGCGGGATCGCCCCGCCTTCCCCGCGCGACCATTCGACCCACCGAAGGGCGGACGGCGAGACGAGTCCCGTCGTGTCGAGGACGCGCGCGCGCGTCGCCCACCCGAGCGCGCCGATCTCGGGCGCCGCGACGGTGTCCCCCGACCCGAGATTTAGGGCCGCCGCGGCGCGGGCGTAGACGTCCTCCCGCGCGAACGGGTCGTACGGCCGGAATACGACGAGGTGGACGGCCGCCGACGCCGCGAGGAGGAGGGCCGCGGCCGCGCGGCCCGGCGGCGGAACGCGCGCGGCGCACGCGACGACGACGAACGTCGCCGCGAGCGCGAGTGGCGGGCGGTACCACTCGAAGACGAGCGGGTTCGCGACCGCGAACGCGCCGAAATAGAGAGCGGCGAAGAGCGCGAGCGCGAGCGTCGGGAGCGCGGCGAACGCGGCCCGCCCGAGGACGAGCGCGAGCGCGACGGCGGCGAGCGCCGCGAGCGCCGCAACGGCCTCGGCCGCCGGCGGCCACACCACCTTCAGAGGGTCGAGGATCGACTCGGCGAGCTGCGAGAACGCGTGGCCGGACGGCATCGCGTACACGAGCCGCTTGGCCGTCACGCTGTGCGGAACGGGCGTCCCGTAGAAACTCCAGAGCACGGCCGCGGCGGCCGCGGCGGGGGCGAGGCCGAGCGTCGCCGCGCGCCATGGCCAGCGTCCGCGCGCGACCCGGAGCGCCGCGCCGAGCGCCGGGACGAGGAGGACGGCGTCCGGATGGACGAAGACGAGCGCGCCGGCGACCGCGAACGCGGCGGCGTCGCGCTCCCGGCACGCGAGCTCGACGGCGACGAGGAGGCCGAGCACGTACAGAGGCGTCTCCATCCCGGACGCGAACACCCGCAGTGACTCCTGCGGCGAGAGCCCCGCGGCGACGAAGAGCGCCGCGAGCGCCGGACCCGTCACGCGGCGCGCGAGCCGGTAGCCGACGAACGCGACGAGAGGAAGGCAGAGCGCGCCGGCCCCGAACGCGACGAGCGGAATCGCGGCGCCCGTCGCGCGGTGGACGAACGCGAGGAGGATCGCGAAGAGCGGCGCGGACGTCCCGAGCACGCGCTCGCCCGCGTTGTAGACCAGCCCCGCGCCCTCGGCGAGGTTCCGCGCGTACCGGAACGTGATGTAGGCGTCGTCCACGAAGCGAGGCCCGCGCCCGAGAGCCCGGGCTCCGAGGGCGAGCGCGATTCCGGCCGGCAGGAGGAGCTCGAATGCGCGGAACGGCGCTGAACCGCCGTCGGGGCCGGACGCCGCGGGCAGGGAGGAGACGCGCTGAGTGGCGATACCCCATGTTACCGGCCCGGGGCCGCTGCTACGCTCCGCGCGTGGGCCCGCGCCTCGACCTCGTCCGCGGCGACATCACGGCTCTCGACGTCGACGCGATCGTGAACGCCGCGAACGCCTCGCTCCTCGGCGGCGGCGGCGTGGACGGCGCGATCCACCGCGCTGCGGGGCCGGGCCTTCTCGCCGAATGCCGGCGGGTCGGCGGCTGCCCGACCGGGGAAGCCCGGATCACGGGCGGCCACCTCCTGAAGGCGCGCTCCGTGATCCACACCGTCGGACCCGTCTGGCACGGAGGAGACCGCGGCGAGAGCGCGCTCCTCGCGTCCTGCTACCGCGAGAGCCTGCGCCTCGCGCGCGAGAACGGGTGCCGGACCGTCGCCTTCCCCGCGATCAGCTGCGGCGTCTACGGCTACCCGGTCCACGAGGCGTGCGCGATCGCCGCGCGCGAGGCCGCGGCGTTCCTCGCGGCGAACGAGAGGCCCGAGCGCGTGTCGTTCGTCGCGTTCGGCGAGGACGTCTGGGAGGCGTTCCGGGCGCTGCCGGAGCTCCTTCGGGACCCGACGCGCCTCAGTGTGCCGCGGCGGCGGGCCTCGGGGGAACCGGCAGGGCCTTGACGGCCGGGCAGGTGAAGACGAGCTTCACTCTCTTCTCGTGGCGGATGTTCGGAAGAGCCGCCGTCGTCGGAGGCGGATTGAACCGCGTGATCCCGAACTCGATCGTGTGAACTTCGGTCGCCGCGGGCGCGCCGGGCGTGCAGGCGAGCGAGAAGCGAATGGACGCGTTTCCCGAGCCCTTCGCGATGGCCTGCGCGCCGAGGAGGCGGCGCGGGAGCAGCGGCTGGTCCCACACGCCGACATAGATCTGGCCGGTGGGCGCGCTGTCGAGCTCGTAGTGGAACGACGCGAGCACCGAGCTCTGGGCGTCCAGCACGGGACCGCTGAAGTTCCCGTTCACGATCGTGCCGACGGGCCCCTTCACCGTCCCATACTCCGGCGTGAGTCCCGTCAGATGGAGACCCTCGGCGGCGAAGAGGGAGAAGGAGAATGAGAAGGAACCTGCGAAAAGCAGAACAGCGGCGGCGGTAAACGCGAGAGGCCGTCGTGAAGTCATCGTCGCTCCTCTCCCCTTCCAAGAATCTCCTGGGGTTTCTCCGATCATCTCACCCCGGACGATCACCGGGCCGAATCGCCGTAGAGTACGGGCATGCCGAAGACCCGCCGTGAGTTCCTCGCGACCACCGCCGCTTCCGCCGCCACGCTCGTCGCCGGAGTGCGCGCGCAGGCGCAAACGCCCGCGCCCGCCGTCACGCCCGCCGCCGGCACGCCGCCCGCCTTCGGAACCGCGCCGCCGGTGGGGCCCGACGTCACGGCCGCGACGATCACGGAGGCCGAAAAGCTCGCGCGCGTGACGCTCTCTCCGAAGGACCGCGCGCAGGCCGCCGGCAACTGGCGCGAGGCGATGGCCGGAACGATGGAGCGGCGCACCGGCCCCCGGAAGGTGGCGCTCGAGCCGTCGCTCGCGCCCGCGTCGCGCTGGAATCCCGTCCTGCCCGGCCTGTCCGCCGGCCCGGCCACGGGGGTCTTCGCGCGCAGCATGTCGGACCCAGGACCGCTCCCGAAACGCGACGAGGACATCGCCTTCGCGCCCGTCGCGGCGCTCTCGCGCTGGATCGAGTCGAAGGCGCTCTCCTCCGAGCGCCTCGCGAGGATCTACCTCGACCGCCTGCGCCGCTTCGACCCGCAGCTCCAGTGCGTGATCACGTTGACGCCGGAGCTCGCGCTTGAGCAGGCGCGGAACGCGGACTCCGAGATCGCGGCCGGAACGTACCGCGGTCCGCTTCACGGGATCCCGTTCGGCGTGAAGGACCTCCTCGACACGAAGGGCATCCGGACGACGTGGGGAGCGGAGCCTTACCAGGACCGCGTGCCTGACGCGGACGCGTATGTCGTGCGGCGCCTCCACGAGGCCGGCGCCGTCCTCGTCGCGAAGCTCAGCCTCGGCGCCCTCGCGCTGAACGACGTCTGGTTCGGGGGAGACACGAAGAACCCCTGGGTGCCCGAGGAGGGCTCGGGCGGCAGCAGCGCGGGTCCCGGCGCCGCGACGGCCGCCGGCCTCGTCGGGTTCGCGATCGGGAGCGAGACGGAGGGCTCGATCATCGACCCTTCGATGCGCTGCGGGGTCACGGGCCTCAGGCCGACGTTCGGGCGCGTCGCGCGCACCGGCGCGATGACGCTCTCATGGTCGATGGACAAGCTCGGCCCGATGGCGCGCGGCGTCGAGGACACGCTCCTCGTCCTCGCGGCGATCTCGGGCACCGACCCGGGCGACGTCTCGGGAATCCCGAGCCGCCTCGCGTTCGAGGCGGACGGACCCGTCGCGGGGCTCAAGGTCGGGTACTTCCCCGGCTGGCTGAAGGAGGCGACGGACGTCGATCGCGCCGCCCTCGGGACCGCGAAGCTCCTGGGGATGGTCCCCGTCGAGGTGAGCCTCCCGGACTGGCCGTACGGATCGCTGAACACGATTCTCTTCGCCGAGGCCGCGGCCGCCTTCGAGGAGCTCACGCTCTCCGGCGGCCTCGACCGGCTGAAGATGCAGGTCCCCGACGCCTGGCCGAACACGTTCCGGCAGGCGCGCTTTCTCTCGGCCGTCGACTACGTGCAGGCCGACCGTCTGCGGCGCAAGGTCGCCGAGGAGATGGCGCGCCTCTTCGAGAAGGTCGACGTCCTCCTCGTGCCGTCGCTGCGCGACGAGATGATGACGATTTCGAATTTCACGGGCCACCCGTCGCTGACCCTGCCCGCCGGCTTCGTCGAGATCGACCGGGCGCGCAGCGACTGGGCGCCGGACCCGGAACGCCCCCTTCCGAAGCTCACGCCGAAGCGGCGCGTCCCGCACGGCGTGACGCTCGTCGGCCGCCTGTTCGACGAGGGGACGATCGGGCGTGCCGGGATCGCGCTCGAGCGCGCGTTCGGCGTGCGCACGGAGCGGCCGCGGGGGTTCTGACACGCGATCCGGGCGTCGTGAGTCCGGGCGAGCCTCGGCCTGCGCGACGGCCTCGCGCGCATCCTGGCCGCGCTCCGTCGCACAGACTCTCTCTTGCGGAACGCGACCTCACTTCGCGTCGAGCGGCTCGAGGCCCGAGCCGCGAAGCGCCGCGTCGACCTTCGGCACCTCGACTGCGAGGACGGCCTTCCAGTGCGCGAGGCCCTCCTCGACCATCTTCCCCCGCGCGGCGAGACCCACGCGCGCGTCCGGGGTCGGCGCCGCATCCGCGCTCTCGATCGCGGACTGAAGGCCCGCGAGGGACGCCGCGAGGCTGCGCAACGCGGTCGGCGCGAACTCCTCCGCCTCGAAGAACTCTCCGCCCGGGGTTCGGACCGGCGGCCCCGCGGCGGCATCGACCGCCTTCGAGAATGCGTCGAGCGCGGGGAGGGGCGCCGACGCGGCCTTGCGCCGCGACGTGATCTGCGTCCTCAGGTCCGTCGCCTGTCTCAGCGCGCGCGCGACGCGCAGTCGCTCGGCGAGGATCTCCTTCGCGAGCGCGTGCTGGAGGACGAGATCGGCGTCCGAGACCGAGGCGGAGAGACGCGGGTCCTTCACGACGGAGAGGGGACGCGTGAGCGACTTTCCCGAGACGGTCAGGCGCACGGTATAGAGGCCGGGCGGAGCCCACGGTCCGCTCGCTCCGCGCGCCGAGCCGGGCGTCACGAGCTCCCTCGGAAACGCGTCGTGGAGATCCCAGACGAAGCGGTGCGCTCCGGCCGCCGCGGAAGGCGGCTCGGCGCCGGCGACCCAGTCCGGAGTCGTCACGATCCGCGCGAGGTCGGCCCGGCGCGGCTTGTCGTCGCTCGCGAACCTCCGGACGACCGCGCCCTTCGCATCGAGGATCTCGAGGACGACGGGGCCGGAAGCCGGCGCCCTGAGGAAATAGTCGAGAACGGCGCCGTTCGGCGGGTTCTCCGCCATCGGCTCGTCCTTCGGCTCGGGCGTGCCCTGGAATCCCGAAGGGTGCAGGCGCACGGCGTCGCGCGGCGCGAAGAAGAATGCGTCCTCCGCGGCCACCTTCCCGTCGAGCTGCCGCAGGGGCGAGACGTCGTCGAGGACCCAGAACGACCGGCCGTGCGTCGCGGCGACGAGGTCGCCGTGCCTCACGTCGAGGTCGCGGATCGAGCAGTTCGGGAGGTTCAGCTGGAGCGGCTGCCAGTTCTCGCCGTCGTCGAAGGAGACGAAGACGCCCGTCTCCGTCCCGGCATAGAGGAGTCCGCGCCGGGCGGGGTCCTCCCGCACGACGTTCACGAAGCTGCCGGAGGGAATCCCCTTCACGATCGCCGTCCAACTGCGTCCCCCATCGCGCGTTCTGTAGATGTGGGCGTCGACGTCGTCGAGGCGGTGGCGGTCGACCGCGGCATACGCCGTTCCCGCGTCGAAGTGCGACGGCTCGAGGATGCCGATCTTCGACCACGGCGTGAGCGCCTTCGGCGTCACGTTTTCCCAGTGCGCGCCACCGTCCACCGTGAGCCAGACGAGGCCGTCGTCCGTGCCGCACCAGACGCGGCCGGCCTCGAGCGGCGAGGGCGCGATCGCATAGACGACGCTGCGGCGGGGACCCTTCACCTGCGAGTCTTCCGCCGTGACGGGGTCGAGGTTCGGCGGGATCCCGGCGTTCTCGCGCGTGAGGTCTGGGCTCGCCTTCGTCCAGTGCAGGCCGCCGTCCACCGTCTTCCAGACGAACTGGTTCCCGAACCAGACCGTCTTCGGGCCGCGCGTGGAGACCGCGAGCGGCAGCGTCCACTCGCCGCGGTACTCGTCGGGCACGGCGAGCGTCGGGTCGACGTTCCGGTTCTGGAGGGTGGGCCATTGGAAGCGCGCGACGGTTCCGCCCCAGACGATATCGGGGTCGGCGGGATCGGGGACGATGTATCCGTTCTCGCCGCCGGCCGCGATCTCCTTCCAGTCGCGCTCGGTGATCGAGCGGTAGTCCGTGCGCACGGGCGTCGCGGCCGCGCCGCTGTCCTGCTGCGCGCCGTAGATCCAGTACGGGAAACGGTCGTCTGTCGCGACGTGGTAGAACTGCGCGGTCGGCTGGTTGTACCAGGAACTCCACGTCTTGCCGCCGTCCACCGTCACGACCGTTCCCTGATCGCTCGCGACGATCATGCGCGAGGAGTCCGCCGGATCGATCCAGAGCCGGTGGTAGTCGTCGCCACCGGGCGCACCCTTCCAGGGCAGGAACGTCTTTCCGCCGTCCGTCGAGCGGTAGATCGCCGTGTTGCACGCGTAGACGACGTCGGCGTCCTTCGGGTCGACGGTGATCCCCGCGAAGTACCAGCCCCGGCCCCAGATCCGCGGGTCGTCGCTCGCCTTCCGGAACGTGACACCGGCGTCGTCCGACACGAACAGGCCGCCCTGGCTCGCGTCCGCCATCGCGTAGACGCGATTCGGCGCGGACGGCGCGAACGCGACGCGGATGCGCCCGGGCTTCTCGGACGGCAGGCCGCTCGTGACCTGTCTCCACGTGTCGCCGCCGTCCTGAGAGCGCCAGAGAGAGCTGCCGGGTCCGTTCGAGGGCGGGTAGACGTTCCAGGGCGGCCGCCGCGTCTGCCAGAGCGCGGCGAGAATCGTGCGGCTGTTGCCGGGCTGGAAGTCGAGATCGATCGCGCCCGTGTCCGCGTCCTTGAAGAGGACGCGCGTCCAGCTCTTTCCGCCGTCCTTCGACCGGAAGACGCCGCGCTCGGCGTTCGGCCCGTAGCGCGTGCCCGAGCGCGGCGACGAAGACGAGGTTCGGATCGCGCGGATCGACGAGGATGCGGCCGATCTGCCGCGTGTCCGAAAGGCCGATGCGCGCCCATGTCCTGCCGCCGTCGGTCGACTTGTACATCCCGTTGCCGTACGAGATGTCCGAGCGCATGTCCGCCTCGCCCGAGCCCACGTAGAGGACATTCGGGTCGGACGGCGCGACCGCGATCGCGCCGATCGACGCGACGGGCTGCGAGTCGAAGATCGGCTCCCACGTGCGGCCCGCGTTGTCCGTGCGCCAGACGCCGCCGCCCACCGCGCCGAAGTAGAACGTGTTCGGCTCGCCCGGGACGCCCGTCGCCGTGACCGCGCGCCCACCACGGAACGGCCCGGCGAGGCGCCAGGCGAGACCGGAGAAGAGGCCGGGGTCGAGAGGCTGCGCGGAGAGGCCGGCGGGGGTCGCGGCGAGCGCGGAGAACAGGAGGGTGGCGAGCGGGCGTCTCATCGTGAAGAGTCTGCCTCACTTTCGCGTGCGATGAGATGAGGTCTCACCGCTGTATAGTGCCGATTGCGGCGGGGTATTCCTGCACCAGTACCGGATCGGAGTCGTCGACCTCGTGGCCAAGGGACCTACCCGGGCTCTCTATGCCCGGGTGATGAACGCGAACCTCGCGAGCATCATGCCGCAGATCGTCTCCACGTGGTGCGAAGCGGAAGGCCACGACGTCACGCACGTCTGCTACACGGGCTTCGAGAACCTCGTCGACGAGCTGCCGGCCGACGTCGACGTCGTTTTCATCTGCGCGTTCACGGAAGCCGCGCTCCTCGCCTACGCGCTCAGCAACCTTTTCCGTTCCCGCGGCGCGGTGACCGTGCTCGGCGGGCCGCACGCGCGCTGCTACCCCGAGGACGCCCGGAAATACTTCGACTACGTGCTCGGCTTCACGGACCTCTCCGTGATCCGGGACGTCCTGAAGGACGCCGCGCCGCACCGCCCCGTCGGCCTCCACCTCGCGGCGCCGCGCCAGCCGCTCGCCCTGCCCGGCGTCCGCGAGCGCTGGAAGTTCATCGAGCCGACGCTCCAAAAGGCCCCTCTCATCAAGATGGTGCCGATGCTGGGCAGCCTGGGATGCCCGTACACGTGCAGCTTCTGCATCGACTCGGTCGTGCCCTACCAGCCGCTCGACCTCGACGTCCTCAAGGACGACCTGAGGTTCCTCGTGAAGAAGATCCGGCGGCCGCTCGTCGGCTGGCACGACCCGAACTTCGGCGTGCGATTCGACGCGTTCATGGACGCGATCGAGGAGGCGACGCCTCCGGACAGCATCGATTTCATCGCGGAGAGCAGCCTCTCGATCCTCACCGAGGCCCACCTCGCGCGGATGAAGAAGAACGGCTTCGGCGCGCTCCTCCCGGGCGTCGAGTCCTGGTACGACCTCGGCAACAAGTCGCGGACGGGGCGGGCGAGAGGTTCCGAGAAGGTCGCCCAGGTCTCCGAGCACGTCAACACGATTCTGAGGTACGTCCCGTACGTCCAGACGAACTTCGTCCTCGGGCTCGACGGCGAGTCCGGCGCGGAGCCGTTCGAGCTCACGAAACGCTTCATCGACCGGACGCCCGGCGCGTTCCCGGGCTACTCGCTCCTGTCGGCGTTCGGACGCGCCGCGCCCCTGAACCTCGAGTACCAGGGCGCGAACCGCGTCCTGCCGTTCCCGTTCCACTTCCTCGACAACAACCACGCCATGAACGTCAGGCCCGAGAACTACGACTGGCGCGAGCTCTACGACCACGTGATCGACCTGACGAAGTACACGTTCTCGTGGCGGGCAATCGCGCGGCGCTTCGCGGCGACGCGGCGCGTGGTCCCGAAGTGGCTGAACCTCGTGCGGGCCGTGTCGTCCGAGGGCTTCGGCCGGATCAGACATTACACGGACCTGCGCGGACGCCTCGACTCGGACGAACCCACGCGGGCGTTCTTCGCGCAGACGACGGACGTGCTGCCGGACTTCTACCGCGAGCAGGTCCGCAAGGACCTCGGCCCGTTCTGGAACTGGCTGCCGGAGGGCGCCTTGCGCCATGACCAGAACGCGTATCTGAAGTCGGAGCGGGCGTCACTCCCGATCGGCTCCGCGTCCGTGCAGCGCCCCGCTGCCGCCGAACGCGGCCGGAGCGTCGCAGCCCTCTAGGGGGCGGCGCCCGCGACGGGAGCCGCTCGTCCGATCCTGTGACTCATCCGCAAGCCGCTGTTCGTCCGCCGCGCATTCTAGAATCCGGCTCTTGCCTCCATTTCTCGAGAAGGGGTCCTCATGCGCGTGCGCCTCGCCGTCCTTGCCGTGTCACTCGCCCTGTCGCAGGCCGCCCCGCTCGCCGCGGCCGCCCCCGCCGGCCCGTCGATGATGCTGACGGACCCGGCGCTCTCGAAAGAGCGCATCGCGTTCGTGTACGGGAACGACGTCTGGACGTGCCGCCTCGACGGGAACGGCGTCGAACGCATCACGTCGGGCCCCGGCGTCAAGATGCGCCCCGCCTTCAGCCCCGACGGCTCGCTCCTCGCGTTCAGCGCCGAGCTGGACGGCAACCTCGACGTCTACGTCGTCCCCGCCGCGGGCGGCGTGCCGAAGCGCCTCACGTGGCACCCGGGCCGGGACGTCGTGCAGGGATTCACGCCGGACGGGAAATCCGTCCTCTTCACGTCGCCGCGCGCCGCCGTCAACAACCGCCACATGCGGCTCTACACCGTGCCCGTGGACGGCGGCCTCGAGACGGAGCTCCCGATTCCGTACGCCGCGCGCGCCGCGTATTCGCCGGACGGGAAGACGATCGCCTACGACCCGAACAACCCCGCGTTCCTCCAGTGGAAGCACTACCGCGGCGGCCTCGTCTCGCGGGTCTGGCTCTACGACGTCGCGACGCACGCGATCGAGAAGGTCCCGCAGCCGGACGGGCGCTGCAACGACGCCGACCCGATGTGGCTCGGCGACGCCGTGTATCTCCGATCCGATCGCGACGGCGAATTCAACCTGTACTCCGCGGCGCGGACGGCCGATCCGAGAGACCCTTCTAAGAGATCTTTCTCTCTTACACCCCTGACCCGTTATACGGACTTCCCCGTCCTGAACGCCGCGGCGGCCGACGGACGCATCGTCTTCGAGCAGGCGGGGACGCTCCACCTCTACGACGCCGCCTCGAAGAAGACGACCGACCTCGCGGTCACCGTGCCCGGCGACCTCCTCGAGACCCGCCCGCGCTGGGCGAAGGGCGCGAAGTGGATCCGCGGCTCGGCGATCTCGCCGTCCGGCGCGCGCGCTGCGTTCGAGTTCCGCGGCGAGATCGTGACCGTGCCCGCCGAGAAGGGCGATCCCCGGAACCTCACGGAAACGGTCGCCGTCCACGAGACGGCGCCCGCGTGGTCGCCGGACGGCAAGGAGATCGCCTACGTCTCGGACGAGGGCGGCGAGAACGGGATCGTCGTCCGCGCGCAGGATGGAAGGGGCGCGCCGAGGAGGTTCAAGGTTCCCGGCGCCGGCTTCTACGGCGACCTCGTCTTCTCGCCCGACGGCAGGAAGCTCGTCCTCACGGACAACTCCCTCACGCTCTGGATCGTCGACTTCGCGAGCGGTGCCTCGCGGAGGATCGCGTCCGAGCGCCTCTACGCGCCCGTGCGCTACCGGATGCTCCACGGCACGTGGTCGCCGGACTCGCGCTGGGTCGCGTACACGCTCTCCGGCCCGACGTACATCCGGTCCGCGTACGTCTACTCCGTCGACGAGAACAGGTCCCACCCGCTGACGGACGGCCTCTCGGACGTCTCGGACCCCGTCTTCGACAGGGGCGGGAAGCTCCTCTACTTCCTCGCCTCGACGGACGCCGGCCCGCAGCGCAACTGGTTCTCGCTCCTGAACGCAGATGCGCGGACGACGAACGCGATCTACGTCGCGACGCTGAAGAAGGGGACCCCCTCGCCTCTCGCGAAAGAGAGCGACGAGGAGAAGGGCGTGGCCGCGTCGAAGGACGGGAAGAGAGAAGAAGAGAAAGAAGAAGAGAAAGAAGATTCTTCGAAGGGCGGCGGCGCGGCCGCAAGGTCGGACGGCAAGGGCGACCGCGGCATGCCCCCGAAGAAGGCGGAGCCCGTCGTCATCGACTTCGACGGCTTCGACCACCGCATCGTCGACCTCC
This sequence comes from uncultured Acidobacteriota bacterium, assembly GCA_963836285.1. Classification (GTDB taxonomy): domain Bacteria; phylum Acidobacteriota; class Thermoanaerobaculia; order UBA5066; family UBA5066; genus Fen-183. The sequence continues at coordinate 1,759,699 of CAWIIN010000002.1, read as the reverse complement.
CCGTCCACTCCGCCGAGATCTCGAACCTTCAGGCCGGCGCCGCCGGCCAGCTCTTCTTCGAGCGCGCGACCGACGGCAAGACGTCCGTCCAGCGCTTCGACTTCAAGGACCGCAAGACCAAAGTCGTCGTCCCCGAGGCCGACACGTACGACGTCTCCTTCGACGGCAAGAGGATCCTCTTCAAGCACAAGGACGCGTGGTCGATCGTGGCCTCCTCCGGCAAGAAACCCGACCCGAAGGACGCGAAGGCCGGAGGCGACGGCAAGCTGAAGCTCGACGCGATCGCCGTACGGGTCGACCCGCGCGCCGAGTGGCCCGAGATCTTCGACGAGGCCTGGCGCGTGAACCGCGACTACTTCTACGACCCGAAGATGCACGGGCACGACTGGCCCGCGACGAAGGCGAAGTACGCGGCGTTCCTGCCGTACCTGTCGTCGCGCGGCGACCTGAACCGCCTCATCCAGTGGATGTGCAGCGAGCTCTCCGTGGGCCACCACCGCAACACGCCCGGCGAGTCGTTCCTCGAGGCGCCGCCGGTGCCGGGCGGCCTCCTCGGCGCGGACTACGAGGTCGCGAACGGGCGGTACCGGTTCAGGAAGGTGTTCGGCGGCCTGAACTGGAACCCCGAGCTGCGCGCGCCGCTCTCCGAGCCGGGCGTCGAGGTGAAGGCGGGCGAGTACCTGCTCGCCGTGAACGGGAAGGACCTCGCGCCGCCCGAAAACCTCTACTCCCGCTTCGAGCGGACGGCCGGCACGATCGTCGAGATCACGGTCGGCCCCTCCCCCGACGGCAAGGGCTCGCGGACCGTTTCGGTGGTGCCCGTGGCCGACGAAGTGCAGCTCCGCATCCGCGACTGGGTGGAGGAGAACATCCGCAAGGTCGACGCCGCGACGGGCGGACGCGTCGCGTACGTGTACGTCCCGAACACGGCCGGGCTCGGGCACACGTTCTTCAAGCGCTACTTCTACCCGCAGGCCGCGAAGGACGCGATCATCGTGGACGAGCGGTTCAACGGCGGCGGCAGCGTCGCGGACGAGTACATCGAGGCGCTCACCCGCCAGCCGATCGCGTGGTGGGCGATGCGCTACGGCGCGGACCTCAAGACGCCGTCCGCGTCGATCCAGGGGCCGAAGGTCATGCTCATCGACGAGACGGCCGGCTCCGGCGGCGACCTCCTGCCGTGGATGTTCCGGCACTTCAAGGTCGGGACGCTCGTCGGCGAGAGGACGTGGGGCGGCCTCGTCGGCATCCTCGGCTTCCCCACGCTCATGGACGGCGCCGTCGTCACGGCGCCGAATCTCGGGTTCTGGACGCCGGAGGAAGGCTTCGGCGTCGAGAACGTCGGCGTCCCGCCGGACGTCGCGGTCGAGCAGACGCCGGCCGACGTCATCGCCGGCCACGACCCGCAGCTCGAGAAGGCGATCGCGATCGTGATGGAGGACCTGAAGAAGAACCCGCCGGTCAGGCCGAAGCGGCCGGCGATGCCAGTGAGGTAATCAAAGTCCTTTCTTGAGTCCGTCGAGCCGAGTGTCGACAGACATGATTTCGAACTTCGTTCTGAATAAGCGACGAAAATGGAAAGGCACCCCGCCGGGCGAGCGCCTCCGACGACCACACGAACCACACGGCGTCGTCCGCCCGTCGCCCGGCACGCGCGGCCGGATCAGCCCTTCGCGGCCGCTCCCGCGGCGGCGGCCTTCGCCTTCGTCCGAACGAAGGCGTAGTTGACCTGCGGCAGCGAGTTGAAGTTCGCCGCCTTGCCGGCGTATTCCTTCGCCTTCTCGGCGTCGCCCTTGGCCTTGTAGGCCAGAGAGAGACGATAGAGGTCCTGCGGGTTCTGCTGGTTCGCCTGCTGGAGCTCGGCGATCGCCCTGTCGTAGTCCTTTTCGGCCAGGGCGATGATCCCATCGAGCTCGTGCGCGTTCCGCACCTGCGCCGGGTTCCGCGTCGCTTCGGCGCCCTTGCGGAACTCGTCCGCTTCGCTCTTCGCCGTCTTCAGGTCCTTCTTCGCGACCGCGACGCGGCCGAGGTTGAAATGGTCGACGAGCGCGGCGTTCGCCTTGATCTGGGGTGAGAGGTCCGAGCCTTCGACGAGCTTCAGGCCGCGCTCGAACGCCGCTTTCGCCTGATCGGCCTTGCCCGCGTCGAGGAAGATGTTCCCCTTCAGGGCGTTGTCGAAGGACATCGCGGGAACGTCGTTCGTCTTCTCGCCGAGGGCGACCTGCGCGTCCACGTCCGCGAGCGCCTGGGCCGTCTTTCCGCCGTCGAGGTGGACTACCGTGCGGGCGAAGAGGGCCGTCCGGCGCTCTCCGTCCGTCCTCGCCTTCTTCGTGATGTTCGCGAGCTCCGCCTCCGCCTCGCGGGCCTTGCCCGAGTACAGCAGGTCCATCGCGATTCCCTGGTGGGCGTTCAGGAAGTTCGCATCGATCTCCAGCGCCTTGCGGTACTGGGCGATGGAATCGTCGAACCGGCCCATCTTCAGGAGAAGCTCGGCATAGGAGTCGTAGGGATTCGGGTCCTTGGGGATCAGCTCGATGTACTTCTGGAACGCCTTCTCGGCGTCCGCGAAGTCGCCGTTCTGCCGGTAGGCGTACCCGAGGATGTTGTAGGCCGTCGAGTAGCCTGGCGCGAGCTCCGTCGCCTTCCTGTACTGCTCGATCGCCTCGGGGAACCGCTGCTGCCCGAAGAACCAGCCTCCGAGGTTGAAGTGCGCGCGTTCGTCGTCCGGGTATGCCGCGACGAGCGCGTCCAGGTACTCCTTCTGCTTCGCCGGGTCGTTGTTCGCGCCCGCTTCTGTCGCGAGGATCATGAGCTTCTCGCCGTTCGAGGCCTTGTCGGCCAGGCTCACGGCCTTGTGGAGGTGCTCGAAGAAACCCGCGCCGGTGGGTGCCGAGGTCGCGAGGTTGAGCTCGGCCAGAGCGAAGCCCGGATCGAGCGAAGCCGCCTTCTGGAAGTGCGCGATGGAGTCGGTGATCTGCAGCTTCTCGGCGTCGTCGCGTCCCTTCAGGAACTCGGCCTTCGCCTCGGCGGACGAGGTCGTCACCGGGATCTTTCCGCCGCCCTTCGAAATCGGCTCGGCGGCCCCGGCGGGCTTGGCCGCCGCGGCGGCGGGCGGCGCCTCTCTCTTCGCGCAGCCGGCTGCCGACACACCGGCGGCAAGTCCAAGGATCAGAACGGGCTTAAGGAATCGGTTCCGGCGCATGAGGCACCTCCTTGACGTGCTTCGACCGCAAAGCCGTATCGAACCGTACTACGCGGGCGCCGGAAATAGGTTGCGACGGGGTCTCGACGGTCCGGAGGTCGGCTGCGCGGACGGCGCGACCAGGCGCAAGCATGTGCGGGATTTTGCCGACGGCGGCGCTCCGAGGAGGACGTCATCTTGCGCTCGGGGCTTCGGAGGTCGTGGCCAGTCCCCTCTTCGCCGTCTCGTCCTCGGGACAGAGCGCGAGGGCGGCGCCGTACGCGCGGCGGGCGCCCCCCGCGTCGCCCGTGCGCCTGCGGGCCTCGCCGAGATTGTCGTGCAGGGAAACCTCGTCCGGGTAGAGCCGCGCGGCCAGCTCCGCGAACGACAGCGCGGCGCGCGGGTCCTTCGCGATCAGGTCGCGGCCCTGCGAGTAGAGGACGTCGAACTTGATCGGCACGGCGCCTGCGAATCCCGGGCGTTCCTTCTCGTAGAGGGCGACGGCCTCCGCGGCCTTCCCCGCGTGGACGAGGCCGTCGAAAGCGTCCACGAACGCCTTCATCTCCGGGTACGGCGCGGAAAGGTCTGCCTGCCGCCGCGTCAGCTCCGCGCGCGTGAACCAACGGCCCGCGCGGACGACGCCGTCCGGACGCACGGCGATCGACGGGTCCTCGAGCGGGTTCTTCGACACGAGGAGGAGGTCCGCGGCCGCGCCCTCGGCGACGACGCCCATCGGCGCCGGGAGGGACGTCCAGCGTCCGAGGAGCTCGCCGGCGGTGAGGGTCGCGGCGCGCAGAGTCTCGAACGGCGTGAGCCCCGCCTCGCGGAGGAGGCGGATCTCCTCGCCGTCCGAAAAGCCCGCGAGGCCGACGGTCGACGCGTCCGTGCCGAGGAGGAGCGGTACTCCCGCGTCCGAGAGCGCCTTCACGAGCGTCTTCTCGATGGCGAGCTGCTGCGTCACCCGCCCGCGGAACTCGGCGAGATTCGGGCGGTTCGTGTAGCGGTTGTTGCTCGCCTTCAGCTCGTCGTACGCCGCCGGTGTCACGTCGCGCATTTCCGGCCGCGCGAGCAGGGCCGGCAGGCCGTCCACCTGGTCGAGCATGAACTGGATCGCGGACAGGTTCGGCGTCACGGCGACGCCCGTCTCCTTCGCGACGGCGACGAGGCCGGGGATGCGCGACGCGTCGAGGGCGTGCTTCGCGGGGTCGACGAGGTCCATCAGGAACTCCTCGGCGTGGGCGATCATCGCCTCGCCGCTCCGCATCGCCTTCACCGATCCGACGAGCCGCGAGATGTGGCCGACGACCGCGATGTGCCGCAGTTTTCCCTCGGCGGTCATCGCCTCGAGAACGTCGGGCGGGAGGCTCGCGTAAACTTTCACGAGGTCGTAGCCGGCCTTCTTCTGCGCCGCGACGGCCGCGCGCCCCGCCTCCGGCGTCGCGAGCGCGACGAACTTCGCCGTCGTGGGCGGGAAGCCGTCCAGCGTGGGTCCGGACGTGAAGAGCCGCGCCCCCGCGAACTCCGGACGCGCGGAGGCCGCCCGCCATTCGAGAAAGCGCGGCGCGCCGTTCAGGTTCACGACGGACGTGACGCCGTGCGCGAGGTACGTCAGCAGCTCGTCCGGCGACTGCAGGTGGACGTGAAAGTCCACGAGCCCCGGCATCAGGTACTTCCCGCGGCCGTCCACGCGGACAACGCCCTCCGGCGCCCGCACCGAGTCCGCCGGGCCGACGCGGACGACGACGCCGTCCGACACGACGACGGTCCGGTGCGCGAGGACGCGCGCCGTGTCCATCGGGACGACGCTCACGTCCGTGACGACCACGCTCGCCCCGGCGGCCGGTTGCGTGCCCGCGAACAGAAGAACGAGGACCGCGGCAAGAAGGCGCACGAAATACCTCCCGGTGGACGGGATCGTCCGTTGGAAGTAACGCGCCGGGGCAGCGGAAGTTCCGTTCGGGCGAGGCGGCCGGCCTCCGCGCCTGTAGCATCGGGGCCATGGGACGAATCCGCGCCGCCCTCGCTTTCGCCGCGACGCTCGCATCAGGCGCGGGCTTCGCCCAGCAGCCGCCGCCCCCCACACCCGTCGCTCCCGTCGCACCGCTCGCCGAGCGCTACGCCGCGATCGGCACGATGATCGTGACGACGTCGGACCACACGATGTTCCCGCACGAGAAGCGCGCGCAGGGTTACACGTACGAGGGGAAGACGTACCCGGCCGACGTCCACTACGCCGACCGCACCGTCGCGATCTTCGTGCCGAAGGGTTTCCGCCCCGGAGACGCGACGAACCTCGTCTTCTATTTCCACGGGTGGCGCAACAACGTGGACGACACCCTCGCGAGGTTCAATGTCGCCGAGCAGGTCGCCGCCAGCGGCGTGAACGCGGTCCTCGTCCTCCCCGAGGGGCCGAGGAACGCGCCCGACTCCTTCGGGGGGAAGCTCGAGGACGCGGGCGTCTTCGCGAAGCTCGTCTCCGACGTGCTTTCGACGCTCGAGGCGCGCGGCGTGATCGCGAGCGCGAAGCCCGGGGCGATCGTCCTCGCCGGGCACAGCGGCGCGTACCGCGTGATGGCGTTCATCCTGGCGCGCGGCGGGCTGACCGCGAACATCCGCGAGGTGTACCTCTTCGACGCGCTCTACGGCCAGACGGAGAAGTTCGCGCACTGGATCGACCGGACTTCCGGGAAGCTCATCGACATCTACACGGCCGAGGGCGGTACGCGACAGCAATCGCTCGAGCTGATGGACGACCTGCGCGCGTGGGACGTTCCGTTCGCCTCGGTCGCCGAGAGCGCCGTCACCCCGGATCTCCTCCGGAAGAACCGGCTCGTCTTCATCGACTCCCCGCTCGAGCACAACGACGTCGTCGCGAAAAACGAGCAGCTCCGGGCCTTCCTCGAGGCAAGCGGCTTCCCCCGCCGCTGACGCGGCGCGCCTACTTCTTCGCGCCCGCCTTCTTCAGGATCTCCGCGATCTCCGTGCGCTTGAAGATCTCCGCGAACATGAGCGGCGTCGCGCCGCCCTTCGCGCGGACGTTCGGGTCGGAGCCCGCCTTCAGGAGCGCGTTGATGCTCGACGGCGAGCAGCCTCCCTGGACCGCCCACAGGAGCGCGGTCGACCCGTTCATGTCCTTCGCCTTCACGTCTCCGTGCGCGGCGGTGAGCGCCTCGAGGATCTCCGACCGCGGCTTGCCGTCCGCCTGCCCGCAGCCCATCGCCGCGAGGAGCATCGGATGGACGCCACCCTTCCCGTGCGCGTTCGGCGACATGCCGATCTCGAGAAAGAGGCGCACGGCGTCGAGATTCGCGTCCGAGACGGCGTGGCCGAACGAATCCTCGTTGAACGCGTAGCCGAGCTTTCCGAGCTCGAGCTTCCTGTCGCCGCCGGGCGATGCGGCGCCGAACGTCTCCGCCTCCGGCTCGACCTCGAGCGTCCCACCGGGTGCGACGGCCGCGCGTACGTTCGCGTGGAAGTGCCACGACTGGCCGACCATCTTCGACTCGAACTCCGCCTTGACGCGGCCGGAGCCGTACTCCTCGAGGTCGAGCGTCGGACGCTCGAGGCCCATCCGTCCGCTCTCGGGCAGGTTCGCGTCGTACGGGACCGCGCGCACCGTGTCACTCCCGACCTTCCAGAGGATGCGCACGGCGTGGAGCCGGCCGTCCTTCGCGAGGTCCGCGAGGCGCGCGATCGAGCGGTCGCCCTCGACCTTGCGGTCCGAGGCGAGGATCACGAGCCACTTCGCGCCGTCCGCGTCGGTCTCCTCCGTCGCGGCGACCTCCTTGAGGATCGCCGTCTTCCCGTTCACGGTGAGCGTCCCGAGCGCCTTGTCGGCGAGCGCACGGAACGAGAGCGCGGCGGCGAGCGCGGCGACGAGGGCGAGAGCGGATTTCTTCATTTTCCGCAAGTATAGAGACGGCCCGCATCCGGCCGGAACCGCGTCTCCTGACAGAATCGGCGCGTGGCGAAGTCCGGTCCCGACCTCGACGCCGAGCTCGACGCCCTGTACGCCTCCCCGCTCTCGGAGTTCGTGGGCGCCCGCGACGCGCTCGCGAAGAAACTCGGGGCCGCGGGACGGAAGGACGACGGCGCGCGCGTGAAGGCTCTGAGGAAGCCGACGCCGGCCGCGTGGGCCGTCAACCAGCTCGCGTTCACGGCGCCGAAGGTCCTCGCCGCGCTCGTCGCCGCGGGCGACCGCCTGCGCGCGAAACCTCCCGACGTGAGGGACGCGATGCAGAAGCGGCGCGACGCCCTGAACGCCGCGCGGCAGGCCGCCGAGAGGGCGCTGGCCGCCGCGGGTCACTCGGCGAACGCGGACGCCCTGCGCCGCGCGTCCGCGACGCTCGAGGCGATCGCGACCTACGGGAGCGCGCGTGGCGGTCCCGTCGCGGGCCGGCTCGCCGCCGACGTGGCGGCCCCCGGATTCGACGAGGTCGCGTCGCTCGGCTTCCTCGCCGGGATCGCCCCGCCGGCCCGGCGCACCGTGTCGCATCCCTCACCGCCGGCGAAGGCGCTGCGCGTCGAACCGCCGAGCGCTCCTTCGAAGAAAGATCTTGCGCGCGAACGCGCGGCAGGCGAGAAGCGGCGCCGCGACGAGGAGAAACGCGTCGCGGCGCTGAAAAAGGAAGCCCTGGCCGCGCGCGCGCGCCTCCACGCCGCCGAGAGGGCGGCCGAGGCCGTCCGGCGCCGAAAGTCGTCGCTTCAGGCCGCCCTGTCCGGGATCCTTTTCGAGGAGAAGAGGGTCGAGAGCGAGCTCGCAGCCGCGAAAGAGGCCTCGGCGGCGGCGGACGCCGCGGAGCACGAGGCGGCGGGGCGATAATGACCGGCGACATGCGCACGCGGTCGATGTGGAGACTTCTCCCCGTCTGCACGGCCTTCCTGGGCCTCGCGGCTCTCGCGCCGGGACGGGCGGCGCGCGCCCAGGTGCCGCTCGCCCCGGTCGGTACTCCACGGCCGCTCGCGGCCCAGCGGGCTCCTGCCCTCACCGCGCGCCCGCTTCCGGCGGTGGTGACGGCGAATCCGATCACGATGACGGGCCTTCTCGGATCGCCCGTCACGTCGCTCCCCGCGAGCGTGACGTCGGGAGGGATCTCGATGACCGGGCTTCTCGGCCGGACGCGGGCGGTGCTGCCGGCCTCCGTGACGGCGCCTCTGATCCACATGACGGGCGCTTCGCCGCCCGGCATCAGGAGGGTTCCATGACGCGACGCGATGTGCTCCTCGTGGTCCTGGCGGCGGGCCTCACCCTCCCGGCGTGCCCCGTTTCGGCGGGGACGATCAACGTCAATGTGCCGGTCAACCTGTCGAAGCTCGCGAACGAGCTCAAACAATTCCGCATCGAGTGCACACTCCTCCACAACCACAAGCCGTTCGACCCGACGAACTACTACGAGACGAAGGACGTGACGAAGAGCATCGCGAACAACGCGTTCAACGACACGGTCGCGGTTTCGATCCCGTACTCGGACGTCGCCGCAGCGCAGATCACGGGCTTTCACTGCGAGCTCTTCTTCTCCGATCCCACTCCCGGGGGCTTCTGGCTCCAGCCGACGCCGCAGGGCACGGGGAAGCCGATCCAGCAGGCGCTGCCGGGATTCGTCGCGAAGGTGAACGGCACGCTCCCCTGACGCGGCGGGTGCACGCGCTCCCGCGTGAGCACTCGTCCGCCCGGCGCGCCGGCACGCGGACGAAACCCTTCCGGCGCGCCTCGCGTAACACCCCGCAATGCTCCCGCGCGCGCTCGTCCTCCTCGTGGCCGTTACCGCCTTCCGAGCATTCGCCACACCCGCCGCAGAGAAACCTCCGGCAGCTCCGGCCACGACGATCCTCCGGGTCGACGGCGTCAAGAACGCCTACCCACGCTGGTCGAAGGACGGCCGGCGCATCCTCTACGAGTCGAACCGCACCGGGACCTCCATGTCATGGCTTCGGACGGCCGCAGGCGGGACGGCTCGCACCCGATCAACCTGACGCACGACGCACCCGCCGACGGCTGGCCGACATGGACGCCGGACGGGGCGCGCATCGTGTTCTCGTCGAGAAGGGACGGCCCGTTCTCCCTCTACTCGATGAAGCCGGACGGCTCGGGCGTGCACCGGATCACGTCTCCCGAGGCGCCGTTCTCCGACGCGCGGCCGAGCGTCTCGCCGGACGGACGGAAGATCGTCTTCAACCGCGAGAACGGCGCGACGATCGGCATCCTCGTCGTCGGCCTCGCGACGAAACGCTAGCGTTCTCACCGCAGGGCGCGTGGACTCCTACTTCACGGCCCGCGCCGCGGATTCCCCGATCCCGAGGCTCGTCCGGCCCTCGGCGCCCACTTCGAAGCGGACCATCTTGGGCGGCCTCACCCCGCCGTCCCAGGTGAAGAAATCGCGCTCGCCCGCCGGGTAGAGGCGCATCCGCACGGTCAGGCCGCGGACCGACCGGCCGCGGAGACGGCCTTCCTCGAGGAGGTCCCAGACGTACGTCACATCGACGGAGCCTTTCTCGAACTGGAACCGCACGACGGTCTCGTCCCGTTCCGAAGTGCGGGCGGTGCCCAGGACCTCGAAGCTCCGGAAGCGGCCGCGGGCTTTCTCGCTCTCGGCCAGCATCTCCGTCCAGTGGCTCTTCAGGACGTCCGCGTTCACCGCGCCTCCATAGGCCCGGGAGAGCGGGGCGAAGTCGCCCTTCATGTTCGAGGCGACGATGCCCTCCATGAGCTTCGAGAGCCTGTCGAGTCGGCCCGGCTCGACTTCGCGGACGGAATTGAGAAGCGCGAACGCCTTCCGGCCTTCCGCTTCGATGAAGAGCGCCGGGCCGTCCAGGGCCAGGCGGAAGGCCTCGCCATCGCCGGGCAGGCGGTAAGTCCCGGTCAGGGGCTCCAGGGTCGCCTCGCCGAGGTCCACGATCTCCGGGATCGACGGGTAGGCGCGGCCCGCGAGGAAGCGCATCCCGATTTGCTCGAGAAGAGAGTTTGCCGATCGGTTCTCGGCGATGACGTTGGTCATGACGAAAGCGACGAGGCCTTTGTCCGGCACGATGGCGAGGTCGGCGAAGTAGATTCCGTTCCCGCCGTTGTGGGTGACAATCTTCGTGCCGTCCGGGGCCTTCGCGATGGACCAGCCATAGCCGTAGAAGGTATCGCCGCCTTCGCTCACCCAGGGGGACCAGAGCTTCTTCATCGACTCCGGCGTGAGGACGCGGCCGGTCAGCAGGGCCCGCGCCCAGCGCAGCATGTCGTAGACGGTCGTGTGGATGCCGCCGTTCGCGCGAAGCGCCCAATGCGGCCCGTCGGCGGCCGCGGGACGTTCGAGGAACGTGCCCCAGCGCTTGCCTCCGGCCTCGTAGCCCGGCGCAAATCGGCTCTCGCCCCACGCCGGCAGCCGGTAGCCCGTCTCGTACATGCCGTTCGGCAGGAAGAGCCGCTCGCGCAGGAACGCCTCGTAGGACGCGCCCGAGAGCTTTTCGACGATGGCGCCGAGGAGACTGAAGTTCGCGTTCGAATAGGAGTAGCCCTTCCCGGGCGCGAAGAGCAGGGGTCGGGCGAACGTCTGTCTCACGTACTCGTCGAGCGGGACGGGATCGAAATCGTCGATGTCGGGATCCGAAAGGCCGGAGGAGTGCGTCAGGAGCTGGTGGAGCGTGATGACGGCCTTGTCGGGCGGAGCCCCGGGAAAATAGCGTGTGATGGGGTCGTCCACGCCGAGCTTCCCGGCCTCTTCGAGCTTGAGGATGGCCGCGCCCGTGAACTGCTTCGTGATCGAGCCGATGTCGGAGATCGTGCCGGGAGTCCAGCGGACCCCGTGCTCCCGGTCGGCCAGGCCGAAGCCTTCGGCGAAAAGGGGCGCTTCGCCTTTGGCGACGAGAACGACGCCGGCAAATCCGAGCTTCTCGAGGCGGCGCAGGTACGTCCGGGTATCGGCGACGGCGGCCTTGTCGGCATCCGCGCCGATCGCAGGGACGACGTTCGTCGGCGGCGTCGGCGCCGCGGCCTCGGAATGCGCCGCGGACGCGAGCGACAGGCATGCCGCGAGCCCGAAGAAACTCCGACGGAACCCGACTCTTCTCACGGCGGCCTCCTGGCTTCGGACTCTAGCGCTCCGGCGCCAGCGGCACGCCGAGGCGCGAGAGGACGAACGCGTCGACGTCCGTCGCGAGCGTGACGACGTCCGAGACGCTCGCGCCGATGCCGCCGTGGCCCGTCGAGCCGCTCGTCCTCAGGAGAAACGTTCCCTTCGGGTCGGCCGCCTGCAGGCGCGCGATCATCTTCCGCGACTGCATCGGGTCGACGCGCGGGTCATTCGCCCCGGTCGGCATGAGGATGGCCGGATAGCGCGTGCCGTTCTTCACGTGGTGATACGGCGAGTACTCGTGGAGCGCCCGGAACTGGTCCGGCACCTTCACGGTCCCGAACTCCACGATGTTGAACTGGCCGTTCGCGGAGGTCTCGACGCGCAGCATGTCGTAGATGCCCACGTGGGAGACGACGGCGCGGAAGAGCTTCGGTGCCTGCGTGAGCGCCGCGCCCATGAGGAGGCCGCCGTTCGATCCGCCCTCGATCGCGAGCCGGTCGCTCTTCGTGTAGCCGAGCGCGACGAGCCGGCGCGCACACGCGAGGAAGTCGTCGAAGACGTTCTGCTTCTTCGTGAGCCGGCCCGCGTCGTGCCACTCCTGTCCGAACTCGCCGCCGCCGCGCAGGACGGCCGTGACGAGGACGACGCCGCGCTCGATGTAGACGCGCGCGAGGTCGTCGTACGCCGGCGTCTGGGAGATTCCGAATCCGCCGTAGCCCCTGAGGAGGACGGGGTTCTTCCCGTCGCGCTTCGTCACCCGGCGCTCGAGGATGAACATCGGAACGCGGGTCCCGTCCTTCGAGAGCGTGCTCTCCTCGACGACCTCGGCATCCGAGAAGTCGGCGGCGGCCTTCCGTCCGACGACCGTCCGCGCCGCGGCCTTCGTCGCCGGGTCCCAGACGAAGCCTGCGCGCGGCTCGAGGAACGTCGAGACGGTATAGAAGGCGCGATCGCCGTCGAGCGCCTGCAGCTCTCCGGCCGCGGAGATCGGCGGCGCCGGAATCTCCTCGAGAAGACCGCCGTCGAGGTCGTACGCGCGCACGCGGCTCTTGCCGCCGAGCCCCTCGACCGCATAGACGCGCCCGTGCGCGGGCGCGACCGCCTCGAGGACGCCGGAGCGCGGCGCAAGGACGATCCGGGCCGCGGCGAGGGTGAGGTCGTCCGCGGGGAGCCTCAGGAGGCGCCGGCGCGGCGCGGCCTTCTTCGAGATCGCCCAGAGCGACCCGTCGGGCCCGAAGCGCGCGTCGACGACGCCGTCGGCGAACGTGCTGACGCGCCGCCAGGCCGTCTCGCCGTCGGGCAGGACGTAGAGAGCGAAGTCGCCGCTATCGCCGTTCTGGACGAGGGCGAGGTGCCGGCGCCCGTCGTCGCTCGAGCGCAGGAAGATCTCGGCGATCCGCGGGAGGTCCTCGCCGAACGCGTGGCGGTCCTCGGAGACGGGCGTCCCGAGCGCGTGGAAGAAGACCTGCTGGTAGAAGTCGAGGTCCGCCTTCGGGCGCTCGCCCTCCGCGGGATAGCGCGTGTAGAAGAGGCCCTTGCCGTCCGCCGTGAAGGCCGCGCTGCCCCCGGCCGTCCCCTTCTGGACGAGCGGGATCACGTCGCCGGTCTCGCGGCCCGTCTCGACGTCGAAGACGTGGAGCGTGCCCTCTTCGCTTCCGCCCCGCGACAGGGAGACGGCGATCCGGCTGCCGTCCGGCGACGGCACGAACCAGTCGAACGCCGTGTGCCCGCTCGGGTCGAGCTCGTTCGGGTCCACGACCGCGCGCATCCCCTCGGTCGACGCGAGAGACGGCATGAGGACGATCCACGGCTGCTGCCTGTGGGCCGGGTCCGAACACACCGCGAACGTCTTCCCGCCGCGAACGACGGGCGCGTCGATCGACACGGGGCGCGCCGCGACGAGCTGCTCGATCCGTGCGGCGAGCGCCTGGCGGCCGGGAATGGCGTCGAGGACCTTCCGCGCGCGGGCGTTCTGCGCCTCGCTCCACGCCTCGACCCTCGGGTTCGCGCCGTTCTCGAGCCAGCGGTACTCGTCCACGACCTTCACGCCGTGGTACGTGTCCGTCACGGGGATCTTCGGCGTGGCGGGCTGGGCGGCGGCGACGGAGGCGCCGAGCGCGAGGAGAGCGGCGAGAGCGGCCGGAGAACCGTGCTTCATGCCGCCATCGTATCGGACCCGTGCCCGCGCGGCGGAAGCGCGCGGCTCAGGCGGCGCCGGAGTAGAGGAACCGCTTGATCTTCTTCGTCGGCGTCTTCTGGAACTCCTCGGAGTAGACGTCGATCCGCGCGATCGCGGCGTAGGCCGGCAGGAGCTTGTTCACGGCGATCCGGTTCTTCTCCATGCGCCGGACGAGCTCCTGCTCGCCGAGGCGCATCTGGTCGACTCGCTCGAGGTCGGGGTACACGAGCGCGAAGAGCTTTCCGTTTCGCTCGATCACGAGCGACTCCCCGACGAACGGAAGGCTGTTCAGCTTCGCCTCGATCTCTTCGGGATAGATGTTCTGACCCGAGGGCCCGAGGATGAGCGTCTTCGAGCGCCCGCGGATGAAGATCGTCCCCGCCTCCCCGAGGACCCCGAGGTCGCCCGTGTGGAGCCATCCGTCGGCGTCGATCGCCGCGGCCGTGGCCTCGGGATTCTTGTAGTAACCCTTCATGACGTTGACGCCGCGCACGAGGATCTCGCCCGGGATGCGCAGCGGGGCCGGCGAGTCGATCCTCACGTCGAGCGTGTCGACCTTCTTCCCGACGCCGCCGGGCTCGTGCTCCCTCCACCCCGAGTAGCTGATGAGAGGCCCGCATTCGGTCATCCCGTACCCGCACGTGAACGGGAAGCCGATCTCCCGGAAGAAGCGTTCGACGCCCGGGTTGAGAGCGGCCCCGCCGATCACGATTTCCCGGAACCGCCCGCCGAAGACGGCGACGAGCTTCTCCCGGATCTTCCGCTGGAGGATCCGCCTCACGGGCGGGATCCTCATGAGGAGCTTCGTCGTCTCCTTCTGGAGCGCCGGCGCGATCCTCTTCGCGTAGATCTTCTCGATGACGAGCGGGACGGAGAGGATGAGGCGCGGCTTCACGGCGCCGAACGCGTCGAGGATGACCTTCGGCGACGGGGTCTGGGCGAGGAACGTGATCGCGCAGCCCGACACGAACGGGAACAGGAATTCGAACGCGCAGCCGAACGCGTGCGCGAGCGGCAGGAAGGAGACGATCGTGTCCCCCGGCTCGAGCGGCATGTGCTCCCGCGCGAAGGCGACGTTCGCGAGGAGGCTCCGGTGCGGCAGCATGACGCCCTTCGAGAAGCCGGTCGTCCCCGACGTGTAGACGATGGCCGCGAGGCGGCCGCCCTCGACGTCCGCGAGCCGGAATTGCTCTGGATCGGCGAAACGCCGGCCGCGCGGGGATCGCGCCGCCGACTCGAGGCTCTTCGCGAGGCTGTCCTTGCGGCCGTGCAGGAGGCGGGTTTCCGCGAGCGAGAGCACGGCGGCGACGCCGCGAAGCTGGTCGGCGTCGAGCGGCGTGAACAGGGCGTCGCCCACGAAGAAGAGCACGGCGTCCGAATGGTTCACGATGTGATGGACGTCGTCCGGCCTGAAGTCCGGGAGGATCGGGACGATCACGGCCCCGTACGTCACGGTCGCGAGCCAGACGACCGCCCAGCTCGCGGAGTTGCGGCCGAGGAGGGCGATCTTGTCGCCGGGGACGACGTGACAGAGCCGGAAGAGCTCGTGGAGCCGCGCGATCTCGTCCGCGACCTGGCCGTACGTGAGCGACTCTCCGTCCCAGTCGGCGAGCGCGGGGCGCGTCCAGTTCCGCCGGAGGCTCTCGCCGAGGAGAGCGACGAGGCTCTCGGCCGTGACGGCCGCGGCGCGCGGAGCGGTGCTCATGGTCGTTTCGTTCATCTTGCGGCCCCGCCCGGGCGCGCGACCTGATGCACGTGCCCCATGGCGGCGCCTTCGGCGCGCGACGTCACCGTCGCGGGCCGGACCAGCGCCGCACGGTGACGGTGTCGCCGATGTCGATCTCGGTCAGGTCCTCGCCCACGAGAAGCGGGCCCGAGTAGGTCTTCCGCGTCGGTGCTTCGAGGTCCTTCGCCGTCGTGACGGAAGGGACGATGTGGGAGTAGACGGCGAGCTTCGGCTTCACGGCGGCGAACACGCGCCCCGCGTCCTCGGGCGTCGTGTGGTGCTCGATGATGCGCTGCGTGACGGCGGGATCCCTCATGACGCTGGCGCGGCGCTCGACGTCCGGCGCGACGACTTCGTGGACGAGGACGTCGCAGCCCTTCGCGTGCGCGATCAGGTTCTCCGAGTAGCGCGTGTCGCCGGAGAGGACGACCGACTTTCCCCCGTAGTCGATCCGGTACCCGTAGGCCGGCTTCACCGGTCCGTGGTCGACGAGAAAGGGCGTGACCTTCACTTCGGAGATCTCGGAGGCTTTGAAGGTGGCATCGGGCGGGACGTCGTGCGCGTCGACGGCCGCGCCCGCGCCGGGCAACCTTTCATCGAGATCTCTCCTCGTCTTCACATCGAACTCGAAGGCTTTCTCGAGATACGACATGAGTGCCGCCGTCCCCTCCGGACCCTTCAAAGCGAACGCCCGCGACCTGCCGAACAGCCATCCCGTCAGCCACACGTCCGGGAGGCCGACGACGTGGTCGGAGTGCAGGTGCGTCAGGAGGACGAGGTCGATTCCCGAGAGGAGCTCGCGCCCGCCCACCGTGAAGAGGCGCTCGGCCGCGCCGCGCCCGGCGTCGACGAGGATGCGCGTCGGCGGCATCGTCGCGGCCTCGACGAGGATCGCCGGCCCGGAGCGCCCGGGGATCGGTCGCGGGTTGCCCGTGCCGAGGAGCGTGACGCGCAGGGGCGGCGCGGGTCTCGGACCGTCGGCCGCCGAGAGCGGCAGCGTGGCGAGCACCGAGATGAGGATATTCGGCCACGGGATCTTCATGGGCTGAGTCTAGCCGGGCCTAGAATGATCGGAGTACGGCCTTGGAAGGAGATCCCGACATGAGATATCCCTGTGTCCTCGCAGTTCTTGCCGTGGCCTCGCTCGGATCGGCCGCGGAACCGGCGGCGAAGAGCGCCACCGTTTCCGGCGCCTTCTCGGTGGGCGGCAAGGAGATCAAGCTCGCCTCCGCCGCTGCGTTCCACGACCAGGGCAGCAAGAACCAGGTTGTCGTCGTCCTGTCGGACAAGGAGGTCCCGGTGTCCACGTGGAAAACCGGCTCGGACATGTCCTTCTGGCGCCGCGAGCACTCCTTCATGGGCATCGCGTTCTGGATCGACGAGACGAACGAGATCGACCGCTGCGAGTACTACGACGGCACGCCGTTTCCGACCAGCGTCAGCGGGATCTTCGAGTTCAAGGTCACGCGCGCCGCCACCGGCGTATCGGGCTCGGTGAAGACGAATGCGGGGGCGGCCAGGCTGCGAACCCCCATTTCGCTCGACGCGACGTTTCGCGCGGCCCTGAAATAGGCCCGGCAAGGCCCGTCCCTCGCGATTGGTTCCGCGTCGCGGGAGTTCCCTCTATGATGCGGGCACCGTTCGAACGCAACTCGAAGGACGCCGGTCACGGCGGAATGGAGACCGATGAGAAGGCTTCTGCTCCCGTGCGCCGTATTTTCGCTCCTCGCGGCGGCGCCAGCCGCGACGGCGGCGCCGTCGAGGATCGTCCGCACGCCGACGCCGAATCCCGTCGTGGGGACGACGGCCACCAACAAGAGTGCCACGGCGAAGGTCCTCGCGGCGAGCGCGCTGCCGCTGAAGATCGACGCCGTGACGTTCGTGTCCTCGTGGACGCAGTGCACGGCGATGCCGGGCTTCGCGCCGGGCCCCGGCGGGAACCTCGAGGCGACGGACGCACACACGGTGGGTTTCTGCGGGATGGCGAGCGTGCGGCTCCGGAAGACCTCGCCGGCCGCGAACGTCGCCGGCCGGAACGTCACGATCCAGGTGTCCTCGCAGCATCTCAACGTCACCCCGTTCCAGACGAACGTGAGCTTCTACACGCTGCCGTTCCCCGCGTCGGGCGACACGCTCACGTACCCGAGGGTCGCCGTGAGCAGCTTCCCCGGCGACAATCCCGCCACGAAGAGCACGAACCTCCGGCGCGAGAAGGACGCGGACCACATGTTCAGCCTCGGCCGCCCCGTCGTCGTCGAGCTGAAGGCCGACGGCCGGACGATCGACACGAAAGCCTGCACGTTCCGGACGACCGAGTCCCCGTCCAGCCCCGGCCCGGGCCCCGCCCGGCTCACCTGTCCCTGAGCGAAGTCTCTACGCGCGATTCGCGAGCGCGGGCATCGTCGGCCGCAGCGCGGCGTTCGGGACCGGCGCGGCGGATTTCCCGATCAGCGGGTGTAGCCGGAGACGTCGAGAACCGCGTCCACGCTGTTGCCGCAGTCCGGCGCCAGGTTCTCGACGACGACCCGTCCCGTCGTGCCGAGCTTGACGAGCACGTTGTTCGCCCGGGCGCTCCGGTCGCGGAAGGCGAGGCTCGGAACGCCAGAGGTTGTCGCGTCCGATGCTTCCAGCCGGAGCTGGCCGGGTCCTGTTCCGTTCACCGCCGTGAGGTTTCCCACGACCACGCGCGCGTCTGTGGGTATTCCACACCTGCCTGCGACGGGAAATGACCTCGGCAGCCCGACTCTAAGGCTCGGGCCGCCGGCCGGCCCGGCTGGGTCGCGCGTGTCGAAAACCCTGCACGGCATCAGGACATTGAAGTCGCCCAAGACGGGGGGAAGCGGGATCGACCACAGCTCCCGGCCGACCGTGGGCTCGAAGGCACTGAAGTAGAGCCGTCCGCCGGAAGCGAGCGGGCGACCGATCGCCGATTCCGCCGGCCCCGGCGAGACGTCGCTGAGGAGGCTCGTACCGGCCGCCGTTCCGTCGCTCTGCCAGAGTTCGTGGCCGTGGACGCCGTCGTCCGCGCCGAAATACAGAATTCCGTCGACCGGCGTCAGGAAGATCGGGTAGCCATGCGCCGCGCCGGGATTGATGTCGACGAGAAGGTGAGTTCCAGCCGATGTCCCGTCGCTCGTCCACAGCTCGTCGCCGGAGAGTCCGTCGCTCGCGGAGAAGTACAGGCTTCCCTTCATCGCGACGAGGTCGTGGGGATAGTCGTCCCAGCCGGGCGACTGGTCGGTGACGGGAGTCGTTCCCGCATCCGTGCCGTCGGTGCGCCAGAGCCTCCACGGGCGTGACGGTCCTCGTCCGAAGAAGTAGACGTACCCACCCATCTCGATGAACCCGAAGGGATCGAACGGGCCGAGGCCTCCTGAGGCGTCGTGCACGGGAATCGTCCCCTGCGGGGTGCCGTCGCTCCTCCAGAGCCTCGGGCCGTTGACGAGGTCCGTCGCGACGAAGAGGAGAAGGCTCCCGAAGCGAAAAGGCGGCGTGCCGTATCCGCCGGACCGGAAACCGGGGTCGAGGTCCTTCACGAGAACCGTGCCGGATTCGGAACCGTCGCTTTTCCAGAGCTCCGCGCCGTGTGTTCCGTCGTCGGCGAAGAAAAAGACGGAACACCCGACGGCCGTCAACAGGGACGGCACCGAGCCCGCGGGACCCGGCCGGATGTCCTTGACGAGACTCGTGCCCGCCGTCGTGCCGTCCGTCTTCCAGAGCTCGGCCCCTTCGACTCCCGTCGCCGAAAAGAAGAGTTGTTCACCGACGACCGCGAACTCACGTGGAGACGACCCCGCGGCACCGGGATTGACGTCCTTTACGAGCACGGTCCCCGCCGACGTTCCGTCGCTCGACCAGAGCTCCGCGCCGACGACCGAATCCGACGCCATGAAGTAGAGCCTGGTCCCGAATCTGACCGCGGCGCTATCGAACGCGCAGCCGCTGCACGTTAGTCCGGTCGTGCCGGCGCTCGTTCCGTCGGTGACGAAGAGGCTGCGCGTTTGGAACGACGGGCCCGCCGTGAAAAAGACTCTGCCGCTCATCTCCGCGAGAACGTACGGCGAGGAGCTAAGCGTTGCCGGCGGCAGGGTCTTCGTGGGGCGCGTCCCTGCGAGAGTGCCATCCGTCTGCCACAGCTCGCGTCCGGAATCCGCCCACAGGAAGGCCAGCCCGCCTGCCGTGACGATTCCGCTTGAGCCCGTGAACGCGGGCGGCGCGAAGGACGCGAGGGACTGCGTCCCGGCGTCCGAGCCGTCGCTGCTCCAGAGGTCGAGCGTCGAGTCGAGAGAGTCGGCGAAGAAAAGCACCCGACCATTGAACTCCGTCAGGAGCCTCGGACTCGAACTGTGAAACGGGCTTGGCGTCAAGTCCTTGACGAGCATCGTCCCGCCCTCGGTGCCGTCACTCTTCCAGAGTTCCTTGCCTTCAGGCCCGGAGTCGACCGCCATGTAGAGACTGGAACCGGCAGCGACGAGTTCTCGGATCGCGTCCGACATGCGACGAAAACGCCTTCACGAGAGTTACGGCGTCTCCGTCGGTCTTGAAGAGCGACGGACCGTTCGCGCCGAGGTCCGTGAAAAAGGCGAAGCCGCCGAAGGGCTCGATGGCCGTCACCTGGTTCGTGGTGAGGACGTGCGTCCCCGCGGGGGTTCCATCGGTGACGAGGAGGCCGCTGCTGGACCCGATGAAGGCTTTCGCCCCGACGACCGCGATGGGCCCTTCGAAAGCGCCCGCGAGGAACAGCGTACCGGCCTCGGTACCGTCGGAGATTCCGAGGCTGGAGAACTCGAAGAACAGGACTCGCGACCCGAACGTCGTCAAACCGGTCGGCCCGAATCCAGCCGTGGTTCCGGGAGAGAGGTCCTTGACGAGAGTCGTTCCGGCTTCGGTGCCGTCAGTCTTCCAAAGCTCCTTTCCGTGGATCCCGTCGTCGGCGACAAAGAACACGGTCGAGCCTGCCAGAGTGAGATAGGACGGGTTGGCAGACGGATAAGGACCGAGATTGGGGTTCTGGTTGATGTCCTTGAGTAGACGCGTCCCCGCGCTCGTCCCGTCGGTGATCCAGAGCTCCCGGCCGTACCTGTCCGTTGCCGCAAAGATGACAATCGAGTTATCGATGCGAGTGAACTCGGTAGGCCTGGAAGATGATTCGCCCGCGAGGTCCCGGACCAGACGCGTTCCGGTGGGCGTCCCGTCGCTCTTCCAGAACTCCGTGCCGTCCGAGAAATAGACCTCGTTGCCGACGGCGGAGAGATTGCTGACGGTCACGGCGGCGGGGCCCGGAGCGAGATTGAGGTCCTTCACGAGGACGGGCGTTGTCGCCTGTGCGAGAAGGGCGTCCGGCCGAACGCCCAGCATGGCGATCAGGATCATCCAGACCGGATGCCGGGTGCGCATGGAGATCGCCTAGCCGGAGCCGCCCTCCGCGGTCTTCGGGCGCGACGTGAGCGCCGCTTTGAAGAAGTCCCGGTTCAGCTGGGCGATGAACTCCTGGCGGATCTCCTTCGGGCAGGCGCGCGAGCACTCGCCGTGGTTCGTGCAGGTGCCGAAGCCCTCGGCGTCCATTTGCGCGACCATCGAGAGCACGCGGTCGTAGCGCTCGGGCTGGCCCTGCGGGAGGAGCGCGAGGTGCGAGACCTTCGCGGCGACGAAGAGCATCGCCGACGCGTTCGGGCACGCCGCGACGCACGCGCCGCAGCCGATGCACGCGGCGGCGTCCATCGCGCGGTCCGAGCAGCTCTTCCGGATCGGGATCGCGTTGCCGTCCGGCGCGCTCCCGGTCGACACGGAGACGAAGCCGCCCGCCGCGATGATGCGGTCGAACGCGACCGGTCGACGACGAGGTCCTTGACGACCGGGAACGACGCGCGCGCCACGGCTCGAGCGTGATCGTGTCGCCGTCCTTGAACGTGCGCATGTGGAGCTGGCACGTCGTCGTGCCGCGTCGCGGGCCGTGCGGGTTGCCGTTGATGACGATGCCGCACATCCCGCAGATGCCCTCGCGGCAGTCGTGGTCGAACGCGATCGGCTCCTCGCCCTTCAGGATGAGGCGCTCGTTCACGACGTCGAGCATCTCGAGGAAGGACATGTCGGGGCTCACGTCCGGGGCGTCGTAGGTGACGAACGTCCCTTCGGACTTCGAGTCCTTCTGGCGCCAGACGTTCAGCGTCAGTCTCATTTGTAGCTCCGCGTCGCGAGGTGGACGTTCTCGAACTCGAGCGGCTCGACGTTGCGGATCGGGGGCTTGCCCTCGCCGGCATACTCCCAGGCGGCCACGTGGCAGAACTTCTCGTCGTCGCGCACCGCCTCGCCGTCGGGCGTCTGGTACTCCTCGCGGAAGTGGCCGCCGCAGGACTCCTCGCGCGCGAGCGCGTCGCGGCACATGAGCTCGCCGAGCTCGAGGAAGTCGGCGACGCGGCCCGCCTTCTCGAGCGACTGGTTCAGCTCTTCCGGGTGGCCGGCGACCGTCACGTTCTTCCAGAACTCCTCGCGCAGGGCGGGGATCTTCTGGAGCGCCGACTCGAGGCCGGCCTTGTTGCGCGCCATCCCGCAGTTCTCCCACATGATCTTGCCGAGCTCGCGGTAGAAGGAGTCGACCGTCCGGCGCCCCTTCACGGCGAGGAGCCGCTTGATGCGCGTCCCGACGACGTCCTCCGCGTCCCGGAACGCGGCGTGCTTCGCGTCGACCCCGTCCTTCTTCGTGCCGGCGAGGTAGTTGCCGATCGTGTACGGGAGGACGAAGTAGCCGTCGGCAAGGCCCTGCATGAGCGCGCTCGCGCCGAGACGGTTCGCGCCGTGGTCGGAGAAGTTCGCCTCGCCCACGACGTGGAGGCCCGGGATCGTGGACATGAGGTTGTAGTCCACCCAGAGCCCGCCCATCGTGTAGTGGGACGCCGGGTAGATGCGCATCGGAACCTTGTACGGGTTCTCGGCCGTGATGCGCTCGTACATCTCGAAGAGGTTGCCGTAGCGCTCGCGGATCACGTCCTCGCCGAGGCGCTGGATCGCGTCCGCGAAGTCGAGGTAGACGCCGTAACGCGTCTCGCCGACGCCGCGGCCCTCGTCGCAGACCTGCTTGGCGGCGCGCGACGCGATGTCGCGCGGCGCGAGGTTGCCGAACGAGGGGTACTTCCGCTCGAGGTAGTAGTCGCGCTCGGCCTCGGGGATCTGGTTCGGCGGCCGGAGCTCGCCCTTCTTGAGCGGGACCCAGATGCGCCCGTCGTTGCGGAGCGACTCGGACATCAGCGTCAGCTTGGACTGGTGCTCGCCCGTCACGGGGATGCACGTCGGGTGGATCTGCGTGTAGCAGGGGTTCGCGAACGCGGCGCCCTTCTTGTACGCGCGCCAGATCGCGGTCGTGTTGCACCCGGTTGCGTTCGTGGAGAGGTAGAAGACGTTGCCGTAGCCGCCGGTCGCGAGGATGACGGCGTCGGCCGCGTAGGACTCGATCGCGCCCGTGACCAGGTCGCGCGTCACGATGCCGCGGGCGCGCCCGTCGATCACGACGAGCTCGAGCATCTCGTGGCGCGGATACATCGTCACCTTGCCGAGCCCGATCTGGCGCTCGAGGGCCTGGTAGGCGCCGAGGAGGAGCTGCTGCCCCGTCTGGCCGCGCGCGTAGAACGTGCGCGAGACCTGCGCGCCGCCGAAGGAGCGGTTCGCGAGGAGCCCGCCGTACTCGCGCGCGAAAGGCACGCCCTGCGCGACGCACTGGTCGATGATGTTCACGGAGACCTGGGCGAGCCGGTAGACGTTCGCCTCGCGCGAGCGGAAGTCGCCGCCCTTGACCGTGTCGTAGAACAGGCGACAGACGCTGTCGCCGTCGTTCTGGTAGTTCTTCGCGGCGTTGATGCCGCCCTGGGCGGCGATCGAGTGGGCGCGCCGCGGGCTGTCCTGGTAGCAGAAGCAGGAGACGTTGTAGCCGAGCTCGGCGAGGGACGCCGCGCCCGCGCCGCCCGCGAGGCCCGACCCGACGACGATGATCGAGTACTTCCGCTTGTTCGCCGGGTTGATGAGCTTCATCTCGAAGCGGTGCTTGTCCCACTTGTTCTCGATGGGGCCGTCGGGGACGTTCGATTTCAGTTCCATGAACGACTCCCGCAAAGGGGCGAACCCTGCAGCGGCCGAAGCGCGCCCGAGCCCCTCTTACCTTCTAAGAAATTCTTCTTCTCTTCTCTCGAGTTCTTCATTTCAGCACCCCCGCCAGGACCGCGAGCGGCACGAGGACGAAGCCGCCCGTGACGAGGATCGTGAACACGACGGCGAACGCCTTGCGCGCCGCGAGGTACTTCGGGTGCGAGAGGCCGAGCGTCTGGAGCATCGACCAGGCGCCGTGCCAGAGGTGGAACGCGAGGCAGCCCATCGCGACGATGTAGAACAGGGCGACCGGCACGACCGCGAGGCCGGTCACGAGGTTCTGGTAGACCTTGCCCTCGACGAAGTGGGGGTGCAGCGTGCCGGTCGTCATGTGGAGGATGTGGTAGACGATGAAAGCCGCGAGGATCGGGCCCGTCCAGCGCATCGAACGCGAGGCGAACGTCGCCTCCTCGAAGTCCGTCACGCGGTAGCCCTTGGGCCGCGCCGCCCAGCTCCTCTGCGTGAGCCCGAGGTAGGCCCAGATGTGCAGGCCCACCGCGAGCAGCAGCCCCGCGCGCACGAACCAGATGCCCGTCCCGTGGAGCAGCTCCCGCAGGAAGGCGCCGTAGTGGTCGAGCGCCTCGGGCCCGTTCGGGAGGAAGGCCTGGAGGTTACCGGCCATGTGGCCGAGGACGAAGAGCGCGAGGACGATCCCCGTGACCGCCATGACGATCTTCTTTCCGACCGAGGAATTCAGGAGGGTTGCGGGCGCGGCCATTCGAGCGATTCTCCTCCCCTCAGGACAGACGCGGAATCAGACCGTCAGCTTGCCGACGAGCTCCTGGACGGACTCGGCAGACTTCTTGAGCGCCGCCGATTCCTCCGGCGTGAGCTTGAGCTCGATGATCCTCTCGATGCCGCCGGAGCCGAGGACCACGGGCACGCCCACGAAAACGCCCTTGAGCCCGTACTCGCCTTCGAGGTACGCGGCGCACGGCAGGATCTTCTTGCGGTCGTTGAAGATGGCCTCGGCCATCTCGACGGCCGCGGCGGACGGGGCGTAGTACGCCGATCCCGTCTTGAGGAAGTTCACGATCTCGGCGCCGCCGCCCGCGGTGCGCTTGACGATCGCGTCGACGCGCTCCTTGGACATGAGCTCGGTGATCGGCACGCCGGCCACCGTCGAGTACCGCGGGAGCGGGACCATCGTGTCGCCGTGCCCGCCGAGGACCGTCGCGTGGATGTTCGTCATCGAGACGCCGAGCTCCATCGCGATGAACGCGCGCATGCGCGCGCTGTCGAGGATGCCCGCCATCCCGATCACGTTCTGCTTCGGGAGCTTCGTGATGCGGCGGACGACCTCGCACATCGCGTCGAGGGGGTTCGTGACGACGATGACCTTGAGGTCGCGCGAGCCGCGCGACGTCTTCGAGATGCACTCGCCGACGATCTCCTCGTTCTTCCTCAGAAGGTCGTCGCGCGACATCCCGGGCTTGCGCGCGAGGCCGGCCGTCACGATCACCAGGTCGGATCCCTCGGTCTCGGCGTAGCCGTTCGTCCCGACGATCTTCATGTCGAAGCCTTCGACCGCACCCGACTGGTACATGTCGAGGCCCTTGCCCTGCGGGACGCCCTCGATCACGTCGACGAGGACGACGTCGGCCAGGTTCTGCTCCACGATGCGCTGGGCCGCCGTCGCGCCGACGTTCCCAGCTCCGATCACGGTGATTTTGCGTCGCATGAGATGGTTCCTTCCCCGGCGCCTCACATTTGCGGCGGAGCCGTCGGCATCGCAGCCTAGCACCGGGCCAAATCGGCTCGATATGAAGCAAACCCATCAGTCCCGGGGGGTTCGGCCGGAAAAGGCAGGTCCGGGGAACGTCCCGGACCCCCCCGGCGTATAAAGTAGAGAGATGGCCGGCGCCTACAAGAACCTCCCGCTCTGGAAACGCGGGATGACGCTGGCCCACACCGTCTACGCGGCCGTGGAGGCGGCGGGGGCGAAGGGGACGGAGGCCGGGATCCGCCTTCGGAAGGCGGCCGTTTCCGTGCCGTCTCTCGTCGGAGAGGCTTTCCTCGACATGTCCGGCAAGGACGTCGGGGAGGCGCTCGCCCTGGCCGAGACGAAATTGGACGAGGTCCAGCGGCTGCTCACCTCCGAGCCGTCCCTCGGATCGATCCCCCAGGGCGACATCCAGGGCCTCCTCGAGGACCTGGAAGGCCTGAAGGCGGAGATCGTCGCCCTTCGGACGACCCGGACCGGCGAGACGACTCACTGACCGCCCGGCGGCCGCGCCGCCCGCGCCTACGGCGTGACGCCGTGCCTCGTCAGGAGAGCGCGCGCCTCCTCCCGCGTCATCCGCGGGAGGTCGGGCTCGGCGTCGTTCGCGACACCGAACGCAAGGGCCGCCGCGAGAGCCGCGTTCCGGCGCGCGGAGGCGAAGTCGAGCCGCTCGACCGTGTCGCCCGCCGTGTGATGGGCGGCCGCGTAGCCCGCGTCGTCCTGGTCGGCCGCGAGCACCGGGATTCCGGCCTCGACGAAGGGCAGCGCGTCGCAACCCGCCCAGATCTCGTACGTCCCGAACAGCGCCCGCCAGCGCGGGTCCGGCGCGAGCGCGCGCCTGAAGACCTCGCGGAGCGGCTCCTTGCGCCCGTTCATGAAGAATCCCCGGATCCGCCCCGAGCCGAGGTCGAACACGGCCGCGAGGGCATGCGGCTCGGCGCCATGGGCCCTCACGTACGCGGCGGAGCCCGCCATCCTCTGCTCCTCACCCGTGAAGAACGCGAAGCGTATCGTGCGCCGCGGCGCGGGAGCGAGCTCCTTCAGCGCGCGCGCCGCCGCGAGAAGCGTCGCGACGTTGACCGCGTCGTCCGCGGCGCCTTCTCCCACGGCCACGCCGTCGAGGTGTGCGGCGAGGAGAACGACGCCTCCCGCGCCGCGCCCCGGCAGGTCCGCGATGACGTTGCGCGGGCGGGCCTCCGCGGCCGCGCCCGGCGGAGACCCGTAAGGCTCGAGGGCGGGCACGAAGCCGGCCTCCGCGAGACGCGCCGCGGCGAGGTCCTCGGCCTTCGCACACGCGACGCTGCCCGTGACCCGCGCCCCGAGAGCGGCGAGGGCGCGCGTGTCGGACTCGAGGGACGCGGACTCCTCCGCCCGGGCCGCGACTCGCGCCGCGAGCGGAGGGGCGTGGGGCTTCGCGCAGGCGGCGGCGAAGACCGCGAGGGCGGCCGCGCCGGCTCTCTTCATCGCGCGAGGTGCTGGAGGGCGTCCGTGGGACTGTACGCGTCCGTCAGGGTCGGAACGTCGGCCGTCCGGAGCTCGCCCTCGTAGAGCCGGCCCGCCCATTCCACGATGGGCGGCCGCCCCAGGCGCACGGCGACGGTCCGGGCGCGGTCGGCGAGCGTGCCGGGGTCGAGGCGTTCGTGAGAGCGCGTCGCGATCACGATCGCCGCCGACGTGAACCGGGGCGCGCCCGCCTTCAGCTCGGCGCAGAAGACGTAGACGCGCGGAAACACTTCGCCGAGCGTCCGGAGCGCTGCCCAGAAGAGCTGGTTCCTCGAGCCCGTCAGCTCGCCCCCGAAGTTCACGGCGACGACGCCGTCCTGCCCCAGTTTCTCCGCGCAGAGCTCGTAGAACTCCTTCGTGATGAGGTGGAACGGCAGGCTGTCGGAGAAGTAGGCGTCCACGATGATGACGTCGGCGCCGTCCACCTGCCGGCCGAGCTCCCGGCGGCCGTCGCCCACGAGAACGCGGTCGTTCGCGTCCGGGGCGAACGCGAAGTACTTCCGCGCGACGGCGACGACCTCCGGGTCGATCTCGATCGACGTCGTCTCGATCTCGGGCGCGCGCTCCGAGAGAAGCGACGGCACCATGCCCGCGCCGAGGCCGATCACGACGACGCGCCGGGCGCGCGGCGCGAGCGCGAGGGAGAGCGCGAGCCCGTCCGTGTAATTGAGCGCGAGCGTGACTCCTTTACGTACGGGCGCGTAGCCCTGCATCCGGTTGTCGAAATAGAGGGCGCGGCGCAGTCCCTGGTCCACGACGCGGATGTGGTGATAGGCCGTCTCCTTCTCGTAAACGAGGGTTCCCGCCGGAGCGGCCGGCTTCGCGACGCCCGGCCCCACGAGGAACACGACCGCGGCGCCGGTTCCCGCGAACGTCACGAGCGCGAGACGCCGGAGCGGCTTCGGCGCCGGGATCAGGAGCGCTGCGGCCAGGAGCGCCACGCCGAGCCCGAAGAGGATCGGACGCGTCGGAAACGTCGGGATCAGGAAGAAGGCCGTCGAGAACGCGCCGAGGATGGAGCCCGTCGTCGAGACGGCCGAGAGCCGTCCCGCCGCCGACCCGACGAGCGCGAGCTCCTTCGCGGCGAGGCGCACCGCGAACGGCGTCACGGCCCCCATGAGGACGCTCGGAGGGCCGAACAGGACGATCGCGGCGAGCAGCGCCCGGAAGCGGTCCGGCACGGGCGCCGCGCTCGCGGCCGCGAGCACGAAGTCCGGCGCCGCGAAAAGGACGATCACGAGGGCGCCAGCGGTCACGAGGACGCCCGCGAGCAGGGCCGGCTCCGGTCGGCGGTCCGCGAGGCGGCCGCCGAGCGCGTAGCCGACCGCGAGGGCCGCGAGGAACGTCGTGATGAGCGCGCCCCACACGAAGAGCGAAGTCCCGAAGACGGGGGCCAGGACGCGACTCCCGACGATCTCGAGGCCCATGAGGGAGGCGCCCGAGAGGAAAACGGCGGCGTCGAGACGCAGGAGGTCCCGGCCCCGATTCACGTGTCGGCCCGCCGCGCTTGACGCGCCCCGGCGCGACCGATAGTTTCACCGGCCATGAAACGCCGCTCCGCGCTCTCCGCCGCCCTCGTCGTGACCCTCCTCGCCGCGTCCGCCGGCTTCGCCCAGTCGACGGCGAGTCCCGCCGCGCCCGCTTCCACGGCCGCCGCCCCCGCGACGACGGCTGCGGCCCCCGCGACGACGGCCTCCGCCGGCTCCGCCACCACGGCCGCGCCGGCGCCGTCCGCGCCCGCGACGACGGCCTCCGCCGCGCCGGCGACGGAGACGCCCGCGAGCGAGCCGCCGTCCGGCTCCTCGCGCACGACGACGATCGTCATCGGGCTCATCGTTCTCCTGCTCCTGATCGTCCTCGTGGTGCTGGGAACGAAGAAGGAAGAATAGGCTCCCGAGCGCGCCGACCTGGCTTCGGCGCTGGACGGTTCGGCGCTTTTCCTAGAAGGTGAATGGGGCCCGCCGCACTCACGCAGCCGGCTCGGCTGGCGGATGGGCTGGCGCGTCCGCCTCGGCATGCGATTCGGCCGCCGGTTCCGCACCCTCTTCGCTCTTCACCCTTCTAAGCTCTTCCATCTTTCCGATCTCCGTTTCCAGCGCGTCGACGATCCCCGCGTCGTTCGCGAGCGGCGCGAGCGGGCCGAGCATCTCCTTCGCGCTCGCGACGGACGCGTCGAGGGCCGAGCGGGCAGCCTCCCGGTCCGACTGCGGGACGTCGTCGTCCACGAACGCCGTCGCCCACGTGGTCGCGTGGACGAGCGCCGCGTGCAGTCGGGTCGCGTCCGCCTTCGCGGACGCCGGCACGTCCCGCATGAGCTGGTAGGCGGCGTGCTGCGCCGCCATCGCGGCGCGATAAAGCGGGTGCTCACGGACGGATTCCCGGGGAGGAATCTTCGGCATGGAGGGATTGTAGGGAAATCCTCAGCAGATCCACGCCACGCCGATGGAGAGGACGTCGACGTTCGCCGAATGCGGGACGACCTCGACCTTCTCGAACCGGCCGGCGTCGGGCGGGGCGAGCTTGGCCTCGAGGTCGGCGACCTCGGCCCGCAGGCCCTCGACCTTTGCCTCCGCGGTTCCCTCCATGCGCTTCTTGGTGAGGACGGATCCGACCTTGCTCACGCGGATCGTCCTCCTCTTCCCGAGGAACCCGCCCAGGACGTCGAGGGCGGCCGTCCCGATCGAGGCATACGTCTCCATCGACCGGCCCTGCTCGACGGCCTCCGCCGCCGCGAGGTCGCGCTTCTTCTTCTCGAGCCGCTCCTTGAGCGCAGCCGGCGGTTCGGCGCCAGCGGAGGCGCGTGCGGCGAACGCGTCGGCCGACTCGCCGGGCAGGGAGAGTGCTCCCGTGACCGGGTCGCGCAGGAGCGTCGTCGCGAGCTTGTCCGGGAGGCGCGAGCGGACGGCCTTCTCGGCCGCCTTCACGCCAGCGGGGCCGACCCACGCCGGCAGGTCCGGATAGCGCAGGGCCCGGGGCGCCTTCTCGAGGAGCGCGTCGGCCGCGGCGTCGGCCGCCTCGCCTTCGACGACGTCGGAAGCGGTTGACGTCGAGAGCGGGAAGAGCTTGACGCCCTGCACCTCGGGCGACATGCCTTTCGCGGTCCGGTAGCGCACGGCGTACTTCACCCAGAGCGCGGGGGACGCGAGATCGGCTCCGCGCTTCTCGACCCAGCGCGCCGGCCACTCGGCGGGGAGCGGAGGCGGCGCCGAGCCCGAAGGGGCGGACGCCGCGTCCGTCCTCGTCGCCGCCGGCGGCGCGGACCCGCGCAGGCGCGCGAGGTCCGGCTTCGTCATGGGACCCCTCAGATAGCTCATCGCCCAGCGGGTTTCGACGAGCGCCGGCTCCTTGCGGTGGACGTCGTGGAGCAGGAAGACGCGTTTGCGCGTCCGGTCGAGCAGCGTGGAGGCATCCTTCCCTCCCGCCTCGACGAGCCCCTCGGAGAGCCGCGCGCGGTCGCGCTCGGTCTGGAGCGTGCCGACCCACCAGCAGCCGCAGTTCGCGAGGCCGCGGTAGTCGAGGTCGACGGGATTCTGCGACGCGAGGACGACGCCGACGCCGAACGCGCGCGCCTGCTTCAGGAGCGTCAGGAGGGGTTTCTTCGTGGGCGGCTCGGCGGTGGGCGGGAAGAATCCGAAGATCTCGTCGACGTAGACGAGCGCGCGCAGCGCCGGGCTGCCCGGCAGGCTCCGCATCCAGGCCTTCACGCGCGCGAGAAGCGTCGCGACGACGAAGAGGCGCTCGGCGTCCCCGAGGTGCGCGATCGTGACGATCGAGAGCCGCGCCTTCCCGGCCTTCGCGGGCGCGAGCATGCGGCCGATGTCGATGGCATCGCCCTGCCGGAACGCCGCCGTCGCGGGCGACGCGAAAAGACCGTTCAGCGCGAGGACGAGCGCCTGCCGGTCTTTCGGGGGATAGAACGCGTCGAGGCTCAGCGCGCCGACCTTCGCGAACGGCGGTGCCGAGGCCGTCTCGAGAAGCGTCTCGAGCGTCGCCGTCTTCCCGTCCGCCCAGAGCGCGCCGACACAGGCCGCGAGGAACACGAAGTCGCGCGACTTCACGGGGTCGGCGTCGAGCCCCGCGAGAGAGAGGAGGCCGCCGACCCACGACCCGACGAGGTCGCGGCTGTCCTCGTCGTCGGCGCCCTCGGGCGGCGCGGCGCACGCGCCGAAGAGGTCCAGCGGGACGCCAGCCGTCGAGCCGGGGGTGTAGATCACGGCGTCCCGGCTCTCGAGGAGCGCCTTCACGTCCGGCGGCCCGAGGCCCCAGCCTGCGAGGCCGTCCGTCCACCTCGTCGCCTCGGACTCCGCCGTGCCGGAGGAGGGGTCGACGAACGGCGCGAACTCGCCAGGAGCGAGGTTCGGGAAGTCGAGGAGCAGGTTCCCGAGATCGCCCTTCGGGTCGACGGCGAGGACCGGGATGCCGCGCCGGAGCAGCTCCTCGATCAGGACGATGCCGAGCGCGGTCTTGCCGCTCCCCGTCATGCCGACGATGAGGCCGTGCGTCGTGAGATCCGACGGGTCGAGACGGAACGCCTCCGGACCCGTCTTTCCCGTTCCGGGATCGACGGCACGGCCCAGGAAGAGGCCGGTGTCAGGCATGCGCGGGATCTTAGCGCCGGAGTATCGTCGCCCGATGGACACGAACGCGCACGAGCCGGCGATCCGCGTCTCGATGCTCCCCCGCGACACGAACGGCCACGGCACGATCTTCGGGGGAATCCTCCTCGCCTACATCGACCAGGCGGGCGCGATCGCGACCCGGCCATTCTGCAACCTCGTCGTGACCGTCAAGATGAACGAGGTCGTTTTCCACGCGCCCGTCTATGTCGGAGATGTCGTGAGCTTCTACGCGAGAGTGGTGCGGATTGGGACGACGTCGATCACGGTCAAGGTCACCGTCGCGGCCGAGCGCTGGCGCGAGTGGGGCAACGTCGTGAAGGTGACGGAAGCCGAGGTCGTCTACGTGAACGTCGGCGACGACCGCCGCCCCGCGCCGATCCCGGCCAGGCCGGCCTTCGAGAAAGCCTGACCGCCGCCGCCCCTGTCCCCCGGACCCCGCGTTCGTCGAGAAACGGAACGGGGGTGGAGCATGCGCCGCAGAACGTCGATCGTCCCGATCCTGTTTTCACTTTTCGCGGCGGTGGCGGCCGACGCCCAGGTCGTGACCGAGTTCCCGATCCCCACGGCCGCCAGCGGGCCGCTCCGCATCACGACGGGTCCGGACGGAAACCTGTGGTTCACGGAGCACGACGTCCACAAGATCGGCCGCATCACGCCGGCCGGCGTCGTGACCGAATTTCCCGTTCCGAACCCGCCCAATTTCCCGAACGGGATCACGGCAGGGCCCGACGGGAACGTCTGGTTCACCGTGAGCGCCATCCCGTCGAAGGTCGGCCGCATCACGCCCGCCGGCACGATCACCATGTTCACGACGCCGACCGCCGGTGGTCAGCTTTCCGGCATCACGGCGGGCCCCGATGGGAATCTCTGGTACTGCGCCGGGGGTGCGCTCAAGATCGGGCGGATCACGACGGCCGGCGCCGCGACCGAATTTCCCGGAGGGAGCGGTGTGTCGATCGCGGCGGGGCCGGACGGCGCGCTGTGGTTCACCGAGCAGAGCGCGAATTCGATCGGGAGGATCACGACGGCCGGCGCCATGACGCATTTCCCGGTCCCGACGTCGAACGCCCTGCTCGTCGACATCGTCGCGGGAGCCGACGGTGACCTCTGGTTCACCGAGTCCGGCGCGCTCGCCGACCAGATCGGGCGAATCACGACGGCCGGAGACATCATGGAGTTCCTGACCCCGTCGCTCGCGAACGTCTCGTTCATCGCGGCGGGGCCGGACGGGAACGTCTGGTTCACCGAGCCGCACAACACCCACGATCGTGTCGGCCGGGCGACGCCGGCCGGCAACCTCACGGAGTACCCGACGCTGAGCGGGAGCGGCCAGTCGGCCGGCATCACCGCCGGGCCCGACGGCGCCCTCTGGTTCACCCAGCCCAATACGAACAAGATCGGACGGATCACCGTTCCGGGAGCCGCCGCGAAGTTCAACACGCTCGCGCCGTGCCGCATCGCCGACACGCGGCTGCCCGACGGCCCCTGGGGCGGGCCGGCGCTCGACGGCGGCTCCATCCGCAGCTTCGTCATCGGCGGTCAGTGCGGGGTGCCGGCCACCGCGACGGCCGTGTCCTTCAACTTCACGGTGACGGCGCCGACCGGCCTGGGGGACATCCGCGTCTATCCCGGGCAGACGGCCGTTCCGACCTCCACGACGCTGAACTGGTTCGCGGGCCGCACGCGCGCGAACAACGCGGTCATCGGCCTGGGCTCGTTCCACGACATCTCGGTCGCCGTCGATCAGCCCGGCGGCACCGTGCACTTCATCATCGACGTGAACGGCTACTTCCAGTAGCGGCGTCTACTTCCTCTTCACGAGCTTTTCGCAGCCGGCGGGCGGCCCCATCGTGAGCGGCCCCTTCGTGTTGTTCGTCTCGTCCGCCTCGGCGACGAGGTTTCCGGGGTCGACGGTCGCGAGGAACGGGTGGTTCGCCTTGACCATGTAGGCAGGCTCCGCGGCGAGGTAGAGGACGTCCGCGGAAACGTTGGCCGTTTTCCCCGGCGCGATCGCCGGAAGCGGAACGGTCGCGCCCCAGCCGGCGCGGTCCTGCGCGGCCACGCCGAGCAGCGCCTTTCCGCCGAGCGACGCCGAGGACGGGGACGGCCCGGTGCCCAGGTTCGAGACCGTCACGGCGAAGCTGTAGACGACGGTCCCCGGCTCGCACGTCGGCTTCGGATTGCCGCTCTCCGTCGGGCCGGTGAACGTGAACGCGGTGACCTGGAGGTCCGCCCTGCCGGAGGCCGGGACGGGCGTCGCGGTCACCGCGGCCGTCGGCGGGGGGACGGGAGCCTTCGTCTTCTGTGCGGCCGAGGGGCCTGAGGCCGCGAGGAGCGCGGTGCAGAGGATCAGGGCGGGCGTGGGGTCCATACGGCCTCCTCGGAGTCAGTCTTCGTCGCGGACGGTGCCGCGCCCCGCTTTCACCGTCGCGGCGACGCGCTTGGACTTCAGGCGCTTCTCCTTCGCGGCCCGCGATGGCCGCGTCGCGCGGCGGGCCCTCGGGGCGACCTGGGCCCGCTCGAGGAGGTCACGCACGCGGTCGCGGGCCTCCTCGAGGTTGCGGAAGCGGTCGCGGCTCCGCTGTGCCGTCACGCGCAGGACGCCGTCCGCACCGAGGCGGCGGCCCGCGAGCGTCGCGAGGCGGCGGCGCGCGAGGTCGTCCAGGCCCTCGACCCGCGAGACATCCACCTCGAGGAGGATCTTCGAGGCGACCTTGTTGACGTTCTGGCCGCCGGGGCCGGACGCGCGGATCGCGTGCACCTCGATCGCGGCCGGGGGGACGAAGACGCGGGGCGGG
The DNA here is from genome assembly GCA_963836285.1 of uncultured Acidobacteriota bacterium. GTDB lineage: Bacteria > Acidobacteriota > Thermoanaerobaculia > UBA5066 > UBA5066 > Fen-183. The sequence continues at coordinate 1,725,774 of CAWIIN010000002.1, read as the reverse complement.
GCGGAGATCGGATCGGCCACGACGCGGGAAGCATAATCCGGCCGTGGAAAGGCGCGATCCCGTCCGCCTCGTCTACTCCACGGCGGCCGGCCGCGTCTGCGCGACGTGCGGCTGGCCGGCGGACGAGTGCAAATGCGCGTCGAAGGAGGAAGAGAAGATTCCTTCGAAGGTCGTCATCAAGCTGCGGCTCGAGAAGCAGGGACGAGGCGGCAAGATGGTGACGGTTCTCGACGGGCTTCCGAGGAATGAAGATTTCTTAGAGGGTTTAGGGAAAGAGCTGAAGAAGACGCTCGGGACTGGCGGCACCGTCGGAAGCGCGGCGAGCGGCTTCATCGAGCTCCAGGGCGACCACCGCGCGACCATTCGAAGAATCCTCTCTTCCCGTAATTTCCTCGTGAAAGGCTGACCGGATGGCGACGCGCGTTTTCCTCGTGCGCCACGGCGCGACGACGCTCACGGCCGAGGACCGGTTCGCGGGCGAGACGGAGGTCGACCTCTCCGACGAGGGGCGCGAGCAGCTGCATCACCTCGCCGCGCGCCTCGCACGCGAGCCGCTCGCGGCGGTCTACGCGAGCCCGATGCGGCGCACGCTCGAGAGCGCGCGGATCCTCGCCGAGCCGCACGGACGGTCCGTCCTCCCGATCGACGGCTTCCGCGAGGTCTCGCACGGCCGCTGGGAGGCCCGGACGCGTGCCGAGGTCGAGGCCCTGTGGCCCGACGAGTACGCGTGCTGGGAGGAGGACCCGTACACGTTCGCCCCGAAGGGCGGCGAAACGGGCCTCGCGGTCACGGCGCGGGCGCTCCCTGCGCTCGTCTCGCTCGTGACGAAGCACGCCGGGCGCTCGTTCCTCGTCGTCTCGCACAAGGCGACGATCCGGCTCCTCCTCTCGGCGCTCATCGGTTTCGACCCGCGCACGTATCGCGACCGCCTCGATCAGAGCCCGGCCTGCCTCAACGTCCTCGACTTCAAGGGGCCGTCGCAGGCGCGCCTCACGCTCTTCAACGACGTTTCCCACTACGAGCACGCCGGCGCCTCGGCGCCGGCGCAGCCCGCGGGACGCCTCTCGAAGTGGTGGGACGAGCCGAAGCGCTGATCGGGCCTACGTCTTGGCCTGGAAGCCGATCGAATCGCAGTACATCTCGACCTTGATCTTCCGGATCGATCTCTCGGGCCCGGTGGCCGGTCGGGTGATTCCGAATACGCCCAGGTTGCCGAATTCCAGGGAGAACGGGCCCACGTCCAGCCGTCCGCGCTTCGCCCTGTCCGGAGTGTTGTTTCCATTGGTCACGACGTCCTGGAACCAGGCATAGAACCCCGCCGCCTTCGATTCCGGCAGCGTCACGATCAGGTTGCCGGGGTCCAGTTTCACGGGCGCGAGTTCGTAATCGCGCATCCCGCCGACCGCGACTCTCGTCGTCTTCTGCTCGACGCCGATCGGCTCGATTCGCGAGACGTGCGCGCACGCTTCCTCGAGGCCGTCGATCCTGAGGCGGAACGCGCTGGACGGCGAGCCCTTCGTCACGACGGCCGACCGGGCCCCGCCCCCCTTGGCGCTGCGCGTGGACTCCGGGCTGATCTTGACCGTCAGGAGAAACGCTTCGCCCGCCGCCGCGTCCAGCGCCGGAAAATAGATCCCTTTAATCATTCCGGTTTTCCATTCCAGCCGGGAGGTCTCGCGCCCGCTCGAGACGTCGACGGCTCCGTCCTTCCTCCACGCGTGCCCTCGCGACATGTGGCTCGCCCAGTCATAGAAGGCCTTCGACAGGCCGGCGTCGCAAGACAGGACGATGTCGTCGTAGTGCAGCATCCCGACGTGCTTGTGGATGGCGTTCCCAGGGCCGACTGCCTGAATGACGTCGGCGTGGGCACCGCCGCCCTCCACGTTTCTCGCATATCCGGCGGGAGCGCCGTCGAGCTCGACGAGGAAATGTCCGGGAGCGAAGCTCCGGGTCGTGCCGGCCATGACTCACCTCCGCAGAGACTGAATCCTAGTCTCGCCGGCCTTCCCCGGGCAACGGGATCGTCAGGCCCGCGCCGCCGACTCCCCCGCCGTCCAGCCCGTGCCCCACGCCCACTGGAAGTTGAAGCCGCCGATTGGCCCGAACGCGTCCAGGACCTCCCCCGCGAGCCACAGCCCGGGGACGACCTTGCTCTTCCCGCTCCCGGGATCGACCTCGTCGAGCGCGACACCACCGCCGGTGACCTCGGCTGTCCGGTACCCCTCGGTCCCCGTGGCGGGGACCGGGAACGAGGCGAGCGTCTCCGCGACCCGCCGCCGCGCGTCGCGGCGCAGCCGCGCGAGCGGTTGATCCGCGACGCCGCTCTCGCAGAGCACGAGCTGGACGAGTCGGTCAGGAAGAGGAGGAGAAGAGGAAGAGGAGGATCTTCTTAGAAAGGAAGAAAGGGAGGCGCCGGCGCCCAAGGCACCGCCGATGCGCAGGGATTCGTCCCACGCCGCCGCGGCGGCCGAGGCCTCGGTCGCGCGGGCCGGGCCGCCGCCCCGCACGGGACCATTCGAAGAAATCTCCTCCTTCTCTTTCTTCTCCTCTCCGGATCCGAAGCAGACCCGGACCTCGGCGCGCACGCCGGCGCGCGCCGCTCTCTCGACGACGTGCGAGACGTCGAGGACCGCAGGGCCGCTCCAGCCCCGATGCGTGAAGAGGAAGCCGCCCGCGGACGCGGCCGTCTCGCCGGTCGCGGCGTTCCTCGCCGTGACCCGGACGTTCGCCGAGACGCCCGCGAGCGCGTGGTGTGCGGGCGCGTCGCCCGTCAGCGGGACGAGCGCGGGATAGGTTGGCACGAGCGTGTGGCCGAGCGCCTCGGCCCACGCCAGGCCCCCGCCGTCCGCGCCCCCGCCGAGAACGGAGAGTCCGCCCGAGGCGAGGACCACGCGGGGGGACGCGACGTCGGGTCCGTCGGCGAGCCGGATCGCGAACCCGCCTTCCGTCCGCCCGACCTCGCGCACGGGCGTGCCCGTCCGGATCGTCGCGCCCGCCGCGACGGCCCGCGCGACGAGCGCGTCGCGCACGTCCTTCGCCCGATTCGTCGGCGGAAAGAGCTTTCCGCTCTCGGGCTCCTCGCGCAGCCTGCCGCCGAGCAGCTCCTCGAAGAACGCGCGCTGGGCCGCGAGCGGCACGCGGGCGAGGAATCGACCGACGACGCGGACCGGCGCGGCCGAAACGAAGCGCTCGCGCGCCTCCTCCATCGGGAGGACGTTGCACCGCCCGCCGCCCGACACGAGAATCTTGCGGCCGGCGCGCGGCGCGGCCTCGAGAACGACGACGCCCCGGGCGCCGGCCTCGGCGGCGCGGATCGCCGCAAGGAGTCCGGCCGCACCGCCCCCGAGGATCGCGAGGCCCGTCGCGTCCGCCATCCCGCCGATAATGCGGCATGCCCTCCCCGTCCGGCGGACCCCGAGGAGTCCTCCGCCGTCTCGCTTACCGCGCGTATTTCGTCCTCGCCTGCGCCGTCGGAGGGCTCTCGTTCATCCTCTTCGCCGGCGTCGCGCTCCTCCACTACGCGCTCTTTCGCAACGGCGAGAAGGCGGCGCTCGTCTGGATCCGCAGCTTCGGCTTCACGATGACGCGCTTCCTCTTCTGGGAGGTCCGGGTCGAAGGCTTCGACACGCTGCTCGCGACGCGGCCCGCCGTCGTCGTCGGGAACCACCAGTCCAACCTCGACATCGCGACGTGGTCGACGTTCTTCCCCGACAGGAGCGTCGCGGTCGGCAAGAAGGAGATCCTCAAGATCCCCGTCTTCGGCTGGCTCTGGAAAGTCTCGAAGCACATCCTCATCGACCGCTCGAACGCCGCCGCCGCGCGCGAGTCGCTCAAGGCTGCCGCCGAACGCATGCGAGCCGAGAACCTGAGCGTCTGGGTGCTGCCCGAGGGACACCGCAACGCGAGGCCCGAGATGCTCCCGTTCAAGAAGGGCGCGTTCTACCTCGCGATCGCCGCGCAGGTGCCCGTCGTCCCGTTCGCGACCTCGCCGATGTGGACCGTCCTCGACGCACGGCGCTGGATGGTCCGTCCCGGCGTCGTCCGCGTGCGGTTCCTGCCGGCGATCCCGACGGCCGGGATGACGGACGGCGACGTCGAACGCCTCAGCCTCGCGGCGCGCGAGGCGATCGAGGGCGCGCGCCGGGACTTCCTGAAGGCGGCCGGGCCGCGGGTCGGGTAGCCGCCGCGCCGTCGGCTACCTACACTCGAAGGAAATCCCCTCTCCACGTCTGGATTCGCTTCTTGATCGCCTCCCCGCTGAGGTTCTCGTCGAGCGCGGCCTGAACGAGGCCGGCAACCTCCGCGTCGGACGCGAACCTGAGGCCGATGAGCTGCTGCGTCGTCAGGTCGCCGACGCGGCTCCGGAGCGGCTCGGCGAGGAGGGCGCCGAGGCGCAGGCGCTCCTCGAGCCGGATGACACGGTCCTGGACCTTCAGGGCGTATGTCCGGACCTTCACGGCGAGGACGGCGAGGGCGGCCGCCACGATCGCCTCCCAGATCGTCCAGCCCGACGGCTCCTTGAACGCGTGCCAGAGCGCCACGAAGAAAGCGATCCCGAGCACCGGCGCGGCGAAGAAGTGATACCAGGGGTCCCAGCGGCGGTGGCTCTTGAAATCCTGGAAGGCGGCTTCGGCCATGAGGGTCCTCTCCGTGTGGTCCGTCACGAGTCCCGGCACGGATTCCCGCTAGACTCGCGGCTTCGCGGGCACCGCCCCACTCTAGCGGAAAAGGAGAATCGATCCCATGCGCCGTCGCCCCGCTCTCGTCCCTCTCGCGCTCGCCCTCCTCCTCGGCACGGCCTCCGCGCGCGCCGAGAAGGAGACGTTCGTCCTCGACAAGGCCCACACCCAGTTCGGTTTCAAGGTGCGCCACTTCGTCACGAAGGTCGGCGGCCATTTCGCGAAGTTCGAGGGAACGATCACCCTGGACCGTGCGAAGCCCGAGGAGAGCTCGGTCGACCTGAAGATCGAGGCGACGAGCATCGACACCGGGAACCCGACGCGCGACAAGCACCTCAATTCGCCCGATTTCTTCGACACGGCGAAGTTCCCCGAGATCACGTTCAAGTCCACGAAGATCGTCGCGAAGGGCAAGGACGCGTACGACGTGACCGGCGACCTCACGATGCGCGGGGTCACGAAGCCGGTCACGCTCACGGTCGTCTCGAACGGCTTCACGAACGACGGCCGCGGCGGACAGAAGGCCGGATTCGACGTGACGGGCAAGCTCAACCGCAAGGACTTCGGCGTGAACTGGAACGCGATCGTCGACCAGAACGCGATGCTCTCGGACGACGTCGACCTCGAGATTACCGTCGAGGCGAACAAGCCGGCTCCGAAGCCGTCGGCTCCGGCGAAGTAACGGGTCCGCCGCTGGCCCGGCGGCTTCCGAAGGCATAGGATGAGACGCCCGGTCTCCGGCCGGGCGATCTTCCCTTCGAAGGAATTCCTCCGATGTCCCAGGTCCCCGTCTCCGCCCCGCCTCCCACGCGCCGCCATCACGTCCGGCTCGTCGCGGCGTCCGGCTTCGCCCTCGTCCACGTCGCCGCCGTCGTCGGCGTCGTGGTCGTCGGCCTCTCGTGGAAGGGAGTCGCGCTCGCGCTCGCCTCCTATTACCTGCGCATGTTCGCGATCACCGCGGGCTTTCACCGGTACTTCTCGCACAAGTCCTACCGGCTCGCGCGCATTCCCCAGTTTCTGCTCGCCGTGCTCGGCCAGACCGCCGCGCAGAAAGGCGTCCTGTGGTGGGCGTCGAACCACCGCCACCACCACAAGTATTCCGACACGCCCGAGGACATCCACAGCCCGACGCAGGACGGCTTCTGGTGGAGCCACATCGGCTGGATCCTCTCGGGAAAGTACGACACGACGGACTTCTCCCGGATCCCGGACCTCGCCCGGTTCCCGGAGCTCCGATGGCTGGACCGCAACCAGTACGCGGCGACGATGCTGTACGCCTTCCTGACCTGGGTCGCCTTCGGGTGGACGGGCCTCGTGTGGGCGTACTTCGTCGCGACGGTCTTCCTCTGGCACGGGACGTTCACGATCAACTCCGTCATGCACGTCTTCGGGCGGCGCGTCTTCCCGACGAACGACACGAGCCGCAACAGCATGATCTTCGCCCTCGCGACGATGGGAGAGGGCTGGCACAACAACCACCACTTCTATCCGAGCTCGGCCGCCCAGGGGTTCCGCTGGTGGCAGCTCGACGCGAGCTACTACCTCCTGTGGCTCGGCGAGAAGGCGGGCGTCGTCAAGGGCCTGCGCCGCGCGCCGACGCCGGCGGTGCTCGCGCGCCTGACGGCCGGAGCCCCCGCCCCGAAGCTCGCGTTCGACGCCGCGGACGCCCTCGCGACGCGGTGGGAGGAGATCCGCTCGGCCGCGAACGTCGCCGCCAACGCCGCCCTCGTCGAGCTCGAGGCGACGCGCCTCAAGGCGTCGGCCCGGCTCGAGAGGCTGCAGGAGGACTACGCCGCCGCCCGCGCGCGGGCCGGAGTGGCCGCCGAGCAGAAGCTCGAGGAGCTGCGCGCCGAGATCGAAAGCGCGCGGCGCGGCCTCCACGAAACCCTTCAGCGTCTCGTCGAACAGGCCGAGGGGCTGGGCCTCGCGCCCGCCTGAGGAGAGCCATGGCCGATCTCTACGCGGAACACCTCGCCCACCTCGCGGCCGCGACGGCGCGGGCTCTCGAGGAGACCGGTTTCGACCGGATGCTCGTGCACTCCGGCGTCCCGTTCACGTACTTCGCGGACGACAACGATGCGCCGTTCCATTCGACGCCGGAGTTCGCGCACTGGGCCCCCGTCGAGGGTCCCTCCCATCTCCTCGACGTCGTCCCCGGAAAGCGTCCGCGCCTCGTGCGCGTGCAGCCGCGCGACTACTGGTACGCGCCGCCCGCGCCCGTGCCGGCGTTCGTCGCGCGGGAGTTCGACGTCGTCGAGGTCGGGACGGCCGGGGCCGCGTGGAAGGCGGCGGGGAACGGCTTCGCGCGCACCGCGTTCGTGGGCGGACCCGCCGAGGAGGCGGCCGCGCACGGGTTCCGCCCGCAGAACGTGAACCCGAACGGGCTCGTCGCCCGCCTCGACTGGGAGCGCTCGTACAAGACCGCGTGGGAGGCCGCGCAGGTCGCCGCCGCGAACGCGAAGGCGGCTCCCGGTTACCGCGCCCTCGAGGAGGCGTTCCGCGCGGGAGCCTCCGAGATGGAGCTCCACCTCGCGTACCTCACGGCGATCGGCGACGTCGAGGAGAGCCTCCCGTACACGTCGATCGTCGCCCTCGACGACCGTTCCGCGACGCTCCACTACCACGGCAAACGCGGACCGCTCGGCCGGCCCTCGCACGTCCTTCTCGTGGACGCCGGCGCGACCGTGAACGGCTACGCGTCCGACATCACGCGCACGTGGGTGAAAGAGGGCGTCGAGCCGGCGTTCGCGCGCCTCCTCGACGGCATGAAGGCGCTCCAGGCCGGGCTCTGTCTCGAGGGGCGACCCGGCCTCCACTACCGCGACTTCCACCTCCGCGCCCAGCGGTACGTCGGGGAGCTCCTGCACGAGGTCGGCGTCCTCAAGGTCTCGGGCGAGGAGGCCGTCGCGACGCGCCTCACGTTCCCGTTCTTCCCGCACGGCCTCGGCCACTTCCTCGGCTTGCAGGTGCACGACGTTGCGGGCCGCCAGGCCGACCGCGCGGGCACGCCCGCGCCGCCACCGTCGGACCACCCCGCGCTCCGCACGGTGCGGCCGATCGAGGAGGGCATGCTCTTCACGGTCGAGCCCGGCCTGTACTTCATCCCGATGCTCCTCGATCCCGTGAGGGAGGGCCCGCACCGCGGCGCCGTCGACTGGGCGCTCGTGGACCGCCTGATTCTCATGGGTGGCATCCGCGTCGAGGACAACATATGGGTCGGCAAGGACGCGAACCGCAACCTCACGCGGGAGTCGCTTCCCGAATAACGGCGAGGCGATCTCAGCGCGCGGACGCGAGCTCGCGCAGCAGCTCCGCGGCGCGCGCCTCGATCGCCGAGAGGCGGGCCGGCGACGCGGTCTTCGACTCGACGAACAGCGCCCGCGCCTCCGCCTCGATCGCCTGCCGCGTGGCCACGACGGGGAGCAGCGCCGGGGCGTGCGGGACGACGAGCGCCCTCTGCTGGGCGACGTGGCTCCTCTTCGCGTCGAGGCGAGCCTTCTCTGCCGCCTCGAAGCGGGCGACCTCGGCCCTCACGTCCCCGAATTCGCCGCTCGTCTTCGGACCGGCCGCAAACCGCCTCTTCAGGTCCGCGAGGAGGAGGCGCTTCGTGGTCCGCCGGCCCCGGTAGAGGATCGGCTGGTCCAGGGACAGGATCTTCCTCTGCGCCGGCGCCAGCGTCGTGTATTCCGGCGCGCCGGGCTGGGCGGCGAGCGACGACGCGAACGAGACGGCGAGAATGACCGCGCCGAACGAGACGAGGACACGGGGGTGTCTCACGCACATGGTTGTCGCTCCGTCTCGCGGCAATGTGTTCATTTGTAGGGCGTGCCTTTCGGCCCGGTGACGTAGACGCGGCCCTTGTATCCGAGAACCTCCACGATGCCGAGGTCGTAGTCGACCGTCAGGAGGGACGACTTCACTCCCTGCGTGCAGCCCTTGAAGGCTGGAATGACGAAGGGGTCACCGTCCGAGACCTCCTCATAGGTGTAGAACGAGCAATGGTTGATCTGCCAGCCAGGCGCGAGGGCGACGGCGATCGAGTCGATGTTGTCGGGGGCGCCGTTATCCCCCGCGTGGTAACCGCTGAACGTCGCGCCCGCCGTGTTCATGCCCGGGATCGTCACGGCGTCGAAGAACTGGCAGGCGTTCGCATCGGTTCCGGACTGCAGGCACGCGACCTGGACGTCGCCGGGGAGCAGCGGACGAAGATCGCGCGCCGCTCGGAATCCGGGTTGAGAGACGTCGTAGGTGAACCCCGGCAAGGCGAGCCGGAGCTTCGCCCCGGGGTCGTCCGCGACGCCCGCGACGGCCGGGACCGTAGCGTCCACGTAATCGGCGTCCCAGTGAATCGTCGTCAACGAGAGGTTCACGCCGGTGCCCTCGAGGCGCAGCCGCCCGCTCTTCCCGAAGCACGAGCCGAGGACGATGACCTCATCCCCCGGCTCGAGGGGAGGATCGCCGATTATCTTGACGATCTTCGGCTTGCACGGAGTCGGAGCAGGAGGGCTCGCGAGTGAAACGGCCGAAGCGCAATTCACCTTCGCGCAAAGCGCCGTGAGGTTGGGCGTGCCGGTCCCGGCGTTCGCGACGGACATCGGCGCGAGCGCGAGGGCGGCCCCGAGCAGAACGACGAAACGTGCCCGAGACATGCTCATGGCGCGCTCCTTTGCGAAAGATCCTATCAGGGCCGCCGCCCCGGGGCCATGGGCTCCTCCAAAAAGGCGCTTGACACGCAGGCTCTGGGCGGGCAATATTTCTGTGTTACATTAATTATTCTAAGAAATCTTAATCTTTTCTTCTCTTCCTCCGGAGGCTCCCATGAAGCCGACGAAACCGACCCCGCCCGGCTGGCCCCGCATCTCGTCCTCGCTCTACTACGACGACGCGGCGGCCGCGATCGACTGGCTCTGCGACGCGTTCGGCTTCGAGGTGCGCCTCAAGGTCGAGGGCGACGGCGGCCGCATCGAGCACTCCGAGCTCGTCTACGGCGACGGGGTCGTCATGGTCGCCGGCGCCGAGAAGGCGGACAAATTCCCGCAGATCCGGAGCCCGAAGCAGGTCGGCGGTGGGAACACGCAGAACCTGTTCGCGTACGTGGACGACGTCGAGGCGCACTGTGCGCGGGCCCGCGCGAAGGGCGCGCGAATCGTCGTCGAGCCGAAGACCTCGGACTACGGCGAGGATTACTGGTCGGACCGGAGCTACGAGTGCGTGGACGTCGGCGGCCACCACTGGTGGTTCGCCCAGAGGCTGCGCAGCCCGAAGACTTCGGGATGAGAGACCTCGACCGGACGCTCGCCGCGCTCGCCGACCCGGCGCGCCGCGGCGCCGTGGATCTCATGCGCGTCAAGCCCAGGCGCGCCGGCGAGCTCGCGGCCTCCCTCGGCCTCAGCGCGCCGGCGATGAGCCGGCACCTGCGCGTCCTGAGGACGACGGGGCTCGTCGAGGAGGCGCACGGTGGCACGGAGCCCGCGGACGCGCGCGTGCGCATCTACCGCCTGCGGCCCGAGCCGTTCGACGTGCTCGGCGCCTGGATCGCGGACGTCGAGCGGTACTGGACGCTCGAGCTGGCGGCGTTCAAGCGGCACGCCGAACGGCCGTCCCGGAGGAGGAGGGGGCGGTGAGCGCGCCTCCTTCCGGCGATTCGCGAGGGACCCCGCCGCCCTCGGGCGACGCGGCGCGCGTCTCGGTCTTCGTTTCGGTTCCGCCCGATGCCGCGTGGGGCGTCTTCACGAAGGAGACGGACCTCTGGTGGCGGCAGGGGCCGCGGTTCCGCATCGCGGGCGCGCGGCGGGGCGTCCTCGGCTTCGAGCCCGGGCCGGGCGGGCGGCTGTTCGAGACGTTCGGCGAGCCGCCCGACGCGCGCACGTTCACCGTCGGCCGGATCCTCGCGTGGGAGCCGCCCTCCTTGCTCGAGATGGAGTGGCGCGGCGTGAATTTCAAACCCCACGAATCCACGCGCGTCGTCGTTCGCTTCGTCGCGCGGGGCGACGGCACTCTCGTCACCGTTCATCACTCGGGCTGGAGCGCGCTGCCGGCGGGGCATCCCGCCCGCCACGGCCTCACGGGCCCCGCGGTCGCGCGGACGATCGGGCTGTGGTGGGGCGATCTCCTCACCGCGCTGAGGGAGTACGCCTCCCGGGGCTAGACTGGGTTCTCGGGAGACGTCTCGATGCGACCGGAGCTCAGCGAAATCGACCTGTCCGCCATCGGTGAGCTGGCTCGAATCCGCAAGGAGGAGTCCGTGCTCGAGGAGCGCCTCGCGAAGATGGGGGCCCGGAGCGCGGACGTCTCGCCCGTCGTCTACGAGCGCGTGAAGGGCGACTACGAGGCGCGCCGAAGCGAGTTCGCGCGCGCCGCCCGGCCCCTGAGGGAGCAGGCGCTCGGCGAGTACCAGCGCCTCAAGGCCGTGCGACTCGCGGTCGAGCGGGCCGTGCAGGAGCTCTCGCTCCAGAAGGAGGAGCTCGAATTTCGGCGGGACCTCGGGGAGTTCCCCGATGGCACGTTCGCGGGACAGGTCGCGGACTGCGAGAAGCGCCTCGCGGACGAGCGCCGTGACCTCGAGGAGGTGCTCCGGATGCGCAACGCGTTCGCGGCCGCGTTCCGCACCGAGGCGGAGCTCGAGGCCCCGGCCCCCGCACCCGCTTCGCCGGGACAACCGGCCGCCGCCGCGATCCCGCCCGCGCCGCGCCCCGTCGCCGCGCCGTCTCCTCCGGCGCCCCCGCCGCCCCCACCGCCGGCGCCGCTCCCGCCGGCGCCGCCGCCCGCGCGTGTCACCCCCCCCGAGTCGTGGAATGCGGCCGGCGACGCGCTCACGCCCGATGGCACGGCCATCACGGCCCCGCGGCCGTTGCCACAGGCGGGCCGGCTCGCGTCCGCCCAGGAGGCTCCCCGCGGTCAGGCGATGGACGCGGCGCCGCAGAGCGGGACGATCGTCCTCCACCGCGCCCGGCTCTCCCTTCTCCAGGGCGACGAACCCGTGAAGGAATTCATCCTGAAGCCCGGCATCTCGCTGATCGGCCGGCTCGCCCAGAGCGACATCCAGCTCCCCTCGCCGGACGTGTCCCGGCGGCACGCACAGGTCACCGTCGGACCCGACGGATGCTTCATCGCCGACCTCGGCTCGGAAAACGGAGTGTCTCTGAACGGCCGGCTCGTCGAGAACCACCGGCTCGAGGACGGAGACGTCCTCCTGCTCGGCAAGCAGCGGCTCGTCTTCCGGTCCTGAGCGGCGCGCGGCTGCCGGGCCGCCTTCTTGACGTTGCCCCGGTGGAATCCGATCATCTTGAATAGTGCAAGCGCCCCGAGGGACCGCGACCGTGCAACTCCTGCCTCTCGCCGCGGCGCACGCCCCCTTCGGGCTCCACCTCCTCCTCGAGGACGAGGGCCCGGACGCCGCGCGCATCCCCTGGGTGAGGCTCTCCGCGGCCGACGACTTCGCGCGCGTCTATCTGGCCGCGGTGAAAGGGGACGAAGGGACTCTCGTCGAGCTCTGCGCTCTGAAGCTGCTGCCGGACGCGTGGCCGGAAGGGGCACCCCCCGCCTCCCTCGGCGTGACGAATCGCGACCTCGAAGAACGGTGGGAGCGAGAGAACGCGCGTCTCGCCGATCTGCCCGTTTCCTCGCCGCACTTCCCGCGGCAGATCCGTATCGACGCCAACGCAGGAGACGACGCCCGCCGCCTCCCGCCGCTCCTCTACTCCATTCCGTCGCGCTCGTTCTTCGTCCCGCCCTGCCCACGCTGCAAGGCGCCGCTCACGCTCTGCCGCGACGAGACGTGGCTCGCGTCGGCGGGGCTCCCGTCCTACGAGTCGACGCCCGAACGCTTCCTCTGGTGTGACGGCTGCGGCCGCGAGGGAGGCACGCCCGTCGTGTACACGACGTCGCGGATCACGGCGCCGCGGGCAACCGTTCGCTCCGCCACCGACCTCTTCGAGGACCTCGCGCGCGCGATTCGCGAAACCTGGACCGAGCAGGAGGCCGCGTCCCTCGTGGGCGCCGAGACCGCGAAGGCCGTTCGGTCGGGTCCGGCTGCCGGACGCGGCGGCGACCCCGACCTGTTCTCGTCCCTGACGTTCTACGGCTCTCCGTTCCTGCTCACCGTCGCGGCGCCGTTCGATCTCGAAGCGCTCGGAGACGCCCTCGGCGGAAGGCCCTGGGAGGAGCTCGGCGTTCCCGGCCCGAAATCGGGCGGCGGGTTCCCCCCTCGATGGGCGTGGCTCGTCCGATCCCCGGCGACGACGCGCCGGCTGCTCCTTCCGTCCGAGAGCTCGGGACTCGACGCCGCGGAGGTCCTCCTTCTGAAGCTGACGGCCTTCAGACAGATTCTCGAGGGGCTCATCGACTACACGCGCGCCACGGGCCGGCCGCACCTCGACCTCCACCCGCGCCATCTCCTCTTCGCTCTCTCGGGGGCGGGCGACGGGCTGCCGGTGTTCTGGACGTTTCAGGTCCAGATCCACGGGCTCGCGGCCGCCGCCGTCGCGCTCCCCGCCCCGGGCTCACCCACGGTCGTGCTGCCCGGGCGGGGCCTCACCGTCCCCTACGCGGCCCCCGAGGTCCAGGAATTCCGCCTCGCCGGTTACAGGCCCGGGGAATTCGTCTTCACGGACGTCGACGAGGAGGGGACCGCGGCGAGGCGGTTCCGGCTGCGGGGCCGCCTGTCCGACGCCTACGGCCTCTACCCCGCCCCGCAGGCGCGCGACACGATCTTGCTTTCGATTCCGGACCCGACCCTCGGCTTCGGCTTCACGGGCGTGGCCGTGCGGGCGACGCCCGGCAGCATCCGCTCGGACGAGACGCTCTTCGCGAGCGACCTCCTCGAGCTCGAGGAGAGCGGCGTCCAGCGCCTGCGTCTCGCGATCGGCACGAAGCTGCCCGGCACGCGTTACCGCGTCTTCCCGGACTTCGGCGCCCCGACCGACCTGCACGCGCTCGGCGTTTCGCTTCTTCGCCTCCTGCTCGCGAACGACGAGCAGGACCTCGCCGCCGTCCTCAAAGCCACCGCGCGGCTCGAGCGCGAGCTCGCGGTCTGGTCGCCGGAGACGACGCGCGAGGTCACGCTCGCCGCGCTCCTCAAGCGCGCGCCGGAGGCGGCACCCGTCTTCTCGAAGACACAGGTTTTCTGGGGACGCGACGACCGCCGCGCGAACCGGCCGAACGCCCTCCCGGACGCGCTCTGGGATCGGGCGATCCTCCTCGGCGTGAGGCTCGTCACCCGTGTCACGGGATTCTCCGTCGCGAACGGCCCGGCGGACTTCGACGCGCTCTTCCGCGAGGAGAAGCTCGAGAGGATCCTGCCCGAGACCGTGCGGATCATTTCCGAGCTGCAGGCGCTCCTCTTCGAGCGTCAACCGGTCCACGTCGAGATCCAGCAGGTCCTCGCCGAGATCGGCGAGGAGGAGGGGGGACGGAGGTGAGCCGGCCGTCTCTCGTCGCCGTGGAGGTCTGGCTCGGGCCGATGGAAGGCCTGCGCCACGTGACCCAGGCCGGGGCCGCGCCCGCGACGATCCACATCGGCCGCGTCTCGCTGGACAAGAAGACGAGCACGCACAACGAGTTCGTCCTGTCGTACGGCTACGGCGTCTCGTCGGCCCACGCCGAGGTCCGCGTCGAACGCGGGCGGCTTTTCCTCAAGGACAACGCGAGCACGAACGGAACGTCCACCCGCGCCGGGCAGGTCAGCGGCGAGGTCGAGATCCAGTCGGGAGACGTGTTCCTCGTTTCCTCGACCCCGGTCCGCGTCCGCTTCGTCGACGCCGCCCTCCCGGAGATGCCGTTTCCGCGGGTCCTCCGTGGAGAGGCGTGGACCGTGCCGGCCGTCCAGAGCATCGTGCGCGGAGCCCGCGAGGCGGCAACGCAGCGCGGCGAGCTCTTCACGGACACACGACACCTCTGCGACGCGCTCCTCCGCTCCCGAAGCGCGAGCATCCAGCGGATCCTGCGCGACGCGAACTGGTCGCGGGAGCAGGCGCTCGCGGAGCTCTGGGAGGGGCGGCTCTTCACGGGCCCGTACGAGTGGCTCAACGACCTCTTCCTGCAGCCGCTCGGGCTGAAGACCGGCTCCGACGAGCTGATCCTCTCGCCGAAGGTCGGCTTCCTCCTCGAAGAGTGTCAGCGCCAGACGGTCGAGTCCTCGGCGATGGACCTCGAGACGACGCTCCGCCTCGAGCTCCTGAAGCTGCTCAGGCGCGACGAGGAGAGCGCCGTCGGCGCCTGGCTCGCCCGGCGTCTTCCCGAGTTCGCGACCGGCGACGAGACGCCGCGCCACGCGCCGCCGCCCGTCGCCCCCCGCACCGGCTCAGCCGCTCCGTCCTCGTCCGGCGCTCTCCCGAAGGCGGGTTCCGGGCGCCGTCCGGAGCCGGCCCGGCGCTCTCCGGCGCACGAGCCCCCGGCGAGACCGGCCGCGGCCGCTCCGGCCCGTCGAACGGAGGACGAAGTCGCGCTCGACCGGAAGGCGCGCGAACTCGCGGACGACCTGCTTCGCGAGAGCTCCGCTTACCGCTTCTCGACGCCCGCCGACCGCCGCCAGGCTCTCAAGTCGCTCGTCGTGCGCGAGCTCCACCGCCTCGCGCCGGACAAGAGGCCGCACGTCCTCGAGCAGCTCCGCCTCCAGTTCCCGGTCGCCGTGCCGGGCGACGTCCCGAACGTCGAGGAGAACCGTCTTCGCAGGCGCGTGGCCGATCTGGAGCGAAGACTCGCCGAGGCGACTTCGCGGCCGGCGGCCGCCGCGCCCAAATCCGCGGCGGCGCCGGCCGTGCCGTGGCGGGCCCTGCTGACCCCGGGGGACGACAAGGGCCTGGACCTCGAGCCGCGGCTCGCGGTTCTTCGTGACGTCCTGCGCTTCGCCCAGGACGTCGAGACGTTCACGCTCGGTCTCGTGGAGGCGATGACGATGCCGGGCGCCGAGACCGCGAACTTCCGCCTGCCGAACTTCCGCGACCGGCTGAGCGGCTTCCTCGCCGCGGCCGCCGAGGGCAAGGACGTGAACCCGGACGACGTGAGGGACTACCTCGCCGAGCTCAGACGCTGGCAAGTCGCCATCTCGGCCGGACATCACGAGGCGCCGAGGTTGTGGTTCAACAGGCTCTGGAAGAGAATCAGCCCGTCTGTCATCGAGGCGGGCAAACCGGGAGCGGGGTGGAAGCTCCGCGGGGAGACGGCGGAATGGTGGAATCAGTATCGCGACCTCGTGAAGGATTTGAACCCGGATCTCGTGCAGGATCAGGTTCTGCAGGCGGCCGCGCACGTTTCGCAGGCCGAGTACCAGAAGCTCAACAGGAAGAAGTAGGCGCGAGGGCGGCCGTCGTCTCGAACGCCGGCCGGATCGCGGCTTTCGTCCTCGCCGCCGCCGGGGCCGCCTTCGCCGGCGGTTGCGGGCCCGCGGTGGCGACGGTCGACTTCCGGTGCGCTCCGGAGATCAACGGCGGCACGCTCCTCACCGTCGACGTCGTCCGCGCGACCGAGCCCGAGGTCGAGAGGATCCGCGCCCTCAGCGAAAAGTGGTTCTACGACCCGCTTCGCGACTCCCTCAGGGATCGGACGCGCACGGCCACGTTCCAGCAGGGAGAAGGCCGCTGCGACAAGGAGCTGACCGTTCCCGCCACGAAGGACGACAAGTTCCTCGTCATCGTCGCGGACTACCGTTTCCAGAGCGCGGACCCCGGCCGGTACCTCGTCGTCCTCAACCGGAATCAGTGGAAAGGAAAGAAGATCCACGTCCAGGTCCGCGACCGGGAATTCTCGATCGTCCAGCCGTGAAGAAGTCCCGGCCAGTCCTCTGGGCCGAGGGAATGTTCCTGCGGCCGCACCACCTGCAGTCGGCGGAGCGCTTCCGGGAGGAGACGCTCCACGACGAGGTGCGGCGCATCCAGCCCTTCTTCTGGGGGGTGACGCGGATCGAGGTCGCCGCGGATCAGCTCGAGAATCACGTCTTCGAGCTGCGCGGCGTCGAGGCGAAGCTGAAGGACGGATCGATCCTCTCGACCGGATCTAACTTCCGAATCTTCCCGCGCCCGTTCAAGGCGGAGCTCGAACAGGCCGGGGGCCGGATGGACGTCTTTCTCGGCGTGCCCGTCTTCCGCGAGGACGCCCCGAACACGTTCTTCCCGGGTGAGGACCGGCGCGGCCAGGACCGGCGCCTGACGGCCGAGGTCGTCGACGTGCCGGACGAGAACACCGGGGCAAATCCGCAGCCCGTCGAGACGCGCCTCGTGAACGGTCGCCTCTTCTTCGGCAACGAGAACCGCGACGGCTACGAGTGCCTTCCGCTCGCGATCGTCGAGCGCTCGGGCCAGGGAAAGAACTTCCCGGTCCTCTCGAAGGACTTCATCCCGCCCGTGACGGAGATCGGAGCGTCCGCGGCGCTCCAGACTCTCTGCGAGTCCGTGACGAACCGGCTCGAGGCCAAGCACCGGCTCGTCCTCGCCGAGGTGGCCTCGGGACGGCTCGCGATCGAGTCGGAGGGAACGTCCGGCTGGCAGACCCTCATGAAGCTGAAGATCCTCGGCAGCTTCGTCTACATCCTCCAGCAGCTCACGCGGATCCCGCGCGTCCACCCATTCCCGGTCTACTGCGAGTTCGCGCGGCTGCTCGGGGACCTCGCGATCTTCGACGACGGGCGCCGCGTGCTGAAGGTCCCGCTCTACGACCACGACCGGCTCGGCCCGTGCTTCTTCGACATCTGCCAGAACATCGAGCTCCTCACGGAGAAGGTCGTCGCGTCGCGCTTCATCCGGGTGGAGTTCGTCCTGAGGGAAGACCTCCTCGTCGCGGACATGAAGGCGGAGTGGTTCACGAGCGAGGCCGAGTTCTACCTCTCGGTGGAGACGGACCTCCCGGAGCGCGAGCTCAAGGAGCGGCTCAACACGATGAAGGTCGGCGCCGTGCACGACATTCCGCTCCTCAGGCAGCGGCGCCTCTTCGGACTCGACCTCGAGATGCTCAAGCGGATCCCCTCGGGGCTCCCGGCTGGCGACGACCACTTCTACTTCTCGATCGAGAAGGAAGGAATCTACTGGGCGAACGTGGTGAAAGACCACGCCATGGCGATCTCCGGCACGCTCGACCCGAAGCTCAAGTTCTTCCTCTACGTCGTCACGAAGCCGGTGAGCGCGACCCGTGGATAGCACGTCGACGACGGACCTCTTCCGGATCTGCTCCCGCCTCTTCCTCTTCCTCAGCTCGTTCCGCCAGAAGGTCCGCCGCGGCGTGAGGCTCGAGCCCGCCACCGTCGCCGCGGATCTCGAGGAGATCTTCGACGAGCAGGCGCGCGCGGCCCGCGGAGACCCGCGGCTCGACGCCCTCTACGAGAAGGCCCGTTACCCGCTCGTCGTTCTCGCCGACGAGATCCTCCTCCATTCCGGCTGGGACCACAGCGCCGAATGGGAGCAGCAGCTCTTCGAGGAGAAGTACTTCAAGACGAACATCGGCGGGGACCAGTACTTCTCGATCGCGAAGGAGCTCCGCCCAGACGACGTGGAGCTCGCCGCGATCGTGTTCACGGGCCTGGCGCTCGGGTTCCGCGGCAAGTACCGCGAGCGCCCCGAGAAGGCGATCGAGATCAAGAACCGCGTCTACCGCATTCTCGCCGAGTACCTCGCGGACGTCGGCGAGAAGATCACGCCCGACGCGTACCACGTCACGGCGGCGCCGGCGCGGAAGCTGTCGCCCGCCGTGACGCTCGCGCGCGTCGCGATCGTGGGCGTCGGCATCCTGTTCCTCTACTACGCGATCACGTGGCTCATGTGGGCCCGATCGGTCGACGACCTCCGGACGGTCGTGCAGGCCATGGGGCTCGGGTAGCGCCGTGCAGGAGTTCCTGTCGCTCATCCAGGGGCTTCCGAAGCCGCTCAAGTACCTCGCGGGCGCCATTCTCTTCATTCCGCTCGGCTACTTCCTCATCCGCCTGCTCGGGCTCGAGAAGTACTGGTGGCTTTTCCTGCTCGGGCTCCTCGTCGTCGTGGCGGCCGTCGTCCTGTTCGAGTTCCTGCGCAAGGGCCGCGAGAAGCAGAAGGGCCGCGCGTTCGAGGGCGAGCTGAGGAAGGATTCTCAGTCCGGCGGCGCCTCGAAGGAAGAGGTGCGCGAGGCTCTGAAGGACCTCTCCGTCAAGTGGCTCGAGGCCGTACAGAACCTGAAGGGGGCCGGGCTCGACATCTACTCGCTCCCCTGGTACCTCCTCATCGGGGAGCCGCAGTCGGGCAAGAGCACGACGCTCAAGAACTCCGGCCTCGAGTTCCCCGTCGGCGGCGACGCGCTCTCGGGCGCCGGAGGGACGCGCAACTGCGACTGGTGGTTCGCGAACGAGGCCGTCATCCTCGACACGGCCGGCCGTTTCACGTTCCAGGAGGAGGCGGCTCCCGACGCGTCGGAATGGTCGAGCTTCCTCAAGCTCCTGAGAAAGCACCGGGGCTACTGTCCGATCAACGGCGTTCTCGTCGTCATCCCGTGCACCTCGCTCCTCGAAGACACCCCGGAGGAGCAGGACAAGAAGGCGCAGAACATCCGGGCGAAGCTCATCCACATCCAGCGCCTGCTCGACATCCGGTACCCGATCTTCTTCCTCTTCACGAAGGCGGACCGTGCGCTCGGCTTCTCGGAGTTCTTCACGAAGCTCGACCCCGTCGAGCAGCGGCAGCTCTTCGGCTGGTCGAACCCCGCCGGCCCGGAGAAACCTTACGACCCCGGGGTCGTGGACTCCGCGTGGGACCAGATCGTCACACGCGTCCACAAGCTCCGGCTGAAGTTCCTCGCAACCGAGGAGAATCCCGCGAACGCCGACCGGTTCATCGTCTTCCCCGAGGAGCTGCGCGCCCTCAAGGACCCGGTCCGGCGCTACCTCGACGCGATCCTGACGCAGAGCCGCTACGACGAGCCGTTCGTCTTCCGCGGGTTCTACATCTCGAGTGGCGTCCAGCAGGGCAAGCCGATCGCGCAGGCGACGCGCGATCTCCTGAAGGGCCCCGCGGGCACCGGTGGCGACGTCATCGAGAGCCTCGAGAACATCTTCAAGAAGTCGCGTGCCTTCTTCATCAAGGACTTCTACGAGAAGAAGGTCTTCCCCGAGCAGGGGCTCGTCGCGCGGACCCGTGCGGCGGCCGAGCGCGAGAAGAAGACGACGCTCGCGTTCCGGATCCTGACGTGGGCGATCCTGCCCCTGATCGTGATCACGATGATCCCGGCGTTCCTGTCGCTGCGGCGCATCCTGAACCCGATCCGCACGCATGCCGCGCAGGCGGGACAGTGCATGAAGGTCCCATGCACGATCGCCCAGAAGTACGAGCTGACGCGCCTCCTGTACGAGGACCGCGTGAGCCTCGGCCAGCACCCGTTCCTTCTGGGCCTCTTCCTGAGGGGCGCGAAGTCGAACGAGATCCATCAGCTCCTCGCGGCCGTCCAGCAGAAGCTCTTCTTCGACGGGGTCGTGCGTCCGCTCCTCAAGGAGTCCGAGGCGCGCATGGCGGCGCTGAACTGGGAGACGTTCTCCGACTACCCCGCGTTCTTCGGCGCCCTCCAGAGCTTCCTCGGATGGCGCGGGTTCGACCAGGGCCTCAAGAAGGCCGACGGCACGGACGCCTTCCGCGTCGACGACCTCCGCCTCCTCGGCCTCGTGAACTTCGCCCAGAAGACGAAGGGGATGGTCGGAAGCGAGCTCGCCGCCGAGATCGACGAGTGGACCGCCCAGGTCACGGCGGCGGACCCGCGCCCGGACCTGTTCGTGACGCAGCTCGCCCGCGGGCACGCCGCGGGAGACCTGAAACTCGGCGTTCCCGATCCGAGCCGGCCCATCGACACGTTCGAGCGCTACTGGACCGTCGCGAACCTCGCGCGCTGGGACTGGAAGCTCATGAAGGGTCTCGAGGAGTGGGTCCGGCTCTACACGGCGCTCACCGGGATCGTGGATCCGCAGCAGGAGAGCTACCTCAAGCGCGTCGCCGACACGTCCAGGCAGTTCAAGGCGAACTACGACGCGCTCGCGAAGCATCTCGAGTCGGCGCGCCCCGGAGAGAGGGGCTTCCCGGGCGCGACCCTCGACCAGTGGCAGCGCTACCTGAGCGAGTCCTACGCGCAGCTCCTCACGGTCGGGCCGCCCGCCGCGCCCGCGCCCGCGTCTCCCGCCGCCGCCACGCCCGCGACGACCGCCGGCGCGCCGCCGCCCCTTCCCGCGCTGCCGCCCTCGCTCCCCGGCGCGGGGATCGCGCCCACGTTCCACCCGGCGGCGCAGACGCGGATCAACACCTCACGCCTCCAGGAGCTCATCGGGCGCCTCCAGGTCGACTCCGCGAACCTCGGCGCCCAGAAGAGCGGGTTCGCGTTTCTCCTCGACGAGACCTCCACGCCCGGGAAGACGAAGCTCGCGAACGGGACCGTTCTCGTGAGCGGGCTCCTCTCCGACGTCGGGACGTATGCGGACCTCGACGCCTTCCGGGCGAGCGACGACGGGAAGATCCTCGCGCAGGTCAACACGATCTCGTCCCTCGACGGCAAGAAGCAGAAGCTCGAGGAGTGGCAGAAGAGGCAGGAGGACCTGAAGAACGCGTCCGTCGCGAAGGCGGCGGACTTCGAGAAGACGATCCCGGACTCGCGCTTCCGCTGGAGCGACGTCGGACCCTTCGCGCGGCGCACCGCGGAGGTCGCCCTCATCGCACGCGTGCTGCCGCCGGTGAAGGAGTTCCTGACGGCATCCATCGGGCCGGGCTGCAACCCCGCGATCTGCTTCCAGAAGCCGTTCACGCAGATGATGGTCCCGTACGCGAACGGCGTGGTCGCTCTCGCCGAGCGGCAGACGAACGCGCTTTCGCGCGACGACGCCAAGGGCGACGTCAAGGCGCTCTCGCAGACGGAGATCGACTACCTGCAGCGCTTCCTCGACGCCACGGGCGCGCCCGCGCGGCCTTCGGGCGGCGGCTTCTGGGTCCCGGCGTCGGCGCTCACGGCCCGCAGCTGGCGGGCCTTCGAGATCGCCGTTGGAACGTGGACTCCGGGAGGCGGAGGAGGCGGAGGCGCCGCGCCCGACCAGGGCGCACAGCTGACGCTCGCCGACCTGCAGGGCTTCGTGCAGACGAACGCGAACCTCAACCCGATCATCGGGTACTACAAGAGCCGCTTCGAGGTCCGCGCCGCGGCGCGGCCCGCCGTGATCCCGGACTACCTCCTTGCCGCGACCGATCTGTTCAAGAAGACGATCGCCGCCCTCGGCGACAAGGACGAGCTGAAGTCGTGGAAGCAGCTCGCGACGGGCGCCGACGGCGCGACGCTCAAGGGCTGGCACGCGTTCACGGGAGACCTCAGGATCCGGAGCGGCCCTCATGGCCGGTCGCTCAAGACGCTCGAGGACCGCGGGGCGGGCCTCATCAGGACCGCGGTCGAGCCGCAGTTCAACCCGAGATGGGACGCCCTCTACCAGCGCCTCGCGTCCTGCTGCTCCGGCCAGTTTCCGTTCGTCACGGAGAGCCGCCTGAGGCAGGACCGCGCCGACTACGCGGCGGAACGCGCGACGGGCGGGCTCTCGATCCGCCGGAACCTCCCGACGATCGGGCAGGCCGACGTCCTCGGCGCGCTCACCGAGGTGGGCGTCCTCGCGGACGAGTACGCCGTCGACCCGCTCCTCGCCGGCACGGAGCCATCCTTCGACTTCATCCAGCAGAATCGGCCCGCGCTCGCCGTCGCGCGCCTCTGGCAGCGCTTCGTCAGCGGCGGCGGTTCCAGCGCCTCCACCTCGCTCGCGGGAAAGCCCGGCGGTCCCGGCGGCCGCGAGATCAGCGTCCTCGCCCTCGACCGGGCGCCCGCCGCCGGGCGCCGCGCGCTGAAGGACCGCGTCTCGCAGATCACGCTCTTCGACCGGGGCGTGATCCTGCGCCCCTCGACGGACATCAGGGCGCAGCGGATTCCGCCGCCCTTCGTGTGGCGGCTCAGCTCGGCCGACGCGCTCCTCACGATCAGCGGCCGTAACGAGCAGTCCGGCGAAGGCGGATGGACGAGCACCTACGAGGTCACGGGCGGACCCCTGAAGCTGTTCTACTTCCTCCGGGTCGCGAGCGAGTCTCGGACGGACCTCTCCGATCCGAAGGTCTGGACGATCCGCGTCCAGATCCCGGACGGGAAGAACCCGCGCGAGCTTCTCGAGGGAGCTTTCGAGGTCCGGCTCGACGAGCCGATGCCGCCCATCCTCCCGAACTGAGGACCGGAGGCGCGGCGTGGGTTTCCTTTCTTCTTTCCGGAAGCCGGCGGCGGACGATCCGCCTCCGACCGAGTCGTGGCCGCTCTTCGCGTTCGGCAAGCTTCCCGTCTACAAGGACTTCATCTCGGCGGGCCTGACGGACGACGCCTCGCGCGAGTTCCGCGACTGGCTGTCCAACGGGTTCACCCGCCACTGGTCGACGCGTGACGACTACCGCTCGTCCGAGATCCCGCTCCACGCGTTCCTGCTGCGCTTGCCCGAGAGCCGCAAGATGGCCGCGGGTGCTCTCTGGGGAAGCACGGACCAGGGCGGGCTCAGGAAATTCCCGTTCGCTCTCTTCACGATCCTGCCCGCCGCAAAACAGTCTGCGTCCGTCCTGACGGCGCTCGACTATCTCCCGGTCTTCGAGAGCCGTGCCCGGGAGATCCGGCGGAAGTACGACGCGGGAGGTACGCTGGCCGCGGTGTACCAGGATCTCCGCGGATCCCGTATCGAGATTCCGGTCCGCCCGCAGAAGCAGATCCGGCTGCGGCTCTCGGACACGCTCGCCCGCTCGCGCGTCGGGGGCCTCGCAAGAGAACTCTTCGGAGAAGACGCGGAGACTCAATGGGCCGCTCTCCTCTCCGCCCTCGACGGCGCCGCCCGGCGGCCCACCGCCGGCGCGGCCGCGTTCCGATTCCCGCTCGCGGACGAGACTTCCCCGCTCGACCAGATGAAGCTGTGGACCTTCAGGCTCGCGCAGGCCTCGCCGTCCGGCGCCGTCCCGGCCGGCGTTCTCTACCGGACCGGCGGCGCGGCGCTCCGCGGGGTCTTCTTCTTCCGCGACGCGAGGGCCGAGGACATCCTTCTTCTTCACCCCGAGGCGATCGCGACCGATTTCGTCGAGGAGATCCCGCCGCGCTCGCGCAGGCCGCGGGCCGAGCGGTCGGAACAGGCAGCGGTCGTTGCCGAGTCCGCGCCGGCCGGCACCGTGTCCGCGCCGCCAGCGCCCGCCGCGGGGCCGCCGAAGGCCGCCGCAATACCGCCCTTCGCGCCCGGGCCTCCCGCGGAATCGATCCCGCCTTCCGGGTCCGTCCCGACGGTCGCTCCTGCGCTCGTGGAAGAGATACGCCTCGGGGCCGCCGTCAGAACCGACGACGTGCCCTGCGCCGCGCCCGAGCCGCCCGCTGCTCCGGAGCCAAGCGTCGCCTTGGAACCGCCCGTGGCCGCAGGGGCGCCCGCCGTTCCCGAGCCGCTTGCGCCCGAGCCGCTTGCGCCCGAGCCGCTTGCGCCCGAGGCGCTTGCGCCCGAGCCGCCAGCGCCCGAGCCTCCCGCTGCTCCGGAGCCGCCTCCTGGATCGACCGCAATCGCCGAATCGATCGCGATCTCGGCTGCGCCCGTTCCGGACGGCGGCACGACTCCACGGGCACCGACGGAGCCCGTGCCTCCTCCGCCGAGCGAGCCCGCCGGCTGGGACCTGCCTCTCGCCTCGCTTCTCGACGCCGTCTGATACGGTCCGCGCGCAAAACAGTGGCCGTTCGCCGCCGCGGCTTGACCCCCGGCATATGATTCCCCCCC
This sequence comes from uncultured Acidobacteriota bacterium, assembly GCA_963836285.1. Lineage (GTDB taxonomy): Bacteria > Acidobacteriota > Thermoanaerobaculia > UBA5066 > UBA5066 > Fen-183. The sequence continues at coordinate 1,701,360 of CAWIIN010000002.1, read as the reverse complement.
ACCCCCCCAACGACCCGAGCGAAAGGAAGAAGCCATGGCGGTCGTCGACATGTTCCTGAAGATCGACGGAGTCGACGGCGAAAGCTCCGATCCCGAGCACAAGAACGAGATCCAGATCGAGGGCTTTCGGCTGGGCCTCGTGAGCCCGCGCGATTCGTACACGAACGAGCATACCGGCGTGCGCAAATGGGCGCCCCTGTCGGTCCGCGCGAGCATCGACACGTCGACACCCTTGCTCTACGACAAGCTTATCCACAACGCGAAAATCCCGAAGGCGGTCCTGACGTGTCGGAAGGCCGGCAAGGAACAGGTCACCTATTTCAAGGTGACGCTTTCCGAGGTCTCCGTCGCGAAGATAAACTCCGGCGACCTCGAGGCGACCGGGGGAGACGTGATCCCGCACTGCGACTTCGACCTCGCGTTCGGGAAGATCGAGATCGTGGGTTGCCCGCAGACGAGCAAGGGCTCGACGTCGGGTCAGGTCATGACTCAGGACGACCTGAGGACGAACAAGTAGGATCGAACGAATGACGTTGAGACGGCTCTCTCCGGGCTCCGCGAAGCGACTCGCGATGATCGCCGTCACGCGTCTGTCCGAGTGAGGTTGAAATCCGTCGTGCGCGACCTATGTTTGCGAAAGAGAGAGAGGTCGGAGAGAGAGAGACTCGGTCGAAGGTCACACGAAATTGAGAGGCCGCGACACCCGAACATTCACCGGAAAGCCTGAAAGGAGCAACCCATGGCAGTAGTCGACTATTTTCTGAAGATCGATGGGATCGAGGGCGAGGCCCAGGACGACAAGCACAAGAACGAGATCGACGTCGAATCGTGGTCCTGGAGCGAGCATCAGGGCGGCACCTCCGCGCACGGAGGCGGCGCCGGCGCGGGGAAGGTCTCCATGCAGGACTTCCACTTCGTGATGAAGGTCAACAAGGCCTCGCCGAAGCTGTTGCTCGCCTGTGCGACCGGCGAGCACATCAAGAAGGGCCTCCTCACCTGCCGCAAGGCCGGCAAGGACCAGCAGGAGTACCTGAAGATCACGCTGACGGACGTCCTCGTCTCCAGCTATCAGACCGGAGGCTCCCAGTCGGACGTCCTTCCCGTGGACCAGATCTCCCTGAACTACAGCCAGATCGAATTTGAGTACAAGGAGCAGAAGGCCGACGGCACCCTTGGCGGCGTCGTCAAGGCGGGCTACAACATCAAGACGAACAAGAAGGTCTAGAGAATCGACGCGCACCCGGAGGACCTCCGCCTCGCGCGGGGGTCCTCCTCTCCCCCACTCCCGATCACGACGGAGCGTTCGCGGGGAGCGCGCGGAACTCGATCTGCTTCGCCTCGAAGAGAGCGACGTCGTTCTCGTCGACCTGAATCGTCTTGAGCCCGGCCCCCCGCGAGAGGTCGTCAGCCAACGGGACCCATGCCGTCATGCGTCCGAGCCGGAGCCGGTCGTCCGAATTCCCGCTCGTGCCCGCGTAGAGCGCCGGGACAAAGACGTCGCCGACCGTGCCGTCGAGGGCCTCGACCTTCGCGCGGGCCCAGACGAGGTCCCGGAGCTTGGACGGCGGCGCGATTTCCATGCGTCGGATCTGCTCGAACGGAAGCCAGGTGTACTTGTCCTTGACGATCAGCTCGAGGACCGGGCCGACGACGTCGTCGCAATCCCGAAAGTCCGAGAAGGGCCGCCCGTTCATGGTACCCGGCAGGGCGGGACGCTCTTCTTCCGCCCGGTCGAGCACGGCCCTCGCCTCGGCGACGTTTCCCTCGCGGATCCGGTTGATGGCCTCCAGGTGGAGATCGACGTACGGGGGGGGTTCGTTCAGGAAGTGCGGATGGAGGCCCTCGGAAAAGAGGCGCTCGCGCGTGCGCTCGGCGCGCAGGTTCGCGAGGTAAACCTGGACCGCGAGGGCCTCGTTCGGACCGGCCTGGCCGAGCACCCCGATCTGCTTTTCCGCCCGGTCCCAGTCCCCCGCGAAGCAGAGAAGCTCGAAGAGAAAGATGCGTGTCGGCGCGTCCGCCGGACTCGCCTTGACCTCCGCGGTGACGGCCTGGATTGCCGCCTGAAGTTGACCTGCCTGATAGAGTTCTCGTGATGTCGGCATTGGCTCTCCTTGCCGCGCACCGGCCCTTGACCAGGTTCCTCGCCGTCGCTATCCTTTCGACATTCTAACTGTTGGCCTTCGAATGGCATAAGCGTCTCTCTCTTGCCGGAGGAAATCGTCGCGATGCCGTCAGCCCCTGTTTTCAACCTGGACGCGCTGCTCGCGCCGATCGCGGGTGAAAACCCGAGCGGGGAGAACCTCCAGTACTCGGGTCTCCACGACGAGATCCGCGAGGCACGCCGTTCGGACGACGACGTCCCGCAGGGCGACTGGGTCCACGAGCTGAAGGTCGCGGACTGGGAGAAGGTCGCCGAGCTCGCCGGCGAGAGCCTGAGCGGGAAGACGAAGGACCTTCAGATCGTGGCCTGGCTGTCCGAGGCCGCCGTCAGCATGCACGGCTTTCCGGGGCTGAGGGACTCCCTGAAGCTCGCGGCCGGTTTTCTCACGAATTACTGGGACACTCTGTTCCCCGAGATCGACGAGGGAGACGACTTGGAGGCGCGGGCGAACACGCTCGCATGGCTCGACCGGCAGGCCGCGGAAGCCGCGCGCAAGGTGCCGCTGACGAAGCGATCCGGCGCGAACTATAACTTCTTCCAGTGGGAAGACGCGCTCCAGTACGACTTCCCCGCCGACACGTCGAAGCTCTCCAGCGAAGCGCTCCAGGCGCTCGAGGAGAAGCGCGCCCGCGCCGTGGCGGAAGGCAAGATCACGGGCGAGGAGATCCGGAAGGCGAAGAGCGAGACCCGGCGCGCCTTCTACGAGGAGCTCAGCGCGGACGTCGCCGACAGCTGGGCCGCGCTGCGCGCCCTCGACAGGGAGATGGACGCCCGCTTCGCGCGCCAGACGCCGGGCCTCGGCGCCCTCACGCGGACTCTCGAGGCGATCCGGAGTCTCCTCGAGAAGGTCGTCAAGGAGAAGAGGATCGAGGAGCCGGATCCGTCCGACGCCATGGAAGGCGCCGAGGGCGAGGCCGCCGAAGGCGGCGGGTCCGGACCCGGCGGTTCCATCCGGGCGCGCGACCAGGCCCTCGCGCAGCTCGCGCAGGTCGCCGACTACTTCCGCAGGACGGAGCCGCACAGCCCCGTGTCGTACCTCGTCCAGCGGGCGATCGCCTGGGGTCAGATGCCGCTCGACGCCTGGCTCGTCGATGTGATCAAGGACAACAACGTTCTCGCCGGTCTGCGCGAAACTCTCGGGCTGAAGGGCGAGTCGGGCAGCACGGACACCTGAGGGAGGGAGCCATGCCGAAGAAGGAAAGCATCCAGCAGAAACTCAAGAGGATCCGCCCTCCCCGCGTTCAGATCACGTACGACGTGGAGATCGGGGGCGCGATCGAAATGAAGGAGCTCCCGTTCGTCGTCGGGGTGCTCGGCGACTTTTCCGGCCAGCCCGTCGAGCCGCTCCCGCGACTGAAGGACCGGAAGCTGATCGAAATCGACCGCGACAACTTCGACCAGGTCCTCGCGGCGCAGGCGCCGCGCCTCGCGCTGCGCGTCGACAACAAGCTCTCGGACGACGGCAGCAAGATGAACGTCGAGATGAAGTTCAACAACATGATGGACTTCGAGCCCGACCAGGTCGTGCAGCAGGTCGAGCCCCTGCGCAAGCTCGTCGAGGCGCGCCAGAAGCTCCGCGACATCCTGTCGAAGACGGACGGCAACGACAAGCTCGAGGCCATGCTGACGGACCTCCTCAAGGACCCGAATGCCCAGAAGCAGCTCGGCAAACAGCTCGGCGTCGTGACGGACGACGAAGAGAAGAAGGAAGAGCCCCATGAGTAAGAACCCCGAGAAGAAGGCCGAATCCGTCGTCCAGGAGCAGGACGGCGGGGGGCTGCTCAACAAGATCCTCGACAGCGGCCGCCTCGCACTCCGCGAGGACCAGGTCGACACCGCGAAGGACATGCTGGCAGAGTTCGTCCAGCAGGCCCTTCAGGGGCAGGTCGTCCTCTCCAAGGATCTCGAGCACACGATCAACGCCCGCATCGCGGCGATCGACAAGCTCCTGTCTGCGCAGCTCAACGAGGTCATGCACCACCCGGACTTCCAGAAGCTCGAGGGGAGCTGGCGCGGCCTGCACCACCTCGTCTTCGAGAGCGAGACCTCGACGATGCTGAAGATCCGGGTCCTGAACGTGTCCAAGAAGGACCTCCTCAAGGACCTCGAGCGGGCCGCCGAGTTCGACCAGTCCGCGCTCTTCAAGAAAATCTACGAGGAGGAGTACGGAACGTTCGGAGGCGCGCCGTTCGGCGCCATGATCGGGGACTACGAGTTCGGCAACCATCCCCAGGACATGTCGCTTCTCGAGAAGATCTCGGGCGTCGCCGCGGCGGCGAACGCTCCCTTCATCTCGGCGGCCTCTCCCGAGATGTTCGGGTGGCAGACCTATACGGAGCTCACGGAGGTGCGCGACCTCGCGAAGATCTTCGACCGGACCGAGTATGCGAAGTGGCGCTCGTTCCGGGACTCCGAAGACTCGCGCTACGTTGGCCTCACCCTTCCTCACACGCTCATGCGCCTCCCCTACGGAAAGGACACCGTCCCGGTCGAGTCCTTCAACTTCGAGGAGGACGTGGACGGCAAGGACCACAAGAAGTACCTCTGGGGGAACGCGGCGTACTCGTACGGGACGCGTCTGACCGAAGCGTTCGCGCTCTACAACTGGACCGTCGCGATCCGGGGCGTCGAGGGAGGCGGGCTCGTGCAGGGGCTCCCGGCACACACGTTCCAGACGGACGAAGGGGACGTGGCCCTGAAATGCCCGACGGAGATCGCCATCACGGACCGCCGCGAGAAGGAGTTCTCGGACCTCGGCTTCATCTCGCTCGTTCACTGCAAGAACACAGACTACGCCGCGTTCTTCGGCGGGCAGTCGGCGCAAAAAGCGAAGAAATACGATACGGATTTCGCGAACGCGAACGCGCGCCTGTCGACGCAGCTCCCCTACATCTTCGCGGTGTCCCGTTTCGCGCACTACCTCAAGGCGATCATGCGCGACAAGATCGGCAGCTTCGCCTCCCGCGCCGACGTCGAGTTCTTCCTCAACAAGTGGATCTCGAACTACGTCACGCCGGACGACACCGCGTCGCCTGCGGTCAAGGCGCAGTTCCCGCTTCGCGAGGCCCGCATCGAGGTCGCGGAGGTGCCCGGCAAGCCCGGCGTCTACAAGGCGATCGCCTTCCTGAGGCCGCACTTCCAGCTGGATGAGCTCTCGGTCTCCCTGCGGCTGGTGGCCGAGTTGCCCCCGCCGTCGAGGAAGTAGGGACGGAACGATCCGGGGCCTGCGAAAACTCGCCGGCCCCGGCATCCGCCCCGGCAGCGCGCATGGCGAGGATCGACGAGGAGATCCGGATCAACCTGTCGGTTCTCGACCGGCTGATTGATTTCGAGCCGGACGCCAGAAACGAGGCCCCCCCCTCGCGCTCGAAGGCCCTCCGCCAGGTCAAGCAGGCCCTCAAGCGCGACCTCGAGTGGCTCCTGAATACGCGGCGGGTCTTCGAAGTGCCCCCGGACCTGCCGCTCCTCGCCGACTCCATGCTCGCGTACGGGCTCCCGGACTTCACGAACGTCAGCGTGAAGAGCTCCGGGGACCAGAACGACCTCACGCGCGCGCTCGAGTCCGTCCTCAAGCGCTTCGAGCCCCGCCTCGAGGACGTGGTCGTCACGGTCGCGAACGCCTCGCCGCTGGAGCGCGCGTTCCGCTTCAAGATCGAGGCGCGGCTCCGCATCGATCCGGTGCCCGAGCCGATCTCGTTCGACACGACGCTTCAGATCGGCAGCGGGACGTTTGCGGTGAAGGGCGAGTGATGCGCGGCGATCTCCTCGAGTACTACGAACGCGAGCTCACCTTCCTCCGGCAGATGGGGGCCGAGTTCGCCGACAAGTATCCGAAGGTCGCGTCACGCCTCCAGCTCGAACCGGACAAATGCGAGGACCCGCACGTCGAGAGGCTGCTCGAGGCGTTCGCGTTCCTCGCGGCGCGCGTGCGCCTCAAGATCGACGACGAATTCCCGGAAATCACGGAGTCCCTCCTCGGGATCCTCTACCCGACATTCCTCGCGCCCGTCCCCTCGATGTCCGTGGCCCAGTTCGTCCTGAACGCGGATCAGGTGAGCCTGCAGACGGGCCAGACGATTCCCAAGGGATCGACGCTCGCGTCCGCACCCGTCGACGGGATCCCGTGCCGCTTCCGGACCGCGTACCCCGTCACGATCTGGCCGATCGAGGTGCGCGGGGCCCGATTCGAGCAGGCACCGGCGGTCACGATCGGCGGCCGCGACGTGCGGACGACGCTTCGCCTCGACCTGCGCGTCCTGGGGGGAGCCGCCCTTTCAGAGCTCAAGGAGAAGATCGCCGAGGGCGTCGAGCGGCCGCTCTCGCGGCTCCGGTTCTACCTGCAGGGCGACGCGAAGGTCGTCCATGCGCTCTACGAAGCGCTGTTCAACGACGCGCTCGCCGTCGAGCTGCGTCCGCAGGCATCATCGCCCGACTCGGAAGCCGTCACCCTCGGTCCGGAGGCTCTCCGGCCCGTCGGGTTCGCGGATGACGAGACGCTCCTGCCGACGCCGGATCGGATGTTCCGGGGCTATCGCGTCGTCCAGGAGTACTTCACGTTTCCGGAGAAGTTCCTGTTCGTCGACCTCGACGGGCTCGAGCGGCTCCAGGGGCGCGGGTTCGGGGAGTCCCTCGACGTGCGGATCCTGCTCGCGCGGCCGTTCGCCGCCGAGCGGAGCGTCTCGGCGCAGACGTTCCGTCTGCACGCGACGCCGGTCGTCAACCTGTTCTCGCAGCTCGCCGAGCCGATCCGTGTCACGCACCTCAGCCATGAGTACCGCGTCGTCCCGAACCTGAGGCGGCCGGGGGCGCACGAGGTCTGGTCCGTCGACAGCGTGACGTCGACGAGCGCCGACCTCGAGACCGTCCGGACGTACCAGCCGTTCTTCGCGTTTCGGCACGGCGGCGAGCGCGCGGGGGTGCAGGCGCTCTGGCACGCGAGCCGACGCCCCTCGGAGCGCAAGGACGACGGCGGGACGGAAGTCTACCTCTCGCTCGTGGACATGAACTTCGATCCGGCCGTCCCGGACACCGACACCCTCACCGTGCACGTGACGGCCTCGAACCGCGACCTTCCGGGCCGCCTCCCGTTCGGCAATCCCGACGGGGACTTCCAGCTCGAGGGGCCGGGCGTCTTCACCGCGATCCGGAGCCTCGTGAAGCCCACCGCGAGCGTGCGGCCGCCGCTGAGGCGGGGGGCCCACTGGAGGCTCATCTCGCACCTCGCGCTGAACGTCCTGTCGCTCGTCGAGCGCGAAGGAGAGAAGGGCCCGGAGGCACTGCGCGAGATCCTTCGCCTCTACGACATCGCCGACTCGTCGGTCACCCGGCAGCAGATCGACGGGCTCTCGAAGCTCGCCTCGCGCCGGGTCGTCCGGCCCCTCCGTGACGTCCATCCCGGGTTCGTGAGGGGACTCGAAGTTTCGATCGAGCTCGACGAGCAGAACTTCGTGGGCTCGGGCGTGTACCTCTTCGCGTCCATTCTCGAGCGCTTCCTCTCTCTCTACGCGTCCGTCAACTCCTTCAGTCAGCTCGTGGCGTCGACGAAACAGCGTGAGGGCGTGATGCGCCGCTGGCCGCCCCGTACGGGCGACCAGATCGTCCTTTGACCGAACGGCTGAGGAACCGGCCCGAGCACTTCGGGTTCTTCCAGGCCGTCAGGCTCCTGGCCCGACTCTCCCCGTCTCGCGCGCGCGTCGGTCACGACGGGCCCCCGGCGCTCGAAGTCGCGCGCTTCCGCACCCGTGCGACCCTGGAATTCCCGCCGAGCGAGATCTTCGACCTCAAGCCCGATCCCGCCGACCCCGACCGCCCGACCGAGGTCACCGTCGCGATCGGGGGAACGACCGGACCGCTCGGCGTCCTTCCGATCCCGTACACGGAGCTCCTCGCCGAGCGCATCCGGTACAAGGACTTCGCGCTCTGGGAGTTTCTCGACCTCTTCAACCACCGGTTCCTTTCCCTGTTCCATCGCGCGTGGCAGAAGTACCGCTTTCCGATCGTCTACGAGAGCGGGGGCGACGACCCGTTCGTCGAGGGTCTCTTCGCGCTGATCGGCCTCGACACCAACGGGCTTCGAGGACGCCAGAGCGTCCCCGACGACGCCCTCCTCCTGTACGCGGGGCTCGTCTCGCAGCGCCCGCACTCGGCGAGCGCCCTCGAGGGCATCCTGCGGGACTACTTCGGAGTCCCCGTGGCGACGCGGCAGTTCGTCGGCCAGTGGCTCGACCTCGAGCCGGACGACAGGTCACGCCTCGGCGCCCGCAACAGCCGCCTCGGCGCCGACCTCGTCTGCGGCGACCACGTCTGGAGCAACCAGTCCCGATTCCGGATCCGGCTCGGGCCGCTCGACTTCAGGTCCTTTCAGCTCTTCCTGCCGCGCGGCAGCGGATGGAAGCCCCTGAACGATCTCGTCCGCTTTCTCGTCGGCGTCGAGTACGACTTCGACGTGCAGCCCGTCCTGAGGAAGGAAGAGATCCCGGAGTGTCACCTGAGCTCGGCCGCCGCCGTTCCTCCGATGCTCGGGTGGACGTCGTGGCTCGGGAGCGAACCTGCGCGGGCCGACGCTTCCGAACTGATTCTCGAGTCCATGAACTAGGATAGGGCCCCGAAAAGAGCACGAAAAGACAGAGAGGAAGGAAGCGTTCATGAGCGCGAACCTGAAGTCCCTCATCGGCCGACTGAACGACACCTGCCGGAACGCTCTCGAGGGGGCCGCGGGGCTCTGCCTGTCACGGACGAACTACGACGTCGATGTCGAACACCTCCTCGTGAAGCTGGGCGAGACGCCGGACACGGACTTCCACCGGATCCTGCGCCGCTTCGAGGTCGACGAGTCCCGTCTCGCGAAGGACCTCGTGCGGTCTCTCGACCGCCTCAAGACCGGGAACACCCGGACGCCGGCGCTCTCTCCGCGCCTGCCGAAGCTCGTCGAGGAGGCGTGGCTCCTCGGCTCGATCGACTTCGGCGCCGCGCGCGTGCGCTCCGCGCACATCCTCCTCGCCCTCCTCGAGAAGGAGGAGTTCGCCCGCCTCGCCCGCGAGATCTCCAAGGAGTTCGCGGCGATCTCCGTCGAGGCGCTTCGAAAGGACCTCGACAAGATCGTCTCGGGATCCGTCGAGGACCGCGACGCCTCCTCGCTCGGGGAAGCGCCGGCCGGCGACGCCGCGGGCGGTGCGACGGGCGTCCCGGGCCGCACGAAGGCGCTCGACCAGTACACCGTCGACCTGACGGCGCGCGCCAGGGCGGGCCACATCGACCCGATCCTCGGCCGGGACTTCGAGATCCGCCAGGTCATCGACATCCTGACGCGCCGCCGCCAGAACAACCCGATCCTCACCGGCGAGGCGGGCGTCGGAAAGACGGCGGTCGTCGAGGGCTTCGCCCTGCGCATCGCCCAGGGCGACGTCCCCGGTCCACTCAAGAACGTCGCCGTGAGGACCCTCGACCTCGGGCTCCTCCAGGCCGGAGCCGGAATCAAGGGCGAGTTCGAGAACCGCCTGAAGTCGGTCATCGAGGAGGTGAAGGGCTCGCCCCAGCCGATTATCGTCTTCATCGACGAGGCGCACACGATGATCGGAGCGGGGGGGCAGGCGGGCCAGAACGACGCCGCGAACCTCCTGAAGCCGGCCCTCGCGCGCGGCGAGCTGCGGACGATCGCGGCGACGACATGGGCCGAGTACAAGAAGTACTTCGAGAAGGACGCCGCGCTGGCCCGGCGGTTCCAGGTCGTCAAGGTCGAGGAACCGACCGAGGCGACGGCCATCATCATGATGCGCGGGCTCACGGAGCCGCTCGAGAACCACCACGGCGTGAGGATCCTCGACGAGGCGGTGGAGGACGCGGTCCGTCTGTCGCACCGCTATATCTCGGGGCGGCAGCTTCCGGACAAGTCCGTGTCGGTCCTCGACACCGCCTGCGCCCGCGTCGCGATCGGCCAGGCTGCGACGCCGCCGGCCGTCGAGGACGCGCAGCGGTCCATCGACCACTGCACGTCCGAGATCGAAGTCCTGACGCGCGAGGAGGCGACCGGTGCCAACCACGGGGAGCGCCTCGCGGAGCTGAAGGCTCGAACGACGGCGGCGGAAGAGAGCCTCGCTGTCCTGAAGACGCAGTGGGACAGGGAGCGCGATCTGATCGGGAGGATCCGCGACATCCGGTCGAACCTCGAGGAACTCGCGGCGCCGAGAAAGAAGGCCGCCAAGGCGAAGGGAGCGGGAGCGAAGGCCGCGCCCGCCGCCGCACCTGCTTCCGCGGCGCCCGCGGGACCGCCCGTGGACCCGGCGGTCCTGAAGGCCGAGCTCGACAAGCTGAACAAGGAGCTCGAGAAGCTCCAGGGCGAGACGCCCCTCATGCAGGCGTGCGTGACGTCGCAGACGATCGCCGAGGTCATTTCCGGCTGGACGGGAATCCCCGTCGGCAAGATGCTGACGGACGAGATCCATACGGTCCTCCAGCTCAAGGACCGGCTCGAACAGCGCGTCATCGGGCAATCGCATGCTCTCGAGGCGATCGCGAGCCGGATCCGGACCGCGCGCGCGAACCTGACGGACCCGCGCCGGCCCATCGGCGTCTTCCTCCTCGTCGGACCGAGCGGCGTCGGAAAGACGGAGACGGCGATCACGCTCGCCGAGACGCTCTACGGCGGCGAGCGGAACCTGATCGTGATCAACATGAGCGAATACCAGGAAGCGCACACCGTCTCCTCGCTCAAGGGCTCTCCCCCGGGGTACGTTGGGTACGGTGAAGGCGGCGTCCTGACGGAGGCCGTCCGGCGCCGGCCGTACTCGGTCGTCCTCCTCGACGAAGTCGAGAAGGCGCACCCCGACGTCATGGAGCTCTTCTACCAGGTCTTCGACAAGGGAATGCTCGAGGACGGCGAGGGGCGCGAGATCGACTTCAAGAACACCGTCATCCTCCTGACGTCCAACGCCGCCACCGACACGCTCATGAAGCTCTGCGCCGATCCGGAGACCGCGCCCGAGCCCGACAAGCTCGTGGAGGCGATCAAGCCCGAGCTGAACAAGATCTTCAAGCCGGCACTCCTGGGCCGGATGGTCGTCGTCCCCTACTACCCGATCTCGGACAAGGTCATGCGGGAGATCATCAAGCTGCAACTCGGCCGGATCGGGAGCCGCCTCAAGGAGAACCACGGGGCGTCCTTTGCCTACGACGACGCGGTCATCGCCGAGATCGTGGCGCGGTGCAAGGAAGTCGAGAGCGGAGCCCGCAACGTCGACCACATCCTGACGCGGACGGTCCTTCCGGAGATGTCTGGCGAGTTCCTCGCCCGCATGGCCGAGGGCCGGACGATGTCGCGCGTGCGCGTCACGGTGGGCGACGGCGGGAACTTCCGCTACGAGTTCGAGTGAGGACCGGCCGCGATGCATAGCACGATCCTGAAGGAAGCGGTCTCGACGATCCTTGCCTGGCCTCTCGGCGGGCACGCGAGGATGTCGGCGGACGCCGCCGCCACGTCACTCCTGCGGGCGGAGACGGGCGGTGCCCTCGGGGGGATGTCTGCGGCCCAGAGGGAGCAGCTGAAGGACGTCCTGGGAGCGATGGCCGGTTTCGTCCAGGTCCCCGACCTCGACGGCGTCCTCACGCAGGGCCACTGGCGGGAATGGGGACAGATGCAGCACTTCATGCGCCTTCCCGGCCGGACGGCCGCCGAGTCGTTCAAGCTCGCGAAGGACTCTCTCTGGGGCGCGGCCGATTCGGCCGTCTTCCATTTCCGCAAGGGCGACATCACGGGCGCCAAGTCCAACCTCGGCCAGGCGCTGCACGCGGTGCAGGACTCGTTCTCGCCCGCCCACGTCAAGCGGGAGAAGGACGAGCACGGGCGACTCGTCATCAAGGACCTCTACGAGTACACGGCCCAGGACTCGAGGGAGCACGCGAAGGGCGACGAGCTCTATCGGACCGGCGAGGCCGCCGAGAGCTCGTATTCCGAGCTCGGAAGGGCGACAGTCCTCGCATCCACCCTTCTCCTCGCCTACTTCATTCAGCGCTGTTCCGGCCGCGAGAGCGAGGCGAGCGCGTCGCGAAGCTCGCTGGACGGCCTCTATCTCAACGAACAGACGTCATGACGGCCACCCCGCTTTCTCCGTACCACGGGAGGTGCTGAGTGGCCTACAAGCAGGACGGCCGCCGACTCAAGATCACGACGCCCCTCGGGCCCGACGTTCTCCTTCTGAACGGCTTCTCGGGACACGAGGCCATCTCGCGGCCGTTCTCCTTCCAGCTCCGGTGCGTCGCCGAGAACGCGACGAAGGTGGCCTTCGACGCGCTGCTCGGACAGAAGATCACGGTCGAGATCGCCTTGCCCGGCGGCGGCCCGCGCTTTCTCAACGGGTCGTGCCTGCGCGTCGCGCAAGGTGCGCGGGACGCCACGTTCACCCGGTACCTGCTGGACCTCGTCCCGGAAGCTTCGTTGCTCCTGCGCAAGACGCAGAGCCGCATCTTCCAGCAGATCTCCGTTCCCGACATCCTCAAGACGGTGCTCGCCGGCCTCGACGTCTCCTGGGAGATCCAGGGGGCTTTCCCCCCTCGAGACTACTGCGTCCAGTATCGCGAGTCGGACTTTTCGTTCGCGAGCCGCCTCATGGAAGAAGAGGGGATCTTCTACTTCTTCAAGCACGCCGCCGGCTCGCACACGATGGTGGTTGCGAACGCTCCGGGCAGCCACCCCTCGGTGCCCGGAAAGAGTTCGCTCATCTTCGAGACCGTCGGCGGAGGCACCCGGGAGGAGGATCGCGTCCTCGCCTGGGAAAAGGCCCAGGAGCTGCGCTCGAGCAAGGTGACGCTCTGGGACCACAGCTTCGAGCTGCCGCGCAAGCACCTCGAGGGAAAGGCCGAAATTCAGGCGGCGACCGCCGCCGGGAAGGCGAGCCACAAGCTCAAGCTCGGCCCGAACGCGAAGCTCGAGCTCTACGACTATCCCGGTGGATACGCGCAACGTTTCGACGGCATCCAGCCGGGCGGCGGAGACCGGCCCGGCGATCTCCAGAACATCTTTCAGGACAACGTGCGGACGGCCGAGATCCGCATGCAGGAGCAGGCCGCGGCGAGCATCCTCGTCAACGCCGCGAGCAACTGCCGCCAGATCGTCTCCGGCCACAAGTTCTCGCTCGAGCGCCACTACGAGGGGGACGGCTCCTGGATCGTCTACCAGGTCGAGCACGTCGCGAACGACGCCGCCGACCTGAGGTCGGGCGTCGGCTCTTTCTCCTACCGGAACAGCTTCTCCTGCTTCCCGGCCGAGCTCCCGTTCCGGCCGCCGCGGCTCACGCCGATCCCGACCGTCCATGGCACCCAGACCGCCATCGTCGTCGGGCCTCCGGGCGAGGAGATCTTCACGGACAAGTACGGGCGCATCAAGGTGCAGTTTCACTGGGACCGCGAAGGCAAGTACGACAGCGACAGCTCCTGCTGGATCCGGGTCGCGACCTCCTGGGCCGGCAAGCAGTGGGGGGCGATTTACATCCCCCGCATCGGGCAGGAGGTCGTCGTCGACTTCCTCGAAGGCGACATGGACCAGCCGATCGTCATCGGCAGCGTGTACAACGCCGAGAGCATGCCACCGTACGAGCTGCCGAAATATCAGACGTACTCCACGTACAAGTCCCGATCCACGATGGCGGGCGGCTACCAGGACTACAACGAGTTCCGCTTCATCGATACCTACGGCAAGGAACAGATCTACATCCAGTCCCAGCGGCGGATGGACGTCCGCGTCAAGAAGAACAAGTACGAGTGCATCGGGGGCTCGAGCTCGATCAGCGTCGGAGGCGACCAGTTTCACACCATCGGCGGCGACTACAACCTGCACGTGAAGGGCAAGTGGTACGTCGCCGTCGACTCCGAGATCGATCTCTATGCGAAGGGCAACATCAAGGTCGGAACCGCGGCGGACATCAGGGTCGGTGCGGAACGCATCGAGGCCAACGCCAAGCGCATGGTGCTCGACGGCGGCAACGAGCTGATCTTCCGCGTCGGCGGCAGCTTCGTGCGCATCGACGCCTCGGGAATCACGATCCAGGGGACGCTGACGAAGATCAACAGCGGTGGAGGCGCCCCACCCGCGCCGGTCGCGGACATCGACGGGCCGCTGGATGCGGGCGGATGCGACACGGGTGAGCCGGGTTACCTCGACAAGCCGTACAAGGGAGGCGGGGGCGGCGGGCGGAAGCACTGGAACGTCTACAACGGCTCCGGCCTCGACATCGGAGGCGGCAAGACGACGCGCGTCTTCCGCAACGACGACGGTTCGGTGAGCGTCGGCAACTCGATCACGATCAAACCGTCGTCCAAGGACCCGCAATTCACCGACAAGGTGCTGGACGACCTCGGCGCCATCTCCTCGACGCCCTCTGGCAAGGCCCGACTCGGCACGATCGAGAATTCCGGTCATTCGGTGAGCATCGAGCGGATCGACAACGGCGCGAATTCACAGGAAATCTCCTCGAACGACGCCGATGCTTCCAAGAAGGGGATCCCGAGCTTCAACGGCGGCTCGGGCACGTCGGGCACGGGCACCGGGAACGGCTCCGACTCGACGGTGCAGTACAACCCCGACTTCAAGCCATCGACGGTCGGACCCGATCCGGCGCACCCGCTCACTCCGCCGGGAACGGTGCCCTCCGACGACATCCTGTTCCACGAGCTCGGGCACACGGAGCACGGCGTGCAGGGGCAGCAGGACTCGACCGCCCTGCCGACGCAGGCCGACGGCAGGCAGTTCGACAACAAGGAAGAGAAGGCGACCGTCGACGAGGAGAACAAGTACCGTGACGAGCGCGGGATCCCGCGCCGATTCGACCATCACAACTTCTAAGGGCGGGCTTCGCGAGGGAGGGTGGAGAGACATGACCGATCACGACCGCAAGGGAGGCACGGATGCCCACCGGCAGGGGTAACGCCGCCCTGCAGGCGCTTCTCGACAAGCTCCGCGTCGGTCTGACCGTGAAGGAGGAGGCGGGGACGCTCGTCATCGAGACGACGCTCTCCAACGGATCCGCAGAGGTCGTCTACGCGTTCAACGTGCTCTGGGACTACGAGCCGTCGGGCGCCATCGGCGCTCCGGACAGCCCGGCCTACGTCTGCATCGAGAACGGGGAGCTTCGCCTCGCGCGCCGGCCGCTGCCCCTTCCGGCCGGAAGGAAAGTCATCGTCGGGATCGATCCGTTCCTGACGGCCGTCGCTCCGGGCTCGGCGCTCCGCGAGCACATGGCGTTCTCGATCCCGATCCAGGAATACTCGTGCTATTTCCGGCGACAGGACGATTCGCCGGTGGAGCCCGTCGAATCGTCCGCCGCGCGTTTCGCGTACGGGATCGTCCTCGGCGGGACCGAAGGCGCATTCGGGCCCGCGCCCGTCCCGGGCGCCCTGCGACTCGTCAACTCGACGAAGACGGAAGGAATCGTGACGGTCGAGTCGGGTCCGGTGCCGTGCCGGGTCCAGGTCCTCCGTCGCCGAGACGGATTCCAGCGCTTCTGACGTAACCGGGAGAGTGAGAGAGAGATGCCTCAGGGTCCCGCAGCCCGCCTCACGGATGCCGTCGCGCACCCCACGCCGCCCGTCCTGACGGGTGGTCCCCCGGCCCTGACCGTCCTCATCGGAAACCTGCCGGCGTGGAAGGGGATCCCGCTCGCGGCGGCGCCGGCGCTCACGGCGACCAACGCGAGTACCGAGTCGGCGCTGCAAACTCTGGAGACGGCGGCGAAGGTGGCCGAGGCCGCGGCGGTCGCGGCCGCGGGGACACCGGGCGCGCCCGCGGCGATCGCCGCCGCCACGGCCGCCCGGCTCGCCGCGGAGACGGCGAAGGCGACGGCTGCTGCCGCCAACGCCGCCTCGATCGCCGCCGCCGCGGCCACCGGAGCGAGCATGCATGCGTGCGCGCTGCCGTGGCCCCTTCCCCCGCACGGGCCCGGCGTCGTCATCGACGGCTCGGCGACGGTGTCGATCGAGAACGCGCCCGCCTGCCGCCTGGGCGACACGATCATCGAGGCCATCGGCCCGCCCAACAAGATCGTCGCGGGCTGCACGACGGTCATCATCGGCGGTTGAGACCGGGATTCACCTCAGGAGTATTCTTAAGGCTCGCCCGCGAGGACGCGAGAGGTGCCGAGTGCCCTACAAGCAGGAAGGCCGCCGGCTCAAGATCACGACTCCCCTGGGACCCGACGTTCTCCTCCTGAACGGCTTTTCGGGACACGAGGCCATCTCGCGGCCTTTCTCCTTCCATCTCCGCTGTGTCGCCGAGAACGCGACGAAAGTGGCCTTCGACGCGCTGCTCGGGCAGAAGATCACGGTCGAGATCGCCCTGCCCGGCGGCGGATCGCGCTTCCTCAACGGGGCGTGCCTGCGCGTCGCCGAGGGGGCGCGGGACGCGACGTTCACGCGTTTCGTGCTCGACCTCGTCCCGATGCATTTTCTTCTCGCCCGCAAGACGCAGAGCCGGATCTTCCAGCAGATCTCCGTGCCCGACGTCCTCAAGAAGGTTTTTGCCGGTCTCGACGTCTCCTGGGAGATCCAGGGGGCTTTTCCCCCCGCGACTACTGCGTGCAGTACCGCGAGTCGGACTTCGCGTTCGCGAGCCGCCTCATGGAAGAAGAGGGGATCTTCTACTTCTTCAAGCACGCCGCGGGCTCGCACACGATGGTGGTCGCGAACACCCCGGGGAGCCACCCCGCGCTCCCCGGCAAGAACGCGCTCATCTTCGAGACCGTCGGCGGCGGGACCCGCGAGGAAGACCGCGTTCTCGCCTGGGAGAAGTCCCAGGAGCTGCGCTCGGGCAAGGTGACGCTCTGGGATCATTGCTTCGAGCTGCCTCACAAGCACCTGGAGGGCATGCACCAGATCCAGGATTCCGTGGCCGCCGGCAAGTCCAGCCACAAGCTCAAGCTTTCCGCCAACTCCAAGCTCGAGCTCTACGACTATCCCGGCGGTTACGCGCAGCGATTCGACGGAATCCAGCCGGGCGGCGGAGACCGTCCCGCCGACATCCAGAAGATCTTCCAGGACAACCTGCGAACCGCCGAGGTCCGCATGCAGGAGCAGGCCGCCGCGAGCGTCCTCGTCAACGCCGCGAGCAATTGCCGCCAGATCGTCTCCGGCCACACGTTCACGCTCGAGCGCCATTTCGACGGCGACGGCTCGTGGGTCGTCTATGAGGTCGAGCACGTCGCAAACGACGCCGCCGACCTGCGTTCGGGCGTCGGCTCTTTCTCCTACCGGAACAACTTCTCCTGCTTCCCGGCCGGGCTCCCGTTCCGCCCGCCGCGCCTCACCCCCGTCCCCACCGTCCACGGCACCCAGACCGCCGTCGTCGTCGGGCCTCCGGGCGAAGAGATCTTCACGGACAAGTACTGGCGGATCAAGATCCAGTTCCACTGGGACCGGGAAGGCAAAAAGGACAGCGACAGCTCCTGCTGGGTGCGGGTCGTCACGCCGTGGGCCGGCAAACAGTGGGGCGCGATCCACATCCCTCGCATCGGCCAGGAGGTCGTCGTCGACTTCCTCGAAGGCGACCCGGACCAGCCGATCGTCATCGGGAGCGTCTACAACGCCGAGTGCATGCCGCCGTACGGCCTGCCCGCGCACAAGACGCAGAGCGGCCTCAAGAGCCGCAGCAGCCTCGGGGGCACCCCGGCGAACTTCAACGAGATCCGGTTCGAGGACAAGAAGGGAAGCGAGCAGCTCTTCATCCACGCCGAGAAGAACCAGGACATCGAGGTCGAGGCGAACGAGACGCACTGGGTCGGACACGACCGGTCCAAGACGATCGATCACGACGAGACGACGCACGTGAAGCACGACCGGACGGAGACGGTCGATAGCAACGAGACGATCTCCATCGGGGGCAACCGGACCGAATCCGTGGGCAAGGACGAGACGATCTCGATCAGCGGCGTTCGGACCGAAAGCGTCGAGAAGGACGAGACGATCTCGATCGGCGGCCTCCGATCCTCGACGGTCGGCAAGGACGAGACGCTGACGGTTGACGGGAGCCGCACGAGCAGCATCGGCAAGGATGACACGCTCGAAATCGGCGGGAATTCCAAGATTCAGGTCGGAAAGGACGACGAGATCGAGGTCGGCAAGAAGTTCGCTCTGATTGCGGGAGACCAGATCCAGCTCCAGACCGGCGATGCGAGCATCATCCTCAAGAAGGACGGAACGATCACGATCAAGGGAAAGGACATCACGATCTCCGGAAGCGGCAAGGTCAACATCAAGGCTTCTTCGGACGTCGTCGTCAAGGGCTCCAAGGTTTCGATGAACTGAGGCGTGACGGTAGAAGATGCTTCAGATCAGGAATTCGACCCGATTTCCGGCGGCTCTGTACTCCTCGCCCGATCCCCTCGGCGTCGAGACGATTTTCGCGGTCGTCAAGGGGACGTTCGCCCTCGCATCCCGCGTCGAGGAAGCCCAGCAGCAGATCCCGATCGTCATGGCCGACCGATTCCACGGCGATGCGCTGACGACGAGCATCGCCGAGCCCGGCGACGTGTCGCTCGTCAAACCCGGAACGGACGTCCTCCTTTTCGGGCACGCGTACGGCCCGGGAGGAAGGCCGACGCACCAGGCCGAGGTCTCCCTGCGCCTCGCCTCCATCGAGAAGCGCGTCGCCGTCTTCGGGGATCGGCGATGGAGCGGCCGGATCCTGAGCCGTCTGTCGGCCCCGGAGCCGTTCGAAAGGATGCCGCTCGTGTGGGAGCGCGCGTTCGGCGGAACCGAGACGCACCCGGGCGAACCGCCGCGCGTGGACGGAGAGGACCGCAACCCCGTCGGCACGGGATTTCGGTCCCGTGTGAGCGGCCGCAGGCTCGAGGACGTCGTCCCGCCGAACCTCGAGGACCCCGCGAAGCTCATCGGGTCGCCCGGCGACCGCCCGGCGCCGGCCGGTTTCGGCGCGATCGCGCCGCACTGGAAGCCGCGGCCGAAGTACGCCGGGACGTACGACGAGGCCTGGCAGAAGAACCGCGCCCCGTACCTGCCGGACGATTTCGACCCGCGCTTCCTTCAGATCGCTCCCGAAGACCAGCAGGTTCCGGGCTACCTGAAGGGCGGCGAGCCCGTCGAGGTCGCCGGCGCGACACCATCGGGAGCCCTGCGCTTCAACCTGCCGGCCCGGCGCGTCGACTTCGTCTTCCGTCTGGACTCCGGCGAAGAGCGGAGGACCGCAAATCTCGACACCCTCATCCTGCGCCCCGACGTGTCGCGCCTTGTCCTCGTCTGGCGCGCCGCCCTCCCCTGCGACAAGCGGCTCCTGAAGGTGCGCGAGGTCGAGCCGATCGTCGCGAGGGCGGCGTAGGAGAGCCGGTGGCCGCCACCGACGTCGTCGTCGCGCGGGTGGGAATGGTCACGGCTGTGGGCCTCTCGACCGCCGAGACGGCGGCCTCGATCCGGTCGGCGACGATGCGCTTCGCACGAATCGACTGGCTGGACCGCCGCTTCGAGCCCTTCACCGTCGCGTCCGTCCCGGACGCGGGGCTTCCCGAGCTCTCGCCCGGGATCGCCAAGACACCGGGGCTCACCGTCCGGGACGCCCGCCTCCTCCGGCTCGGGGCGAGGGCGCTGACGGAATGCGTCGGCACCCCCCGCCTTGCCGCAAGGCCGCCGCTCGTCCTCGCGCTGCCGGAGCCCGAGAGACAGCGTCCTCTCGACGCGGGACGGCTGCTGAAGCTCCTCGAGAAGCAGGCGAAGGGCGTCTTCGACCTCGCGGCCAGCTCGACGGTCACGAGCGGGCGGGCCGGCGGACTTTCCGCCGTGGGCCGCGCGGCTGCGCTCGTGCGTGGCGGCGCGTCGTTCGCCCTCGCAGGGGGGATCGACACCTACGTCGACCTCTACACGCTCGGGACGCTCGACCTCGAGAAGCGCGTGAAGACCGGCGCCCATCTGGACGGCTTCATCCCTGGCGAGGGCGCTGCTTTCCTTCTCCTCGCGAGCCCGCGCGCTGCCTCCGCGGCAGGCCTGACGAGCCTGGCGCTCCTGTCCGACGCGGTCGAGGGCTTCGAGAAGGGCCACCTCGGGAGCAAGGAGACGTACAAGGGCGAGGGTCTCGCCGCCACGATCCAGTCCCTCGTCGCATCCGCGCCGCCGCCGCGACCCTTCGTCTCCGTCTGGTCGTCCATGAACGGCGAGAGCCACTGGGCGAAGGAATGGGGTGTCGCCCTCCTCCGCTCGCGCGACGCGTTCGCGGAACCCCACGTGATGAACCACCCGGCCGACTGCTACGGCGACACCGGAGCCGCCGCGGGCGCGCTCCTCGCGGGACTCGCGAGCCTGGACGCGGCCCGGGGGCCCGCTCTCGTCTACGCCTCGTCCGACCTCGGACAACGGGCGTCTCTTTCCCTTCTTGCGGCGGGAGGGAACTGACGAAATGAGTCAGGCGACGTTCGCGAATTTCCGAGGGGTCGTCCACAAGCAGAGCAACGGGTTTTCCATCGTCTTCCCGGACGTCTGCAAGACGCCGGCGCCCCCGGCGCCGAGCCCGGTGCCGATCCCCTACCCGAACATCGGGATGTCGTCAGACACGTCACAGGGGCCGAACACCGTCACGACGGACGGCCAGATGCCGATGGTCAAGGGGGCGCAGTACTCGCGCTCCTCGGGCGACGAGGCCGGCGTCGCCGGCGGCATTCTCTCGAGCGTCAACATGAGCTTCTGCGAGTTCATGCTGTACTCGTTCGACGTGAAGTTCGAGGGAAACAACGTCTGCCGGATGGGCGACCCGCTCTTCCACAACAAGAAGAACATCATGGGGTGACCGGATGACGGACTTCGGCGAGCTCGTCAACGTTGAGATTCTGATCGACCGGCACGACGAGGACTGCTACTTCTGCAACTACAAGGAGGAGATCGAGGAGCGGGACAACGACTGCGACGACGACTTCGACGAGGACGCCCACGTGGGCGTCGTCGCCGACGGCAAAGGCCTCAAGCACAAGAACGACTCCGGCAAGCTCGGCACGAACTGCAAGACGACCGAGCCCGACGAGCTCTGGATCGAAGGAGAGGACCTCCCGGTGTCCCTGCCGGTCTGCTTCGCTGCGCACCACATCATTCCGGGCAACGGGTCCCTCCAGAAGAGCAAGCTCTTCAAGGACGACGAAATCGGCATCAAGGTCAAAGGCAAGGCCAAGGGAAACGTCGGCTACGACGTCAACAACGCGGTGAACGGAGTCTGGCTGCCCGGGAACTACGCGTTCAGCACGATAAAGCCGGACCCGAAGAAGAAGGGCTCGCTCTGGGGAACGAAAGGCGGGGGACTGACCGAGTACTTCGGCGTGGACGACCCGCTGTCGTACGCATCGGCCGCGATCGAGAGTTCCGGGCACCAGTTCCACGACGCACACGAGGACTACAACAACAAGATCGTGCTCAAGGCGCTGAACGAGATCTACAACAAGCTGAAGAAGACGAAGAAGGTCCCCTGGTGCCCGAATGCACCGAAGCACGACGCGAAGAAGGCGCCTCTCTACGACCTCGTCAACCGCCTCGCGAGCCTCTCGCTTCGCCTTCACAAGATGCTCGTCTTCCCCGCCAAGAACTGGAAACACAATGTCTTCACGTCGGACTTCTCGCGGCAATGGATGGAGTCGCAGAAATCGTCCAGGCGCAAGTGGAACTCTCCGCGGCGATCGTCGAGCTAGGAGGCTGCATGTACTACCTGCTCGAACGGTTCGGCGCCAAGCACCCTTGCCGTTGGATCGACAGCTGGCCGTTCATCCGGGAGGCCGATTTCGATCTCGGCACCCGGATCGGCGTGGCCGTTCCGAACCCCCTCGTCTTCCCGCTGAAACCCCTCAATCCGGATGCGAAGGACCACGGGGCGGAAATGCCCGAGCTCTTCGACGGCACGATCCCGCTGTTCCGCGACGACCTCATCGACGCGCTTGCGGCCGCGGGCGTCGACAACATCGATTACTACCCGGCCGAGATCCGGGAGCCGGACGGAAAGCGCTCGTACCGGAACTATCGGGCCGCCAACGTCGTCGGGCTCGTCGCCGCGGCCGACATGGCGAAATCGCGGGCGACGATTCGGACCGGCGGTCCCGTGATCGACGTCGAGTTCGACGACCTCGTGCTCGACCCGAAGAAGGCTCGCGGGGCTCTCGTCTTCCGCCTGGCCGAAGCCACCGGCAGCATCTGGGTTCACGAGAAGATCCGTGACCACCTCCGTGCGGCGGGCTTCGGCAACCTCGAGTTCCTCGAGCCCGGCGACGCCTTCGTCTGAGCACCGACGAGGCTCCTGAAGGGAGGGACGATGACGATGCGACCACAGAGACCTCACGAGGCCGTCCGCGTGCCCGCCACCCTTCAACGCGCCAAGGTCCTCGACGTCGACGAGCACGGTGCCTTGAGCGTGACGGTTTCGGACGAGAAGGCCGCGTTTGCCGCCGACACGCTCCGGACGTCGGATGCTTCCCCTCTCGCCTTTCTCCCCGGCGATGACGTCCTCGTCTGGATTCCGCCCGAAGGGTCCCGCGCCGTCGTCGTCGGCCGCATCGGGTCTTCGGCCGGTGATGAGGCGCGACTCCCCGGCGAGCTCGTCCTCGAGGCGAAGAAGGGCCTCGTCCTCCGCGTCGGGGAGGGCTCGATCGAGATCCGCGCCGACGGGAAGATCCTCATCAAGGGCAAGGACCTCGTCTCGCACGCGAAACGCATGAACCGCATCAAGGGCGGGTCCGTCTCCCTCAATTGAGAAGCAGCGTGCCCCGGCAATGCCCGACGCCCCGCTGAAGTTCCTGCCCGACCTCGTCGAGGAGCATTTCGAGGAGCTCGCGTTCCTGTGGGGGCAGCGTCGGCACGCGCTGACGTCGCGTCGCTTTTTTCCGCGCGACCTCGACCGTCTCGAGAAGCGGATCGAGGCGCATCTCGAGGGTCTCCTCATCGCGGGCGACGAGCTCGCGGCATTCGTCCGTCCCGGCCTCGAAGGCGACGACGCCGACGAGGCGTTCGCCGCCGGCTACGGCCTCCTGCGCTCGAGGCTTCCCGATGCGACCGACCGCGTCTGGGAGGCGTTCGCGTCGGCGACGGGGGCGCGCGCCGAAGGGCTCGCCGAGGCGTTCGCCCACGGCCCGGCCGAGATGCTCCTTCCCCGCCTCCAGGACGCCGTCTCCTCCGCGGAGCCCTTTCGCTCCGCGGCGGCGGCCGAGGCGCTCGCGCTGCGCGGGCGTCTGCGGCCCGACGGACGCGCCCAGGAGGCGTGGCTCGCATCCGATGAGCCCGCGGTCCGCCTGAAGGCGTGGCGGGTCGTCGCCCTTGCCCCGTTTCCGCAGGGCCGGACGGTCTTCGAGCGCGGGCTCGCGGACCCGGATCCCGGCGTGCGCGCCGGCGCGCGCCGCGCCGCCCTCTGGTGCCGGCAGGCATGGGTCCTCGAGGAGACTCGCCGCGGCCGCGGCCCTGCCGCCGATCCCGACTCGATGCTGCTCGTCGCCGCGACGGGCAACGCCGCGGATCTCGAGCGCGTCCTCGAGTGGGTCCGGGGCGTCGGCGCCGGCCCGGAGCGCTTCCGCCTCCTCGGCACGCTCGGACATCCCGGCGGCGTCGACGCGCTCCTCCGCGCAATGGCGGGCCTCGACCTCGCCGCGGCAGCCTTTGCGGGTGAGGCCTTCACGAAAATCACCGGCGAGGACGTGGACTCGGGGCGCCGCACGGTCGTGCCTCCCGCGGACGGACAGGAGCCCGACGCGTTCGAGGCCGAGTTCCTCGATGAGGTCGCTCTTCCGGACGAACGGAAAGCGCGGGCGGCGTGGGAAGAGCGCCGCCCGGACTTCGAGAAGGGCACGCGCTGGTGCCGCGGAATCGACCTCTCGCACGGCTGCCCCGAAAGCGCGCTGGAGGCGCTCGACCGCGAGTCCCTGTGGGAGACTCGGCTACGCGGCACGCTCGATGGAACCTGGAAGGGCCGGGCCGCCGATCTCGAAGCCTCCCCGCAGAGCGCGCGCGGGCCTCGTTAGGGCGCGTCCCTCCAACCCGAACGCTTCAGATCGGGCTGCGTGTCACGGAGACGTGAAGGTGGTTGAGGCCGTCCGGATAAAGGATGCGGAATCGCGCTCGCGGAGACATCGCCATGCGGACACGATCCTGAGCCGGCCGCATCATCTGCCCGAGCGACCGGCTGATCGTGCCGTTCCAGCACTGCTGAGCGGTCGCGAGGTCGGGCACCGCGAAGAAGACGTCGTCGGACGGGTTGAACCCGGTCGGACCGCCGACGGGCCTCGGAAACCCGAGGTCGAACTGCCCGTCCGGAAAGCGCTCGAGGATCGAGCACACGACGTTGATCGCCATGTCGCGCGGTTGCAGCCTGACGGGAATGCCGCGGTATCCCTGGATGTCGACCGCCTTGCACGTGACGAGGTTTCCGCTCACGACGCCGTGCTGGCTCTGGCCGCGCCTGAGGAGACTGAGGACGTCGACGCCCCCGAACGTGAGGAGATTGTTCAGGAGGATCACGATCAGCGGATCGAGGGCGAGGGTCGCCGATCCCGCGGCGGCCGCGTGGAGGAAGCTCGCGTCCCCCGGACTGGTCCTCAGGGTCCCGTCCCCGAGCGCCCTCACGAGCCTGTCGAGACCCGACGGTGCACCGGAGACGGTGAGGCTCACCCAGTCCCACGTGTTCGCGACTCCCTGAAGGGCGTCGACGCGGCCGCTTCCGGCCGTGAGGCCGCGCACGCGGTAGAAGCGCGTGTCGCCCTGCTCGCGCACCTGGAACACGCTCGCGATGTCCGAGCACTGCTGGCCGTTCGGCGTCATCACGTCCACGTTGAGCGGCTGGCCGCCGAAGTCGCGGAAGCCCCAGAGACCGATCTCCTTGCTCTCGCCGACCTGCACGACGAGGGCCTGTCCGGAAATGCGCACGCCCTGTGCATTCGTGAAGTGAGCCACCGAATCCTCCTCGCCCGCGTCTCCCGCGCTTCCTAGCTCCAGCGTCCCGCGAGTGCGCGGAGCGGGCTCGCGATCGCCTGCAGGCGCGCGACGCGCACGCTCTCGCTCCCCTTCAGCGAAAGCACGGGGACGAGACCGGCCTCGAGAATCTTGTCGGCGGCGCGCATCGTGAGGACGACTTCGGAGGGCGGCGTCACGCGGGTCTCGAGGCCGTCCTTGAAGACGTGCGTCGGAAGGCCCGTAATCTCGGCCGCGGTCTCGGGACGCAGGGACCACCCGTCCTGCTCGAAGGCGCCCGCGAGAACGAGGGCGCACGCGACGGCTCCATTTCCCCACACATAATCTCCGTTCGACGGCACGCCGGGCACCTCTTCGAACGCGAATGTGTCGATCGGGTCCGTCTTCGTTCCATACGGCAGGCGCAGCATGAGCCGCGGCAGGGCGAGTGCGATCCACGTCGCCTCCGGCAGTGCCCGGAGCTCGTCCCAGACGAGCGCGCCTTCTCCCGCGGGCGTGCGCCAGTCCGAGGGATCCGGCGTCACGGCGAGCGACGCGCAACCGACGAAATCGGAGCGCGCGCCGGAGAGGAACGGGGCGCCCGCGGCACGGGCGAGCTTCGAGATCCGCGAGAGGAGGGCGGCGTCGGCGAGCGTCGGCCCGAAGTCATAGAGACCGAGGATCGCGCCCCAGGGCTCGGCTCCCGGCGTCTCGACCGTCTCGGCGACGAGGCACCGGTACAGGCCGGTCGCCGAGAGGGTGTCGTGGCGCGTGAGGTCCTCGAGAAGCACGTCGCGGGGCGCGTCGAGGAAGAAGACGCGGACGGACTCGTCGTCGACCCGGCGCACGAGGAGATCGAGCGAGCGCCACGCGGCTTCGACCCTACGGAACCCGGCGTGCGCGAGGATCGTCCGCAGCAGGCTCGAGCGGACGTCGTCCAGCGCCTGCCGGAGGCGCGGCAGATCGGCATCCTCCTCGGGGGCGAGATGCGGCCGCACGATCGCCTTCACCTCGGATTCGAACGCGGCGTCCGCGGCGGGTTTCGCCCGCCGGGCGGCCCCCGCGAGGAGATCGCCCACGATGTCGTCCGCCGCGGCGGCAGCGGACGCCGGCGCCTCTGCCGGCTTCACGGGAGCCGTTCCCGCCCACGCGCGCATGTCGCGCGCCGCGTCGCCGAACGTGCGGGGGTCCTCGAGGCGCTCGCGCGTCCTCCCCCACGCCGCCAGAGCCTCGACGCGTTCGAGAAGCCGGTCGGGGTGGAAGTCGTCGAGCTCTCGCAGGTCGATGCGGGCTTCCTCCCCGTCGCCGACGGGCACGTCCACGGTCGCCCGCAGGCGGCGCATCTCGTCCTCGAGGACATCCCGGTCCACGGCACGAGGGGTCACGAGGGGCCCGGTCCCGGCGCCGCCGAAGTCGCCGATCACGAGCAGCCGGAACGGGGCGTCAGGGTCGAGCGGCGCGGGCGCCGTCTCCGTCCCCAGCCTCACGTCGACGTCGCGGGATGGCGGGCTCTTCGGCATCGCGGCCTCCTCAGGATCGCGACCGAGTCTAGCGCGAGGGATGACCAGGAGCCGCCGTTCTATGATCGCGGACCCGATGCCCGAAAACGAGCCGACCCCATACGATTCCGTCTCGTATCCCGGCTCGCCGTTCTGCCAGGCACATCCGGACCGCCTCGCGACGATCGCGGCGCTGTACGGCCTCAGCGCCGCTCCTCCCGAACGCTGCCGCGTGCTCGAGCTCGGCTGCGGGAACGGGGGAAATCTCGTCCCGATGGCATACGCCCTTCCCGGAAGCACCTTCCTCGGCCTCGACGCGGCGCGCTCCGCCATCGAGCAGGGGCAGGCGCAGGTTTCCGCCCTCGGTCTCGCGAACGTGACGCTCGAGCACGCCGACCTCCTGGACGTCTCCGGACTCGGCACGTTCGACTACGTCGTCGCGCACGGCCTCTACTCGTGGGTGCCGCCTGCCGTCCAGGAGCGGGTGTTCGCGATCGCCTCCGAGTCGCTCGCTCCGAACGGCGTCGCGTACGTGAGCTACAACGCGCTCCCGGGATGCCATGTGAGGAACGCCGTACGCCAGATGATGCGCTGGCACGTGCGGGGCGAGGAGGAGCCCGCCTCGAGAATCGAGCAGGCGCGGGGTCTCGTGCGGCTCCTCGGGGATGCGGCTCCGCCACGTCCTGTCTACTCGGCGATCCTGCGCGAGACGATCGACCACCTGGCGAGCCAGCCGGACGCCGTCCTGTTCCACGACGACCTGGCCGAGATCAACGAGCCCCTCCTTTTCGTCGACTTCGTCGAGCGCGCGGCCCGACACGGTCTCAAGTTCCTTTCGGAAGCCGACTACTCCGACATGACCGTCTGGAAGGAGGACAGCCCGGCCGGCCGGTTCCTCCTCGCGGTGGGCTCCGAGAACCTGATCCTCCAGCAACAGTACCGCGATTTCCTGCTCTTCCGGCGCTTCCGCCAGACGCTCCTCTGCAGGGAAGCCGCCTCCCCTTCTCACGAGCCGGACCCCGAGGCCATCCGCGCCCTTCACGTCTGCGCGAGCACAAGACCGTCCTCCGGCGCCGACGTGGCATCCGACGCGCCGATGAGCTTCACGTTCGAGAAGGAAGGCGAGCTGACGACGTCGCATCCCCTCTCGAAGGCGGCGTTTCTCGAGCTCGGGCGTATCTGGCCTCGATGGATACGGACGACGGACCTTTTCTCCGCGGCCCGGGCCCGTTTGTCTTCCTCCGGCGGGCGGGCCGCCACCACCGAGGACGAGGCTCGCCTGCTCCGCTTCCTTCTCGCGGCCTATGGCGCCGACCTCGCCGACCTTAAGAGCGCGCCGTGCCCCTTCGTCACGGAGGTCTCGGAGCGCCCGCGCGCGAGCGCCCTCGCCCGCCTCCAGGCGCGCACGTCGGCGCCGGTCACGAACCTCAGGCACCAGTCGATCCGGCTCGAGGACCCGCTCGTGCGGACGTTTCTCCTGCTCCTGGACGGCACGCGCGGCCGCGCGGCGATCACCGCTGAGATGGAAGCCGCCCTTCGGGAGCGGGACCCCGCGAACGCGGCTCTCGCCGCCGACGTCGAGGAGGGAATCGCCTCGAACTTCGAGCGCGTGGGCCGCCTGGCGTTGCTCGAGGCCTGAGCCGGCCCCCGGAGCGTCTCCCGACGCCGCGGGTCAGCCCTTCAGGGCCTCGGGCGCGTTTTCCTTGATGACCTCGAGGAGCCTTTCGCGGAAGGGGTCCTGCATCTGCACGATGTCGTTGGCATTCACGACTTCCTCGAACGCGTTCAGGCCCGAAATCTCCGTGCTCTCGATCAGGACGTCGTCCGGCGGCCGCACCGTCCGCACGCTCGAGGAGATGCAGGTGACGGGGAGCTCGCCCAGGCCGGGCAGTTTCTCGGTGACGACGGGGAAGCGAAGAGCCTCGAAGACCGCGAGAAGCCCCGGTTGCCTCGTGAGCACGGTGTTCAGAACGAGCGCGTGCACGATGATTTCCTTCACCTGCGAGGCGTCGGGGATCTTGGCCGCCATGAGCTCCCGGAGGCGCGTGGGTGCAAGTCCCGAATACGTCACGATCCACTTGAGCGGCTGCGTGACGGTGATCGTCCTCGTTTCCGACCCTTCCTTTGCGACGTGCGGGTACTCGAGCGGGACGAGCTCCACGTTCGTGTTCAGGATTTCGATCGGGGGATTCAGTTCCTTCGAGAGCCCGTAGGGTCGCCCCCCTGCCACGGTCTCGTACCGGCTGCGCAGTTCCCGGAATGCCACGTCCGAGCCCTTCACCTCGCGCTTGACGCTGCCCTCGACGAAGTCGCCCAGGATCGTGCGCGGCCGGAAGAGGAGCGTCACGGTGCCCAGATGCTCCTTGAGCTCCGTGCGCAGCGACTCCGCGATCGCCCGCGTCAGCTTCCGGAGCGACCGGAGTTTCTGGAGGTCGTACGCTTGGTCCATCTGGGGTGAATCCTCCGTTCGTCGCGGGACGCCTCAGGCGTCTTCGCCCGCCCCGGTCTCCTCGGCTTCGACGATCTCGAGCAGGCGCGCCCGGCGCCTGTCGACCATTCCGGCGACGTTCGTCACGCGGACGATCTCCTCGGTCGCGTCGACGCCCGAAAGATCGGTGCTCTCCAGGATGACGTCGTCGGACGGGCGCTCCGTCTTCACCGCCGACGTGACGACCGTCAGGGGAAGCGCGCCGAACTCCGGCAGCGTTTCGGACCTCACGGGAAAATTCAGCGCTTCGAGAAGCTCGCGAAGGCCGCTCTTGCGCTCCAGCACGACGTGCAGGAGCAGGTGGTGCGTCAGGACGCGCTGGAGCTCGTCGCGTGAGCGGTTCGGGTCCGCGATGAGCGCGCGCAGGCGCCCGAGAGAGCACCCCGCATACGTCACGATCCACGTCAGAGGCGCCGTGACCATGACGCGCTTCGTCTGGCGCTCCGAGCGCGCGACGTGGGGATAGTCCAGCGGGAGGATCTCGAGAGCCGCGGTGTTGATGGGGAGAGGCGGAGTCAGGCCGATTCCGAGATCGTAGGGCTTCTTCTTGGCGATACCGTCGTAGAGGCTCTCGAGGTCGTGAAACGCGCGGTCGGCGCCCTTCACGGCCTCCTTCAGTGAGATGTTCGCCTTCGCGTACTTCCGGGCGTCCTCGAGCTCCTTTGCCGTCGGTGGCGCGGCCGGCCCGCGCGCCATCGCGAGCTCCGACCCGCGGCCCCAGCGGTCGGGCCCGAGCTGGGCACGCGGCCCCGCCTCGACCTCGGCCTTGGCCGACAGCACGCTCTTCTGGACGTAGTCCCCGAAGACGGTCTCGGCGTGAAAGAGCGGCGTGAGCGTCTCGAGCGTCGTCTCGAGCTGGGCGCGAAGATGCGCCGACACCGCCTTCGTCAGCTTCCGGTAGTGGCGGAGCCGGGCGAGTGTGACGGGCGGCTCGACGTGAGGCAACGGGGCGGCAGCTCTCGGCGCCGCCTCGGCCTTACGGACCTCTTTCGGGGCCGACCCGGTCTCACGTTTCCGAGCCAGATGCCTTCTCCTTCGAGACCTCCGGCCCGCCGAGGCGGTGCGACGGAGCGCTCAAAACCCTCTTGATCTGTCGAATTGTAATCCATCGGCCCCCGCGACGCGGCCCGGGCCGACGTCAGGCGCCGTGGCGCGCGGCAAGCTCGTCGACGACGCCTCGAAGGACGTCCTCGACTGGTCGAGGCTCGGACTCGTCGGGATGCGTCGTCGCCCACTCGGGCGCCAGGACGAGCGGCACCCACCGGACGACGCGCCCCGAATCGCCGACGGAATCCGCTCGCGCCAGCGCGGTCCAGACCTTTCCGGGGAGTTCGACGAGCGCGATGGCCCCCGGTTTCGGGTCGGCGCAGTTCACGGCCGGCGACGTCACGAGATACTCGCGGCAACTGATCGGCCGATCGGCGTGGATCGAGCAGCTCTCGTCCTCGAGAAACGGGCACGCGATCCCGAGATGAAAGTAGGCGAGGCCGAACGCGGGAACGTCTCCGTCCACGAACGCCTCGCGATCCTCGAGCGTCGAGAGGAGTCCCGCCCCGGCGAGGCGCGCGCGGGCGCGGGCGAAACGCACCCGGACCTCCGTCCGCCGCGGCTCGGGCAGCTCGTCCACGAGCCGGCCGATGCGCCGCGCCTCGACCTCCGAGATCGGAACGAGCTGACGGCAGCAGGCGCCGCAGCCCTTCCGGCAGGAGACGGCCCGGCCCTCGGCGCCGGCGCGCTCCGTCGCCAGGTCGACCAACCCGTCCGCCATCCTCTGGAAAACGGGCAGGAGCGATTCGAGACGCGCCGGCCCCGCGGGAAGGGTCATCTCCATCTCGACCTGTCTTCCCCAGATCTTCAGCCCGACGCGGACGCCCACCTGGTCCATGCAGAGACAACCTCCGCGCTCGCACGTGTAGCGCTGCTCCCGGCCGGACGCAAGGGAAATCTCCCCCGGCCCGGCCGCCGGGCGATCCGGCCTAAGATTCCGGAACGATGTCCTCGTGGCTTCCGGGTTACCGGCTGCTCGAAGGGCCCGAGCAGACGGGCCTGCGCCTGCGCTACCGAGCGGCGCGCGTCCTCGACGGCGTCCCGGCATGGGTCCGCGTCGACGGCTTCGTTCCCTCTTCGAGCGGCGCGGCGATGGCCGTTGACGCAATCTACAGCGCGACGGCGCTCTTCGACCATCCCCTGCTTCCCCCCGTCCTGGACTTCGGTTCGACGGAGATCGCCGGGCGCGCTTACATCGCATTCCAGACCTCCGAGCCAGTGGCGGGGGGCGGTCACCGGACGCGGCGCGGCACGATGACGGCCCTCGCCGAGGTCCAGATCGCGGCTCTCGATTGCGGCTTCGCGGGCCTTCACATCCCTCTGCACGAGCTGAAGCGCCTGCGCGAGGGAGCCCGGCTCGAGGCACGCCACCTGAGTGTGAACGAGTTCCTCTGCGAGCCGCGGCGCGACGACGGGGCGTCCGGCCTCGCCGGACTCGGGGCCGTGGACGAGGAGGCGCCATTCCTCGCGCCGGAGATCCGCGCCGGCGCGCGCGGCACCTCGCCCCGCGCCGCGCTCGCGTACCGCCTCGCCGCTCAGATCCACGTGCTGCTCGAGGGGCACGCCGCCGGCGACCTTCCGATTGGAGACGCCGACAAGACCATGGCGCTCTCGGCCCTCCCGTCCCCGGTGCGCGCGTCCGCCGAGACCGACGTCCCGCGGGAGCTGGTCCGGCTCGGGCTGTCGCTCGTGCCGGAGCATCGCCCCGACCCGGAGGACTTCCTCGCCGTCCGCCTTCCCTCCTCGAGACCCGCGTGACGCATGCTCCGGCGGGATCCCGCGGGTCCGGTACCCGTGGAATGGCGGTGCGGTTATCCTCTCCGGAAAGGGCCCGGCAGACGAATCGAGGGGAGAGACGATGCGAAACGGCCGCGACCTAAGGAAGCGGGTCTTCTTTGCGGCGGCGATCGCCGCGGTCCTGACGTCCCTCGAGGCCGGCGCGCAGACGCCGGTCCCCACGCTTCCTCCGCTGCCGCCGCTGCCCGCGGCAGGCGAGGCGGCGACCCCCGCGCCCACGCCCGCTCCCACGGCGGCACCCGCGGCACCCGCGGCCGAGGTGACGCCGCAGCCGGCGGCCGAGATCACTCCGGCCCCGACGAGGCTCCCCGCCGCGGCCCCGGCGGGCATCGCCGGCCTGCCCGGAAGCGTCGTGCTCCTCCTCGGCATCGGCGTCCTCGTTCTCCTCGCGACGCTCGTCGTCGTGCTCGCGGTCCTGCTCAAGAAGCCGGTCGTCATCAACGTGCCGTCGCGCTCCGCGGCCCCGCCTCCCGTCCCCGACGGGCCCGCGCCGGCCGCATGGACGGACGGCGACGTCGTTCACGCCGGGCAGCCTCCCGCCGGCGTCCTCGATACGCTTCCGGGGCGATTCATGGTCGACGAGGGCGATCGGGAGACCGAGATCCGGATCTTCCGGACGGCGCCGGGCGAGCGCGTCGAGACGACAATCGGCCGCGACCCCGGACCGCCATACCGCCACATCCAGCTCCTGCCCGCGTCCGTCTCCGGCAAGCACGCCAAACTGGTCTTCGACAGGCGGACCTATTCCCTCATCAACTACGCGCGAACGAATCCGGCGCGGGTCAACGGGGAGGAGATGGAGGAGAACGCCTCGCGGCGACTCGTCCACGGCGACCGCATCGAGATCGGCGACGTCGTCATGACCTATCGCGAGGACTGAGGGAGCGACATTGGGCGCCGACGCGGAAACTCCGCAGCCCCCGTACCTCGCGGGAGGCCTTTCCGAGAAGGGCCGGCGGGAATCGAACGAGGATGCCGCGATCCTCGCGGTCCTGCCCGCCTCCCCCGCCCTGCGCGCCTTCGCGGTCCTCAGCGACGGCATGGGCGGCCACAACGCCGGGGAGGTCGCCTCGCGCATGACGGTCGAGATCCTGCGGGAGAAGGTCCGCCTCTTCGCCGCGCGCGAAGACGCCACGTCCCTTCCGCCGGAGGCCCTCGAGGCCGAGATCCGCGGCTGGATCGACGACATCAACCGCGAGATCCACCAGCGCGGGAAGGCCTCGGCCGAGCAGAAGGGGATGGGCGCCACCGTCGCGTTCGCGATGATCCTCGCGGACGGCCGGCTCGTCGTCGCGAACGTCGGCGACAGCAAGATCTTCCTCGTCTCCGGGTTGAAGGTGAGGCAGCTCTCCGTCGACCACACGGCGCTCGCCGAGCAGAGGCGGGCCCTCGGCTCGGACTCCGTCGCGCCCGAGGACGACTCCGGCAATCCGTTCGCGCACGCCCTCACCCGAAGCCTCGGCCAGGAGAAGAAGGTCGTTCCCGACGTGCGGAGCGACGTGATCCTCGCCACGGGCGACGCCGTCATCCTCACGACGGACGGCGTGACCGACGTCCTCGAGGCCGAGCGCTTCCTGACGGCTCTCGAGGTGACCGGGAGCCTCCAGGAGACGGCCGACGAGATCTACCGCCTCGCGTTCGAAGCCGGCTCGAAGGACAACGTCTCCGTCGCGATCCTCTCGCGCGGGACGCCCGCGCGCCTCGGACTCGGCAAGACCGGACGGGTGCCCGCGGTCACCGCTCCCGCTCCGGGCGTCGAGGACGAAGCGGACAAGACTCTCGTGGCGGGCGCCGCCTCAGGCCCCCCGGAAGAGCCGGCGCCCAGACCGCGCGGACGCCGGCTGCTCGCCGGGGGCGTCGCTCTGGCCGCCGTCGTCGTCGCGATCGCATACTTCCTGTGGCGCTTCGCGCCCTCGCCGGGAAAACCGGCCGCCGTTCCTCGCGCGGCGCGCCCGACCGAGGCGGCGCCGGCTCCCTCGACGGCGGCTCCCGTCGGGACGGTCGCCACCGCCGCAACGCCTGCCCCCGTCGCGGCGCCCGCCCCCGCCCCGACGCCGGTCCCCGCGACGCCCGCGCCATCGGGGAAACAGCAGGCGGGACGCGGCACGTCCGCGCCGGCGGTCCCGCGTTCCGCTCCGAAGCCCCCACGTGCGACGGCCGAACCGTCGTTCCGTCCCCCGGCAGTCCTCAGCGGCCTCCAGCCACTCGAATACCCGCCGACTCCGACCGAGACGCCGACGGCGACTCACACGCCGACGCCGACCGCGACGGACACGGCGACACCCACCATCCCGCCGCCCGCGTCCGGGGGAAAGCCGGCGGCGACGCCGGCCCCCCGGCCCTCCGCGTCTCCCGCCGTCAGTTCCTGAAGACGAGGAACGCGGCCAGCGCGCACGCCGCGACGAACGCGAGGATTCCAAGGGCCAGAACCAGCCCGCCGAATCCCGGGCGCGAGCCGAGCCCCGCAGAGGCGGCTCCGGCGCCCGGAACCGGCGTTGGCGCGGGTGCCCCCCCGGCCCGGGGCGTGGCGTCGCGCGGCGATCCGGCGTCCGCCGCACGGGGTGACGGCTCGGGAAACGACACCGCCCGAAGCCTGGGAAACACGGGGGCCGCGTCGAAGCGTCTCGGGAGGAGCGCGTAACCGATCTCGGGCGTGCGATAGGTGGACGCCGCCGCTGGAGCCGTCTCCAGGGGGTGGCGCGGAAACAGCCCGCGGAATTCGCTCAGGCGTCTCACGACTTCGTCCGAGGCCGGCCTCCTCTCGATGTCGGTCGCGAGGAGGCTCTCCACGAAGGCAGACAGGCCTCCGTTCGCGGCCTCGGCACCTTCCCGGGGCACGAGCCTCGGCGCCGACTTCCGCTTCTGCGCCTTCATGACGCGCTCCGGGGTCTCTCCCGGAAATGGAGGCCGTCCCGACAGCCACTCGTAGAGGAGGACGCCGAACGAGAAGACGTCGCTGCGCGGGTCCACGAGGCCGGCCGCACCTTCCTCCGTCAGGAGCTCGGGCGAGGCGAACGGAACGCGGCCGAGGAAGGCGCCGGCCATCGTGAGGTCCGCGTTCGAACCGACGTCCTTCGCGATGCCGAGGTCGATCAGTCGCGGGTTCGGACCGAACCTCCGCTTCTCGACGAGGACGTTGTCGAACGCGACGTCCCGATGAAGGACGCCCTGGACGTGCAGGGCGTCGAGAGCGGACGCGATCCCGTGCGCGAGGCGGACGACCTCGGGAAGGGGCGCGGACCGATACGCGGACAGAGGCTCTCCTTCGATCCACTCCATGATCGCCCACCCGGCGCTCCCGTCGTCCTCCTCGCCGCAGCCGTAGAGGGCGGGAAACGCCGGATGCTCCATCCTCGAGAGGACGCGGCACTCGCGATGGAACCTCTCGCGCGGTCGAAACGCCGGGTCCATCCGGTCGAACGGATAGACCTTCGCGGCGAGGCGCGCGCCCGTCCGGCGGTGCCGCGACGCGAACACCTCTCCCGATCCCCCCCGGCCCACCATTTCGCCGAGCTCGATCTCCTCGAGGCCGAACCCGAAGCGCACGCGATCCCTACTTCGTCGCCGGCGGTGCGGCCGCGGGTGCCGGGGCGCCCTCGAGACGCCGCACGCGCGTGTCGAGGTTGGCCCGGTCCTGCAGGTACGTCTTCCCGAATTCGTCCGCCCACTTTTCGACGGCCTTCAGGGACGTGCGCAGCTCCGCCGTTTCCTTGCGCGCCGCGGCCGCGTCCGCCTTCGCCGCGTCGACGTCGGCCTGGAGGAGCTGCCTCACACCTTCGAGCTCCCGCCGCTGGCCGTCCTGCTGGTCCGCGAGCTTTTTCTCCATCGCCGTCATCGCGTCGAGGACGGGCTGGATCTGCTTGCGCGTCGAGGCGTCCATGGACTGGATCTGCTGCTCGAGCGTCGTCTTCGTCGCGACCTGGCTCCGGAACGCCTGGAAGATGAGCGTGCCGAGAGCCGCCGCGACGACGACGAACGCCGCCGTGAGGAAGGCGAGCCCGATCTTCAGGTTGCGGTTGGAGTGACCGATCGACTCGGCGAGATTCTTGAAGAAGATCGTGGAGCCCTGGACCACCCCCTGACCCTTCGACTGCGCGCGCGCGTTGGAAAGCATGTCGCGCAGCGACGTCCCTCCGCCCGCGCTCGTGGCCGTCGCGTCGATGTCGCCGGGGCGTGGCGGTCGGTTGTCGGTCATGGCGGCTCCTTCACACGAACTCGGAGTGGGTGGATGCCGCGGGCGCTGAGGCGACGGACGTCGCCCGGCCCGTGGCGCTGGTCCTGCGGGGCGCACCGGCGGACGCGCCGCGCGCGACGGCGACGAGGACCCACAGCACGGCCGCGAAGAGGACGACGATGGCCGCGACGATCAGCCCGATCCCGATCCGGCCGAGCCGCCGATCGCCCGCGGCGGTCGCGGGTGTGGAGATCGGCGGAGGAGGCGCAGGCGCACGGCGCGGAGCGGTGGCGGCGGGAGGGGAAGCGCCGTAGACGACGACGCGCTGACCCGGCTTCGAGGGCGTCCGTGCGGACCGCACCTCCGCACGCACCGGAGCGGCCGCGGGCTCGGACCGGCGACCCGGCGGCGGCGGGGTCGGCGCGGCCGGCGGCAGCGGGGCGGGCGAAGGCGTCGGGATGGTGCGGGCCGGAGGCGCCGGCGCGGCGGGCTCCGGGCTCGGTGGGACCGTCGTCAACGGCGGCAGGAGCTCCAGGGAAGATCGCTGCCTGAGCTTCTCGATGACGTCGTCGAGCCGCTCGGTTTTCTCCTCGGAAGGAGCGGGAGACGCGCGGACCGGTTCGGGAGGCGCGTCCTTCGCGGCGCCTCCGGTCCACTGGGCGTCGCCGGAGTCTCTCTCCGGCCTCTCGGTCACGACGGTCGGAGCCGTCCTCGCGGCGTCCTGCAGGCTCGGCGGCGAAAGCAGCTCCGTGGACGACGGCGCCGTGTCCGAGCCCGAGTCGAAGCGGAGCGGACTCTCTTCGGAGCCAGGCGGCTCCACCGCGAAGCGGTCCGGGGGCGGCTCGACGCGCCGCTCCTCGAAGGGCGGCCCGGGATCGGCGGGGATCGCGTGCGATGGGGACGCGGAGAAGGAGACGAACCTTTCCGTGTGCGGCTCCGGCACCTCGAGGTCCGGCCACCTCTTCTGCTGCGACGATTCGACCGACTCCGCGGGCCCCGGCTCCGCCGGGGCGACGCGCCGGACACGGTCGAGCGCGTCGAGGATCTCCTCGTAGCTCTGCGGTCGCTGGTCACGGGACCGGGCGAGCATTCGACGGACCACGTCCCGCAGCGCATCGGGCAGAGCGGGCCCGCCGGGCGGAGACGGGACCTCGAACGCATGCTCCTTCTCGTGGGCCACCATCCAGTCGAAGTATCTCGACTCGCGGCTCACCGTGATCGGCGCCTCGTTCGTCAGGAGCCTGTGAAACACGACGCCGAGCGAGTAGACGTCGCTCCGCCAGTCGATGTCCGACGCGAAGAAATGCTCCGGGGACGCAAACGCGAATTTCCCGACGAACTGTCCGGATCCCGCACCCGAGGCGCCGTCCGCGTCCGCGGGGCGGAGGAGCGCCGAAAACCCGAGGTCGGCGACCTTCGTCACGCGCGTCCCGCTCTCCAGGGCGACGAGGAAGTTGTCCGACGACAGGTCGCCGTGCACGACGCCCCGGCTCCTCAGGTACGCGAGGCCCCGGACGGCCTGGACCATCAGCGGAAGGAGCTCGGGGAACGGCAGCCCTTCGAAGGCGCGGAAGTCCGACCCGTCCACGTAGTCCGTCACGATGGCGAGCGTGCCGTCCTGGGACTCGGTGAACTCGTGGAACCGCACGACGTTCGGGTGGCTGAGCGCGGCAAGCGCGGCGCTCTCCCTCGGCAACCGGGCCCGGAGCACGGCGTCGAGCTCGCGCTGGGCCACGACCTTGACCGCCACGTCGAGGCCGGTCCGCTGGTCCCTGGCGAGGTAGACGACCCCCGTCCCTCCCTCTCCGAGGACGCGGGAAATCGAGTAGTGATCGAACTCCGGCGTCATGTTCCGAACGCTTTCGAGGGTTTCCCCCGGGTGCAGTCAGTCTAACAAAGCCTATAGTTCGCCGGATGTCCGCGACGACTCTGCCGCCCGGGACGACGCCTCGCACGGCCCGCTTCCGCCAGCCCGCGGAGTGGGAGGAGCACGGAGCCGTGTGGCTCGCGTGGCCGAGTCACGCGGATCTCTGGGAGGACGCGCTCCCCGGCGTGCGGTCCGCGTTCGTCGCGTTCGCGGCCGCGATCGCGGACCGCGACGCGCACGGGCGCCCGCGCGGCGAGCGCCTCGAGGTCCTCGTGCCCGACGAGGAGAACCGCCATGTCGCGGCGGCGGCGCTCGCGGGCCTCGGGGTTCGCTTGCACGTGATCCCCTTCGGCGACATCTGGCTGCGCGACACCGCTCCCGTCTTCCTCGCGGGACCGGCCGGAGTCCGCGCGACGGTCTCGTTCCCCTTCAACGGCTGGGGCGGAAAATACGTCCTGCCCGACGACGACGCCGTCGCCGGAAGGATCGCCGCGGAGGCCGGCCTGAAGGCGTTCCGCTTCCCGTGGGTCCTCGAGGGCGGCTCCGTCGAGGTGGACGGCGAAGGGACGTGCCTCACGACCCGCCAGTGCCTCCTGAACCAGAACCGCAATCCGGGAATGACCCAGAAGGCGATCGAGGACGGCCTGAGGGACGCGTTCGGCGTCTCGACGGTCCTCTGGCTCGGCGACGGCCTGAGGAACGACCACACGGACGGGCACGTCGACACGCTCGCGCGCTTCGTCGCGCCGGGCGACGTCGTCTGCATGAGCCCGTCGGGTCCCGACGACCCGAACCGCACGGCCCTCCTGCAGATCGCCCGCGACCTCGCGAGGATGCGCGACGCCGCCGGCCGCCCGCTGCGCGTCGCGACGGTTCCCTCGCCGGGGCTCGTCCCCGACGTGGACGGCGAGCCGATGCCCGCGAGCTACGTCAACTTCTACGTCGCGAACACGACCGTCGTCGTCCCCGCGTACGGCGTCCCGAACGACGAGAGAGCGCGCGCGGCCCTCGGGCAACTCTTCCCGGGCCGCCGCGCGGTCTCGGTGCCGGCCCGCCAGCTCCTCGAGGGCGGTGGCGCGTTTCACTGCATCAGCCAGCAGGTGCCGCGATGAGCGGAGCCGAGAACGTGACGCTCGCCGCGGTCCAGTGCGCGCTGGGCGGTTCCATCGAGGAGAACGTCGCGAAGGTGGAGGAGCTCGTGCGCGCCGCGGCGCGGAGGGGCGCGACCGTCATCCTTCCGCCCGAGCTCTTCGAGGGACCCTATTTCTGCCGCGAGGAGCGCGACCGGTTCTTCGCGTGGGCGAAGCCCGCCGAGGGCCACCCGACGATCGCGCGCTTCTCCGCTCTCGCGAAAGAGCTCGGCGCCGCGATTCCCGTCTCCTTCTTCGAGAAGGCGGGGCACGCGTACTACAACAGCCTCGCGATGGTCGACGCCGACGGCAGCGTCCTCGGGATCTACCGCAAGAGCCACATCCCCGACGGCCCCGGGTACGAGGAGAAGTTCTACTTCCGCCCCGGCGACACGGGCTTCCGTGCGTGGAGCGCGCAGCCCGCGCACCTCGGCGTCGGGATCTGCTGGGACCAGTGGTTTCCCGAGGCCGCGCGCGCGATGCTCCTCGCGGGCGCCGACGTCCTGCTCTACCCGACCGCGATCGGCTCGGAGCCGGGGAACCCGGCGCTGGATACGAGAGACCTCTGGCAGCGCGCGATGCTCGGCCACGCCGTCTGCAACGTCGCGCCCGTCGTCGCGGCGAACCGCGTCGGGAACGAAGGCGGCCAGGTCTTCTACGGGTCGTCCTTCGTCGCGAACCAGCGGGGCGAGAAGCTCGCGGAACTCTCCCGCGAGGAGGAGGGTGTCGCCGTCGCCACGGTCGACCTCGCCGAGGTCCGCCGCGACCGCGCCTCGTGGGGCTTCTTCCGCGACCGCCGTCCGGACCTCTACGGCCCCCTGACGGCCTGAGCGGCCGTTCGTTCGGCGGCGCGTAAACGCGCCTGAGATCGCGTCTTGACAGCCTGCCCCTCCGAGAGGTCTGCTAGGGAACCGGACGAAACAGAAGGAGGGCGGCCATGGGCCTGACGCGAAGAACCTTCCTCAAAGCAGGGACGGCGGGCGGAGCTGTCGCCCTGGGCTTCGACATGCGCGAGGCCCGGGCCGAAATGCGCGAATTCAAGATCTCGCGCACCACGGAAACGCGCAGCACATGTCCCTACTGCGCCGTTTCGTGCGGTCTGATCATCCATACGCTCGGGGACAAGGCCAAGAACGCGACCGCGTCGGTCGTCCACGTCGAGGGCGATCCCGATCATCCGATCAATCGCGGGACGCTCTGTCCGAAGGGCGCGACCGTCAAGGACGACATCAACAGCCCGACGCGCCTCAAGACGCCGCAGATCCGCAAGGCCGGCTCGGACCACTG
This sequence comes from uncultured Acidobacteriota bacterium, assembly GCA_963836285.1. Taxonomy (GTDB): domain Bacteria; phylum Acidobacteriota; class Thermoanaerobaculia; order UBA5066; family UBA5066; genus Fen-183. The sequence continues at coordinate 1,661,020 of CAWIIN010000002.1, read as the reverse complement.
GGAGGACATCTCGTGGGACGAGGCGATCTCGAAGATCGCCCGGCACGTCAAGGACACGCGCGACAAGAGCTTCGTGCAGAAGAACGCGAAGGGGCAGGTCGTCAACCGCAACCCCGGCATGGCGATGATCGGCGGGTGCACGGACACGACGGAGTTCAACTACCTCTACTGGAAGAGCGCCTCCGCTTGGGGCGTTCCGTACCGGGACACCCAAGCCCGGGTATGACACGGGCCCACGGTGGCCAGTCTGGCCGCCACGTTCGGGCGCGGAGCGATGACGAACGGATGGGTCGACATCAAGAACGCCGACGTCGTCCTCTGCATGGGCGGGAACCCCGCCGAGAACCACCCCTGCGGCTTCAAGTGGGCGATCGAGGCGAAGAAGACCCGTAACGCGAAGATCGTCGCCGTGGACCCGCGCTTCACGCGGACCGCGGCCGTCGCGGACGTCTACTCCCCGATTCGCATGGGCACGGACATCGCGTACCTCCTCGGCATCATCCGGTACGCGATCGACAAGAAGCGGTTCCACGAGGACTACGTCAAGATCCATACGAACGCGCCCCTCCTCATTAACCCGGACTTCAAGTTCGACGACGGGCTCTTCTCCGGGTTCGACGAGGCGACGGGCAGCTACAAGCGCGACACGTGGGCCTACCAGCTCGACGCGAAGGGGGAGGCGAAGAAGGACCCGAGCCTCGAGGACCCCCACTGCGTCTTCCAGCTGCTGAAAAAGCACGTCGACCGCTACACGCCGGAGATGGTCGAGAAGATCTGCGGCACGCCGAAGGACACGTTCCTGAAGGTCGCCGAGGTCGTGACGTCGACGGGCAACGCCCCGCGCGTGGGCACGATCATGTACGCGCTCGGCTGGACGCAGCACTCGATCGGCGTCCAGATCATCCGGACGGCCGCGATGCTGCAGCTCCTGCTCGGAAACGTCGGCCGGCCGGGCGGCGGCGTCAACGCCCTGCGCGGCCACTCGAACATCCAGGGCGCCACGGACACCGCGGGCGTCTTCGACATCCTGCCCGGATACGTCAAGACCCCGCAGGCCCAATGGCAGTCGCTCAAGGAATACAACGAGGCGAACACCCCGAAGGCGCTCGGCCCGTCCATGAACTACTGGCAGAACTACTCGAAGTTCATGGTCTCGGTCCTGAAGGCCTGCTACGGCAAGAGCGCCACGAAGGAGAACGAGTTCGGATACAACTGGCTCCCGAAGGTCGACGGCAACTACTCCTGGATGTTCATCTTCGACGACATGTACCGCGGCAACTCGAGCCGCGCCGGCGGACAGGAGCCGGGCCCCGAGGGCCTCATGACGTTCGGCATGAACCCGGTCGGCATCGGGCCGAACACGCCGAAGATGATCGCCGCCCACTCGAAGCTGAAGTGGCTCGTCGTCGTCGAGAACCACCAGGTCGAGACGGCGACGTTCTGGAAGGCGCCCAAGGAGTACGGCGGCGCGGACCCCTCGAAGATCCAGACCGAGGTGTTCCAGCTCCCCGCGTCGAACTTCGCCGAGAAGGACGGCAGCTTCACGAACTCGGCGCGCTGGATCCAGTGGAAGTGGAAGGCCCTCGATCCTCCGGGGCAGATCAAGACGGACCAGGAGATCCTCGCCCGGATCTTCCTCGCCGTGAGGGACCTCTACCGCAAGGAGGGCGGCCCCGCCGCGGAAGCGGTGCTGAACGTCGACTGGTCCTACACGAACCCGGCGGCGCCCGACCTGTCCGAAGTCCTCAGGGAGCTGAACGGCAAGGCCCTCGAGGACATCCACGACCCGAAGGACAAGACGAAGGTCATCAAGACGGCCGGCCAGCAGCTCGACGGGTTCGGCCAGCTCCAGGACGACGGGTCGACGATGTGCGGCAACTGGCTGATGTCGGGCTGCTACACGGAGGCGGGCAACCTGACGCAGAGGCGCAATCCCGTCGACGACCCGAACGGCCTCGGCATGTACCACAACTGGTGCTTCTCCTGGCCGGCGAACCGGCGCGTCATGTACAACCGCGCGTCCGCCGACGCGGAGGGCAAGCCCTGGGATCCGACGCGGGCCGGCATCAAGTGGAACGGCACGAAATGGGTCGGCGACGTCCCGGACATGAAGCCGGACGCGCCCCCGGGGACGTTCGGCGCTTTCATCATGCTGCCCGAGGGCGTCGGCAAGATCTTCGCCCCGCTGAACGACGGGCCCTTCCCGGAGCACTACGAGGCCGTCGAGGCCCCGTGCGACAACCCGCTCCACCCGAAGGTGACGTCGAACCCCGCGACGAAGAAGTTCAAGTCCGACAAGGACGTCTACGGCACCCGCGACCAGTTCCCGATCGTCTGCGCGACGTACCGCCTCACGGAGCACTACCACTACTGGACGAAGCACATCGGCCGCCTGAACCAGGTGCAGCCGGGCTTCTTCATCGAGATCCCGGAGGCTCTCGCGAAGGAGAAAGGCATCACGAACGGCGGGAAGGCGCGCGTCACGTCGGCGCGCGGCTCCATCGAGGGAGTCGCGATGGTCACGAAACGCCTGCTCCCGCTCCAGATCAACGGCCAGGCGATGTGGCAGATCGGATTCCCGCTCCACTGGGGCTACGAGGGCGAGGCGGGCCACACGGGCCCGCTCGCGAACTTCCTGACGCCTTCGGCGATGGACCCGAACACGTTCACGCCCGAGTACAAGACGTTCCTCGTCAAGCTCGAGAAGGCCTGAGAGGAGGACGACGATGAGCGTACAGAACCTCGAGATCGCCCGCTCCTCCGCCTCCGGCATCCTCTCGTCCGGAAACGCGAGCGGCCTGCGCAGCCTTCCGACCGTCTCCAAGTACATCGACACGTCGACCTGCATCGGCTGCAAGGCGTGCGAGGTCGCCTGCCAGGAATGGAACGACCTCAGGGTCGTCCCGACGTCGCAGACCGGCACGTATCAGACGATGCCGACGCTCGACCCGTCCTTCTGGAACCTCATCCGCTTCGACGAGCGTGAGGTCGAGGGCGGGCTCATGTGGCTCATGCGCAAGGACCAGTGCATGCACTGCGCCGAGCCCGGATGCCTCGAGGCGTGTCCCGCTCCCGGCGCGATCGTGCAGTACTCGAATGGCATCGTGGACGTGAATCCGGAGCAGTGCATCGGCTGCGGCTACTGCGCGACCGGCTGTCCGTTCGACGTCCCGAAGTTCCACGCCGCTACGGGGAAGATGGCGAAGTGCACGCTGTGCGTGGACCGGGTTTCCGTGGGCCTCGAGCCCGCGTGCATCAAGGCCTGCCCGACCGGCTGCCTCCACTTCGGGACGAAGGACGACATGGTCGCGCTCGGCAACCATCGCGTCGAGCAGCTCAAGGCGAACGGCTTCGCGAACGCCGCGCTCTACGACCCGAAGGGCGTGAGCGGCACGACCGTCGTCACCGTGCTCGCGCACGGGGACCATCCCGAGTGGTACGGCGGCCTGCCCCGCGATCCGCACGTCCCGATCGGAATGAAGTTCTGGAAGAACGTCGTCCGTCCCCTCGGACTCGTCGCCATCGTCGGGGCCGTCGTCGGCGCCTTCGGGCACTACCTGAACTTCGGAAAGAAGGAAGTGAAGGGCGCGGCGGACTCCGAATCCAACCTGCCGCAGGCCTGAGCGGAAGAGAGAAGAGGAGGCAACATGAGCGCTGCCCCGATCCGCGACCGGGCGATGGACGAAGCGGTCGTCGTGGCCCGCGACCGCGAGAACGTCGTCGTCGGGAACGAAATCATCCGCCACCGTCTCTCCTCGCGCGTCATCCACTGGTGCGTCGCCGTCACGTTCATCGTCTGTCTGTTCACCGGCCTGCCGATCTGGACGCCGGTCTTCACCTGGATGGCCCCGCTCTTCGGGGGACTCCAGGTCTGCCGCTGGCTGCATCCCTGGGCGGGCATCGCGTTCTCGCTCGCGACCCTCGTGATGCTCGTCGCGTGGTTCTCCGAGATGGAGCTCAGGCCCGACGAGAGGAGCTGGATCGGCCCGAAGCTGTTCACGTACATGCGCTACCAGACAGACGACTCGAACGTCGGCAAGTACAACGGAGGCCAGAAGATTTTCTTCTTCACGTCGGCGCTCGCGGCGCTCGGCCTCCTCGCGTCGGGCGTCGTCCTCTGGTTCCCGCTCAACTTCTCGCACGTCGTCCGCGAGATCGCGATCATCCTTCACGACGTGACGTTCATCCTGTTCGCCGTCACGATCGTCTTCCACGTCTACCTCGGCACCGCGGCCGAGCCCGGGACGTTCGGCTCGATGACCCGGGGCACCGTCACGAAGGCGTGGGCTCGGCTCCACCATCCGAAGTGGTACCGGGAGATCATGGGGCTCGACAAGTAAGCCCTCTCCGACAGGAGGGTCCGTCCGCGGGGGCGCTCCGGCGCCCCCGTTTCCTCTTGCGACGGCCCGGGCTCAGGTCGACCAGGCGACGTCTTCTCGAGGTCGAACGCGCGCCCGACGAGATGGCCCCGGTCGAGAGGTTTCCCTTTCGGGCGCTCCGGCGATAACGTGTGGAGGTGCACGCGACGCTCGATCCGGCCGTGGCGTTCGAGAAGCGCGCGGCGCGCGCGACGACCCTGCTCGCCTCGGCTCCCCTCGTCGCCGAGCCTCTCGCGTTCGCGTCGGGCCTCTTCCGGCTCCAGGGGCGGCTCGCGGCGGCCGTCCTCGCCCGCCACGAGGACGTCGCGTTCACGGGGGCGAGCGCCGACTTCCCGCGCCTCCTCGACCTCCTCGCGCCGCTCCTGACCTACGCCTCCGAGAAGGGGCCGCCGGAACTGGCCGAGGCGGCCGCCGCGCGCCACGCCGACGCGGACGAGACGGCTCTTTCGCGCCTCGCGGTCTACTGGAGCGGAGAGCGCGAAGCCCGGGAGGACTACCTGTCGCGCGCCTTCCTGCGGCCCTACGCCGAGGTCCTCGCCTCACAGGGCGTCACGCTCGAGCGCCCGCGCCACCCGGGCCACTGTCCCGCCTGCGGGAACGGAGCCGTCGTGAGCGTCCGGCGCGAGGTCGCGGACTCGGGCGGGGCCGCGCGCTCGCTGGCCTGCGCGCTCTGCGGCACCGAGTGGCCGTTCGCGCGCATCCGTTGCGCCGCATGCCATGAAGAGGACCCCGCGAAGCTGCCGAACTTCCGGACGGAGGCGCATCCGGCCGTGCGGATCGAGGCCTGCGAGACGTGCCGGAGCTACGTGAAATCCCTCGATCTCACGCTCGACGCGCGCCCCGTTCCCGAGGTGGACGATCTCGCCTCTCTCGCGATGGACCTCTGGGCGGTCGAGGAGGGCTGGACGCGCCTCGAGCCCGGCTGGGCAGGGATCTAGCCAGACCTACCGCGCGGGCCCGTAGCCTCGTCGCGCACGGCTCTCCCACTCCCGAAGCCGCTCCAGCTCGGCGGCCACGCTCGCGTCCCCTTCGGCCCTCCGCGCCCGCGCCCGTTCCAGCGCGCCCGTCGCGGAGCGGAGCGCCTCCACGAGCCGCGCGCGGATCTCGGCCTCGAGGAGGCGCCGGCTCTCCCGTACCCTCTCGACGAGGTCGTTCTGGGCGCGGGCGCTGTTCGTCGCGAGGAGCCTGTCGAGGTAGGCCGCCGCGTCGCGCGCCACGGCGCGCCGGGTCGCGGCGACCGGGCGCATGCGGTCGGCGAGCCAGGAGATCACGGACGGCTCGGCGACCGCGAGGAGCTCCGTGTAGAAGAGCCCTGATTTCGCCCGGAACCCCGCCTCGTGGCCGAGCCCCGGGGGCAGCCGGTCGGGACCGACCATTTCCGACGCGAGAAAGCGCCCAAGAAACTCGTCGCCGAGCGCCAGGAAGCGCTCGGCCGTTGCGCGATAGAGCGCCTCGGCGACGGGAATCGCGTCGGCGAGCCAGGCGTCGAGGTGTCGCCGCGCGATGGCGATCGCCGCGTTCGACGCGCGATCCCGGAGCGCGGCACCGGAGTCGGCCAGGGGCGCGTCGATCTGCTTTCGAAGCTCCTCCCGGGCGGGTCCCGCAGCCCCGGCGAGAAATTCGTCCCGATGCTCGGCGAATCTCCTGGCGAGCCTTTCGACCTCCCCGTTCAGAAGAAATCCAAGATCCGCCATCGAGCGTTCGGCGGCCGCGACGGATTCGCCGAGGGCCGCAATCCGTCCTTCGGATTCCGCAATCGGGCGCACGAGCGCGTCGCGCCGCTCGTCGAGCACCCCGAGAAGCCGGGCGGCGAGCCGTGAGGCGGCGCGCCGCCCGGCCATCCTCACGAGGTCCGCGCCCGAGGTCCGGGCCATGAGAGAGAGCGACCGCTCGAGCCTCTCCCAGTCCCGGGTCGGGCTCCCCGCAAGCGCTTCCGACGCGCTCAGGTGAAGGAGCGGGGACGCGCGCGTTCCAAGCCGCCCCGTGAGTGCCGCCTCGGCGAAGCGCGCGGCTTCGGCGCAGTCGCCCGCGGGCAGCCGGTCGGCCTTGTTGAGGACGAACACGAGCGTCTCGACGTGCGCCGCGATCTCCTCGACGAGCGCCATCTCCTCTCCGGAGATCGGCGGGTCCGCTCCGAGCACGACCACGGCCGCATCGACGTGGGGGACGAGCGCGCGCGTGGCCGCCGTGTTTCCGGCCCGGATCGAGCCGACGCCGGGCGTATCGACGAGGCACAGCCCGCCGGCGAGCAGCGGGCTCGGCACGAAGACCTCTACGGCCACGACGCCGCGCGTGTTCCCCGGGTTCCTCTCCTCCGTGACCCACGCGCCCAGGCAAGAGGGGTCGACGTCCCGCCACTCTCCCCCGGAAAGGAGAACCCGGGCGCGCAGCCTGTCCCCGAAGCGAAGGACGGTCGGGACGGACGTGACGGGCAGGACGCCGACCGGCAGGAGGGGGCGGCCGACGAGCGCGTTCAGGAGCGTGGATTTACCGCGCTTGAACTGGCCGACGCACGCGACGTAGAAGCGTCCTTCCGCGACCCGACGCGCCACGGCCTCGGCGTCGTCGGCGACGCCGGCGGCTCCGATCTCCCGGGCGAGCGCGGCGAGATCGCCCAGATCCGCGCCGGCCGGCGCGATGGATCCGTCTGGAGGCTGGCTCGTGTCGTCGGACAAGGCGGCTCCTCCCGGGGGAGGGTAGGAGTCATCAGCCCTCGCCGGGCGGTTCGGGCGGACTCCATCGCCGTCGCTCCCGCGATCATACGGCGAGCCGGCCGCCCCCGTCTGATAACGTCCCGCGCGGATGCGGCCGTTCTTCTTCGCGCTCGTGTTCGTCGGCGGCGGGATCGGCTCGGTGTGCCGGTACGCGATGGCCTCCGCCCTGCAGCGCACGGCGCCGGGGCCGTTTCCCGTGGGCACCTTCTCCGTGAACCTCGCCGGGTGCTTCGCGATCGGCCTCGTCGGCGCGCTCGGGCTCGAGCGCGCGGCCATCTCGCCCGAGGCGCGCACGTTTCTCATGGTCGGGATTCTGGGCGGCTTCACGACGTTCTCGTCTTTCGCGTGGGACACGCTCGGCCTTCTCACCGTGAAGGACGTTCTTCGCGCGACGCTCTACGTCGGCGGCTCCGTCTTCCTCGGGCTCCTCGGAACGGTGCTCGGCCGCTCGATCGGGAGGCTCGCCTCATGAAGGACGTCGCGTCGGCGAAGCTGCTCCGGATCCACATCGGCGAGACGGACCGCGCGCGGCACAAGCCGCTCTTCGAGGTCCTCGTCGGCGAGGCACGCGAGGCCGGACTGTCGGGCGCCACGGTCCTCCGGGGCATCGAGTCCTTCGGCGCGTCCAGCGTCGTGCACCGCGCGCGGCTCCTCGAGCTGTCGGAGGACCTGCCGATCGTCGTCGAGATCGTGGACACCGAGGAGAAGGTCCGCGCTTTCCTCGAGCGGATCGATCCGATCCTCGAGGAGGCCGCGTGCGGCGTCCTCATGACCATGGAGAAGGTCGAGATCCTCCGCTGGGCGCCGAAGAAGAGGGCCTAGCCGAGCTGGGGAAAGTCCGGGCTGGCCTCGGGCACGGGCTCGGCCGCGCGCAGGGCGTCCCAGGCCGCCGCGAGCCGATCGGTCGTCCAGCCGAGGAAGACGCCGTCGCCGCGCCACAAGGTGGCGTCCGGCGTCACCTCGATGCGCACGATGCGTCCTGTCCCCTGCGCCGCTTCGACGACGAGCGCCCACGCCGAAAACGTGTGGGAGACGTCGCGGGCCCGCGCCGCGACGCGCTCCACGCGGTGAGAGGCAATCTGGATCCCTTCGAGTGGTTCGGAGTCGGAGGCCACGGCGGGATCCTACGAAAGCCCGGGGACGTACGCCAGACACCGCCTAGAACGACGCGACGACCGACAGCCCGCCTCCCTTTCGAAGAAAAACGGGCCACAGCGCCAGAGTCGCGCCGGGTGCTCTTCCCGCGCGAGGGCCGTCCGGAGCTCTCCGGCCCGCCCGGATCCCGTCGTTCACCTTCACGACGGCGTTTCCGACGACCGTTCCGAGGATCGCGCCCGCGAGGACGTCCGAGGTCCAGTGCGCGTCCTCGTGAATGCGCGCGAGGCCGACGGAGCCCGCGAGGCCGTACGAGACGACGCGGACCCACAGGTGACGATCGTGCGCCGCGACGACGGACGCGACCGCGAAGGCCTGCGTCGTGTGTCCGGACGGGAAGGACGCGTTCGACGAGAACGGCTGGAATGAGGCGGATCCCTCGTCCGCGTTCGGACGCGCGCGGCCCACGGCGAATTTCGAGACCGGGGCGACGACGCCCGCGGCGATCACGCTCGAGAGGAGGCCGTCGACCGCGACGTCCATCGCCTCGCGGTTCTTCGCGGCGAGTCCGACGACCGCGAACCCGCCGAGGACGGCGAACGAGTACTCGGCGCCGAGCTTCTCGATCGTGACGGCCGCTTCGTCGCGCGACGGCGTCCGGCTGCGCTGCGACGCGTCCCGGAGCCAGTTGTCGAGAAGGAATCCCGTCGCGGTGATGGCGACGGCGGCACCGCCGAACTTCAGCCAGTCGTTCCCGTCCCAGCGGAGCGGCGCGAGGAGGACGCCTTTCGCGTCGCCTGCGGCGAGCGCGCCCGCCTCATCGAAAGAGAAGGCCGGCGGCGGGTTCGCGGCGGGCGGCGGCGTCGGCGGCGCGCGCCGGCGCGGAGGCGAGGACCGAGGCGGCGAGCGCCGCCGCCAGCGCGCGCCGCAGGGCTCGCATCAGCGGCCCGTTCCGGGCTCCGGCACCCGCGGCGCGCCCTCGGCCTCGCCGACGAACGGCACGAACCTCACGGGGAGGACACTCTTCTCCGTGTATCCCCCGCCCTGTCTTTCGATCACTTTCAGCTCCTGATAGAAGGCGCCGACCGGGATCACCATCCTCCCGGTCGCCGAGAGCTGCTCGAGGAGAGGCGGCGGGATGCGCTCCGGCGCCGCCGTCACGAGGATGCCGTCGAACGGCGCCTCCGCGGGCCACCCGCGGTAACCGTCGGCGGCGCGCACCTCGACGTTGCGGATCCCGAGCTGCTGCAGTCGCTCCGCGGCCGACGCCGCGAGCTCGGGACGGATCTCGATCGAGTAAACCTTCGCGGCGAGCTCGGCGAGGATCGCCGTCTGGTAGCCCGAGCCCGTGCCGATCTCGAGGACCCTCTCCGTCCCCGTGAGACGGAGCTGCTCGGTCATGAAGGCGACGACGTAGGGCTGCGAGATCGTCTGGCCGCTTCCGATCGGCAGCGGGCGGTCGTCATAGGCGGCGGCCGCCTCGGCGGCCGGGACGAAGAGGTGTCGCGGGACCTTGCGCATCGCCGCGAGGACGCGCGGGTCGCGGATCCCGCGCCCCTCGATCTGGGTTTCCACCATCTGCGTGCGTTTCTTTTCCATCGGATCGACCGGCGGCCGGCACGCGGTCGCGGCGAGGAGGGCGAACGCGCCCAGTGCCGCCCGTCCGTGCCGAATTCGCCTCCCCTTCACGGGGTCATTCTATCGGGGGATCTCCTGCTCCGGAGCGCGCTCGCTCCGCCGCCGCCGCTCGACGGGGTTCTCGAGAACGAGCGTCATCGCCCCGAACCGGATCTCGACGTCGAAGTTCGCGAGGAAGGAGGCCCCGAGGATTCCGTCCTCGAGCCCCTCACCTTCCTCCTTCACGACGATGTCCTTGAAGCGCACCATGTAGGCGTCGACGCCGACGGTCACGTTCGAGATCTTCCCCCAGGAGACGCGCGACTTGCCGATGCCTTCGAGCGTGACGGGATACGCGGCCTCCGGCTCGAAGAGGCGCGTCTTGCGCAGCCCCCCCCGCGTGACCATGGACGGTTCCGAGCCCGTGTCGAGGAGGAAGAGTGACCACGGCTGGCCGTTCAGCGACGTCCGCACCATGGGCTTCATGCGGCGGAAGAACAGGTTCTGGTCCTTCGAGCCACGGGGAGCGCCAGGGTCGAGGCGCCGCGCGAAGACACGTTTCTCGATGTACTCGAGGCGCCAGTCGAACTCCTTCATGAGGTGCGCGCCGAGGACGCCGTTCAGCCGGTAGACGCCGAGCGAGGCCGTCTCGAACGTGAGCGTCCCATCCGGAAGGACGCCCACCGGCACGTCCGTGAGCGTCAGGTCGCCGAGGCGGACCGAGTCCAGCCAGCCGAGGCGCATCGGCGTCTCCGCCGCGTGCAGGCCGCGCGCGGCCGCCGTCGCGCCGGGAACGAACCGCACGCCGAGGCGCTCGGCCGCGCTGTCGGTCAGGAGCGAAACCGATGCGCCGGAGTCGAGGACCATCTCCTCGGGCGCGTGGCCGTTCACGCGCACCGACAGGCGCACGAGGTTCGGGTGGCCGAAGTCCACGGGCAGCGTGACGCGCGCGCCCGGAGCGGCCCCGCCGTAGAGGCTTCGCGGCGGTGACGCCTCGAGGAACACGACCCAGCCGTCGGGCACGAGCTTGCCCTCGCGCTGGGCGGCGCGGGCCCAGCGGCCGGCCGTCCTGAAGTCGCCGGCCCAGTACGCGTCCTGGGAGAGGAGCCACGCGGCCTCCGCGCGGTCGGAGGCGCGGCCGACTCCGGCGAAGGCCCGCTCGAGGTGCGGGACGGCCCGCTTGAAGTCACCCTCCTCGAGAAGAACCTGACCGAGGAGGCGGTCGTAGCGCACGCCTTCGAGCGTCCGCCCGCCGGACGACGCGAGAAACGCGGCGACCTCCGGGATGTACCCGCGCTCGAGCTGCTCCTCGGCGTTGAAGGCGTTCACGAGCCCGCCGGGCAGCGGCTTGAGGAGGCGGTGCGGAAGGACGGTGGTCTCGTTCGAAAACGTGCAGGCCGCGGCGAAGGCAAGGACCGCGGCCGCCGCGGCGCGCCGTCTCACGCGCCCGCGACCCGCGCGATGAGCACCGTCTGGTCGTCGTACTGCGCGACGCCCGCGGTGAAGTCGCTCACGGCCCCGAAGATGCGGCGCGACAGCTCCGCGGGCGGATCCGCGCGGCCGTCGAGCGCGAGCCGCGTGAGCCGCTCCATCCCATACTCCTCGTCGTCGCGGTCGAGCGCCTCCGTGATGCCGTCCGAATAGAGGAGGAGCGTGTCGCCCGGCGCCAGGCTCACGGACGCCTCGCGGTGTACGGCGGCGGGGAGCATTCCGACGGGCACGCCGCCGCTCGGCAGGAGCGTTGCGCCGCCCGGCGAGAGCCAGAGTCCGGGATTGTGCCCGGCGTTCACGTACCGCAGGAGGCCCGTCTCCGGGTCGAAGACGGCCACGAAGAGCGTCGCGAACTTGCGCGTCGAGGAGAAGCGGACAAGATGCTTGTTGACGCGTGCGACGAGGGCGGGCAGGTCGTCCGCGAGGTTCGGAACGAGGAGGTGGAGGCACGCGTGGACGGTCGAGACGAGGAGCGCGGCCGGGACGCCCTTGCCCGACACGTCCGCGACGCACAAGGCCGTTCTCCCCCCGGAGAGCGGATAGACGTCGAAGTAGTCGCCGCCGACCTGCTTCGTGGGCCGGTTGCCGCCCGCGAGGAGGAGCCCGGCAACCTCCGGAAGCGCCTCGGGGAGAATCGTCTTCTGGATGGAGGCGGCGAGCTCCATCTCGCGCTCCATCTTCTCCTTCTCGACGGCCTCGCGGTGGAGGCGCGCGTTCTCGAGCGCGATGGCCGCCTGGTTCGCGAACAGGCTCGCGACCCTCACGTCCGCGGCCGTGAAGTCCTCGACGCCGCCCCCGCGCGTCTCCTTGTCCGCGACGACGAGGACGCCGAGCGGCCGGCCCTCGACCGCGATCGGGACGAGGAGGAGGTTCTCGGCGGGCGCGTCCCTGAGGAACGCGGGGCGGTTCTCCCGGCGGTTCGCGAGGACGGCCTCGGCCGGCACTTCGTAAATTGCGTCCGCAGCGAGAAGCGGTTCGCCCACGTGCTTGGCGAAGAAGCCCTCGTCCTTCTGCGCGCGAACGAGCAGCGAGCCGGAGCGGGCGTTCAGGAGCGAGACGGACGTCATGAGGACGTCATCCGCGAGGGATTCGAGGTCGAGCGTGCGGGCGATCGAGAGCCCGACGTCGTAGAGGCTCTGGAGCTCCCAGACCCGGAACTTGAGCTCGAAATCGGCCTTCTGGACCTTCTCCGACATCCGGACCGTGTCGAGAAGCCACGCCGTGTGGGCCGTGACGGACGCGAAGCCCGCCGGGTCCTCGGGCGGCGTGTCGAGGGCGAGGAACGCGACCGTCACCTCCTGGGCCGTGATCGGGATCGCGAACGGCGCGGGTGCGCCGTCGCCGAAGAGCGGCGTGAACGCCGCCGCCTCGAGAGCGTGCGGCGACCGGGAGACGCTTGCCGCGAGCGCGTCGCGCGTGCCCGCCGGCACGTCCAGGCCCGACCCCGCCGAGCGCGCGGGCTGAGCCGGGTCGAGGAGGAGGCCGCGCGAGGCGCCGGCCCCGACGAGGAGGGCCGCGAGGATCTCCTCGAACAGATGCTCCCGGCCGCTCCAGGGGTCGATCGCCGCGAGTCGGGCGTGCGCCGCGAGCAGCCGGTTCCCGCCCGAAGCAGGACCCGGCGGAACGGCCGCGCTACTCGGACTCGCCCCGGAGCCAGGCGAGCGCGGGCTCTGGTGCGGGGAAGATCCGTGCATATTGCGCGAGACCCATGATCTGGAACGTCTTCTCGATCGTCGGCGTCAGGCGGCAGAAGGCGAGCTTTCCTCCCTGGTCGAGCAGCTTCTCGAGGATCTCGATGAGGATCGAGATCCCGATCGAGTTCACGATCTTCGTCCTCTCGAGGTCGAGGAGGAGGCGGTTCACGCCGCCGCCGAGAAGGGCGTACGCCTCCTTGGCAATCTCCTCGCCACCCGTGTTGTTGATGTAGCCGTCGGTGCGCAGGATGGCCACGGCCGCGTCCGGCCGGTCCACGACGACTTTCAGCGTCTCGCTCATTCGGCTCCCTTATACCTCACCGGTACTTCCGCATCACGATCCGGGTGCCGTGCTCCCCGCTCTCGATCCTCACGTCGTCCATCAGGCTCTCGATGATCTTGATGCCCCACCCCCGCTTGCGGCTCGACTTTAGGGCCGTTGCGATCTCCGGGGCCCTGAGGCGGGTCGGGTCGAAGCCCCGGCCCGCGTCGGCGACGTCCACCTCGAGGTAGGCGCCCCGTCCCCCGTCTTCCGAGCCGATTCTGAACGAAAGGGCGACCTGGCGGTCGGGCGTCGCGCTGTGCTCGAACGCGTTGATGCACGCCTCCACGACGGCCATTTTGACCTCGTCGATCTTGTCCCGACCCATCTCCATCCACTCGCCCATCGCGGCGACCTGCGCGGTCGCGGCAATCTCCATCTCCGGAGCCACCGGAATGGTCAGGTGGACCTCGCGCCTCTCGACGGATGACATCGCGGCCGGCAGTTCCTCGCTCTTCAAAACGTCAGGAGCGCGCGGAGGACGGTGATCAGGAACACCGGAATCTTACCCGAGAGGGCGAACCCCGCGAACGCGGCCGCCTCGGCCAGGAGGAGCGGCACGAGAAGGCGGGAGGCGACGGAAGGCACGAGCGACGCGACGCCGGCCAGGGTTCGCGCCGGGAGGGCCTTCGTGTCGTTAGGGCTCGTCATGGGTGCTCCGGTTGCCGGAGAGGACTGCAAGTGACGCGCCACCCGCGCTAGCGCCGCGCACGCGGCGCTGAATCGAAGGTAAGGTATTGGAAGAGAAAGATTTCTTGGAAGCTTGTGTGAGCGCCCCGCGAAGGCTCGCAATGCGCCTTAATGTCACATAAGTGGCTGATGCGTGACATTCTACCTATTAACCATTCTAAGAAAAATACTTAGAGTGAGTGCGCCACAACGCTACAGTGATGCGAAATGTCACCACAACCGCGAGGGAGCAAAGCCCTATTCTTCGGGCTCAAACCCGCTTGCGGTAGAGCGTCCGCCGGCTGACGCCGAGGAGCTTCGCGGCCCGGCTCTTGTTTCCCTTGACCTGCGCGAGGATGCGCCGGATGTGAGCCGTCTCGACGTTCCTCAGGCTTATGCCAGCGGCCTTGTCGTCGCCGCCGCCCGCGGCGCCGGCGGCGCCGCGCGCGATGCCGAACTGCAGGTCGGCGGCCTCGATCGCGTCGCCGGAGACGAGCGCCGCGGCGCCCTCGAGGAGGTTCTCGAGCTCGCGAACGTTACCCGGGAATTCGTAGTCGAGGAGCGACTTGACGGCGTCGCGCGAGAGCGTGAGGGGCCGGCGGCCGTCGCGCCCCGCGATGCGGGCGAGGAAGTGGCCGGCGAGGCGCGGGATGTCCTCGCGCCGCTCCCTGAGGGCCGGCATCGCGATCTCGACGACGCGCAGCCGGTAGAAGAGGTCCTCGCGGAAGCGCCCGGCGCGGATGAGCTCGGCGAGGCTCTGGTGCGTCGCGGACAGGACGCGCACGTCCACGGGAATGCGGGCCCGGCCGCCGACGCGCTCGATCTCGCGCTCCTGCAGGACGCGGAGGAGCTTCGCCTGGATTGCGAGAGGCGCGTCGCCGATCTCGTCCAGGAACACCGTGCCGCCGCTCGCGAGCTCGAACTTGCCCGGCCGCGCGTCCACTCCCGTCGCGACGCCCTTCTCGATTCCGAAGAGCTCGCTCTCGAGCAGCCCCTCGGGCATCGCGGCGCAGTTCAGCGCGAGGAACGGCCCGTCGCGGCGTGGGGAGCCCGTGTGGAGGAGGCGCGCGGCGAGCTCCTTGCCCGTGCCGCTCTCCCCGGTGATCAGCACGTTCACGCGCGAGGCCGCGGCGCGCGCAACGAGCTCCTTCGCGCGGCGCATCGCCAGCGAGTCGCCGACGAGGAGCTCGTCGACGGCCGTCGTGCCCTTCAGGGCGCGGTTCTCCTCGCGGAGGCGGTCGAGGTCGGCCGCGAGGGCGCGGAAGCGCCGGCTCCCCTCCAGGGCAGGCGCCGCGAGGGCCGCGAGCGAGCCGAGGAAGCGGCGGTCCTCCTCGTCGAACGCATCGGCGTTGCCGCCGCGCGCCTCGCGCTCGAGGACGACGAGGACGCCGAGCACGCGGTCGCCGGAGACGAGCGGCGCGCCCGCGACGCTCCCGGCCGGGCGGTCGAAGACGGTCTCCCCTGCCCGCGCGAGCGGGGCCTTCGCACGCGCCAGGTCGAGCACGAACGGGTCGGACGCGACGTCGAGCGGTGTCGGAGCCGGCTCGAGCCCGACCGACGCGACGGCGCCGGCTCCCGCGGCGTCCTCGAACGCAGCCGCGAACCCGCGTCCCGCGTCGAGGATGGGCACGGCGCGAGCGAGGATCTCCTCGAGGAGGGCCCGCTCGTCGGAGGCGGACGTGAGCGAGCGGCTCACGTCGTAGAGCGTTTCGAGACGCAGGACCTTCTTCTTGAGCGCGAACGTCTCGACGTCGCGCGCGGGAGGGCGCGGGGCGCTCACGGAATCAGGAAACGCCCGGTGAGCGGCGCGCGGTTGCGGCCGCGGACGTCGCAGCCGGCTTCTCGCCCCGGACCCGCGCGAGCATCTGGAGGGCGGGCGCGAAGCGGGGGTTCTTCTTCAGGATCGGCGCGAGGGCCTCGGCGGCCTCGTCGGGCTTCCCGAGGCGCCCGAGGCACTGCGCGAGCGCGAGCCGCGCGAAGTACGGCGCCGGATAGTAGTCCGAGCCCGCGAAGCCCTTCTCCTGCTTGCGATCCAGCGCGTCCCTCAGCAGCGCCACCGCCTCGGTGTCGTGCCCGGCTCCCATCGCGATGACGCCGCGAATGAGCTTCAGTTCTTTCTCGAGGCTCGCGACGTAGTCGCTCTCCTTCGGGTCCCCGAGCTGAGTGCGATCCACGGCCGCGAGAGAGGCCTCCGCCTCGGCGGTGCGGCCGATCCAGCCGAGAAGCGCCGCCCGGCGGATGTCGCTCCCCGCCTTCAGCTTGCGGGACTCGGGGCCGGGCGGCATCGCCGCGATCTCGGCGGCCGAGTCGTCCACTTCCTTGACCGCCTCGTCGACGTGCCCCTCTTCCATGAGGCACATTGCGACGAGGAACCGGAAGTCGTACCGCATGAAGATGTTCGGAGCATCGTCCGACGCCTTGCGGAAGTACTCGACCGCCTTCATCGTATTCCCGCGCCCGACCTCGACCGTTCCGAGGTGGCCCCAGGCGGCGTAGAAGTCGTCCTTGATCGCGATCGCCTTCCTGAGGTTCTCCTCGGCCTCGTCGTACCGGCCGGTGAACGCGTAAAGCTCGCCGAGCGAGTCGTAAGGGTTCGCGTCGTTCGGGGCCAGGAACCGGTACCTCTTCAGGTAGTCCTCGCCCTTGGCGGTGTCGCCGTTCTTCGACCAGTAATACCCGAGCGTGTTGTAGGCGATGGCGTAGTTCGGGTTCACGGCGATGAGACGGTCGTACTCCGCGATTGCCTCGGGCATCCGGCCGTTCGTCGCGTAGAACCCCGCGCGCATCTGGTAGCCATCGGGATCCTTCGGGAAGCGTCGCACGTACTCGTCGTACAGGCTCTCGAGCACCTTCATGTCGCGCTTGCCCCAGCGCTCTTCGTAGATCCTCAGGATCAGCTGCTCGCGGCCCGTGAGGGAGTCGCGCTCCCGCGCCGCCGAGGCGAGGAGAGACGCCGCCCGGTCGGGGTCGCGGCTGCGCATCTTGTCGGCGAGCTTCAGCGTCGCCATGACGAAATGGGGGTCGTAGCGCAGGGCCTCGGCGTACGAGGACATCGCCTCGCGCTCGTACATCTTGAGGTCGTTCTCGACGCCCTCGTGGTAAAGGCGCCACGCCTGCTCGGACGTCGTCGTGACGTCCCGGTTCTGCCTCAGGAGGTAGGCGGCCGCGGTCCCCGCCACCGCGAGGCCCGCGAGGGCCAGGACGAGCGGAAGGACGCGGATGCGGTGACGGGCCAAGTTCCCTCCGGGGGCTTCGGGAGCCTCCGAACCATGATACGCGCGGGCGACCGCCGGGTTCTCAAAGCACCCGCATCAGGACGAACGTGATGTCGTCGTACTGCTCGGCCCCGTGCGTGTATTGCCGGACGTCCTCGAGGAGCTCGTCGGCGAGGTCCGGCAAGGACCGCCGGGCGTGGCGCACGAGAGACGCCTTGAGGCGTTCGTCCCCGTACGGTGTCATTTCGGCCGACATCGCCTCGTTCAGCCCGTCCGTGTAGAACAGGATGAGGTCGCCGCGCGAGAGGTACAGCGACGCCGCGTCGTAGACGGTGTCCCGGAACGCGCCGAGCGGGAGCCGGGAGGCGGGAGACGGGATCTCGGTCGCCGCGCCGCGGCCCGGCTTCACGAGAAGCGGCGTCGGCTGGCCGGCGAAGGCGTACGTCATCGCGAGCGCCTTCGGGTCCAGGAGAAAGTACGACAGCGACACGAACATGCGCCGCTTGATCTCGTAGAGGCGCCGGTTCGATGCCAGGAAGACGGCGGACGGGTCGGGGTCGGCCATCGCGCGCGCGTTCACGATCTCCTTGGCGGCCACCATGAGGAGCGACGCCGGGATCGACTTGCCGGAGACGTCTCCGAGGACGAGCGCGAGCCGCCCGTCCGCCCGCGCGTCCACGTCGAGGAAGTCGTAGAAATCGCCGCCGACGACGCGCGCCGGCCGGCTGACGCCGAAGAACTCGAAGCCGGGAACGCGCGGGAGCTCGCGCGGGAAGAGGCTCGTCTGGATGTCCCGCGCGATGTCGAGGTCGCGCTCGACCTCGGCGCGCCGCGTGAGCTCCTCGTGGAGGCCCGCGGCCTCGAGGCCGAGGGCGCCCTGGTTCGCGATCGTGAGCAGGTGGTCGAGGTCCTCGCGCGAAAGATCTTCCTCCGAGCGCTTGCGGCCGACGGCGAGGAGGCCGAGGAGCTTGCCGTGCGTCGCGAGCGGCAGCACGACGCCGATCCCGCGAGCGCGCTGCGCCTCCACGAAACGGCGGGACGCGAGGTCGAGGCCGCCGTCGTCTGCCTCCGCGAGGCGGACCGGCGCGCCGCGATCGAGAAGGCGCTGCGGGAGAACGGCGCCCATCGGGAGCGGGTGGACGCCCGCCGCCTCGGCCGCCGGCTCCGTGAACGCTCCGTCGTCTGCCCTCGGGAGGAGCAGCTCGAGGCGCTCGAGCCGCAGGAGGTCGGCCGTGCGCGCCGTCAGGAGCTCGCGCAGCTTCGGCCGCTCGAGCTGCGAGACGACGGAGCGGCTCATCTCGAGGAGGGCCGTCTGGAAGTCCGCCCGGTCGCGGAAGAAAACGCGGTCGACGACCTTCTGCATCCGCCGGCGAAGCGGGTCGAACAGGAGCACGACGACGAGGCCGAAGCCGAACGCGAACGCGGGAGACGAGAAGACCGTCGTGGACGAGACCGTCGAGACGAGCGCGTTGCCCGCGACGACGGCGAGCGCGTACATCCCCGTCACGACGGCCGTCAGGACCGCGTAGACGAGCGACTTGCGCACGATGACCTGCACGTCGAACAGGCGGAACCTCACGATCGCGTACGCGAACGTGAGCGGGATGAGCGCCATGGGCACGACGCCCCAGAGGAGGTAGCGGTCCTCGCGGAAGAGCGACGGGAAGAAGACGGCGAAGATCACGAACGGCACGATCCCGCCGACGGTCCCGAGGAGGAGGACGAGGATCGGGCGGCGCGCGGTCCGGTCCGCGCTCGTCCACCACGTGTGCGCGAGCGCGAGGAGGCCGAGGATCAGGTAGTCCGCGAGCAGGATCCAGTTCAGCGTCGGCGCGCCGTAGATGAGGCGGCGCGGCCCGCCGTGCCGGTACCCCGCCATCTGGAGGACGTAGAGGACCGGCGGCAGGGAGTAGAGAAGCGCGAGGAGGAGCGGCGAGCCGTTCAGGAACCGCTGGAGCGCCGCGAGGAACGGCGGCGCGGGCGGGTCCGAGGGCCGGCGCTCCGCGAACCGGAACGTCTTCTTCTCCGGGAACAGCAGGAAAAAGTGCAGGAAGACGGCGGGCAGGAGGAACAGCGCGAGCGTCCCCGCGACCTGGACGACGTAGTCGATCCAGTAGTAGCTCGAGGGCCTGAGCCGGCAGACGAAAAACTCCATGAAGAGGACGCACAGGACGTAGAAGACCTGCACCGCGGAGTCGTCGGGCCGGCGGGACACGACGAAGACGCCGAGGACGAAGAAGAGGAGGCCGAGGAAGACGAAGTAGTAGTACGTCGGCGAGCCGAGCCGGTAGGGTGTGAGGGAGACCTTTTTCTCGAAGACGTCCCCGCCCCGCCGTACGAGGTAGTCGACGTTCTCGCCGACGCGGTGCCGGAGGAGTTCGGGCGGCGCGTCGGTCGCCTTGTTGAGCATGTGGTGCCCGATCCCGAGAATGACGTCGCCGGCCTTCAGACCGGCGCGCTCGGCCGCGCCGCCGGGCACGAGGTCGCGCACGAAGATCCCACCCATGGAGTACGGGTCGGGCACGACGCCGTCGTAGGCCTTCGGGAGGAACATGTCGACGACGGAGAGGGCCGCGAGAAGCGCCCCCATGAACCCGACGGCGACGAGCGGGAGGTGCCGGCGCCCGAGGCGCGGGGCGTCGACGGCACCCGACACGGAGCTTAGAGCCGGCGACGAGGAGGGCATTCTCGGGACCAGTATACGAACGGCGTGCCAGCGACGTTCCGGGACGATTCGGCACGTGGGCGTGTGAGAATCCGCGCCGTGAAACGCATGCGACCGCGCGTCCCGCGGGGCCTTTTCGTCACGTTCGAGGGCATCGAGGGCTCGGGAAAGACGACTCAGATCGCCCGGGCGGCGGCCTGGATGGAGGCGCGGGGGCTCCCCGTCCTCGCGACGCGGAACCCGGGCGGCACCGAGTTCGGGAGGCTCCTGAGGGACGCCCTCCTCCACTCGAAGGGCCACATCGACGCGGGGGCCGAGCTCCTCCTCATGATGGCCGACCGGCGGCATCACCTCACGACCGTGATCGAGCCGGCGCTCGCGGCGGGTACGCATGTACTTTGCGACCGCTACACGGACGCGTCGCGCGCCTACCAGGGGGCCGGGCGGGGCCTCGGGGAGAAGAGAGTCGACGAGCTCCACGAGACGTGGTGCCGCCGTGACCCGGACCGCACGTACCTCTTCGACCTGCCCGTCGATGCCGCGCTCGCGCGCGTCGCGAAGCGCCGCGGCGCGTCGTACGACAGGTTCGAAGAGGAAGACGAAGATTTCCATGAAAGAGTGCGCAGGGCCTACCGCAGGCGTGCCCGGCAGGAGCCGAAGCGCTTCGTCGTCATCGACGCCTCGCCGCCGGCCGACTCCGTCTTTCTTTCCCTCTCAGAAAATCTCTTGTCTCTCTTCCCTCTCCCCCGGAGGCGCTCGTGAGCGGCGCGCCCGTCGTCCTCCTCGCAGGCCCCGGCTCGGCGCGACTCGAGGCCGCGGCGCTCGACGAGGCCGCCGCCGCGATCTGCGGGAGCGGATTCGACGCGGAGTCTTCGTGCGCGCGACGCGTCTTCCGCAAGGAGCATCCCGACCTCATGGTCGCCGCGCCCGAGAGGCGGCGCCGCGTGAACACCCCCCACTTCGAGGAGGGCGACACGAAGGAAACGAGCATCCCGACGGCGCTCGTCAGGGCCGTCGCGGCCGACTCGACGCGGCTCCCCTACGAGGCGCCGCTTCGCGCGATCGTCTTCCTGGACGTCGACCGGACGGAGAGCGCGGCGTTCAGCGCGCTCCTGAAGATCCTCGAGGAGCCGCCGACGAAGACGCGTTTCCTCCTGACGGCGACGCGGCCGCGGCTGCTGCCCCCGACGATCCTCTCGCGCGTCGTCGTCCGGCCGCTGCCCGGCTCGACGCGCGCCGAGACCGCGGCGGCGCTCGCCGCGCGCGGCCTCTCTCCGGAGGACGCCGAGGCCCGCGCCGCGTTCGTGCCGCACGACGCGGACGAGGCGGCGGCGCTGGACCTCGCCGAGGCGCGTGCGACGCGCGACGCGCTCCTCGAGGCCGCATCCGGCGTCTTCCTGACGCGCTCGCGCTCGTGGGCGCTCGCGCTCGCCGGCCTCGTCGCGAAGGACGACGCCGCCGAGGCCGGGCGCCGCCTCCAGCTCCTCGGCCAGCTCCTGCGCGACGCGTCCGCCGCGGCCGTCGACCCCGCCGGCGACTACGTCGTCTTCCGTGAGCGTTTCGCGGATCTCGCACGCCTCGGTGCGGCGCCCGGCGCGCGCCTCCTCGACGCCGCCGAGGGCGCGCTCGCGCTCGCCGGCAGCCTCGCGGACTCGCGCCGCAACGTCCGCCTCGCGGCCGAGGCGTACGCGCTGGGGTTGTGAGCGCGGACGAAAGGCCCGTCCCCCGCGCCGCCCAGGCGGCTTCGATCGTTCTGGCTCTCCTCGCGCCGGCGCGCATGGCGTGGATCGTCTTTCACTACGGCGAGAACAACCTGTCGAACGACTACGGGCTCCGGGTACCCCTCGTCGCTTCGCTGCTCGACGGCACGTGCTCGCTCGCGAAGTACATCCGCGAGGCGTGGGTCGTGGGCGGGCACTCGCTGATTGCGCTGATCCCGATTTACTGGATGAACGCCCGGTTCTTCAACTGGTCGGTCGGACCTGAACTCGGCCTCGGTCTCGCACTTACCGCCGCTGCGCTCGTCCTCCTGGCCGCCACGATTCCGCGCCCCGGACTCTGGCTGCTCCTCCCTCTTCTTTCTCTTCTCCTCTTCTCGACGTCGCGCGTCACGGTCTTTACGTTCGGTGAGCCCGCGCTGCAATACGGCATTTCTCAGCTGGGTGTCGCGATTGGAGCATTCGGATTCTCCAGGAGAGGTGCCCATCCGCTCACACTCGCGGCGTGTCTCGCGGTCGGGGGCGTGCTTGCCTCGTGGTCCTGGGGGGGTGGCGTGGTCGTCTGGCCCGTCTTCTTCGCGGCCTTGGTGCTCCGGCGCGAAGGGCGAGCCGCCGTCTGGGCGATCCTCGTGGGCGGTGCGATCGCCGGACTCGCTCAGTACGCGATCCTTCTGCCCCGGACGGCCTCAGCTGCCGTGGGCTCCGCTTCGTCGGCGACGAAGTTCAGGCTGTTCCTCGACCTTCTCGGAAGGCCGTTTGTGAATGGAATCGCCAGCGCGGCCCCGGACGCCTGGTCTCAGGCAGTCGGCGCCGGCGGCCTGCTGATCCTCGGTACGCTGCTCGTCGTTCTCCGGACGACGCTCCGAGAGCGAGTCGCCCCACTCGTCCTCCTCGCATGGACCGTTCTCGTCGCGTTCCAGATCGCGGCCTTCCGGGACGAAGTCGCGCCCTGGTACGCCTCACCGATGGCCTTCTTCTGGGCCGGTCTTCTGATCCTCCTCGCCGGCGCGCCTGCCCCGCTTCGCCCTGCCGGAATTCTCGTGGTCGCGCTTTTGGCGTTGAGGATCCAGTTCACTTGGGAGGACAAGTCCATGTATCTGCCTTCGCGCTCGCCAGCAGCGGCCGCCTGCCTCCGCGAATGGCGAACCGCCCCGGCCGCGTGCGCGACACGCCTGTTTCAGTGGGCCGGCGGGGCGCCTCCCGGCTGGCTCGGCGAACCCCTCGAGCAGCGCCGCCTTTCGGTCTTCGGCTCCCGCCGCACGTATCTCCTCCAGGGCGACGCCGCCGTCGGCCGCGTGAAGCTCGGAAAACCCGATGCGCCCGCGTTCTTCTCTGCCGACGACCGGACCGCGGGGGACCTCTACGACTTCCACCGCCTCGACCTCGTCCTCGCCCCGGGCGCCGCCGTCACATGGCGCGTCGACCTGCCGGCGGGGCTGAAGACGGCCCGATTCGACACGCGCGTCCGCGCCGCCGCCGACGACCCGATGCTCGCGCGCGGCGCACGGGTGTCCGTCGAAGGCGAGGCCGGCGAAGCGCGCGTCCTCGTGCCCGCCGGTGAGCGCG
Source organism: uncultured Acidobacteriota bacterium (assembly GCA_963836285.1). Lineage (GTDB taxonomy): Bacteria > Acidobacteriota > Thermoanaerobaculia > UBA5066 > UBA5066 > Fen-183. The sequence continues at coordinate 1,637,875 of CAWIIN010000002.1, read as the reverse complement.
CGCCTCTGACGCTGGACCTTGGACCTTACGCCGGAGGAACCGTGACGCTGAAGCTGGTCGCTGACAATGCGAACGGCGCGAGGCCGCTCGTCCTCGAGGCCCCGAAGATCCGCCTTTTGATTCGCCGCCCCGAACGATAATGGCAGCGCGATGGCGGGTCTGAAGATCGACCTCGGCTGCGGCGGAAAGAAGAAGGAAGGGACGATCGGGCTCGACATCCAGCCCGGTCCGGGCGTCGACCAGGTCGTCGACCTCCTGAACGCCCCGCTCCCGTTTCCCGACCGGAGCGTCGCGCACGTCTATTCCTCGCACTTTCTCGAGCACGTCAAGGACCCCACCCGTCTCTTCGCCGAGATCACGCGCATCGCGGAGGACGGCGCGACGCTCGAGTTCTGGACTCCCTACGCGTGGGAGAACTCGGCGTTCATCATCGACCACAAGATGTTCTTCAACGAGGACCACTACCTCCACATCTGCGTGTGGTTCGTCGACTTCTGGGAGAACATCCTGCACGCGCGCTGGCTGCTCAAGGAGATCACGTACGTGATCCACCCGGACGTCGCGATCGACCTTCACCGGAGGCGGATCCCCGTCGAGCACGCGCTCAGGCTCTACAAGGGCGTCGTGAGGGAGTGGGGGGTGAGGCTGGAGGTCCGCCGCGACCGGCCGCCCGCCGAGTCGCGCCCGCTCCGCTGGATCGCGCTCGAGCGAGGCGGGGAGCGCTGGAGCCTCGAGAGGATCGACGTGTCGACGGGCCGCTACGCCGGCGAAAACCCGCGGGCCGCGATGGAGTGGCTCAGCGAGTCGCGCTAACCGAAGAACCCGGGCACGACGGTCTCGATCGCCTCGCGCCAGCGGACGGCGCTCGTCCGCAGCATGCGCGCGCCGTGCACCTCGGCGTTCGCGCACGCCGCGAGTCTCCGGCGCAGCGCCGCGTCGCTCACGATCTCCTCGAGGGCGTCCGCCCACGCCCTCTGGTCGTTCGCCGTGAGGAGGCCCGTCTCGCGGTGGCGCACGGTGTCGCGGTAGGGACGCACGTCGCTGAAGACGCCCGGGATCCCGAGCGCCCCGTAGTCGAGGTACTTGAGGTCCGACTTGCACCGCGTGAACGCGTCGTCCTCGAGCGGGGCGATCGCGACGTCCCAGCGAAGGTTCCGGCGCATCCACGGCACGAACTTCGGATAGGGGTCGTCGTGGCGCGGATGAAGCGGACGGAACGGCACGCCCGCGAAGAGCGACGCGACCCTCTCCTCCTCGGCGCCGCCCACGATCTCGAGCCTCACGCGGCCGGCGTGACGCCGGAGGAGGGCGCGGAGAGGCGCGAGAACCATGCGGAGGTCCGCCTCGTGCGTGAGCGTGCCCATGTAGCCGATCGTCACCGTGGACGAACGGGGCTCCGCGGGCTCCGGTCCGGATTCGAAGAGCCTCTCGTCGAGCGCGTTCGGCACGACGAGGACGCCGGGCCTCAGGCGCGCGAGGCGCTCGGCGAGCGCCGGCGTCGAGACGATCACGGCGTCAGCCTGCCGTATGAGGAACGCGACGGCGCCTCGCAGGGAGTCTCCGGGGTAAGGCTCCCACGGGCTGTCGTGGTGCAGGTCGAGGAGGTTGTCGTCGAGCTCGTAGACGACGGGGACGCCGCGTTGACGGCACCGCGCGAGCAGCCGCGCGAAGCCGTCCAGCTGCCTCTCGTATGGCCAGAGCGTATGCCGCTCGACGACGAGGAGATCGCAGTCCGGGATGGCCTCCACCGTGCCGTGCGTCAGCTCGACCGCGTCCGACAGGGCCGGGTGGGAAAGCGGGCAGAGGAGCCGGACGTACGTGCAGCTGTACGGAATCTCCGCCCCGTAGTAGCCGTGGAGGACGTGGACCCTACGCCTGGCCAAACAGGACCTCGAGGATGCCGGCCGCCGCGCGGTCGGGCGTGTGGAGACCGGCGTCCGCGATCGCCTGCGACGCGAGGCGCCTCAGAAGCCCGCCGTCCGCCGCGAGGCGCTCGAGACGCGCGACACAATCCTCGCGAGACGACGTGTCGACGGCGAGCGCGTTGACCTCGTGCCGCGCGAACGTGTCCGCGCCGCCCGCCTTCGGGACGACGACGGCCGCGCCCGACGCCATGGCCTCGAGCGAGGCGACGCCGAGCGCCTGGTACGTCGAGAGGTCCGCGAAGACGTGCACCTGCGACATCAGGGCCGAGAGCTGCCTCTCGTCGAGGACGCCGAGGAAGCGGTGCGCGAAGTCGAGCCGGAACGCGCGCAGCGCGGGATCCGAGCGCTCGGACCCGAAGAGGACGATCTCGACGGCGCTTCCGAGCTTCTCGGCGAGGGCCCGCATCACGTCCACGGTGAGGCCCGGCTGCCGGCGCGGCGTGGACGGGCGCACCATCGCCGCGATCCGCACGGGACTCGCGGCCGGCTCGGGCAGGCGGGGCCGGAAGACCTCCGCGTCGAAGCTCGCGGAGACGAGCGCGCAGTCGAGGCCCGTCCGCGCGACGACCTCGTCCGCGTTCCACTTCGACTTCGAGAAGCGCTTCATGCCCGGCACGAGGCCGTAGGAGGCGAACGCGCGCCGGAAGTCCTCGGAGCCCTCGGCATAGAAGAGCGGCTCGTAGTCCTGGATGCAGTAGCCGAGAACCGGCGGGCTCGGGACCTTCGCGAGCGGCAGGATCCACGGGATCGAGTAGTGCGCCGTTCCGATCACGGCGTCGAAGCCGCGCGCGGCCTCCACGAGGTCCGACTCGCGCCCGTAAACGACGGGAATTCCAGGCGCGGGATAGCTCCTTTCGAAGACGGCCCGGTGCGCCGCGAGGTTGAAGACGCGCGTCTCGACGCCCATCCGCGTCATCGCGCGCGCCTCCGACAGGACGACGTTCGATCCGCCACCCCGCTCGAGGACGGGCAGGACGTAGAGGACGCGCCGGCCCTCCCACCGCCGCCGCGCGGTCTCCCGGAGCCGCACCCTTTCGGGCAAGACGTCGAAGCGCGCCGCGATTCCGGCGGCCACGCGGTCGGGCGCGTCCCCGTTCGCGGCGGAAGCGCCCGCGACCCACGTGTCGTCCGCGAGGCGAATCCGCTTCCCGTCCGCGCGCAGCCGGGCGAGGACGTCGGACGGCGACGAGGCCCCGCCGCGCAGCGCCGCGCGCCGGACGAGGAGCGCGCAGCCGCCGCCTCCGGCGCACTCTGGATAGAGACGCGCGGACTCGGCGGCGAGAAGGGTCGCCGCCTCAGCCTCTCCCGCTTCCAGGGCGCGGCGGGCACGCTCGAACGCCGGCCCGGCCTCCGGGGCGTCCCCGGCGATGGGGATGACGGCAGCCGTATCGGAATCCGAGGAAAGACACGCGATCAGCCGGTCGAGGACGTCCTCGGCGACGCGCGCGCGGCCGTCGAGAAGGAGGACGTTTCGGGCCGACCCCGCCGCGATCGCTTCCGCGAACGCGCTCGCGCCCGAAAGGAGAGTCGCGCCCTGGTCCTGCGCGAAGGTGGAGAGTCGCGCGCTCACGGTGCGCGACGCGTCCGGATCGGCGAGAAAGAGCGCGTACGGCGGGCGCGCGTGGCGGAGCAGCGCGTCGAGGCAGCCCTCGAGGACGGAGAGTTCGTCGTGCGCGAGGACGACGACGTCCACGGGGGAAGCCGAGCGCTCGAAAGCCACACCACGGAAATGCACAGGCTCGAAACCCTCGATCCCGACGAGGCCGGAGTCCGCCGCGGGCGCGGCGGGCGCGGCGGCGGATGCGCCGACCCCCAGCGCGCCCTTCAGCCGCCACCACGCGTCTCGGAGCCTCCAGAAGAAGCTCATCTCCATCATGGAGATGCGCGCGCGCGCCTCCGCGAGCTCGGCGCGGGTCTTCTCCAGCTCTTCGTGGAGCGAGTCGAGCGAATGCTGGCTCAAGCGACGAGATTGTAAGGTCCGCGACTCGGAGGCGACGAGGCGGCGATCGCGATCATCCGCCCAGGAGCCGGGACAACAGCCCCTTTCCCGCCGACACGCCCACCTTCCTGGCCCAGCCGATGCGTCCGTTCCCCGTGACTTTGAACGCGGTCAGGTCGGAGTGCGGTCTGATGACGAGGTCCCAGACCATCTTGAGCTGGTACGAGTCGAGCTCGCGGTCCGACAGGTGGCCGTGCGACTCCTTCCATGTCGGCATGCTCCGGAGCGCAAAGTCGAGGTCGTCGAGGACCAGCCATCCGCCGGGCTTCAGGAGCTTCACGGCGAGGATCACGGCGAGAGCGTCCGGCTCCCACTCGTGCGCGCCGTCCAGGAAACAGAGGTCGAACAGCGGCTCGACCCGTCCGTTGACGGTCCGCTTCGCGATCAGGTCCGCAAGGTACCAGTTGTAACCGAGAGGATCCGCGACGACCTCGAGCTCGTCGCCGAGCCCGACGTGCGCCTTCAGCGTGGCGGCGTTCGCAGGCCAGTGAAGGGCGAGATCGATCGTCGTGACGTGTCCGCCCGTCTCGGCCACGGCCGCCCCCATCACGCAGCTCGTCGCGCCGAACCCGCTCCCGAGCTCGAGACAGGACTGGAGCCTGTTCGTGACGACGCACTCGTAGATCTCGCGCATCCCCCCTTCCGTGAGGAGGAAGATGCTCGCCGGCTTGCCGCCCTCGACGACGAAAGAGCGAAGCGCGGCGATGACGGCGTCGTACTTCATCGGCCTCTGAATCCCACGATACCCTACGCGCCGCCGGCGCTACCCGACTGGCGATCGGGACGTCAGCGCGTTCGCGCGAGGACGTATGGACCGCAGCGCGCCACGAAAGGCGGCCTCGAGAAATCCGCGCCCGGCGCGGCCTCCACGCCCGCAAGGCTGATCGCGGCGTCCTCGGGGTCGACGACGGGCCGCTCGAAGACGTTGCGGAGCCGGATGAAGCTCACGAGCCTGTCGGCGGGCCAGCTCGCGGGCGGCCGGAACCCGATCGGCTGCCTCCCGGCGAGCAGGCGGTCCGCCGCGGCCTTCAGCGTCCCGAGGCACGCGAACCGCGGATCGCCGAGCGGGCACGGCGGCACGGTCGCGCGCGGGTCGAAGAGCCCGCGGGAAAAGCTCGACGGGAGGGTCGCGTGAAGTCGGACGACGCGCGCGCCCGTCAGGTGGAGCTCCGTCTTCAGGTTCGCGGCCCTCGTGCGGCTCGCCTCGACAAAATGCTCCGGCGTCAGGGCGAGATAGCCGAAGCCGTAGCTCGGATACCGGATCTGGTTCCAGAGCAGGCAGGCGGCGAAAAACGCCGACGCCGCGAGCGCGTGAAGCCGCCCCCGAGCGGCGAACCGGCGCATCGCCTCGAATCCTTCCGCGAGCGCGCAGGTGAAGAACGGAAGGACGTAGACGAGGAATCGCCTGTCGGCCCAGTCGTAGAGGAAGACGGTGAAGACGAGCATCGCCGACGCGGCGAAGATCGACGCCGCCCGGTACCGACGGGACGCCGCATCGCCGCGGAGGATCCGAACGGCCCCGAGCGCGTAGAGCGGAATGAGGAGGAGCCCGAGGAGGGCGGCACCGGAAATCGCGTAGGACGACACGTTCGACAGCGTCGGCCTGAGCAGCGCCTCGAAGTCGTGGCGAGGAGCGTCCGGGTGGACGCGCTGGAACCACGAGCGGACCGCGAACCACCCGAAGGCGACGACGACGGTCGCGAGCGCGCCCTGCCAGAGCTCCTTCTTCCGCAGGTCCTCGGCCCTCACGGCGACGACGGCGACCGCGAGCCCGATGCCCGCGGGAACCGCCGCGTACGAGAACAGGAAGCCCGCCGCGAGCGCCGCCCCCATCACCCGGTACGACCGGACGTCGCGCCCCGCGCGCACGAACGCGAGCGCCGCGAGAATGACGAAGGGCGTCGCGTACGTCTCCGCGAGCACGTATTTCGCGAGGTCCTGCACGGCGTCGTTCGCGAAGAAGAACCAGGACGCCGCCGCGGCGATCCATGCGTCGTGCCGCTCGCGCAGGAGGAGGTACAGAAGAGCGGTCGAGAGGCCCAGGAGGACGAAGCTCACGACCGGAAGCAGCGACATCGCCCCGAGCCTCGAAAGGCCGGCGATGAGAAGCGGCAGTCCCGGCGGCCGCAGGCTCGCGAGAACGGGTTTGCCGGACCAGAAGAGGCCGTTGCTGATCCAGTCGTACGAGTCCGCCGTCATGTATGGGTAACAGAGATTGACGTCGGCGACGACGAGGGAGCGAAGGACAGGCAGCGCGCCGAGAACGGCGAACGCGGCCAGCAGCAGCGGCGGAAGGCGATACGCGCGCAGGAGAGACACGATTTCCGAGGATATCGAACGCTGCGGGTCTAGAATGAGTCCACATTCCCGTTGCGTGGATTCCCCGACCCCGGGCTGCGCTTTTCTGCGCTTCTGGTGACATGGAGGTCTGCATGAAGAACCATCGCTTTCTCTCCGCAACCCTCGCGGCCCTTTGCCTTGGACTCGTCGCGTCGGCCCCTCAGACCCTCGCGGCGTCGGCGGAGGAGACGTTCCAACTCGCGAAAGGTGAGGCGACCGGCCACGGCCGCGCCTCGAGCGATGCAGATGCGAGCCGGCGTTTGCCCGCCGAGTCCGGGATGGTCCGGGCCGTTCCGGGGATCCGTCTTCGCCCCCGACAGCGCGCTCCCGGAGGCGCGCACCGAGGGTGATTCGCGACACGGTCGGCCGTGAAGTAGCCTGTCGTTGCGCCAAGGCTGGAAAAGACGTTGCCCTCGATGTTGATCGAACCGGCCAGCTCGGGAACGCGCTTAGGCGCCACCCTGCTGGACCGGTTACGGATGCCGGCGGGTCCGGGTACAGGGGAGGCGCGCCAGCGAATCCTCTTCACGGTCGCCCCTGTCTCAGCCCGGGTGCACGATCTGTCTCACGGGCACCGCGAGCGTCCAGTGGGTGGGAAGCTCCGGCTCCTATCACGTCGACGCCATCCAGAACTTCCGGTCGTCCGGTACGAGCGGCAGCCTCGACCTCAGGGTCGCGCTCTCCTCGTCAATGCCCGTCTTCGCGCCAGACGATCACGTACTACACGTTCACGGCGTCGAGATCCAGCCCGCTCGCCGCGGGGTTTCAGCTACTCCTTTGACGTGAACTCGGGCACCGTCGGCGTCTTCTACCCCAGCCTCTATGCGGTGGCCCGCGGGCCAGTACTACATGTTTCTCTACCTTCGCGAGTTCCAGGGCGGCCGCCTAACGACACGGTTACATTCTTGTGGTCCCGTTCGAGCCGCCCCCGTTAGAAACCGTTAGGGCAACCGGATATGCGCCGGCGGCGGCGAAAGCGTGCGCAGGATTCTGTGAAGTCGAACTGAATCCATCGCCGAAGTTCCACGTCCAGGAAGTTGGGCCCCCCGTCGACGCGTCCGTGAACTGAACCGTCTGACCGGACAACGGAGAGGCGGGAGTAAACGAGAAATTCGCGACTGGGCCGGCACTAACGGGATTCGTCACCCGCCATACGCCTCGACCGTACGTCGCCGCCCAGAGATCGCTCGTCGCCTGATGAAACGCGGGTCCGTACAACGGGGCGGCCTGCTCGACCGTCGTCCACGACGTGCCGCCGTTCGTCGAGCGGAACACTCCGACGTCACTTCCGAGGAAGATGTCTGTCGGATCGGTCGGGTCGACTTTGATGTCGAGAACCGGAACGTCAGGAAGGTTGGTCGAGATGTTCGCCCAGGTCACGCCCGCGTCCGTCGTGCGAAAGACGTGCTTAGATGGGAGTCCGAGGTAACCGCCAAATGACACCTATACGATCCTGCCTCTGGGTGACGGCCGGTACCGCGTGACGATGCCACTGGAAGAACCAGTACGCGGGCGGCGCGACCGCGAACTCTTTGCCGAAAGCAAAACTCCCGGAACCTGCTACTCGCCCACGCGGGCCATTCGCGTCTGCGGCGGGCGAAATGGAAGTGACCACGTCCGTTGAATCAGAGAGAATTCGGCTTGATGTCAATGGCCGCCATGCGCCCGAATCGGCACCAAATGTATCGTTCTGCCAGACACGATTGGTTCCGAAGAACACTGTCGCCGCGGCCTCTGGAGCGGCCGCGGCGGGAGGATAAAATGCCATGGGTTCTCTGGAGTCACTCTTGTCCGTGAACATTAGATGGGTGTAGTCGGTGGCATCTGTGAACGACTGGCCGGTATCTGAAGATTTCTCGAAATAGGCTCTGAAGTGTGCGGCCAGAACCTGTGCTGGCGCGTCCTGCTTAAAAAGGACAAACCCCCCGTCTCCCTGAATTCGATCTGACCATGTACTTGATCCGCTGAAGCGCTGCCCGCCGTTGTCCTGAGTTCCACCCATGGCGACGCTAGATCGAGCTCGGATGAAGCGCCACGCCATTGAACTGAGCGAGGGACAGCGTCGCGTTGAGACTCTGAAAACTAAACCCACCGTTGTCGCTGCGGTAGATACCGCCATCATTTCCAAGGAACAATGTGCCGGACGGTGAGAACATTGCCGTGTGCTGATCCGGGTGAGTGGTTGCCGTCGGTCCCGTATCGGCGTAGACGCCTAGAATGTTCGACCAGGTTGTGCCTCCATCGGTGCTCTTGTACATGTCGATCGAACCGAAATAGACAGTCGACGGATTCTGGGGATCGGGCGTGATCCAGTGGTCGTACGAGCACTGATTGCTATTTCCGGAGGCCTTCGTTGGACACATCGAAGGGTCGAAACTCACGGTCGTCCACGTTGCGCCCCCGTCATCAGAGCGGTAAATACCCCAATGGCTGTCGTCGGGATAGTTGAGAAACGAGGCGTATACGACCGTTGGGTTCGTCTTACTTACCCCAAGCTTCGTGTTGCCGATATTTGTACCTGCTTTGTACGTGTAGTTAGCGCTCCACGTCTGACCAAAATCCGTTGAAAGATAGACCCCGCTCGGGCCGCACCCGCCGCATGCCCCGGTCGCTAGGTAGACCCGATCTGGCGTATTCGGACCGGGGCCTTCTGGATCGCGGACGCGAACACGTACGAATACCTCATCGCGCTTAAACACCGCAGACGAACAACGGGCGGATAGAGATAGGCACCGACAAGTAGCACGTTGGCGTTCGTCGGGCTCGGCAGGACACGCGAGAGCACGGCGTTGGGCGGCAGGGCGCTGTCTATGCGCACCCTGGAATCGCCTGATTCAGTCGACTTCAGCAGGCCGCCACCAAGGTACGTTCCCAGCGACCGCGAAGGTGTGAACTCGTACGCCGCACTATCTGCGTCACCGGTCACGGGACACGATCGGGGGATTCGAAGGTGAGTACGCGATGTGGCTGATGGCCAGGGCCGGGGCCGTATCGGCGACAGGCCGCTACGACGCTCCACCGTCAATTGACTTCCAGATCGCACCGGTCCCGGCGCCAAGGGCGTGACATTCGAATTCGTAGCGTGAATCGCGATGGCGTCAACACGGCCCGCCACCACTCCCCAGTTGCGGCGACCAGACACGTATGACTGCATCGGCTGCGGCCCGAGCGACTGCCACGTCGTTCCTCCGAGCGTATAGCTCGAACGAACCGAGGGACCGACCGCCGAGCGCATGAAGCTGCCCGCGGGTGCCTGCGCCATCGAGGGGTCCACGGGCATCTGGCACGTCGCGTCGAGCGCCTTCAGCCGGTTCTCTGCAAGCACGCGGCCGTTACGGTCGCGACGGAGCATCGCGTTCCATTCGGCCCGCTCCGCTGGATGGTCACGGTCGGCTTCGCTCCCCTCCTCTCCCCAGGCGGGGAAGGCGAGACAGCTCGCCGTTAGCGCGCACAAGGCGATGCGACATGAAAGGCGAACGGACCCAGCCGTCTCAGCAAAGGAGCCTCCTCGGATTTTTCGAAGAAGTGTATGCCAAGAGGCTTCACCCGCGCACGAGCCGCATATGCCGGCCGCCTGGCCAGACATCTGCTGTCCGAATGCGCAAAGAAAGAGGGCCCGGTTGCCCGGGCCCTCTTCCGTTTCGCCGCTTGGGCGGCAGGGTTACTTTTCGAGCTCGACGACGACGTCCACCGGCGAGCCGGCGCGCGCCGTGACCTCCACGGTCTTGCTCTTGTAGCCGGGGCGCGTGACGGTGATCGAGTGCGTGCCGGGCTCGGCGACGACGCCGCGCGAGTTTGCCTCGAGGTCGTCCGCCGCGCCGAGGTACTTGTCGTCCATGTAGACCGCCGCGTCGTCCGGCATCACGCGGAACTTGATCCGGCCGCGGTTCGACGGGCGCGGCGGCGGTGCCTCGCGCACCTCCACGTCGTCGTCGTCGCGATCGCGGTCCCGGTCCCGCTGGCGAAGCGCCGGCGGTGGCTCGCGGTCGCTCCAGCCGTCGTCGGCGCGCGGCGCGGCCTGGGCGGTCGCGTCGCCGCCCTTCGTGAAGACGCGTCCGAGCGGCGTGCCCTTGCTCTCCGGGGGGAACGCGTCGAGCGCGCTCTTGCCCTGCTCGAGCTTCAGCTCCTGCTCCACGCGGATCTGCTGGCCGCGCGTGACGTCGAGGTCGGTGGTGTACGTCTGGTAATTCGGGAGCTTGAACTCGAGGTGGTACGTGCCGGGTCCGAGGTAGAGGTAGTCGGGGAAGCCGTCGAAGTCGTCGGCCGACCCGATGTACTTGCCGTCGAGGAAGACCTGCGCCTCCTCCGGCGTCACGTCCGTCTTCACGATCGCGTACCGGCCCTGCCGGGCGCCGACGTCCACGGTGCCCGGCGAGACGTAGACGCTCGTGCCGCCCCACGGTCCGCCCCACCACCAAGTCGACCAGTAGGGCGCCCAGCCCCAGTCCCAGCCCCAGCCCCAGTAGTTCCAGCCCCAGGCCCCGTACGGGCTGTGGTACCCGTACGTGCCCCAGCCGGGCCTGTAATGGCCGCCGTGACCGTAATACCCGCCGCCGTGACCGGGACGGGCGCCGCCGCGTGGCCTCGCCCCGTGAGCGGCGACGCGCACGCCGGACGAGGAATAGTGAGAGCCCGAGGAGTGCGTGACCCAACCTCTTCCGGTCACCGTCCCGCGGCCGTACGACCCGTAGGCCCCGCGGTTGTAGGCCCCATAACCCGTACCCCCGCGACTCGTGTTGCCGCCGTGACGGCCTCCGCTGGCGCGATTCCCGCCGCTGTAGTGGCCGCCGCCGCTGATGTGACTGCCACTGCCACCGCTGAAATGACTTCCGCCACCGCTGAAACGACTTCCGCCACCGCTGACGTGACCGCCGCCACCGCTGACGTGACCGCCGCCGCCGCCGCCGCCGCTATGGCCGCCGCCGCCGCCGTGCCCGCCACCGCCCCCGTGGCCGCCGCCCGCCTGCGCGGCCGGAGCGAGGACGAGCGCGGCCCCGGCGAGCGCGAGGGCCCCCAGAAATCCGGCCCTTCGAGATGCTCGGGGTACGTTGTACTGACGCATTTTCGTGACTCCCGGAAGACCCCTGCTGCGTCTCCCTGCTCCGACCCTGCAACTCCGCTGCCGGGCTCCCGTCACCCCGGTCGGACGGGCCGGCCCGAAGTCTCGGTACCCCCATCATAGGGCCGCGTGGGGCCCTCAGGACAGGCGTCCCGAGAAGAGGACCCGCAGCCGCTCGCTGAGGCCCAGGGGCGGCCCGGCGGCGACCGGCAAAAGGGCCCTGAAGACGGCCGCGGGATCGGCCAGCAGGGCGCCCGGGAACACGGCGAAGGCCTCCGCCGCGGCGACTTCGGGCGGCAGCGTCAAGCGCCGGAACGCATTCAGGCCGGCCACGAAGCCGGCGTAGTCGCGCTCGGCCGCCTGCGAGGCGAACGCGCGGATCGCGTTCTGCTTGCGCGCGAGGACGGGCGTGAGGTCGACGAGGACGTTCGGACGGAAGGGCTGCGAGACCTCGTAGAAAGCGACCGTCGCGCGCGCCAGCGCGGCGGCGGCGGGGTCCGGCGACGGGCGCGCCGCGACCGCGAGGAGCGCGTGCGCGACGGCGCGGTGATCGGGATGCGTCTCGACGGGCGAGGGCGCGAAGACGAGGTCGGGCGCGGCCTCGACGAGCCACCGGGCAAGGAGAGCCTCGACGTCGGCCAGGCGCTCTCCCGCCCCGCGGTCGGGGATGCCGCCCGCATGCACGCTGCCGCCGCCGAGGGCCTCGAGGGCGCGCCGCGATTCCTCCATCCGCTCCGACGCGATCCTCCCGCGCTCGGCCTCGTCCCGGGCTCCGGCCGCGCCGTCCGTCACGAGGACGACGTCGAGGCGCGCCCCGCGCGAGCGCAGATCCGCGAGGGCGCCTCCGCAGCCGAGGACCTCGTCGTCCGGGTGCGGCGCGAAGACGAGGACGCGCGATCCCGTCAGCGCGGTCGCCGCGTAGGGCACGAGACTCCGCTCGTCGGGGAATTCCGGGAGCCTCATCCGGGAAGCTTACCGCCTACAATGAGATCCGTGGTCGAACGTCGATCGGACGCTCCGCGCGTCTCGGTGATTCTGCGGACGAAGGACAGGCCCGGTTTCCTCGCCGAAGCGCTCGACAGCCTGCGCGGCCAGACGTTCACGGATTTCGAGACAGTCCTCGTGAACGACGGCGGGCCGATTCCGGCCGCGCTCCTCGAACCCTCGCCGGGACTGGGCCTGAGGGTCGTCGTGCCTCCCGCGCCGGGAGGCCGGACGCGTGCCCTGAACGCGGGGCTTGCGTCGGCGCGCGGCGCCTACGTCACGTACCTCGACGACGACGACCTCTACCTGCCCGCGCACCTCGAGACGCTCGTGCGCTTTCTCGACGGCAGCGACGAGTACTGGGCCGCCTACACGTCCGTCCGGCAGATCGAGATGCGACTCGACCAGGACGGGCGCTATCGCGGCGGACGCGAGATCACCGTCTACGGCCGGCCGTTCGACGCCGCGCGTCTCCTCTACAAGAACGACATCCCGCTCATCGGCCTCGCGCACCGGCGCGCGCTCGTCGACGAGGTCGGCGGCTTCGACGAGTCGTTCGACCAGTTCGAGGACTGGGACTTCCTCATCCGCCTCTCGGCCCGGGCGCGGTTCCACCACCTCGACGCCGTCACGGCGGTCTACCGGCTGCGGGACGACGCGTCGAACATCTCGGCCGCGCAGCCGTGGCACGCGGCAGACGCGCAGAACGCCCGCCGCCGCCTCTTCGAGAAGCACGCGGCCCGCCGTTCCGTCTCGACGGAACTCGCGCTCGTCGACAGTCTCGAAAGCGACTTCTACGCGATGCGCGACGCGGAAGCGGCCCGCCGCGGGGAGAGCGACTCCCTCCGGAAGGAGCTCGAAGCCCACCGGGTCGCGGCCGCCGCCCGCGAGGCGGACCTGCGCGCGGCCGCGGCCGCCGCGGAGCACAGGACCGGCGAGACCGCGACGCGCGAGCAGACCCTCGCCATCCAGAACGCGCACCTGCGCGCCGACGTCGCGAAGCTCGAGGCGACCGTCGACCAGATCGTCCATTCGCGCGTGTGGCGCCTCTTCACCCCCTGGTGGAAGCTCAAGGGGCTTTTCCCCCGATGACGCCCGAGAACGCCGGGGTGCGCTGCGACCTCGTCATCCCGGTCTTCAACGCGCTGCGGTCGACGCGCGACTGCCTCGCGAGCGTCCGCCGCTTCGTGCCCCCGTGGGCGCGCGTCATCGTCGTCAACGACGGGAGCGACGCGCGGACGACGGAGTTCCTGCGCGCGCAGGAGGGGATCGTCCTCCTCGAAAACGAGACGAACCTCGGCTTCGTGAGGACCGCGAACCGCGGGCTCACGTACTCCGACGCGCCGTGGGTCTGCCTGCTGAACTCGGACGCGCTCCTCACGGAGGGCGCCCTCGAGCGCATGGTCACCCGCTGCGAGAGGGACCCGGCGATCGGTCTCTGCTGCCCTCTCGCGTCGAGCGCCGTGAACCTCACCGTGAACCTGCCCCCCGGCGCCGACGTCTTTTCCTTCGCGCGCCGCGTCGCGCGGACGAGCCCCGCCCGGTATCCCGACGCGACGACGATCGTCGGCCACTGCCTCCTCGTGAGGCGCGAGGTCGTCCGGACGCTCGGGGTCTTCGACGAGGTCTTCGGCCGCGGCTACTGCGAGGAGACGGACCTCCATTACCGGGCCCGCGCCGCGGGCTGGCGGTGCGTCGTCGCGGACGACACGTGGATCCACCACCGGCAGGGCGCGAGCTTCCCGGACTCGGACGCGCGCATCGAGGCGAACCTCCGGATTCTCATGTCCCGCTGGAGGGACCGGCACGATGAGGAGATCGCCACGTTCAACCGGTTGAACGAGCTTGGCGCCGTGCGCGACGCGGCGACGTTCGAGTGGACCCTTCCCGACACCGGGCCGCCGGAGCCGTACGACGTCCTCTTCGTCCTGCCGCTCATGGGGATCTACGGCGGCGTCGCGGACGTCCTCGAGCTCGCGAACGCGCTCGTCCTCCAGGGCGTGCGCGCCGGCGTCGTCGTGCTCGAGGCCGTGCCGCCCGAGATCGAGTTGGAGCTCTTCTTCCGGCCGCTGCGCCTGTCGGCCGACGACCTCCTCGAGCGCTGCCCGCCCACGCGCCTCCTCGTCGCGACGGGCTACCAGACGGCCGTTCACGTCGCGGCGGCCGCGGCGTCCCGCGGGATCCAGACCGCCTACTTCGTCCAGGACTACGAGGGCTGGTTCGGGTTCGACTCGCCCGAATACGTCGCGAAGACGTACGACCTCATTCCGCGGATCGCCACGATCTCGACCTGGATCGCGCGCGAGATCACGGCGCGCCACGGGTACGTGCCGACCCCGATCCCGATCAGCGCCGACCCCGAGGTGTTCTACCCGCGCGGGGACCGGCCGGCGGCCCCGCCGGTGAGGGTCGCGGCGATGCTGAGGCAGGACGAGCGCCGCGGCATGCGCTACCTCCTGCCCGCGCTCGCGGAGATCGCGGGCCCGGGCGTCGAGATCGTCCTCTTCGGCCACGCGCGCGTGCCGGCCGACGCGCCCCGCTTCCCCCACCTGCACCTCGGGACCCTGCAGCGCGAGGCCGTGCCGAAGCTCCTCTCGACGGTGCACGTCGTCGTCGACCCCTCGCTCTTCCAGGGCTTCGGCCTCATCGGCCTCGAGGGCATGGCGAGCGGGGCCGCGTGCGTCCTGACGGACTCCGGCGGCGCTTCCGAATACGCGGTCGACGGCGTCAACGCGCTCCTCGTCCCGCCGAAGGACGCCGCGGCGCTCGCGGCCGGAATCCGCCGCCTCGTCGACGATCCGGCGCTCCGCCTGCGCCTCGCGGCCGCGGGCGTGGAGACGGCGCGGCGCTTCACGTGGGCGCTCACGGCCACGCGCTTCCGCGCGTTCATGGACGCGCTCCCGCCGGCGCGCGCGGTCCCGGCCGGCGAGCGCGCCGCGCTCGAGCTGCTGTCCTTCGAGAACCGGACGAGGACCGCGCTCGTGGCCGAGCGGCACGAGCTCGGGTCGACGCTGAACGCGATCGCCGGATCGCGCGCCTGGAAGGCCGCGCAGCGCCTGCGCGGCCTGAGGGACCGCGTGAGGGGCGCGCTGCCGCGCTAGGCCCGCCTCAGAGCGCGCCCTCGGCGAGGACGCCGAGCGTCAGGGGGTCCACGGCGCGCGCGTACCACGGCGTCCCGCCGAAGCCGGCCCGAACGTCCTCCGGGGGCCGCCACATCCCGGCCTCCGCCCGCGGGACGAGCGCGAAGGAGGCGAAGTCGGGCAGCGGCGTAAGGGCAACGGACGCCGCCGCCGCGAGGGGCAGGGCCCCGCCCGCGAGAGGCGCCGGGCGCCGGGCGTCGGCCGCGCCGGAGGCGAGCGCGTCGAGGGCGGCCTCGCCGCGGGCGCCGAAATGCCGCGCGAAGTACCGCCGCTCGGATTCCGCGAACCACGCGGCGGAACGCGGCTCGAGGCGCGCGCTCCGGTTGTAGGCGTGGACGACTCGCGCGGCGCCGACGCGACGGAGCTCTCCGCCGAACGCCTTCAGGCGGCGTTGCCAGTCGTTCTCCTCGTAGTAGAGCGCGAAGCCCTCGTCGAACGGCCCGACCCTGTCGAGAGTCGCGCGGGACACGGCGACGAGGGCGCCGGACAATGCCCGCACGGCGCGCGTCACGCCGCGGGAGGCCTCGTCCGCCGCGGCGTAGGCGCGGCGCAGGGCGCGGCGGAAGACGCGCGGCTCGATCGCGAGCCCCCGCCGCGCGAGCGCGAACGGGTGCGGCTCCTCGGCGGGCGGGATGTGGATCGTCTCGCCCTCGTCGAGAAAGAACGCGGGGCCGGCCGCGACGAGGCCCGCCCGCGCCTCGGCGGCGAGCGCGGCGAGAGCGCCCTCGCGGGCGAGGACGTCCGGGTTCGAGAGCACGAGCACGTCCCCGCGGGCTTCGGCGAGCCCGGCATTCAGCCCTCCCGCGAACCCGAGGTTGCGCCCCGGGACGAGCACGCGGTCCGCGGCGCCCTCGAGCGCACGCGCCTCTCCGGCATCGTCCGAATTCACGACGGCGACCGTCTCGAGCGAAAGGCCGGAGGCCGCGGCATCCCCGCGCAGGCTCTCGAGCGCGCGACGGGCGAGCGCGCCGGACCGGTAACTCACGACGACGGCGGAGATCACGGGCATGGGGTATTTTCGGGCCCATGCCCGTCGAGATCCGCCCCGCGGTCGCGTCCGACCGGCCGCTCCTCCTCGCGCTTTCCGAGGCGGCCTTCGGAGCGCCGGCGAACCCGGCCGAGTGGGCCTGGAAATACGACGCGAACCCGCACCGCGTCGCCTCGGTCGTCGCCGTCGAGGGAGGGCGCGCGGTGGGGTTTTTCGGAGGGCTCGGGACGCGCTACCGCGGCGCGGGGCGCGACGTCCCGGGAGCCGCGACCGTCGACGTGATGACGCATCCCGACGCGCGGCGGCTCGGACACGGCAACGTCTTCGCGCGCGTCGGCCGCGCCTACGTGGAGCTGAACGCTCGCGCCGGCGTCACCCTCGATTTCGGCTTCCCGAACGAGCGCGCGCGCCGCGCCGAGGAGCGTCTCCTCGGCGTGAAGACGATCGAGCCCGCGGGCCAGCTCGCGCGCGCCCTCGACTCCCCGTTCCGCCGCGCGCGCTTCCCGCTCCGGCGCACGCGGCGTCTCGCCGTGCTCGGCGCCGCGCACGACCGCCTCGCCGAGACGCTGCACGCGGCCGCGGGGTGGCGGACGGACCGTTCGGCCGCGACGCTGAACTGGAGGCTCGGCGCGCGCCCCGGCGTTTCGTACGAGCTCTTCCACGCGGTCGACCTCGCCGGCCGCGTCCGCGCGTTCGCGGCGCTGCGCGTCGTGGGCGACCGGGCGCTCCTCGTCGACCTCCAGGCCGAGGACGTGGGCGCGGGGGCGCTCGTGGACCTCCTCGCCGGCGTCGCGGAAGCCGCCGCGGGGCGCGCGCGGGTCCTCGAGGTGCGCCTGCCGCGGCGTGGCCCGCTCCACGCTCGCCTCGCGGGCGACCTCGGGTTCTCCGAGGCCGCGACGGACACGCACCTCGTCGTGAGGGCGTTCCGCGAGGGCGTCGACGCTTCCGCCGAGGGCGCCGCGTTCGACTACCGCTTCCTCGATCACGAAATCTTCTGACCGAAGATCGCCTCGAGGCGGTCGAGAACGCGGTCCGCCGTGAACGTCCGCGCGGTCTCGAGACCGCGCGCGCGGCGCGCGGACCAGAAGCGGGGGTCGTCCAGGAGGCGCGCGGTTTCGCGCGCCATGGCCTCCTCGTCACCGGCGGGCACGCGCGAGACGGAGTCGGCGGGCAGCACGGCGAGCGAGGGAATGTCCGAGACGACGGCGGGCACGCCCGACGCCATCGCCTCGAGCGGCGGAAGGCCGAACCCCTCCGCGTCGAACGACGGGAAGAGGAGGACGTCGCACGCGTGGTACCAGATCGGCATGACCTCGGCGGGGAGAGCGTGACCGAAGACGTCCGCGAGGAGGATCCGGGTCTCGGCCCCCGAGGGCGGCAGCGCGCTCGCCCGGTAGAGGCGGACGTCGCGCCCTTCCGCGCGCAGGCGCGCGACGGCGCCGACCGCGACGGCGATTCCCTTGAGCGGCGCCTCGAACGGCCCGACGACGCCCACGACCGGCATCTTGTGCGGCGCGGGGCGCTCCGGGTCCGGCGGCGCGAAGGCCTCCGCGGGGATCGACTGCGGAATCACGTGGTACGGGCCGGGATAGAGCGGGGCGAGGACGGCTTCGAGATGCGCGGACACGAGGAGCTTCGGAACCGGCTGGCGATAGGCCTCGTCGATCTCGCCCCGGCGGTCGAACGTGTGCGGGTGCGGAGCCTCGTAGCCCTGGCAGAGGTGGAAGACCCGCGCGGCACGGCCTGCGCGCACGGTCGGCGCGACCGTCGGGAACCACGTCGCGACGTGCACGTCCGCCTCCGGGAGCGTCGAGGCGTCGAACGCGGGGACCTCGACGACGGGCACGTCGATCGCGAGCCAGGGGTGACGCGCGTCCCGCGTCACGAGCGTGACGTCGTGGCCGCGGGCGCGCAGACCCTCCGCCTGCTCCACGACGACCTTGACCCCCCCCGACAGCTCGAGGGACTCGAGGACGTAGACGATCCTCATGCGGGCCCGTCGCCGGCCGCGGGGAGCGTTTCCCAGACGATGGGCGGCCGCATGAGCCCGTTGCGCCAGGTGTCGGACTCGACGCGGAACGTGCGGCTCCGCGAGTCGTAGAGGGCGAGCGCCATCTCGTCGCCGAGGAACACGGTCGCGACGAACTCCCCCTTCCACAGCGGAAGACGGTCGATGCGGATGCGCACCCGGTGCCGGGTCTTTCCTCCGAACGGGCCGGCGCCGTCGAGCCGCGATTCCGCGGTGAACAGCTCCACGTTGTCGAGCGTCGCGACGCCGAGGTGGACCTGCATGAGGCGCTCAGGCGTGTCCGCCTCGAGCGCGATCTCGGCGACCCACGGCTCGTTCGGGCGGAACTCGTCCGTCTCACGGCCGTCGGCGCCGACGAGCGTGAAGCCGGTGATGCGGCCCTTCGCGTCCGCGGCGGGATGGGGGTGGTGGACGACGGCGGCGTCCTTGCGCGCGAGAAAGCGCTCGTACTCCTGCACGACGGCCTGCGCGTCGCCCTCCGCGGCCACGCGTCCGGCGTCCAGCCAGATCGCACGGTCGCAGAGCGTCGACACGAAGTACATCGCGTGGCTGCAGAAGAAGATCGTCCGGCCCGAGGCCTTGAGCTCGAAGATGCGGTCCACGCACTTCTTCTGGAAGCGGCCGTCGCCCACGGCGAGCGCCTCGTCGAGCAGGATGACGTCCGGCATCACCGCGGTCGCGACCGAGAACGCGAGGCGCATCTGCATGCCCGACGAGTACGTCTTCACGGGACGGTCGAAGAAGTCCCCGAGCTCGGCGAACTCCTCGATCTCGGGCAGCGCGGCCGCCACCTCCTCGCGCGACAGCCCCGCGAGCGCCGCCTGCAGGATCACGTTCCGCCGGCCCGTGTCGTCCGGGTGGAACGACGTGCCGAGCTCGAGGATCGACGCGATCCGCCCCGGGACGTTGAAGGATCCGGACGTCGCGGCCGTCGTGCCCGCGAGGATCTTGAAGAGCGTGCTCTTGCCGGAGCCGTTCTCGCCGATGATTCCGAGAACCGCGCCCTTCTCGATCGAGCCCGATACGCCCCTCAGCGCGTGCACCTCCGCGTGCCGCGGCCGGCCCGTGAGGGCCTCGACGAGGCGGTCGCGCGGGACCGTGTAGAGGCGGTAGACCTTCGAGAGGTTCGAGAAGGAATACGACGTCGGCGTCTCGGGCATGGGCCGGAAGGATGTTAGCCGCCCCGCGGGACGGGCGGCCCCGAAAAGCGCCGGCCCGGACGCGGGGTCCGGGCCGGGAGCGGGCGGGCCCGCGCGCCGGGCCTGGGGGAGGGCCGCGGGAATCAGGGCGCGGGCGTTGCCTTCACGAACGTCGCGTCACCCGACGTGTTGTCGATGATCGTCGCGTATCCCGCGATCGTGACCCCGTCGTCGATGTTGTCCACGACGACGGAGAGCCGGCTCAGGTCGCCGGGGAGCGCGCCGAAGAGCGCCGCGTTGCTCACCTGCGTGACGCCGTCCACGAAGACAGGCAGGTCGCGCAGGTCCACGCCGCTCGGCGAGTAGACGTGCACGCCGACCCACTTGCCCGTCGTGCCGCCGACGACCATGAGCGCGAGGTTCGTCCGGTACGCCGCCGTGGAGGCGAGACCCGTGAGCGCGAGGCGCTTGTAGGCGCCGGCGCGGCTCGCGCCGTCGAGCGGCGTGTAGCCCGGGATCTGGAGCCCGACGTGGCCGTGCGACGTCGCGTTGTACGTCTCGCCGAGGACGACGAGCGGATCGGAGTTCGAATCGCCGGGCGAGGGCGAGACGTCGAGGAACGAATCCTGGATGCTCGTCCTGTCGTCGACGGGGATGTGGCCCATCTCGTTGAGCCAGAACTTCGTGAAGTCGTCCTGGCTCATCGTCTGCCCCGGATTCATCGTGATGTCGCCCGAGATGCTCACGAGGCTGCCGCACCCGGTCGCGTCGCACGGCCTGTACGAGAACACGAGGCGAACCCGGCGCGCCGCGCCGGCGGACGGGTTCGAGATCGTGAACCGGCTCCGCCAGAGCTCTCCGTTCGCGCCCGTCAGGCGAATCATGCCGGGAACGCGGTACGTGTCCGACGGCGCGTCGGCCGGCGTCACGACGATCGGGTCCGTGGAGTTGACGTCGATGACGCTCGCGAACGGGTAGACCGCCGTGCCCTGGAGGATCTTCACGCGGATCGTATAGAGGTCGCTCGTGCCCGTGAAGCCGGCGTCCGCCAGGGCGCGCGTGATCTGGAGCGACTGGTACGGCATCATGTCGACGGTCCGCGACGCGAGGGCGTCGCCGGTGTCCCCGTCGAAGAAGTCGAGCTGGACCTTCGGCCAGTCGTTCTTGAGGTTCACGAGGCCGAGGTTCGTGTAGGCGGAGTCGTTCTGGTGGAGGCCGATCAGGACCGACGCGGCCGGGGACGCCTGCGTGGAGACGCCGCCCGAGACCGACGTCGAGGGGACCGAAAGCCCGAACGTGCCTTTCGCAGGATCGCCGTTGTTGAACGTTCGCGCCGTGATGACCGGCGGCAGCGGCGCGACGTCACCGCGCACGAGGAGCCCGCCGTAGGCGCCGAGCGCCTGGCCGAACGCGTCGCCGAGGAGGTTGGGGGACGAGACGGAGCCGAGCGGCGGCACCGTGATCGCGCCGAACGTGAGCTTCGAGTAGTCGTCGACGGGGTTGCGCGCGTCGAGGAACGCGACCGCGTAAGTCGCGCTGCGCGTCGGGTCCGGGTTGAAGATCGTGACGTCGGACTGCCAGACCGTCCCCGGCACCTGCCCGAGCACGTAGGCCATCCCGGGCACGACCCACTTCGGAGGCTCCGGCGGCGGGACGACCGTGAGCGCGAGCGTCGTGCTCGCGCTCGCGGAGCCTTTCGTAACGGTCAGCTTCACCGTGAAGGAGCCCGGCGCGAACCCGTGCGTCACGGTCGCGCCGCTTCCGTGCGCGGTGTTGTCGCCGAACTCCCACGAGTAGGCGTCCACCTGGCTCGGGAGGTCGGACGCCGAGAACGTGATGCTCTTGAAAGCCGTGACTTTCGAGTACGTGATCGAGGTCGCGTCCTCGTAGCTCGCCGAGAACTGCGCCGTCGGGCCCGTCACGAAGATCGGGTACGACTTCGTCGCGTTGCAGAGCGTGACCCCGGAGTTCGGCGTCACCGCGAGGGAGGCCTGGAACTGCCCGCCCGCGGTGTAGAAGTGCTGTGCCGGCGTCGCCGAGGACGAGCCGCCGTCGCCGAACGTCCAGGCCGTGGACGCGTAGGGCCCGTTCAGAGGCTCGAACTGCAGGTTCTGACCGGTCTGGACCTGGTAGAACTCGAGGCCGAGGTTGCTCGCCCGCGTGATGACCGTGTTCGACCCGAGGTCGCGGACCTGGAAGTCCATGTTCGTGCACGTCGGCCCGGGAGGGCCGGCGCTGCCGTATACCGTCAAGAGCGCCGTGGCATAGGAGCTGGCCTGTGCGCTGTCGGTCACGGTGCAGTAATAGGGTGTCGTGACATCGGTCGAGGAGCCGTTTGTGGCGTTGAAGGAGAAGGAAGGACTCGTGCTGAACGGCCCGCCGACGACGCCCGTCCAGGAATACTGGTAGCCCGTACCCGTGCCGCCGGAGGCCGAGCAGGAGAGCGTGACCCGCGTCCCAGCGGAGGCGAACCTTGGGGATGCAGAGGCCGTTACGTTGAGAGGCGTCACCGTCTGCTTCACGGTGATGCTCGCCGCGCCCGGGAACGAGTAGGCCGCTCCGTCGCGCGTGAGGTTCAGGTCGTACTGACCCGCGGTGCCATAGGAGAAGTTGGAGCCCTGCCCGTTCGGGAACTGCGGCGACGCGCCGGGGAAGTTCCAGTTCAGGACGACCGTGCCCGTGTCCCTCGCGCCGTTCACGTACGAGTACGCGGTGAGCGTGTCGCCCGTGTGCGCGTTCACCTGGTTCTCGAGGCAGAACGGGCCGGGCGGGCACGGATCCTGGCCGTTCACGTAGATGCGGATCTTCGGCGTCGCGGCCGTCACCGAGATCGGGAACGCCGTGACGTTGTTCGGGTCCGGCCAGTACGCGGTCCCGCCCGTGTAGTTCACCTTCAGCTTGAGCTGGTAGCTCCCCGCGACGCCCGGGGCCTGGATCGTGGCCGCCGTGGGCGGCGAGCCGCCCGGGGGCGCGTCGCCCATCGTTCCGAAGAGGACCCAGTTGTCGGCGCCGCACGGCACCTGGCAGAGGTTGTAGAAGAAGCCGCCCGAGGCCGTCACGGTCGCGCCGCGCTGCGAGCTGTTCGTGATCGTGACGTTCTGGTTGATGACGGCCGTGATGGGGCCCGTCGCCGAGCCGTTGACCGTGAAGATGGGCGCGAAGTCGGTCACCGTGTACGCGTGCCCGACGTTCGTGACGCCGTCGTAGTCGGGCGTGACGTAGCCGTTCGCGTAGGACGCCGTCAGGTAGTAGTAGTACGTCCCCTTCGTGTCGAGCGTGGGGACGCACGTCGTTCCCGTGCAGGCGGCCTGCGCGAGCGTCGTCGGGGTCGCGCCGAAGTACCACTTGAAACCCGCCGGGATCGGCTGGCCGTCCGAGGCGCTCGTGAGGGGCTGCCCGGAGAGCACCTGCGTGGACGCGATCTTCGCCGTCGGCACCTTCCAGTTCACGGTGAAGACGGCCGTGTTCGAGCTCCCGAACTGGTTCGTCGCCTCGAGGGCGAGCTTCAGGGGCTTCGACTGGCCGGGCGCCTCGTTGCCGACGAAGTCCGGGCCGCCGACGGCGGCGTTCGTCAGGACGGAGTTCCAGCACGCGGCGCCGCTCGCCGGGACGCCGCCGTTGCGCGGGTCGCACGGGCCGACGAGCGTGATCGAGGCCGGCGGGGACGCCGGGCTCCCGAACTGGTCGTTGTCGAGGTTCACGATGCGCGGCTGCGTGCCGGCGTCCTCGAGCGGGTTGCCCGCGTGGAAGTCGAAGTCGAAGCGCCAGTCGCTGAGCGGCTTGGACGCCGGGGACGGCACGACCGTCGGGACGATCGTGAGCGTGTCGCCGAGATACGCCGTGCCGCCGTCAGGCACCGCGATGCCGGCGTTCGTGACCGTGAGGCTGCTCGAGGCCGGCGCGTTCACGGGCTGGCACGTGAGCGGGACGACGAACGCCCGCGAGCCGGTCGGCAGGTACTGGTAGACGTTCGTCCCCGTCCCCGCGAGCGCCGCAGCGGCCGTGGCCGAGAGGCCGAAGCCCGACGTGTTCACGATGACGGGCGTCGACGGCGCCCACGCGGACGTCGCCGACGAGTAGAGGACGAACTGCTGCGTCGGAAGGCTGCGCGTCGCCCACATGATGGCGAAGAGCTGGCCGTTGCTCGCGACGAGCGATGAGCTGCCGCCCGAGAGTCCCCAGGTCTCGCCCGAGACCGAGGGCACGCGGAAGAGCGCCCCGGCCGAGACGGGCGCCTGGAAATTGCCGTTCCCGTCCTTGGTGATCGACACGAGCGCGTAGCTCGGCGAGTTCTCGCCGGCGGCCGTCTGGGCGGAGACTTCGACGAGGATCCAGAGCTTCGTCGGGTCCTGCGGGTCCACGGCCGCCGTGTAGTTCCTCGGGACGCGGGAGTACGGGTCGCCGGGGACGCTCGCGAGCGTGGTCGTCTTGAAGCCCGACGCGATATTGCCGGCAGGGCCGGGCGTCGAGGCGTCGATGATCTGGAGGCCCGCGCCGGAGGTCAGGAGGTAGAGGACGTAGTTCCCCGCGAGCTTGATCGCGTAGCCCGGGCCGAGGCTCGTCGTCTCGGACGCGAGGTTCAGCGACGAGAACGCCGCCGGCAGCGTCGTGACATCCGACACGACGAGCGGGTTCGTGAAGTAAGCGGCGTACGCGATGTACCGCGACGCGGCCTGCTGCACGACCGTCCCGGACGCGCGCGAGTTGCCGAAGTCGCCCCACATGCCGAAGCCCTCGCCGCCGTCCGTCTTCCCGACGAGGTTGTGCCAGTCGGGCTCCGCGGGACCATTGACCGACGAGATGATCCGCTGGCCGTCGGGCGAGATCCCGACGGTCTGGATGTAGCTCTGGCCGTCGCCGTGCGCCGGGACCTGATTCGTCGTGGAGTTGTTCGGGTCCAGCCGCAGGTCGTCGTACTTGAGGGCGGACGGGCTCCCGGGATTCGAGGCGATGTCGAGAGTCGAGTATCCCCACGCCTCGAACATGAGGATGCGCGGAGAGCCCGCCCCGTTCCTGTAGAGCGCGAGGCTCGTCGAGAAGCCGGACGACAGCGACCCGAGGCGCGAGGCGCCGGGCGGGTTCGGCTCGAATGCGACCGGGGAGGACGCAAGCGTGCACTGGGCCTCGAGCCGTACCGGCGCCGCGGCGAGGCCGAGCAGGGCGAGGACGATTCCCGCACGCCGGATGAGCGAGCGGCAGAGAGGGACCGGGGAGATGTTCATATGGCTTGCGTTCCGAGGCTCGTGAATCGTGCAACTCCGACCAGACAAGGAGCTGATATTGAACGACATACGGATCGTACCCTCCCCCGCCCGGGATTGTCCAGACGCGGGAGGCATGACACCCGGGGTCCGGCTTCACGTTGGAGTGGCCGCCCGGGAACCCATCTTTCACGGTCCGGCCCGGAAAAAAAAGCGGGCGGCCGAGGCCGCCCGCTCTCCTGAGACGTCAGGACATCAGGGCTGGTTGCCGACTTCCTGGTAGATCGCCGGCGAGCAGAGGAACTGCCCGTTGAGGTTGGACGCCGCGTGGCCGACGCTCACGAACGCGCCGGGTGCGGTGTGCATGACGCCCACCCAACCCATGTTGTAGAGGCCCGTGGCCGCAGTCGCGCCGGTCATCGTCGCGCCGCGGAGGTTGAGGTCGACCCAGCCGAACTTGAAGCCGGCCGGGTTCCAGTCGGTCGCGGTCAGGAGGTTGATCCGCTGCGACTCGAGGAAGATGTACGTGCTCGACTGCGTGCCGGGCTGCTGGCCGGACGGGCCGGGCGGGATGCCGACGCCACCGAAGAGGTTCTCGTCGTTGTCGTACGTGAGAACGCCGACCTGGTGGTTCGCGTCATAGAGGCCGCTGCCCGAGGCGCCCTTGTTCGTGGCCGGGTTGGCCCACGCGCAAAGGTTGACGGCCGTGCCGTTGTAGTAGTCGCTGCGCCACACGGTGATCCAGGACTGCGAGCCGCTCGCCGAGTCGGCGAGGTAGCGGAACGCGTAGTGGTCGCCGAGCGGCTCGCGGCCGTCGCCCGCGAACTGGAACGTCGGAGCGTAGCCGGCGATGAACGACGTGCAGCCCGTGGGCGGAGCGGTCGTCTCCGCGAGGCACTGCGAGGTCGTCGTCGCGGCGACGAACTTGCCGAAGAAGGTCTTCGTCGTGGGCGTGAAGGGCAGGCGCGAGTCGAACTCGAGGGCAACGGCCGGGTCGCCGGAGATGTTGCCGCCGTTCACCGCCGTGTCCACGTAGAACACGTCGCCGATCAGGACGTTCGGGGTGTAGGTGAAGCCCCAGCCGGTCGTCGCGATCGCGTCCTTGTTGTAGAAGTCGGCCTGGTCGGGGAAGAAGTTCGTGCAGTAGTTGACGACATCGATCGTCAGGTAGCCGGAAAGCGCGCCACCGTAGACGCTGTCGGTGCCGTTCGCCCAGCCGCACTGCGGGTTGTCGACGTCGAGGACGTTCGCGCCCTTGGACGACGAGAACGTCGTGATGTCGCCGGACTCATCGAGCGAATCCCACACCGTCGGGCGGAAGAGCGGCCCGATGGCGTCGACCGAGGTCAGGTTGTACTGCGAGATCGAGCGGATGACGTCCGTTCCGAGCGTCACGGCGTCGGGGTGCGAGAAGCGGATGAACTGGGTCTGGTTCCAGCCGATGCTCGGCGAGTAGCCGACGTTCGGCTTGCCGGGGTTCGTGATGCCGCACGGATCGTCGGGGTACTTCGTCGTGTCGTACTGCGGCAGGTTCGGGCTGAGCGCGCCGTTCATGATGTCGCGCATCGAGAAGGACACGGTGTCCTTGCCCGTCAGCGGGATGTTGAAGTCGATGACGGCCTTCGAGTACTTGTTCCACACCGTGACGTGAGCGATCACGCCGGGCGTGGAGACGTTCACGATCGACACGAGCGTGTCGGTGCCGCCCGTTCCGATCGGGAAGTCGGTGGCGCCGTTCAGCGACACCTTGAAGTACGGAACGAGGAGCGTCGCCGCCGGCACGTTGTCGTACGAGCAGGTGACCGCGTATCCCGTGCCCGCAACCGCGAGCAGCGCGAGCGCGATCAGTACCGAAAATTTCTTCATTTTTTCTCCTACCGGTGAATTCGATGGATACGAGTAGATGTGTGTTTCATCAGGAAAGAAATCCGGGCTCTCGCCGCCTGCGATATCGAATCACCTCCCGCAATTTATTGAACGGCAAGGCTTCCTCGGCCGCTCACGCCGCGGGTCCGAAAAAGCACAGAAACGGATAGAGAAATCCCGAACATTGCGCAGACGATAGGGGCGAAATTCCCCGATGTCAAGGTCTTTCCCGAAAAATATGTTGGCGTCGCATATCTAGGGGAGAGTGCTGCCCGCCCCCGAAATCTCACTTCGCCCGGTTGCGAAACACCCGGAATCCGCCGGCCCGGGTCTCGTCGCCCGTGAGGTACTGGTACATGAGGACGACGTCCGGGCGCCCGTCCCCGTCGACGTCCGCGACGCGCAGACAGGTCGGGTGATTCACGAACGTCGGCTCGCGCTCGGTGGCGAGCTCCTCGAAGCTGCCGTCGGGCCGCTGGAAGAAGACCCGCATCCGCTCCGTGAACTCGTCGGCCCAGACCACGTCGTCGAGACCGTCACCGTCGAGGTCGGCGACCGCGAGGGCGGGCGAGCCACCCTTGAAGTCGAGCGTCTTCACGATCCGCCGGGCCGCGACTTTCCCGTCCGCGCCGCGGGAGTAGAGCGTGATGCCCTGGCCGTCGATCTTCGGCTCGCCGCCGGTCGGCGTGCGCTTGAACCAGGACGTGTAGACCGCCGGGTGGCCCTGATACGTTCCCGCCGCGGCTCCGGAGGTCTGCCCGTAGCCCTCGATGACGCCGACGCCGAGGTATCGGAACTCCATGGCCTTCGGATCGAATTCGTAGAGGTTCGACGTCGCGCCGATGTAGCGGCAGCCCGACGAATAGAACGGGAGACCGCCGGCCGCGTCCTTCGGCACGGCCACGGCGACCGCATACCCGAAGCACGCGCCCTCGAGCCCCTTGTGGACGTCGCGGAAGAGTGCGCCCTCGTTCAGGAACGCCCGCACGTCGAAGCCCTTCACGTATCCGTCGGGCTCGACGGTCGGCTTGCCCCCGGTTCTCATCCACTCCGGGTCGTCGCTCACGACGAGGAGGTCCTTCTTGCCGTCGCCGTCGAGGTCGCCGACGGCGATCGCCCGCGTCGAGAGCTCGCGCGGCAGGCCGCGCGACTCGATCGCGAACTTCCCGTTCCCCTTGTTGAACGCGATCGCCGGGCCGGAGCCGTGGCCGCCGAACACGATGTCGAGCTTTCCGTCGCCGTCCATGTCACCGAGCGTCGCGGCGCCGTACGCGGCCTCGATCTTCTCCGAGTTCTCGACCTGGATCTCGACGTCGTGCCAGCGCCAGGCGCCGGCGTCGTCCTTGTCGAGCCGGAAGACGCGGAGCCCGCGGCCCGTGAGCCGGGCGGGCGGGGCGACGATCTGCGGATGCCCGAGGCCGAGGATGTCGCCGACGTCGAAGTTCTCCCGCCACATCCCCGAGCGCGGCAGCCCCGCCGAGATCTCCTCGAAGCGCAGGCCGTTCGACGAGGTCTTCGGCGTGACGACGGCCGTCTCGCTCGCCGGCATCTCGACGAGCGGGTTCAGGTCCTCGGGCGTCTCGGGCCTTTCCGCCTTCGGATCGGGCTTCTTCCTCTCGGGGGGCGCCTCGACGAAGTACGCCGTCTCGTCCTGGCGCACGATGGGGAACCCGGCGCTGTTGACGATCGCGAGGAAGACCCGACCGTCCTTCTCGTAGTAGAGGCCGCCCTTCGGGAGCCTGAGCAGCCGCTTGCCCGTCGCGGGATCCAGGAAAGGCTTCGGCTCGGCGGGCGCCTCTTCGACTTCGGCCGGGGGCTCCAGGCCCATGAGCTTCTTGAGCTTCTCGTTGCGCGCGGCATCCTCGGCCGCCCTCGTCGTCCCGGCTTTGGGAGTGGGAGAAGGCGCGGCGGTCGGGGGTTTCGTCGCGGACGAGCAGCCGAGGGTCGCGACCACGGCGGCCGCGGCGAGGAGCGGGAAGGACGGTTTCACGGAGTCTCCTGTCGGACGCACGGAGCCCGGCGGCCTTCGGCCGGCGGGCGAGAGGAATCGAGGCGTTCAGAGAACGTCTGCGAAGGCCGGCCGCAACCGGCGGTAAAGCTGACGTCCCGCGAAGCCTAGCACGATGAATGCCGCTGTTTCGATGCCGAGACGGCGCCAGGGAGGCGCCGGCACGCCGAACAGCGCCGTGCGGAAAAGAGCGATCACGTCGCGCAACGGATTGAACGTGAGAAGCGGCGCCGCCCAGCCCGGCATCATCGATTCGGGGTACAGGATCGGCGTCACGTAGAACGCGACCATGAGCACCGGCGGGAGGATCTGTGCGATGTCCCGGAAGAAGGGATTGAGGGACGCGAGGACGAGGGTCGTGCCGACGAGGAGGAGGAGCTCGAAGCCGAACGCGGCGACGAGGACGAGCGGCTGCAGGGAGCCGCGGCCCGTCACGAGGAGATAGCACGTCAGGAGCGCGACGCTGATCGCCTGGATCACGAGGGCGGCCCCGACCGAGGAGAGCGTCAGGAGGGCGACCGGGAACCTCAGCTTCTTGACGAGGTGGCCCTGATCGCTGACGGACGTCGTGCCCCGGACGATCGCTTCGTTGATTCCGAGCCACGGCAGCATCCCGGCCAGGAGAAACTCCACGTACGAGCCGCCGAAGCCCACGGGCGGTCTCAGCTTGATGACGTAGGCGAAAACGAACGCGTTGAGGGCGCACATGATCGCCGGATTCAGAATCGCCCAGAACGGCCCGGCGAAGCTCCCGGCGTAGCGGGCGGCGAGGTCCCGGCGCAGCAGCTGGGAGAGCAGGAAAACCTTGTTCTTCAATGAAGTAGCGCGCCTCGGAAGTCCCGGAATCCGCTTGAAAAGACCGCGGGGAAGGTCTATCTTAACCGCGTAGCGCTCATGAGTGCCGTGCCGCGTGCGTCGCAGATCCTCCTCGTGGGGCAGAAGATCCGTCAGATCCGGAAGAGCCGGCATCTGACCCAGGCGGATCTCGCCGCGCGCATCGGCGTCACGCAATCCGACCTCTCACGCATGGAAAACGGTGAGTACAAGGTCGGCCTCGACACTCTCTTCCGGATCCTGCAGGTGTTCGAGCTGTCCATGAGCCACTTCTTCGAGGAGCCCCCCGCGCAGACCGCCGCCGGCGAGGCCTCCGAGACCGCCGCGCCGTTCGAGGACTGGGCGGCGCTCCCCGACGACACCCGCCGTGAGGTCCGCGAGTTCATCGCGTTCAAGAAGATGCAGGTCGAGAAGGCGAGGCGCGACGAGGACCCCGGGGACGACACGAATGGCTGAGCCCGCCCGCACCGCCGCCGAGGACGCGCGCCGCGCCGCCCTCGTCCACCTCGAGAAGGGCGAGTTCGCGGGAGCGCTCGCGCTCTACGACGAGGCCCTCTCGCGCGCCCGGGAGACGGCCGACCCCGCGTTCGTCGACTGGATGTACGTCTGCCGCGCGGCCGCCGCGTCCGAGCTCGGGCCGGCCGAGGAGGAGCTCGTCGAGCTCAAGCGCATCCTCCTGCGCTCGCGCGACGCGCAGACGGCGTTCCGCGCCGCGTACTACAGCGCCGCGATCTACCGCTTCCGCCACGAGCGCACGAAGGTCTTCTTCTACGCGAACGTCGCGCGGCGCCACGCCGAGAGCATCGGCGATCTCCGCCTCGTCGGCGCGTGCCTGAACGAGACCGGAAACGCGCTCGCGGCCGACAGCCGCTTCGAGGAGGCCGCCGCGGCGTACCGCGACGCTCTCTCCCGCACGGCGCCCGAAGCTCCCCTGTTCTCGGTCGCGCGCGCGCAGTGGACCGACAACCTCGGCTACTGCCTCCTGTCCCTCGACCGGGTCGCCGAGGGCCTCCCGCTCGTCCACGAGGCGCTCGACACGCTCGAGCGCGAGGAGGCGCGCGGCCTCACGGTGTTCCCGCTCATGGACCTCTGCTTCGGCTACCTGAAGTCGAACCGCTTCGCCGAGGCCCGCTGGTTCGGCGAGGAGGGGCTCTCGCGCGTCGCCGCGGCGACGGACCTGCCCGCCGAGAAGAACCTGCTCTATCTCCTCGGCGAGGCCTGCCATCTCGCGGGCGACGCCGCCGCCGCGCAGGACTACTTCGACCGCCTCGCGACGCTCTACCCCCAGTTCAAGAACCTCCGCGCGTACCTGGAGGTCTTCGATTTCCGCAACGTCATCAACCTCCGGAGCTGACACGATGTCCGCCGCACGACGCCCGCTCGCCGCCCGCCTCCGCGCCGCCCTCGCCGGGCTCGCGCTGTGCGGCCTCGTCGCCGGCTCCCGCGCGGACGCCGCGAGCGCGATCCTCGCGAAGGACGGCACGCTCTACGAGGTCTTCGAGACGAGCTACGGGCAGGTGATCACGGGAGCGAACGAGACCGACGGCGCGACGCCGGTGATCGCTCTGCGCACGACGTTCCCCGGCCAGGCGCCCGCGGTCGAGCTCGTGGGCGGGACGTTCAACACGCTCCAGAAGTTCGGCGAGTCGCTCGAGTACGACGACTCGACGCAGACGGTCTTCGTCGTCTACACGAGCCTCCAGGTCCAGGGGTTCTTCGCGGACATCCACGTCGCGATGCGCCGGAACGGGAGCTGGGCGATCGGACACTTCCTGCCGAACCCGGGGCAATACTTCTCCGTGAACCCGCGGCTCCTCGTGACGCGGCAGACCTACACGGACTTCGACGTCGACGGCTCGATCGTGAAGAAGGCGCGCTCGATCCTGTCCATCGTGTGGTGGGAGGAGAGCGCGTACTCGCAGGCGCGCTACGCGGCCCTCTTCATCGAGGACGGCGACCTGAAGCTCGACGACGTCGTCGCCTGGGACCTCAACGAGCTCGCGGGCGCCGCGGGCGCGACGGACAGCCGGGACCTGCCGACGTCCTCGTACATGTACCCCGCCGTCCAGCGCGATCCGTCCGGCGGCGGCGGCGTCCTCGTCTCATTCGCGGACCTCGCGACGCGCACGCAGCGGGTCCTGCGCCTCGGGTTCCTCGACGACTACACGAAGCCCGCGGACGGGTCCGCGACGACGAACGGCCGCACGACGAACTCGAGGACGACCCCGATTGGAAGGAGCGGCGCCGAGTTCGCCCTCCCGATGGGGATCGACCTGCCATTCACGCTTCCGGTCGGCACGCTCATCTCGCCGGCGGGCGTCCCGACGTACTGGTGGACGCGGGCCGGGGTGCTGAACTACCTGTCCGGCGACTCGGCGTCCCTCGCGAAGGGACCGCTCACGATCCCGCTGCGCCCCGACTTCCAGCTGGACAGCGCGCTCGCGGCCCTCCGCTCGATGGCCGAAAAGCAGTAGTTTCGAAAAGCCCGGTTTTCCGTTCTTCGGGTTCCTTCTTCGAGAATTCCCGGGGAAATGGCGGCGCTTGGAGCGCGGCCTGCGCAGTTCGCTGTTGCGCGCCGCTCGAAAGCCCTCTTTACCTTCTAAGGAATCTCTCTTTTCTTAGAGCCCCGACGGCAGGTTCGCGCGCGGGTTGCGCTCGTAGAGCGAGGCGAACTTCTCGGCGAGCGCCCGCCCCTCGTCCGTGATCCGCTGGGGCGTCGTGATCGTGACGCGGTAGTAGTGGTCGCCGTCCGCGCCGCGGCCGCTCCTCACGCCGAAGCCCTTGAGCCGGAATCGCTGTCCGGCCGCCGTTCCGGGCGGGATCTTCGCGCGCACCGGCCCGTGGATCGTCGGGACGTCGATCTCGGCCCCGAGATAGGCCTCCGGGACCGTGACGGGCACCTCCGTGAGGATGTCGTCGCCCTCGCGCCCGAAGTACGGGTGCGGATCGACGGTGAGCGCAACGTAGAGATCGCCCTCCTCCGTGCGGCCCTTGCCCGGCACCCGCACCTTCGAGCCCGTCGAAACGCCGGCGGGGATGCGCATCGTGATCTTCTCGTTCGTCACGACCTCGCCGAGACCGCGGCAGACGGGACACGGGCTCCCGCCCGTGCGGCCCGAGCCTCCGCAGCGCGCGCACCGACGAGGCAGCCGGGCGCGGAACGAGATGGTCCCGCCGAGCACGGCCTCTCGGAATGGCACGGCGAGCTGGGCCGCCGCGTCGTCGTCCTCCTCGGCCACGCCGCGCGGTCCGACGCCCGGCGCACCCCCCGAGAAGAGGTCGGAGAAGAGGTCTCCGAAATCTCCCGTCCATCGGAACCCGCCGCTCCCGCCGGCGGGGGCGCCGCCGAACGGGGAGCCGGCTGCGTGCGCACCGCCGCCGCGCGGGGCGGCGCCGCCCGGCGGCCACGCGCCCGGCTCCGGCGGCTCTCCGGTGTCGCCCGTCAGGTCGTAATGCTTGCGGCGCTTGGCGTCCTTGAGGACCTCGTACGCGGACGCGATCTCCTGGAACTTCTTCTGCGCGGACGCGTCGCCGGGGTTCACGTCGGGATGGTGCTTGCGGGCGAGGCGCCGGTACGCTTTCTTGATCTCGGCGTCGGACGCCGAGTTCGGGACGCCGAGCACGGCGTAGAGGTCGCGGGCGGCCATGGACGAGCCACGATACCCGAGTCGCGGCGAGAAGGTCATCCGACCGGCGCCGCGACCCGCGGTACGATGTGTCGAGCGGCGAGGCGACGCGTTGAAGATCCTCCAGCATCGCGACGTGCTCTCCGTCGTCCTCGCGGGCGGCCAGGGGGAGCGGCTCTTCCCGCTGACGCGGGACCGCGCGAAGCCCGCCGTTCCGTTCGGAGGCCGCTACCGGATCATCGACTTCGTCCTGAACAACTTCGTGAACTCCGGCCTCACGAAGGTCAAGGTTCTCACCCAGTTCAAGTCGAACTCGCTCATCGAGCACATCATCCGCACCTGGCGGCTCACGTTCGACATCGGGCAGTTCGTCGACCCCGTCCCCGCGCAGATGCGCCGGGGCCCGCACTGGTTCCGCGGCACGGCCGACGCCGTCTACCAGAACCTCGACCTCGTGTTCGACGAGGAGCCGTCGCACGTGTGCGTGTTCGGAGGGGACCACATCTACGTCATGGACATCAACCCGATGCTCGCGTTCCACGAGGACGGCGGGCACGACCTCACGATCGCGGCGTTCCCCGTCCCCCTCGAGGAGGCGACGCGCTTCGGGATCCTCGAGGTCGGCGACGACGGTCGGATCCTCGGGTTCGAGGAGAAGCCGGCCGAGCCGCG
Source organism: uncultured Acidobacteriota bacterium (assembly GCA_963836285.1). Classification (GTDB taxonomy): domain Bacteria; phylum Acidobacteriota; class Thermoanaerobaculia; order UBA5066; family UBA5066; genus Fen-183. Next base: position 1,604,065 of record CAWIIN010000002.1, on the reverse strand, counting down.
CCCGATCCCGGGGCACCCGGACCTCGCGCTCGTCTCGATGGGGAACTACGTGTTCCGCGCGAGCGTCCTCATCGAGGCGCTCGAGCACGACGCCCTGCAGGACACGTCGCACGACTTCGGCAAGAACCTGATCCCGGCGCTCCTGAAGGGCGGAGCCCGGCTCTACGCGTACGACTTCTCGACGAATCGCGTCCCCGGCAACGAGGACCTCGCGCCGTACTGGAGGGACGTCGGGACCGTCGATTCGTACTGGGACGCTTCCATGGACCTCATCTCCGTGACGCCGCCCCTCAATCTCTACAACACGAAGTGGGCGATCAAGAGCCATGCGCCGCAGCTCCCGCCGGCGAAGTTCGTCTTCGCGGACGCCGTCTCGCAGCGCATCGGCCTCGCGACGGACTCCCTCGTCGCGTCGGGCTCCATCATCTCGGGCGGCACGATCCACCGCTCGATCCTGTTTCCCCGCGTGCGGATCAACTCCTTCTCCCACGTCGAGGAGTGCGTCCTCATGGACGGCGTGGACGTCGGCCGCTACGCGCGCCTCAAGCGCGTCATCGTCGACAAGGGCGTGAGGATCCCGCCGGGGCTCGAGATCGGCTTCGACGCCGAGGAGGACCGCAGGCGGTTCCACGTCTCGGAGGGCGGTGTCGTCGTCCTCCCCAAGGGCGTGGTCCTCTCCGACCCCGACTGACGCCCGCGAGGCCTCGTCGCTGTTGCCTCCGGACGGTGGACCGTATAAAGTTCGGGATCTCGACCCCTGAGCCGAATTTTATATGGACGACATCGATCGCCGGATCCTCGACATCCTCCAGCGGGACGCGAAGATCTCGCAGGCCCGGATCGCCGAGACGGTCGGCCTCACGACGCCGTCGGTCAACGAGCGGATCAAGAAGCTGGAAACAAAGGGCTTCATCCGGCGGTTCACGGCGCTCCTCGACCCGCGCCTCGTCGGCATGCCCCTCGTCGCGCACGTCGACGTCCTTCTCGAGCATCCGCGCTTCGAGCGGCCGTTCCTCGAGGAGATCGAGAACCTCCTCGACGTCCAGGAGTGCTACGCGATCTCCGGCGACTTCGGATACCGGCTGAAGATCCGGGCCCGGGACGTGGAGCACTTCGAGACGATCCTGAGGGAGAAGCTCCAGACCCTCCGCGGCGTGATCCGAACGCGCGTCGAGCTCTCGCTCTCGGTCAAGAAGGACTCCACCCTCTTGCCCCTGGCCGAAGGCGGCTGAGACCGACTCTCACCCCAGGGTGTCGATTTCGCACCAAATCGTCCCCTGAAAGTCTCTTTTCGGCGTGCCTCTCCGGCGTGACGCTGCGCACAGCACAATCGCAAAGTGCTGAACCGTATCCGGTTGGAACGATGCAGATAACACACGAAACTGAAGGCACCGCACTTGCGTATCAATGGGCAGGAGATCGAAACGGGCATTCGATGCAAAGTCAAATGAATACGACGGTCTTCACTTCCTTCCATTTTCCCGCCGGCCTCTCAGACCGACGGGCCCTCCATCTCTCTACCCTCCACACATAACCCTCAGTTAGACCATCCCACCGCCGCAATCCCCGCCCGACCGCAAGGTCGGGTGGGAGCCCACCGTTCTTTGTACGGGGGCGCGTCCTTCTTTTTAGAAGTGGTAGGCCACGCTGCCGCCGATCGTGATGGGCTTGTGGTTCGCGTCCGTGCGGAGAAGAAAGGCCGTCGCCTCGAGGCGCACGTCCCATCGCGCCGCGACGTGGAAGGCCGTGAGGAGGCCGGCGTGCCAGCCGATCACGGTCTCCTTCACGTCCGTCGAGGTCTGGTTGCCCGTCGGCGCTTTCGGCCTCAGCCCGTACACGCCAGCGCCAGCGACGAATCCCGCGTCCCACCACGGCTCTCTGAAGAGGTAGCCGACCGACGCGAGCCCCGCGTTCACGTTCACGTCCGGCGCCGAGGTCGCCGCGCCGAAGGGGGGGACGACGGGCGTGCCCGGAAGCGCGAAGTGCATGTAGCGGAACTGCAGGACCACGCCCTGCTCGAGAACGACCTCGCCGAAGGCATGCCAGCCTCCGTTCGAGAACGCCTTGACGTCGGAGGCGCGGCCGTTGTCCGTGACCCACTCGCCCCCCGCCCCGACGGCGAACGGCAACGACATCGTCCGTGGCGGGCCCACCTGGGCGAGGAGGGGCGCGCCGGCGGTGAGAAGGGCGAGGCCGAGCGAGAAGCGAAGAAGCGAGCGCATCGCTCGCGAGGATACGTCAACGCAATGAGCCATATCGTTCATACGTTTGCGCGCGACCCCTCGTCTAGAATCGCGCCGTGCCCGGTCCGGAGCCGCTTCGCCCTCTCCCCGGCGCGCCCGCAATCGCCTCCCTCCTCGCGTTGCTCGTGCCCTCCCGGTGCGCCGTCTGCGACGCGCCCCGCCGCGAGACCGGCGGCGGCGGCGTCTGCCCGGCCTGCTGGGCCGCGCTGCCACGCCTCGCCCCCGATGCCGCATGCCCGCGCTGCGCGCTCCCCGGGGACGGCACGCCCTGCGCCTCCTGCCGCCGGGACCCTCCTCCGGTCGCGCGGAGTGCCGCATTCGGCCTGTACGCAGGTGGCCTGAAGACTCTCGTCGCCGCCTTCAAGTTCCGCGGCTTCGACCTCCTCGCCCCGCCGTGTGGAGAGCGCCTCGCCGAGGCGGCGCGCGCGGCCCGACTCGCGGAGGGCGCGGACGCTCTCGTTCCCGTGCCCTCGACCCGACGGCGCAACCGCGCCCGCGGCTACGACCCGGCCGTCCTCCTTGCCGAGTCGGCCGCGCGCTCCCTCTCCCTGCCGTCCCGCCGCCTCCTCGCGCGCACGCGGGACACGCTGGCCCAGTCCGAACTTCCCGCCTCACGCCGCCGCGCGAACGTCGACGGAGCGTTCGCCGCGTCGGACTCCGCGCGGGGCCGCGTCCTCGTCCTCGTGGACGACGTCGCGACCACGGGCGCCACCCTGTTTTCCGCCGCGCACGCGCTCGCCCTCGCGGGCGCCGCCGAAGTCCGCGGGCTCGTCCTCGCCCGCACGCCGGAGCCGGAGCCTTCATGACCGCACTGTTCGATCGTTTCGTCGTTATGACGCTGCCCCTCGTCCCGAAAGTCATCGTCCGCAAGGTCGCCTCGCGCTACGTCGCGGGCGACACGCTCGAGGCCGCCCTCGAGACGATGCGCGGCCTCGCCGGGGAAGGCGCCATGGGAACCATGGACGTGCTCGGCGAGAGCGTCACGCGCCAGGAGCAGACGCTCGCGACGCGCGACCAGTACATCCGGACGATCGACGCAATCGCCGCCTCGGGCCTCCCCGCGAACATCTCGGTGAAGCCCACGGCAGTCGGGCTCGCGATCGATCCCGCGCTCGCCTTCGAGAACTGCACGGCGATCTGCACGAATGCGGCGGCGCACGGAATGTTCGTGCGCCTCGACATGGAGGACAGCCCGTACACGGAGGCGACCGTGAGGCTGGTCCTCGCGCTCAAGGAGCGCTTCGAGGTCGGCGCCGTCCTGCAGGCCTACCTCAAGCGCAGCCTCGACGACCTCGGCCGCCTCCTCGCCGCGAAGACGAACGTGCGGATCTGCAAGGGCATCTACGTCGAGCCGCGGGCGATCGCCTGGAAGGACCGCCAGACGATCATCCGGAACTTCGCGGCCCTCGTGGACAAGCAGCTCGCCGGAGGGGCATACGCCGCGATCGCGACGCATGACGAAGCCTGCGTCCAGCTCGCCCTGGCGACGATCGACCGGCTCGGGGTCCCCCGGGACCGATACGAGTTCCAGATGCTCCTCGGCGTCGACCCCGAGCTGCGGCGGAGCCTCATTCGGGCCGGCCACCGCCTCCGGGTCTACGTCCCGTACGGACGGGACTGGTACGCCTATTCGACCCGCCGGCTCAAGGAGAACCCCTCGATCGCGCGGCACGTCCTGAGGTCCATGGCAGGGCTCGGTCCGGCCGTCGGCTGAGAGACCCTCGCAACAACGTTGACGCCGCGCGGAAAATGGGCGGAAGATACGCGGCACCGGGGGTTCCGTGCCGCGAACGATCCGCCCCATCGCCGCCCTGCTCGCCGGCCTCGTGGTCGCGCTGGTGCCGGGGCACGCGAGGGCCGCGTCTCCCGCGCTCCGTTCTGCGGTCGTCGCACCGCTCTCGGGCATCGTGCGCGCGGACGGACGCCCGATCCCCGGCGCCACGCTCGTCGTGAGGGGCGTGACAGCGGGCGGCGCGACGCTCATGCGGCTCATCAAGAGCGAGCCGGACGGGACGTTCGTCGTGGCGGGCGCGGCCGAAGGCCTCTACACGGTCCTGTCGGTCGTGCCGGGCTTCCGCCCCGCGGTCGCGCGCCTCTTCCACCGGCCCGCGGCCGCCGACGGCTCCCTCTCGTTCGTGCGCATCGACCTCGAGCGCCCCTCGGGCGTCCTGCCCGAGTCCGAGAACGGCACGCTCGACGCCTGGAGCGCACGGGCCGTCGTCACGGGCGACGTCCTGCGCGAGGTGCCCGCGATCCTCGCGGCGCTCGACACGGCACCCTCGCCCGCGGCGGCCGGGCCGCTCTTCGCGGCCGCCCGGGACACGCGCGTCGCGCTGCCCCTGCACGCGGCGGTCACGACGACCGCGGGCTTCGCGTCCGCCGGCGAGGCGTCCCTCTCGCGCACGTCCCTCGACGTGTCGGGCGCGCTCGGCGGCGGCGTCAAGTGGGGCGCCTCCGGCCAGTACGCGCGTCTCGCGGACGTCTCGGGCGACAAGGCGGGCGACGCCTCGCGCGTCGCCCTGGACGTCAGCGCCGGGTCCTCGCAGTCCGTCCACATCGCGATGCGCCGCCAGAGCCTGTCGGCGGACGTTGACTCCGCGCGCTTCGCGGCGCATTCCCTCGACTGGAATGGGGCCGTCTCCGAGCACGCCCAGGCCGCCGTCTCCGCACGCATCATCTCCCAGTCGCATCTCCTCGCGACCGGACCGGCGGCGGATCTCTTCGCGCGGGAGTCGGACGCCGTGGACGTCGCCGCGCGCTACCAGACGGACCTCGGCACGACGACGTTCGCCCGCGTCACCGTCGGCTATCGGTCGACCTCGGGCGACTACGCGGGCGCCGTCGCCCCGTTCGAGCGCGAGACCCGCGCGGGAGGCGTCGCGGGACTCCGGCTCGGCGACGTCCTCGTCGTCGAGGCCGGGGCCACGGGCGATACGTCGTTCTACGGCCGCGGCGTCACACCCGAGATCACGATCGCGCTCCACACGCCCGACGGCTGGCGCCTCTACGGGTTCGCGTCCCGCCGCTTCGAGACGCTCACGCAGGCGCTCGCGGCACGCCCCGGCGAGGCCGGCGCGGACGAGGCCGACCTCTCGCGCCGCTCGCGCTCGCTCTACCGCGGTGGCGTGCGCTGGCAGAACCGCGAGGGCGAGGGCCTGGCCGTCGACGTCTCCCGGCGTGAGCTCAACGGCACCTACCGTCTCCTCTTCGACGCGGACTTTCTCGATCGCCTCGACTCGCTCTATTTCTTCCCGAACGACGTCGCGACGGACGCGGCCCTGACCGTTTCGGCGCGCATCGGGCAGGCCCTGGACGGGCGCGTCTCGCTCCGCGCCGGCGAGCTCTCGGGGGCGCGCGACGGCGTCATCCGCTCCGACGACGCGAGCTGGGGCGTCGCCCAGGCGGCGCTCCGCGTCCGCGCGACGGACACCTCGGTCGGCGTCGGCTACCGGCAGGTTGCGCAGTCTCTCGTGCGCGGGACCGCGGCTCTCCGGAACGACATCCAGGCAGTGGACATCACGCTCGCACAGGCGCTCCCGCTGCCGGTCCTGCGCGGACTCGGAAGCGACTGGCGGGCGCTCTTCTCGGTCGAGTTCGGCAAGCGGCGCGAGGGCGAGGACGAGGCGAAGTCCAATCGCCGGATGGCAGGCGGCCTGTCCCTTTCCTTCTGAAGCCTCCAATCCCCCATAGACCGGTTCAAGTTTCCGTTTTGAGATGCCGTCTCTGCGGGAGAGGAACGCTCTAAGTAGCCTTGAATCAGTAATTTTACGTGATTCAAACTCCCGGATACTTGGCACTCAGCTTGCTGCATCTCTGAACATGGAGGCAGTGGGGTCACGGGGACGCGCCCTCGCGCGAGCGCTTCTGGTGTCGCTCCTCGTCGCCGGGTTGATTCCCGCCGCCCTCTGCGTGGTCCGCAAGGCGAGCGCGTTCGGCCGCGCCGACATCCTCGTCGCACCCGAAGGTGACGGCCTGCGCGTGCACCGGGTCGGACCGTCCGCGGAGCCCTCGGGCCTCAGGGCTGGCGACCTCCTCCTCCTCGTCGACGGGGCCAGCGCCCGTACCTTCCTGGAGCCCGCGCGGCTCTTCGCCGAGCGGCCCGTCGACCTCGTCCTCCTGCGCGACGGGGCCGCGCGGCGCCTCACGACGGTGCCCGTGCGCGCGCCGTGGGACTTCCGTTACCTGTTCCTCTTCGCAGTGGGAGGGACGTTCCTCGCCTCCGCGCTCGCGGCGCTGCGGCCCCGGAAGCCGTCGCGCGAAGCGCTCCTCTACGCGGCGTTCGCCCTCTCGGTCGGCCTCGTCCTCACGCTGACGCCCGCCCCCCGCTGGACGGGCTCTTCCGCGTCGCCGTCCTCGCGGAGGATGCCGCGCGCGCGCTCTTCCCCGCATTCCTCCTCGCGCTCGTCCTCACGTTCCCGCGCCGCGCGCGCCGGGTTCCCGCCTGGCTTCCGTTCGCCCCCGCGGCGGCGCTCCTCGCGGCGACGGTCCGCGTCTATTTCGGACCGCTCGCGAACGCGCCCGAAGCCGTCGCCGCGCTCGACCGCGCGCAGATCGTCTGGATGGCCGCGGGCGCCGCCCTCGCGGCCGCGCGCATCATCGTCGTCGCCCGCCGCCCGACCGACCTCCTCACGGAGAAGCAGGTCCGCTTCCTCCTCCTCGGCACGGCCGTCGGCCTCCTGCCGCTCGTCGTCCTGAACCTCATTCCGCACCTCGTCGGAGGCTCGATCCCGATCCTGTCGACGCTCGCGCTCCTGCCTCTCGCGCTCGTGCCGGCCGCGTTCCTCGCGGCGCTCACGCGCTACCGTCTCTGGGACGTCGAGGTGCTCGGCCGCGAGGCCGCGTCCGTGATGGGCGCGCTCCTCGTCGGCGCCGGCTTCTTCACGATCGTCGAGATCCTGCTCGCCGACCCGCTCGCGAGCTCGATCCCGCACGCGCGTGGAGCGCTCCAGACGTCCGCCGGCTTCCTCATGGCCCTGACGTTCGTGCCCGTCCGGCGGGGCCTGTCCGCCGCGTTCCGCCGGTTCCAGTACGGGGACGGCGTCCACGATCGCGACGGTCTCCTCGCGCTCCTGCGCGAGCTGCCCTCGCCGCGCCCTCTCGGGGAGCTGACGGACCTCCTCGTCGCCCGCGTCGCGACCGGCCTCGGCGTCCCGCGGGCCGCGCTTCTCGGCGTGACGGGCGAGCGCGCGGACGGGTCGGCCGTGGACGGCGGCGGCGCCCTCTCGCTCGCCGAGCTGCCCGCCGAGGCCCGCGTGAGGACGACCCGCCTCTCGCGCCAGGAGTTCACGCAACGTCCGACGGCGTCGGTCGCGCGCCTGAGGCGGGCAGGCTTCCGGACGCTCGCGCCGCTCACCGTGAGCGGGCGCCTTCTCGCCCTCTTCGCGGTCGCGGACCGCGCCGGCCGCGTCCCGCTCTCGGCCGACGACGTGGAGCTTCTCGAGACGGTTCTCGCCCCCGCGGCCCTCGCGCTCGACCACGCGCGACTCTTCGAGGAGCTCAAGGCGCAGGCGGACCGCTACCGCGACCTCCAGGAGTTCCACGAGAACGTCGTCGCCGGCTCGGCCGCCGCGATCGCCGCGACGGACGGCGACGGGTTCTTCACGTCCGTCAACCCGGCCTTCGCGGCGCTCGTCGGACGGAACGCCTCCTCGCTCCTCGGCCGCCCCGCCGCGGGCGTCCTGCCGCCCGCGCTCTCCGTCCCGGATCCTCCCGCCCGGATCGAGGCCGACCTCGGCTCGGGTGTGCGCGTCCTGAACGTGGCCGTCTCGCCGTTCCCGGGCGCGCCCGCGGGTTCGAGCGCGCGCGTCCTCGTCCTCGTCGACGCGACGGAGACGGCGCGGCTCGAACGGGCGCTCGCGGACCGCGAGCGCCTCTCGGCGCTCGGGACGCTGTCGGCCGGCGTCGCGCACGAGGTGAACACGCCGCTCGCCGGCGTCGCGGGCTTCGCGCGGCTGCTTCTCGACGAGACGCCGGGAGACGACCCGCGCCGCGCTCTCGTCGAGAAGATCGAGCGGCAGGCGTTCCGCGCCTCGCGTCTCGTCGGCAGTCTCCTCGACCTCGCACGCGGCCGGCCGCGCGAATTCATGCCGCTCGACCCCGCCGACCTCGCACGGGAGGCCGTGCGGGCGCTCGAGGACGAGGGCGCCGCCCGCGGCGCTGCGGTGCGTCTCACCGCCGGGGACCGCGCGCCCGCCGTCGCGGGACACCGGGACGCGCTCGTCCAGGTCCTCGTGAACCTCGTCAAGAACGGGATCGAGGCCGCGACCGCCCCGGGCCCCGGACGGCCCTCCGCTCCCGAGGTCGTCCTCGCGGTGACCGGATGCGGAACGGGCGTGCGGTTCGACGTGACGGACAACGGCCCGGGGCTCGCGCCCGAGGACGCGGTGCGCGTCTTCGAGCCTTTCTTCTCGACGAAGACCGCCCAGGGCGGCACCGGTCTCGGCCTCTCGATGGCGCGGGATATCATCCGGGCTCACGGCGGCACGCTGACCGCGGCTTCCGGCTCGCCCGGCGCCCGATTCACCGTCACGCTTCCCGTCGCAACCTGACCATGGCAACCGTCCTCATCCTCGACGACGAACCCGTCATCCGCGAGGTGCTCGGTTCGGTCCTCGCGAAGGCGGGCCACGTCACGCGCGAGGCCGCGACGGCCGCCGAGGGGCTGCAGGGCCTCGAGAAGGAGCCCGTCGACCTCCTCCTCCTCGACCTCATGCTCCCGGACCGCCCGGGCCTCGAGGTCCTCGTCGAGGTGCGCTCCCGGCACCCGGAGATTCCCGTCGTCGTCGTCACGGCGTACTCCTCCGTCGAGAGCGCGATCACGGCGATGCGCGAGGGCGCCTTCCACTACATCCCGAAGCCGTTCCGCAACGAGGAGGTCGTCCACGTCGTCAAGCAGGCGCTCGAGAAGAGGCGCCTCGTCGCCGAGAACCGCGCCCTGCGCGCGAAGCTCGACGCGCCCGGCGGCTTCCGCGAGCTCGTGGGCCGCTCGGCATCCATGGAGCGCGTCTTCGAGACCGTGCGCCAGGCCGCGGCCGCGCGCTCGACGGTCCTCGTCACGGGCGAGAGCGGGACCGGAAAGGAGCTCGTCGCGAAGGCCCTCCATCGCCTGTCTCCCCGCTCGGCCGGGCCGTTCGTCACGGTTCACTCCGGGGCTCTCCCGAGCGACCTTCTCGAATCGAACCTGTTCGGGCACGTGCGCGGCTCGTTCACGGGCGCCGTCGCGGACAAGAAGGGGCTCTTCAAGGCCGCCGACGGCGGCACGATCTTCTTCGACGAGATCGGCACGGTTCCGATCGAGACGCAGGCGAAGCTCCTTCGCGTCCTGCAGGAACGCGAGTTCATGCCCGTGGGAGCCGTGGAGACCATGCACGCCGACGTCCGCGTCATCGCCGCGACGAACGCGGACCTCACGAAGGCGGTCGCGGAGGGTCGCTTCCGCGAGGACCTCTTCTACCGGCTCTGCGTCATCACGGTGAACCTGCCGCCCCTGCGCGAGCGCCGGGACGACATCCCGCTCCTCGTCGAGACCCTGCTCGCCCGCGCCGCGGCCGAGAACGGCCGCGCCGTTCCGTCCGTGACCCCGGCGACCATGAAGGCTCTCCTCGACCACGACTGGCCGGGCAACGTCCGCGAGCTCGAGAACGTGCTCGAGCGCGCCCTCGTGCTCGGGCACGGCATCATCGACCTCGACCAGCTGCCGGACGCGGTGCGCCGCTCGGTCCCGCGCCCGGCCGCGTTCCCGGTCGACGGGCTGAACTTCAAGGACGCGGTCGGCGCCTACGAACGCTCGCTCCTCGGCGCGGCGCTCGCGCGGGCGAACGGCGTCCAGAAGAAGGCCGCCGAGCTCCTCGGCCTCAAGCCGACGACGCTCAACGAGATGCTCAAGAGGCACGGGATGCTCCCGCGCGACGCGAAGGAAACGGAGCCCGAGCCCGCTAGCCGCGCCTGAGAAGGACGAGCGTGCGGTCGTCGCCGAATGGCGTCCCGCCCGTGAACGCGAGGAGCCGCGCGGCAAGGTCCGACTCGAGCTCGGGAAGCGGCTTGGGCCGGAGCTCGCGCAGCGTCGCGACGAGCCGGTCGGTCCCGAACTCCTCGTCCCCGGCGTTCGCGGCCTCCGTGACGCCGTCCGTGTAGAGCGCGAGGAGATCGCCCGGCCCCATCGTGAACGTGCCCGACGCGTACGTCTTGCCGGGGAAGAGCCCGAGCGGCGGGCCGTGGGCGCCGAGCATCTCGACGCTCCCGTCCGCGCGCACGAGGATGCCCGGGTTGTGGCCCGCGTTCGTGTAGACGATCGCGCCCGACTCCGGGTCGTAGAGCGCGAGGATGAACGTGATGAACTTCTCGGGGCTCGTCCGCCGGTAAACGAGGTCGTTCAGGCGCGAGCAGAGCTTGTCGGGCGGGAAGTTCTCGCCCGCCCAGACCTGGAACGCGGACTGGACGGACGCCGCGAGGAGCGACGCCCCCATCCCCTTGCCGCAGACGTCCGCGACGACGACGTCGAGCGTCTTGTCGCCGCGCTCGTAGAAGTCGTAGTAGTCGCCCGAGACCGTGCGCGAGGGAATCGTGCGCCCGAGGATCTCCGTGCGCGGGAGCGTCGGCTCGGCCTCGGGGAGCATCCGCCGCTGGATGTCCCACGCGAGCGTCATCTCGCGCTCGATGCGCTGGCGCGAGGCGTTGCTCTCCTGCAGGCGCAGGTTCTGGATCTTGATCGCCGACGTGTTCGCGAGCGAGGTCAGGAGCCGGAGATCCTCCTCGCTGAAGCTCTTCCGGCCGAGGCGCACTTCGAGGTAGATGAGCCCGATGACCTTGTCTTCGACGAAGAGGGGCGCCGCCATGCAGGACGTGATGCCCTGGATCCGGATCGACTCGGCCGCGCCGAGGCCCGCGTCCGTCGCGGCGTCGATCAGGAGGATGCCGTTCTTCTTGTCCACGACGGACTGGATGAGCGTCTTGCTGAGCCGGATGTCCGACGGGTCGACGCCGGGCGCGTACTTGACCTTCTCGGGCTTCAGCTCGCCGGCCTCGTCCGCGAGCATGAGGAGGCCGCGGTCGGGCTGCAGGAACGTGAACGTCTTCTCGAGGATGAGCTCGAGGAGCTTCTGGAGCGGAATGTCCCCGAGGAGCTCGACGGAGATCTCGTTGAGCATCCTGAGCGACGCGTTCAGGCGGGCGAGCTCCTCGGCGCCGAGCTTCGAGTCCCAAGGCTGCTTGTGGGGACGGAGGAGATCCCGGGACGACTGGAGGAACGTCGTCTTCTTCGAGGTCTCGTCCATCCCGTCGATCACGACTCGCGTCGTGGATTCCTCGAGGACGTCGACGAGCGTTTCGCCGAGCTGGATGCGGTCGCTCGGCCCGAGGACGACGGGCTCCCCGATGCGGTTGCCGTTCAGCGAGGTCCCGTTGCGCGAGCCGAGGTCGACGAGGCGAACCGCCGAGTCGGACACCTCGAGCCGGGCGTGGACGCGCGAGAGCGTGCGGTCCGCGAGCGGGACGTCGTTCGTGGACGACCGGCCGAGGGTCAGGACGGGGCGGTCGAGCCGGATCCGGCGGGCAGGCTCGCCGGGGACCCTCACGTTCAGGATGAGCACGGCCTGAGTGTAACCGGCCTTTTACCGGCGCGGGACGGCGGCGAGGCGGGCGTGCTATCCTCGCGGGTTCCGGACCGGCTCACGACGCGGCCGGCCGACGAAAGGGTTCCCCATGAAGGAAAAGATCCACCCCGAGTACCACGAGGTCGACGTGCACTGCGCGTGCGGCAATACGTGGAAGACGAGGAGCACGAGGAACGAACTCCGCCTCGAGATCTGCTCGAACTGCCACCCGTTCTTCACGGGCAAGAGCAAGCTCGTCGACACCGCGGGCCGCGTCGAACGCTTCCAGAAGCGCTACGCGAACGCGCCGAAACCCGCGCCGAAGGCCAAGGCTCCCGCAAACCCGGCCTGAGCCGGAGACCGGCGCGGCCGAGCCGCGCGACGTCCTCATGTTCCAGAAGCTCGACGACATCGAACGGCGGTACGCGGACCTCGAGGCCCGCGCCGCCTCGCCCGAGGTGCTCCTCGACCACGCGCTCGCGACGAAGACGGCCCGGGCCATGCGCGAGATCGCTCCCGTCGTCGAGAAGAACCGCGAGCGCAAGAAGGTCGACGCCGACCTCGCGGGCGCCCGAGAGCTGCTCGACACGCTGCCGCCGTCGGATGAGCTGCGGGGGATCGCGCAGGCCGAGGTCGAGAGCCTGACCGCGCGGCGCGCCGCCATCGAGGAGGAGCTCCGCCTCCTCCTGCTCCCGAAGGACCCGAACGACGGCAAGAACGTCGTCCTCGAGATCCGGGCCGGCACGGGCGGCGACGAGGCCGCGCTCTTCGCCGAGGAGCTCTTCCGGATGTACGTGCGGTACGCCGAGGGGCGGGGATGGAAGGTCGAGGTCATCGACCGCAGCGATTCGGGCGGCGTAGGCGGCCTGAAGGATGTCCAGACGATCGTCGAGGGGGAGGGGGCGTACTCGCGTCTCAAGTACGAGGGCGGCGTCCACCGCGTCCAGCGCGTTCCGGCGACCGAGGCCGCCGGGCGGATCCACACCTCCGCCGCGACGGTCGCGGTCCTGCCGGAGGCCGAGGACGTCGACGTCGTCATCGCGGACAAGGACGTCCGCGTGGACCTCTTCTGCGCCTCGGGTCCCGGCGGGCAGGGCGTCAACACGACCTACTCCGCCGTGCGCCTCACGCACCTCTCGTCCGGCCTCGTCGTGCAATGCCAGGACGAGCGATCCCAGATCAAGAACAAGGCGAAGGCGATGCGCGTCCTCAAGGCCCGGCTCTACGAGCTCGAGCGCGAGAAGAAGGAGGCCGCCTACGCCGCCGACCGCAAGAAGATGGTTGGGTCGGGCGACCGGTCCGAGAAGATCCGGACCTACAACTTCCCGCAGAGCCGCGTCACGGACCACCGGATCGGGTTCACGTCCCACAGGCTCGGCGAGATTCTCGACGGCCGCCTCGACGAGCTCATCGACCCGCTCGTCGCGCACTTCCAGGCCGAGAAGCTCAAGCAGGAACTCGCGAAGGCCTGAGAGCGAAGATGAAGAGGGGACGGGGCGGCGCGCGGCCGCCCCGCCAGGTTCGCCTCGGCTATTTCTTCTTCGGGGCCTTCGCCGGCTTCGCTTCCTTGGCCTCGATCGAGCTTGCGTGCATCTTGTACTTGATCGTGACCTTCTCGCCGACCTTGGCCTCGCCCGTCATCTTCGTGTCCTTGTCGATCCCGATCTCGAAGCGCTCCTTGCCCTTCATGACCGTGATCGTGTCGGCCGTCTTCTCCTTCACGACGCCCGTGACCTGGAAGTCGTCGAGCGCGAACGCGCCGCTGGCGAACAGGAGGAAAGCCGCGGGGGCCAGGACCCGGAGAAACTTCTTCATTGTCGTGACTCCTTCTCGAAAAATCCTATCACCTAGGTGCGGTCGAGAACGTACGCGGGCGACCCGTCCGGGAGCGCGACGACGTCCGTGGCACGGTAGCCGTTCGAAAGGAGGGGCACGGCGAGTGTGGCAAACCGGCGCCTCGCCCGGAGCGTTCCGTCGTGATCCGTCCGGTAGATCCGCGGGGCGCCCACGGGGAACGGCAGGAGAACGCGAGGAGCGTCCGGGAGCGCCCGCGGGTTCCGCGCGACCGGCAGGCCCGCCGCGTCGGGCGCCGCCGGCGCCTCGCCGGCCGCGGCACGGACGGGACGCGGAGCCTTCAGCCGCCAGAAGATCTCGAGGCGGTCGGACGGCAGGTCCGCGTAGATCCCGCCGATGTGGCCGTAGAGGTTCGGGTGGAACCGGTCGGCGCTCGCGCCAAGGCGCATGAGGTTGAGCGTGGCGTTCTTGACGAGGAACGGGTCGTACATCCACGTCACGAGCCCGATCCCGTGGGCGAGGCACCAGTCGCGCTGGTAGAGCTTCAGCTTCACCGAGAGACCGCGCCCCTGCGCCTCGGGCAGGACGGCGAGAAGGTGCGAGTACTGGCAGGGCTCCGGCAGGTTCGTCCGCGGGAGGCCGTGGACGAACCCGAGCATCTTCCGCCCGAGGAACGCACCCGCCGTCAGGCCGCCCGCGTGCGTCGCGGCGACGAGGTCGCTCGCGGGCGACACGGCACGCTCCGCAAAGCCCCACGCCGCCTTCGACACGTGCGTCGTCTCGATGAACTCCTCGGGCGTCCTGAGGTCGCGGACGACGAGGCGCGCCCGGCGCGCCGTCACGAGGACACGCCCTCGAGGAGCCCGGCGACGAGCGCGGCGCGGCGCGGCAGGTCGTCGGCGAGGACGTGCTCCGTCCGGGCGTGGGCGCCGCCGCCGGAAGGCCCGAGCCCGTCCAGCGTCGGGACTCCCGCGGCCGCCGTGAGGTTGCCGTCCGATCCGCCGCCGACGCGCGCGGCTTTGAGCTCGAATCCGAGCGCGCTCGCGAGCGCCGCCGCCCGGCGGTAGAGCTCCAGCGACGCCTCCGTCGACTCCATCGGAGGGCGGTTCGCGCCGCCATCCAGCTCGATCGACACACGATCGTCCGACGGGCGATAGGCGCGGAGTCCGGACATCACGCGCTCGGCCTCCGACTGCGTCCAGATCCGGAAGTCCACCGCGAGCTCGGCCCGCTCGGGAACGACGTTCGTGACGCGCCCGGACGCGGCGACGGTCGGGACGACGGACGTCCCGGCCGGCCGGTCCGCGAGCGCGTCGGCGTAGAGGGTGAAGCGCGCCATCTCGAGAAGCGCCGAGGCTCCCCTGTCGGGCTCGAGTCCCGCGTGGGACGCGATCCCGCGGAACCGCACCCGCGCGAGGCCCGTCCCCTTGCGGGCGATCTTCGCGGCGCCCCCGTCGCCCGAGGGCTCGAGGACGAGGACGCGGTCGCGCCGGAGCGCCTCCTCGACGAGCAGGCCGCTCGAGGCGCCGCTCCCGACCTCCTCGTCCGGCGTCAGGACGAGGGAGACGCCGCCGGCGGGCCTCACGTCGCCCTTCGCGGCGGCCTCGAGAACCGAAAGCGCGACGGCGATCCCGGCCTTCATGTCGAAAACGCCCGGACCCTTCGCGATCCCGTCCTCCACGGAGAACGGAATCTCGGCGAGCGTCCCGGCGGGCCAGACGGTGTCGAGGTGCCCGAGAAGGAGGGTGCCACCGCGCTCCTCGCCGAGGCGCACCCGCACGGCGTCGCCACGGCCCTCGCACGGGACACACTCGGCCGGGACGCCCCCGTGCGACAGGCGCTCGGCGATCCAGAGCGAGAGCGCCGAGACACGGGCCGGGTCGTCGGACGGGCTCTCGCGGACGACGAGGGCCTCGAGGTCCGCGAGAATCCGCTCCCTCCGCGCCGCAAAGAGGGTCGCGAGGACGCCCGCGCGGCTCACGCGCGGAACTCCGTGACGCCCGTCGTGAACCGCGCGAGGACGTCGGCCCGGACCGTGACCCCGGTCCCGGGTCCCTTCGGGACGGGCATGAGCCCGCCCGTCGCCTCGAGGGCCGGCTCGACGACGTCGTCCTCGAAGTAACGCGACGAGGACGACGTGTCGCCCGGCTTCGAGAAGCCGGGCAGGCTCGCGATCGCGACGTTGTGCGCGCGTCCGATGCCGGCCTCGAGCATCCCGCCGCACCAGACGGGGATGCCCGCCTCGCGCGCGGCGCCGTGGATCCGGACGGCTTCGCCGTGCCCACCGACGCGGCCGACCTTGACGTTGATGACCCGGCACGCGCCGAGCGCGATCGCGGCGCGCGCGTCGGCCTCCGACCGGATCGACTCGTCGAGGCAGATCGGGGTCTTCAGCGTCTTCGCGAGCTCCGCGTGCTGGGCGAGGTCCTCGTGGTGGAGCGGCTGCTCGAGGTAGTCGAGGCCGAACGCGTCCAGGGAGCGGAGCGTGTCCGCGTCCGCGAGCGTGTATGCCGCGTTCGCGTCCACCGTGAGCACGACGAGGGGAAACGCCTCGCGGACGGCCGCCACGCGGTCCAGGTCGCGGCCCGGCTCGATCTTCAGCTTGATCCTCCGGTACCCCTGCGCGACGTGCTTCCTCACGTTCTCGACCGTCTCGTCCGTCGTGGGCGAGATCCCGAGCGACACGCCGACCTCGATCGCGTCGCGCGTGCCTCCGAGCGCCTTCCCGAGAGGGACACCCGCGGCGCGCGCGTGAAGGTCGCGCAGCGCGCATTCGACGGTCGCCTTCGCCATCCGGTGCCCGCGCACGCGCCGCGCGGCCTCGTCGAAAGCGGGGGGCGAGGCCACGTCCTTTCCGAGGACGAGAGGGAGGAGATAGGCCGTGAGAATCGGCGCCACCGTCGAGAGCGTTTCCGGCGAGTAGAACGGCGCCTCCTCGGCGACGCATTCTCCCCAGCCCGAGAGACCCTCGCCGCGGAGCTCGAGGAGGAGGAACTTCTTCACGGACGTCTCGCCGAACGACGTCCGGAACCGGAACTTCAGCGGCATCTCGACGTGGCGGAGGACTGCGGATTCGACGCGCATGGGTCGATTGTCTATCATGCGATTCCCTTCGCCGAGAGGGGACCAACGCGAAAAAGGACGCCCCGAAGGAGGACCGCATGACCGGTCGCGCGAACCGCTTCCGCCTCTCCGCCCTCTGTGCCGCCGTGCTGATCGGGACGGCCGCGCTCGCCGGGTGCGGCGGCAAGGACGACGACGACGAGGACCGCCCGAAGTCGGCGCGGGCCGCCGGCGCCGCGAAGGACGCCGGGGCTCCGGCCGCGGCCGCCTCCTCGGCCGCCGCTCCCGCCGCGGGCGCGATGGGCAACGCCTCGGTCACGGGGAAGATCGTCTTCGACGGGCCGATCCCCGCCCCCGAGAAGTTCAAGATGACGGCGGACGCGTTTTGCGCGAAGGCGCACCCCGGCGACGTCGCGAGGCAGAACATCGAGATCGGGTCCGACCGGGGCATCAAGGACGTCTTCGTCTACGTGAAGTCGGGCATCACGGGAACGTATCCGCCGCCCGCGACGGCCGCGGTCATCGACCAGAGGGGCTGCGAGTACCACCCGCACGTCTTCGGCGTCGTCGCGGGCCAGAACATCGACATCCTCAACAGCGATCCGACGCTCCACAACATCCACTCACTGCCCGAGAAGAACGAGGCGTTCAACCTCGGGATGCCGGTCCAGGGCATGAAGTACACGAAGAAGTTCGACAAGCCGGAGGTCATGATCCACATCAAGTGCGACGTGCACGGCTGGATGTCCGCGTACTGCGGCGTCCTCACCCACCCGTTCTTCGCCGTCACGGCGGCCGACGGCACGTACACGATCAAGAACCTGCCCGCGGGCACGTACACGATCGAGGCGTGGCACGAGAAGTTCGGCACGCAGACGCAGCAGGTGACCGTCGGCGCGACGGACACGAAGACGGTACCGTTCACGTTCAAGGCCGGTGCCTGAGGCGTTCCTCAGGATCGGCACGCGGACCGTCGCCGTCTGCGTCTTCCTGCTCCTGATCGCGGGCGCCCTCGTCACGTCGACCCAGTCCGGGCTCGCCGTCCCGGACTGGCCGCTGTCCTACGGGAAGGTGATGCCGCCGATGGTCGGCGGCATCCTCTTCGAGCACGGACACCGGCTCGTGGCGGCGGCCGTCTCCACACTGGTGGGCCTCGAGATGGCCATGCTGTTTTTCTTCGAAAGGAGAAGAACCGTGAAGGTCCTCGGCGCGGCCGCCTTCGCGGCGATCCTGCTGCAGGCGCTCCTCGGCGGTCTCACGGTCCTCTTCCTCCTGCCCCCGGCGATTTCCTCCGCGCACGCCGCGCTCGCCGAGATCGTCTTCGCGCTGACGGCTGTCGTCGCGCTCGTGTGCTCCAAGGCCTGGCGGAACGAGCTCGCCGCGCGCCCCAAGTCTCCTTCATTCTCAGAACTCCCCTCTTCCTCTTCTTCGTCTCTTCCTCTTCCACTCGAAGAAAATCTTCGGATTTCTTCGAAGGTTGAGGGAGCGAGGCGCGCGTTCCGCTGGACGGTGCTCGCGGCGGCCGCCGTTTACGTCCAGATCGTCCTCGGCGCCGTCATGCGCCACACGGGGGCCGGCCTCGCGATTCCCGACTTCCCGACTTCCTTCGGGGGCCTCTTTCCCTCCTCCACAGAAATCTCTCTCCCCGGCGTGCCCATCCACCTCGCCCACCGGCTCGGGGCCGGCGTCGTCGTCGTCCTCGTCTTTCGTGCCGCGAAATCCCTCTCCCGCCTCCGGCCGCCGTTCCCGACCGCCGGGGCCGCCTGGGCCGGCCTCGTGTGCCTGCAGGCCTTCCTGGGGGCCTCCTCGATCTGGTCCGGCAAGGCCGTGCCGCTCACGGTGGCCCACCTCGCCGTCGGCGCGCTCTGCTGGGTGACGGGCGTCCTCGTCGCGGTCGCGCTCGCGCCCGGATTTTCGGATAAGCTCGCCGGCGATTGAGGTGCATTCTCTGAACCGCTCCCGCCTCTCCGCGTACGTCTCCCTGACGAAGCCGAGGATCACGCTCTTCGTCGTCATGACGGCCTGCGTCGGCTTCGTCGCCGGCACGAGGGGGCCCCTCTCCGGCATCGACGTCGCCCTGCTCCTGCACACGCTCCTCGGAACGGCGTTCGTCGCCTCGGGCACGAGCGCGTTCAACCAGGTCTGGGAGAAGGAGCTGGACGGGCGGATGAGGCGGACCGCCTCGCGCCCGCTGCCCTCGGGCCTCATTCCGCGCACCGGGGCGGCGCTCTTCGCGGGAGCGCTGTCCCTCGCCGGCCTCGCCGAGCTTTGGATCTTCGCGGACCCCGTGACGACCGGGCTCGCGGCGTTCACGCTCGTCTCGTACGTCCTCGTCTACACGCCCATGAAGACGCGGTCCTCCGCCTCGACGATCGTCGGCGCCGTCCCGGGCGCCCTGCCTCCGCTCGGCGGCTACACGGCCGCGGCGGGCGGCGCGATCGGGCTGCCCGGCCTCGCTCTCTTCGCGATCCTGTTCGTGTGGCAGCTCCCTCATTTCTTCGCGATCGGGTGGCGCCACCGCGAGGACTACGCAAGAGCGGGCGTCGTCATCCTGCCGGTCGTGGACCCGTCCGGCCGCTCGACGGCGCGCCAGACGCTCCTGTGGACGGCCGTCCTGCTTCCCGTCAGCCTCCTGCCGTCGCTCCTCGGCACCGCGGGCTTCGCGTACGCGTTCGGAGCGTTCGCGATGACGCTGCTCTTCCTCTCGGCGTCCCTGAAGTTCGCGCGCGAGGTCACGGACGGACGGGCCAAGTCGCTGTTCCTCGCGTCGATCGCATGGCTCCCGGCCGTGCTCGCGCTCCTCGTCGTCGACCGGATCTGACCCGCCGCGCGTGACCGCACCCGCCGTCGAGACCGCCGCGCTCTCGTGCGCCTATGGCGAGCGCCTCGCACTGGACGCGGCGACGCTCTCGGTGGCGCGCGGCGAGATCTTCGCCCTCCTCGGTCCGAACGGCGGCGGAAAGACGACGCTCTTCCGCATCCTCGCGACGCTGCTCCGCGCCTCGTCCGGCACGTTCCGCATCGACGGCCTCGACGCCGAGCACGATGTCAGGGAAGTGCGCAGGCGGATGGGCGTCGTCTTCCAGACGCCCGGCCTCGACCGGAAGCTCACCGTGAAGGAAAACCTCGCGCTGCAGGGGGCCCTGCTTTCGGTTCCGGCGTCGAGCCTGTCCGAGCGCATCCGCGAGCTTCTTCGGACCTTCGGCCTCGAGGACCGCGCCGGGGATCTCGTCGAGACGCTCTCGGGCGGCCTCGCGCGGCGCGTCGAGATCGCGAAGGCGCTTCTCCACGCGCCGCCCGTCCTCCTCCTCGACGAGCCCTCCACGGGCCTCGATCCCGGCGCCCGCCGCGACCTGACGGCCCTCCTCAGGCAGCTCGCCGCGGCCGGCACGGGCGTCCTCCTCACGACGCACCTGTTCGACGAGGCCGACGCGGCCCACCGGATCGGGATTCTCGACCGCGGCCGGCTCGTCGCGCTCGGCGCGCCCGCCGCGCTCAAGGCCGAGGTCGGCGGCGACGTCGTGACCGTCGAGGCGCGCGAGGAGGGCGGCGCCCCGGCGCTCGCCCGGGAGATCGTGGCTCGCTTCGGCGCGGACGCCGGCCGCGTGGCCTCCGTCGGGGACACCGTTCGGGCGGAACGCCGCGACGCCCACACGTTCGTTCCCGCGCTCGTCGAGGCGTTCCCGGGCCGCTTCCGCTCCCTGACGCTCGGCGCCCCGTCGCTCGAGGACGTCTTCATCGACCGGACCGGCCGCGCGTTCCGCGAGGCCGACGCCGAGGCGCCGTCTCCGGCGGAGGGCGCCGCGTGAGAGCGGGCCTCGCCCTCGCGAAGCGCGAGATCGTCCGGTTCCTGAGGCAGAAGAGCCGGGTCGTCGGGGCCGTCGCGCCCCCGATCGTCATGTGGCTCCTCGTGGGCTCGGGCTTCAAGGGCTCGTTTCGCGGCGACTCGTTCGGCTACTTCTTCCCGGGGACCGTCGTCCTCGTCGTTCTCTTCGCCGCGATCTTCGCGACGATCTCCGTCATCGAGGACCGCCGCGAGGGTTTCCTGCAGGGCGTCCTCGTCGCACCGGTCGCGCCCGCGTCGATCGCGTTCGGGAAGGTCCTCGGCGGCAGCGTCCTCGGCCTCCTGCAGGGCCTGCCGCTGCTCGCCCTCGCGCCGCTCGCGGGGCTGTCGACCGACGTCCGCGGTCTCGCCGGCGCGGCGGCGGTTCTCGTCCTCCTCGCCTTCGCGCTCACGTCCCTCGGCTTCACGATCGCGTGGTCGCTCGAGTCGACGCAGGGGTTCCACGCGATCATGAATCTCTTCCTGATCCCGATGTGGCTCCTCTCGGGGTCGTTCTTCCCCGTCGACGGGGCTCCCGGCTGGCTCCGGGCCGCCATGGCCGTCAACCCGCTCACGTACGGCGTCGCGGCCCTCCGGCGCGCGCTCGGCGGAGGGACGGAGTCGCTCCCTTCGCTGGGCCTGTCTTTCGCCGTGACCGCCGCGTTCGCGATCCTCATGTTCGCGGCCGCGACGGCCGTCGTCGCGGCGCGGCCCACCGGTCCCGACCGCGCCGCCAGGCGGCGGGGGAAGCCCTGAGGGCCGCACCGTGACCGTCCGCGACCTCCCGACGCTCAACGCATTCCTGAACGCGACGAGCGCCGTCCTTCTCGTCGTCGGCTGGACTCTCATCCGGCGGCGGAACCGCGAGGCGCACCGCCGCGTCATGACGGCGGCCTTCGTCTGCTCGAGCCTCTTCCTCGCGTCGTACCTCACGTACCACGCGCTCGTCGGGAGCGTGCACTTCCCGGGGACGGGCGGCGCTCGGACGCTCTACCTCGGGATCCTCCTGACGCACACGGTTCTCGCGGCCGCGGTCGCCCCGATGGCGGTCACGACGTTCGTTCTCGCGTGGAGGGGGCGCTTCGAGAAGCACCGCCGGCTCGCGCGGTGGACGCTCCCGATCTGGCTCTACGTTTCCGTCACGGGCGTCGTCGTCTACGTGATGCTCTACCGGATGAGCTGGTCGTGACGCGGCCCCCGTCCCGGAGCGCTCGCGTCAGGCGTCGGCGCGGCTCCCCCACTTCGCGACGAGCTCCCCGACGCGCGCGAGCGTGACGGGCTTGCTGACGAAGTCGTCCATCCCCTCGGCCTCGCAGCGCTCCTTCACGAGATCGGACGTGAGCGCCGTGAGCGCGACGACGGGGAGGCGGTCGCCGCCCGGGAGCGCGCGGAGGCGTCTGAGGACCTGGAAGCCGTCCATCTCGGGCATCTGGAGGTCGAGGAGCACGAAGCGGAACCGGAAGTGCGCGGCCGTCTCGACGGCCTCGCGGCCCGTGCCGACGGCGAGGACGTCGGCGCCACGCGATCTCAGCATGTGCGCGAGGAGCTCGCGGTTCTCCTCGTTGTCCTCGACGAGAAGCACGGCGGGGCGGCCACTGCCGCTCCCGAACGCCTCGGGGCTCAGCGCGTCCGCCGCGTCGGCTTCGACGCGGGCGAGGAGCTGCTCCGTCGTCGCCTGCAGCTCGGCCGTCGCGGTGCGGCGCTCGATCGGGCCAGACGTCTCGTCGGCCGTACGGCGCGCCGCCTCGACGATCCTCGCGATCTTCTCCTTGAGGTCGTGCGTCGTCGACACGATCGCGTCCGCGGCGGCCTCCCGCGCCGCCGAGAGCGCCTGGCGCGCGGCCTCGAGCTCGGTCCTCAGTCGGCGCCGCGACGTCCCGTCCACGAAGACGGCGTCCGCCCCTCCGCCCGGCCTTCCCGCGACGACGACGTGGGTCGGGCGCGGTGCGCCGTCGGGCGTCACGAGGACGACCTCTTCCTCGGCCCCCGGCAGCGGCGTGGCCGCGCCGGACCGCACGGCGTACGCCGTGAGGAGAGCGCGCACGGACTCCGGGAGCACCTCGGTGCGGTCGACGTTCAGTCCTTCGAGCGCGTCCGCGCGGCGTCCGACGAGGTCCGCGAGGCGCCGGTTCACGGCGTCGATGCGGCCCGTTGCGTCCACGCCGAGAAGACCGGCCGGGACCGAATCGAGGAGGCGACCATGGCGCTCGAGCGACGCGCCGCCGCGCGTGTCGGCCCTCAGCACGGCGACCTCGACGACCTTCCCGTACCGGACGACCGGCGCCATCGTCACGACGGACTCGATGCGCGGACCTCCGGCGGCGTAGAGGAGGAACCGGCGGGCGGGCGCGGGGCGCGCGGTCTCGAAGACCTCGCGCACGGCCGCCGGAACCTCGGGATCCTCGACTTCGGAATAGGCGACGACGCCCGCGGGACGCCCTTCCAGCTCCCGCGCCGGCTTTCCGAGGGCGCGCACGGCGCCGCGGTTGACGTATCCGACCTTCCCGCCCCGGTCCACCGTGAAGACCGCGAGCGTCTCGAGGGCGTCGAGGGCGGGACCGAAGGCGGCCCGCACGCCGGTCTCCGCCTCGCGACGGCCCGCTCCGCCGCCGAAGGAGGCGAACAGGATCAGGAGGGCCCCGAGCGCGAGGAGCAGCGCTCCCGGCACGAGGGCGGCCGACGGCGAGAGGACGAGCCCTCCGGCCAGGAGGACCAGCCCGAAAAGGACGAGAATCCTCTGGGGCGACACGCCTCCAGTTTAGAACCGGGAGCCCATGGCCGAATCCGGACCCTCCCGTCCCTCGTGGGCGGACCTCATCGCGGGCGGGCGCGCCCGGCTCTCGGGGCACGCCCACGCGCCGCACGAGGCCGAGGAGCTGCTCGCCCGCGCCGCCGAGCGCCCGCGCGCGTGGTTTCACGCCCGGCGGCGGGAGGCGGCCGACGCGGGGGCGGCCGCGGCGTTCGCGGAACTCGTCGCGCGCCGCGCGGCGGGCGAGCCGCTGCAGTACCTCCTCGGGGAATGGGAGTTTCTCGGCCGAACGTTCGCGGTGGATCCGCGCGCGCTGATCCCGCGCGGCGAGACCGAGGGGATCGTCGAAGAGGCGCGGCGTGCCGCGCCCGAGGCCGTCCGCCTCGCGGACCTCGGGACCGGCGGCGGAGTCCTCGCCGTCTCGCTCGCGCTCGAGAGGCCGCGCGCGAGCGTCGTCGCGCTCGACCGCTCGCCCGCGGCGCTCGCGCTCACGGCCGCGAACGCACGGCGCCACGGCGTCGCGGACCGCGTGCGCCTCGTCGCGTCCGACTGGCTCGCCGCGCTCGGAGCGGGCGCGCGCTTCGACCTCGTCGTCGCGAACCCTCCGTACGTTCCGGTCACGGACCGCCCTCATCTGTCGAAGACCGTCTCCGAGTACGAGCCGGACCTCGCGCTCTACGGCGGCGCGGACGGCCTCGACCCGCTCCGCGCGATCCTCGCGGCGCTCCCGCGGTTCCTCGAGCCGGGCGCGCCGTTCGTCTTCGAGTTCGGCTACAGCCAGGCGAACGACGTCTCGGCCCTCGTCGAGTCCGCAGCGGGCCTGCGTCTCGAGCGCGTCCGCCTCGACGCGGCCGGGATCCCGCGCACGGCGACCGCGATCCGGACGTGACGGCCGCGCCCGTGCCCTAGACTCCGAGCCCGTGGACGCGTTCCTCGTGAAGGGCGGCCTGCCCCTGTCCGGCTCGGTACCCGCGAGCGGCGCCAAGAACGCCGCGCTCCCCGAGATGGCGGCCGCGCTCCTCGCCGACTCGCCCGTCGTGCTGGACGGAGTCCCGGACCTCGCGGACGTCAGGACGATGGAACGCCTTCTCGGCGGCATGGGCGTCGCGGTCACGCGCGAGACGCCGGGCCGCGTCGCCCTCGACGCCAGCCGCGTCACCTCGACGGAGGCGCCCTACGACCTCGTGCGGACGATGCGCGCGTCCATCCTCGTCCTCGGACCGCTCGTCGCGCGCTTCGGCGAGGCCCGCGTGTCGCTCCCGGGCGGCTGCGCGATCGGCGTGAGGCCGGTCGACCTTCACCTCATGGCGCTCGAGACGCTCGGGGCCCGCGTCGCCGTCGAGAAAGGCTACATCCACGCCCACGTGTCGCGCGTCTCGCCCGCGCGGGGCCGGCTCACGGGCGCGACCGTGCGCTTCCCGACGCGGACCGTGACGGGCACGGAGAACGTCCTGTTCGCCGCCGTCCTCGCCCGCGGAAGGACCGTGATCGAGAACGCCGCCCTCGAGCCCGAGGTCGAGGACGCGGCGCGTCTGCTCGCCCGCATGGGCGCACGGATCTCGGGCGCCGGCACGGCGACGATCACGGTCGAAGGCGTCGAAAGGCTCGGGGGAACCGGCGCCTCACCGCACGCGGTGGTTCCGGACCGGATCGAGGCCGGGACGTACCTCGCGGCGGGCGCGATCACGGGAGGCGACGTGACGGTGACGGGCGCGCGGGCCGGCGACCTCGGCGCGTTCCTCGACGCCCTCGTGCGCGCCGGAGCGGAGGTCGAGGCCCGGGAGGGCGCGGTTCGCGTCCGCGCGCCCCGGCCGCTCACCGCGACGGACGTCACGACGGAGCCGCACCCCGGGTTCCCGACGGACCTCCAGGCGCAGCTGCTCGCGGTCACGACGCAGGCGACCGGCACGAGCCGGATCACGGAGACGATCTTCGAGAATCGCTTCCTGCACGCCGGCGAGCTCGTTCGTCTCGGCGCGGACGTGCGCGTCGAGGGACGGACGGCGGCCGTGCGCGGTCCCACCGCGCTCGAGGGCGCGCCCGTGACGGCTTCGGACCTGCGCGCTTCGGCGGCGCTCGTCCTCGCGGGGCTCGTCGCGAAGGGCGAGACGCGCATCCGGCGGATCTACCACCTCGATCGCGGCTACGCGGACATGGACGGGCGCCTGAGGAGCCTCGGAGGGCGCGTCGAGCGAATCGACGGATAATCCGCGCGTGAGCGAGACGTTCTCAGACCCCGCCTGCCTCTTCTGCCGGATCGGCCGGCGGGAGATCCCTTCCAGGATCGTGTTCGAGAGCGAGCAGGTCCTCGCGTTCCACGACGTCGCGCCGAAGGCCCCGACGCACGTCCTCGTGATCCCGAAGGTCCACGTCGCGGGCCTTTCCGGGACCGGCGCCGCGGACGCCGCGGCGCTCGGCGCGTGCCTCGCCGCCCTCGCCGACGTCGCCCGTTCGCTCGGCCTCTCGAGCTACCGCGTCGTCGCGAACGACGGAGCGGACGCCGGCCAGAGCGTCTTCCACCTGCACTTCCACCTCATGGGCGGGCGGCATTTCGCCTGGCCGCCCGGCTGAACTGGCCCTCTCCCCCGGAATCCCGTTGAGGACGGTTCGCCTTCTCGTCGGAGTCGCCACCCTTGCCGCCCTGCTCGCGGGGCCGCCGCTCGGCGGGGCCGGCCCGGAGCGCGAGCAGGCGCTCGCGGCCGCCGCGCGCGCGGGTCGCTGGAACGAGGTTCTCGAGAAGCTCGCCGCCCTGAGGCACGAGGCGCCGCTCAGATACGAGGACGGCCGGTTCGACTACCTCTACGCCCGCGCCCTCGCGGCCACGGGCCGCCGCGATGCCGCGATTCCGCTCTTCGAGCGGTACGTCTCGCCCGACGACCTCTTCGACGTGCCCGCGCGCCTCGCCTCCGGCACGCTGCGTTTCGAGTCGGGCGACGGCCTCGGCGCGCTCGAGCTCCTGTTCCCGCTCCTGCAGCGGAAGGGCGGCGCCGTCTCGCGGCGGGCGCTGCGCATCGCACTGGACGCCCTGGAGACGCGTCTCGACGCGGCCGCTCTCCAGAGGCTCGTCTCCGCCCGGCCGCCCGCGGCGCCTCGCGAGAGGCGCAGGCTCGTCGCGCTGCGCGCCGAGAGCCTCGAGCAGTCCGGCGACCTCGCCGCGGCCGAGACGCTCCGCGAGAATCTCCTGCGCGAGGCCCGGCGTGACGACGCGGCGGCGATCATCCTCGCGCGCGAGATGCGCGGACGCGCTCCGCAGGACGTCCCGGACCGGCTTCTCCCTCTCCTCGTCGAGACGGCGAAGGCCCAGCGCGATCTGGACCTCGCCGAGCGCCTTCTCGCCGAGGGCGACCGGCGCGCGGTAGCGGGCGGCGACGCGGCGGCCCGCTGGGCCGCGCGGTTCGACCTCGGCCGGCTGCGGGCCTCGCGGGGGCGCTTCGGCGAGGCCGCCGCCGCGTTCCGCTCGATCCTCGAGGCCGAGCCCGCTCACACGCGCCGGCCGGCGCGAAGAAAGGACGAGCGCCCCGGCACCGCGGCATTCTTCGCGCGCGTGCGCTTCAATCTCGGGGCGGTCCTCGAGAAGCTGAACGATCCGGACGGCGCCGCGCGGGAGTTCCGGCGCGTGGAGGCCGGACGCATCGGCCCCTCGGGCCTCGCGGCGCTTCAGCGCGCGCGCCTCGAGATGCGCCGCGGCCGCCTCGACGAGGCCGAGAAGATCCTCCTCACCCGATCGCTCGCGAGGGAGCCGGGCCGGATCGAGGGTCTCCTCCATCTCGCCGAGCGGCGGAGCGAGACCGGAGACGGCCCCGGAGCGCGGCGCGCGCTCGCCGTGGTCGAAGCGCTCGCCCGCGTCCGCCGGCTCGCCGAGCCGTGGAAGGGCGAGCTTCCGTTCTGGAGAGGGCGCGTGTCCGAGGCCTCGGGCGACGTGCCGGGTGCGCTCCGGGGGTACGCGGACGTTCTCGCCACGCGGCCCTGGACCGCCGTCGGGACGCTTGCGAAAGAGCGGATCCTCGGGCTGCCCGACGCGGAGCGCCAGGCGTTTCTGAGGGCGGCGCGCGCGCGTGGAGAGGCGCTCCTTCAGGCCGGACGGCCCGCGGAGGCGAAGGCGCGGCTCCTCCCGCCCGCCCTCCTCGGCGACGCGGCGGCGCGGGACCTCCTGAAGGTCGCGTACCGCGCGCTCCCCGGCTATGCGGACGTCCTCCTCGCGCCGGACCTGCCTGACGACGCGCTTCCGACGCTCTGCGGCGACGCCGCCGCGTGCCGCCTCCTCCAGCTCGGCCTCCCCGTCGAGGCCGAGCCCATCGTCCGCGACGCGTCGCGCCTGGACACGATCCTGGGCAGCCTCGTCGCGGCCCGGCTCGCCGAGGCCGCGGACGCCGGACCCGCGGCTCTCCAGGCCGCCGAGGCCCTCGACAGGATCGTCCCGGACGATTTCCTGCTCGACCTCGCCCCGCACGCGATCCTCCGCGGCCTCGCGCCGCTGCCGTTCGACCGGCTCGTGTCGGAGACGGCGGACCAGAGCGGAGTCCCGCGCGACCTCCTCTATGCCGTCATGCGTCAAGAGAGCCGCTTCGACCGCGAGGCGTCCTCGCCGGCCGCGGCGCGCGGCCTCATGCAGCTCACGCTCCCCGCCGCGGGCGAGGCGGCCCGGGAGCTGAACGAGAGCCCGCCGGCGTACGCCGATCTCTACGACCCGGCCCGGTCGCTTCGCCTCGGCGCCCGGACGCTGAAGAACCTCCTCGTGCGCTTCGACGGCGACGCGGCGCTCGCGGCCTCCGGCTACAACGCGGGCGCCGGACAGACCGCACTCTGGGCCGGGGGAGCCCGGCGCCCCGTCGAGGCGCTCCTCGCGTCGATCAGCTACCCGGAGACGCGCACCTACGTGCGCCGCGTCCTCGCGAACCAGATCCTCTACCGGATGGCCGCGCCGCCCGTCCCACCGCCGGCGCCCGTCAGCGGTGGTAGATGAGGACGCGCGTGTCGGCGCGAAGCTGCTCGGTCCAGCGCTCGATCTCTTGGTTGAGCTTCCTCTCGCGCACGACGTCGCGGATCTGGTCGGCCACCTCGTCGTACGGCGGGACCGTCGGGAGGCCGCGCGCGCGGGCTTCCTCGCGGAACGGTCCGTCGTAATAGGCGTGCAGGTCCGCGTCCGTCGTCTTGATTCCGGGGCCGAGGCGCTCCCTCACGAAGTTCTCGAGCGCCATTCCCCTCTTCACGAACGCGTAGAGCTCCTCGCGCGTCGCCCCCGCGCGCGCGAGGATCGTGGCGAGAGGCTCGCCGCGCTCCTTCACGACGCGTTTCTCGAGAGCGGCCACCCGGGCCTCGACCTCCTCGGGCTTCGGCTCGACCCCGCCCGTCCTGCGCAGCTGGCGATCGCGCAGCACCTCGACGATGCGCGCGTCCAGCACGCGCTCGCGATACGCGGCGTCGGACTCTCCCGGCACGCGCGGCAGGTAGCCGACGCCCGCGAGCTTGTTCACTTCGCTCTCGAGGACGAGGTCGTCACCGACCACCGCGGCGATGCGGTCGAGGGTGACGGTCCCGGGCGGCGGCGCGGCCGGAGCCGGCGTCGGCGCGGGACCGGTCGCGGCGAGGGCCGTGACCGCGAGGACAAACGGCGCGAGGCCGACGCCGGACACGCGCCGGATGCTAGCAGCACGGCGCGCGCCGAACGGGACCTTCCGCTGCGAGAATGGGCCCGTGGGCCGCCTCCTCGTGATCGCGACGCCGATCGGAAACCTGGACGACCTCTCCCCGCGCGCGCGGGAGGCTCTTTCGTCCGCGTCCCTCGTCTACTGCGAGGACACGCGGCGCACGGGCAACCTCTTCGCGCGCCACGGCCTCTCGACGCCGCGGGCCTCTTGCCACGGCCACAACGAGCATGCGCGCGTCGCCGAGGCCCTCGCGCGCCTCGCCGCCGGCGAGACGCTCGCGCTCGTCTCGGACGCGGGGACGCCGCTCGTCTCCGACCCCGGCGAGCGGCTCGTCGCGGCGGCGGCCGCCGCCGGGCACCGCGTCGAGGCGATCCCGGGGCCGTCCGCCGTCCTCGCGATCCTGTCCGTTTCCGGCTTCGCCGCCGTGCCGTTCACGTTCCTCGGCTTCCCGCCCTCGCGGCGGGGAGAGCGCGACCGCTGGTACGCGGCGCACGCCGGTCGGTCGGGAACGACCGTGATCTTCGAGTCCCCGTTCCGCGTCGTCGAGTCCCTCGCGGCCCTCGCGGCCACCTGGGGCGACCCGCCCGTCGCCCTCGGCCGCGAGCTCACGAAGATGCACGAGGAGGTCCTCCGCGGGACAGCCTCCGGAATCGCGCGGACGCTCGCGTCCCGCCCGGCCGTCAAGGGCGAGATCGTCCTCGCGGTCGCGCCGCCCGCGGCGTGACGGATCCCGGCGTCTCCCGCCGGGACCGGCTCGCGCTTGCGGTGGCCACGCTCGCCTACCTCGCCCTTCTCCTCGTGAGGCTCCGGCGCGTGCCGGACGGCCTCGTCATCGACCAGGCCGAGGAGGGCCTGCGCGGCCTCATCCTCGTCTCCGAACGGCGCCTCGAGGTCATCACGTTCGTCCTCGGAAACTCCGCCGAGACGCTCTGGCTCTACGTCCTCGGCGCCTCGGCCACGCTCCTCGGCCCCACCGTCCTCGCCCTCGCGCTGCCGTCGGCGCTCGCCGCCGCCGCGACGGTCTGGCTGACGGTCCGGCTCGTCCTCGCGCTCGAGCCCCGGGCACCGTGGTGGATGCCGTTCCTGCTCGCCGCCGGCTCTCCCTGGATCTTTCACTACGGCCGCTCGGGGCTGCGGGCGATCACGGCCCCCCTCTTCGTCGCGGCGACCGGGCTCCTTCTCGCGAAGCTCACCCAGGCGCCGCGCCGGACGGCGCTCGCCGCCGCCGTCGGCGCCGCAGCGGGCCTCGCCCCCTACGGCTACACGGCCTCGCGGCTGATCCCCGTCGCCCTCGCGATCGCCCTCGGGGCGGCCGTCCTCCGGGCCCGGGAGGATCGGGGCGCCTGGCGGCGGGCGGCCGGCGCCGCCGGCACCGCGCTCGCTCTCGTCTCTCTCCCGAACGCCGTCTTTCTCACGGCGCACCCGAAGGAGTTCCTCTTCCGTGGCGCGTACTCCCTCGTCGGCTCGGCGTCGGGACGCTGGCGGAACGTCCTCGCGACGGCCCTCCTGCCCCTCGACTATCCGGAACGTTACCGGTTCGCGTTCGGCGAGGCGCACGCGATCGACGGCGTGAGCGCGTCGCTGACGGGCTCCGGGATCGATCCCGTGCCGCTGCTCGCTGGCCTCCTCGTCGCGGCGGGCCTCGTCCTCGCTCTGCGACGCCGCCGCGACCCCGCGACGATCTTCCTCCTCGCCCTGCATGCCCTCGCCGTGGCGGCGCTCGGCGCCCTCGGGCCGAGCCTCACGCGGCTGCTCCTCCTCGCCCCGGTTTTCGTCGTCTGGGCGACGCTCGCCGCGAGCGCGGCGGCGCGCACGCCGCGGGCCCGGCTCGCCGCGGCGGCCGCCCTCGGGCTCCTCGGCGTGGCAGTCCTCACCTCGTACTTCCGGCGCCTCTCGGACCCGACGCGCCAGGCCCGAAACGAGATCGCGGAGGTTTCGACTGCGATGGGCGAGCGCGCCCGCACGCTCGCGCCGTCCGGGCGCGTCGTCGTGATCGTCGCCGAGCGGCCGAACGTCGCCCGCTACGTCGCATGGGGCGCCGACGTGAAGGTGCTCGACTTCTGGAGACGGCCGTTCGACGGGCGCGAGGTGGCGACGCTCCTGCCGGCGCGGACGCTTCTCGTCGAGAGGACGGACGTCTACGCGCCGTTCGCACCGCCGGGGTTCTCGGAGACGCCGTCGCCCGACCCGCGATGGCGCGAGCTGACCGCCCGTTCCGGCGCTACTCCGCCGAACGGTCCGTGAGCCCGAGCCGGTCGTCGGCCGCGAGCCGATCGTCGAGGAGCGGCCAGGCGACGTCCGGCTGCGCCGCGAAGGCGTGCAGGTACAGCGAGACGTCGCGTGCGGGCCACTGCGCGAGGATGGCGTCGATCGCCTTCCGGAGCGTCGCGGCTCCGGGCTGCGGGATCTCGCCCTCCGTCGAGAGGCCCGGCCCGTCGTGGGGAAGCTTCACGCCGTCCAGGAAGGCGGAGATCAGGTCGCCGTGTCGGCGCGTGAGGGCCGCCGAGAGAACGTAGAGCGCGAGGTCGGCCGCCCGCTTGTCGCGGAGCGTCCGCCGCACGTAGGCCCGGCGCGTCTCCTCGGGCAGCTTCGTGAAACGCCGGAGCGGGATCTGCTGGTACGTCAGGACGCCCCCGGCGATCTTTTCGGGCAGCTCGTCGTCCTCGCACGCCGCCTCGACGAGGCTGGAGACCTCGGCGGCGGAGAGGAGCCGGAAGATCTCGTGGCATCTGGGGACTTTCATCGGGGGCGCAGGATACCCGACAATGGACGGCTTTGATCGTCCTGCACGGCGCTCCGCTTCCTTCGGGCTTCGCGTTCTGGGCCGAAGGCCCTTACGTCGCGCGCGACGCGCGCGACGCACACCCGCGCGCCGTTGCCGCCGAGGAGCTCGAAGCGGCCCTCCGCGACGAGGGACTCGCGGGCTTCTTCCCGGCGGCCCGCGCGCGCGTCATGGGGCTCGCGCTCACGGCACCCGCCGTGCACGGCCGGCCCGTGCCTTCCGTCCCGGCCCTCCGGGAGCCGGCGGACTACGCGGCGAAGGGCGCTCCCGCGCTGCGGACGTTCCTCCTGCCTGGCCTCGTCCTCGCGCCCGTGGACGCGCTCGAGGCCCTGCTCAGCCTCCCGGGCGTCCTGCGGCTGAGGCCGCTCTCCCTGACGGCGGGCGATGACTTCGAGTACTGGTCCGAGGTCGCCCGCTGGACGTACGACCTTCTCCTGCGCCGCCGGGTCGCGCCGACTGCCGACGGGGGCCGCGCGCGCTGGCGGCCCGTCCTCACGGATCCTCACGAGAAGGAGCGCTTCCGGAGGTTCGCGGCCGCCCTCCCGCCCGTCTCGCGCGCGCTCTCGGAGGAGGCCGCCGCCCCCTCGCCCGACGGAGGTCTGCCGCCCGCGGCGCCGGTCCTGCAGGGTTTCCTCGACGCGGCCGTGGACGCAGCCGCCCGTGACGTGCTCCGCGAAGTCCTGCCGGCCGAGCGCCGGCGCGCCGGCGCCGGGCCCGAGGCGCTCGCGGTGGCGGGGCTCGCCGAAACGCCCGTCCCCGCCGCGGATGCCACCGTGCTTGGTCGCCTTGCCGAATGGAGCCTGCCGGTTCTCGACCCGCTGCCCGAGGGGTCGCTGCGCCTTGGGATCCGCGTCGTCCCGCCCGAAACCGTGGGCGGCAGGTTCGCGCTCGCGTTCGCCCTCGAGTCGACGGAGAAGGAGGAGATCGCGCTCACCGCCGAGGAGATCTGGGAGACTCCGGAGACGGCGGTCCGGCGCCGCGGTCGCCTGTTCTCGAACCTGCAGGACACCCTTCTCGCGCGCCTCGGCTCGGCCGCGTCCCTGTCGAGCGCCGTGCGCCGCAGCCTCGAGGAGCGCCACCCGACAGGAGTCGATCTTTCTCCCGAGGAGACCTGGACGTTCCTTTCCGACGAGGCGCCGCTCCTCGGAGAGGCGGGCGTCGCCGTGCGTCTCCCGGGGGGCGGGGTGCTCCAGCGCGTGTCGCTGCGCCTCGTCGCGCGCGAAGGCGCCCTCACGGCGCAGGACCCCGGCGTCACGCGCTTCGGTCTCGACACGCTCGTCGACTTCGACTGGCGGGTCGCCGTCGGCGACGCGCTTCTGTCGGCCGGTGAGTTCGAGGACCTCGCGGCGCGCCAGATGCCCCTCGTCGAGGTCCGAGGCGAATGGGTTCTCCTCGACAAGGAGCACCTCGAGCAGGCCCGCCGCATCCTCGACCGCCGTCCCGGCGGCCGCACGACGCTCGGCGAGCTCCTGCGCCTCGCCGGCGGTCTCGATCCGGACGGCGCGGGCGCCGCGGTGGACGGCGTCACCGGCGAGGGCTGGCTCGCGAGCCTCCTCGATCCCGACGTCGCGCGTCGGGAGATCGGCGCGTTCACGCCGCCGCGCGGCCTCACGGGAACGCTTCGGCCGTATCAGACTCGCGGCGTCGCCTGGCTCCGCTTCCTCCTGACGCGCGGGCTCGGAGCCTGCCTCGCGGACGACATGGGCCTCGGCAAGACGATCCAGTTCCTCGCGACGCTTCTCGCGGCGCAGGAGGCGGGCGAGCGGATCGGCCCCTCGCTTCTCGTCTGCCCGACGTCCGTCGCGGAGAACTGGGTCTCCGAGGCGGCACGCTTTGCGCCGTCGCTGCGCGTCTCGGTCCACCACGGGCCCGGACGCGCGAGCGGAGAGGAGTTCCGCAAGCTGCTCTCCCACGTCGACCTCCTCGTCACGACCTACGCGCTCGCCCACCGCGACCGCGCCCTCCTGTCGGAGGTCGCGTGGGAGTACCTCACGCTCGACGAGGCCCAGAACGTGAAGAACCCCGCGGCCGCGCAGTCGCGTGCCGTGCGGGGTCTGAGGGCCGCGCGACGCACCGCGCTCACGGGCACCCCCGTCGAGAACCGCCTCGCGGAGCTGAAGTCCATCTTCGACTTCCTGAACCCCGGCCTCCTCGGAAGCGACGACTCCTTCCGCCGCCACTTCGTCGTCCCGGTCGAGCGGCGGCGCGAGCCCGAGGCCGCGGCCCGCCTGCGAAACGTCACGGCGCCGTTCCTCCTCCGCCGGGCCAAGACGGATCCGGGCGTCGTGCCCGACCTTCCCGAGAAGATCGAGACGAAGGAGTACACGGGCCTCACGCGCGAGCAGGCCGCGCTCTACCGCGCGACGACGCGTTCGCTTCTCGCGGGGATCGGCCGTGCGAACCGGCGGACGCGCAAGGCGAAGATCCTGCTTCTCCTCCTGCGCCTCAAGCAGATCTGCGACCACCCGGCCCTCTTCCTCGGCGACGGGCGGCTCGACGGCCGCAGCGCGAAGATCGCGCGTCTCCTCGAAATGTGCGAGGAGACGCTCGCCGAGAAGAGCCCGTCGCTCCTCTTCACGCAGTTTGCCGAGATGGGCCACCTCCTCGTCGC
The DNA here is from genome assembly GCA_963836285.1 of uncultured Acidobacteriota bacterium. Lineage (GTDB taxonomy): Bacteria > Acidobacteriota > Thermoanaerobaculia > UBA5066 > UBA5066 > Fen-183. The sequence continues at coordinate 1,569,762 of CAWIIN010000002.1, read as the reverse complement.
GGCGCTCAAGGAGCGCTTCGGCTGCGAGGTGCTCTTCCTCCACGGCGGCGTCCCGCGGCGGGCGCGCGCCGAGATGGTCCGCCGGTTCCAGGAGGACGACGATCCTCCCCGTTCTTCGTGCTCTCGCTGAGGGCCGGCGGCACGGGCCTCAACCTGACGCGCGCGTCTCACGTCTTCCACGTCGACCGCTGGTGGAACCCCGCCGTCGAGGAGCAGGCCACGGACCGGGCGTTCCGGATCGGGCAGACGCAGCACGTCCAGGTCCACAAGTTCGTCTGCCGCGGGACGCTCGAGGAGCGGATCGACCGGATGATCGAGGACAAGAAGCACCTCGCGCGCTCGATCGTCGGCGCCGGCGAGCAGTGGATCGCCGGGCTCTCGGACGAGCAGCTCGCGGCTCTCGTCGCCCTCGACCACGAGGCGGCCGTGTCGGAGGGCCACTGATGCCGCGCCGCAAGAGGATCCGCGTTCCGCGGGCCGCCGCGCCCGAGTCGGGCTGGGCCTTCCGCTTCCTCGCGCGCCTCGCCTCGTTCGGCTGGGACGAAGCGCTCGTGGACGGCCGCGCCGCCGCGGTCGCGGGAGCCGTCGTCTCGTTCGAGGTCGCGCGCTCCGGGGTCCGCGCGGAGATCCGCCGCGCGGACGGCCGGCGCGAGGAAACGCGCCTCGGCCTCAGGCCCCTCCCGCCGGCGGCGCTCCGGAAGGCCCTCTCGGCGATGGCGTCGCGCGCGCGCTTCGCGGCGGACCTCCTCGCCGGGCGCATCCCGGACGACGTCGAGGCGGCGTTCTCGGGCACGGGCCGCAACCTTCTTCCCGCGGGAGCCGACGAGGTCACCGTGTCGTGCACCTGCGACGCGCCCCTCCCATGCGTCCATGCGGGGGCCGCGGCCGTCCTCCTCGGCGACGCCCTCGCGGACGACCCGTTCCTCGTTTTCCTCCTCCGGGGACTCGCCCGCGAGGATCTCCTCGCCGGCCTTCAGCGGGCGCGCCGGCGGCCGGCCGCCTCCGGCGCCGCCCGGCCCCGCGACGAGGCCGTGGCGCCGCGACGCCGCGAGGAGCCGCCTGAGCCGCTGCCGGCGGCGGTCCTCGAGAAGCCCGAGCTGTTCTACCGGCCCGGCGAGCCGGCCACCGCGCTGCGCACCGTCTTCGCACCGCCGGAGCACCCGGAGGCCGTCCTCACGCGCCTCGGCCCGCCGCCACTGCACGACCCCGAGGCCGCGCGGCTGCTCCTCGAGCTGCACCGCGCGATCGGGCTCGGCGCCCGCGAGCGCCTCGCGGACTGGGAATGGCGCCGCGTGGGCGGGCGGGGCTGAGCTACGGCTGCAGCTCCGACGTCACGGTCGCGCCGCCCATCGCGGGCACGACCGAGCTCGTTTTGACGACCTTTCGCGAGTCCTGCGCGATCCAGACGGTCGTCGAGCCGGGCTCGCCCTCCGCGGACGTGATCTCGGCCTTCCACGTCTTGAACGTGCCGGCGGGAACGGTGACGTCTTCCGCGCCGAGGACCTGCACCTGCTTGAGCTGCGGCTTCTGCTTCTGGACGTCGAAGTTTCGGTACGTGACGGTGTAGCCGTCCGCGAGCGGAAGGTGGGCGATCGACTCCCACGCGGCCGACCCGTCGGCGAACAGGGCGCCGCCGGTGGAGAGGTCGACCGGCTTCGACTCGCCGCCCATCGCGACCGAACCCGTCACCTTGCCGTCCTTGTAGCCGAGGTCCATCGAAACGGAGCCCTGCCTGATGACGCGCCTGACCGGCTGGAGCGACACCTTGTCGACCGTCACGACGTCCGTCGCCTCGCCTGCCGGCAGCTTCATCGTGTAGCTCACGGTGTACGTCCCCGGCTGCTCGGTCACGGTGTTCACGCCGCTGATCGGGATCGTCTGCGCTCCGGCCTGGATCGCGCCCGCGTACGCGTACGTGCCGGGCACGAGGCCCGAGACGGGCTTCGGCGCGATGACCGAGGCGGCGTCGACCTTCTTCGCGAGGACGACGGTCTTCGGGTCGACCGTGATCTCCTTGAGGCGCGCAACGACCTCGGGCGTGCCGCCCGGCTGGAAACGGCCGCCGAGGTACTTCGCGAAGAAGGCCTCCGTCGCGGCGAACAGCGACATGTTGTTCACGGGGCGGGCGAAGCCGTGTCCCTCGTCGGGCGCGACGAGGTACTCGACCGGGAAGCCGCGGTCCCTGAGCGCGATGACGATCTGCTCGGATTCCGCCATCTTGACGCGCGGGTCGTTCGCGCCCTGGGCGATGAGGAGCGGCGTCTTGATCCGCGAGGCGGAGTTGAGCGGCGACTGGCGCTCGAGCTGCTTCCTGCCCTCGGGCGTCGTCGGGTTGCCCATGCGCTCGTGGAAGATGACGCGGCCGGCCTCCCAGTACGGCGGGATCGAGCCGAGGAGCGTGATGAGGTTGGACGGCGCGACGATCGCCACGGCCGCGGCGTAGAGGTCCGGCGTGAACGCGACGCCCGCGAGCGTCGCGTACCCGCCGTACGACCCACCCATGATCCCGATTCGCTTCGGGTCCGCGATGCCCTGCGCGACGAGGGCCTTCACTCCCCACGTGAGGTCGTCCTGCATGAGGTCGCCCCACTGGCGGTTGCCCGCGTTCAGGAACTTCTTGCCGTAGCCCGTCGACCCGCGGAAGTTCGGCTGGAGAACGGCGTAGCCGCGGTTCGCGAGGAACTCCGCGTAGTTGCTGAATCCCCAGCTCGTGCGCGCCCACGGGCCGCCGTGCGGGAACACGATCGTCGGGAGATTCTTGGCGGGACCGCCCTTCGGCAGCGTGAGGTAAGCCGGGATCTCGAGGCCGTCGGACGACTGGTACCGGATCGCCTTCATCGCGGCCATGTGCTCGCGCGGGATGCGCTCGCGCACGACGTACTCGACGGACAGCTTCTTCGACTTGCGATCGAAGAGGTAGACCGTCCCCGGGTCCGTGTCGCTCGTGGCGGCGACGATCCAGATCCTCTCGTCGCGCGTCGCGGAGACCGGCCGGATTTCCTTGTCTCCGAGCTTCTTCTTCAGGAGCGCGTAGTCGGCCTCGAAGGCCTTGTCGCGGAAGTAGATCCGCGTCCGATCGTCCTCGTAGGTCGTCGCGACGAGCTCGTCCGTCGCCTCCGAGAAGATCGCGTCGCCGAAATCGACGCGCTTCATCGGGTCGGACTCGACGAGTTCGTCCTTTCCGGTCGCGGGGTCGAGGAGGAGGAGGCGGGTGAGGTCGGCGTCGCCCTTGTTCGACTCCAGGTAGACCCGCGCGTCGTCCTTGCGGAAGCGGTGAAGGCCGCACGTCTCGAAGACGGAGCAGGTGTAGACGGTTTTGAAGCCGTCGGCGGCCACGCGGAGGATCTCCGTGTCGCCCTTGTCGGTCGTCCGCGCCGCCATCCGCAGAACGCCGGCGTTGTCGAAGCTCCAGCCCGCGATCCTCTCCGTGTTCTTTCTCACGAGCGTGCGTTCACCCGTGGAGATCCTGACCCTGTAGACATCGTGCCAGGCGGCGTCCCGGTCGTTCAGACCGACGTAGATCGTGTCGGGGTCCTTCTTCGGAAGCGCGTAGATGGCCGCGCGGGCCCCCTTCGCGTCCGTGAGGTTGCGCGCGGTCGGCGCGTCCTTGCCGGCCTCCGGCGCGGCGGCCGGGTCGACGGCCCAGACGTTGTAGTTCTCGTCGCCGTCGTTGTCCTTGACGAACAGGATCCGCTTGCCGTCACGCGTCCAGAAGAAGCCGGCGATGGGCCGTTTCGGCTCCGCGGTGACGAGGTGGGCGGCGCTGTAGGGCTCGCCGGTCTTCTTCACCCAGACGTTCCGGGTTTCCTTCCAGGGCTTCAGGAAGGCGATGTACGTGCCGTCCGGCGAAAGCGTCGCCGCGGCGATCTCGGGGTTTCCAAAGAAGAGCTCGCGGTCGAGCACCGGCGGCGGCGCCGCGAAGGAGAGTGCGGCCGGAATGCAGAGGATCAGGGCCAGCAGCGGCCTGCTCGCGCGGGCAGGAAGAATCGACGGAATCATGGGGGCCTCCTTACGTTGGGTCCAACAGCGATCTACGCAGGACGAAGGGCGGGGGTTCTGAGACGGATTCGCCGGTGTCGCCCTTCATGCGGGGGCGGCCGGTGCCGGCCGATCGAATCCGCGCCAGGCGACGACGGCGAGAAGCGCGGCCGCCGCGACGGCGCCGTTCACGATCCACCACGCAACGCCGCTCGTCAGGAGGTCCGCCGTCCCGCCGAGAAGGCCGAGTCCCACGGCCGTGAACGCGTACGCCCTCGCGTCGTCGCGGAGCAGGAACGCGAGCGCCGAGAGGAACGCGGCCCCCACGATCGACCCGGCCAGGACGGGGACGAAGACCTCGCCCCACGTACGAGCGCCGAGCGGCGCGAAGGCGCCGGCGGCAAAGACGAGGAACCCGGCGCGGATCGCGGGCCGCCTGAGGGCGTCCGAGAGCAGGAGCGCGCCGAACGCGGCCCCGCCCGCGAGGAGCAGGAACCGCGACGTGACCGCGTCGAGGACCGAAACGGCCGGGAGGAGGCCGGCGACGCCCGGCGGGAATGGGTAGCCGCCCACGCCGGCCTCGAGCGGGAACGCGGAGCCGATCGACCGCGCGAGGGCGCGCGCGGCGACGACGAGGAGAATCGCGGCGCCCGCGGCGAGGAGCGCCCGGGGGCCGTCGACGGCGCCGCGCCGGAACGCGGCCGCCGCGTCCCTCTTCACGCCGAGGACGAGGCCGACGGCGAGGAGCGCGAGGAAATACGAGACGAGGATCGCGACGCCGAGGCCCACGCAGGCGATGACGACGAAGACGGGCAGCGGAAACTGCGAGTCGTAGCGCGCGAGGACGACCGGCAGTCCCGCGGCGCGCGCGAGAAGCGCCGGGAGCGTCAGGAGCGCCGCGAGCGAGAGAGCGCGCCGCCACGGGACGACCCCGGCGCGCGCGACCTTCACGACCTCGACGACGAGCAGGCCGACGAGTGTCCCGAGGCCGAGGATCTTCCAGGCGAGGGCCGCGTACTTCGGCGGAGTCGACTTCTCGCGCTCGCGCACCCATTCCTCGGGGAGCTTGAGGGCCGTCGCGTAGAGGGCGGGGACGTCCCCCGCGAGCGAGACGACGAGCCGGCGGGCGGCCTCGCCGGCGCGCTCGGTCCTCGACTCGAAGACGACGCGCGTGTCGCGCCGTGCCTTGCGGTTCTCGCCGCTCGCCGAGACGACGTCCCAGCGCGCCGGGTCCTCGCCGAAAGACCTGAGGACGTTCACGGCCTCCGCACGGGAGGCGTTCTCGTCGGGGTCCCCGCCGTTCTCCGCGTCCGGGAACGTCCGCCGGAACGCGACGACCTTTCCGGTCCGCGCGTCGACGGCCGCCGTCATCCCGTGCTCGTCGAGCGCACGGACGTACCGGACGTTCCAGACCGGGCCCGGCAGGATCCGCGTCGCCCAGCGCGTCAGGAGCGGCGGGCCTCCCCGCTCGAGGAGCCAGCGTGCCGCGGCGTCCGAGGCGCCGTAGGGAATCAGGTTCGAACCCGTCTCCGACGCGTCCTCGAGCGCCGGCAGCGCCGTGGCGTGGGTGACGGCGGTCAGGTACGCCGCGGGATCGTCGCCCTGCGACTTCACGAACGCGTCCGCGGCGGCCTTCGCGCCGGCGCGGTCGACGCGGAGGTCGAGGCCGTCCCACGGCGTCGCGTGTGGGAGCACGGCACGCGCGAGGAAGAGGACTCCGAGCCCGAGTCCCGCCGCGAACGCGAGGCGCCCTGCCGTCGGCGCGCGCGGAGGCGCGCATGCGAGCGGCTCCGGCTCGGTGGCGCGCGGGGACTCCGGCGCCGAGCCGACGGCCCGGTTCGAGAGGTCCTCGTCCGGCGCGAAGCCGCCGTTCCGTACGTAAAGAACGAGCGCGACGGCCATCGGCAGGAGAAGGACGAGGGCCGCCGCCGCGCCCGAGACCACGAAGTACGGGTTCGTCGAACGTACGAGGAGAAGGGCCGTGTAGACGGCGTCCACCGTGAAATGCCAGACGAGGAGCGGGAGAATCCCCTCCCTAAGGAAGACGACGCCGATCAGGACGCCCGCGAAGCCGACCTCGAGCCCGCGGATGAAGAACGGCTGGTTCGGATACGTGCTGTGCGCGAAGCCCCAGATGAAAGCGGGAAGGACGACCGCGACCCATCCCGGCGCAAAGCGGCGCACGAACGGGATCGAGAACATGCGCGATGAGAACTCCTCGGTCGTCGCGGGCAGAAAGCCCATGAGGAGGACCCCGAGCCACGGAAACGAAGTTCCGAGGAGGCTCGAGTACGGGACGTCCGCGGGAGCCCAGGCGCCGAAGCGGTCCGCGGTGAGGTAGAAGACGACCTGGTACGCGAAGAAGAACGCCGTCATCGCGTAGCCGAGGAGGAGCCCCCTGAAGAAGCGTTTCGAGCGCAAGCCCCGCCGCGCGAGGATCCGGCCGAGCGCCGGCTGGCCGGGGTACGTCTCGCGGTAGAGCGGCTCGCCGGCCGCGACGAGGAGAAAGAGGACGGCCCCGAGCGCGACCGCGCCCGCGACGTCGCCCAGGATGGACGTCGCGAGGAAGCCACCCCAGGAGTCCGTCGTGTCGTAGTCGAAGAGCCGGATCGGCAGCTCGTTCAGGGAGGACAGCAGCTGGAGCACCACGCCGACGCACGCGAACGTGAGGGCCCACGCCCACTTCACGTCCTTGCGCCGCACGCGCTGGAGGAACACGACGAGGACCGCGAGGAAGGTCAGGATCAGGCCGAACGTCGCGACGCTCCCGGCCGCGAGGTTCTTGGAGCGGAGTGTCTCGTAGTCGCGCCGCCACTTCTGGGGGACCTCGAGGTGGAGCGACGTCCGCCCGACGCGGTCGCCCTGGACCTCGACGAGGTACCTCATCGCGGCGTCGCCGAACCGGATCGTGTTCGACTCCCACACGAACGTGCGGTCCGTGCGCGCGGGCCGCCGTTCCACGACGGCGCTGATGAACCGGAGCGCCGCGGGATCGAGGCCGCGGTCCTTCCGGATGGACTCCTCCGCGAGAGCGCGCGCGGCAGCGTCCCCCGGATCCGGCGCGGCCTCCTTCTCGGGAAGGAGCCGGCGCACGGCGAGGACGCGCCCGTCCGGCGCGACGGCCGCCCGGTACTCGAGCTTCTCGAGCGGCTTGACCCACCGGACCGACCAGCGCCAGACGGGCACGCTCGTCGCGAAGAGGGGGTTCGCCTTTTCGAGGCCGAGCGTGCGCTCGAGGAAGACCTTCGCCTCGTCGTCGACGTCGAACGTCGCGAGCGGACGCATTCCGGCGACGGAGAAGCCGCGCGCCTTCAGCACCGCCTCTCCGCGCGCGACCGCCTCCACGCGCGTGACCTTGAAGTCGATCGAGGCTTCCGGGAAGGCCCGCGAGAAGCCCGCGCGCCCGACCGCCGCGCCGAGGGCGATCACGGCGAGGCAGGCCGCGATGAAGAGGCGGTCCCGCCGGTCGAACCGGACGGCGGCGCCGGGAGGGGCCGCGCTCATCCCGCCGCTCTCCGCGCCGCGGGCCGCACCCGGGAGAGGAGCCAGGCCTCGAGGAGCTCGCTCCCCGAGCCGGCTCCCGTCTTGACGCCGCGGTCGATGGCCTCGATCCCGACGAGGGCGTCGGCGAGTTCGCCCGCGGTCCAGTTCAGAGACGCGAGGTACGCCTTGTGGAGGATGAAGGGATGGCCCTCGAGGGGCAGCGCCGGGAGACCCGGGCGCGCCGTCCTCAGGGCGGGCAGGATGCGGTCCGCGAACGTGCGGTAGTCCGCGCGGCGCAGCGCGGCGCCCCGCTCCTCGAGCGCGGCGCGGAGCGCGAGCATCCGCCGCACCTCGCCGGCGAGGAGGCCGAGGAGCGGAAAGAAGGCGGCCTCGCCGCGCGGACCCTTTTTCGCCGCCTGGGGCGCCTCCTCCTTGGCGCCCCAGGGCCGAAACGCCGAGAACGTACCGCCGGAGAGGAGCTTTCCGAGGAGGCGCAGGGCCTCGAGCATGTCGCGCGCCGCGACCGCCTCCACGAAGTCCGAGCCGTACTCGCGGCTCTCGTCCGCGATCTGCCGCGCGGCCGACTCCGCCGTCACGCGCGGCCCCTCGGAGGAGTCGATGAGCCGGTCGAGGTCCGAGAGGAACGCCCGGGCCTGAAGCCGTCCGCGCCCGCTCAGGAGCTCGAGCACCTCGGGTTCCACGAGCACCTTGCGGTCGATCGCGCGCTCGAGACCGAGGGAATGGAGGCGCTCGCGGCGGGCTCCCTCGTCCGCGGCGCCCAGGTCGGCGGCCCGGGCGAGTCTTCTCAGAAGCTGCGTGCCCGCGTGCTGCGGATCCGGCGAGACGGCGTGGACGAGAAGCACGTTGTCGGACGGGGTCGCGCGCCGGGCGAAGTCGAGGAGGCGGTCCAGGGCCGACTCCGCGCCCTCGTCCTCGGCCCCCGGGAGGCCGAGCAGCGCGGCGAGCGCTCCGGCGCGCTCCGCGCGCTTCACCCGCCCGGCGACGCGCCGCGCCGCGCCCTCGGGGTCGCCCGAAACGTCCGAGCCCGGAACGCCGGCTGCGACGGCGAGAGCGCGCGCACGCCGCGCGAGACGGACCAGCGCGCGCGCGTCCTCCCCCGACTCGGAGGCCTCGTCGAGCAGCGCGTCGACCTCCTCGGCGGTGACGCCCCGGCCGCGGAACACGTCCGTTGCCTCGAGCGTCACGAGCCGGTTCGTCGCGAAGAGCGCGATCGTCGCCGCGTCCGCGACGGCCTCGGCGGTCCCGCCGCCCACGGCCTCGTAGGAGGTGACCTCGCCCTCGGGGAATCCGTCCCGGAAGGCGGCCGCGATCCGGCGCACCGCCTCGGCCACGATCCAGTCGTCGTCGCCGGTCACGAACAGGAAAGGAGGGAGGGGCGCCTTCCGAACCGCCGCGACGAGGGGCTCGATCTCGGCGAACGGCTCCGGGCGCTTCACGCGCCCCATCCTAACCGCTCAGAGAAGGCCCTTGTCCTGCAGCTCCTGGCAGTCGAGGCAGTGGCGCGCCCAGGGGACAGCCTCGAGCCGCTTCTCCTGGACGGGCTGGCCGCAGTTCACGCACGTCCCGTACGTGCCCGCCTCGAGCCGGCCGAGTGCCTCCTCGATGAGCAGCAGGATCTTGCGGTCGCTCTCTGAGAGCGAGTACGCGAACTCCTTCGTGTAGGCCGACGTGGCCCGGTCGGCCATGTCCTGCGCGGACTCGTCGACCGTCTCGTCGGAGACCTCGCGGTTCTTGGCGAGGTCGTTCAGGAGCTCGTCGCGCTTGACGAGGAGGCGTTTCTTCGCCTTCTCGCCGGTTTCCTTCTTGGAGATCTTCGGGGTGGCAAGAGCCGACTTGGGGGACATGCGGTTTTCCTCGGGCTCACTTGGGATACGCGACGCCGGAGAGCGTCGCGGTTGCCCGGTAGACCTGCTCCGCCAGGAGCAACCGTGCCATCTGGTGGGGCAGAGTCATCCGGGAAAGCGAGAGGATAGCACGCGCCCGCCCCTCCAGAGACGGGTCCAGGCCGAACGCGCCCCCCACCGCGAACACCACCGCCGAGGGTCCCGAATCGAGCCAGCCGCGGAGGTCCCGCGCGAACTCGGCGCTCGTCCTCTCCCGGCCCTTCTCGTCGCACAGGACGAGCAAATCGCGCGGTTTGAGCGCCGCGGCGAGACGCTCGGCCTCCCGCTCCCGGATCCGCGCGGCGTCCGGCTTCGCGCCCGGCTTCTCCTCCCGCACGACGACGACCTCGCAGGGCGCGAAGCGGGCGATGCGCGAAACGTAGCGCTCGACGCCGCCCGCGTAAGCGGCGTCTTCGCTCCTGCCGACGAAGAGCAGGCGGATCCGCACCGCCGCTCAGCCCCGCCGCTCGTACAGGGTCTTGCGCGCGATCCCGAGCCGCCGGGCCGCCTCCGCGACGTTGCCGCCCGCGTCTTCGAGGACCATCCCGATGTAGGCGTCGGAGAGCTGCCGGAGCGTCCAGCCGGCGCGCGCCGCAGCCGAGAGCAGCGCGCCCGGGTCGGACGGCCCCGCGAGCTCGACGTGCGCCGCGTCGATGGCGGCGGCCCGCACGAAAGCTGCCGCCGCCGCGGCGCGGCGGACGACGTTCTCGAGCTCGCGGAAGTTCCCGCGCCACGCGTGCGAGGAGAGGAGAGCGCGTGCCGCCGGCGTGAACGCGGCCGGGCCCCCCGCTTCCCGGGCGACCGCGCGCGCCGCGGGCAGAAGGTCCTCGCGGCGCTCCGCGAGCGGCGGGAGGGTCACGGTGACGACCGCGAGGCGGTAGAAGAGGTCCTCGCGGAACGCGCCGCTGCGCGCGCGCCGCGGGAGGTCGGGTCCCGCCGACGCGACGAGGCGCGCCCTCAGGGCCGTCTGGCGCGTGCCGCCCACCCGGCGCACGATCCGATCCTCGACGAGGCGCAGGAGCTTCCCCTGCGCGCGCAGCGACAGCGCGTCGATTCGGTCGAGATAGAGCGTTCCCGAGCCGGCGCCCTCGAGGAGGCCGGGCTTCGACGCGACGGCGCCCGTGAACGCCCCGCGCTCGTGGCCGAAGAGTTCGCTCTCGAAGAGGTCGTCCGCCACGGCCGCGAGGTCGATGCGGACGAACGGCTCGGCGGCGCGCCGCGAGCGCTCGTGGAGGAGCCGGGCGAGCCGGTCCTTTCCGGTTCCGGGAGCTCCGAGGAGGAGCACCGTGTTCGCGGAGTCGGTGGCCCGCGCGAGGCGTCGGAGCTGCTCCCTCAGCCCGCGGTGCCGCGTCGCGAAGAGCGGCGCCGGGGCCGGAGCGCTCCGGCGCGCGCGCGTGACGCCCATGCGGCGTCTCAGCGGAACGACGCGGTCGCGTCCGGCGCGTCGCCCCAGAGGCGTTCGAGCCCGTAGAAGCGCCGCGCCTCGTCGTGGAAGATATGGAAGACGACGTCGCCGTAGTCCACGAGGATCCAGGGCGAAGAGTAGCCCTCGACGGAGAGCGGCCGGCGACCTTCGGCCTTGAGCGCCGCCTCGACGGCGTCCGCGAGCGCCTGCGCCTGCCGATCGCTCCCGGCCGTCGCGAGGACGAAGTAGTCGGCCATCGAGGTGAGGCCCTGGAGGTTGAGGACGACGAGCTTCTCGGCCTTCTTGTCGAGGAGGGCCGCGACGCCCTTCTTGAGGTGCGCCATGAGCCGGGCCTCGACCGCGGCGTCGACAGGATGCGGCGGCCGCTCGGCCGCCGACGCGCCCGCCCGCGAGAGGGTCGCCGCGATGAGGTCGTCCACGTCCCCGAGCGGCGGGACGGGATGCTTTACGGGAGGCGGTAGAGGCCGTGCTTTCGAAGGTACGCCGCCACGTTCGCCGGGAGACCTCCGCCGAGGTCCTCTCCCGCGGGGATCGCGCGCCTTAACCACGTGGAGGAAATTGTAACCGGAGCGTTGCCGCCCCAGAAGATCGACAGCTCGGAGGGCTCCGGACCCGGGCGGGCGCCCTCCGGCGCGAACCGCGCCGACACGTCGGGCGGGAGCGTCCTTTCGAGCGCCTCCCGATCGGCGCCCTCGCGGCCGACGACGACGAGCCGGAACTCCGACAGGAGCTCGCGGAAAAACCGCCACGTCTCGATCTGCCCGAGAGAGTCCGACCCGAGGACCAGGAGGATCTCGGCGTCCGCGCGCTGCGCGCGGAGGTGGCGCAGGGTCTCGATCGTGTACGTCGTCCCCCCTCGGGCGACCTCGAAGTCCGACAGGAGCAGGTTCGGATACGGCTCGAGTGCGAGGGCGAGCATCGCGAAGCGGTGGTGCGCCGGGGCCGAGGGCGACGCCGGCTTGTGCGGCGGGTGGTACGCGGGGACGTACAGGATGCGGTCGAGGCCGAGCCGGACGCGCGTCTCCTCGACGGGCACGATGTGGCCGAGGTGCACGGGATCGAACGAGCCCCCGTAGACGCCGACCCGGAACGTCACGAGCCGCCCTCCGGACCCGCGCTCGCGCGAATCTCGGCGGCGAGGGCGTCGAGGCGCGTCCCGAGGTGAGTCACGAGGGGCTCGAGCCCCTGGCGCGCCGCCGCCGAGATCGCGAAGAACGCGAGGCCCCGCGCCCGGGCGGCGCGCTCGACGGCGAGGATCTGGCCGGGCGTCGCGGCGTCCGCCTTCGTCGCGACGAGCACGCGCTCGCGCCGGGCGAGCTCGGGCTGGAACGAGGCGAGCTCGTTCTCGATCGTCGCGACCGCCGCTTCGGCGTCCCGCCCGGAATCCTCCGGCGAAAGAGAGGCCGCGTCGACGAGATGCGCGAGAAGCCGCGAACGCTCGACGTGCTTGAGGAACCGGATTCCGAGGCCGTGGCCCTCGTGGGCGCCCGCGATGAGGCCGGGGACGTCGGCCGCCACGAACGTGCGGAAGCGGTCCCACGAGACCACCCCGAGGTTCGGGACGAGCGTCGTGAAGGGATAGTCCGCGATCTTCGGCCGCGCGGCCGAGATCGCCGCGATGAGCGTGGACTTCCCCGCGTTCGGGAGGCCGACGAGCGCAACGTCGGCGAGGAGCTTGAGCTCGAGCCCGAGATCGCGCTGCTCGCCGTCGGTGCCGGGATCGGCACGGCGCGGCGCGCGGTTCGTCGAGGTCGCGAAGCGGGCGTTGCCGCGCCCGCCGCGGCCGCCCCTGGCGACGAGGAGCACCTCGCCCGGCTCGACGAGGTCGCCGAGGACGTCGCCCGTCCCGCGGTCGCGCACGACCGTCCCGACGGGAACGGCCACCTCGCGGTCGCCACCGTTCTTCCCGTGCCGGTTGTTGCCCGAGCCGTGGCCGCCGCGGCCCGCGGCGAAGCGTTTCGTGAAGCGGAAGGGGTAGAGCGTGTTCAGGGAGCCGTCCGCGACGAGCGTGACGGAGCCGCCGTCGCCGCCGTCGCCGCCCGACGGGCCGCCGTGCGGAACGAACTTCTCACGCCGGAACGCGACGCAGCCGTTCCCGCCGTCGCCGCCGGCGACGTGAATCACGGCTTCGTCGATGAACATGTCTTTGCTTTCGGAATCAGGTCGAAGGCGCTCCGCGCCTTCGCTCGTCGGACATTCTTAGAAAAGAAATGCGACTGGCCCCGAAAACGAAAACGACTCTCTTACTTGCCCTGGTTTTCGACCGGCGTGATCGAGACGTAGCGCCCGAGGCGGCCCTTGTCGTGGAAGTTCACGGTGCCGTCCACCTTCGCGAAGAGCGAGTCGTCCTTGGCGCGGCCGACGTGCGCGCCCGGCTTGAGCGGCGTTCCGCGCTGCCGCACGAGGATCGAGCCGCCTGTGACGAGCTGGCCGGCGAACCGCTTGACGCCGAGCCGCTGCGCGTTGCTGTCGCGGCCGTTGCGGGACGAGCCCTGACCTTTTTTGTGTGCCATCTGTCCGTCTCCGCTCTGGCCCTAGGCCTTGATCGACGCGATGCGGACCTCGACGAGGTCCTGCCGGTGTCCGTGCGTGCGCTGGAAACCCTTGCGGCGCTTCTTCTTGTAGACGAGGAGCTTGGGCCCGCGCGTCTCGCGGACGACGACGCCCGTGACCATCGCGCCCGCCACGAGCGGCGACCCGAGGTGGAGGCCGTCTTCCCCGCCGATCGCGAGGACTTCCGTGAGGGACACCTCGGCGCCCTTCTTCAGGGTCTCTTTCGTGAGGCGTTCGACACGGACCACATCGCCCTCGGCGACGCGAACCTGCTTGCCCCCGGTGCGGATCACTGCGTACATGACTTCTCCTGAAACCCCGACCCGAAAAGGTCAAGAGGGCCGGCAAAAATACCAGAGCGGTCCCGACCTGTCAAAGCGCCGGGAAACGGACCTGCCGGCCCCTCAATCTTCGCTGACGTCGTCGGGGAGCTCGTTGCGGTCGGCCACGCCGTCCCGCGGGAAGAAGAGAGCGAGGGCGTCGCCGAGCTTTGCGACGGCGGCGACGATCCCCTCCGTGAACTTCCCCTCGGCGAACCTCTCGCGCGCCGCGTCGCGGGCCTCGAGCCAGAACGCGTCGCCGACCTTTTCGTGGATTCCCGCCCCCCCGACGACCGCGAACGCGCGCGCGGCGGGAGCGATGAAGATCAGGCAGCCCGACCCGCGCGACGTCTTGTCCATGGCGAGCCTGAGGAACGTCTTCTCGGCCTCGGCCCGCGCGTCCTCGACGGAACCGCGGTGGAGGTGGACCCGAATCTCTCCGAAGCTCCTGCCCTCGGCGTTCCGGATCGCCTCGACGATCGCCGGCCGGTCGAGGTTTTCGAAAAAGGCCTTCGTGGGGTCGGCCGCCATCACCAGCTCCCGCTCGCCCCGCCGCCCCCGAACGAGCCGCCGCCGCCCGAGAAACCGCCGCCGCCGCCGAATCCGCCGCCGAAGCCTCCCCCCCCGAAGCCACCGCCGCCCAGGTACCAGTACCGGCCCCGCCGTCCCCCGCGCGCCGCGGGAAGGATGACGAAGAAGACGAGGAAGAGGATGAGCAGGAACAACGGGAAGGGGATCGGGATCTCGTCCCGCCCCTTCTTGCGGCCCTGAGTGCTTCCGGTGCCCTTGTACTCGCCCTTCGTTGCGGCGATCGCGGCCTCGACGCCCGCGGTGATCCCGCCGTCGTAATCGCCCGCGCGGAAGCGCGGGAGCACCTGCTCCTCGAGGACGCGTCGCGCGAGCGCGTCCGGCATGGCGCCCTCGAGTCCGTAGCCCACCTCGAGGCGCACCTTGTGCGACTGAGGGAACACGAACAGGATCATTCCGTTCTTGCGCTGCGCCTGGCCGGCCTTCCAGGCCTGGGAGCACGCGACGGTGTATTCCTCGAGCGTCGTGCCCTCGGGCACGACGCTTTCGGTGTAGACGAGGAACTGGTTCGACGTCTCCTTCTCGAAGCTCTCGAGCGTCTGCTCGAGGCGCGCCGACGTGGCGGCCGACAGGACGCCGGCCTTGTCCGTCACGAACCGAGTCGGCGCCGGCGGGACGGCGGGGCCCGAGGCGCCCGCGACCGCGGAGGAAAGGAGGAACGCGAGCGCGAGGGTTCTCGGATGCATGGAGCGCTCAGTATGAATCACTCGAGCCGCCTCCTCCGCTGTCGCCCCCGCCGCCGGAGAAGTCGGACGACGACGAGGAAGACGAGGAATCGGACGAAGACGACCAGAAGGAATCCGACGAGGAGGAGGACGGCGACGCGCCGGCGACGCCTGGCAGGAACCGGCGCCGCGAGCGCGAGAGCCGCCAGGCCAGGAGAAAGACGAGTGAGAGGACGATGGGTACGAGGATCGGAAGGAAGAAGAGGAACGCGTTCGGATTGTCGCGGCGGCGCTCGGCCGCCGTTCTCCCGGTCCCCGCGTAAGGCTCGCCGCGCGCGGCCGCGAAAATCGCGTCGGCTCCCGCGTCGAGCGCCCCCGCGACGTCCCCGGACCTGAGGAGCGGCGCGATGATCTCGGAGTCGATCCGGTGGGCGCGGGCGTCGGGAATCGCGCCCTCGAGGCCGTAGCCGACCTCCATCCGCATCTTCCGGTCGTCCGTGAAGAGGAAGAACGCGACGCCGTTCGACTTGGCCTTCTGGCCCACACCCCACTCGTGGAAGCAGCGATTCGTGAACTCCTCGAGCGTGGTGCCCGCGGCGACCCTGCGGTCGATCCAGAAGACGACCTGATTCGACGTTTCGCGCTCGAAGGCGGCGAGCTTCTCGTTCAGCGCCGCCGCCCGGCCGGCAGGCAGGACGCCCGCGTTGTCCGTGACGTACCTGGCGGGTCGAGGCGGGACGGGTGGCGCCACGCCGAGGGCGCCGCCGCGGACGAGGAGGAGAACGAAGAGGAAGAGGAAAGGCGAGGGGGAGGAAGAGAAGCGGGAGATTTCTTTGAAAGCGGAAGAGGCGGCGAGAAGCTCGCCGGCACGGCGCTGCTGCTCCCCCCCGCCTCTGTTCACTCCAAGAAAATCCGAAATCCGAGTTCTTCTCTTCGTTTCTCTCGTCCCTCAGAACTTCACGGCCGGCGGCTTGTCGGAGCCCTCGGCGGCCTTGAAGAACGGGCGCTCCTTGAAGCCGGCGAAGTTCGCGACGATGACCGTCGGGAACGAGCGGCGCAGCGTGTTGTAGGCCTGCGTCGTGTCGTTGAAGCGCCCGCGCTCGACGGAGATCCGGTTCTCGGTGCCCTCGAGCTGGGCCTGCAGGTCGCGGAAGTTCTGGTTCGCCTTGAGCTCGGGATACTTCTCGACCGTCACGAGGAGCCGCGAGAGCGCGCCGCCGAGCTGGTCCTGGGCCTGCTGGAACTTCTGGAAGTTCGCCGGGTCCTTGATCGCGTTCGCGTCGAGCTTCACCTGCGAGGCCGAGGCCCGCGCCTGGATGACCTGCGTGAGGGTCTCCTTCTCGAAGTTGGCCGCGCCCTTGACGCTCTCGACGAGATTCGGGATGAGGTCGGCCCGGCGCTGGTACACGTTCTCGACCTGAGCCCACCCCCCCGAGACGGCCTGATCAGCCGCGTTCAGCTTGTTGTAGGCCCCGGCCGCCATGCCCCCCATGACGAGAACGCCGACGAGGACGAGCACGATGCAGCCCAGGGCAACGCTTTTTCCCATATTCGAAACCGATCCTCCAAGAACCGGAGATGCTATCAGGAAACCCGCGAGGGTCCTGTCAACACGCTCCAAGTCGCTGTCAGGAAAGCTCTTCCAGGAGCCTCGGCGGCAGGTAGAACTTCAGCTCCGCCCGCCCGAGAGATGGGTCCGAGCCGGCGTCGAAGGCCGCGAGGGCCGCCTTCTTCATGGCGACTTCGAGGTCCGAGCGGCCCGAGAGGAGCAGACCGAACAGGCGCCCGAAATGAGGCTGGTGGCCCACGAGGAGAGCCGTCCCCGGCCCGAGCCGCGCGAGCTCGTGGAGGACGTCGACCGGGTCCGCGTTCGGCGCGAGGGCCCGGGTCTCGACGAGCGGCTTGTGGTGCCCGCAGGCCTCCGCGACGGGCTCCGCGGTCTGGCGGGCGCGCACGAGCGGCGAAACGAGGATCGCGTCGTAGGCCGGGTCCAGCTTCGCGATCATCCGGGCGACGGTCTTCATCCGCCGGCGGCCGTCCTCCGTCAGCGGCCGGTCCGCGTCGCGCCCCGTCGGCGAGACGTCCTCGGCTTCCGCGTGGCGCAGCAGGTGGATGATCACGCGGGCGATTCTAGTGCGCGCCGTCCGGCGCGAGGTCGAGGGCCAGCTCGCGGCGCGTCTCGGCGGGCAGGAGCGCGCTCTCCCTCACGTGCGGATGCGCGAGGTGAAGGATCACCGGGAGGGGCCCGGACTCGAGAGCGTGCCGCACGTCCGCGTCGCTCCCGACGGGAAAGCGGACGTACTGGACCGCCGCGATGCGGTCCTCGCGGCTCTGGCCGCCCAGAAAACGGCCGAAGACCCGCCGGCCGGCGATCTCGAGCCAGAGGTGCTCCCCGGTCGTGAGCCCGAGGAGCTTGTCGAGCTCGTCCTTCACGCGGCCGACGTCGGTGATCTCGACGAGAAGCGTCGCGGCGAGCTCGCCCGGATCGGGCAGGAGATCGTTGTAGACGTCCAGCTCCTGCTGCACGCTCTCGGGCTTCACGATCCGCTCGGCGCGGCACATTTCCTGGACCTGGTGCAGGACCGTCAGGCGATTCTCGAAGACGAGCGACATCCACTCGCCCAGGGTCACCCGCCGCCGCTCCTTGGCGGCGATGACGTCTCTCTTCCAGTCGTCCCGGATGAGCTCGTACTCGTGGAGGTTCTTGACGTCGGAGAGCGTGAGCTTGTTCATCGCGGCAGTCCGTAGGCGTCCCTCAGGACCTCGATCGGGTGAAGGACCGGAACGCCCATTCCCTGGCGGATCTGGACGCCCGCGAGGGCGCAGTCGGACGCGACGACCTCGGCGTCCGCCGCCGCGAGCCCGTCGAAGAGCTTCTGCCCGACCTTCATGGACTCGTCGAAGTACTCCGCCTTCATCGCCCAGGTCCCGTCGTGGCCGGAGCACTTCTCGACCATCGTCACGGCCGCCCCGGTCGCCGCGAGGAGGTCGCGCGACTTGAAGCCCATGTTCTGCACCTTGAGGTGACACGGAAGGTGATAGGCGATCGACTTCGGCGCCTTCGGGAAGTCGAGCGCGAGGAGTCCCTGCGTCCGGAGCTCGGCCAGGAACTCGAAGAGGTCGCGGGTCGCCTTCGCGACGAGAGCCGTGCCGGGATCCGGAGCGCCCCCCCGCGCGGCGAGCCACGGGTATTCTTTCTTGACCATGAGCGAGCAGGACGGCCCCGGCGTCACGATCGTGTAGCCCTTCTCGACCCATCCCTTCATTGCGGCGACGAACGTCCGGCGGGCCTCGTCGGCTCCCGCGACGTCCCCGACGTCGAAAAGCGGCATCCCGCAGCACTGCGGGTAGGCGACGGCCACCTCGACGCCGTTCCTCTCGAGAACGGCGACGGCGGCCTGCCCGATCTCGGGCCGGTTCCACTCGACCGAGCACGTCGGGAAGAGGACGACCTTCGTGGCGGCGGGCGCCGCGCGCCTCGGCGCCTCGCGCGTCTCGAACCAGCGCGTGAACGTCTGCCACACGAAGCGTGGCAGGTCCTTTCGCGCCGCGACCCCGAGCGTCTTCTCCATCGCCCAACGCGCGAGCGGCAGGGTGTTCACGAGGTTCGCGACGGGCGCGACGGTCGACGCGGCCCGCCCCAGGGTGTCCGGATCGGACAGGAGGCGCTCGCGCAGGGGGAGGCGGCCCCGTACATCCATTCTCACGCGCCGGGCTTCGAGCACAACGTGCGGGACGTCGACCCCCCAGCGGTGCGGGGGGATGTACGGGCAATGCGGCAGGCAGAGCTTGCACTCGTAGCAGAGGTCCACGAAGTCGTCGAGGACCTTTCCTGGGAGCTTCTCCGCTTCGCCGTCCACCTCGGGAACGTCGAGGCCCTTGAACAGAACCTCGAAGGAAGGGCACAGCGAAAAGCACCGGCGGCACCCGTGACAGATGTCGGCGATCCGGGTGAGCTCGGCGGAGAGAGTCGCCGCGTCTTTCACGGCGATCGGAGTTCCTACGGCGCCCATGTTCACTCTGCTTTCAGATGAAGATTCGGAGGAAGAGAAGACGAAGACGAAGAGAAAGAGGAAGATTTCTTAGAAAGGGTGAGTGGGGCCGGAGCATGCCCTCCACATCGCGGCGATCGAGCGCCTCGAGCGAATTCACCCTTCGAAGAAACCGAACCGAGACGCCCTCCGGCGCGCTGCGCGGTCGATCGAGCGTCCCGACCCTCTTCACCTTCTAAGAAGATGCGCCCTCGCGATTCGCGCCGCCATGATTCGCGTGCTTCGCCGGCGCGGATCGCGAGGGTCCCCCTCAGCCGATCGTCGTCAGGAGCTTGCTGAAGCGGTTCGCGTGCGATTTCTCGGCGCGCGCGAGCGTCTCGAACCAGTCCGCGACCTCGGCGAAGCCTTCCTCCCGGGCCGTCTTCGCGAAGCCCGGGTACATCTGCGTATACTCGTACGTCTCGCCCTCGATCGCGCTCTTGAGGTTCAACTCCGTCGAGCCGAACGGGAGGCCGGTCGCCGGGTCG
The DNA here is from genome assembly GCA_963836285.1 of uncultured Acidobacteriota bacterium. Lineage (GTDB taxonomy): Bacteria > Acidobacteriota > Thermoanaerobaculia > UBA5066 > UBA5066 > Fen-183. The sequence goes on along the minus strand of CAWIIN010000002.1, from coordinate 1,550,326 downwards.
CCGGCGGCCTTGAGGTAGTCCATGTGGCCGTGCGCGTGGCCGGTCTCGCCCTCCGCCGTGTCGCGGAAGTTGCCCGCGATCTCGGGAAAGCCCTCGATGTCTGCCTTGTCCGCGAAGTAGAGGTAGCGACGGTTCGCCTGGCTCTCGCCTGAAAACGCGTGCTTGAGGTTGTCGTGGGTCTTCGTTCCCTTGAGCTCTGCCATGTGGCCTCCTTCTGGGTTCCCCCGGGAATCTCGGCCCCGGGGGCGGTTCGTGCAACCGTGCGGGCTGGACTTTATCTGGACTTGGTCTAAACTACAAGCACCGGGGCGGTCCCGCCCCGAGAAATCCGGACAATCGGATCCAAGGAGAGCGCATGCCCCAGATCGTCGGCCGCCAAGCCCCCGAATTCGCACTCGAAGGCGTCCTGAACGGGCGCTTCGCAACCTACCGCCTCTCGGACTACAAGGGGAAGTGGGTCGTCCTCTTCTTTTACCCGCTCGACTTCACGTTCGTGTGCCCGACCGAGATCCTCGCGTTCTCGGACCGCCTCGGCGAATTCAAAAAGCTCGGCGCCGAGGTCTTCGGCGCCTCCGTCGACTCGAAGTACAGCCACCTCGCGTGGACCGAAAAGCCACGCGAGGAGGGCGGAATCAAGGGACTCGCGTATCCGCTCCTGGAGGACCTCGGCAAGGAGCTCGCCGAGGAGTACGGCGTCCTCGCCGAGGACGGAAAGGTCGCCCTCCGCGGCCTCTACATCATCGACCCCGACGGCGTCGTCCAGCACGCGACGATCAACAACCTGGGCGTCGGCCGCTCGGTGGACGAGACGCTCCGCGTGCTCCAGGCCTTCCAGCTCGTGCGCGAAAATGGCGAGGTCTGCCCCGCCGACTGGAAGCCCGGCGCGCAGTCCATGAAGGCCGATTGGGAGAAGTCGAAGGAGTTCTTCGCCACCGCCGCGAAATGAGCCGGGGGGGGAGCCGCCGCGCGACCCGCGGCGGCCCGCCCCCCCGGAGGTGAAAGAATCCCACCATGCCTCAGAACAACCATTACAAGGTCGTGATCATCGGGTCCGGCCCCGCCGGGCTCACGGCCGCGATCTACGCCTCCCGCGCGAACCTCGCGCCGCTCGTCCTCGAAGGCGTGCAGCCCGGGGGCCAGCTCACGACGACGACGGAGGTCGAGAACTTCCCGGGCTTCGAGCACGGGATCCAGGGACCCGCGCTCATCGACGTCACCCGCAAGCAGGCCGAGCGCTTCGGCACGGAGATCGCCGGGGACACGGTCGTGGACGTCGACGTGAGCGCGCGGCCCTTCACGCTGACACTCGAGTCCGGCGGCCGCCTCACGGCCGACGCGGTCATCGTCGCCTCGGGGGCCTCGGCGAAGTACCTCGGCCTCGAGAGCGAGAAGAAGCTGCTCGGCTACGGCGTCTCGGCCTGCGCGACGTGCGACGGTTTCTTCTTCCGCGGCAAGGAAGTCGTCGTCGTGGGCGGCGGAGACACCGCAATGGAGGAGGCGACCTTCCTCACGAAGTTCTGCACGAAGGTCCACCTCGTCCACCGCCGCGCGGAGTTCCGCGCCTCGAAGATCATGGCGCAGCGCGCGCTCGCGAACCGGAACATCGAGGTCCACCTCGACACGGTCGTCGAGGAGATCCTCGGCGAGCCGGGCGTCGGCGTGACAGGCGTCCGCGTCCGGAACACGAAGACGGGAGAGGCGAGGATCCTCGCGGTGTCCGGATACTTCGCCGCGATCGGCCACCAGCCGAACACGGCGATCTTCGCGGGCAAGCTCGACATGAACGAGGTCGGCTACCTGAAGATCGCGCACCCGACGACGAAGACCTCGGTGGAGGGCGTTTTCGCAGCGGGCGACGTCGCGGACTTCCTTTACCGTCAGGCCGTGTCCGCCGCGGGAGAGGGTTGCAAGGCGGCGATCGACGCGGAGCGCTGGCTGGGGGCCCAGGGGATCCACTGACCGGCGCCTCGCCTCAGAACGCCTGTCCCGAGGCGAACGAGATGAGCCACCCGGTCCGGCCGAGCGGATCCGGGTGCAGGACGCGCGCGACGTCGATGCGCACGAGGCTGTTCTTGCTCGCGCGCGTGATCCCGATCCGGAGCCCGACTCCGGCGTCCGCGAGACGCCACGACCCATCCGGGCCGCCCCACGAGTAGCCCGCGTCGCCGAACGCCGCGAGCCCGAAGGACAGGAGCGAGAAGATCTCGGGCACGACCAGGACGCGCGCTTCGGCGTTCGCGACGACGCGACGGTTTCCCTCGACGGCGTGCAGGCGGTAGCCGCGCATGCCGGTCGCGCCGTCGAGGGGGATCTGCGTTTCGGGATCGAGCCGCCACGCGACGAGCGTCCCGAGGCGCCCGACGAACGCCCAGGGGCCCGCGAGCACGTAGCCCCGCGCGTCGGCGCCCACGGTCGCGTTCTCGAGACCGGCCTGGAGCCGGGTCGAGCCCGTCGTCGTGAACAGAGCGAACCCCATGGGAAACGCCGTTCCGGACTGCAGGCTCGCGAGCAGCCGGCCAGCCGCGCCCCGGCCGTCGAAGCCCGGCGAGATCCCCGCTTCGGCGCGCAGGCTCGTCGCGAGATTGAAGTCTTCGTCGCGCTCGATCTGGTCGACCTGCCGGCGCGTGATCCACTCCGATCCGGCGTGCTGGAAGCCCGCGGAAAAGAAGAGGAAGCGGCGGTTCGACGCCGCCGTGTCGGGCGGGGGCGGGCCGTTCTTCGGCCGCAGGCGCACCTCGTTCCACTCGACCGAGGCGAGAAGCCGGTCGACGCCCGTGACGTCGCCGGAGATCCGCGTGCCCCCCGAGAGGTGCGCGACGCGCTCACGAAGGCCCCACGTGGACACTTCCTCGCCCCCCGCGTAGAGCTTCGTGTCGAAGTCGGACCGATTCACGAGGCCTTCGAGCGCCCACGGAACCTCGAGCGCGTAGAAGGGACGTCGGTATGCGACGGAGAAGCGCTGGCCGTCCGAGAGGTCCGAGACGTCGATGCGGAAGACAGCGTGCGGCGCGAGCGCGTTCGGGTCGACGAAGAACGCCGAGCGCGACGTCCGGTCAGTTTCCTGCTCGAACCCGAACCCGAACTGCATGCCGAGGCCGAGGAGGTTGTACTCCTCGGCCCCGATCGAGTATTCCGTGACGCCGCCCCGGTTCGAGAGCGAGCCACGGAGGAGGAGCGTCCACGCGTCGGCGGTCTCCACGATGACGCGGGTCCCCTCGGCGCGCACGGACGCCCGCCGGAAGAGGCCGAACGCGCGCAGGTTGCGCTCGGTCTCGGCGAGGATCTCGGGGCGCAGAGGGTCGCCCGGCCGGAAGAGGAGCTGCTCTTCGATGAAGCGGGCCTTCGTCTTGACGTGGAGGCTGTTCGCGAGACGGTAGAGGAAGAACTTCTGCGCCGCCTCCGCGTCCGAGAAGACGTCCGTCGTGCGGATCTCGATCGTCGAGATCGGCGGCGGCTCCTGGGCCGCGGCCGGGCCCGCGAAGAGGACGGCCACGACCGCGCCCCAGCGCGCGGGCGCGCGCCTCAGCTCTTCTCGGGCTCCCAGAGCGGCTCCGGCTCGCGTCGCGCGCGCGCGGCCCAACGACCGAGGACGAACAGGAGGTCGGAGAGCCGGTTCAGGTACGCGAGCGCCTGCTTTCCGACGGGCTCCTGCCGCGCGAGCGTCGTCACGAGACGCTCGGCGCGCCGGCAGACCGTGCGCGCCTGGTGAAGGAACGCCGAGGCCCATCCTCCGCCGGGCAGCACGAACGAGCGCAGCTCGGGGAGACCCTCGTTCAGCGCGTCGATCGTCTCTTCGAGGAACGCCACGTGCCGTTCCTCGATGACGGGCTGCTTCGGGTGGCGGTCCTCGGTCCGCGTCGCGAGGTCCGACCCGAGGTTGAAGAGCTCGTTCTGGACCCGCGTCAGGAGGGCGTCCAGCCGCGTGCGGTCCTGGTCGGACGCGCCCGGCGTCTCGAGGTTCGCCGTACGCACGAGACCGAGGACCGCGTTGAGCTCGTCGACGGTCCCGTACGCCTGGATGCGGACAGCGTCCTTGGGGACGCGCGGCCCGCCGACGAGGCTCGTCTCGCCGGCGTCGCCTCCCCGCGTGTAGACGCGATTGATCCGGATCGCCATCGGTCCTCCCTGCCGAGACTACACTCCGCCGAGGTCGCACGCGCGTGTCGAGAAGCATGTCCCGGACCAGCACCGAATACCACGTCCACACGGCGCGCTGCGGGCATGCCGGTGGCGCCATGCGCTCGTACGTCGAGACGGCGCTCGCGCGCGGAATCGAGGAAATCGCCTTCACGGACCACGTCCCGCTGTACTTTCTTCCCGGTGACGACCCGGATCCCGGGATCGCGATGACGCGGGGGGAGCTGCCCGGCTACGTCGAGGAGGTCCTCGCCCTGCGCGAGGAATTCGCGGGGCGCATCGACGTCCTTCTCGGCCTCGAAGCGGACTATGCCGAAGGGCACGAGGCGGCGCTCGTGGAGATCCTCTCCGCGCACGCGTGGGACGTCGTCCTCGGGAGCGTCCACTGGGTCCGCGGCGACTGGATCGACGCCCCCCACTCCGGCGCGCGCCACGAGCGCGAAGGAACCGAGATGCTCTGGGGCGAGTACTACAGGCTCCTCGCGAAGGCCGCGGCGACGGGGCTCTTCGACGTCCTCACGCATTTCGACCTGCCGAAAAAGTTCGGCCACCGCATGCCGCCGTCCGCCGCGCGGGCCGAGCGCGAGGCCGTCGACGCCGCTCGGGCCGCGGGCGTGGCGGTGGAGGTCTCGAGCGCGGGCCTGAGGAAGGCGGTCGGCGAGGAGTACCCGGCTCCCCCGCTCCTGCGATCCCTCGTCGCAGCGGGCGTCCACATCGTCTTCTCATCGGACGCGCACGCGCCGGCGGAAGTGGCGTGGGGACGCGAGGCGATCGAGGCGGCGGCCCTCGCGGCGGGCGCAAGAGAACATTTGAGTTTTCGGAAGAGAGAGAGACGAAGACACCCGATTTGACGTGCAAGTGCCCCCGCGCCGGGAGACGGTCTGCGAAGTTTCTTAGAAAGGTGAATGGCCTTCGAGGCGCTCGAGTGACCGCGTCGGCAGCGGGCGCGCAGCGGCGCCTCACACACCTTCTAAGAAAATCTTCTCTTCTCTCTTCCTCTTCTCTTCTCCCCCTCAGCTCTTTCTCTTCTCTTCCTCCGAAACCAGCTCGACCGAGAAGTTCGGCGTCACCGTGAGGCGCAGGGTGTGCAGCCGGCACGGCCAGCCTTCCTTCGCGATTCGCGCGGCCACATGGTCCCAGATCCAGCGCGCGAGGTTCTCGGCGGTCGGGACCTTCGTCGCGAACTCGGGGATCTCCTCGTTGAGATGGCGGTGGTCGAGCGGGCGGTCGACCTCCTCCTTGAGGATCCGATCCAGGTCCGTGAGGTTCACCAGCATGCCCGTCACGGCGTCGGCCTCGCCCGCGACGGTCACGTCGAGGGTGTAGTTGTGCCCGTAGCCCGCCGGGTTCGAGGCGTCGCCGTACGTGGCGCGGTTCCACTCCTCGCTCCGGGCGGGGTTGAAGAGGCGGTGGGCCGCGTTGAAGTGGATCGTCCGCGAGAGAAGGACCATCGCGCGGGACTATAAGTCGCCGCGCCCCGAGGCCGGAACTCCGCCGCGCCTAACGCCCGGCCCCGACGGGAGCCCGGAGAACCCGGGTCACTTCCTCGACGAGGCCGCCGGGAAGGACCTCCTCGAGCTCGTAGCGCACGCGAACGGCGGGCTTCGCGAGCTTCACGACCCTCGTGAGGTCGATCGGGGTCCCCACGACGACGACGTCGCAGGGCGTCGCGGCGATCGTCGCCGCGAGGTCCGCGATCTGCGCCTCGCCGTATCCCATCGCGGGGAGGATTCCCACGGCGTTCGGGTACTTGCGATACGTCGCGTCCAGCGAACCCACGGCGTACGGCGCCGGGTCGACGATGCTCGCGGCGCCCGCCTTCTTGGCGGCGACGAGGCCGGCGCCGAAGCTCATGCCGCCGTGCGTCAGCGTCGGGCCGTCCTCCACGACGAGGGCGCGCTTGCCCTTGACGCGGTCGGGGTGCTCGCAGACGACCGGCGAATTCGCGCGCAGGACGCGTGCCCTCGGGTTCAGCTTCGCGGCGGCGCGCTCGACGGCGTGGATGTTTCCCTCGTCCGCCGTGTCGCACTTGTTCACGAGAATCACGTCGGCGCGGCGGAAGTTCGCCTCGCCGGGGTGGTAGGCGGTCTCGTGGCCCGGGCGGTGCGGGTCGGCGATGCAGACGTGGAGGTTCGGGACGTAGAACGGCAGGTCGTTGTTCCCCCCGTCCCACAGGATCACGTCGGCTTCTTCCTCGGCGCGCCTCAGGATCCTCTCGTAGTCGACTCCCGCGTACACGACGAAGCCGTTGTCGATGTGCGGCTCGTATTCCTCCCTCTCCTCGATCGTGCATTTCTCGGCGTCGAGATCCGCGTACGTCGCGAAGCGCTGGCAGGCCTGCGCCGCGAGGTCTCCGTACGGCATCGGATGCCGGATCGCGACGACCCTCAGTCCCTGCTCCTTGAGAACGCGCGAGAGATAGCGCGTCGTCTGGCTCTTCCCCGCGCCCGTGCGGACCGCCGTGACGGCGATGACGGGGACCTTCGACTCGAGCATCGTCCGGTCGGCGCCGAGCAGCAGGAAATCCGCTCCCGCGGCGATCGCGCGCGAGGCGAGGTGCATCACCTGCGCGTGGGCGACGTCGGAGTACGAGAAGACGCAGAGGTCGACCTTCTCGCGGCGGATGAGGTCCTCGAGGGTGTCCTCGGGAACGATCGGGATTCCGTCCGGATAGAGCGCGCCCGCGAGCGCCGGCGGGTAGCGCCGCGCGTCGATCCCCGGGATCTGCGTCGCCGTGAAGGCGACGACCTGGTGGCCGGGCTTGTCGCGGAAGACGGTGTTGAAGTCGTGGAAGTCACGGCCGGCGGCGCCGAGGATGACGACACGCCTCACGGGGCTCTGCATGAAAACCCTCCGCGGGGAGAGCCCCGCAAGGGAAATCTAGGGGCTGCAGGCCCGGCCGGCCTGATTCGAATGCTTCAGCAGGGGGAAAACCTGCCAGGTTTTCCCCCTGACCCCCTTTCGGGTTACTTGACCGCGAGCAGCTCCACCTCGAAGAGAAGCGTCGCGTTCGGCGGAATGACCCCCCCGGCCCCGCGCGTCCCGTAGCCGAGGGCCGGCGGGATGAGGAGCGTGCGCTTGCCGCCGACCTTCATCGTGGCGACCCCTTCGTCCCAGCCCTTGATGACCATGCCGCGGCCGATCTGGAACTCGAACGGCTGGCCGTGGTCGAGCGAGCTGTCGAACTTCTTGCCCTTCGCGCCATTCTCCCAGAGCCAGCCCGTGTAATGCATGACGCAGGTCTGGCCGGTCTTCGGCGACGCGCCGGTGCCGACGACGGTGTCCTCGTATTCGAGCCCGGACGGTGTCTTGGTCATCTTGGACGTCCTCTTCTCGTTCTTCGTCGCCGAAGCGGCAGGTTGAGCCGACTGTTCCTCGAGTGGAAAAGAGAATGCGGCGGCCGCCGCCAGAGCGCTGGCGGCGCACACCAGCACCGCGGTTTGGATCGTGCGATTCATGCGATCTCCTTTCAAAGAAATCTTCATCCCCGGTTTCTTCCGGTCTCTTCCCCCGACAGGGCATTCTCGCCCGTGAGCGCGGCCGCGTCCGCGAGGAACACGAGCGCTCCGTCCCGCGGCGAAACGAGGGCGGCCGGCAGCGCCGGGTCGCCGTTCAGGACGCGTCGCAGCGCCCCGTTCTTGTCCCTCCCTGTCACGAGGAACGCGACGTGGCGCGCCGCGTTGATGAGCGGCAGCGTGAACGTGATCCGCGCGGGCGGCGGCTTCGGCGCGCCGTCCACGCGGACGACGAGGCGCGTCTTCTCCTCCACGGCCGGGAGCCCCGGAAACAGCGACGCCGTGTGGCCGTCGGCGCCCAGTCCCAAGAGGATCAGATCGAATCGGGGAATGTCCGAAGAGACCGAAGATTCCTTGAGCGGAAGAGAGGAAAACATCCCTTCTCAGATCCGACTCGTATCGCTCCGCCGCGTCCGGCTCGGTCACCGCGACGCGGTGGATGTTCTTCGGAGGGATGGGGACCTTGCGCAGGAGCGCTTCGAGGGCGGCCTCGTCGTTCCGGTCGGGATGGCCTTCCGGGACGCACCTCTCGTCGCCCCAGAAGACGTGGACTTTTCCCCAATTCACCTTCGAAGAAATCGCCGGTGCGGCCAGGATCCGGTAGCAGCTCAAGGGAGTCCTGCCCCCCGAGAGGGAGCAGAAAAAATTCCCTCGCTCCGCAACCGCCTTCGCCGCGAGAGTCACGAACAGGAACACGGCGGCGTCGGCAGCGTCGTCCGCCGTCGCGAACGGGCGAACGTCGCTCACGGGCGGCGCCAGCGCCTCCCGTCCCGCGCGAGGAGGGCGACGGCGGCGTCGGGCCCCCACGTGCCCGCCTCGTAGTTCGGGTGGTCGAGAGGCGGGTTGTCGCGCCACGTATCGAGCAGCGGCGTCACGCGCTCCCACGCGGCCTCGACCTCGTCGCGGCGCGCGAAGAGCGTCGAGTCTCCGTGCATCGCGTCCATGAGGAGGCGCTCGTACGCTTCGGGCTGGGACGCGCCGAAGAACTCCGAGTAGCGGAAGTCCATCGTGACCGGGTCGACCTTCATCGTGGGCCCGGGCTCCTTCGCGCCGAACTTCAGCGCGATGCCCTCGTCGGGCTGGATCCTGAGGATGAGGGCGTTCGGCTCCTGGCGCATGACGCCGACCTGCCGGAAGAGCGCGATCGGCGGCGTCTTGAACTGGATCGCGATCTCCGTCACGCGCTTCGCGAGGCGCTTGCCCGCGCGCAGGTAGAACGGGACGCCCGCCCAGCGCCAGTTCTCGATCTGCACCTTCCAGGCGGCGTACGTCTCGCGGAGGGACATCGGGTTCACGTCCTTCTCGGCGCGGTAGCCGACGACCGGCTGCCCGGCGATCGCCCCGGCGGCGTACTGCCCGCGCACCGTGTCGCGCATGATGTCTTCCGGCGTCTGCGGCTGGATGCACCGGAGGACCTTGACCTTCTCGTCGCGCACGGAGTTCGGGTCGAAGGCGACCGGGGGCTCCATGGCGACGAGACAGAGCAGCTGGAGGACGTGGTTCTGGATGATGTCGCGCAGTACGCCCGCCTCCTCGTAGAAGCGGCCGCGGTTCTCGACGCCGATCGACTCGGCGACCGTGATCTGCACGTGGTCGACGTACCGCCGGTTCCAGAGCGGCTCGAAGATCCCGTTCCCGAGCCGGAACACGAGGATGTTCTGCGTCGTCTCCTTGCCGAGGTAGTGGTCGATGCGGAAGATCTGGCGCTCGCGAAAGACGCGCGAGAGCTCCTCGTTGAGCGCGCGCGCCGTCGCGAGGTCGCGCCCGAACGGCTTCTCGACGATGACGCGCGACCAGGGCCCGCCGTCCACCTTGTACACGAGGCCCGTGTCGCCGAGGTTCTGGACGACGACGCCGATCATCGACGGCGGGACGGCGAGGTAGAAGAGGCGGTTGCCGGCGATCCCCCGCTCCTTCTCGATCGCCCCGAGCCGCGCCTTGAGGTCGGCGAAGTTCTTGCCCGCCTTCAGGTCTCCCCGGAAGAAATACAGGCGTGACGCGAAGGCTTTCCACTTCTCCTCGTCGACGGGCCTCGTGCGCGCGAATTCCAGGACCGCCTGCTTCATCTCGGCCCGGTAGCTCTCGTCGGACTCCCCCGTCCGCGCGAAGCCGACGATGCACGTCCCGGGCGCGAGCTGCCCCTCGGCGGCGAGCTCGTAGAGCGCGGGGACGAGCTTCCTCTTCGAGAGGTCGCCGGAGCCGCCGAAGATGACGATCGTCGCCGGGTCGGGAGGGGCCGCGCTCACGGTTTCTTCACCACGGCGTGGCCTCCGAACTCGTTCCTCAGGGCGTTCAGGAAACGCGGACCGTAGGCGTTTTCCTGCCGCGAGCGGAACCGCGCCTGGAGGGACGCCGTGATCACGGGCATCGGCACGGCCCTCTCGATCGACTCGACGACCGTCCACCGGCCCTCTCCGGAGTCCTCGACCCACGGGGCGATCCCGCCGAAGTTCGGGTTCTTCCTGAGCGCGTCGACCGCGAGCTCGAGGAGCCAGGAGCGCACGACGGAGCCCTGCATCCACAGAGACGCGATCTTCGCGTTGTCGAGCCCGAAGCCCGACGCGTTGAAGAGCTCGAACCCCTCCGCGTAGGCCTGCATGATCGCGTACTCGACCCCGTTGTGGACCATCTTGACGTAGTGGCCCGAGCCCACGGGGCCGGTGTGCAGCCAGCCGTCCTTCGGCGCGAGCGTCGTGAGCGCCGGCGCGACCCTCTCGATCGCCTCGGGCTCGCCGCCGCACATGAGGCAGTAGCCGACCGTGAGGCCCCAGACACCGCCGGACGTCCCGGCGTCCACGAAGAGAACGCCGCGCTCCTTGAGCCGGGCGCCGCGCCGCTCGGAGTCGTGGAAGTTCGAGTTGCCGCCGTCGACGACGACGTCGCCGGGCGCGAGGAGCGTCGAGAGCTGGTCGATCACGCCCTGCGTCGGACCGCCCGACGGCACCATGATCCAGACCGTGCGCGGCGCCGCGAGCTTCTTCACGAGGTCCGCGAGGTCGGAAGCGCCCGTCGCGCCGTCCCGCGCGGAGGCGGCGACCGCGTCCGTGCTCCGGTCGGACACGACGACCGCGTGCCCGCCCCCGAGGAGGCGCTTGACCATGTTCCCGCCCATCTTCCCGAGGCCGACGAGTCCGATCTGCACGGTCTTCTCCTTCTCCCGTCAGCCGCGTGCGGCGGCGGGGACGCTCTTTCTCGCGAGCTCTTCCCTCGCGGTCGCCGCGATCGCGGGCCCGTCGAGGCCCATCAGGCGGTAGAGGTCCTTCGCGGGACCCGAGGAGGAATAGAACGTCACGCCCATCTTGCGGACGTGCGCCGGAAGCCCGAGGTCGTTGAACCGCGCCTGCAGAAGCGTCCCGAGACCCGTCTTCGGGTTGTGGTCCTCGACGGAAACGACGAGGCCGTGACGCGCGACGAACGCGAGATCCTCCGCGGCGAGGTCGCTCCAGGCGCAGACCGAGACGAGATCGACGCGCGTGCCTTCCTTCGCGAGGGCCGTCCACGCGTCGAGCGCGTACGTCAGGACGTTGCCCGCGCAAACGAGCGTGAGACCCGAGCCTCCCGTCCGCACGCGGTCCGCGCGCGTCGGATCGAACGCGTAGTCGCCCGCGAAGAGCGGCGTGCCGTCCTCCTTCAGCGCGAGCGGAATCTTCGACCGGCCCATCACGAGGGCGTGGTTGCCGCGGTGCGTCGCCATCCAGCGGACGACCCGGTCCGTCTGGTTCGGGTCGGCCGGCGTGAAGACCTTCCACCCGAACGTGGAGTTCAGGAGACCGAAGTAGTCGATGGAATGGTGCGTCTTGCCGTCCTCGCCGACGTCGATCCCCGCGTGCGTGACGGCGAGCTTCGCGTTCGCGCCGTTGATGTCGTTCAGGCGCTGCTGGTTGTACGTCTCGGCGACCCCGAACATCGCGAACTCTCCCCACCACGACTGGACGCCGGCGAGAGACAGGGCGCCGTTCAGGACGGCCGTATGGTGCTCCGCGATTCCGCTCTGGAAGAACTCCTGCGGGAATTTCCCCTCGAAGACCTCCGTCTTCGTCGAGACGGAGAGGTCGCAGTCGAGGACGGTCATCGGTACACCGCCGGCGACGGCGGCCGCCGAGCGCGCGCCGAGGTCGGCGAGCGCGTTCCCGAACGCGCTCCGGTTGTCCGTCTGCTTGTCCGGGGAATACGTCCGGGGCTGTCCGGCGTCGGCGAAGAGCACGGCCTCGTCCGGCCGCTTCGGGAGGAGCACGTGCCAGTCCGGGGCGGGTTTTTTCCGCTCGGCGATCCACGCGTCCAGGTCGTCAGTCACGCCGAGAATCGCAAGCGCCTCGCGGCATTTGTCGACCGCGAGCGCGGCGCCGTGCCACTTGAAGCCCTCCCTCTCCATGAACGGAACGCCCTTCGACATGACCGTGTGCGCCGCGACGAGCGTCGGCTTTCCGGCCCTGAGGGCGGCGCGCACGGCGCCGTAGAGAGCCCGTGCGTCGTGGCCGTCGACCTCGATCACGCCCCAGCCGTCCGCCTCCCAGTCGGCGACGATGTTCTGCTTCAGGATCGCGTCGTTCGACCCGGAGAGCTGCTCGCGATTCCAGTCGAGGACGCCGACGAGGTTCGTCAGGGCGTACTTGACCGCGAACCGCCGGGCCTCGGAGAGCTGTCCCTTCTGCTGCTCGCCGTCTCCCATCGCGCAGAAGACGCGCGGAACGTTCGGGGAGGACCCACCCGGCGCGACCCATTCCGAACCCGCCCACGTCTTCCCCGAGGTCAGCTGCGCCGCGAGCGCGAAGCCTGTCGCGGCCGAGAGTCCCTGCCCGAGGTTGCCCGTGCCCCAGTCGATCCCCGGCACGTCGCGCTCGACGTGGCCCTCGAACGGCGAGCCCCCGCGCCGGAACCCGAGGAGAGGAAGCGAGCGGTCGAACCATCCGAGGTGCGCGAGCGCGGCATAAGCGGCCGGCGAGGTGTGCCCGTGGCTGATCACGACGCGGTCGCGCTTCCGGTCGAACGGGTCGTTCGGATCGCAGTCGCCGAAGCCCCACAGGATCAGCTCGAAGTCGATCGACGACATCGATCCGCCCGGATGCCCCGACGCCGCGAGCGTCGTCATCCGGAGGATGTCGCCCCGCGCCGCCTTTCCGAGCTCGTCCAGGCGGGAGACCTGCGCGTCCGTGAGCTCCGGCGCCTCGAAGGTTCCGAGGATCACGCGCGCACCCCCGCCGCGACCGCGGCCTGGCGGCGCTTCTCGATCGTCCCGAGCAGCTCGTCGTAGGACTTCGCGAACAGGACGACCCCGTCCTTCTGGAGCTCCTCGCCCACGGCCTCGACGTCGATGCCGATTCCGGCGAGGTCCGTGAGGATCTTGTGGCTCTCGGCCACGCCCTCGAGAACCGTGTCGGTCGGGTCCTTGCTCCCGTGGTCGAGCAGGGCGTCGAGCGTCTTCTCGGGCATCGTATTCACGGTGTCGGGTCCGACGAGGTTCTCGACGTACAGGAGGTCGGAGTAGGCCGGGTTCTTCGTGCCCGTCGAAGCCCAGAGCGGCCTCTGGAGGCGCCCGCCCTTCCGGCTGAGCCCGAGAAACGGCTCGGCGCCGAAGAGGGCGCGGAAGTCCTGGTAGACGACCTTGCTGTTCGCGAGGCCGGCCTTCCCGCGAAGGCCGAGCAGCCTCTCCTTTTCCGCGCCGGAGGCCGCCGCGGCCTTCTCGTCGAGCCGTTTGTCGACGAGCGTGTCGACGCGGGAGACGAAGAAGGACGCGACGGAGTGGACGCGCGAAAGGTCCCCGCCCCGCGCCGCGAGATCCCGGAGGCCCTCGATGTAGGCCTGCGCGACGTCGCGGTAGTGTCTGCGGTTGAACATGAGCGTCACGTTCACGGAGACGCCTTCCCCGATGAGCCGCCGGATCGCGGGGACGCCCTCCGGTGTCGCGGGCACCTTGATGAAGACGTTCGGCCGGCCGAGGGCCGACGAGAGGCGCTTCGCCTCGGCGACGGTCTTCTCCGTCTCCCGCGCGAGGGAGGGGAGCACCTCGAGGGAGATCCAGCCGTCCGCGGGTTCCCGGTCGTGGATCGCGCGAAACGCGTCGGCGCCGGCCGCGATGTCCCGTTGCGTGAGCGTGTCGTAGATCGCGAAGGCGTCCTTTCCTTCGCGCGCGAGCCGCTCGATCGCGGCGTTGTAGTCGCCCTCGTTCGCCTCGATCGCCTTGCCGAAGATCGTCGGATTCGACGTCACGCCGTAGATCGTCCCGGCGTCGATGAGGGACTTCAGCCGGCCTGTCCGGATCATCTTGTCCGAGATGCTGTCCAGCCAGATGGCCTGGCCGCGGCGACGGTACGCGATGGGTGTGGTCATGGGGCTCCCTCCCTCACCTCTCCGATCGTATTACGACGCGGACTCCCTCTCGAGAACCCCGTAGACGGGCAGCCGCGCGCCGAGCGCCCGGAGTCGCGCCACGATCGCCTCGCGCAGCTCCGCGAGGCCCGCACCGGTCGACGCGGAGATCTGGAGACCGTCGGCGTCGAGCGCGCCGGGCGAGGGACGATCGGTCTTGTTGTAGGCGAGGAGAATCCGTCGCTTCTCGACTCCAAGCTCGGCGAGGACGTCGTCCGCCACCGCGCGCTGCTCGGCGGCGGCGGCGGAGGAGGCGTCCACGACGTGAACGAGGAGGTCCGCGTCGCGCACCTCCGCGAGCGTCGACTTGAACGACGCGACGAGGTCGTGCGGCAGCTTCCGGAGGAATCCGACCGTGTCCGTGAGGACGACCGCCCGCCCGCCGACGCCGTGCAGCCGCGCGTGGCGCGGGTCGAGCGTCGCGAACAGGCGATCCTCGGCGAACTCCTTCGACGACGTGAGCCGGTTGAAAAGGGTGGTCTTCCCCGCGTTCGTGTAGCCGACGAGCGAAACCGTCGCGACGCGCTTCATGCCCTTGCGCCGCACGTCCCGCTGCGTCTCGATGCGGCGGAGCTCGTCCTTGAGCTTCGCGATCCGCATCCTCAGCCGCCGGCGGTCGAGCTCGATCTTCCGCTCGCCAGCGCCGCCGCGGAACGCGCCGCCCCCGCGCTGCTGCGCGAGGCCCAGGGACGTGCCCGCGAGACGCGGGAGCTGGTACTGGAGGCTCGCGAGCTCCACCTGCGTCATCGCCTCGCGGGACCGGGCGCGCGCGGCGAAGATCCGCAGGATGACGCCCGCGCGGTCGAGGACGTTCGTCGGGAGCGCCTTCTCGAGGTTGCGCGTCTGCGTCGGCGTGAGCTCGTCGTCGAAGATCGTCCAGCCGGCGCCCTGCGCGCGCGCGACCTCCGCGATCTCGTCCACCTTGCCGGACCCCACGTACGTGGCCGGGTCCGGGCTTCGACGCTCCTGGAGCGCCCGCGTCACGACGACGCCGCCCGCCGTGTCGACGAGGCGCTCGAGCTCGTCGAGGTGGTCCTCCGCGAGCGCGCGCGGCAACTCTCGGCCGTAGACCCCCACGAGGATCGTCCGGTTCGAGTCGGGCCTTTCGGGCTGGGGGGCGGCGTCCTTCGGGGCGCGGGGCGGGCTCACGCGAGAAGGATGCTAGCGTATGGGCCGATGGCCGCCCGGCGCGCGGGCCCCCGCGACCTCCCTCTCCTCGGCGAGCGCCTCGAGGCGCTGCGCCGGGACTGGTCCGCGCGGCGGCTCGACTCCGACCCTCTCGCGTTCTCGCACCGGTACGCGGACCCGGGCGACCGGGAAGTCGTCGCGTTTCTCGCGGCGTCGCTCGCGTTCGGGCGCGTGGCGTCGATCCAGGCGTCGGTCGAGAAGGTCCTCGCGGCCCTGGGACCGCGGCCCGCGGAATTCCTCGAGGGATGGGACGAGAGGCCGCTCGGCGCCCTGCAGGCGTTCCGGCACCGGTGGGTTTCAGGCAAGGACGTCGAAAAGTTTCTTCGAATGGTCAAGAGAGCGAGGCACGCGCACGGCTCTCTCGGCGCGCTCTTCGCAGCGGGGGACCACGAGAACGAGGAGAAAGATGAAGAGGAGATTCTCTTAGAAGGTAAAGGGGGGCGCCTCGCCGGCGAAGCCAATGGCGCCGCCCAAGCCGATTACGTTTCCGCCCTCTCTACCTTTCTAAGAAATCTTCGCGCCCTCTCCCGCCACGTCTCCGTCCCCTCGCACGGCCTCCGCTTCCTCCTGCCCTCCCCCGCCGCAGGCTCCGCCTGCAAGCGGCACCATCTCTTCCTCCGCTGGATGATCCGGACGGAGGGCTTCGACCTCGGGCTCTGGACGGGCGGACGGTTCACGTCCGCGCGCCTGCTGCTCCCGATGGACACGCACGTCCACCGCATCGCGCGCTACCTCGGCCTCACCCGGCGGCCGGCCGCCGACCTCGCGGCCGCGCGCGAGGCGACGGCCTGGCTGCGCATCCTGAACCCGGGCGACCCGGTCGCCTACGACTGGGCGCTCTCGCGCCTCGGGATCCTCGCCGAGTGCGTCACGGAACGGACCCGCCGCCACTGCGAGCGCTGCGCCGTGCGGCCCGTCTGCCGCGCGTCGCTCGTCCCGTCCCTCGGGGCCGCCGCCGCATGAGCGCGTTTCTCGACCGCAAGCGCGCGCTCGGCCTCGGCACCGTCGTCCTCGTCGGCGCCGCGCTCGCCTATTTCGCGAAGGACGCGCTGCGCCCTCCCGACATCCGCGTCCCGACGCTCGCGGTGCCGGCCGTCCGCGTGACGTTCCCTTCAGGGCCGCTCCCCGTGCGGAACCGCCAGGGCGCCGTCCGCGACCTCGCCGCGCGGACCGGCAAGGGCCTCATCCTCCACTTCTGGGCGACGTGGTGCCCGCCCTGCCGCGAGGAGATGCCCGCCCTCGTCAGGTTCGTGAGGGACACAAAAGGCGACCCGAACGTCCAGTTCCTCGCCGTGTCGACCGACGAGGACTGGAAGGTCGTGGACGCGTGGCTCAAGGAACGCGGGATCTCCGACCTGCCGGTGGCGCTCGACCCGAAGGGCGACACGGCGCACCTCGTCGGGACCGACAAGTTCCCCGAGACGTGGTTCATCTCGCCGTCCGGAGAGGTGTTCCGCCACATCGTGGGCGAGACGGACTGGAACGACCCCGCGCTCCGCGAGTTCGCCGCCGAGTTCAGCCGCGCCGCGGGTGCGACGAAGTCCTGACGCTCAGTCCTCGAGGGAGAGCGTCACGTCGGCCTCGGCGACGCCGCCCGCGGGGACGACGACCGTCCTTACCTTCTCGCCGAGAAGCTCGTGCCACGCGTGGAGTCGGTACGTCCCGGGCGCGACGCCCCGGAACGCGAACCGGCCGTCCCGGCCGGTGACGGTCACGAACGGCGAGTCCGCGACGAAGACCCACGCGTTCATCCACGCGTGGACGTCGCACTTGATCCTCACGACGCCGGGGGTCGTGAAGGCCTGTTTGAAGCTCTGCCCCTTGACGGGGATCGCCCTGTTGAAGAGCGCGTCCCCCGCGGCGGTCGTCGCGTGGACGTTGTGGAGGACCGGATCGGAGTTCAGGATCGTGACCGGGACGCCGAGGCTCACGACCTGCGCGTACGGCTCGAACGCGCATCCCTTCTGGTCGATCCGGAACGGCCCCTTCGGCAGAGGGCCGCCTTTCGCCCCCTCCAGCCACACGAAGACGTTGCCGACCTCCCGGCCCTTGCCGAGGACGAGGGCGGGCGAAGGCCGGTCCGCGCGGCCGCAGACGGCGACGTCGGCGATCACGGGCCGCGGGGCGAGCTTCGGGACGGGCCCGGCGAGCGTGACGACGCCGAAGACACCGTCGTGCGCCTCCGGCCGTCGGGTACCGGCAGCGGCGCTTTCGGATTTCCTAGAAGGTGAAGATGGGGAGGTCGATGCGCCGCTGGCCGCAGGCGCGACACCGGCGGCCGCCCGCGCCTCTCCGCCCCAATTCCCTTCTAGGAAGAAAACCACCATGCCGGCGAGCACGAACGCTTGCAGGACGCGCACGGGTCTTCCTTTTCAGTGCGACGCGACCTGGGTCGGCGCCTTCACGCGCGGGGAGGAGGGCACCGTCAGGAAGTCGTTCCCGAGCGACCAGACGTGATCACGGAGAGCCTTCGTGACGCGGTCCGGGTCCCCGATGTAGGCCTTCGCCTCCGCCTCGGAGCCCCAGATCGCGACGAGCTGCCTCTTGAGCTCCGCGAACGCCGGCGTGTCGAGCGCGGGCGCGAGCGGGGAGATGCGCTTCGTCGACTTGTCGTCCAGCTTCGGGAAGTTCGTCGGCATCCGCGTGCCCGGCATCCACTCGTCCGGGCGCTTGATCCAGTCCGCGATCCAGTCGTACCTGAGGCGCGTGTGCGCCGCCGCGAGGATCGGCGCGAGGTCGGCCGGCGTCTTGCCCTCCTTGAGGGCCTGCGCGAACGCGTCCTGAGACGTCGGGTGGCACTGCGCGCACTTCAGCGACGCGAACGTCGCCGCGCCGGCCGCGCGCGAGCGCGGGTCGAGCGACTCGACGCGGTCCTCGAACGGGTACCGCGCCTTGTCCTCGGTCGCGAAATACGCCGTGAGCGCGTTGATCTGGTCCGCCGAGAAGGGGAACGTCGGCATCCTGACCTTGAGCCACGGCCGGATCTGGCCGGTCCGCGGGCCGTGCAGGAAGGAGAACAGCCACTCGCTCTGCACCTTCGCGCCCTCGCCGCGGATGATCGGCGGGGCCATCGCGAGGTCGATCTTGTTCGCCGTCATCGCGTCGCGGATCGCGCCGCCCTTGTCCTCGAGGATGTGGCAGCCCTGGCAGTTGTAGTCCTTGACGATGCGCCGGCCGGCTTCGACCGCGCCGCGCGCGCCCACGGCCTTCGCCCGAAGGGCGTCGGACATGTCGTCCCGCTGCATGCCGAGGACCGCCGTCTGGACGGCCTCGACCTCCGCCCGCGAGAGCGAGAACTGCGGCATCTTCAGCTTCTCCTGGAACGTCTTCACCTTCTCGCGGTCGAAGCTCCGCGGATCGCCGACCTTCTGGGCGAGCCAGTCCGCGCGCGTGTGCGGGAGGTGGAGGAAGCCGAAGTCGAGGAGGTGGACCGGCTTGTTTCCCCACTCGGAGAGCTCGACGCCGATCGGCTTGGCCTTCTCGAACCCCGGGATGTTGTGGCACGCGTAGCAGCCGTAGTTTCCGATGATCTTCTCGCCGACGAAGAGGTCCTTGTCGTGGGGGGACATCTTCGCGAGGTCGGCCTTCGCGTCCAAGACCGAGCGGGTCTGTGTGAGGTAGTCCGTGACGAGGGCGTCCCGCTCGGCCGGGTCCGCCTTCGGCGCGTGCGAGCTCTTGAACTCGGGCTGCGCCGGGCGGCTCATGAGATACGCGACGAGGTCCGCGATCTCGGGGTCCGAAAGGCGCAGGTTCGGCATCCGCGTCTCGGGGTTGTAGGCCCTCGGGTTCTTGAGCCACGCGGCGAGCCAGCCCGGCGTCACCTTCTCCGAGAGGCCGATCAGGTTCGGACCGTGCTGGCGCCAGCCGTCCATGACGTGCCGCTCCGCGCCAGGCTCGGAGATGTGGCACCCCTGGCAGCCCACGTTCTCGAACAGTTGCTGGCCGCGCGCCGCGTCGCCGTTCGAGGGGGAGGCGTACGTCTCCTTGCCGGATTTCTCGAAAAGATACGCCGTCACGCCCGCGATCATCGTGTCCGTGAGCTTGTGGCCCGCGAGCGTGTCGAAGTTCTGCAGGTAGAAGAACCTCGGCATCTTCGTGTTGCTGCGGAAGGCGCGCGGGTTCACGAGCCAGCGCTCCGTCCACTCCGGAGTCGTCTTGGCGGCGAGGCGCGCGAGATTCGGGCCCGGCTTCGGGAGGTCCTCGAGCCCCTTCATCGTGTGACAGCCCCAGCACCCGAGCGCCTCGACGAGCTTGCGGCCCTCGTCGAGCTTCGGCGCCTTCGGATGGCCGGCGTCGTCCCGGTGGCATCGGAAGCAGCCCGCCTCGACGGCCTTCATCGGGTACATCGGGAGGTCGTTGAACTTGTCGACCTCCCAGTCGTACTCCTTCATCCACCGGCCGGTCTCGGTCTCGGCCATCTCCTCGCGGTTCGCGTCCTCGTCGACGGGCATGCCCTTCTCGTCCCGTCCCTCGCGGATCTGCTCCTCGAGGCGCTCGTACTCCGCGTAGTCGTTCGGCATGTGGCCGGCGCGCATGAAGTCCGTCGCGCGGTCGCGGCCGCCGTGGCACGACGTGCACCCGAACGTCGCGTACGGATGCGGCGAGTTCGAGTCGACGAAGAGATCCAGGCGCGGATGCGTCCTCAGGACGGATTCGGGGTACTTCTGCTTGTCCTCGAAGCCGCGCTTCTCGGCCGCGATGTGGCACGTCACGCAGCGGTCGACGCGCTCGCTCCTGAGGAAGTTCACGTCGTTCGAGAGACCGGCGAGCTGGACCTGCTGGATCTTGAGCGACGGCGCGAGCATGTCCGCGATGGGCGCGTTGCGCACGAAGTAGAACGTGTCGCTCTGACGGAGCGTCCGGAGCTTCGCCCGGTTCCGGTCGTAGTCCGCGTCCAGCTTCGTGAGCGCGTCCTCGGCGTCCTTCTTCGTCTTCTCGAGCGCGGCGAGCGCGTCCTTCGCCTCGTCCCAGGCCTTCTTCTCCGCCTGCACGTTCAGCGTGCTCTCGGCATAGGCCGCCTCGAGGCGCTCGTACTCCTTGCGGTCCCGCTCGGTCGACGCGGCCTTCGGGGCCGCTTCGCGCTGCGATTCGTAGTTGTAGCGCGCCGTGTCCATCTCGGCCTTCTTGAAGCGAAAATCCTGGTCGGCGAGGTACCAGGCGCCCTCGGCCTTGCGGTTCCTCTCCTCGGCCTCGGACAGCGCGGCACGGTTGCGGCGCAGCTCCCGCGCGCCCTCGCGCTTGGCGTCGAGATACTTCTGCTCGACGTCGGGGTCGATGTTCTCGGCGGCCGCGCGCAGCGCCTCGCGGGTCCTCTTGCGGTCGTTCTCGATGAACTTCTTCTGCCAGCTCTTCCAGTCCCGCCCGTAGTCCTGCCACGTCATCCACCCGAACGCCGGGAGGACGAGGATCGACACGATCGCGAAGACCTTCGTCAGCCGCGCGATGTCGTAGTGGTGGTCGATCGGTTCGGGAGGCGGCGCTTTAGCCATGTCCCATCAGATATTGAAGCTGAATTCCTGGATGTTGATGATGTACTTGAGGTTGAAGATCCACCTCAGGTACATCTTGATCGGCACGGCGAGCATGATGAGGAAGAGGTTCACGCCGACGAAGTAACGGACCATCCCCATCTTCTCGTAGAACCGGCGGAACAGCGTCTTGCTGAGGAGGCCGGGGAGCGCCCCCATGTAGAGGCCGACGAGGAGGATCCCGGGGAACTCGCGCTTGAGCCAGAACGTCGGAAGCGCCGTCTTCAGCCACTTCACCCAGAAGATCTCCGAGACGCTCACGTTGTTCAGCGGGACGAGCTTGTTCGGGTCCCATGCCTCGTACGGCCCGAAGAAGTTCCAGTTCGGCCCCCGGAGGAACGTCCCGAGGATGATGAGGACGACCCACAGGATGATGAACCCGAAGCAGAACATGACGATCTCCCACTTCCGCTCGCGGAACGAGAAATACCCGTTGCCGCGCGGGTTCGTGTCGATGTACGGGATCGCCATGAGCCCGACGATGATGAGCGTCGGCAGGACGACGCCCGCCATCCACGGGTCGAAGTAGACGAGCAGCTCCTGGAGCCCGAGGAAGTACCAGGGCGCCTTCGCCGGGTTCGGCGCCGCGCCCGGGTTCGCGGGCTCCTCGAGCGGCGCCTTGAGGACGACGGACCAGATGATCATGACGATCGAGCAGACGACGAGCGAGATGAGCTCGACGTAGACGAGGTCCGGCCAGGAGAAGACCTTCTTGTCGCTGTCCTCCCGCTCGAACGGCGGAAGCCCCTTGGCGAGGCGTGCGTCGTTCAGATGCGCCTGGTACATCGCATACCAGAAGAAGAAGCCGACGAGGAAAAGCATGCCGAGGATCGGGACGTTGTCGGGCGTCGTCGCGACGATCCGGAAGTTCGGGTCCGAGAAGCTGAACGCGAAGCCGCCCGCCATCGTCGCGAGGAGGACGAGGCCGCCCCGCTTCGTCCAGAGCGGCTTGTAGAACATGGCCGAGACGAGGCCCACCATCGACAGCGTGACGGCGATGGCGGGGGACGCGAGCCAGTTGACGAGGCTCTTGATCGCGGTCATAGCGGCCCGCTGATCCCCCCATCCTTCCTCACGCGCCAGAAGTGGACCGCCATGAGGAAGGCCGCGACGAGCGGGATGAAGACGCAGTGGAGGACGTAGAACCTGAGGAGCGCGTTCGCGCCGACGATGCGCCCGCCGAGGAGGCCGAAGCGCGCGTCGCTGCCGGCCGTGACGAGATTCACGCCGTTGACGGCGATCTGCGCCGAGAACGGCCCCTCGTTCCCCGCGAGCGGCGTCGCGCGCGCCATGTTCGAGCCGACCGTGATCGCCCAGATCGCGAGCTGGTCCCACGGGAGGAGGTACCCCGTGAACGAGAGGAGGAGCGTGAGAACGAGGAGGACGACGCCCACGTTCCAGTTGAACTCCCGGGGCGGCTTGTAGGAGCCCGTCATGAAGACGCGGAACATGTGGATCCACACCGCGATGACCATCGCGTGCGCGCCCCAGCGGTGCATCTCGCGCATGACGCCGAACGGCACCTGCTCACGCAGGTCGAGCATGTCGCCGTACGCGTACTCGATCGTGGGCCGGTAATAGAACATGAGGAGGAGGCCCGTGAACGTCAGGACGAGAAACAGGAAGAACGTCATCCCGCCGGCGCACCACGTGTAGCGCATCTTGACGCCCGACTTCCGCGTCTTGACGGGGTGCAGGTGCAGGACGACGTTCCCGAGCATCGCGAGGACGCGCTTGCGGTTCGTGTTCGGGATGCCGACCCGGAAGATGGAGCGCCAGATCTGCGTCTCGACGACCGTGCGCTGAAGGTGGCGCCACCTCTGCTCGAGGTTCATTCGGCTCCCTCGTTCGCCCACCCGCATGTCAGCGATGGGAAGTCCGTGGTTCGCTTTTCTTCGAAGGTGAATATCCCTCGCTCGGCGCCGCCGGTGCGCAGCCGGGGGCCTGGGGGCGTTTCGGCGGCCCTGCCCCTCCTACTTTCTAAGAAAATCCTCTTCTTCATCTTTTCTTCTTCTCTTCTCTTCTGGTCTCTCGCGTCCTACGTCGTCTTGATGAACGCCGCCGGGTCCGACCACTGGCCCTTCTCGTAGAGGAACTTGCGCGACTTGTCGATGAAGATCTGGCCGTCGTCCGGCGAGATCGAGATCGCGGCGCGCTCGAGGGGACGCGGCGTCGGCCCCTCGAAGTTGATGCCGGAACGGTAGTAGCCCGAGCCGTGGCACGGGCACTTGAACTTGTTCTGGGCCGGGAGCCAGTTCGGAATGCACCCGAGATGCGTGCAGATCGTGATCAGCGCGTAGATCATCTCGGTGTTCCGCACGATCCAGATCTGGAACTTCTCCTTCCAGCGCTCGTCCACCTCTCCCACGGCGTAGTCCGCCGGATAGCCGGCCTTGAAGGAGGACGGCGGCTCGAAAAGGACGTTCGGGAACAGAAAACGCGCCAACGTCGTCACGAAAGCGCCCACGCCGGCGGCGAAGGCGAGCCACGCGACGGCGAGCCACGAAAGGAATCCGCGGCGCGACGGAGCCTCAGTCGCCGTGTTCGTGGCCGGAGCGGCTCCCGTCGTGACCCTGTGCGCCATGCCCTCCTCTTTCGGGAACGGCCTTGAAAGTCTCAAAAATAACGAGCGGCGTCAAGATTGGCGACCGAACGTGTCAGCGAGGGGGCGTTTCGAGGATCTTTCGCGCCTCCCGCCTCACCTTGAGCGAGGGGTCCGCCTCCACCATGCGCCGCCCCAGCGATTGTGCGTCGGCGTCCTTCAGGAGCACGAGACCCCGGAGCCCGTTCAGGAGCGCGTCCTCCTGCTGCTCGGCCGAGAGGCCGGGCGTCTCGCGCAGGGCAGCGCGGTCGCACATCGAGAGGAGGACGGCCTTTCCGGACGCGTCGTCGAGCGTCGCGAGCGCGAGGGCCGCGTTCCACCTCACGTCCGTCACGGGATCCGCGAGGAGTCGCCGGAGGGCGGGAATGGCGTCGCCGTCCTCCATGCGCCCCGCGGCGAAGGCCGCCGTCTTCCTCACGCCCGGATCCTCCGAGTCGAGGAGCGGCCGCACCTTCGGCGCCGAGCTCGGGTCGCCGACGAGCGCGAGCGCCCAGAGCGCGTACAAACGCGTCTCGGGATCCTTGTCGGAGAGCGCGCCCTCGAGCAGCGGGACGGCCTTCGGGTCCCCGAGCCTGCCGAGAACGAGCGTTAGGTAGCGGCGCACGCGCGGGTCGTCGGCCTCGGCCCCCTGGAACGCCTTCACGGCGGCGTCCGAGAACGCGGCCCTCTCGGCGGGGTCCCTGAGGGCCGGGAGCTTTTTCGTGAGCTCGAACGCGGCCTGCCAGCGCTGGTTGCGGCTGCCGGTCCTCACGTCCGAGAGGAGCTCCGCAGGCGTCTTGCGGTCGACGGCGAGGGAGCCGAAGAGCCAGAAGACGAAGACCGCGACTCCCACGACGAACGCGGGGATCAGGAAGAACTGGACGAGCAGCCGCCCGCGCGGGCGTTGCAGACGCGAGAGAGTCGGGAGAGGGAGATTCTTCGAATGGCTCATGGGGCGGGGCGGCCGGCGGAGTGGGATCCGTCATGGCGCCGCAGGCCGCCTACGCCGCGGCCCTCCCCTCTTCACCCTCTAAGAAAATCTTCTCTTCTCGTCTTTCTCTATTTCCGAGCTCAAAGCACCGGCAGGTACTGCTTCGCCTGCGTGATCGGGTTCGGGACGTAGATCGCGTCCTTGTCGCAGACGGTCTCGCAGAGTCGGCAGGACACGCACGGGGCCGCGTCCACCTCGGCGACCTTGTAGTGGAAGTTCGGCGCGAGCGGGTCGGCCACGAGGTGGATGCAGTCGAACGGGCAGATGTCGATGCAGAACTCGCAAGCCGTGCACAGGTCGCGGTCCACGATCGCTTTCGGAATGTCCTTCGGCTTGACCTTCAGGACGATCTCTCCGTGCTGGTCCTGGATGCACGACACGGGGCAGTAGCGCGCGCACACCGAGCAGTCGATGCACCGGTCCTGGTGGATCACGAACTTCTCGTTCTTGCCGCCCGTGATCGTGTGCGTCGGACACTTGATCTCGCAGACCCCGCAGCCGATGCACGTGTCGTGGATGAAATGAGGCATGGGTGCGCCCCCGCGCGCGGGAAAAGCTAGCATTCCTGACCGGGGATGTCCATGCAGGGGACGTCGCCGGCCCGCCCCGGAACCTTTCCCGCGCCGTTGCGTTCCCTTGAGGAAGAGCCGGAGGCCAGCGTGAAAGAGCTCCGTTCCGCCGTCAACGCCCTTTTCCTCTTCGCAGTCTTTCTTCTCCTCTACTCGGCCGTCGTCCCGGGGCACGCTCGCGGCAGTCTCCGGGGGCCCCGTTTCCTGCGGATGCAGGTCGAGGACACGCACGAGGCGGGGCGCCCCGTGAGGATCTCCTTTTCGGTGCCGTACGGCTTCGTATCCGGCGCCCTGCGCTTCGCCTCGCTCGGCAAGGTCCGCCGGGAGCTGGACCTCCACTTCGACGAGTCCGTGGACGCGGCCGAGATCCGGACGATCGTCCAGGAACTGAAGGACAAGCCCGACGGCACCGAGGTCGTGAGGACGCACGACGACGCGACGCTCGCGCTCCGCAAGAACGGCGACCAGGTGACGATGAACGTGAGGAAAAACGACGGCGAGACGGTGACGCTTCGCGTTCCCTGGCGCCTCGTGGACGCGCTCGCGACGGACGACCGGGACCTCGACGTCGCCGGCCTCGTCTCCCAGCTGCGCGACGCGCGGCGCGGCGACCTCCTCGAGGTCACGGCGCCCGACGCGCACGTGAAGATCTGGGTCGAATAGGGACGCCTACTCGTCCGCGAACGGGTCGCGGCCCACGTCCGCGAGAAGCTTGTCGAGCCGGTACTGGCTCGGCCCGAAAAGGAGGCGAATCTCGCCGTTCTCGCAGACGACGTCCTTGACCTGCACGGAAAGCTCCGGCGGCAGGATCCCGCTGAGGTCCACGACGACGATGCGGTCCTCCGGGTAGAAGAACGCGCGGCCGGGCGGCTGCATGTCGACGATCTTCCCGACGACCCAGTTCGGGATCGGGACGTGCCGGAACACCGTCAGGTCCGAAATCGCGAAGCCGAGATAGCCGTCCTTGACCCTGAGGTCGCGGAGCTCCCCGCGGAAGGCGACGGGGATTCCCTTCTTGACGCGCACCGTGATCCTGAGGCGTCCGTCCTCGGGGTCGATCAGGACCTCGCGCACCTCGGGGACGTTCCGGATCGCCTGACGCGCGAAGGTGTTCAGCGTGGTCGCGTCGACCGCGACGACGAGGCCCTCCCAGCGGACCGTCAGGGCCGGCAGGTCGGGTGGCGGCGGCAGAACCGCAGGCTCGGGCATCCGCCGATCGTACGCCACTTTCAGAGCACGTAGGCGAGCGCGAACCCGATCTGGGCGCACATGAGCATGAGATACATGTGCGTCCACGACGGGTGATTCTCCGTCGTCGCGAGCTCGTCGGGATTCCTCCTCAGGAGGGCGACCGTGTAGCTCCCCCAGACCGCGAGGACGAGGCCGAGCGCCGTCAGCAGCCAGGGGTTGCCGGAGAGAAGGCGCCGCGACGGTTCGCCGGGGTCCGGGGCCCACGCGAGGCCCGCGAGGAGAAGCCACGGAACGACGAAGAACGGCGAGATCATCGCGACCGCCCTCCGGTTTCCGTACCGGACGGGGAGCGTCTCGCAGCCGCCCGCCCGGTCGCCCGCGGCGTCGGAGAAGTCCTTCGTCGAGGAGGCTCCGAGGAGGAAGAGCCCGAAGAGGCCCCCGATCGCCCACGGCTCGGCCGAAAACGCGGAGGCGACGAGCGTCCAGCCCGCCACCTTCAGGAGCGTTCCGCGTGGAATCGCGATCGTGACGTTCGCCCAGACGCCCAGGCGCTTCGTGCGCCCGAAGGACGGGACCGAGTAGACGAGCGTCGCGACGAGGCCGCCGAGGAAGAGGAAGAATGCCTGGTGCATCGGCGCGGGCGCGAGCGCCCGCGCCCCGAATCCCGGGAGGGCGGGGACGACGATCCACCACGTCGGAACCATGGCGAGCACGTAAAGGACCCACGTGAGACGCCACGCGGAGGGAATCGTCGCCTCCCCGGTCACGAGTGCGCGGTCCGGCTTGTTGATCCGGTCGACCTCGAGATCCGTGATCTGGTTCAGGACGTTCGAGGCGGCGTTCAGGAGCGACGCGCAGAGTGCGCCGAGAGCCACGGTCGCGAGGAGACCCGGCGTCACGCGGTGGGCGGGGTCCGGGTTGTGGACGCTGCCGAACGCGCAGACGGCACCCGAGAGGATCCCGAGAAGCGGCGGCAGGAGCGTGAACGGCCGTGTGAGGCGGATCGCGGTGCGGGGCGTCATGCGAGCCTCCCGAGGAGCACCGCGAGGGGGGGTGCGGCCGCCGCCCCGACGAGCGTGTTGACGAGGTTCAGGACGTGCCCGCTCGAGACGCGCCACGGCGCGCCCGAGCGGCCGAGGAGGCTCTCGAGGACCGTGCCGAGGATGGCCGCGAGCACGACGGCGCTGGCGGCCGCCGCCCCGACCAGGACAAACGCCGCGACGCCGACTCCTGCGAGGAGGGCCGCCGCGCCGACGCCGGCGGCGGTGCCCGCGACGGAGACGGCGCCGTCCGTCCCGGGCGGGACGCGGCGGAAGTCAGGCAAGAGGACGGTCGGAGACGAGAAGGCCTGGCCGATCTCGGTCCCGACCGTGTCCATGAGCGCCGTCGCGAGCGCGGCGGCGGCCGCGAGCCGCAGCGCGTCGCCGGAGGGCCCGAGGCCGGCGGCGAGCGCGCAGAACGCGGGTACGGCGACGTTCGCCGCGACGTTCGCGGCGCCGCGCCGTCCGCCCGCGACCTCCGCCTTGCCCATGGCCTCCTTGCGCTTCCTGCGGAAACGCGTCGCGAGCGTGCCGCCGAGGAAGAACACCCAGAGGAGCGCGTAGAGACCCGCGCCGCCGAAGCCGAGGACGACGGTACCGAGGAGAGCGCCCGCGACGGCGCCGGACGGGCGTACGACGCGCAGCGCCGCGGCGGTTCCCGCGACGGCGACGTTGATCCCGAACGCGACCGCGAATCCCCTCAGGCCCGCGGGGTCGAGCGCGTCGGCGACCCCCGCGCGGCACGGAAGGAGGAGCGCGAGTACCGCCGCCGCGACGAGCGGCGGCAGCACGTTGTCGTCCAGCTCCGACGGGAGGCTCTCGACCGCCGCGCCGGCGAGCGCGGCGCAGGCGAGGCAGCCGAGCTCCCAGGGCGAGGGAACCCGAACCGCGACGAAGCCGTAAAGCGACGCGGCGCCGAGAAAGCCGAAGAGGAGATAAGCGAGAGAACCGGAGAAGGACTTCTTCGAGTTCCAGGGAAGGCGGGCGCCGCCGACGGTCATTCCGACCATCGACGCGAAGCCATCGCCGAATGCGAGGTACCCCCATCCGGCGGCGGCGACGGGGAGATTCCTTCGAAAGGTGACGATCAGCAGAAGCACCGTGGCCGCATACAGCGTGATCCCGACGGAGAAGCGCGCCGCTCTTTCTTCCTTTCTGAGAACATACGGCGAAACCCGCGGGAAAATCGTCGCATTGAAGAGGAGCGCGCCTCCCGCCGCGAGGGCCGCCTGCTGCCACGTCAGCGTCCGGAGGAGGAGCGCGAACCCGGCCATCCCGACGTGCACCGCCTTGCGGAGCGTTTCCTCGCGGGGCAGCGCCTTCATGCGAACGGGCCCGGCGAGACGACCGCACGCCTCTCCTCGAGGTAGGCCGCAAGGGACTCGCCCCAGGGCCGCGGCGCCGTCTTCGTGAGCCTTTCGTAGAGCGCGGTGTCGAGGACGGAATGCTTCGGCCGGCGCGCCGGCCGCGGAAAGTCGGCCGTCGCGACGGGCTTGAGGGCGACGTCCGCGCGCCCCGAGATCCGCAGGGCCTCCCGCGCCACCTCGTGCCAGGTCGCGTCGCCCGCGTTCGCGAAATGGACGATGCCGGTCACGCGCCGCTCGACGAGCGCGCGGATGGCCGCGGCGAGGTCCGAGGCGAACGTCGGGCGCCCGACCTGGTCGTTCACGACGGAGAGCTCGCGCCCGCCGGCCTCGACGCGCTTGAGGATCGTGTCCACGAAGTTCGCGCCGCCCGTCCCGAAAACCCACGACGTGCGCACGACGAGGACCTCGTCGCCCTCCTCGAACGCGCGGCGCTCTCCCGCGAGCTTGCCGCGGCCGTAGGCGTTCACCGGGTCCACGGGATCGTCCTCGCGGTACGGGCGGATCGCCCGTCCGCTGAAGACGTAGTCCGTCGAGACGTGGACGAGCGTCGCGCCGATCTCGCTGCAGCGCGCCGCGAGCAGACCGACGGCGACGTGATTCACGCGGGTGTGGTGGGGATCGGTTTCGGCCGCGTCGACGCGCGTATCGGCCGCGGCATTCAGGACGAGGCGGACGCCCGGCTCCAGCGCGGCATGCACCGCCGGGACATCGGTGATGTCGAGGGCGGCGTGTGTGAAGCGCTCGGCTGCCGGGAACTCGCGCCCGAGGGCGCGGCCCAGCATGCCGCCGGCTCCGAGGATCACCGTCTGCACGGGAGGGGCAGTGTACCGGATGCGGTCGGCCGGCCGGCGCTACTTGCGCAGCGGAACGGCGTCGAGGTCGTTCGTCCCGGGTGCCGTGTTCCCGTCGAAGACGTGCGCGACGCCGACGACCGAGCACCCCGTCGTCACGTTATGCACGACGACGGAGGCGTCCCGAACGTCCCCGGGGATCGCGAACGTGCTCCTGAGGCCGGTCTTCTGCATCGCCGTCCAGGGAGGCACGACGAGCGTGCGCGTCGCCCCGAGGAGTCCGCCCGTGCCGTCGCGCACTTCCGCGTTCAGCGTGCAGGGCACGGTCGCCGTGTTCGCGAAGACGAGGTTCGTCCGGGCGGCGGCGCCTTCGCGAACCCCCGAGAACCGTCCCGTCTCGCCGGTCGCGAGCGCCTCCGGCGCGGAAAGGCCGGGCGAGATGTCCATCCCCGCCGCGTACGACCCGACGATGCCGCTCCCGCCCGGGGCGGGCGCCCAGGTGCGCGAGCCGACGAGGAGGCGGCGCGTCGACTGGATGAACAGCGCTCCCCAGTCGTCCGCGTACCCATAGAGTCCGACGACGTCGACGTAGAGACGGCTGCCGCCCGCCGAGACGATCTGGGCGGGCGCGACCGGCTGCCGGGCGGGCATCGTCTGCTCGCCGTCGTTGCCGTGCGTCAGGTACTGCACGAGGAACTGTCCGTCCGCGTTCTCGAGGTTCGTCACGTAGAGGTCGCTCGTGAAGCCGCCCGAGCGGACGAACGAGGGAAGGATGTATGCGTACGCGTAGGGGACCGCGACGCGCGAGACGTTGACCTTCAGCGTTCCGCCGGCCGAGGGATCGACGTGTCCGGTGTAGGAATTCGCCGCCCCGATCGCGCCGACCGCGAACGTGTAGGTCGTCCCGGCCGCGAGGTTCAGCGTGATCGAGGATTGCAGGGAGCCGGGAGCGTCGTCCGCGTAGAAGCCGTTCCGGCCGCAGACGCCCGACACGGGCGCGAGCGTCCCGCAGCTTCCCGTGTACGCGCCGAGGATCGTGTCGTAGTCCGCCGGCGTCGAGCCGAGTGTGTCGATCCGGTACGTGTCCGTCGCGGTCGGCGTAAACGAAAACCAGACGACCCGCGAGGGCTGGACCTGCCCTCCGGTCGGGAGGATGAGCTTCCCATAGCAGGGGAAGGCCGGCACTGCGGGGTCGAGCGGCATCGACCGCGTGTCGACCGCCGCCACGGAGACCGGCAGGGAGGCGGCGTCGATCACGGTCGGAGCCGCGCACGAGGACGTCACGAGGGGCGCCTGGGCCGCGGCCCTTCCGGCGAGCGGCAGGGCTCCAGAGGCGACCAGAAGCGCCACGGGAACGGTCTGAAGCAAGCGGGAGCGGAGGATGTGAGGGAATCCTCTACGGTTTTTTGGTTCCTGATCCCGGGTTTCTGGACGCATTGGACGGTGTTCCCTGGAGGGAGTGTCTCCCGCAGGATCGATCTCTCGTCAGGGCAGGCTCCCGGTAAAGTCGAGGAAGCTTCCGACGTTCCGAAGGGTCAGTGCCACCCGGTAGTCACGGGA
The DNA here is from genome assembly GCA_963836285.1 of uncultured Acidobacteriota bacterium. GTDB lineage: Bacteria > Acidobacteriota > Thermoanaerobaculia > UBA5066 > UBA5066 > Fen-183. The sequence goes on along the minus strand of CAWIIN010000002.1, from coordinate 1,519,502 downwards.
CGGCACGTTTCCGGTCCTGAGGTCGCGATATTCGGCCAGGATCTTGAAACACGCCGCCTGCAGCGTCAACAGGGTGCGGGACTCGAGCATCTTGCCCTTCGTGAGGTCGTAGTTGGCCTCGACGTCGAACCTCAGGCGTTTCGGGAGGATCGGCATTCCGCCCGAGATGCGTAGCTGGGCGGACGCGCCCGGGTCGGCGGTGGCCGGCAGGACCACCGGATGGCTGTCGAACAGCGAGAGGGCGAGCGTGCGCTCGCCGCCCGTGAGGATCGCGGTGACGCTCGCCGCGGTCACCTGTCCGAAGTGGGTGTCCCACGTGACGCGGCTGTCGAGGTTGAATCCCTGGGCCGCGTTCACGCGCAGGACGAAGTCCGTTGGAGAGGAGCGCTGCGTCGCGGGATTCGGTCCCGCGGGCGTTCCTTCGCCCGGAAGCCGGAAGTAGTAGTACCGGCCGATCTCGAACGAGGCGATCTCGCGCGAGCCGCCCTTCTCCCCTTTCGCGAGGAGATGCTGGAGGAGGGAGTAGCGCAGCGCGTTCGTCGGGATGAGCGAGTCGATCTCGTCGAAGAGCGGCGTCCGGGAGAAGTCGTCCCGGCCGGCGAGCCAGGCCCACTCGACCCGCGGCTCGAGGACGTGCTTCCATTTCGTGAGCGAGCCGACCTTCCAGTCGAAGAGGCGCGAGAAGGAGGGGCCCGTGAGCGCGAGGTCCGTCACGACCGCCTCCCGCGTGTAACGCTCGGGGAGGAGCTCCGTCCCGTCCGCCGAGAGCGACCTGCCATACGTCGTGACACGCCCGCCCGCGGACGCATCCAGCGAGAGCCAGGGCGCGATCGAGAACGGCACGCTGACCTGAGGAAAGAGGTCGAAGCGGTCGTACGTTCCGGCGGGCTGACCGGGACCGCGGTCGACGTGAAGAAGGCCGCCCTGCGCGGCCATCTCGAGGAAGACGGATTGCCCGAAGAAAGGGGTCGGCCTCAGGCGCGCCTCGAGCGTCGGGAGACGCTCGCTGACCACCGAGTTGCCGTCCCCGAAACCGATCGCCTCCTCGCGTGAGAGCCGCAGGTTGAGCGCCCACGGATCCGGGCCCCACGTCAGGAATCCTTCGCTCTTGAGCGAGCGCGTCGAGCCGAGCGCGAAGTTCCGGTTGAAGTCCTGGAAGAACTCCGGGTCCGAGAAGTTCAGCCACGTCACGACGCCCCGCACCCGGGGGGCGACGTCGTCCGAGACGAGCCGGCCGATCGTCTGCCATCGCCAGTGCTCGACCGTCGGGTCGAAGATCGTGTAGTAGGACCCCTCGAGCTTCGTCCCGAGGGACGGCTGCCCACGCAGCTCCGCGCCGAGGCCGTAGTACTTCTCGGTGTAGAAGTCGCCGGAGAACGTGGCGTCCCATGAGCGCCCGATCGCCCAGAAGTACGAGAGGCCGAAGTAGCCGCCGCGCGTCGAGTTGTACCCGAGACCGGGGACGAGGAAGCCGGACGCCCGGTCGCGCAGCGCGGGCCACAGGATGTAGGGCGTCCAGAGGAGGGGAACCCCGCCGATCGTGAACGTCGCGTTCTTCATGCGCGCGTAATCCTCGAGCGTGACGCGCCCGCTCTTCACCGTGAACTTCCACGAGGGGTCCTCGCCCTCGCACGAGGTGACGGTCCCTTCCGTGAGCGTGAAGCTCTTCGGGCCGACCTTCGCGAGCGTGGCTCCCCTGAGGTGGAGACCGCCCTCGAGGTCGACCCGGCCGTCGAGCAGGACACCCACCTTGTCCACGAGGTCGAGGTCGAGGCGCACGCCGCTCATCCGCGAGAGCCCCTGCACGAGCATGACGTCGCCCTCGGCGACGACGGTGTGGCGCTTGTAGCTTCCCGTCACCCGGTGGGCCCGGAGGCGAATGTCCTCGTACTCCACCGTGACGAACTTGCCCGGCGGGGCCTCGGCCGTGAAGAGATCCTCGTCGACGATCGTCTGCCGCCCCTGAGGCCCGCCTTCCTCCCCCGCGTCGATCCGGATCGTGATCGTGGCGTTCTTCTCGGGGAGCCTGAACTTCGGCTCGAACCCGCCCTTCTCGCGAAACCGCGCCGCGAAGGGATCGGTGTCGAAGGAGGACTGGGAGAGAGCCGGCGCCGCCAGGAGGAGGAGGGCGAGGCCGATGTGGCGCATCACGCGCGCGTGAGCAATCGGCGCGCCCGTCAGACCTTCATCTCGGGCACGTCGGCGGCGGCGTCGAGCGGCGGCTCGGTCGCCGCGCGGATCTCGTCGACCGAGATCCCCGGAGCGCGCTCGACGAGCTTCAGTCCCCCGCCCGGCTTCACGTCGAGCACGGCGAGGTCCGTCACGATGCGATGCACGCAGCCGCGGCCCGTCAGGGGGAGGGTGCAGCGGTTCAGGATCTTCTTCTCGCCGTTCTTCGCGACGTGCTCCATCGTCACGACGATCCGCCGGGTGGCGGCGACGAGGTCCATCGCGCCGCCCATTCCCTTCACGAGACGGCCCGGGATCATCCAGTTCGCGATCGAGCCCCCGGCGTCGACCTGCATCGCGCCGAGGATGCAGAGGTCGACGTGGCCGCCGCGGATCATCGCGAAGGAGTCCGCCGACGAGAAGAAAGAGGCGCCGGGGATGACCGTGACCGTCTCCTTCCCCGCGTTGATGAGGTCCGGGTCGACCTGGTCCTCGGTCGGGTACGGCCCCATGCCGAGGATGCCGTTCTCGGACTGGAGGATCACCTCCATCCCCGCGGGGATGAAATTCGAGACGAGCGTCGGCATGCCGATCCCGAGGTTCACGACCATCCCGTCGCGCAGCTCCTGCGCGGCGCGCCGGATGATCCCGTCGCGGTCGAGCTTCGGCATCAGCTCGTCCTCACCGTGCGCCGCTCGACGCGCTTGACGCGCGGGGCGACGACGACGCGCTGGACGAAGATGCCCGGGGTGTCGACCTCGTCCGGGTCGATCTCTCCCGGCTCGACGAGCTCCTCGACTTCGGCGATCGTGACCCGCCCTGCCGTCGCGGCCATCGGGTTGAAGTTGCGCGCCGTCTTGCGGTACACGAGGTTGCCGAGCCGGTCGCCCTTCCACGCGGCGACGAGCGCGAAGTCGCCGACGATGCCGCGTTCGAGCAGGTACTCGCGGCCTTCGAAGACCTTCGTCTCCTTGCCCTCGGCGATGATCGTCCCGACGCCCGTCGGCGTGTAGAACCCGGCGATTCCGGCGCCGCCGGCGCGCATGCGCTCGGCGAGCGTGCCCTGGGGACAGAACTCGAGCTCGAGCTCGCCCGCGAGGTACTGGCGCTCGAACTCCGCGTTCTCCCCGACGTAGGACGAGAGCATCTTGCGGATCTTCCTCTTCCCGAGGAGGAGGCCGAGGCCCCAGTCGTCCACGCCGCAGTTGTTCGAGACGCAGGTCAGGCCGTTCACCCGCGACTCCGCGAGCGCCTGGATCAGGTTCTCCGGGATCCCGCAAAGCCCGAAGCCGCCGACGACGAGCGTCGCGCCCGACGGAACGTCCGCGACGGCCATCGCCGCCGCCTCCGCCGGGCCCGGCGCGCGCACGACCTTGTCGATCACAGCGCTTCCACCACCATCGCGGTCGCCTCTCCGCCCCCGATGCAGATCGACGCGAGCCCGTATTTCTTCTTCCGGGCCCTGAGTGCGTGAACGAGCGTCGTCAGGATCCGGGCCCCCGACGCCCCGATCGGATGGCCGAGGGCGACGGCGCCGCCGTTCACGTTCACCTTGTTCGGGTCGAGCTCGAGGTCCTTCACGAACGCCATCGCGACGACCGCGAACGCCTCGTTGACCTCGAAGAGGTCGATCGAGGAGAGCGGGATGCCGCTGCGCTCGGCCGCCTTCCTGGCGGCGGCGATCGGAGCCGTCGTGAACCACTCGGGTTCCTGCGCGTGAGACGCCTGGGACAGGATCCGCGCGATCGGCCGGCCCGTGGCCGCTCCCTTGTCGCCCGCGAGGACGAGGGCGCACGCGCCGTCGTTGATCTTCGAGGCGTTCGCCGCGGTGACGGTGCCCTCCTTCTGGAAGGCCGGCTTGAGCGTGCCCATCTTCTCGAGCTTCTCGAGCGGGGTCGCGAACGGCTCCTCGTCGCGGTCCACGACCGTGGTTCCCTTCTTGCCCTCGATCGTGACGGGCGCGAACTCGGCGTTGAAGTCTCCCGACTCGTTCGCGCGCCGCGCGCGCTGGTAGCTCTCGAGCGCGAACGCGTCCTGCGCCTCGCGCGTGAACGCGTACTTCTCGGCGCACATCTCGGCGCAGCTGCCCATGTGGATGTTCTTGTAGGGATCCCACAGTCCGTCCGAGATCATCGAGTCGAGGATCTGGCCGTGGCCCATGCGGTAGCCGAGCCGACCCTTCGGGAGCAGGTACGGCGCGTTCGACATGGACTCCATGCCGCCCGCGACCGCGACCTCGAACTCACCCGTGCGAAGCGCGTTCGAGGCGTCCATGACGGCCCGCATGCCCGAGCCGCAGACCTTGTGAAGGGTGACGGCGCCCGTGCTCTTCGGAAGGCCGGCGCCGAGCATCGCCTGCCGCGCGGGAGCCTGGCCCTGGCCGGCCTGCAGCACGTTGCCGAGCCATACCTGCTCGACGCGCGCGGCGGGAACTTCGGAACGCTCGACGGCGGACCGGATCGCGACCGCCCCGAGGGCGTGTGCCGAGAGAGAAGAGAGCGAGCCGAGAAAGGACCCGATCGGCGTGCGGGCGGCGGAAAGGATGAAGACGTCTTGAGTCATGTCTTGGACTCTCCGAGGCGGCGGACGCCGCCGAAGGACGAGGATTGTATCCGGAGTGGACTTCACCGAGGGGCCCTCCTACGATGAGACTCGTGCGCGTCCTCGCGGTCGACTTCGGCGAGAAGCGGATCGGCCTCGCGGTTTCGGACGAGACCGGACGCGTCGTCGTGCCCGTCGGGGCCGTCGCCCGACGGAGCGACGCTCAGGCGGCCGCCGACGTCGCCCGCGCCGCGAGGGACCGCGAGGTGACCCGGGTCGTCGTCGGGCTTCCGCGCAACCTCGACGGTCGCGAAGGACCGGTCGCGCGCCGCGCGCGCAACTTCGCGCGTCGCGTCGGGGACGCCTGCGGCCTGCCCGTCGACCTCCACGACGAGGCCCTGACCTCGGTCGCGGCCGACGCCGCTCTCGACGCGGCGGGCGTTCCCCGGAGGAACCGGTCGGGCCTGAGGGATGCCGAAGCGGCCGCCGTCCTCCTGCGGGACTGGCTCGCGGCGCGCGCGGGAGGGGCCGCGTGAGAGAGCCTCCGTGAGCCGCGCGCCCGCAATCCGCAGGCGTCATCTCGTCCCTCTCCTCGTCTGGGTCGCCCTCTTCGCCCTCCTCGCGGGAGCGGTCGGCTTCAGCCTTCTTCTCTACGCGGTCCACGCCCCCTACAAGGGCTACGCGAACGACGAGGTCATCGTCTCCATCGCGCCGCGGACACCCTCCGCGGCCGTGTTCACGCGGCTCGAAAGCCTCGGCGTCCTGCGCGACTGGCGGCTCGGCCTCGTCGCGCTCAAGGTCTTCCACCGTGGCAAGACCCTGAAAGCCGGCGAATACCGCTTCGCGGGTCCGCGCGCTCCCGACCAGGTCGTGCTCGCGCTCGTGGCCGGGGACGTCGTGACCTACCGGATCACGGTGCCCGAGGGGTTTACGGCCGAGGAGGTTTTCTCGCTCTTTTCCTCGCAGGGCTTCGCCGCGCAGAAGGACTACGAGTTCCTCTTCACGCGCCCGGCGGAGTTCGAGGGAGTTCCGGCGGGCGCCCCGACGCTCGAGGGGTTTCTCTTCCCGGATACCTACACGATCACGCGCTCGATGACGGCGCGCGACATTCTCTCCTCCATGACGCGCCAGTTCGCGCGCCGCCTTCCGGCGGACTTCGCGGACAAGGCGCGGGCCATGAACCTCGGCGTCCTCGAGGCGACGACGCTCGCGTCGCTCGTCGAGAAGGAGACGTCGCTCCCCGCCGAGCGTCCGGTCGTCGCGGCGGTCTATCGCAACCGCCTCCGCGCCGGGATGCTGCTCCAGTGCGACCCGACGACGATCTACGCCCTGAAGCGGCTCGGGCAGTGGCGCGGCTTTCTCGCGCGCTCGGAGCTCACGGTCGACGAGCCCTACAATACGTATGTGCGGGCGGGCCTTCCCCCGGGGCCGATCTGCAATCCCGGGCTCGCGTCGCTCCGCGCGGCGGTCGCGCCCGCCGACGTCGACTATCGTTACTTCGTCGCCGCGGGCGACGGAACGCACCTGTTCTCGCACGACTACGAGGAGCAGCAGCGCAACGCGGCCCGGTACCACGAGGCAAGGCGCGCGGCCCGCGTGGAGCGCGCGACGCCCTGACGCGGCCTACGGCCGGCTGGTAGACTGAGCCGCAATCGTCTCGGAGTCGATGAGCGCATCCGCAACCAGCCCGCGGCCTTTCGGGCCGTACGTCCTCACGCGTGCGATCGGGACCGACCCGCTCGGCGAGGTGTGGCGCGCCGGCACGGCCGGGGCGCCGCGCCTCAGGCCGTTCCAGCTCGTTCGGACGTTCACGTCGGCGGCCGTCGACCGCGTGGCCCTCCTGGCGGCGATGGAGACGGCGGTCGCCCTCGTCGAGGAGACCAGGGGCCCGGCGGTGGCGCGCGGCACCGTTCTCGGCGTCATCGACGACGCGCCGTTCCTCGCGGTCGAGTACGTCGAGGGCCGCACGCTCGACGCCCTCCTCGCCGCGCGCGTCCTCGGCGCCGTGATGCCTCCCGAGCATGGCCTCCTCATCGCGGAGCGGCTCCTGACCGGCCTCGAGGCCGGAGCCGCGGTCGAGCGCTACACGGGCGCCCCGCACGGCTTTCTCGTGCCGGCGTTCGTGTCGGTCTCGAACGAAGGAGAGGCCCGCGTCCTCGGCTACGGCCTCGGAGCCGGTCTCCTGCCTTCCCTCGCCTCGCCGCGGGCGCGACAGGCGTTCGCGCCCTACATCGCCCCCGAAGTACTCGCCTCCGGGAAGCCGGGCACGCCCGGGGATCTTTACGGCGTCGGCGCGATCCTCTTCGAGATGCTCACGGGCAAGGCGCCCCTCCCGGGCGTCGCCCTCGAGGCGGTCGAGGCGTCCACCCTCGCGGCCGACGGGACGCCCGTCCCGGAGGACATCCGGCGCCTCCTGCGCCGCGCGCTGCACCCCGACCCGGCGACGCGCGACCGCAGCGTCGCGGGATACCGCCGCGACCTCTCCGCGCTCCTCTACGGCGGCCCGTATGCCCCGTCGACCTTCAACCTCGCGTTCTTCCTCCAGAAGAACTTCGAGCGCGCGATCCAGCGGGAGAAGGCGGAAATGGAGGCCGAGGAGGCCCTCGACACCGCCTCCCTCGCCCCGGCCCGCCCGGCCGCCGAGTCGACGGGCCGCAGGCGCGTCGAGTCGAGCGGGGGGCGGCCGACCCCCGACGCGACAGGCCGGAAGATGGAATCGACCTCGGCCTCGCGACGCGCCCCCGTCGTCCCCCCGCCGCCCGCCCGGCCCGCGCCCGCGCCCGCACGCAGCGCGCCCGTCCGGTTGATGACGGGCCCGCCGAAGAAGCCTTTCGGCGGCGCGCCCGTGTGGGCCGTCGCGTTGGGCGGCGCCGCCCTCCTTGCGGCGGGCGCCTACTTCGCGCTCAGGCCCCCGGCGCCCGCGCCCGCGCCGCTGCCGACGCCGGCGCCGCGGCCCGCCGCGGCCCCGCCCACACCCGTCCCGACGCCCGCGCCCGTCGTCGTCGGCAAGGACGACCCGCTCTTTCAGGCGGCCGTCCAGAGAAAGCTCGACGAGGAGCTCAAGAAGCAGGAGGCGCGAGCCGCCCGGATCGAGGAAGCCGCCTCGAAGAAGAAGCAGGCCGAGATCGAAGCCGCAGCAGAGGAGGCGCACAAGGCGCGCGATTCCGAGGACGCGACGCGCCTCGCTCGCGACCGGGCGGACCGCGAGGAGGCCGCGCGCCTCGCGCGCGAGGGCGCCGCGAAGCGCCGCGAAGCGGCCCAGGCGGCGGCCGTCCCCGAGCCGGCCGTGCCCGCCGTGAAGGAAGGCGACCTCGTCGACATCGAAAACTGCGACACGGCGCCCGTCCCGACGCGGGAGGTCAGTCCCCTCATTCCCATGATGGCGCGGCAGAGGCGGGTCTCGGGCACCGTCCTCCTGCGCGTCCTCATCGACGAGAACGGAAAGCCGGCCAAGGTCGAGGTTCTGAGGGACGTGACCCCGCGCGTCGGTCTCGGCGCGTCGAGCGCGCAGGCGCTCGAGCAGTGGCGCTGGAAACCGGCGACGAAGAACGGTGTGAACGTGAAGACCTGGCTCGCCGTTCAGGTGCCGTTCAAGAATTAGAGGACAGGGGAAAGAGAAAAGAGAGAGATTTCCTAGAAGTGAAGACCGGTAGGCGGACTCAGTGCTTGGCCGGGCTCGCCGCGGCTGCCGGCGACGGCGCCGGCGCCGGCAACGGAAGACCCCTTCCCCCGAGGTACTTCGTCCTGAGGAACTCCTCCATGATGTTGTCCGAGAACCACGAAACGAAGACGCCGTCGATGTAGTACGAAGGCGTCGAACGCACGCGGAGCGCCCAGCCTTCCGTGAGATCCGCGTTGATCTTGTCGTTCGACTTCGCCTGCAGGTAGCACGCGCGGAACTTCGCGTCCGGGATCTCGTTCGCGTACGCGTAGTCGATGGCAAACTCGTCGATCCCCGGAACGGACATCGTCTCCTGCTTCGCGTAGACCTGGGCCTTCCAGCGGAAGAACGAGTCGGCGCCCTGGAGGTCGAAGAAGCAGCGGCCCGCCGAGGCCGCGCGGAAGGCCCATGGGTGCACGCCCGTGAGCGGGAACAGCTTGATGTAGCGCTTGATCGTGAGCTCCTTGCCGAGCTTCGCGACGAGCGTGTCGAAGTCCGCCGTCCGCTTCTTGCAGAAGCCGCACTCCATGTCCGAGTACTCGACGACCGTGACCCGCGCGTCGGCGGGGCCGGTCATCGGGGCGCCGGCGAGCCGGATCATCTCGCGCCTCTGCTCGGCGATCGACCGGTTGCGGTCCCAGAAGCGGCCGAGGACGAGGAGGGTCCCGTCGTCCGCCTTGATGAAGGCGCTCATGGGCGTGGACCCGTAGCCCGTGTCCATCCGCACCGTGACGCCTTTCCAGCTCTTGTGGTCCCCGGAGGGGTCGAGCGCGAGCGTGAAGCCGCCAACCAGGAACTGCCGGACCTTCGAGCGCATGCTCGAAAGGTCGTCGTCCGTACGGACGGGCGCCGGGTTCTTCGCCCGGTCTTCGTCGTAGAAGATGTCCCCGATGAGCACCTTGCCTCCGTCCTCGACGAAGAGGTGGGCCTGGTCGTTCATCATGGGGCCGGCCGGGTACGTGCGCTTCGCGAGGTAGATCCGCGTCCCCGGGATCTTGACCGTCGTGATCTCCTCCAGCGTCGTCTGGCCGACGCCCCAGGCGAAGAGCCCGTCGACCCAGTCCGTCAACGGGTCGGCCTTCGCGGGCGCGGCGGCGGGCTTCGCGGCAGCCGCCTGGGGAGAGGCGGGCGGTGCCGCGTTGCAGGACAGCCCGAGGACGAAGAGGAGTGCAAGAGCCGTACGGACGGTCGTCTTCATGGAGCGGAGATTAAGCGATTCACCGGCCCGGGGTGAACCGGCGTCGCGGTCAGACCGAGTCCGACGCGAACCGCACGAGGACCTCGCCCGCGTTCACGGGCTGCCCCGCCTCCACGGCGACCCCGGACACGACTCCGTCCTGCGGGGACTTGACCTCGTTTTCCATCTTCATCGCCTCGAGGACGACGAGGGGCTGCCCCGCGACCACGGTGTCGCCCGCGGCGACGAGCACACGCAGGACGCGCCCCGGCATCGCGGCGGCGACGTGCTTGGCCTTCTTCACGGCTCGTCCGCCGGTCGCGAGGAGGGCCCGCGCCGTCAGCTCGTCGAGGAGGTCGAACTCGAACGTGACGGCGCCGATGCGGACGCGCATGCCGCCGTCCGCCGTCCGCTCGATCCGCGCTTCCGCCTGGCGGCCCTCGGACGTCACGAGCGACCACACGCCCTCTCCGAGGCGCCGGGCGTTGCCCGAATGGACGCACCCCTCGGACTCGATCCGGTAGGAGGGGGGCGGCGCTTCGACCCGGAGTGCGACGCCCGAGGGAGGACCGCCGGCGAAGCGTGCGTGGTATTTCATCGCGGCTCGGCTCTTCGGTTCATCGAACACCGTGCGTGGGCCGCGCCGTCCGCCACGGCGCGGGCGCCGCCCCCTTCGTCCGGGGGCGCACGCTCTTCGTCTCCTCGAGCGCCTCGAGAACGGCGGCCGCGAGCGCGAGCTCCCGGAGGCCCTCCTCGGGGACGGGCGGCTCGTACGCATAGCCGTCGAGGAACTGCGTCGAGACGTCGTTCGCCGCGACGCGCGCGTCGTTCAGGAGCGAGACGAAGAACGGCACGGACGTCTGGATCCCCTGGATGCGCGTCTCCGCGAGCGCGCGGAGCATCCGCCGCCGCGCCTCGTCGCGGTTCAGGCCCCACGCGGTGATCTTCGCGACCATCGGGTCGTAGTCGAGCGGAACGACGTCGCCCGCCGTGAGGCCGGCGTCCACGCGGATGCCGGGCCCGCCCGGCCAGCGCAGGGCCGTGATCCGGCCGGGCGACGGCGCGAACGCGCGGCCCGGGTCCTCGGCGTAGACGCGGCACTCGATCGCGTGGCCGCGCGCCTCGGGCTTTTTCTCGAGCGACATGGGCAGGCCCTGCGCGATCCGGATCATCTCCGCGACGAGGTCGACGCCGTACACCATCTCCGTCACGGGATGCTCGACCTGGATGCGCGTGTTCATCTCGAGGAAGAAGAAGCGCCCGTCCTTCGCGAGGAGGAACTCGACGGTCCCGGCGGAGACGTAGTCGACGGCCTTTCCCGCTGCGACGGCGACCGTTTCCATCTTCGCCCGGAGCTCGGGCGACACGGCGGCCGACGGACATTCCTCGAGGACCTTCTGGTGACGCCGCTGCAGCGAGCACTCGCGCTCGCCGATCGCGAGCACCTTGCCCGTCGCGTCCCCGAGGATCTGGACCTCGATGTGCCGCGGGTGCTCGACGAAGAGCTCCGCGTAGACGCGGTCGTCCGCGAAGTACGACTTCGCCTCGCTCTGCGTCCGCGCGAACGCCTCCGCGACCTCGGACTCAGCCCTCACGACGCGCATGCCCTTCCCGCCGCCGCCGGCGGCCGCCTTGAGGAGCAGCGGGTAGCCGTTCTTCCTCGCAAACGCCGCGACCTCGTCGGCCGACGCCGCGGGCGTCGTCATCCCGGGAACGACCGGGACGCCCGCCGCGAGCATCCTCTGGCGGGACTCCGTCTTGCTGCCCATGGCGCCGATCGAGAACGGCCGCGGCCCGACCCAGATGAGGCCGGCGTCGATCACGGTCTGCGCGAAGGCGGCGTTCTCGGAGAGGAAGCCGAACCCGGGATGGAGCATCGTCGCGCCCGTCTTCAGGGCGGCCGCGATGAGCTTCTCGGGAACGAGGTAACTCTCGCGCGCGGGCGGCGGCCCGATCGCGACGGCGTGGTCCGCGAGGCGGACGTGCAGCGAGCCGCGGTCGGCCTCGGAGTAGACGGCGACGGGCGAGATTCCGAGGTCGCGGCAGGCGCGGATGATCCGGACGGCGATCTCTCCGCGGTTCGCGATGAGAAGGCGAGGGGCATTCATGAGAAGAAAGAAAGACCGGGAGTCTTCTTGGAAAGGTCAAGAGGGGTCCACCCGGGCTCGGCGCCGGCGGCGCGCACGGGTTTCCTTCCATTCATAGAGGAATATTCCCGTGCTTCTTGGGCGGCATGACGTCGCGCTTGTTCGCGAGGAGGTCGAGAGCCCGGATGAGGCGCGGACGCGTCGTGCGCGGCGCGATCACGTCGTCGACGTATCCGCGCCGGGCCGCGACGTATGGATTCGCGAACGCGTCCTCGTACTCGGCGATCTTCGCCTTGCGCGCCGCGGCCGGATCTTTCGAGGCCTTGAGCTCCCGGCTGTACAGGACGTTGACGGCGCCCTCGGCCCCCATGACGGCGATCTCGGCCGTCGGCCACGCGTAGTTGAAATCCGTCCGGATGTGCTTGGACGACATGACGCAGTAGGCGCCGCCGTACGCCTTGCGCGTGATGACCGTGAGCTTCGGGACGGTCGCCTCGGCGAACGCGTAGAGGAGCTTCGCGCCGTGGCGGATGATGCCCCCGAACTCCTGCTTCGTGCCCGGGAGGAAGCCAGGGACATCCTCGAACGTCACGAGCGGGATGTTGAACGCGTCGCAGAACCGCACGAAACGCGCCCCCTTGACGGACGCGTCGATGTCCAGGACGCCCGCGAGGTGGTCCGGCTGGTTCGCGACGACGCCGACGGGCTTGCCGCCGAGGCGCGCGAAGCCGACGACGATGTTCCGCGCGTAGTCGGCATGGATCTCGAAGAGCTCCCCGTCGTCCACGACGCGTTTGATGAGCCCGATCATGTCGTACGGCTGGTTCGGCGCAGCAGGAACGATGCGATCCAATTCGGCATCCTCGCGGTCGACGGGGTCGCCGTTCTCGCGCTTCGGAGGGTCCTCCTGGTTGTTCGACGGGAGGAAGCCGAGGAGCGCGCGGATCTTCTGGAGGCAGTCCGCGTCCGAGTCCGCGACGACGTGCGCGACGCCCGACACGGACGCGTGCGTGTCCGCGCCCCCGAGCGCCTCTTTCGTGACGTCCTCGTGCGTGACGGTCTTGATGACGTCGGGGCCCGTCACGAACATCGAGCTCGTGCCCCGCGCCATGAGGACGAAGTCCGTGATCGCGGGCGAGTAGACGGCGCCCCCCGCGCACGGGCCGAGGATCGCGCTGATCTGCGGGACGACGCCCGACGCGAGCGTGTTGCGCAGGAAGATGTCCGCGTAGCCGCCGAGGGAGACGACGCCCTCCTGGATGCGCGCGCCGCCCGAGTCGTTCAGTCCGACGACGGGCGCCCCGACCTTCATCGCGAGGTCCATGAGCTTGCAGATCTTCGCGGCGTTCGTCTCGGAGAGGGAGCCGCCGAAAACCGTGAAGTCCTGCGCGAAGACGAAGACGGGCCGGCCCTCGACGCGGACCGAGCCCGCGACGACGCCGTCGCCCGGGATCTCGTTGGCGAGGTCGTCCATCCCGAAGTCGCGGGCGCGGTGGACGACGAACGGGTCGATCTCGTCGAAGGAGCCGGGGTCCCCGAGGAGCTCGACGCGCTCGCGCGCCGTGAGCTTGCCGGCCTTGTGCTGCTTCTCGCGGCGCTCGGGGCCGCCGCCGAGCCGCGACTTCTCCCGCAGGGATTCGAGTGTCGCGAGCCGTTCGTCGATGGACCGGGTCATGCGCTCCTCACAGGGGGATCTTCTTCTTGTCGGCGAGCATCTTCTTCGCCTTGCGAAACATCTCCGCGTAGTCCACGCCCGCGCCGCGGATGGTGGCCGCGTTCTGCGCGAGGATCTTCTTCACCTCTTCGTCCAGCGCGCGCTCGCGGTCGCGGTCCTCGAGAAGGGCGGTCTCGAGCGCCCGGCGCAGCTCGGCCGCCGCGGGGGTCTTCACGAGCCCTTCGGCGAGGAGACGGCGCGCCACGTAGGCGGCCTGCGCGGCCAGCCGGGCGTCTGAGAGGGCCATAGGACGGACGAGGATATCCCAGCCCGGAATCGGCAGCGGTCTACGGATCGAGTCGCAACGAGAGGGTTCCGCCGGGCGGGAGAACGCCGGAGACGCAGGCCTCCGGCGGGATCTCCGCGTCGTCGTCGAACTCGCCGTATTCGAGCCCGCAGAGCGCGTAGGCCCCCGCCGAGACACGAAACGTCGACTTCATCACGGACACCGTGGATCCTGATGCGTTTTGCGGAATGTCCCGAAACTGGAACCACGAGAGCTTGCACCCGTTCGCGACGAGGGCGCCGATACGGCGTTCTCCACGCGGCCTGAATTCCAGCGAGAGCGTGCCGGGCGAGACGGCGACGGGCACGTCCTGCTCGCTCTCCGAGGCGGGGACCGCCACGAGCCGCGCCGCCTTCGAAGAATCAACGACGAGAAGACACGCGTTCTCGCCGCCGCCGGGGACCGTCATCCGAAAGCGGCCGTCGGGGGGAGTCGTTCGGATTTCATAGAAGGGTGAGGAGATGATTCGAATGCGCGCGCCGGCGGCTGGCTCGCCCGACGGAAGGACGGCGCGTCCCTTGAGGGTGTACGTCGGCCGGATTTCGAGCGAGATGAAGCCTGGATCCACCCAGGCGCCGCTGACGCGCACCGACTTCCGCGCCGACCAGTCGAGCCTGCCCGACGCTCCGGGCGCGGTGGCGTGAACCGTCATCCACCCGTCGACGACCTTGTCCCACGTGAACCGGCCCTCTTCCGCCTTCAAAGGATCCTGAAAACCGGTAACGTGAAGCGAGCTGCCCGGGATTGGCGCGTTGTGAGCGTCAACGATCTCCCCCTGAATCACCTTGCTGACGACGCGGATCTCGACGTCGGGAGGCGTGCCGTCGCGGAACACGGGGTCCACCTTCACGTCGAACGTCGTCTTGAAATGCGGGTGGTCCGCGGCGACCGTCACGCTCCACCAGCCGTCGCGCGGGAGGACGCCCTCGAATGTCCCATCCTTATCCGCCGCGCACGGCACCGAGACGAGGCCGTCCCGGTCCGTGAACGTGAGACGCGAGCGGAGGCGCTTCTTCCCGAGCCAGACGGTCCCGCGCAGGGCGCTCGCGCCCAGGCGGATCTCGCGAGCCGCGGCGCTCGATCCGCCCCCGGACCATTCGAAGGATTTCTCGTCCGCGAACCATCCCGCGCCGGCCTGCGTCTTCACACGCAGCCGGTAGGTCGATCCCGCGCGCGCGGCGGTCGACGTCCACGTCCCGCCCGCGTCGACAGGGCTCTCATCGACGGGCTTCCGGCCGTCGGAAGATTCTTCGAAAAGCTGGACGATCCACGGCGCTCCCGCCGGGTCGAGCGGGGGGCTCACGGTGACGACGATCGGCGGAGCCTGTGGAGCGGCCGCGAGGGCGAGGAGCAGGAGCCACGGGAGCGCGGGCACCCTTCGAAGATATACGACCCCGCACGGGCCGCGTCGCTCCCGGCGTGAGGTCCTCCGCCGCTCCTACAATCCCCCTCGTTGAGCGACGACGTCACGGTCTTCCGCGAGGATGCGGAGGACGCGGTCCGCATCGTCTCGGGGATGCTGCGCCGCGGCGAGGGGGGCGAGGCCTTCCGCGAGCGGCGCCGCGCGATCACGTGGAGCGCGACGGAGGCCGGTCTCCAGGCGCCCTCGATCGTCGAGGAGCGCGGGACGGCGGTGCGCGTCTCCAAGGGACGGGACTCGCTCCTCGTCGCGTGCGACGGCGACGGGCCCGAGGCGCTGCGCGAGGCCGTGCGCGAGGCGTCGCACCGCGCCGGGGGCGCTCCGTTCTTCAAGACGAAGAACCCGGCTCCGCGCCGCGGTGACCGCGGACCGTCCGGCCCGGAAGAGGAAGGCCGCGCGACGCTGCTCGCCGCGGCCGTCACGCGCGCCATCCCCGATCCGCGGGGCCTCTCGCTCGCGCTCGCGATCTCGCGCGTGACGGTTTCGCGCGCCGTCGTCTCGGGGCGGGACTTCGTTCCCTGTGGCGACTCGACCCGGCTCGAAGCGACGGGCGTGCTGCGCCGGCCGGCCGCGACCCGGACGTTCGCCTTCCAGTCCTCCGCCGCGTTTCCGGCCGCGTGCGACGCCTTCGCGAAGGCGCTCGCGGAGGCGACGCGCCCCGTCCCGGCGCACCGCGCGCCCGAGGGCAGCGTCGACGTCGTCCTGTCGCCGGAGGCGGCATCGGTCTTCTGGCACGAGGCCGTCGGCCACCCGCTCGAAGCCGAGAGCGGCGACCGCACCTCCGTCCTCACGCGCGTCGCGCGCGCCGCCGTCGCGCCGCCCGCCTTCTCCGTGACGTGCGATCCGACGCGCCGCGACCTGCCGGGGTCCTACCTCGCCGACGACGAGGGCACGCCCGCGCGCGCCGTCCCGCTCCTCGAGGAGGGCCGCGTCACGGGAGTCCTCACGGACCGGCGGACCTCCGGCACCGATTCGAACGGCCACGGCCGCTGCGGGGACTTCCGTCGCCCTCCCCGCCCCCGCCTCTCGACGCTCCTCGTCGCCGCTGGCCGCGCGAGCCGCGACGAGCTCCTCGACGCCTGCGGAAACGGCCTCTACGTCCGGGAGATCTCGGCCGGCCACACGGACCCCGAGTCGGGCCGGTTCTCGCTCTTCGTCGAGAGCGCCTTCCTCGTGCGGCGCGGCCGACTCGGCGCTCCGGTCGCTCCGTTCCTCCTGACGTCGGACGTCCTGACGGCGCTCCGCCAGCTGTACGGCGAGCCCGGCGAGGCCTTGGCGCCCGCGAGCGGCCTCGGACTCTGCGTCAAACGAGGCGAGCCGCTCCCGGTCGGCGGCGCCTCGCCGGCGATCCTCCTGCGCGGCCTCACGGCGCTCGGCGGGCGGCCGTGACGGCGCGCTCCGACGGCCTCTTCGAGGACGTCCTCGCGGCCGCAAGCTCCTCCGCACACGACGGCGAGGGCGGCGAGGTCTACGAGCGCCGCGGGACGGCGCTCGAGCTTCTCGAGGACGAGCGCGGCCTCCACGCGAGCGTCTCGTCCGAGCGCGGCTTCGCCGTGCGCCAGTTCCGGGCGGGCCGCACGTCGTTCGCGGCGTCCGGAGCCGACGGCGCGCGCGCGCTTCCCGCCGAAGCGCGCCTTCTGCTCGCCCGCGCGCGCACGCGCCGCGGAGCCCGCCCGTCGCCCGCACTGCCCGGATCCGCCGCGACGGGCCCGCTCGCGCCGCCTCCGCGTCCGGACGAGATCGCCGCGCGCTCCCTCCTCGTCGCGTTTCGCCGCGCGCTCGCGGCCGCGAGCGACGGAACCGTCCTTCTCGGCGAGGCGGCGCTCTCGCTCGGGGCGCGAACCGAGCGCGTCGCGACGACCGCCGGACGGGACGTCAGCTTCGGAAGCGCCTCCGCGACCCTCGTCGCGACGGTGTCCGCGCGCACGGGCGCGGGGCGCGGGTCCGCACGCGTCGTCCTGGCCGCCGCGCGGCCCGAGGAGCTTGCGCTCGCGCGACTCGCGCACCACGCGGTCGACCGCGTGCTCCTCCCGCTCAGGGGACGACCCCTCCAGCCGGGGCGCTGGGATCTCCTCGTCGATCCGCTCGTCGCCTCCGCGCTCGTCGCGCGCGTCGCGCCCGCCTTCTTCGGGGAGGACGAGGACGGACTCCTCGCGGCCCGGACGCGCGACGGTCGCGACGCGCTCGGCTCGCCGGCCCTCACTCTCGTGGACGCGGCGGGCGCGCCGGGAGGCCCCGTGAGGACCACGCACGACGGCGAGGGCACCCCGCAGCGCCGGACGGTCGTCGTCGACCGCGGGCGTCTCGCGAACCGCCTCACGGACGTCGCGGCCGCGCAGCGCCTCGGAGCCGAGCCCACGGGGAACGCATTTCGCCGCGCGTTCTCCGAACCGCCCGCGATCGGAGTCACGAATTTCTTCGTCGACCCGTCGTCCGGCGTGCCGCCGCTCGATCTCCTGCGCGCCCTCGTGAAGGGGTTCTACGCGGCCGTGCTCTTGTCACGCCCGCAGGTCGACCTCGCGGCGGACCGGTTCCGGCTGCATGTCGCCGGCTACTGGGTCGAGAAGGGCCGTGCGACCGACGCCGTCTCGGAAACCCTGCTTTCGGGCCGGATTTCGGAACTCCTGCGCGGCGTCGAGGCGGTTGGAGACGACCTGAAGTTCATCCCGGCCGCCGGCGGGGCGGCCGGTGCCCCGACGCTCTTCGTCCCGAAGTGGAAGGGCTGAGGAACTCAGCCGATGCCGGGGCCCGCGGGAACGGCGGTCGGGGCCGGCTTTGGAGCGCCGGGGTCGGGATTCTCAGCCGGCCGGGGCGTATGGACCGGCGCGGGGCCCGCGGGCGAGGTCTGCGGAAACCACGGAGGCGCCTCCTCGAGGCCCGAACGGGCCGGCGCCGCGGGCGCCGTGACGGGTGCCGCCGGGGCGGCGGGACGGCTCGAGCTCACGGGAGGGACGGACGTCACGACGGCGCCGCCGGACGACGGGGCGGCCACGGCCGCGCCCGGTCCCCCGCCCGGACCACCGCCGTGCGGCGTCCGCCCGAGGGCGTCCTCGGGAGCGGAGGCTCCTGGCGCGGACGTGACGGAAACGTGTCCCGTCTGGAACGACGTCAGGACGTCGGGGTTCGCGATCTGCTCGGTGGACGGGAGCGCGGAGCGGGCGAAGCGGGTCTCGTACGTCTCGAGGAGGACGCGCGCCTTCAGGCGCGACTGAGCGGCGTAAGGATTCATCTTCACGTCGAAAAGCGACGTGTCGACGCGCAACGAGGTCGCGTAGGCCTTGACGGCCGCGTCCGGGTTCCCGAGCTTCTCCTCGGCGAATCCGAGCATCCACCAGGCCGGCCAGTTGCCCGGATTGCGGCCCACGGCCTTCTTGAAGGCGGAGCGGGCCGAGCCCCACCGCCCGCGCGTCATCTGGACGAGGCCCGCGTTGTAGGGCGCGCGCCCGTCCTTCTTGTCGAGCTTCTCGGCGGCGTCGAACTCGCGCAGGGCATCGCGCCAGAATCCGTCGCGCGCGATGAGACAGCCGAGGTCGTTGTGGAGCGTCGCGTCGTTCGGCGTTTCTTCCAGGCGCGCGAGGATGTCGAGCGTCGCCTTGTGGCGGGGATTCGAAGGATCCAGGAACGCCTTGTAGACGTCGCGTGCGACCGCCGGTTGCGCGAGGGCGAGGGCGAGGGCGAGGGCGGCTGCGGGACGCAGGAGGCCGGGGATCGTCATGGGTTCCCTTTCGCGGGCGCGCGCTGCGGACGGCCGACGAGCCGGACCTTTCCGTCCCGGGTCTGGACCTCGAACGCGAGACGCGTCGCGCCCGTTGCCCGGCGGATCTCGGCGGCCTGTTTCTTCACGAGGTCCTCGAACCTTTCGTACCGGAGCTTGGAGACGTCCTCTCCGGCCGCCGCTCGCGCCGCGCAGAAGCGGTCGAAGAGCGATTTCATGTCGCCCCGTCCGACCGCTTTTACGGAAGTCGAGCCCTCCCCGTCGGACGACACGGACTTCGGCCGCCGGGCGGGCGGGGGCAGGGGCGCGGCCGCCGCGGCTGCGGCCGTGCGGGCGACAGGGAAGAGGCCGCGGCCCTCCTCCTTCGCCGAGACGCGCCGGTCCCACAGCTCCGTCATCGCGGTGTAGCGGCCCTGGAGCGCCTGGAGCCGGAACTTCTCGGCGGCCCGCTCGATCTCGACGTTGCCGACGCGCCGGAGCAGCTCGTCGACCTTCCGGCGCGCTGCCATCGGAGGCGTACGGAGCTCGCCCGTGAAGAACCGCTCGTAGTCGACCTTGAGCGCCGTCAGGCTCCTCTCGAGGACGTCGAGGTCGCGCTCGATCGAGACCGGCATGGCCACGAAGTAGTCTACATTCCGGAGCCATGGATTCAGGCACGCGACCACCCTCCATGGACAGGCTCCTCGGGAGCGCGGCCGGCCGCGCCCTCTCCGAGCGCCACGGCCGCGAGCGCGCCAAGGCCGCCCTGCGCGAGGCCGCGGAGCGCTGGCGGGAGGCGCCCGCCGGCATTCCGCAAGACGCGATCCTCCGCGACGCGGAAGCCCGCCTCGCGTCTCGGCCCGTGCCCGGGCCCGTGCGCGTCGTGAACGCGACGGGCGTCCTTCTCCACACGAACCTCGGGCGCGCCCCGCTGGCCGCCCCGGCCGTGGAGGCCGCCGTCCGCGCGGCCGGGTTCTCGACGCTCGAGTTCGACCTCGCGACCGGCCAGCGCGGGCGGCGCGGCGAGCACGTCCGTTCGCTCCTCCTCGAGCTGTTCGCGGACGGTCGCGCGGACGTGGACGCGCTCGCCGTGACGAACTCGGCCGCCGCCCTTCTCCTCGCGCTCGACACGCTCGCGAACGGCAAGCCCGTCGCCGTCTCGCGCGGCGAGCTCGTCGCGATCGGCGGAGACTTCCGCGTCCCGTCGATCCTCGCGAAGAGCGGCGCTTCGCTCCTCGAGGTCGGGACGACGAATCGGACGACGGCGCGCGACTACGCCGAGGCGCTCGACGCCGGTGCCGCGGCGATCCTCAAGGTGCGCCCCTCGAACTACCGCATCGTCGGGTTCACGGAGGAGGTTCCCCTCGCCGCCCTCGCCGCGCTCGCGCGAACGCACGGCGCGCCGCTCATCTACGACGCGGGCTCGGGCGCCCCGCGCCGTTTCGAAGAGCCCGGCCTCGCGGACGAGCCCGTCCCGCTCGAGGCGCTCGACGCCGGCGCCGACATCGTGTGCTTCTCGGGCGACAAGGTGCTCGGCGGGCCGCAGGCCGGAATCCTGATCGGCGGCGCCGGCCTCGTCGCCCGGGCCGCCCGCAATCCGCTCGCGCGCGCCCTGCGGCCGGACAAGCTCGTGCTCGGCGCTCTCGCGGCCACGCTCGACCTCCACCTCTCGGGGCGGAGCGGAGACGTCCCGTTCTTCCGCATGGTCTCGGTTTCGCTCGATTCCCTTCGAGAGCGGGCGGAGACGCTGGCCGCGTTCGCGCGCGCGGCCGGCTTCGACGCCGAGGCCGTTGCGTCGACCGCCGTCGCGGGGGGTGGCGCCGGAGCCGAATCGACGCTTCCGTCCGCGGCGGTCGCGCTGCGGCGGAGCGGACACTCGGCCGACGCTCTCGCGGCGGCCCTGCGCACCGGCACGCTCCCGGTCATCGCGCGGATCGAGGACGGCCGCGTCCTCCTCGACCTGCGCAGCGTCGCGGTGGACGAGGACGCGGACCTCGGCGCGGCGCTCGAGTCTGTGGGCGCAGGCGGCTGAGCCGGCGAGCGCGAGCGCAGCCGGGCGAAGCACGCCGAGCGGAAGGTGTGGGAACCCGCCTGACGGGTTCCCACCTCAAGGCTGAAGCCCCAGCTCCTTCATGCGCTGCACGAGGCGCCGCACGTTGACGCCGAGCTCCTCGGCGGCGCGCGGCTTGTCCCCGCCGGTCTCGTCGAGCGCGCGCCGGATCCGCGCGACTTCCCCCGCACGCCGCCACCGCTCGGCGGCTTCCTCGAGCGTCCCGTCCAGGGACGGATGAGGCGCCGCACTTTCGCCGGGCAGCCCCACGACGACGTCCGCCGCGCGCACGACGGGACCGGGCGCGAGGAGGACGGCGCGCTCGATCACGTTGCGGAGCTCGCGGACGTTGCCGGGCCAGTCGTGCGCCGCGAGGCGCTCGAGCGCTCCCGGGGAGAGCCCGACGTCTTTCTTTTTGACTTGCCGCGCGGCCGCGGCCGCGAAGGCCTTCGCGAGGGGCGGGATGTCCTCGGGCCGCGCGCGCAGCGGCGGAAGTCGCACGGGGAAGACGTCGAGGCGGTAGAAGAGATCCTCGCGGAATCCGCCCGACTTCACACGCTGCGCGAGGTCGCGGTTCGTCGCGGCGACGAGGCGCACGTCGACGGTGATCGGCACCGTCCCGCCGACGCGCAGGAAAGTCCGTTCCTCGACGATACGGAGGAGCTTCGCCTGCGCGGTGGCCGGGAGCTCGCCGATCTCGTCGAGGAAGAGCGTCCCGCCGTCCGCCAGCTCGAAGCGGCCGGCGCGCCGATCCGTCGCTCCCGTATAGGCGCCTCGCTCGTGCCCGAACAGCTCGTTCTCGACGAGGCTTTCGGGCAGAGCGGCGACGTTCACGGCGACGAAAGGGCCGGTCGAGCGCGGCGAGAGGGCGTGCAGGGCGCGCGCGAAGAGCTCCTTGCCCGTGCCCGACTCGCCGGTCAGGAGAACCGTCACATCCGAGGGCGCCGCATGGCGCACCCGATCCAGGGCTTCGGCCAGAGCGCGGGAGGATCCGACGATTTCGGGCATGCCGGCGAGGCCGGCTTCCTCGGCGAGGAGGACGCGCGCCACGGCCGAGCGTCGCGCACGCACGTGCCGCTCGACGAGAAGGAGGAGAAGATCCGGGTCGACGGGCTTGCTCAGGAAGTCGGCCGCGCCGGCCTTCATGGCGACGACCGCCGTCTCGACGGTGCCGAAACCCGTCAGCACGACGACGGGAACGGACGGGTCCGAGGCGATCGCCGCCCTGAGGACGGCGACCCCGTCCGCTCCCGGAAGCTTGAGATCCGTCAGAACGAGGCCGTAGCGGCGACCTTCCGTCAGGCGCCGCACGGCTTCCTCGCCCGTCGCGACGGGCTCGACCGTGTAGCCCTCTCCAGAGAGGGTTTCCGCGAGCATCGCGCGCAGGGACTCGCGGTCCTCGACGAGCAGGATCTCCGCGCTCATCAGGGGCCGGTCCGGCCGCGCGATCAGGTGGACGGCGGCTTCGCCGTCGTCTGCGATCCGGCCGGCGGCGGAAGGAACGCTCCGTTCGCCGGGTTCCCCACCGGCGCGTTCGCCGTCGGGGGGGCGACGTCGGGACGCGGGATCGGCACGAGCGTGGGCACGGGCGCCGGCGTCGGAGCCGCCGTCGGCTCGGCTTCGGCCGAGGGCTCGGACTTGGGAGCGGCGCCCTTCGCCTTCTCGTCCGCCGTCTTGGCGGGAATCGGAACCTGCCAGCGCGGCATGTAGCGGAACGAAGCGGCCTCGCCCTCGAGGGGCGCGCTCGCCGTGAACGTGGACTTCTCGCCGGGATCGAGCGAGTCCTTCGCCACGCTCGCGTACGCGGACGAGAACGTCTTGCCGTCCTTGCCGACGGACTCGATCGTCACGGACACGCCCGACACGGGGGCGGATCCGTTGTTGATCACCGTGCCCGTGAACGCGTAGCCGTCCTGGGTGCGTGTCGCGGACGTGTTCGCGACGTCGACGCGGCCCTCGCCGCCGTCTGTCTTGGCCACGCCGCCCTCGTCGCCGAAGCCGTGCGCGACGGAGTCGTCCGTCAGGACGACGACGGCCTTGCGTCCGGATTTCTGCCGCGCGGCCTGGGCGGGCGTCATCGGCTTCAAGAGGTTCGGGGTCGGAACCGGCGTCGGAGCGGCCGCACGCGCCTTCGCTTCGGCCGTCCGGGCCTGGTCGATCTCGGTGAGCCGGACCGAGAGGAGGACGCCTTCCGTCGTCGTGATGAGGGCGTTGCGCCCCTTCGTGACGACGGGCTTCGTCGTCGCGATCGAGCGGCCGTCCTTCAGCCAGATCTCGTCGGCCGAGGCGAAGGCCGCCCAGCCCGCGAAGAGCGCCGTGGCGATCAGAAGCCGACGCATGAGGCCCTCCCTCCAGACAATACCCGATACGCCCAACGATTTTACACCCGTGGCGGTCAGGACGCGGGCGCCGGCAGGGTCACGACCTCGTCCCGCACCTCCCGGTCGAACCGGATGCGGCGCTGCGGGTACGGATCCCAGCCGATCGGCGCCGCCCCCGGGAGAGTCCCCGCCGCGGGTCCGTTCAGCGGGACTGCGAATTCCGGGGCGGGGGAGCCCGAGCTGCGCGGGAGACGCAATGGGGAGCGGGCCACGAGCGCGAGGCGGAGCGCCCGCAGCCGCGACCGGCCCCCGACATCCACGAGCGCGTCCACGGTCGGGGCGCCGCTTCCCGGCGCATCGCCGTGCCACTCGAGCGCCCCGGCGGGCCCCGACAGCCCCCACGCGACCTGGAAGTCCTCGATGTCCTCCCCCGCGCCGCGCACGTCCCAGCGGCCGTCCCCGGTCGCGGAGGCCACGGCGAGGTACGGATGCGGATGTCGAAGCGATTCGGGATCGCTCGCCGCGACGAAATCCGGGGGATAGCCCGAGGCCCCGTCCGCGACGAACCAGACGAGGTCGTCGAGAACGCCGCCGGAGACGGGATCGCCCAGGGCGGCTGCGGCGTCCGGCCCCGCGTTCCGCGCGCGCGCGTCCGCGTCCGCGAAGTCGGCGATGAGGTCGAGCGGCCCGTCCGGCGCTCCCGCGGCGACGGAGACGACGCGTCCCACGGCCCAACGCCCCGCCGCATCCCGAACGAGGAAAAAGGTCTTCGCGGCCGTCTCCGCGAGGCGGGCGCGCACGGCGCCGACCGGGTCGGCCGACGGCGCGTGGACCGGCACGTCCGTCGGCCGGGACCGGATGCGGTCGGACATCGAATCCGACGCTCCGGAGGGCCGCGGGTCGAGCGCGAGAAGGGGTGACCGGATCACGCCCTTCAGGCCGAGCTGATCGGTGCCGGGCCTCACCGTCACGCTCCCGCCCGCGGCCGTGCGATAGGACGAGGGCGAAGGCGGCCGGGTGTTGTCGGCGACGGGCCGCACGGCCTCGCGGACGGGCAGGCCCCCTGCGGTGGCGGCCCGCACGTCCTTCGCGATGCTCCGGATCGCGGCGTCCAGCACCGCGTCGGGTCCGGACCCGGCCGGCGCGTCCGCGGGAATCCGCGTCCCGCGGTCCACGATCCTCAGGGCGAGCCACACGACGAGGCCGAGCGCGACCAGCGTCAGGAGCAGCTCCGACAGGGAGAAGCCGGCGGCGCGCCGGCGGGCCGGCCCCGCGTCCATGCGCGGGATCTTATCGGGAGCGGCCCGCAGCGCTTACTTGACGTCCCTCCACCACACGGGCTGGAACGTCGGGATGCCCGAGAGCGTGTTCACCGGCACCGGCACTTCCGTCAGACCCGCGCTCTGGCCGCGACCGACGCCGCTCTTGGCCGCGAAGAGCTTGTCGCTCGTGAGCGTGATGCCGCTCGCCGCGCCGGGTCCCGCCCCAAGCGTCTCGATCGTCGCCACGGCCGGCGCGGAGCAGGTCGAGTCCGAGAGGAACGTCAGGATCACGACGTACGACGTGCCGTTGCAGCCGGAATCCGGATCGTAGAGGAGGAAGATCGCCTTCTCCTTCGCGATGCCCGTGTTGTCGACGACCATGAGCGGCGAGGACGTCACCTGCGTGTGCGGTCCGAGCTTCGTCTGAGCGGGGATCTTCGAGAGCCCCGGATCGCCCAGCGGAAGCGGGATCGCCTCCGGAACCTCGCCGCCGATGAGCTGCTTGACGACGTACTGCTGGTTCGGATCCTTGCCGAGCGGGAGGACCGAAGCGAGCGTGGCGTCCGTGAGCTTTTTCGGGCCGACGGCGAGGTACAGGTACGGCGTGAACGAAGGCAGCGTGGAATCGTACGGGGACGGGGGCGGTGTTCCGACGGGCCGGTTCACGTTCCAGCCGGACACGGTCGGGCTCGTCTCGTAGAGGCTTCCGCTCGCGAGCGCGTAGAGCTGGCAACCGGAGGTGCCCTGGCCGGTCGCGGCCGGCGAATAGTAGATGGGCTGGGGCGAGGGCGAGCCCCCGGTCGAGGACGTCGTCCGCGTCTCGCCGCTCGCGAGCGTGACCGTCGTCGTGGTCGTTCCGGACGCGTAGTTGAGGTCGATGCCGACCGTCGAGTTCGGCGAGCCCGTGAAGGTGCCGTAGTTGAACCAGACCTGGCCGTTGAGGTCCGCCGTGAGGTTCAAGTCCGCCACGTTGTCCGGCAGGTACCCGGACGACCTCGTCCCGAAGAAGACGCTGTCCGCGAAGGACTGCTGACCCACGAGGGGCAACGGGGCGCCGACGCTCGCGAGAGTCAGGCTCGTGTTCAGCGTTCCGTCCGTCGGGTCCACGACGAACGCGGTCGCGTCGACGGACGACGCGACGAGGCTCGCGGGATTGATGCCGGCGCCGAAGAACATCCGGTTCGTGGCGAACGAGTCGGGAGCGACCGCCGGAACGCTCCACGTCCCGAAGAGCCCCGGGTAGTCGGACGAGTTCTTCGTCCAAAGAATCTCGACGGGCTTCGCTGCGTTGTAGTTCGGATCCGTCGGCACGGCGGGCGTCGCCGTCGGATACCCCGGGAAGACGTGCGTGATGTCGATCGCGGCGAGGAGGTCTCCGCCCGGGCCCTCGGTGAGGAAGCCGACCGTCTTGTAGCCCGTCCCGAACCAGACGTCCGCGAAGCGGAAGGAGTTCGCGACGCCCCAGATGTGCTGGTCGATCGTCTTGACCTGCCCCGTGATGTTGTCGTCCGTCGGCTTCCCCGCGACGTAGTTCTTGTAGAGGGCGATCTGCGTCTCGAGGAGGTTCGGCGGGATCAGCGCGAGGATCTCGGTGCCGTCGTTGAAGTCGAACGCGTGGAGCATCCCGTCGTCGGATCCGACCCACGCGAGGGGCCTTCGCGACGCGTACGTCGCCTCGAACGGCCTGTGGTCGGCGACGTTGCCGAACTGCTTGTACTGGTAGGGGCCGCCGACGACGGCCGGCGTCGAGTTGATGATCGGCCCGAGCAACCAGCCCTTCGTATTGCAGGGGTCGCTCGGGTCCTGGTAGAAGCGCGCCGTGTTCGTGAGCGTGCCGTCGTAGCCGCGGATCCAGTCCACGACGTTCGCCGTGAAAGCCGGGTCCCCGGTGATCGCCTGCATGGCCGAAACGTCCGCGGCCGCGGTGTCGACGGGAACGAGCGTGCCCGTCGCGTCCCACGTGTAGATCGCCCGGTTCGCCGGCGTGGGCTGCCAGGACTGCGCCGGGTTGTTCAGGACCTCGGCCGCGTCCCACTTGAGAGTCGGCGACGCGCCGGACGTATCGAGGGCGCGCAGGTGGCCGGTCCACGTCGGGTAGTCCGTCGAGGGCAGGAGGACGACGTTGCCGAGTGCGATCGCGCCGCCCGAGACGGGCGCGCTCGTGGAGTAGTCGCCGGTCGCCGTGGACGCGACGATCGTGAGGAACGCGTCCACGATCGTGGCCGTGTCGAGCGCGAAGAACGCGTAGTCCGGCTGCGCGGGATTGTACGGTCCCGCCCCGAAGTTGTCCTGCCGGAAGCGGTTCGCCGCGGGCGGCGTCGGGCCGCTCTCGTCCTGTGAGCCCGCGTTGATGTGCGGCAGCTCCTTGTCGCCGACGAGCGCGCAGGACGTGACCGGAATCAAGGGGTCGTAGAGAAGGAAGCCGGCGTCGCCGCGGCCCGCGCGCGCGTCCGAACGGCCGCGGTACGCGATCCGGTTCAGCTCGCACCGCCCGACCTCGGGCGCGATCCCGATCGCGTACGTGCGGGGCTTGATGATGTCGCCCGCCCCGAACTGGAACGCGCGGTTGTAGACCGCTTCCGCCTCGGACGGCGGGTAGTTCGCCATGTCCGTCCAGGTCTGGTCGTCCTCGCAGGGCGTATTCGACGTCGCGACCCCGTTGTAGTCCACGGGTTCCCAGACCTGGTCCGGCGTCGCACCCGTGTTGCACGTGTTCGACAGCCCGTCCGTGCACAGGATGATCCCGTACGGCCGCTGGCACTGCTTCTTCGGGTCCGCGTTCCAGGAGTCCTGGATGCTGTCGCCCGCGTGGTGGAGCGCCCCCTTCGTCGGTGTCCCTCCGGCGGCGCCGAGGCCGGGGTGCGGACCGCTCGAGAAATACTTCAGGCGCATGTACTCCTCGATCGCGGAGACGTCGCCGGAGTCGTTCGAGACGATCGGGACGAGCGGGTTGTAGTTGCCGGCTTCCAGGCACCAATTGGACTGAATGGAATCGGACGAGATGTCCTGGAACGTCATGAGGCCCCAGTTCACCTGGTTCTTCGTGAGCCCGACGACGTCCGTCGGCAGGAGCGTCTGCCAGGTCGGCTGGTTCGCTCCACCGACTCCCGGCGACGTCTGCGGGCCGATCAACGAGCCGCCGCGCGTCGTGAACGTCCCCAGGAACGCGAGCGGCGTGCCCGTCACGTAAGGGATCGAGTTTCCGGTCCCGGCCTCCGCGGTCAGGTCGTAGGCCGGGAGCGGTGGTCCCGGGTCGAGCCCGTAGATGATGTCGTTCCCCGGCGCCTTGGCGTACCCGTAGTTGAGCGTCCACGACCACGCGACGACCTCGCCGTGGGGGTCGATGGGCGCGATGATCGCCCCGAACTTGTCCGCGTAGCCGGACTCGTACCAGATCCCCGGGTGCTCGCCGACGCCGCAGGCCGGGCCGCCCTTCAAGAAGTCGTCGCAGTCGTGATCGTAGGCGAGCGTCGTGGATGCGGCCGCCGGCGGGTTCGTGTAATCCCACGCGCCCGGATTCGGCCCGCCGCTCCAGTCGATGCTCGCAGCGATCGGGTCCGGCCAGTCGTCCTGCGTGCCCGCCGCGGGCGCCTTGTAGCTCTTGCGGATCGTCACGGAGTTGCCGAGGGAGTTCTTGAGCGTCGCGAGGCGCGACGGACGGTCCCACTGCAGCGTGTAGCGCCACCGGTGGCAGCCCAGCTGGCCGGACGGGAAGGGCGTCGGCGTCGGAGTCGCCGGCGCGAGGAGCGCGGCGATGCCGAACTGGACGGCGCCGCCGCCCGCCATCGCGACGACCGCGACCGGCTGCGGGAGCCCCCACTTCGGCGCGGGTGACGGGGCCGGGCGCGCCGACGCGATGCGCTCCTCGAGCCCTTCGCCCGGCTTCACGAGCGGGTCGCGCGGGAGGTCGAGGAACGTCTTGGGCGTCGCCGTCGGAAGCGGAGTGTTCGTGGCCGTCGGCGTCACCGTCGGCGTCTTCGTCGGCGTCACGGTCGGCGTGAACGTCGGGGTCGGCGTCCGCGTCGGCGTCACCGTGAACGTCGGCGTATTCGTCGGCGTCACCGTCGGCGTCTTCGTCGGCGTCGCCGTCGGCGTGTCGGTCGCCGTCGGCGTATTCGTCGGCGTCCGCGTCGGCGTGCGCGTCGCCGTGCGCGTCGGCGTGTCGGTCGCCGTCGGCGTGATCGTCGGCGTCGGCGTCTTCGTCGGGGTCGGCGTGATCGTCGGCGTCACGGTCGGCGTGAACGTGTTCGTCGGCGTCTGCGTCGGCGTGCCCGTCGGGGTGATCGTGGGCGTCGGCGTCCGCGTCGCCGTGTGCGTGTTCGTGAACGTCGGGGTGGCCGTGGGGGTGACCGTCGGCGTCGGCGTCCGCGTCGCCGTCGGCGTGACCGTCGGCGTCGTCGTCGGGGTGCGCGTCGGCGTGCGCGTCGGCGTCCGCGTCGGGGTCGGCGTGCGCGTCGGCGTCGGCGTGATCGTCGGCGTCGGCGTCACCGTCGGCGTGAGCGTGGTCGTCGGTGTCACGGTCGGCGTCTTCGTCGGCGTCCCCGTGGGTGTGTTCGTCGCCGTCGGCGTCACGGTCGGCGTCGGCGTACCCGTCGGGGTCGACGTCGCCGTCGGCGTCACCGTCGCCGTCGGCGTCACCGTCGCCGTCGGCGTCTCCGTCGCCGTCGGCGTCGAGGTCGGCGTCTCGGTCGGCGTCGGCGTGGAGGTCGCGGTCGGCGTCTCGGTCGCCGTCGGCGTCGACGTCGCCGTCGGCGTCTCCGTCGCCGTCGGCGTCACCGTCGGCGTCTCGGTCGGCGTCGGCGTCGCGGTCGGCGTCGACGTCGCGGTGGGCGTCGACGTCGGCGTCTCCGTCGCCGTCGGCGTCACCGTCGGCGTCGGCGTCGCGCCGGGATTCGCGTCCAGGCACGTCGGGATCCAGTACAGGATGCCGACCGAGTCCTCCTGCTCGCGAAGCGTGTTGCCCCAGACGTCCCATTTCATGGAGCCGCTGATGTCCTGGAGGATGAGGAGGTTCGCGCGGAGAAGCTGGGCCGTGATCTGCCGGAGCGGGTCGTAGCCTTCGGTGGCGGCCGCCTGCGCGGTGCCGGCGCCGCCGAAGGCCATCACGAAGAGCAGGAGGAGAGCGCAGCCCTTGCGCACGGGCACGGACAGGCGGAACCCCGGGCGCGGTCTCATGGAGATCTCCTTTGTGCGGTGCCCGTGCCTCCCGCGTTCAGGTTCTTCTGACTGCTGCCAAAAGAGCCTCCCACGGAGAGGATGACCTGCTCTTCGAGGATGCGTGTGAAGGACGTACCGGCCACGAGCTGCACCGTCCCGACGGACACGATGTTCAGGATGTTGTCGGCGTCGTTCGTCACCGTGCCCGCCGCGTCGTCGAGGTTGTTCCTCACGTAGAGCGAGTACGTCGCCCGGTCCACGACCGGCGTTCCGGCCACGACCGGTACGGGAATGTCGAGGAACTTGATCTGGTCCGTGACGGAAAGACACCCGGCCGCGGTGAAGGTCGAGAGGTCGAGGGGAATCGCGGTGTTGCCCCCGCCGGGAACGTTGAGCACGGGCGTCGATCCCGTGCTCAGAATCTGGGTGAGCGTGATCGGAGCGCACGTGTTCGTGAGGCCCGCCGTATCGCTCAACGCGAGCTCGGCTCGGCGGAGGCCCGCGTCCGCCGCGTAGAACGCCGCCTTGGCGATCCGGGTGTTGCCGGAGAGGCGGTCCTCCATCGACGTGAAGTACGCGATGCCGACGCCGACGATCGTGAGGACAAGCAGCACGAGGATGACGGAGACGAGGGCGCTGCCGCGGTTTTTCATGGTCTTCCCTGTCTTCGCCGTCATCGCCGTCAGCTCCCGAGCGTCCGGTTGCGCAGCATGAGCATCGCGGTCGCGCGATAGTGGTCGAAGAGGTCGTAGAGGGGCTTCGTCGGCGCGAACGGGTCCATCGTCACCGGGTGGTTCTCCGACGGCGGGCGGAAATGGAGGCTCGTCGTCGTCGAGAGGTCCTCGGCGCTGCGGACGTTCGTCAGCTTCTGCGCCCCGAGGCTGAGCCGCGGCGAGCGGGACGTGACCGAGAAGCGGATGCCGATCACGTTCGTGATGTCCGTCGGGCCGGGAATCGCCACGGGCCCCGCCTGCGGAGGCACGGCGTCGCCTCCGAGCGTCTGGCTCGCCGTGTTCCAGAACGTCCCCGTGCCGACGGCGGGCTCGGTCGCATAGACGTACGCGACCTGCAGGTCCTCGACGTTCTCCATGACGTTCACGAACGCGGTCCCCGGATTGTCCGTCGCGGGGTCGAAGAGGCCGAGCTTCTGCTGGAGCTTCGGGACGTTGTCCACGGGATCGGTCAGGATCCGGAAGGAAATGACCTGGATGCCCGCGACGAGCGAGACGGGATCCGCGAGGTTCGCGGTGCCGTTCGGAGGCGCCGGAAGGGCCGCCGACTGGGTGTCGGCCTGGACGTGAATGTTGCGGAACGTCGTCGTGTCCGCGCACAGGCCGTCGGTGAGATAGCCCGCCGCCGGGATCCGGAAGTAGATCCAGTTCCCGTTCCGGTCGACCAGCGTGAGAAGCGCGCTCTGCGTGCCGTCGAAGCCGGTCGCGGCCTCGAATGCGTTCAGATTCGCCGTGTCGTTCGTCGCGCAACCGCCCCGGAAATTGAAGAAGAGGTCCGCGTTCGCCCCGAGCACGGGAAAGGGCGGGGACACGAGGTACTTTGCCGGGTTCGTGGGCGCGATGAGGGTGAGGACGTCCGTTCCGATGTCCCCGAACTTCGTCGAAACGCCGGGCACCGTGATCGCATTCCCCGGCTCGCCGCCGGTGAGGTTGTCGTACGACGCCTGCACGGGAGCTCCGGGCGCCCCGAGGTTGTAGTACATGACGAGCGCGTCCGGGCTCGTGCGTGGGCTCGTGCGGTCGTTCAGGTCCGAGGCGCCGGCGACGTAGTACGAGAGGTAGTCGGCGGCGCGGCGGGCCGTCTGGCGCGGCAGCATGTAGAACTGCTGCCGCTCCGCGAAGGCGCGCATCTCGAAGAGCATCGTCATCGCGACCGTGAGGACGATGACGAGGAGCAGCAGCGACACCATCGCCTCGAGAAGCGTGAAGCCCCGCGGGCGCCTACTGGAACTGCGCCACATAGTCCACCCGCTTGCCTCCGCCGGTGAGGCCGACTCCGAAGTAGTGCGTCGCCGTCCCGATGTCGGTCGGCGTCGCGGACACCGTCACGACCCACGTGTTCTGGGCCGCGTCTCTCTTGATCGTGTAGGAGATCTTGTAGGGACCGTTGTCCTGTTCCATGACGTTGGCCCCGGCGGGACCCCAGTAGGGCCACGTCACGTCCGTCGCGGCGTAGGGCAGGAACGTCTGGGCGACGTCGCCCATGGGAATCGGCAGCGTCCCGGGGACCGTCATGGGAGACGCGGCCACGTGTCCGTTGTCCGTCAGGAGGGCCGGCGTGGCCGTCGCGTTGCGGTTCAGGAAGTAGAAGTACCGGATGTTCTCGACGACCTGCTGGCAGCGGAAGAGCATCTGCGTGCGCGCGGCGGATCCCTTGTTGATCACGAGGGAGACGGAGAACATCTGGAGGATCCCGACGAGGACGAGCGCCATGATCGTCATCGCGAGGAGGACCTCGATGAAGCTGGAGCCTCGGGTGCGCCGTCTCACGTTCTCACCCACCGGACTGGTCCACCCAGGCGCTCGTGGCGTCCTGGATCTGCTTCTGGATCCTCACGCTCCAGATCGGGTTGATGCTCAGGATGTAACGCGTGCGCGGCAGGAGGCCGCCGACGACCATGTTCGCGTGCGTCAGGACGAGCGTCGCGGGCCCGGCGATCTGCCTTCCCGTCGCGATGTCCATCGCCCGACCCTGGAAGTCGCACATGAGGGCGCGCGGATTGTTCCAGCTCGTCGTGTTGTCCGACCAGAGGGTGGACTGGATCTGCGTGACGTCGGAGTCCGAAAGGCAGAAGTCCTGCGAGACGCCGGTCACGCCCCTCACGCCGGTCTTGCCCGTCACCATGATGTCGTATTCGTCGATGAGGAGGTCCGGGGCCGCGACCGTCGCCGGGTTCGCGAAGGCGTCGATCGCGCCGTTCGCGTTCGCGTCCCCGATCAGGTAGATCGGGAGGTAGCGGACGGAAGCGGTGGTCACGAGCGGGCCGACGCGGACGAAGGTCGCCATCCCGCGGCGCTGCATCTCGGGAAGCGCGCGCTGGAAGAGAACCTTGATGTCGGCCGACGCGCTCTGGAGCTTCTGGCGTTTCCAGGCGCCGCTGATCTCGCGCCCTCCGATGAGGAACAGGACCGAGAGGATGAAGATGACGACGAGGAGCTCGACGAGCGAAAAGCCGCGCCCGAAGCGGCCAGGACGGACGCGGAAGCGCAAGCGGCGGACGGCCTTCGGGACGCTCATCTCCATGGTTTCCCGCTCCCTTCTACGCGAGCTTCATGCCGGGACCTCGATCGGGATCGCAACTCATTGTCTCACAAGGGCCTGGTCCCCGGACCTGGTCGGATTGCCGCCGGGTCCCGTCCGGCCACCTGACACTTTTCGTAACAACCGGCCGGACAGTTCGGCCGCGGGAGGGGGTCGCCCGCCGCGCGGCCTCGGCTACGATACGGGCACGATGGAGCCTGGGACGACGTGCTAGAGAAGCTGCGCGGGCTTAGGTCGGAGCCGGCCTTCGTCGCGCAGCTGCGCGACCACAAATGGTCGAGCGAGGAGCAGAGGAAGGACCTCCTCGAGAAGTTCCAGGCGCTCCCGAAGCCCGAGGTGGAATGGATCGCCTGGACGGCCGTCGACTCCGTGCCCGAAATCCGCGCCGCGGGGCTCGCGATCCTGAAGCGGCGGCACGACCGTGCCGGCCTCGAGGTCCTCGTTCCGCTCCTCAAGACGCGCTCGGAAGCCGTGCGCCGGGCCGTCATGCGGTTCCTGAAGGAGCTCGCCGGGCCCCAGCTGCCGCCCTTCCTTCAGGAGATCGCCTCGCGGGGCGACGACTTCGCCCGACTCTCGGCGCTCGAGCTCGCCCGCGACCTCCCGGCGCAGACCGCCTTCGACATCGCGCGGCGCGTCCTGACGGCCTCGAACCCGACCGTGCGCGCCCGTGCGCTGAAGGCCGTCAGCGAGATGAACTTCGAGGGGAGCGCGGACGTCGCGGCGAATCTCGCGGTCCCGCTCCTGCAGGACGAGAACGAGGAGATCCGCTATTCGGCGCTCGCGGTCCTCGAGAAGAACCCGAGCGAAAGCTACTTTCCCGATGTCCTCCAGATGGCGCGGACGGGCGGCGGGCGCGTCATGGAGGCGTCGTTCGCGGCGCTCAAGAAGCTCCTCGCGGGCGCCAAGCAGGACCACACGCCCGAGATCGTTCCGCTCCTCGCGGATGGGAACGCCCTCGTCCGCAGCGGGACGGTCGGCCTCCTGCTCCCCTACGCGCCGGACCTCCTCGCCCGCCGGATCCTCGAGCACTTCCGCGGCTCGTTCGTCTGGGTACGCGACCGGGCCGTCGAGACGGCGCGGGACGGGCTCCCGGGCTTCGTGAACGCGCTCCTGAAGATCACGCGCGACCCCGACCCCGCGCTCGCGAAGGCGGCGTCGGAGATGACGCTCGCGCTCGCGGACGTCAAGGCCCTCCCGATCTGGATCCAGCTCGTCGACGACAAGGACTTCTGGGTCAAGACGCGCGCGCTCGAGACTCTCGGTCGGCTCGGAAAGGGCGACGACGCCGTCCTCACGCGCGTGCTCGCCGCCCTGAAGGAGCCGGAGCTCGCGATCCCGGCAGCGTCCGCGCTCGGCGACCTCGGCGACCCCCGGGCGGCGCAGCCTCTTCTCGACGCGTTCAAGGCCGCCGTGACGCAGCCCGACATCCAGATGGAGATCCTCGACTCGATGGCGAAGCTCGCCTCCGACGAGAAGATCGCGACGCAGATGGCGGGCATCTGCTCGCGCGTCTCCCAGATGCCCGCGCTGGACGGGCGCGTGCGCGAGAAGGCGCGCCGTCTCGTCGGCGTCCTCAAGGGGACCGAGGCGCGCGACGCGCTGCCCGAGGTGGAGGGCGAGGTCCAGACCGTCGAGCTCGCGGGAAACGACTCGGCGCGGCTCGTCGAGTACCTCGCGGACACGGTCAAGCGCGGCGCCTCGGACCTCCATCTCGCGACGGGGTTCGTCCCGCACCGCCGGATGCAGGGTCTCCTCGAGATCGTCGACGCGCCCGTCATGACGCGGGCGCGCGCCTCCCAGCTCATCCGGGAGGTCCTGCCCGAGGACGACTGGAAGAGGCTCGAGCGCGAGCGTCAGATCGACGTCTGCCTCAAGCTCCCGGGACTCGGGCGTTTCCGCGCGAACTTCTTCTCGCAGCGCGGGGGCTTCGACGCCTGCTTCCGGGTCGTCCCGAAGACGATTCCGACGATCGAGGAGATCGGCCTCCCCCCGGCGACCGTGGCGGACATCCTGAAGCTCACGCAGGGCCTCGTGCTCGTGACGGGCCCTTCCGGCTGCGGCAAGTCGACGACGCTCGCGGCCCTCATCGACCGCATCAACGAGACGCGGCCCTGCCACATCATCACGGTCGAGGACCCGGTCGAGTTCGTCCACCTGAACAAGGAGGCGCTCGTGAACCAGCGGCAGGTGCCGCACCACACCGCCTCCTTCGCGCGCGCCCTGAAGGCCGCCCTGCGCGAGGACCCTGACGTCATCCTCGTCGGCGAGATGCGTGACCTCGAGACGATCTCGCTCGCGATCACGGCCTCCGAGACGGGCCACCTCGTCCTCGGGACGCTTCACACGACGAACGCGCCCTCCACCGTGGACCGCGTCATCAGCTCGTTTCCTCCCGGCCAGCAGGGCCAGATCCGCGTCATGCTCGCGGACTCGCTCAAGGCCGTGCTCTCGCAGGCACTGCTCCCGCGGCGCGGGTTCGCCGGGCGCGTCGCCGCCTTCGAGATCCTCCGGTCGACGCCGGCGGTCGCGGCCCTCATCCGCGAGGGCAAGACCCACCAGATCCCGTCCGCGCTCCAGACGGGCCAGCTCGCCGGGATGTGCACGATGGACCAGTCCCTCCTCAGGCTCTGCGAGGAGGGCAAGGTGGACCCCGAACTCGCGATGGAGAAGGCCGTCAAGAAAGAGCCGTTCGAGAAAATCCTCGCCGAGGAGAGGCAGGCGCTCGAATGAAGTCCTCGATCCACCCGGGCGTGAATCGCGTCGACAAGCTCCTGAGGGTCATGGTCGACAAGAAGGCGTCGGACCTCCATCTCGCCGTCGGCTCGCCGCCCATGATCCGCGTGGACGGCGACCTCGAGCGCCTCAAGTGGCGCACGCTCACGGAGGAAGAGTACGAGAGCCTCGTCGTCCCGATCGCCCCGGAGAAGCCGCTCCGCGAGTGGCGGGCGACGGGCGACACCGATTTCGCATACGCGATGGGAGACATCGCGCGCTTCCGCGTGAACCTCTTCCGGCAGGAGCACGGCTCCGGGGCCGTCCTGCGCATGATCCCGCCGCGCGTCCTCGCGATCGAGGAGCTCGGGCTCCCCGCGCTCGTCGCGAACGTCGCGCGCATCACGCGCGGCCTCGTCCTCGTGACGGGACCCACGGGCTCGGGCAAGTCGACGACGCTCGCCGCGCTCCTGGACTGGATCAACCGGACGCGGGCCTCCCACATCATCACGATCGAGGACCCGGTCGAGTTCCTCCACCGGCCGCAGAAGTCCATCATCTCGCACCGCGAGCTCGGCTTCGACACCCCGACGTTCGCCGGGGCCCTCAAGGCCGCGCTCCGCGAGGATCCCGACGTCGTCCTCGTCGGCGAGCTGCGCGACCTCGACACGATGTCCATGGCTCTCCAGGCCGCGGAGACCGGCCTCCTCGTCTTCGGGACCCTCCACACGAATTCCGCCGCGAAGGCCGTCGACCGGCTCATCGACAGTTTCCCGGCCGAGGAGCAGGAGCAGGTGCGCACCGTCCTCGCGGAGGTTCTCAAGGGCGTCGTCGCGCAGGTGCTCCTCAAGAAGAAGGGAGGCGGCCGCGCTGCGGCGTTCGAGGTCCTGAGGGGATCGTCCGCGCTCTCGAACAACATCCGGGAGGGCAAGACCGCGATGATCTCGACGCTCATCCAGACGGGCCGCACGTCCGGGATGATCGGGATGGACCAGAGCATCGCGGACCTCGTCGTGGCCGGCACCGTAGACGCCGACGAGGCCTTCGAGAGGTCACTCGACAAGGACCAGTTCAAGGGCCTCCTCGAAAAGCGCGCGAAGGCCGCCGCCCGCCCGGCGTCTCCGGCCCCGGCCGCGGGCTGATCGATCAGCTCGCCGCGGGGAGCGAGAGCACGAAGCGCGCGCCGCCGAGGTCGCGCGACCTCTCGACCGAGACGCTCCCGTGGTGGAGCGCGGCGATCTTCGCGACGAGCGCGAGCCCGAGCCCCGTGCCGGCTTCCTTCGTCGAGTAGAACGGGACGAACAGCTTCGCGGCGGCCTCCTCCGGCACACCCGGGCCATCGTCCTCGACGGCGACGCGAACCGTTTCCGAGCCGCTCCCCTCACCGGAGAGGACGACGCGGCCGCCTCCCGGACGGGCGGCGGCCTCACACGCGTTCTTGACGAGGTTCACGAGCGCGCGCTTCACGAGCGCCGCGTCGGCCTGCGCGGGGGCGAACGTGCCCTGCACGGCGACGTGAACAGCCGGCGTCAGCGCCTTCTGCTCGGCGGCGATCTCCCGCGCGAGCGCCCCGAGGTCGCAGGGCAAGGTCTCCAGCCTCTCGGGCTTCGCGAAGAACAGAAAGTCCCCCGTCACGCGCGCGACGTGCTCGGCCTCGGCCTGGATCGCGGCGAGATGCCGCGCGCGGAGCCGGGGGTCCTCCGTCCGGGCCGCGAGACGCGCCCATCCGAGGATCGTGCCCGTCGCGTTCCGGAACTCGTGCGCGATGCCGGCCGACATCTCGCCGAGGGCGGCGAGCTCCCGCCTCGAGGACACTTCGCGCTCCAGCCTCCGCGTCCGGGTCCGGTCCTCGACGAAGAGAAGCGCGCCGAGCACGCTCTCGGACACGTCGAGGATCGGCACGGCGATGACCTCGAGGAGACGCGCGCCGGTGCCTTCGCCCAGGTCGAACTCGCTCGAGAGCGTCGGGGCGCCCGTCCGCGCCCGCTCCGCGGCCGCCGCGAGGACCGGAACGTCGGCGAGAACGTCGGCCGCCGGGCGCCCGACGTCCTCGGGCGAGAGCTCGAGGACGGCGCGGGCGGGACCGTTCGCCTCGGCGAGGCGGCCCGCGGCGTCGACCACGAGCAGGCCGCCCGGGTGCGAACGCACGAGCGTCTCGGCCGTCACGGCGAGCACGTCGGCCCGGCGCTGCTCGGAGCGCCTCAGTTCCTCGAGCTCCTCCGTGCGCTTCTTCAGGGCCTCGACGGTCCTGACGAACGTCTCGGCGGCGCCCTCGGCCTCGTCGCGCGCCGTGCGCGGCGCGACCTCGGGGACGAGGTCCCCGGCTCCGCGCGCCGTCTGGGCGATCGCGTCGATCGGGGCCATGAGACGCCGGAGGAACGGGACGACGAGAAGGACGAGGACGGCCGCCGCCGCCGGGAGCGCCACGAGGACGATCCGCGCGTTTCGCCGCACGGCCGCCACGGCGGGGTCGTTCCACACGACGCGCAGGACGCGGCTGCCGTCCGGCAGCGCCACGAGGACGACCGGTCCGGACGCTCCACCCCGCACGATCGGCTCCGTCGTCGCGAGGTCCGCCGGTCCGAGGATCGCGGGGGCCTCTCCGGCATCGGGAAGGAACGGCGCGTCCGCGACGCGGGCGCCGCGGGCATCGTAGAGCGCGGCGCTTCGGGCCCCTCCCTCGCGCAGCGCGCGTCCGGTGCCCGAGTCTTCCAGCAGCGCCCGGGCCGGGGCGGAGGTCGAGGCGAGCGCCTCGGCCGCGACCGCGGTGTCGCGGGCGAGCCGTCGCTCGTTCTCGGCGACGCCCCACGCCGTCGTGTTGCGGAGGACGACCGCCGCGGTGCCCGCGAGGAACAGGAGAGTGACGAGGCCCCCGACGATCACGTTGCGGACCTCGCGCTCGAAGGAACGGCTCGTCACGGCAGGAGCCTCGCCGGAAAGGGAGACAGCGGGCCGAAGAGGCCCTCGAGCACCGCGCGCCCGAATACGAACGCGAGGACCGCGCCGGCCGCGAGGAAGACGCCGAACGGAACGTCCACGCGCGCGAAAAGGACGAGAAGGCCTGCGGGCGTCTTCTCCGCGCGAGCCGCGAGCACGCGGAAGACGTCGGCTCCGTCGTCGACGGGAAGGCGGCCCGACGCCGACGCTTCTCCCCGTCGGGCGCGGACGCGAGCGCGGCGCACGAACGCGGCGAGCCGGCCGGCGGCCCGCCGGTCGGCCGCGACGGGCTCCCCTTCCGCCGCGGCGCCTGGAAGCTCCCGCCAGCGCGCGCCCGCGGCCGCGACACGGCCGTCCTCGCCGACGAGGAGGCCGTCCGCGCGGGC
Organism: uncultured Acidobacteriota bacterium; assembly: GCA_963836285.1. Taxonomy (GTDB): domain Bacteria; phylum Acidobacteriota; class Thermoanaerobaculia; order UBA5066; family UBA5066; genus Fen-183. Next base: position 1,480,655 of record CAWIIN010000002.1, on the reverse strand, counting down.
GCACGCGAGGGCGCGGGCCGCGTCGCGCCGCGCCGCGCCGAACGCGGCCGCCCACCGCACGCGACGCACGAGGGCCGCCCCGCCCGCGACGACGGTCCCCGCGAGAGAGGCGAAGAAGAGCGTCAGGAACGCGCCCGCGGGACCGGTGAACGCTCCCGCCATCGCGAGCATCTTGACGTCGCCGCCTCCCATCCCTTCCTGGCCGCGGAACGCGAGATACGCCCGTCGCACGAGCTCGAGAAACGCGGCACCGACCGCGGCGCCGAGCGCCGCCTCGACGAGGTGGCCGTGCCCCGCGAGAAGCGCCCCGCCCCTCCCCGCCGCCGCGCGGTCGCGGACCGCGGCCACGACGAGGCCGAGCACGAGCGTGCCGAGCGTGACCTCGTCCGGCAGCGTGCGGGTCTCGAGGTCCGTCGCGACGAGAATCAGCGAGGCGAGCGCGAGAAGCGCGCCCCCCGCCGCGACCGCCGTCGGCCCCCACAGCAGAACGGCGCCGGCGAAGATCCCGGCGCCGGCCGCCTCGACGAGCGGATAGCGCGGGGAGATCCGCACGCCGCACGCGCGGCAGCGCGCGCGGAGGAGGAGCCACGAGAGGACGGGGATGTTGTCGTGCCACGCGACGTGAGCCCCGCACTTCGGACAGCGCGAGGGCGGATGCACCACGGATTCGCCGCGCGGGAGGCGGTGGATGCAGACGTTCGCGAAGGAGCCCGCGATCGCTCCCGCGGCCGCCGCGAAGACGAGCGGGACGGCCTCGGCGGGCGTCACGCGTCCGGCTCCTTCCGCCCGGCGAGGGCGAGGCCGAGGAGGACGAGAAGTGACGCACCGGACGCCACGACGCCCGCCCGCCAGGCGGCCGGGCGGTACGCGAGCTCGAGCCTGTGCTCGCCGGCGGGAACGGACACCGCCATGAGAGCGAGGTCGCAGCGCCGGAGCGGAACCGCCGCCCCGTCGAGTCGCGCCTGCCAGCCGGCGTCCCACGAGCGCGTCACGACGAGCAGCGCGGCCTCCGACGTGGCCGTCTCGAGGTCGAGCGCCTCGGGCTCGTCGCGCGTCACGCGCGCGACCGCGAAGCCCTTCGCGGCGCGCGGCGGCGGGAGCGCGCCCGCCCCCGGCGCGACGAGCGCGCGCGCCTCCGGGTCGAACGCCGGTCCGGCGAGCGCCTCGAACGCGGTGTCGTCCTCGACGACCGCGGCCTCCCGGGCGAAGAACACGCGGCCGAGCGGTCGAGAGAGCGCGTAGCGCAGGACGTCCCCGGCGCGCCGCTCGAGCCGCGCGCCCGGCAGCGCCGCGGGAAACGGCGACACGACGCGGCGGACGTCCACGAGACCGAGGAGCGTCTCCGCGTTCCCGCCCGAGAGCGCCGCCCCGAGGAGCCGCGTCCGCCACGGGTTGCCGATCGGAGACGGGGAGGCCGCCGAGGCGAGGCCGGCGGAGAGCGAGCCGTATCCCGCGAGGGCCTCGTGCCCGCGGAGCGCCGTTTCCGCGGTCCACGCGCTCCCACCCAGCCACCTTCTCAGGAGCGCTCCGTCCGAGACGACGGGAAAGACGCGGCCCGCGGACCCCGGCGCGAGGTCGGCGACGATGCGGGGAGTCCGCTCGAGTTCGGCGGCCGGCGCACCCGCGACGACGTCGCGCGCGCCGAGCGGGAGGGGGGCGGCGACGCACAGGACGAGAAGCGCACCGCAACGTTCGCGGGACGGCGTGCGGCTCCAGCGCGCGAGACCCAGGAGAGCGACACCGGCGGCCGCCGCCCCGAACGCGAGCCAGGCGGCGAGCCCGGGCTCCCGCCGCTCGGAGACGGAGAACCCGAAGAGAACGGCGAGGGTGACGGCGGCGAAAGCCGCCGAGCCGACGAGAGGGCCCTTGCGGGGCGGCTCGGCGTCGTGCCCGGCGCGGGCCGGCCACGCGAGGAGATGCCCGTCCCGCCAGCCGTCGAGGCCGGCGCCGGCGGCCGCCGCGAGGGCGAAGTGCGCGAAGACGAACCAGCGCGCCGGAAAGCGGACGCCGCGGGCGAGCCCCATGTCCCACAGGAGGGGAACGAGGCCGCCACGGATCCCGAGGGCGAGTACGACGCCGGCGACGGCGAGCGCGAGGAGCGCCGCGAGGAGGCGCGGGCGCGAGGCGAGCCCCGCCCCTGCCGCCCCCGCGAGGACGAACGGAAGCGGTGCGAGCGCGAGCGTCACGAGATAACCGCCCCGGCCCGGGCCCGGCCGGCGCGTCGCTTCGGCCGCGGGCGGGACGACGAGGTCCGCGAGGTCCGAGCGGCCGACCGGGCGCGCGAGCGCCTCGGCCCTCGTGACGCCCGTGACGCGCCCGGTCGACGTCACGAGGGCGAGGAACGGCGCGAGCGTAGCGGCCGCGAGACCGAGGCCGAGCGCGAGGCCTCCCGCCAGCCGCAGGGCGGCCCGGACGGGCGGGGGCGCGGGGCCGGCGGACCCTTCTGCGCGCGTCGACCAGGCGACGAGACCCGCCACCGCGCACCCGACCGCCGCGAGCGCCGGCTCGCCTCCGAGAAAAGCAAGAGCCGCCGCCAGGGCGAATCCCGCCGGAGACGCGCCCCGCACGGCACGGCGTGCCCCGAGGAAGAGCCACGGCAGATAGGCGGCCGTCGTGAAGTTGTTGTAGACGGGGACGAGGGAGAGAAAAGCGCCGCCGCCCGCCCACGTCGCCGCGCCGGCGAGCGCACCCGCGCGCGATGTTCCCAGCGACGCGAGCCACGCGGCCATTCCGGCCCCCGCGAGCGCGACGTGCAGCGCGATCGCGAGGGAGGGTCCCACCGCTCCGCGCAGAAGGAACGGAAGATCGCCCGGATAGAGCACTCCCGTCTGGAGCTGCGCGAGCCAGGGCTCCCCGCAGCCCGAGAGCGGGTTCCAGAGCGCGAGCTGGCCGACTGCCCACCGCGCAGCCGTGTACGCCTTCATGGGCCAGAAGAAGTCGGCGAGGTCTCCGCGCGCCGGAACGAGGCCGGCGAGCGCCCCCGGGGCGAGGAGCGCCGCGGCGAGGGCGAGCCCGAGGGCGCCGCCGAGGAGCGCCGTCCGGCCGGTCGTCGCGCCGCGCTTCACCGCACGGATTCTAGGCGCCGGAGAAAGGCCCCAAAAGGGAAAGAGCCCCCGTGAGGGGGCTCTTTCGGGCGAGGGCGGGAGGACTTACCGCTGCGCGCCCTGGGGGTACTGAACGAACTGACCGTCGACGAAGACGATGTCGTCGTTGAAGTTCGTGGTCTCGCCGACGATGGTCGTAGTGGTCGTGATGACGCCGTCCTTGCCGGCCGAGAGGATGCCGTAGTTCTGCTTGTTCGCATCGAAGCTGTACGTGAAGAACGACTGCCAGCCGTCCGAGAGGGGAAGGACGCGGATGTACGTCGGGGTGACCTGCGCGTTGAAGGTCCCGGCCGTCGCCGCGTCGCCGAACGTGGCGCCGCCGAGCGTGAGGCCCGTCGGAAGCGAGTAGCCAGCGGCCGCCGGGTAGTGATTGAAGTCGACGGCGTATGCCTCGGCGGCCGTGCCGGCCGAGCGCATGTCACCCATCGTCCTCTTCTGCTTGGCGCGCTGGATCGCGTTCAGCAGGTTCGGAATGGCGATGGCCACGATGATGCCGATGATCGCGACGACGATCAGCAGCTCGATCAGCGTGAACCCCTTCTGTTTCCTCTTGTTCATGTGAGATCAACCTCCTGCCCGATCGCTTTCAAGAGCCGTGCCGTGCCCCGATCCTCTTGCGTTTCCAATAGTTGAAGCGGAATCCGCCCCGGTGAGACGTACCGGCGACAAAATTTTGTCGGGGCCGCCGCGAGGAACCGTACAGCGTTTGTCACCCGCGGGACCCGGCGTTCAGCGCTGGGCGCCGTCGGGGAACTGAACGAACGCGCCGTCGACGAGGATGATGTCCGCGTTGAAGTCGGTCGTCGGGCCGAAGCCCGGGGACGCCTGCGGAACGCCGTCGGCACCGGCGGAGCGCACCGCGTAGTCGGCCTTCGTCGCGCCGGCGCCGTAGAGGTACCAGGAGTTCCAGCCGTCGCTCAGCGGCGTGATCCGGATGTACGTCGGGCTCAGGTCCTCAGCGGCCGCGCCGAACGTCGCCGTCGGCAGCGAGAGGCCCGACGGCAGCGTGAAGCCCGCAGCGGCCGGGTAGAAATTCCGATCGGTCGCGTAGGCCTCGAGCGCCGTCGAGAGGGACTTCATGTCGGCCATCGAGCGCTTCTGCTTGCCGCGCTGGATCGCGTTGATCATGTTCACGACGGCGATCGCCACGATGATCCCGATGATCGCGACGACGATCAGCAGCTCGATCAGCGTGAAGCCCTTCGCCGCGGCTCTCCGTGTCTTCAAGCGCTCCATCCTTCGTGTTCTCGCACGTTCGCAATCAAGATCCGTGCCTCAGTCCCTTCGGGCGGGAGCCTAGAATCCCGGCACGTGATCCCGAGGCCGCCTTTTGCGTCCGACCTCTCCCTCGAGCGCGAGATCGACGAGTTCGAGAGGCTCAAACCCCGACTCCTCGAGGTCTGGGACGCGATCGCGGGGCGGGACGAGGCGCCGCACACCTCGGTCGTCGTCCCGTCCCTGACGCTCGATCAGGCCGAGCTCACGAAGCTCGACGGCGCGAGCTTCTACGAGGAGCGCCTCCTGTTCCTCCTGATCCGGCTGCGCAACCCGCGCGCGCGGGTCGTCTTCGTGACGTCGCAGCCCGTCCACCCGCTCGTCCTCGAGTACTACTTCCAGCTCCTCGTCGGAATCCCCGCGAGCCACGCGCGCGGCCGGCTCACGCTCCTCTGCGCGCACGACGCGTCGCCCCGTTCCCTCACCGAGAAGATCCTCGAGCGGCCCCGTCTCATCGAGCGGATCCGCGCGGGGATCCCGGACCGCTCCCGGGCGTACCTCACGGTCTTCAACTCGACTCCCCTGGAAAGAAGGCTCGCCGTCCTCCTCGGCATCCCTCTGAACGGCGTCGACCCGGCCCTCATCGCGCTCGGAACGAAGTCCGGCAGCCGGAAGGTCTTCCGCGAGGCGGGCGTCGCGTGTCCCGAGGGCCACGAGGACCTGCGCGACGACGCGGACCTCGAGGCCGCCCTCGTCGACCTCAAGAGCCGGAACCCGGCGCTCCGAAAGGCCGTCGTGAAGCTCAACGACAGCTTCTCGGGCGAGGGCAACGCGATCTTCCCGTATCCGGAAGGCACGACCGACGCGGCCGCGGTCCGCGCGCGCCTCCCCGACCTCGAGTTCTCCGTCGCCTGGGAGACCTGGGACGAGTTCCACGCGAAGTTCCGGAGGATGGGCGGCATCGCCGAGGAGTTCCTCGAGGGCACGATCAAGGCCTCGCCCTCCGTGCAGCTCCGCACGAGTCCCCGCGGCGAGGTCCTCCCGATTTCGACGCACGACCAGGTCCTCGGGGGTCCGAGCGGGCAGGTCTTCCTCGGCTGCCTCTTCCCCGCCTCGGACGAGTACCGCCGGGAGATCACCATGGAGGCGGCCCGGATCGGGGCGGTGCTCGCCTCTCGCGGCGTCGTGAGCCGGTTCGGAGTGGACTTCCTCGCCGTGAAGGACCGCGCGGACGGGCCCTGGCGCCTCTTCGCGCTCGAGATCAACCTCCGGATGGGAGGGACGACGCACCCGTACCTTGCGCTCCAGTTCCTCACGGGCGGACGGCTGGACCCGGACTCGGGCCTGTTCCTCTCGCCGCGCGGATCGCCGAAGTTCTACCGGGCCACGGACAACCTCCAGTCCGAGGCGTACCGCGGGCTCCTGCCCGAGGACCTCATCGAGATCGTGACGATCAACGCGCTTCACTACAGCCACAACTCCGAGTCCGGCGTCCTGTTCCATCTGGTCGGCGCCCTGTCGCAGTACGGCAAGCTCGGAATGACCGCGATCGGGAACAGCCGCGAGGAGGTCGAGGCGCTCTACGAAAAGACGCTGCGGATCCTCGACCGGGAGACGGCGATCGGCCGCTGAGACACGGGGGGCCGGGCCCCGCGCGACCGAGGGGTAGCATGCCCGCATGCACCGGCAGGTCCGCGAGGCGGGGCTCCTCCTGCACCCGACATCTCTCCCTTCCCGCTTCGGGATCGGGGACCTCGGGCCCGGAAGCGACGCGTTCATCGACTGGGCCGCCTCCGCGGGGCTCAGGATCTGGCAGGTCCTGCCGCTCGTGCCGCCGGGCGCGCACGACTCGCCGTACGCGGGCCTCTCCGCCTTCGCGGGCAACCCGCTTCTCGTTTCGCCGGAGTGGCTCCTCGAGGAAGGCCTCCTCCCGGCCGCGGCCCTCGAGCACGCGCCCGAGTTCCGGGACGACCGCGTCGACTTCGAGGCCGTGCGCGCGTTCAAGGACCGCATCCTGCGCGCCTCCTTCGCGCATGCGCGCACCCTCGGCGCCAGCGTCACGGACCTCGTCGCGCGCTTCGTGGCCTCGCCGGCCCAGACGCCCTGGCTCGACGACTGGACCCTCTTCGCGGCGCTCCTCGACGCGCACGGGGGCGCGGCGTGGACCGAATGGGAGCCGGCGCTCGCCGCGCACGAGGAAGGCGCCCTCGTCGACGCGCGGCAGACGCTCGCGGACGAGATCGAGTTCCATGCCTACTCCCAGTTTCTCTTCTTCCGCCAGTGGGACAGGGTCAAACGCGCCGCGAACGCGCGCGCGATCTCGATCCTCGGCGACCTCCCGATCTACGTGGCGCTGGACAGCGCCGACGTCTGGTCGCAGCGGCGGCTCTTCGCGGTCGACTCGGCGGGCCGCCCCGAGACGGTCGCCGGCGTTCCGCCCGACGCGTTCAGCGACGACGGGCAGCTCTGGGGCCATCCTCTCTACCGGTGGGACGTCCTCGAGGCCGAGGCGTTCGACTGGTGGATCGAGCGCGTGCGCGCGAACCTGCGCGTCGCGGACCTCGTGAGACTCGACCACTTCCGCGGCTTCGCCGGCTACTGGTCGGTCCCCGCCGGCGCCGCCTCCGCCCGCGAGGGGCGCTGGACGACGGGTCCGGGCCTCATGCTGTTCCTCGCGATCCGCCACGCGCTCGGCGACGTCCCGATCATCGCCGAAGACCTCGGGGAGATCACGGAGGACGTCCGGCACCTTCTCGCGACGCTCGGCCTGCCGGGGATGAAGGTCCTCCAGTTCGCGTTCGGCGAGATGGACAGCGAGCACCTGCCGCACCGCCACGTTCCGAATTCCGTCGTCTACTCGGCGACGCACGACAACGACACCGCCGTCGGCTGGTACCCCGCCCAGCCCGACTGGGCGCGGCAGCGCTTCCGCGATTATTTCGGCGTCGACGGCGGCGACCCGGCGGGCGTCCTCGTCCGGGCCGCCTACGCCTCGGTCGCGGACCGGGCCGTCGTGCCCCTGCAGGACGTGCTCGCCCTGGGCTCGGCGGCGCGGATGAACGTGCCCGGCCGCGCGCACGACAACTGGACGTGGCGTGCCCCGAAGGAGGCGTTCCACCCCGACGTCGCGGCCCGCCTCCTCCACCTCGCGGAGCTGACGGGCCGCGCCGCGGTTCCGCGCTAGGTCTTCGCGCCCTCCGCCGGGTGCAGGATCACGCTCTCGCCGAGACCCCCGGCCGCGCTGCCGCCGCGATACGCCTCTTCGCCGTGGATGCGGCGGTCGAGACCGTCGAGTTCGGCGTGGAGCGTGACGCGCAGCGGGGTGACGGCCTTGATCGCGAGGAGGACTCCGGCGGTCACGACGAGTGTGTAGAGGAAGACGACGGCGACCGTCGCGGCCTGGATGCCGAGGAGGGCGGCGTTCCCGAAGAGGAGCCCGTTCCCGCCGTCGGGGTTCGCCGCCTTCGACGCGAAGACGCCCGTCAGGAGCGAGCCCGTGATGCCGCCGATCCCGTGGCAGGCGAAGACGTCGAGCGTGTCGTCGAGCGAGGTCCGCGCGCGCAGACGCAGCGCCGTGAAACTCGCGATCGCCGTGAGGGCCCCGATCGCGAGACCCGAGAGCGGCGAGACGAACCCGGCGCCCGGCGTGATCCCGACGAGGCCGACGACGGCGCCCGTCGCGGCGCCGACGGCCGTCGCGTGCCCGCCGATCGACCGCTCGAGCGCGAGCCACGTGAGCGCCGCCGCCGCCGCTCCCGCGTTCGTCGTCACGAACGCGAGCGCCGCCGTTCCGTTCGCGCCGAGCGCGGAGCCCGCGTTGAACCCGAACCACCCGAACCAGAGGAGGCCCGCCCCGAGGAGGACGTACGGAACGTTGTGCGGGATGAGGGCGATCCGCTTGAAGTCCTGGCGCGGCCCGAGCATCTTCGCGGCGACGAGCGCCGCGGTTCCGGCGGTCACGTGGACGACCGTCCCGCCCGCGAAATCGAGCGCGCCCCACGCACGGAGGAACCCGCCCGTCCCCCAGACCCAGTGCGCAACGGGGGCGTAGACGACGAGGCTCCAGACCGCGAGGAAGATCACGTAGGCGCGGAAGCTCACGCGCTCGACGATCGCGCCCGACACGAGCGCAGGCGTGATCGTCGCGAACATCCCCTGGAATGCGAAGAACGCGAGCGCGGGAATCGTCGGCGCGTACGCGGCCTCCGGAGCGCCTCCGACTCCCGCGAGAGCGAGCCACCGGAGCGAGCCGAGGAACGCGGAGCCCGGCGCGAACGCGAGCGAGTAGCCCGCGAGCATCCAGACGACGGCGCCGACGCCCATCGCGACGTAGGTCATCATGAGGGTGTTCAGCGTGTTCTTGCGGCGCACGAGCCCGGCGTAGAAGAACGCGAGGCCGGGGTTCATGAGGAACACGAGGGCGGCCGCGACGAGGACCCACGCCGTGTCCCCGGAATTCGGCACGGCAGCGTTCACGCGTCCTCCTTCCCGGCACGCAGCGCGCGCGCCTTGACCTCCTCGGCCGAGACGGGCGTGAGCGCCTGGACGTCCTGCTCGCCCGTGCGGATGCGGATCACGCGCTCGAGCGGCTGGACGAAGATCTTCCCGTCGCCGACCTCGCCCGTCCGCGCCGAGGCGACGATGGCCTCGATCGTCGGCTCGACGAACGGCTCGGAGACCGCGATGTCGATCCGCACCTTCTCCACGAACTCGAAGACGAGCGTCGTCCCCCTGTACTGCTCGATGGTGTCGTGCTCCCCGCCGTGGCCCTGGACCCGCGAGAGCGAAATGCCCGTGACGCCGGCCCGGAAGAGCGCGGCCTTCACGTCCGCGAGCTTCTCCGGCCGGATGATGGTCGTGATGAGCTTCATGTGCCCTTCCCCCCAGCCGTGGACTTGAGGCGCGATTCTGTACCATCATGAAGAGGCCTTCGGAGGTCCGTTTTGGTCCGTTCGGTCCGGGAGATCCCGCCGGGGGCGCCTGCCGTCTACCCCGAGGCGGACGCCTCCGACGCGACGCTCAAGGATGGCACGCGCGTCCGTCTGCGCCCGATCCGCACGGACGAAGCGCCACACCTCCTCGGGCTTTACGACCGCCTCTCGCCCGAGAGCCTGTACTTCCGCTTCTTCGCGGTTCCGGGCAAGGACCGCTCGAAGGCCGAGTACCTCGCGCACGTCGACTACGACGATCGCTACGCACTCGTCGCCGAGGTCGATGGGACGCTCTCGGCCGTCGCCCGCTGGGAGCGGGACCGCGCCGATCCGACGCGCGCCGAGGTGGCCTTCACGGTCGCCGACGACCTGCAGGGCCGGGGGCTCGGCTCGCTCCTCCTCCGGCGCCTCGCGACGCTCGCGCGCACGCGTGGGATCGCGACCTTCGACGCGGAGGTCCTTCCGGGCAACGAGAAGATGCTCCGCGTCTTCCGGCGCTCCGGGCTCGTGCAGTCGATCCGGCCCGACGCGCCGGCCCTGCACGTCTCGCTCGTCCTGGGGGACGGGCCGTCCACCTGAGATCCTCCGCCTATACTTGCCCTTCGAGTGGCGGCCGCGGACGTTCTCCCCCGCAGCATCGGCCGGTACGAGATCGTCCGCCTGCTCGGCAAGGGCGGGATGGGGGAGGTTTACCTCGCGACGGATCCCGCGCTCGGGCGCCGCGTCGCGATCAAGGTCCTCCCCGCCGGCCTCCAGGAGGACGCGAAGATGCGCGGGCGGTTCGTGAACGAGGCGCGCGCCGTCGCGGCCCTGAACCACCCGAACGTCATCACGTTGCACGACCTCGCCGTGACGGACGAAAGGGACGCGGGCTTCCCGCCGGGGGCCCTCTACCTCGTCCTCGAGTACCTCGAGGGCAAGGGCCTCGACGAGATCATGGACGCGCGGCGGCTCGCCGTCGACGAGTGCGTGGACGTCGCGATCCAGGTCCTCGAGGGGCTGAAGGTCGCCCACCAGAACCGGATCCTTCACCGTGACATCACGCCGTCGAACGTGATGCTCACGCCCGACGGGCGCGCGAAGCTTCTCGACTTCGGCCTCAGCAAGATCCTCCTCGAAGGCGCGCGCGACTCCTCCAAGGGGCCCCGCCACACCGGGGAGGGGATGATCGTCGGGACACTCGACTACCTCTCACCCGAGCAGGCGCTCGGGAGCCCGCTCGACGAGCGCTCGGACCTGTTCTCTTTCGGCATCGTCTTCTACCAGATGCTCGCGGGCACGCACCCGTTCTCCGGTGCGAGCGTGACCCAGATGGTGGCCAAGATGATGACGAAGGAGGCGGACCCCTGGCCGGAGCCGGACCGGGTGCCGGACGTCCTCAAGCAGATCGTCGCGCGTGCGCTGCGCAAGGACGCGTCCGAGCGCTACGGGAGCGCGGGCCAGATGATCCTCGACCTCCTCATGGCCCGGCGCGACCTCGCGGCGCGGCCGCCGCGCGACGCCGTGACGCGGGAGGTCCCGGCCGTTCCGGCCTCCCCTCCCGCCGCGTCCCCGGCGCCGAACCGCCGGTCCCCGGCGACGGCCGCCGTCGCACCGGCTGTCCGGTCGGACTCGACGGCGCCCTTCACGCGCCCGAAGCCCACCGCCGGCCCGGGTGCCGAGAAGGCGAGCCGTCGCGGCCCTCTCCTCCTCTTCATCGCGGCCGCCCTCCTTCTCGTGGCGGGCGGCGCGACCGTCGTCTCCGTGCGCGGCTGCGCGCGGCTCAGGCCGGCGGGAGCCGCCGGAGCGCGCTGAGCGGGCGACGCTCCTCGAGCGGCGTCTGCGCTCCGGCGCCGCAGTATTTTCCTAGGAAGTGAATATGGGACTCCGCTCATTCACCCTTCTAAGCAATTCCACCTCGCCTCCGCGCATCGTCACGTCGCGCGGCGACGCGCCGCGGCTGCGAGGGAAGCAAGAACACTCTCGTAATCCCCCGGCAGCGGCGCGCTCACGTCTATTTCCATCTCCTCGATCACGATCCTCTCGGCATGGAGGAGGGGGCGCGCGAGGCGCTGGAGCGCCTCGCGCGGTCCCCGGTCCCGCACCCCCCGCCAGCGCGTCGCCCCGCCGTAGAAGTCGTCGCCCGCGATCGGGTGCCCCTTCGCGGAGAGGTGGACACGGATCTGGTGCGTCCTTCCCGTCTCGGGTGAGAGCCGCAGGTCGGCGAGCGAGGGGTAGCGCTTCAGCGTCTCGTAGGCCGTGACCGACGGCTTCCCGTCCTTTTCGACGCGCATCTTGCGCCCGTCCTTCGGGTCCCGCGCGAGCGGAAGCTCGATGCGGCCGCGGGCCGGCACGGGGTGTCCCCACACGAGCGCGCGGTAGGTCTTCTTCGCCGTCCGCTGCTGGAGCGCACGGGAGAGCGCCCGGTGCGCCGCGTCGTTTCTCGCGAGGAGGACGACGCCGCTCGTCCCGACGTCGAGGCGGTGGACGAGAAGCGGAAGCGGTTTCCTCTCCGCCTCCCCGCACGCCGCGAGGAGGCGCCGGACGGCCTCCTCGGCGGACCCGGGCCTCGAGGACGTCGCCATCGAGACACCCGGGGGCTTGTTCACCGCGAGGACGCCTTCGCCCTCGAAGAGGATCGCCGTCACCCCGCCGTCTCGCCTGCCGCCCGCGCGTGACGCCGGCGCGCCGCAATCCAGAGCGCGGCGGCGCCGGCGAAGAGCAGGCCGGTCAGCCCGACGAGCTTCAGGAACGCGAAGAGCCGGTCCGGCGCGTCCTCCGGCGGGACGAACGCGAGCCCGAGCGACAGCGCCGTCGTCGCGAACCCGACGCACGCGAGGAGCGTGGAGACGGGCCGTCCCCCCGGAATCCGGAACGCCCCGGGCGGCGCCGCCACGCGGTTGAGGCGGATCGTCGCGGCGAAGAGAAAGAGGAAGGGGACGAAGTAGGCGACGACGCTCATCGCGACGAGCGCGTCGTACGCCCCTTTCACGCCCGTACCGGCCTGGCTCAGGAGGACGAACACGAGCGACAGCGCGGACTGGGCCAGGATCGCGACGGCCGGCGTCCCCCAGCGCGGGTCGATGCGCCCGAAGATGGGCGGGAGGAAGCGGTCGAGGCCGCCGACGAACGGGAGCCGCGCCGACGCCGCGAGCCAGGCGCCCGTCACCCCGATGCCGGCGAGCGTGATGAGGAGAGCGGCGACGCCCCCGAGCGGCGGCAGCCCCGCCCGCGCGCATGCGGCGACGATCGCCTTCGTGATCCCGTCGAGCCCGCTCGCCTCGCGGGCCGGGATCGCGACGAGGATCGCCGCCGTTCCGGCGACGTAGACGCCCGTGATGAGCGCGCCCGCGAGGAGGAGGGCGCGCGGCAGGTCCCGGCGCGGGTCGCACATCTCGGCGCCGAGGAACGACGGCGCTTCGAGGCCCCCGAACGCGAACGCGATCGTCGAGAGAAACAGGGCGTCCCTCACGGAGAACGCCGGCACGAGGCTCGCGCGCGTGAACTCCGTCGCCGGGCCGAAACGGGCGAGCACCACGGCTCCGCACACGACGAGGAGCAGCGCGGGCAGCCACGTCGCGACGGCCGCCGCGTTGTGCAGCCACGTCGCGAACTTCAGGCCGCGGACGTTCGCGGCGGTCGCCGCCGCGATCGCCACGAACGCGAACAGGAGGAAGAAGGTCCGGCTCTCGCCGAGCCCGGCCCCCCTCTTCCCCGCGAGGACGACGGCGTTCGCGGCCGTGAAATAGAGAAGCCCGGGGAAGAACGGCAGATTGCTCGCCCAGTACAGGAAGCCCGCGAAGAAGCCCGGGCCGTCGCCGAACGCGCGGCGCGTCCAGACGTAGAGGCCGCCCTCGTCCGGATGGCGGGACGACAGCTCGAGCACGGAGGCCGCGAGCGGAACGAAGAGGCCGAGCGCGGCGAGAACCCACACGACGAGGGCCGAGGGCCCGGCTTCCGCCGCGGACGCGATCCAGCGCAGCGAGAAGCACGTCAGCGTGAAGAGGAAGACGAGGTCCCGGAACCCGAGGATCTTCCGCAGCGCCACCTCAGTGGTCCGCCATCGCGTTCGCCCACAGCCGGTGGAAGTGGTGGACGCCCGTCTCGCGCCGCGGCGCGTAGCGGCCCCTCTCGTACGTCGCCGACCCGAGGCCGCGCTGCACGGCCTCGCACACGGCGATGTCCTCGCGCTGGATCTCGTCGCTGAACTCCACGGTCCGCCGGACCTTCTCCGCGACGTCCCGGCGTCCGGGATCCCGGAAGAACCACTCGAAGACCGTGAGCGTCCTGCCGGCCCCCATCGGGACGATCAGATTCGTCGAGAAGTTGTCGGGGTACACGTTCACCATCAGGTTCGGCCAGATCCACCAGTACTCCGCCTCGTCGCCGGCGTCCGACCGGATCGGCCCGCCCTCGTGCCGGCGGATCGGGGCGATCTGGAGGGAGTGCGCGCGGAACGTCTCCGTGCGGTACGCGCCGTAGTCGAGCTCCTTCATGAGCCCGGGGTGCACGACGGGGATGTGGTACCCCTCGAGGTAGTTGTCGACGTAGACCTTCCAGTTGCAGTCGAGCGTCCAGTCGCGCCGGAAGGCGGGGCGCATGGACGCGAGGCCGCGGCCCTCGAGCCGCGGCGCGAGGGCGTCGAGCGTCGACGCGAGCGCAGGCGCGGCCGGGTCGAGCTGCGCGAAGACGAAGCCGATCCACGATTCGGCGCGAAAGGACGGCAGCCTCACCTCGTCGCGCCGGAAGTCCTCGACGCCGTCGAACTCAGGCGTCCCGAGGAGGCGGCCGTCGAGGCCGTAGGACCAGCCGTGATATCCGCAGGAGAACGCGCGACAGGTCCCCGCGCCCGCGGCGACGGGACCCGCCCGGTGCCGGCAGACGTTCGAGAGCGCGCGAAGGGTCTCGCCGTCGCGTACGACGACGATCTCCTCGCTCGCGATCCGCGCCGTGAAGAAGTCGCCGGGCTCCGCAACCTGTTCCGCTCGTCCGACGAGCTGCCAGGACGCCGCGAAGATGCGCTCTTGCTCGGCCGCAAGGACGGTCGGATCGACGTAGACCCGCGCCGGGAGCGTGGCCGCCCGCTCGATCCTCTCGTCGATCCGGATGCCCATCCTGCCGGCGCAAGGTATCACGCCGCGCGACCGAGACTCAGCGCAGCGAAAACGTGATCAGGACCTGCAGGGAGACGGCGACGGGCCGAGTCCCGATCGTGGCCGCCCGGTAACGCCACCGCCGAACCGCCTCGAGGGCCGCCGGGTCGAGGAGCGGGTGGGCGCTGCCGAGGACGCGCACGTCGCGAACCGAGCCGTCGGAGCCGATGATCGCCTCGAGAAGGACGATGCCCTCGACGTGCGCGCGGCGCGCGAGCTCGGGATAGACCGGCGCGGTCGTCTCGATCGCGACCGGCGGCGTGACGCCGCGGGCGGTCGCGGAGACGATGCTGCATCCCTCGCAGTCCGGACCGCCGTCTCCTCCGGCACCGTCAGCGCGACCGCTTCCGTGATCGGCGGGCTCGCTGCGCTCGCCCCATTCTTCGAAGGGTAATTCGGACTCCTCGCCCGTCGGATCCGGCAGGACCGATCCGATTCCCATGGGCTGCGTGGTGCGCGGCCGAGCGGCGGGGCGGGCCACTGTCGCGCGCGCCGACGGCCCGGACGCCCCGCCCCCATGACCCTTTCTCAGAAAGACCACCGTCTCCCGATTCGGGGCATCACTCGCGAGCGGCGGCAGGTGAGCGATCTTCACGAACCCGTCCGGCTCCGGCGGCTCCGGCGTCGCGAAAAGCGGCGGCACGACGAGCGCCGCGGCGAGCGCGGTGTGCGCCAAGGCGGAGACGGCGAACAAGGGCCGGCGTCGGGGCGCGGGCGCGGGCTCGAACATGGCGGCCTCCTTGCCCGGAACAGACCCGCGTCCCGGTTCGGAAGTTCCCCGCCGCGGCCGCGCGTTCAGTCGACGTTCGTGAGCACCCTCGTCGGGCCGGCGGAGCGCACGCGCGTGACGACCCTCTTCCCGTGCTCCATCCGCGTGCGGATCGTAACCGTCTGCCCGCGGGCGAGACCCTTCGGGACGACGGCCTTCTTCGCGAGCGCGAGCACGACGGTCGTCCCTTCCGGGCGGCGCAGCGTGAGCGTGCGACCGGGCTCGAACGCGAGGACCGTGTACGGCAGGGTCTTCGCGACGCTCACGGGCTTCCCCGCGACGCCGTGCGCGCGGTGGACGCTCCCGGCCGCCGCGGGCGAGGCGCCCGTGTCCGGCTCGGAGCGGCCCGGCTCCTCGACCGGGGCCGGAGCCGGAGCCGCGGTGGGCGTCGGCACCGGCGTCGGGAGCGCCGCCGGCGTCGGAGGAGCCGCCCCGAGCGCGACGGTCCCGTTCGCGCGCTCGTCGGGCAGCGCCGGCCTCACGGCCGTCTGTTCCGACGGCGCGACGGCGCCGGCGCCCGCGGCCGTCGGAACGGCCGTCGGCTGGGCCCGGGCGGAGGAGGCGGCTCCGGCCGCGACGGCGAAGGCGAGCGCGGCGGACGCGGCGCGCATCAGCCCTCCGGGGACTCGGCCCGGCGAAACTTCGACGGCCGCGGCGTCTTCGGCGGCTTCGGGCGCTCGACGCGGTCGGCCGTCTTCCCGTCGAACGGCTCTTGCAGCGGCACCCGCACGACGACCGCATCGCCCCGCGCGAGCCCCTCGTCCACGACGGCCTTGCCGCCGAGCTTCACGGTGCGCTCCCGTCCTCCCGCTTCCACGATCGTGACGAACCCCCCGCCGATCGAGCCCAGAGAGCCGCGCAGCGTGAGATACGAAGCCCTCACGATCGCCTTCCCCTTCGGACCCGCGGCGGCCGGCTCGGGCAGCTCCACGGGCGGCGCAACAGCGGGCGTCGCGGCGGCGGGCGGCGGCGCCGCCGCGGCCGGGACGGCGGTCGGCGCGCTCGGCGGCGGCACGGCGGTGGTGAGGCCGGTGACCTTGTAACGGCCGTCGGCCGTCTGACGCACGAGAACCGTGAGGAGGCCGCCGGGTCTCAGATCCGGCGGGAAGATGATGTTCGACGCGACGGGCACGACGCGCGTGAGCCCGTCCGCGAGCTTCATCGTGATCGAGCGGCCTTCCTCCCACTGGACGACCTGCCCGGTGAAGGAAACCTCGGGGCCGACGGCCGCCGCGCCCGCGAGGTCCTCGCCCGCGATCCTCATCTCCTTGTTCGGGACTCCCGGCAGCGACGGGACGACGACCGTCTGGCCGGCCGATGTCTGCGCGTGCGCGCGGCCGGCCAGCGCCGCGGCGGCCGCCGCCGCAAGCAGGAACGTCCGGGGCGGGACGCGCATGTGGGACTCCTTCCCGGGAGCCCCGCGGGCGCCCGGTGTGCGACCCCATTGTCCCCCCGGAATCGCCGGGCGGGGCCGAAGGGCATCGCGCGCCCCGACGGGCCATGCTCGACGGGCCGGCCGCCCGGTGAGAGGACGGGGGCCGGGCCTAGAATCCGGTCCCGGGAGACGCTCATGGATGTGAAGGGTCGGGTCGTCCTCGTGACGGGCGCGGGCCGCGGCATCGGCCGCGCGATCGCGCTCGCCTTCGCGCGGGAAGGCGCGAGGATCGCGCTGAACGGGCGCACGAAGAAGACGCTCGTCGACGCCCAGAAGGAGATCAAGGAGACGGGCGTCCCCTCGATCGTCCTTCCCGGCGACGTCTCGGACGAAGGCGTCGTGTCGCGGGTCGTCGCGGCCGCCGAGCAGCAGCTCGGCCCCGTCGACGTGCTCGTGAACAACGCCGGCATCTACGTCTCGGCGCCCGTCGAGAAGATGGACACGCTCGTCTTCGACCGCATCCTCGCCGTGAACCTTCGCGGGCCGTTCCTCACGTCTCGGGCCGTCCTCCCGGGGATGAAGACGCGCCGGCGTGGGCACATCGTGAACATCGCCTCGACCGCCGGCCGGCGCGGGTTCGCCGGCGGTGGCGCCTACTGCGCCTCGAAATTCGGCCTCGTCGGCCTCTCGGAGGCCATGGTGTACGAGGCGCGCACGTCCGACGTGCGCGTCTCCGTCGTCTACCCGTCCACCGTCGCGACGGACCTCGTGCGAAAAGGAGGGCTCCCGTTCGACGAGAGAAAGGCGATCCAGCCGGAGGACGTCGCCGCCGGCGTCGTGGCGCTCGTGAAGATGGACGACCGGGCGCTCGTGAAGGGGCTCGAGATCTGGCAGACGAATCCGTGACGGCGAAGGAGGCGGCGAAGCCCCGGCCCCACACGCCGCAGGCCCCGCCGCACGCGAAGGGGATCTCGCGAGGCCGCCCGCGACATCATCACGTCGAGACGCACTTCGAGGGCTCCGAGACGGTGCGGGACGTCGTCCTCGGCATGTCCGACGGCCTCACGGTGCCGTTCGCGCTCGCCGCGGGTCTCTCCGGCGCCGTGGCGAGCTCGCGGGTCATCCTCGTCGCGGGGGTCGCCGAGCTCGCGGCCGGCGCGATCGCGATGGGGCTCGGCGGTTATCTCGCGGCCCGGAGCGAGGCGGACACCTGGCACTCCGAGCTCCGGCGCGAGCGCGAGGAGGTCGACGAGGTGCCGGCCGAGGAGAAGGAAGAGGTCCGCAAGGTCTTCAAGGGCTGGGGGCTCGAGGGCGCCGCGCTCGAGGCCGCGACCGAGGCGGTCTGCGCGGACCACGAGCGCTGGATCAATTTCATGATGCGCGAGGAGCTGAACCTCTCCGAGCCCGACCCGCGGCGCGCCCGCGTCTCCGCCCTCACGATCGGCGGCTCGTACGTCGCGGGCGGGGCGATCCCTCTGGCGCCGTATCTCCTCCATGTCGCGATCACGACGGCTCTCGCGGCGTCCGTCGTCGTGACGCTCGCCGCGCTGGGCGTCTTCGGTGCGTTCAAGGGCCGACTCACGGGCCGCCCGCCCGGCGCCGAGGCGCTCCGGACCGTGCTCGTCGGAGCCCTCGCGTCCGGCGCCGCCTACGCGCTCGCGCGGCTGATCTCGGGCTGAGACTCGTTCCGCCCCGGCCATGATCCGTTCGCATCATGGACGGGGGGGGCCGCAGGAGAGACCCTGTGCGCCATGTCGAGACGTGATCTCACCATTGCGATGGTCGGGGCCGGCGGCGACGGGATCGTCACGATGGGCGACATCCTGTCCCAGGCCGGCGCGCGCGACGGGCTGAACGTCATCAAGACCGAGGCCTACGGACCCCAGATCCGGGGCGGCGAGTCCTCGTGCGTGGTGCGGCTGAGCCCGGACGCGATCTACGAACAGGGAGACGCCGTGGACCTCCTCGTCGTCTTCTCGTGGGCCGACTTCGCCCGGTTCAAGGGCGAGGTCCAGCCTGCCGCGGACGCGGTCGTCCTCTTCGACGAGGCGGATCCCGTCGCGAGGACGAAGGAGGACCTGGGCCTCGGCGCGAACGCGCACTGGCTGTCCGTGCCGTTCGCAAAGCTCGCCGGCGACGCCGGCGCGAAGGGCTCGAAGAACGTCGTCGGGCTCGGCGTCCTCACGGCGCTCGTCGGCCTGCCGCAGGCGACGATCCGCCGCGCGATCGAGAAGCGCTTCGGCCGCAAGAAAGCCGCCGTCGGCGAGCTCGCCCTGAAGGCGTTCGACGCCGGCATGATCCACGGCGCGACGCTCGCGAGCCTGAAGGACCGCGGCATCACGTTCACGCCTGGCCCCGCCAAGCTCCTCATGTCCGGCAACGAGGCGTCCGCGCTCGGCGCGCTCCACGCGGGCTGCCGGTTCTTCGCCGGCTATCCGATCACGCCCTCGACCGAGATCCTCCAGTTCGCCGAGGAGTGGCTCCCGAAGATGGGCGGCACGGTCGTCCAGACCGAGGACGAGCTCGCCGCAATCGGAGCCGTCGTCGGCGCCTCCTTCGCCGGCGTCAAGTCCATGACGGCGACCTCCGGCCCGGGCCTCTCGCTCATGACGGAGATGCTCGGCCTCGCGTCCATGGCCGAGGTGCCCTGCGTCATCGTGGATGTCCAGCGCGGCGGCCCGTCCACCGGCCTCCCGACGAAGAGCGAGCAGTCCGACCTCTGGCAGGCGCTTTTCGGCTCGCACGGCGACGCCCCGCGCGTCGTGATCGCGGCCTCCGACGTCGAGGACTGCTTCCACACCACGGTCGAAGCCTTCAACATCGCCGAGGAGTTCCAGGTCCCGGTCATCGTCCTTACGGACCAGTCCGTCGGCCAGCGCCGCGAAACGCTCGACCCGACGCGCCTCGTCCACGCGGTCATCGACCGCACGGTCCCGACTGCGGCCGAGCTCGAGGACTACAGGCGCTACCGGGACACGCCGGACGGCTACTCCCCGATGAGCATTCCCGGCATGAAGGGCGGCATCTACCAGACGAACGGCCTCGAGCACGACGAGTTCGGCCGGCCAGCCTCGATGGCGGTCGTGCACGAGAAGATGAACGCGAAGCGCTACCGCAAGCTCAAGCCGATCCGGGACAAGTACCAGCGCGCGCGACGCTACGGTCCCGCGCAGGCCGACCTCGGCATCGTCTGCTGGGGCTCGTCCAAGGGCGCCGTCAAGGAGGCCGTCCTCATGGCCGAGGCCCGCGGCGAGAGGGTCGCCGCGTTCATCCCGGAGATGATCTTCCCGTTCCCGGTGAAGGCGTTCGAGGAGTTCGTCAAGAGCGTGAAGCAGGTCCTCGTCATCGAGATCTCCTTCGCGGCCCAGTTCTACAAGTACCTCCGGACGTTCACGACGCTCCCGGAGGACACGACGATCTTCAAGAGGTCCGGCGGCAAGAACCTCACGATCTCCGAGGTCGACGACCAGATCCGCAAGCACCTCGCCCCGGCCGGTGACCGCAAGAAAGGGGCCGCATGAGCGCCGCTCCGCCCGCCCTGCCCGCCTTCGTTCCGAACGACTACAAGACGGACCTCAAGCCCGTCTGGTGCCCCGGCTGCGGCGACTTCGGCGTCCTGACGGCGCTCTACCGCGCGATGGCCGAGCTCCAGCTCACGCCCGAGTCCACGGCCGTCATCTCGGGAATCGGCTGCTCCTCGCGCCTTCCCGGCTACGTCGAGACGTACGGCTTCAACACCGTCCACGGCCGCGCGCTCCCGCTCGCGACCGGCGTCGCGGTCTCGCGGCCCGACGTGAAGGTCATCGCGGTCGGCGGCGACGGTGACGGCCTCGCGATCGGCGGTAACCACTTCATGCACTCGGCCCGGCGCAACCTCGACGTGACCTACCTTCTCATGGACAACGAGATCTACGGCCTCACGAAGGGCCAGGTCGCGCCGACGACCCCGACGGGCGACAAGACGAAGACGACGCACTACGGGAACCCCGAGCCCTCCGTCGACCCGTGCGAGCTCGCGATCTCCTTCGGCGCGACCTGGGTCGGACGCGCGTTCTCCGGCGACCTCAAGGGCACCGTGGAGCTCGTCGTCAAGGCGCTTTCGCACCGCGGCTTCGCATTCCTGAACGTCATGTCACCCTGCGTCACCTGGCGCGGCGACGACCAGTTCAAGACGCTGAAGGCCAAGGCGCGGCCGATCCCGGCGGGCCACGACGTCACGTCGCGGTTCGAGGCGTTCAAGTACACGAGGGAGACGGACGTCCTCACGACGGGCATCCTCTATGACGTGAAGACCCCGTCGCTCAACGACCGGCTCGACACGGTCAAGAAGACCGCGCGCGGCGACGCTCCGATGGTCACCGTGCCGGAGATCGTCAAGACGTTCCTGCCGTCGTTCTGACGCTCGTCCTCCGTGGTCACGGAAGGGCCGCGCGCGCGCGCGGCCCTTTTCGTTTTCGACGAGTCAGGGCGGAACCAGGACTCCCTTTTCGAAGCGATACAGACACACGTCGTCGGCCTCGTGCACGACGGCCCAGGGCTTCGTGGCCTCCCGGGTCAGCTCAGCGCCCCCGCATCTCGTAGACGAAGCCGAGGCCGGGCGTCTTCTTCGCCTCGAGGTCCGCGCGGTACGCGCGTGCCTCGTCGACGCTCGCGAACTCGCCGACGACGGCGCGGTACCAGATTCCCTTGTCGCCGAGGTCGACCTCGACCGCGCGCGCGGGCTTCCCGAGCTCCTGCGCGAGCTTCTTCGCCTCCCTCTCGGCGGAAGGCCGGTCCTTGCTCGAGGAGAAGTGCACCACGAAGACGGGGGCCTTCCCCGCCCAGTCGGGAGTCAGGAGCAGCGCGGCCCTGCCCTTCGGGACCGGCGCGGAAGCCTTCGCGGCCGGTGCGGCCTTTGCGGGAGCGCCGTTCGCCGGAGCGGGAGCCTCGACCTGCACGGGCACCGGCGCGGCCGCCGGAGGCGGGGCCGCGGGCTCGCGCCTTCTCGGAGCGGGCGCGGGCGCCTCGACCTTCCTGACGACGTCGCCGCCGAGGAACGTTCGGACGGCCCAGAAGAGTCCCGCCGCAAACACGAGCACGACGGCGACCGCCGCGAGCCAGCCGCCCTTGCCGCTCTTCTTCGGCGGCGACGCCTTCTCGGCGGCCTTGAAAGCGAACTCCTCCATCGCGGGCTCGACCGGCTCGGTCACGTCGCCGACGAGATGCGAGAGCGGGGGCATCTCGGACATCGACCTGACGCGAGATTCGAGCCGCCTCGAGGACGGGCCGTAGCCCGGCGACGGAGGCTCGAGCTCCTCGGCCGGAGACTCGAGCGGCGGAGCCGGCGGCTCGAACGTTTGGGCGGGAGGCTCGAAAGCGGCGGCCGCTTCCTCGAAGACTCGCACCTCGGGCTCGGGCGGCGGCGCGGCGGGCTCGAAGGCCGTGTCCGGCAACTCGAAGGTCGGCGCGGATGCCTCGAGCGGGGCCGGAGGCTCCGGCGGCGGGTACGCGGGCACCTCCGCGAACGCCGGACGCTCGGGAACGGATGGCGCCGCGGCCCTCGGCGCGCGCGGGACCGGCGCGGGCGATGGCGGAGGGGCAGGCGCGAGCGGCGAGGACAGCTCGAGAGTCGGAGAGGAAAAGAGCGGAAGGTCGTCCGCCGGAGGCTTCGGCCGGGCGGCGGTTCCGCTCCGTTCCGTCGCGAGACCTTCCGGCGCGAGGACGCGATCGGGCACGGGGAGGCGCGACGGGGACGGCGGCGGCGTGGCGGCCGGCGGCGGGGACGCGGCCGGCCGCTCGGGCGGCGCGATTCCCTGGGGCGCGCGGGACCTTCCCGGCAGCGGGAGGATCGCGGAGCGGAACGGCGCGTCGTCGGGCTGGATGTGGAGGTCCTTCTCCCAGTCGAGGTCGGCCGCGCCGGCGCTCTGGAAGGGATCCTCCGCGGACGGCGACGCTGCCTTCCTCGGCTTCAGAGGCGGCGCCGCGATCGACACGGACCTCGGCTCCCCGGGCTCCTCGGCGTCCGTGACCGGGGTCGCGACGCCTTCCTGCTCGAGCTGGCGGCGCGCGCGCCGCACGAGGACGTCGAGCGGCGCCGACTCGAAGCCCTGCTTGACCTTCGCGAGCTCGTCCGCGACGGCCGCGCGGGCGGCCTTGAAGAGAACGGCCGGGTCCGCCGACACCGTTCGCGCGAGCTCGCGCACGACGTCCGTCACGGCCGGCAGCATGCGCCGCTTCGGCGTCCCGGAGTCGCGGCCGAAACCGCCGTCGCCGCTCATGCCGAGAGCGGCTCCCACTCCCCTTCGGGGGCGTCCAGCGCGATCGCGAGGCCGCCGTTCGCGCCCGCGAAGACGGGATCCTCGACGGCCTTCACGCGTCCGCCGCCGACCTCGAGGAGCACCTTCTCGAGCGCCGCCGCGAGACCCGGGATCTGCGAGCCGCCGCCCGCGAGGACGACGTTGCGCTGAACCTTCTCCTGATACTCGGGCTCGACCTTCGAGAGCAGGTCCAGCATCGTCTCCGCGATCGGCCCGACGATCGACTCGCAGGCCTTCTTCATCTCGGCGGTGATGTCGACGTCCGCCGGCTTGCCCTTCACGGGGAAGCGCACGACGACGGGCTGCTTCGGGTCGCCGACGACGCTGTGCTTCTCCTTCCACTCGCGCACCATGTGGATCGAGAAGCGCCCGTCCGGGGATTTCGTCTTCACGAGCTTCATGAGCTGGTCGTCGATCGAGTCGCCCGCGTGCGTGAGCGTACGCTGGTCGTCCTCCGTGGGATAGCGGCCGTTCATGACGCAGAAGTCCGTCGTCCCGGCGCCGATGTCGATCACCATCGTGTGGAGGAGGGCGTCCATCCCGTAGGCGACCGCGAACGGCTCGGAAACGATGAGGAGCGCGTCCGCGATTCCCTTCACGGCGCCGCGCAGGTGCTGCCGCGAGACGCGCAGCGCCTCGGCGGGGACCCCGACGACGGCCTCGACCCGCTGCCCCTCCTGCCGCCCCGCGAGCGCGATGAGGTGCTTGAGGAGCTCGTGGACGGCCTCCTCGTCCTTCGCGGAGCCCTGCTTGATGAGACCGCGCTCGAGCGGGCGGTGGAGGTCGAGCATGGACCGGGCCTCGAGGGCCTCGGCGCCGAAGAGAATCGTCTTCTTGACGATCTTCCGGGCGACCATGTCGAGCGGCCAGCCCACGTAGCTGTCCACCACCTGCTTCGTGCCGTTCGACGCGGCGATCGCGCTGCGCGAGGTGCCGAGGTCGATGCCGACGTGGAGGACGTCTTTCTTCGCCGTCATGTCAACTCCGTTTCGAGGGGGGATGGTTGCGGGACTCCGCGTACGCGAGGATCCCGTCCGCGAGCGCACGCGCGATCGTCTGCCGGTAGCCGGCGTCCTTCAGGCGGCGCGCCTCGTCGTCGTTGGAGACCGTCGAGACCTCCGCGAGGATGCCCGGCATCTCGGTCGCGATGAGGACGACGAACGGGGCCTCCTTCACGCCGTGGTCCTCGAGGCGCGGGACGGACGTCCTGAGGCTCGTGAAGAGGCCGCCCTGCACGGCCCGCGCGAGCCGGCGCGACTCTCCCGAGCGCGCGTCCTCGAGGACGCCTTCGAGGAGCCGGCGATAGTCGGCGAGCGTGTAGCCCGACTCGCGGTTCTCGTCTCCCGCGAGCGCCTGGAGGCGCTCGTCGGCCGTCGTCCCGAGGACGTACGTCTCGACGACGCGCTTGTCGCGCACCGTCGGAAGCGAGTTCACGTGGATGGACACGAAGAGGTCGGGTTTTTTCGCGTTTGCGAGGAGGACGCGGTCCTTCAGCGAGAGCGTCGCGTCGCCGTCGCGCGTGAGGGAGACCGTGAGGTGCCCCGCCTCGAGGAGCGCCTTCACGCGGGTCGCGACGTCGAGCGTGACGTCCTTCTCCCGCACCCCGCCGGCGCCGATCGCGCCGGGGTCGGACCCGCCGTGGCCCGGGTCGAGAACGACGGAGCGCACGGAGAGCCGGAAGAGAGACGGCTCGAGGCCCTTCGGCGCGTGCAGGACGGGCGCAGCCGACGCCGGCGCGGCCCCGGGCGCCGAGACGACGAGGACGTCCGTCCGCTCGCCCTTCCCGGTCGTGAGCGCATTGATCGAGAGGAAGAGCGCGAGGGGGACGATGACGAAGACCGAGGCCCGGAAGATCGCGCGCCGAACGCGGTCCGCGCGGCGCAGACCCCGGGGCAGGCGCCCCTCGATGACGTCCACGTTCTCGCGGATCGCATCCTTCAGAATCGACTGCCTCAGCCGCCCGACGGTCGCCATGATGCCGGGAAAAGGTTAACACCCCGTGACTTAGAGACGGAGTCGCTTCCTTCTCAGGGGGCCGGGGCCCTTCCCCGCGGAACGCGCGGCGCGCGGGCTCGGGACGTGTGCGCGGGTGCGGGGCCGCGGTCCTTCGTCTGCAGGAGAAAGCGCGTCGCCGGGTGTTGCGGGTCCGTCAGGACGCGCGCCGGCGGCCCTTCCTCGACGACGACGCCTCCGGCGAGGACGACGACGCGCGTCGCGAAGTCCCGCACGAAGTCGTCGTCGTGCGTCGCGACGACGAGCGTCCGCCCGCCCTCTCTCACGAGCTCCACGAGCGAGCGACCGAGCTCGTTGCGGCGCGCGGGGTCGAGCGACGCCGTCGGCTCGTCCATGAGGAGGAGCGGCGGCTCCATCGCGAGCGTGCGCGCGATCGCGACGCGCTGGGCCTGACCGCCCGACAGCTCGCGCGGGAACGCCTTCGCGTGCTCGTCGACGCCGAGGGAAGCGAGGAGAGCACGCGCCCTCGTCTCTGCGGCCTCGCGCGCCAGTTTCGCGACGTAGAGCGGCGCGAGCGTCACATTGTCGAGGACCGAGAGGTGCTCGAAGAGGCCGTGGTACTGAAAAACCATCCCGACCCGGGCGCGCAGCGCGCGCAGGGCGTCTCCCGACGGCGGGGCGCCAGCCGCGAGCGCGACGCGGTCGACGTCGATCCGGCCCGCGTCGAAGCCCTCGAGGCCCACGATGGTCCTGAGGACGGTCGTCTTCCCGCACCCCGGAAAGGCCCATGAGCGCGACGAGCTCGCCCTTCGCGACCGAGAGCGTGACGCCGTTCAGGACCGCCGTGGCGCCGCGGGAAAGCCTCAGGCCGTCGATCGTCAGAAACGCGCTCACGCCGACGCCGCCTTCCAGCGCCCCTCGAGGCGCCGCGCGAGGCCCGGCTCGGGACCATTCGAAGAAATCCCCTTCTTCTCTCTTCGCGCGTCCCACTCCGCGAGCAGCTTCGCCTCGAACGCCGCCTGGCTGTCGTCCCAGATCTGCCAGTCCTCGAAGATCCTCTCGAGCGTGCCGTCGCGCATCGCGTCCATGAGGATCCCGTCGACGCGGTCGCGGAGGGCCGCGTTCTCCTTCGCGAGAATCGCGACGTACCGGCCGGTCGCGACCGTCGCGGGCTGGATCGCGAGTCCCGGAACGCGGCGCACGGAGCGTGCCGCGAGGACGTTGTCGAGGAGGACCGCGTCCAGCCGCCCCCGCGCGAGGTCTTCGTACGGGTGGACGTCGTCGTCGTAGGAGACGGGGACGATGCCGTCCGTCTTCTCGGCGGCGGCGAGTGCGTCCCACGCGATCGTCCCGGCGAGCGTCCCGACGCGCCGCCCGCGCAGATCGGCGAGAACGCGGAAGCGCGACGCGTCGGACGCGCGCACGGTCAGGACCTCACGGAACTCGAAGTACGGCGCGGTGACCGCGAGAATGGCGCGGCGTTGGGGCGTGTCCTCGATGCCCGAGAGCCCGATGTCGAAGTCGCCGCGCGCGGCCGACTGGTCCAGGGACTGGAACGCGATCTGGACGAACGCGGGCCTCCGTCCGAGCCTCTTCGCGACGAGGTTCGCGATCTCGACGTCGAACCCGCGCAGCTTCGTCAGGTCGGCGGGGTCGGCCTCGACGAAGGGCGCGCCGCCCTCGGAGTCCCCGCCCCACCGGAGGACGGACGAGCCCGTGTCCGCCGCGCTCGCCGGGCCGGCGGCGAGGGCCGCCACGGCCGTGCCGACCGCGAGGACGAGCGCACGAGGGATCATGCCGCGAATTCTCCGAGGCGCTCGCCGACGAGGACGGGACCGGGTCCGCGCGCGGGCCGCCACGCGTCCGCCTTCGGCCCGCCCACGAGGAGCACGACCGTCGAGCCGAGCTCGAACGTTCCGAGGTCGTCGCCGGGCGCGCAGGGCAGCGCCGCTACGTCCAGCCGGCCGCGCGGTGGAAGCGGCCGACCGGAAAGCCAGCGCGAGTCGATCACGACGCCGCCGACGTGCGTCGCGGCGACGAGGACCGTGGCGACGACGAGTCCCTCGTCCGGGCCCGCGCCGCGCGCGATCCAGATCGCGCGGCGGTTCCGGACGTAGAGCCGCGGCGTGAAGGCCGTCGAGGCGTCGTTGACGGGCCAGAGTTCGCCCTCGACGCGGCCCACGGAGACGACGACGCCCTTGAGCGGGACGTGGATGCGGTGGTAGTCCTTCGGCGCGAGGTAGAGCGTCGCGTAGTGCGCACCGGCCAGCTCCGCGGCGACGGGATCGCCGTCCAGGAGCTCGTCCAGCCGATACGGGAGGCCCTTCGCCTGCAGGAGAGTCCCGTCCGCGACGCGACCCGACGCGACGAGCGCGCCATCCACGGGCGAGTTGATCCCGCCCGGCACGGCAGGAGCCTGGGGCCTCAGGCCGGGCCTCAGGCGGCGCGTGAAGAAGCCGAGGACGCTCGTGTACTCCTCGAGCGGGCGGTCCGCCTCCGCGAGATCCGCCCCGAACGCCGCCGCGAAGCGCCCGAGCAGGGGGCGGCGGAGCGAGCGCGCGAGGGGAAGGCGAGCGAGCGCGCCGACCGCGAGAGACCCGGCCTTCTTCGGATAGAAAGACAGCAGGCGCAGCGAAAGGGGCGGCCGCGGCTCGGGCATCCGCGAACCGTACCAGAGAAGGATCCTGTGCTAATTTTCGGGCGGCTCGGGGCCCCCAGCCCCCGCGCGGCGCGCCGAAAGGAATTCCCATGAGCTCGCTCGTGACGTCGTTGGGGAAACCCCTTTCGGCGAATCCCCGTCTTCGGTCATGGGTCGAGGAGTGCGCGCGCCTCACTCGGCCCGACCGCGTCGTCTGGTGCGACGGCTCCGAGGAGGAGAAGGCGCGCCTCACCGCGCACGCGGTCTCGACCGGCGTCCTCATCCCGCTCGACGAAAGGAAGCTCCCCGGCTGCTACCTCCACCGCTCCGACCCGAAGGACGTCGCGCGCGTCGAGCACCTCACGTTCATCTGCACGCCGACGCGGGAAGAGGCGGGGCCGAACAACAACTGGATGGCGCCCGACGAGGCCTACCGCAGGCTCGGCGGCCTGCTCGACGGCTCCATGAGCGGCCGCACGATGTACGTCGTGCCGTACGTCATGGGCCCGCTCGGCTCGCCGCTCGCGAAGGTCGGCGTCGAGATCACGGACAGCGTCTACGTCGTCCTGAACATGCGGATCATGACGCGCATGGGGAAAGCCGCGCTCGAGGCGCTCGGCGACTCGGGCGACTTCAACCGCGGCCTGCACGCCACGCTCGACCTCGACCCGGAGCGCCGGTTCATCTGCCACTTTCCGCAGGACGACACGATCTGGTCCGTCGGAAGCGGCTACGGCGGCAACGCGCTTCTCGGCAAGAAGTGCCTCGCCCTGCGCATCGGCTCGTGGCGCGGGAGGCGGGAAGGCTGGATGGCCGAGCACATGCTCATCATGGGCGTCGAGGACCCGCACGGCGAGACGACGTACGTCGCGGCCGCGTTTCCGAGCGCGTGCGGGAAGACGAACTTCGCGATGCTCATCCCGCCGAAGCGCTTCGAAGGCTGGCGCGTGTGGACCGTGGGCGACGACATCTGCTGGATGCGGCCCGGGCCCGACGGGCGCCTCTGGGCGATCAATCCCGAGAACGGCTACTTCGGCGTCGCGCCCGGGACGAACTGGGCGACGAACCCGAGCCGCGATGCGGACGATCACGAAGGACACGCTCTACACGAACGTCGCCCTCACGGCGGACGGAGACGTCTGGTGGGAGGGCAAGGACGGTCCCGCGCCCGACTCCCTGACCGACTGGCGGGGCCGCCCGTGGACGCCCGCCTCGAAGGAAAAGGCCGCCCACCCGAACAGCCGCTTCACCGCCCCGATGACGAACAACCCGGACCTGTCGCCCCGGGCGAACGACCCCGCGGCGTGCCCCTCTCCGCGATCGTCTTCGGCGGGCGCCGCAGCGACACGGTGCCGCTCGTCCTCCAGGCGTTCAACTGGGTGCACGGCGTCTACCTCGGCGCGACGCTCGGCTCCGAGACGACGGCGGCCGCGACCGGTCAGGTCGGCGTCGTCCGCCGCGACCCGATGGCGATGCTCCCGTTCTGCGGCTACGACATGGGGATGTACTTCAGCCACTGGCTCGACATGGCCGACCGCATTCCGTCGCTGCCGAAGGTCTTCCAGGTGAACTGGTTCCGCAGAGGCGCGGACGGGCGAGTTCCTCTGGCCCGGCTTCGGCGACAACATGCGCGTTCTGAAGTGGATCATCGACCGCGCGCACGGACGCGCCGCCGGGCGCGAGACGGCGTTCGGCTGGGTGCCGAAGCAGAGCGATTTCGACCTCTCCGGGGTCGACGTGCCCCTCGAGGACGTCGACGAGGCCCAGTTCATCGACCACGCGGCGTGGCGGGGCGAACTCGCGGACCAGGAGGCGTTCTTCGCGAAGCACGCCGCGACGATGCCGAGAGAGCTCGTCCTCCAGCGCGAGCTCCTCATCGCCCGCATGGAGCGCGACAGGAGGCTCAACCCGGAGATCTGACCGCCGCGCTCAGCCGAGGGGCGCGAGCTTCACGGGAGTCGCGTGCCAGATCTCGCGAATGTAGTCGCGGATCGAGCGGTCCGAGCTGAAGCGTCCCATGCGCGCGACGTTGAGGATCGAGGCGGTCGTCCACCTCACGACGTCGCTCCAGGCCTCCGAGACCCGCGCCTGGCACTCGACGTAGGCGCGGAAGTCCGCGAGGACGAGATACGGGTCCTCCTCGACGAGTGTGCGCACGAAGGGCCGGAAGAGGTCCGGCTGGTCCGGGACGAAGTGTCCCGACTCGACGAGCCAGAGGACGTCGGCGAGCTCGCGGTCCGCCTCGAGGAGGGCGCGCGGGCGGTAGCCCCGGCGGACGACGTCCCCCACCTCGGCCGCCGTGAGCCCGAAGAGAAAGAAGTTCTCCGCGCCGACCGCCTCGCGGATTTCGACGTTCGCGCCGTCGAGCGTGCCGATCGTGAGCGCTCCGTTCATCGCGAACTTCATGTTCCCGGTCCCGGACGCCTCCTTTCCGGCGGTCGAGATCTGCTCGGACAGGTCCACGGACGGGTAGATGCGCTGGGCGTTCTTCACGTTGAAGTCGGGGACGAAGACGACGGAGAGGAGGTCCTTCGCGACGGCGTGGCGCTCGAGGGTCTCGCCGACCGCGGTCGCGAGGCGGATGACGAGCTTCGCGGCCTGGTAGGCGGGCGCCGCCTTCCCCGCGAAGAGAAACGTGCGGGGAGCCATGCCCGCGACGTCGCCTCGGAGGATCCGCTGGTAGAGCCAGACGACGTGCAGCAGGTTGAGCTGCTGCCGCTTGTACTCGTGGATGCGCTTGCACTGCGCGTCGAAGAGCGCGTGCGGATCGACGCGACGGCCGAGCGTGTCGTGGATCCAAGACGCGAGCCGCTCCTTGTTCGCCTGCTTCACGGCGCGCCAGCGCTCCCGGAAAACCGCGTCGGGCGCGAACCGCTCGAGGCCGGACAGGAGGTCGAGGTCCCTCAGCCAGCCGTCGCCGATCGCCTCCGTGATGAGCGA
Organism: uncultured Acidobacteriota bacterium; assembly: GCA_963836285.1. GTDB lineage: Bacteria > Acidobacteriota > Thermoanaerobaculia > UBA5066 > UBA5066 > Fen-183. Next base: position 1,450,302 of record CAWIIN010000002.1, on the reverse strand, counting down.
CGAAAGGCGCGGGTTCGTCTGCCCGATGAAGCGCCGGGGCGTGACGCCGTTCGTGACGTTCGTGAAACGGCCCGGCCAGAGCGTCGCGAAGTCGCCGAGGACGGTCTCGCGCAGGAGTCGCGAGTGCAGCGCCGCCACGCCGTTCACCTTCCCGCTCGCGACGGTCGCGAGGTGCGCCATGCGGACGCTCTTCTCGCCCCCCTCGTCGATGAGGGAGAGGCGGGCGACCCGCCCGCCGTCGCCGGGAAATCGCGTCCGCACCTCGTCGAGGAAACGGCGGTTGATCTCGTAGACGATCTCGAGGTGCCGCGGAAGCAGGCGGGCGAAGAGCGGGACGGGCCACGTCTCGAGCGCTTCGGGCAGCAGCGTGTGGTTCGTGTAGTTGAACGAGGCCGACGTGATCTCCCACGCCTCGTCCCAGCCCAGGCCGTGCTCGTCCACGAGGAGCCGCATGAGCTCCGGGACGGCGAGCGCCGGGTGCGTGTCGTTGAGCTGGATCGCGAACTTCTCGGCGAACCTGTCGATCGTCGTCCGCTGGAGGAGGAGGCGGATGCAGTCCTGCAGCGCGCACGAGACGAAGAAGTACTCCTGCTGGAGCCGCAGCTCCTTGCCGGCGGTCGACGCGTCGTTCGGATAGAGCACCTTCGTGATGTTCTCGCTGCGGATCTTCTCGTCGACCGCGCGCCAGTACTCGCCGACCTGGAACGCGTCGAGGTCGAACTCTTCCGCGGCCACCGCCGCCCAGAGGCGGAGGAAGTTCGTCGTCACGGTGCCGTACCCCACGACGGGCGTGTCGTAGGGGACGCCCCGGACGACGCGGGCGGGAGTCCACCGCACGTGGCGGCGGCCGGCCGCGTCCACGACCGTCTCGGTTCTCCCGCCGAACCCGACCGGGTGCTCGATCTCGAACCGGCGCACCTCCCACGGGTTGCCGGATCTCAGCCAGCGGTCCGTGCGCTCGCGCTGCTCGCCGCCGACGATCTCCTGGTCGAAGATGCCGAACTCGTAGCGGATGCCGTGGCCGATCGCGGGAATGTCGAGCGTCGCGAGCGAATCCATGAAGCAGGCCGCGAGGCGCCCGAGGCCCCCGTTGCCGAGGCCGGGCTCCTCCTCGTGCTCGACGAGCTCGTCGAGGTTCAGGCCGAGAGACTCCATGGCCTCGCGGGCCGCGCGCTCGATCCCGAGGTTGAAGAGGTTGTTGTCGAGCTGCGGGCCCATGAGGTACTCGGCGGAGAGGTAGATCACCGTGCGGCGCTGCTCCTCGAGGTACGTGCGCGCCGAACGGATCCACCGGTGGAGGATACGGTCGCGGACCGCGCGGGCGAGCGCCAGGTAGTGGTCGTTCCGCGTCGCGACGCCCGGGAACTTCGCGACCTCGAAGAACAGCTTCTCGACGAACGAGCGGCGGATCGCGGGCGCGTCGAGGCCGAGCACGACGTCGTCCGCGTTGATGTCCTTCGCCTGGCGGCTGGAGATCATGGCGGATTCACGGCGTCGATTCGCGCGGCGCGCCGTTACCCGTCATCGAACGACCGGAGCCGGCCCGGCGTCGACGACGATCGCCGGGACCCGGCACGTGATCTGCGCGAGGCTGAGGCTCAGACGATCTTCTTGCGCCGACATGTGGCCCATCCCCCAGACCCATGTCCACAGAAGATACGTGTTGCCGGGTTCCATCAGGACGAGAACGTCGCCCCAGAGCCTGTCGGCGAGCTGACCGGATCCGGAGCCGTTGCCGGTATTCGGGGGGACCCGGGCGTCGTTCCAGAGGGAACCGCGTCGGTCGAGGAAGGGCGCGGAGTCGTTGTTGAAGTAACCGAGCACGCCGACGCCGCCTTTGCTGGAGGCCGGCCCGCGGAAGGCGATGTTGGCCCAGTCGTCGTTGTACGGTGCGATCGGGCGGAAGCGGACGAGCGACCTCTTCGTGACCGACAGGAAGACCGCGACACCGGCCGCCGAGAATCCGTCGGCGACGAAGACGATCAGCGTTCCGTCGGACTTGTCGCCGAACCCGGCGCCCGTGCGCCACGAGACGTCGTAGGGCGGGGCGAGCATCTGCCATCCGGCATTCGCGGTGAAGTCGAATGCGGTTGCCGGCTCCGGGAAGACGCCCTTGCGGATCGCGTCGGCGCGCCGCTTGTGCGCCCGCTCCGTGACCTTCCGGAGCGCCCGGGCCGACGCGAGGGCGCGGCGGTCCTGGCCGATCAGCTTGCGGATCGGCGCTCCGAGGTTATCCAGGTGCCGGGCGGTCTCGGTGACCGAGGCGAGCTCCTTTTCGAGCGTGCTCGTGACGGTCTTCTCGAAGCGAGCCACGGCGGCCCTGAGGGCCGAGGCCGAAGGCGTGACCCGTCTCAAGCGGGTTTCGCGGGACCGGATGGCGAGACGATTCGACTTCATCTTGATCATGAACCCTCCGCAGCACGACGCTCTTCCTTCGGGAACTCCTTCTCATCATCCGCGTACCGCCGCGACCGCCTGGATCTCCACCTGCCAGCCGCCGTGGAACTCGTTGACCGGCACGATCGCGCGCGCGGGGCGGTGGGCGCCCATGACGCGCGCGTAGACGTCGTTCACGCGGCCCCAGAACGACGCGTCCGAGACGTAGACCGTCATCTGGAGGACGTGCGCGAGGTCGCTGCCTCCCGCGGCGAGCACGGCCTCGACGTTGCGCAGCGCCCGCTCGGTCTGCTCCTCGAGCGTCCCGGGAGGCGCGTCCGGGCGGGCCGCGTCCTTGCCGAGCTGCCCCGCGACGTAGACGAGGCCGGCGTGGCGGATTCCCTGGGAATAGTGGCCCGCGGGTGGGGGCGCGTCCTTCGTGAAGACGGCCTCCACGTCAGACCTTCTTCTTGAAGTCTTCCGTCGCCGAGACGAGCGCGGACATGATCCCCGGCTCGTCGGCAGCGTGCCCCGCGTCGGGGACGACGACATACCGGGCCTCCGGCCACGCGAGATGGAGGTCCCAGGCGGACTGCATCGGGCACACGAGGTCGTACTTCCCCTGGACGATGACCCCGGGGATCCGGCGCAGGCGCTCCGCGTCGCGCAGGAGCTGGTCGTCCGACTTCAGGAACGAGCCGTTCAGGAAGTAGTGGGCCTCGATCCGCGCGAGCGCGATCTCGTTCGGAACGTCCTCCTCGGCGACCGGCAGCTCGTCGGGAACGAGCTTCGACGCGTGGTTCTCGAACTTGTTCCAGGCCAGCGCCGCCTCGCGGCGGAGCGCGGCGTCGTCGGACGTCAGTTTCCGGTGATACGCGCGGACGACGGAGCCGCGCTCGCGGGGCGTGAGCGGCGCGACGAAGGCGTCCCAGCCGTCGGGCTCCAGGCGCCTGAGCCCGTCCGCGAAGGTCCAGTCGATCTCCAGTTTCCGCCCGAGGAAGATCCCGCGGAGGATCAGGCCGGTGACGCGCTCGGGGTGCGTCTCGGCGTACGCGAGTCCCATCGTCGAGCCCCACGACCCGCCGAACACGAGCCATTTCGGGATCCCGAGGTGTGTCCGGATCCTCTCGGCGTCCGCGACGAGGTCCCACGTCGTGTTGTCCTTGAGCTCGCCGAGCGGCGTCGAACGCCCGCACCCGCGCTGGTCGAAGAGGACGACGCGCCAGAACTTCGGGTCGAAGAAGCGGCGGTGGATCGGAGAGATCCCGGCACCGGGTCCGCCGTGAAAGAAGAGCACGGGCCGGCCGTCCGGGTGGCCCGATTCCTCGACGTGCAAGGTGTGGAGATCCGAGACCGGCAGCCGAAACGTGCGATACGGCTCGATCTCCGGAAACAGAGGGAGCATGGCGGCAGTTTACCTAGGCGGCCTCGTGGGCGAGGCTCACGACCGGACGCCCCGACAGGTTGATCGCTGGAACGAGCGACGAGAGCACCGCGACGAGGAGGGACAGTCCGCCGACGACGAGGATGATGCCCGTGTCGGCCCGGAGGAGCCCGCCGATCCCCGCCCACTGCGTGTCGATGAGCGCGCGCTCGACGAGGCGCGCGAAGAGCGTCATGAACCCGAGCGCGAGGACCGCGCCGGCGGCGCCGAAGAACGCCCCCTCGAGGACGAGGAGCCGAAGCACGGTCCGGCGGGGGAAGCCGAGAATGCGGAGCAACGCCGCCTCGCCCCGCCGCTCGCGAGCCGACATCGCGAGCGTGTTGCTCGTGATGAGGAAGAGCGTGAATGCCGTCGCGAGGCCGATCCCGCCGAGGAGGGCCTGCACGTTCCCGAGCATGTCCATATACATGAGCTGGAACTGTTTCTCGCTCATGGCGCGGATCGGGACCGGCGCGTTGTCGAGGCGGCGTTCGATCTCGGCCGTCACGCGCGCGACGTCCCCGCGGGACTTCGCGAGGATCCAGAACATCCCGACCTGCCCCGTGTCGCCCGTAAGGTTCTCGAAGTACTTCCGGTGGACGTAGAGGCCGTTGTCGAGCTTGTACGTCATGATGGCGCGGATCGTCGTCTCGACGACGCCGCCGGCGATCGGCGCCTTCAGGACGATGCGGTCGCCGATCTTCCAGCCGTGCTGCTTCGCGAGGATCGGGCCGATCACGCACCCGGCCGGGTCGGCCTTCCACGCGGCGACCTGGTCGGGCGGGATCTTCGCCTCGCGGTAGACCTCGAGGAACGCGTCCGACGGCGCCGCCTGGAACGCGACCATGTTCTCCGGCCGGTCGTCCTTCCACTGCGTCATGAGGAAGTCGAACGGACAGACGCGCTGAACGCCCGGGACGTCCTCGATCCTCGCGAGGTACGCCATCGGCAGCTTCTCGAACATGGACGACTTCGCCATGACCATGGCGCGGAAGCCCATGTTCTCGGACCAGTCCTTCTTGAGCGCGCCGTTCACGAGGTAGAGGAAGCCGACGAGACCCGCCGAGAGCCCGATCGCGACGACCGTGAGGACGCTCCTCAGCGGGCGGCTCGTGACGTGGCGGACCGCGAGGCGGACGGGGGTCATGCCGGCACGACGAGCTTAGACCCCCGGATCGTCTCGATGAAGCGCGCGCCGAACGCCTGCGACGGGGTGTGGACTCCCGGAACGACCTCCCCGGCCAGGACCCGGCTCGCGATCGCGACGGAAGTCTCCGCGGTCAGGGCGTAGCCCTCGAGCGTCTCGAGCGTCCCCGTCACGACGCTCCCGCCCTTCGTGACGCGTCCCCAGAGCAAGGAGCGCTCGCGGTCGCGCTCCTCCGTCGTCGGGCCCTTCACCTTCCGCTCGACGCGCCTCTTCAGAAACGCCTGGATCGGCGCGAGCCCGAGAAGCGGCGCCAGGTGGCGCGTCCGGCGCGCGCTCGCGACCGCGGACGGCGGCACGGCCATGTAGACCTCGATGTCCGGGATCCCCGTCGAGCGGTATGCCGTCGCGAGGTCGCCCCAGGGAATCGTCATCGCGAGACGAGGGCGGTCTCCGAACGGAACCTCCATCGTCTTCCAGGCCGCGGGCACGCGCGTGAGGACGCCCGCGCGGCGGACGAGCCCGCCCTTCGGGATGCCCTCGATCATCGTCTTCATCGTTCCCGCGCTCGTCTTGAAGCCGCGAAAGGCGAGTGTCAGCGTCTCGGCGCCGGGCAGGGCCTCCGCGAGCGCCTTCGCAAGGCAGTCCGAAGGGACGACGTCGAACCCGGTGCCGGGGAGGACGGGGACGCCCGCGGCCTTCGCGTCCCCGTCGCGGGCGAAAGCGGACTCGAAGACGTCCACCTCTCCCGTGATGTCGAGATACGCGGTCTTCGACGCGAGACACGCCTCGAGCGCCGGCGCGCTCGTCTTCGAGAACGGGCCGGCCGCGAGGAGCATGGCGGCGTACGGCTCGAGGAGTCGCCCGGCCGACGCAACGTCCTCGAGCGAGAAGCAGAGGCTGTTCAGGCCCCATCCGGCCGCGAGCGGCTCGACCGCCTCGCGCCGGCGGCCCGCGACCACGGGGGCGAGACCCGCGCGCAGAGCGGCCTCCACGATGAGCCTGCCCGTGTACCCGTTCGCGCCGTATACGAGGAGGTTCCGCTTCGCGGTCGTCTTCGCGACCGCCTTCGCGGCCCCCGCTTTCCGCGCGGTCATGGGGTCGGCTCCGGCGCCGCTCCCGGCGGATCGGCCAGCCGCACGCCGCAGACGTTCGCGAGGTCGCGGCATGCGTCGACGTCGTCCTCGGCGCCGCGCGCGGCCTCGTCGGGGAGGACGAAGCGGAAGCCTTCCTTTCCCGGAAACACGATCCCGTTCTCGAGGACACGGCGCGGGCCGCCGACGCCGAAGAGACCGGAATCCATCACGATCCACATCCACTCGGCCTCGCGGGCAAGGCCGGCGTGGGAAAGCAGATCGCCGAGGCGGAACGCGGCCGGAGGATTCTCGGAGGACGAAGAGGAGAGAGAGGAGGAAAAAGAGGAAGAAGAAGAGAAGATTTTCTTAGAAAGGGAATGCGAGAGGGCGGAGAAGCCCCTCGGGTCGAACGCGCGCATCCCGCCGTTTCCGTCTTCGAGCGTCAGGAGGGGCGCATCCGCCGCCACGAGCGCGTCGCCGAGCGCCTCTTCCCATTCGAAGAAATCTCCTTCTCCTTCTTTCTCCCCCGTCTCCGGATTCTTCAGGATGACGTCCACCCGGCTGTCGCGCCGCCAGGAGGTCGGCTCCGTCGTGAGCCTCCCGCCCGCGATCTCATGCACGCGCCACCCCGCCGTCGTGTGAAAGATCCCCTTCGCCCGGGCGACCGCGCCGCGGGTCGTCCCCCCCGCCCGAAGCGCCTCGAAGGCTGCGAGCAGCCGATCGGCATCGAAGATCCGCTCCGGCGGTCGGGCGACGCCTCGGCCCACATACCCTTCTAAGGAATTCCTTTGAAGGTGGGTGTGAGTGGTGTCGGCCTCGAGAAGCGGCGGTCCCCCGGCCGGGGTCTCCCGCTCGAGGTCCCAGATTTCGTCCGGGATCACCCCGTGCGCCACGCGGACGATTCGCAGCTTCGGCGGCGCCAACGCATCGGCCCACTCTTCCACTCGAAGAATCTCTTCCTCCGATGCCAGATCACAACGGTTGAGGACGAGGATGTCCGCCGTCTCGACCTGATCCCGAAACAGCGCGCTCTCCTCGCAGGCCCGGCGGACGTCCTGCTGCGGGTCGAGGAGAGTGATCACGGGCCTCACGTCGAACCGGTGCGCCCAGCGGGGCCCCCGGAGGAGGTCGACGAGCTCGGAGGGCCTCGCGAGGCCCGTGGGCTCGAGAACGAACCGGGTCGGCGCCACGAGATCGCAGACCTCTTCGAGCGACGCCTCGAGGTCGGCCATGGCCGTGCAGCAGACGCACCCGCCGGGGACCTCCCGGAGGATGCAGCTCGCACAGTCCGACAGGAGCGCCCCGTCCACGCCGAGCGTCCCGAACTCGTTCACGACGACGGCGATCCGCTCGCGACCGGCCCGGCGCGCAAGGAGGTCCTTCACGGCCGTCGTCTTGCCGACCCCCAGGAATCCGGACAGAACGTGAACGGCGACCTTCACGCCTCGATCCTAGAGAATTTCGTGCCACATCGCTCGACCTCCCTTAAGATTCGCGCCGATGCCCAGTACCGCCGTCGCGCGCGTCCCGAAGAAGCCGGCGCGCGCCCGGGCCCCCGAACGGTTCGCCGACGCCGAAAAGCTCTACGGGATCGAAAACTGGGGCAAGGGCTTCTTCTCCGTCTCCGACGACGGCAACCTCCTCGTCCACCCCACGAAGGAGAGCCATCGTTTCATCGACCTCAAGGGCGTCGTCGACGACGTCGCCCTGAGGGGGATCTCGACGCCCGTCGTCATCCGCTTCCCGCAGATCCTCGACCAGGCGGTGAAGGAGCTCAACGAGGCGTTCCTCCGCGCGATCAAGGAGTTCGACTACGACGGCGTCTTCCGGGGCGTCTTTCCGATCAAGGTCAACCAGAAGAAGGTCGTCGTCCGCGAGATCATCCAGTCGGGCCGCAAGTACGGCTACGGCCTCGAGGCCGGGAGCAAGCCCGAGCTCATCGCGGCCCTGTCGCAGGATCTCGGCGCGGACTGCCTCATCACGACGAACGGTTACAAGGACGACGCGTTCATCCGTCTCGCCCTGAACGGCATCCGGATGGGCAAGACCGTCGTCCTGATCCTCGAGAAGGTGTCCGAGCTCGAGAAGATTCTCGAGGTCGCCAAGAAGCGCGGCGTCAAGCCGCTCATCGGGATGCGGAGCAAGCTCTACGCCCGCGGGTCGGGCAAGTGGGCGAAGTCGGGCGGCGAGGCCGCGAAGTTCGGCCTCACGACGACCGAGATGCTCGAGGCGATCGAGATCCTCAAGCACCGCAAGATGCTCGACTCGCTCGTCATGCTCCACTTCCACATCGGCTCACAGATCACGGACATCCGGAAGGTGAAGCAGGCGATCAAGGAGGCGGGGCGCGTGTACGCGAAGCTCCACGCCTCCGGGGTCGAGATCCAGTACCTGAACCTCGGCGGCGGCCTCGGCGTCGACTACGACGGCAGCAAGACCGCGTTCGACTCCTCGATGAACTACACGGTCCAGGAGTACGCGAACGACATCGTGTACACGATCAAGTCGATCTGCGACGAGGAGAAGGTCCCGGTCCCGACGCTCGTGACGGAATCGGGCCGCGCGCTGACGGCGTACCACTCGGTCCTCGTCACGAACGTCCTCGACGTGGCCGACCGCATCGAGCAGGGCCGGACCGTCAAGCTCGACGGCGACGAGAACCACGTCGTGCGCGAACTCCACGACATCTGGCAGGGAATCACGGCGAAGAACGTCCGCGAGAGTTATCACGACGCGCTCCAGTTCAAGGAGGAGCTCTTCACGCTCTTCAACCTCGGCTACGTATCGCTCGAGGACCGGAGCAAGGGCGAGATCCTCTACTGGAACATCTGCGACCGCATCCGCCGGTACCTCCACACGCTCAAGGACATTCCGGAGGAGTTCGAACAGCTCGAGGTCATGCTCGCCGACAAGTACGTCATGAACTTCTCCGTCTTCCAGTCGCTGCCCGATGTCTGGGCGATCGACCAGCTCTTCCCGATCCTCCCGATCCACCGCCTGCGCGAGAAGCCCACCGAGCACGGCACCCTCGCGGACATCACGTGCGACTCGGACGGCAAGATCGAGAAGTTCATCGACCTGCGCGACATCAAGGAGGCTCTCCCCCTCCACGTGTTCCACAAGGGGACGCCGTACTACATCGGGTTCTGCCTCGTCGGGGCCTACCAAGACGTCCTCGGAGACTTGCACAACCTGTTCGGGGAAGTTCACGAAGTGCTCGCGAGCGTGGACGAGGAGGGCCGGACGCGGATCCAGGACGTCCTGCCGGGCGAGTCGTGCGAACGCGTGCTCTCGTACATGAACTACGACAAGGACGAGATCCTCGACGGCATCTGGCGCCAGCTGCGCCGGGCCACGGAGCGGAAGAAGGTCAAGGAGCTCGAGGCGAAGGCCATCGCGCGGGACTTCGAGCACAGCCTCGCGCACTACACGTACCTCGAGGAGTAGACGCCCGCCGGGCGATCACGCGCCGGCGAACGGAACCGGCCTCGAGGCGAGGATGGCCTCCGGGTTGTCGACGAAGAGGCCGCGCTCGGCGTCCGCTCCCCATTTCCTCCGGACGAGATCGCGCGCGGGCGCCATGCGGGGAGGCCGTTTCGCGAGGGAGTGCGCGTCGGACGCCACGAGATGCACGAGGCCACGTTTCAGGAACGCCTCGCAGGCTTTCTGCGCGGTCTTCCCGAAATCCCCGAGGAGGCTGCCGGCCGTGATCTGGGCGAGCGCGCCCCGGGCCACGAGGTCCGCCAGGCGTTCCGGCTGGCGCGCGAAGACCGGGTGACGCTCCGGATGCGCCACGACCGGGAGGAGTCCGAGGACCCTGAGCTCGTGGAACGCGGGAACGGCCGCCGGGGACACGACTCCGGGGGCGAACTCGATGAGGAGGTAGGCCCCGCCCGAGAGCCCGGTCAGCGGGCTCGTGGGTCCCTTCTTCGCGAGCGCGACGACTTCGTCCGAGAAGTAGTACTCGCACCCCGGAAGGACGCGCGGCGCGCCGCCGAGCCGCTCGTTCAGCGCGCGCACGAGGCGGTCGCGGACGACCGGGTTCGCGTTGGCCCATTCGTTCCTCAGGACGTGCGGCGTCGCGACGATGCGCGTCGTGCCCTCCGCCGCCGCGGCTCGGCAGAGCGCAACCGCTTCGTCCCAGGAGGCGGGGCCGTCGTCGACACGCGGAATGCAGTGGAAGTGGACCTCGATCACGCGCGCGCGATTGTCGCCCGGGCGCGGAGGATCTAGAAGAACGATTCCTTGATCACGACGACGTCGTCGGCCCTGAGAACGGGGTCGACGTCCTTGCCGGACAGGACGCGCTTGTAGTCGACGACCGTCTCGACGTCATGCCCGGAGGCGTCCCGCCGCTTGATGCGGATCGTCTTCGACGCGCGGTCCGTCAGGCCGCCGGCCTTCGCGAGAACCGAGAGGAGCGTGATCCGGTCGTCCGTCGTGAACTCGACGGCGCCGGGCGTCTTCACCTCTCCGATGCAGAAAATCCTCACGGTCGAGCGGGCCGGGACGTTCACGACGTCGGACGGGTAGATCGGGACGTTCCACGTCTGCGAGGCGCTCCGGAACAGGTCGTCCGTCGAGATCTCGAGCGTGTCCGTCAGCCCGTTCTCCGCCTGGCGGAGAACGTAGATCTTCCGCCCTGCCGTGTCGGTGAGGCCTCCGGCGGCCGAGATCGCCTGGAGAAGGGACCAGCGCCCCGAGATCGTGAGCGGGCCCGGGTGCTGCACGGCGCCGACGACCGTCACGGGCTTGTTCGCGTACTCCTTCACGACGATCGAGACGTCCGCCCGGTTGACGTACTTCTCCTTGAGAAGCGTCTCGAGCTTCGCGCGGGCCTCTGCCGTCGTCAGGCCGTCCACCGCGAAATCCCCGAGAAGCGGCAGCGCGACGGTGCCCCGGTCCGAGACCCTTCGCTCGACGTTCAGCTCCGGGATCTCGAGCACCTTGATCTCGACGAGGTCACGCGGCCCGAGGCGATATTCCACGTTGTTCGCAGGCTCCTCCGCCCGCGCGGCGGCTGCGAGAAGGCACAGGACGAGGACGAACCGGCATCCCCTCATTGCAGGAGGTTCCTTCCGAACGCGAGCGTGACTCCGAACTGGTTGTAGCTTCGGTCGTTCGCGTCGATGTTGGAATCGTACCGTGAGCGCGTCCACGACGCGCCGAGAGTCATGCTCGCTCCGAGGCGGATCCCGAGGGAGCCGCCAAGGACGGTCGCGTCGTCGACGCGGCCGGCCGGATCCGGACGGTCGCCCACCGTGTAGCGGTTCGTGCCCTGCTCGGCGGTCCCATGAAGCGTGATCCGCGACCCGATCCGGATCCTGAGACCCGCACCCCAGCGGGTCTCGAGGTAGTAGGGCGGCGCGCTCCCGAGGCTGTACGAGATTCGACGCCGCCCCGTCAGCTCGACGTCGAGCGGGCGGACGACGGTGATGGAGGCGTAGCCGCTCCCGGTCGGCTCCTCGTAGGCAGGGAACGTCGAGCCGTTCCGCGCCTCGCCCTTCCGGTAGGCCCCCGAGAAATTCACGATGAGGCCGGGTTTCTCGACGTGGACGCCGACGACCGCGGCGCGGCTCTCGTTGTCGCGCTCCAGCGGCGCGTTCTCGAAGTCCGTCCAGGTCTCCTCCACGCCGGCCGAGACGTCCACCGTGTCGGAAAAGCGGTACCGGAGCCCGCCGCGCGCGGCGGACTCCGTCCGGTCGTTGACGGAATAGTCGGACACGGGGGCGACGGCTCCTCCGGCGCCGTAGCGGTGGCGCTGCCACTCGCCGTTCCCGACGATCGACAGCCGCCGGAAGATCGCGACGTCGAGATCACCCTTTGCGCCCCGGACGTCGTCCCTCTGGATCGCGAGCACTTCCGTGCTCACGACGGAGTCCGAGCGGGCCGCGTATCCCGTGCCGACGAACGTGAGGTGGTTGAAGAACGCGAGGAGAGAGCCCGCGATCTGTCCCCCGAAGGCGCGCCGCTCGACCTCGTGCGCGTACCAGATGTAGCTCGGAAGGAGATCCGCACGAAGGGCGAGCTTCGTCGAGAGAGGCAGCGTCAGGCGCGCGCCGGCGACGATGTTGCCCGTCTCGTCGGAGACGGGGTCGGTCGTCGAGCCGTTGATGTTGTTGTTGTACCCGAGGTTCTCGATCGAGAGTTTCGGAGCGATGCGCAGCGGGCCGAGATGGAATCGGCTCTCGTCGAGGTCTCGCCGCAGCTCCTCACGGGCCGGGACCGTCGCGGCGCGGGGTACCTCGTCCGTGACGAGCTGCGAAAAGGCCGCGGCGGGCGCAAGACAGGAGAGGCAGCACGCGAGGGCCGCGCCGCGAGACGCGCCTCGACCGTTCACGGCGCTTTCCGCGTCTCCGGCGCGGCGCCGGCCTTCGGCGGTGAACCCGACATCGACGGGACCGCCGCGAGCACCTCGGCCGACACGTGCGACTTCAGAAGGGCCTCGAACGCGGCCCGCGTCGGGCCGTCGAGACGGGCACGCGCATAGCCGGAAAAGCGCTTCTCGATCTCGAGGAAGCGGTGAAGGGTCGCGACGGCGTCCGCCTTCCGGCCTGCCGCCTCCTGTGCGAGCGCGAGGCGCACGAGCCCTTCCGTGAGGGCGACCGGCTGGTCGAGGAGGCCGAAGCAGGCGATCCGAAACTGGTCCGCGGCTTCTACGAATCTCTTCGTCGCGTAGGCGTCGATCCCCGCCGCCAGCCGGGCGCTCGTGAAGCCGTCGGACCGCGCGCGCGTCGCGAGCGCGACGAACAGCACGACTCCGAGTCGGGCGATGAGAAGGCGGCTTCGGAGGCTGTTCATGATTCGTGCGCCTGCTTTCGAGAAGTCGTATATTACGATTCGCGTCGCGCTGCGGACGTGCGCGCGCACCGCTGCGCGAAAAAAGAGCCATGACACCAGAGCGACCGGACGGGTCGGCCCCGAACGGACGGCACGGGAAGCCTCTTGCGGTGTGCCTCCTCTGGCGGCATCCGCTCGTCGCCGCCGGGGTCCGTGCGAGCCTCGAGGGCAGGCCGTTCGACGTCTCCGACTTCCGGATCCGGGACGACCTTTTCCCGACCGACGCGCACTTCCCGCTGGCGCCGCCGATCGTCCTCGTCGACTCGGAGGAGCGCAGCGCGCTCCTCGTGCTCGCACGGCTCACGGCGCGCGCGCCTTCCACCCGGACGGTCGTCCTCGCCGAGCACTTCGAGAACGAGGAAGGCTCGTTCCAGTTTCTGAGGTCCGGGGTGAAGGGCCTCCTCACTTATGCGGAGGTCCCGACACAGCTGCCCCGCGCGCTGGACGCGGTCGCGGCCGGCGGCTTCTGGGTCCCGCGTGCTCTCCTGTCGCGATTCGTGGAGAAAGCCGTGAACACGTCCCCAGGGCAGAGGCCCGCGAATCCGGCCCCCCTCACGCCCCGGGAGGAAGAGATTTTCGAGGACCTGCTCCAGAACCTCTCGAACAAGGAGATCGCCCAGAGGCGCCGCCTGACGAGCAGGACGATCAAGTTCCACGTTTCAAACGTCCTCGCGAAGTACGGCGTCAAGCGGCGTGCGGACCTGCTCCTCCTGTCGCTGCCGAGACACTGAGGTCGCCGTCCTCGGGGCTCGGGAGCGTGAGACGCGCTTCCGGCAGAAGAGCCGCGAGAGCCATCCGGATGTCCAGGGACGTGCCGACACGGGCGAGCGACTCGAACTCCGAGAGGGCGCGTGCGACCCGATCGCGCGGGTACGGCTCGAGGTTGCCGACGAGGATCTTCGGATGCCTCGTGACGCTCATCCCCTCGCCGTCGAGCTCGAGCTCCTCGAAGAGCTTCTCTCCGGGCCTCAGGCCCGTGAAGACGATGCCCATCTCCTCGTAGGGCTCGAGGCCGGTCATCTTGATCATCGCCTCGGCGAGGTCGAGGATCCGGACCTGCTCGCCCATCTCGAGGACGAAGATCTCGCCCCCCATGCCCATCGCCCCGGCCTGCAGGACGAGCTGGGCCGCCTCGGGGATCGTCATGAAGTAGCGCCGCATCTCGGAGTGCGTCACGGTCACGGGACCGCCCGCCCGAATCTGCTCGCGGAAGACGGGGATCACGGATCCGGCCGACCCGATCACGTTGCCGAAGCGCACGGCGACGAAGCGCGTCGCGTACCGGCTCGAGAGCTCCTGGACGACGATTTCGGCGGCGCGCTTCGAGGCCCCCATGACGGACGTCGGCCGCACGGCCTTGTCCGTCGAGATGAGGACGAACGCCTGCGCTCCGAATTCGCCCGCCAGCGTCGCAACCCGCCGGGTCGCGAGGATGTTGTTCTTGATCGCTTCAGACGGGTTCGACTCCATCATCGGAACGTGCTTGTGCGCGGCCGCGTGCACGACGACGTGGGGCCGGTACTTCGCGAAGAGAGCCCGCATCCGGATCTCGTCGCCGCAGTCCGCCACGAGCGCCTCGACCGGCGTGTCGCGGAAGCTCCGGAGCGACCGGATGAGCTCCTGTTCGACGTCGAACAGGGCGAACTCCGCGCGCTCCACGAGGAGAATGCGCGCCGGCCGGAATCGCGCGACCTGGCGTGCGAGCTCGGAGCCGATCGAGCCTCCCGCACCCGTCACCATCACCGTCTTGCCGTCGAGGAACTCGTTCACGGACTCGCGGTCGAGCTCGACCGGGCTGCGCCCGAGCAGGTCCTCGACCTTGACGTCGCGGATCCGGCTCACCTTCACGCGCCCCTCGAGGATCTCGGAGATGCCAGGGGCGATGCGCACCTTGACCGGCACCTTCTGGCAGACCTCGATCAGTCGGAGGATCTCCGCACGCCTGATCTGCGCGATCGTGATGACGACCTGCTCGATGCCGAGGGCCCTTACGACCTGTCCGAGGTCCCGCGTCGTTCCGAGGACGGGGAGCCCGTGGAGGACCATGCCCTGCTTCGAGGCGTCGTCGTCGAGGAAGCCCTGCACGTCGAGGTCCGTGTCGTCGCGCCCCTCGACCTCGCGCGCGGCGGCGCGTCCGAACTCGCCGGCTCCGATGAAGAGAGTCGGGACCCGCGGGCCGTCGTTCCCGCGCGGCCGCCGGCGCTGCCTCTCGGACGCCTCGTAGAGGATTCTCCGGAGGAGGCGCATCCCGAGCACCCCGAAGAATCCGAGGTAGCTGCTCATCAGGATCACGGAGACGGGCACGCTCCAGTCCTCGAGCGCGGCCGGGAGCGCGAAGCGCATCGCGAGGAGGAGGACCGTGGACCACGCGAAGGCGAGGACGAACGCCTTGAGCTCGCGCATGCCGATGTACCGCCAGATGAAGCTGTAGACACCGGCGACGGCGAGCGCGGCGACCTGCACGGCGAGGACGACGGGCAGCTGCTCCGACGCCCTCGAGAGATCTGGCGAGGGAATCTCGAAGTCGAATCGAAGGAGATATGCGAAGAGGAAACCGCACGCGAGGATCAGCATGTCCAGGACGAACTGGAAGCGCCGCGGAATGGTCCCGACTCGCATTCTTTCGATCATGAAATGTCACCAACCCTGCAACAAACGGGCACCCCGGAGTGATCGATCGGGACGACAACGTGGGACCGGATGAACATCGATCCACGACCTTCCTGTTGAGACGGGGAATCTTTTCACGGTTGGCACTTTTAGCAAGAGAAAAACCATAAATGCCGAAACGGCGCCACGGCATTCTTCAGACCTTCGCCCGGGCGCTCACGTCCTCCAGTCGATAGGGCTCGACGAGTCCCCGAAAAAGGCCTGAGAGAAGAGTCTGGACGAGAACGAGAACATCGCTGTTGAGGGTCCTAACCGACTGATATTCAATGTACTTTTCAAGCTTGAAAGGAACCATCACGCTTCGGTAGAAATCCGAGCGGTCACCCGGTACAGCGGCCAGGATTTCCTCCTCGAACCTCAGTCTGAGGCTGACCGGGTCGGTCATTCCAGGCCGAACCTCGAGGACCCGCGGCCACCGGGAATCTGAAAAATCGACATATTCGGGAACCTCCGGCCTCGGACCGACCAGCGCCATCTCTCCACGAAGGACGTTCCAGAGCTGCGGCAGCTCGTCGATCTTGCTCCGCCTCAGCAGCCGCCCGACCGCCGTGACACGAGGGTCGCCTCCGGCGGTGATCGCCGGACCCGCCGTGTCGGGACGCATCGTTCTGAGCTTCAGGAGAAGAAACCGGACGCCGCGTCTGCCGACCCGCTCCTGACGAAAGAGCACCGGACCCTTCGAGGAAAGCGCGACCGCGAGGCCCGCGACCGCCAGGACGGGAAGCGAAAGCGCCAGGCCCGCAGCCGCGAGAACGACATCCGCCGCTCGCGGGAGCCCGCCTCCAGCCCTCGGCGCCCCGGCGATCCGATCCGCTTCCTGCATCAGGGCGTGGCAGCGGTCCGCCTGGACGGGCGCGCGTTGCCCAGGAGAAGAGCACGCAGCGTGCGCATCACGGTTTCGACCTCTTCCGGTGTCATCCCCGGGAACAGCGGGAGGCTCACGAGGCGCTCCCACTCCCGCGTCGCGACGGGGAGATCCTCCGGACGCCAGCCGAAAGAGTCCGCGTAGTAGGGATGGAGATGGAGCGGCCGCCAGTGGACCGAACACCCGATCCCGGCGTCCCTCAGGGAGTCGATCACGTGATTGCGGTCCACGGCGAGCCGTTCGAGCCGCAGCCGGATCGGGAAGAGATGCCAGGCGTGGATCCGGTCCGCCGGGGACGCGGGAAGCTCGATCTCCTCGACGTCGGCGAGGCCCTCGAAGTAGCGCTCGGCGATCTCCGCGCGCGCCTCGCGCATCGCCTCGGCGCGCGCGAGCTGCACGAGACCGAGCGCGGCCGCGACGTCCGTCATGTTGTACTTGAAGCCGGGAGCGAGGATCCGGTAGTCCCACGCGCGGCCGCCCGAGTAGCGCGCCCAGGCGTCGTTCGAGAGGCCGTGGAGCGACATGAGACGGATCCGGTCCGCGAGCGCCGGATCGTCCGTGACCGCCATCCCGCCCTCGCCGGTCGTGATCGTCTTGTTCGCGTAGAACGAGAAGCAGGTCACGTCGGCCGTTCCCGCGCCGCAGCGCACCCACGGGGCGTCCGCCGCGGAGCGGAACGCGGCCGGAAACGCGTGGGCCGCGTCCTCGACGACCCAGAGGTTCCGCGCCTTCGCCCACGCGCGCAGAGCGACGGGGTCGATCAGGAGCCCGCCGACGTGGACGGGCATGATCCCGACCGGCGTCGCGCCCCGTGTGACGCCGACGGGCAGACGGCCCGCGCGCAGGGCGTCGAGCTTCCGGTCGGCGTCGCCGAGGTCGACGTTGAGCGTCGCGGGGTCGCAGTCGACGAGCACGGGCACGGCGCCGAGATACCGGACGACCTCGGCCGTCGCCGCGAACGTCATCGTGGGGACGAGGACGGCGTCTCCGGCCTTGAGGCCGAGCGCGTCGACCGCGAGGTGAAGGGCGGCCGTGCACGAGTTGAGCGCGATCGCATGGCGCGCCCCGACGGCGGAAGCGAAGTCCTCCTCGAAGCGCTTCGTCCGCGGCCCGGTCGTGAGCCATCCGGACTTCAGGGTGGCGACGACCTCGTCGATCTCGCCGCCGGAGAGGTCCGGGCGAAAGAAGGGAACGGCCGTCTTGCTCATCGAACCTCCCTGGTCCCGTCGCACGCGCAGGCGCTCACGGACCCGTCCGCGCGCACCCACATCGTCGGCCTCCGGGTCTCGGGCGGCGCGCAGGCCGCACGCGCCAGCGCGCCGGCATCGAGGACGTTGACGGCGACGCCCCGCTCGCGGCGCTCGAGCTGCAGCGCCTCGGAGAGGGCGGAATCCGCCAGCGCCCCGTCGCCCACGGTGTCCGTCCCGCGGAAGCCGTAGAAGCCGTACCGCCGGGAGCGGGGCTCCCCGGGCGCATCCGCGACGAAAAGGGAGGGCGCGCGCGGCGCGCCCTCGCGCAATCCCGCCAGGAGACGGGTGGCGGCTCGCCCGCAGCGGAGAACCGCGAGATTTCGGGACAGCGTGGCCGACGCCCAGAGCGCGACGAGGACGAGCCCCGCCGCAAGCGCCGCACGCGGCGTGCGGCGCCCCGCGGTGTCGAGAAGGACTCCCGCGAGAAGGGCGACGAAGGCCGCCGGCAGGTACGTGTACGTCTCCGAGGCATGCTTCGTGAAGAGGAGAAGCGGCGAAAGGAGGAGGATGATCCCTCCGGCGACGAACGCCGCACCCGGCGCGACACCTGCGCGCTCGGCCCGGGTCATGCGCGCCGTCGCGACCACGGCGAGCGCGAGGGCAATGGCGGCCGCGGCCGCCAGGAGCGCGAGTGCAGGGCCGCGCCCCGCGACGGAGCGCGACGCGAACTCCGACGGGTACGGCGTGCCGAGCACGTCGTGCAGAAGGACCGGATCGAGCGGCAGAAAGAGCGCGCCGCCGTACGTCAGGAGGTTCTTCAGGACGGTCGCCGGCGCGGGCAGGGAGCCGGCGATCTTTCCGGCCGGCACGTAGAGCGCGCGGAGAACCGCGTAGCCCGCCGCGAGGGCCGCGCCGCCGCCGAGCCATGCCGCGAGGACGGCGCGCGAGGGTCTCCGCCCGGAGGCGCGAATCTCGACGAACGCGAGGAGTGCCGTCAAGGGGAAGTACACGACCTCGGCGTCGTACGTGAGGATCGCGAGGGCGGCCACGGCGAGCGAGCCGAGGACGCGCGCGGCGCCCGAGGACTCCGCGCGCAGCGCTGCGAGGAAGAGCAGGAGCGCACCGAGGAGGAGGCCGTGCCCGACCGCGTTCGTGACGACCGCCCCGACGACCGTCATGTTCGCGAGCGGATGGAGACCGAAGAGGAGGGCGGCCCATGCCGCCGCGCGCGCAGAGGCGAAGAGGGACGACGAGAGCGTGAAGACGAGCGCGACGCAGGTGAGGTGGGAGACGAGGTTCCGCACCCTAAACGGCAGGGCGGCGCCGTCTCCGGCCACGAACGTGGCCAGATTGAGGCCGCGATTGAGAGGCCGGTAGCGCGCACCCTCGAAATGGGATGTCGTGAAGACGAGCGAGGGATCCGCCGCGTCCGTGAACGCGGCCCGGTGGAGCTCGTAGAAATCGTCGTACGAACAGAAGCCCGCGGCCGTGACGGGAACGTAGACGAGCGCCACGAATCCGAGGATCGCGAGGAGCCGCCCGGACGGCCGGCGCGTCACAGGGACTCCGGACGGGCGGGCGTGGGCACCGCGCTTCCCCAGCGTCCCGCAAACCGGACGAGCCCCGCCAGGAATCCGGCGCCGTAGGCGGCGTGGAGGATCGGGTAGACGAGCATGAGCAGCGCGGGATTCGCCCGCTGGCGGCGCGCTTCGATCGCCGACGCGACGAGATCCACGGCGAGGTACAGCGTCACGAGCGCCGCGAGGGGCGCGCGGGCGGAGCGTGCGGCGGGAAGGGCGAGCGCGAGGGTAGCGGCGAGGAGAAGCGCCAGGACGAAGAGCGGCGGCACGAACTGTCGCGGCCGCATCTGCGCCGCGTGCTTCTGGAGAACCCGCACTTTCCAGAACCCGTACTGGAAGTACTGGCGGAAGAGCGCCCGCGGCGTCCCCCGGACGGTGTAGCGCGACACCACGGCCGGCGTCAGAAGGATCCGGCCCCCGGCGGCCCTCAGGCGGTAGTTGAACTCGTCGTCCTGGTCGCGAACGAGCTCCTCGTCGAAGAGCCCGACGCGCGCGAACACGGCCCGCGGCCACGCGCCGAGGTAAACGGTGTCGACCCATTCCTCGCGGTCCGAATAGTGAAACCGCGCGCCGCCGACCCCGAAGCGCGAGCTCGTCGCGGCCGCTACGGCCCGGCCGAACGCCCCCTCGCCGACCGCGGTCATTCGGCCGCCCGCGTTGTCGGCCCCCGTCCGCTCGAGCGCCTCGACGCAGGCGCGCACGTAGGTCGGCGCGATCATGGTGTGCCCGTCCACGCGGACGACGAACGCGCCGCGCGCGACCCGAAGAGCGGCGTTGAGTCCCGTCGAGACGATTCCGCCCGGGTTGTCGACGACCACGAGGCGTGCGTGGCGCGCGGCGGCCCGCTCGAGGATCGCGCGCGTCGCGTCCGTGGATCGACCGTCCGCGAACAGGATCTCCAGCCGGTCCTCGGGGTAGTCCTGGCCGAGGATCGCGGCCACGGTGTTTTCGACGTGCGCGGCCTCGTTGCGCACGGGGACGACCACCGAGACGAAGGGCCTCTCGCGGCTCGCGTCGCTCACGAGGGGACGAGCGACCGCACGGCGCCGATGACGTCTTCGACGTCCTCGTCGGTCAGCTTCGGGGAGATCGGGAGGCTCACGGTCTGGCGCCCGATCGCCCACGCGTTCGGCGTCGCCTCGGGCCTGAGGCCGAGCGACTCGCGGTAGAAGGGATGCTCGGGGATCGAGCGGTAGTGGACGCCGACGCCGATGTTGCGCTTCGTCATGCCGTCGAGGAACGCGTCGCGACCGATGCCGGCGCGGTCCTCGTCGATGAGGAGCGTGTAGAGGTGGTACGCGTGGCGCGTCCCGGGCTCCACGGGAGCGGGGATTCCCACCGGGAGCGCCGCGAACGCTTCCTGATACCGGGCCCAGATTGCGGCGCGCCGCTTCCACCACTCCTCGACGCGCGCGAGCTGGTGGATCCCGATCGCCGCCTGAAGGTCCATCATGTTGTACTTGAAGCCCGCGGCGACGACGTCGTAGTGCTTGAAGCCCTCGTCGCTGAATCGCTTCCAGGCGTCCTTGCTCATCCCGTGGAGCCCGAGGACGCGGATGCGGTCGAGATCGGCCGGGTTTCTCGCGAGCACCATCCCGCCCTCGCCCGTCACGACGTTCTTCGTGGAGTAGAAGCTGAAGCAGCCGAAGTCCCCGAGCGTGCCGGCCCGGCGCCCGCGGTGCTCGGTCTCGATCGCGTGCGCGCAGTCCTCGATCACGGCGAGGCGGCGGCGGGCCGCGAGGTCGAGCAGCGCGTCCATGTCGCACGCGCGCCCGGCGAAGTGGACGGGGAGGATCGCGCGCGTCCGGGGCGTCAGGACGCGCTCCACGGCCGCGGGATCGAGGTTCATCGTCGAAGGGTCCACGTCCGCGAGCACGGGTGTCCCGCCCGCGTGGAGGATCGCGTTGACCGTCGCGCAGAATGTCATCGGGGTCGTGACGATCTCGTCCCCCGGCTTCAGGGCGAGCGCGAGACACGCGAGGTGGAGCGCCGCCGTGCACGAGTTCAGGGCGGCCGCGCCCGGGACTCCCTTGTAGGCCGCAAAGTCCCGCTCGAAGCGCGCGACCTTCGGCCCGGTCCCGAGCCAGGCCTTGTCCATCGAGTCGAGGACCTCGTCCTTCTCGGCCTGCCCGAGGAGCGGCTGGCCGAAGACGAGGAACGTGGCGCGCCGGCGGGCGTCGACGGGCGGACTCATGCCGGCCTGCACCCTCCCGACGCGGTCGAGGCAGGAACGATAAAAGGCGACGTTCGCCGCGGTCAGCGCCTCGCACGAGAAGCGGCTGCGCACCGTCTCGCGCCCCGCCGCCCCGAGGCGCGCCGCGAACGCGTCATCCTTCAGGACGCGAAGGATCGCCGCGGCGATCGTGGCCGGGTCGTCCGGGTCAACGAGGATGCCGTCGCTCCCGTCCTCGATGACCTCGGGGCCGCTCCCGCGACTCGAGTAAACGGTCGGGCAGCCCGCGGCCATCGCATGGAGCGGCGTGAGCGAGAAGCCCTCTGCGTAGGACGGCAGGACGGTCACGCGCGCGCGCTGGAACTCCTCGAGGAGCGCGCCGAGCGGCACGTGTCCGTGAAACGAGACGGCGACGACGCCGCGCGCCGCGACGGAGGCCTTCAGGACATCCTCCATCGAGCCTCCCTCCTCGGCGGGAGTGTCCTTGCCGAAGACGTGGAGCGTCGCGTCCGGCCTCTCCGCGAGCACGAGGGGCCAGGCGGCGAGGAGCGAGCGGATCCCCTTCTTCGTCGTGAGCGTGCCCGCGAAAACGACCCGATTCGGGTCGCGAGGCAGCTCGGCGGCGGGAGGCGCGTCGACCGGGTTGTAGAGGACGGCGTCGGGCACCCGCGCGAGGCCGAACACCTCCGCGGTGCGGCGGGCGAGGTATCGGCTTTCGGCGCACACGAAGTCGGCCCGCCGGAGTGTCGCGCGCTCGAGCCAGTAGCTCGTGAGGCGCCGCGGCCGGCCGAGCTCGTCCGCGAAATACGACGCGGAGCCCGAGAGGCGGACGACGACCGGCGCCGCGAGGCGGGGCCAGCCCGCCGCCCACCCCTCCCAGTCCGGCACCTCGACGAGCTCCACGTCACCCGCCCGCACCCACGCACGGACCGTCCGGAAAAGGCGCACGCGCGAGCGGACCCAGCCCGCCGTTCCCGCGCTCTCGCGCAGCCGAACGACGCGCACGCCCCGGTCGTCCTCCGTGTCCGGCGCAAGAAACGACGCCCCGTAGACGCCCGCGACGCGCACGGAATGGCCCGCCTCGACGAGCGCCCGTGCGAACGTCTGGACGAGCGTCCCGATGCCGCCGTGGGGGCCCGGCGGGTACTCGTTGCAGAGGAAACAGAGCCGCAGCGGGCGGGCTGTCTCGGCGGAGGGCATGGCCGATGATCATGCCACGCCGCCGCGCCTGAGTCTCGCGAGCGCGGCCCACGCCGGATTCCTCCAGGTGTACTGGCGGTTCCAGACAACGCGGGCGCCCCAGGCATCCTTGAAGGCCTCGAGCGACGCGATCCCGACGGACCCGCCCATGTTCACGAAGGACGCTCCGAGGCCCGACCCCCATCGGAACGCCTCGTCGAAAACAAGGTGCGTCGGGTAGCCGTTCGAGAATTCGCGGTCCATCGCGCCGTGCCAGTAGACGAGCGAGTCCGTGTCGTGGAAGAAGAGGGCTCCGGCAACGAGGCGCCCCTCACGCTCCGCGACGTAGAGGCGCACGGCATCGCCGAGAGCCACGAGCGCGACGAAGAGCTCAACGGGATAGACGAAATCGTACCCGCCCTTCTCCGTGGCGAGGCGCGCGTGGAGCGCGTGGTAGGCGCGCGCCGCCTCCACGTCCGCGATCCGGACCGCGACGCCTTTCTCCCGCGACTGCCGGATCTGCCGGCGGATCCTCGGCTCGTACCGCGCCTCGACGGCCCCGTAGTCCGCCTCGAGCGCGACGATGCGCGTCTCGTTCTCTTCTTCCGTGAGGCCGAAGGAGGAAAGAGCGCGCGACAGCTCGTCCTCGTCGAAGCGCACCTTCCAGCTGAACTTCCTGACGCGCGGCCCCTTCAAGCGCCGGACCACGTCTCCAATCGTCTCCGGCTCGAGCCGGCCCTCCCAGCCGGGGCTCGCGTAGAGCCCGAGCGGCGCGAGGAGGAACGACTTCAGGCCGAGGCGGTTCCGAACCTCGAGCGCACAAAGCGTCCGGTCGGGACCGGACCCACGGACGGGTACCTCGAGGACGCCATGGCGCGGCCCCGCCGTCCGTGCGCAGGCCTCGACGAGGGGGCGTGTCGAGAAGAGGCGCGCGGGACGGCGTGCGTCCGTCAACCGCGCTCCTCGAGGGGGACGCGGCAGACGACGGCGCGGAACTTCCCCGCCGCCGTCCTCGGGATCGCGTCGACGAGACGCACATCGGTCGCGACGTCGCCCACGTGCAGCCGCATGTTCGACCGAAGGGTCGCGGCGTCCGCTTCCGAGAACCCGTCGGCCGCGACGACGTTCAGGACGAAGAGGTCCCGCCGCTCCTGGACGACCTGCGCCTCGCGAATCGCCGAGACTCCCTTGAACACCGTGTCGAACCTCAGGATCCGCCGGCCGTCGGGCGTGACGCACATGTCCTCGTAGCGGCCCTCGATCCCCTCGAGGATCGGCATCTGCCGCCCGCACGGACAGCGCTGTTCGACGGCCCAGCGCGCCGCGTCTCCGACGCGGTAGCGCAGGAGCGGCTGGAGCGTGTTCGCGAGGCCCGTGCAAACGACCTCGCCGACGCTCCCCGGCGGGCACGGCCGACCCTCGGGGTCGAGGATCTCGACGAACCCAACCTCGGGGCTCACGTGGTAACTCCCTTCGCCGCACTGCGACGCGAACGCGCACTGCTCGACCGCTCCGTACCGGTCGAAGAGCCGGCAGCCGAACGCCTTCTCGATGGACGCGCGCGCCGCGTCCGTGACCGTCTCCGACGTCGTCACGACGACGCGCGCGGGGGCCGGGAGGTTGCCCGTCTCGAGCGCCCAGGCCGCGACCGTCGAGAGCGCGCTCGGGTAGCCCATCACGACCGCCGGCCGGAACCGGCGCAGGAACGCGACGTACGCGGGCAGGTTCGCCGGCGAGAGGTGGTAGACGGACGCGTAGGCAAGATCCTCGGCGGGGCTGATCCGCCAGAACGGCTCGCGCGCCTGGCCGGGCCGGCAGATCTTCCGCGCGCCGAACATGACGCGCCGGTCGCGGTACGTGGCGCCGGCCCAGCGGAGAGTCCGCGCCTCGGGGACGGCGAGCTCGAGGGCGTGGAACGCGCGCGAGAAGTAGATTTCCGTCGGCGTCCCCGACGTCCCGCTCGACCGGAACACGAGCGTCCCCCGCGGCGGCGGGTCCTCGGTCAAGAGATCGCGGGCGCGCGTGCGCAGCGTCTCCTTCGTCAGGAGCGGCAGGGACGCGAGGACGGCGAACGGGGCGTCGCCCGCCCGGACGCCGGCGCTCTCGAAGACGCTTTGCCAGTACGGCGCGCGCCGCGCCGCGGCGAGGACCTCCCCGAGCCGGGCGCGCTGGAGCTCGGCGAACTGCGCCGCGCTCCAGCGGTCGTGGCTCTCGAGCTCCGCGACGAGCGCATGGAACGCGGGGCCGAACCTCCGCCGGTACCACCAGACGCCCCACAGGGCGACGGCGGCCTGCTGGAGCGGCACGGGCGCCCTCAGATAGAGGTCGTCGAGCGCGCTCACGCGGCCCCCGCCCGCGCGACGCGCGTCAGGAGCGCGTCCCACTCGGGCAAGACGCGCGCCCAGTCGAAGCGCTCCGCCTTCTCGCGGCCGCGCGCCGCGAGAGAGGCCGCGAGCCCCGGCTCGGAAACGACCCGCAGCACGGCCCGCGCCATCGACTCCGCGTCGTCCGGCGCGACGAGGAGCGCGTCCGCGCCGTCCGCGAGGAGGTACGGCAGACCCCCGACGTTCGTGCTCACGACGGCGAGGCCCGCGGCCTGCGCCTCGAGAACGCTCACGGGCGTGTTGTCGACGTTCGTCGTGTTCAGGAAGACGTCCGCGCTCGCGAGCCAGCGGGCGACGTCGCCGTGCGGCACCGGGCCCGGGAGCTCGAGGCGGTCCGCGACGCCGAGTTCCCGCGCGAGTGCGCGCACCCGGCCGAGGCTTCCGTCCTTGTCGCGGCCGATCATCGCGAGACGGGCGTCCGGCCTCTCGGCCGCCACCCGGGCGAGGACGCGCACCGCGAGCGACGGGTTGTAGACGTCGTGGAACGCGCGCACCCAGATGAGACGGGGCGACGCTCCCGCCCGGGCGACGAACGGGAAGCTCCCGAGCGCGAGTCCGTTCGGGAGGTGGAGGAGATCCGGGCGATAGGCGCGCATCTCCTCGAAAAGGTACCGCGAAGGCGCCGTGACCGCCGCGGCGCCCCCGAGCAGCCGGCGGACGCGATCCCGCCGCGTTCGCGCGAACGGCGGGAGGTTCCCCCCGTGGAGGGCGAGGACGTACGGCCGGCGCGCCGCGCGGAGCACGCCGCAGGCCGCCTCCGCCCACCGGAACGCCGCTCCGCTGAAAACGTCGACCTCGGCGACGGCGTACCGGGAGCGCCACCGCCAGGCCGAGACGACGATGTCGACGACGCGCGCGAGGCGACCCGCGCGGTGCGACACCGTCGACACGCGCCAGCCCGCCTCCGCGAGTCTCTCCCCGAGCTCCTCGGACTGCGCGCGCGCGCCGACGGCGGGCGGCGGCATGTAGCCGACGAGGAGGACGGAGCGCGGCTCAGGAGAACGCGGCGGCGGCACGCGAATGGCGCTCCTTTCCCGCGAGGTCGCGGTAGACGTCGAGGAGCCTTTTCCCGAGGGCGGCGAGGTCGTACCGGGCGTCGAGACGCGCGCGTCCGGCCGCTCCCATCGCCCGCGCGCGCGCGGGGTCCGCGGCGAGCGCGCGGAGCCGCGCCGCGAGAGCCTCGGCGTCGAGCGGGACGACGAAGCCCGTCTCGCCGTCGCGGACGACGTCCCGGACATCTCCGACGTCGGTCGCGACGACGGGGCGCGACGCCTCCATCGCCTCGAGGAGGACGTTCGGGAACCCCTCGTCGTCCGAGGACAGGACGAGGACGTCGGCCGCCGCGATGAGAGCGGGCACGTCTTCTCTCAGCCCGAGGAACTCGACGGCGCCTTCGAGGCCGAGAGCGCGCGCCTTGTCCTCGAGAGACGCGCGCTCGGGGCCGTCGCCGGCGACGATGCCGCACAGGCCGGGGACGTCGCGACGGGCCGACGAGAGCGCCTCGAGGAACCGGTCGGCGCGCTTGGCGCCGACGAGACGCCCCACGAAGGCGGCGCGGAACGGGCCGCCCTCCCGCCGGGGCTCGGGGCCGGCCGCCCGCGCTTCGATGACGTTCACCACGACGTAGACGTTCCGCGGGGAGAGGCGCGGCTCCGCGCCGAGCCGGGCGGCGGCCGCGCGAGAGTTCACGACGAGGCCGGACGGAGCACGAAAGAGCCACGGCGTCCAGGCGCCGTTGCCCTGCCGCGCGTGCGCGACGCTGCTGCGCAGGGCACCGAGACTCAGCGCGCCGGCGCGGCGCGCCGCGAGCGCGGCGTAGAGGTTCGTGAACGTGTGGCACGACTGGAGGATCTGGGGCCGGAAGCGTCCTGCCTCCCGCGCGATCGCGAGGAGGCGCCGCGGCACGTCGGGCGCCCCGCCCACGAACGTCACGGGAATCCCCGCGTCGCCGAGCGACCTCTCGTGCCGTTCGCCCCGCGTCAGGCTCAGGACGCGCACCTCGACGCCGGCGGCCGCGAGGG
This sequence comes from uncultured Acidobacteriota bacterium, assembly GCA_963836285.1. GTDB lineage: Bacteria > Acidobacteriota > Thermoanaerobaculia > UBA5066 > UBA5066 > Fen-183. Next base: position 1,423,381 of record CAWIIN010000002.1, on the reverse strand, counting down.
CGCGCGCGGCGTACGCGAGCTGCTTCTCGGCGCCCCCGTGCCCGAGCGTGCCCGCGATCAGCGCGACTCGGGGTCGTTCGCGTTCCATGGTTCGAAGGCCTCGCCGGCCGCCGGGACGGCGGCGCGCGGCGCGCGGCGGGCCGGTCGGGGCGCGTCCTGGTCGAGCACGACGATCGCGGCGGCGACGAAGAGCCAGAGTCCTTTCGCCTGGAACTCGGTCGACAGGAACGACACCGAGAGGATCGCGCTCGCGAGGAGGCCGAACCCGAAGAGGCCCTCGCGACGCCGGCGGAAGCCCGTCAGGGCGAAGGAACCGACGAAGCCCGCGAGGAGCACGATCCCGGGCACGCCGTTCTCGGCGAGCGTCTTGATCCAGGCCGAGTGCGCCTGCGTCGCGCCCCGGCCGCGGTAGAGCGTGAGGTTCTCGCGCTGGCCGACGTCCTCGCCCGCGAGCGCGAATCCCCCCGTGCCGACCCCGAGGGGATTTTCGCGGAACACGATCCAGCCGGCGAGCGCGAGGTCCGAGCGGCCGCTCGTGCGGTTCGCGAGGCTGCGCGTCGGGTCGACGAGCTTCGCGAGACGCTCGTCCATCACGCCCTGGAGGTCCGCGAACAAGCTCGTCACCGCGACGACGCCCACGAGCGCGAGGAGCGCCCCCGCGCGCGCGCCGACCGGCTGCCTTCCCCCGAGCACGAGGAACGCCATCGCGACGAACGCCGCGAGTAAGCCTCCGCGGCTCCCGCTGAGGAAGGCCCACCCGAGGTTCACGACGGAAAGCGCCATGATCGCGCGTCGGATCCCGGGCGCGCCCGGGTTCCGGACGAGAGCGACGCCTCCGAGGACGAGCGCGGTGAGCGGCAGGTAGACCCAGGCGTTCGGGTTGATGGACGCGCCGAGGGCGCCGTGCCGGTAGAACGCGAAGCCTCCTCCCGCCGCGAGCACGCCCGTCACGATCGCGGTCCAGCCCCACGCCTCCGGGTCCGCCACGGCGCGTCGCGCGAAGACGAGGAGACCCAGGACCGCCGACAGGCTCAGGACGTGTGCGATCCCGTTGTCGACGTCCGTCCCCACGGGGATCTCGAGGACGAGGAGGCCGAGGAGCAGCACGAGCCACACGGACGAGCGCCCGCGGAGGCGCGCGAGGTCACGCCAGCGGAGCACCGCCACCGCGAGGAGGAAGTAGCTCAACGTGTTCCAGCGCAGGAGACCCCCGGTGAAGACGAACACGCGCGAGATGGCGTCGAGCGCCCCGAGGATCGCGACGCCCATGAGGCCGAGGACGGGGTTCGCGAGGCCGGCGATCGCGGCGGCGAATCCGAGGACGGTGAGGATCCGGATCACGTCCCTCATGTCGAGGACGAAGCTGCTCGCCCATGTCGCCGTCACGAGGACGATGAAGACGCGGCCCCACATTGCGGCGTCGGACCGGCCTCTCGCCTCGGCCGCGGGCACGGCGCGCACCGGGCCGGCCACGGCGACGCTCATGGCCGCAGCCTTCCGTCCACGAGCGAGAGGCCCATTCGCTCCTCGCAGAGCCGTCCGATCTCGAGCGCCCACGCCTCGAGCGTCCGGCCGGAGACGAAGGCGCGGCACGCGGCGCGGAGGGCGGGCCAGTCGCGGGGTTCGGTGGTCACGCTCACGATCGCCTCCGCGAGCGCCTCCGGGTTCCCGGGCGGCACGAGCCAGCCGCGCTCGCCGCCGCGGCCGATGACGCCGCCCGCGGCTCCGACGTTCGAGGCGAGGACGGGCAGGCCGTGGGCGAACGCGTCGAGCCACGCCTTGCTGAAGCCCTCCGTCAGCGACGGCTGCACGCAGAAGTCGGCCCGTGAGAAGGCCGCCGAAAGGGCCCCCCGGTCGAGCGGACCCGCGAAGACGATCGCGTCGGCGACCCCGCGGTCGCGCGCGAGCGCCTCGAGCGCCGCGCGCGCGGGTCCCTCGCCGGCGAGCACGACTTCGGGCAGAGCCGCGCGGCGCGCCCGAAGGAGCGCGAGCGCCTCGACGAGAATGTGAACGCCCTTCTCCGGCGAGAGCCGGCCCGCATACACGGCGCGCGGAGGCGTCGAGAGCCCGCGTCGCGGACGCGGGTCGATCGAGGCGAGCTCCCGCTCGGAAAGTGCGGTCGAGAAGATCGCCGTGACGTGCGGCTCCCTCACGTCCGACGGATCGCCGGTCGCGAGCATGACGTTGCGGCTTCGTCCGGCGATCCGCATGATCTGGCGGGTGACTCGATTCATGAATGTCGTCTGCGCGGTCGGCCTCCACGAGCCGCCGTAGCGCGCGATCATTCTCTTACGGAGGAGCAGGGCGACGAGCATCCCGACGAGCGGGATGTCCCCCGGCAGCGGCGTGTGCACGACGTCCGCCCCGCGGTAGGCGCGCCGCAGCGTGCTCGCGAGGAGAGGGCTCCGCCAGACGACGTCGAGCTTGCGCCGCCACCCCGAGCCGGCCGGGAGGGGCACCGGAACGACGTCGAGATCCGTCGGAAACGCGATCCCTCCGGGCCGCGTCGGGCCGACGACGGTCACGAGGGTCATTGCGTCGAAGAGCGTCGCGAGCGCACCCATCTGGAGAGGGAAGCCGCCGTCCGACGTCCAGCGGCCGTCCGGCCCGCGCCAGCATTCCTTGAAGGAGACGGCGCAGAGCCTCACGGGGACCCTCCGGCGGCGAGGTCCCGCGGGAGGGCGATCGCGAGACGCCCCTCGCGCACGAGCGCGCGCACCCGCTCGAGGAACGGCACGAGGTGGCGCTCGTCCTGCGGGCCTCCGCCCTTCAGCGAGTGGGGGTGCCCGTACACGACCGCGATCCCGCCTTCCCGCGCGACGCGCTCGACCATCGCGAGGACCGGCGCGTCGAATCCTCCGGGCGTGTTGAGCCGCACGCACGCGAGGCCGCGGATCGCCGTGAGCCTCGCGGGGCGGTCGAGGCGCCGCCCCGCGAGGCGTTCCGCGAGCCTCTGCGGCAGGGGCCGGTACGCGACCCGCGCGAGCCGGTATCCCGTCTCGCGGAGCGCCGTGCACAGGCGCGGGAGATCCGTCCGGCCGTGCGGGACCTCGCGCCGCTCGGAGAGGCTCAAGGAGGCGCCTCCGAGGTAGTCGAAGGGCTGGTTGAACGGCGGCACGAACGTGACCACGGGGGCACCGACGCACTGCTCGAGCGCGCCGCGGCTCGCCCTGAGGGACTCGCGCAGCGCCGCCGGGCCGAGGGCCGGCAGCCACTCGTGCCGGAAGGCATGGCTCCCGACCTCGTGGCCCGCGGCGTGGATGCGCCGGATCTGATCCGGGTCGTGATAGGGCCGCTCCCCCGCGAGCGCGGCGGCGCCGACGACCGCGAAGCAGGCCGGCACGCCGTACTCCGCGTGTACCTCGAGGATGCGTTCGGTGTTCGTGAACTCGAGAGGTCCCCAGGCCTTCGGCCCCCCGCCGCTTCGGGACCGGTCCCCGCCCCACTGGGTGTCGTAGTCCCAGAAGAGGAGGAGCGTTCCGCCCGTCACGCGGCCCTCACGAGGTCCCAGGCGGCCCGCGTGCGCCCGGCGAGCTGGCGCACGACGCCGGACGCGCGCCCGGGCACGAAGGCGTGGCGAAGGAGGAGCAGCGAGTCGAGGCTCCAGGCGTACGCGAACCACAGGACGTCCTTTGCCGTGCGGTCCGGAAGGCCGCGGCGGTGGATCTCGTACCGGTTGGAGATCGCCATGTAGCCGACGCGATAAGGGTCCGGGCGGCCCGCTTCTTCGTGGAGGTGCTCGAGGCGGGCAGCGCAGGCCATGAGGAGCTTCCCGCGCCGCGCGATGCGGAGCGAGAAGTCGAGGTCCTCTCCCTGCGCGTACCCGGCGAAGTCCTCGTTGAAGCCGACCGCACGCGCTTCCTCGGTGCGCCACATGGCGGCGCCGCCGGGAAGCCAGTCCCCCTCGGCGATTCCCGTGTCCCTACCGAGGAAGCTCCACGGCACGGACATTCCGGAGCGGCAGTAGCGGCCGGGCGTGAGAGACGAAACGATCCCGAGCGCGCGCCGGATTCGCCAGAGCGCATCCGGGGTCTCCGGCTGGCCCTCGATCACGGCGCCGACGCCGACCGTGCCGACGTTGGACCGGTGGACGGACTCCATCTCCTCGAGACAACGCGGCGCGAGGACGATGTCGTCGTCGAAGAACGCGACGAGGTCGTCCGGGACGCGGGCGAGCGCGTCGTTCCGCTGCCGCGTCAGGCCGCGCCGCCGATCTCCGACGCGGACGTAGCCGACGCGGGCTGCGGCGTCGCCCAGAGTTGGGTCGGATGCGAGCGCCCGCTCGCTGAGGTCGTCGCGGCTCGCGTCCACGACGAGCAGCGTGTCCGCGCGCCGCGTCTGCCCTTTGAGGGAGGCCACGCACCGAACGAGGCTCTCGGGACGGGCGTACGTGCAGATCACGACCGCGAGCCCGCGACCGAGAGGGACGTCGGCGCCCGCACGGGGGCGGGACGGAATCCAGCGCTCGGCCTCCGGCGGGTCGTCCGACCCTAGGTCTCGCTCGTCCATTCCGACCTCGGCCGGAAGCGCCGGTCCGACTTCGTCCAGGGCGAGAGCCCGAGGGGCCCGACCTCGAAGTTGATCGCTGCTTCCACGGCGTCGAGGACACGCGGTCCGCACCGGGCCCGGAGGTTCACGGCGTAGTGGCCCGGAGCGAGATTCGCATGCTCGACGACGCCGACGCCCCGCCAGATCGTCCCGGCGTCCAGCGCGAGCGCCATGCCGCCATCGCCCGTCTCGCACGTGAAGAGGTGGACGCCGTCCGGCGAGAACACGCTGAAGCCGAGCGAGACGTCCTCGAGGCGCTCGCGGGCCTCGGCCTCGATCATCACCCGCAACGGGGCCCACATGGGAACCTGGGACTCCTCGACTCCCTCGATTCGCGCCCTGCGGAATCTCAGGGCCTCGCCCACTCCCGCCGCGCGCGGGGCCACGTCGAGCGAGACGTTCGCGGGCTGGGAGTCGTCCCGGAGCGTCCTCAGATACTCGTCGATGACGGTCGAGATCGGACCGTCGACCGCGACCTCGCCGGGCCTCAGGCAGATTCCGCGCGTGCAGAGGTTCTGCACGGCCGACATGTTGTGGCTCACGAAGAAGACCGTCCGGCCCGCCCGCGCGATCTCGCCGATCTTGCCGAGACACTTCTTCTGGAAGAACACGTCGCCGACCGCGAGGACCTCGTCCACGAGGAGGATCTCCGTCTCGAGATGCGCCGCGACCGCGAACGCGAGCCGCAGGAACATGCCGCTCGAGTAGCGCTTCACCGGTGTGTCTGCGAACTGGTCGATCTCGGCGAACGCGATGATGCTGTCGAGGTTCTTCTGCGTCTCGGCGCGCTTCATCCCGAGGATCGAGCCCATCAGGAAGATGTTCTCGCGGCCCGTGAGCTCCGGATGGAACCCCATGCCGACCTCGAGGAGCGAGCCGACCCGGCCGCGGATCTCCGCCCTCCCCTCGGTGGGCTCGGTGATCCGCGAGAGGACCTTGAGAAGCGTGCTCTTCCCGGCGCCGTTCCGCCCGACGAGGCCGACGACCTCGCCCGGCTGCACGTCGAACGAGACGTCGCGAAAGGCCCAGATCGTCTCGACCGCCTTCCGTGTCGCCGGCCCGTCCCGAAACCGGCGGGCCGGCGCGGTCAGCGTCTCGACGATCGACTCGCGCAGCGTCCGGTAGCCGCGCTGGCGGGCGCCGATCCGGTAGCGCTTCCCGAGGCCGCGGGCCTGGATCGCGACCGTCACGCGGCCCTCCTAGACGACATCCGCGAACGTCCGTTCGAGGCGGCGGAACGAGACGAGACCGCCGACGAGAAGAACGAGAGAGGTCGCGACGCTTGCGATGAGAACGCCCTCGAGGCCGGCGCCCGCGCCGAGGATCGACCAGCGGAACCCCTGGACGACGCCGACCATCGGGTTCAGGCCGTAGACCCAGAGCGGGATACCGAGCGCATCGAGCTTTTCGGCGACGCGGCTCATCGGGTAGATGACGGGCGTCGCGAAGAGCCAGAGCTGGATGCAGAACGGCACGATATAGCGCACGTCGCGATAGCGCACGTTCAGGCCCGCGAGGAGAAGGCCGATGCCGGTCGTCGCGGCGAACGCGAGAAGGAGAAGGAGCGGGAGAAAGACGAGCTTCCACGAGGGCGCGACGCGGTAGAACGGCATCATGCCGAGCAGGACGACGAACGCCACGCCGAAGTCCACGAGGCCGGAGAGGATCGCCGCGAGCGGGATGATGAGGCGCGGGAAGTACACCTTCTGGACGAGCGTCGCCGTGCTCACGATGCTCGTGGAGGCCTGGTTGACGCCCTGCGAGAACAGCGTCCACGGGAGAAGCCCGACGTACGAGAAAATCGGGTACGGAAGGCCGTCGGACCCGACCCCGGCGAGCCGTCCGAAGAAAATCGTGAAGACGACCATGCTCAGGAGCGGCTGCAGGATCGCCCACGCGGCCCCGAGCGCCGTCTGCTTGTAGCGGACCTTCACGTCACGCCAGACGAGGAAGAAGAGAAGCTCGCGGTACGCCCAGAGCTCGGAGAAGTTCAGCGCGACCCAGCCCGTGCTCGGCTGGATCACGACGACGGCAGAGTCGGAATGCGCGCGCGTCACCGCGCGTCGCCCTTTCGGAGTGGCACGGGGCGCGTCGACAGCGCGAGCGCGGTCCGGTAGTGCGGTGCCGTGAGCGCGAGGCCGGCCGCGAGGTCCGTGGCCGGCGTGTACCCGAGCGCCGCGTTCGACCGAGCGAGGTCGGCGAGCGAATGCGGGATGTCCCCCGCGCGCGGCGGTCGATGTTCCGTCGGGCGACCGCGTCCGACGGCCTCGCGCACGCGGTCCGCAAGGTCGTTCACGGTCGCCCGGCGCCCCCCGGCCACGTTGTAGGCGCGGCCGCAGGCGGCCGCCGGCGCCGCCGCGGCGAGGAGATTCGCGGCCACGGCATCCGCGACGTAGGTGAAGTCGCGCGACTGCTCGCCGTCGCCGAAGACGACCGGTGCTTCGTCGAGGAGGCAGGCCTTGAGGAACCGCGGAATCACGGCCGCGTACGGGCCCTCGGGGTCCTGGCGCGGCCCGAAGACGTTGAAGTACCTGAGGCCGATTATCCGCATCCCGTAGCAGCGGCCGAAGACGTCGGCGAGCTCCTCGTTCACGCGCTTCGAGAGCGCGTACGGCGAAAGCGGACGGCCCTCTTCGCCCTCGCGCTTCGGAAGCGTCTCGGAGTCGCCGTACACGCTCGAGGACGAGGCGTAGACGACGCGTTCCGCCCGCGCGTCGCGTGCCGCCGCGAAGACGTTCGCCGTGCCCGCGACGTTGATGGCGATCGTCGTCGCCGGGTCCTCCATGGAGCGCGGAACCGAGCCGCGCGCGGCCTCGTGGAAGACGAACGCGGCGCCCTCGCAGGCGCGCCGGCACGTCCCGAGGTCGCGGATGTCGCCTTCGACGAACGCGACGCGGGACGCGACGTGCGCGAGGTTCTCGAGGCTGCCGCTCGAAAGGTCGTCGAGGACGCGGACCTCGCGCCCCGGACGCGAGCAGCGCGTCGACGAGATGGGACCCGATGAAGCCCGCGCCACCCGTGACGAGCGCGAGCCGGCCGCGGAACACGCCGAGTCCGGTCATGGCGGTCACGCCTTGACCACGTTCGAGCGCGCCTCGCGGTAGACGCCGCGCGTGTCGACGACGAGCGGCGCCGCCCTGGCGACGAGGGCGTAGTCGACGGCGGCATGGTCGGTCACGACGACGACGGCGTCCGTCGCGGCGAGAGCCGCCTCCGTCAGGGGCACGGACGTCATCGGCGGCAGGTGGGGCCACGAACGCATGCGGGGCGCGCGCGGCACGTGCGGGTCGTGGTACGAGACCTCGGCCTTCAGATGGAGGAGTTTCTCGATGATCTCGAACGCCGGACTCTCCCGCGGGTCGTCGATGTCCTTCTTGTAGGCGAGGCCCAGGACGAGGACCCGGCTGCCCTTGACCGACTTGCCGCGGTCGTTGAGCGCCGACTGGACCTTCGCGACGACCCAGGCCGGCATCTCGACGTTCACCTCGCCCGCGAGCTCGATGAAACGGGGGGCCGCGCCGTACTCGCGCGCCTTCCACGAGAGGTAGAACGGGTCGAGCGGGATGCAGTGACCTCCCCAGCCGGGGCCCGGATTGAACCGCATGAAGCCGAATGGCTTCGTCGACGCGGCGTCCAGGACCTCCCAGACGTCGATCCCCATCCGGTCGAAGACCATCTTCAGCTCGTTCACGAGCGCGATGTTCACCGCCCGGAAGATGTTCTCGACGAGCTTCGTCGCCTCGGCCGTCCGCGCCGTCGACACGCGGACCGTCCGGGAGATGACCTGGTCGTAGAGCATCTGCGCGAGGTCGCACGAATGCGCGTCGAAGCCGCCGACGACCTTCGGGATCGCGGTCGTCCCGAACTCCTTGTTCCCCGGGTCCTCGCGCTCCGGCGAGTACGCGAGGAAGAACTCGCGGCCGGCGCGCAGGGCCGGGGTCTCGAGAATCCCGCGCAGAAGCTCGTCGGTCGTCCCGGGATAGGTGCTCGATTCGAGGATGACGAGCTGTCCGGGCCGAAGGGTCTTCGCGACGGCCTCTCCCGTCGCGACCACGTAGCTCATGTCGGGTTCGCGCTGCAGCGTCAGCGGCGTCGGCACGCACAGGAGGAGGGCGTCCGGCTCGCCGAGCCGGGAGAAGTCGGCGGTCGCGCGGAAGCGGCCCGACGCGGCGGCAGCCGCCACCCGCCCGCCGTCGAGGTGCCGGATGTAGCTCGCGCCCCGGCCCAGGGCTTCCACCTTCGTCGCGTCGACGTCGAACCCGAGGACGTGGAACCCGCGTTCCGAGAACGCGAGCGCGAGCGGGAGGCCGACGTACCCGAGGCCCACGATTCCCACGACGGCAGAACGCTCGGCGATCCCTTTCGCCAGACCGGCCTTGCCCTGTGGGGGTGACGTCTCTGCCTTCATCCGGACTCCTCCACGCCGTCTTGCCTTCGATTCTCCGAAACGGGACCCTGGCGGCCGGCGGCGAGACTTCCAGCGAGATGCCGGGTCCTCCCGCGGCGTCACGGCCGATGCCGACGCACGATTATGAGGCAGACTCGCACGCCGTGGATTCCGAGTCTCGTCCGCGATGTTAGAATTCTCGGTTCCCCGGGGGCAACCTACGGATCAGAACACTCATTTCGAGCCACCGGCGGCGAACGCCCACCCGGAACGGGAGTTTCGCCTGTCGGATTACACCCGCGTCATCGTCCGGCGGCGCTGGTTGATCATTTGTTGCGTCCTCGGAGGTCTCGCCGTGGCGGCCTCGCTCGCCCTCCGGGAGGAGCCGACCTTTCGCGCCGTCGTCCTGATCAATCTCGAGAAGGAGCAGTCGAACCCGCTCGACCTCGGGACCGGGGGTCAGAGGGACGGCGTCGTCGACGCCATGTTTCTCGAGACCGAGACGAGGCTCATCCGGAACCGCGAGGTCCTCGAGGCGGCGGTGCGGCGCATCGACGCGAAGGAGGCGCCCGCGAACACGCCGGTCCCGGACCCGAAGGGGAAGGACGGCGTCGCGGCCCAGGCGCGGCGAATGCGCGGCATGCTGCAGGTCCACCAGATCCAGGGCACGTCGCTCGTCGAGCTCGCGTGCGTCGGGAACTCGCCGAAGGAGGCCGCCGACGTCGCGAACGCCGTCGCGCAGTCGTACATCGACTGGAAGCTCGAGGCGAAGTTCCGCCTGCTGGGCCAGGCGACGCGGTTTCTCGCGACCCAGATCGAGGAGGCGAAGCGGAATCTCGCGACCAAGGAGCAGCGGCTCCTCGCGTTCGGCCGCAAGAAGGACATCCTGAGCGCGGATCCGCAGTCCAACAGCGCGCTCTCGCGCCTCGACGCGATGAACCGGGACCTCGCCGCCGCGACGGCGGACCGCATGGCGAAAGAGGCGAAGGACTACGAGCTCCGGACGGGAAACGCCGAGACGCTCGCGGACAATCTCTCGAACGGCCTCGTCGTCCAGCTTCGGACGGAGCAGGCCAAGCTCGAGCGCGAGTACGCCGAGAAGCTGAACCTGTTCAAGCCCGACTGGCCGGCCATGCAGCAGCTCAAGGCCCAGATCGATCGCGGACGGCAGAACCTGGACGCGGTCACGCAGGAGACGGTTCGCAAGGCGCGCGACGCCGCCCGGGCCGACTACCTCGCCGCATTGCGGCGGGAGGAGAACCTCCGCGACGCGCTCCAGAGCCAGCGGGCCGAGGCCATCGCACAGAACGCCGATGCGATGGACTACAACAATCTCCGGGTCGAGACGGAGACGCAGCGCGCTCTCCTCGACAACCTGCTCAAGCGTGATGCCGAGACGCAGGTCGCGGCCCGCCTGCAGGGCGAGCGCGTCTCGAACATCCGGATCGTCGAGAGCGCTCTGCCGCCGAACCAGCGGTGGGGCCCCTCCTACCGCCGGTACGGAGTCCTCGGCCTCGTGTGCGGGCTCATGGTCGGGCTCGCGGCCGCGTTCGGACTCGACGCTCTGGACCGCAGCCTGCGCGACCCCGAGCAGGCGTCCGCGTACCTTCGCCTGCCCGTTCTCGGCGTGATCCCCGCGACGCCGCGCGCAAAAGGCACGCCCGCGCTCGGAATCGCCGGGAGTTCCGCCCCGGCCGGCCCGTCCGCGGCCAAACCGAGCTCCAAGCCGGAGACGCCCGCCATCGAGCTCCTGCCGCACGAACTCGTTCGTTCGACGGTTTCGGAGGCCTATCGGGCCTTCCGCACGTCGCTCCTGCTGTCGAGCGCGGAGCTCCTCCGGTCCTTCGTCGTCACGTCGGCCGTCCCACTCGAAGGCAAGACGACGACGGCCACGAACCTCGCCGTCGTCCTCGCCCAGCTCGGCAAGAGCGTCCTGCTCGTCGACGCGGACCTTCACCGCTCGCGCCTTCACGAGATCTTCAACGTGTCGAACGTGGAGGGGCTCGTCTCCATCCTCGCGGGACGCGTCGACGCCCGGCACGCGATCCAGAAGACCGCGATCCCCGGCCTCTCGCTCCTGCCGGCGGGCCCGCCTTCCCCGAACCCGTCGGGCCTTCTCGCGTCGGACACGATGCGGCGGTTCCTCGACGGGGCGGTCGAGCGCTTCGACTACGTCGTTCTCGACGCGCCGCCGGTTCTCGCGGTCGCGGACGCGATCGTTCTCGGGTATCTCTCGAACGGCGTCATTCTCACCGTCCGCGGCGGCGGGACGCCGCGCGAGCAGGTCCTCCGGGCCCTCACGGAGCTCCGGCGAAGCAACGTCCGCGTCCTCGGCGTCGTCATCAACGCGCTCGAAGAGAAGAACGGCGTCACCGACCGCGAGCGCTACGGCGGCGCCTACTACTCGCCGCCCGAACCCGTCCCGCCGGAGGCCGAGAGCCCCCCGGCGACCAAGGGCGCGTGACGGTCCGTGACCCGACGAGGCAACGACGTGTATCCCGCATCCCGAGCCGGAGCGTCTCCCCTGACCCCCGGACCCGCCGCGTCCGACGGCAGCCTCGCGCGCGCGTTCGAGCGCGTGGCGTCCCTCCGTCCGGATTCCGCCGCCGCCTCCTGCGGCGCGGACGCGTGGACGTATCGCGAGCTCGACGACAGGGCGGACCGCGTCGCCCGGCATCTCCGGGAGAAGGGCGTCGGGCCCGACACCCTCGTCGGGATCTTCCTCGAGCGTTCCCTCGATCTCGTCGTCGGAATCCTCGGGATCCTCAAGGCCGGCGGCGCGTACGTCCCGCTCGACCCGGTGGTCCCGGACGAGCGTCTCGCGTTCATGGTCGGTGACTCCGGCATCCGGGTCGTCCTCACGAGCGACGCGCTCGCCCCCCGCGTTCCCGTCGGGCCCGAATCCCTCCGGCTCGACGCTCTCTGCGCGGCCGCGCTCCCGGGCGCTCCCGCGCCGGCGCCTTCGCCCGAGGCCGGCCCGGAGAACCTCGCGTACGTCATCTACACGTCCGGCTCGACGGGCGTGCCGAAGGGAACGCTCGTCACGCACGCGAACGTCCTGAGGCTCTTCCGCGAGACGGACCGCTGGTTCGCCTTCTCGCCGGACGACGTCTGGACACTGTTCCATTCGGCCGCGTTCGACTTCTCGGTCTGGGAGATGTGGGGCGCGCTCCTTTACGGAGGACGGCTCGTCGTCGTGCCGCACGGGATCAGCCGCTCGCCCCGGGACTTCCACGCGCTCCTGCGCGACGAGCGCGTGACCGTGCTGAACCAGACGCCCTCGGCGTTCCGCCAGCTCGCCCGCGTCGCCGTCTCCCATCCCGCGAGCCTCGCGCTCAGGACCGTCGTGTTCGGGGGCGAGGCCCTCAACCTCGAGAGCCTGAGACCCTGGATCGACCGCTTCGGCGACGAGCGCCCGCGTCTCGTGAACATGTACGGCATCACGGAGACGACGGTGCACGTCACGTACCGGCCGATCCTCCGAGCGGACCTCGAGAAGGTCGGCGTGAGCCCGATCGGGGTGCCGATTCCGGACCTCGACGTCCTCCTCCTCGACGAGAAGCTCGCGCCCGTCGCGGACGGGACTGTGGGCGAGATCTTCGTCGCCGGGCCGGGAGTCGCGCGCGGGTACAAGAATCGGGCCGAGCTGACGGCGCAGCGCTTCCTCCTGCTCGAGGGCCGCCGCCTCTACCGCTCGGGTGACCTCGGCCGGCGGAACGCGGCCGGAGACCTCGAGTATCTCGGCCGCGGGGACGACCAGGTGAAGATCCGCGGGTTCCGCGTGGAGCTCGGGGAGATCGAGACCGTCCTGCGCCGGCAGGCCGGCGTGCTGGACGCCGCCGTCCTCGCCGCCGACGGCCCGTCCGGCGAGAAGCGCCTCGTCGCGTGGGTCGTTCTCAGAAAGGGCGCCGCCGCCGGCGACGACGACCTGAGGTCCCACGCGGGCGTCAGCCTCCCGGAGTACATGCTGCCCGCCGCGTTCGTCCGCGTCGACGCCCTGCCGCTCACCGCAAACGGCAAGATCGACCGCACCGCTCTTCCCGCGCCGACGGACGAGCGCCCGCCGCTCAACGTCGAGTTCTCGGCCCCCGCGTCCGAGTGGGAGAGGCGGCTCTCGGCGGTCTGGGCTTCCGTCCTCGGGGTGCCGGACGTCGGACGCCGCGACAACTTCTTCGACCTCGGCGGAAGCTCCCTGCTCGCGGCCGAGGCGCACGAGGAGCTCCGCCGCCGCTTCGGGTGCGACCTCCCGGTCACGGCCCTCTTCGAGTTCCCGACGATCGAGGCGCTCGCGCGTCTCCTCGAGGAGCCGGCCACCGCCTCGCGCGGGCCGCGCGTGGCCGACCGCGCGCGCCGCCAGCGCGAGGCGGCTGCGGCTCCCCCTCCCCGGAGGAGCCGTGGCTGACGCCGTCGCGATCGTCGGCCTCGCGGGCCGTTTCCCGGGAGCGCCCTCGGCCGGCGCTCTGTGGCGGAACGTCCTCGCGGGCGTCGAGTCGATCCGCGCCCTTTCGGACGAGGAGCTCCGCGCGGCCGGCATCGCGGACGAGTCGCTCCGGGATCCGCGCTACGTGAAGGCGCGCGCGATCCTCGACGGACGGCGGACCTTTTCGACGCGCCGTTCTTCGGGATCCATCCGCGCGAGGCGGAGCTCATGGATCCGCAGCACCGGATCTTCCTCGAGGTCTGCCAGGAGGCGCTCGAGGACGCGGGCGTCGACCCCCGGACGTTCCCGGGCCTCGTCGGCGTCTACGCCGGCTCGAGCGTGAACACGTACCTGCCGCGCAGGTCGCGCCGGACCGCGCGTTCCTGCGCAGCGCGGCCGAGCAGTTCCAGGTCGGCGCTTTCCCGGTCCTGTTCGGAAACGACAAGGCCACTTCCTCACGACGCGCCTGTCGTACAAGCTGAACCTCCGGGGACCGAGCGTCGACGTCCAGACGGCCTGCTCGACGTCCCTCGTCGCCGTCTCCCTCGCGTGCCGCAGCCTCCTGCACTACGAGTGCGACGTGGCCCTCGCGGGCGGCGTGTCCGTCAGCTTTCCCCAGTACGCGCGGCTACCTCTATCACGAGGGCGGCATGGTCTCGCCGGACGGCCACTGCCGGACGTTCGACGCGAAGGCGGACGGCACCGTCTTCGGGAGCGGCGCCGGCGTCGTCGTCCTCAAGCGGCTCGAGGACGCGCTCGCCGAGCCGCGACCGCGTCCTACGCCGTGATCCGCGGCTTCGGCCGTGAACAACGACGGCTCGCAGCAGGTCGGCGTACACCGCGCCGAGCGTCGACGGCCAGGCCGAGGTCATCGCGCTCGCGCAGGCGGATGGCGGGCGTCGAGCCCGCGCGCCGATCGGCTACGTCGAGGCGCACGGCACCGGCGACGCCGCTCGGCGACCCGATCGAGGTCGCGGCGCTCACGCAGGCGTTCCGCGCCGGCACGTCCGACCGGGGCTTCTGCGCCCTCGGCTCCGTCAAGCCGAACATCGGCCACCTCGACGTCGCGGCCGGGGTCGCGGGCCTCATCAAGACGGTCTACGCCCTGCGCGAAAGAACCCTCCCTCCGACGCTTCACTTCACGGCGCCGAATCCCCTCATCGACTTCGCGTCGAGCCCGTTCTTCGTTTCCGCCCGCGCGAAGCCGTGGGCCTCCGACGGGCCCCGCATCGCGGGCGTGAGCGCGTTCGGTGTCGGCGGGACGAACGCGCACGTCGTCCTCGAAGAAGCTCCCGCGGCGCCGGCGTCCACGGGCGCGCGCCGGGCGCACCTGTTCGTCCTCTCCGCCAGGACGACCGAGGCTCTTTCCGCGACGGCGGCGGGCCTCTCCACGCACCTCGAGGCGAACCCCGGCCTCGAGGCGGGTGACGTCGCCCGCACCCTCCAGTCCGGGCGCACCGCGTTCGACCACCGGGGATTCGCCGTCGTCCGCGACGCGGCGTCCGCCCGCGCGCGCCTCGCCGCCGGCGAAGTCCGCTCGAAGCCGGCAGGAGCGCGCAGCGCCGACGCGCCGCGGCTCGCGTTCCTGTTCCCGGGCCAGGGATCGCAGTCGCCCGGGATGGGCGCCGCGCTCTACGAGGCGGAGCCCGTCTTCCGCGCCGCGTTCGACCGGTGCGCCGCCCTCCTCGAGCCGCTCCTCGGGCTCGACCTCCGCGCCTCGGTCTTCGGCCGGGCCGGAGGCGCCGCCGAGGCTCTGAAGCAGACGGGCCTCACGCAGCCCGCGATCTTCTCGGTGTCGTGGTCGCTCGCGGAGCTCTGGCAGGCGTGGGGCGTCAGGCCCACGGCTCTCGCGGGGCACAGCGTGGGCGAGTTCGTCGCCGCGGCCCGCGCCGGCGTCTTCTCGCTCGAAGACGCCCTCCGACTCGTCGCGGCGCGCGGCCGGCTCATGCAGGACTGCCCCGCGGGCTCGATGCTCGCCGTGCGCCTGTCGGTAGCGGACGTCGCCCCGTACCTCGGGGGGGCGCTGGACGTCGCCGCCGTGAACGCCCCCGCTCTCGTCGTCGTGTCGGGCGCTCCCGCCGCGGTCGAGGCTCTCGAAAGCCGGCTCACGGCCGACGGCGTCGCGCACCGCAGGCTCGTGACGTCCCACGCGTTCCACTCCCGGATGCTCGATCCGATCCTCGAGCCGTTCGCGGCCGAGGTCGCGCGCGTGCGCCTGTCCGCGCCCGCCGTCCCGATCGTCTCGACCGTCACGGGCCGCGCCCTCACTCCCGCCGAGGCCACGTCCCCGGACTACTGGACGCGCCACTTCCGCGTCCCCGTCCGCTTCTCGGACGCGCTCGCGACGCTCTTCGAGGAGCCCGCGCGCCTCCTCCTCGAGGTCGGTCCCGGCCAGGCGCTCGCCACGCTCGCGAAGGCGCACCCGTCGCGCGCCGGTCAAGGCGTCTTCGCGTCGCTCCCGCGCCCGGAGGACGAGAGCCCCGAGGACGAGCACCTCCTCGGCACGCTCGGAAGCGTCTGGGCCGCCGGCGTCGACGTCGACTGGCCCGCGCACCAGGCCGGCGAGAGGCGCAACCTCGCGCCGCTCCCGCCGTACCCGTTCGAACGCAAGAGGTACTGGCTGGACGCGGGAGCGGCCTCGGGCGCCGCGCCCGCGCTCGGGATCGCATCGGCTCGCGAAGGGGCCGCACCCCAGCCGCCCACGCCCACCGCGCCGTCCCCGGCGGCCGCGCCCGCCGGCGATCGCCGCGCGCGCGTCGCCGCGGCGGTCCTGAAGACGCTCGAGGACCAGTCCGGCATCGCCGCGGCCGAGCTCTCGGCGTCCTCGAGCTTCCTCGAGCTCGGATTCGACTCTCTCATCCTGACGCAGGTCAGCCAGGACCTGCAGAAGGAGTTCGGCGTCCGCATCTCGTTCCGTCAGCTCCTCGACGAGAGCGCGACGCCGTCCTCCCTCGCCGCCTGGATCGACGGGCAGCTTCCCCCGGAAAGCGCGCCCACCGTCCCGGCGGCCGCCCCGGAAGCCGCGCCGGCCGCGCCCGCGTCTCCGGCGGCGCCGCCCGCCTCTCCCGACGCCGCCGCCCCGAAGAAGAAGGAATTCGAGGCGTTCGGTCCCTACAAGCCGGTCGCGGCGGGAGCGCGAAGCGGCCTCACGGAGCGCCAGCACCGCGCGCTCGCGGATTTCACGCGGCGGTACACGGCGAAGACGCCGGGCTCCAAGCGCCTCACGGACGCGACGCGCCCGGCGTTCGCCGATCCCCGCGTCGCCGCCGGATTCAAGCTGCTCTGGAAGGAGATCGTCTACCCGCTCGTCGCCGTGCGCTCGTCGGGGTCCCGGCTCTGGGACGTCGACGGAAACGAATACGTCGACATGCTCATGGGATTCGGGTTGAACATGTTCGGGCACTCCCCCGCCTTCGTGACGGAGGCCGTCGTCGCGCAGCTCGGCAAGGGCGTGGAGATCGGGCCGCAGTCGCCGGACGCCGGACGCGCCGCTCAGCTCATCTGCAAGTTCACGGGGATGGAGCGCGCGACGTTCTGCAACACGGGCTCCGAGGCGGTGATGACGGCCATGCGTCTCGCGCGGACCGTGACGGGCCGGAAGAAGATCGCGCTCTTCACGGGCTCGTACCATGGAACGTTCGACGAGGTGCTCGTCCGCGCGGCCGGCCCGAAGGGACACCCGCGCCCCCTCCCGATCGCGCCCGGCATCCCCGAGGAGAAGGTCGAGAACCTCCTCGTCCTCGACTACGGGACCGACGAGGCGCTGCACGCGCTCGAGACCGAGATGCCGAATCTCGCGGCGGTGCTCGTCGAGCCGGTCCAGAGCCGGCACCCCGACCTCCAGCCGCGGGAGTTCCTGCACGCGGTGAGGAAGCTCACGGCCGCACACGGGACGGCGCTCATCTTCGACGAGGTCATCTGCGGCTTCCGCGTCCACCCGGGCGGCGCGCAGGCCGTGTTCGGCGTCCGGGCGGATCTCGCGACGTACGGGAAGGTCATCGGCGGCGGCATGCCGATCGGCGCGATCGCGGGCAGCCGGACGTACATGGACGCGCTCGACGGCGGCACGTGGCGGTTCGGGGACGACTCGATCCCGGACAAGGGCGTCACGTTCTTCGCGGGGACGTTCGTCCGCCATCCGGTCGCGATGGCGGCCTGCGTCGCCGTCCTGCGCCATCTCGAAGAACAGGGACCCGCGCTCCAGGAGGCCCTGAACGCGAAGACGGAGCGCTTCGTCGGCCGGCTCAACGCGATCTTCGCGAATGCCGGCGTCCCGACACACGTCCAGCACTTCGGCTCCGTCATGTACTACAAGTTCCCGCCCGACGAGCGTTTCGCGAGCCTCTTTTTCGCCCACCTGCGGGAGCGGGGCGTGCACATCCTCGAGGGGTTCCCGTGCTTCATGACGACGGCCCATTCCGAGGAGGACCTCGCGTTCGTCCTTCGCGCGTACGAGGAAAGCGTCGCCGCGATGCAGGACGGCGGCTTCTTCGCGCCGCCGCGCCCGGAAGGGCTCGTTGCCGCTCCACCGCCCGGCTCCGAGACGGTCGTCGTCCCGCTCACCGAGGCGCAGCGCGAGGTCTGGCTCGCGACGCGGATGGGCGACGACGCGTCGTGCGCCTTCAACGAGTCCGTGAGCCTCGCGCTCGACGGCGCGCTCGACCGCGGCCGGCTGGCGGGAGCCCTCCAGGCGCTCGTCGACCGCCACGACGCCCTGCGTGCGTCGTTCGCGCCGGAAGGCGACGTTCTGCGCGTCGCGCCGCATCTCGCGATCGACGTGCCGTTCACGGACCTCACGGCGCTCGACGCCCCCGCGCGGGAGCACGAGCTCGCGGCTCTCGTCGATGCGGAAGCCGAAACGCCGTTCGACCTCGTCGAGGGCCCCGCGCTGCGTATCCGCCTCGTCGCGCTCGCGCCGGAGCGCCACGTTCTCCTCGTGACGGCTCACCACCTCGTCTGCGACGGCTGGTCGACGAACGCGCTCCTCGCCGAGCTCGGGCCGCTCTACGGGTCCGGCGGCGGTGCGGGGACACTGCCCGCGGCCGCGCAGTTCGCGGAGTACTCGAAGTGGGAGGAAGAGACGCGCCGGTCGGCCGAGGGCTCCGCAACGGAAGCCTACTGGCTCGCGCAGTACCGACAGCCACCGCCGTTCCTCGAGCTCCCGACGGACGGGCCGCGGCCCGGCGTCCTGACGTACGCGGGCGCGACGGAGCGCCGGACCGTCCCGCGCGCGGCCCTCGACGCCGTGCGGAAGGCGGGGGCCCGGCAGGGCTGCACGCTCTTCGCGACGCTCCTGACTGCGTTCGACGTCCTCCTGCACCGCCTGAGCGGACAGGACGACGTCGTCGTGGGCGTCCCGGCGGCGGGTCAGTCCGCGTTCGGACGCGAGGACCTCGTCGGCCACTGCGTGAACTTCCTTCCCGTCCGCTCGCTCCTGCCGGAAGGCGCGCGCGTGCGGGACCTCCTGAAGGCGACGAAGGCGCGCGTCCTCGAGGCGTACGAGCACCAGAACACGACGTACGGGACGCTCGTGAGGAAGCTCGCGCTCCCGCGGGACCCGAGCCGGCTCCCCCTCATGGAGGTCCAGTTCAACGTCGAGAAGGTCGGGAGCGGACTCGCGCTCGAAGGGCTGCACGTCTCGGCCGACCCGAACCCGAAGAAGTACGCGAACTCCGACATCTTCCTGAACGTCATCGAGGGGCCCGACGGCCTCGTCCTCGACTGCGACTTCAAGACGGAGCTCTTCTCGAAGGCGACGATTCGCCGCTGGCTCGGCCATTTCGAGACCCTGCTCGAGGGCCTCGCGGGCGACCCGGACGCGCGGGTCGACGAGCTCCCTCTCCTCACGCAGGAAGAGCGGGCCCACGCCCTCGCGGCGTGGAACGACACGTCCGTCGTCTGGCCCGCCCCGCACACGATCCACGAGCTGATCGAGAAGCAGGCCGAGGCGACGCCCGACGCGCCCGCGCTCGTCGCGGGCGCCGGGACGCTCTCCTCCCGCGAGCTCCTCGCGCGGGCCGGGCGGCTCGCCTCCCACCTCGCCGCGCGCGGCGCCGGCAAGGGCACGCTCGTGGCGCTCTGCCTCGAGCGGTCGGCGGACATGGTCGTCGCGCTCCTCGCGATCCTGAAGACCGGGTCCGCGTACGTTCCGCTCGACCCCGCCTTCCCGAAGGAGCGTCTCGCGCTCATCCTCGAGGACGCGGCCCCCGGGCTCCTCGTGACGTCCTCGGCCCTCGCCGCCGAGCTGCCGGACCACCGCGCCACGGTCGTCCGCCTCGACGCCGACGCGGACGAGATCGCGGCCGCGCCGGCCCCGCGCGCCCCGGCCGCGGTGGCGGCGGCCGACGTCGCCTACGTGATCTTCACGTCCGGCTCGACGGGTCGTCCGAAGGGCGTCGCCGTCTCGCACGGAGCGGTCGTGAACTTCCTGAGGTCGATGGCGAAGGAGCCGGGCCTGACGGCGCAGGACGGCATCGTCGCCGTGACGACGCTGTCCTTCGACATCGCGGGGCTCGAGATCTACCTTCCCCTCAGCGTCGGGGGCCGGGTGATCCTCGCGACGCGCGAGGACGCTTCCGACGGCAACCGCCTTCTCGCCCTCCTCGGGCGCCCGGACGCGACGACGCTGCAGGCGACGCCCGCGACGTGGCGACTCCTTCTCATGGCCGGCTGGTCGGGCGGCAAGCCGCTCAAGATGCTCTGCGGAGGGGAGGCCCTGCCGCGCGACCTCGCGAACGACCTTCTCGCGCGCGGGGAAGAGCTCTGGAACATGTACGGGCCGACGGAGACGACGATCTGGTCGAGCGTCGCCCGCCTCGCGCCCGGAACCGGGCCGATTCCGCTCGGCCGGCCGATCGCGAACACGCAGTTCTTCGTCGTGGACGCGCGGCTGAATCCGGTCCCTCCCGGCGTCCCGGGAGAGCTCGTCATCGGCGGCGCCGGCGTCGCGGAGGGCTACTGGGGTCGGCCGGACCTCACGCGCGAGCGCTTCGTGCCCGATCCCTTCTCGAAGTCGGACGGCGCGCGCCTCTACCGCACGGGGGACCTCGTCCGGATGCGTGACGACGGCGTCCTCGAGTTCCTCGGGCGCACGGACCACCAGGTCAAGGTGCGCGGCTTTCGCATCGAGCTCGGCGAGATCGACGCGGCGCTCGCGCGCCACCCCGAGGTCGGCGAGTGCGCCACGGTCGTCCGCGAGGACGCGCCGGGCCAGCGGCGGCTCGTCTCCTATGTCGTCCCGAGGCGCACCGAGACCGGGGACGCCGCCGCCCTCGCGACGCAGTGGCACGCGCAGTGGGAGCTGCTCTTCCGCACGGCGATCGACGGGGACGGCGCGAAGAAGGCCTCTCTCGACGAGATCGACGCCGTCATCACGGGCTGGACGGGAACGACCGCGAAGGCGGAGGTCTCCGAGTGGATCGACGCGAGCGTGGCGCGCATCCGAACGCTGCGCCCGAAGCGCGTCCTCGAGATCGGCTGCGGCACCGGCCAGCTCCTCGCACGGCTCGCGCCGTCGTGCGAGGCGTACTGGGGACTCGACTTCTCCGAGACGGCGATCGCCGCCCTCGACGCGAAGGTCCGGACGACGGAATCCCTCCGCGACCGCGTGCGGCTGCTCTGCCGGCCGGCGGACGACCTCGAGGGCGTGCCGCCGGGGGCGTTCGACACGGTCGTCATCAACTCGGTCGCCCAGTACTTTCCGGACGCGGAGTACCTCGCGCGCGTCCTCGACGGCGCGGCCCGCGCCCTCTCGGCCGGCGGGGTCGTCTTCGTCGGCGACGTCCAGAGCTTCGCGCTCCTCGAGTCGTTCCACGCGTCCGCGCAGCTCGCGCGGGCGGACGGTGCGATGACCGCCGCAGACGTCCAGCGGCGCGTGCGCGAGCGCCTCGCCGTCGAGAACGAGCTCGTCGCGGATCCGGGCTTCTTCCTCGGCCTCGCGCGTCGGACACCGCGCCTCGCGCACTCTTCGTTCCGCGTCCGGCGCGGGAAACTGTGGAACGAGACGACGCAGTTCCACTACGACGTGACGCTCCATGCGGACGGCCGCGCTCCCGGCTCGCCGGCCCGGACGCTCGCCTGGGGCGCGGACGTCGCTTCCTTCCTCGCTCTCGCGTCCGCGCTCGACGTCGGCGCCGGCCCGGTCCTCGTCACGGGGATCCCGAACGCGCGCGTCGCCGCCGCCGCCCGCGCCGCGCGCCTCCTCGCGTCGGCGACGCCGGCGTCCCCCGCGTCCACCCTGAAGGAGGAGTCTGCGCGGGACACGGACGGAATCGACCCCGAGGACGTCCACGGCCTCGCCGGCTCTTCCCGGGACGTCGAGGTCCTCTGGCCCGCATCCGGCGACGGAACGACGTTCGACGTCCTCGCGCTTCCCGCGGGACACGACCCGCGCCAGCCGCTGCCCATGGCGTTCCCGGACGCCCTCGGCGCGGGGGACCCCGCCCGCCACGCGAATGTCCCGCACCGCGGGCCGGCCGCGCGCGACCTCGCGCCCCGCCTGCGCGGGCATCTCGAGACCCTCCTCCCGGACTACATGGTCCCGGTCGCGTTCGTCGCACTCGACGCGCTGCCCCGCACCCCGAACGGCAAGCTCGACCGCCGGGCGCTCCCGGTGCCGGACCTCGAAGCCGCCGGCGCCGGGCGGTTCGTCGCGCCGCGCGACGACGCCGAGCGGGCGCTCGCCGGGATCTTCGGAGACGTTCTCGGCCTCGACGCCGTGAGCGTCGAGGACAGCGTCTTCGACATCGGCGCGGATTCGCTTCTCATCTTCCAGATCACGACCCGGGCGCAGCAGGCCGGCTTCGGGATCTCCCCGCGCGACGTCTTCCAGCTCCGGACCGTCGCGGCGCTCGCGAAGGCGGCGCGGACCACGACGCGTCCGGCCTCGCACGGACCCGCCCTCAAGGCCATTCCCCGCGAGGCCCTGCGCCGGCCGGCCGAGGGTGGACCTCCGCCTCGGCCGGGAGCATAAACTTCGGACACCCCATGAGCGCGCTCCCCGACGACGTCTTCGTCCTCCCGACCTCTCTGGCCCAGAGGCGGTACTGGATCCTGGACCAGCTCCTTCCGGGCAACCCGGCGCTCAACATGCCGCTCGCGTTCCGGCTCTCGGGTCCGCTCGACGTCGCCGCTCTCTCGCGCGCGCTCGAAGGACTCGCGGCCCGCCACGAGGTGCTCCGCGCCACGTTCGAGCGCACGGGCGAGGAGATCTCCCAGGTCGTGCGGATGCGCGCGTGCGTCCCGCTCGCCGTGACGGACCTCTCGCCGATCCCGCGTGCCGAGCGCGAGAAGGCTACGGAAGACGCCGTCCTCGCGGAGGCGCGCAAGCCGTTCTCTCGCGAAAGAGCCGCTCCTCAGGGCGTCGCTCCTGAAGCAGTCCGAGAACGAGCACGTCCTTCTCGTCACGATGCACCACATCGTGTGCGACGGCTGGTCGAACGGCATCCTCGTGCGGGAGACCGCCGAGCTCTACCGGGCGGCGGTCGAGGGCGACGCCGCCCGGCTGCCCGATCTGCCCATCCAGTTCGCCGACTTCGCGGGCTGGCAGCAGGCGTGGCTCCGCGGCGAGAAGTTCCCCGAGGCGTTCGAATACTGGAAGGGCAGGCTCGCCGGGCCGCTCCCGGTCCTCGAGATCCCGACGGACCGGGCGCGGCGTCCCGGAGCCGCGTCGCCGGGAATCATCGAGTCCCGGCTGCTCGACAAGGCGCTCTCCGACGCCCTGAAGTCCTTCGGCCGTCAGGTGGACGCGACGCCGTTCATGCTCTTCTTCACGGCATTCGTCGCGCTGCTCTCGCGCTGGACCGGACAGGAAGACGTCCTCGTGAGCTCCCCGGCCGCGAACCGCCAGCACGTCGAGACCGAAGGGCTCATCGGGCCGTTCGCGAACCCGCTCCTCCTGAGGGCCGACGTCTCCGGATCACCGACGCTGCGCGCCCTCGCGTTGCGGGTCCGCGAGCTCGCACTCGCGGCATTCACCTTCGCCGACCTGCCGTTCGAAAAGCTCATCGAGTGGCAGGAGACGGTGCTCCGGCAGGTTCCCTACGCGCCGCGCGCCATGTTCATCTACCAGAGCGCCTTCATGCGGCCCGTCGAGCTGCCGAACGGGCTCACGCTCACGCCGCGCCGTTCCGTGAGCCCGGGCTCGGCGTTCGAGCTCATGGCGTCCGTCGTCGAACGGGGCGAAGGCCAGCGGGTCCAGCTCGAGTACAACCCGGATCTCTTCGATCCGCCGACGATCGCGCGGTTCCTGAAGGACTACGAGAACCTCCTCCGCGCGCTCGCGACGACTCCGGACGGCCTCCTCGCCGACGTCGCGCTCGAGACCGCGCCGCGGAGGCCCCTCTCGGGCGAGCGGCCGGCGCCCGCGACCCTGCCGCTCCTCGTCGGGCCCCGCGACGACGCCGAGCGGAAGCTCGTCGCGATCTGGGAAGAGGCGCTCGGAACCGCGCCGATCGGCATCGAGGACAACTACTTCGAGCTCGGCGGCCACTCCCTGCTCGCGGTCCGCATCATGACCGAGATCCAGAGGCAGTTCGGCAAGGAGCTGCCGCTCGCGACGCTGGTCGAAGCGCCGACGATCGCGGATCTCGCGGAGCGGCTGAGGGACAAGACGTGGTCCGCAACGTGGTCGTCGCTCGTGCCGATTCAGCCGAACGGCACGCGGCCGCCGTTCTACTGCGTGCACGCCGCGGGGGGAAACGTCCTCACGTACCTCGACCTCGCGCGCCATCTCGGCCAGGACCAGCCCGTCTACGGCCTCCAGGCCCGCGGCCTCGACGGCAAGCAGGCGCCCCACGAGTCGCTCGAGGCGATGGGCCGCGACTACGTCAAGGAGATCCGGGAGTTCCAGCCGGTCGGACCCTACTACCTCGGGGGGACGTCCTTCGGCGGGATGATCGCGTTCGAGATGGCGCAGCAGCTCGTGGCTCAGGGCCAGGCCGTGGCCGTCCTCGCGCTCTTCGACACCTGGGGGCCGGACTACCCCGTGTACATCCCCGGCATGAGGGGCGCGCGGCTGAAGTGGCGAAAGCTCCTCGAGCGCATCGACCTCCACGTCGGCAACCTGATCGCGGCCGAGGGGCCGCGCGAGAAGGCGCGTTACATCGCGACGAAGTCCATCCGTGTCAAGAACAACGCGATCAAGAACACGAAGAAGCGTCTCGGCCGGCTCCGGGAGTTCACGGAACACGTCGTGCGCCCGCTCCCGAAAGTCCTCCAGAAGATCGAGGGCGAGACACGCGACGCGACGAAACGCTACGTGCCGCGGCCTTACGCGGGACGCATCACGCTCTTCCGCGCCGAAAAGCAGGGAGCGCACATCCGGCCGGATCCCGACCTCGGCTGGACGCGGATCGCCATCGGGGGGCTCGACGTCTTCGAGGTTCCGGGGCACCACGGCGCCGTCGTCTACGAGCCGCGCGTCGGCGCCCTCGCGAAGAAGCTGGCCGAGCGCCTCGCGGCCGCGTCTTCGGGCGCGCCCGCGAAGAAGGAAGGCGGGAGATAAGCATGGAAGCGACCGAGCGCGCCGTGGCCCCGTCCCGTCCGCCCGCGGCCGTCCCGCCGCACGTCTTCGAGGACGCCGAAGGGGTCTTCCGCGAACGCTTCAACCGCCGGTCCTTCTCGTACCGCCACGCGCTCGCCGGCCATCCCCTCTTCGAGCTCCCGCGCATCGCGGACCTCGCGATGAAGCTCTGGGGGACCGGCAAGGGCCTCGTGACGATGAAGTCGGGCGACACGAGCGTGGGCGGCGGCTGGACGGAGATGCCCGGCAAGTCCATGTCGCTCGTGAAGGCGATCCGCGAGCTCCCGGAGTCCGGCGCGTGGCTCATGCTGAAGAACGTCTACCTGGACCCCGCGTACAAGGAGCTCATGGACCAGGGGTACCGGGATCTTTCGGAGCTCGCCGGTCTCGACCTCGCGCGCGACGTGTCCTGGCCCGACGCGTACATCTTCATCGCGTCCCCCCGCTCGATCACCCCGTATCACTTCGACCACGAGTCGACGTTCCTCATGCAGATCCACGGCGAGAAGACGTACAACATCTTCGACCCCGCCGAGCTCCACGACGAGGAGATCGAGGCGTACTACCTCGGCGACCTGAGCTCGGCCCGCTACCGGGACGACGCGCAGGCGCGCGCCGCCGTCTACGACCTCAAGCCCGGCCTCGGCGTCCACCAGCCGCCGCGCGCCCCGCACTGGGTGAGGAACGGCCCCGAGTACTCCGTGTCTTTCAGCATCCTCTCGTGTCTGAGAGCCTGGGACCGCGAGGCCCCGGTGTACCAGGTCAATCACTACCTGAGGTCCCTCGGGATGCGGCCTTCGCCGCCCGGGAGGTCCGCGTGGCGCGACGGACTCAAGCGTGCGCTCCTCGCATCCGCGGCGCGCCGGAACCCGACGAGCAAGAACGACCTGCTCCGCGCGGGCGTCGGGCGCCTCGAACACCCGGCGGCGATTCTTCAGAAAGCCTTCGGTCGCTCGCCCCGATGACGCGCGGGCGGACCGGACCGCCGCTCGTCCCCGGGGAGGTCCACGTCTGGAAAGTCGACCTCGGTCCCGAGGTGGCCGTCCCCGAGGACCATGGTCTCCTCTCCGCCGAGGAGCGCGACCGGGCGGACCGGTTCCGGCGGCCCGCCGACCGTGCGCGCTCGATCGCCGCACGCGCCGCCCTGCGCGAGCTCCTCGGCGGCTACCTCGGAGACGCGCCCTCGGCGCTGAGGTTTGCGGCCGGCCCGCACGGCAAACCGTCCCTCGAGACGAGGCGCGAGGATGCGCCGCGCTTCAACGTCGCGCATTCCGGCCGCCTCGTCCTCCTCGCGTTCGACACCTGCGACGTCGGCGTCGACGTCGAGGAGCTTCGACAGGGTGTCGAGGTCGAGGATCTCGCGCGGCGTTTCTTCTCCGCGGACGAGGTGGCCGCACTCCTCGAGGCGCCGCCTCCCGAGCGCGAACGGACCTTCTTCCGGATCTGGACCCGGAAGGAGGCGTTCCTGAAGGCCCACGGGAAAGGCCTCTCGTCCCCGCTGACGGCGTTCACGACGACCGCGCCATCGGGCATTCCGCTTCGCGCGGTCCGTGCGGCGGGAGGCCTGCCCTCCGGGTTCCTGTCCGACCTGGAGCCGGCGGCGGGCTACGCGGGGGCCGTGGTGACCGCGGAGCCCCGCCGCGCCGTCCTTCGGGAATTCCCGTCAGCGACCCTTTGACGCGGGCGCCGGAACGGGAGTCGGAACCGGGAGAACCACGAACGCCGCGAACTCGGGCGCCGTGCCGGGAGCCGCGCGGGCCGCGCCGATGGGACGGACGACCGTGAGGCCGGTCATGGGGAGGCGGACCTTCGAGCCGGCGAAGACGCCCTTCGCGACGGGCGGGCCCCAGAAGTCCTGCGCGTTCCGGACCTCGAAGGCCGTGCCCGGAGCGAGCGCCGTTCCCAGATCCGCGTCGACGAACGGCTTGTGATCCCAGTTGAGGACGACGACGTGGCCTCGCCCCTTCTCGAACCGGTTGGGGCGAACGGTGACGAACGTCCCGACGGGCCTCGCCTTCGCTCCGTAGTAGCGGTTGTGCGGAAAGGCCGTCTCCTCGAAGCCCGAGACGGGCTGGACGAACCGGTTGTGCGTCAGCTCGAGGCCCTTCGCGCGGACGAGATAGAGGGAGATTCCCCCGTCTCCGTTCGCGAACCAGTTGCCGCGCACGACCGCGCCGTCGAGGCCCGCCTGGTACCCGAGGTCCACGCCGCCGCCGGTCTCGCGGCCGCCGGACGGAGCGAGGTAGAACACGTTCGACTCGATCCGCGCGTTCCGGGCGACGCGGCCGCCGCCGAGCAGCAGGTTCCGCCCGAAGCCGTGCCGGCTCGGCGACCCGTTCCCGAACGAGGCGTTACCCGCGATCACGAAGTTGTCCAGGAAAGCGGCCTCCGAGCCGTAAAGGTGGATGCCGGCGCCGAACTGGTCGAAGACGAGGTTGTCCTCGATGCGCATCGTTCCGGTTTCGTTCTGCGCGTAGATGCCGTGGCCGTGGCCGCGGTCCGGTGCGTCCCACCCGTTGTCGTAGACGAGGTTCCCGTAGATCTCGAGGCCGCGCGCCTCCTTGAACGCGCCGATTCCGTTCGCGCCGTCGTGGAGGACGAGATCGACGAGCTGGAGGCCCTCGTGCGGCTCGTCCTGCATGACGCCGATGCAGCTCGAGCGCCTGATGTCGTCCGGCTCCGAGCCTGTCTCGCGCGACTCGCGGACGGGATCCGAGTCCGTGACCTCGAAATCCTGATAGCGCGTGAACGCGCCCCCGACATACAGGATCGTCGTCATCCGGGCCGTGCCGCCGTCGATCGTCGCGCGCTCGCCGGGAAACGCCCGGACGACGATGCGCGCTCCCGGCGTGCCGCGCAGGAGGCTCGTGAACTTGCCCCGGTAGACGCCGCCGTGGAGCCAGATCGTGTCTCCGGGGCGGACCGCCGCCGGCGCCGCGAACGCGGTCGCGAGGTCCCACGGCGTTCCGGCGGACCCGTTCCCGGCGGGACTCCCGGACGGCGACACGTGGAACTCGGCCGCCGTGACCGGAAGCGCGGCGAGGAGGGCACACGCGAGGAACGCCGAGGCGCGGCGGGCCCGGCTGTCAGTTCGCCCTGCGCCGCGCGACAGCGGTTCCTCCATCCGACGGCGACGCGGCGCAGCGCGGCAGGCTCCCCGGCCGGTACGTCGTGTCGTCGAACGCGCACCCGAGCCGGTACGGCAGCAGGATGAAGACGTTGAAGTCCGGGCCCGTCGGCACCGCCGCCTTCGTCGCGCCGATCGGGCGGGCCGCGGTGAGCCCCGCCATCGGGAGCCGGACGCTCCCGCCGTCGTAGACGCCGGCGACCACGGCCGGCGAGAAGAAGTCCTGCGCGTTCCGGATCTCGAACGCGGTGCCCGGCGGCAGGACGCCGGCGAGGTCGACGACGACGAAGGGCACGTCGTCCCAGTTCAGGATCGTGATGTTCGCGCGGCCTCTCTCGTAGGCGTTCGGCCGTACGAAGACTCTCAGGCCCGCCGGCCGCGTGTCGCCGTAGTACGTGTTGTCCGGGTACGCCGTGGTGTCGATCCCGTCCACACGCCGGACGAAGTCGTTGCCGGTCATCGTCAGGCGGTCGACGGTCCCTCCGAAGTCGCACGAGAAGATCCCGCCGATCGCCGTGAACCAGTTCCCCGTGACCGTGAAGTTCGAGATCCCCGCCACGTAGCCGAGGCTGACACCCGTCGTCACGGAACCGTCCGACGCGGAGTGGTACGTCACGTTGGAATCGAGCAGGCCGTCGTGGGCGATGCGGCCACCGCCGAAGAGAAGGTTGCGCGACCGGCCGTAGGCCGAGGGGGCTCCGTTCTCGTAGAGCGTGTTGCCGACGACCTCGATGTTGTCGAGATACGCCGCGTCCGAGCCGTAGATCTGAAGGCCCTGGTCATACTGGCCGAAGACGATGTTGTCCGCGATGCGCTTCGTCCCCGTGCGGTTCTGGATGTACATCCCGTTCCCGTGTCCACGGTCCGTCGCGCCGTCCCACCCGTTGTTGTAGACGAGGTTCCCGGAGATTTCGGCGTCCTCCTGCGCTTCGAAGAATCCGATGGCGTCCGTTCCGTCGTGCAGGACGAGGTTGATGAGCCGGATCCCCGGATGCGGTTCGTCCTGAGCGCCTCCGATGCACGCCCCGCGGTCGAGGTCCGTCGGGGCGGAGCCGTCCTGAGCGGAGGTCCGCCCGGGCCCGGACGAGAACACCTCGAAGCCCCAATACCACGCATACCGCCCGCCGATCGTCAGGGTCGCCTCGAGCGGCCCGGAGCCTCCGTCGAGGCGCGCGCGCGCGCCCGGAAACTGGCGGAGGACGACGGGAGCGTCCGACGTGCCCGACAGGTCGCTGTCGAAGCGCCCGACGTACGTTCCGCCAAGGAGCCAGATCGTGTCGCCGGGGTGCACGGAAGACGGCTGCGCGAGTGCGGTCGCGAGGTTCCAGGGGTTCTCGCGCGTCCCCGTCGCCGGCCCCTGGGCGGAGGTTCCCGCCGGCGAAACGAAGAAATCCGCGGCCGAGACCGCGCGGGCTAACCCGAGGAGCCCCACGATCACGGAGGCGCGAAGACGCCGGCGGCTCCCATCGCGCATCACGGACGATCGTACGTCCGGGGCGTGGACCGGACAAGGCGCGCTACTTGAAGTACCCGGAGACGTCGATCAGGACGTGGAGGGCGGCGCTCGAGTCGTTCGACACTCCGAGGGAGCCTGAGCCGTCCGTCGCGAGCCTCGCGATCCCGCCGACGGCCCGCGTCTTCCCGGCCGCGAAGCTCACCATGGCGGCGCTCGGCGGCAGCAGATCTCCCGGATAGACCCGAAGCTGGCCCGCGAGCGCCGGCGTGACCGCCGTGACGTTGACGGCGACGGCCTTCGCGCCCGCCGGAATCCCGCAGCTCGAGGTCGACGCCGGGAAGACGCGCGACCCGAGCGACGGGAGAGCGGGACCTCCAAGAGCGCCGTTCGCGCGTCGCGTGTCCAGGATGCGGCAAGGTACCGTCGGGTAGAACGTCGAGACGCCCGGAGGGGTCCCGCCCGGGACGACGCGCAGCACGAACGCGTTGAACTCGGGTCCCGTTTCCGCGAGCGTCTTTCCGCCGATCGGCGGCGCGACGCTGAGCCCCGACATCGGCAGGACGAGCATCCCACCCGCGTAGACCCCGTTCAGAACGGGCGGTCCGAAGAAGTCCTGCGCGTTGCGGACCTCGAAGAGGTTCCCGGGAGAGAGAACGCCGCTCACGTCGACACTGACCGTCGGGAGGAGGCCCCAGTTGAGAACGACGATGTTCGCGCGCCCGGGCTCGTAGGCGTTCGGGCGCACGAACTGGAGCGTCCCCGAGGGGCGGACCGCATGGTGGTACGTGTTCGAGGGATACGAGGACGGGTTGATGACGCCCGAGATGTCCCTCACGAAGTCGTTCCCCGTCATCGTGAGGCCCGTGACCGCGCCGAAGAAGTAGGCCGCGAACCCGCCGTCGCCGTTCGAGAACCAGTTGTTCTGGATGACGAAACCCGAGGCGCCCGCGTTGTAACCGACGTTCGCGCCGCCGACGGTGCACGCGCTGCCCGAGGGCGCGAGATAGAACTCGTTCGCGAGGATCTTTCCGTTCGTCGCGACGCGGTCGCCGCCGAACAGGACGTTCCGCGCGCAGCCGAAGACGGACGGGGATCCGTTGCCGAAGACGGCGTTACCCGTGACCTCGATGTTGTCGAGATAGGCCGCCGCGCTCCCGTAGATCTGGAGACCTTCGGCGTAGTTGTTGAAGATGAGGTTGTCTGCGATGCGCTTGGCGCCCGTGCGGTTCTGCGCATAGACGCCGTTCCCGTGCCCCCGGTCCGTCGCCCCGTCCCAGCCGTTGTTGAAGATGAGGTTCCCGTAGATCTCGGCGTCCTGGTGGCTGTCGAACGAGCCGATCGCGTCCGTCCCGTCGTGGAGGATCATGTTGATCAGCTTGATCCCCGGATGCGCCATGTCCTGCGCGATGCCGATGCAAGAGCCCCGGTTCAGGTCCGTGGGAGCAGACCCGTTCTGGCTCGACCGTCGCTTCGGGTCCGACGAGAAGATCTCGAGCCCCTCGTACCAGACGTACTGGCCCGCGATCGAAAGCGTCGGCTGCAGCGGCCCGGGCCCGCCGTCGATCCGTGCACGCTCGCCGGGATAAGGCCGCACGCGGACCGGCGCCACCGACGAACCCGCGAGGAGGCTGAGAAACCTTCCCGTGTACGTCCCGCCGCGCAGCCAGATCGAATCGCCCGGCAGGACGGACGCGGGAGCGGCGAGGGCCGTCGCGAGGTTCCAGGGATTGGCGAGCGTGCCGGTCCCGGACGTCCCGCCCACCGCCACATAGAAATCCTTCGCGGGCGCACGCGCGCTCGCCGCGCACAACGCGACGAGGCATGCGACTCGAACGCCCCGGAGCATGTGGGAATCCTACACTGCCTCGAGCGCTTCTCGCATTCCAAAACGGAGGGCTGCAAGACCGCCCTGTCCGGAAACAGGGCGGCTCGGGACTACCGGAAGTAGCCGGTCACGTCCAGGACGACATTCAGATCGCTCGAGGACTCGTTCTGGAAACCGAGCGTTCCGCTGCCGTTCGTTGCGAGGAGGAGCATCGCGGAAGCCGCGCGCGTCTTCCCCTTCCGGAAGCTGAGAATGGCCGAGGAATTCGGCGCGAGGTTGCCGGGAAAGGCGTGCAGGGACCCGGCGGACTTCGGCTGGACGACCGTGATGTTGGCGGCGATCGACGTCGCTCCGGCCGGGATTCCGCATGTCGAGGAGGTGACCGGAAAGACCCGCTGCCCGCCGGCGGAGAGTGCGGGCCCGCCCAGAGCTCCGTTGCCGTTCCGGGTGTCCGCGACGCGGCAGGGGGCGATGGGATAGAAGAGTGGGCCGCCGAGGGTGCACGAGCCTCCTGCCGACTGGTTAACCGTGAACGTCCGGCCGGCGACCGTCAGCGTTCCCGCCCGCGCGCACCCCGAGTTCGAGGCGATTGCGTACGTCGCCGTCCCGTTGCCGGTGCCGGAGCCCGTCACGGTCATCCAGGACGCACTGCTCGAGGCCGTCCAGGCGCATCCGGAGCCGTTCGTCACGGCGATGGTGCCGCCGCCCGAGCCCGCGCTCGTCGTCGCCGCCGTCGGGCTGATCGTGGAAGTGCCGCTGCCGGCGGCCTGCGTGACCGTGAACGTCTGCCCGGCGATCGTGAGCGAGCCGGAACGCCCCGTGCAGTTGGGGTTCGCCGCGACCGAGTAGCCGACGGTCCCGTTTCCCGTGCCCGAGGCTCCGCTCGAGATCGTGAGCCAGGCCGCGTTGCTCGTGGCCGTCCAGGAGCACGCCGCTCCGGCGGTCACGGAGACACTCCCGGTCCCGCCCGCGGCGACGGAGGGGGCGGTCGTGGTCCCGAGCGCGTACGTGCAGATCGGCGCAGCCGTGAGCGGCAGGAGGATGAACGCGTTGAACTCGGGCCCCGTCGGCGGCGGCGCCGTCCCGCCGATCGGCGCGACGACCGTGAGTCCCGTCGTCGGGAGCGTGATGGTCCCGCCCGCGTACGTTCCCTGCAAAACCGGCGCTCCGAAGAAGTCCGCGGCGTTCCGGACCTCGAACGCCTGCCCCGGGGAGAGCGCGGCGCTCACGTCGACCGAGACCGTCGCCTTCTTGTCCCAATTGAAGACCGTGATGTTCGCGCGGCCCGGCTCGTACGCGTTCGGCCGCACGTAGGCGAACGTGCCGGTCGGCTTCGTCGTTCCGTGGTACGTGTTCGACGGGTAAGAGCCCGGCGAGACGACGCCAGAAATGTCCTGAAGAAAGTGGTTCCCCGTCATCGTGAGGCCCGTGATCGAGCCGAAGAAGTACGACGAAATCCCGCCGTCCCCGTTCGCGAACCAGTTGTTCTGGACCGTGAAGCCCGACACCCCGGCGTCGTACCCGATGTTGGATCCGCCGGAGGTACAGACGCCGTGCGAGTCCGGGTAATAGAAGTAGTTTGAGACCATCGTCCCGTACGTCGCGATGCGACCGCCCCCGAAGAGGAAGTTCCGGTCGCAGCCGTACGAAGACGGCCAGCCGCTCGAGTAGATCGTGTTGCCCGTGACCTGAATGTTGTCGAGATACGCGGCCGACGATCCGTAGATCTGCATGCCGCCGCCGTACTGGTTCAGGATGATGTTGTCGGAGACCTTCTTCGTCCCGGTCTGGTTCTGGACGTACATCCCGTTCCCGTGTCCCCGGTCCGTCGCCCCGTTCCAGCCGTTGTTGTAGATGAGGTTGCCGTAGATCTCGGCGTCCTGATGGGACTGGAAGCTCCCGATCGCGTCGGTCCCGTCGTGCAGGACGAGGTTGATGAGCCGGATGCCGATGTGCGCGACGTCCTGCGCGATGCCGATACACGAGCCGCGGTTGAGGTCCGTCGGCCACGAGCCGTCCTGCGAGGAGCGCCGGTTCGGCTCCGACGAAAAGACCTCGAAGCCCCAGTACCACGTGTACTGGCCGCCGACGGTCAGCGTCGCGAGGAGAGGTCCCGGGCCGCCGTCGAGGCGCGCGCGCTCCCCCGAATACGGCCGCACCTTGATCGGGGCCGCGGACGTCCCCGTGAGCGCGCTCGAGACGCGGCCCGTGTACGTTCCGCCGCGCAGCCAGATCGTGTCCCCCGGCTTGACGGCGGAAGGCTGGTTGAGGGCCGTCTGAAGGTTCCACGGATTCGCGAGAGTGCCGGTGCCCGCAGCCGTGCTCGTCGTCCCGTTCGTCGCCACGTAGAAGTCGGTCGCGAGGAGGGATCCGGGGAGGAGGAGGACCGCGAGAAGAAGGAGACGCCGGGGGTTCCGGGGGTGAGCCATGTGGCAGGGTAGGAATCGGAACCCACTGCAAACTACTGGACTTATGCATCAAAAGAGAACAGGAGCAGACCTGTCCCCGACCCTGTCCCTGCGGACAGGTTCGTGCTCTACACTGCGCCCGCATTCCCCGGAACAGCGCGATGCTCTCCGTCACCGTCCACGACAACACGACCTGGGAGTTCTACTGGTGGATCCTCGGGTTCAGGCGTCTCGCACGAGCGGGGGCGATCGCGCTTCGCTTCGCGCGCGGGCGCAAATCGCCGATCCCGCACGACGTCGGCGGATGGGGATCCCTCACCTTTACCGTCGAAGGCCCCGGGCTCGGCCGGCCGCGAGTCGGCTTTCTGGAGCTCCGTGACGGATTCGAGGAGCTGAACCTCCCGGCTCTCGAGCGCGCCGACGCGTACTTCAAGTTCAACTGCAACTCCGCGTATCTCGACGCGAACGTGTCGGGAGATCTCCGCCGGAAGATCCACCCGATCGCGTTCTGGTTCCCGATTCGCCTCGCGCGGAACGCGGCCGTTCCCGTCGACGCCTTCCGCGCGCTGCGCGCGTCGCTGCTCTGTGCGGCGCGCGGCACGGGCTCGTTCGGCGAGGACCTCCCGTTCGGGCTTCGCACGTTCGCGGCCTCGCTCCGCTTTCCATTCCTCGAGGACTACACGGAAGAATTCGCAAACAGGCCGGAGAGGACGCGCGACTTCTTCTGGAAGGTCTCGGCGTGGCGCAGCGACCACGCGACGGCGGAGAGGCTGCGCGTCATGGAGATCCTCGACCGCGTCCGGTCCGAAACGGGTCGCCGGATGGACTATGGCTTCGTCGACGCCGCGCACGCGCGCGCGCAGTTTCCGGAGCGGATTCTCCTGACGGACGCGAGCCGCCGGGGGTACCTCCGGGACCTCGCGGGCGCCGCGATGAGCCTCGTGACCCACGGCGTCAAGGACTGCTTCTCGTGGCGGATGGGCGAGCATCTCGCGCTCCGACGCTTCGCCCTCTTCGAGCGGCCCGTCAACGAGACGCGGGTCCCGCTCGTCGACGGGAAGAACGCGGCCTTTTTCGAGAGCGACCTCAGCGACCTCGCCGACAAGCTCCATTTCTACCTCGATCGCCCCGCCGAGCGGGACCGTATCGCCCTGGCGGGGCGCGAGTTCTTCGACTCCGTCTGCGCTCCCGCCGTCCAGGCCCGTGCCCTCATCGAGACCCTTTGCGGCGGCCGCGTGGATTCGTTGTAGGCTCCTCCCAGCATCTTGAAGCCAAGAGGCGAACGAGACTCTTGTTCGCTTGCGATGTAACCTGTACAGACAACCCGGTATTCGAAAGGGTCCCATGCACCGCAATCCTCTTCCCAAGCCCGTTCTGGGTCTCGCCCTCGCGTTCCTGGCGCTCGCCACGGCCCCCGTCGTGGCCCAGTCGACCATCAATCAGTATTCCCTGGGGACGGACCTCGCGCCGCTCGACATCGCGGCGGGTCCCGACGGAAACCTCTGGTACACGGTGAACGGCGACGGCTCGGCCGGAACGTCGAAGGTCGGACGGATCACGCCGGCCGGGACAATCACGGAGCTCGTCCTCCCCGACACGAGCCGGCCGGTCGGAATCGTGGCCGGACCGGACGGTGCCATGTGGTTCGCGGAATCTGGAATGTCGGCACTCAACAGCGCGATCGGGAGGATCGACCCGACGACGTTCCCGGCGGGCATCTCCGTGACGCACTTCACGACCGGCATCACACCGAGCGCGAATCCGTTCGGGATCTGCGTCGGGCCCGACGGCAACCTGTGGTTCGCCGAGCGCAACAACAACGCTCTCGGCCGGATCACGACCGGGGGCACCGTCACGGAATTCCCGACGGGAGGCTCCGGCTCCATCCTTCTCGGTATCGTCGCCGGGCCGGACGGAAACCTCTGGTTCACGGACGACTCTCCGAGCTCGATCTGGGTCATGACGACGGCCGGCGGCTTCGTGAAGCAGATCGCGACGCCGACGGCCGGCAACCCGGCCGGCATCACGGCAGGACCGGACGGGCGGATCTGGTTCGTCGAGTACAGCGGAGACAAGGTCGGCGTCATGGCGACGACCGCGACGCTCACGACGGACATCACCGAGTACGCGACGCCGACGGCCGACACCCTTCCGCATCGTGACCGGTCCCGACGGCGCGCTCTGGTTCACGGAGAACGCCGGCGGAGCGAGCGGGCGGATCGGCCGGATCACGACCTCGGGCACGATCACGGAGTTCTCTGCCATGGGCCTCTCCGGACCGTACGGCATCGCCCTCGGTCCGGACCGGGCGATCTGGTTCACGGAGCGTGACTCGAGCCCGCCGCAGGTCGGCCGGCTCGTCGTCGATTGTGTCGTCACGGTCCCGACGATCACGGGCGGCGGCGCGCAGTGCGCGGGGACGACGCTCACGCTGACCGCGAGCGGCGGTTACGCCTCGTACCAGTGGTACAAGGACGGCAACCCGCTCGGCGGGGAGACCTCGGCGACGTACACGAAGACGGCGGTCACGGGCGACACCGGCTCGTACACCGTGACGGGAACGAACGGCGGCTGCACGTCGAACGCCTCACTCCCCGCTTCCGTGACGGTCACCGCACAGCCCACCGCGGGCGCCGGCGGCCCGCAGACGATCTGCGCCCTCGGCACGACCGCCGGCCTCGGCGGAACCACACCGACAGGCGGTACGGGCGCGTGGTCCATCGTCGGCGGCGGGACCGGGACGTTCTCGCCCGACGCGACGACCGCGAACGCCACGTTTACGCACACGGGAGGAGCGGGTCCGATCACGCTCCGATGGACCGTCTCGAATGCGCCCTGCACGGACGCGACCGCCGACGTCGTCGTGACGGTCAGCCAGCCCCCGACGACGGCGACGTCCGGCGGTCCGCAGACCATCTGCGCCCTCGGCACGACGGCCGGTCTCGGCGGCAATGCGCCGACGTTCGGCACCGGCGCCTGGTCCGTCGTCAGCGGCGGCACCGGCACGTTCAGCCCGAGCGCGGCGACGCCGGGCGCGACGTTCACCCACACGGGAGGCCCCGGACCCGTTCTCCTCGCCTGGACGATCTCGAGCCCGCCCTGCACGCCTTCGGTCGCGAACGTCACGGTGACGATCACCCCGCAGCCCACCGCGGGTGCCGGCGGCCCGCAGACGATCTGCGCGCTCGGCACGACCGCCGGCCTCGGCGGCACCACACCGACAGGCGGTACGGGCGCGTGGTCCATCGTCACCGGCGGCATCACGGGCACGTTCACGCCGAACGCGACGACCGCGAACGCCACCTTCACGCATCTGACCGGAGCCGGCCCGATCACGCTGCGCTGGACGGTTTCGAACGGAACGTGCACGCCCGCGACCGCGGACGTGATCGTCACGATCACGCAGCCACCCACGACGGCGACGGCCGGAGGACCCCAGACGATCTGCGCGCTCGGCACGACGGCGGGGCTTGGCGGCAACAACCCCACGACCGGCACGGGAGCGTGGTCCGTCGTCAGCGGCGGCACCGGCACGTTCAGCCCGAACGCGGCGGCGCCCGGTGCGACGTTCACACACCTCACGGGGACCGGCCCTGTCCTTCTCGCATGGACGATCTCGAACGGCACGTGCACGCCCTCCGTCGCGAACGTGACCGTCACGATCACGCAGCCGCCCACGACGGCCACCGCCGGCGGCCCGCAGACGATCTGCGCCCTCGGCACGACGGCGGGGCTCGGCGGCAACAACCCCACGACCGGCACGGGAGCGTGGTCTGTCGTCAGCGGCGGCACCGGCACGTTCAGCCCGAACGCGGCGGCGCCCGGCGCGACGTTCACGCACCTCACCGGGACCGGGCCCGTCCTTCTCGCCTGGACGATCTCGAACGGCACGTGCACGCCCTCCGTCGCGAACGTGACCGTCACGATCAACCAGCCCCCGACGACGGCGGCGGCCGGAGGCGCGCAGGCGATCTGTGCCCTCGGCACGACGGCCCCCCTCGGCGGCAACACGCCGACGGTGGGCACCGGCAGCTGGTCCGTCGTCAGCGGCGGCACCGGCACGTTCGCACCGAACGCGACGACGCCGGACGCGACGTTCACGCACGTCACCGGCACCGGGCCGGTCACGCTGCGCTGGACGATCTCGCACCCGCCGTGCGCCGATTCCACGAAGGACGTCGTCGTCACGATCAGCCAGCCCCCGACGACCGCGACGGCCGGCGGCCCGCAAACGATCTGCGCCCTCGGCTCGACGGCGGGGCTCGGCGGCAACAACCCCACGACCGGCACCGGAGCGTGGTCCGTCGTCAGCGGCGGCACCGGCACGTTCGCACCGAACGCGACGACGCCGAACGCCACGTTCACGCACGTCACGGGGACCGGCCCCGTTCTCCTCGCCTGGACGATCTCGAACGGCACGTGCACGCCCTCCGTCGCGAACGTGACCGTCACGATCACGCCGCCTCCCACGACGGCCACCGCCGGCGGCCCGCAGACGATCTGCAACCTCGGATCGTCCCAGCCTCTCGGCGGGAACACGCCGGCCGCCGGCGCCGGCACGTGGTCCGTCGTGAGCGGCGGGACGGGCACGTTCAGCCCGAACGCGACGACGCCGAACGCCACGTTCACACACACGGGAGGCGCGGGTCCCCTCGTCCTCGCGTGGACGATCTCCAACCCGCCGTGCGCGCCGTCCACCGCCAACGTCACGCTCACGATCGGTCCGAACCAGACCGTCACGATCACCGCCCCGGCGAGACTCTGCGCGAGCTCGACGGCCACGGCCTCCGTGCCGAACGTCGGCGGAGGGACGACTTTCACGTGGAGCGTCACGAACGGGACGATCGTGAGCGGCCAGGGAACGCCGAACCTCGTCTTCTCGGCGGGACCGTCGGGCTCGGTGAAGCTCGACCTCGTCCAGGTCGATTCGAGCTGCACGTCCAACGGCACCGTCACGATCCCGATCACGACGGGCTGCGCCGGGCCTCTCGCGTTCGTGTCGGTCACCCCCTGCCGGCGGATCGACACGCGCCTCGCGGCCGACTCCCCCGCGCTCGCGCCCGGCGAGCAGCGCACGTTCGTGCTCACGGCGGCACCGTGCGCGATTCCGTCCGCGGCGAAATCCGTGGCGGTCAACGTGACCGTCACGGCGCCGACCGCGGCCGGGGATCTGCGATTCTTCGCGACCGGCACGGCCGTACCGCCGTCGACGACGATCAACTTCGGCGCGAATCAGACCCGGGCGAACAACGCGATCATCGCGCTTTCGTCCGACGGGACGGGCCGGGTCGACGTGAAGAACGACGGCACCGGCACGGTCCACGTCATCGTCGACGTGAACGGGTACTTCCGGTAGGAACCGGCGGACCCGGCCCACGCGGGCCGGGTCCGTGCTCCGACCTCGTTCTCAGGAGGTGCCCCGTTGAACCTCGCTCTCCCGATCGTCGTTGCCGTACTCGCCCTCTTCGCCCCGGGGCCCGCCCCGGACTCCGCGCGCGGCGCCGTCGCCCGCGTGGCGCAGGCCGCCGAGCGGGAGTCGGGGGCCGTCGTCGGCGTCAGCGTCCTGCATCTCGAGTCCGGCCGCCCCGCGATGAAGGCGGACCTCACCGCGTTCGAGGGGGGCTCGAGAAACGGGACGAGCCCCGACGCGATGGCCGCGCTCCTCGCGCGACTCTTCAGCGGCGAGCTCCTCTCGCGGCCCGACACGGACCGGGTCCTCGACGCGATGCGCCGCTGCGCGACCGGCGCGACGCGCCTCCGCGCGGGTCTTCCGAAGGAAACCGAGGTGTTCGACAAGACCGGGACCGTCCGCTCGTGCGCGAACGACGTGGGAATCGCGACGCTGCCGGACGGGACGCATCTCGTCGTCGCCGTCTTCACGCGAGGCGGGAGGGACGCCGCGGCGCGCGACGGGGCGATCGCCTCCGTCGCGAGGGCCGCCTGGGAGACGTTCGCACCGCGGCGCTAGCCGTCCAACGGAGCAGAACCCAAGCGGCCACGAACCGCCGTTGCGGTAAATTGCTTCCGTGGTCGAGACGCTGAAGGCCCCGTATCTCCTGCTGGCGGGCCCGGGCCTGCAGGACCCGAACTTCGCGAAGTCCGTCGTCCTCATGGGCCACCACACGAAGGATGGCGCGCTCGGCTGGGTCGTCAACCGCCTCCTCGCACAGCCCGCTCGGACGCTCCTGCCGTCGCCGCTCGACGACGCCCTCCATCCCGAGACGCCGCTCCACATCGGCGGCCCGGTCCTCACGAACGGCCTCGTCGCGCTCTTTCGCGAGAGCGTCGCCGGCGTCGAGTGCACGGAGATGGCGCCGGGGCTCTGGGTCTCGGCTTCCGCCGAGATCCTCCCGAAGCTGTTTGGAAAGGCCCCGAGCGACCCGCCCGAAGGCCTCCTCGTCCTCGGCTACGCGGGATGGGACGCCGAGCAGCTCGAGGGCGAGATGGAGGAGGGGGCGTGGCTCGTCCTGCCCTGGGAGCCGGACCTCGCGTTCACGCGCCGCGTCGAGACGCTGTGGGAGCGCGCCCTCGCGCGCCTCGGCGTCGACCCGGGATCCGTCTCGTCCTCGTCCACCGGTGTGAGCTGACGGCCGCGTGAACGACCTCGTCGCCCTTCTCCTCCGAAACGGGACGGGGTTCGTCTTCACGAACATCCTCGTCCAGCAGCTCGGGTTCCCCGTCCCGGCCGTTCCCACACTCGTCGTCGCGGGCGCGCTCGCCGCCGACGGCAGGCTTTCTTTCCCGAAGCTCCTTCTCGCCGCGTTCGTCGCAACGGTGTCGGCGGACGCGATCTGGTTTCTTCTCGGCCGACGGTACGGCCAGAGGATCCTGAAGACGCTCTGCCGCCTCTCGCTTTCGCCGGACACGTGCGTGCGCCAGACCGAGGGCGTCTTCGAGAAGTACGGCCTCGCGTCGCTCCTCTTCGCGAAGTTCGTGCCCGGCTACTCGACGGTGGCGCCGCCGCTCGCAGGCGCTGCCGGAACGTCCCTGCCGCGCTTCCTCCTCTTCACGTCGGGCGGGACGATCATCTGGGCGGGCTCGGCGCTCGTCCTCGGCCTCGTGTTCCACCGGACCGTGGACCGCGTGCTCGCCGCCCTCGCGAGCCTCGGCGGATGGGCGTTCGTCGTCGTCGCGGGCGGGCTCCTGCTCTACGTCGTCGCGAAGTGGCAACAGCGGCGCCGCTTCTACCGGTTCCTCCGGATGGCGCGCATCCGCGTCCAGGACCTCCGGAACCTCATGGACGAGGGGCAGGCCCCCGTGGTCGTCGACGTGCGCTCGAGCGGCGCGCGTCAGCGCGATCCGCGGCGGATTCCCGGGGCCGTGGCGATCGACCTCGACGACCTCGACGCGCAGCTCGCGACGCTGCCGGCCGACCGGGAGATCGTCCTCTACTGCACGTGACCGAACGAAGCATCGGCGGCCCGTGTGGCACGCCT
This sequence comes from uncultured Acidobacteriota bacterium, assembly GCA_963836285.1. Taxonomy (GTDB): domain Bacteria; phylum Acidobacteriota; class Thermoanaerobaculia; order UBA5066; family UBA5066; genus Fen-183. The sequence goes on along the minus strand of CAWIIN010000002.1, from coordinate 1,382,253 downwards.
CCTCATGGACCGCGGCTTCACGCTCGTCCGCCCGCTCGAGGGCGGTCTCGACGCGTGGGCCGGCGCCGGTTACACGATCGAGGCCGACCGCATCCCCCTGAGCCCGACCGGCTCGTTCCCGCCCGCGTCCTGACGGCGCGCCTCAGGCCCGGACGAACGTCTCCTCGACGACGACGTCCGGGTGGAGGGAACGCCTCACGGGACACGTCTTCGCGGCGTTCACGAGCTTCCCGTAGTCCACGTCCGAGCAGGGCGAGTCGATCGTGTACCGGACGGCGAGCCGCGCGATCCGCCGTGGCGGATCGGACGTCATGTGCTTCTCGACGGAGAACGTCACGCCCGTGAGCGGAATGCCCGAGCGCGTCGCACACAGGCTCAGCGTCGTCACGGCGCAGGCCCCGAGCGAGGCCGCGCAGAGGTCGGTCGGCGAGAAGCTGCTGCCGTCGCCGCCGTTGTCCCGCGGAGCCTGCGTGAGAAGACGCGAGTGGGAAGGATCGTGGTCGAGCTCGGTCGCGGTCGGAGAGACGAGCTTTCCGGTGATGAGGACGCTCATCCGTTCAGTGTAGACCCGGCTCCGTTCCGCCCGGCGGCGCCGGGGGCACGGGCCAGCGCGGGAGGGCGACGAGCGCGAGCGGGTTCACGCGGGCGCCGTTCCAGCGCGCCCCCCAGTGCAGGTGCGGGCCCGTCACGCGGCCCGTCGCCCCGACGAGGCCGACGATCGCCCCTCTCGCGACGACGTCCCCCTCCTTCACGTCCACGCGCGAGAGGTGCATGTACTGCGTGAAGAGGCCGCCGCCGTGGTCGAGGAGGACGGTCCCGCCCGAGAAGTAGAGGTCGCCCGCGAGCGCGACGCACCCGTCCGCCGCGGCCGCGACGGGGGTGCCCTTCGGCGCGGCCATGTCGAGGCCCGCGTGAAAGCCCGTGGTCTTCCCGTTGTAGACGCGGCGCGAACCGAAGTTGCTCCCCTTGAACGCGACCGGCGGCACGAACGCGGACCAGAGCCGAGCCGGCCCGGCGCTCTCGTAGGCGGCGCGCACGCGCTTTCCGTCGGCCTCGACACGCGCGCGCTCCTCCGGGGGGACCTCGACGTACCGGGGGTCGACCGAGATCCTCTGCGTGCGGAACCGGGCCTTGAGAACGCGCGTCTTCACGGTGAGCCGGGCCTCGCCCTCCGTCGCCTCAAAGGCGATCTCGCGCTCCCCCGTCTTCGCGTCGAGGTCCACGCCCCAGAGGCCGCGGAAAGCGCGCCCCGACGCGTCGCGCTCGAGAGGGACGCGCGCGTCGCCGTCCACGAGGACGACGCCCGGGAGCGGCGTGTCGCTCGCGACCCGGATCTCCGCGACGCCGCCCTGCGGCAGGGACTTCGGCGCGGACACGAGGGACAGGACCGCGGCGAGAAGCGCGAACGTCACGGCAGCATCCAGCGCTTCTCTCTGCCTTCTCTCAGCCCTTCTTCTTCTGAGCCGCCTTCGCGGAGGCCGGAGCGGGGATCGGGTCGACCCAGAGCTCCTCGATCGGCCGCTGCTTGTCGCTCATCCGGGCGCGATAGCGGAGCCGCACGCCGCAGGACGCGATGTCCCAGTACGTCTGATCCGCGTTCGCCGGCGCCGTCGCTCCCTTCCCGTAGCGTTCCCTCAGCGCGTCTCCGATTCCGGATGGAGGGTCGACGAGGTAATAGAGGCCGAGAACCTTCGCGTCGGCCGCGTCGGAGTCGTAGACGACCGTGATGACCCACGGGCGTCCCGCCGGCCGGTGGACGACCTTCAGGTCGCGCGTGACCTTCGCCTTCGACGGCTCGAGCTTCGCCATCCTCTCGAACGAGAAGGGACGCGTCTGGCCGACCTCCAGGCCGCCCATCCCGGGGCACGGCGGCGGAGGCTGCGGCGCCGACGCGTCGGGCGTCGGGCGGACCTGCTGCGTCTGAACCTGAATCTGGGCCGCCGCGGGCAGAGCCGCGAGGAGGGCCGCGCACGTCACGAGAGTCCTTTTCATCCCTGCTCCTGAACCGAATCTTCCGCAGCCTCTTTCGGCGCGGCCGGAGGATCAACGCGAGGACCGTGCCAGCAGATCGCGCAGCGTCTCCTCGTGGAATCCCACGAGGAGACGACGCCCCACGCGCACCATGGGCGCGCGGAACTTGCCCGTCGGCCCGCGCAGGTCGTCGAGAGCAACCTCGCGGGGCGTGAGTGTCCGTGCCGATTTGCCCCTGGCGAGCGTCACCGTGTCGACGTCTTTCAGGAGAGCCCGGACGTCCGCGTCCCCGAGGGGTCGCGACCGGGACGGCCGGTCGTCGCGAACGTCTGCCTTCGTCTTCTCGAGCACCTCACGGGTGCGCCCGCAACTCGTTCACCCGGCCCGGTGGTAATAGAGATCGACGCGTGCCACGGCCCCTCCGGCCGCCGAGTGTAGCAGCCGCGCCGTCAGGGAGCGGTCGCGAACTCGAGCACGATCCGCCGCATTCGCTCGACGCCCTCGACGAAAAACGCGATCCCGATGCGCTCGTTCGCGTGGTGGATCGTCGACGCGTCGAAGATGCCCACGGTGAACGGCGAGACGCCGAAGGCGCGCAGTCCGCGCGCCCTCAGGAACGAGCTCGTCGTGTACTGGCCGGACAGCACGTAAGGCCCCACGGGCACCCGGGCGGCGTCCAGCGCGAACACTTCCGAGACCGCGCGCCAGGCGGGTCCCTCCGTCGGAGTCGCGACGCAGTCGTCCGTCTTCAGGATGATCCGCTTCGACAGGCCCCGCGCCCTGAGCCAGCCGTCCAGCTCGGCCTCCGTGGCGGCGACGGACGATCCGGGGAGAAGCGTCCACACGACGCGCATCGAGAAGCCCTTCCCGGGGCGCTCCTCGATCCGGCCCGTATAGGCCATGTCCTTTAGGAGCGAGCGGTAGACCTCGGGCACCACGTTCCAGAACTCGGAGCCCGGGCCGAGTCTCGCGGGGTCCTCCATCATCCGCCGTCCCCAGACGTCCGACCGCGACGGGGCGATGAACCGCAGGAATTCCCGGACCGCGGGAACGACACGCACCGGACGGCTCCCGTCGCGTGCCTTCACGAAGGCGGCGAGGTCCTCGAGCGGCTTCCGTTCCGCCGAGAGAACGTCCACGGACAGGATCGCCTTCTGCATGACCTCGATCCCGAACCGTTCGACCTCCGTCGTCTTGACCTCGTTCACGCCCCCCTCGTTGAAGACGTCCGTGACCCCCGCGACGAGATCCGGCCTCTTCGCGAGGAGCCAGCCGAACCCGAGCATCGGGTCGTACGTCTCCTCGCCCGATTCCAGGACGAACAGGATGTCCCTCTGCGGCACGATCCCCGCCTTCGTGAGAGATGTCAGCGCGAAAAGGTTCGCGACCGCCTGCCCCTTCATGTCGAGCGTCCCGCGCCCGATCAGGTAGGCGGCGTCCCGCCCCGTCCCGCGCTCGCCGGCGAACGGGGGGCTCGCCCAGGCCGAGGGGTCTCCGGCCGGGACGACGTCCGCATGCGCGAGGAGGGCGATCGCCTCGCCGCGGTGCCGGCCCGAGAGGCGCGCGACGAGAATGGGTCGCTCGGGGTCGTCGCCGGTCACGACCGTCGGGATCCCCGCGCATGCGAGCTCGCGCGCGAAAACGTCGATGACGGGCCGGGTGATGCCCGGCGGGTTCGATGTGTCGATGCGCACGACTTCGCGGAGAAGCTTCACCTCGGGCGTGTCCATCGCCGCCGCCGCCTCGACATCGAGACGCCGGAAGCTGAGAGCCGGCTGAAGGCGCGCGAGAACGATCGGCAGCGCCCAGACGCCCGCGACGACGAGAGCGGCCGTCCCGTACAGCGCGAGACGGCGCCGGGCATTGCGCGAGAGCGGGCTCATGCGATCGCGGGTGCCCCGCGACGACGGGCCGCCGCGAACGCGAGGGCGGCGAGCGTTACGGCGGTGACCAGCGCCCCGATCTTCACCCAGCGGGTTTCCGGCCGCAACCGCAGCGCGTGCCGTCCCGGCGGGACGCGCATTCCCGCGAAGCCGAATCCCATCGGCACGGTCGCGGCATCGTGTCCGTCGAGCGTCGCCTCCGCGGCGGCCTCGCGCAGCCTCCAGAGCATGAGGAACCCCTCGTTCGGACCGTCGACCTCGACGTCGAGCGAAAGCCCCGACGCGCGATCGCGGACGGCGAGGACCCGTCCGGCGCCCGGCGCCGCCGGAAACCCGGCGAGATCGGCGTCGACGTACGCCGTGTCCTCCGGGATCCCTTCCTCGAGGAGCCGTGCGAAGACCGCGCGCGCGTCCTCCGAGGCGACGACCCGGGCGGCGAAGCGGAAGGGCGGCGCCGCGTCCCCGATCCGGCGCAGGCGCGGATGATACCGGCCGTCCGCGCTCCTCTCGCTCTCGAGGACGGCCGCGGCGCCGGCCGCGCGCACGAGCCGGAGCGGAAACGGCCCGGGCGCCGGGACGGCGCGCGTCAGGAGGCGCATCCACTCGAACGCCTCGACGGACAGCGAGAGGTCGTAGTCCTTCTCGAATACGTAGCCGACACCGAAAAGCGAGCCGTACGCGGGCAGGAGCGAGGCGCGGGCCGTCCGGTTCGAAGCCGCGAGGTCGCGCGTGTCGTACGCGGGGACGGGAGCGTAGAGGTCCTTGTAGAAGATGCGGGGCGGGGGCGAATCCTGCCCTCGCGCCGGGAGCGCGTCGAGGAGAGCCGGACGCTGCGTGAGGACCGAGGCGTCGTCCATCGGCGAGAGGCGCCGGGCGATGGACTCGCGGTCGACGAGCACCGCGAGCGCCACGAGCGGGAGCACCGCCCGGCGCGCGGGAGAGGAGAGAACCGACTCGAGCCGCGCGAGACCGAGAGCCGCGAGCGTCGCGAGGCCGAATCCCGCGAGCGCCGCGTGCTTCTCGGGATAGCGGAGCGAGCCGAGGAGAGGGATCGCCTTCACGCCGAGATGAAAGAACGGCGTCGCGCCCGCGAGCGCGAGGAGAACCCCGACGACCGCGAGGCCGGCCGAGACGGCGCGGAGCGGGCCGCGCCGCGACAGGCCGAGGAGGACGAGCGGCCACGCGACGAGACCCGGCGTGAGGGACGGAACGTACGGGTAGTGCGTGACGCCGGGCGCGCCGGCCACACGCGTCCAGTCCGCGACGAGGCCGTCGGCGAGGAACTCCTTGAGTCGCACGGGATCGAGAGGCTCGAGCGCGGCCGCCGATTCGCCCATCCCTCCGCCGGGGCCACGGATGCCGCGGGCGGCGGACGCGGCGGCGGGAAGAAGCGCCACGGCCGAGAGCCCGGCCGCGAGTCCGAGCGCGCCGAGGAGCGCGGCGGCGGCGGGCCCGCGTCGCGGCCGGCCGGCGTCGGCCGTTTCCGGCGGCGCCGCCAGGAGGAGCGCGGCGGCGATCGCGCCCGCGTACAAGACGAACTCCGGCGGCGACGCGGCGACGATCAGCGCCGCCGCCGCGCCCGTCTTCGCCGCCGACCGGCCCGTCGGGGCCCGCACGAGGTCGAGGACGAACGCCGCGAACCACGGGAGGATGGAGAGCGCCGAGAGCGCCGCCGGAAACGGGACCGTCGACACCGTCGTCCCCGCGAGCGCGAAGACGAGGCCCGCCACCGCCGAGGCCGCGGGCGTGAGGCCGAGCCGGCGCGCGAACGCGGCGAAGCCCGCCACGAGGACCGCGAGGTGCAGGAGCATCCACGCCTTCATCGCCGTGCCGAGCGGGAGCGCGAGGAACAGGACGTTTGCGGGGTCGAACGGCGCCGCGGACGGCCCGCCGAGAAGCGGCGCGCCGCCCCAGCGGAAGCGGTCGACCCACGGGAGCGCGCCGCCCGCGAAGCCCTCGGCGAGATGGGCCTTCAAGGGATAGAAGTAGTAGAGGAGGTCCCGGCCGACCGGCACCTCGCTCGAGAAGAACGCGCGGTACGGGAGCCAGGCCAGGAGGATCGCGCCAGCGAGAGGCGCGGCCCGCCGGACGTTCACGCGGGCCTCCCCGCGGCCATCGCCCCGGCGGCGAGGAGCGCGGCGAGCGAGAGGGCGACGCCGGCTCCGAAGAGGGGATTCGCGTACGTCAGCGTCACGTCGTGAACGCCTCTCGGGAGGAGCGCGGTCGTCCGGTACGTTCCGGCCGGGGCGAGCGCGAGGTCCATCCCGTCGAGGCGGGCCCGCCAGTTCGGGTCGAACGTGCGGCCGATCCAGAGCGTCGCTGCGGGCAGCGCGACGTTCACGCGCAGCCTCACGCGCGACGAGCGCCGCTCGATGACGAGGACCGAGCCTGCGTCCCCCTCGGGCAGGAGCGCGAACTCCGGCCGGGCGCCGGCGATGCGCACGAGGCGGTCCGCGCCGAAGCGTCCGATCTCCTCGACCCCGACGGGGTCCGGCGCCGGAGAGGCCGTGCGCACGAGCGACACGCCGGCGTCCCGGAGGGTCCGCGCCTTCTCCTCGCCCCAGGACGTCGCCGCGAGCGCCGCCGTCCACCGGACGGCCGGCTCGGCTGTCATCCGGTCCACGTCGTTGTCGCCGAGGTAGCGGATCCCGAAGACCGCTCCGGTCGCGGGCCTCAGGAGGTCGAGCCCATGCGCCTCCCGCGTCCGGCGCTCGACGGTCGCGCGGTCGTCCGCGCCGTCGTCGTAGAAGCGGCCGCCCGCCGCCTGCTCGCGCACGAGCGCGGCCTCGGGCGACTGCCGACGGTAGAGATCCGGCGGCCCGGCGGGGCACGTGCCCGCGACGCGGCGCGCCGCGTCGCCGAGGAAAAGAATCCCCATGAGGCTCGCGAGCAGCATCGGGTTTCGAAGATTTCCTTTGAAGGTGAAGAGGGGAGACGCGGCCTCCGACGCCGGAGCGCGCGAAAACGCGGCGGCGCAAACGAGGAGCGTCGCGGTCGTCGAGAGCAAGGGCGTTCGAAGGACCTGAGCCACCGCCGCACCAGAGGCGTCGCCCGCGCCGAGCCCCACCGTCCACAACACCTTTCTCAGAAACTCTTCCGCGCCGACACACAAACCGAACAGCGCGCCGCAAACGACGGCCAGCACCGCCGCCGTCCGAAGTAGAACCCTCCGCGCCCTTTCCCGAACATCCGTCTCGCCGAAGAAGACGGCGTCGACGCCGACCGCCGCGGCCGCCGCGAGCGCGAACGTCACGAGGAGCCACCATTTCTCCGGATACCGGATGATCGGGAGGCCGCGCGCGACGGCGCCGTAGCCGGGCAGGAACCTGCCGAACGACAGGATCGCCGCGCCGCCGGCGAGGGCGAGCGCCGCGCGGCCGCGCGCGTCACGCCATGATGCCGCCGCGAAAAGGAGCGGCAGGACGCCGAGCGCGAGGTCGTCGAAATAGGGAGCGGACGCGTCGAACGTCCCGGCGCCCCAGTTGGGTCCCGCGACGACGTCACCCGTGAGCCGCGGCTCGAGGAGCGTCAGCAGGCGCGACGGGCGGACGGACCAGAAGAGGGCGCCGTTCTCGGGCCGCGACGCCGCCCGCGCCGAGCGCGCGACCTCCGCGGCCGCCGGCAGGACCTGCACGGCCGCGAGGACGAGACCGAGGGCGAGAGCGCCCGCGGCCGCCGGAACCGAGCGCCGCCGTCCGTCCGCGACGAGAGCGAGGGCGCCGAAGCCCGCCGCGCCGATGAGCGTCACGGCGGGCTCGCCTCCGAGCGCCGACAGGCCGAAGGCGAACGCCGCAAGCGACGCCGCCCGCCGCCGAATTCGCGAATCAGGAGCACCGAGGCGCGGGAGCTCCGCGAACGCGAGAGGCAGCGGCGCGACGGCCGCCGCCATCCCGAACCAGCCCGGAAGGGACTGGGCGACGCCCGAGAAGAGCAGAACGATCGCGCCGGTCGCCGCGGCCGTGGCCGAGACGCCGAGCCGCCTCAGCGCGACGGGGAACACGACGAGGACGAGAGCGACGTTCACGAGCGCGAGACCGGTCGGCCCGACGAGGACGACGAGGGGCGAGAGCGGCCAGAAGACGGCCGCGTTCGGGTCCGCCGCGAAGGGCCGGCCCCCGGACGTGAAGTCGTTCCACACCGGCCACTCTCCCGCCCGAAGGAGGCCCGCGAGGACGGCCCTCCAGGGCACGAAGAAGAAGCCCGCGTCGCGCCGGTAGAGCGTCCCGCCGCCGAGGAACGCGTGGAAGCGGGCCGCGAAGGCGGCGAGGACGACGGCGAGGGCCGCGGCGGTCCGGAGCCGGGACGCGCGCGCCGTTCCCTCCGCCATGCGCGTCAGGGCTTCCGGGCGAGAACGAGAAGGGACATCCCGAAGGACGGCTCCGTGTTCTCTTCGGTCCTGAGGAGCGGCATGAGCCAACGAAACGCGCCGAGCTGCTGCCGGGGCAGGACGCGTCGCCGGAAGACCCGCGCGTTCAGCCACCATCCGAAGACGCCCGGGCGGTTCAGGTACCGCACCTTCTCGAGGGCGAATCCGGCGTCGGCGACGAGCCGCGAGAGGGCGTCCTTCCCGTAGCGCCGGTAGTGGCGGAGCGCCTCGTCGAGCGAGCCGTAGAGCGCCGGCAGCGCCGGGACGAGGAGCGCGAGGCGGCCTCCGGACGGCAGGACGCGCGCGAAGTCGCGCAACGTCCCGGCGTCGTCCTCGATGTGCTCGAGGACGTTCAGACAGACGATCGTGTCGACGCGCTCGGCCTCGAGCTCGCGCGCGTCCGCGTCCGTGAGCGGAAACCGGAAGGACGCGATCCGCACGTTCGCGCGGTCCCCGAACTTCGCCTTGAGCTCGCGCACGTAATGGGGCTCGATGTCGGAGGCGACGACGCGCTCGCGGTCCGCGAAGAACCGCGTCTGGTTGCCGACGCCGGACCCGACCTCGAGGACGCGGCTCCCGAGCCACGGCGCGAACCGGTCGTGGAGCCACTTGTTGTAGACCGAGAGCGACTCCATCCGGCGCAACGTCATGCCGCCGACGTCGCCCTCCGGCGCCTCCCAGCGGAAGAACTTCAGGATCGCCCAGACGGCCTGGAACGCGTCCTTGAGGCCGATCTTCTTGCCTTCCTCGTACGTGCGGCCGTGATACGAGATCGGAACCTCGAAGATCCGCGCGCGCATCCGCGAGACCTTGCAGGTGATCTCCGGCTCGATCCCGAAGCGCCGGGACCTCAGGTCGAGCCGGTCCACGATCTCGCGGCGCATGGCCTTGTAGCAGGTCTCCATGTCCGTGAGGTTCAGGTTCGTGAACGCGTTCGACATGAGCGTCAGGAAGCGGTTCCCGACCGTGTGCCAGAAGTACAGGACGCGGTGCCCGCCCGGGTGGCCGAGGAAGCGCGAGCCGTACACGATGTCGGCCTCGTCCTCGAGAATCGGCCTCAGGACGACCGGGTATTCGCGCGGGTCGTACTCGAGGTCCGCGTCCTGGATGATCACGATGTCGCCGCTCGACGCGCGCATCCCCGCCCGAACGGCGGCGCCTTTCCCCATATTGTGCGGCTGGAGAACGACCCGGACGCCGTCCCGACCGTCCATCTCGCGGAGCACGTCGCGCGTCCCGTCAGTCGAGCCGTCGTCGACGATGACGATCTCGCGTTCGAGGCCGCCGAGATCGACGGCCTGGACGCGTGCGACGATCTCGCGGATCGTCCGCATCTCGTTGTAGGCCGGCATTACGACCGAGAGTTTCACGGGCTCTTTTCCTTCAGCTCCCAGAGGACGATGGAGTATCCCATCCCCTCGCTCGGGAGCGGCGTCCCGCGCTCCTTCAGTGCGCGCCTCAGACGCTCGAAGCCGGCCGCGCCGGCGCGGTCGCCGTGGAACGCCATCGCCTCCGGCCCGCAGCACCGGATGAATTCGGACACGGCGTAGCGACCGGGCGCGAGCGGGTCCTTCTGGCCGCCGAAGACGCGCGCGCGGGGCGCGTAGTACGCGGGGTCCCCGCCGCCGAAGTAGGCGATCGTCGTTCCGGCCTCCTCGTCGTGGGCCTCGAGGCGCGTCACGAGGCGGGAGAGGTCCTGCCCCCAGTCCAGGTTCGAGTCGTTGAGCCACTCCGCGCCGTGCGCCGGCCCGCCGACGCCCGCGTTGAAGAAGGAGAGCTCGTGCGGGTGAACCGCGAGCGTCTCGGCGGCCTGGATCGTGACGCCGGCCGCCAGGACCGCGGCCGCGGCCCGTGCCGGCAGCGCGCGGAACAGGACGAGAACGGCGGCGGCGGCGAGCAGAGGATAGACGGGAAGCATGTGGCGGATTCCGATGTTGTAGGAGGTCGCCATCCCCGTGAGGAAGAGGTAGACGACGGGGAGCACGAGCGCCCCGATCACGAGCGTCGGACGGACGCGCCTCGCGACCCCGAGCACGGCCGCCGCGGCGAGCACGCCCAGGAAGCCGAGGGCCGACTTCACGGCGAAGGCGACGAAGAAGTAGTCCCAGAACCCGTTCACCGAGAGCCTCCCCCGGAGGTAGTTCACACCGCCGCCCGTACGGTTCTGGATCGCGATTCCCGCCAGCCCCGCGGCGTAGTGGCCGACCTCGCGGGAGATCCTCGAGAGCGCGACGACCCGCTCGACCGTGTCCGCCGGGGCCTCGCGGGACGCGAGGAACGTCCGCACGGCACCCTCCGCGTCGTGGGAGGACATGTGCCGCATCGCGACGGCATAGCTCGCGAAAAGGACGAGCCCGGACACGGCGCCCGCGACGAGGAGACCGGCGGCCGGCACGGCGGAGGCGGGCCGGCCCTCCCGAGCGGCGGCCCGCCGCTCGCGGAAGAGGCCGACGAGGGCCAGGATCGCGACCATCGGCACGAGGAGGACGCACGAGAACTTCGCCGCGAGGCTCGCGCCGAGCGCGGCGCCCGCCGCGCCCCAGGAAACGAGGGAGCGCTTCTCGAGCGCGACGAGACAGAGGGACAGAGTCGCGAAGAAGCCGAGCGCCGCCGCGAGGTCCGTGTGGACGATGCCGGCGTGCGCGAGGAGATTCGGCTCGAACGCGACGAGCGCCGCCGCGAGCAGCCCCGCCGTGGCGCCCGACCAGCGCCGGACCGCGGACCCGACCGCGAGGACGAGGACGAAGAAGAGGGCGACGACGGGCGCGCGTGCGACACCGAAGAGACGCTCGGGCGGGAGCGAGGAGCCGAAAGCGAACGGCCGCGGCTGCTCGGCCGTGCGCATCGAAAACGGCGTGTCCATGCGGGGCGGGCGCGAACCGGCCGCGCGCACCGCGAACCCCGCGAGGAGCTTCACGAGCGGCGGGTGCTCGAGGTTCGCGTTGTACGTCCCGGCGATCGCGTACTCGGCCGCCGCGAGCGTGTGGAACGGCTCGTCCATCGTCGGGGTGTCGTTGCGCGCATGGTCCGCCACGAGCAGCACGCCGAGCGCCGCGAGCGTCGAGACCCCGAGCCAGAACCGCAGCGGCCCCGGAGTGTGCATCTCGCGATTGTAGGGGCGGGCGCCGCCGGGAGGCTGCTACCCTCGCGGCGTGAGCGAGCGCGCGCGCGGCCGCGGGCGGGACGGTCTGTTCGTGCTCCTCCTCTTCCTCTCCGCTCTCGCTCTGCGCTTCGCCTCGTTTCCGGACGCGACGGCGCGGGGCTGGCGCCTTCTCTCTCCGGACTGCTACGGCCATCTCCGGCGGACGGCCTCGGTCGCGCGCAACTTCCCGCGCGTCCCGTTCCACGACCCGTACCTGAACCATCCCGACGGCGGCGTCTTCATCTGGCCGCCGGCGTTCGACCTCGTCGCGGGCGGCCTCTCGCGCGCCGTCTTCGGACGCGACGTGACCCAGGAGCAGGTCCTCCGGATCGCCGCGACGCTCCCGGCCGTCCTCGGCGCGCTCCAGGTGATCCCCCTCTTCTTCCTGGCACGCCGCGTCTTCGGGCGGCGTCGCGCCCGGATCGCAACTCTCGCGTACGCCGCGATCCCGGCCGCGGTCCTCTGGGGCGGGTTCGGGCACTTCGACCACCACGTCGCCGAAGCGCTGAACCTCCTTCTCGTCCTCGCGGCCGGCGCCCGCGCGGCCGCGGCGCCCCCGGGAGCCCGCCTCGCGCGTTCCGCCGTGTTCGGCGCCGCAATCGCGCTCTCGGTCCTCACCTGGCAGGGCGCCGTCTTCGTCGCGGGCCTCGGTCTCGCGTGGGCCGCCGTCGCCCTCGGCGAGGGCGCGGGCGCCGCGGCGCTCGCGGCGGCTCTCCTCGTCGCGGCCGGAGCCGCCGCGACCCTTCCGAAGGAACCGGTGCCGTTCGCGTTCGTGTCCTTCGGGTGGTTCCAGCCGGCTCTCCTCGCGCTCTCCGCCGCCCCGCTGCTCGCGCTCGCCGCGTGGCGCGCCCCGTCCGGCCGCCGGCGCGTCTTCTGGGCGCTCGGCGCTGCCGCGGCGCTCGCCGCCGCGCTGCCCGCGGCGCCGCGCGTCCTCGAGGCCGTCGGGCGCGGAGGCGCCTACGTCTTCAAGGAAGGCGGGGGCGCGCGCGGGGATGAATTCGCCGACGGAGGCTACCTGTCCTACCCGCCGGACTTCCTGCGCCTCGTCGCCGAGAGCCAGCCGCTCGTCCGCGGGTGGACCTCCTTCGCGCGCGCCGTGCGCGAGCTGTCTCCCGGCGTCCTCCTCGTCCCGCTCGCCGTCTTCGCGTGGCTCCGGGTCGCGGCGCGCCGGCCCCTCCGTCCGCTCCGGCCGCGCGCGGCGACCCGCGGACTCGTCGCGCTCTTCGCGGCCGCCGTCTTCGTGATGGCCCTCTTCCAGCAGCGGAACGTCTACTACCTGTCGATCTTCGCGGCGCTCGCGCTCGCCGAAGGCGTGGCGCGGCTTGCGCCGCGCCGGCTCGCGGGACGTGTGCGCGCCCTGGTGCCTCTCGCCATCGCTGCCTGCCTCGTCGTCGCGCCCGGCGCTCCGTATCTCGCGCGCGCCTTCACGTTCGCGGACGGCCCGGGATACGACGTCCTCGACCTCTTCGCCCGCCTCCGCGCGCTGGATCCGCCGCCGGTCGATCCCTCTCACCTGCCCCCGCCCGAGCCGGGATCGATCCCCGGCGTCATGCCTCCGTGGTCCGCGGGCCACTTCGTGACGGCGATCGCCGGACGCCCGTCGGCGGCCGACCCGTTTCTCTACGGCTGGCGGCGCCAGTGCCGGCTCTTCACGGCGGCCGACGACGCCGAGGCGCTCGCGATCCTCGAAGGCGCGAAGTGCCGCTATCTCGTGACGACCGACCTCACTCCCCTCCTGCCCGTGTATGCCGCGGCGGCCGGGCGCGCGCGCGGACCGACGGCCGCGATGTTCGCGCGCCGCGTGCACGAATCCGACGCCGAGAGACCCGTTCCGTTCCTCGTCCGCGTCCTCGACTCGCGCACGGGGTCCCGGCGCCCGGACGGCCGGTTCCTCCCGCGGTTCCGCGTCTTCCGCGTGGAGTCCCCCTAGAATCCCGGGGTGCCCGTCTTCGGAAAGCGCGTCGCCGTCGTGATGCCCGCCTACAACGCGGAGAGGACGCTCCACGCGGCGTTCCACGAGATTCCGAAGGAGTGGGTCGACGACGTCATCCTCGTGGACGACGCGTCGACGGACGGCACGGTCGAGGTGGCACGTTCGATTCCCGGCGTGCACGTCGTCGTCCACGAGCGCAACAGGGGCTACGGCGGCAACCAGAAGACGTGCTACGCGACCGCGCTCGCGCGCGGCGCGGACATCTGCGTCATGGTCCACCCGGATCACCAGTACGACGCCTCCGTCCTTCCCGAGCTCGTGCGGCCGATCGCCGAGGGGCTCGAGGACGCGATGTTCGGGAGCCGCATGCTCGGCGGGCGGCCGCTCGAGGGCGGCATGCCGAAGTGGAAGTACCTCGCGAACATCTTCCTGACGGCCGTCGAGAACGCGACGTTCTACCTCTACCTCACGGAGTACCACTCGGGCCTGCGGGCCTACTCGCGGCGCTACCTCGAGTCCGTGAACCTCGCGGCCTTCTCCGACGATTTCGTCTTCGACACGGAGGTCATCGCGGCCGGGATCTGGAAGGGGATGCGGATCCGCGAGGTCCCGATCGTGACGCGCTACTTCGACGGCGCCTCGCAGATCAGCTTCCGGCGGTCCTGCGTCTACGGTCTCTCGATTCTCTGGGTCATGGCGCGCTTCAAGATGCACAAGTGGGGCTGGCGGCGCGACCCCCTGTTCGCGTGAGCGAAGGCCGCTTCGCGCCTCGGCCCGCGCTCGTCGCCGCGTTCCTCGTCGCGGCGGCGGCGCTCCTGACGCACCGCGACCTCCTGACGGGCGCTTCGACTCCGGCGTACCGCGACATCGGGACGACGCAGCGGCCGTCGCGCGCGCTCGCAGCCACGCTCGGTCGCGCGAAACTGAACCCCGCCGCCTCGTTCGGCCAGGCCTACCGGGGGAACCCGAATCTCCTCCTCGCCTACCCGTTCCCGGCGGCCCCCCGGTGGATCGGCGTCCAGCTCCTCGTCCACCTCGGGCTCGGGCTCCTGGGCGCGTTCTTCTTCATGCGGACCGAGGTCCGCTCGCCCGAGGCGGCGCTCGTCGGTGCGTTCGCGTGGGGACTGTCCGGCTTCGTCCTCTCGTCGGCCGCGTTCCTGAACGCCGCGACGACGCTCGCGTGGGCGCCCTGGCTCCTGTACGCGGTCGCCCGCGCCCGCGCCGCCACGGACCCGCGGATGGCGTTCCGCGCCGCGCTCGGCATCGTTCTCTCGTCGGCCCTCCTCGTCCTCGGTGGCGAGCCGGCCCTCGCGGCGCTCGCAATCCTCCTCGCCCTTGCGACCGCGGTGCGCGCGCCCGCTCCCGAACGCCTCCGCGGCACCGTCGCCCTCCTCGGCGGCGGGCTCGTCGCCGCCGCCCTCGTGTCGCCGTGGCTCGTCGAGGTCTGGAAGGCCTCGGAGTTCGCGGCGCGGCGGGTCCGCGGCTTCTCGTGGTCGGAGTTCGCGGCGGTGGGCTTCCACCCGCTGCGTTTTCTCGAGACGCCGTTCCCGCAGCTCTTCGGCGACCCGTCGCGCGTCGTCTCCGGCGCGTTCTGGGGCTTCGCGGTCATGCAGGGGAACCTGCCCTACCACGCGTCTCTCTCCTTCGGCGTCGTCCCGCTCGCGCTCGCGCTCGTCTTCGTCCTGTCCGCGCGGCGCGCCGAGGCGCGCTTCTGGATCTCCGCCGCGGCGATCGCGCTGCTCGCGTCGTTCACGCCGTGGCTTCCGGGGGCGCGCGCCCTGTACGAGGCGCTTCCGGCCCTCCACGTCCTGCGCTACCCGGTGAAGGCGCTGCTCCCCTTCACGATGGCCGTCGCCGTCCTCGCGGCCCGGGGCGCCGACCGGCTCCTCGCGGAAGGCGCGCTCCCGCTCTTCCGCCGGCGCGCCTCGCGCGCCCTGCTCGTTCTCGCCGCCGCGTTCGTCCTCGCCGCGATCGCCGCGCGCCTCTTCCCACGGACGCTCTTCGGCCTTCTCCTGACGCTCTGGGACCGCGCGTGGGTCTCGTCACCCGAGGTCGTCCTCGCGCCCGTTCTCGCGCGAATTCCCTCGGAGGCGGCGCTCGCCGGCGCCGGCCTCGCGGTTCTCGGCCTTCTTCTCGTGCGCGGGACCCGGGACGCGCGCGGCGGCGCGCTTCTTCTCGCCGCGGCCGTCGTCTCGCACCTCGCGTACGCGCCCGCCACGATTCCGCGCGTCCCCTCCTCCGTGTACGCGACGCCCTCTCCGCTCGTCGCCCGCGCGGCGGCGCTCGGCGGGCGCGTCTTCGAGCGCGCCGGCAAGGACTTCGACGCCGTGCGGCGCGGCGCCGCCGGACGCGTCGAAACCGGCGGAATCCTCGACCTCGCGCTCGCGCAGGCGCGGCAGGGCTGGGCGCTCTCCGGCGCGCCGTTCGGCCTGAAGTACGCCTACGACCCCGATCCCGACGGCAGCTACACGATCCTGAACCGTTACGCCGCCGACGTCGTGAAGCAGCGCCCGTGGGACGTGCGGATGAAGTGGCTGCGCGCCTCCGGCGTGCGGTCGGTCATCGCGGGCGACGTGCCGGCGGGGACGGCCGGGCTCTCCCCCGTCTACGTCGAAGGCTCGGTCGGCGTACCCGTGACGCTGTGGCGCGTCGACGATCCTCTCCCCGGCGTGAGGCGCGCGGGGCGCGTCGTCGTCGCGGACTCCGTCGGCGCGACCGTCTCCGCGTTCGAGGACGCCGGCTTCGACCCGGCGACGGACGTCGTCCTCCACGCGAAGGACGCGGCCGCCGTCGCGTCCGCCGAGCGCGATCCGTCGGCCGAGGCGCGCGTCGAGGAGGACGGGGCGGACCGTCTCGTGATCGAGACGTCGGGGGACCGCGCCGGGGTCCTGCGCGTGGACCGGAGCTTCACGCCGCGCGTCACCGCGACGGTCGGCGGCAGGGCCGCGAACGTCTACGCGGCTGACCTCCACCTCATCGGCGTTCCCGTTCCGGCGGGGCGCTCGCGCGTCGTCCTCGACCTCGCGCCCTGATCGGGACCGTCCGCGCAGCGCCCGTCACCAGCGGTGATAGGCGGGATGTCCCTCCTTCACCGCGACGAACGTGCCGCGGCACGTCGCGGTCACCTTGCCGCCCGCCTCGATCGTCGCCTCGACCACCGCGCGGTCGTCCGTGGACTCGACGACCCGCGCGCGCAGGCGCAGCGGCTCGGTCGATCGGCGTCGGGCGCTTCAGCATGACGTGGAAGTCCGCCGTCACCGTGCAGGGCGGCTCGCGCCGGCCGTTCTTCCGAATCAGATGCCAGGCGGCCGTCCAGTTGCTGTGGCAGTCGAGCAGCGCGCCGAAGATGCCCCCGTTGAGCGACGCCCTCGAACGCCTGGTGGTGCGGCTCGGCCTCCATTCGCGACGACCTCTCGCCCTCGGGAAGCTCCGGATGCGCAGCCCCTTCTCGTTCGCGGGTCCGCAGCCGAAGCAGCGGTTCTCGGGCGCGTAGGTCTCCTGGAGGCTCTTCATGCGCCGGATGATGCCCCGGGAGCGACGCCTGTCGCCACACCCGTAGCGACGGGCGTCGCCCTCCCCGGGAGGGTGGCCCATGAGAGGGCTTTGACCGGGATATCGACTTGCTCCCTCTCTGCGCCTGCAGGCGCCGGTGCGGTGAGCAAGGGTCTGCAAATTTCTTCGAAGGTAAGAAAGGAGACGTCGTCGCGCCTCCACGCGGCGACCTGCTCCGCGAACCAATCGTGAAACGAGGAGGCGCCCTCGATCTCCGTGTGAATCGAGTGCACGTGAAGCGGGCCGCCTCCCCGCACCGCGCCGCCGCCCCCCGGCGCTCCTTCCCCACTCACACCCACTCGAAGAAATTTGCAGACCTTCTCCCGCTGCGATCCGGTCCCAGGCAAGGAAAGGGCGAGCAGCTCGTCCAGCGTCGGCAGCGTCGACGGGATCTCGAGCACGCGGCTCGGCGCGCCGTCTGCGCGCCGAGCGTGGAACGGCGCCCCGCCGCGTGTGTCGGACGTCGCGACGACGCCGTGCGCCTCCTGCACCTCGACGGATAGCGGCGTCGCGGTCCAGCCCGGCGCGGCCTGGAACGCCGCGGGAGCCCCGAAGATTTCGAGGAAGCGCGCGTGCTCCTTCGTGACGACCGCGTCGATCTCCTCGCGCGACATGCGCGGGAGGTGGTCGTGCCAGTCGATGTGGTCCCACGCGTGGATGCCGACCGTGTGCCCCGCCTTCGCGACCTCGTGCATGCGCGAGACGGTCTCCTTGCGCCGGCCGATGTCCGGCGCCGGGAGAAGCGTCCCGTAGAGCATCGTCCGGAAGCCATACGACGCCGCCGGGCTCGCGGACAGGACCTTCTTCACGAAGCCCTTCCGGAAGACGCGCTTGATCGCCTTGCCGCTCGTGTCGGGGCCGAGTGAGAAGAAAAACGTCGCCTTCACGCCCTCCTTCGCGAAGAGGTCGAGGAGGCGGGGCACGCCTTCGAGCGTCCCGCGGTACGTGTCGACGTCGACCTTGAGGGCGAGTCTGCTCAAACGTCCGGGGGCTTTCGGCCCTTGAGGTAGAAGTCGAGCGTCTTGCCGAGGCCCGTCGGGAAGTCCGTCTTCGGCGTCCACCCGAGAAGCCTCTTCGCCTTCGCGACGGACGGGACGCGCGTCGTGATGTCCTGGTAGCCCTCGCCGTAGTAGTCCTTCGACGAGACCTTCACGATGCGCGTCTTCTTCGCAGCCGCGGCGAACTTCGGGTACGTCGCGACGGCGTCGATGAGCGCGTGCGCGAGCGTCTCGATCGAGAGGTCCGCGGCCGGGTTCCCGAGGTTGAAGATCTGGCCGTCGGCCTTTCCCTTCGGGTTCTCGAGGATCGTCATGAGGCCGTCGATCCCGTCCTCGATGTACGTGAAGCAGCGGCGCTGCGAGCCGCCGTCCACGAGCTTGATCGGCACGCCGTAGAGGATGTTGTGGAGGAACTGCGTGAGGACGCGGCTCGAGCCTTCCTTCGGCGCGTCGATGTTGTCGAGGTGCGGCCCGTACCAGTTGAACGGCCGGAAGAGCGTGTACTGGAGACCCTGCGCCGAGCCCATCGCGGCGATGACGCGGTCGAGGAGCTGCTTGGAGGCCGAGTAGATCCAGCGCGGCTTCGCGATGGGCCCGTAGACGAGCGGCGAGCGGTCCTCGTCGAACTCCTTGTCCGGGCACATCCCGTAGACCTCGGACGTGGACGGGAACACGACGCGCTTGCCGTACTTCCCCGCCATCTTGATGATGCGGAGGTTCTCCTCGAAGTCGAGCTCGAAGACGGACAGCGGATTCTTGACGTACGTCGCGGGCGTCGCGATCGCGACGAGCGGCAGGACGACGTCGCACTTCTTGACGTGGTACTCGATCCACTCGCGGTTGATCGAGATGTCGCCCTCGAGGAAACGGAAGCGCTTCTCGCCGAGGAACTCCTCGATGCGGTCGCTGCCGACGTCGAGGCCGAAGACCTCCCACGGCGTCGTCGTGAGGATCCGCCGCGTGAGGGCGTTTCCGATGAAGCCGTTCACTCCGAGGATCAGGACTCGCATGCGCTTCCCCTTCAGGCCGATCCGGTCGAGTCTACCCGCGCGGGAAGATGCCCGACGGGCGCATGAGCCAGTCGCGAAAGCCGCCGGCGTCGAGGTCCATTCCGCCTTCGGGGCGCGCGGAGAGGATCTCCACGGTGCGGTCGTCCCCCGCGTACACGATCACCGAGCTCTCGGTCGGCTCGACCTTGCCCGCGAAGACGTCGTGTCCCGCGTATGGGGCGAGGCGCGTCTTCCAGACCGTCACGGTCTTCCCGAAGACGTCCGTGAACGCCCCGGGCCACGGCCGCGTGACCGCACGGACGAGGTCGTGGATCTCCTTCGCGGGGGCCGTCCAGTCGATTTCGCCGTCCTCGGGCTTTCGCCCGCCGAAGTAGCTTCCCTTCGAGAGGTCGAGCGGGACGCGCGCGGCCGTCCCGGCCTTCAGCTTCGGAAGGGACCGCGCAAGGACGGTCACGGCGGCGTCGCCGACGCGCCGCGAGACGCCGAGGATGTCGTCGTCGGGCCCGATCTTCACGCGCTCCGCGTCGACGGCGTCGCCCGCGTCCGGCTTCGCCGTCATGAAGTGCATCGTCGCCCCCGTCTCCGTCGCGCCCTTCAGGATCGCCCAGTTCACGGGCGACCGCCCGCGAAACGCGGGGAGGAGAGAGCCGTGCATGTTCAGGGCGCCCCTCTTCGCGAGCGAGAGGACTCGTTCGGGGATCATCTTCCGGAAATAGAACGAGAACAGGAAGTCCGGCGCGACGGCGCGGATGCGCTCCTCGTCGGCCGGGTCGTTCAGGTCGGTCACGACGCGCGGCTCGAGGCCATGCTTTCGCGCGAGGTCGGCGACGGACCCGAACCAGCGCTCCTCACCCGGCGCGTCGGGATGCGTGAAGACGAGCCGCACGCTCTCGCCCTGGTCGAACAGCCACTCGAGGCATTTGTATCCGACGTCCGAGTACGCACAGACGACGAGCCCGCCCATCAGTCCGCCCCCCATACCTTCCGGATCAGGAAGCGCGGCCGGCCGCGAACCTGCTGGTAGATGCGCCCGACGTACTCGCCGACGATGCCGATTCCCGCCATGAGCACCCCCATGACGACGAATGCGAGCGCGAACAGCGTAAAGACGCCCTCGACCTCCGCGCCGACGACGAACCGGCGAACGAGGAGGAAAAGGCCGAAGCCGACGCCCGAGACGGCGGTCACGAAGCCGAGCAGCCCGAAGACCTGCAACGGCACCACGGAAAAACCGGTCATGAGGTCGAAGTTCAAGCGCACGAGCTTGTAGAGAGAATACTTCGACTCGCCCGCCGTGCGCTCCGCGTGGGCCACGTCGATCTCGACGGGTCTCCGGGCGTACTGCTGCGCGAGGGCCGGCAGGAACGTCGCGGCCTCGTCGGACGCGGACATGACGTCGACGACGTCGCGGTGGTATCCGCGCAGCATGCAGCCGTAGTCGTTGAGCTTCATCCCCGTGATGAGCGCCGTGGTCCTGTTCACGAGCCGGGACGCGACCTTGCGGAACATGGCGTCCTGCCGGTTCGTGCGGATCGTGCCGACGACGTCGTGGCCCGGCGTCCATCGCCGCGACGACCTTCGGGATCTCCTCGGGCGGATTCTGGAGGTCGGCGTCGAGCGTGATCACGTATTCCCCGTCCGTCGCCGTGAACGCCGCGAGGATCGCCATGTGCTGGCCCGCGTTCCTCACGAGCTCGACGACCTTGACCGCGCCCGCGTTCGACGCCGCGGCCGCCTTCAAGATCTCGAGAGAGCGGTCGCGCGAGCCGTCGTCCACGAACACGACCTCGTACGGCCGTCCGAGGCCCGCGAGAACGGGAAGCAGGCGCGGCAGGAGCTGCGGGAGGTTCGCCTCCTCGTTGTAGACCGGGACGACCACGGACACCTTCCGCGGGACCGTGGCCCCCTCGGCGTTTCGATTCACGGGCGCGATTCTAGCGGTTGGTCACCGGGGGGCCGGGCGGACTCCCCTCGCGCGAGCTGCTCGAGAGCGCCCCGGATCTCCGGCTGGCCCGGGTCCACGGCGAGCGAACGGACGAGGTAGTCGCGTGCGGCGACGAGGTCTCCGAGGCACCACGAGGTCAGCGCGAGCACGTTCAACGCCTCCGTGTCGCGGGGATGCCGCGCCGCGAGGCCGAGGAAAATCGCGTGCGAGCCGGCGCAGTCCTTCGCCTCGAAGAGAGCCTTGCCGAGCGACGCGCGATACCGGCGGTTCTCCGGGAACGCCGCCACGGCCTTGCGCAGGAACTTCACGAGCTGCTCGTGCGCGCCCGAATCCGCTTCGCCGCGTTTCGCGTAGAACGCCGCGCGCCCCTGGACGGCGAAATCCGGATCGTGGTAGCCGTTTCGCACCGCGGAGAGGAGAGCCTCGTCCGATTCGTCCCACCTCCCGAGCGTCTCGAGCGCGATCGACGTGTTGAAGAGGACGGCCGGCGCGTTCGGATCGACCTCCAGGGCCCTCCGGTACCACGTGAGCGCCTCCTTGACCTGCCCGCGCGCCCGGAGGAACGTCGCGATGTTCTGGAGCGCTCCGGCCGTCTGGGTCCCGGCGCTCCCCGGGGGACGCGTGTCCACGGCGGCCGCCTCGGCCCCCGTGAGGTAGCCGAGCGCGATCAGCTTCTTCGTGAACTCGTCTCCGGCCTTTCGATCGGCCTCGCTCGACGCGCGCGCGGCGAGGCGCTCGACGGGAACGGTCTTCGTCCAGGAGACGGCCGGAGGCACCGCCGGAACGTGGCCGCCGGCGAGGCCGTGCACGGGCCGCCCCTCGAACGCCGGGTCCGCGGGCAGGCCGAGAAGGCGGCAGAGGGTCGGCGTCACGTCGAAGACGCCCGCCCGGCCGCGCGCCCGAGCGGCCCTGAAGGCCGGGCCCGCCGCGGCGAGGATCCCCGGCGATTCGTGCCAGAGGAACGCCGTGTCGAACTTCAGCGACGACGCGGCGGACGGGCGGTCCGCGCCCCACCTGAATCCGTGGTCGGAGAGGAGGACGAGGTTCCCGCCGGCGCGCTCGGCGCGCCTCAGGAACTCGCCGAGGATCGCGTCGGCCTCGTGGAAGTAGGCGTCGACGCCGCCGCCATACTTTTCGACGTCCTCCACGGAGACGCCCGGGAGCTTCGGCGGCGTGAAGCGCGCGAGGAGGTGCCCGATCTCGTCGGTTCCCTCGAAGTAGACCATCAGGAGGTCGGGTTTTTCCCGGTCGTAGAGCTCGAGCGCCGTCCGCGCGTAGACGCGCGTCGAGCCGAGGATTTTCTGGTAGCCGGTGACGGGATCGCCGAGGCCCTTCTTCGCCTCGACCGCGGCGTCGAACTCCCCCTTCGTGACGTGGAGGGCGCGCGACACGTCCTCGTACCCGGGCGTCCCGACTCGGCGCGCGACGAGACGTACCCCGTCGGCGAGGCCCTCGGGCCACGTGAGCGCGGGAGAGCCGGCGAGGACGTCGGCCGGGTAGAGGACGGGCGCGGCGCGGTCCGAGACGAGGAAGCCGTTCACCTTCTCGGCGGGCCACGTCGCCCACCAGCCGACGACACCGACCTTCAGACCCCGCGCACTCGCGACGTTCCAGACGGCGGGCACCTTCCGCGACCGGCCCGAAATCGGGAGTCGGGCCCGCGTCGCGGGATCGAGCTCCTGGAAGTCCGCGACGCCGTGGTCGACGGGCGAGCGCCCCGTCGCGAACGTCGTCCAGATGAGCGGCGAGATCATGGGCTCGACGGATTCGAGATTCCACGTCTGACCACGGGCGACGAGCTTCGAGAGGTTCGGCAGGAGGCCTCGCCGCATGAGGGGATCGAGGAGCTTCCAGTCCGCCGCATCCCAGCCGACGACGATGAGGGGCGCCGGCCGGACCGCACGTGCGCCCGGCCGAGGCGACACGGCGTTGGCGGGAAAAACGGCGGACAGGAGCCCCGCGATCAGCGCGGCCGCGAGGCCGTGCCGGGGGCTCATTGCATCGGCCTCCCCTTCTCGAGATTCGCGAGACCCTCGTTCACGACGGGCTGGTTCGGGTCGAGCGCGAGCGAGCGCTCGAACGCGGCCTTCGCGCGCGCGAGGTCGCCGAGGCACCAGCTCGTCAGAGCGAGGAGGTTCAGGTTCTCCGCGGCCGGCGCCGGCCGGCCCGAGAGCTCCTCGAAGAGCGGCCGCGCCCCCGCGCAGTCGCCCGTCTCGAACAGGGCCTTTCCCAGCGACGCGCGGTAGTGGTCGTCCTTCGGGAACGCGGCGACGACCTTCTTCAGGAAGGCCACGAGCTGCCGCGGCGGCTCGTGGCGCCCCCTCGCGGCCGCCGCGTAGAGCTTGACACGGCGGTAGACCGTTCCCTCAGGGTCGAAATAGCCGCTCACAAGGGCGGTCACGAGCGCGTCGTCGGATTCGTCGTACTTGCCGATTTGATGGAGCGCCGTCGCGAGATTCATCCATCCCGCCGCGAACTTCGGGTTGACCTCGAGCGCCTTCCGGTACCAGCCCACGGCCTCGGCGGGCTGGTTGCGAAAGCGCAAAAAGGTCCCGATATTCTGGAACGAGCCGGCCGTTTCGGTGCCTGCGCGGTCGGGCGGCCGCGCGTCGACGGCTGAGGCCTCGGCGCCCGTGAGGTAGCCGAGCGAGATGAGCTTCTTCGTGAACTCGTCGGCGGTCTTCTTCTCCTCCGCGGCGTTCGTCGCCGGGACGAGGCGTTCGACGCGGGCGACCTTGGCCCATGTTACGGGGGGACCGGCGGCCGGCCCGTGAAGCCCGGAATGAACTTCCCCTCGAACGCGGGATCGGCCGGAAGGCCGAGCAGGCGGCACATCGTCGGCGCGAGGTCGAAGACGCTCGCCTTGCCCCTCTTCGGAGACGGGATGACGCCCGGCCCGGCCGCGACGAGGATGCCCGGCGGCTCGTGCCAGAGGAACGCCGTGTCGAACTGCATTCCGGACACGTCCTCGGGCCGGGCGGCGCCGTGCCGGAACCCGTGGTCGGACGCGAGGATAAGCGTCGCACCGTTCTTTTCCGCGCGCGACGCGATCTCACCGAGGATGCGGTCCGCCTCGACGTAAATCGCGTTGACGCCGTCCTTATATTTGCGAAAATCCTCTTCGGAGACGGCCGGCATTTTCGGGGCCTCGTATCGGCCGAGGACGTGCCCGATCTCATCGGTGCCCTGGAAATAGACCATGAAGAGGTCGAGGTCCGACCGGTCGTAGAGCTCGAGGCCGATCTTCGCGATCGTCCGCGTCACGCCGAGGATTTTGCGGAAGCCCGTGATGGGATCCGCCAGGTCCTTCTTGGCGGCAACGGCGGCGTCGAATTCGGCGCGCGAGATGTGAACCCCCATTGCAACGTCTTCGAATGGCGGGGTCCCTTCGCGGCGGCCGAGCATCCGCACGCCATCGGCGAGACCCTCCGGCCACGTGAGGGCGGGCGAGCGGGCGAGCGACTCGGGGTCGAACAGGACGGGTGCGGCGCGGTCCGACACGAGAAAGCCGTTTACCTTCTCGGCGGGCCACGTCGCCCACCACCCGACGACGCCGACCTCGCGACCCTTCGCCGACGCGAGGTTCCAGATCGCAGGGACGCGCCGCGAGCGGCCCGAGATCGGGAGGCGCGTGCCCGTCTTCGGGTCCAGCTCCTGGAAGTCCGTGACGCCGTGGTCGACGGGCGTGCGGCCGGTCGCGATCGTCGTCCAGATGAGCGGCGACGCCATGGGCTGGTACGTGTCGAGGTTCCACGTCCGCCCCTTCGCGATCAGGGCCTTCAGGTGCGGCAGCGCGCCGGCCTTCAGGAGCGGGTCGAGGAGCTTCCAGTCGGCGCCGTCCCAGCCGACGAGGACGACGTGCGCCTTTCTCGGTGCGGGAGAAGGGGACTTTCCGGCCGGCCCGCCGAGCGCGGGCAGCGCCGCGGCGAGCATGAGAGCGGCGAGGCGGCGGGCAGTCGACATCAGGGAGAACCTCCGAGGGCGTCCATCTCGTGTGCGATCGCCGCGGGGTTTCCGCCCAGACGCGCGGCACGGTCGAGCGCCGCGCGCGCGCCCGGGACATCCCCGGTGCAGCGCCGGGTGCGGGCGAGCATGAGCCACGCGCCCGGATCCCGCGGCGTCGAGACGGTCAGCTCGTCGAACAGGCGCTGCGCCTCCGGACAGAGCCGGCGGTCGTAGTAGAGGCGACCGAGCGCGTCCTGGAGCTGAGGCCTCGCGGGGCGCAACTCGCGCGTCGCCTTCGCGAGGAGCGCGAGCCCCGCGGCACCCGCCCCGGCCTCCGTCCGCTTCACGACGCGCGCGAGGAGGATGTCGTTCGCGTCCTCCCCTCCAAGCCCGGCGGCCTTGATCGCCTCGGTGTCCGCGGCGTCGATCCGGCCGAGCTTCTCGAGAGCGTCCGCGAGGTTCGTGTGGAACGTGGGCGTCGCCGGCTCCGCCGCGATCGCCTTTTCGAACCAGGGGATGGACTCCTTCAGCCGCCCGCTCTCGGCGTAGTAGACGCCGATGTTCGAGGCGCCGAACGGCGTCATGCGGACCTCGCCCGCTCCGGACGCGGCCACGGCGGGAGCGGCGGCCGAGGCGCCCGAGAGGTACCCGAGGGAGACGAGCTTCTTCGCGAACTCCTCCCCCGCCTTCTTCTCGACGGCGAGATTGCGCGTGATCGAGGCGCGCTCGACCTTGAACGCCCTGTTCCACGCCACCGCGGGCCGGGGCGCCGGGAGTCCCGCGGCGAGGAGGCCCGCCGGGACGCGCCCCTTCATGCGGGAGTCCGGCGGCAGACCGAGCAGGCGGCAGAGAATTGGGGCGACGTCGAACACGCTGACGGTCCGGCGCTCCTTCGCGTGAAGGGCGCCGGGCCCCGCGAGGACGAACACGCCCCACGGCTCGTGCCAGAGGTACGCCGTCTCGGCCTTGAGCGACGAGATGAGGGTCGGCCGGTCCTCACCCCACTTGAACCCGTGGTCCGAGACGAGCATCAGCGTCGCTCCGTCACGTTCGGCGCGCGAGGCGAACTCGCCGAGAATCCGGTCGCATTCGGCGTAGTAGAGCGGAACGGCGTCCTTGTACTTCTCGAACTCCTCCCGCGGCACGTTCGGAAGAAGAGGCGGGTTGTACTTCCCGAGGACGTGGCCGATCTCGTCCGTCCCCTCGAAGTACACCATGAGGAGGTCCGGCCGATTCCGGTCGTAGAGGTCGAGCGCCGTCTTCGCGTAGACGTGCGTCGAGCCCAGGATCTTGCGGAAGCCGGTGACCGGGTTCTCGAGCTCCCGGCCGCTCGCGACGGCCGCGTCTAACTCGGCCTTCGAGACGTGCAGGTACTTTGCGACCTCCTCGTAGGGCGGAGCGCCCTCGCGCCGGCCGAGGAGGCGGACGCCGTCCGCAAGTTCGGGCGGCCACGTGAGCCCCGGCGACTGCGAGAGCGTCGCGGCATCGAAGAGGACGGGCGCCGCGCGGTCCGAGACGAAGAATCCCTTCACGGCCTCGGCGGGCCAGGTCGCCCACCAGCCCACGACGCCGGACGTCAGACCCTTCGCGGAGGCGACGTTCCAGATCGCGGGGCCCGTGCGCGAGCGGCCGGAGATCGGGAGGGAGGAGCCGGTCGCGACGTCGAACTCCTGGAAGTCGACGACGCCGTGCTCGGGCGGTGTCAGGCCCGTCGCCATCGTCGTCCACAGGAGCGGCGAGGCTCGCGGGCGGTACGTCTCGAGGCGGGCCTGGGAGCCCTTTTCGAGGAGAGCCTTCAGGTGCGGGAGGCGCCCCTCCCTGAGGAGCGGGTCGAGGAGACTCCAGTCCGCCCCGTCCCACCCGACGACGACGACCCGGGGCCGCGGCGCCGCGGGATCCCGACCGGAGGCAGAAGCGGACCCCGCGCCGGCCGCGAGGAGCACGGCCCCCGAGAGAAAGGAAATGACGCGTCTCATGGCGAAAAAGAGGGGAAGCCTTTCGGCCTCCCCTCGAGTGTAACCGGGAAAAGGGGCCCTAGAACGAAACGCGGGCTCCAATGCGGATCACGCGCGGCACGGACCACGCGATGTCGCGGTGAAGTTCGGGTTCTGGGCACGTGCGTTCGTGATGGGGCCGTTGAGGCGCGTCGGGGTCGTCGCATAACGCGGGTCGGTGGTCGGAACCACTTCGCCCGAGTCCGTGACGTGGGCCGCACAGCCTGCGGCGCTGCTGCAGAAGACCTCGTCACGCGACGTAACGCCCTGGAAGTTCGTCAGGTTGAAGACGTCGACGATCGGGGTGATCGTGACGGCGCCCAGCCTGAGCCCGTACTCGAGGTGGAAGTCGACGTTGTACGTGGACGGGAGCTGGCCGTAGCTCCCGCGGGGAACGACGTAATGCTCCTCGCCGTAGCCGGGACGCGCGTAGCTGCGAGCCGACATCGGACGACCGTCCGCGTACGCAGCGTTGACCGACGTGACGAGCCCGAACGGGAACGCGTACGTGCCGGTGACCTTGAACTGGTTCTTCCGGTCGTTGCGAAGCCGGCCGTAGTTGTTCGGGGTGAGGTCGATGTAGTCGAAGTCCGCGTTGATGTTCGGATCCGACTGGCCCGTTTCACGCGTCTGCGAGAAGTTGCCGGAGTAGTTGCCCTCGAGCTTCGAGTAGATGTAGCTCGCGAGCATGTAGAAGTTGTTCGAGAAGCGGTGGTTGACCGTCAGCTCGACGCCGCGGTAGTAGCGGCTCGGGTTGATCGACGGGCAGTTGCCCGAGAGGATGCCCGGCGTCGCGGCATTCTGGCAGGCCGGGTTCGTCGGGTCCTTGATGACCTGGAGCGGGCTGTCGTCGCCCGGGTTGACGAGCGCGCACGTCGTGAGCGCCGACGCCGGGACGTAGTCCTGGAGGCCGACGCGCGGATCGAGGAGGTCGCAGCGGTCCTCGATCGTCCGTCCGAGCTTCTTGTAGATTCCCTTGACGCCGAACGACCAGCCCTTGAAGACCTCGTACTCGATGCCGCCGATGATCTCGTCCTGGTACATGCCCTTGAGGTTGGGCTGCGTGAGTTCGCCACCCTGAATGTACACGAGCGATCCGAAGTCGCCGATCGGATTGGGACGTTCCCGGCGCGTCGTACTGGTACGCGAACGCCGTGTACTCGTTGCCAAGGGCGCGGGTCTGGATGTCCTGCGGGATCGTGGAGTAGTAGCGGCCGTAGGACGCGTAGACCTTCGAGCGGCCGTTGTTCATCGGGTCATAGACGATCCCGATGCGCGGCGACCACTCACCGTCGATCTTGATCGCCGTGGCGCCCGCCGCATCGAGGAGGCGCTGCTCTTCGTACCGGACGCCAGCGTTCAGCGTGAGGTTGCGGAGGACCTTCCACGAGTCCTGAGCGAAGAGCGCGACGTTCTTCGTGGTCGGCGGATTCGTGACACTGTCCGCGCGCTGCCACCCGGAGCAGCCGCTTGCCGCCGCCGCGGAGGCTGGCGGGCCGAAGTTGCCCGACTGGAGGACGCCGTTGTCGTCGTACATCGCGATGCAGTTCAGAGGAACGGTCATGAAATAGCGGTTGTACTGGTACGAGAAGGCGCCGCTCGACGTGTAGCCCTGGCGGATACGCGAGCCGCCGGGATACTTCTCGTTGAACGTCGAGCCGAGGTGCTCGTACTCGCCGCCGATTTTGATTTCGTGCGCGCCGAAGAAGAGGGAGCCCGTCGCCTTGTAGTCGTCCCTCTTGTACTGCTCGTTGACGAAGTAGAGAGGGCCGGAGCCGGGCGCGATCTGCGAGAGGCCGCCGCGGACGAGCAATATGCCTTGCGTGTTCTCGAAGGGCGAGTGGTTGTCGTTCTTCTCCTGGTGATGCGAGTACTGCGCAGAGAGAAGGAACGAGGTGCCGAAGATGCCGTCGTATTTGGCGGCGATGTCCGTGCCGCCCGTATCGGTCTCCCAGATGACGCCGGAATCGGGACCGCGGGTCGAAACCTGGCGGCCGTTGAACGTGCCGGGGTCGCCGAAGACCGACGCGGACAGCGTGTGCGCCTCGCCGAGCCGGAACGTGAGCTTGCCGGAGTAAAGCGTCGTGCGCGTCTCGTCCGTGCCGTTCGACGTCGGGAAGGACGACGTGAGAACCTTCGTCGCCGGGTCATAGGAGTAGTTGACGCCCGTCACGCGCGAGAAGTCCTGATCGCGCGACACGCGGTTCGCGGCGCCGAAGAACCAGAGGCGGTCCTTCACGAAGTAGCCGCCGAGGTCCGCGCCGAAGTCGTACCGCGTCGGCTCGATGAACTGCGACGCACCGACGGCGGTGCGGTCGGCCGAGTGGTCGTCGTTCGAGGCGAGGTTCTTGTTGTCGTAGTAGCCGAACGCGTCGCCGTGGAACTCGTTGCCGCCCGACTTCGTGACGACGTTGATCGTGCCGCCGAGGGCGCGGCCGTACTCGGCCTCGTAGCCGCCGGTCTTGACCTCGACCTCCTGGACGAACTCGTTCGTGAGCGTCTTGCCCTGGTTGCCGATCTTGATGCCGGTCGTGTTGACGCCGTCGATGATGTACTGGTTCTCGAGGCCCGTCGCCCCGTAGAACGTGATGCCGCCGGAGTTGTCGGTGCCCGTGCCGGGCGCCGTCGTCGCGACGGACGTGAAGTTGCGGGCGAGCGGGAGCCTCGAGATCTGCTCCGACGTGCCCGAGACGCCGATCGTCGTCCTCGTCGTGTCGATGACCGGAGCCTCACCCGTGACGACGACCTCCTCCTTCACGGAGACGGACATCTGCATTGGGACGGAGGCCGTGGCGCCGATGGAGACCACGACGTTCCGGCGCTCCACCTTCGTGAAGCCCGAGAGCGCCGCCGAAACCATGTAGCTGCCGCCCGGCAGGGCCGGGAAGCGGAAACGGCCCGACGCGTCCGTCACGGCCGTGCGCGTGCCCTGCAGGGCCGGCGACGTGATCGTGACCGAGGCACCAGGGAGCGGCGCGTTGTTCGTGTCCGTGACCGACCCGTCGATGTCACCGGTGGTCTGGGCGAGAGCCACGCTCGCCGTGAGACCGACGACGGCGAGCGCGAGCACCATGAGGATGCTCAGCCAGCGAGATTTCATCTCTAAATACCTCCTGAAAATTAGGGGAGCCAAGAAACTTCGTTGACGGTTTCCCGTAAAGAAGGCTGGAGAGTGTGGATTCCGGGATCCTCCTTTCGAAGTAGTCGTTTCGGAGTCATTCGGGACATCTGTTCGGCTCTCGTCTTTTCGGTTCGACGTTCGTTTTCGGACGCGAAATCGTCGGCGTCTTTCCGGCTCTCTTCACGCCACGCACACGGTCCTGTGACCAAACCCACAATTCCGGGTGCAAACGCGCTGCCGTCAAGACACCGAAGCCTACTCAATCTAAGCCTTTGCAGTCAAAGGGGACGATTTCGTCCCAGGCTCAGAGGGCCTCGCCCCAATCCAATTACTTGGAGTGGGATTCTTTATTCCGGTTCGTCAGGGCCAGGTGCTTTCCATTGTTCTCCTGCCCGAGAACGCGCGCGGGTGTCATGGAGAGAGGGGGCTTCGCGAAGCCGGCGAGATGGTCGCGATGGACCACGGCGACGACTTTCTTCGGGCCGTTCCAGAGCGCGGCGAACGCTTCGTCGCTCGGAAAGAGCGCCATGGTGCCCGGATGCGAGCGCCCGAAATCCAGCTCGCTCCAGCCGAGGCCCGACACCGGCGTGAGCCGCGCCGCGTAGAACGGGAGCACCTCGAGATAATGCCCGCGCTGGACGAGGACGGCGCCGTCGTCGAGCGCGGCGAGCGCCGACCGGACGACCGGCCACGGCGTGACCCACCGCGCGGCGCCGGGGAGGACGGCGAGGAGAAACGCCGTGAAGCAGAGCCACGGCGCCGCGACGACGGCCGCCGCATCCGCGCGCGGTGTCAGGCGCGGCGAGACGTTCAGGATGAAGCCGCCGAGGAGCGCCGCGAGCGCGCACGCCCCCGCGGCGACGGCGCCGAAGCGCTCGAGATAGAACGAGCCGAATCCGTACGCAACGCCCACGGAGAAGAGCGCGCCGTAGAGAGACGGCCGTCGCGATGCGCTCGAGGCGGAACGACGCGTCGCGCGCGCGCGCCCGCTCGATCCCGAGCGCGAGGAGAACCGCGAGCGCCGGCCAGATCGGGAGGACGTACGGGATCAGCTTCGAGCGCGAGACGGAGAAGAACGTGAAGACGAGACCCGAGAACATCCAGAGGAAGCCCTCGGTCCCGCGCTCGTTCCACACCGCCCGTGAGAAGCCGGGCCACGTCTCGCGGAAACGCCCGAAGAACGCCGTCCAGGGCAGGAACCCCGCGAGGAGGACCGGCACGAAGTAGACGACCGGTCCCTCGCGATGGTGCTCGGTCGTCGCGAACCGCTGGAAGTGTTCGTGGACGAAGTAGAACTGGAGAAAGTCCGGGTGCCTGAGCGCCATCGCGACGTGCCACGGGACGGCGAGCGCGAGGAAGACGACGATCGGCCCCGGCGAGAAGACGCGCGCGAGCGTCCGCCATCGGCCCGTGAGCAGGGACCAGAAGACGACGGCCCCGCCCGGAAGCACGACGCCGATGAGCCCCTTCAGGAGGACCGCGGCGGCGCAGGCGACGTGGAACCCGTAGAGCGCGCGCCGCGCGCGTCGCGCGTCGCCGCTCGCGTCGCCTTCGGCGAACGCGGCGAACGCGAACGCCGCGCCCGACAGCGCGAGAGAGACCATCGGATCGATGATCGCGATGCGCGCGAGCGCGACGACGAGGAGCGAGGACGCGAGGACGAGTCCCGCGAGGAGCCCGGTCCGCACGCCGTACCGCCGCCGGGCGAACGCGGCCGCGAGAAGGACCATGCCTGCCGCCGACAGCTTGCCCGGCAACCGCACGGCGAGCTCCGTCGGGCCGAGGACGGCCATCGAGGCCGCGACGGACCAGTAATAGAGCGGCGGCTTCTCGAAGTAGAGGACGCCGTTCAGGCGCGGCGTGACCCAGTCGCCCGTCGCGAGCATCTCGCGCGGGATCTCGCCGTAGCGGCCCTCGTCCGGCTCGAAGAGCGGCACCCGCCCCGGCTCGAAGACGAGGAGGAAGGTCGCGAGCAGGAGAAGGACGAGGAGCGTCCTCTCCCCCGCGTCGGCCGGGAGGCGAAGCCTCACGTCTTCTCCACGGCGATGGCGCCCTCGAACGCCCAGCTCCTCCGCGGGCGGTAAACCCCGGCGCTCCGGTCCGGCGCGTCGACCTGGAAGCGGCACGCGCCGCGCCAGTAGTCGTACGGAGCCTCGCGACGGGAATGCACGGCGACGTCGACGAGGTACGTCCCCGCCCCGAGCTCGAACGTCGGCAGCGTCATGCGCGCGACGGCGGGCCCGTCGAGGCGCGACGGCAGGAAGCCGTCGATCTCGGTGTTCGTGCCGTGCACGCAGACGTCGTCCGGCGTGAAGATCCCGACGCCGAAGACGAAGTCGGCGGTCGGGACGCGCGGCGCGGCGGCGATCTCGACGGTGACGCTCTCGCCGGAGCGGAACGCGTAGCGTTCGGCACCGGAGGCGTCGAGGAGCCGGCAGCCCGTGATCTCCACGGCGCGACTCCCCCAGCGGCGAGGCTTCTCGACGGGCGTGGGCGCAGGGGACGGGGGGATTTCGATTTCTTCGAAGGTTGAGAGGGGCGGTGGCTCGAGTTCCGCCGGTGCGGTACCGGAAGGCGCCTCGCTCTTTCCACTTTCTACGAGAATCTTCTCTTTCCCCTCGTCTTCATTCTTCTCGGCGCGAAGCGCCGCCTGGTTTTCTCCCTGGGCGCGCGCGAGCCGCTCGCCCTCCTCGACGGCGACGTCCATCCGGTATTTCGCGAGCGTCTCCCTCGGATCGCCGAGCGCCTTCGTCCTCCCGTGCTCGAGATAGAGCACGCGGTCGCAGAGCTCCTCGACGAGCGCGAGCGCGTGCGAGACGAAGAAGATCGTCTTGCCGCGCCGCGAGAACTCCGCGATCGTGTCGAGGCACCGATGGGCGAACGCCTCGTCGCCGACGGCGAGCACCTCGTCCACGACGAGGACGTCGGGGTCGACGTGCACGGCGACCGCGAATCCGAGCCGCACGTACATCCCGGAGGAGTACGTCTTGACGGGCTCGTCGATGAATTCCTCGAGGCCCGAGAACGCGACGATCTCGGGCAGCTTCCTCTCGATCTCCCGCCGCGTGAGGCCGAGCATGACGCCGTTGATCACGACGTTCTCGCGCCCCGAGATCTCCGGATGGAACCCCGCCCCGAGCTCGATGAGCGCCGAGACCTTGCCCGTGACGTCGAGCGTGCCGGCCGTCGGCTTGAACAGACCCGCGACGAGCTTCAGGAGCGTGGACTTGCCGCAGCCGTTCGGGCCCACGACGCCGAACGTCTCCCCGCGAGCGACCGTGAACGAGACGTCCGCGAGCGCATGGACGACCTCCGAGGGCGCGAGCGCCGCGGCGAGTCCGCGGCCGAGCAGCGCCGATTTCAGAGTGCCGAACGCGCGCGTCCGCCCCCACTTGCGGTAGGACTTCGAGACGCCCGCGGCAACGACGGCGGCAGGCGCGGTCACACGGCCTCCGGGAACGAGTCGCGCAGCCGGTCGAAGAACGCGTAGCCGGCGAGGAAGGAGGCGAGGGAGATCAGGGCGAGGACGCCCCATCTCCCGGGCGCGATCCACGCGGCGCGGAAGAACGCGTCGTGCCACGCCTCGAAGAACGGCGTCGCCGGGTTCCAGAGGAGCGCCGCGCGGAGGCGCTCGGCGTGGATGTCCGGGAGGGCGTAGAGGACCGGTGTCCCGAAGAACCAGAGCGTGAGTCCCGTCGCGAGGATGTCCTTCACGTCGCGGAAGTGGACCGTGAGCGCCGCGAGGAGAAGCCCGACGCCCGCGATGAAGACGCCCTCGAGCAGAAAGAGCGGTACCGCCTGCACGAGCGGCCCGCCGACAGGCACTGCCAGCCCGAACACTCCCGCGGCCCCGAGCGCGAGGCCGGCACCGAGGATCGGAAGCGCGAGGAGGAAGTGGACCCCCTGAGCCGCGACGGCGACGAGCGGGAGGACCTCGGCCGGGAAGAGGATCTTCTTGAGGAGCGCGCCGTGCGTCGTGAGAGAAGACGCGGCGTCCGTGAGAGCGCCGGCGAGCCAGTTCCACGGGAGCAGGCCCGTGAAGAGAAACAGCGCGTACGGGCTCGTCGTCGCGCTCCGCGCCGGGAAGATGAACGCGAAGACGATCGAGTAGACCGCGAGCATGAGGAGCGGGTTCAGGAGCGACCAGAAGAACCCGAGGACGCTTCCGCGGTACCGGGCCTTGAGCTCCCTCGAGACGAGAACGCCGACCAGCGCCCGGTGGCGCCAGAGGCCGGCGAGGTTCCTCAGCACGTGCCATCCATTTCGAACGGCCCGATGATACGTAGGGTGAAGAGAGATACGTAGGATGGCCGCCGTGGGAGCGCGCGTCGCCGCCGAGTCCGTCTTCAAGTCCTACGAGCCCGGCCCTGCCTCCGCGCCCGTCGAGGCGCTCCTCGACGTGTCGTTCTCCCTCGAGCCCGGGACGTTCACGGCGCTTCTCGGCCCGTCGGGCTGCGGCAAGTCGACGCTCCTGAACCTCCTCGGTGCGCTCGACAGGCCCACGAAGGGCCGCGTCCTCGTCGACGGACGCGACCTCGCGACGCTCCCGGAGGAGGCGCGCGACGCCTACCGCCGGCGGACGGCCTCGACGATCTTCCAGTTCTTCAACCTCCTGCCGACGATGAACGCGCTCGAGAACGTGGCCCTGCCCCTCCTCCTCGACGGCGCCGGACCGCGCGAAGCGGACGCCCGGGCGGCGGATCTCCTTTCCGAGGTGGGCCTCGCGGACCGCGAGCGCGCGTATCCGTACGAGCTCTCCGGCGGCCAGATGCAACGCGTCGCCGTCGCCCGCGCCCTCGCGAACCGGCCCGCGCTTCTCCTCGCGGACGAGCCGACCGGCAACCTCGACTCGAAGACGGGGGCGCAGATCCTCGACCTCGTCTCGGGGCTCGTCGCCGACAGGGGCATCACGGTCGTCATGGCGACGCACGCGGACGACGCCGCGGCGCGCGCCTCGCGCGTCCTTTCGCTCCTCGACGGGAGGCTCGTGCCGTGACCCGTCACCTGCTCGCCCCGCTCGTGCTGCGGCCGCTCGCGAAGGACCGGCTCCGTTTCGCGCTCACCGTCTCCGGGATCGCCGTGGGCGTCGCGACGATGGCCGCGATCAGGCTCGCGAACGCGTCCGTCCTGTCGTCGTTCTCGGACACGGTCGACTTCGTCGCGGGGAAGGCCTCGATCACGATCCTCGCGGACGGCCCCGGGATCCCGGAGGAGACGCTCGAGCGTCTCGCGTGGCTGCGCGGGATCGGGGCGACGCTCGCTCCGGCGGTCACGGAGACGGCGGCGGCGGGCGCGCGGGACGGCGAGGTCGTCGAGGTCCTCGGCATCGACCCGCTCGCGGACGCGAACGCGAGGGAATACAGTTTTGCTGAAGAGGGGAATGAGCGAACCGGGGCGCCCGATCACCGCGGCGCCGCCGCGGCGCGCCCCGCCCCCACACACACCTTCGAAGAAAATCCCACTCCCCCGTCTCCCGATGCTCCTCGATCACCCGGAGCGGATGGGTCCGAGGCCAATCTCTTTTCGATCTTCTCTCCGGATTCCATCCTCGTCACCGAGGCGTTCGCGGCGCGGCAAGGGCTCTCCGTGGGCTCGCCGCTCTCTCTCGTCACGAACTCCGTCGAGAAGAGGTTCCGCGTCGCGGCCGTGCTGCGCCTCGCCGGCGCGGCGCGCGCGGCGGCGGGCTCGATCGTCTTCCTGGACGTCGCGACGGCGCAGGAGGCGTTCGGGAAGGTCGGGCGCCTCGACCGCATCGACATCGTGCTCCCGGGCTCGTTCTCCGACGCGGACCGCGCGCGCGTTCTCGAGGAAGTGTCGGCGTCGCTGCCTCCCGGCGTCACGGCGGGCCGCCCCGAGCGCCGGACGGAGACCGTGGACCGCCTCGTGCGCGCGTTTCGCGTGAATCTCGCGGCGCTCGGCGCCATCGCGCTCCTCGTCGGGATGTATTTCGTCTACAACACGCTCTCGATCTCCGTCCTGCGCCGCCGGGCGGACATCGGCGTCGTCCGCGCGCTCGGCGCGTCGCGCCGCGCCGTCTTCGCCGCGTTCCTCGGGGAGGGTCTCGCGCTCGGAGCCGCCGGGAGCGCGCTCGGCCTCGTCCTCGGCGCTCTCCTCGCGGCTGGCGCGCTGCGCCTCGTCGGCGGCACGGCGACCGAGCTGTACCTCCCGTCGGCGCACCCGACGCTCCGGCTCGACCCGATCGTTCTCGGCCTCGCGTTCCTTCTCGGCGTCGCGACTTCGGCACTCTCGGCCCTCGCGCCCGCGCTCGAGGCCGCGCGCGTCGACCCCGCCGCGACGATGCGGCACGGCTCGGTCGAGGCGGCGCGGCGGCGGCGGACGCGCCCGCTCGCCGTCGCCGGCTCCGTTCTTCTCCTCCTCGCGTGGGTCGCGACGCGCCCGGGCCCCGTTCGCGGCCTGCCTCTCTTCGGCTTCCTGTCCGTTTTCCTCGTCGTCGCGGGGGTCTCCCTCCTCACGCCGGCCGCGGTCACGTTCGCCGCGAGCCGCCTGGACGGCGTCGCGCTCCGGCTCTTCGGCGTCGAGGCGCGCCTCGCGCGCGCGAACCTCACGGGGAGCCTCTCGCGGACGTCGGTCGCGGTCGCGGCCCTCACGATGGGCCTCTCGATGATGGTCGCCGTGGCCGTGATGGTCGGCTCGTTCCGGACGACGGTCGCGACGTGGGTCGGCCAGACGCTGTCGTCGGACGTCTTCATCGGGCCCGCGAGCGGGCGTTCCGGCCCGTCGCTCGGGCGGATCCCGGACGAGGCGATCGCGGCGGTGCGCGCCGTCCCCGGCGTGGACGAAGTCGACCCGTTCCTCGCGTTCTCCGCGACGCGCGAGGGCGCTCCCTACACGATCGGATCCGGCCGGTTCGCGTTCATCGCGCGCCACGGAAACCTCCCGCTCGTCGACGGACGGGACCCGAAGCGGGTCTTTACGGAGGCCCTCGCGAACGGCGAGGCGATGGTGTCCGAGCCCTACGCGGAGAAATTCCACGTCGGAGCGGGCGACAGCGTGGAGCTGCCGTCCCCCCGCGGTGCGGTGCGCGTCCGCGTCGCGGGCGTCTACACGGACTATTCGAACGACCGCGGGACGATCACGCTCGACCGCGCGCGGTTCCAGGGCATCTGGCCCCTCACGGGCGCCTCGACGCTCGCCGTCACCCTGAAGCCGGGCGTCTCTCCCGAGGAAGGCGCGCGCCGGATCGCGCGGGCGGTCTCCGGGCGTTTCGCGCTCCGGATCCGGACGAACGCGACGCTCCGGCGCGTCGTCCTCCAGGTCTTCGACCGCACGTTCGCCGTCACGTACGCGCTCGAGGCCGTCGCGATCGCGGTCGCCGTGCTCGGCGTCTTCAACACGCTCACCGCGCTCGCCCTCGAGAGGCGCCGGGAGATCGGGCTCCTGCGCGTCCTCGGGGCCTCGGCGAAGCGCGTGAGGCGCGCCGTGCGGTACGAGGCCGCCGCGATCGGCGGCCTCGGCATCGCGCTCGGGCTTGCGTCCGGCGCCGCGATGGCTCTCGTCCTCGTCCACGTGATCAACCGCCAGAGCTTCGGGTGGACGATCGCGATGCACTGGCCCTGGGGGTTCCTCGCGGGTGCGCTCGCGCTCGTCTTCGCGACGACGCTCCTCGCAGCCGCGCGACCGGCGGGCCTCGCGGCCGCGACGGACGTCGCGGCCGCGCTGAAAGAGGAATGAGAGAGAAAGAACAGAAAAGAAGAGAAGAGGAGAGAGATTTCTTAGAAGGTGAAGAGAAGAAAAGAGAAGAAGAAAGAAGAAGACATGGAGAGGGGATTTCTGAGAAGGGTGAATGGGCCGATGCGCCGCGAGGCGCGGCCCGGCGCCGGGACCGCCATGCGCGCCTCTGCTTCGCTGAAGGTTGGAGCCGGGGCGCTCGCACTGGCTGCGGCGTCGGTCTCCCTCTTCACCTTCAAAGAAGGTCTCCGTGCCGATTCGCGCATCGAAGACACGCAAGCGAACAGGGGCCGCTTCAAGCCTCTGGATCCGGGCCAGAAGATTTCCTCTCCGAAGGACGACGGCGCGCACGAGGATTCGCGCGTCGAGTGGTGGTACGTGACGGGCCAGCTCGAGACGGAGTCGGGGAAGAGGCTCGGATACCAGCTCACGTTCTTCCGCATCGGCATCACGGACGACGCTTCTTCGCGCGCGTCGGCCTTCGCCGCACGCGACCTCCACCTCGCGCACTTCGCGCGGACCGACGTGTCGAAGGGGGCGTTCCGCTTCGCCGAGCGCCTCCACCGCGACGGCCCCGGCGCCGCCTATGCGCGCACGGGGAGGCTGTCGGTCGCAAACGAGGACTGGCGCCTCGAGGAGGCCGGCGGGCGCCTCGTCCTCTCCGCGAAGGACGGCGGCGACGAGCTCTCGCTCGTCCTCTCGCCCGAGAAGCCGCAGGTCCTGAACGGCCCGAACGGGATCTCACGGAAGGGGCCGGAGCCCGACGCCGTCAGCCGGTACGTGAGCCTGACGCGCCTCGCGAGCGCGGGCTGGTGGACGACCGGCGGCGTGAGCGAGGCCGTGAAGGGTCTCTCGTGGTTCGACCACGAATGGGGCTCGGGCTCGGTCGGAAAGACGACGCAGGGCTGGGACTGGTTCGGGATCCACCTCCTCGACGGCCGGGACCTCATGGTGTATCGCCTCCGCGGAAAGGGAGAGAACCCGTCGCCCTTCTCCTCCGGCACGCTCGTCGACCGGGACGGAAGCGCGCTCTCCCTTCTCGAGAGGGATTTCTCCGTCGAGGAGACGGCACACTGGAAGAGCCCGCGGAGCGGTGCGACGTATCCGTCGCGCTGGACGCTGCGGGTCCCGAAGGCCGGCCTCGTGCTCGACGTCACGCCGCTCCTCCCCGACCAGGAGCTCGTCACCGAGAAGTCCACGAAAGTGACGTACTGGGAGGGCGCGTGCGCCGTCAGGACGCTCGCGGGTGCGCCTGCGGGCCGCGGGTACGTCGAGCTGACCGGGTATGCGGGCGCCGGCGGGCTCGCCCTTTTTCGATAGACTCCCCCACGATCGCACACACAAGGCAAGGGAGGACCCATGCTCAAGGGATTCCGCGACTTCGTCTGGAAGGGCAACGTCATCGACCTCGCCGCGGCCGTCATCATCGGCGCCGCGTTCGGCGCGATCATCGACTCCCTCGTCAAGGACGTGATCACGCCGGTCATCGGGATGCTCGGCGGACAGCCGGACTTCTCGGCGCTCAAGATCGGCTCGATCGGCATCGGGAACTTCCTGAACGCCGTCCTCGCGTTCATCATCAAGGCCGCCGGCCTCTACTTCCTGATCGTCCTTCCCTTCAGCCGGTTCGCGGCGAGGCTCGCCGCGGCGCCCGCCCCGGCGCCCGGCCCCTCACAGCAGGAGGTGTACCTCAAGGAGATCCGCGACCTGCTCCAGCAGCAGAAGCGCTGACGCGTCGGAAGGCGCGCCTTTCTGGTTAAATACGGAACTCGAAGGAGGCCCCATGAAAAAGACGACGATTTCCGTACTCGCGCTTCTCCTCACGCTCGGTCTGGGCACGACGCTCTTCGCGACGATGGACATCCAGAAGGCGTTCAAAGCGAAGTATCCCGAGGCGAAGGCCATCAACGGCAAGTGCTCGACGTGCCACATGAAGTCGCTGCCGAAGAAGGACGGCGACCACGAGAACAACGCCTACGGCAAGGACCTCAAGGCGACGAAGAAGGACGGCAAGTACGACTTTGCCGCGATCGAGAAGAAGGACTCGAACGGTGACGGCACCTCGAACCTCGATGACATCAATAAGGGCGTCAACCCGGGCGTGAAGGCCTCGAAGTAGCTCTCATCTCGCCATCCTCGAGCGCCCGGGGCCTCGCGGCTCCGGGCGCTCTCGCTTTCGGCCCGCGTCAGCGGCCGGCGGCGGCGAGACGGCTCCGGCGGGCGCCGTACAGGAAGTAGATGACGAGGCCCGTCACGAGCCAGAGCCCGAAGCGGATCCACGTCACGACGGGCAGGCCCGCCATCAGGACGAGGCACATCCCGATTCCGAGAACGGGCGTCACGGGCGAGAACGGGACGCGAAACTTCCGCGGCCGATCGGGCTCGCGGACCCGCAGGATGAGGATCCCGATGCACACGAGCACGAACGCGAAGAGCGTTCCGATGTTCGTGAGCTGGACGACCTCGTCGATGTTCGCGACGGCCGAGAAGAACGCGACGAAGATCCCCGTCAGGATCGTCGTGACGTGCGGCGTCCGGTACTTCGGGTGGATCTTCCCGAACCACGGGCCCAGGAGCCCGTCGCGCGACATCGCCATGAGGATGCGCGGCTGCCCGAGCTGGAAGACGAGGAGGACCGCGTCATCGCGACCACGGCGCCGAACGCGAGGATGCCCGCGGCCCACCCCTGGTTGACGTACGTGAGCGCGGCCGCGAGCGGGTCGGCGACGCCTCCCAGCTTCGCGAACGGGATCATCCCGGTGAGGACGAGCGCCGCCGCGAGGTAGAGCACCGTGCAGATCGCGAGCGAGCCGAGGATCCCGCGCGGCATGTCGCGCCCGGGGTTCTTGCATTCCTCGGCGGCGGTCGAGATCGCGTCGAAGCCGATGTACGCGAAGAAGATGAGCGACGCGCCCGTCCAGACGCCGTGCAGCCCGCCCGGAAAGAACGGGTGCCAGTTCGGCCGGCTTCACGCACATCGCGCCGACGACGATGAAGAAGACGAGCGTCATGAGCTTCAGGACGACGATCACGTTGTTGAACCGCGCCGACTCCTTGACGCCGATGACGAGGAGCCACGTGATCGCGGCGGTGATGACGACCGCGAGGAGATTGCAGACGATCGGGATCGCCGAGGACGACGGGATGGTGGAGGTGCGCCTCGTACGCGAGCGCGCCTCGGGGCCCGAGACCCGCGACGCCGGATTCGGCGGCGGCCCTCCCGCGAGGACCGTCGAGCGGTAGTCCGTCGCCATCCACGCGGGCACGTGGACGCCGAGCCGGCCAGGAGCTGCCGGAAGTAGGCGGCCCACGAGATCGCGACGGCGATGTTGCCGACCGCGTACTCGAGGATCAGGTCCCAGCCGATGATCCACGCGACGAGCTCTCCGAGCGTCGCGTAGCTGTACGTGTACGCCGACCCGCGACGGCACGAGGCTCGCGAACTCCGCGTAGCAGAGCGCGCAGAAGCCGCAGGCGACCGCCGGTCAGGAGGATCGAGACCGCGACGCCGGGTCCCGCCGGCGACGCCCGCGCCGCCGGACGTCGCGCTGCCCAGGACGGCGAAGATCCCGGCCCCGATGATCGCGCCGACTGCCGAGGGCGACGAGGTCGAGCGCGCCGAGGGTCCTCTTGAGTCCGTGCGCCTCGTCGCCGCCCTCGGCGATCAGGGCATCGAGCGGCTTGCGCCGGAAAAGCGAATGCATTTGACCTCCTCGGGCGAGATGGCGAAGAGCTCCGGCTGTCCCGGAGGAGTCTAAGGCGTCGAGGCTCCGCGGAGCCGCGCCGGGACCTCGTCGAGCGAGGAGATCACCTCGACGCCGGCGGGTGTCCTCCCGCGGCGATCGAGGAGGAGCGCCGCGAGACCCGCGTCGCGGGCGCCGTGGTAGTCGTCCGTGAGCGAGTCGCCGACGTGGAGCACGTCGGCGCGCGCGACGCCCGCGCGGCGGACGGCCTCGTCGAAGATCGCGCGGGCGGGCTTGCTCGAGCCGACGAGGGCCGAGACGACGATCTCGTCCACGGCGTCCGCGAGATGGAGGCGCGTCAGGAGCGACGGAAGAGTCGAGTCCCAGTTCGAGACGACGACGAGCCGGAGGCCTTCCGCGCGGAGCGCCGCGAGGACGGGCAGCGTCTCGGGGTAGAGAGCCCAGTGCTTTTGGACCCTGAAGTGCGCGACGAGGCCGGCGAGGAGAGGCTCGGGCAGCTCGCCGCCGCCCACGCGCGTGAAGACGGCCCCCACGAACCGGCGCCAGAAGCCCGCCTCTCCCTCGGGACCGCCCCAGCGCTCCTCGCCGCGCTCGCGCGCGGCGTCCACGTCGCGCCACGTCGCGTGGACGGCGCGGAGAACGTCCTCTTCGCTCGCGTGGATGCCATGGCGCGCGAACGACTCGCGGTAGACGTGCTCGACGGGCGGGTCGGCCTTCAGGAGCGTGTCGCCCGCGTCGAGGAAGACGGCTCTGACGTTCCTCATTCGCGTCGGCGGACCGTACGCCTTCCGGGTGTCAGGGCATCACCTGGCCGCCGTCGATCACGATCGCCTGGCCGGTGACGTTCCGGGCGTCGTCCGACGCGAGGTAGGCCACGAGGCCGCCGACCTCCTCCGGGACGAGGACCTCCCCGAGCGGCGCCATCTTCCCCGCGAAGGAGAACGCGTCGTCGAAGCCCTTGCCGAGGCCCTTGCCCATCCGCGCGATGCCCGACCGCCCCATATCCGTGTCGACCCACCCCGGGCACACGGCGTTGACGGTGATCTTCCGCGGCGCGAGCTCGAGGGCGAGAGACCGCGTGAGGCCGATGATCCCGTGCTTCGTCGTCGAGTATGCCGCCATCCCCGCGACGCCGAAGCGCCCGGTGACGGAGGAGAGGTTCACGACGCGCCCGCCCCTCGCGAGAAATGGCAGCGCCGCGCGCAGGACGCGCCAGGCGCCGGTGAGGTTCACGTCCAGGATCGCGCGCCACGCCTCGTCGGAGCGCGCGTCGCCGTCGAGAGGCGACGGGCCGCCGATGCCGGCGTTGTTCACGAGGACGTCGATCCGGCGCTCCGGGCGCGCCGCGCGCTCGACGCCCGTCGCGACCG
The DNA here is from genome assembly GCA_963836285.1 of uncultured Acidobacteriota bacterium. Classification (GTDB taxonomy): domain Bacteria; phylum Acidobacteriota; class Thermoanaerobaculia; order UBA5066; family UBA5066; genus Fen-183. The sequence continues at coordinate 1,339,630 of CAWIIN010000002.1, read as the reverse complement.
ACGCGGCGTCCGTCACATCGAGGACGACCGCGTGCGCCTCGCCGCCGGCCTTCACGATCTCCCCGGCGACGACGGCGGCCTCCTCTTCCTTCCGGGCGCAGACCGCGACGCGGGCGCCGTCGGCCGCGAGCCGCAGCGCGATCGCCCTTCCGATGCCCTTGTTCGCGCCCGTGACGAGCGCATTCTTTCCCGAGAGACGTCCGTCCGCCATGAGACCCCCAGGCCGGCGATTCTAGGCGCGGGCGTTCGCGGGCGCGGCTAAGATCCTCGCGTGAAGGTCGACGTCCTCCTCTTCGCGGCGCTCAAGGACGAACTCGGCCCGCGGGTGTCGGTCGACGTCGACGAGCCCGCGACCGTCGCGTCGCTCGTGCGCGCCCTCGAGGCCGCCTATCCGCCCGTCGCGCGCTTCGCGGGGCGCGCGAAAGCCGCCGTGAACGAGACGTGGGCCCGCGAGACGGACGCCGTGAGGCCCGGCGACACGGTCGCGCTCCTGCCGCCGATCGCGGGCGGCTGACCGAGGAAAATCGGGCTCAGGGGGTTACACCCCACCCAGCCCGCACGCCCGGGCCGCGCGTGCCAGCGCGCGGTCATGCGTGGCGAAGGAAACGGGCTCCGCCTCGATTTCCCGCCAGAGCTGTGCCGTCGCCAGGTGGATGGCGTCAAGCGTTCCGAGAACCGTCGGAAGCGGCTGGGCCGCGCGCTCGAGGACCGGCGGGGTCACGTCCACGAGAACGAGGCTGGCGAGCACGCGAAAGACCGCCTCCCGGCGCCGGACGGTTTCCTCGTCCGAGAGGCTTTCTTCGAGTCGGAGGCGGTCCAGCGTCCGCAGGCACTCCACCCGGGTCAGGGCGCTCGTGATCGACTGACCGGGCTCGTCCGATCCGGCAAGAGCGCCCCGCTGCCCGAGCACGGCCCGCAGAACGACCGAGGAATCGACGTAACGGATCACCGGTGGCCCTGCCGCTCCTCGAGGAGAAGGTCCACGATGTCGCGCTTCGTCTTCAACGGGGGCGGCAGCTTCACCTTGCCCGGCGGCGGCGTGCCGGGCGCGGGCCGATGCATCACGAGCACGTCCCGCTTCTCTTCGAGGGGACCGAGGCGCGCCACGGGGATGTCCCGGTTCGTCACCGTCACCATCTTCCCGCGCCGTGCGAGGCCCACGTAGTGCGAAAGCCGCGCCTTCAAGTCTGCGATCGACACGTTGCTCATGACTAGATGGTAACCTTTTCTGGTCATCCCAACGCGAGCGTTAGTCGAGCCTCAGCTCTTCGGCGAGGAGCGCGTAGTCGACCGCCCCGCGCGAGGAGCCGTCGAACTCGAAGATCGTCTTGCCGACGGCCGGCGCCTCGGCGAGCGCGACGTTGATGCGGACCGGCGTCAGGATCTTCGTGAAGCGCTCGCGCAGCGTGTCCAGCAGCTCGGTCGAGACCGCCGTGCGCAGGTCGTAGAACGTCGGGAGGACGCCGGCGATCTTCAACGCCTTCTCGCGCGTCTCGTTCTCGTGCTTCACGAACGCCCGCGTCTTCTCGAGCGCCGGCAGCGACAGGAAGTCGAGCTTCGCCGGCAGGATCAGTTCGTCGGCCGCGTGGTAGACGTTCTCGAGGAGGAGGCCGGCCGAGGGCGGACAGTCCACGACGATCGCCTCGTACCCTTCGTCGAGGGACGCGAGGCGCCGCGCGAGTCGGCCGACGCGCTTCTCGCGGCCCTTCTCGCGCAGAGCGTCCTCGGCCCCGAGGAGGTCGTCCCCGGCCGGGAGCACGTCGAGGTTCTCGCGCGAGGCGCGCACGACGGCCTCGTCGAACCCCGACCGCTTGAGGAGCCAGGCCGAGAGTCCGGGCGCGGGCTCGAGGCCGAGCGCGGTTGCGACGCTCCCCTGCGGGTCGGCGTCCACGAGAAGCGTCTTCCGGCCGGCTCGGGCCGCCGCGGCGGCGAGATTGACGGCCGTCGTCGTCTTTCCGATGCCCCCCTTGAGGGCGGAGACGGCCAGGATCCTCCGGTGCCGCGCGGTCATGGCTCGCGCGCGTCTTATCATGAGTCGATGTCCCGCCTGACCGTGCACCCGATCGAGCCGGCCGAGCTGCTCGCCGCCGTCCGGCGGGACGGGGACGGCGGCCTTGCCCTCTTCGTCGGCGTCGTGCGGGACGAGAACGAGGGGCGGCGCGTCACGAGACTGGAGTACTCGGCATACATCCCCATGGCCGAGAAGGAGATGGACCGGATCGCCGCCCAGATCGCGGCCGCTCATCCGGGCGTCGCCGTCGATTTCCGGCACCGGATCGGCAGCCTGTCCATCGGCGACGTGGCGGTCGCGGTGGCCGCCGCGGCCCCGCATCGGTCGGAGGCCTTTGCCGCCTGCCGCGCCGGCATCGAGGCGATCAAGGCGCGGGTCCCGATCTGGAAGAAGGAGTTCGGACCGGACGGAGGCTCCTGGGTCGAGCCCTGTGGAGAGTCCCATGGCGTCCCCTCCGGGATTCCGGATTCCCATGAAACCCATTGAAAATTAAAGTACTTCCTGTTATCCTCCGGCGCCCGTTTCGGAGGATTGAAGATGTTTCTCGCCCTCAGGCGAATCCATGTCTTCGCGAGCGACTTCTCGCGGTCTCGCCGCTTTTACGGCGAGACGCTGGAGCTCCCGGAGGCGGGCGGGTTCGAGAACGACTGGGTCGAATTCGCGCTCGGCCCGCTCCTGCTGAAACTCACGCCTCTCCGCCCCGGCGAGGTCCCCGCCCGTAACCAGGTCGCGGGCGTCTTTTCGACGGCGAGCCTCGACGATTCCATCGCGCGGCTCAAGGAGCGCGGCGTCACCGTGACCCGGCCCCCCACCGACGAGTTCACGGGGCGGTCGGCCGAGATCCTGGACCCCGACGGATACCGGATCATCGTGTTCCAGGCGTCGGAGCTTCATCCCGACGAGGAGTGGGTTCCGTCCTCGGGGGTCGACGAGCTCGTGAAGCAGAAGCTGCACGCGCGTCGGAAGCGCGAGCAGGCGCGCGGCACCGCGAAGAAGCCCGCGAAAAGGGAGCCGAAAGCGCCCGCGAAGAAGACCGCATCCAGGAAGACCGCGGCGAAGAGAGCCGCTCCGAAGAGAGCCGCGAAGAAGAAGCCCGCCCCGAAGAAAAAGACCGTGAGGAGCGTGAAGAGAAGGCCCGCGAAGAGGAAGCCGGCCCGCCGCCGCTGAGTCCGGTTCTCGCCACGTGGGATGACTCCTCGGGACGTCACTCCAAAACGTCCGACAGGAGGAGCCATGACGTCGATCTCTCCCCCGCCTCGCACGGCCTGCCTCATCCTCCGCCCGACTCCCGCCGCCCCGGTCGTCGTGGCTCTGCTCCTCTCGGTCTTCGCGGCGCCCGCCCTCGCGCAATCGGCGCTGCTCCCGGTTGCGTACTTTCCGCCGACGGTGGACTCGGTCGTCGTGAAGGTGAACGGCCCGATCCTCGACGTCCTCGACGGCGCTCTCCAGCTCGACGTCACGAACGCGAAGATCACCGGCGGCGACGACCGTCTTGCGAATCCGCTGCCGTGGTCCGGCATTCTGCCCGGCTCGCGCGTCGTCGCGCAGGTCGTCGTGCCGGACGTCATCCCGGCCGTCTTCCCGCCGCGGCTCGTCGCGACGTCCGTCGCCGTCTTCCTCGCGAACTCGGGGAACCTCTCCGGCCTCGTCCAGGGCGTCAACATGGCGCAGGGCACGTTCACGATGCTCGACACGACCGTGAGGACGACCGCCGCGACCGAGTGGTCCGGAACGCGGGGTGACGGGAATCCCGTGAAGGGCCTCGCGGATCTCACGGTCGGCATGCAGGCGAACGTCGCGGTCACGGCCGACACGAGCGGCGTCACGGCGAAGACCGTCTTCGCCTGGGCGTCGCCGACGAGTCGGATCGTGGCGTTCCACGGCAAGGTCGAGAAAATCGACGGAGCGATCTGGACGATCGGCGGAAACGTCGTGCAGGTGAACGCCGACACGAAGATCGTCGGGGATCCCGGTGTCGGCGACCTCGTGGACGTCCTCGAGCGGATCATGGTCTACCCGCCCGGGCTCGGGATCGCGACGACGATCCCGGTCGCGATCTCGATCACGAAGGTCTCCGTGACGCCGCCTCCGCCGGGCCGGACGATCGAGTTCGACGGCGTCGTCGACTTCATTCCGCCGGGCCCGGCGAGCGTGAACGACAAGCCGACCGGCCACTGGAAGATCTCGGGCCGGGATGTCCTCGTCTCCCCGCTCACCAGGGTCGACACGGGTATCGCCGTCGGCTCGGCCGTCCACGTGAAGGGCGTCACGCTGCCGGTGGCCGTCCTCGCGCCGTCGGCCGCGAGCCAGCAGATCCTCGCGACGGAGATCACGAAGAAGTGACGTAGAGCGTCGGGCGCGCCGGTCGCGCCCGTTCCTTCCTCCACGGCGGGCCACGCGGCCCGCCGCTTCTTTTTCGGGTAGGCTCGCTTCATGACGAGTCTCATCGACTTCTGCCGCGCCGAGATCGAGTCTCTGAAGACCGCGAAGACCTGGAAGAAAGAGCGCGTCCTCGAGGGTCCGACGGGCGCGCGCGTGCGCGTGGACGGACGGAGCGTCCTCATGCTCACGTCCAACAACTACCTCGGTTTCGCGAACCATCCGCGCGTCGTGGACGCGGCGCGGAACGCGCTCTCACGCTGGGGAAACGGCCTCGGTTCCGTGCGCTTCATCTGCGGGACGCAGCAGCTTCACAAGGACCTCGAGCGCTTGATCTCGAAGTTCTTCGGGACCCAGGACACGATCCTCTACATGTCCTGCTGGAACGCGAACGAGGGCCTGTTCGCGCCGCTCCTCGGGGAGGAAGACGCGCTCCTGTCGGATGCGCTGAACCACGCGTCCATCATCGACGGCATCCGCCTCTGCAAGGCGAAGCGCTTCCTCGTCCCGCACGGGGACCTCGCGGCGCTCGAGTCCGCGCTGAAGGAGGCACAGGCGCTGCGCCGGCGCCTCTTCATCACGGACGGCGTCTTTTCGATGGAGGGCGAGATCGCGCCGCTCGGCGCGTTCGCGGACCTCTGCGAGAAATACGACGCGACGATGGTCGTCGACGACTCGCACGCGACGGGCGTCCTCGGGAAGACGGGCCGCGGTTCGGCCGAGGAGCTCGGCGTCCTGAGCCGCGTGAAGATCTTCACGTCGACGCTCGGCAAGGCGATGGGCTCGGCGGCCGGCGGCTTCACGACGGGCGCGGCGCCCGTCGTCGACCTCCTGCGCCAGCGCTCGCGGACGTCGCTTTTCTCGAACGCGCTGCCGCCCGCGGTCGCTGCCGCGTCGCTCGAGGCGTTCCGGATCCTCATGGAGGATGCCTCCCTCGTGACGAGGCTCCGAAACAACGCCGCGGGGTTCCGCGCGAAGATGAAGGCCGCGGGCTTCAAGATCCCCGAGGGCATCCACCCGATCGTTCCCGTCATCGTCGGAGACACGGCGAAGGCCCTCGCGATGTCGGACGCGCTGTTTCAGAGAGGCGTCTACGTCTCGGGCTTCGGCTTTCCCGTCGTCCCGCAGGGCCACGCGCGCCTCAGGTGCCAGATCTCGGCCGTCCACTCGGACGACGACCTCCAGGAGGCCGTGGACGCGTTCGTCGCCGTCGGGAAGGAGTTCGGCGTCGTGTAGCCCGGTTACGGCACGACGCTCACGTGGAAGTGGACCTGCACGGACGGGTAGTGGAATCCCGCGGGCAGCGGGTCGAAGGGCGCGGCCGATCTCACGGCTTTCAGCGCGGCGGCGTCCCAGCCCTTCTTGCCGGACGAGGTCGAGATCTCGGTCGTCGCGAGCGTCCCGTCCTTCGTGATGACGGCCTGGACGACCGTCTTCTTCCCCACCGCGGGGATCTCGGCGGCGGGCGGCGACTTCCACTTCGCGGCGACCTTCTCGAACGTCTTCTTCTGGTAGGCCGTGTCCGTGAGCGTCGTCTGGAAGTAGCACTCGAGCGAGGGCCGGCCGGCCGCGAGAGCGGCGGCGGCGACGAGAAGCGCGACGGCGGCCGCGAGCGCCGCGGCGAGGAGACCGGGCCTCCTCACCGCCGCCCCCCGCGCGCCGGCCTCGGCCGGCGGACGAGGATGAGCCGGGCCGGCCGGCCCGCCCGCTCGCAGGCCGCGCAGAGTCGCGCCCGGCCGAAAGCGGTCCGGCGCGTCCATTCCTCCGCGCAGCCCGGGCAGCGGTACGCGTAACGGGCGTTCCGCTCGCGGATCCGGCGCAGGCGCTCCGTCTCGGGCGCGGCCTTGCGGACGACGCCGAGCTCTCGCGCGACGGCCCAGAAGCGCGCCGAGTGCCCCTCCTCGGGCCCCCAGAGCGCGTAGCAGATCGCGTGGGCGGCCTCGTGAAGAAGCGTCTGCAGGCGGTCCTCAGGGCTCATGTGGCTCGAGATCCGGATGACGTGCGGCGTCCCGTACTGGATGACGCCGCCGGTCGCGCGCCGTGCCGTCAGGACGACGCGCGCGGCCGGAACTCCGTACCGAGCCGCGAGCGCGTCGAAGCGCGCCTGCAGGTCCTTCTCGCCCGCGCGGATCTCGTCGCGCGGCGGCGGATCGTCTGTGAAGAGATCGAGCTGGACGAGAGCGCCTGAGCGGACGGCGTCCATCGGGTGGCCTCCACGTCACGCTCCCCACATCGCGTCGCGATGGGGGGCGAGGGGTTTGTTGAGGACGAAGGCGACGGCCGCCGCGGCGAGCGCGGCGGCGGCGAGTTCGAGGAGCGGCACCGGGCGGCCGTGCGAGACGACCGGAGCGGACGCCTTCACGGCCCACACGACGGCGAGCGACGCGCCTCCCGGCACGGTCGAGCCGGTGCCGAGGGCGAGGAACGCGAGGCCGAGTCCGAGCGCGCCGGCGACGAGATACGCGTGCAGAAAGCCGAGGACGGGCGGGCCGTCGAAACGCGGGCCGAACGCGAGGCGCGCCGCCGCCATCGGAACCGCTCCGAGCGCCGCGACCGCCGGCGCCGCGAGGCCGGCGGCGAGCTTCGTCCGCAGCCAGTCGTAGAGCGCGCCCCGCACGATCCGCTCGAAGACGAACGCCCCGACCACGGCGAGGGGAACGAGCCACGCGAGCCGCGTCCCGTCGACGTCGCCCGAGAGCGAGGCGTAATGCAGGAACCGCGCACCGGGAATGTAGGACAGCGCGGCGAGGACGAAGACCGTGCCGGCCGCGAATGCGGGAGCGCGTCTCTCCGATGGCTCCACGCAAGAATGGTAGCAGGATCTAGACTCCCCGGACCATGACGACGTCCTCTCTTCCTCGTGTGGCGTTCGTCGGACTCGGCACGATGGGCCGACCGATGGCCGCGAATCTCGCGCGCGCCGGCTTCCCTCTTTCCCTCGCGACGAAAACCGCCGGCAAGGCGGAAGCCGCCGCGCGGGAGCTCTCCGAAGGCGGCCGCGACGTCCGCGCGGCCGCGACTCCCGCCGAGGCCGCGCGCGGCGCGTCGGTGATCGTCTCGTGCGTGCCGGACGCCCCCGAGGTCGAGGAGGTGCACCTCGGAGACGCCGGCAGCGCCCGGACCGCTCAGGCGGGTGCCATCGTGATCGACTGCTCGACGATCGACGCCGAGCGCGCCCGCGCCGTCGCGTCCGCCCTCGCCGCGAAGGGAATCGCGTTCCTCGACGCTCCCGTCTCCGGCGGCCAGAAGGGCGCCGTCGAAGGAACGCTCACGTTCTTCGTCGGGGGCGAGGCGGCGGCGTTCACGAGCGCGCGGCCCGTCTTCGAGGCGATGGGAAAACGTCTCACGCACCTCGGGCCGTCGGGCGCCGGACAGCTCGGCAAGGCCGTCAACCAGATCGTGGTCGCGAACAACCTCATGGCCGTCTCCGAGGCGCTCGCGTTCGCGGCGAAGGCCGGGCTTCCCCTCGCGCCGCTCCACGAAGCGCTCGTCGGCGGCGCGGCGCGCTCGTGGGCCCTCGAGGTCCTCGGGAAGAAGATGATCGACCGCGACTTCGCGCCCGCCTTCGCCGTGAAGCACCAGCAGAAGGATCTCGCGATCGTCCTCACGAACGCGCGCGCGGCCGGCGTGCCGCTCCCCGGCGTCGCGCTCGTCCACCAGCTCCTCGCGTCGCTCGAGGCCGAGGGCCGCGGCGAGGACGGCACGCAGGCGCTCCTCACGGTCTACGAGAGGCTCGCCGGCGGGCGTTAAGATTCGGATTCGGATTCGGATCTTCTTAGAGGGTAAACGGGGACGGGGCTCGGGCCCGGACCGGTCCGCTTCCGAGGGAGGTTGCATGAACCGGATTCGCCTTGCCGTTCTCACCGTGATGGTCCTCTCGTCGGTCGCGGCGCTCGCGGAATCGGGCAAGTTCGAACGGAGCTACCCCTTCGCCGGCGACAAGGACATCAAGATCGGCATCAAGTACCAGGACGTCACGATCGACTCCTTCCGGATCCGACATTGGCCCGACTCGGACGACTTCGAGAAGGCCGCGAAGGACCTGAACGACAAGCACACGATGGTCGTGGAGTTCCGCTACTCGAACCGGGACCGCGACAAGGACTACAAGTGCAAGTACGTGGTCACGATCCCGGGCGGCAAGGGCGGCAAGCCGTTCGGCGAGAACGACAGGACCGCCACGCTCGACAAGGGCAAGATCGACGACACGAACTCGATGTTCGTGAAGATGTTCACGAACGACTACAAGGACGCCAAGACGATCAGGATCTCCTTCGAGATCTGGCGGAAATAGACCTCAGGCGCAGGCGCGCGCGGGCAGGGACGAGTCCTGTTCGGCGCGCCACGCCGCGCGCCGCCTGCGGTAATCCTCGTCGGCCTGCCGCGCGAGCACGCGCCGGTAGTCCCGCTTCAGCCGGGCGATCTCCTCGGAGAGCAGGACGCGGTCTTCGGCCCCGGCGGTCTGGAGTTCGCCCTCGCGGATCTCGATCTGCGCCCTCAGGATCCGCGCTTCGTGAAGCTCCGACGCCGATTCCATGACCCCGTTCCCCTTCCCGGCCCCGTGGGGCTCTGATCAGAAGAGACGCATTCCGCGCGGAAAAGTTTCATCGGAACCTCTATTCGAGCGCCCCGCCGCAGGAGCTCCCCGCGCCCGCCGTGCAGCCGAAGCAGTGGCGGCGCGTCACGATCCGGCGCGCCTGCGAGGCCCGGCAGGTCGAGGTCCCGGATGTGGAAGCCGCCGCCGCTCGAGCCGAGCGCGGGAAGGTCCAGCATCTGGTTGAAGTCGCAGTCGTAGAGCGTCCGTCCCAGCAGATCGAGAGCGTGTTGCGGCACATCAGCCCGTCAATCGTGCCCGGATTGAAGACGTCGACGAGGAGCTCGATGTAGCTCGCGAGGTTTCCGCTCTACTCAGGAGCCACTCCAGGTAGCGGGAGATCGGCATGTTGTTCAGCGTGATGAACCGGTCGAAGGCGATCCCGTGCTCGCGAGGAGCCCTTCCTTCCATTCGCGCTCCGTCGCCGGCTGGTTCGCCGGGAGGAAGGCGCCGACCGGGTTCGACCATCGAGCGTCAGCCGGCGGCGGGAATCTCCAGACCCGTAGCCGGCCTCGTTCAAGAGACGGAGCGCCTGCAGCGACTTCTCGTAAGTCCCGTCGCCGCGCTGGGCGTCGGTCCCGCGCTTGCGCCAGTGCGGCAGCGAACAGACGACCTCTACGCCACGCGCGGCGAACCAGACCGGCAGATCGCGAAAGCCGTTCACGAGGAGAATCGTCAGGTTGCACCGGTCGATGACGTGCTTGCCGCGCGCGGCCGCCTCGTCGACGACGTATCGGAAGTTCGGATTCAGCTCCGGCGCCCCGCCCGTCAGGTCCACCGTGTGCGCGCCCGTCCGGTCGAGGGCCGCGAGACACGCTCGGGCCGTCGTCCGGTCCATCATCTCGTCCGTCCGGTCCGGACCGGCGTCGACGTGGCAATGCCGGCACGTCATGTTGCAGAGCTTGCCGAGGTTGATCTGGAAGATTTCGATCGGAGCCGGCCGCAAGGCGTCGCGCCCGCTCGCGGCGAGCGCGCGAGCGAAGTCTCCCCCGTGCGCGGACGCGGACAGGTCCACGGACGCGACCGCGGCGATCTGCTTGTCCGGAGCGGCCAGCGGAGCACCCCGGGCGTGGAGTGAGAGCGTCACGAGGTCACATCGACGCCTTCCGGGCGTGCTCGAGCATCTGGATCCCGTGGACGAGAGACGCGCCCCCGCGGATCGCCGCCGACACGTGGACGGCCTCGGTCATCTGCTCGAGATCGGCGCCGTTCTTCAGGCTCTCCGAGGTGTAGGCGTCGATGCAGTAGGGACACTGGACCGAGTGGGCGACGGCGAGCGCGATGAGCGCCTTCTCCCGCGCCGACAGCGCGCCGTCCGCGAAGACCGCGCCGTACCAGGCGAAGAACTTGTCCGCGAGCTCCTTGTTGCCCTCGGCGATCGACGCGAAGTGCGCGAGATGCTCCGGCTTGTAGTAGGCGTCCATGAGCCCCCCTCTTCACGCTTCATTCTCACCGAAGCACACGGAAACGGAGCGGGCGCGCCGCCCGCGCCTCGAAGAATGCGGGAGGGCTCCCGTTTATTCCGGGAGGGGCGGCTCCAGGTCGGCGATCCGCCTTGCGAGCTCGTCACGGACGTCCCGGAACGCGTCGAGAGGGTGCTCCGTCGGCGAAGGCTCCGCCGCCGGGTCCGGCAGCGGCCAGTGCAGCTTCTTCACGCGCTTCGGGAAGACGGGGCAGACCTCGTCCGCGCACAGCGTCACGACGAGGTCGACGGACTCGGCCTCGATCTCTCCGACGGACTTGGACCTCTGGCGCGAGATGTCGACGCCGACCTCCGCGAGCGCGGCGATCGCGAGAGGGCTCACGGCCGTCGGGCGCGAGCCCGCGCTCTGGACGCGGACGGCGTCCCCGAATTGCGCGCGCGCGAGCCCTTCGGCCATCTGGCTGCGGGCCGAGTTCGCGACGCAGAGGAAGAGGAGTCCCGGGCGGCGCCCCGGCCCGCTCATGCCCGCGCCTCCGCCGGCGCCGCCTCGAACCAGCCGCGGGTGCGGTTGCAGGCTCCGCAGACGGCGAGCATCACGGGCACCTCGACGAGCACTCCGACGGTCGTCGCGAGGGCCGCGCCCGAGCCGGGGCCGAAGAGCGCGATCGACGTCGCGACGGCGAGCTCGAAGAAGTTGCTCGCGCCGATGAGAGACCCCGGCGCCGCGACCGCGTGCCGCACGCGGGCGAGCTTCATGAGGCCGTAGGCGAGCGACGCGTTCAGGACGACCTGCAGGAGGATCGGAACGGCGATCAGCGCGACGTGCAGCGGCTTCCCGAGGACGTTGTCGGCCTGGAAGGCGAAGATCGCGACGAGCGTCAGGAGGAGCGCTCCCACGGTCACGGGCGCAAGGCGCGGCAGGAGGATGCCCTCGAGCCATTCCCGGCCGTGCCGGGCCGTCGCCCAGGCCCTGAGCGCGGCTCCGGCGACGAGCGGGACGACGAGGAACGCGACGACCGAGGTCACGAGCACCCGCATCGGAACCTCGAGGGAGGAAGCGCCCCGCACGAGGACGCGCACGATGGGCACGAAGAGAACGAGCATCACGAGGTCGTTCAGGGCGACCTGCACGAGCGTGTAGGCGGGGTCGCCTTTCGTGAGGGCGCTCCACACGAAGACCATCGCCGTGCACGGCGCGGCCGCGAGGATGATCGTCCCCGCGATGTATTGGTCCGCCTCCGCGGGCGCGATCCACGCGGCGAAGACGTGCCGGAAGAAGACCCACGCGAGGAGCGCCATCGAGAAGGGCTTCACGAGCCAGTTCACGAAGAGCGTGACCGCGAGCCCGCGCGGCTCGCGGCCGACGCCGCGGAGGGCCGGAAAATCTATCCTCGCCATCATCGGGGCGACCATCAGCCAGATGAGGACCATGATCGCGACGTTGACCTGACTCCCCCGGCCGAGCTCGAGAGAGCGCAGCGCGGCGACGGCGCCCGGGAACAGCGTCCCGAGCGCCACGCCCGCCGCCATGCAGAGCGCGACCCAGAGCGTCAGGAACCGTTCGAAGGTCCCCACCGCCCGCCTCAGCCGGCCGGCTTCGTGGCCCGCACGAACGCGCTCATGAACCTTCCCTCCACCTGGGGCGCGAGCGTGTCCGCGTCGATCCCGGCGGCCGACAGGAAGTCCCGCGCGTCCTCGACGTCGTAGATCCGCGTCGGCGTGATCGAGACGTCCGTGAACCCGGCCCGCTCGAGCTTCGCCTGGAAATCCTTCTCCTCGAGGGCGCCCGCGAGGCAGCCGATCCAGAGCTCGACGTTTTTGCGCACGTCCGCCGGGACCTCCCCGCGCACGACGACGTCCGACACGGCGAATCGCCCACCCGGCTTCAGGACGCGGAAGGCCTCGGCGAGGGCACGGTCCTTGTCGGCCGAGAGGTTCACGACGCAGTTCGAGATGATGACGTCGACGGTGGCGTCGGGGAGCGGCACGCTCTCGAGCTCGCCCTTCAGGAACTCGACGTTCGGGACCTGGGCGATCCGCTGGTTCTCGCGCGCGAGGGCCAGCATCTCGTCCGTCATGTCGAGGCCGTACACCTTCCCGGTCGGGCCGACCCGCCGCACGGACAGGAGGACGTCGATTCCGCCGCCCGAGCCGAGGTCGAGGACCGTCTCCCCCTCGTGCAGCTCGGCGAGCGCCGTCGGGTTTCCGCACCCGAGCGAGGCCTGGAGAGCGGCCGCGGGCAGGCCGAGCGTCTCGCCCTTCCCGTAGAGGTTCGACGTGATCGGGTCCTTCGCGCCCGCGATGGCCGACGCTCCGCCGCAGCACGCGCTGCCGCCCGTCTTGGCCCTCAGGGCCGCGGCCGCGTACCGCTCCTTCACGATGTCCTTGATTCCCGTGTCCGTCATGTTGCCTCCATCAATTGAATCAATAATTCTTGATGAATATTCCCCGCGAGGCGCTCAGCAGCACCGCGCCGCGCCCTCCCGGACGGATCCGACGAAACGCGTGATCTCCGAGAGCGTGTCCGGGCGCAGGGCGTAGTGGACCCAGCGGCCCTCGCGCCGGTCGGAGACGAGGCCGGCGGCCTTGAGGGCCTTCAGGTGGAACGAGAGGCGGGACTGCCCGGCTTCCAGCGCGTCCGTGAGCTCACAGACGCACTTTTCGCCCGTGAGGAGCTTCCCGACGATCTTCAGGCGCGTCTCGTCCGAAAGGGCGTGAAACACGCGGGAGAGCCGGGCGAGATCCGCGGAGCGTTCGAGCGTCTTCTCGGGGGCGCGGACCGGGAGCGTGACCGCCATGCCCCTAATATATAAACGAAAATTGATTTGTCAAGAGAGAGAAAGAGAAGATTTCTTGGAAAGAGGGGACGGGCCGGAACGCTCTATCCCCGCAGTGTCTTGATCTTCCCGATGTGCGCGTCGCCGTGGTCCGCGAGCCGGACGGCGAGCTGCTCGACGGTGATCTCGCCCTTCTCGGGATGCAGGCCCGTCCTCTGCCACGCCTCGTGAGGGAGAGCGCGGAGGAGCGCGATCGAGTCTTCCCGCAGGCGCTTGAACTCCTTGGCGACGTCGGCCGGGTCGGCCTCGGCGTACTTCAGGGTCTCGGCCGCGCGGTCGTTGTCGAGCATCCAGAACGCCGGGTTGTCCCCGAACGCCATCTTCGAGAAGCGCGCCTGGTAGACGCGCTCGATGTCGCGGACGTGGGCGGCGTTCTCGACCATCGACCACGTGCCGCCCGTCCGGCGGCGAAGCACGTCGTCCGGCGTGCCCTTGAGCGCCGCGAGGAGTGCGGCCGGGCCGGCGGCGAGCCGCTCGAGAACGGCGAAGCGCCGCTTGATCGCCTCGATCTGGGAGAGATGGGCCTCGTCGTTCCCGACCGCGTGGCGGCGGATGATGTCCTCCATCGTGAGCCGGCCGGCGGTTTCGTGGACGCCCGCGCGTGCCCACTGCGCCTTGCCCGTCTTGCGTAGGAGCTGCAGGGTCTGGCGGCGGAGCGACACCCATTCGCGGACGACCTCGGGAGCCCTCTGGCTCCGGTACGCCCGCAGGATCGCGAGCGCTTCGCCGTTGATGTCGGGAAGCTTCGGCTCGTCCTCCGAGAGGATGCGCGTGTAGCGCTCGATGTAGGCCTCGCGTTCCATGTCACGCATGTGGCAGAGGATCTCGAGGATCGACCATTTGCCGGGGGCGGGCGTGAAGAGCAGGACCTTCTTCGACAGCCCCTTGAGCGACGCCTTCAGGGTCTGCGGCGTCGCGGCGAGCGTCTCGAAGAAACGGCGGCGTTCGAAGTCTTCCATGGGGCCTCCTCAGCCGGCGCGGACGCCGTTGAGCGGTTTGTCGAGCTCGGGGAACAGGAGCTCCTGCGGTTTGAGCCGCGCGAGCAGGGTGTCGAGGACGTGCTGGGACCAGTCCGTCCGGCGCACGGGATCGAGCACGACGTGCGGCACGCCCCACACGGCGAGCGTCTGCTGGATCGAGCGGTCGATCTCGTGCTGGAAGGCGAGGTCTGTGTCGCGCACGCCGTCGAACCGCGGGTCGCCCACGATCGGAACCTTGAAGAGGTGGTCGTACGTGCGCGTCCAGCTCCGAACCAGACCTTCGAGAACCGCCTCCTCGGGCGCTCCCGTGAACGCGCGCTTCATGTAACAGAAGTTGTCGAGGACGGCGCGGTCGCAGAACACGACGTCGGCCTTCGCCTCGGCCTGGAGCTCCCAGGCGATCTGGGTATGAAGGATCCAGGATTGCGCCTTGAGGGTCGTCTCGCGGTTGATCGGGAGCGGGCATTCCCGCGCGACCTCCCGGACGAGCTCGACGGTGAGATCTCTCTTCTTCAGGGCCGCCGCGAGGTCGTAGCAGAGCGTCGTCTTGCCGACCCCGTGGGTCCCGATGAACGCGACCTTCATGCGGACCGAGACTACCCCACCCCGGGTGTGATGCCGTTCACGTCGGCGCCCGAGGGCCACGTCGTGTCGCCCCCGGACCATCCGGGACCGTTGATTACGGGTCTCAGGACGCCTACCTTGTTTCCGACAAGGAGGACAACATGAAAAGGGTTCTCGCGCTCACCGCGGCCGTCGCCGTCCTGGCGTCCGCCTCGCCGGCCGCCGCCTTCACGCTCATCGAGCTGCTCACGATCAACGTGTCGCTTCCGCAAGCCGCGCTCGCGGACCACGCGAAGCTTGCGCCCGGAACGTACAAGGTCGACATCACGCGCACGGGGGAGAGGAGGGTGCACGCACAGTTCTTCGACTCCAAGGGGCGGAAGGCCGGCGAGGCGAACGGAATCATCGCCGTCCTCCGCCAACACGCCGCTTCGCACGCTGCCGCCCCCGGCGAGAACTCCAGCCAGAAGGTCCAGCCGGGGGAGATCTCCTCGCTCAACTTCGCGAAGCTGGGTCTCACGACGAACAGCAGGTCGACGTTCACACCCGAGGGCGGAAAGGGGAAGCTCGAGATCCTCTCCGCCGACGGCTCCGTTGCGATCCTGATCGGACTCCTCCTCCCCGCGGTGCAGAAGGTGCGCGAGGCTGCGGCGAAGCCGCACTGAGCGATCTCCATCGAATCGAATCCAGAGGCTCCCCCGCGCAGAGCCGGGGACATGAAAGGTGAAGACTCATGAAGAAGCTGACTTCGGCCGCGTGCGCCGCGGCGTTCCTCATCCTCGCGGGATCCGGGGCCGCCGCGATCTTCGACGCCCACGCGTTCTACGACCTGCAGGTGAAGCTCACGCAGACGGTGCTCTGCGACGGTCCGTGAGGCTCGCTCCCGGCACGTACGACGTACACTTCACGACGTCCGCGGACGGGTCGGTGCGTGCCGCGTTCTTCCAGCGTGGCGTGAAGATCGGTGAGGCGCACGGCATCATCGCGGTCCGGAAGGCGGGCGGCGAGCGGACCCACACGTTCCAGTCGCTCGGATTCAGCCCGTCCAGCCCGACGGCGCTCCGGTCCCAGGGGGAAAGCTGGCCCTCGAGGTCGGCGCGCCGGGGTCGAATCAGATCCTCGTCGGCCTGCTCTTGCCGGCCGTGCATCCGAAGTAAGGCCCCGGGATCGCCTCCGCCGGACGAACGCCCGTGACGAAATGCGCCTGACGCTGAGCGCGTTCGTCACGGGCTTCGCGACGCTCGGTCTCGAGATCACGGCGCTCCGCCTCCTCGCGCCGGCGTTCGGGTCGAACCTCCTCGTCTTCTCGAACGTCGTCGGGGTCGTCCTCGCGGGTCTCGCCGCGGGCGCCGCGCTCGGGGGGCGATGGGCGGACCGCCGCGCCGATCCGCGCCGCGCCGGCGCGCTCATGCTCGCGGCGGGCGGTTTCGTCGCGCTCCTCCCGAACCTCGCGGGCCCCTTCCTCGACGCGGCGAGGCGCGCCCTGACGTCCGGCGCCGCGTCGCTGTTCTTCTGGTCTCTCGCGGGCGTGGCGCTCCTCGTCCTTCCTCCCACGATCCTCCTTGGCGCCGTGGCGCCGTTCCTCGTGAAGCTTCGCGTGCGCCATATCGAGGAGGTCGGCCGCGTCTCGGGCTCGCTCTCGGGCGTGGGAACGGCCGGATCGCTCCTCGGGACCTTTCTCCCGACTCTCGTCACGATCCCCTTCCTCGGCACCACGGCGACCCTCCGGCTCCTCGGCGCCCTCCTGATTCTCGCGTCGACTCTCCTGCTCGGCCGTCGGGCCGTGCTCGGCCTCGCGATTCCGCTCGCCGTGACGCTGGTCCCCGCGCGCGCAACCCCCGAGCCCGGTGTCCTCGCCGAACGCGACTCCCCGTACCAGCACATCCGCGTCGAGGAGCGCCCCGACGGCACACGCCTTCTCCTCGTCAACGAGGGAATCGCCGTCCAGTCGTCCTGGACGCCGGGCTACCGGCTGTCCGCGACGAGCTACGACGCGTTCGTGCTCCTCGACGCCGCGCGCGACGGGGGCCTCCGGACGCTCCTCGACCTCGGGCTCGCGGGCGGCACGATCGTCCACGACTTCCGGGTCCAGAGGCCCGAGGTCGCGATCACCGGCGTCGAGATCGACCCGGTCGTCCTCGAGCTCGCGCGGCGCCATTTCGACCTCGACGGACCGAACCTCACGGCGGTCGAGGCCGACGCGCGCGTCTTTCTCGAGCGCAGTCGCCGGCAATACGACGCCGTCGCCGTCGACGTCTTCCGCGGGCCGCACGTGCCGTTCCACTGCGCGACGCGCGAGTTCTTCACGCTCGCGAGGAGCCGGCTCGACCCAGGCGGCGCGATGATGATGAACGTGGCCGTCCTCTCGGAACGGGACCGCGCCCTCGAAGGACTGCTGAACACGGTCGCGTCCGTCTTCGCCGAGACCTGGGTCTGGCACCCGGAGGGCTCGCACAACTGGTTCGTCCTCGCGAGCGAGACGCCCGGCCTGAAGGAGCGGCTCGTGTGCAACCCCGTGCCCGACGACATGGCGGAGCTGCGCCGCGAGTTCGCTTCCGAGATCCGGCCGGTGGCGTACGACCCCGCCGGCCCCGTGTTCACGGACGACCGCTCGCCGATCGAGATCTACACGGACCTCCTCTTCATCCGCGCCCTCTCCGGGCGAGAAACGGAGAACTGAGAGCGTCGAAGTAGCCGGACCCGGCGGGTGCCGGCCCGCGATGTCCCCCCTTCTCGGGATCCGTCGAATTCGGATTCAGGAGGAGGACATCATGAAGCGTCTCGCGAAGGGATCCGTCGCCGCCTGGGGCGCCGTGGCCGTCGCCGTGTTCGGCCTCGGGCGCGACCTCGGCGCGGCCGACGTCAAGAGCCCCGTCGCCCTGAAGAAGCCGGTCGCCCTGAGGAGCCTCACGAAGGAACAGATCAAGGCGCTGCCCGACGACGCGCCGGTCGAGATCGACGGCAGGATCACGACGAGATCCCAGGCCCGCGCCGAGATCCAGCGGATCAAGCCGCAGGCCGACGCGTGGGTCGCCCAGAAGCTCTCCGCGTCCATGGCGCGGTTCCAGAAGATGAGCGGGGACTTCGCGGCCGCGCAGAAGAGGCGGATCGACTCGAACAACATCCGGGCACTCGCCGCCGTCGCCCAGCTCCGGCAGTCGATCGAGCAGAAGGCGGACGACAAGAAGCCCACGCCGTGCGCCGGCCCGCACATCGCGAGCGTCAGCACGGGCTCGACCGCGATCTACCCGGGGATGGCGGCCTTTCTCGCCGGGGGCGCCTGCTTCGGGGCCCAGCAGGGCGGGGAAAGCTGCGCTTCGAATGGCTGTCGGACGGCGGCTCCTACACGCCGCCCGTCACACTCTGGAACGACCACCTCGTCATGGTCTCGATCCCGGATTCGCTCGCGGGCCTGCGCGAGCAGGACGCGACCGTCTCCGTCGTCCGCGCCGACGGCTCCACGAGCAACAAGATGAACGTCCACTTCGTCCCGCTCCTCGATCTCAAGCCGATCTACGCGGGCGATCCGGCCCTGATCCCCGTCTGCTCGATGGGCGCGGACATCAACGACTGCGACCCCGTGCAGGGCCGGACGTTCGACGGCGTCCACTCGAACACCCTCGACATCTCGGACGACCACGGCAGCGACAAGGTGAAGGTCGCGCTGAAAAACGGGTGGGTCCTGCGCGAGAGGGAGTGGGAGGTCGGGAACTGGCTGACGGGCGGCGGGGCGAACATCGTCTACCCCGTCGGCGTCGCCCACACGGACGTCTCGATGAACTTCTCCGTCCATCCGTTCGGATACATCCGCTTCTATTCGATCTTCTTCATCGAGGGACCGAAGGGCGTCAGCCACAAGTAGGGCCGGGGACGGGTTACCGGAGCGCGGCGAGTGCCTCGCGCGCGCGGACGACCTCCGGCAGCCTCGGATGGCCGGGCTTGAGCTTGCGGTAGAGGGCGGCCGCGCGGTCGAGGAGCTCCCCGGCCTCGCGGCGTCGCTCCCGGAGGGAAGGGCGGCCAGCGCCGCGCCGAGCCGATAGCTCGCGAGAGCGACGTCCAGGTGCTCGGGACCGAGGATCTTCGTCTGGATCTCGAGCGACCTCCTGCAGAGCGTCACGGCCTCGACGGCCGAGCCGCGGCGGCGCACCGTGTCGCCGAGACGCCCGAGGGCCTGCGCGGTCTCGCCGCTCTCCTTCCCCGTGATCGTCTCGAGGTGCGCGAGCGCGTCGCGCTGCAGCCGCTCGGCCTCCTCGAGCCGTCCCTGGAGGACGAGCTGCTCGGCCACGTTTCCCGTGCCCTGCCAGACGAACGCGTGTCCGTCCCCGAGCGACGCCCGGAAAAAGGCGACGACCTCGCGGAGGATGGCCTCGGCCGCCGCGTAGTGGCCGCGGCGCGATTCGATGAGCGCGAGGCCGTTCCGGCACTTGGCGACCTCGAAGTGTTTCGGGTCGATCCGCGCGAAGAGCGCGAGCGCCTCCCGGTACGCCGCCTCCGACTCGTCGAGGCGGCCCTCGTTCAGGAGAAAGAGGGCGAGGAGCTGCAGGTTCTGGCCCGTCGCGGGATGGTTCGGCCCGAGCATCGTCCGCCGGACCTCGAGCGCCCGGCGATAGAGCTTCTCGGCCTCCGAGAACTTGCCGCGGCGTTCGAGGAGGGACGCGAGGTCCGTGTAGCTCTGGCCGAGGCTCGCGTGTCCGGGCCCGAGATGCCGCTCGAGGACGCCCTGCGAATCCCGGCACGCCTGCTCGGCTTCGTCGAGCCGGTCGAGCTCCTCGAGGAGGACGCAGAGATTCCTGAGGTGGATCGCCGTCTGGACGTGCTCGGAGCCGAGCACCCGCCGGTACGTCTCGTAGACCCGCCGCTCCAGCGTTTCCGAATCGGCCACCCGGCCCTTCCAGAACAGGACCTGGCCGTAGTCGCTCCTGACCCGTGCGACGTTCAGGCTCGAGGGTCCCTCGCGCCTCTCGAGCGACGCGAGCGCCTCGGAGAGCTCGCGCTCGGCCTCGTCGAGCTTGCCCTGGCCCATCCTCACGGCGCCGAGCGCCGCGAGGCTGTTCGCGATGCCGGGATCGCCGCTCCCGAGCTTCGCCCGCCGGAGCGCGAGCGACTCCTCCGCGAGGGTCGCGGCCGGCTCGAGGAGGCCGATGCCGAGGTCGATCCGCGCGACGGCGTCGAGAAGGTCGGCCTGAATGTCCGGCTCCGCCGCGAGCTCCGTCCTGAGCCGGCGCGTGCCCTGCTCGAGGATCTGGCGGGCCGTGACGCTCTCGCCTCCGGACTGCTCGGGGTCCGCGACCTCGAAGAGCGCGATGAGAAATTCCTTGACGCGCGCCGCGCGCAGAGCCTGCGCGGACGCCTCGCGTGCGTGCGCCTGGGCCCGGCGCGCCTGCCAGGTCGTGCCCGCGAGGCCGGCCACGAGAGCGGCGAGGACGAGCGCAGCGGCCGCGGCGCCGGCGCGGTGCCTCCTCAGGACCTTCCCCGTCCGGTACAGGAACGTGTCCGGACGGGCCCGAACCGTCTGCCCGGAGAGGTGCCGCCTCAGGTCCTCGCCGAGCGCGGCGGCGGAGGGGTACCGACGTTCCGGCTCGCGGCGGAGCGCGGTCAGGACGACGTTGTCGAGGTCGCCCGCGAGGCGGCGCGCGTCCCGCGCGGCGCGGTGGCCTTTCCCGTGAAGCTTCCGGGCACGCTCGCTCGGGCGCTCGAGGACCTCGTCTCCGAGCCCTGCTTCGAGCCGGCGAGCCCGCGTCCCCTTCCGCTCGAACGGGAGCGTCCCCGTCAGGAGCTCGTAGAGGACGACCCCGAGGGAATAGACGTCCGCCGCCGTCGTCGCCGGCTCCCCGAGGATCAGCTCGGGCGCGGCGTACGCCGGCGTGAGGACGCGCGCGTCGCGGCGCGTCACGGTGGCGTCGGCGTCCTCACTTTCGAGGAGCTTCGCGATCCCGAAGTCGAGAAGCTTCACCTCGCCGTCCCTCGTCACGAGGATGTTCGAGGGCTTGAGGTCGCGGTGGACGACGAGGCTCCGGTGCGCGGCGTCGACGGCCTCGCAGCACACGGCCGCGAGGCGGACCCTCTGGTCGACGGAGAGCTCGCGGCGCACGGCATGCGCGGTAATCGGCTCCCCGTCGACGCACTCGAGCGCGAAGTACGGCCGCCCGTCCTCCGCGCGCCCCCCGTCGAAAAGCCGCGCGATGTTCGGGTGCGAGAGGCGCGCGAGGATCTGCCGCTCGCGCCGGAACCGCGAGAGGATCTCCTCGCTGTCCATGCCGCGTTTGACGAGCTTGAGCGCGACACGCTGCTCGAACTGGCCGTCGACTCGCTCGGCGAGGAAGACCTCGCCCATGCCGCCCCGGCCGAGAAGGCGCAGCGTGCGGTACGGGCCGATGCGCTCGCCGACGGGCGTCGCGGGCTCGTCGTCCGCGTCGTCGGCGGCGTCCTCGAAAGACCGGAGGGCGCCGAGGCGCTCCGGTGCCGGCTCGTCGAGGAAGCCCTCCGCCCGCGCGTCCGACACGAGGAGACGGCGGACGGCGAGACCCAGCTCCGGATCCGAACGGTCGAGCGCCTCGAGGCGGGCCTCGCGCTCGGCCTCGGGGAGGTCGACGAGATCGGCGAAGACGTCCCGCGCCTCGCGGAAGCGGTCCTCGCCCGTCACGGGGCGCCGCGCTCCCCGCCGAGCTCGCGGTAAAGAAATGCGCGAGCCGCGCGCCAGTGCCGCTTGACCGTTCGGTCCGAGACGTCGAGGGCCCGGGCGATCTCCTCGACGGACAGCCCGCCGAAGAACCTCCACTCGACGAGGCGCGCGAGCTCCGGGTCCGCTTCCTGCAGGCGCGAGAGCGCCTGGTCGACGGCGAGGATCTCGTCCGCCGCCTCGTCGCCCGCGAGCGCCTGAGACGGGTCGAGCGAGACGGGCGACGCGCGCCCGCCCCGCTTGACGCGTGTCCGCTGCCGCGCGTAGTCGACGACGATCTGGCGCATCGCCCGCGCCGCGAGCGCGAAGAAGTGCGCCCGGTCCCGGGCCGACCAGCGCCCGCTCGCCGAGAGCTTCAGGTACGTCTCGTGCACGAGGGCGGTCGTCGTGAGCGTGGGCCTGAGGCGCGCGCGGAGCTGCCGGCGCGCGACGCGGCGGAGGTCCTCGTAGACGAGGGAGAAAAGGCGATCGGACGCGCTCCCGTCCCCCGCCTTGGCGGCGGCCAGAAGGAGAGTGATCTCTCCCGCCGGAGCGTCCCGGGCCTCGACCGACATTTGTGGAGGATTCTAGCCGCGAGCGGGTCTCAGTCCGACCTCGCCGAAGAGGCGCTCCGTGTCCTCGCCGAGACGAGGCGGCGCGTCGGGCTCAGGATCCGAGAATCCTTCGAAAAAGAAAGGCGGACGGATCGTCGGCACCGTACGTCCGTTCCGGGTGACCTCGAGGATCGAACCAAGCGCGTTCGCCTGCGACGACCGTATCGCCTCGAGGACGCCCGCCACCGGTCCCGCGGGGATCCCCGCGGACTTGCAGCGCGCGAGCCACGTCTCGCGCGGTTCCTTCGAAAAGAGCGCCACGAGGATGGAGACGAGGTCGTTCCGGTTCGCCAGGCGTGCGCCGTTCGTGGAGAACCGCGAATCCGCCGAGAGATCCGGCCTGCCCAGAACCCTTTCGCAGAGAACTCCGAATTGCCTTTCCGTCCCGACCGCGAGGAGGAACGGCCCGTCCGCGGCCTCGAACATCCGGTACGGCTCGATCGTCGCGTGCGAGTTGCCGTGCCGCGTCGCCTCCCGGCCCGTCACGAGCGCCGAGCCCGCGACGTTCACGAGCGCCGCGAGCCCCGTCGAGACGAGATTCGTCTTCACGTGCGCTCCCGCGCCGTCGCGCTCGCGCGCGCGCAGCGCCGCGAGGATCGCCGCGAGCGCGGACCAGCCCGCGAGGACGTCGACGAGGGCGACGCCGACCTTGTGCGGCGGGCCGTCCGCGGCCCCCGTGATCGACATGAGGCCCGTCGCACCTTGCGCGAGGAGGTCGAAGCCCGGCTCGCCCGCCTCGGGCCCGACGTCTCCCGCTCCCGAGATCGAGCAGGCGACGAGACGCGGGTTCAGGGCCCGGAGCGCGTCCACGCCGATGCCGCGCCGCTCGAGCGCGCCCGGCAGGAAGTTCTCGACCAGGACGTCGGCCTTCGCCGCCCACCGGCGCACGAACTCCTGGCCCTCCGCCGTCCCGAGGTCCACGGCCGCGGATTCCTTCCGCCGGTTCACGGAGAGGAAGTAAGCGGCCTCGCCGTCGAGCGCGGGCGGCTTCCAGCCGCGCGAGACGTCGCCGCCGCGGGGGTCCTCGACCTTGACGACGCGCGCCCCCATGTCGGCAAGCAGCATCGTCGCGACGGGCCCCGCGAGGACCCGCGAGAGATCGAGGACGAGGACGCCGTCGAGAGGCGGCTTGCGCATCAGAACAAAGGACGCTTCACGACGAGAATGGTCGTGTCGTCCGCGGGTGTCCCGTCCCCCACGTGGCGCCGCCAGTCCGCGAACAGCGCCTCGACGATCGCGTCCGCGGGCCTCCGCCAGAGGCTCGCGACCGTCAGGACGTCGCGCGGCCGGTCGTAGCCGTACGGCGTGTCGACGAGATCCGGTCCCTCGTAGAGGCCGTCCGATGCGACGACGAGGACGCCGCCCTTCGGGAGCTGGACCGGGATGTCCTCGTACGTGCGCTTCGGTCCCTGGCCGAGCGGGAGCCCGGAGCCGGCGATCTCGCGGCACACGCCTTCCTCGAGGAGGATCGGGTACGGGTGGCCCGCGTTCGCGAGGAGGCCGCCTCCCGACCTCGGATCCAGCTTGAGAAGCGCGAGGGACGTGAAGAGCCGGCCGCTGCGCCCCATGCGGAGCACGCGGTCGATCTCGACGAGGATCTCCGACGGACGCCGGCCCGCCTTCACGAGGCTCGCGAGCGAGGCCATGACCATCGCCTGCTGGATGCCGCACGAGTAGCCGTGCCCCGACACGTCCCCGGCGGCGATCCAGAGCGATCCCTCCTCGTCGGTCACGAAGTCGTAGAGGTCGCCGCCCGCCTCGGTCGCGAGGACGGTCTTGACCGCGAGGTCGAGCCCGTCGATGACGGGCGGCCTTTCGGGCAGCAGCGAGAGCTGCATGCGCGAGAGGAGGTCCATCTCGTACTTCACCCGCCGCTCCGACTCGAGGCGCCGCACGTACTCGGGCGCGTCGATCCGGCCCTCTTCCTCGGAGTCGGGGCGCTTGAGGCCGAGGACGCCCGCCGCGGCGAGCGCCGCGAGCGGGAGGACCGTCGCGACGGCCGCGAGCGCGTTCCCGTCGAGCGTCCGGCTCGCGACGAACGCGTCCCTCAGGAGCGCCGCCGAGACGGACGCGACGAGGAGCGCCGCGAGGCCGTGCGCGTCGAACACGCTCCGGAAGACGAGCGCGTACAGGAGGCAGAGCGCGAGGCTCGCGCCCCACGGGTGGAGCGGGAGGGAGGACGACAGGTAGAGCGCGAAGAGGAGCGCCCCGGCCGTCCCGGCCCAGCGCCTCGGGAGGACGAACCTCAGGAGCGCGACGAAGAGGATGAAGAGAGCCGCGCGGAATGTCCCCTCGTAGAACACACCCTTCTGCGTCTCGAACAGCGGGTATGCGAACGAGGGGCCGTTCGGCCAGACGCCGTGGCCGGCCGCGACCGCCGCGGCCGCGAACGCGAGGAGCGTGATCCCGATCGTCGCCGCGCCGGCCCCGAGGCCCGAAAGGATCGCGACGCCTCCGCGCGGCCCGAGCCGCCGGGCCACGAAGGAATCGAGGCTCGTCGTGAATCCCGGCACAGTGTCCCTCAGAAGGGATTCGGCGACGGCCCAGAGCACGAGAAGGTAGAGGAGAGCGAAGACCCTCACGCCGATCGCGATCGCGAAGAAGCCTCCCGCCGAGAACTCCTCGCTCGAGACGCTGCCGAGAATCTCGTAGAAGAGCGCGAGCGCCGCCAGAAAGATCGCGATGCGGAACCCGAGGCGCCTTCGATAGAGGAGAAGGCCGAACGCGATCGCGACGGCGACGAACACGACGAGCGCCGGAATGAACCGGTAGAGGCGGCGCGCGATGCCCTCCGCGTTGAAGTGTTTCGGAGCCTCCGGGTCGCGCAGGCGTCGCGAGACGGAAAGGCTGATCCCGCCGGACTCCAGGGTCTGGACGTTCTCGGCAGGCGCCCCGGGCGGGGACTCGAGCGGCTGGATCCGAACGACGACGTTCGTCGCCGGAAAGGTCATCACCTCGCCGGTCCTCTTCCGTCCGCCCCGCACGAGGTCCTCGAGCTTCCCGGCGAAGGCACGGCGGGCGGCCCGCGTCTTCTCGTCCGGTCCCTCGAAGATCGAGCCCTGGGGCGACCAGTCGAACGACCGGTACGAGCCGTCCGGCGAGAGCGCGATCTCGATCGGGCCCGATCCGCCGCCCGGCAGCGTCGCGATGCCCTTCACGGTCCACGCGAACGCGCCGCCCGTCGCCTCCAGGTACGCCCGTGCCGCAGGACCCAGCCGCCGGTACGCGCGCTCGAACTCGGAGGAGAGGTCCGGCCGCGCCGAGAACGCGAGAGTCGCCTTCGTGAGCGTGGCTCCTGCCTCGCGCATCGCGGCGCGCGCGGACTCCACCGCACCCACGGGACGTGGTGGGACGGTGCGCCATTCCGGGAGGACGAGGAACGCCGCCGTGAAGCCGGCGGCCAGGAGGAGGCCGCCCCCGAAGAGCGAGACGCGCGGGAGACGGACGCTCAAGACCGCGAGCCGACGGGCGTGAGCGCCAATCCGGCCGTCATCTCGAGCATCCGGTCGATCGATCTCTTCGCCTTCAGCCGCACGGATTCGGGGACCTCGATCCGCGGCGCGAGGTCGCGAAGACAGCGCGCGAGCTTCTCGAGAGTGTTGCGCTTCATGTGCGGACACGTGTTGCAGGAGCAGTCTCCGTCCGGCGGCGCCGGAATGAGCGTCTTCCCGGGCGCCGCGAGTCGCATCTGGTGGAGGATCCCCTCCTCCGTCGCGACGATGAACGCCTGCTTCGGGGACGTCACGACGTGCTTCAGGAGGCCGGACGTCGACGCCACGAACGCGGCGTGCGCGAGGAGGCGCGGCTCGCACTCGGGGTGCGCGATGACCTCGGCGTCCGGGTGGCGCGCCACGAGATCGAGGAGCTTCTGCTCCGAGAAGGTCTCGTGGACGATGCACGTCCCGGGCCAGACGACGAACCTCCGGTCAAGCTTCTTCTCGAGCCACGCGGCGAGGTTACGGTCCGGCGCGAAAACGACGGGGTCCGGGATCTGCCGCAGGATGACCTCCGCCGACGAGGACGTCACGATGACGTCGGAGAGCGCCTTGACGGCCGCCGAACAATTGATGTAGCTGACGACGGTGTGCCCCGGGTACTTCCGGAGCCACTCGGCGAAGAGCGGCGCCGGGCATCCGTCCGCGAGCGAGCATCCCGCCTCGAGGTCCGGGACGACGACCGTCTTTTCGGGCGTCAGGATCTTCGCCGTCTCGGCCATGAAGTGAACGCCGGCGAACGCGATGACCGGCTCCTTCGCCTCCCGGCCGCGGCGCGCGAGCTCGAGCGAATCCCCGACGAAGTCCGCGAGGTCCTGGATCTCGGACTCCTGGTAGTAATGCGCGAGGATGACCGCGTTCCGCTCCCTCTTCAGACGGCGAATCTCCTCCTCGAGGTCGGCCTCCGGGGGAAAGTCCGGCCCCACGGGCGAGGGTGATTCGATCGCGCTCATCCCGTTCATCTTAACGCCCGGGCGGACCCCGAATTCCCTTTGCTACACTGCCCGCGCCGAAGGCCGGACGGCGGCCGGGTCCGAAGATGAGCGCACGCGCGGAAGCCTTGACGACCTCTCCCGCCTCCCCGTGGATCGCGAATCCACGCTGGGACCTGATCGTCCTCTCGCTCTCGGCCGTCCTCGTCGCCGTGCCGCCGCTCATGCACTCCTTCGGAAAGACGACGGCGGGCGGCGTCGACCTCCTCATCACGCTCCTCATCGGCGGCCCCCACATGTACGCGACCTTCCTGAAGACGGTGTTCGAGCCGAACTTCCGCAAGCTCCACCCCGCGCTCACGTTCGCGCCGGTCCTCGTGGTGCCCGCGCTCGTCATCACGGGCGCCGTCTTCGCGTTCCAGGCCCTCCTCACGTTCTTCTTCACGTGGGCTTCCATCCACGTCTGCGACCAGGCGTCCTACATCGCCTACCTCTACCGCGAGAAGGGCGGCGCCGCGAGGCCCTGGCAGCGCGGCCTCGACGTCGTCGTGATCCTCACGTCCCTCTACAGCTACGCGATGTACCGCCACGTCGCCGGCACGTTCCGCATCGGCGACACGACGCTCTGGTTCCCGGAGTTCCTCAGGCACTCGTGGTTCGCGGATTCCTTCGCGGTGCTCACGGCGGCGCTCATCGCGCTCTGGGTCGTTCACACCCTGAACCAGGTCCGGCGGCGCGAGCTCGGCGGCCCGTACGTCTTCTTCATGGCGCTCACGATCGGCGTCGCCCTCCTCGTTCCCCGCCTCCCCGAGCTCTCGATCTCCTTCCAGGGGTTCAACGCCTGGCACTCGTTCCAGTATCTCGGCCTCACGTACCTCATCCTCCAACAGGACAACTCCATCGCCCGCGGAAGCCTCGCGAAGAGGCTCGCGCGGCCCGGGAAGTTCTTCCGGTACTACGGCTGGAACATCCTCCTGACGTCCGGCGCGACGCTCGTGATCGTCGTCCTCACGTTCGTCCTGAAGCTGCCCGCCGAGCCGAGCTATTACGCCGTCGTCCTGTCGTTCCTCCTCGTGCACTACGCGCACGACCACGTGCTCTTCGCCTTCGGGAGCGGGTTCCGCCCGAAGTGACGGTCTTCCGGTTTCGCCTGCGCCGCGCGGCCGCCGTCTGGGCGGCCGTCGCGTTTCTCGCCGCGCCCCCGGCCGCCGCGGCGAGGAAGAAGAGGAAGCGAAAGCCGCCGGAGCCGACGGCCGTGCCGCGCCCGCCCGACCCGTACCGCGTCACGATCCCGACCGCGGACGGCGTCGCTCTCGCGGCGTCGTGGCGGCCCGTCGCCGGCGACGCGAAGGCGCCCGCGGTCCTCCTCGTCCACGACTTCTCGCGCGAGCGGCGCGAGCTCGGGCCGCTCGCCGATCGGCTCGGCGTCGCTGGTTACGCCACGCTCACGTTCGACCTGCGCGCCCACGGCGAGTCGACGAAGAAGAACGGGCATCCGATCCCGATTTCCCCGCGCCTCCTGACGGACCCGGCGGGCTTCCCGAAGGACGTCGAGGCCGCGGCCGCGTGGCTGAGAGCGCACGCGCGGAAGACGGCCGCGCTCGGCTTCTCGACCGGCGGGTACCTCGCGCTCCTCGCGGCAGCGCGCGGCCAGGTCGACACCGCGGTCGTCATCTCGGTCAACGAGCCGAGGGTCGCCGGCCTCGCGGGCAAGGCGCCGCCCGTCCCACGCTCGCTCCTTCTCCTCGCCTGCGAGGCGGACCCGGGGCGCGAGGAGTCCGCAAAGAGGATCGAGGCGGCCGCGAAGGCACCGACGCGCCTCCTGCTCTTCCCGGGCGCCGCGCACAACCTTGCGGTCCTGCGCGTCCACCCGGAGGCCTGGGACGCCATCCTCGCGTGGCTGGCCGAGCGGATCGGCCCTCCCGTGCCGCCTCCGCCCGCGCCCGCGAGCCCGCCGCAGTAAGCTCCCGCCCCGTGAAGACGGTCGTCTTCGATATCGAGACGGTTTCGCGCCCGTGGCTCGAGCTGGACGCTCTCCAGCGCGGACGGCTCACGCGATGGGCCGAGGATCACGAGGATTTCCTGAGGCGGAAAGAGGGCGGAGCGCTCTCTCCCTACACGGGGAAGGTCATTGTGATCGGGATGCTGAATCCCGAGAGCGGACAGGGAAAGGTCTGGTACGAGGCCGCGGAGCGGCAGGAGGCGAAATCGGAGGACGGATTCTTCGAATATGTCGGATGCGGCGAGAAGGAGATGCTCGCGGAATTCTGGCTGGCTCTCTCCAGGTTCGAGCGGTTCGTGTCCTTCAACGGGCGCGCCTTCGACGGGCCGTTTCTTTCCGTGCGGAGCGCCGTCCACGCCCTCTTACCTTCCAAGAATCTCTCGGGCTATCGGTATTCCGTGGAATCGCACGTCGATCTCCTGGAGGTGCTGACGTTCCACGGCACCGTCTCGAGAGACCAGTCTCCCTCCCTTCACTCCGCCTGCGTCGCGTTCGGCATCCCCTCCCCGAAGAGCGAGGAGATGCACGGTTACGCCGTGGGCGACGCGTACCGCGAGGGGCGACTCGCCGAGGTCGCCGCGTACTGCCGCCGCGACGTCGAGGCGACGGCCGCCCTCTTCCGGTGCCTCGAGACGACGCTCCTGCCGCTCTTTCGGAAGTGAAGTCTCAGGCCGCGAAGCGGCCGTCAGCCTCGAAGAGCTCCCGCCCGACGAGACAGCTTCCGCAGAGACTCCCGGTTCCGAGCGTCCCGAGCGCGCGGTGGCAGCTCGTGCAGCGCGCCGGCGCGATGCCTTCCTCGAGGAAGCGAACGGCGCCCGCGACGACTCCCGGGTCGCGCAGGATGCGGCGATGACCGAGGCCGCGGGTCGTCACGAGGCGTCCGCCGGGCAGCACGCGGGCGTTCTCCTCCCCCGCGCTCCACGGGATCTCGGCGTCGTCGCGGTCGTGGAGGACGAGCACGGGGATCCCGACCCGCGGGCCGAAGCGTGCCGCGTTCAGCCCGGCAAGGCTCTCGCCGACACGCGCCTCCAGCCGGCGCCGTGCCTCGGCCCCGATCGTGTCGGTCAGGCCGAGCGCGGCGGCATACCCGCTCCAGATCCTCTCCGCGTTCGAAGGCGCGGCGACGACGACCGCCCGCTCGAGCGAGAGGCCTCGCGACAGCGCGAGGAGCGTCGAGGCGCCGCCCATCGAGTGCGCGACGGCGCCGCGCGCCTCCGTCACCCGCACGACCGCGGCGACGGCGCGGCCGAGCGCGGGAAGCGACGTCGTCCGCCCGCCGGACGAGCCGTGGCCGGGCGCGTCGAAGACGACGGCCCGGTAGCCGGCGGCGACGAGCGGCGGCACGAACGCCCGCATCTGCGCGCCGCGGCCGCCCCATCCGTGGACGAGGACGACCGCCGGGCCGCTTCCCCACGACCACGCCGCGAGCTTCCGGCCCTCGAACGGAACCGTGAACGCGTCGCCGGACGCGAGGAACGCCGCCGCCTCGCCGCGGGGACGCGGGACGCGCGGGACGCGCAGGAACAGCCGCGACGCCGCCTCCGTCGCGAGGCCGGGCGACGTGCGCGCGAGGAGCGCGAGCGCTCGGCGGAGGAGCGGCGGAGGACCAAAGGATCGATCGTTCGTGCTATTTCTGGCGGGCGGCATGGCGGCTGTCCTTTCTCGCTGATCCACGGTTGCGTCAGCTCTTCATTGCGGCCGGCGGGCGATCTCGACGAGGGACTCGAACGCGCGCGCCGCGCGCTTCTCGGCGCGCGGGTCGCGGAGAAGTCGGAACGCGTGATGGTAGCCGAGCATGATCGCGTAGAAGTCGTGAGCGAACTGCTCCACGTCGAGGTCCTTGCGGAACTGGCCCTCGGCGATCGCACTGCGGACCGTCGCCGCGATGAGGTTCAGGAAATCCCGCTGCTGCCGGACGAGGCAGTCGCGCGCGGGTCCGGGCCGGTCGTCCAGCTCGACGGCCGCCGCGACGAACACGCAGCCGCCGGGCAGCCGGCTCTTCTTCGGCCACTCGCTCCAGTGCCCGAAGAGCGCGCGCAGGCGCGGCTCCCCGCGGGGCGCCCGGAGCGCGGGCTTGACGACGATCTCGACGAAGCGCGCGGCCGCATTCTCGAGAACGGCGATCTGGAGGCTCTCCTTCGAGCCGAAGTGCGCGAAAAGGCCGCTTTTCGAGAGCTCGAGCTCGTCCGCGAGCTTCCCGATCGTCAGCCCTTCGAGACCCGCCGTGCTCGCGAGCGCGGTGGCGCGGTCCAGGATCGCCTGACGTGTGTCCTCGCCTTTGCTCACGGGAGTAATTTAGAACGATCGTTCGTTCCTGTCAAGGGTGGTCGGGGCATCTCCGCCCCGACGGCCCGGGATTCGACCGCAAGATGCGGGGAGAGGGGACGGCCCTCTGCGCCCCATCTTCGCGGCATGATGATCACCGCGATGCCCTCGGCCGCTTTCCCCGATCCCGACAGCGCCTGGCAGGCCGTCGTCGCCCGCGATGCCGGGCAGGACGGCCGCTTCGTCTTCGCCGTCTCGACGACCGGCGTTTACTGCCGCCCGTCCTGCGCGGCCCGCCGCCCGAAGCGCGAGAACGTGCGGTTCTTCGCCTCGCCGGAAGGGGCCGAGGCCGCCGGTTTCCGGGCCTGCCTGCGCTGCAGACCCGCGTCGACCGAGCCGGCCGGCGCCGTCCGGGCCGTCCGGCGGGCGGTCGCGTTCCTCGAGGCGCACGTGGACGAGGGCGTGCCCCTCTCGACGCTCGCGCGCGTCGCGGGTCTCTCCCCGTTCCACTTCCAGAGGACGTTCAAGAGGCTCGTCGGCGTCACGCCGAAGGGATACGCGGACGCCCAGCGCGCCGACCGTCTCAAGGCGCTCCTGAAGGACGGCGCTCCCGTCGCCTCGGCGAGCTTCGAGGCGGGCTACGGCTCGTCGAGCCGCGCCTACGCGAACGCCCCGCGCCACCTCGGGACGACACCCTCGCGGTACGCGCGCGGCGGCAAGGGCCTGCACGTCCGCTTCGCGACCGTCGCGACACGGCTCGGCCGGCTCCTCGTGGGCGCCACGGACCTCGGCGTCTGCTTCGTGACCCTCGGCGACTCGGACCGCGCGCTCGCGGCGAGCCTCAGGCGCGAGTACCCGGAGGCCGTCCTCGAGAAGGCACCCGCGGCCGTCGCGGACTGGATGGAGCGGATCGCACGTTCGCTCGCGGAGGCCGTCGACCTCTCGTCGATCCCGCTGGATCTGCGCGCGACGACGTTCCAGCGCCGCGTGTTCGAGGCGCTCCGCCGCATCCCGCGCGGCGAGACGCGCTCGTACGCCCAGCTCGCCTCCGCGATCGGCGAGCCGTCGGCCGTCCGCGCCGTGGCCTCCGCGTGCGCGCGAAACCCGGTCGCGCTCGTCGTGCCCTGCCACCGTGTCGTGAGGAGCGACGGCGCGACGGGCGGCTACCGCTGGGGCGAGGAGCGCAAGCGCGCGCTCCTCGAAAAGGAAAGCGGGCGGCCGTGAGGCCGCCCGCCCTGAGCCCGCGAAGGGCGCGGCGCGCTCAGCGCCAGAAGCCTTCGACCCAGTCGCCGTCGATGTCGTCGTGCCCGGGCACCCAGACCGCTCCGAAGAAGGGCGGCAGGACCCAGCCGTAGCCCGGGACGTAGACGTAACCGGATCCCGGGAACGCCGAGTAGAAGCGGAAGCCCGAGAAGACGCGGAACGGGGCGCGGAACGGCGCGACGTAGCGCGCGCGCGAGCCCTCGTACCGGTACCGCGGCGCGACGTACGCGCGGCCGCGGAACTCGCGGCCCCGGCTCTCGCGGAACGCCCGCGGCGCCTCGCGGCGTTCGAAGGAACGGGACTCCTGCCGTCGCGCCTCCACGCGGCCCCGGTTCCGCCCGTGATCGTCGGCCGACGCCCGCGGAGCGAGCACCGACAGGGCCGCGAGGGCCGCGGCGGACAGCGTCAGGTTGCGCATCGTGTTGTTCATGACCGGCCTCTCTTTCTGCCCCGGGCTTCGTTCGCCCCGGACGATCGGATCAATGCAAGGCCGTGCCAGGCGCAACCCCGTGATCGCCCTCACTCCTGCACGAATTCGTGCAGCGAAGAGGGGACATCGCACGATCCCGTGACGCCGGATCAGGTCGTCCCGGGGGCAGAAGAAGATCTCCTTCGAAAGAGGGAGAGAGCCGCTGAGGCTCCCGCGAGCGGCAGAGCGATCAGGAGCGGCTTGTTCAGGGCCCAGGCCGCCTCGAGGTGCCCGTGCAGGAGCTGGTGCGCGGCGCGGAAGCTTCCGCAGCCGGGGCACTGGATGCCGAGGATCGTCCTGAAGAGGCAGGGCGGATAGAAACCCGCGGTGGCGGGGTCGAAGAAGAAAAGGACGGCGAGCGCGGCAACGGACCCGAGGAGGAGAAGCGGGGCCCGCCGCGTCCTAGACCTCCACGTCCTTCCGCGCGTTCTTCACGACGAGAGCGCACAGACCCGCGAACACGAGTGCGCACAGGATGTCGCCCCCGGTCCCGTTCTTGAGCGCCGGGTAGAACCTCGTGCCGAGGTCGAGCTTCTCGATCAGCGTCGGAGATTCCATGTGGAGGAACCGGTCCCCGAAGAACGCGACGAATGCGATCAACACTCCTCCGAGGGAGCCGCCCGCGACGAGCCCCGTCGAATAGAGCATCCCGGACGACAGCTCGCTCTCCTCCTTCTTGTGCCGGATCCTGTCGGCGAGGCCCTTCATCATGCCGCCGATGAAGATCGGGAAGGTCGTCGAGAGCGGGAGGTAGGCGCCGACGGCCCAGGAGAGCGCGTGCGCGCCGGCCATCTGCGCCATGAAGGCGAGGAAGACGCCCACGAGGACGGGGGCCCAGGGCAGGTTCTGCGCGAGCAGGCCCTTGATGATCGTGGCCATGAGCGTGGCCTGCGGCGCCGCGAGCTTCGCGCCGCCGATGCCGTGCAGCTGCCCGACCTCGCGGTACGTCGTGTCGAGGAGGAACAGCGTCCCGCCGATCACGAGCGTCGAGACGAGGACCCCGATGATGAAGCCGATCTGCTGCCGTCGCGGCGTCGCGCCCACGAGGAACCCGGTCTTCAGGTCCTGAGAGGTGGCGCCCGCGTTCGCGGCCGCGATGCAGACGAGGGCGCCGACGCAGAGCGCGACGGGCTGGTAAACGTCGCCCGTGCGGCCGATCAGCACGAACACGATGCACGTGCCCATCAGGGTGGCGATCGTCATACCCGAGATCGGGTTCGAGGACGTTCCGATGATGCCGACGATGCGGGAGGACACGGTCACGAAGAAGAACCCGAAGACGATGACGAGAAGCCCCATGAGGAGCGAGCCGGGGAACGGCCCGTGCGGGAAGCCGGGCAGGATCGTGATGAGCAGCGCGAGGACGATCGAGCCTCCCACGACGATCCCGATCCCGAGGTCGTCCTCGGTCCTCACGCGCGCTTTCTCGCCGGTGCCGCCCCGGAACGACTTCACGGACTCGCTGAAGGCCGACACGATCGTGGGAAGCGTCTTCACGAGCGTCATGACGCCGGCGCACGCAACCGCGCCCGCGCCGACGTACCGGACGTACGCGTAGTAGATCCACTGCGCGTGCGCGTGAGAGGCCATCCAGGCTTCCGAGTAGCCGAGCTTGCCGAGGTCCGCGACGAGACGCGTCTCCGGCACGAAGATCGAGATGAGCGGGATGAGCGCGAGCCACGAAAGGACGCCGCCGGAGGCGAGCTCGCCGGCGATCTTCGGCCCGATGATGTATCCGAGGCCGAGGTATTCGGGCGTCACGTCGGACGAGAGCGTCGCGTCGGGGATCTTCCCGTCCTTCCCGGTGCGGAACCACGTCGCGGTCTCGTTCCAAAGGCCGAGGATGCCGTACAGGAACTTGTACAGCAGCGAAATCCCCACGCCCGCGAAGACCATCTTCGCGAGGTTGCCGCCCTTCTCGCCCGCGATGAGGACGTCGGCGCAGGCGACCCCTTCTGGATACGTCAGGTGCCCGTGCTCCTTGACGATGAGCGCCCGCCTGAGCGGGATCATGAAGAGGACGCCGAGGGTGCCGCCGATCGCCGCGAGGAGAAAGATGACGGAGTACTTGAAGTAATCGGCCCCGTTCGACAGGAAGAGAAGCGCCGGCACCGTGAAGACGACGCCCGCCGCGACCGATTCGCCCGCCGACCCGATCGTCTGGACGATGTTGTTCTCGAGGATCGTGGATTTCCCGAGCTTCTTGAAGACCGCGATCGAGAGCACGGCGATCGGCACCGAGGCGGACACCGTGAGCCCGGCCCGCAGCGCGAGATAGACAGTCGCCGCGCCGAAGATGATCCCGAACGCCGAGCCGAGAAGGACCGCCTTGAGCGTGAACTCCGGGACATCCTTGCGGTCGGCCGGGATGTAGGGCTTGAACTCCTGCCCTTCGGGCTGGCTCATCCGTTCTTCCTCCTCGCGACGCGGTTCGGGGACGGGCGCGAGTCTGCCATTCCCCCGCCCGGATTGTCGAACGGGAAACGCCTCCGGCGGCTATACTTCGGCCTGACGCACTCCCAGGCAGGCTCTCCGGACCCCCGGATCTCGGTCTGCCTCCTCCCGAGGAGGACCCATGAATCGCACGGTTCTCGTTCTGGCTGACGACCTCTTCTGGAGGACGAAGATCGACCACGCGCTGAAATCCAGCCAGACGCCCGGAGTGTTCCTGGATTCGCCGAAGGAGCTCGAGAAAAAGGCCGACCCGACGCGCGTCGGCCTCGTCCTCGTCGATCTCGGCCTCAAGGAAGACCCGGTGCCCGCGATCGCGGCGCTCAAGAAGGCCCCGAAGACGAAGAACATCATGGTCGTCGGCTACTGCGAGCACAAGCAGACGGAGCTCATCGAGCGGGCGAAGAAGGCCGGGTGCGACCAGGTGCTCCCGCGCTCGACGTTCTCGCAGAACCTCGGCCAGCTCGTCCTGAATTACGCGCTTCCCGGCGCCATGCGCGCCGAGGAAGAGGAGACCGAGCTGCCGGAGGAATGAACCGGCTGCGTCGTGTCCTGTCGCCGACTCGCCAACGGTCAGGGTGATTCTTCTTAGAAGGTGAATGCGGGCTCGCGGCGGCGCGGCCGCGGCCAATCCGGAAAGGGCGTTTCCATGAGCACTTCCCGCCGCCGCTTCCTCCAGGCCGCCGCAGCTGCGGCAGCAGCCTCCGCCCTCCCCTCTTCACCTTTCGAAGGAAAACTGCAGGCGCAGAGCCCCGGCGCGGGAGGCGCGGCGCAGCCGGCACCCGGCGCGAGGGAAGCAGGACCTTCCTCCTACGTCCTCGTGACGTCCGCGAACGGCGTCGAGGCCGCGAAGGCCGCGCGGCAGGCGCTCATCCAGGGCTACGACCCGCTCGACGCGGCGATCGTCGGCGTGAACGTCAACGAGCTCGACCCGAACGACATGAGCGTGGGCTACGGTGGCGTTCCGAACGAGGAGGGCGTCGTCCAGCTGGACGCGTGCGTCATGGACGGGCGGACGATGCGCGCGGGCGCCGTCGGCGCGCTCGAGGGCGTCAAGACGCCGTCGAAGGTCGCGAAGCTCGTCATGGAGCGCACGGACCGCGTGTTCCTCGTCGGCGCGGGCGCCGCGAGGTTCGCGGGCGCGCACGGATTCCTGCCCGAGGACCTCCTCACGCCGAAGACGCGGAAGATCTGGCTGTACTGGAAAGAGCGCCTCTCGGCGAACGACGACTGGATCGAGGCCGGCAAGGAAGCGGAGGACCCCGACATCAAGGCGTTCATCCGGAAATACGGCGACGCCGACTTCCGGCCTCAGGGCACGATCCACATGTCCGTGAGGAGCGCGACGGGCGACCTCGTCGGCGTCACGACGACGTCCGGACTGTTCTTCAAGATGCCGGGGCGCGTCGGCGACTCGGCCGTCGTCGGCGCGGGGATCTACAGCGAGAACGGCGTCGGGAGCTGCGGCTCCACCGGGCGCGGCGAGGCGAACCTCGTGTCGTGCGGCTCGCACACGGTCGTCGAGGCCATGCGGCAGGGCAAGAGCGTCGAGGAGGCGTGTCTCGTCGCCCTCAAGCGCATCGACGAGAAGACCCACCGCGTCCCCCGCCACCGCGACGCGAAGGGCCGGCCGAAGTTCAACGTCAACTTCTACGCGGTCGACGCGAAGGGAAGAACGGCCGGCGCCGCGATCTGGAGCGGCGGCAAGCACGTCGTGGGCGACAACGACGGCGTGAAAACGCTGGAGTCGGCGTACCTGTACAAGAGGGGCGCGTAAGGCAACCCCGATGGGCCGAAAAGTCGGCCTCTACGATGAGCTGATCACGCTCGGCCTCGCTCGGGAGCTCGACGAACTCGAGCGCAGCGGCTTTCTGATCTTCAAGGAAGACCTGGACGCTGCCGATGCCGATCTGTTGCTGTCCAGACACTTTGCGACACTCCTGATTAGAGCCTTGAGATCGGTCGAGACCGATCAGCGACTCGAAAAGCAGGTACAACTAGCCAACGCACTACGCGAAGCGCTCTCTCACCTCTCGTCGAAAGAGGTTTCTTCGGAAGACGCGGTCAGCCGTCCACCGGAGATCTTGAGCGCGATTTCTCTGAAATCGATCGGCCTCGTGAACCCGCGAACGCCGCAGCGCCCCCAGATCCGCCTCTCGGCTAGCGATCTGCTCGTGAACGCGCGCGGCGAACCCCGAATAGGCCATTCTCTCGCCGAAGAAATTCCGTCCTGCGACCGGATCGATCTCCTCTGCGCGTTCATTCGTTGGAACGGACTACGAATCGTCGAACCCGCACTTCGGGAGTTCCTCGAAAAGCGGCGACCGATCCGAGTCATCACGACGACGTACACCGGTTCCACCGAGAGGCGCGCTCTGGACCGCCTTGTGGAAATGGGCGCCGAGGTTAAGGTTTCCTACGAGACACAAGCCACGCGCCTTCACGCGAAGGCGTGGCTTTTCCAGCGCGACACCGGCTACTCGACGGCCTACGTCGGATCTTCGAATCTCTCCCACACGGCGATGCTCGACGGCCTCGAGTGGAACGTTCGGCTTTCGGAAGTTGAGACGCCCGCCCTTCTTGAGAAGTTCCGCGCCACCTTCGAATCGTACTGGGCTGACTCTTCATCGGAGGACTACCGGCCGGAGCGTGACGCCGAGAGATTTGATCGCGCCGTGCAGTCGGGGCGTCAGGGGCCCTCCGCTCCCTTCATCGGGCTGGACGTGAACCCCTACCCGCACCAAGTGGAGATCTTGGAGCGGCTCGCCACCGAGAGAGAGCGCCACGATCGCCACCGGAACCTCGTCGTCGCGGCAACCGGGACGGGAAAAACGGTCGTCGCCGCTCTCGACTATAAGAGGCTGGGTGTCGGTGGGTCGCAGCCGACTCTTCTCTTCGTCGCGCATCGGAGAGAGATACTCGATCAGGGACTCCACACCTTCCGGGCGGTTCTAAAGGACGCAACGTTCGGCGAACCCCTCTACGACGGCCAGAGGCCTCAATCGGGCCGGCACGTGTTTGCCTCGATTCAGTCGCTTAAGAACCTGAACCTCAGTGAACTTCCGCCTACCCACTTCGAGATCGTCATCGTCGACGAGTTTCACCATGCGGAAGCGCCCACCTACAAGCGGCTTCTCGACCACGTGACGCCCGTCGAACTCCTCGGGCTCACGGCAACCCCCGAGCGAGCCGATGAGAGGAGCATTCTCTCTAGGTTTCACGGCCGAATGGCGGTCGAGCTCAGGCTCTGGCAAGCGCTCGAGCGCGGGCTCCTTTGCCCGTTCCAATACTTCGGACTTCACGACAACGTCGACGTCTCGCACGTCGCGTGGCGTCGCCGGGGATATGACACCATCGAGCTCGAAAATCTCTACACGGCCGACGACGCACGAGCCGCTTTGGTGGTCAAGGAGCTTCTCGAAAAGGTCTCGGATTGGCGGACGATGCGGGCCCTTGGCTTCTGCGTGAGCATTCGGCACGCGGAGTTCATGGCAGGAAAATTCGTGCAGGCAGGAATCCGGGCTGCAGCCGTCTCCGCCGACTCGAGCGAGGAAGAGCGAGATTCGGCTCTGAAAAGGCTCAAGGATCGGGAGGTGAACGTCCTCTTCGCCGTTGACCTGTTCAACGAGGGCATCGACCTCCCCCAGATCGATACCGTCCTGTTCCTTCGGCCGACGGAGAGCGCAACTGTCTTCCTTCAGCAGCTGGGCCGCGGGCTCCGGCGCGCGCAGGACAAGGACTGCCTGACCGTTCTCGACTTCATCGGTAAGGCAAACCGAAACTTCCGTTTCGATCTGCGGTTTCGGGCGCTCACCGGCGTGTCCGGCGGCGAACTACGGCGGCAGATCGAAGAGGGATTCCCGCTGTTGCCGGCGGGCTGCTCGATGCAGCTTGACCGGATCGCCCG
Source organism: uncultured Acidobacteriota bacterium (assembly GCA_963836285.1). Classification (GTDB taxonomy): domain Bacteria; phylum Acidobacteriota; class Thermoanaerobaculia; order UBA5066; family UBA5066; genus Fen-183. The sequence continues at coordinate 1,300,787 of CAWIIN010000002.1, read as the reverse complement.
GAAGGTTGTGCTTGAGAATGTCGCGCACGCGATCGGCTCGAGCTTTCAGGGCCTTGCGGGCGCGCTTCGCGACCTCAAGAAGGACATCGACCTCGCGGGATTCCTGGACGAAGCGAACCTCGGGATCAGCGAGCTGTACAGGAATGGCTGGACCTGGATGGCGCTTCGGAGAGCCGCCGGTTTGGTTGCCCCTCCCGTTGGACCCGATGAGGAGGCACTCTCCGGGGGGCTTCAACGACTCGTACACATGGACGATCCTCGGTGGATCGCTGTCCTGCGAACTGCCCTCGCTGCAAGCACGGCGGATGCGAGGGTCAGCGAGGGTGATAGCCGCGTTCTTACGGGCGTGAGCCTGACCCTGTTTCCCGCAAAGGCCAGGCCTTCAACCCTACCCGCGGCAATGGCGAGACTCAGAGCGAACGAGGCAATCAGAGAGGAACTCCTTCAACTCCTCGACGTTCTCGAAGATCGTGCGCTTCACGTCGCTATTTCGTTGAATACAGAACTTCACTGGAACCAGCCGATTCCCCTCTCGATTCACTCCACCTACACACTCGACGAGGTTCTCGCAGCGACGGGCCGGTCCACGCTCGAAAAGCCCTACCGAATCCGCGAGGGGGTTCTCTGGCTACCCGGCATTCAGACAGACCTGTTCTTTGTCACGCTCGAGAAGACGGAGAAGCACTACTCACCGACGACGCTCTACAAGGACTACGCGATCTCACAGGACCTCTTTCATTGGGAATCCCAGAGCGGGACCGGGGAACACACACCAACCGGGCAGCGCTATATCCACCATCGAGAAGGCGGTTCGAACGTCTTCTTGTTCGTGAGGCGTTCGATCAAGACGGACGGTCGAACGGCCGCTTACACCTTCCTCGGTCCCGCAGACTACGTGAGGCACCTCGGCGAGAAACCGATGGGAATCGTATGGAAGGTCCGTCGTCCCATGCCAGCCGGCTTCTACCGTGAAGCAAAGCTGGCTGCGGGCTAAGTCTTGACCCTATTGGAATCCTGAGGCACCAGGGTAGGCTCCTCGCGACGAGCACCGACGATCCGCCGCCGTCGAGGTTGAGCGCGGCGTCACGCACCGGGCTGAGCGAGAGGGAGCCTGGCCTTCCCGGCGGCAGCGAGTTGGCGCTCGTCGTACGTCACGAACGCGAGAAGGTCCTTGCCGAGAGCGAGCGCCGACGCGATGTGGATCGCGTCCAGCGTCCGGAGCTCCGTCGGCTCGGGACCCGCCGCCTTCTCCAGAATGTCCAGATCCAGCCCGAGCAGCGCGACGCCGTCCAGGACGAGGCGCGCGCGGTCGGAGAGGCCTCGGCGGGGTGAGAGTCGTCCCACCGCCCGCCGCACCTCTGTCACGGCAAGCGCGGAGGTGACGGCGGCCGGTGCAGAGCCGTGAAGGCTCGCAGGGCGTCGCTCTCGCGTTCTTCACGACGAGCTTCACGAGCGCCGACGAGTCGAGGTAAACGAGCTCGGCCTTCACCGGTCGTCGCGTTGGCGGAGCGCCTCGCTGGCCGTCAGGGGTCCCCTTGCCGCGTGCGGGGGAGGCAAATCGGAGAGGTCCAGCCGCGGCGGCGCCGCGCGCCCGGACGAGACGAGCCTCTCCAGCGCGCTGCCGTGCCGGGGCATGCCGCACCTCCTTGCGGCACTCCGCGGACTCCCGGCGGAATCCCGCCGCGGCGGGCTCGAGCGGGCCGCCGGAAGCCCATCGTCCACGCGACTACTTCTTGCGAAGCTCCATCAGCACCTGCTTCGCCACGGCCTTGAGCGTGTCGAAGACGCCGTGACCCGTGGGCGCGGTCGCCTCGAACGTCGGCTCGCCCTTGAAGTTCAGCTGGCGGTAGAGCTCCTCGGCGGGCATCGCCGTCGGGAGGTCACGCTTGTTGAGCTGCAGGACGTAGGGAATGGTCGGGAGGTCGAACCCGTGCTCCCCGAGGTTCTTCTCGAGGTTCTGGAGAGACTCGACGTTCGCGTCCATGCGCGCTTCCTGCGAGTCCGCCACGAAGACGACGCCGTCGACGCCCTTGAGGATGAGCTTGCGGCTCGCGTCGTAGAAGACCTGACCGGGGACCGTGTAGAGGTGGAAGCGTGTCTTGAAGCCGCGCACGGTCCCGAGGTCGAGCGGGAGGAAGTCGAAGAACAGGGTCCGGTCCGTCTCCGTCGCGAGCGAGATGAGCTTCCCCTTCGCGGCGGGATTCGTGCGGTCGTAGATGTACTGCAGGTTCGTCGTCTTGCCGCAGAGGCCGGGGCCGTAATAGACGATCTTGCAATTGATCTCGCGGGCTGCGTAGTTGATGAACGTCATCCGCCGCGCTACTCCCGAAAGAGGCTGTCGATGTCTTCGTCGGTGATCTCGGCGAAGGGCGAGTCGTAGCCTTCCTGGCGGCGGACCTTCTCGGACTCGACCTTCCTCTGGATCGTCTCGAAGACGCGCTCGAGCTCGGCGTTCGCCTTGCGGACGCGGAGCCGCACGAGGCCGAGCGACGAGCGCTCGTCGAAGATGACGACGAGGATGACCCGCTGGCCCACGATGGAGATGTAGACGTTGTCGCGCTCGCCCTCGTGGAACAGGACGGGGAACTCCTTCTCGCCGATCAGTCGCGCGAGCCCGTCCGTCGCCGCGACGTTGCCCGCCGTGAGCGATGCGAGGGACGTCGTGTCGAGCGTTTCCATGTCGCCCTGGGCCGCGATCTGTTGACCGTTCTTGTCGACGATGAAGACGACCTTCGCCTGAGCGTCCGCCTTCAGGCGTCCGATGACGTCCTTGATCTGATGGAACTCCTCGTCGAACAGAACGAAATCGGACATGCGGTTTCGGGGCAGTTTACCCGATCACATCTCCCTGCGGCCCGTGAGGGACCTCGAGAGCGTCACATCGTCCGCAAATTCGAGGGCGGCGCCGACCGGCAGTCCGAGGGCGAGCCGGGTGACGCGCACCCCGAGCGGCTTCAGCCGGCGGGCCAGGTAGAGCGCCGTCGCCTCCCCCTCGACGTTCGGATTCGTGGCGATGAGGACTTCCTCGACGGGCGAAAGGGAGGCGGCCTCCTCGATCCGGGACAGGAGGTCGGCGACGTTGAGGTCGTCCGGCCCGATGCCGCGGAGCGGCGCGAGGGCGCCCCCGAGCACGTGGTACCGACCGCGAAACTCGTGCGTCCTTTCGAGGACGTCCACGTCGAACGCCTCCTCGACGACCGCGAGGAGGGTGGGATTGCGCGACGGGTCGGCGCAGATCACGCAGGGGTCTTCTTCCGTCAGGGAATGGCAGATCCCGCACGGGCGGGTGCGCGCGCGGGCCTCCGAGACCGCGGCCGTGAGGGACGCCGCGTCGAACTCCGGGGCGGCAAGGAGCCAGTGCGCGATGCGCCGGGCGCTCTTCGGGCCGATGCCCGGCAGCTTTTCGAGCGCCGCCACGAGGCGGTCGAGCGCGGGCAGCGACGCCACTCAGCGGCCCTTGGGCCGGGCGGAGCCGTCGTCGCGCTTGACGTCCGCGATCTCGCCGCCGAAGAGTTCCATCATCTTCTTGACGCGCTCATCCGCGGCGACCCGGTGCCTCAGGTGCTCCTTCTCGAGTGCGGCCGGGTCGGCGTCCGCCGCGGCCGCCGTGAGATCGCCGCCGGGAGGAGCCACGCTCTCGACGACGACGCTCCCGCCCCGCCCCACGACCGAGACGGCCGCGTCCTCGAGGACTTTCGCGACGGCCGGCTCGGCGAGGCGCTTCTCCACGAGGACGCTCGGCGGGTCGAGGACGATCCGAATGACCTTTCCGTCCAGCGTCACGGAGGCGTCGTCCAGGACAGCGCCGAGCTGCGCGTGGCGCTTCTCGACGGCCGCGCGGAACGCGCCGGCGGGATCGGGAGTGTCGAGCGGCTCGGGGACGATCTCGAGGGGCGTGAGGCCGACGAAGCGGGGGGGCTCGTCGGAAGAAGAGGAAGAATTCTCTGCTTCGGACGGCGCACCCGATCGGCTGCGCGTGGCGGCTCCCGGCGGAGCAACTGCAGCGGCGGCGAAAGATTTCTTAGAAGGTGAATGTCCGGAGGCTGCGGGTGCGGCCGTCGTGCCCGAGCCGGGCCCCGGCGCCCCGCCGGCGCTCGCGCGGGCCTCGCCCCCTTCACCCTTCGAAGAAAATCCCCCTCCACCGGAAGCCCCTGCTCCGGCGGCGCCGCCCGAGGCAGGCGGCGCGGAAGGCACGGGGCTCCGACCAGAAAGAAATTCCTCGATCCCGACGAGCTTCGGCAGCTCGGCGAGGCGCAGGAGGAGGACCTCGAACGCGAGGGCGGGGACGTCGGACCTCCGGAGCGTCCCGTCGGACTCGGAGAGGAGCGTCAGGAGCCTGAGGAGCGTCTCGTACGGCGTCACCCGCGCGAACTCACCGAGGCGCGCGGCGCCGTCCTCGGAGAGTCCGGGCGGCGGGACGGCCTTCGGATCGGCCGCGAGGCGCACGGCGCCGCGCACGAGCGCGGTCAGGTCGTGCAGCGTCGAGCGCGGGTCCGCGCCGGCGGCGTCGAGCTCGGCGCAGCCCTTGAGGACCCCCGCGCGGTCGCCCGAGAGAACGGACGCGAGGAGCGCGACGAGCGTCGTGCGGTCGGGCGCTCCGAGCATGGCTTCCACGTCCCGCACAGCCACGCTGCCGCCAGACCGAGCCGCGGCCTGATCGAAGAGCGAGAGCCCGTCCCTCAGGCTGCCGGTCGCCGCGGCCGCCAGCGCGCCGAGCGCGGGGCGCTCGACGAACGGGCTCCCCTTCTTCGCGGCGGACGCGGACTCGACGACCGCGAAGCCCTCGCGCGCCGCGACGTCGGCGAGGCGGTCGGCGACTTCCTCGTCCGTCAGGCGCCGGAAGTCGAACCGCTGGCAGCGCGAGAGGATCGTCGCCGGGATCTTGTGGCGCTCGGTCGTCGCGAGGATGAAGACGGCGTGGGCCGGCGGCTCCTCGAGCGTCTTCAGGAGCGCCTGGAACGCGGCCGACGAGATCGCGTGGACCTCGTCGATGATGAAAACCTTGCGGCGGTCCCGCGAGGGCGCGTAGGACACGATCTCGATGAGGTCGCGCGCCTGGTCGACCTTCCCGTGCGTGGCGCCGTCGATCTCGAGCGTGTCGATCGAGCGCCCTTCGAGGACCTCCGTGCACGAGGCGCACGTTCCGCAGGGCGTCGCGGTCGGCCGATCGGAGTTGTTGCAGTTGATCGCCGCCGCGAGGAGCCGCGCCGTCGTGGTCTTGCCGACGCCGCGCGGGCCCGAGAACAGGTAGGCGTGCGCGAGACGGTCGGCCGAGACCGCGTTCGTGAGGGCCCGGACGATCTCCTCCTGGCCGACGACGTCCGCGAACGCGCGCGGGCGCCACTTGCGGGCGAGGGGAACCCAGGTCGTCGCGTCGCTCACGGCTCGACTGTACTCGAAAACAATTGCCCCGAGTCGGGGGCCCGAGCCCCCCGATGAGTCCGGGCGATCCGCGGCGCCCGGGCCTTACTCCTGAGTGCTGCTTCCTTCCGGACCTGACACGGTTCGGAGGGGACCGTCGCGCGGGACCCGAACTCATCCGGGGGCCCGGGGGATGCGCATTCTAGCAGCGCGGCGCGACTTGTGCCGGCCGCCCGGGTTCTGTAAAACGGGCCCTCTTGGCGTCGCCCCCGCTCCGCGTCTTCTTCCTCTGGCACTTCCACCAGCCGTGGTACGTCACGTTCGACGGGGAGCCCCCGCCGCTGCCGTGGGTGCGCCTCCACGCGCTCAAGGACTATGCGTCGCTGCCCGCGCTCTTCGCGGCGAATCCCCGCGTCCCGCACGCCGCGAACCTCGTCCCGGGACTCCTCGACCAGATCGAGATGCTCACGAAGGGCGGCTCGGACGCGTTCCTCGAGATCGCCCGGGCTCCGGTCTCGGCGTGGGACGCGGGCGCGCGGCGCTTTGCCCTCGAGAACTTCTTCTCCGTGAACGACCGCGTCCTCGCGCGCTTCTCCCGCTTCGCCGACCTCAAGGCCCGGGCCGAGGCGCGTCGGCCCTTCGAGGAGTCCGACTTCCGCGACCTCGTCGTCCTGTTCCACCTCGCGTGGTCGAGCCCGGAGCTCCTGAAGGACCCGCTGCTCGTCCACCTCAGGAAGCGCGGGCATGGGTTCACCGAGAGAGAGAAGAGCGACCTGCTCGACCGGCAGGCCGGCGCGCTGGCGGACGTGATTCCCGCCTGGAAGGCAGCGTTCGCGAGCGGGAACGTCGAGGCCGCGACGAGCCCGTACCACCACCCGATCCTGCCGCTCCTCGCCGACTCGGGCGTCGCGAGGCAGTCGCTCCCGGACGCCACGCTCCCCTCGCCACGCTTCTCGCACCCGGACGACGCGCGCGCGCAGATCGCGCTCGGCCAGACGACGTTCGAGCGGCATTTCGGCTTCCGGCCGAAGGGAATGTGGCCGCCCGAGGGCGCGCTCTCGGAGGCGGCGCTCGCGCTCCTCGGCGAAGCGGGCGTCTCCTGGGTCGCGTCCGACGAGGCGCTCCTCTTCCAGTCACCACCGGTCTCACGGCAGGAGTTCGGCGAGGGCGACCGCGCGCGCCTGCTGTTCCGCCCCTGGAAGCTCACGGGCGTCGCGTCGCCGGCGATCTTCTTCCGCGACCGCGTCCTCTCGGACCGCATCGGATTCTCGTACGCGACGTGGGAGGCCGCCGATGCCGCGGCCGACTTCGTCGCGCGTCTCATCTCGATCCGGAAGGCCGCGCCGGACGCGGACCTCGTCGTGCCCGTCATCCTGGACGGCGAGAACGCCTGGGAGACGTATCCCGAGAACGGCGAGCCGTTCCTCAGGGCCCTCTCCGACGCGCTCGCGTCGCGCACCGACATCCGTGTCGTGACGCCCTCGCAGGCGCTCGCCGAGACGCCGCCCACACCGCTCGAAGGCCTCGTCGCGGGCTCCTGGGTGAACGGGACGCTCGCGACGTGGATCGGAGCGCCCGCGAAGAACCGCGCCTGGACGCTCCTCGGCGCCGCGCGCGAGGCGCTCGCGGGCCTCGTCGCGCCCGTGCCCGTCGTGGCGCCTCCCGATGTCGTCGCGGGCAAGGCGTCCCCGGCCGCGACCGCGAAGGCCGCGCTCTTCGCCGCCGAGGCGTCGGACTGGTTCTGGTGGTTCGGCGACGACCACACGTCGGCGCACGATTCCGTCTTCGACGCGCTCTTCCGCGGGCACCTCGCGAGCGCCTACCGCGCCGGAGGCCGCCCCGTGCCCGTCGAGCTCCTCGAGCCCGTGGATCCCGCGCACGCGGCGGTGTTCGAGGCTCCGTTCCGCCCGCTCTGGCCCGTGGTCGACGGCGGAGACGGCGCCGGATGGGACGGCGCCGGCCGCGTGAGGGTCCGCCCCTCGGGGACGATGCACCGCGGGTCGGGACTCGTGAAGGAGATGCTCTTCGGAGCGTCCGCCGCGGGCGACCCGCTCTTCGTGCGCCTCGAGCCGCCCGACGCCGCGGGCGCCGCGGCACTCGCCGGCCTCACGCTGCGGGTCGAGCTCCTCCTTCCCGGCACCGAGGCGCCGCTCACGTTCGACGTGGCCGTCGTTCCGGGGATCTCGAACGTGAACGGCGCGCGGATCGCGCTCGGCAGCGCGCTCGAGGCGCGCCTCCCGCTCGGCATCGCGCCCGCGGGCCCGATCGTCTTCCGGGCGCGGCTCGTCGACGGAAACGGCCGGATCGCCGAGACGATCCCCGCCGACGGCTGGCTGCGCTTCACGCCGCCGGGACCGGTGTCGTCCATCATGCGACTCCTCCCGCGGCCCGGGCCGGCCTGAGCGCGGCGGCGTAGGATGCGGCCATGTGCCGATTCGCCCTCTACGTAGGGCCGGCGATCACCGTCGACTCCCTGACGACCCGTCCCGAGCACTCGATCCTCAAACAGAGCCTCCACGCCGAGGAACGCGAGGACCCGACGAACGGCGACGGCTTCGGGATCGGCTGGTACGTCCCGGAGATCGGTCCGGAGCCGGCGCTCTACCGGTCCCCGGTCCCGGCCTGGAACGACCCGAATCTCCTCCATCTCTCGCGGGTCACCACGAGCCCGTGCATCCTCGCGCACGTGCGCGCCGCCTCGCCCGGCACGGCCGTCTCCGTCGCGAACTGCCATCCGTTCGCGTCCGGCCCGTTCGCGTTCATGCACAACGGCGGAATCGGCGGGTTCGCGGGGATCCGGCGCCGTCTCGTCTCCGGCCTCTCGGAGGAGGCGTACGCGGGCATCCAGGGCACGACGGACTCGGAGGTCGCGTTCGCACTCTTCCTCGACGCGTACGCGCGCGTGCGGGCGGACGACGCGACCGAGCGCATGGTCGCCGCCCTCACGGAAGCCGTCGCGAAGATCGAGTGGACCGCGGACGACGGGGGCGTGACGGAGCCGTCCTACCTGAACTTCGCTGTGACGGACGGCCGGCGGGCCGTCGTCATGCGTTACGCGACGCCGCCGATGATGCCGGCGAGCCTCTGGGGCTCACACGGCAAGCGGTTCGTCTGCGAAGGCGACGCCTGCCGCATGGGCGACCCCGGCAAGGACGGGGCCGCGACGGTCGTGTGCTCCGAGCCGCTCTCGGAAGGCGGCGACTGGCAGAAGGTCCCCGCGCAGAACATGGTCGTCATCCGCGGCGGCGGCCATGCCGAGCTCCTCGCGATCCCGTTCAACGACATCACGCGGAGTGTCGTCGCCTGAGCGGGCCGGAGCCGGCCGCGCGCGGCGTAGAATCGCCGGCCCTGATGCGACCTCCGACGACGCTCGTCCTCGTCCTGCACGGGCACCTCCCGGACGTTCTCGGGCACGGCACGTGGCCGCACGGCGCAAACTGGCTCTTCGAGGCGGCCGCGGAAACGTACGTCCCGTTCCTGAGAGCCGCCGAGCGTCTCGTCGACCGCGGCGTCCCGCTCAAGGCGACGGTCGGGATGACGCCCGTCCTCTGCGAGCAGCTCGCGGACGCGCGCTTCGGCCCCGCATTCGACGGCTACCTCGAGCAGCGCGCGGCCGCGGCCCGCAAGGACCGCGTCCAGCTCGCGACGCTCGGCGACGACGGCGCCGTCGCCGTCGCGGACCTCTGGATCCGGTTCTACGAGGAGGTGCGAGCCGACTTCGCGTCGCGGGAGGGCGGGCTCCTTCCGGCGTTTCGAAGGCTCGCCGAGAAGGGCGCGCTCGAGATGATCGCGTCTGCCGCGACGCACGGGTTCCTTCCGCTTCTCCCGAACGACCGCGCGATCGACCGCCAGCTCGACGTCGGCCTCGCGGCGCACGCGCGGCATTTCCGGCGGCCCACGCGCGGGTTCTGGCTGCCCGAGTGTGCCTACCGCCCGGCCGGAGCGTGGACGTCGCCCGCGGACGGGCACGTCGAGGAGCGGTGCGGTCTCGAGGACTTCCTTTCCGCGCGCGGCGTCCGTTACTTCTTCGTCGAGACGCACCTCGTGAAGGGCGGCCGGCACGAGCCCGCGTACGGCGGCGTCGTCGAGCGTCCCGAGGGGGGCTCGACGCCCTACCGTCTCCACGTCGTGCGTGCGAGCGACGGGGGACGCGTCGGCGTCCTCGCCCGCGACCCGCTCTCGTCGCAGCAGGTCTGGTCCGGCAAGGTCGGGTACCCGGGTGACGGACGGTACCTCGAGTTCCACAAGAAGCGCGCTCCGAGCGGCCACCGGTACTGGCGCGTCACGGACTCCCGCCTCGACCTCGGCGACAAGCTCCCCTACGAGCCCGCCCGCGTCGCCGAGGCGCTGGACTCCCACGCGACGCACTTCATCCACCTCCTCGAGAGCGCGCCGACGCTCCCGGACGGCGAGGGCGCCACGGTCGTCGCGATGTTCGACTTCGAGCTCTTCGGCCATTGGTGGTTCGAGGGCATCGACTTCCTCGCCGCCGTCTTCGAGAAGCTCGCGGGCCGGACCGGTGTCGTGCCCCGGACGGCGAGCGAGGCGCTCGCGGCGACGCGCCCGGAGGGAATCAGCATGCCCGCCGGGACATGGGGCCGCGGCGGCGACTTCCAGGTCTGGTGGAACGACCACACGGTCCCGTACTGGCAGGAGGTCACCGCGACGGAGCTCGCGATCGAGAGGTTCGAAGAGCGGCGCGACGCGATTCCGGCGCGTCTCTTCGCCGCGCTCGAGCGGCAGGCGCTTCTCCTTCAGGCGAGCGACTGGCCCTTCCTGATCGACAACGAGGTCTCGCGCGACTACGCGGACGCCCGGATCGCGGGACACGTCCGGGACTTCTGGCGCCTCGCCCGCATGGCGGACTCGGGCGAGACGGACGACGCGTTCCTCGACGAGCTGGACGACCGCGATCGCCTCTTCGCGCCGGAGCTCGAGGGGCGGGTCTGATCAGATGGCGGTGAGGGTGGGATTCGAACCCACGTTACCCTTTCGGGTAAAACGGTTTTCGAGACCGTCCTGATCAACCACTCCAGCACCTCACCGCGTGGTCCGGCCGATCGGAGCCGCGGATCATAGGGGAAAGACGGGGAACGCGCTACCTGAGGAAGCTCGCCGTCACGTGGAGCTTCTTCGCGGCGGGCCAGTTCACGGTCTTGATCTTCATCGGGAAGCTGATCGTGTCGTCCGTCTGGCTCTTGTCCATCGTCGCCGTGCGGCCCGCGTCGCCGACGACGTCGCCGCGCTCGTCGAGGAACACCGTGCGGATCCGCACGCGGTGGTCGACCCAGTCCGAATTGGAATAGCGGAAGCGCACGAGGAGGATCGTGACGTCCTTCGGGTCGTTCGCCTTCGCGGCGTCGATCATCTTCTGGTCCGGCGCGTTGTGCGTCTCGACGTCGATGAGCGTGCACTTCTCCCAGACGAGCCCGACGTCGATCCGCGTGTCGCGCGGGACGGAGACGTCCTTCTCGAGGAGAGGTCCCGCGGCAAAGGCCGGGGCGGCGAGGAGGGCGGCGAGGACGACGGCGGCGCTCGTACGCTTCATGTCGGAGGGCTCCTTTCGGAGATGCCGGAACGGACACCCCCGCACGGGAGTGCACGTCGTGTGCCGGGGCTGACCTCGACACACGAAAAAAGAACTGGCGGACAGGGTGGGATTCGAACCCACGGTAACCTCTCGGCTACACACGGCTTCCAACCGTGCTCCTTAAACCACTCGGACACCTGTCCGCACGCGGACGGACGGCGAGGATCTCCCGAACGCCTCCGGGCGTCAAGGAGACGGAAAAGAGAAGAAGATGAAGAGAAGATTTTCTTAGAAGGGTGAAGAGGGGAAATGAGCTGCGGTGGTCCATCGTGGCCACGCGTCCCGGCCGCCCGTCAGCCGAGGTGGGCGCCAAGAACTGAAATCACCTTCGAAAGAAATCCCTCTGCGTCGCCCCGCGCTTCGGCGGGCAGGCTCGTTCCGGACATCACACTCTTTCGACTCTCCAAAGCAGAAATCTCCTCTTCCATCCGGTCTTTCTCTCTTTTCTTCACCTTCTCCCAGCCGCCGTTCTCGACGAAGTCCACGATGCGCGTGAGCTCTCCGCGGTCGAGGAACGCGCCGTGCGGCCCGCAAACGTCCACGATGACGCCGGAGCCTCCGCCGAAGTTCGACCGGTTCATGAACTTCCGGCAGACCGGACACGGGCGGTAGTGAAACCCTTTCTCGGGAACCGCCGCCCCCGCAGGCTCGTCGAGGGCGCGGGCCCGCGCGCGCGACTCGGCGTCCTTGACGACCGCGTCGAACGACGCGCGCGTCAGGAAGAGGCCGCCGCAGCGCGGGCACTCGGAAAACCCCACGACGCCGGCCCGGCGCGCGACGAGAGCGGCCCTGCAGTCCGGGCAGCTGCCCGCGGCGGCCGCGAGCGTCTCGGACGGGAGGAGCGCGCCGCAGCGCACGCAGCGCTCGGCGTCGCGCGGGGAGAGCGCGAAGCACACGACGCAGCGCCGCGTCGCGAGGAGCGACCCGCAGTGGGCGCACGCGCGATCCCCTTCCTGCGCGGCGGCCCCGCAGGAAGGGCAGCGCAGCACGGGCGCCTCGGGCGCGTCGAAGGCTCCCTCAGCGGGGGGCGCGGGCGGACCGTTTCTCACGGAAGAATTCCACGAGGATTCTGCCGCATTCCGGCGCGAGCACGCCCGCCGTCACGGCGGGCCGGTGATTGAGTCTCGCGTCGCGGCAGAGGTCGCCGAGCGACCCCACGTAACCGGCCTTCGGGTCCGCGGCGCCATAGACGAGGCGCGGCAGCCGCGCGAGGACGATCGCGCCCGCGCACATCGCGCAGGGCTCGAGCGTCACGTACAGCGTGCAGCCCTCGAGCCGCCACGACCCGAGCCTCCGCGCCGCCCTGCGGATCGCGAGGACCTCCGCATGCGCGGTCGGGTCCGCGCCCCTCTCGCGCGCGTTGTGGGCGCGGGCGACGACGGCGCCGTCCTTCACGACGACGGCGCCGACCGGCACGTCGGCGTGACCGGGCGCCCGCCGCGCCGCGGCGAGCGCGAGCCCCATGAACCTCTCGTCGGCCGCGGGATCCACGCCCCGAGATTACGGGATCGCGGGCGCACCTGCGTCGAAGCCCCGTCGCTCAGTGCGCGGGCATGTCGGGAACCGACGCGGGAACGCCGCTCAGGACGACTTCGATCTTACCGTCCGCCCCGACCGTCACGGAGCTGACGTTCCACATCCCGAGCCAGGTGCCGGCCGGCGTGAGCCACGAGATGTACGACGAGACGAAGTACGGGCCCGGGGCGACCCTGTCGAACGTGAACGCGCCGTCCGTGTCCGCCTGGACCGTCCGCCGGCACTTGAGCATCGCGGGATCCGGAACGACCGTCGCGCTCTCTTTCTCGGCCTTGAAAAAGCTCGTCTTGTTCTGCTGGTCCGTGATCGCGCGGAAGACGGCCGTCGAGTACCGGGTCGCGGGATCGAGGTACACCGGCCGCCCGGAGCCCGGGACCAGATCCCCGTTCCGCTGGCGCGCGAACGCTCTCCCCCCGACGCGCGCCTCGCCTCCCCCGGGACACGGCGCGGCGTTACCGGGCGCGGGAGCGGTCTTCACGTCGACGGGATGCGTCGCGCAAGAGGCCGCAGCGAGCGCCACCGAACCGGCCAGGACAATCGATCGAAACGATCCGCTCACGAGCCACCTCGCACCAATATTGCCGTGGAATCGGATGGTGCGCCCAGCAGGAGTCGAACCCGCAACCTTTTGATCCGTAGTCCGTCCCGGCCGCCGAAGTCTGCCGAACGCTGCAGCTAAAGCGTTGAAAAGCGGGGGTTGCGAGCCTCCGCTATCTCTTCCTTTCGGGTCCTTTCGGCAGGGGTACACGGACAGAAGGCGGACACCCTCTCAATAGTCGTCGACCGCTACCGTGAGCCGGACGCTTGGGCCCGACTGGATGAGCGCACCCAGGCAGATCTTCGTTGCGTCAGGGGTGACCCTCAGCACACAAGACTCCCCCGGCGTGAAAGTCACTTGAACGCGCTTGTCCTTCCCGCTGTTGTTCTTGATGAAGGCAACAACGGACACCTTCCTCGGGTCCTCAGGGAGCCTCGCAAGCGAGAACCTCTCGAAGGTCACCCACCTGCATGAAAACCGTTTCATCGCCTCTGGGTCCCACGTCTTGCCGAGAGGTAATGCAAGGAGCTCGCTTAGATCGATTTCTAGCACCATCGGGGAGACGTACAGATGCATCTCGTCCGAAACCGCGCGGACGGGCGAACTCTGCGCGGCAGCAGGGGGAGCCAGCAAGACTAGAACGAACGAGAACGCAAGCAGACACTGTGACGCGGTGTGCTTCATCTGAAGTCCTTCACGGTCTTCTCGAAACATGAGTGATCGTGCCGAATACTCGAACCTGAAGAGGCTCAGCAACCTCTCCTACCGGGTACGCCGGTATGCCCAGAGCACGGACTCAATAAGATTCCTCTGATATGCCCCCGCCACACCACCCTCGCCCGATGAGATCGGCGACGGGGAAGCCGTTGCATTCCTAGGAGGAGGAAACCGGGGGTACGGCTCCGGGGATAGGTGGATTACCGGAAGCCCGCGGCGCTTCTCGTAGTGGTGGGCTTTCTCGTGCCGGTGAACGGCCGCATGACTCACCCCGAAGCGTGCCGCCAGGTTTCGATACGAGACACCGGCCAGGAAAGTCTCGTGGAGGACCTGTTCCAAGGGTGAGTTACAGACGCTGCAAGGGCGCGGCATCGAAGGAATCTTAGCCCTTCGCACCCCGGAGGGCAGCGTTCAGTAGTCCTGGAGCGTCATCGTGATTCGGAGCTTTGGTCGCGGTGTCTGTGTCCACCGCTCAGGTGGCCGAAGGACAAGAACGGCACGGTTCTTCTCCAGGTCTCCCTGTTCCAGGTTCGGCGCAACGACTGCAATGCAGAGAACCTTGTCGTCATCCACGCACTCGAACCTCACGGTGGTGCGCTTGTCTTTCCCGCTGTTGTTGTTTAGGCGCACGCGGATGTCGACCTTCTTCGGGGAAGAAGACTCGGGCTGAACTCTGAACTCCAAGGATTCGATCGAGACCCCGCGACAAACCAGAAATCGCGTCTTGTCGGTGGTCCACTTCTCACCGGCCGGCTTATCGAGAACTGGATCGAGGGACATCTCCAGAATCAACGGTGAAGCGAATTCGTGGATCTCATCCGAGAGCACCCGGATTTCCTGTGCCTTTGCGCCCCTACTGAAGCCAGCGAGGGCAACAACCAGGGCCACGGGTGCAACTAGACGACGGAGTTCTGTCCGGTTCATAGGGCGTCCTCAGCGCAATCCTATTCCTGTGAAAATGGCCCGGCCCGCGGTTGGCTCGATCAATGGATCGGCAATCCAACGCGCCTCTGTAAGAGGCTGCTAGCGCGAGGCTTCCGGAGCCCTGTCCGCCTAGTGTCCGCCTGAATTTTCCGAGGCTTTCACCGAACGGCGCCTCGTGAGGAGCTTTCCGGGGGGCCCATACGTCTGACCCCCAGCAGCCGGCCCTCCGGGAGAACCGCCGGAGAGTCCCGCGGATGGGCCTAGCTCCCGCGGTTCGAGGTCATCGGTGTAGCCTGAATGCGCTTACGGAGGTAACTGGCGATGCGTAATCCGTTGCTTGCGCTGACCAGCTTTCTGCTCTTCCTTATCATTGCGCCCTCGGCGGCTGACGACATTAGGCCTCGGTCGCCAGAGGTTCACGAGTTCATGTCCCCAATGGTCCTGGATTACTCGCTGGACCAATTCTTTAAGACAAGGGCCGGTATCAACACGCTGGATCTCGGGAGATTTCAATGCCGAGGCGTGACCATCCAGAGATTCAATCTAGGAATCGAGCGAAGCGAGAACGGAACCGGCTCGGCGCTGAAGGTGGTCGTTGTCCTTAGTAACAACAGTGGGAAGGACAAGAAGGCGTCGATCACTTTCGACCTTCGAACGGAGAGTTCGTCCCTCGGATCCGGCACCTTTCGCCGCCTTAACGTCGAGCAGGGCGAGCGTGGCCTGAAGGTCCTCTCGTTCCCAGTGGATCTGCCCACGGTCATCGCCGAACCCTATCCATTCCTTCGGATAACGGTCGAACTTTTCGATTATTAGGCCCGCCGCTGACCGCCTGTTTCGGGAACCGGCGAAGGAGACAAGGAGAGCCTCCTCGGTCTGCCTCCCTCTAGCGGTCAGATTCCCAGGAAAACGCCGGAGGGTCTTCTGCCCCAACCCCGGTAGGACCGGTAGGATCTGCTGCGGGCGGATAGGGCTGGTTAGCTCCCGGCTCCGACAAGGGCACCCCGCGCCCTTCCGCTTCCTCTTTTCATCTGGGCGGGGGAAGCGGGGTTCAGTTCCCATGGCCATACACCACGACAAACGTGGGCCGAACGTGCGAACGAAATTTCGTTCGGTCGAGAGACGGGTCGCGAGGGCAAGCCGTGCATTGCGAAACGCCCGCGAACGGCCGAACTCGGAGGCCATTAATAAGTGGGGCGACGCGATGCTGTTGCCACCCAGCTACGTGGAGGCCGTCACGAAGCATGGCGGTCTCCAGAATCCCGAGAAGCATCCGCCTTGGCGCCCGTCGCTACACCTCGACGTTATTGAGGCAGCCTGTTCCTTCGCGCGCACCTATCTCCCGTGGATCAGGGTGATTCTTGCAGCGCGCACCTCTTCCCGCTCCACCCCAGAATCTATCGAGGCGGTGATTCAGAGTCAGAGAGAACGTGGAGCCAAGCATCCGCCGCTGCCGCTTTCGCCGGGCACCTTTCGTCCGAAGAGACAGTCATGGAACCCAAAGGCTGTTACGTTGAGATCGCTCATCGTGCTCGTTCTCGAAGACACGAGGCAGTATGAGCACGGGGAGACGATGCGGATCAGCCCTGGAGCAGTAGCTGACCGCCTCGCACGCGCCGCAATCAACCGGGGATTGCGCCCAGAGATGAGGATTCCCATACAGCCCCATCCCGAGGATCGCCCTCTCCGCACGCTCAAATACCTGGCGCAGCGGCAGGCAAGACGCCGGGCGGGTGTCACCGTCGATGGCCCCGCCTCCGAAGGGCCGAAGGACATTGTGGAGGCCGCGTTCATGGCTTGGGTGGCGCTGGGCTTCAAGCCGGAGGATTTCCGCTAGGGCTCAGGGAAAAGCTTGGGCTTTCAGCTACAGACAGGCGTTGAGGTTGCACGCTGAAATCGCGCCCATGAAGCGCCGTGGGCTCCGCCCGATCCCTCCCCAATCGCTGCGAATCGAACGCCTTGCGGCCGGCGTTGCGGCCTACGAGGTCGCCAGCGCCGCCGGCTTATCCCCCACCCGAGTCTCGATCATCGAGCGATATCCCGTGGAAGCACGCGAGGGAGAGGTACATGCGTACCGGCGTGCCCTCACGTTACTGAGGCCCCACCAGACATGGCTGGGGTCATCAGAGGAGCGGCCAGATCAAGAGCAGGAAGCCCGGGCTTGGAACGACCCACCTCCGCCGAACAGGCGGGGTCGGCGATGACGGCCGAGGAGTTGCTCCCGCGTCTTGATGGCGTCCGGCCTGGCAGTAAGGGATGGATAGCGCGTTGTCCGGCCCACGAAGACCGTCACGCTTCGCTCTCGGTCTGCATCGGCGATGAAGGAAGGACTCTTCTCAAGTGCTTCGCGGGCTGTGAGAACGGGGCAATCGTCAACGCCCTGGGATTGACCATGGCTGATCTCATGCCGAAGCGAGATGGGGCTAGGGTTCGGGGAAGTGCGAGACGGGCCTCCGCGGAATACACCTACCGGGACGAGGCGGGGCGCGTGCTCTTTGAAGTCGTTCGATACGACCCGAAGGAGTTTCGCCAGCGCCGACCTGATGGGAACGGAGGATGGTTCTGGAGGCTCGATGGAACGCGGCGTGTTCTGTATCGCCTCCCCGAGCTTCTCGCGGCCGGCTCCCGAAGGGTGTTCATCGTGGAAGGTGAGAAGGACGCTGACCGTCTGGCCACCCTCGATCTAATCGCCACTACGAATGCCGGAGGCGCGTCGAGGTGGGACTCTGCGCTGTCGGAGGCGCTACGTGGCCGCCACGTCATTGTCATTCCGGACAACGACGAGGCCGGGCGACGTCACGCAGCTAGGGTTGCCGGCTCGCTCCTCGGGATCGCCGCAACGATTCGGCTGCTCCACCTGCCGGGGCTGCCCCCGAAGGGTGACGTATCCGACTGGCTAGATTCCGGCGGCACCGATTGAGGACTTGAAACGTCTTTCCCGCGAGGCGCCCGAATGGACACGCAATGAGGAGGAAGACCGTCGTCGGTACTCATGACCTAAGGCCAGCGATCCCGAGCTAAAGGCATCGTCCTGCCATTCCGCGCTCGGACCGTCGCCGCTGTCGGACGTCCAGCCAGAGAAGGTCTCCTGGCTGTGGGACGGCCGCATCCCGTTCGGAAAGCTAACGCTACTCGACGGAGATCCTGGGCTCGGAAAGAGCACGCTCGCGCTCGAAGTGGCGGCACGCCTCACTCGCGGTGAGCGTCTTCCGGGGGGCGGTCTAGCCGACGTTTCCTCAGTTCTGATTCTCTCGGCAGAGGATGGGCTTGGCGACACGATCCGGCCGCGCCTCGAAGCTGCCGGCGCAGACGTCTCCCGCGTGTTCGCTATTCAGGCAGTTTCGGATTCGGATGGCGAAGAGGAGTTTCCCTGCCTGCGGCATGTCGCGGAAATAGAGGAAGCGATCGAAGCCCATGCTGCGCGGCTCCTCATCGTTGACCCTCTCATGGCATATCTCGGAGGCGAGACAAATTCATGGCGCGACCAGGACGTGAGGCGAGCTCTCGCCCCGGTTGCAGCCATGGCAGAGCGGACCGGAGCCGCTGTACTCATCA
The DNA here is from genome assembly GCA_963836285.1 of uncultured Acidobacteriota bacterium. Taxonomy (GTDB): domain Bacteria; phylum Acidobacteriota; class Thermoanaerobaculia; order UBA5066; family UBA5066; genus Fen-183. The sequence continues at coordinate 1,282,569 of CAWIIN010000002.1, read as the reverse complement.
TTCGTCACCTCACGAAGGGTGGTGGCTCCAACGCGGTATATCGCGGGGGCGGCTCCATCGGGATCAGCGGCGCGGCCAGAAGCGTTCTTATCGTCGCCAAGGACCCCGAAGACGAGGAGCGACGGGTCCTGGCATCCGCAAAGTCGAACCTCAGCCGTCCCCCCGATTCGCTGGCTTATCGGCTACGCGATGCCGGGAAGGTCGCGCGGATCGAGTTCGAGTCCGGTCCCGTTCTCCTTACGGCAGATCAGCTCTTGGCGGCACAAGAGCAGCCAGAGGATCGCGGGGCCCGTGGTGAGGCTGAGGACTTCCTTCGCGAGCTCCTCGGGGACGGGGCCGTTGGATCGAAGGAAGTGTTCAAGGCCGCGAAGGGTGCTGGCATCGCCGACATCACTCTGCGGCGAGCAAAGGTACGGCTCGGAATCCGACCTCGAAAGAGCGGCCTCAACGACGGCTGGGTGTGGGAGCTGCCGGCCGAAGGTGATCATCAGAGCCCGAAGGTGATCACGCCTGGAAATGATCATCTTCGGGGGCCCGGTGATCATCTTCGCGAGCTTGACGACGAGGTGGCCCTGTGAAGACCGTCGAGGTCCTCGCAGCGCTGTCGGCCCACGGGGTCCAGGTTCGCCTCGCTGACGACGGGACCATCCGCCTCCCTCGCGAGGCGGCCGAACGACACCCCGATCTCATCGCCGAACTGAAAACGCACAGGGCTGAGGCGGCAGTCCTCCTCGGTGACCGCCGGAGCCCCAGGCACCCCTGCGTGCGATGCGGCCGGGAATCGGCCCCGGAGGACCTCTTCTGCCATGTCGCGTGCTTCGAGTGCTGGAAAGCCGAACGGGCGGCAAGGCGTCCATGACTCTCTCCCTCCTCTCGGACAACGCTGGCGACCCCCTGGGCCGCTTCCGAGAGGCCCTCCGGGCAGCCGAGGCAGAGGTCCGAGGACTTGGCGCCGATGCGCTCGCCGATGCCCTTGGAGCAGCGGAACGGCTCAAGGCGGGCCTATGGATTCGGCTCTACGCGGACGGGGCGCCACGCCAACCCGAGGAGGACCGTCTTCTCGACGTCGAGGAGGCGGCCCAGCGACTGGCGGTCTCAACGGACACTCTCTACCGCAGAGCCCGCGAACTCCCCTTCACGGTCCGGATCGGCGGAAACGTCCGCTTCTCGGCTCAGGGCATCTCCCGCTTCATCGCTACCCGGCAGGGGCGCTGAAGACGCCTCTTGCGTCTAGATATCCAGAGGTATATCTTCAGCTCATGGGCAGAAGAAGCTTCTTCGGGAAGGGGGTGAAGCTGATGAAGACCTCACTCTCCCTGCCGGAAGACCTCTGGCGGGAAGCAAAGATCCGAGCCATGGACGAGAAGAGAAACCTCCAGGACGTTGTCGCAGATGCAGTCAGGGCCTACCTCAAGACTCCGAGAAAGGAGAAGAAGAAATGAAAGGGGAAGGACGGATCTTCCAACGTGGCGCGGTCTTCTGGATCGCGTATTACGTTCGGGGGAAGGAGTTCCGGGAGCCCGGCGGCAAGACCGAGAAGGAAGCTGCGAAGAAGCTGAAGGCGCGGCTCGGCGAGAAACATGGGGACCGCTTCATCGGGCCGGAACAAGAGCGAGTTATGGTGACGGACCTCCTCGATTCGCTCGCTCTCGACCTCGGGCGACGCGGTGCGAAGGCGCTCAAGTCGCACCTCTCGCACGTGAAGCCGGTTCGGCAGTTCTTCGGCTTGGACCGGGCAGTAGAGGTCTCAACAAAACGGCTGGAAGCCTTCATAGCGGCCGAAGAGACTCGCCCCGGCAAGAAGAGGAAGTCTCCCGCTTCGATCAACCGGGAGCTGGCGGCGCTTCGCGGGGCGTTCAACCTCGCGCGAAAGCAGGGCCAGATTTCACGGGTTCCCTACTTTCCGATGCTCAGGGAGGACAACGCGCGGCAGGGCTTCTTCGAGAAGGAGGAGTTCGAGAAGGTTGCGGCAGCGCTACCGGTCGCGGTCGCCGACGTCGCCAGCTTCGCGTATTTCAGTGGATGGAGAAAGGGAGAGATCCTCCCCCTGACTTGGGAAAACGTGGACCGGGCGGCCGGTGAGGTTCGGATCGCGACGTCAAAGAACGGCCACGGTCGCATGCTTCCCCTGACGGGCGCTTTGAAGGACCTCATCGAGCGTCGCTGGCAGGCCCGCGAGTATCTGACCCGCGAGAAGGTGACGGCGATCTCCCCTCACGTGTTTCACGAGAGCGGCGTTCCCGTCGGCGACTTCCGGAAGGCGTGGGCCAGCGCATGCGAAGCCGCGAAGGTTCCAGGAGGGCTCTTTCACGACCTCCGCCGCACTGCGGTTCGGAACATGATTCGCGCTGGAGTCCCTCAGACCGTCGCCATGTCCATCAGCGGGCATCGAACGGTCTCGATGTTCAATCGCTACAACATCACCTCGAACGACGACAAGCGGGAGGCGCTCATCCGGACGGAAGCGCACCTCGCGGCCATTCCCGCCGAAGGAAATGTCACGGCCATCGGCGGACACGGACAGAACACGGACATTTCGGCTTCCGGGAACGGAAAGGGTTAGACGGCGCGCGTCGAACTTCTTCTGTGGCGAGGGGTTAGATGGTGCGCCCAGCAGGAGTCGAACCCGCAACCTTTTGATCCGTAGTCAAACGCTCTGATCCAGTTGAGCTATGGGCGCACGCGAGGACCGCGGGACGCGGACCATAGCGGAGTCCGGTGCGTCGTGCAAGTCCCTGCCCCGAACGGCGTTTAGCCCCGGCCGTCCCCCCGCACGTAAACTTCGTCCCCACCGGCACGTATCTCTCTCTGGTTTCCGCAGGAGGATGTGAATCTCATGACCCCCGCGATCTCGCTCCACGGTGTCGTGAAGCGCTTCGGCAAGTTCACGGCCGTGGACAAGCTCGACCTCGAGGTCCCGTACGGCGTGACGTTCGGTCTTCTCGGCCCGAACGGCGCCGGCAAGACGACGACGATCCGCATGATCATGAACATCACGAAGCCCGACGAGGGCGAGATCCGCGTCCTCGGCGAGCCGATGAGCGAGAAGCTCCAGGAGCGCATCGGGTACCTGCCGGAGGAGCGCGGCCTCTACCGGAAGATGAAGGTCGTCGACCAGCTCCTGTTCTTCGCGGCGATCAAGAGCGTCGACAAGGCGACCGCGATGAAGCGCCTCTCCCCGTGGATCGACTCGATGGATCTGCGCCCGTGGCTCCAGAAGAAGACCGAGGAGCTCAGCAAGGGCATGCAGCAGAAGGTCCAGTTCCTCGGGACGATCGTCCACGACCCGGAGATCCTCATCCTCGACGAGCCGTTCAGCGGCCTCGATCCGATCAACGTCGTACTCGTGAAGGACTTCCTCACCGCGTTCAAGAAGCAGGGAAAGACGGTGGTCTTCTCGACGCACGTCCTCGAGCAGGCCGAGCGCCTCTGCGAGCGCATCGCGCTCCTCTACCGCGCGCAGAAGCTCCTGGACGGCACGCTCAAGGACATCAAGCACTCCTACCGCGGCCGCGTGCCTCTCCCGCCGCCCGTCGAGCCCGAGCCCGAGCTCGAGAACATCTTCATCAAGTGCGTCCAGGAGTCGGGCCTTCAGGCGCCGACGGCCGAGGAGCTGAAGTAGCCATGGACGGGAAGCTGTTCGCCGTCATCAAGCGCGAATACCTCCAGCAGGTCCGCGGGAAGGCGTTCTGGATCGCGACGTTCCTCATCCCGTCGCTCGGCCTCGGCATGATCTTCATCCAGGTTGCGCTCTCCCGAAGAACCTCGTCGCGAAGGGCCGCATCGCCGTCGTCGACTCTGTCGGGCCGCCTCTACGATCCGCTCGTCGCCGAGTACCGCGCCCGGTCCACCGACGAGGATGCCGAGAAGCCGAAGAAGGACGACAAGGCGTCGGCGAAAGTGGACGAGAAGTCCGTCACGGACAAGATGAGCGAGAGCCGCAACACGAAGATCACGACGCAGCTCGACCTCTTCAAGGTGGACGCGACGCCCGAGACTCTCCCCGACGTACGCCGGAAGCTCAATAAGGACGTCCAGGCCGAGAAGATCAAGGCCTACATCGTCCTGACGCCCCAAACGCTCGTGACGGGGCTCGCCGAGTGGCGCGCCCAGAGCGTGAAGGCAGAAGTCGTCATGCGCGAGCAGATCGCGAACTACCTCTCGCGCGCCGCGACGAAGGAGCGGCTCAAGGACAAGGGCGTCGACCCGAAGGTCTACGACGCGGCGCGCCTGCGCGTGGACCTCGAGGCGCACGAGGCGAAGGAGGTCGAGAGCGGCGAGAGCGGGAAGAGCGTCGGAATGAACCTCGCGATCTCGGCGACGTTCTTCTTCCTCATCTACATCTCGATCTTCGTGTACGGCGCCTACATCATGCGCGGCGTCCTCGAGGAGAAGAACAACCGCATCGTCGAGGTCATCGTCTCGTCGATCCGGCCGACGACGCTCATGCTCGGGAAGATCCTCGGGATCGGGCTCGTGGGCCTCACGCAGTACGCCGTGTGGGCGACCCTCGCGATCGCGCTCGCCCTGCCGGGCGTCGCGGCTGTCGTCGGGATGGGAGAGGGCCTGCCCCACATCCCGGTCGGGACGATCGGCGCGTTCGTCCTGTTCTTCCTGCTCGGCTACTTCCTGTACGCGTCGCTCTACGCCGCGCTCTCGGCGCCGTTCAACACGGAGCAGGAGGCGCAGCAGTTCGTGATGATCCCCGGCATGATGCTCATCCTGACGTCCACGACGTGGTTCTTCGCGTTCAACCAGCCGAACGGCCGGCTCGCGACGGTGCTCTCGTTCTTCCCGTTCACGGCGCCGCTCATGATGTTCATGCGGATCTCGGTCCAGACGCCGCCGCTCTGGCAGATCGCGACCTCCGTCGCGATTCTCGTCGCGACGATCTTCCTCGTCGCGTGGTTCGCGGGGCGCGTCTACCGCGTCGGAATTCTCATGTACGGCAAGAAACCGACGCTGCCCGAGATCTTCCGCTGGGCGCGGCAGGCGGACTGAGCCGCGGGCGTCACTTCCGGGCCGCCTGCTCGAGGCCCGCGGTCCAACCGGTCACGACCGCGAGACGGGCGTCCGGGATCTCGACCCTCTCCCGCCGGATCGCGACGAACTCCTCGCCCCCTTGCATGACGTCGTAGTTCCGCGGCGTGTCGCTCCCGCCGCCGCCCGAGGCGAGGCGCGCCGAGAAGAGGACTCGTGGCGCGCCCGCGGCAGGCTCCGCTCCGGGGCGGAATTCGGCCGCGAGAAAGCGATCGCCGTCGCGGTAGACGATCTCCCGGCCGCCCCGCGTCCAGGCCGGCTCGATCCCGCCGTCCTGCGAGATCTTCAGCCTCGACCCCCCGTTCGGGAACGGCCGGACGTAGACCTCGAAGCGCTCCGTTTCGTTCGAGACGTACGCGACCCAGCCCCCGTCGGGAGAGATCGCGGCGGCGCTCTCACGCGCCGGACTCTCGAACCACGGGCGGGCCGGGCCCGACCCGTCCATCGGGAGAAGCCAGATGTCGGACGTCCCCCGCCGCCGCAGCTCGCCGCGGTCGGCCTCGTACGACACCGTGTAGAGAAGGTACCGGCCGTCCGGCGACCACGCGTTCGGGAACTCGGCGTCCTCGCCCCTCGTCGGGAGCCGCCGGATCGCTCCGCTGCCGTCGGCCGCCCGCACCACCGCCTGCGGGTCACTCGACATGATGTGCGCGAAGGCGACCTGTCGGCCGTCCGGCGACCACACCGGCGACAAGAAGCGTCCCGGCTCGGTGGCCAGAGGCGACAAGACGCCGCGCTCCCGGTCGAGGACGTGGAGCTTGCAGGACCCGAGAACGCATTTCTGCAGCACGATGCGACGGCCCTCCGGCGAGACGCTCGGAAGGTCGTACTCGCTTGGGATGAGATCGAGGGCGTTCGCCCGCCCGGCGCGGTCGAGGAGAACGACGGTATGCACGGCCTGAGGGACGCGGCTCCCTTCGACGAAGACGAGCGTTCCGTCGCGCGAGACGTCGAAGCTGGCCGTGCCGTTCGCGGCGCCAACGGCGAAGGGCTCGCGGACGGCGACCGGCGTCCCCTCGATTCGCAGGCGGGAGAGATCGAGCCTCACCGCGAACAGCGAGCCGCCCCGGACGAAGACGAGCCAGCCGGGCGGAACGTAGCGGGCGAACGTACATCCCTCCATGAGGACGTGGCGCTTTCCGGCGGCCGGCTCGATGACCGCGGCCTCCGCGCTCGACAGGTCCTGGAAGTCTTCGCCGCGAACGATCGTGACGAGCAGCCCCCGGCCCCCCGGCAACGCCTGCGGCCAGAGGAGCGCGTGCTCGCGGCGAGCCGCATCGAGCGGGAGGAAGAGCTCGAGCGGACCGCCGGTCGGGGCGACGCGGTAGAGACCGCTGTTGCTCGAGCGGGCCACGACGACGGAACCGTCGGACATCCAGGTCGCCCCGCTCGAGACCGGCGGAAGATCGACGATCCGGCTCGGTGTCCCGCCCGACATCGACACCTTCTTCAGCTCCGTCCCCGAGATGAAGCCGAGCCACTCGCCGTCGGGAGAGAAGAACGGTCCCCGCCCACCCTCCGTGCCCGGAATCGCCTCCGCGTCTCCGCCCGCCAGCGGTCGCCGGAAGAGACGGGCTCCGCTTCCGTCCACCGCGCGGAACACGGCCGTCGCTCCATTCGGCGAGACCGCAACCATCGGGAAGTAACTGGACCGGAGGCGGACTCCCTCCGGGAGCGGCAGGACCGCGCGCACCGGCGGACCCGCGGACGTATTCCCACCCGGATCGGCGATCCGCAAACCCGCGAAGACGCCGAGCACTCCGGCGGCGACGGCGACGACGACGCCCCATGCCAGAGGCGCGCGAGGTCTCGGGAGCGGGCGGTCGCCCGAGGCGGACCCTCCCGCCTGGATCTCCTCGATCTCGAGGCGCGCGTCGCCAATGTCGCGGAGGCGGCGCACCGGGTCCTTCTGCAGACAGCGCCGGAGCAGGCCCACGAGCCGCGGCGGAACGTGCGGGCCGAGCGCCGACCAGCCGGGCTCCGACGTCAGGACGGCCGCCATCGTGTCGGAGATCGTCTCGCCTCTGAACGCTCTCCGCCCCGTGAGGCACTTGTAGAGGACGCAGCCGAAGGCGAAGACGTCGGTCCGTTTGTCGACCGGCTTGCCGCGCGCCTGCTCCGGCGACATGTACGCCGCGGTCCCGAGGATGACGCCCGCCTCCGTGCCGCGCGCCGTGAGCGTCGGGGACTGCGAGACCTCAGGCGACGAGGGGTCGCGCTCGAAGGCCTTGGCGAGGCCGAAGTCGAGCAGCTTGACCTTTCCTTCCGGGGAGATCATGACGTTCGCGGGCTTCAGGTCCCTGTGGACGATCCCCCGCTCGTGCGCCGCTTCAAGGGCTTCGGCGATCTGCCTCGCGCAGGAGAGAGCTTCTTCGAGTGGAAGAGGGCCGGCCGCCGCCTTCTGCTCGAGGCTCTCACCTTCGACGAGCTCCATGACGAGGAGATGGCGGGATGAAGAGAGAGAGGGACCGGGAATCTCTTCGAATGAGTAAAGAGTCGCAATCCCTGGATGGTTGAGGCTCGCGAGCATGCGAGCTTCTCGCTCGAATCTCTGCCGCCCCTCTTCACTTTCAAAGAATTCTTCCGGCAGGACCTTGACCGCGACCGCTCGGTCGATGCGCGCGTCCTTCGCCCGGTAGACCTCGCCCATTCCCCCCGCGCCGAGGAGCGTGAGGATTTCGTACGCGCCGAGGCGGGTGCCGGGTGCGAGGCTCACAGCTTTGTTGATCCGTCCTAATCGGGGGTCGATTTGTGCCGAGATGCTATCTCAGGCGGGCGGATCGGCCACCGCATCGGGCTGTCGATCTCGGCGGTGCATGGGCACCGCGGCCTTCGCCGTGTGCGCCTCAGGCGCTGACGCGGAAGTTGATGACGTCTCCGTCCTTCACGACGTAGTCCCGACCCTCGACGCGCAGGGTGCCGGCCGTCTTGCAGTGCGCGAACGACCCCGCCTCCATCAGCGTGTCGAACGGGACGACCTCGGCCCTGATGAAGTGCTTCTCGAAGTCCGTGTGGATCGCGGCGGCCGCCTTCACGGCGTGCGTCCCCTTCGGAATCGACCACGCGCGGCATTCGTCCTCGCCGGCCGTGAGGAACGACATGAGGCCGAGGAGGTCGTACGCGGCGTGGAGGAGGCGGTCGAGCGCCCGGTCCGGCAGGCCGAGACCCTTGAGGAACTCGGCCTGGTCCTCGGCCGCCAGCGCCGCGATCTCCTGCTCGATCGGCGCCGAGACGGCGCTGAACGCGACGTGCGGCTTGCCCTTCCACGCGTCGAATTTCGCCCGGGAGAGAGCGCCCGCGAGGTCGCCCGCCTCGCTCTCGCCCGCGTTCAGGATCACGAGCATGGGCTTTCGCGTCAGGAGGCCGAACCCCTTCACGAGCTTCTCCTCGTCGGCGGGAACGTCCATGCCGCGCAGGGGCTCGCCCTTGTCGAGGGCGGCCTTGAAGCGCACGAGGAGGTCCCGTTCCGTCTGGAGCTCGGGCGTCTTCTTCTTGACCATGTCCCTCTCGACGCGCTCGAGGCGGTTCGTGACGACCGAGAGGTCCGCGAGGAGCATCTCGGTCTCGAGGAGCTCGAGGTCGCGCGCCGGGTCGACGGAGCCCTCGGGATGCGGAACCGCGTCCGACGCGAAGCCGCGGACGACGACGGCGAGGCCGTCCATCTGGCGGAGCTCCGGAAGGTTCAGGCTCTGGCTGCCGCCCTTCGCGACGCCGGGCACGTCGACGAACTTCACGGTCGCCGGCGTGTGCTTTTTCGGCTTGAACATCGCCGCGAGCCGGTCGAGGCGCGCATCGGGGACGTGCGCGATGCCGACGTGCGCCTCGCGCTTGTGGGTGGCCGCCGCTTCCGCGTGGCCGGTGAGGAGAGAGAAGAGCGTCGTCTTCCCGGAGAGCTCGAGACCGAGGATGCCGAATTCCATGGGGGGATTCTCCCCCGATCCCCTTGGGTTGTGGGCGCTCCGGCCGGCATGCTAGATTCCGCGTCCCTCGGGGCCTCAGGCCCTCCTCGGGACGGGCGCCGCGTTCGTCTAGCGGTCTAGGACACCGCCCTCTCAAGGCGGAGATCACGGGTTCAAATCCCGTACGCGGTACCAGCTCTCGCCGGTTCGTCCGACGTCGTCGCTCGAGCGCCCGTTCTCGCTACGGATTCAGCGCGCCCCGAACCTCGGGCGTATAGGTCGTTCCCGGCCGATGCTCGACCCCCGAGTTCGTCAGCGCAAGGCTCTCTTCCTTGCCGGCGGCGTCGATGCGATAGAGCCAGCACCGATATCCCTTCGCCTCCGACAGGGAGAAGCCCGTCGCGTTAAAGCGGACGGTGACGGAGTCGTGGAACTCGCCATGCGCGACCGTGAAGCCCGTCTGGCCCCACGACAGGGCCGTCCCTCCGGACGCGCTGCGTGCCGGGGCGGCACTCTTCTCAGGACCTCGCAGCGCACGCCCGCCCCGTGGACGACGGACGGGAGGGCGCGGAGATCCACGGGAACCGTGAACGTGAAGTCCTCGGACCGCGCCGAGACCGACGGCAGGAGACTCGCAGCAACCGCTGCGGCCATCAGGGAAGTCCGGCTCTTCGACACGATCCTCATCGTCACCCTCCTGACCCTCCCGCCGGCGGCCTGGAGCCGCTCGTCATCGCGACGGCGCGACTCCCGTCACGGGCGCGCCGGGCGGCACACTCGACGCCGTCCCCGTCAAGGCGAGGGGCGCAGTCGGGACGACGACGCCGAGGCGGGTCAGGACGAGCCCGTCCGACAGCCGCGCGAGTCGCGCCATGTCCATCGTCTCGATCATCCGCTCGTGCGAGGCGTCTCTCGTGCTCGGGCCGGTCCGTCCAGCGCCTCACGCACCTTCTGAGACAGCGCGTGCGGGGAGAAGGGCTTCTGGATGAACACCTCGTTCCCCTTCAAGAGCCCGCGCTGAATGATGGACTCGTCCGTGTAGCCGGACATGTAAAGGACCTTCATGTCCGGACGGAGCGCGCACGCCCGACGGGCCACCTCCGGCCCCAGCATCCCGGGCATGACGATGTCGGTCAGCAGGAGGTGAATCGGCCCGGTGTGCCGGTCGCAAGCGAGAAGCGCCTCATCCGTGTTGGCGGGAATCAAGACGGTGTAGCCCCGGCTCTCCAGCTCGCGGCGAACCAAAAGGCGGACGGCCTCCTCGTCCTCCACCAGGAGGATCGTCTCGGAGCCACGCTTCAGCGTGCGGACGCCGCTCCTTGCGGGCCGGTCCTCCTTCTCCATTTCCGCCACGGGAAGGTAGATCTTGATCGTCGTGCCGTGCCCCGGCTCGCTGTAGACCTCGATGTGGCCTCCGCTCTGCTTCACGATGCCGTACACCGTCGAGAGGCCGAGCCCCGTCCCTTTTCCCTGCTCTTTCGTGGTGAAGAAAGGTTCGAAGAGGTGGCCGAGCGTCGCCGCGTTCATGCCCGTGCCGTCGTCCGTGACGGTCAGGAGGACGTACTCGCCCGGCCTGACCCCCAGGTGGGTCGCTCCGTAGGCTTCGTCCAGTCCGGCGCGCGACGTTTCGATCGTGAGGTGCCCTCCCTTCGGCATCGCATCCCGCGCGTTGACGGCGAGGTTTACGAGGACCTGCTCGATCTGGCCCGGGTCGACCTTCACAAGACCCGCGTTTCCGCCTTTGGCCGTAACGACCACGTCCTCGCCGACGAGACGCCGGAGCATCTTTTCCGTGTCGGCGACGATGGAATCGAGCGAGAGGACCCTCTGCTCCGTGGGCCTGTGCCGGCTGAACGTCAGGAGCTGCCGCGTGAGCGTCGCGGCCCGCTCTCCCGCCTTCAGGACCTCCGCAACGTCCTCCGCGAGCTCGGGCGTGGCCTGAACCTTATCCGCAAGGAGCTGGCCATACCCGAGGATGGCCGTCAGGACGTTGTTGAAGTCGTGCGCGATCCCTCCCGCCAGCCGGCCTACCGCCTCCATCTTCTGGGCCTGGCGCATCTGGGCCTCGAGGTGCAGATGTTCCGTGCGGTCCCGGGCGTTGATGACGATGCCGGACCCGATTTCGGGCGGCAGGACGTTTTCGATGGCCGCGAGGGTCCGCCACGAGCCGTCGCTGTGTCGAACCCGGAGGTCGATGTACTCAGGCGTGTGCGGCCCGATCACCCTTTGCAGGCGCTCCTGCGCCAACTTCCTGTCCTCGGGATGGATGAACTCGAAGACGCTCCGCCCCACGAGCTCCGCGGTGACGCGCCCCAGGAGGCGCCCCGCTGCAGGGCTGGCGTACTGGATCGTCGCGTCCGGCGAGACGACGATGATGATGTCCGCGCCGTGTTCGATCAGCGAGCGGTAATACAACTCGCTTCTGGAGAGCGCCGCTTCGGCGCTCTTCGCTTCGGTGACGTCCCGGAAGTTCCAGACTCGCCCGTAGTTCTTTCCGTCCGGCCCGACCATGGGCGCCGAGTACCGCGCGATGGTCCGGCCGTCCTTCAGGAGGAGTTCCGTCTCGCTTCTGACCTCGGGATGGTCATAGAGATAATTGACGCGGCTCAGGAAATCCCCCGGATCCGCCATCTGCTCCATGACGAACTGCAGAACGGGCTTGTCCTCGCCCGAGGCGAGAAGGTCCGCCGGTACGTTCAGGATCTCGCCAAAGCGGCGGTTGACGAGGATGATGCGGCCCTTGTCGTTGACGACGAGAACGCCGTCCGTGAGGACGTCCAGATGTGTCGACAGGAGCAGGTTTCGAAGCTTCAGCTCCGCCTCGGTCCACTTTCGGGTCGTGATGTCCCGGACGTTGCACTGGACGACCTTCTTGTCGTCCACCTCGTAGACGTTGCTCACGAACTCCACGGCAACCGCGCGGCCGTCCACGGTCTGAAGAGAAAGGTCCTCGTCGCGGACGACCTCCTCGGTCTGAAGCTTCCGGAAGGCTTCCTTCGACGCGGAAACGTCTCCGAACGTGTCAAACTCCGACAAGCGCCGGCCGATCATTTCCTCCTTGCGGAAGCCGAGCAAGCGAAGGAGGGAGGGATTGACGTCGACGATCTCTCCCGTCTCGTAGTCGAGAATCAGGATTCCGTCCTTCGCTGACTCGAAAAGGCGCCGATACCGAAGCTCCGAAGTCTCCAGCGCCTCCGATGCCTGGGCGACGGCCCGTCGATGGGCGTGCCGCCTCCTGGCCTGCTCGATCTCCCGAAGAACGGCGGGAACGAGCCTCGTGAGGTTTCCCTTGAGCAGGTAGTCGGACGCCCCGTTCTTCAACGTCTCGACGGCGACATCTTCGCCGACGGTCCCGGAGACGACGATGAAGGGCACGTCGACTTCCGAATCTCTCAGGACGCGCAGCGCCGCCGGGGCGCTGAAATCGGGCATGCTGTAGTCCGATATCACGACATCCCAGGATTTCGCCTCGAGAGCGGCCTTCATGTCTGCGGCGGTCTCGACCCTAAGGTAGGTGAAGTCGATGTCGCCTCGGCGCATCTGGAGCGCGAGCAGGGCGGCGTCGTCTTCCGAATCCTCGACGACGAGCGCGCGGATCGGCGTCATGCTCGAACTCCTCCCCGGGCCGGCGGCAGCTCGTTCAGGACGAGCCAGTAGAGTCCGAGCTGCCGGATCGCCTCGGTGAACTGAGCGAAATCGACCGGCTTGCGAATGTAGCTGTTCGCCCCGAGCGAGTAACCGCTCACGACGTCCTGCTCTTCCTTCGAGGACGTGAGGATGACGACCGGAAGGAGTCGACTCCTGTCGTCCGCCCGTATCCGGCGGAGCACCTCGAGCCCGTCGACCCGCGGCAGGTTCAGGTCGAGAAGGACTACCGCCACTCGTCCCGCTGCGTCGCCCCCCGACTGCTCCCCGGTCCCGAACAAGAACGCGAGCGCCTCGGCGCCGTCGGTCGCGACGACGACGTCGTTGGCGATGCTGTTCTTCTTCAACGCGCGAAGCGTCAGGTCGATGTCGTCCGGATTGTCCTCGACGAGGAGAATTGCCCGGTTTCTCAAGGCCCCCTCCTTCAGATCGTGAACGAGATCGTCGCGCCGTGGCCCGTTTCGCCCTCGGCCCGAACAGTCCCGCCATGGCGGTGGACGATTCGCTGGACCGTCGCGAGCCCGATGCCCGTCCCCGGGAATTCCTTCTCCGAGTGGAGGCGCTGAAACGGCGTGAAGAGCTTCTTGGCATGCGCCATGTCGAACCCGACGCCGTTGTCGCGGACGAAGTACGTCATGCGGCCGGCGACGCCGGACGCTCCGAACTCGACGACCGGATTCGCCGTCTTCGCGGTGAACTTCCACGCGTTGCCGAGCAGGTTCTCGAGCGCGATCTGCAGGAGGCTCGGATCTGCGTCTGCGGCGAGACCGTCGGGGATAACGAACGTGACCCGCCGGGCGGGATCGGCCTCCTCGAGCTTCCGGGCAACGGACCGTGCAAGGGCGGAAAGGTCGGTTCGTTCCCGGACGAGCGCCGAGCGCCCCACACGCGACAGCTCGAGCATGTCGTCAATGAGCGTTCCCATGCGCTGCGCAGCGGCGCGCACCCGCTTCAGGTAGTCCCGCCCGGTGGCATCGAGTTTCTCCGAATAGTCCTCGAGGAGGGCCTGGCTGAAGCCGTCGATGCCGCGAAGCGGCGCTCGCAGGTCGTGCGACACGGAGTAGCTGAAGGCCTCCAACTCCGCGTTCTTCAGCTTCAGCTCCTCGACGAGAGCGGCGCGCGTCTCGGCCAGCTCCCGCGCCGCGCGTGCCTCGACCGCCTCCATCTCGCTGCGCAGAAGCCGCTCCCGGAGTTGCCGGTGCTCCTCCTCGACCTGACGGCGGCGGATCTGGGAACGGAGCCTCGCCTTGAGCACTTCGAAGTCGCTCGACTTGGGAACGTAGTCGTCGGCGCCCGCGCCGAGGCTCTCGATCATCGCTTCGCGGCCCTCTACGGCCGTGAGCATGATGAGCGGTGCGTGGCGCATCGTGGGCGCGGTTTTGATCCGGCGGCAGGTCTCGTTGCCCCCCATGCCAGGCATCAGAAGGTCGAGCAGGATGCAGTCCACGGGCTGGAAAGCGAGCAGCTCGAGGGCCTCTTCGCCGGAATGCGCGAGGACCACGTCGTAGCCCTCTTCCCGCAGCGTCGACGCGAGCTCCTGCAGGTACGTCGTGCTGTCGTCGACGGCGAGGATCCTCTTCGGTCCGAGGAGGCTCGCGATGCCCGGGTCGTCCTGCTCCTTGCTCGAGCCTCGAAGGACGGCCGCAAGGCGCGCGAGGACGACTCCCGTCTCCTCATCCTTTCGGACGAAGGCGTCCGCCCCGGCGTCCAGCGCCTGAAGCTCCACGTCCTTTTGCTCCGACGCCGTCAGAAGCAGGCATGGGACGCCGCGGAGCACGGCATCGAGGCGGATGCGCCGGATCACCGAGACTCCGCTGAGGTCCGGAAGCATGCCGTCCACGACGATGGCCGTCGGCCGCGAGTCGGCGGCGACGCGGAGCCCTTCCTCTCCGGTCCCGGCGAGCAGGACGAGGTATCCGGCCGACGTCAGCGCCCCGCGGAGCTCCTCGCGGTAGGTCACGCTATCGTCGATGACGAGGATCGTGGCGGCCGTGGGGGATTTCCTCCGCTCCCGCCCGAGAAGCTCCCGGGCGCGCGCCACGACGTAGCCGCGGTCATACGGCTTGCCGATGTACTCGTCGGCACCGACTCTCAACCCGCGCAAGCGGTCGCGAACCTCCGTCTCCGTCGACAGCAGGAGCACGGGGATGTCGCACGTCGCCGGCGCCGCCCGGAGCTCTCCGAGCAGCTCGACGCCGTCGGCGTCCGGCAGGATCACGTCGAGGACCACCAGCGCCACGGGCTCCCGGGCCGCCGCGACGCGCGCCTCGCCGGCAGTCGCGCAGAGAACCGTGCGGAACCCCGCCGCCTGGAACGCTTCGGAAAGATCCATCCGCACCGTCAGGCTGTCGTCGACGATCAGGACGGTCGCGCTCATGACGGACTCTCCGCGCCGGCAGCGACGAGGGCGGCGAGCGCGCGGCCGATCTCCCCGAGTGGAAGAACCGACTCGGCCGCTCCCAGGCGGACCGCTTCACGCGGCATCCCGTAAACGACGGAAGTCGCCTCGTCCTGGGCGACCGTGGAGCCGCCCGCCCTCCGGACGGCGAGAAGTCCGGCAGCCCCGTCGCTCCCCATCCCCGTCAGCAGGCAGGCGACGCTCGCGGCGCCGCAATCGAGGGCGACCGACTCGAAGAGAACATCGACCGACGGCCGACACGAGTGCCGCTCCGGGTCGGAGGTCAGCGCCAGCCTTTGCCCCCGGACGACGAGGTGGCGGCCGGGCGGCGCCATGAGGACGCGCCCACGGACGTCGCACAGCATCTCGCCGCCGCGCGCGTACGACACGCGGTGCGGCGTCTGTCCGTCGAGCCACTCGGCGAACGCCAGACCGAACGGCTCGCCGATGTGCAGGACGAAGAGAACCGGCACGGGGCACGGAGCGGGAAGGGCGCGCAGGACGTCGATGACGGCCGCGGGCCCGCCGGTCGACGCTCCGAGAGCGAGCAGCCGCCGCCCGCCCGGCCTTCCCGGAGGGGCACTTGCGGGTGCCGCCGACGATTCGGGCGGTGCGCCGCGGCGCGCTCGGGGATGCGTGATGACCCGGATGCGCCCGACGAGCTTGACCGTGTCGACCAGCCTGCGTTCCCAGGCGTCGTCCGCCTCGTCCCCTGTCGGCTTTTCGAGGACGTCCACGGCGCCGGCCGCGAGAGCGTCGTACGTCTTGAACAGGTCTCCACGGTTCGTCGAGGCCGAGACGATCAGGATCGGCGTCGGGAAGTGCGCCATGATGTACTCGGTCGCGGCGAGACCGCTCATCACCGGGAGCACCATGTCGAGCGTCACGACGTCGGGCCGGAGATCCCGGCACCGCGCGATGGCGTCCTTGCCGTCAACGGCCTCGCCGACGACCTCGATCTGGGGATCGGCCGCAAGCACGTCGCACAGGCGCCGGCGCACCGTTACGGAATCCTCGACGACCAGGACGCGCAACTTCGCCATCGTTCAACCCACCAGGCTTCGAATCGTCCCCATCAGGGCGGCCTGATCGAACTCGCCCTTGGCGACGAACGCGCGCGCGCCCAGTTCCATTCCGCGGCGGCGGTCCTCCTGTGAGCTGCGCGACGACACGAGGATCGCGGGGATGCCGGAGAGGACCGGATCGGCGCGCAGGCGCTCCAGCAATTCATATCCGTCGATCCCTGGCATCTCGATGTCGACAAGGAACAGGCCGTAGCGTCGCCGCCTCGCCTTTTCGAGGGCCTCCTCGCCCGACACCGCGCAGTCGACCTCGTACCCGGCTGACTCGAGGATGCTCTGCTCCAGCATCCGGGTCGTCAGCGAGTCGTCGACGACGAGCACCGGCGCGCGCGGCGCGGCCTCGCCGGCGGGCGGGAGCGGCTCCTCCCGAAGCGCCGCTCCGACGAGCTCGACGGGGTCCAGGACGACCTGCGGCTGGCCCTCCGGGTCGAGCGACGCGCCCGCCACCAGACGGTCGACGGGCGCAAGCTCGGACAGCGGGCGCAGGACGACGTTTCCCGTGCCGACGACGCGGTCCACTCCGAACGCGGCGAGGCCTGCGTCGCCGGACACGACGACGGCCGACCAGGCCCGGCCCGGGCGTGAAGACCGGTCCTCCCTCCGCAGCGACCGCGCGAGAGGCAGGAATGGCACGACCGTCCCTTCGTAGAGGACCGAATCCCCTCGCGGAGTGCGCGCGATGTCCGCCGCCGTCACGCGGAGCGCTCCTTTCACGGAGTCCAGGGGAATGGCCGCCGTCACTCCCGATGCCGCCACGAGGAGTGCGTCCATGGACGACACGGAGACGGGAAGGACGAACTCCACCGTCGTCCCCTGACCCGCCTTCGTCCGCACCGAGGTGCTGCCGCCGAGGCGCACGACCGTCTCACGAACGATGTCCAGGCCGATCCCCCGCCCGGACGTCTCCGTCACGACGCCCGTCGTCGTGAGCCCGCCCCGCAGCAGGATCTGGAGCAGCCCGTCGGGCCCGAGCCTCTCGACTTCCGCCCGGGAGAGCCCCTTCGACTGCGCGACGCGCCACACGGCATCGATGTCGACGCCGCCGCCGTCGTCGGTGCAACGGAACACCGCGCGGCCGCCGCGGCGAACGACCGTGACGAGGACGCGGCCGGCCGGCGGCTTGCCGAGCGCCGTCCGCGTCCCCTCGGGTTCGACGCCGTGCGCCACCGCGTTGCGAACGAGCTGGATGAGAGCACGCTGCACTCCTCCGAGAACGTGGGCCTCGAGGCGCACGTCGCCGCCGTTCAGCTCGAACTCCGCCTGCTTGCCGGTGCTTCGAGCCGTGTCCCGCACCGTTCGTTCGAGCGATGAGAAGAGACTGCTCGCCGGCAACAGTCGAAGGTGCGCGGCGGCTTCGTGTACCTGGCGGAGTTCCCGCTCGGCCCGGTCGAGGCCGCTCGCCAGACTCCGGCCGAGGCCCGCGATGACGGACCGAAGGTCGTCGGCCAGAGATTTCGCCCTCTCGGAGAACGGAACGCCCGCGGCGCCGGACGCTTCATGCGGGCGCCCGGCCGCCATCTGCGCCGCGAGGAGATCCGCGAAGTTACGCGCCTTCTCGACCACGTCGAGATTCCGGCGGACCGCTCCGAGCTGGACGCTCGCCTCGGAAATTCCGGAAAGGAGGGCGTCTATCTCGGAAACGTCCGCCCGGACCGTGCGGAATGCCTCCTCCGGAGCCGCGTTGGGACTGCGGGCGGTCTCGCCTTCTCCGGGCGCCGGCCTGAGGCCGACGACGCGTTGATTGATCGCATCCAGGAGCCCGAGGACCTTGTCCACCCGCTCGTGCGGCGCCTGACGAGTTTCTCCCTTGAGCGGCGCGAGCTCGTCCTCGATGGAATGCGCCAGCTCGGAGATCTCGGGCTGCTTGACGATGCGCGCGGCGCCTTTCAGCGTGTGCGCGAGCCTCAGAAGACGCGGCACGAGGTCCGCCGGCGGCGGACCTTTCTCCAGCTCCATCGCGCCTGCGCCAAGCTGCTCCACCAGCTCGCGGGCCTCGACCCGGAAATACCGGTACGGATCCTGCGTCGGCGTCACGCGCTCGCCTGCGGCTTGATGATCCGGAGCAGGTTTCGTGACAGCTCCGTGAGCGCACCGGCCGTCTGCAGCGTCTGGCTCGCGCTCGTTTCCGACTCCTTGGCGGCCTGCGAGACGCTCATGGCGGCCTCCTTGACCTGCTCCACCGCTGTCGACTGCTGCTTCGTGCTCAGCTCGATCTCGCGAGCCGCCTCGGTGGTCGTCTGGACGAGACCGGCAATCTGCGTGAAGGCCGCGGCGACCTCCGCGAATTGTCTGGCTCCGGTGTCGACGGCCTTGGCGCCGCCTTCGGTCGCCATGACCGCCGTATTGGCCGAGCCGCGGATGCTCTCGATGAGGTCCCGGATTTCCTTCGTCGATCCGGAAACGCGCTCGGCAAGCTTGCGGATCTCGTCGGCGACGACGGCGAACCTCTTGCCGGCCTCGCCCGCACCCGCCGCCTCGATCGTCGCGTTGATCGAAAGGATGTTGGTCTGCTCGGCGACCTCCCCGACGATGTCGAGCACGGTGCCGATCTGCTGGGATTTCTTCCCGAGATCGAGCATGTGGCTCACAATGAGATCGATCTGCCGGCCGAGGGCGCCGATGGACTCGTGCCCCTTGTCGACCGTCCCTTGGCCAGCGCGGGCCGCCGTGGCGGTCTGTCCGGCGATCTGGGCGACGTGCTGCGCTCCCTCGGCGATCTGCCTCGACGTGGCGAGAAGCTCGCTCAACGTCGTGGTGATCTCGTTCATGGACGTGACCTGCTCCCGGGTCCCCGTCGCCTGTTGGCCGGCTGCCGCCTGCAACTCGGCCGAGGAGCTCTGCACCTTTCCCACCGCGTCTCCAACCTGGCGCGTAAGCGCACGCGTCAGGACGAGCGCCACGACGAAGGCCACGAGGATCGCAATGATGCCCAGGACGACCACAAGCGTCATCGCGAAGCTGGCCTTCTCGGAGGACGCCCGCTGGGCTTCCTCGAGGAGCCGACTCTCGTGCGAGGTGAACACATCGATCTGGCCGTCGAGCGCATCCCCCTTGGGCGCCACCTTCTGATCCCAGAGAAGGACGATGGCGTCCCGCGAAGCGCCCGTCTGGGCGAGTGCGAGCTCTTGATCGACGGCCTGTCGGTGCTCACTCTCGGCCCGCTCGAGCTTCTCGAGAAGCTGCCGGCCCTCGTCGGTGTAGACGGCCTTCCTGAGCCGGCCGAACGTTTCCGCGAAGGCGACGCGCGCCGCATGGATTTCGTCCACGTAGCGTCCCTCCTTCGAGAGAAGGAAAGCGCGCAGTGAGGCCGAGCTTCCTTCCCGAATCGCACGAAGCGTCTGGGCGTCGATGAGGTTCTGCGCGTTCACCGTGATCACCCGATCCTTGACACCCACGACCATCCGAAGCGCGTAGATCGCGACCGCTCCGATTGCGACGGCGAGGACGACCACAGAGGCGAAACCGGCGGTGACTTTCCGTCCAAAAGTCCAGTCACGATTCATGGGTCAGCTCTCCCTTGACGGCCGCCCCGGGCGCGGCCGTCGGTTGATGGCTTCCGTGAGCGAGGAGATCGCGAGAACGGGACGCGGCACGTCGAGACCCTGCACGACCTCGCGAACGTGTGCGCGAGACCCGTCGGGGGCCGGCACGAGATGGCCTGCGGGAACGGACCGGTGTCCCTCGTACGCGTCGAACGCCAGGGCGACGGGATCGCCCGCCCGGACGAGGACCATCCAGCGCGGAGCTTCGCCGGGCGAATACCCGAGAAGCGCGCGCAGGCTGTAGACGGGATGAACGCCGCCCCACAGGCCGACGAGGCCCAACATCTCCGAAACGCTGCTTGGCGCCGGGGTGATCCTCCGGGCGGCGAAGAGCCCGGCCACCTCGCTCAACCGGAGCGCCCACGGCTCGCCGGATACGCGAATGGAAAGGAGATCCACCGAACGTTCGGACTCGGCCCCGGGCGGGCGGGAGAACGTCTGGTCGAAGGAACGTCGAAGCTCTAACGCGCGGCTCCTGATCGGGGTGGCGCCGTCGTTCATGGGAGGCCTCCGCTCGAGACGAGCTGGTCGCGGCAGAGAGCGACGAGACCCTCGCGGCTGAACCCGCCGCCGAAGAGAAGCACCTTCGAGGCTTCCTCGCGTTGCAGGAGAACGAAGGCCTGTCCCAGCTCGCGGCGCGCCGTCTCGTGATCGCCCGAGCGGCGGGCCAGGAGGCCCGCGTGCAGACGTGGCATCGCGAAGCCGGGGTCGAGGTAAGCCGATGCCTGGTCGTGATCGATCGCGCCCTGCCGGTCACCGGCCTCCTCGCAGCAGAGCGCCAGGAGGTACTGGGCCCCTGCGCTCAGCTCGTCGAGCGCGAGGAGGTCCGCACAGCTCTTCCGGGCCTCCGCGAGGAGCCCGCCATGAGTCTGCAGCACGGCGCGCAGGAGCAGGACATCCGGATCGCGGGTCGACTCGGGCGGCAGCGCGCCCACCCACTCGAGCGCCTCCGCGAACCGCTCGTTGCGAAGCAGGTCCATCGCGAGGTTCAGGCTCCAGGTCTGGCGCGCCACTGGTGAGCCTGCCGTCGCGGCTTCACGCCCGGAGGAGGGCCCTGGCCGCGTGAGGTTCTCGATGCTCTTCGCCGCAAGCCCGATTGCTTCGATCCACGAGTCGGACGTCTCGAGGGCGGCGACGATTGGAGCGGCCGACCGGGAGGGCGTCTCCGGCCGAGGCAACGGCCCGACGTCCGACCGGGCCAGATCGGCCACGCTCTTTCGCTGGTAATAGAACGTTTCGTGCGTGTGACAAAGGTGGAAGTCCTGCGAGAGACCACGCAGCGTTTCGGCGGATCCGAGGAACAGGTACCCGTCCGGCGCCAGCGCGCGCCCGATGCGCGAGACGAGCGCCCGAGCGTGGGACACCGTGAAATACATGGTGACGTTGCGACAGAAGATGATATCGAAGGACCCGGTCCTCCAGAGGGAGGCATCGTCCTCGGCCAGGTTTCGCTCCTCGAATCGCACCATCGAGCGCACGCTCTCGTCGAGGACGTGGTCGCGGCCTTCCTCCCGAAACCAGCGTCTTTGCGTCTCAGGAGGCGTCTCCCGAAGAGACCAGCCTGAATACCGCGCGCGAGCCGCCTTCTCGAGGGCGGCGGCGTTGATGTCGACGCCCAGGATCGACACGCTCTGGGGGTTGGCATCCGGGTCGCGATCCCGGATCAGAATGGCGAGCGAGTACGCCTCCTCTCCGGAAGCGCATCCGGCCGAGAGAATCCGCAGCGGACGCGATGCCGACCGCGTGCGCATTCGATCGGGGAGTGCCACGTCTTCGAACGCCCGTAGCTGGTCGCGGTGCCGGAAAAAGTACGTCTCCCCCACCGTGAGCTCACTTACGAGGTCGCGGCGCTCCTCTTTCACGAACTCTTCCGTTCCTTCGAGGCGGAAGAGATAGGACTCCGGCCCCCCACCGTTCGCTTCCACCCGGCGCTGCAGGAGTTCGCCCAGGAATCCGATCTTCGAGTCGTCGAACTGCAGGCCAAACTGCCTCGCGACGACGGAGCGGAACCGCTCGACCTCGGCGACCAACACAGCCTTCATGTCGCCGTTTCTCCGCCGCCCAGGGTTCGCCAGGCTTCGTCGGAGAGGATTCGCGCGGATCGGAGGACGATCAGCAGTTCGGCGTCGAGCGTTCCGATAGCCGATACCAATTCGGCTCCCGCGTCGCGTAGAAGGGGCGGGAGGTCCTCAAACGACGCACCTGAGAGGCTTCGAACGCCAAGGACCGCTTCGAATGCCAGGGCGACCTGCCTCCCGCCGGCGCGGAGAGTCACAAAGCGGGTCGCGCCCGCGTTCTCCCGGGTCGCGAGGAGCGCTCCTGCGTCGACGACCGCGGTCGGGATACCGCGTATGACCGAGAGGCCACGGACGAAGGACGGCATCCCGGCGAGCGGCTCGACGGGCAATGGTCGCATCGTCTCGATGACGAGCCCGACGGGCAGGCCGCAGAGCGTCGCACCGGTCCGGCAGATCAGGAACGCGTCGCGCGCCGATTGCGCAAACCCCGCGTTGGCTCCGCTGCCGGCCAGGCCGGCTTCTTCCCGCAAAGGCCTTTCGGGAGGCCCTCGACCTTGCGTCCTGCTCAGGTTACGACTCCCCTCTGCACGGGGAGCCTCACCTACGACGTCGAGTTCGAAGCGAAAACGCCCCCGCACCCCGTGTTAATGCACGACAAGAACGATCCTACTCCCCATTGCTCCGTGAAGATTTGGGAATTGCCGCAGCTTGATGCGGTTGCATCAGCACCTCGAGGAAGATCGGGCGGGCGGGGGGTCCGCGGAACCAGCCACGCTCCCCGCGGTAGGCTCCCCGGATGCGGCTCGCGCTCATGGCGGACATCCACGCGAACCGGGAGGCGTTCGAAGCCTGCCTCGCGGACGCCGACGCGAAGCACGCCGAACGGATCGTCTTCCTCGGCGACTACGTGAACTACGGCGCGGACCCCGACTGGGTCGTCTCGGCCATCATGCACCTCGTCGCGAAGGGCGAGGCCGTCGCGCTCCTCGGGAACCACGACGCCGCCGTCGGCGGCGGGGCCTCGGCGATGGATTCGTCCGCCGAGGCCGCGCTCGAGTGGACGAAGAACCAGCTCGGCGCCGACCAGCGCGCGTTCCTCGCCTCGCTGCCCCTCACGCTCGAGGAGGGCGACTGCCTCTTCGTCCACGCGGAGGCGGCGGCGCCGGCGCGCTTCACCTACGTGACGAACGCGGCCGACGCGGCGCGGAGCCTCAAGGCGACCCGGCGGCGCGTGACGTTCTGCGGCCACGTCCACCGGCCCGCCGTCTACAACCTGTCCGATACGCTCAAGCTCGGGACGTTCCGGCCCGTCGCGGACGTCTCGATCCCCCTCCTCCCGCAGCGCCGCTGGCTCGCCGTGATGGGCTCGGTCGGACAGCCACGCGACGGCAACCCGGCCGCGTGCTGGGCGCTCGTCGACACGGCGCGGGCCCAGCTCACGTACCGCCGCGTGCCGTACGAGGTCGAGGCGGCGGCGAAGAAGATCCGGCGCGCGGCGCTGCCCGAGATGTACGCCGAGCGGCTCTCGTGGGGGCAGTGACCGGGACATGAGCGAGCGCGTCCGCATCCAGAAGGGCGCGGTGGTGGATGGCTTCGTCGTCGGCGAGCTCCTCCACACGGGCGGCATGGCGACGCTGCGCCGCGTCGAGCGCCCGGGCATCTCGATGCCGCTCCTCATGAAGATCCCCGCGCTGCTCGAGGGCGAGGACCCGGCCGCCATCGTCGGCTTCGAGATGGAACAGATGATCCTGCCCCGCCTCTCCGGCATCCATGTGCCGAAGTTCGTCGCCTCCGGGGATTTCGCCGTGCAGCCCTACATCGTGATGGAGCACATCGAGGGGCAGACGCTCCTCGCGAAGCTGGAGGTGCTCCCGCTCCCGTACGACGAGGTCGCCCGGATCGGGATCAAGGTCGCGTCCGCCCTGCGCGATCTCCACCGCCAGAACGTCATCCACCTCGACATCAAGCCGTCGAACATCGTCATGCGCGAGACGGGAGAGGCGGCGCTCGTGGACTTCGGTCTCGCGCACCACGACCAGCTCCCCGACTTCATGGACGAGGAGTTCCGCGTCCCCTACGGGACGGCCCCGTACATGGCACCCGAACAGATCCTCGGGAATCGCACCGACCCGCGGAGCGACATCTTCGCCCTCGGCGTCCTCCTCTACTTCTTCTCGACCGGCGTGCGCCCGTTCGGCGACCCGCAGGGGATGCGCCGCCTGAAGAAGAGGATCTGGTGGGACCCCGTCCCGCCACGGAACCTGAGGGAAGACTACCCGCCGTGGCTGCAGGAGGTCGTCCTGCGGTGTCTCGAGGTGGACCCGCTAAGGCGTTATCCGACGGCCTCGCACCTCGCGTTCGACCTCGCGCACCCCGGGCAGGTGAAGCTCACGGCGCGCTCGGAGAAGCTCGAGCGCGACAAGTGGAGCGCCCGGGTGCGGCGCCGGTTCAACCCCGAGGTGCGCCCGGCGGCGCTCCGCGAGATCGCGGCGCCCCTCGCGGCCGCTCCGATCGTCATGGTCGCCGTGGACGTGACGGACACGCCCGAGCTCCTCGAAGCCCTGCGCGTGACGGTCCGGCGGCTCATCGAGATCGTGCCGGGGGCGCGCTTCGCGATCGTGAACGTCCTGAAGCTGCGCCGGATCGGGATCGACACGACGCTCGACGAGGAGGGCCGAAACAAGCACGTCACGCGTCTCGTCGAGCTCAAGCACTGGGCGCAGCCCCTCGCGATCGGCGAGACTCGTCTCACGTTCCACGTCCTCCTCGGGACGCAGCCCGCCGAGGCCCTCCTCGAGTACGCCACGACGAACCAGGTCGACCACGTCGTGATCGGAGCCCGCACGGACTCCGTGAAGCGGACCCTGCTCGGAAGCGTCTCCGCCGAGATCGCAGCCCGCGCGGACTGTTCCGTCACGGTGGTCCGGCCGCCGCGGCCCCCGGAGCCGCCCGCGAGCGCGATGGACGGACTGGACCCGTTCTGATGTCCGGCTACTGCCGCGTCGCGCCCTCTGACCCGCTCCACGGCCCGTACCACGACACGGAGTACGGTTTCCCGCTCGAGGGCGACGCGGAGCTCCTCGAGCGCCTCGCCCTCGAGATCAACCAGGCAGGCCTGTCGTGGGCGACGATCCTGAGGAAGCGCGACGCCTTTCACCAGGCGTTCGAGGGCTTCGACCCCGAGCGCGTCGCGCGCTACGGCGCACGCGAGCGCCGCCGCCTCCTCGCGGACGCCGGGATCGTCCGCAACCGCCTGAAGGTCGACGCCGTGATCCACAACGCGGGCGTCGTCCTCGCGCTGCGCCGCACCCACGGCTCCTTTGACGCCTGGCTCGCCGCGCACCATCCCCTCCCGAAGAAGGAGTGGGTGAAACTCTTCCGCGCGACCTTTCGTTTCACGGGAGGCGAAATCGTGAACGAGTTCCTCATGTCGACGGGCTGGCTCCCCGGGGCGCACGCGCCGTCCTGCCCCGTCGCGCGGAAGATCGCGAGGGCGCGGCCGCCGTGGATGCGGACGGGCCGCCGGCCGTTGCGCTAGGCTCGCGCCGCCGATGATCGCGTCCCGCCGTCTCGCCGTCCTGCTCGCGCTCTCGGGCGCCCTGCTCGCGGGCGGGCCGGCGGCGGCGCAGATCCCTGGACTGTCGCCGACGCCGACGCCGACGGCGGCGGCCCCCGAAGCGCCCGGAGACCCCTACAAGCGCGAGAACCCGTACGGGTCGTTCTTCGGTTACATGCACGCCGCCGCGCGCGGGAACTGGACCCAGGCGGCGGAGTATCTCCAGTGGCCGAAGAGCGCCCGGACACCGCCCGAGGAGGTCGCCAAGCAGCTCAAGGCCGTCCTCGACGAGCGGTTCTCCGGGGACCTCGAGAAGCTGAGCCGGTCGGCTCTCGGCAACGTGAACGACGGGCTCTCGCCCGATCTCGAGAGGGCCGGGACGGTCGTCCACGGAGACGAGTCCTTCGACGTCCTCCTCGTCCGCACGCAGCCTCCCGAGGGACCCGCGATCTGGCTCGTCGCCTCGCAGACGCTGCGCGAGGTCCCGGCGGCCTTCCGGAGCCTCCGCGCGCCCCAGCTCGACTCCCTGATGCCGGCCCCCCTACGCCGGTCGGTCGGCGGGTCGCTCCGGCTCTGGCAGGTCCTCGCGTTCCTCGTCTTCTTCTTCGTCGCGTGGCTCCTCGCACGGCTCTTCTCGTTCGGCCTCCTCCGTCTCATCCGGTCCGTGGTCCGCCGTCGGCCTTCCGCCCTGGAGTCGCCGGGCCTGCTCGATCCGTTCCGCCCCCCGTTCGCGCTCCTCGTCGGCGTCCTCCTCCACGCGCTCCTCGTCTCCCAGATCGGCTTGCCGCTTCTCGGGCGGTTCTCGTACGGCCGCGCCGCCCGGGTCGTCGCGGCCGCCGCGATCGGCTGGTTCTTCGTCCGCCTCGTCGCCTTCCTGACCTCGCGCGCGACCCTGCGTCTCCTCGCGTCGGGGCAGACGGCCACCTCGTCGCTCACGATCGGTCGAAAGGTCCTGCAGGGTCTCGTCATCACCGGGACCGTCCTCGCGATCCTGGGGATCTTCGGCGTGAACCTGACGGCGACGCTCGCCGGAGTCGGGATCGGCGGCATCGCCGTCGCGTTCGCCGCGCAGAAGAGCCTCGAGAACCTGTTCGGCGGCTTCGTCGTCCTCTCCGACAAGGTCGTCCGCGTCGGCGACTTCGTTCGCGTCGGTGACGTCCTCGGCGGGATCGAGGACGTCACCCTCTACGCGACGCGGATCCGCACGCTCGAGCGCGTCGTCGTCTCGATCCCGAACGGGATCCTCATGACGTCGCAGATCGAGAACCTGAGCCGCCGCGACAAGTTCCTGTTCCGGCACACGCTCGGCCTCACGTACGGCACGACGGGCGCCCAGGTGCGCGCCGTCGTCGACGGCTGCCGCGCGCGGCTGGCCGCCGACGAGCGCGTCGAATCCGGCACGCTCCGCATCAGCTTCGCGAAGCTCTCCGCGTACAGTCTCGACGTCGAGGTCTTCGCGTACCTCCTCGTCCCGAACTGGGCGGCGTTCCTCGGCGCGCAGCAGGAACTCCTCCTCGTCCTGATGGACGTCGTCGAGGGCGCCGGAAGCGCCTTCGCGTTCCCGACCTCCACGACGTACTACGTCGCCGAGGCGAAGGGCGAAGCGCCGCCTTCCGGGAACCCGCCCGCCAAGCCTCCATGAAGCTCACGCGGACTTTCAAGGTCAGCGGCACTCCTGACGGCCGCGGGCGTCCTCCTCGTGTGCCTCGTGCGCGGCAGCGGCTGGCGGGCCCTCGGCGACATCCTCCTCGTCCTGTCGTGTCCGGTTTTCCTCGTGAGCTCGATCCGCGCGCTCCTGCGCGGGTGCCTCTGGCGGGTGGGAAGCCGGCTCATCGTGTCCTACCTCCTCCTGATCTCCGCCGTCGTCTTCGCCGTGTTCTTCGTCTACGCGGGCCTGCTCGTGATCGCGGGCCAGCTCGGCACGCGCCGGGTCGAGGCGGCCCTCGGGAGGCGGCAGGCGGCGCTCGCGGAGCTCGCACGAGACCTCGTGCCGCGCCTCGAGGCGGCGCGCGACGCCGGCGGGCGCGCGCGGGCGTTCGCCGAGGCGACTTCTTCTGCGCCGCTGTCGTCCGAGATCGGGATGCTCTGGCAGCCGAAGGGCGGGCCCGTCGAGACGGTCGGGAAGGCCGCGGCCCCGGACATCGCACCGCAGCCCTGGATGACCTCGCGCCTTTCGAGAATCGCGAAGTCCGGTGGCGACGCCTTCGCGGCGGCCGTCGAGCCGAGACCGGCGGGCGTCCTCGTCCTCACGCTGCGCCTCGATTCGAGCCTGCGCCGCGAGCTCGAGAAGGAGACGGGCGACGTCATTCGCATCCTCGGCGCGTTCAAGCTGAATGAAGAGCCCGTCGACTCGCCGAAGGGTGGCGTGCATTTCACTCTCGACACCGGAAAGAACGGCGGGAAGAAGAGCTTCACGAAGGCGCCGGACTCGGGCGGCGAGAACGGAGAATCGGGCGAGACGGCGGCGCCATCGGCAGGCTCGGGCCCGTGGTCCGCGCGCCTGACCGCATTCCCGCTATTCCTGTCCGACCCCGTCGTCGACTGGCAGACCGGCCAGCCGCTCGCGGACCGACCCTTCCTCATCCTCGTCCGGACCTCCCTGGAACGCGAGTCCCGTGGCGCTCTTCGGAGACCTCCGGATCGCGGGCTCCGAGCGCCTCCAGATGAGCCGCGTCGTCCTCGCCGTCCTCGGGAGCCTCGGGATCGCGACGATCGTCGTTTTCCTCCTCGCCTCGCTCCTCGCCGCACTCCTCGTCTCGCGCATCGCGCGCGCGACCCGGCGGCTTTCGGTCGGGTTCGCCGAGATCGAGGAGGGAAACTTCGCCCATCGCGCGGCCCTCAAGGGGCACGACCAGCTCGCGGCGCTCGTCGGGAGCTTCAACCACATGGTCGAGCGCCTCTCGGCGAGCGTCTCGGCGCGTGCGGAGAAGGAGGCCCTCGAGCGGGAGCTCGAGCTCGCGCGCGACCTGCAGCGGCGGCTCCTTCCTCCTGCGGGTTCACGTTTCCGGGCGTTTCGATCGCCGTCGACTTCCGCCCCGCGGCCGCGATCGGGGGCGACTTCTACGACCTCTCCGGCGACGCGCCGACGCTCACGGTCGTCGTCGCAGACGTGTCCGGGCACGGCCTCCCGACGGGCATCGTGATGGCGGCGTCCAAGGCGTCGCTCTCGGCGCTCGCGCGGACGGGCGCCTCCGGGACGCGTCTCATGGAGCTCCTCGACGGTGAGATCCTGCGCTCGACCGAGTCGCGCACCTTCGTGACGCTCGCCCACCTCGCCTTCGACCTCGAGGCCGGAAGCGTCTCGTTCACGAACGCGGGTCATCCCTACCCGTACCGCGTCCGGCCCGATGGGACGGCCGAGGCGCTCGCGAACCCGGCGCGCCCGCTCGGCATCGCGCTCCCGGGCGGCTGGCGCACGGTGACGGCCCCGCTTGTGTCCGGCGATCTCTGGGTCGTCTACTCGGACGGCCTCGTCGAAGCCGCGCCGGGAGAGGGCGGCGAGCCCTGGGGTTTCGCGCGCCTCGAACGGTGCCTGCGCGAGGGCGCGGGCGATACCGCGGCCGCCCTGCGCGACCGTATCCTCGCCTCACAGCGCGCGCATACGGGCACGGACGAGATGGACGACGACCGCACGCTCCTCGTCCTGAGGATCGAGGCGCGAGAAGAGCACGTGCCGTGACCGCCCCCATCGCCCGCGGCCGCGCCATCACCCGCGCGATCCTCCTCGTGGGCTTCGCGGCCGCCGCCGTGATCTATGCCGCCAATCGGGAGCCGGACGACTACGAGCTCGAGCGCACGAAGCTCTATCGGCACGACCTCGAGGTGTACGGCGGCCGCGCGAACGTCCTCGCCGACGACTTCCGGCGCTGGTTCGACGGACTCTGGCGCGGCCGGAACCTCGCGTTCACCGTCGCCGGCATATCCGTCCTCGCGGCGCTCGCGTACCGCTTCGTCGCGACGCCGCTTCCCCCGGCGCGTGGCGGGGGCGACGCGTAGGTCAGCGCGTCAGCCGAAACGTCCGCACGAATCCGTCCGTCTCGTCCGTGACGGTCACGGTCACGGCGCCCTCGGCGCCGAGCGCGTAGGTCTCGGCGGACTCGGGGCCGCCGTCCCGCCGCCGGATGGGCGCCGTCGCGAGGTCGGCCGCGCGGAGGGACCGGTCGAACGGGAAGAACGCCTCGTCCCACGGCGTCACGTCGCCGTCCGGGCGGCCGTCCGTCAGGCGCGAGCACTCGACGAAGCGGAAGTGGCCGACGTCGTGCGCCGCCCGGTACCGGCGGGTCACGACGACGGGCGGCTCGCCGGGCGCGGGGAGAGGCGTTCCCTTCTCGAAGATCGTGTCGAAGACGACCTCACGGCCCGCCCCGCCCTCGCGGAAGACCCCGAAGTGCCGCGAGAGCCTGTCCTCGAGCGTATAGCCGACCCCGTGGTCGAGCCAGACCGCGAGCCCCATCGCGGTGGCCGCGAACGGATGCGGCGATCGGCGGACGCGCTTCTCTCCGAAGCGCTCCTTGAGGAGGCGCGGCACGAGCGGCAGGAGACCGGCGCCCCCGACGACGTACAGGGACGCGATGTCCCCCCACGAGACGGCGCCCCCCTCCTCGACGAGCGCCGAGGCCGCCTCGAGCGTCCGCGCGACGAGCGGGGCGCAGACCTCCCAGACGTCCTCGACCGGAAGGGCGAGAGGTTCCTTCCCGAGCGCGGAAAGGTCCACGAGGAAGCGCCGGGAGTTCGGCGAGAGGGACTCCTTGGAGCGGACGCACTCCTCGAGGACGAGCGCCCGCGCCGCCTCGCCGGCTTCGCGCGCGCCGGCTTTCTCGAGGACGAGCGCGAGGATCGCCTCGTCGAAATCGTCGCCTCCGAGGCGCTGGACGCCGTTCGTCGCGACGACCTCGTTCGTCTTCCCCGTCATCCGGAGGAGGGACGCGTCGAACGTGCCGCCCCCGAGGTCGTAGACGACGAGGTGCTCGCGCCTTCCGTCGCGCCGGCTCCGGTGCGCGTACTCGAACCCCGCGGCGGATGGCTCGTTCAGGAGCGCGTCCACCGCGAAGCCGCCCGCCTTGAACGCCTCGAGCGTGAGAAAGCGCTGCGCCGTCGATGCGTTCGCGGGAACGGAGATCGCCGCGGTCACGGCGTCGTTCGCGGCGATGCCGGCGTTCGACCGCGCGACGAGGTCGCGGTGGAGCGCCGAGAAGAAGCCCTCGAGGAGAGCCGCGATCGGGAGGCGGCGCGGACCCAGCGCGACTTCCGTCGACGGGCCCGCGTCGCTCAGGAGGCGCTTGAGGGACGGGAGAACCGTCCAGCCCGGCTCGTGCCGGGCGGCCGCGGCGTCCCAGCCCCACCGCAGGGCGCCCGACGCGTCGTGCGCGGCCACGAGCGACGGCACGAAGTCCCCTCCGTCGAACGAGACGACGGGATAGTTCCCGCGATCCACGAGGGCGACGACGGTGTGCGTCGTGCCGAAGTCGATGCCCACGCGCATGTCCGGAGTTTAGTTAACATTCCGGCGTGAGACACAAGCGCCTCATTCTCCGCGGATTCGTCGTCCTCTGCGTCGGGGCTCCGTCCCTCGCCCGGTCGCAGGCTCAGCCCGTGCCGACACCCTCCGCGTCCGCACAGATCGTCGTCTCGGCCGCCAAGACGCCGGAGAGCGAGATGGACGTCGCGGGAAGCGTCGCGGTCTTGACCGGCGAGGAGCTGCGCCGCACCGGCGCGCGCACGCTGCAGGACGCGCTCCAGGACGTCGTCGGGGTCGAGGCCGCCGGCGGGTCGGACGGCGGCCCGCGCTTTCCGAACCTCGGGATGTGGGGGCTCAAGGAGTTCGACGCCCTCCTCGTGACGGTCGACGGCGTTCCGGCCGGCGGACCGTTCAACCCGTCGCTCGCCCAGATCCCGATCGAGGACGTCGAGCGGATCGAGATCGCGAAGGGACCCCAGGGCACGCTCTACGGTGTCTCGGCCTTCGCGGGGATGGTGCAGGTCTTCACGCGGCGCGGGAAGAACACGAGCGTCACGCTCGGGCTCGGCTCCTTCAACGACCGCCACGCCGCGCTCTCGTGGGAGAAGCACGACATGAGCGCGATCACCCGCGTGGCCGCCTCGACGTTCCGCGACCACGGCTTCCAGGACGGCACGGGCTCCTCCGTCGACCGTCTCTCGGTCGGCTACGGGCAGAAGACTCGCGAGGGCTCGTGGGACGTCACGCTCGGCATCCTGCGCGATACGGCGTCCTGGGGCTCTCCCCTTCCCGTCGAGGGCGGGCAGCTCGTGCCCGGGTTCGAGGTCGACCGGAACTACGCGGTGGGCGGGGCGCGGATGGACCACCGTGTGTACTCGCTGTCCTCGAGCGTCTCGAAGTCTCTCGCGGACGGCGTCCGGCTCGAGAACACGCTCGGCCTCGC
This sequence comes from uncultured Acidobacteriota bacterium, assembly GCA_963836285.1. GTDB lineage: Bacteria > Acidobacteriota > Thermoanaerobaculia > UBA5066 > UBA5066 > Fen-183. Next base: position 1,250,988 of record CAWIIN010000002.1, on the reverse strand, counting down.
GCGAGACGAGCAGAACGCCGTGCGCTCCTTCGTCGACGGCGTGGACGGGAGCACGGCGACCGCGAACGGCTCGTCTCTGAGACCCGTCGAGACGACCGTCTTCGAGGACGCGCACGTCGTCGCGACGGCCGGGGCGCACCGCCTCGTCATGGGAACGGCGGTCACGTGGGGGCGTACGACGGCCGCCGGAACCGGTTTCGACCTCACGCTCACGACCGGGGCGAATCCGGTCGTCCCGTCCGTCGGCTCCCTCCCCGTCGGCGACAACCGCTCCGCGGAGGACCGCCGGACGTTCTGGGGCTTCTACGCGAACGACACGTGGACGCCGTGGCGGTTCCTGTCCCTCACGTTCGGCGCGCGCTACGACCGAACGTCCGAGTCCCTTTCCGCCTTCGCGCAGGAGGTCGGCGCGCCGGAGCCCGAGACCGCCGCGGACGAGCGGACGGACGGCGCGTGGTCGGGCGGCGTCTCGGCCCTGTTCCGCGTCGTGGACAAGCCGGCGGCGGGTTTCCTGAACGCCCTGCACCTTTACGTCGCGGCCAAGAGCAACTTCAAGCCGGCCGCGCCGAACATCCTCGAGGCCGAGGCCGCCCGGATCCTCGACCCCGAGCGCTCGCGCTCGGGCGAGGTCGGCCTCAAGTCGCAGCTCTTCGGCGGCGCGCTCGCCCTCGAGGCGGGCCTCTTCCACATGACGCTCGAGAACATCGTCGTCTCGACGATCGGGCCGGACGGCGCCCCCGCGCTCACGAATGCGGGCGAGGAGCGCTTCCAGGGCTTCGAGGGCCAGATCACGTGGGCCCCGCGCGGCTGGGAGGGCTTCTCGCTCTCGGCGGGGTACGCGCACCACGGCGCGACGTACGTGAGCTTCACGTTCCTGACGCCCGACGGCGCGCTCGTCGTCGCGGACGGCAACCGTGTCGAGCTCGTCCCGCGCGACCTCTGGAACGTCCGCCTCGCGTGGGCGCCGAAGCACGGCCTCGGCGCCTTCACGGCCGTGCGCCACCGTGGCATCCGCCCGTTCACCCGCCGCAACACGGCCTACGCGCCCGCGTTCTACGAGTGGGACGCCGGCGTGTCCTGGGAGATCGACTGGCTTCGGCTCACGCTCACCGGCCGCAACCTCGGCGACGACCGCCACGTCGTGACCGAGTCCGAGCTCGGCGACGCGCAGTTCTACATCGCCCCGCCGCGCCGCGTCGTGGGCGAGCTCACGCTGCGGTTCTAGCGGGCGGCGCGGAAGGACGCGAGCAGAGCGTGCGGCCCGGGACCTTCGCGCTCGCCTTCGAACAGCTCCGGGCACGGCTCGCCGAGCGACGCCGCAGTGGGCGCCCTTTGGAGCCGCCGCGCCCGCGCGGGGGGCTCGAGGAGATCAGGATCTTCGAGGACCTGCGACTCGAAGCGGGCGAGACACGACGGCTCGACGAGAGGACCGCGTCGGATCTCGACCTGGACGAGGTGTACCGGAGGCTGGACCGCACGGCCAGCGCCGTCGGCCAGCAGTGGCTCTACTCGCGGCTGCGCCGGCCGCTCGCGGACGCCCCGCCTCTCGTGGAGTTCGACGCGCTCGTCGCCGGCCTCGTCTCGGAGCGCGCGCGACCGGACGCCGTGCGCCGCGTCCTCGAGGGCCTCCGCGGCGCAAACGCCTACCTCCTTCCGTTCCTTCTCTTCGGAGAGCCGCCGGAGGGGCCGGCCGCGTACGCGTTCGCGCCCGTCCTGACCCTCGCTGCCGCTGGCGCGCTCGTCGCCAGCTTCTTCGTGGGCGGAGCCTTTCTCGTCCTCGTCGGGATCTGCGCGGTCAACGTCGTCGTGAGGCTCGCGTACCGGAGACGGATCTCCCCCTTCCTGCACGCGCTGCCGCCGTTGCGCGTCCTCATCCGCGCCGGCCTCGCGCTCTCGAAGCCGGACGGCGGCCTGCCCGAGGGTCCGCGGTCGCGCCTCGCCGCGGTCGCCGAGCCGCTCCGTCCCCTCCTCCGGACGACGTCCTGGCTCGTCTTCGAGACCGAGCAGGCCGACGGGATGAGCCGCCTGCTCTACGACTACGCGAACCTCGTGTTCCTCCTCGACGTCGATGCGTTTCTCTTCAGTCTCGGGCTCCTCCGCAAGAGGCGCGCGGCGATCCGCGAGCTCTTCGAGGCACTCGGCGAGATCGACGGGGCCCTCTCCGTTGCGGCGTTCCGCGAGTCCCTTCCCGCCTGGTGCCGGCCGCGCTTCACGCCTCCCGGGACGCCCCTCAGGTCCCGCGGCGCCTTCCATCCGCTGCTCGCGTCTCCCGTCGCGAATGACCTCACGGTCGAGGGGCGTGGCGTCCTCGTCACCGGTTCCAACATGTCCGGCAAGACGACCTTCATCAAGACGATCGGCCTCGAGTCGCTCCTCGCCGGGACGCTCTTCACCTGCCCGGCCGAGAGCTGGGAAGCGCCTCCTTTCGGCGTCGTCTCGGCAATCGGCCGGACCGAGAGCCTCGCGGACGGGACGAGCTATTACCTCGGCGAGGTGCGCCGGGTTCTCGAGCTCGTCCGCGCGGCCGGCGACAGTCACCCGGCCCTGTTTCTCCTCGACGAGCTCTTCCGAGGGACGAACACCACCGAGCGGATCGCGGCCGGGAAGGCCGTCCTCGCGCACCTCGCGCGCGGCCCGCACGTCACACTCGTCGCGACGCACGACGTCGAGCTCGTGCCGCTCCTTCTCGGGACCCACGTGCCGTGTCACTTCCGCGAGTCAGTCGCCGACGGCTCTCTCTCATTCGACCATCGGCTCCGCCCCGGGCCCTCGTCGACGCGCAACGCGATCGCGCTCCTCGAGAGCGCGGGGTTCCCTGCGGACGTCGTCCGGGATGCCCTGAGGACGGTCGGAGCGCTCGAAGGCCCGAAGTCCCGGCCCGGCGCCCCGACGCGCGGCGTCTAGCCGGACCGGCGGAGCCCGCGCAGCGCCGCCGATGCGAGACGGAGCGGGTGGTTCAGGAACAGGAGGGCGCGCCCGAGCGCCGTCGTGGGCTCGCGGAAGACGCCGCACTGCCGGAGCACGGTCGCCCGGTCGTAGTAGATCCTCTCGCCCGCGAGCCGGCCGTCCGCGTCGAACGTGTAGATGCCGCAGAGCGGGAACTCGATGTGCCTTCCGGTCGCCGGGAGGTCGCGCCACGTGCCGCCGTGCGTCCCCTTGATCACGCACTCGACGACGACCGTGTCGGGCGTCGCGTGCTCGGCGATCACGACGATCTCGAGATCCGGCAGGGCCTCGAGGAGCCCCTGGTAGAACACCTGCACCGCGTCCCGCCCCGCGTGGTGCTCGTCCCACGGCTCGTCGTCGTATCGCGCGGACGGACCGAACGTCTCCATGACGGCGGCGAGATCGTGCGCGTTCTCGAGGCGGATGTGCTCGCGGACGAGCCGGACTCTGTCGGCAGCGTTCGCCACGGGCACCTCCGTCGGGACGGACGATATCAGCCGCGCGGCGCCGCGATCCACTCCGTGACGAACCCGCTCGCCCGCTTGACCGGCGGGATCCACGTCTACGGCTGCGACTTCTTCGACACCGCCCGGAGCCGGTGGGTCTATCGGCCCGGCTTCGACAGCTCGACGCCCGAGGCGAGAAGAGAGAGTTCTTTCTGGTCGCCCTTGATCGCGTCCGCGCTGGCGCCGGGAGTCTCCGCGGCGTAGTGCTTCGCCGTCTTCTCCGGGATTGTCTTCACGCTGAAGACGCCTTCGAGGACGGCCGTGGCGCCCGCCGCGCCCTTTGGGACGAAGAATCCGTAGTCCTTGAACGTCACGCGCACGCTCTTGTCGCCCGACTTGAGGATCATCCAGCAGCCCTTCTCCTGGCAGACCGCCGAGACGGTCCCCTCCGTCCTCACCGTCCTTCCCGAATACCGCTCGGCATCCTTCACGAGGTCCGCGAGCGCGACTTTCGGCGCGTCGCCGATCGGCGCGCCGAACCTGCCGGCGGCGGCGAGGAGGGAGAGCGGAAGAAGGAGGGCGGCGGCGAGGAGGGCGGGTGCGATGCGCTTCATGGGGAATGAATCTTAGCCCGCCCGCGTTAGGATTGAGGTTCGGAGGAGACCCCAGATGCCCATGGAACTCCCGCCCCGCCCGTTCGATTCCCCCCGTCCGATCAGCCCCTCGGCGTCGGTCGCGATCCCGTCGTTCCTCGCGCGCGTCTACGCGTGGATGACGGCCGGGCTCCTCACGACGGCGCTCGCGGCGTTCGTGACGCTCTCGACTCCCGCGATCCTCCAGGCCGTCTTCGGCAATCGCCTCGTCTTCTACGGCCTCCTGTTCGCCGAGCTCGGCCTCGTCGTGTGGCTCTCGGGTCTCGTCGGCAAGCTCTCGTCCGGCGCCGCGGCCTCGGTCTTCCTCGTCTACTCCGCCCTGAACGGCCTGACGCTCTCCGCCGTCTTCCTCGCGTTCACGTCGGCGTCCATCGTCTCGACGTTCGTCGTGACCGCCGGGACGTTCGGCGCGATGAGCGTCTACGGGCTCGTCACGAAGCGCTCGCTCGACGGCCTCGGCTCCTTCGCGTTCATGGGGCTCATCGGCGTCATCCTCGCGTCCGTCGTGAACATCTTCCTGAGGAACGACATGCTCGGCTTCGTCGTGAGCTGCGTGGGCGTCATCGTCTTCGTCGCCCTCACGGCCTACGACACGCGCAAGCTCAAGCAGATGGCGCTCGCCGTCGACGGCGCGTCCGAGGAAGGCAAGCGCGGCGCGATCTCGGGCGCGCTCGCCCTGTACCTCGACTTCATCAACCTCTTCCTGATGCTCCTGCGCCTGTTCGGAAACCGGAAGTAAAGCCATCGGCTCTCCGAACGCCCTGGACGCCTTCCTCGCGTGGGCCGTGTCGGTCGTGGGCATCGCCACGGGCGCGGCTTACGTGCCGCAGGCCCTGAGGATCTGGAGGAGGAAGAGCTCCGACGACGTCTCGATCGTGACGTACCTCCTCTTCCTCGGCGGTCAGCTCGTCTATCTCCTCTACGGGATCCGCTTCCACCAGACCCCGATCGTCGTCGGCATGGCCGCGAACATCGCGGGGAGCTTCGCCGTGATCGGCTCCGCTCTCAGATTCCGCGCGTCGTCATGACCGGGAAACCCGTCATGCGGGTTTCCCTCACCCTTCCACTCGGGCGCTCGGCGTCCTTCGCAGTCCTTCCGACGCCGACCGGCGCCGACGCGTACCTCGCGGTCGACAAGCCGGCCGGGGTCGCGGTCCACGGCGCGCACGGGCTCCTCGGTCCCCTCCGCGAGCGCTACGGGAACGGCCTTGCCCTCGTCCACCGCCTCGACAAGGAGACCTCCGGCGTCCTCCTCCTCGCGCGGACGCCCGAGGCTCTGCGAGCCGCGCTCTCCGCGTGGCCGACGTCCGTGACGAAAACGTACCGGGCCGTCACGCGCGGCGTCCCGCCGCAGGCCGAAGGCTTCGTCGAGGAGAAGCTCCTCGAGAATCGGACGGGCCGGCCCGAGCTCCTGAAACGCGCTCTCAAGGCCGCCTACGGGCCGGCCCGCGCGGGGCACCTGCTCTCGGGCCGCCGCGTCGGCGCGATTCCCCCGATCCCGGCCTCGGGCCGCACGGCGGTCCACCCCGCGGGGCGGCCGACCCGGACGGCCTGGCGTGTGCTTGAAGACAGAGGAACGACGGCGCTCGTCGAGCTGACGCCCGGCACGGGCCGGATGCACCAGCTCCGCGTCCACCTCGCCCACCTCGGGACGCCGCTCCTCGGCGACCCGCTGTACGACGCCGGGCGCGCGCCCGACACCCCGGCGCCCGTCCTCCACGCCGCCCGGCTCGAGTGGACGGCGCCGCCCGGAGCGCCCGGCGGGACGTGGACGTGGGAATCTCCGCCCCCCGTGGCCGCGCGAGTTGGGCGATGATCACGGACGTGACGGACACGGTTCTTCCTCTCGACGCCCTCGCGCCGCTGTTCGACCTCTGCGGGGAGCGGCGTCTCGCCGTGTTCGACCTCGAGACCACCGGCACGGACAAGCTCACGGACCGCGTCGTCGAGGTCGCGGCCGTTCGCCTCGGCCGCGGCGGTGAGGTCGCGACGCTCGACCGCCGCGTGAACCCAGGCGTGAAGATTCCACGCGAGTCCACGCGCATCCACGGGATCTCGGACGCGGACGTCGCGCAATGCCCGACCTTTGCGATGCTCGCACCGGAGCTCGCCACGTTCCTCGACGGCTGCGACCTCGCCGGCTACAACATCCGCCAGTTCGACGTCCCGGTCCTTCTCCGGGAGTTCGAGATCGCGAAGGTTCCCTTCTCGATGGAGGGACGCCGCGTCGTCGACATGCAGACGATCTACTTCCGGAGGGAGCCGCGCGACCTCGGCGCCGCCGTGCGCTTTTTCGCGGGGCGCGAGCACGTCGCGGCGCACGCGGCCCTCGCCGACGCGGTCGCGTCCGCCGAGGTCCTCGCGGGGCAGCTCCGGCGCTACGCGGACCTTCCTCGCGACGTCGCGGCGCTCCACGAGCTGTCGCGGCCGCCCGAGGGCCGCTTCGTCGATCCGGACAAGCGCTTCCTGTGGCGCGACGGAGAGATCGTGTTCGCGTTCGGGCAGTATCGCGGCACGCGGCTCGCGGACGTCGCGGAGAAGAACCCGTCGTATCTCGACTGGATCGCCGAGGGGAGCTTCCCCGACGAGGCCAAGCGCATCGCGCGCGATGCGCAGCGCGGCGTCATTCCGCGCCGCGATTGAGCGCGACCGCCCCCCCTCGCGGCCTCGTGAGGCGGCGCAGCCGGCCGGCGCGCGTCGCGCTGCTCGCGCTCGGCTGGGTGCTTCTCGCCGTCGGCGTCCTCGGCGGGCTCCTCCCCGTCATCCAGGGCTGGCCGTTCGGCGTCGCCGGGGCGGCGATCCTCTACATCGAGAGCCGCTGGGTGCAGCGCCGGGTGCGGCGCTTCCGCCAGAAGAACCCGAGGTTCGAGCGCACCTGGCTCAGGGCCCGAGCGTGGCTGCGCGCGCGCCGCCGCTCGAAGGGACGTCCCTCCCCGGCGGCATGACGCGGTTGTCGTCGAGGACGGCACCCCACGCGCGCGCCATCGCCTTGAGCTCCTCGATCCGCGTGCGGTCCGCCGGGGAGAGGTCCAGCTTCGTCCCATGATGGTAGTCGCCGTTCTCCGGATCCGGCTCCGTCTCGTACGTCCTCCACGCCCAGCCCTGGGCGAACGCGGGGTCGTCCAGGCGCGCCTGCAGGAGGCGCGGCCCCTCCCACGCGGCGAGGCCGTGAAAGCGGAGCGCGAGGACGCCCTGGGGCGGCGGCGCCGGCCGCTCGAACAGGTTCCGTCCGAAGAAGTGGTTCGAGACGTCGAGGCCGAGGAGACCGAGGAGGGTCGGGCCGACGTCGGGCTGCGACGTCAGCTCATCCCGGACGGTTCCGGCGGGCAGGCCGGGCCCCGCGACGAGGAGCGACGTCCAGTTCTCGCCCGCATTCGGCGTGCCGAGGCGCGGGAGGCGGATCGACTGCCACGGGTTCGTCGTCGAGTGGTCGCCGACGACGACGACGATCGTGTCGCGCCCCCGCGGCGTCCGCCTCAGGCTCTCGAAGATCCGGCCGAGCGCGCGATCCGTGTAGCCGAGCGCCGCGAGGTACGCCTCGCGCGGCGTCTTCGGATCGGTCCCGGGCGGACGGTAGAGCGGCGGATGCGTCGCGATCGTGAAGAGCGTCAGGAAGAGCGGCGCCTCGCGCGGGGCCTCCAGGCGCTCGACCGTCCGCCGCGCGAGATCGTCGTCCGTCGTGAACGCGGCGTCGTAGCGCACGGCGTCGAACCACCGCGCGTACCAGTCCTCCATCTTCTCGAACGCGGCGCTCGTCGCCGCGACGAGCTCCCGCGTGTACCCGGCGCGTCCGAGGATCTCGCCGATCGAGAGGACGCGGAGCTGCCGCGCGTTGTAGAGGAGGATCCCCGAGGGATGCGCCGCGATCCCGAGAAGGATGCCGCCGCGGCCCTCGATGGACGGGTATCCCGTCGCGATGCAGTGCGGAAACGCGACGCCGCGCTCCGTCCACAGGCGGTGCAGCTCGGGGATGCGTGACGCGGTCCCCGGCCGCCTGAGGTCCGTCTCCCACCCGCGCGCGGACTCGAGGACGACGAGGAGGACGTCGGGCCTTTCGGCGAGCGGCCGGGCGCGGAAGCGCGCGTACGAGGCCTCCTCGTCCGGCACGGGATGCCAGACCGGGTAGCCCGCCTCCGGGAACCAGCGCGGAGGACGGTTCAGGAAGCCGTGGAGGGTCGCGATGCCCTCGCGCACCTCGCGCGGGGTCGGGCGGTCCCCGAGCGCCCGAACGGACTCGGAGACGAAACCGACGAGGACGGGGCGAGCACGGCGGAGAGCGCGCGCGTCCGGCGCGAGAGCGCTCTCAAAAAGAAAGGCCGCGGCGGCGACGCCGGCGAGGAGCGCCGTGGCCCCGCGCGTCGTTCTTTCCGGGCCCCGCCGCCTCGCGAGCGCCACGACGGCCGCGGACGGAACGACGACGAGAGCGACGGCCGTCAGGAAGGCGAGCGCGTCGCCCCGGACGATCTCACGCAGGAGTCTCCGGTGCGCGAGAAGGTTGTACGCGCCGATCCAGTACGGGTTCAGGTGCTCGCCGGTCCAGCGGACGAGCTCGAGGTCGAGCTGCGAGAGGAAGAGGAGGGCGCAGCCGCCGCCCGTGAGGACGAGGAGTCCCGCGCGCGCCGAGACCCACGTGAGGACGCCCGCGAGCGCGCCGAGCGCCGCGAGCGTCCCGACCTCGCCCGCGAGCGCGGCCGGGATCAGGTCGAACGGGTGCTGCGCGACGCGCGCCCCCGAGGGCGCAGCGAGGACGAAATGGAGCGCGAGGGATGCGGCCCGAGCGAGGAAGAGAGTGACGAGGATCCCGAAGAAGGCTCCTCTCCTCCTCACCGTCTTCCTACCGCCGTCCGGCCCCGCCAGCCCCCCGCGATCTCTCAGTCCATCTGGCGGCGCAGGAACGTCGGGATGTCGAAGATGTCCTCGCGCGGGTCCCGCATGTTGATGAGGTTGACGCCGTAGCCCTGGTCCTCGGGCGTCACGGGCGCCGCGGGCTCGGCCCCGGCGCGCGGCCGCTCCGGCGCCGCGCCGCGGGCGCCGGACGGGTTGACGGGCAACGAGACCTCGCGCCGCGACGCGAGCGCGGCCGGCGCGTCGAAGCCCGTCGCGATGACGCTGATCTTGACCTCGTCCTTCATGTCCTTGTCCTGGACGAGCCCGAAGATGACGTTCGCCTCTTCGTCGGCCGCCTGCTGGATGATCGCGCACGCCTCGTTGACCTCGGCGAGCGTGAGGTCCTCGCCGCCCGTGACGTTGATGAGGATCGCGCGCGCGCCCTGGATCGACTGCTCCTCGAGGAGCGGGTTCGAGATCGCGCGCTGCGCGGCCTCGACGGCGCGGTGCTCGCCCGACGCCGTGCCCGTGCCCATGAGCGCCATCCCCATGTTCTCCATGACCGTCTTCACGTCCGCGAAGTCGAGGTTCACGACGCCGGGCACCGTGATGAGGTCGCTGATCCCCTGCACGGCCTGGCGCAGGACGTCGTCCGCGATGCGGAAGGCCTCCCACGTCGTCACGTTGCGGTCGACGAACGAGTAGAGGCGCTCGTTCGGGATCGTGATGAGCGTGTCGACGTACTCGCGCAGCTCCGCGATCCCGTCCTCGGCGTACCGCAGCTTGCGGCGGCCCTCGAACGCGAACGGCTTCGACACGATCGCGACGACGAGCGCGCCGGCCTCCGAGGCGAGCCGCGCGACGACGGGCGCGGCGCCGGTCCCGGTCCCGCCCCCCATCCCCGCGGTCACGAAGACCATGTCGGAGGCCGCGAGGACCTCCGTGATCCTCTCGGCGTCCTCGAGGGCCGCGTTGCGGCCGACGTCCGGGTTCGAGCCGGCGCCCATGCCGCGGGACGTCGTGATCCCGAGCTGGAGCTTCGTCGGCGCCCGGTTGACCTTCAGGACCTGAAGGTCCGTGTTCGCGGAGACGAACTCGATCCCCTTGATCCCCGCCTGGATCATGCGGTTGACGGCGTTGCCGCCGCCGCCGCCCACGCCGACGACCTTGATGCGGGCGGGAGGAGCGGATTCCTCGCTGAAGGTGATCGTCCGCGACGGGCGCTTGGCGTCGTCGTCGTCGTCGAAAAGGATCATCGTCTTTCCTCCATCGATATCACAGAGCGGTGGACGAGGGGAACAGGTTTCGGAAGGAGCCTTTGAGCTTGTCGAGAAAGCCGGGCGTCGCGCCGCGTGTGCGGCGCCGCGACGCGGCCGCCGCGCCGCGCCCGTAGAGGAGAAGGCCGGCCGCGCAGGCCCACTCCGGGGACGCGACGATGTCCGTGAGACCTCCGAGGCCGCGCGGAACGCCGCGCCTGACGGCGACGCCGAGAACCTGCTCGGCGACCTCGAGGAGCCCGTCGAGCTCCGCGCCGCCGCCCGTCAGGACGAGGCCGGCCCGGAGCTCGGCCGCCGGGACCTCGCGGACGGATTCCTCCCAGAGAAGGGTCAGGAGCTCCTCGGCGCGCGGCTGGAGGATCTCCGCGATCTCGCGCCGCTTCACCGGGTGGACGCCGCGGCCCCCCGTGAGGGGGACGTCGAGCGACTCGGTCTCGGCGACGAGCGCCGCGAGCGCCGCGCCGTGCTTCCTCTTGAGGCGCTCGGCGTCCGGGACGGGCGTCTTGAGGACGACCGCGAGATCGTTCGTGAAGTGGTCGCCCCCGACGGGGAGGACGGACGTGTGAGCGAGCGTCCCGTGCCGCCACACGGCGATCTCGGTCGTCCCGCCGCCGATGTCCGCGAGGACGACGCCGAGCTCGCGCTCGTCGGCCGTCAGCACCGCCTCGCTCGCCGCGAGCGGCTCGAGGACCATCTCGATGACCTCGACGCCCGCCCGGTTGACGCAGTTCAGCAGATTCTGCGTCGTGGCGACGGAAACGGTCACGACATGGACGTCGGCCTCGAGCCGGCTCCCGACCATGCCGAGCGGGTCCGCGACGCCGTCCTGGCCGTCGACGACGAACTCGCGCGGGAGGACGTGGAGGATCTCGAACTCGGACGGGATCGGCACGGAGCGGGCCGCGTCCAGGGAGCGCTGGATGTCCTCGCGGGAGATCTCGCGGCTCTTCGCGGCGACCGCGACGACCTGCCGGCTGTTGAACGACTTCACCGCGGGCCCCGCGACCCCGACGACGGCGCGCTCGATCTGGGCGCCCGCCATGATCTCCGCCTCTTCCGTCGCGCGCTTGATCGCGTCCACGGTCGCCGGGACGTCGATGATCGCGCCCTTGCGCGCACCCTTGTGGGCGGCCGTGCCCTTCCCGATGATGTCGATCTTCCCGGCCGCGTCCGCTTCCGCGATGAGCGCGCAGACCTTCGTCGATCCGATGTCGAGGCTGACGAGATAGGGCGTGGCTTTCGGCATCCGTTTTCCCCTAGGTCTTTCCGCGCCCGGGATCTTCGGGCGCCTTGAGGACGATGCGGTCCGCGAAGCGGAGGTCCGCGTCGGAGGCCGGCAGGGCGCTGCGCTCGAGCTCCGGAAGGAGCGCGAGAAACGCCCGCCAGATCGGCGCCGCGCGGCCGGGCGACGCGGCGTCGGGCCCGAACAGCAGGCGGCAGGACGCGACGCGGTCCGTGACGGAAAAGCCGTCCGGCACGACGGCAACCTCGGACGCGCGTGCGAGGAGGTCCGGGTCCTCCATTCCGAGAACGTCGAGGAAAGCCGCCCCACGGGCGCGAGCGGCCTCGTCGACGACGCCCGAGAGCACGACGAAATCGTCCCCGGCGCCGAGCGCACGGCCTCCGTACGGCCCGATGAAGCTGCCCGTCCGGTCCACGGTCCAGAGTTCGCCGCCGCGGTCCTCCCGAACGGCGACCGCGACGGGCGGACGCGCGACGACGACGACGTCGATCGTGCCCGGCACGACGCGGCGCGCCGAGGCCGACGCGACCCACGAGCGCTTCGAGAGCTCCGCGACGGGGCCCTGGAGGTCCACGAAGAGCGTCGGGCGGCCGATCCAGGCGTCCGTGAGCTCCTCGGCCTCGGCTCGGCGCGCCTCGGGCACACCCTCGAGGACGACGCGCGTCACGGCGAAGCGCGGGTGCGTCCTCAGGACGACGAGGCCCGAGAGCACGAGCGCCGCGAGGGCGAGAAGGACGAGGGCCGGCGCGAGGAGACGTCGCCCCGCCTTGCGCCGGGTCGGGCGCACGGTGCGGGACGCAGGCGGCCGGTAGAACGAGCTCAACGCTAGCTGGATCCTTTGTTTCCCGGTTCGGAGGAAGAAGAAGAAGATTTCTTAGAAGGTGTTGGGGGCGGTTGTGCCCCGGCAGCCGGCGGTGCGGTGACCTGGCCGGCTCGCTCCGCCTTTCCGTCCCCGTCTTTCACTCGAAGAAAATCTTCAGCACCCTTTCCCGGCGCGCTGAGCTTGCCGCTCCGCTCCAGCACGCCCCCCTCTTTCTTGAGGTAGTCCTCGCCGAAGTGAAGGACGTCTCCCGCGCCCATCGTGAGGAGGAGGTCCCCGTCCTTGAGCTCCCACTCGAGCGCGTCGAGGATGTCCTTGCGGTCCGCGATGAAGCGCGCGGCGCGGTGGCCGCGGACGGTCGCCGCGTCCGCGACGAGCGCGCCCGTGACGCCCTCGCGCGGCGCCTCGCGCGAGCCGTAGACCGGCGTCACGAGGAGCACGTCCGCGCTCAGGAACGCGGCGCCGAACTGTTGCGCCATGTCCTTCGTCCGCGAGTAGAGGTGCGGCTGGAACAGCGCGACGATCCGGCGGTCCGGATAGGACTGGCGGGCCGCGGCGAGCGTGGCCGCGACCTCCGTCGGGTGGTGCGCGTAGTCGTCGATCACGATCACGCCGCCGCGCTCGCCCTTCTTCTCGAAGCGGCGGATGACGCCCCGGAATTCGGCGAGCGCCCGCGCCGCCGTCGCGAACGGGATCGAAAGCTCCCGCGCAACCGCGAGCGCCCCGAGCGCGTTCTTGACGTTGTGCAGGCCCGGCACCTGGAGCGAGACGGGGCCCATGAACTCGCGGTCCGCGAACGCGACGAAGCGCGAGCCGGCTCTCTCGAGCGCGAGATCTCGCGCCGTGAGGTCCGCCTGGGGCGTCAGGCCGAACGTCACGACGCGGCGCGAGACGAGGGGGCGGATCTCCTGGACGTTCGGGTCGTCGAGGCCGAGGATCGCGGCCCCGAAGAACGGGACGCTCCTCGCGAAGCGGGCGAACGTCTCCTGGAGGTCCTGGAGATCCCGGTACGTGTCGAGGTGCTCGAGGTCGATGTTGTTGACGACCGCGAGCATGGGCGAGAGCGCGAGGAACGAGCGGTCGAACTCGTCCGCCTCGGCGACGAGGTACTCGCCGCGGCCGAGGCGCGCCGTGCCCACCTCGCGCATCCGCCCGCCGACGATGATCGTTGGGTCGAGGCCGGCCCCCATGAGGATCGCGCCCGTCATCGACGTCGTCGTCGTCTTCCCGTGCGTGCCCGCGATCGCGATGCCGCGCTTGACGCGCATGACCTCGGCGAGCATCTCGGCCCGCTTGATGACGGGAATCCCCGCCGCGCGGGCCGTCGCGACCTCGGGGTTCGACTCGTGGACGGCGCTCGAGTACACGACGACGTCGGCGCCCTGCAGGTTCTCGGCGCGGTGGCCGAGGAACACGGGGATCCCGAGCGTGCGCAGGCGGAGGACCGTCTCGCCCTCGGAGAGGTCCGAGCCCGTGACCTCGAGGCCGACGCTCTTGAGGAGCTCGGCGAGTCCCGACATGCCGATGCCGCCGATCCCGACGAAATGGAGACGCTTGACCCTCAGGAAATTCATGTGCGCGATGCCTCGGCTTCGAAGACGACGTCGCAGAGCCGCGCCGCCGCGTCGGGGCGCGCGGACCGGCGCGCGGCCTCGCCCATCCCGGCGAGCCGGACGGGGTCCGCGAGCAGGGCGCCGACGGCGTCGCCGACCTTCGATTCGGTGGCCTCGGCCTCGGTCAGCACGGCCGCCGCGCCGGCCGCCTCGAGGACGCGGGCGTTCGCGTCCTGGTGTCCGTGCGTCGCGCCCGCGAATGGGACGAGAAGGGCCGGGCGGCCCGCCGCGGAGACCTCCGCGACGGTCATCGCGCCGGCGCGCGCGACGACGAGGTCCGCGTCCGCATAAGCCTTCGCCATGTCCGATACGAATTCGCGGACTCGAACTCGATCCCCCGCAAGACCGTGCTTTTCGTAGAGCGCCTCGACGTCCGCGGCGCGCCGTGCGCCCGCCTGGTGAAGAACGGTGAACGCAATCCCGTTCGCCGCCAGCCGGGCCAACGCCCCGGGAAGGATCCGGTTGAGGATCGCGGCCCCCTGGCTGCCTCCGACCACGAGGAGCCGCATCCGGCGCGGCGTCTCGCGCGCCCCGAGCGGAGGAACCTCGAAGAACTCCGATCTCACCGGATTCCCGACCGAGACGCCTCCGAGGCGCGCGGCGCCGGCGTCCGTCCCCGCGGCGACGCGCGTCGCGACCTTCGAGAGGAGCCTGTTCGTGAGGCCGGGCAGCGCGTTCTGCTCGTGAACGACCGTCGGAATCCGCCGGGCCCACGCCGTGGCGACGAGGGGCCCGGACGCGTAGCCGCCGACGCCGACGACGGTGCTCGGCGCGTGGCGGGCGAGGATGCCGATCGAGTCGGCGAACGCGAGCGGAAGCGCGAGGAGCCCCTCGACGCGGGCCTTCAGGCCCTTCCCGACGAGCCCCTTCGCCCTCACGAACTCGAGCGGCCAGCCCGCGCGCGGGACGAGGTCCTTCTCGAGGCCGCGGCGCGTCCCGACGAAGACGATCGGCGCGTCGGGCCGGCGGCGCCGGATCTCGCCGGCGAGCGCGAGGGCCGGGAACACGTGCCCGCCCGTCCCGCCTCCGGCGATCAAGAATCCGCCCGTGGTCGGAGGAGCCGCGGCGCCCGTCATGACGTGTGCTGCGAGAGGTTGAGGAGGATCCCGACGGCGAGGAGGTCCGCCCAGAGCGCCGACCCGCCGTAGGAGAGGAACGGCAGCGGGAGGCCCTTCGTCGGGACGAGGGAGAGGACGACGGAAATGTTGACGAGCGCTTGCGCGACGATCAGGACGGAGAGGCCGATCCCGAGGAGGCGCCCGAACGAGTCCGGCGCCGCGACGGCGGCCCTCACGCCGCGGGCGAAGACGAGCCCGAAGAGAGCGAGCACGGCGACGCAACCGACGAGCCCGAGCTCCTCGCCGACGATTGCGTAGATGAAGTCCGTGTAGGGATAGGGCAGGAAGAAGAGCTTCTGCTTGCCCTCGCCGAGGCCGAGGCCCGTCACGCCTCCGGTCCCGACCGCGATGAGGGACTGGATCGCGTGGAAGCCCTTGCCGAGCGGGTCCGCCTCCGGGTGGAGGAACGCGATGAGGCGGTCGCGGCGGTACTGCGCGGACCAGACCCACGCCGACAGCGTCGGGACGAGCAGGAGCGCCGAGCCGAGGAACCAGCGCAGCGGGAGCCCGGCGAAGAACAGCATCGCGCCGGCGATCACGAAGTACGTGAAGGCGGTCCCGAAGTCCGGCTCGAGGAGGACGAGGCCCGCCGGGACCGCGACGAGGCCGAGGACGGGCAGCAGCGTGCGCGTCGGCAGGTCCATCTCGCCCTCGCGGCGCGAGAGGAGCGCGGCGAGCGCGACGACGAGCGCGACTTTCGTGAACTCGGACGGCTGCACGGACATGAACCCGAGCGCGAGCCAGCGCCGCGCACCGTTCACGGGCGCCCGGAAGAGGACGACGACGAGGGCCGACAGGAGCACGACGGCGGCGAACGCGATCAGCCGGACGTCGTTGAGGCGGCGGTAGTCGATCGACATGGCCGCGAACGCAAGGAGCGCGCCGAAGACGACGGCGACGGCCTGCTTGAGGACGAAGAAGTACGGGCCCGCGGGCGCCGGGGACGACGGGAGGTAGACCTGCAGCGACGACGCGCTGTAGATCATGAGGAGGCCCGTCCCGACGAGGAGGACGACCGATCCGAAGAGAAGGCGGTCGGAGGCGAGCTTCTTGGCCATCAGGGCGCCTCCGGGAGCGCGCGGACGAGGCCTTCGAACGCCTCGCCGCGGTGCTCGAAGTTCCGGAACTGGTCGAAGGACGCGCAGGCCGGCGACAGGAGGACGGCGTCGCCGGACGCGGCGCGGCGCGCGGCCTCCCCGACGGCCTTCTCGAGAGTCCCCGCCTCGATGAGCGCGACGTTCGGGAGCGAGCCGAGCGCCTTCGCGAGCGCGGGCGCGGCCTTGCCGATCGCGAGCACCGTGCGCGCCTTGCGCGACACGAGCGGCGCGAGGCGCGCGAAGTCGTCGCCCTTGTCCTTGCCGCCGAGGATCACATGGACCTTCGCGTCGGGGAATCCCTCGAGGCTCTTGAGCGCCGCGTCGACGTTCGTCCCCTTCGAGTCGTTCCACCACGTGACGCCGCCGCGCGTTCGCACGAGGACCGTGCGATGGGGCAGCGGCCGGAACCCGCGGAACGTCTCGACGGCCGCCTCGGGCGTGACGCCGAGCGGAAGGGTCGCCGCGAGGGCGGCGAGCGCGTTCTCGACGTTATGCGCTCCGGGAAGCGCGAGGTCGGCGCGCTTCGCGACGACGCGCGGCCCCTTCCCGTTCACGTCCGCGACGAAGAGGTCGTCCTTGAGCCACGTTCCGCGCGGAGGCTGGACGACGCGGGAGAACTCGAGTCGCCGCGCGCGCGGCCGGATCCGGGCGACGAGCGGGTCGTCCGCGTTCAGGACGGCAATCTGGGCGTCGCGCTGGTTCTCGAACAACCGCGCCTTGGCGGCGCCGTAGTCGTCGAGGGAGCGGTAGCGGTCGAGGTGGTCGGGCGTCAGGTTCAGGTGGACGGCGACGTCCGGCGCGAAGCGCCGGATGCCTTCGAGCTGGAAGGACGAGAGCTCGACGACCCACGTCTTCGGCGCCGAGCCGTTCCCGTTCGCGCCCGCCTTCGTCGCGAACGAGATCCACGGCGTCCCGTAGTTCCCGCATGCGATCGCGGCGTGTCCCGCGGCTCTCAGGAGAGCCGCGGCGAGCGCCGTCGTCGTGGACTTCCCGTTCGTTCCCGTAATCCCGACGACGACGCCGGGAAGGAGCCGGGACGCGAGCTCGATCTCGGAGACGACCGGGATCGCCCGCGCGCGCGCCGCGTCGAAGATCGGGAGCGTGAGCGGGATCCCGGGCGAGACGACGACGAGGTCCACGCCGTCGAGAACCGAGGCGGGATGGGCCCCGAGCTCGAAGCGGACGCCGGGGATCACGGGCAGCTCCCCGAGCTCGGACGCGCTCTTCGCGTCCGTCCCGACGACGGTGACGCCGCGCTCGGCGAGCGCCGTCACGGTGGCCCGGCCGGACCGCGCGAGGCCGAAGACCGCCGCGGCGCGGATCTCGGGCAGGTCGGGGCCGACGTCGACGCTCATCGCAGCTTCAGCGACCCGAGCGCGACGAGCGCGAACAGGATCGCGACGATCCAGAAACGGATGATGACCTTCGACTCGGCCCAGCCGAGAAGCTCGAAGTGGTGGTGGAGCGGCGCCATCCGGAAGATCCGGTGACCCGTGAGCTTGAAGGAGCCCACCTGGAGAATCACGGAGACGGCCTCGACGACGAAGAGCCCCCCGACGAGGACGAGGAGGATCTCCTGCTTGATGAGGACGGCGACCGTCCCGAGCGCGGCGCCGAGGGCGAGAGAGCCCGTGTCGCCCATGAAGACTTCGGCCGGGTGCGCGTTGAACCAGAGAAAGCCGAGCGACGCGCCGACGATGGCGGCGCAGAAGACGGCGAGCTCGCCCGTGCCCGGGACGTGCGGGACGAGGAGGTACGTCGCCGCCCTCGCGTTGCCCGCGATGTACGCGAGGATCGCGAACGTCGCCGATGCAATGAGAGTGGCGCCGATTGCGAGGCCGTCGAGCCCGTCCGTGAGGTTCACGGCGTTCGAGGAGCCCACGACGACGACGGCGGCGAAAAGGACGTAGGCGGCCCCGAGGTCCGGACGGACGTTCTTGAGGAACGGGAAGGCGACGGCGGTCGCGTCCGCGCGCCCCTCGAAGACGTGCACGGAGGCCCAACCCACCGCGAGGCCGATCACGGTCTGGAGCACGAGTTTCTGGCGGCCCGAGAGCCCGCGGTTCTGCCGGCGCGAAACCTTGCGCCAGTCGTCCCCGACGCCGATCGCCATCGCGAGAACGGTGGCGCCGAGCGCGACCCAGACGTAGCGATTCGTGAGGTCCGCGAAAACGAGCGTCGGGACGACGATGGCGAGGTTGATGAGGACCCCGCCCATCGTCGGCGTTCCCGCTTTCGCGTGGTGAGCCTTCGGGCCCTCCTCGCGAATCGACTGCCCGATCTGCCGCGACCTCAGCCAGCGGATGAGACCGGGGCCGAGGAACACGGCGAGGAGAAGCGCCATGAGCGCGGCATTCGCCGCGCGGAACGTGATGTACCGGAAGACGCCCAGGACGGGCACCCTCCCGAAGAGCGGGTGGAGGAGCCACGGGATCATCGGCCCCCCCCGGGGGTGAGGAGCTCGCGCAACGCCGCGCGGTCGTCGAACGGGTGGGCGACGCCCGCGATCACCTGCTCGGTCTCGTGGCCCTTGCCCGCGACGAGGACGACGTCTCCGGAGCGTGCGCGGCCGAGCGCCTCGGCGATCGCGGCACGGCGGTCCGCATGCGCGACGACGCCGGCCCCGGCGGGAACGCCTCCGAGGATCTCGGAGATGATCGCGTCGGGATCCTCGGAGCGCGGGTTGTCGGACGTCACGACGACCTCGTCCGCGAGCTCGGCTGCGATACGGCCCATGACGGGCCGCTTGGCCCGGTCGCGGTCCCCCCCGCAGCCGAAGACGACGAGGACGCGCCCGCCGCCCGCCCGCGCGAGAGGGCGGACCGTCCGGAGCACGCCCTCGAGCGCGGCGGGCTTGTGCGCGTAGTCGACGAGGACCGTCAGCCCGCGGTCGTTCTCGATCCGCTCGAGGCGGCCGGGGACGACCGAAACGGACGCGAGCGACGAGGCGATTTCCGCGGGCGAGAAGCCGAGCGCGATCCCCGTCGCGGCGGCCGCGAGGAGGTTTTCGGCGTTCGGTCGTCCGAGGAGAGGGGAATCTATGCAAAAAAGAGTTTCAGTCTTGCTGGATCTTTCACGCTTCAGTGGGACACGTGCATCGGTGTCTTTTTCTTCGAAGGTGAATGAGGCGAGGACCCTGACCTCGACCTTTGTTCCCTCGAGGCCGAGCGTGGCGTGCCCGAGGACGGTCGCGAAGAATTCCGATTCCTTCGAATGGTCCCGTGTGTCGGCGTCGACCAGTCCGCGCCGGGCCGCCCGCGCATTGGCCAGGGCGCCCGCCGCGGCGACGGCACCGGCGAGCGCCGCGGGGCGGGTCTGCTCGATCCCCTCTTCACCTTCTAAGAAAAATCCGATGGTTCTCTTCGCGACGAGACGACCTGCGAGCCGCCTTCCGTACGGATCGCCGAGGTTCACGACGGCCTTCCCGTCCTCCTTGAGCAGCCCGAAGAGCCGCGCCTTCGCCTCGAAGTACGCGTCCATCCCCTCGTGGAAGTCGAGGTGCTCGTGCGAAAGGTTCAGGAAGAGGGCCGCGTCGAACGTGCAGCCCGCGAGGCGCTCGAGGACGAGCGCGTGCGAGGAGCACTCCAGCGTCGCGGCCGTGCCGCCATTGTCGACGAGGGCGCCGAGCATCGGCTGGAGCTCCGTCGCCTCCGGTGTCGTGTGCGGCGCGGGGACCGCGGCCGCGTCGCCGCCGGCGCCGCGGTACAGGATCGTCCCGAAGAGCCCGCGCCGTTCGTGGCGTGAGCCGAGGAGACGGTCCGCGAGAAACGCCGTCGTCGTCTTGCCGCTCGTGCCCGTGACGCCGACGGTGACGAGTCGCGACGTCGGGCGTCCCGCGAGGAGCGACGCCAGGAGTCCCGCGGCGTGCCGCGGATTCTCCACGGCGAGGTACGGGACCGCGACGCTCTCCGGCGCCGGCGGAAGCCCGAGCGCCGCGACGGCTCCGCGCGTGGCGGCGTCGGCGACGAAGCGGCGGCCGTCCGACCTCAGTCCGGGAAACGCCGCGAAGAGCGCACCCGGCTTTGCCGCGCGCGAGTCGTGCGTGATCGAGGAGACGTCCGGATCGCCCGGCGCGCCGGCGCGCGCGTGGGAAACCCCGGCCGCGAGGGCGGAGAGCCTCACGGCAGCCCTCCGTCGACCGACGCGACGGACGGCGCGAGAACGAGCGCGCACGTCGTTCCGCGGGACGCGGGGGCGCCCGGCGGGGGATCCTGCGAGACGACGAAGCCGGAGCCCGTGAGGCGCGTCGAGATCCCGCGCATCGCGAGAAGCCGGATGGCGTCGCGCGCGCTCTTGCCCGAGAGGTCCGGCACGGAATCCTCGTCGGCCTCCGGCCCGTGGCGGTTCGCGGCCGGGACGACGTTCGCGGCCGCGAGCTGCGCGCCCACGGACGCCGCGGCGGCGCCCGCCGAGAGATCCGCGGTCAGGATCGGGGAGCGGGCGCCGTCGGGCCGCCGCGGGGCCACCTTGAGGAGACGCATGACCTCCGCGCCGATCTCCGAGAAGACGGGGGCGGCGACGTCGGCGCCGTACGTCTTTCCGCGCGGCTCGTCCACGACGACCGCGATCACGATGCGCGGCGCGTCGGCCGGAACGAATCCGATGAACGACGCGACGTACCTCTCCTTCGAGTATCCCGCGCCCGGGATCGCGACCTGCGCCGTGCCCGTCTTCCCGGCGGCGGTGTAGCCCGGAATCGCGGCGGCCTTTCCCGTTCCCATCTCGACGACCCTCGCGAGCAGGCGTCGCATCTGCCGTGCCGTCCCTTCGGAGAGGACGCGCCGCGGTTCGGGCCTCGCGATGCTCCGGAACTCCGCGGATCCGCTCCGTTTCATGCCGTCCACGAGGTGAAGCGTGGGCAGCAGGCCGCCGTTCGCGATCGCGGCGTAGGCGCGGGCCATCTGGAGGACCGTGACGCCGATCTCCTGCCCGAACGCCATCATCGGGAGGGAGAGCGCGCTCCACTGGCCCGTGTCCTTGAGGAGGCCCGCCGTCTCGCCTTCGAGCTCGATGCCCGTTTTCTCCCCGAATCCGAAGCTCCGCATTGCCTTGTAGAACGGGCCGCGCCCGAGCCCGAGCGCGACGTGGGCGATCCCGATGTTCGACGAGTGCGCGAGGATGTCCCCGATCGTGAGCACGCTCCAGGCCTTTCCCCCGTGCTCGTGGATGGTCGTCGAGCCGATCGTGAGCGTCCCGCCTCCGCAGTCGACGGGATCGTCGAGGCCGATCGTCCCGTTGTCGAGCGCCGCGCCCGCCGCGACGATCTTGAACGTCGAGCCCGGTTCGTAGGCATCCGTGAGGGGCCGGCACTTGCGCGTCTCCGCGTCCGCCTCGCCGAAGCGGTTCGGGTCGAACGGAGGCCACGAGGCGAGCGCGAGGACGGCGCCCGTCGCCGGGTCGAGGACGACGGCGGACGCGCCCCGGGGGCGGACTTCTGCCGCCATGCTCGCGAGCTCGCGCTCGGTGGCGTGCTGGATCGCGGCGCGGAGGGTGAGCCTCAGGGACGCTCCCTCGATCCCCTCGGTGGGCGCGTCTCCGCCGCCCCGCGCGCGCACCGCGTACGGGCGCTGGGCCGCGTCCTTGAGCAGCGTGACGCGCACGGGACGGCCGCGCACCTCCGAGTCGTACCGGTACTCGAGGCCGCCCAGGCCGCGGTCGTCGGTTCCGACGTAGCCGAGGACGGCGGCCGCGAGAGGCCCTTCCGGATAGCGGCGCGTCGACTCGGCCACGAGCGCGACCCCGGGCAGCCTCTTGTCGGCCCAGAGCGCGCGCACGCGGTCCGCGGCGCCGTTCGGCACGCGGCGTGCGATCCAGACGAACTCCCGGTCCGCCGCGAGCTTTCTCTGGAGCTCCTTCGCGGGGACCTTCAGGATCGAAGCGAGGAGCGCCGCTTCGGCCGCGGGATCCTCCACGTCGGACGGAGTCGCGTAGACCGAGTCCGCGCGCGCGTTCACGGCGAGGGGCTTGCCGTCCGCGTCCTCGATCGTCCCGCGTCGCGGCGCGAGCTCGGCGATGCGCTCCTGCTGGCGGCTTGCGCGGCGCGTGAACTCCGCATGCCGCAGCACCTGCAGGTCCACGAGGCGCAGGAAGAGCACGAGGATCCACAGGCCGACGCCGCCGAGGAGGACGTAGGCCCGGCGCGACGGATCGGGTCGGCGCGGGGCGCTCAGGGCGCCTCCCGGCGCGCGGCGGGCGGCCGCGCGGGCGGAGGCGCCGGAGCGAGCGCCGCGTCCTTCACGAGCACGACCTGGTCGAGCGTCGGGGGCACGAGGCCGAGCGTCTTTCGGGAGACGGCTTCGACCCGCGAGAGCGCGGCGAACTGGGCCCGGTCCATCTCGAGCTTGCGCTTCGTCTCGAGGAGCGCCTCTCGCCTCTTGGCCACCTTCGCGAGCTGGTAGCCGAGCTCGACGGTCTTGACGTTCGCCCAGATCGCGACGAAGAGCACGACGACGGGCGGAACGGCCGCGAGTGCGAGCCCGAAGAGCTCGCGCGAGCGGCGTCGGTCTCGTTCCCTCACGAGGTAGACGTTTTCGACGGGGCGGCGGACCGCGTAGGCCATGGGGTTCCCCTACCGAGGCGGCGTCAGCGGGCCGGACTCCTCGGCGGCGCGCTCTAGGACACGGAGGCGCGCCGAACGGGCGCGCGGGTTCTCGCCGAGTTCGGCGAGCGTGGGACGGATGGCCTTTTTCGTCACGAGCGCCATGACGCGGCGGCGCGAGCACACGCAGACCGGGAAGGACGGGGGGCACGTGCAGCCGGCCGTGTGGCGCTGGAAGACGCGCTTGACGATGCGATCCTCGAGCGAGTGGTACGACAGGACCGAGATCCGCGCGCCGAGCGCGAGCCGCGCGATCGCGTCGTCGAGGAACCGCTCGAGCTCGACGAGCTCGCGGTTCGTCGCGATCCTCAGGGCCTGGAAGACCCGGGTCGCGGGGTCCTTGTGCTTCTCCCGGCGCGGGCCGAGCGCCCTCAGGACGAGACGCCGCATTTCGCCGGTCGTCCGGATGGGCGTCGTCTCCCGTGCTTCCACGACCCGTCGTGCGATCGGTCCGGCCATGCGTTCTTCCCCCCATTCGCGGAAAATCCGCGTCAGTTCCTCCCGAGAGGCGGTCGCGACGAGATCCGCGGCCGTCGGCCCCTCCGGCCCCATGCGCATGTCGAGGGGACCCTCTCTCATGAACGAGAACCCCCGCTCCGCACGGTCGAGCTGCAGCGACGAGACGCCGAGGTCCGCGAGAACACCGGCGACACGGGCGATCCCGAGGGCGTCGAGGTGCGCGGCGACCTCCTCGTGCCGGCCCTGGACCGTGACGAGGCGGTCGCCGAATCGGGCGAGGCGTTCCCTCGCGACCGCGAGGGCCTCCGGGTCTCGGTCGATTCCGACGACACGCACCCGATCGGACGCCTCGAGAAGGGCCTCCGCGTGGCCGCCGAGGCCGAGCGTGGCGTCGACGAATACGCCGCCGCGCGCGGGCTCGAGGGCCGCGACGACCTCACGAAGGAGGACGGGAACGTGACCCGTGCGTTCTCCCTGCATGGCGGACCGTCAGACGAGATGGCGTGCGAGTTCGTCGTAGTCGTCATCCGTGATGGAGGCCGTCTTGAGCGTCTTGAGATGTCGGGCGCGGTCGACGAGGCGCAGGTGATCCGTCTGTCCGAGCACGAGGGCGTCTCCCGCGAGGCCCGAGACCTCGCGCAGGAGCGAGGGCACGAGGAGACGGCCCTGCGTGTCCATCCGCACCGTCTGGCCGAACGTGTTGAACCGCTCCTGGAACTTCGCTTTCGCGCGGTGGATCGCCGGCATCGCGGCGAGCTTCTCTTCGAGCGCGTTCCAGACGGGCATCGGGAAGATCAGGACGTCGGCGCCCGAGATCGACGTCAGGAAGAACTCGGAACCGAACGTTTCCTCGACGGCCTCGCGGAAGACGGCCGGGACCTTGAAGCGGCCCTTCTCGTCCACCGTCGTCTCGGCGCTGCCCCGGAGGCGGTCCATAATCCCTTTCGTGAAGAGCGGAGGCGGAGGCGGTGGCAGACCCCGAAGGTCCACCATTCGCCACCGCTGACCACTTTTTTCCACCACGAGTATCCGGTGCCCCCGGGGAACCCGTCAAGGGAAATCCTGTCTCACGAGCGGGTTGCGTCCGGGGCCGGCCGGCCTCGAGGGGTGCTACCCTCCGGCCCCGTGACGGCGCCTTCCACTCCCGGCTCCGCGCCGCCTCTCATCGCCTCCGCCGGAGCGCTCGGAGAGCTTCTCGCGCGCCTCGACGCCGAGGACGGAGCACCCGCGGCCGTCGACACCGAGGCCGACTCGTTCCATCACTACTTCGAGAAGGTGTGTCTCGTCCAGGTCGGCCTCGGAGAGGAGGCGTTCCTGGCGGACCCGCTCTCCGGCGTCGACCTCGCGCCGCTCTTCTCGCGCCTCGCGGCACGGCCGCTCCTCATGCACGGGGCCGACTACGACCTTCGGCTCCTTTTTCGCGGATACGGCTTCCGCGCCTCGGAGCTCTTCGACACGATGATCGCGGCGCAGCTCGTCGGCGAGAGGGAGATCTCTCTCGCGGCGCTCCTCGCCATGCGCGTCGGCGTCTCTCTCGACAAGGCGCACCAGCGCGCGGACTGGAGCGAGCGGCCCTTCTCCCCCGCGATGTCCGCGTACGCCGCCGCCGACGTCGTCCATCTGCCCGCGCTCGTCGCGTCGCTCAGGAACGACCTCGAGGCGAAGGGCCGCCTCGCGTGGCACGCCGAGGAATGCGCGCGCCTCGCGCGGACCGACTTCCCGCCCGGGCGTGCGGCCGACCCCGAGAACGACTGGCGCATCAAGGGCTCGAACGGCGTCTCGGACCGCGAGCGCGCCTTCGTGCGCGCGCTCTGGGCGGCCCGCGAGGCCCGCGCGCGCGCGCTCGACCGGCCCCCGTTTCGCGTCCTCACGAACGAAAGGCTCCTCGCGGCCGCGGCGCTCGCCGCGCGGGGCGAGCGCGACCTCGCGAAGCTCCTCCCGGGGCCGCGGCCGCTCCCTCCCGCCTTCGCGCAGGCGCTGCGGGACGCGCTCGAGGCGGCCGCGGCGCTCCCCGCCGAAGCCTGGCCGAAGCCGCGCCGCGGCGAGCGGACGGACGCGGACCCCGCGCTCGAGCGCGAGGTCGACGCCCTCAAGAAGGCGCGGGACGCGAAGGCCGTCGCTCTCGGCCTCGATCCCGCCGTCCTCGCCTCGCGCGCGGCGCTCACGGCGGCAGCGCGCGTGAAGCGCGCCCACGGGCGGATCACGGCCGAGCTCCTCGCTTCCGAGGGGGGGCTCTCGCGGTGGCGCGCCGAGCTCCTCGCGACCTGACGGGTCAGAACCTCAGGAGGAGCCCGCCGTACCCGTCGCCCTGCGAGAGGATCTTCTTCCCGAAGGTCGTCACGCAACCGGTCGCGTCGCCGCACGTCGTGTAGGCGCCGTCCGACGGGTTCACGTAGACGGGCATCCAGCGCGCGCCGAGACGCAGACCGAAGTGGTCCGCGAAGTAGTACTTGACGCCGCCTCCGACGCTCGCGGAGAAGCGCGTGAGCCGCGGGAGCTCCGGCGAGGGCGTCAGGAGCGTCACGCCGAACAGGAGGTCGAGATAGAGCCGCGCGCGGCTGTCCGGATCGCCCGACATCCACATGCCGCCGATCTGGAGCGTATCCGCGGCGAGGTGCGCGAGCTTCGGCTCGAGCCCGGCCGGGGCGGTCGCCGCGAACGTCGCACGCAGCTCGGAGTTCTGGTGGCTCCAGAGCGCCTCGATCGACCCCCACGAGGAGAACGCGACCTCGAGCGTGGCACCCCAGCTCACCGAGTCCGGGATCGAGACCGTCTCGACGCTCGCGGTCGCCGGCTCGGCCGTCGCGCCGCCGAAGCGCCAGCCCGCCGTCGGCGTGATCTCGACGACCGCGTCCCGCGAGGCCTTCGTCGGCCGCGCGAGCGTCTGGACGTCGGAACCGGGCGCCGGAAAGGCGCCGTTCACGGACTCCCGGACGACGGCGCCGGGCGCCGGAGGCGGCGGCGTGAAGTACGGCTTCGCCTCGGGATTCACGCGGATGACGGCCTCGCGCTTGAGCTTGTCGAGGTACTCCGCGAGCTTCTTCTGGAACTGCGTGTCCTGCTCGCGTTTCAAGAGGTCGGCCTTGACGTCGTTGAACGGCTTGTACGAGACGGGCATCTTCTCGAGAACTTTCACGAGGTGCCAGCCGAACCGCGTCTGGATCGGGTCCGACACGGAGCCGACGGGAATCGAGAAGACGGCCTTGTCGATGTCCGCGGCCAGCTCGCCGCGCGCCACGATGCCGAGGTCGCCGCCCTTGTTCTTCGTTCCGCCGTCCGAGAAGTCGCGGACGACGGTCTCGAACTTCGCGCCGCCCTTCAGGAGGTCCGAGGCTTCCTTCGCCCGCTTCGCGGCCAGCGCGGTGTCGTCGCCGTTCGAGATGAGGACCTCGGCGAGGTGCGCCTTCTCCGGGATGCGCCAGGTCTCCTTCTCGCGCTCGTAGATCAGCCGGAGCGCGTCGTCGGAGAGGTCGACCTTCGCCTGCACCTCGCGTCCGACGACTCTCTGGAGAGTCTGCGAGTGGCGAAGCTGCTCGCGCAGCCGGTCGACCGTCAGGCCGGACGCGGCGAGGCTCTTCGCGAACTCCTCGTCGGACTTGACGTTGTTCTGCTCCTTGAGCCGCTTGATCTGATCCTCGATCTCCTGGTCCGTCGTGATGAGGTCGAGCTCCTTGGCCCGGTCCTCGAGGAGGGCCTCGTTGACGAGCTCCTCCATGACGCTCTTCTTCAGCGCTTCGAGCCCGGCGGCGTTCGGGGGCGCGCCGCTCTCCTTGATGTTCTGCTCGAGCCGCGTGTCGAACTGGCTCTGCGTGATGATCCGCGAGTTCACGTGGATCAGGATCCGGTTCACGATCTCGGTCGCAACGAGAGGGCGCCCGGGGGCGAGGGTGGAAAGCGCGAGGGCCGCCGCGGCGAGCGGTCTCGAAAGTGGCCGAAATGTCGTCACGGGCCCGGAGTGTAGCGAAATCCGGGCCGCTTACCGTGTCACGGCCGCCTTCAGGTTCGTCCCGACGTACGGAAAGGGCAGGTGGTCCTCGAGGACGACGACCGGGAAGGCCCGGCGCGCCTCGGCGATCGCGTCCTCGACCGCCTGCGCGCTGCGCTCTTCGGCGACTGAGATCCTCAGGCCGGGCCGCGCCTCTTCGAACGTGATGTCGCGGCCGTCGAGACGCTCCTCGACTCGGAAGACGTGGAACCCGTGCGGCGCCGCGAGGACGGGCGTCGTCCCGCCCGCGGGCAGTCCCCAGATCGCCTTCTCGAACTCCTGGGGAAGATCGGAGCGGCCGAGGAGCCCGAGGCCCCCTCCGGACGCCGCATTCGGGGCGACGCTCGAGGCGCGGGACACCTCCACCCAGGGGACGCCGCCCCTCAGGCGCTTCAGGGCCGCGTCGGCGGCCTCCCGCGTCGGGAGCAGGAGCTGCGCCACGCGCACGAGGGCCGGGCGCCTGTAGCGGTCCGGGTGCGTGGCGTACTCCTTCCGGAGCTCCGCGTCGCCGAGAGAGTCCAGGCCCGCGCGGCGCGCGAGATACGCGCGCCGCCGTTCGGCGGGCGTCGCCCCGGGCGTCGGCGGCCGGGCGGCGTCGACGGCGCGGGCGAGGAGGACCTCCTCGAGATACTGGTCGAGAAGGCTCGAAAGGACTCGCGGCGAGACGTTTTTCGGATCCTCGCCCGCCGCGTTCCGCGCCGACGCGAAGAACTCCTCGAGCGTCACCCGGCGGTCGCCGACCGTCGCGACGACGGACGGCCCCGGCGCACCCGCACGGCCGTGGCGCGAACACCCGGCGAGCAGGACGAGGAGAGCGGCCCCCCACGCCGCGGCCCGCTTCACGCGGCTCCCGCGGGCACGGCGCGCTCCCGCGCGAGAGAGAGGAGGACGTCGCGCGCCCGCTGGGCGAGCGCATCCGGCGCCGCGAGGGCGAAGGCCTTCGGGAGGCGGAAGGCGTCGGGGCCGGCCGCGACGAGCGCACCCGCCCTCAGGAGGTCGAGAACCTTCGACGGGTCGAGCGCATGGTCCTTCTCGAGCGTCGCCGCGAGCTCGTCGCCGCGGCGCTGGAGCGCCCGAACGCCGAGGGCCCGGGCCAGGAGACGGAGCCGCGCGAGCTCGAGGAGCGTCCGGAATGCGGGCGGCGCCGCGCCGTAACGGTCCTCGGCCGCGGACGCCTCGCGCGCGAGCGTCGCCTCGTCGGTGGCGCCCGCGATCCTCTTGTAGAGAGCCATCCGAAGGCTCTCCTCCGGGATCCAGGAGGCCGGCAGGGCGAGCGGCACCCCGAGCTGAAGCGTGACGTCGCGGGTCTCCGGCACGGGCTCGCCCTTCATCTCGGCCATTGCCTCCTCGAGGAGGTTCACGTACGTCTCGAAGCCGACGGACTCGATGTGCCCCGACTGCTCGCCGCCGAGCACGTTCCCGGCACCGCGGATCTCGAGATCCTTCGCCGCGATCCGGAAGCCCGCCCCGAGGTCCGAGAACTCCTGGATCGCGCGCAGGCGCCGGCGGGCGTCGTCCGAGAGCGGCATTCCGGGCGGTACGAGCAGCCAGCAGCTCGCGGCCTTGTCGCTGCGCCCGACGCGCCCGCGCAGCTGGTAGAGCTGCGAGAGTCCGTACAGGTCGGCCCGGTCGATGAGCATCGTGTTCGCCGAGGGGATGTCGAGGCCATTCTCGACGATCGTCGTCGCGAGGAGAAGGTCTGCGGCCCGGGTCACGAACGCGCGCATCGCGCGTTCGAGCTCGCCCTCGGACATCTGGCCGTGGGCGGTCACGACCCTCACGTCGGGGACGAGCGCCGCGAGCTTCTCGCGCCACAGGCCGAGCGACTCGATCCGGTTGTGAACGACGTAGACCTGACCGCCGCGGTCCACCTCGGCCCGGATCGCCTCGCGGACCACGGCGTCGTCCACGGCGACGACGTGCGTGTCGATCGCGAGCCGGTCCTTCGGCGGCGTCTCGATCACGGAGAGGTCGCGGATTCCCGCGAGGGACAGGTGGAGCGAGCGCGGGATCGGCGTCGCGGACATCGCGAGGACGTCCACCGAAGCCCGCCACTCCTTGATCCGCTCCTTCTGCGCGACGCCGAAGCGCTGCTCCTCGTCCACGACGAGAAGACCGAGGTCCTTGAACCTCACGTCCTTCGAGAGGATTCGGTGGGTGCCGACGACGACGTCCAGCGTTCCCTCGGCGAGACGCCTCAGGACCTCCTTCTGCTCGTCCTTCGTGCGGAACCGCGAGAGGAGATCCAGCGTGACCGGGAACGCGGCGAAGCGGCGCTTGAGCGTCCGGAAGTGCTGGTCCGCGAGGATCGTCGTCGGCGCCAGGAACGCCGCCTGCTTGCCGTCGAGGACGCACTTGAAGATCGCGCGCATCGCGACCTCGGTCTTGCCGTACCCGACGTCGCCACAAAGCAGGCGGTCCATGGGCTTCTCCGACTCCATGTCGCGCTTCACGTCACGGATCGCGGCCGCCTGGTCGGTCGTCTCGACGTACTCGAAGGCGTCCTCGAACTCCTTCTGCCACGGCGAGTCCTTCGAGAACGAGTGCCCCGGCGAGGCGGCGCGCCGCGCGTAGAGCTTCAGGAGCTGGTCCGCGATGTCCTTCACGGCCTTGCGTACCGAGGACTTCCGCTTCTCCCAGCCCGCCCCGCCGAGGCGGTCGAGCGCGGGCGAGGGGCCGTCGCCCGCGGAGGCGTACTTCTGGATGAGGTCGAGCCGCTCGACCGGGACGAGGAGCTTCGCGCCGCCCGCGTACCGCAGGTCGACCATCTCGCGCACGGTGCCGCCGTCGTCGATGCGCGCGAGGCCCGCGAAGCGTCCGAGCCCGTAGTCGCGGTGGACGACGACGTCGCCGACGGCAAGGTCCCTCAGGTCCGAGAGGAACGCCTCGGACGCCGACTTCCTCCGCGCCGATGCCGTGCGCGGCTCGCCGAACAGGTCCGTCGCCGTGAGAAGGAGAACGCCCGCCCCACGGAACAGGAACCCCGTGCGCGGACCGCCCGAGACGACGCGGCACGCGCCGGGAGCGAGCGGCGAGGTCGGGTCGGAGTCCCCGCCCTGGTGGTCGACCTCGTACTCTGCGAGGAGGCGCTCGACGTGCTCACGCTCGCCCTTCGACGCTGCCGAGAGGATGACCGCGAGGCCGTCCCGGCGCGCGCGGCCGATCTCCTTCGGCGCGTCCGGGAGACGGTCCTCGAAGGACAGGACCGATTCGGCTCCGATCGCAACCGCCTCGCCCGCGGGCACGGCGGGTGCCAGCGCGAGGACGGTCCGCCGCGCGACGTCCTCGGCGAGAGCGTCCGCGTCCCCCGCGAGGCGCGCGGGATCGGGGGCGACGCGGCCCGAGGCGCGCGCCTTCTCGTAGTCGAGGCGCAGGACGTCCGCGGCGCGGCCCAGCTCGGCGGTCACGGCGTCCGCATCGTCGACCGCCACGACGTGCGCCCTCGCATGGTCGAGGACGTGTGCCGCGTCGCGGCCGTCGAGGAGCGGCAGGATCTCTTCGAGGCCGTCGTTCCTTCGCGCGAGCGAGAGGTCGCGTGGCACGGGCGGGTCGTCGTCGGCCGTGCGGCAGGCGGCGAGGACACGCTGGGCGGCCTCGCGCGTCTCCCGCGTGTCGGGCGTGAGCGCCATCGGGGGGAGCGCCACCGCGGACAGGGCGCCCGTCGACCTCTGCGTGTCCGGGTCGAAGGAGCGGAGCGAGGCGACTGCGTTCAGGTCGAACTCGATCCGCACGGGCTCCTCGCGGTCCGGCGGGAAGACGTCCACGAGTCCCCCGCGAACGGCGACGTCTCCGGTTTCCGTGACGAGGTCCACGCGGGCATAACCCTCCGCGAGAAGCCCCTCGACGAGGCGGGCGGGGGCAACCTCGTCGCCGGCGGCGACGCGCCGCGTCCGCCTCGCGAACTCCTGCGGGAGCGGGAGAGCCCTGAGGAGGGCGCGCGCCGGGACGACGAGAACGGACACGTCCCCGGAGGCGAGACGCTGGAGCGTGCCGAACTCGTCGCGCCTCACCTTGAGGGAGGGCGCGATGCCCTGGTACGGCGAGAGGGCCGGCGCCGGGAACAGGGCGACGCGGGCCGCCCCGACGACGGACGCCGCGTCCCGCGCGAATGCGGCTGCGTCGCGTTCGTGGGCGAAAACGACGGCCCACTTGAGGCCGAGGGGGGCGCCGACGGCCTCGAGAAGGTACGGGAACAGGCCCGGGGGCGCTCCCGTGAGCGACACGACGCCCGTCGACGTCCCGAGGACCCCCGCCTCGATCCGCCCGGCGAGACGCGTCACCGCGGGTGCGGCGGCGACCGTCTGGATGAGCGGATCCCCCCGCCCCGGCACGGGACGAGATTATCCGGAATCCGCGCTAGTCACTCTGCTTCATTGACCCCCCCTCCCCCGCCGGGCACCGTGCGAGCCGGAGGGTCGCGTGATCACCGGCCGTAAGGGGCTCATTTCCGGCGCTTTGTTCGCTTTCCTGCTCGCCGCACCGCTCGAGGCGGACCAGAAGGAAGAGGTGGAGAACTGCCTCTCCTGCCACGGCGATAAGTCCGCGTCCTTCAAGCTGCCCGACGGCTCCGAGCAGTCGGTCTACGTGGACGCGGCGACGTTCGCCACGTCCGTTCATGGGACGAAGATCTCCTGTACGGGCTGCCACCCGGCCCAGAGCGAGATTCCGCACCCCGAGGTAAAGGCGCGGACGAAGGCCGAGTTCGCGCGCTCGTTTCGCGACCTCTGCAAGTCCTGTCATTTCGAGAACTACACGAAGGCGCTCGACGGCGTGCACTACGCGGTCCTCCAGAAGGGCGGCGGCGCCCCGTTCTGCATGGACTGCCACGGGTCGCACGACATCACGAAGCCCGATTCGCCGCGCACGAAGGTTTCGGACACGTGCGGGGCCTGCCACTCGGACGTCGCCGAGGTCTTCGGGAAGAGCGTGCACGGCCTCGCCCTCGCGCAGGGAAACCAGGACGTCCCCGTCTGCGTGGACTGCCACAAGGCGCACGACATCGCGGACCCGACGACGACGGCCTGGAAGCTCAAGCTCGTCGACGCCTGCGCGAAATGCCACACGAACAAGACGATGATGGCGAAATACAACCTCTCGACGGACGTCGTCCAGACCTACCTGAACGACTTCCACGGGATGAGCGCCTCGCTCGCGAGCTCCGGCAAGACGCCGCGGGTCATCACCGCCCTGTGCATCGACTGCCACGGGACGCACGACATCACGAAGGTGAACGCCGGCAACTCGCAGGTTCTCAAGGCGAACCTCCAGAAGACCTGCGAGAAGTGCCACCCGGGCGCCCCCCCGAACTTCACGGCCGCCTGGCTCTCCCACTACCAGCCGAGCCCGAAGCACGCGCCGCTCGTCTGGGCGGTCGGCGTCTTCTATAAGATCTTCATCCCGTTCCTGATCGGCGGACTCGTCCTGCAGATCCTCCTCCACCTCTGGCGCGTCATGGTGAACCGATGAGAACGTACGCGGTCCGCTTCTCGAAGAAGCAGCGCATCGAACACTTCGTGGTGATGACGACGTTCGTGTTGCTCGCCCTCACGGGATTTCCGCAAAAGTTCCACGAGGTGGGCGCGTCGCGTTTCCTCGTGAGGCTCTTCGGGGGGCTCGACGGGGCGCGGCTCGTCCACCGCGTCTCGGGCCTCCTGTTCGCGGCGCTCACGTTCTTCCACCTCTCGGCGGCGATCCTCTCGACGCTCCAGCACAAGATGAAGATGACGCTCGTCCCGGACCGGCAGGACTTCAAGGACGCCGTCCAGCAGCTGCGCTACTACCTCGGCCTCGCGAACGAGGAGGCGCGGTTCGACCGCTTCGACTACCGGCAGAAATTCGAGTACTGGGGCCTCGTCCTCGGCGGCCTCGTCATGATCGCGACGGGATTCATCCTCTACTTCCCGATGCTCGTCGCGCGGTTCCTTCCCGGCGAGCTCATCCCGATGGCGAAAGTCGCGCACAGCAACGAGGGGCTCATGGCGTTCCTCGTCGTGATCACGTGGCACATCTACAACGCCCATCTGGCGCCTGGCATCTTCCCGTTCGACCCGGCCATCTTCACGGGGAAGATCCCGCTCGAACGCCTCAAGCACGAGCACCGGCGCGAGTACGACCGCCTCTACGGCGCCGAGCCCGCGACCGCCGGCGCTGCGCAGGCAGAACCCGCGCCGGAGAAACCCACTCCGGCGGATGCCTGAAGCCGCGAGCGTCCCGAGAGCCCGCTCCTGGGACCGCCACGGCCTCCAGCGCCGGGCGGTCCTGCTCGCGGTCGTCGGAATGCTCGTCCCGGCCGCGATCCTCGCCGAGCTCCTGCGCCGCGGATTCGAGGACGCGAGCCGCCGTCTCGTGGCCGAGCACGAAATGCTCGCCCGCTCCGTTGCCGTCGCCGTCGAGATGACGCTCGCGTCCCCGGAGTTCCCCGGGCGCGGCCTCCAGGCGGCCCGCGCGAGCCTCGTCCTGAGGACGTTCCGCGACGACCGCACGCTCGCCGTCGAGCTCCTCGACACGGACGGCCGCGTCCTCTCCGCGAGCACCGCGCTGCCGGCGGCGGCGGACGACGTGGCCGTGTCGGCGTCCGTCGCCTCGACGGGCTGGCACGTCCGCGTCCGCCAGGCTCGGCGCGACGCGTTCGCCGAGGAGATCGCCCTGAGGGGCTCGTTCTTCTTCCTGACGCCGATCTTCCTTCTCGTCGCGGCCCTGTTCGCCTGGGGAGCGGCCCGGAGCGTGCGGCGCCCGCTCGGCGCTCTCACCCGGTCCGCGGACCGGCTCGCCGCCGGCGACCTCTCCGTGCCGGTCTCGCTGCCCCCGGAAGGCGCGAACCGGGACGACGAGACCGGCCACCTCGCCCGCGCCTTCGAGACGATGCGCGTCGCGCTCGCGGCCTCCCTGGAGGAAATCCGGCAGGCGAACGCGACGCTCGAGCGCCGCGTCGCGGCGCGCACGGCGGAGCTCCAGAGCCTCTACGCGGAGCTCAAGGACCGCGACGCGCGGCGCGCGGAGCTCGTCAAGAAGCTCCTCTCCGCGCAGGAGGACGAGCGGCGCCGGATCGCCCGTGAGCTCCACGACGAGACGTGCCAGACGGTCACGGCTCTCACCGTGGGCCTCGACACGGTCCGGCGCGCGGCCTCTCCCGAGGAGGCGAGCGCGAAGCTCGAGGACGCGCGCGCCCTCGCGTCTCGGACGCTCGACGGCCTGCACCGCGTCATCTTCGACCTCCGCCCCTCCGTCCTCGATGACCTCGGCCTCGTCTCGGCGGTGCGCTGGTGGGTGGCGCGGCACCTGACGCCCGCCGGCATCGCGGCCCGCCTCGAGATCGAAAACCTCGAGGAGCGCCTCCCGCCCGCGCTCGAGATCCCCGTCTTCCGGGCCGTCCAGGAGGCGCTCACGAACGCGCTTCGCCACGCGGGCGCGAAGACCGTGCTCGTCCAGATGTCGAAAGAGCCGGGTCTCCTCCGCGTGGACGTCGAGGACGACGGCCGCGGATTCGCGCCCGCCGACGTCGCGACGCCCTCCGAGACGGGCCAGGGTCTCGGCCTTCTCGGGATGCGCGAGCGGATCGAGATTCTCGGCGGTACTCTCACGCTCGACTCGTCGCCCGGCGCCGGCACACACGTCGCGTTCTCGGTGCCGATCCCCGGAGAGGAGACCGCCGATGCCGCGCATTAGGGTCGTGATCGCCGACGACCACGCGCTCCTGCGCGAGGGCCTCCGCGCTCTGCTCCTGACGGCCGAGGACATCGAGGTCGTCGGCGAGGCCGCCGACGGGCTCGAGGCGATCGAGCGCTGCCGCGCGCTCGGCCCGGACGTCGTCCTCATGGACATCGCGATGCCGGGCCTCGGCGGGCTCGAGGCCGCGCTCGAGGTCCGCAAGGTGAGCCCGCACACGCGCGTCCTCGTCCTGACGCAGTACGACGACCGCGAGTACGTGTCGCGCTTCCTCAAGGCGGGAGCGGCCGGCTACATCCTGAAGAAGGCCGCGGGCACGGAGCTCGTGTCCGCGATCCGGGGAGTCGCGCGCGGCGGCCTCGTCCTCGATCCCGCGATCGCGCGCGACGCGATGCGCGACGACGCGCCGAAAGGAGCCGGCGCGGGCGAGGACCCGTACGACCTCCTCACGGACCGCGAGAAGCAGGTCCTGAAGCTCGTCGCGGAAGGAAAGGCGAACAAGGAGGTCGCGGCCCTCCTCGACATCGCCGTGAAGACCGCGATGTCGCACCGTGAGCACGTCATGGAAAAGCTCGGTCTGCACGGGCGCACCGACCTCATCCGCTTCGCGCTCCGGCGCGGGATCATCCAGGGCTGAAGAGCCAGAAGAAATAGAAGAGATAGAAGTACGAGAGATTCTTAGAATGGTCCCGAGCCTGACGCCAGGTCGAAGCCTCACGGCACCGCGCGTCGCTCACTCACCCTTCTAAGAAATCCGAGTCTCCTTTTCCTCGATCGTGAGCGGGGTCACTCGCCGACTCGCGCGAGGCGGATCTGGCGCTTTGGGACCTGCCTTCTTCGCGCCGGGGCCATCCGTGCGCCTCGACAGGGCGCCTCCTACGCCGCAGATTGTGAGACGGAAAGGAAGGCCATGAAGAACCACATCCGTTCCGTCGTCCTCGTGTCCCTCGCCGCGCTCGCCCTGTCGGCGGGTCGCGCGTTCGCCGCCGACTCCGTGACGATCGTGAGCATGACCCCGGCGTCTCCGGCGTCGCTCGCGGGCGTTCCGCCCGCGACGCCGATGGGTCCCGGGAACTCGATCGAGGTCACCTTCACGTACGTCCTCGAGACGCACGCCACGGGCCGCATCGGCTTCTACACGGCCGGCGAGCCCGGCAACCCGGCGCACACGGGCGTCGAGGTCCCGTTCCTCGTCACGAAGAAGGGGAAGGGCGCGGGGAAGACCCGTTTCTCCGTCCAGTGCCCCGCGGGCTTCGCGGGCTGCACGATCAAGAGCGTCCGCTTCGACCTCTTCTTCGACGGTCCGCCGCTCGTGAAGCTCTTCGAGGGTCACCGCGCGGTCGACTACAAGTTCGCGTGCCGGACCCTCGGCGTTCCGCCCGGCGGACACCCGAACGCCAGGGAGCCGAACATCACGTCCGCGCGCCCGGGGCTCTACGTCTGGGGCAGCGACCCCACGAAGAAGCACTGGGTCGACTGGAACACGGCCGTCAAGCTCACGGCCGCCGAGGCGATCAACCCTCATCCGACGCCGGGTAACGGCTCGTGTGCGTTCAACGTCGAGTACTACGAGAAGGAGACGAACGGCGTCGCCACGGGGAACTTCCGGAACAAGATCTTCTCGGACGCGAACGAGAGGGCGATCAACGGGCCGTGGGCGCTCGCGCCGAGCGAGGCCCGGAGCCACACGACGCAGCCGTACCTCGACGAGGGCGCGCACGCCTTCAAGCTCGTCCTCGACGCGGACGGTAGCGTCGCCGAGACGAACGAGGCCGACAACGGCTTCGGGTTCCGCTACATCCTCGAAGGCCGCTGCCTGCCGCTGCCGGCGCCCGCCCGCGCCGTCCCGAAGTGATCCGTGGCCGCGGGGAGGCGAACTCCTCCCCGCGGCGCTCAGAACGCGGCGCGCAGCGTCACGAGCCACTCGTCCGGGTGGATCAGGCCGCTCCGCAGCGTCGCGTCGTTGCGCGCGAACTCGGCCGTGAGATCCAGCCCGCGGACGACGCCGACGCGGACGCCGACGTCGAGCTTGCGCCAGTCCCAGCTCACGGAGGGCGCGACGAAGCCCGGCGGGTTCAACCAGAGGTTGTCGACGTACGAGAGGCGCACGACGGGCTCGATCCAGTTCACGACGGGCTGGTCGCCGGACGCGAAGAGCCCCGGCAGCAGGATGCGCCACGCGACCTCCACCTCGTATCCCTGGCGCCAGAGATACGCGATGTTCTGCTTGACCGCCTGCCCGAACACGTGGACGGGGCCGACACGGCCCTCCACGTTGACGCCCCACTCGAGCTTCTCGTTGCCCTCGATCGGGAGCGAGATGCCGACGCCCTGAAGGAGCCTGAGGTCGGCGCCGTAGAACGTGCCGTGGAGGCTCACGCGGTCCGCGAGGTCGCGGCGGAAGATCCAGGCGAGGACGTCGATGCCGTCGCGCCCGTTCTCGCCCCAGTTCCACCTCAGGCCGGCGCCGCCGCCGAGCTGCAGCTTCCCGGATCCGCCGACGTCGGGCGCGACCGTGTCGTAGAGGATCGGAAATCCCGAGTTGTAGACGACGGGCGTCGTCGAGCCGGCGGTGCGCTCGGGCGTCCCGTTGTCGCCCGCGAGGGCGTTCGGGTCGCGGAAAAAGAGCGGCGTGCCGCCCGTCGCGCTCGCGCGCCAGTAGACGTGCCGGCCGAAGGAGCCCCCCGCCTCGGCGCCGGTCTCCTCGAAGCGCCCGACGGCGGTTCCCCAGAGGCCGTAGCTCTCGAGCCGGCGCACGATCTGCTTCGAGAACCGCGGGGCCTTGCCGAGCTGGAGGTATGCGCTCGTCCCGTCGGCGACGCGAAGGGCCTCGACTCTCTTCCCGAAGCGCACGAACGCCTCGCGGAGGAGGACCTTGTCCGCGCTCGACGTCGGGTTGCGGTTGTAGAGGTCGAGGACGTCCACGACCGCGCGCACGAAGATGCCGGGCGTGAGGTCGCATTCGAGCGTGAGCCCGAGGTTCGGGACCTCGGTGTGCGCTCCCGGGTCCACGGTCCTGAGGACGATCGGAAACGGCGTCCCCGTGTTCGGGACCGTGAGCGAGAGATCCCGCGAGTCGCGGAACGCGGCCTTGATCTCGACCTTCAGACGGAGCCTGCCCGTCTCGGAAACGAAGGGGCTCGAGGCGCCGAGCATCGAATCCTGCGCCGCGGCCGGCGCCGCGAGGCCGGCCGCGAGAAAGCAGGCGAGGGACGCGCGCCGAAGGCTCATGCCGCCCCGTCATTCTAGGGGGGCGGCCGCCAGCCTGAAAAACCGCTACGGGAGAGTGACGGGCGTGACGCCTCCCTCCGCGACCGTGAACGTCGTGCCCCCTCCGTTGTCGAGGGCGAGGACGTAGCTCCCGGGCGCGAGGTTCGTGAGACGCCGGAAGCCCGTCTGGGTGCTCGCGTCGGCCGGGATCGCGATGCGCCCGTCCGTCGAGAAGAGCGTGTAGGGGTACGGGAGGCCCGCGGCCGTCCGGAGCGTCGCGTGCAAGGCGCCGTTCACGAAGGATTTCGGACCGACCGTGATGTCCGCCGAGCCGCCGGGCGTCAGCGTCACGGGGAGCGTCTGCGACGGCACGGACACGCTCCCGACGATGAGGGTCGCGTAGCCGCTCGCGTTCACGTAGAGGGAGTAGGCGCCGGGCTTGAGGGACGTGATCTCGCCGATGCCGCTGGAGTCCAGCGAGATCGAGCCCGTGTACACGGCGGCCCGCGTCCTGTCGAGGACGCTCACGGACACGCTTCGGAGCGGGACGCCCGCGAGCCCGTCGCGCGCCTGGATCTCGATCCCCTGCCCGCGCGCGAGCTCGATGGAGAGGCTCTCGCTCGAGCCGTCGTCGGAGGCGGCGACCGTCCGCTTGTCGTACTGGTAGTCCGCCTTCGAGGAGTTGAGCGTGTAATCCTGCGGCGTGATGTCCGCGAACTGGAAGCGGCCCGTCGAGTCCGTCTGCGTCATCCGCTGGAGCGGGGCTCCGCCGGAGCCCGCCGCCGAAAGCGCGACCGTCGCGTCCGCGAGCGGCTGCTTCGTGTCGACGTCCGTCACGAGCCCCGACACGCGCGCGGTCGGGAACGTCAGGTCGAGGTTCTGGTCGCCCGTGAGCGACACCGTCTGGCGCACGAGCGACGGGCTCGTTCCCGAGAGCGGATCCGTCGAGGCCGTCACGGCGTACGCGCCCTCCTGGAGGCCCTGGAGCGCGTAAGAGCCGGACTCGTCCGACCGCGCCGTCGCCTGCCGGCCGCCGCCGCCCTGCAGGTTCGCGGCGACCATGGCATTCGCGACCGGCTGGCCCGCGCGCATGACGTGGCCCGACAGCGTGAAGCCGACGTCGAAGACGATCTCGGCCTGGAGGATCGGCACGTCGTCGCTCGCGACGACCTGCTTCGACGCGCTCCGCGACGTCCCGAGCCCGTCGCCCGCCTGCGCGCGCAGCGAGACGGGGCCCGCGGGCACGCCCGTGACCTGGAACGAGCCGTCCGCGGCGACCTTCGTCGTCGCGAAGAACGACTCGACACCCGTCGCGATCACCGTCGTGCCACTCGTCCAGCCGTCCGGGAGGCCGCTCACGGCGCCCTGGATGGTCGTGCCGGCCGAGAGCGACAGGACGAGGTCGTTGCGCGCGTCGCCCGACTGCAGGACGACCTCCGCGAGGTTCGACGACTTGCCATTCAGCCCCGCCGACACGCTGTAACGCCCCGCGTCGAGGTGCTCGAACGTGAACCGGCCCGCCGCGTCCGTCGTCGTCGCCTGTCCGCCGCCGAGAATGCGGCCGAATCCCGTCTCGCCCGCTCCCGCAACCGAGACGTTCGCGGACGCCACGGGCTGGTTGCCCGCGACGACGACGCCGCCGACCGAGCCGCCCGAGGCGAGCTTGATCTCGACAGTGCCGCCCGTCTCCTTGACGTCCGCGACCTCGCTTCCGTCCGCGTAGTCGGGGCTCTTCACCGTCACCTTCACGCGCCCCGGGGCGATGCCGTCCACGGTGAACGCGCCCTCGGCGTCCGTCATGACGTCGTCTCCCCCGTCGAGGAGCAGCGGCCCGCCACGGCCGAACATGCCGCCGGGGCCGGCGCCGCCCGCCGGCGTCCACGTGACGCCCGCGTTCGCGACGGGTCGCCCCGTCCTCGCGTCCGTGACCCGCCCCTTCAGGGACGCGCCCGGCGTCGCGCGCACCTCGACGCCTTCCTTCGTGCCGCCTTCCTCGACCGCGAGGCTCGAGACGCGTGCGGTCTGGTAGCCCTTCGCGCCTACGACCACCGTCC
Source organism: uncultured Acidobacteriota bacterium (assembly GCA_963836285.1). Lineage (GTDB taxonomy): Bacteria > Acidobacteriota > Thermoanaerobaculia > UBA5066 > UBA5066 > Fen-183. Next base: position 1,210,977 of record CAWIIN010000002.1, on the reverse strand, counting down.
AGGTCCCGGCGGGCACGTCCTCGAGCGCGAACGTGCCGTCCTCCGTCTGGAACTCGCGCTTCTGCCCGATGCCCGTCTGCGCCCCCGCCCCGCGCGCGACGATGCGGATGACCATTCCGCCGCCGCGATCCGGCTCGTACGAGACCGAGAAGTTGCGGAGCGGCTGGCCCGACTTCGCGTCGAGCACCGTGCCCGCGATCCGGCCCGTGCCCGCGACGACGATGTCGGCGCCGGCCGCCGGGGCGACGACGCCGCGCTTCGCCGGGCCCATGCCGCCTCCGCCGAACGCCGTCAGGTCGTAGGGCTGTCCGGGCTTGAGGCCGTCGATCACGAAGCCGCCGTCGGTGCCCGTCGGGCTGTCCGCCGCGATCGCGTTCAGGAGGCCCGCCCCCATCCCGCCGCCGCCGCGCCCGCCGCGCCCGCCGCCTCCCGCCGCGCCGGCGCGCACGAGGTAGCCCTCGGCGCCGTCCCCGTTCTTGTGCCGCACGGCACCCGTGACGCTCGCGCCGGGTCCGAGCGCGACGTGCACGGGCTCCGCACCCTGCTCGGTGACCTTGACGGGGTCGACGCGCTCGGTCGCGTAACCGGGCTTCTTCAGCGCGACGGCGTACTCGCCGACGGAGATCCCCTTGATCGCGAAAGCGCCATCCGGCCCGCTCTTCGTCTTCGGGCGCGAGCTCGGACCCCCCAGGCGCGTGAAGTTCATGACGGCGCCGCCCGCGCCGCCGCGGAAGTTCACGGACGGATCGAGCTGGACCTCGACGTCCGCGAGCGGCTGGTCGGCGAGATCCTTCACGACGCCCGTGATCGTCGCGCCGCGCTTCAAGACGACGGCGACGCCCGCCTTCGTCCCTCCGGCCGGGAGCGAGAGGCCCGCGACCGTCGCGCGCTCGAACTCGGCGTGGCTCACGAAGAGCCGCTGGTTGTCGCCGGGCGCGAGGCGCGACGCCGTGAACGTGCCGTCGGGCCGCGTGCGGAACGCCGTGACCTCGGTGCCGAGCCGCAGCATGCGCCTCAGGCCGGCGACCGCGTTCTCGCCGCCCCGGACGAGAGTGCCGCGCGCCGCCGCCACCGGCGCTCCGTTCTCGTCCACGACCTTTCCCGTCAGCGTCGCGCCGAGCGTGAGCGCGACGTCGAGGCGCTTCGACTCCCCCGGCGCGAGCGCGAGCGCCGCGTCGACCCACGGGACGTGGCGAACCTCGTCAACGGCGAGGCGGTACGTCTCGGCCGGAACGCCCCGGAGCGCATACGTGCCGTCCGGCGCCGTGCGCACGAGCCGCGCGAACGCGTTTCCCTTCAGGAGGAGCTTGGCCCTCGGAACCGGCCGGCCCGTCTTGTCCTCGACGACCTTTCCCGCCACGGACGCCGGCGACGCGAGCGCGACCGCCAGCAAGCGGCCCTCCGGCAACGGGAGTTTCACGTCGGGCTTCGCGGACCAGCCCGCGTCGCCCGCGTCGACGACGAGGGTGCCCCGCCCGTCCGGCGCGTGCGCGATGTGGAACGCGCCCTCGGCGTCCGTGACGACCCATATCGTCGTCGCGTTGACGCCCTGGAAACGCACGAGGGCGCCCGCGACTGGACGCTTCGCGGCGTCCCGGACGACGCCCGCGAGCGGCCTGCCCGCCGATACCCGGATCGGCCGCGCGAGCCCGCCGGCCCGGACGCCGGACGCGCGCGCGGGCGCGAGGCCCTCCTTGCGCACCGTGACGCGGTTGCCCGCTGCGCCCGCCTCCTCGAAGCGGAAGACCCCGTCCGGCCCCGTCACGACGGTGCGCTCGAGCGTGCGGAAGGCCGCGTCGCCCGGCCCGGCGCCGCCGCCCGGCTCGAGGACGACCGTCGCGCCGGTGAGCGGCGCGCCCGCGGCGTCGACGGCGGTTCCCGACAGCTTCTCGGCCCGCGCGAGGAGGTGCTCGCCGAGGTCGTCCGTCTCGGCGGCGTCGTAGACGTCCTCGAAGAGGACCGGAACGACGCCGCCTCCCTCGGCGCGGATCCGGAAGAGTCGCTCCTTTCCCGGCTCGGAGGGAACCGCGAGCGAGAAGGACCCGTCGGCCCCCGTCGTCACGGCCGCGAAACGCCTTCGGTGCCTCACCGCCCTTCGCCTCGCGACGCGCCTCGTCGCCGGGGGTCTCCCACGCGACCGCCGAGACCGTCACGCCGGCGGCGGGCCGGTCCCCGCGGTCCGAGACGAGCAGGCGGCCCCGGATTTCGCCGGCGTCGGCGGCGAGCGCAAGGGTGAACGGAAGGACGGACGCGATACGGGCGAGACGGCCGAACCGGTACGCTTTCACGGAAGGACCTCCACGTCTATTTGACATCAGGGGAGCCGGGCATCCGCTGTCGAGCAACCCCGCTGCCAGCCCGAAGCGGCGCCGGACGTGCTCCGCGCGCGCATCCCGGTCAGACGCACGGAGGCGTCGAAAGGTTACGCACCTCACGCGCCTCCACGCACGGCACGTGGCAAGCTGGCGGCGGGATGACGCCCCACACGCGGACGTACGCGCCCCCGGGAGACCTCGTGCGGCTCACGTCGGACGAGCCGCTCGTCTTCGAGCTCGCCGGAAGGCTCTGGGAGCCTGCGTCGGCGGACGCATCGGGCGACGCGATCGGAATGGAGATTCTGCGGGCGCGGCAGTCGCCACGCCCGGAAGAAGAAGAAGAAGAAGAAGAAAGAGGAGAGATTTCTCAGAAGGCGCGTGGGAGGGCGGTGCGGGGGCGCCCGCCTCGCCGCGTGGCGGCGCCGACCTTTCTTTCTCATTCGAAGAAAATCTCCGGTGGTTCCACGAGCCGCATCGGTTTCGCTGTGAGATTCCGGATGCGCTCGACATCACGATCGACTTCGCGACGGCCCGCGTCGTCGCGCGCATCGGCCCCCACGTGTCTCTCTTACTTCCAAAGAAATCCTCTTCTTCCTCTTCCTCCTCTCTTTTCTGTTCTCCCCTCTCTTCCTTCCTCGCCCGCACGCTCCTCGAGGCCCCCTCGGCCGTCCTCCTCGGCCGCCGCGGCTTTCAGGTGTTGCACGCGGGGGCCGTCGTCGGGCCGCGGGGAGCCGCCGTCCTGCGCGGGCCGTCCGGCGCCGGCAAGTCCACGCTCGTCGCCGCGGCGCACCGGGCGGGGCTCGGCGTCCTCGGCGACGAGAGCGTCTTCGTCTCGCGGCGGGACCCGGACGCCCTCGCGTCGAGCGTGCGGGATCTCGCGCTCCGCGAGGACTCCGCGCGACTTCTCGGCATTTTCGACGCGACCAAGCCCGCCTTCACGGGCCGCGAGATCAAGCGCCGCGTTGACCTTTTCAACGGCTGCACACCACGGGACCGCTGCGCCCGCCGTGTCACGACGTTGCTCCTCGGCCCACGCGAGCCGGGTCCGGCGCGGATCGTCCCGCTGACGGGCGGCGCGTTCGTCGAGACGTTTCGCGAGGGCGAGATCCCGCAGGAGCGATCCCCGGGCGACCCCGACGCCGTCGCACGCGCGTGGGCGCCGGACGGTTCGCTCCTCTGCGGCGCCTCGGACCTCGACGGCGCGGTGCGATTGCTGAAAGGCCTCGTCACGTGACGCTTCCGTAACCGGGGTCACGCTCGCGGAAAGAGACGGAGTCCTAGTCTCCCGGCATGGCAACGGGACCGAAGGTCCTCCTCGCTCACGCCTACTCCCTCGCTCACGATCCAAAGCAGTGGCGGAAGATGAAGCCGTACCCGCCGCTCGCGACGCTCCTCTCGGCGGCCGTTCTGCGCGCGCGCGGGTTCGACGTCACCTTCTTCGACGCGATGCTCGTCGCCGACGACGGCGCGTTCCTCGCGCGCCCTGGAGGCGTCCGGCGCGGCGATCGTCGGCATCCTCGAGGACAACTTCAACTTCCTGACGAAGATGTGTACGACGCGGAATCGCGCTGCGGCGCTCGCGATGGTCTCCGCCGCGCACGCGCGCGGCTGCCGCGTCGCCGTGAACGGGTCCGACGCGACGGACCACGCCGCCATGTATCTCGCGGCCGGCGCCGATGCCGTGATCCTCGGCGAGCCCGAGGAGACGATGGCCGAGCTCGCCATGCTCTGGGGATGCGACAGGGCCGCCGCGCTCGACTCCGTCCGCGGCCTCGCGCTCAAGGGCGGGGTGGGACTCGACGGGACTCCGGCCGTGCGCCGCACGCCCGCGCGGCCCTTCCTCGAGGATCTCGACTCGCTCCCCCTGCCGGCGTGGGATCTCGTCGACGTCGAGGCGTACCGGTCCGCGTGGACGCGCGCGCACGGACGCCTCTCGTGGAACGTCGTCACGACGCGCGGCTGCCCGTTCCACTGCAACTGGTGCGCGAAGCCCCTCTGGGGCACGCGCTACGCGCAGCGCAGCCCGGCGAACGTCGCGGACGAGGTCCGCTCGCTCGCCGAGACCGTCCGGCCCGACCACCTGTGGTTCGCGGACGACATCTTCGGCCTCTCCCCCCGTTGGTCGGAGTCCTACGCGGAGGCGCTCGCGTCGCGCGGCGTGCGCATTCCGTTCACGATGCAGTCGCGCGTCGACCTCATGACGCCTTCGGCCGTCGCGGCGCTCGCGGCCGCCGGAGCCGAGGAAGTCTGGATGGGCGTCGAGTCCGGCTCGCAGCGGATCCTCGACGCGATGGACAAGGGGACGCGGATCGGCCAGGTCCGGACCGCGACGCGTCTCCTGAGAGCCCACGGGATCCGCGTCGCGTGGTTCCTCCAGCTCGGCTACACCGGCGAGACGTGGGGCGACCTTCTCGCGACGCGCGATCTCGTCCGTTCCGAGCGCCCCGACGACGTCGGCGTGTCCGTCGCGTACCCGCTCCCGGGGACGCTCTTCTACGAGCGCGTCAAGGAGCAGCTCGGAGCGCGCGCGAACTGGAGCGACAGCGACGATCTCGCGATGATGTTCCGCGGAACCTACACGAGCGCGTTCTACCGGCGCGTCCGCGACGTCCTGCACGAGGAGGTCGCGGCGTTTACCGCCGGCACGAACGCGGCGGCCGAGACGCGGCTCGCGTGCGACGAGAGGTGGCGCGCGCTGGACGAGACGGAGGCGGCGCACCGCACCGAGACGCTCGAGGCCGAGGAGCGGCCGCGGCTCCGCGTCGCCCGGGCGTGACGCCGGAGGCGGCCGTGTTCCCATCCCCCGCCGTCCGGGCGTTCGACGCTCTCGCCCCCTCATTCGACGCCGCCTTCGCGGGCTGGAGATCCGTCGCCGCGCAGCGCCGGGCCGTTCGCCGCGAGCTCCTCGCGGCGTTTCCGCCCGGATCGCGCCTCCTCGAGCTCGGCGGCGGGACCGGCGAGGACGCGCTCTTCCTCGCCCGCGAGGGGCGGAGCGTCCACGTGACGGACGGGGCGCCCGCCATGATCGAAAGGACACGGGCGAAGGCGCGGACGGCAGCCCTCGACGGTCTCGTGACCGCCGAGCGTGTCGCGCTCGAGGAGTTCGACGTGTGGGCCGCGGACGTCGCGGGGGACGGCCCCGCCGCGTTCGACGGCGCCTTCTCGAACTTCGCCTCCCTGAACTGCGTCGTGGACCACGGCTCCGTCGCGCGCGGTCTCGCCCGCGTGCTCCCGCGCGGCGCGCGCGCGCTCCTCGTCGTCTTCGGCCCGGCGTCGCCGGGGAGGTCGCCGTCCTCCTCGCCCGCGGGCGCTTCCGGGCCGCCTTTCGGCGATTCGCGCGCCGGCCCGCGCCGGCGCGGGTCGCGGGCGAGACGTTCGCCGTGACGTATCCCGGCCCCCGCGCGTTCGCGGCGGCCTTCGCCCCGTGGTTCGTCCTCGACCGCATCACCGGCGTCGGCGTCTTCGTTCCACCAAGCTCCGCCGAGCCCTGGGTCTCCCGCGTGCCCCTCGCGCTCGCGGCCGCCGAGATGCTCGACCGCGCCGTTGCCCGGCCGCTTGCGCTCCTCGGGGACCACGTGCTCCTCGACTTCAGGCGCACGGAGGCCGCCGCGGAATGACGGCCCCCGCGCGCCGCCGCTGGGCCGAGGCCTACGCGAAGCTGCGCCGTGCGGAGGGGCGCGGCGCCGGCGGGGAGCGCGAGCTCTTCGCGCTCCCGTGGGTCACGTCGGGACCGCTCGCGGCGCAATGGCGTGTGCGCGCCCGCACGTTCGATGCGTTCCTCCGCCGCGTCGTCGTCCCGCTCGAGAGAGAGCGCCGTCGCGCGCTCGACGTCCTCGACCTCGGGGCAGGAAACGGCTGGCTTTCGGCCCGGCTCGCGGGGCGCGGCCACCGCTGCCTCGCGGCCGACCTGCGCCTCGACGACGTCGACGGGCTCGCGGCGGCGGCTCCGTTCGCGCGGCGGCTCCCGCGGATGTTCGGGCGCGTCGCGGCTTCGTTCGACGCCCTGCCGCTCCGCCCGGGCCTCTTCGACCTCGTCGTCTTCGACGCCTCGCTCCACCTCGCCGAGGATCTCTCCCGCGTCCTCGCAGAGGCCGCGCGCGCCGCCGCGCCGGGCGGGCACGTTGCGGTCCTCGACTCCCCGTTCTACGCGTCGGGGGCATCGGGCGAGGCGATGCGCGTGGAGAAGCGGCGCGAGACGGCCACGCGCTTCTCGGACGTGGCCGACGACCTTCTCGCGTTCGTTCCGGTCGAGTACCTCACGCGCGACCGCCTCGCCTCGGCGGCCTCGGGCGCCGGCCTCCTTTTCCGGCGCCGGCGTGTCCTCTATCCCGTCTCCTACGAGGCGCGCGGCGTCGTCGCGCGCCTCAAGGGGGCGCGCGCGCCGTCGCGGTTCGACGTCTGGGTCGCGCGGGTCCCCGGGGGCGCGGCGTGATCCTCCTCCTGAACACGCGCGCGACGCAGGCGAAGAACCGGCGCTTCCCGCTTTCCGTCCTCGCCCTCTGTTCCGCGCTGCCACCCGGGACGACCTGGGCGATCGTCGACGGGAACCTCGAAGGATCCGACCCGGCCGCCGAGGCCGCCGCAATCGTCGACGCGCGCGCCGGGACGGACGACCCCGTGACGCTCGTCGGCATGACGGTGATGCCGGGCCCGCAGCTCGTCTCGGCGGTGCCCGTCGCGCGGGCGCTCAAGGACCGCTTCCCCGACCTCCCGATCGTGTGGGGCGGCTACTTTCCGAGCCTCTACCCCGCGCCCGTCCTCCGCGCACCGTACGTCGACTACCTCGTGCGCGGTCAGGGAGAGCGGACGCTCGTCGGGCTTCTCGGCGTCCTCGAAGGGCGCGTCGGCCCTGCGGCCGTCGCCGGGCTCGGCTGGAAAGACCGCGGGGAGCCGCGCCTGAACCCCGAGCGGACGTGGGAGGGCCCCGACGCGTTCCCGCGCGTCCCGTGGGACCGCGTCGACGTCCCCGTGTACCTGCGCCCGAGCGCGCTCGGCGCGCGGAGCGGTGTCTACCAGGGTTCCATCGGGTGCCCGTACACGTGCAACTTCTGCGGCGTCATCGGCGCTTACGGCAGCCGCGAGAAGTTCGCGTCGCCCGAGCGCACCGAGGCCGATCTCTCGCTTCTCGTCGCCGGGCACGGAATGGACGCCGTCCACTTCTACGACAACAACTTCTTCCTGAAGGAGGACCACGCCGTCGAGCTGTGCGAGCGCATCGCCCCGCTCGGCCTGAGGTGGTGGGCCGAAGCGCGGATCGATGCGATGCTGCGTTTTTCCGACGCGACGTGGCGGGCGATCCGCCGCGCGGGCCTCACGATGGCGTACTTCGGCGCCGAGTCCGGGTCGAATGAGCGCCTGAGGAAGATGTCGAAGAACCTCACGATCGAGCAGACGCTCGCCGTCGCCGCGAAGACGAGAGAGCACGGGATCCTCCCGGAGTTCTCGTTCGTGTTCGGCGATCCGGACGACCCGGAGGACGACGTCGAGACGAACCTCGCGTTCATCGAGCGGCTCGCCGCGATCAACCCGGATCTCAAGCTCATCACGTACTTCTACACGCCGACGCCGCAGCGCCGCGGGACGTACGGCAACGTCGACCCGCTCTCGTCGACGCCCGCGACGCTCGAGGAGTGGACGAGCCCCGAATGGCTCGGCTGGATGACGCATGAGGACCCGCGCGTTCCCTGGCTGCCGCGGCGCCTCAAGGAGCGCGTCGAGACGTTCGCGCGGCGTCTCAAGGGCGGGCTCGTCCCCGCCGACACGCAGGCCTACGGCCACCTGAGGGAGGCGCTGTGAGCGCGGTCCTCGGGACGCGCGAGGCGTATCGCCTCTGGTCGGATACGTACGACGAGGAAAACGCGCTGACGGTGCTCGACGAGACGGCCATCCGGGTGCTGACGCCGGATCTCGAGGGCCTCGACCTCCTCGACGCGGCGTGCGGCACGGGACGCCGCCTCGTCTTCAAGGAGAGCCGGCCGCGCGCGGCGGCGGGAATCGACCTCGTCTTCGAGATGCTCGCGCGCGGCCGGCGCGTTCCGGGACGGCCGGCCGCGATCGCGTCCGCGGACCTGAGGGCCCTGCCGTTCCCCGCGAGACGCTTCGACGTCGTCTGGTGCCGGCTCGCGGCCGGCCACCTCCCGGCCCTCGCGCCGCTCTATGCCGAGCTCGCGCGCGTCCTCCGCCCCTGCGGCCATGCGATCGTGACGGACTTCCACCCCGAGGCGGTCCGCCGCGGGCACGCGCGGATCTTCCGCGACGCCGCCGGGACGCCGCACGCGGTCGCCCATGTCGTCCACGACGCCGCCCAGCACGAGGAGGCGGCCGAACGGGCCGGGCTCGCGTTCGACGCGGGCGGCTGGCTCGCGGTCGGCTCCGAGGTGAGGCCGTTCTACGCGAGGGCCGGAAAGCTCGAACGCTACGCGCGCGACGCGGGGATGCCGCTCCTCCTCGCGATGAGGTTCGTGCGGTGAGGCTGCGCCTCGTCACCCACGCCGGTGCGCTCGACGTCGAGGACGGCCGCGTCGCTCACGGGGGAGCGACTCCGGACGTCTCGGTCGACCTCGACGGCGCAACGCTCTCGCCCGGCCTCGTGAACGCGCACGACCACCTCCACCGCAACCACCTTCCGCGCGTCGGGGAACCGCCCTACGCAGACGCACAGACGTGGGGACACGACATCCACGCGCGGTTCTCCGAGGACCTCGAGAGCCGCCATGCGCTCACGCGTCGTGACGCCCTTCTCTTCGGCGCGCTCAAGAACGTCCTCGGCGGCGCGACGACGGTGGTCCACCACGACGCCTGGGAGGAGGACTTCGAGAGCGACTTCCCGCTGCGCGTCCCTCGGATCCCGACCGCGCAATCGCTCCACGAGGCCCCCTTCGACCGTCCGGAGCGGCCGTGGGCCATGCACCTCGCCGAGGGGACGAGCCGCGAGGCGTGCGAGGAGGTCGCCGAGGCGGACGAACGCGGCCTCCTCGGGCGCTCGCTCGCCGCCGTGCACCTCGTCGCGACGGACGCCGACGCCCTCGCGCGCCTCACCCGCTCGGGCTGCGCGGCCGTGTGGTGTCCGACGTCGAACGCGTTCCTGTACCGCGCGACGGCGTCCCGGGCTCTCTTCGCCGCGGGCCTCGAGATCCTGCTCGGGACCGACGCGCTCGTGAGCGGCGCCGGGACGCTCCTCGACGAGCTCGCCGCGGCGCGCGCCACCGGCCTCGTGTCGGATGCGCGGCTCGTCGCCGCCGTCTCGACGGTCGCCGCGCGCCGGCTCGGCCTCCCGGCCCCGTCGCTCGCCGCGGGCGCGCCCGCGGATCTCATCGCCCTCCGCGCGCCTCTTCCCGCGGCGCGGCCGCGCGACGTCGCGCTCGTCCTCGTCGCGGGCCGGCCCGTCCTCGCGGACGAGGAGTTCGCCTCCGTCTTCGACGCCGCCTGCGTGCCGCACGAGCCGCTCGTCGTCGGCGGCGTCCCGAAGCGCGTCGCCGCGCCGCTCGGTTCCGTCGCGTGCGCGGCCTTCGACGCGGCGCCCGAGTGCCGGAGGATCCTCGACTGAATGCGGCGCCGGGACGTCAGAGGCCGAGGACGTGCGCGGCGCGCCGGTAGACTTCCTCGACGGCGACCCTCGTCAGGCAGAGCAGGTCGCCGCGCGCACACCCGGGCTGCATGCACGCCCCGCACGCGAGGTCCTCGCTGTAGAAGCCGCTCGCGCCCGGTCCCTCGGGCCGGCTCCAGGCCGCGCGCGACGAGCCGAAGAGCGCGAGCGTCGGAACGCCCTGAACCCACGCGAGGTGCATGAGGCCGGAGTCCTCGGAGACGGCGAGGGACGCGAGCGAGACGAGCGCGAGCGCCTCGCCCGCGGACGTCCTTCCGGTGAAGTCGAGGAGCGACGGCGCGAGGGCCTCGCGCAGCGCGAGGAAGCGGGGCGGGACCGGCGTGGCGGCCAGCGCGAGGAGGCGGCAACCGGCCCTCTCGAGCCTCCGCCCGAGCGAAACGTACCGGTCCAGCGGCCACTGTTTCGTCTCCCAGCCCCCGGCCGGGTTGAGGCACACGAGCGGGCTCGCGCCGTCCCACCCCGCGCTTTCGAGCCGCGCCTGAGCGGCGGCGACGAGGTCCGCCCGCGCGTGCCGCGCGAGGACGGGCTCCCCGGGCGCGAGGCCGAGGGCGTCGGCCGCGTCGACGTAGCGCGCGAGGGCGGACTTCGGGGCGTGGCGGTCGAAGGCCGCCCATGCCCCGGGGACGAGGAGGCGCGTGAGGAGCCTCGACCACCGGTTCCGCTGGAGGTCGAGGACGGCGGGGACGGGCCGCGCCCGGAGCGCCGCCGCCGTGCGGAGGAGCGCGAGCGCTTTCGGGACGCGCGCCTGACGTGTCTCGAACGCGGTGACGCCGTCGACATCGCGGTGCGCCTCGAAGAGCTCCCGCGACCTCACGTCCGTGACGACGTCGAGGCGCAGCGACGGGCGCGACCGCTTCAGCGCCGCGAGAAGCGGAAACGTTATCGCCGTGTCGCCGAACGCGTGGAGCCGGATCACGACGAGGCGGCCCGGCTCCGATCCCGGAGCGAGCGGCCTCGAGAGGACGCCGTCCGGCGTGAATGGCGGCACGGGCGAAGCGGACGTGTCGGGCGGCACGCCGGCGAGGATACGTCCGCCGGTTAGGATGTCCCGTGCGCCTCGCCATCGTCGTCCCGGGCGGCGTCGACCGGAGCGGGACGGAACGCGTGATCCCCGCTCTCCTCTGGCTGATCGAGCGTCTCGCCGCGCGGCACGAGACGCACGTCTTCGCCCTCGCGCAGGAACCCGTGCCAGGCGACTGGCCGCTGCGCGGCGCGGCCGTCCACAACCTGGCCCTCGCATCGTCCTCGCTCTGGCCCGGAGAGGCGCTCCTCGCCGCCGGCCGCCGCCTCGCACGCGGCCTCGCGGACCACGGGCCGTTCGACGTGATCCACGCGTTCTGGGCGAACAATCCCGGCTTCCTCGCGACGCGCGCGGCGCGCCGCCTCGGGATCCCCGCCGTCGTGAGCCTCGCGGGCGGGGAGCTCGCCGCGCTTCCCGAGATCGGCTACGGCGGCCAGCTCCACCTCAGAGAGCGCCTCAAGACCGCCCGCGCGCTGCGGAGCGCCGCGCGCGTGACGGCGGCGAGCGCGCCCATTCGCGACGCCGCACGCGCACACGGCGTCGAGCCGACGCTCGTCCCCCTCGGCGTCCCGCGCGAGTCGTTCGCGGAGCCTCTTCCGCGAGACGGGCCGCCGCGGCTCCTCCTCGTCGGAAGCCTGAACCGCGTCAAGGACATTCCGACGGCGCTCCGCGCCTTCCGGCGCGTCGTCGACGCGCGGCCCGAGGCACGCCTCGACGTCGTCGGCGAGGACGTGCTCGGCGGCGAGGCGCGGCGGGAAGCGGACACGCTCGGCCTCTCCGGGCACGTCGCCTTCCACGGGTTCCGGCCCGCCGAGGCTCTCCTCGACTTCTACCGCCGCGCGGACCTCCTCGTCCACTCTTCGAGGCACGAGGCCGGGCCGCTCGTCGTCCTCGAGGCGGCGGCGTGCCGGGTCCCGACGGTCGGGACGGCGGTCGGGCACGTGCGGGAGCTCGCGCCTCCGGCGGCGCTCGCGGTGCCGGTCGGCGACGTTGCCGCCCTCGCCGAGGGCGTCCTCACGCTTCTCGCCGACACGCCGCGGCGCCGTTCGATGGGCGACGCGGCACGGGCGTGGGCCGAGACGCACGACGCGGACGCGACGGCCGCGGCCTTCGAGGAGATCTACTCCGAATTCGCGGCGAGCTGACGGGAGCCGAGGGCCGCGCGGATTCGCGCGGTGCCCGCGCGGAACTCCATGGATTCGCGTGCCGCGCGGACGAGCGTGCGTGGGCGCCGGAACAGGCCCGCCCACAGGGAGGCCGCGGGAAGCGGCGCCCCGAAACGGGGTCCGCTCTCGAAGAGCCCGTCATGGAGACCGGCGAGCGCGAGCCCTCCGAGGCACCCGCGCCGGAAATACGGATTCGTGACCGCCATCCGGAGGAGGACCTCCTTCCCCACCCACGTCCCGAGGAGCCGCGTCATCGTGATCGCGTCGAAGCGCACGAACTCGCCGGTCGCGGCGAGATCGAGGTGCCGGATCTCGAAACCGGCGTCGGCCGCCGCGCGCGCGACGCGATCGCCCGTGTCGGCGCCGTGCCAGCGTCCGGGCAGACCCTCGCCGGCCTCCGCGTCGACGAAGGGGGCGAACTCTCCCTTCACGCGCGCCGCCACGCCGCGGATGATCCCCGTCCGCATGACGACGGCGAAGGTGCCGGGGCTGGCGGCGGCGGCGCGCGAAACGCAGGAAACCGCCGCGACGCGCGGGTTCTCGAGTTCCCCGAGAACGCGCGGCCAGACGTCGCGCGAGAGCCAGAACACGTCGGTGTCGACGAAGACGAGGAGCGGGGTCGTCGCGCGCTGCAGCGCGTCTCCATACGCGACCTGGAAGTCGGGCCGAGCCGGCGAGCGCCGGACCACGGCGACTCCCGGCAGCAGCGCCTCGTCGAGCCCGCCGTCCGGAGAGTCGTCGAAGAGCTCGAACCTCACGTCCTCCGCCGGCAACGCGCGGCGCAGGCAGGCGAGCCAGAGACGCGGGAGGTCTCCGAAGACCGATGCCGCGAAGACGGTCGCCCGCGGGCCACTCCCATCGATCGGCGCCCGGGCGGCGTCGTGCGTCGCGCCCGCCGGACCCACGCGCCCCGGAGACGCTCCGCGCGGGCGATACTCCCCATCCGGCCCGAAGCCGTGATGCCACAGGCCGCCCTCCCACGTCCCACCCTTCCAGAACGTCGCCCACGCGACGCCGCCGCGGAACGTGCCCGCGCGAAAGATGCCGCCCAGCATCACGCCGGACTCGAAGGCCCCGCCATCCCACTCGCACTCCCAGAGGACCGCGCCGCGGTTCACCGTCTCGGGGCCGAAGCGCTCGTGAACGAAAAGCGCGCCGGGGCCGAGGATGCGAGGCGCCTTCACCGCAGGTAGCCGAGGGAGCGCAGCCGTTCCCGGTCCTCGCGGCTCTCGAAGGTCTCGGGCGCGCGCAACGGCGGATGGGCCGCGATCCAGCGGTCGAGGCCAGCCGCGAGGCTCGAGGCCTCGGCGGCGGGCCCCGGGTCGCGCGAAAGGTCGCGGCGCTCGCCCGGGTCCGTTTCCACGTCGTAGAGCTCGAGGCCCCCGCCGGTTCCGCGGATGAGTTTCCGCGTTCCCGACACGAGCGCGCGGCCCCCGCGCACGCCGGGCTTCTCCGGAGTCGCGACGAGCGGGAACGACTCCGAGACGACGTCGTCTCCCGCGGGAACTTCGGCGGAGCGGCCCGTGAGGAGCGCGAACACGCCCGCGAGCCCGACCGGCGTGTCGACGACGCGCCCCTTCGCCTGGCGAGGCTCCCTCACGACGAGCGGCACGTGCACCTGCTCGTCGTAGAGCGTCGTGCCGTGCCCGATCGAGTCGTGCTCGCCGAACGCCTCGCCGTGGTCCGACGTGACGACGACGCGCGTGTCGGCGTCTGCGCCTCTCCCGACGGCGTGCGCGAGGAGGCGGCCGACCGCCCCGTCGAGATACGCGAGCGTGTCGTCGTACCGCGCCGACGAGCTCCTCGCGCTCGGGCGGCGGGAGCGCGACGCGGCCGGTCGCGTTCATCTCGCGGAGCCGCGCCTCGAACAGAGAGCCCGTCTCTCCAACGTCCGCCCGCGCGAACGAACCGGCCCAGGGGGACGGGACGAGGACGCGCTCGTGCGCGTCGAAGTAGTTCACGAAGAGAAAGTATGGCCGGCCGAGCGCCTTCGCGCGGTCGATCCTCGCGACGGCGGCGTCCGTGATCTCGTCCGCGCCCCGGGCGCGCGTGTCCGTCTCGGGCCAGAGGTGAAGCGTCCGGCAGAGGAAGCGTCGGAACGCGCCGCGCACCGAGCCCCTCGGGATCACGCCGAGCGTCGACCGGCGCGGCCGCGCGTCGACCCACGCGAAGCCGCGGTCCAGCCCGAACCCGCGGCCGAGGAACCCGTAGTTCCCGGCGACGCTGCTCGTATCGTAGCCCCGCGCCGCGAGGACTCCGGCGAGCGTCGGCATCGACGTCCCGAGCGGCCGGCCCGCCGGGCGGCCGGCGTCGTAGTGGGCCCGGTGCTCGCTCGCGGAGAGTCCCGTGAAGAGCGAGGCGTGCGTGGCGAGCGTCATGTTCGCCGGCGCGACGGCACGCGCGTAGACCGTCGCCGAACCGGCGAACCGCCGGAGGTGCGGCGTCGTGTCGCGGGCGTAGCCGTAGAGAGAGAGGTGATCCGCGCGGACGGTATCGAGAACGACGAGGAGAACGTTCGGCCCCCGCCCGCGAGGGGCGGCCTGTGCGCCCTGCCGGGGCGCGTCGGCGCTCACGAGGGCGACGGCGCCGAGAGTCGCGAGGATTCCGGCGCCGCTCGCCACCCCGAAGACTCCCGGGCGGGCCCGTCCGCGGGCGAGGAGGAACGACGCCGCAAAGATCGCGCACGCCGTCACGGCAAACCCGAGGGCGCGCGCGGCCCGGGCCTCCTCGGCCAGGATGTCCGTCATGACCCAGACGGGAGCGCACAGGAGAAGCGCCACCGTCCAGGGCCCGGTGAGGACGCGGCTGAAGAGCCCGGGCCGCTGCCCCCACGCGGCGACGAGCGTCGCGCCGAGCAGGAGCGCGTTCAGAGCCCCGAGAAGGGCCCACGAGCCGCCCCCGTAGGCCGGTACGCGGAGGACGCCGTGCGCGACGAGAACGACGAGCGCGCCCGCGCCGCGCGCATCCGTCGCGCGCCCCGCGGCCCTCGCGGCAAGCGCGGCGAGGGCCGCGCCAAGCCCGCCGGCGACCGGGTAGAACAGGAACAGCGCGACCGCGAAGCGCTCGTCGAGCGGCGCGAAGGCCGCGCGGTGGAATGCCCACAGGGAGAGCTCCGTAAACCAGATCTCGACGGCCCCGAAGACGGCCATCGCGAACGCGCCTCCGAGCGCCGCGCGCGCGACGGTGCCGGTGGACCGCCCGGTCATCGCGGCTCCCCGCGGCGCCTCAGGCCGGCACGCGAGAGGAGCACCCGGAACCATGCCGCCGCGAGCGCGATCCCCGTCGCGTCGGGCGCGACGTTTGCCCTCACCTCGCCGAGCCGCGGAAAGAGCGTGCGCAAGAGGAAGCGGGCGCGCGGGGCGGGCCCGTCCACGAGGGAGAGCGCCGTGCGCGTCCAGCCCCGCGCGGGGCGCGTGTAACGGAGAGCCGGCAGCGCCGCGGCGCGCGCGCGCAGCCGAGGCTTGACACGGGGAGAAGGAGAAGAAGGAAGAATCTCTTTGAAAGTAAGAGGAAACAGGCGTTCGATCGCGTCGGTCGCGTAGAGCAAAGGGGCGGCGCCGGATGCGCCGCGGCCTTCTTCGTCGGGCGCGAGAAGTCCCCGCTCCCGCGCGAGAAGCCGGAAGTCGTGCGCCTGGATCCCGCGGATGCCGTTGCCCGCGAAGTCCTCGGCCGCGTGATAGAGGAGGTGCGTCAGCAGCGCGGCCCCGGCCGCAACGGTCACGGGCGTGCCGGCAAGGTCGCGCGTTTCGGCATCCGCGCGCAGCGCCGCGCTCGCGTCGTAGGCGCGCCCGAGGACGGGCAGCCGGAACGACGTGTGGATCTCGACGCGGATCGGGTTGTCGGGATCCTCGGACGCCGGGCGCGCGACGCGTTCATCCGGGCGGGCGAACACGCGGTGCCGGGACGTGTCGAAGAGCGCGCGCCACCCGGCACGCCGGAGCGCCTCGGTCGCGCGCGAGAGATCGCCGGGCTCCTTCAGGAGGAGGTCGAGATCGCCCATCGGGCGCAGCGCCGGGTCCGGGTAGTGAAAAAACGCGAGGACCGCGCCCTTGAGTGCGACGACCTCGACGCCCGCCGCGTGCAGCGCGGCGACCGTCGCCCCGAGCGTTTCGAGAAGGCGACGGGCGCGGGCGAGAGAGAGAGAGATTTCCGCGAAGAGGAAGTCGGAAAGAGCGGCCGGCAGGTCCGCGACGCCGCCGCTTCCGGCGACGAGGGCCGAGAGTCCCTGGGTGGAGATCGCGAAGGCGGCGAGCTCCGCGAGCGCGTCCCCCTCTCTCCCTCTTCCACTCGAAGAATCTCTTCTCCTCTCTTCTTTTTTCTCCTTCTCCAGCTCCTCGGCGATCGGGCCGGCGTCGTCGCACTCGACGGCCGCCACCGCCGCCGCCGCGTACGCGGCGTAGCGGGGGTCGGCGAAGAGGCGGTCGGGCTCGAACCGGATGCGGTCAGACTAGCGCGGTTCCGCGGCGCGGCGGCGTGACGGATCGCTCACTTCCAGCGCCCGTCCCTCCAGTACCACCCGTGCGAATGATGCCGCCACTGGCCGGGGACCCAGCGTGCGCCGGGCTGCGGACGCTTCTCGAAACGGCCGGGTTCCCAGTGGTAGCCGCCGCCGCGCCAGACGTGATGACCGCCGATCCAGACGTAAGCCGGGCCGGGCGCGACACCCACGACCTCCACCTCCGCGGTGGGAGGGGCGAACGACGCGTAGACGGTCCCGGGCTCCGGCCCGGCGACGCAGCCGCCGAGAGAGACCGCGAGAACGGCGGCCCCAAGACAAATCCCGAGGGGGGCTTTCTTCATGACCGATCGCTCCTTGGCGGAAGTACCGCCCGGACGGGGAGTTGCAGGGTCCATGCCATGTACACTGGATTCGCGCCCCTCGGGAGGGGCAGGAGCGTGCCCATGACACGAGTCTCGCCGCCGCGGAGGCTGCGCCCCGCCGCCGTCATCCTCGTCCTCGCCGCCGCGTGCGCCTCGCGCCCCGCGCGTGCGGGATTGAGATTCCGGCAGGTCCCGACGCTGCCTGGTGCCTTCGCGACGGCGCTCGCGTCCGACGGCACGACCGTCTGGGCCGGAACGCCGCGAGGCGTCTGGAAGCTGTCGTCCGGCATCTGGACGCCGGACGGCCTTGCGGGCCGGCCGATCGCGTCGCTCGCGGTCGCCGACGGCGTTTACGCGACCGACGGGACGTCCGTCCGGAAGAGAAGCAGCTCGTGCGTGCCTTCCGCGGATCCCACGGCGCCTTGCGTGCAGACGTGGAACGCCGAGGCGCTTCCTCCGTCCATCACGCTTCCGTCCGCGCTCGCGACGGACGGGACCACCGTCTGGGCTGCGGGCACAGGGGTCGCGAGAAGAAGCGGCGGGACGTGGACGGCGCTCGCCCCGCCGGGAGGCGCGGCCTTCTGCGCCGCCGTGTGGAACGGCGACCTCGTCGTCGGATTGCGGGGGAACGTCGCGCGCTATTCGGGCCCGGCCGTGTCCTTTCTCGCGACCGGCCTTCCGACGACCGCGAACGTCCAGGCGCTCGCGTCCGTGGGGGGCGTCCTCTGGGCCGGGACGGACCAGACGCTCTACGAATGGAACGGCGCGACGTGGGTCGCCGAGCCGGGCTTCGGGCTCCACGACGTCCGCGCGGTCACGGGCGCGGGTGGCGTCCTGAGGGCCGCGACCGCGGACGCCGGCATCCTGAAGAAGTCGGGCTCCTGGGTGGCGGAGAACGGGGGCATCCTCTCGCCCGGAGCGCTCAGCTTCGCGACGGCGGGCTCGGACCTGTACACGGGCACCGCGGGCGCACCCGTCTACCGGTTCGTCGGCTCGTCGTGGGACGAGGCGGGCTCGAGCCTCTGGGCCGCGAACATCTCCGACGTCACGGACTACTCCGCGGCCGTCGGCACCTCCGGCATCTTCGCGTCGGCGCGCGGGGCGGGCCTCGCCGAGATCTCGACGGCCGCGGGCTCGCTCGCGGGACCGGGGTGCGCGGACGTCCGCGCCCTCGCGCAATCGGGCGCGACGAACCTCCTCGCCGCGACAAACTGCGACGTCACGTCCTTCTTTCTTTCCAGCGGGGCCTCCTTCAGCGCGTCGTCGGGCCTTCCGCTCGGGATCCTGCCGACGACGCTCGCGCGTCTGACGGACGGGAGCGTCGCGGGCGGCACGCCGAGCGCCGGGATGTGGCGGTACGCCGGATCGTCGTGGTCCGCGGACAATGGCGGCCTCTCCGGAACGGAGTCCATCGTCGCCGCGCGGCAGGTAGGCGGCGCGCTGTACGCGTCGACGGGGACCGCGCTCTTCGTGAGGAAGACGGGAGGCTGGGTGAACGCGACGGGCGCGCCTCCCTTCGTGCAGGCGCTCGGCGGCGATTCCGCGATCCTCTTCGCCGCTCCGGCGACGGGGATCGCCGCGGCGACGCTCGGCGGCTCGCTACCCGCCGTCTGGCGCGCCGACGACGTCGGCGCGAACACGGCGTTCGTCTCGTCGCTCGACGCGAACGGCGCGATGGCGTTCGCGGCGGCGGGGACGGCCGGAGCCCTGCGGAAGAAGGACGGGGGCTGGCAACCCGAGAACACCGGATTGCCGGCGGGAACCGACGTGAGGGTCGTCCGACTCGGGAAAGACGCACGGGTCTACGCAGGAACGGCGGGCAACGGCCTGTTCTCCGCGGATACGGCGGCTTCCTCGACGGTCGTCCCGGTCGTTCTCGACGTGCCCGGCCTGGCCGGCGCCCACTTCCGTTCCGACCTCACCCTGGGAAACCGCTCCGACGCGGACGTCACGGCGTTCGTCGCATTCTCCGGCGCACCGGACGTCGCCGGCTCCGGCAGCGGGACGAGAGGCATCACGATTCCTCCGCGTTCGGAACTCCGGATCCCGGACGCGCTCCAGTTCCTGCGCGACGGCGGCGTCGCCGTGGGGCCGGCGCCGGCGGCCGGCTCGCTCTCGATTTCGTCCGACCGCCTTCCGGCCCCTTCCTCCGTGACCGACGCCGTCTACGCGTTTTCGCGGACGTACACGTCCGACGCGGGAGGCAGCTACGGCGTCTTCCTCGACGGCACCTCCGACCTCGACGCGGCCGAGGACTCCGGCGCCGTCTACGGCCTGAGGAGCGTCGCGAACGTCTCGCGCTCGAACCTCGCGTTCGTGCACCTCTCGAGCGGCCGGGGCACGGACCCGATCACGCTCTCCATCCAGATCTTCGACCAGTCCGGCGCCGCCGCGGGCGCTCCGATTCCCGTCACGCTCGCGCCCGGGGAGTGGAAGCAACTAAACGGCGTCCTCCTTCTCGCCGGTCTCTCCGAACCCGCGTACGGGTACGCGAAGGTGACGCGCGCTTCCGGCGCCGGCGCCTGGACGGGCTACGGTGTCGTGAACGACGCGAAGACGTCCGACGGCTCGATCCTCCCGCTCTACCGCCCCGGCGGCCTCGCGGCCGCGCGGCGGCTCGTCGTGCCGGTCGTCCTCGACGTCTTCGGCGCCGCCGGCTCGCACTACACGACAGAGCTCACGCTCGCGAACGACGGCGCGTTCGCGACGCCGGTCGACCTCTTTTACAAGCCCGCGCTCGGCTCCTCGACGGGCGTCCCGTTCGTGACGCTCACGCTCACCGCCGGCCAGCAGACGACGATCCCGGACGTGATGGCGTACCTCAGGAGCCGGGGCCTGAACGTGCCGGACGCGTCGACGGGCGCGCAGGCGGGCACGCTCACGGTCGAGTTCCGCAGCCTGTTCAGCCTCGACGCGCCGCACACGGTGGCGATCGCGCGGACGACGACGCCGAACCCGAACGCCGCGACGGGCGGCGCCTTCGGCGTCGCGTATCCCGGCGCCGCGAAGGGTGGCGGCGCGCGCGGCTCCGCGCTCGTGCCCGGCCTGACGCGGGACGCGTCCGTTCGCTCGAATCTCGCCGTCGTGCACCTCGGCGGCGGGTCGGAATCCGTGCTCTCGCTCTCCGTCCAGCTCCACGATGCGTCCACGGCGCAGCCGGTGGGCAATCCGGTCTCCGTTACCCTCCTTCCCGGCGACTGGACGCAGTGGTCCGGCATCTTCGACGTCGCGGGGGTGTCCGCGAACGTCACGCGGGCCTACGCCGTCGTGACGCGCACGGCGGGCGACGACACGTGGCTCGCCTACGGCGTCCTGAACGACGAGAAGACGTCGGACGGGAGCTTTCTCAGGATGGTCCCGGCGGCGGAGTACTGAGACCCTGCGGCTCGCGCCGCAGGACAAAGCGCTGGAGGAGGACCGCGACGAGCGCGAGGCAGACCGCGAGGCCGACGAAGGAGCCGACGCGATAGAGGCCGCCGAGCCGCGCGAGGTCGAACAGGAAGCACTTGAGGATCGTCGCGACGAAGAGCGCGAGCGCCGCGACGCGGATCGGGCGGCTCCCCCTCGCGATCCCCGCGACGAGAAGGACGACCGCGAAAACCGCCCACCCGAGCGTGTAGGCGAGGCCCTCCGCGAGCGACGTCGAGAACGGGTTCACGGCGAGCCGCGGGCCGTCCGCGAACACGTCCGCGATCTCGAGGTTCAGGAGGACGAAGAGGAGCGCCACTCCACCGGCCGGGAGCAGACGGACGGCCGCGGTCCACGGGACGGCCGGCCGCCGCCGGAAGAGCGCCGCCGCAAGGAAGAACGAGGCGGCCGCGACCGCGTAGACCCAGAGGTACCAGTTGAAGACGGGCGTCGATGTCCGGACGTGATACGTGAGGACGGCCGGATTCAGGGCGAGCCGCACGAACGCCGCCGCGAGGAGCGCGAGCGACCAGACGACGAGGCCGCGGTGCGGGATGCGGCCGTAGAGCCACGCGAGCGCCGCGCCGAGGAGCGCCCAGCCGAGCGTGAGCCACTCCCGCTCGAACTGGAGCGGGATCGCGACCGTGACGAACGCGAGCGCCGCTCCCGCGACGAGCGCGAGCCGCGACCGGTCCTCGCCCTCGGGAAGCTCGAGCGTCAGGAGCCGCGCGAGGAGAGCGGCCATCCCGACCGCCATCACGAGCGGCAGCAGGCCGATCGCGCCGCGGTACCCCCCTTCCTCGAGAGCGCCGCGGAGGAGCGGAAACAGGCCCGCGCTCACGACGACGGCCGCGACGTAGGGCCCGCGGCTCCGACCCGCACGACGCCCGAGGACGAGGGGGTGCAGGACGAAGAGGGACCACACGACGGCGCCGAAGAGCGCGTCGTCCCGCCACGTCGCGCCCGGCCGGATCTCGAGGCCCCACGCGTACGCCGCGAGGATCGCGGGCCCCGCGGCGAGGACACAGAGGCGCGGCTCGGGCGCGCCGGCGGCGACCGCGAACAGCGCGACGAGGAAGAGGGCGTGTGCTGCGACGACGGCCCTGAGGGGTGGCAGGCCCGGCACGAGCGACACGACGATCGCCACCGCCTGCGCGCCGACGAGCCCGACGGCCGCGGCCCGACCGAACGCGAGCGAGCCGTCGAACACCCAGGCCGCGACGCCGCCCAGAGCCAGGAGGCTCGCGCAGGCCAGTGCGGCGAGCGGCCACGGGGCACGTTGCGCCGCGAGCGTGAAGAGAGCGACGGCGAGGAGGGCGAGGCCGAGGCCCGCGGCCTGAATCCAGGCGGCGCGCACGCGCCGCGCCGCAAGGGCCGCCGCGGCGGTGAGCGCGAGAAGCGTGAGCACCTCGGGGACGTCCGGTGGAACCGACAGGCCTCTCTCGGCCGCGACGTAGAGGAGGAGGACGTGGCCGAGGAGACCGAGGCCGGCCGCCGCGGCGGGCAGCGGTTCCGGCGGCGCGAGGCGCGCCCCGAGGCCGGGCGCGAAGAAATAGAAGAGCGCGAGGCCGGCCGCGGTCGTCAGCGCCGGAACGAGAAGATCGGGCGTCAGCGAGCGGACGAACCACGCTCCGAGAACGGCGAGCGTCGAGAGGCCGGCGAGCGCGTGAAGCGCGGGCGTCCTGCGGAGGACGGCGAAGACGAAGAGCCCGACGGCGAGGAGCGCGAGAAACGGGAAGAGGACGGGCCAGAGCCGCCCGTCGTCCGGCCGGACCGCGAGCGAGAGGCCGTAGAGCCCGGTGAGCGCGACGCTGGCGGCCGGCAGAAGCGTCCAGTTCCGCCGCGCGGCCGCCCACACGAGGCCCGCGTTCAGGAGGAGCAGATACGGGAGGAGCGTGAGAGGACGGTCGTACGCGAGGGAGAGCAATGCGGGGGTCGCGAAGCCGCCGAGGAGGCCGAGGATCGCGATGAAGACAGAGTCGTGCCGGACCGCGAGCGTGACCGCGAGGGCGGCGACGGCCGCGAGCGCGGCGAACGCTTCGAGGGGACCGAGGATCTCCCAGCGCGCGTGCGCGGCAAATAAGGTTGCGAACAGGATCGCGAGGCCGGCGGCGTCGAGTGCGTTCGCCGTCACGGTGTAGCGGCGCGCCGCGCGGAGCTCGCAGAGGACGAGCAGTGCCGACCCCACGGCGATGCCGATCGCCATCTGGACCGGCTCGTTCAGCCAGCCCCGGTCGATCGAGTAGCGCAGGAACAGGATCGCGCCGATCGTCAGGAGGATCCCGGCGACCCACGAGAAGAGCTTGACGCCGACGACGCTCTCCCAGTCGACGGGCCCGCCGCCCCCCATGCGCGCCGCCGCAGGCGGCGCAAGGGGAGGAATTCTTTCTGCTCCCTCGCGCGCCGGCGGTCTCGACGCGTCGAGCGGAGCCGATGCAGCCGCATCGGTGGCTTGCTTAGAAGGGTGAAGACTCGGAGGAGCGAACGCGATCGGCGGCGCGGCAACCGTGGGCGGCTCCGCGGCCCCGCTCGCGCGCGCAGCCGTCGCGGCCCGCTCCGCCTCCATATTCACCTTCGAAGAAAAATCCACCGAAGCGGCCTGCTGCGGCACGACCGGCGACGAGGCCGTCATCGCAGCCCGCGAGGGAGCAGAAATCTCCCGGTCTCGCGCGCGCAGCGCGCCGACCTCCGCTTCCAGCCGCACGACCCTCTCGCGCAGCCACGCCGCGAGCCCGAGGGCGGCGAGCGCGGCGAGGAGCGCGAGGAACGAGAACACGCTCTCGGCGCGCCGTCAGGCCGCGGTCTTCCTCGACGCGACGAGGCGGTCGTAGAGCAGCATGAGGAGCGTCGAGACGACTCCGATCCCTCCGACGACGAGCCACATGTTCTCGGGATGCGCGACGACGCCCTTCTTGTAGCCCTCGACGTAGTGCGCGACGAGAGGGCCCGCGATCAGGCCCGCGAAGAAGGTGCCAATGGCCACGGGCAGGAAGGCGAATCCCATGTAGGTCCCGACCTGGTCCTTCGGCGCGAGGTCGGCCACGTACTCGTAGTAGCGCGGAGCCTGCAGCCCCTCCCCGAGCGCGAACACCATGAGGCCGAGCGCCGTTGGCGCGATGGACGGAGTGAGGTCGACGACCGTCACGGGAAGGCCCGTGAGCGCGAGAAGGCGCAGGACGAGGTTCATGACGAACACGACGGGCCACGCGAGGACCTGCGCGAGGCCGGGCGGCGCGTAGACCATGACGAACCAGGACGACGCGGCGAGCGCGAACCCGATCGTCATCGCGACGACCGGCTTGAGCTTGCGCGCGAGCGCCGTGGCCGCGACGGTGATGAGGATGATCGTCCAGGCGTCCACCGTCTCGATGATCTCGAAGCGGCCGAAGTGCAGCACGTCGCGGACGTAGAACGGCAGGGAGTAGAAGACCTGCCAGAACATGATCCAGAAGCCCGAGAAGATGACGAGAAACGTCATGAAGCGCGCGTTCCGGAACACCTTCAGCATGTCGGCGAAGACCTTCCCGAAAGACGACGGGGGAGGCGCGTCCGTGGGCCGCTGCGGCTCCTTGAAGAACAGGAGCGTCCCGACGAGGAGCAGAAACGAGGTCGCGGACGACATGACGAGGACGTACGCGATCCCGAGGTTCTCGCGGATGGGCACCGCGAGGAACGGCCCGACGGCGCCGCCGATGTTCACGAGCATGTAGTAGATCGAGTAGCCGAGGGCCTTCGTCTCCGAGGTCGTCGTACGCGCGACGGTGCCGACGACGCTCGGCTTGATGAGAGAGCCGCCGATCGCCGTGATGACGAGCGCGATCAGGGTGTAGATCTTCGGGCCGCCGAGCGCCGCGACGAGGGGCCGGCCGGCGGGAAGCCCGGCGAGGCCGATCAGGAGATAACCGGCGCAGAAGATCGAAAAGCAAAGGGCGAGGCTCTTGCGGAATCCCCAGCGGTCGACGATGGTGCCGGCGAGCGGCGGGAGCAGGTAGAGGAGCGTATTGAAGACGCTGCCCGCGAGGAACGTCGCCATCTCGGGGCCGAGGCCCACGCTGTCGGCGATGTAGATCGAGAGGACGGCCTTGCTGCCGTAGTACGCGAAGCGCTCGAACAGCTCGAGGACGTTCGCGACCCAGAACGTGCGCGAGAAACCGGTCCGGAGAGCCCCGATCCGTTCGGCGAGCGGCACGTGACGCTCAGGCGAAGTGGTCGGCGTTGATCTGCAGGTAATGCTTCCACTTCTCGGGGATCGTCTCCTCCGTGAAGATGGCCTTCGGGGGACACACCGGCTCACAGTTTCCGCACTGGATGCAGGTGTTCGGGTCGATGTACAGCTGCGTGGCCTCGGCGTGCCCTTCTTCGTCCTTCTTCGGATGGATGCAGTCGACGGGGCAGACCTCCACGCACGCGGTGTCCTTCACGCCGATGCACGGCTCCGCAATGATGTACATGCCCATGGGCGACGACCCTCCCGTGGGCGCAGATTATCAGGTGCTAGTCGTCGTCGCGCGCGGCGAGGTACCCGATCAGGACTCCGACGGCCAGCGCGCCGAACGCCATCACGAACGCGTTGTCGCGACCGACGCGGTCGACCTGCTTGAAGCGGCGCGAGAGCTCCCTGCGGACGCGCTTGCCCTGGATCCCCGCTTCGTCGAGCACGTCCTCGACGCGGGCCGCCACCTGTGCGGCGATCTCCTGGCCGCGCTCGCCGGCGTCCTTGACCGTCCCGAGAATGTCGTCCATCCGTGAGCGTGCCATGACGATTCTCCCTTCGATCGAGTTTACCCCTCCGGCCGGCGCCGGTTTCGTTAGACTTCGGGCGCCTTGGACGACCGCGAGACCCTGACGCGGCTCTACCGCGCCGCCGTCGCCGCCGTGGATCCGGCCGCGCTCGTCTCCGAGGCCCTCGGGCGCCGCGGCGACGGAGTCTTCGTCCGGTCCGTCTCCTCGCCGGCCCGCCGCGAGTTCGTGTTCGCGCCCGAGCGCGTGTCGATCCTCGCCGTCGGGAAGGCGGCCGTCCCGATGACCGTGGCGGCGGCGGCCACCCTGGGCACGAGGCTCGGCGACGCTCTCGTCGTCGCCCCCGCGGACGCGCCCACGGAGGGGCTCCCCCGCGGCACGCGCGTCGTCCTCGCGCGTCACCCGGTTCCGGACGAGAACAGCCTCTTCGCGGGGGAGGCCGCCCTCGATCTCGCGCGGCGACAGCGCAAAGGCGACCTCCTCCTCGTCCTCCTGTCGGGCGGGGGCTCGAGCCTCCTCGCGGCTCCCGCCGACGACCTCGACCTGGACGACAAGGCCCGCACGGCATCCCTGCTCATGGCGGCCGGAGCGCCGATCGCGGACCTCAACATCGTGCGGGGCGCGCTCTCGCGCGTCAAGGGCGGTCGCCTCGCCGCGGCGGCGCGCGCCGCCGACGTCGTGACCCTCGTCCTCTCGGACCTCGGGGACGAGGGCTGGCACCTCGTCGCGTCGGGCCCGACGCTCGGCGCCTCGCCGCGCCCCGCCGACGCCCGCGCGATCCTCGAGCGCTACCGCCTCGCGCCTCTCGTGCCGCCCCGCGTGCGCGCGTTCCTCGACCGCCCGGCCCGCGCCGAGGCGCCGGCCGGCGGGCCGCGGTGGAGCGTCCTCCTCGCGGACGCGCGGACGGCGCTCGACGGGGCGCGGCGCGAGGCGGTCCGGCTCGGGTTCGAGGCGCGCGTCGTTCCCGAGCTGCTCGCGGGCGAGGCGCGCCTCGCGGGCCGGCGGCTCGCCCTCGCGGGCGCGAGCGCCGGGAACCTCCGGCGCCGCAGCGTCGCGGCGCGCCGCCTCCTCACGATCTTCGGAGGCGAGACGACGGTCACCGTGCGCGGGCCCGGGCGCGGCGGACGGAATCGCGAGCTCGCCCTCGCGGCCGCGAACGCGATCGCGGGCATCGACGGGGCGTCGATCCTCTGCGCGGGGACGGACGGCGTCGACTACGAGCCGTCCGCGGCCGGCGCGTTCGCGGACGGGTCGACGCTCGCGCGGGCCGAGGCGCTCGGACTCGATCCCGACCGCGCGCTCCTCGAGAACGACACGGGTCCGTTCTTCGAGGCGCTCGGCGACGCGTTCCAGCCGGGCCCGACCGGGACGAACGTCGGCGACGTCGCCTTCGTCCTCGCGCCCCAGCCGGAACCGCCGGGCCCGGCTCCGTCATAAGATCGGGCGAAAGCAGGAGGAAGGGATGCCGGCGGTCCTGACCGTGCGCGAGGCAGGCACCGAGCGGCGCGTCGTCTTCGACACGCGGGCGGTCGTGGGCCGCGACCCGGACTGCGACGTCGTCCTTTCGAGCCGGTCGGTGTCGCGCAAGCACGCGATCGTGGAACGACGGGCGGAAGGATGGGTCGCGCGCGACCTCGGGAGCGCGAACGGCCTTTTCGTGGAGGGCCGGCGCGTCGCGGAGCTGCCGCTCGAGAACGGCGCGTCCCTGCGTTTCGGCGACGTCGAAGCCGTCTTCGATACCGGTCCCTCGCGCCGGACGACGAGCGCCGAGCGCCTCGCGTCCTCCCTCTCGGTCGCGCCGGCGCGCCGGACGCGGTCGGGCGTCCTCGCCGTCGTCACGACGCTCTCCGTCGCGGCGCTCGTCGCCGCGACGATCTGGGCGCGCTACTGCGACGGCGCGGCCGCGCGATCCACGGCGCCCGCCGCCGAAACGGGCCGCCGCTGACGGAGGCGGTCGTTCCCCGGCTTCCTCACGACGCCTACACGGCACTCGGGCGCGTGCATCCGCGCGTCTCCCGCGTCGGGTTCGGCGGATACCGCGTGGACGACAGGTCCGGCGCGCACCGGCAGGCCCTCGCCGAGGCGCTCGCGGCGGGCGTCAACCTCGTCGACACGTCGACGAACTACGGCGACGGGCACAGCGAGACGCTCGTCGGCGAGGTCCTCGCGACGGCCGTCGCGCGCGGCGTCGTACGGCGCGCCGACGTCGTCGTCGTCACGAAGATCGGCTACCTCCAGGGCGCGAATCTCGACGAGGCGCGCCGCCGCGCGCGGGAGGGGCGGCCGTGGACGGAGATCGTCGCGTACGGGCCCGACCTCTGGCACGCGATCTCGCCCGACTTTCTCGAGGACCAGCTCACGGCATCGCTCGAGCGGCTCGCGCTGCCGCGCGTGGACGTCCTCCTCCTGCACAACCCCGAATATTTTCTGACCGATGCGGCGCACCGCGGGGTCCCGCGGGAGGAGGCGCGAACCGCGTTCTACGACCGCGCGGCCCGCGCGTTCCGCCGCCTCGAGGCCGAGGTCGCGGCGGGGCGCGTCGACGCGTACGGCGTCTCCTCGAACACGCTCGTCGTCGCGAAGGAGCGCGCGGACGCCGTCTCGCTCGAGCGGCTCCTCGCCGCGGCGGGACCCGGCTTCGCGGCCGTGCAGCTCCCTTTCAACCCGCTCGAGACGGGAGCGCGCGAGCCGATCCACACGGAGGACGGCCGGAGTGTCCTCGACGTCGCGGCGGCCGCGGGCCTCGGCGTCCTCGTGAACCGGCCCTTCAATGCGTTCTCGGGCCGCGGGCTCGTCCGCTTCGCCGGCCTTCCGTCCGACGCGCTCGCCGCGCTCTCACGGGACGCCGCGTGGGAGACGTCGCGGATCGCCGAGCTGCAGGCCTGGGTGACGTCGGCGTTCGCCGGAGCCGCGCCGCCCGCCGGCTCGCTCTCCCAGCGCACCCTCCGCGCGCTCGCCGCGACGCCCGGGGTCGACGTCGTCCTGGCCGGAATGCGCCGCCCGGAGTACGTGCGCGACCTCGTCGACGCGTTTCTCTAGGGACCCTTCACGGAGACGCGGCGCTCCACGACGAACCGGCCCTCGCCCGCGGGCGCGAGGAGAAGGAAGTCGCCTCCGTAGCCGGGTGCGAGCGCGGGCGCGCCCGCGAGCCACGCCTTCGCCTCCCGCGTGAGCGCGTCCGGACCCAGCGCGAGCGTGCCGTCCGGCGTCGCGAGACCACGGGCCTTCAGCCCTTCGAGCGTCCTCTCCCACGCCTCCTCACCGCCGGCCGGGGCGACGCACAGGAGGCGGTTCGTCGCGTCGATCTCCGTCTTCGCCTTGTACGTGTCGAGGTCGCCCACGTCGAGGACGGAGCCGCCCCGGACGCGGCCGACCGCCATGCCCGTGAATCCGGGCCGCCTGGGCGGGACGTTCCAGCCCACGTCCGCGAGGTACGGCGGCAGCCCGCCGCCGCCGATGACGAGCGCGCGCCGCACGATGACGTCGAACAGCCGGTCGCGCACGTTCAGCGGGATCGCGTCGTACGCCTTCGTGTCGACCGTGTCGACGGACCCGTCCGCGAGGGCCGCGAGAGTTCCGAGGAGGGCGACGAAGTTCAGCCGGACGAGGGCGGCGGCCTCCTCCGGCCCTGCGGCGGCGAAGCCGCCCGACTCGATGAGGAGTGTCGACGTCCCCCAGCGCGTCATCGAGTCGCCGAACGCGCGCGCCGTGTACTCCGTGTCGTAGCGCGAGACGCGCCCCGGCGCCCACGGCTGGAGGAGGTCGCGCACGAGGACGGCGAGACGCTTCGTCGTGCGCCGGCCTGCGTTCTCCGTGAATGCCTCGTCGAACGGCACGGCGAGGAGCGCGATCGCGGCCTGCGGTCCCGCCTCTCCCGCGAGGGTATTCGGGCCCTGGTTGTGGAGGTTGTACCCGACGACGGGTTTCAGGCGGTCGCGCACGGACTTGAGGAACCGCCCCTCGGGCGTCTGGAGGCGCTGCGCGTCGCGGTTGATGTCGATGCCCTGCGCGTTCGTCCGGCGGGTGCGCTCGGCCCCGTCCGGGTTGAGCATCGGGATCACGGCGAGTGTGAGCTTCGAAAGGATCGTCTTCGTCGCGGGCGTCTCGCGCGTCGCGCCGAGGTGATTCAGGACGTCGAGAAGCGCGACCGTGGCCGTGGGCTCGTCGCCATGCATCTGCGACCAGAGCAGGACCGTCGTCGGGCCGTCGCCGACGAGGAGGAGCGGAATGGCCCGGCCCTCCGACGACACGCCTTCCTCGGCGACGCGGAAGAGGCCCGGATGGCGGTCGGCGAGCCGCGCGAGCTCGGCGCGGAGCTCCGCGTGCTTGAGCGCGAACGGGTCGCCCGTGTAGACACGGGCGGCGGGCCACGCGTCCCAGAAGGCCGCGGAAGACGGCGCGGCCGCGGAGAGCGGCGCGGCGGAAAGAACGGCGGCGAGCGCGAGGGCGGACAGGGGTGCTCGGGAGTCGGGCATGAGGCCGCGATTGTAGATAATCGGCACCGGGCCATGCCCCTCGAACCGGGTTTCCGCCTCGGGCCGTTCGAAGTCCTGTCGCGTCTCGGCGCGGGAGGGATGGGAGAGGTCTGGCGAGCCCGCGACACGCGCCTCCAGCGCGACGTCGCGATCAAGGTGCTCCCGGAGCTCTTTGCCCGCGATGCGGACCGCCTGGCGCGCTTCACGCGCGAAGCCCACGTCCTCGCGTCCCTCAACCACCCGAACATCGCCGCGATCTACAGCCTCGAGGAGATCGAGGGCGTCCGCTTCCTCGTCCTCGAGCTCGTGACGGGCGAGACGCTCAAGCAGCGCATCGCCCGCGCGCCCGTGTCCGTGAACGAGGCGATCCGTTTCGCCCTGCAGATCGCCGACGCGCTCGAGGCGGCGCACGCGAAGGGAGTCCTCCACCGCGACCTCAAGCCCGCGAACGTCAACGTGACGCCCGACGGAAAGGCGAAGCTCCTCGACTTCGGGCTCGCGAAGGCCTTCGCGCTCGGGGCGGCCTCCCCCGAGATCTCGCATTCGCCGACGATCGCCGCCGACGCGACGCACCAGGGCGTCGTCCTCGGGACGGCGAGCTACATGAGCCCGGAACAGGCCCGGAGCCGGGCCCTCGACGCGCGATCGGACCTCTGGGCGTTCGGCTGCGTCCTCTACGAGATGCTCGCGGGCCGGAAGGCGTTCGACGGCGAGAGCGTCGGGGACATCCTCGTCGCGATCCTCGACCGCGAGCCGGACTGGACGGCGCTCCCGGCGGCGGTTCCGCCCCCCCTCCGCGACCTTCTTCGCCGGCTCCTCCAGAAGGATCCGGCGAAACGGCCGGCGAACGTCGGCGAGACGCGCTCGTTTCTCGAAGCGGCCGCGGGCTCGCGCACGACGGCCGTCTTTCCCGTGTCGGGACGCTCCGGATCGCTCGCGCGTCCCCGCGGCGGACGGGCGCTCGTGGCCGCCGGAGTCGTGCTCGCCGCGGTCGGAGCGGTCTTCTTCTGGCTCGCCGTCCGCGAGCGCGACGGGAAGGCCCTGCCCGCCGCGAAGCTCCTCGCGATCCTCCCCGCGACGGACCTCACGGGCCGCCCGGACGGGCGTCAGCTCTGCGACGGCGTGTCGTTCAGCCTCGGCGTCAAGCTCCAGAACGTCCCGAACCTCGCGATCATGCGGCCCTCGAGCCCGGCGATGCTCCGGGAGACGGACGCGGCGAAGTGGGCGCGCGACACAGGGGCCAACCTCCTCGTCCAGCCGGCCGTCCGGCAGATGGGCGACACGCGCCAGCTCTCGTTCTCCATCTCGCTCGCGGGCTCGCCCGTCCAGATCGCCGCGGGCGAGGTGACGGGTCCGGCCGCCGAGCACTTCCGCCTCGAGGACGAGTTGACCCAGAAGCTCGTCGCGGCGCTCAAGGTCCACCTCGCGACCGGAGGCGCCGTGCCGACGCCGGTCCCCGCGACCGTGCCGGCCGGGCCCGCGCAGACGGACTACGTCGTCGCGCTCGGTTACCTCGAGCGTTACGACGACGCCGTGTCGGTCCAGCAGGCCATCGACGTCCTGAAGAGGATCCCCGGCGGCGAGGCCTCCGCGCTCGTCGAGGCGGCGCTGGGCCGGGCCTATCTCGCGCGGTATCAGGACACGCACGACATCGCGTTCGCCCGGCTCGCGCAGGCCGCCGCCGAGGGCGCTCAGAAGCTCGATCCCGGCCGCGCCGAGACGCTCCTCACACTCGGGAGGATCCATGCTGCCTCGGGGCGGTTCGCCGAGGCGATCGAGGAGTTCCGCCGCGCTCTCGCGCGCGACCCCTCGTCCGAGGAGGCCCTGCTCTACCTCGGAGACGCGCTCGCGGACTCCGGCAACCGCGACGACGCGGAAGCCGCGTACCGTCGGGCGGCGCTCGTGCGCCCGTCCTACTGGGCACCGCAGAACCGCCTCGGCGCGCTCTTCTACGCGAAGGGCGATTACGCCCGTGCGATCACGGCGTACGAAGAGGCGGCGCGCCTCAACCCGTCGAGCGCGCGGCCGTTCTCGAACCTGTGCGGCGCCTACCTCCAGACGGGACGGCTCGAGGACGCCGTCCGCGCGGCGCAGAAGTCGATCGAGCTCGCGCCGAGCCCGAGCGGCTGGTCGAACCTCGGAACCGCCTACTACTACGCGGGCCGCTACGGGGACGCGGCGGCGGCGTTCCGGAAGGCGGTCGACGCCGCGCCGAAACGTTCCACGCAGTGGGTGGGGCTCGGCGACGCGCTCCGGTGGGCCGGAGGCGATCAGGCGCCCGCGCGCGCCGCGTACGAGGAGGCGTTGCGCCGCACGGGCGACGAGCTGAACGTCAACCCCCGGGACGCCGCCGCCCTGCGCAACCGGGCCCACGCGCTCGCGAACCTCGGGGACGAGGCGCGAGCGCTCGAGGTCATCCTCGCGGCCCGGGCCGCGGCGCCCGGGGACTCGACCGTGCTCCTGAAGGCCGCGATGCTCGCGCTCCAGCGCAAGGAGCACGCGACCGCCTTCGCGCTCGTCGCCGACGCGGTCCGGAAGGGGTTCAGCCCGTCGCTCATCCGGGCCGACCCCGAGTTCGGCTCCGTGAAGACCGATCCGCTCTTCGAGAAGGCACTCTCGACGACCCGGTCTCCGGGTGCACAATGAGCGAAACGAAAGGGAGGCGCACCATGAGCGTCGGATCCGTCAAGGGTGCAAGGACCTGGGCCGTCGTGTTCCTGGCGGCCGGAGCTGCGTGTGCGACGTCGTGTGCGTCGAGAAACGAGAGTGACGGAAAGTCGGGCGGAACAATGACCGGGCCCAAGGAGCACGTCGTCGTCGTGCGGGCCGAGAAGCAGAACAACGGGAAGAAGAAGGGAATCGCGTATCCGAATCACCTCCCCGTGCCAGGATACGACCCGGCCGTCCCGGACTCCGAGGTGATCTGGTCGTATCGCTTCTCCTCCATGAGGATCACGTTCAAGCCGTCGGATCCTTCGATCCCGGATCCGAAGTGCGACGACGCCGCGGGCGAGTGCACGTTGCTCCTTCCCCGGGGCCTTAAACTGCACAAGAAGTACCTGTACACGATCACCGGCTCCGACGCCGACGGGCCGTTCGATCCGAATGACCCCGACATCGAGGTCGACCGCTAAGGTCTCCGCTACCGCAGCCTGCGGACCGCGGCCCGGAACGCGCGGCGGCCGTCTTCGGACGGGATCTCGCTCTCGAGCGCCGACACGAGGTGGCCGAGGGAGTCCGCCTTCTTCGCGGCTTTCCTCACGAGGACGCGCGCGAGCGGGCCGACGTGCTTCGCGAGCTCGGCCTCCAGAAGGCGCGCGTCCGAGTCCGTCACGGTGAGCGTGTCACCGGCGGTGCCGAACGACGCACCGGGCGCGGAACCCGAAACGGAGCGGCCCGGCGTCGAGTGGCCGGAGGCCGACCTCTCCGCGGCCGGCGCGTAAGACGCCGCGCGGCTCCCGCCGCGCGTCGGCGACGGCGTCAGCGGTCGCGCCGCGGGCGGCGGCGTGGCCGCGCGGCCGGCAACGCGGCATTTCGCGAGGAAGGCGTCGCGTGCCGGACCCGACTCGACCTGCGCCGAGAGCTCGTCGCAGAGGGCGTCGAGCGTCGGCGAGGATTTCGCCGCGCGGCGGACGAGGACGCGCGCCATCGGTCCCACGTCCGCGGCGAGAAGCTCCTCGACGCGGTTCAGCACGCCGGAATCGAACGCCGGGTAGGGCGCCGGCGTCGGAGCGCCCGGCGAGCGGGCGGCGGCGGCTCCCGTCCGGTCCTCGCGCACGACGGTCTCGACGGCGGTATCGGCGGGCTCGGTGCCCTCGGGCGCCTCTCCCGTCTGCAGGCGGTAGAGGTCGCGGTCGAGCGCATCCACGTCTGCGTAACGCTCGTTCCGGCTCTTCGCCATCATCTTTCGGAGGATGCGGCAGAGGCCCTCCGAGAGCCCCGGCACGTACGTGCGCGGATCCGCGAGCGGCTGGACGAGATGCATCGACATCACGAGCGCCCCGGACGTGCCCTTGAACGGCGTGTGGCCCGTCACGAGGTGGTAGAGCGTCGCGCCGAGCGAGTAGATGTCGGCACGCGCGTCGACGTCCTTGATGCCGCGAATCTGCTCGGGCGAGATGTAGTGCGGCGTCCCGACCGCCTGTCCCGTCTGCGTGAGCGACTGGTCTTCGTCGACGCGCTTGGCGATCCCGAGGTCGACGAGCTTGACCTCGCCCCTGCTCGTGAGCATGAGGTTGTCCGGCTTGATGTCGCGGTGCACGAGGCCCTCCGCGTGAGCGACCGCGAGTGCGCGGCAGGCGTGGCGGATCACGAGGATCGCGTCGCGCTCGCTGAAGTGGCCGCGCTTGAGGTACGCGCCGAGCGAGTGGCCGTCGACGTACTCCATCGCGAGGTAGTACGTTTCGCCGACCTGGCCGAAGTCGTAGATCTGGACGATGTTCGGGTGGTTCAGCCGCGCCGCCGAGCGCGCCTCCTTCAGGAAGCGCTGGACGAAGCCGGAGTCGCTCCCATACTGTGGAGACAGCGACTTCAGGGCGACGACCCGCTCGAGCGTCAGGTCCCGGGCGCGGTACACGCGACCCATTCCGCCTGCTCCGAGCTCGGCGAGGATCTCGTAGTCTCCGAAGCGCGTCCCGGGCGCGAGGATGCCGTCGGTCAAGGCGACCCCGTCTCCATTTTCATTCGTCCTCGAGCATCTTGAGGGCCTTGCCGAGGCTGATCCGCATCCGGTTGAAGGAGCCGGCGAGCGCCGCCACCTCGTCGGACCCGCGCACAGCGACCTCGGGGACGTCGAGGTTCCCCGTCGAAACCTGGTCCGCCATGGACGAGAGGGTCCGGATCGGCCGGATAACGACGAACCAGAGAAGGATGTTCAGGAAGAGGAGGATGAAGACGAACACGCCGACGAGAGTTCCCATCAGGGTGTGGAACGCCTTCGTCGCCATCGCGATCGGGACCGCCATGGGCACCGTCACGATCTGGGAGCCGACCGTCTCGTTCAGCTTCCAGCCGTAGCCGTTGCTCGTCCCATAGGCCTTGACGAGGGAGGCGGGAGCCATCTCCGGCGTCGTGTGGCAACTCAGGCAGCCCTTGTCCGTGATCTTGATCGGGCGAGCCAGATAGAGCGAGCGCCCGAGCGGGCCCTCGCGCTCCCCGATGACCTCATTGAGCTTCGGGTTCGCCCGGAACGCGTTCACGACGTCGGCCTCCCAGTCGACCGTCCGGTCGCGGGGGTTCGTCGGGTTCAGCGTGGCCTCCTTGTAGGTGTACTCCGGGTTGGACTCCCTCAGGTTGTTGAAGATCTCGGTCGCCGAATACGCGGGAACGGACTGCGGGAGGAACTCCTCGGCGAGGCGCGGGGCCAGGAGCGGCTTGATCTGCTTGTTCGTGTACCCGCGCGTCGCGAGAGCGGTCTCCATCATGATCCGCGCGTGCTGGACGATCTGCGTGCGGGCGTTCCCCTGGAGGAGCTGCTCGGAGAGGTAGCCCGCCGGGACGAGCGCCACGGCGAAGACGAGAATCAGGATCAAGTTGAACTTGATGAACAGGGACATGTTGCGCCTCTTGTGCGATTGATTCTAACCCTCGCCCGACGCGCCGGATTCTAGCGGGAGGGCGCCGGACGCGGGCTAGATTCGGCTCGCGACGAACCGCGCCGTGACGAGGTCCATCGTCTCGATGTGGTTCACGAACCACTGAGGCACGTCGCCGAGAACCCAGGCCCTCAGGCGCGTCCCGTCGCCCGTCTCGGCGAAGCGGCGGATCTCGTCGTCGAGCTCCGCGAGCATCCGCACGTGCTCGGCATGGTGGATCGGGAACGCCGGAAAGCCCGTGCGCCGCATCGCATCGTCCTCGCGGCCGAAGTGTGCCGCGGTGTGGTCGCGCAGCGCCGCGAGGCTCGCCGCGACGGCGGCCGCGTGCCCGGGCCCCGCGTCGAGCGCGTCGAGCGCCTCCGCGACGCCGTTCAGGAGCCGGCCCTCCTCGCGGTGGTCGGCGTTCACGAAGTCGAGCGGAACCTGGGGGATCGCGTCGAGGTCGACGAGCGGCATGGGCGCCTCCGGGCGGCGTCGCGGCGCCGCACGACCCTTCTAGCGGCCCCGGGCCTCCCTGTCCATGGGTCATCGGCAGGACGAGGCCCCGGCCGGGTCCGGGATCAGGAAAGCAGTGCCCGCGCGAGGACCATCCGCTGCACGTCGTTCGCGCCTTCGACGATCTGCGCGATCTTCGCGTCGTTGAAGAGCTGGATGGCGGGGAATTCCTCGGAGACGCCGGTCGCTCCGCAGAGCTGGACGGCCTCGGCCGTCACGAAGAGGGCGGTGTCGGTCGCGACGAGCTTCGCCGCCGCGGCGGCGGCCGAGAACGGCCGGCCGGCGTCGCGCAGCCGCGCGGCCTCGCGCACGAGGGCTCCCGCCGCTTCCGTGCGCGCGGACATCTCGGCGAGGCGCGCCCGCACGACGTCATTCGTCGAAAGCGCCCGGCCGAAGGCACGGCGCGTCCTCACGTAGCCGAGCGCGGCATCAAGCGCCCCCCGGCAGAGCCCGATCGCGAGGGCGCCGATCGTGATCCGGCCCGAATCGAGCGCCGCGAGCGCGATTCCGAGGCCGTCTCCGGGGCCGCCCACGAGGCCCTCCGCCGGCACGCGTACCCCGGCGAGAGAGAGCCCGCCCGTCGGCGACCGGCGGAGGCCGAGCTTCCGCTCCGGAGGAAGCGGCGTGAGGCCCGGAGTCCCCCTCTCGACGAGGAACGCGGAGATCTCCTTCTCCCCCGTCCTCGCGAAGACGACGAAAAGGTCCGCGACCGTCGCGTGCGTGATCCACGCCTTGCTGCCGCTGAGGAGGAACCCCGATCCCTCGGCGGCGGCGCGCGTCGCGATCGCCGCCGCGTCCGAGCCGGTCTCGGGCTCGGTCAGCGCGAAGGCTCCGAGGAGCTCTCCCGCGGCGAGGCGCGGCAGGTACCGGGCCTTCTGCGCTTCGCTTCCGAACCGGCTCAGGATCAGCTGTGGCAGGCCGTGGACCGAAAGCGTGCCCGCGAGCGCCCCGCCGGCGACGGCGAGCTCCTCGAGGACGAGAGCGTACGTCGCGTAGTCGGCGCCTCCGCCTCCGTGTTCGGCCGGGAACGGAATCCCGCCGAGCCCCATCGCGCAGAGCCGCGCGAAGAGAGGACGGGGAAACTCGTCCTTCGGCGAGGCGGCGAGGTACGGGAGCACCTCGGCGCTCACGAATCGGCGAACGGTCTCTGCGAGCGTCCTCTGCTCTTCCGTGAGGAGATCCTCGAAGAGCGGCCGCACTCAGCGCACCCTCGGGACGATCTCGTGTCGCCCGTCGCGGCCCCGGCGGAAGACGCCGCCGCCCTTCTCGAGATCGAGCTCGGCCTGCACGGCCTCCGCGAGCGTCGCGACGGGCGTCACGCAGACGTCGAGCGACTCGAGGAGCCTCGACCATTCCGTGAAAGACCTCCGCCGCGTCGCGGCCGCGAGGCGCGCGCGGGCCCGCCTGCCGGCGGCGCCGGCCGCGTACTGGAGCGGCACGAGATCCGGCAGGCCGATCGCGGCGCAGAAGCCGGCCCAGAACTTCGCCTCGATGCACGCGACCGCGAGGAGGCGTCCGTCCCTCGTCGGGTAGAGGCCGTAACACGGATGGAGCTCGTGAGTCACGAGGGCGCCGTCGCTCCACACCCGTCCCGTCGCGAGGTACTCGGCGGCGCCGAACGAGAGGAGGGAGAGGCTGCCTTCGTGGACGGACACCGTGACGGCCCGGGCCCGCCCCGTCCGCTCCCGCTCGAGGAGCCCGGTCAGGACCGCCGTCACGGCGGGCCACGCGCCGCCCGCGACATCCGGAATCTGGAACCGCGGGATGACGGGCCGGCCGCGGGCGTCCGTGTTCAGGTCGAGGAGGCCCGACGTCGCGAAGAAGTTCAGGTCGTGCGCCGCCTTGTCCGAGTGGCGAAAGCCCGCGATGCGGACCTGGACGACGCGCGGGTTCCACGCCCGGAGGTCGCGCTCCGTGAGCGCGAGCCGCCGGGCGGCTCCCGACCGCAGCGAGTGGACGAGCACGTCCGCGCGCGCGACGAGGCCGGCGAGCGCCGCGCGGCCCTTCCGCGTCTTGAGGTCCAGGAACCGCACCTTCTTCCCTCCCGCCGTGAGGCGGTAATAGACGCTGAGACCGTCGTCGAGCGGCGGGAAGTGGCGCGCCGCCTCGCCGCCCGGCGGTTCAACCTTGACGACCCTCGCGCCCAGGTCGGCGAGGAGCCGCGTCGCGAGACCTCCGGGCAGGAGCGACGTCAGGTCGACGACGCGGATCCCCGAGAGGGGCCGGCCGAAATTCGCCTTCACACGTCCGCCTCGAGCACGGCGGCGTCGCCCTGCGCGAGGCCCCCGCAGATCGCCGCAAGCCCACGCCCCCCGCCGCGCCGGCGGAGAGCGAGCGCGAGCGTCCCGATGATCCGCGCCCCCGACGCTCCGACGGGATGCCCGATCGCGATGGCGCCGCCGTCCGCATTCGTCTTCTCGCGCAGCGCGGCGAGCGCCGCGGGGTCGCCCCGGGCGAGTTTCTTCGTCGAGACGAGCGGCACCGCCGCGAACGCCTCGTTGATCTCGACGCGGTCGAGGGAGGCGAGCGGCAGCCCGGCGCGCAGGAGCGCGTCGTCGGCCGCGACGGCCGGCGCCTCGGCCATCCGCCGCGGCGCGAGCGCGACCGCGGCGTAGGACAGGAGGCGAGCGAGCGGCCTGACTCCACGGCGACGCGCCTCGTCGGCGGACATGACGACGAGCGCGGCCGCGCCCGCGTCGAGGCCGGGAGCGTTCCCGGCGGTGACCGTGGGCGAGCCGTAGATCGTCGGGAGCTTCGCGAGCGCCTCGAGGGTCGTCTCGGGCCTCGGAAGCTCGTCTGCGTCGAACGTCTTCCCGAAGGGCAGCGCGAGGGCAACGATCTCCTCCTGCGGGATCCCGTCCGCGAGCGCCCGGGCGTACGCGCGCTGAGAGCGCAGCGCCCACGCGTCCTGCTCCTCGCGGCCGATGCCGAACTCCACGGCGACCTCGCCGGCGTCGACGGACACGGGCGCCGCCTCGGCGTACTCCATGAGGTGGAGCGCGTCCTCGAGCGTTACCGAGCCGATGCGGGTTCCCCACCTCACGCGCGACGGGACGACGAGCGGGACGCGGGAGAGGTTCTCGACGCCGAAAACGACCGCCACGCGGACGTCGCCCGCGCGGATCGCCCGGTCGGCCATCTGGAGGGCGGCGATCGAGGAGCAGCACGCGCGGTCGAGCGTGAGGGACGGCACGGTCGCGGGGAGACCCGCTTTCAGGAGCGCCCGCCGCGCGATGACCGGCGCGACGACGCCGGCCTCGGCGGGCGCGCAACAGCCGCCGAAGACCTCGTCCACCTCGGCCGGGTCGACTCCGGCGCGCTCGAGCGCGCCGCGGACCGCGGCCGCGGCGAGGTCGACGCCGGGGACGTCGCGCAGCGCGCCGCCGAACTTCCCGAACGCCGTCCGCGCGTAGGAGAGGAGGATCGTTTCAGCCATGGTCGTAGAAGCCCTTCCCCGTCTTCACGCCGAGGTGGCCCTTCTCGACGCGCTCGAGGAGGAGGCGCGGCGGCGCGAAGCGGGGACCGTGCGCCTCGGCCAGTCCGCGCGCGGCGGCGGCCAGGACGTCGAGGCCGACGTAGTCCGCGAGCTCGAACGGGCCCATCGCGTAATTCAGGCCGAGCCGGATCGCCGTGTCGATGTCCCGTGGCGTCGCGATTCCCTCCTCGGCGATCCGGAAGCACTCGAGGACGTGCGCGGCGAGCGCGCGCGACGTGATGAAGCCGCGCGCGTCGCGGCAGACGACCGTCTCCTTTCCCATGCGGCGGGAGAGATCTTCGACCGCGGCGACCGTTTCGTCCGACGTCTCCGGCGCCCGGACGATCTCGACGAGCCTCATGAGAGGCGGCGGGTTGAACCAGTGCATTCCCGCGACGCGGTCCCGCCGGGAGGTCGCCGCGGCGAGCTCCGCGATCGAGAGCTCGGACGTGTTCGAAAGGAGGAGCGCGTGCGCGGGCGCCGCGCCGTCGAGCACACGGAAGACCTCGCGCTTGAGCTCAAGGTCTTCCGGGACCGCCTCGATGACCGCGTCGGCCTCCCGCACGGCGTCCGCCATCTCGGTCGTCGTCGCGATCCGCGCGAGCGCCGACGCGGCGTCCTCGCCGGTGAGCGTGCCGGCCTTCACGAGCCGGCCGAGGCTCTTCCGGATCGAGCCGAGCGCCTTCTCGAGGACGTCGACCGAGACGTCCGAGAGGTTGACACGGAACCCCGACGTCGCCGCGACCTGGGCGATGCCGCTCCCCATCGCGCCCGCGCCCACGACCGCCAGCGAGCGTTCGGTGGTCTCTTTCATGATGAGACGGATGCTAGAAGAACCGCTCCGCCTCCGCGAGCGCGGCGGTCCCGGGCCTCTCGCGTCCGGCCGGAGCGGTGCCGGGTCTGGCGCAACGTATCTTCATTCGAGGAGCGGCGGGCGTGGCCGCCTTCCCAGCGGCTCCAAAGAGAGGGAGAATCGGCTTCCCCGGGGGGTGCCCCATGTCGATCGTGGACATGGCCTGTCTTCTCTGCGGCGGGACGGCTCTCGGAGCCCGCGGAGCGACCGCCGAGATCGAGCTGCACTGCGGAATCTGCGGCGTCTACTCGATCACGGTCGGAGCCGTGAACGCCCTGCGCCAGGCGCCGGAGAAGGCGCCGCTCGTCCGCGCGGAAGTCGACCGCCGCCGGGCGGACGGAGACGCGGCGCCACGCGTCGACATGGACCTCGTGGACGTGGCGCTCGCCGGGGGAGCGTGACGCCGCCGTCTCGGGGGAGGGCGACGCCCTTCAGAGGTGAAGGGCGTCCAGGCGGAGCGGGCGCGTCGGGGCCTTCTCCAGGTCGTCGTCGTCCGGATCCGGCGATTCCGTCGCCTCGTCCGGAGGGGCCTGGGAGATCGCGGGTCCGACATTGCCCGCCTCCGGGCCGCGCTCCTCGTCCTCGGGAGCGAGGAGAGCGGCCACGTACGCCTCCGAGAGCAGCGGAAAGCAGTTCATCGGAGCCTCCTCACGTCCCTCCATTCAAGGCGCGTGCCGGACGGGAGAAGCGGCCTCGGGCAACGGTTTGGCAAGAATTGCCGGGCGAACGCGCGGCCCTCGGCCCATCGTGACGGGGCTCACGCCCTGGCCAGCGTGGCCGAGCGCCGTCGTCTTCGTGGAATCGACATCGCGAACCGCCATGAAGGCGATCCGGGCCGGCCGCTGATCTTGGCCGGTGTTACGGCTTGTCGCTCCAGCTCTGTTTGCCGACCTTCCAGGCGCCGCCTTCCTCGACCATCTCGACCTTCCCGTACGAGGGCTTGGGCTCGCCCTTCGACTTCCCGGTGACGGAGAGGGTGGCCTTTGCCCCGTCGACCATGAGGCCCGTGACCGAATTCTCGTCCGGGGTCATCATCCCGAGGAACTCGACCACGTCCTTCGGCGTCTTCTTCATCTCCTTCGCCTGCGCCTCGATCTGAGTCGACGCCTCGGCCGGAACGAGCTTCTTCCACGCCGCGAGGTCGCCGGCCTTCACGGCCTTGACCCAGGCCGCGTAGACCTTCGCCTGAGGGCTCTTCGCGGCGTCGCCTCCGCCCTTCTGCGGCGCACCGGCGGCGGAATGGGTCGCGGTGACGAGGAGAGCGGCGAACGCAAGGGGGACGAAACGCTTCATGGGATCTTCCTTTCCGGAGCGCCGCGGCATCGCGCGGCACGATCGACTTCAACTGACGGGTCGGCGGAGTCTATCGCACGGCTCTCGAGCGGCGGGACGCCGGTCAGGTCGCGCCGATCTCGACGTCCACGAACACGAAGGGCCGGCGCTCCGAGGTTGGCGCCGGCCCGGCAAGGTCACGTTCGATCCGGATCGTGACGAGCTACTTCTTGGGGTAGTCCCCGCCCGCCCAGGCGATGAACATCCAGTGGCCGCCTTCCTTGACGAGGACGTCCATGTAGCGGCCGTTCACGGTCTCGCGTTCCTTCTTGTAGTTCTCGCGAGCGGTCATGTAGCGATACTGCACGACGGCGATGGTGCCGGTGATCGTGATCGAGATCGGGAAAAGCTCCTGCTCGAGGACCGTGGTGTTCCCGCTGTTGTATTTCTCCCAGCGCACGAGGGACGCCTTGTTCTGCGGCGCGGGCTGTTCCACGTCCCAATAGCTCAGGTTGGGATGCACCATCTTCTCGATCCAGGAGTTGTCCTTGGCCGCGGACATCTTCCACTGCTGCTCTTCCAGCCGCCACACGTCCTGCTGTTCGGCGTTCCACGTTTGGGCCGTTGCCGCGCCCGCGGTCAACACGAGGGACAGAATGGCGAGGGTCAAGGTGCGTCTGAACATGCGGGTCTCCTGCGCTTCCGTCGAGCGAAACGCGGTAAGAAGACGCGATCGAGATTGCGCCTCAGGTGAATCGCCAATATGTCACGCGGCGCGCGATCGCCGGGCGATGCCCCCGGGCGGAGGCCTCAGACGGCGCCGCTCTGCTTCAGCTGCTCGAGCTCGGGTCCGGAATAGCCGAGCCGGCCGAGGACCTCGGCCGTGTGCGCGCCGAGCCGCGGCGGCGGCGCCTCGACGACGGCGGGCGTCGCGCGAAAGAGCGCCGGGAGGTTGAAGAGCGGGAGGGGCCCGATGCCGGGCGCCTCGACCGTCGCGAGCGTCCCGCGGTGCGCGATCTGCGGCTGGTGGAGCGCCTCGTCGAGAGAGAGGATCTCCCCCGACGGAACGTCCTTCGCGTTCAGGATCGCGACCCACTCCTTCGTCGTCCGCGCGGCGAGCTTCGCCTCGAGGAGCGGCGTGAGCTCCTTGCGGTTCTTCTTCCGCGTATCCCTCTCGGCGAACCGGGGGTCGGTCTTGAGTTCCGGGACGCCGAGGGCGTCGCAGACCGATTCCCACTGCTCCTGCTTGTTTGCCGCGATGTTCACGTGGCCGTCGCCGGTCCGGAAGACGCCGCTCGGGGCCGCCGTGAAGTTGTCGTTCCCCATGAGGACGGGCTGCTGGCCGCCGATGAGGAGGTTCGCCGCGACCCAGCCCATGAGCGGCAGGACCGCGTCGAGGAGCGCGACGTCGATCATCTGTCCCTCGCCCGTCCTCTCGCGGTGGAAGAGCGCCGTCATGATCGCGAACGCCGCCGTGAGCCCGCCGACCGTGTCGCACACGGGGAAGCCGCAGCGCAGGGGGTTCAGCCTCTCGTCGCCGTTCACGGCCATCGTGCCGGAGAGGCCCTGGATGATCTGGTCGTAGGCCGGCTTGTCGGCATCGGGCCCGTCCTGCCCGAAGCCGGAGATCGCGCAGTAGACGAGGCGCGGGTTCACGGCCTTCATCGCGTCCCAGCCGAAGCCGAGCCGGCTCATGACGCCGGGACGGAAGTTTTCGACGACGACGTCGGACTCCGCGACGAGCCTCAGGAAGATCTCCTTCGCCTCCTTCTTCTTCAGGTTCAGGGTGATCGACTTCTTGTTCGCGTTCTGCGCGAGAAAGCTCGTCCCCATGAGCTCCTTGTTGAGCCTCGGAACGTTTCCGAGCTTGCGCGCGAGATCCCCGTCCACGGGGTTCTCGACCTTGATCACCTCGGCGCCGAGGAGCGCGAGGTGGAGCGTCGCGAACGGCCCCGAGAGAACGTTCGTCAGGTCGAGGACACGGATTCCCTCGAGTGCCCGGCGCGTCACTTCGAAACCTCCGACGGCCTGCCCTCGGGGATCGGGCCCGTCCCGTGGACCCTCCCGGGCATCGCGCGCGCGAAGAACGCCGCGACCGAGCGAGCGACCTCGATCAGGGCCGCGAGGTCAACGTCGGGACGGAGTCCCGACCTCTGCCAGCCGTGGACGAGGTCCTCCGTCGCGACGTTCCCGGCGGCGACCTTCGTGAACGGACAGCCGCCGAGGCC
This sequence comes from uncultured Acidobacteriota bacterium, assembly GCA_963836285.1. Lineage (GTDB taxonomy): Bacteria > Acidobacteriota > Thermoanaerobaculia > UBA5066 > UBA5066 > Fen-183. The sequence goes on along the minus strand of CAWIIN010000002.1, from coordinate 1,167,508 downwards.
CGCGAACGAGGACTCGAACGAGACGGCGCCGGCGCGCATCGCGGCCCAGACGTTCGCCATTCCGAGCCCGTACGTGTCGTGGAAGTGGCAGGCCGGCTCGATGACGGGTGCGAGCGCGCGGATCGCCCCGTAGAGCCGCTCGACCTGCTCCGGGTACGCGTGGCCCGCCGTGTCCGCGAGGGAGATGCGGTTCAAGCCCGCGTCGAGGTACGCCCGGACGATCGAGAGGACTCTCTCCTCAGGGATCGCCCCTTCGAACCCGCAGCCGAACGCGGACTGGACCGAGACCTGAACGGACCGGCCGGCCTCGACCGCCCTCTTCGCCGTCGCGACGATCCGGCGCGTCGCCTCGGCAGTGTCCAGCCCCACGTTCTTCCGGCTGTGCGTGTCGCTCGCCGAAACGCCCATGCAGACGAGGGAGACGCCGCACGCGAGCGCCCGATCGAGGCCCTTCTCGTTCAGGACGAGGCCCGAGAGGACGCCCTTCCCCGCCGCCGGCCGCGCCGCGAGCTCGCGGAACAGCGCGTCCGTGTCGGCCATCTGCGGGACTTTCTCCGGGTGGACGAACGATCCGACCTGCACGACGTCTACGCCCGCGGCGAGAACGCTCTCGATCCAGTCGCGCTTCGTCGCGGTCGGGACCGTCCGTCCCTCGGCCTGCAGGCCGTCACGAGGCCCGACTTCGTGCAGAACGAGCAGGCGATTCGTCATCGATCTCCCCGCGCGATTTTGATCGCGGAAACTGCGCGCCAGAAGTGACGCAGCTGCATCACCGGCGCCGGGAGAGATCCGCGTTCGGGAGCGGGCGCGGAGCGGAACGTCCCTAGGGGTGGATGTTGCCGGTGTTCCCGTGGTCCGTGTTGTTCCATGATCCGTTCGTCGGCGTCGTGTAGTGGAACTGCCACGCATAGCTCGCCGGGAAGGTCGTGTTGAAGAACGCGGTCACGAACTCCGTTCCCGTGCACCCGGCCGGACACGTCGCCGTGAAGTTGAAATCCGCGCCGATCGGAATCGTCATCGCCTCGTTGCCGTAGAGCTGGCCGGTGATGCCGGCCGGAATCGTCACGGAGCAGTCGTTTGGCGAGAAGCCGGCCAGCGTGACGAACGTCCCGTTGAAGAGCTCCGTCACGGCAAAAGAGCCGTCCGCCTGGGGCGTCACGATGTACGTCCTCGTGTAGGTGTCGTTCGCCCAGTCGTTGCCGCAGACGGATGAATCCCCCGAGCCCGAGTCGTACGGGCCGAAGACGAGCGGTGAGCCGATGCCGTTCGCGCCGGCGGGGCCCGTGGCGCCCGCCGCGCCGGCGGGACCCTGCACCCCCGTCGCACCGGTCGGCCCCGCGAAGCCCTGAGGCCCCGTCGCGCCGACCGGGCCCGCGGGCCCCGGAGGGCCCGTCAGACCGGCCGGGCCTGCGGGGCCCTGCGGACCGGCGACGCTCGCCGCACCGATCGACAGCGTGCCGGCTCCCGGCGTGAGCGTGATGTTCGCGCCCGCGACGAGAGCGAGGTCGCCCGCCTGTCCGTTCAGGCTGTTGACGACGCCGAGCGGCGAGTAGTAACCGTTCGTGTCGAGGACGACGTCGCCGCCCGAGACTCCGAAGGCGACCGAGACGCCGCCGTCCGCGCTCATCGGCACGACGGCGGCGTTCGCAACCGTCTGCCCCGCGAGGAAGTTGAGAGTCGAGACGGGCGGCGTCGCGCCGCCCCTCGGCCAGAGGACCAGGAACCCCGGGCCGGTGGTGTTCGTGACGGTGGCGTTCAGCGAGATCGCCTTCGCGTCTGCCGGAATGCTGCAGGCGCCCGTGAGCGTGTAGCTTCGAACCGTCGCGGACGGCAGGAACCCGCCGCCCGGCAACACCGCGGGCAGGCCGCGCGTGTCGACGAGGCGGCAGGGCGTCACGGCGACGAACGGCAGGGGGGACGGCGGCGCCGCGAGGGCCTGCCTCCCGGCGAGCGCGCCGCGCCCGCTCTGCTCCGCCACAGCGGGTGACGAGGACCAGTACGGCGGGGCCGCCCAGCCCTGCGGCCCGTCGGAAACGACGTCCACGTCGAGCGAGAACGCCTGCGGCGCGCACGCTCCGATTCCAAGGAAGGTCAGCAGGGAAGCCACGATCCATCTCGAGACTCTCACGAAAATCCTCACTTCTCTTTCCTCCTCAAGGGAGGAACGCCGGTATGCAAAGGCCCGGTGGACGAATCGAGTGCAACTCGCCTGCCGTTGGCCGCCAGGCCCTTCGCCCCTGATTCATCTGAATCAGGAGGGCACCCCGGTTCGCACATTTCCGACCGTTCCCCGCTCTCCAGATTCCGATGGGGCGGATTCGGGACCGGCAAATAGTGTCGGCCGCGCGAGGTCCCATCCCGCCGAAATCGTTGCCCCCGATGCGCCACCGCACCAGAAGGCCCGGTCGGCGCGGCGGGCGCCGGACCCCCCGTGATAATCCGGCCGGGACCGGAGCGGCGAAGCCGCTCCGGCGGAGTCATCGCGATGAAGACACTGCTCGGGGTTCTCACGCTGGCGCTGTGTTTCGGAGACGCTCGTGCTGCGGAGCCGGCGCCGCCATCTTCGGGAGTCCTCTCTCTTTCCGACGCGCTGCGGGCGGCCGCGTCGGGGTCCCAGGCGTCGGTGGCTGCCGGGTTCGACCTCGGTGCGGCGCGGGAGGGAACGGCGCGGGCGAAGGCGGCCTACTGGCCCTCCCTGTCGGTGTCGGGGAACTGGCAGACGCGCGACAACCAGATCGTCGCGCTCTTCGGGACGTTCGAGGCGCCGACGACGCAGAAGAGCTTCTTCACGGCGGAGGCGAGCCTGACGGAGGTCCTGTGGGACGGGGGCCGACGCGAAGCGGATCTCGACGTCTCCCGCGGCTCGGAGGCCGCGACCTCCCTGAAGGGACGGGCAGACGTGCAGGCGGCGCAGCTCGGAGCGCTCGGGACATACCTGAAGGTCCTCGTCCTCAAGGCCGAGCGACGCGTCGTGGACCAGCGGATCGCGGGCCTCGAGGAGCATCTGCGCATCGCGCGCGACCTCTATGATCAGGGGATCGTGGCCCGTAACGACCTCCTCGGCACGGAGGTGCGCCTCCGCACCGTGAAGGACCAGACGGCCCGGATCGACGACGGGATCGCCGTCGCGACGCAGACGCTAAGGCGCCAGACGGGACGGCCCGAGGACGCGTCGCTCGTCCTGCCCGACGACCTTCCGGCGCCGGCCGCTCTCCCGAACGACCTCGAGTCCCTGAAGCGGCGCGCGGCGTCCGGAAACCCGAGGCTCGAGGCCCTGCGCGCGAGCCTCCGCGTCGACGACGCCTCCGCGACCGCGAAGAAGGGAGAGCGCTGGCCGACCTTCTACGCGCAGCTCGCGCACACCTACCAGCAGAACGAGTACCTCCTGTACCCGAACGCGAACGTCTTCTACTTAGGGGCGTCCTGGCAGGTCTGGGAGAACGGCTCCCGAAAGGCCGCCGTCCGCCAGGCGGAGATCGCCGCCGAGAAGACCCGGAGCGAAATCGGGGACCTCGAGCGCGGCCTCGACATCCAGGTCGACGAGGCGTGGCGCGCGTTCGCGCAGGCCCGGCGCGAGGCGGCGACCGCGCGCACGAACGTCGCGGCAGCCGAGGAGAACCTGCGGATCGAGGAGGACCAGTACAAGGCCGGGCTCGCGCGGACGATCGACGTCCTCGACGCCGAGGCCGTCCTCGCCGAGAGCCGGTTTTCCCTCGTGAACGAGCACTACACGGCCTACCTGAAGGTGGGCCTCCTCGCGGCGGCGACCGGCCTGGACCTTCCGTCGGTCTTCGCGGACGCGGGTGCCGGAGAGGGACGCTGACATGTCCCGGAAATGGATCAGTCTCGCCGTCATCCTCGGGGTCGTCCTCGTGGCCGCCTTCTTCGGCATGCGCTCGTGGAACCGCTCGAAGAGCCACCCGAGCACGGAGGACGCCTTCGTCGGCGGCGACGTCTACTCCGTGTCCTCCCGGATCCCGGGGACCCTTCTGACGGTCGCCGTAGCCGAGAACCAGACGGTGCGCAAGGGACAGCTCCTCGCGACGCTCGATCCGCGCGACGCCGACGCCGAGGTGGAGCAGGTCGAGACCGCCCTCGCCGAGGCCCGCGCCACGCTTGCGACCCGGCGGGCGGAGATCGAGCAGCAGCGCGCGAAGGCAGGCGCCGACGCGAGCCGGCTCGAGCTCGCGAAGACGAACCTCGCCCGCTACACGGAGCTCGTCGGAAAGAACTCCATCCCGCGTGCGCGCTACGACGACGCCGCGGCCGCCGCGTCCGTCGCGGCCGAGGAGCTCAACGCGGCGCGGAAATCCCTCGCGGCCAAGGAGGCCGACCTCGGCGTCGCGGAGCAGAAGGTCCGCGTCCAGGAGTCGCACCTCAGGACCGCGCGCCTGAGCCGCTCCTACTGCTCGATCACCGCGATCGTGGACGGTGTCGTGAGCAAGCTGACGGCCACCGAGGGCCAGGTCATCGCGCCGGGTCAGCCCCTCTGCGCCGTCGTCCCGCTCACGGGTGACCACATCTGGGTCGAGGCGAACTTCAAGGAGACCGAGCTCCCTCGCATCCGCATCGGCCAGAGAGCGGTCTTTCACACGGACGTGAATCCGGACCGCGCGTACCGCGGCCGCGTCGAGAGCCTCAGCGCGGGGACGGGCGCCGCATTCGCGCTCCTGCCGGCGGAGAACGCGACCGGGAACTGGATCAAGATCGTCCAGCGCCTTCCCGTGAGGATCACGATCGACCCGGACAGCAACAAGGATGCGTTGCTGAGGCTCGGACTCTCCGTCCACGTCGAGATCGACACGCTCGCCGATCCCGCCCCGTCCCCGGCGCCCGCGCCGGCCGCGGCGACCCCTGCGCCGGGCTGAGCGGACGGCGCGATTCCGATGCTCGAAGGCGCGCGGAAGACGAGCCCGTACCTCATCGCGGTCACCTCCATGCTCGGCACGCTCATGGAGGTCGTGGACACGTCGGTCGCGAACGTGTCGCTCCCGCACATGCAGGGAACGTTCTCGGCGAGCGTGGACGAGATCACGTGGGTCATCACGTCGTACCTCGTCGCGAACGCCGTCATCCTGCCGATCACGGGCTGGCTCGCGAACTACTTCGGCCGCCGGCGCTTCTACCTCTGGTGCCTCGGCCTCTTCACGCTCGCGTCGCTCGGCTCCGGCGCGGCGCCGTCGCTTCCGTTTCTCGTTTTCATGCGGGTCCTCCAGGGCTTCGCCGGCGGGGCGATGGTGCCGATGTCGCAGGCGATCCTCCTCGAGGCATTCCCGCCGGAGGAGCGCGGCAAGGCGATGGCGATGTTCGGGGTCGGCGTCGTCTTCGGCCCGATCATCGGCCCGACGCTCGGCGGCTGGATCACCGACAACTGGGGCTGGCCCTGGGTCTTCTACATCAACATCCCGATCGGCATCGTCGGGATCGTCCTCGGCCTCACGTACATCCAGGACCCCACGCACCTCAAGCGACCCGAGGGGCGCGTGGACTTCATGAGCTTCGTCTTCATCTGCATGGGTCTCGGATCTCTCGAGGTGGTCCTGAACCGAGGCCAGCGCTACGACTGGTTCGAGAGCCGGTTCATCAGCCTGTTCGCCCTCGCCGCCGTGACCGGGATCGCGCTCTTCGTCTGGCGGTCGTTCACGGCCGAGCGCCCGCTCGTGGACCTGCGTGTCTTCCACGACCGCGCGTTCGGGTCGGGGACGATCCTCATGTTCCTCCTCGGCTTCGGGCTGTTCGGCGCGTTCACGATGCTCCCGCTGTTCGCCCAGAACATGCTCGGCTACACGGCGACGTGGGCGGGCCTCGTCCTGTCGCCCGGCGGCCTCGCGTCGCTTCTCGCGATGGTCATCGTCGCGAACCTGATCGGCAGGGTCGACACGCGTCTCCTCGTCGCCGTGGGCGCGGCGTTCAACCTTTTCGCGCTCTGGCTCCTACGCGGCGTCGACCTGAACGCCGATTTCACGTACGTCATGTTCTCGCGCCTCATGCAGGGGTTCGGTCTCGGATTCCTCTTCGTCCCGATCTCGACGGCCGCGTTCTCGCACCTCGAGCCGAAGAACATGGGCCAGGCGACCGGCCTCTTCAACCTCCTGAGAAACGAAGGAGGCTCCGTCGGGATCGCCGTCTCGGCGACCGTACTCGCGCGGCACTCCCAGATCCACCACGCCCGCCTCGGCGAGCACCTCTCCGCGTATAGCCCGGCCCTCCAGGAGCGGCTCTCCGCGTCGGCGCACGGCCTCGCCACCGCGTCCGGCCTCGACCCCGAATCCGTCCGTTCCCTTTCCCTTCGGCTCCTCGAGGGCAGCCTCGCGCGGCAGGCCGCCGCGAAAGCCTACGTGGACGTCTTCTGGATGCTCATGTTCGCCTTCGTCGCGTTCCTGCCGTTCGTCTTCATGCTCTCGCCCGGAGTCCGGAAGGGTGCCGCGGCGGCGCACTGAGCGGGGAGACGGGACGCAAGGCGTCGCGCGTCACCGCGAGGGGGGCGCGGCCTCGCGCGGCACGCCGCCGGCGCGCAGGAGCCGGTACTGCCGGACGAGCTCGTAGCCGGTCGTCGCCGCGGTCACCCAGAGTGCGCCCGCCGCGAATCCCGCGACGACGTCGGAGGCCCAGTGGACTCCGAGGTAGAGCCGCGAGACGCCGATCGCGAGAGCGAGCGTCGCGAAGGCCGAGAACGCAGCCGACTTCACCGCCCAGCTCCGGGCCGACCGCGCGGCGAGGTAGCCGAGCGCCCCGAGGACGATCGTCGCGCTCATCGCGTGCCCGCTCGGAAACGAGTAGCCCGTCGCCCCGAGGACCGCCGACGCGAGGTCGGGGCGCGGCCTCACGAAGTGGCGCTTTAGGAGCTGGTTGAGGAGGACGCCGCCCACCGCCGTCAGCGCGAGGTAAGCCGCCCACCGCCGGCGCCGGCGCGCGAGGAACGCGGCGACGACGACGAGGACGAGGCCTCCCATGCTCACGCTTCCGCCCGCGGCGGTGATCGCCGTGAAAACGGCGCTCGCGGGTGCGCTCCTCCGGGAACGGAACCACTCCTGGACGCCGGCGTCGATCCTCCGGACGGCCGGGCTCTCCCTGTTCAACGCCGCCGCGATGTCGACGAACGTGTCCGCCGTGGCGGCGATGACGAGCGCTCCGATCGCGAGGGCGACGGCGAGCGGCAGGAAGGAGCGCCAGGTCTCGAGACGTCCGAGCCACGCTCCGGCCCGGACGCGGGCGCTCAGCCACCGGGCGAGCCGGCCGACCGCGGATCGGACCGCGCCGGCGGCACGCGGAAGGAGCGCGAACGTCGCTCCCCACAGCGCGAAGAAGAAGGCGGCGAGGCATGCGACCACGATCACGGCCGCCTTCCCCTACGCGCGTGCAGCCGAAACGTCTTCTGCACTAAAGTCGACCCGCATGGAGGAATGATGCGTCCCGTCTTTCGCGCGCTCTCGACACTCTGCGTGGGGATCCTTCTCGCCCAGGCCGCGGCCGCGGCCGGGCCGAACCCGTTCTTCCGGAAAAGCACGCTCCAGTATCAGGCCCCGCCGTTCGACAAGATCCGGGACGCCGACTACGTCCCGGCGTTCGAGGAGGGGATGAAGCGGCAGATCGCGGAGATCGAGGCGATCGCGAACGACCCGGCGCCGCCGACGTTCGCGAACACGCTCGAGGCGATGGAACGCTCGGGCGAGCTCCTCACGCGCGTCGCGAAGGTGTTCTTCAACCTCGACGCCTCGAACACGAACGACACGATGCAGAAGATCCGTGCCGAGGAAGCCCCGAAGCTCGCGAAACACCAGGACGCGATCTACCTGAACGCGAAGCTGTTCGCGCGCGTCAAGGCGCTCTACGCGAAGCGCGACACTCTCGGGCTCGACGCCGAGAGCCGTTATCTCCTCGAGCGCACGCACCGGAACTTCGTGCGCGCCGGCGCCGAGCTCGCCGCCCCGGACCAGGCGAAGCTCCGCGCCCTGAACGAGGAGGAGGCGAAGCTCACGACCGAGTTCTCGAGGCTCCTGCTCGCCGAGACGAAGGCCTCGTCGGTCGTCGTCCCGGACAAGGCCGAGCTCGACGGATTGAGCGAGGGCGACCTCGCGGCGGCCGCGGGACGGGCAAAGGCGCGGGGCCTCGAGGGCAAGTGGGTCCTCGACCTCCAGAACACGACGCAGCAGCCCGCTCTCTCGTCCCTCCGGAACCGGGCCCTCCGGCAGCGGATTCTCGAGGCCTCGGAGGCGCGGTGCGACCACGGCGGTCCGAACGACACGAAGGCGCTCGTCGAACGGCTTGCGCGGCTTCGGGCGCAGCGCGCGAAGCTGCTCGGTTTCCCGACGCACGCCGCATACGTTCTCGACGACCGGATGGCGAAGACGCCGGAGCACGCGCTGAAGCTCCTGACGGACATGGTTCCGGCGGCGACCGCGAAGGCGGGCCGCGAAGCGGCGCGCATGCAGGAGCTCATCGACGCGGAGAAGGGAGGCTTCACGCTCGGAGCCGCGGACTGGGAGCTCTACGCCGAGAAAGTCCGCAAGGCGGACTACGACGTCGACGAGGCACAGGTGAAGCCCTACCTGCCCCTGGACCGCGTGCTCGAGGACGGCGTCTTCTTCGCGGCCCACGAGCTGTACGGCCTGACGTTTCACGAGCGCAAGGACCTGCCCGTCTATCAGCCCGACGTCCGCGTGTTCGAGGTCTTCGACGCGGACGGGCGGTCTCTCGCGCTCTTCTACGGAGACTATTTCCAGCGGCCGAACAAGCGCGGCGGTGCCTGGGACGACACCTTCGTCGACCAGGCCTCTCTCCTCGGAACGAGGCCCGTTGTCGTCAACGTCCTGAACCTCCAGAAGCCTGCCGCCGGGCAGCCCGCGCTTCTCTCGTTCGACGACGTCAAGACGGTCTTCCACGAGTTCGGGCACGCGCTCCACGGGATGTTCTCGAACATCCGGTATCCCACGCTCGGGGCGACGCCGAACGACTGGGTCGAGATGCCGTCCCAGTTCAACGAGCACTGGGCCCTCGAGCCGAAGGTCCTCGACCACTACGCGCGACACTACGAGACGGGGAAGCCGATCCCGCCGGCGCTCGTCGAGAAGTTCCGGAAGACGAAGACGTTCAACGAGGGATACGCGACGACGGAGTACCTCGCGGCGGCCCTCCTCGACCTCGCATGGCACACGCTCGGGGCCGAAGCGCCGATCGCCCCCGTGAACGCGTTCGAGAAGGCCGCGCTCGAGCGGTTCCACGTCGATCTTCCGCAGGTGCCGCCGCGCTATCGCACGACGTACTTCGCCCACATCTGGGAGGGCGGCTACTCCGCGGGCTACTACGCGTACCTCTGGAGCGAGGTCCTAGACGACGACGCCTACTACTGGTTCAAGGAGCACGGCGGGATGACGCGCGCGAACGGCCAGCGCTTTCGCGACATGATCCTCTCCCGCGAGGGCACCGCGGACGTCGCCGACCTGTATCGCGCCTTCCGCGGACGCGATCCGGTCGTCCAGCCGCTCCTCGAGGAGCGCGGCCTCGCGACCGCGCCCCCCGCGAAGCCGTCGCCCTAGTTCAGCGTCGTGAACTTGACGGCGGGGGTGTAGGGACTCCAGCCGCTCTCCGGGGAGAACGCCCCGGACGGGTTGCCCTTGGAGCGCCAGACGCTGTCCGGATCGACGTCCGTGCCGACGGCGACAGGCGGTGTGCTGTTGAGGCCGACGTTCAGCGACTCGTACGGACCGCCCGCGCCGAGAGGGTGGTAGCCCCACGTGTTCGTGTCGTAGGCGATCCCGTAGATGAAGGTGTCGGGAAGCGTGATCCCGCCGAGGCTGAACACGATCGGGAACGCGTAGCCGTTGTAGCAGGCTCCGTTGCTCGCCCTCCAGGCGAATCCGACACCGTAGCCCGTGTCGGGACAGGTCGGGTCCCCGGCGGGGCGCCACGGAATCAGGAAGTTCTGCGTGAACGTCGCGACGTCCGGCGTGTGCGCAGCCGCGTGCGCGGCGTCCGAGTAGATGCTCAGTGTGATCGGGTGCGTGAACCCGGCGCCGCCCATTGCCGGGTAGTCAGCCTGCTTGGCCCAGTCGGACATGAGCACCGTCGCGGAGACGCCCTTGCGCGCAGTCCCCGCGAGCGCGATCCGGTCGCCGAACTCGGAGTTCTGGCAGCACTGGAAGCCCTCGCTGGGAACGTTCGGAGGCGTGGGGAAGGGAATGCTGTTGAAGACGACGTTCGGGGCGAGCAGGCAGTCGCGGAGCTCGGCCCAACCCGTGGACGAGACGAGACACTGCGTGTCGAAGGACGCGGCGGGACCCGTCGCTCCCTGCGGGCCGGCAGGCCCCGTGGCGCCGGTCGGACCCATGAGACCCTGAGGACCGGCCGGGCCGGTCGAGCCCGTGAGACCGATCGGGCCCGGCGGGCCAGCCGGACCGATCGCGCCCTGGGGCCCTTGGGGTCCGGTCCCGTTCGCGGCGCTGATGGACAGGGTGCCGGCACCGGGCGTGAGCGTGATGTTGCTCCCCGCGACGAGAGTCACGTTCCCGCCCTGGCCGTTCAGGCTGTTGACGACTCCGAGCGGCGAGTAATACCCGTTCGTGTCGAGGATGACGTCGCCGCCCGACACGCCGAGAGCCATCGAGATGCTCCCGTCGACGCTGAGGGGCACGACGGCTGCGTTTGCGACGGTCTGCCCTGCGACGAAATTGAGCGTCGAAACGGGCGGGAGCGCGCTGCCCTTCGGCCACAGAACGAGGAACCCGGGTCCCGTAGGGTTCGTGACCGTCGCGTTCAACGAGATCGCCTGCGCGTCGGCGGGAATGCCGCAGGCCCCCGCGAGCGTGAAGGTGCGTTCCGTCGCGGCCGCGAGGAAGCCTCCGCCCGGAAGGGCGGCCGTCAGCCCGCGCGTGTCGACGAGGCGGCAGGGAGTCACGGCGACGAACGGGAGCGCCTGCGGCGCAGCCGCAAGAGCCTGTCGGCCGTTGCCGGTGCGCGCGACGCCCGAGGGGGGCGGCGCGAAGTACGCGGGTGCCGTCCAGCTCGCCGGGCCCTGCTCGGACGGCTCGTCGACCTCTGCGGCCGGGACGGATGCCATCGAGAGCGTGAGAACGAAAGTCGTCAGGACGGAAAATGCACGCACTTGTTTTCTCCTGGAGCGCGGAGAGCCTTGGCTCTGGCGCTTGTTCGACACACATGAAGGCAAAAATCGAGCCCTACTCGCCTGATCCTTCATACTGAATGGGTTACGACGAACAAGTAGACTCAGGCGCCAATATTTGGCGTAAATGAAACGTCGTGCGACAGATTGCTGACACACGCCGAGTCGAGCCGGCCGCCGGAGCGCGAGGCCGCGACCGCATCGACCGCCCCCGCGCTGACACGGCTGAAGCGGCGCCGCGTCCGCCTCAGTTTCCGAGGATGTCCTTCGTGTACCAGTCGACGAACGGGCTCGGCACGAGGAACGGCCGCGCGCGCTTCACGAGCTCCCGGGCGCTCGCGACGCTCCCCGTCTCGCGGAGCGCGACCGCCGCATAGAACATGGAGACCTCCTCGCCGTCCTGAAACGGTTCGAGGATTGCCGTCTGGGCGTTGCACTCCTGCCAGTCCTTTACGAGCACCGCGGCCTCGAGGAATGCCTTGCGCACGTCGCGGTTCTTCGGGTCCCCCTCGACGACGCGCGCGAGGAGCGCTCGGGCATCGGCGACCTTGCCCGCCCTCTCGAGGGCGCGCGCCTGAGCGAGGCGCGCGTCCGGCGTCGGGCGCGGAGTCGGCGACGGTCCGTCTGCGCGCAGCGGGGCCCGAACGCCGGCCGCCGCGACGAAAAGTGACGACACGAGGACGAGGCGTCGCACCCGTCGCCCGGGACACCCGGGAGCCGTCACCGCGACGTCCTGTCCGGGAGCCTCAGGACGGCGGCGTCCGAGACGCCCTCTTTCTTCAGCCTTTCCCTTAGCTCCGACGCCTCCGCGGCGGATCCCGCCCTGCCGACGACGACGCGATACCAGACGCCCTTCGCTCCGAGGTCGACCTCGAAAACGCGCGCCGGCAGGGCAAGCCGGGCGCCGAGCCGCCGTGCGTCGGCCTCCGCGTTCGCACGCTTGCGGAACGAGCTCAGGTGCACGCCGAACGTGCCGCCGCGCGCCGCTGGTTCCGCCCGCGTCGGCACCGGAGCGGGCCGGGCCGTGGGGGCGGGGGCCGGGACCGGCGTCGACGTCGGAAGAGGAACCGTCGGGGCCGGTGCGACGATCGGTACGGCCGTCGGAAGGGGCGGAGTCGGAGCCGGCGCGACGATCGGCACGGCCGTCGGGAGCGCGGCGGGCGTCACCGAAGGCGTCGCCGCCGGGGTCGGGGCCGATGCGTCGATCCTCTCGACGATCGAGGGCGGCGGCGGGCCCTCGTCCGGCGCCGGGGCCGCCGGCGTCGACGAAGGGGCCTGCGCGAGGAGGAGGACGAGGATCGAGAGCGTGGAAGACCTCGCCGGCGATTCTAAGACCGTCTCCTCCGCTGCGGCCGTGTCTCGCCCCGGTCGCCGCCCTCAGCCCCAGCGCGGTTGCTCGTCGGGATCGATTCCGAGCGAGATCTTCCCGACGATCTCGTGAACGAGCGCCGCGTTCGCGGGATGGAATCGCCCGGCGCGGCAGTCGCGGAAGAGACGCTCGAGTTCGCTCTTCTTGAACATGCCGAATCCGCCCGAGAGATCCAACGCGCGATCCACGATCCGGAACGCGCCCTCCGCCGCGTGATGCTTCGCGGCGAAGAGCCGCACGAACCAGTCGGGGCCCACCGCTCCGCGCGACCAGTCGCGCGCGACCGCGTCGACGTGGGGGCCGATCGCCTCGAGCTCGAGCGCGATCTCCGCGATGCCGTGCTGGACTTCGGGGTGATACGTCATGGGCCGAGTCAGAGCGATGGAGGTCTTCCTCTTGAGCTGGTCCACGATGACGTCGCGCGTCCTCCTGCCGATCGCGTAGTAGACGTTCGCGAAGCCGACGAGCGCCCACGTGAGAAACCCGAGGACGAACGCGTCCACGCCCGCAGCGCCGGGGGAGACGACGCGAGCGACATACTCGTCCGGGACGAAGGCGCCCTCGAGGACCGTGTCGTCGCTCTTCGTCGCCCGCATCCCCATGACGTCCCACGTCTGCTTGACGGTGACGCCCTTCGTGCCCTTCGGCAGGAACGCGTGCACGATCTTCGGCGCCGCCGGGTCGCTCGTGTCCATTCCGTGGAGGCCGAAGCGCGTCCAGACGGGCGTCAGGCTTCCGAAGGACTTCCGTCCGGTAAAGCGCCACCCGCCGTCGGCGCGTTCGGCCTTCGTGGTCGACAGGAGGCCGGGGACGTCGTTCCCGTGCTCGGCGTGGCCGGCAGCGAATACCTCTCCGGCGGCTGCCTCCCTGAGGATCCACTCGCAGGACGTGTCGCCGCTCCGCCAGAGGTCGGCAGCGGTCCCCACCCAGAAGTTGTGCATGTTGATGCACAGCGCCGTGGCGGGCGCGTAGAGGGCGAGCCGGCGGGTCTGGAGCGCCGCCTCCTCCAGCGCCAGTCCTGCTCCTCCGAACTCCCGCGGAACCGCCATGAGAAGGTACCCGGCTGCCTTGAGCTCGTCGAAGTCCTCCTGGCAGAACCGGTTCTCGCGGTCGTAGAGCGGTGCCCGCTCCCGGCACCGGTCGAGCAGCGCGTCCGTGAGCACGGGAGGCGTTTCCGTCAGCTCTTCTTTCTCGATGACGTTCCTGGACATGGGATCGATCCTCCAACCTATCAGGAGTGAAGTTTCCCGGCGATCTATCTCAGGCGATCCGGAGGCGTCGCGGCGTCGCGCTCCGCGCCTCGCGGTCCCAGAGGTCGAGCTCGACCGCCTCGGCCTCGCTGCGATAAACCCGTCCGGTCCCCTCGACGAGGGACCGCATCGCCTCGTTCACGACCCGGCTGTCCCGCACGACCCGCCGGTGGCCGAGCCCTTCGGTCGCGAGAAGACGCGCGCCGGGCCAGTTCCGCGCGACGCGAAGGCCCTCGGAGAAGGGCACCCTCCGCGTCGTCCCGGTCGTGGACGACGAGCGCCTTCACGCGCCGCGGACGAAGGCCGGCAACAGCGGACGGACGAGAGATGCGGCGAGCGGACGTTCGAGCTTGAACGGTCTGGCCTCCGGCGCCGGGACTCACGCCCCGACGCACCAAGAGTGAAACGTCGCCGGCGACTGTCTCAGCACCGGCCCGACCGACCGCCGCACACCGGCAGGCACGAGAATCGAGTGCACGTCTCCGGCGCCGGCGCCTCGCGGCTGATCGTCCCGTCCGCGTGCGCCTCCCAAAGCCCCTGGCGCGTCAGCGTGTAGACGGGCAGACGCAGCCTTTGCGCGAGCGCCGTGTCGCCCGGCGACGGACGCGCGTCGACGTGGAGCGGGTGCGTGTGGACGATCGCGACGGCGCCGGGCGGCGTGGATCCGTGCCACGTGGAGCGCTCGAAGGCGCCGCTGAAACTCCACTCGCGCAGGCTGATGCCGCCCGCGTCGCGGACGACCCACGCGGCGGCCTCGTAGGACGCGAGGCCGTAATGTGCCCGGTCGAGGAGCCGCTCGAGGGAAGCGCGTATGGCCGCGCTCGCGAGCCACCCGTTCAGGCTCCCGCCGGAGGGCGCGGGCCGCGGAAGGCTCTCGTCCGGAGCGACCTCGTCGCATCCGGCGGCGGCGCCGCCGAAGGAAGGGCCCGCGACGTGGGAGCACGCCGCGACCTCCAAGTCGGCGACGACGTCGCCCCCGGCTCCGGCGTCGGTCGGAAACTGCGCCCGCGCGGGAGCACTGAGCAGGGCGGTCAGCGTGAGGCCCGCGCCGAGCGCAGACCTCACCTCCTTTTTCGTGAACATGTCCGTGCCTTTCGCGCTTCCCTGCGCCGGGAGGCGCCTTACTGGGGTGTCACGGTGCGTGGTGAGTTCGTCGCGTTGTCGATGACGGTCGCGAGGACGGCGATGCCGTCGGCCGCGTCGACCGCCGTGACCGTGATGAGCGCGCCGGAGACCGGCGTCGCGATTCCGAGCGCCGCGACGACGCGGTTCACCTGCAGCATCCCGCGTGCCGGGACCGTCACGCGCGCCGAGGAGTCGGGAGAGGTCCCGGGGATCGAGAGAGAGAGGTCGACGTCGGCGGGATCGGCCCCCGCGTTGGCCAGAGCGAGATTCGTGCGCGCGGAAGCGTCCTCCTCGATGCCGTAGAGGACACCGGGCCGTCCGGGGCGCAGCTTTCCGCGGCCAGGCACGGCCGGCACGATCTGCGCGATCCGCCCGACGCCGGAATTCGTCCCGATCGTCGGAACGAAGCGCAGCGCGACCGTCGGGCTCGTCACGACGAGGGCGCCCGTCGCCTCGGAAAGACCGAGGCTCGTGAAGAGAACGTCCTCGAGACGGACGAATCCGAAGGGAGGGACGACGAATGTGGCGCGCGGGCCGTCCGGCGGGGCGCCGCCGCTCGCGAGGAACGTGATCGTCACCTGTGCCTCGGAGGCGCTCGTGCTGAAGACCTCGAGGTCGGTCGTCCAGCGTGCCCCGTTGACTCCATTGGCGCGCGCCGCGGCCGGGATGAGCCACTCGGCGTCGCCGACGAAGACGTCGGCCTCGGCCTTCGACTCGGGTGTCGGCGGCGTGGGCGGCCCTCCTCCCGTGATCTTCCACAGGACGACGTGGTACGTGCCCGGGGCGGGAACGGCGAGGGGCACGCGCGCCTCGAGGGGCACGGCGCCCGACGGGCAGCCGTTCGGTTCCGCCGTGGACAGGACGAGGCCCGAGTAGGCTCCCGACGCGAGCGGCTGGAACGGCGAAGCGACGATCCGGCAGCCGCCCGTGACGAGTGACCGCACGACGACGTCGTCCGTCGCGGTTGGGCGGGACGGCTCGATCGTGATCTCGAGGGCGTTCCCGGCCGGAGCGACGACGTTCAGGGTGAAGTTCTGCGCGGCGTCCGGATGCGTCCCGTTCGTCGCGGCGATCTGCAGGGGGTAGCTCCGCGCGGAGCCGGCCGCCGGCGTTCCGAACAGCGCGCCCGTCCCGTTCCGGTTGTCCCGGAACGAGACACCGGGCGGGAGGCCTCCGAGGACCGCGAGCGCCGGGACGGGCACGCCCGTCGCCGTCACGGTGAAGCTTCCGTCCACGCCGGCCTGCAGCGTCGCGGACGCCGGGCTCGTGATCGACGGCGGCTGCCCCTGCACGGTCAGCGCCGCCGTGGCCGTTCCTCCGTTGCCTCCTTCGAGCGAGGTCACGTTTCCGGTCGTGTCCGTGAACGTCCCCGTCGCGATCCCCATCACGCTCACCGAGAACGAGCACGATCCGCCCGGCGCGAGAGATCCGTCGTAGAGGCTCACGACGCTCTGCGCCGCCGCGAGCGCGCCGCTTCCGCAGCTCCCGGTCACCGTGCCCGGCGCCGCCAGGACAAGCCCGTTCGGAAGCCCGTCCGTGACGGTCACGTGCGTCAGAGCCGTGCGCTCGTTCGGGTTGCGAAGCGTGTACGTCAGGGACGTCGAGCCGTTCAGGGGCACCGTCGCCGCGCCGAAGGCGATCGAGAGCGTCGGCGCCGTGCCGGTCGTAATCTTCGCGACGCGGTTGCCGAGCTCCTCCGTGAACCAGAGGGACGGGCCGGCGCTCGCGACGATCCCGTACGGGCGCGCGCCCACCGAGATGCCCGTTTCGAACTCCGTGACGACCCCGCTCGGTGTGATGCGGCCGATCCGGTTGCCCGTCCGCTCCGTGAACCACAGGTTTCCGTCGGGGCCGGCCACGATGCCCTGCGGGGCCGAGCCGGGGCTGATGCCCGCCGCGAACTCCGTCACGACGCCTGAGGGCGTGATCCGCCCGATCCGGCCGGCGCCGTACTCCGTGAACCAGACGTTTCCGTCGGGGCCCGCCGCGATGCCGATGAGGACCGCGACCGGGGTGATGCCGTCGGCGAATTCCGTGACGACGCCCGCCATCGTGATGCGTGCGATGCGGTTGAGTCCCTCCTCGGCGAACCACATGTTCCCGTCGGGTCCGCGCGTGATCCCCGTCGGGAGCGCGTCCGTCGAGATTCCCGCGGAGAACTCCGTCACGACGCCCTGCGGCGTGATTCTCCCGATCCGGTCCCCGATCTCCGTGAACCACAGGTTCCCGTCGGGGCCGGCCGCGATCGACAGGGGCTGCTCGTTCGGGCCGATCCCGTCGGAAAACTCCGTCACGACGCCGGCCGGCGTGATCCGCCCGATCCGGCTCGTGCCGAACTCGGTGAACCACAGGTTGCCGTCGGGGCCGAGGGCGATGTCGCGGGGGTCCGCTCCTTCCGAGATGCCGGCGCTGAACTCCGTCACGACGCCCTGCGGCGTGATCCGTCCCACCCTGTTGCCCCCGCGCTCGGCGAACCAGAAGTTGTGGTCGGCGCCGAGCGCGATGCCGCGCGGAGCGGCGCTGCCCGTGATCCCGCCGGCAAATTCCGTGACGATCTGCGCCCGCGAGGGCGCCCCGATCGAGACCGTGACGGCGAGCACGGTCCAAATTGCGACGTTGATCGAGCGGCGTTCGAACATGGATCCTCCGAGCTGCCGGGCGTCAGCCCGGACCCCATCTGAGTGCGGAGGGAGGGGCGGCTATCCCAGCCCGAGACCCCGTCTCAGGATCTTTGACGTTCGCGTCGGTATCGCCCTTTCGTCTTCGTGGAGACCGCGCCCGCTCAATCGCGCCACGCGTGCCCGCGCAGGCGGGCGATCTTCCGCCGGTACGTCGCGCTCAGCGTGAGCGTCGTGCCGTCGCGGAGGAAGACGAGGTGATCGCCGTGCGGTCGGGCGCGCATCTCGCGGATGCGGTCCACGTTCACGATCGTGGACCGATGGATCCTGATGAACTGGTCCGGGTCGAGCATGGACTCGAGGGTGCTGATCGGCCGGCGCACGACGTGGCACCTCCCCGCCGCGTACAGGCGCAGGTAGTTCCGCGCGGACTCGATCCAGTCGATCTCCTCGGTCCTGAGAAGCAGGACGTGCCCCGTGCGCTTGACGGCGATGCGCCGGAGGTAGCGCCGGCCGCAAAGCTCGGAGCCGATCTCGCGGATCGCCGCGGCCGGCCCTCCGTCGATCGACCGCCGGACGCGCTCGAGGGATTCCAGAAGTCGTTCCTTGCCGTACGGCTTCAGAAGAAAGTCCGTCGCGCGGACCTCGAAGGCCTTCAATGCGTGTCTCTCGTCTGCCGTCACGAACACGACGGATGGGCGCCGCCCGGTCCCGAGGCTGTCGAGCACTTCGAAGCCGTTGAGCCGCGGCAGCGTGACGTCGAGGAACACAAGGTCGGGACCGAGGGCGTGAATGGCGCGGACCGCCTCCCGTCCGTCGGCACACTCGCCCACGACCTCGATCTCTCTTCTGTCCGCGAGAAGCGCGCGAAGTCTCTCGCGGGCGAGCGGCTCGTCGTCGACGATGAGGGCGCGGATTTCCGCTTTGTGCCTCGCCCCGAACGGGTTCTCCCCGCGGGCCGCGAACGGGCTCGGAGCGGCGCCACGGATCGGGAGCACGTCGGTGCTCACGCAGGTTCCATCCCGGGAGAGATTCCCGCTTCTTTCTCTCGCATGCGGCTCTCGCCTCCATTCGCCGGGCGCTCGCCCGGCGCTTTCAAGGTGAGGGCCTGGGCGCCGTTATCCCGGCGCTCGGCACCGGAGGCGCGCGGCGCTACTTCCGGAGCGTCGTGCGAAAGCGGTACGTCGCGAGCGCGGGCCCGGTGCCGGAACCCTCGAGAGCGAGGACGTACGTGCCCTCGGAGAGGAGCCCGGGGGGGATCCCGACGGCCAGCGTGTCGTCCGAGGCGTCGCTCGTCCTCAGGGGCTCTCCGATCGGGCGGCCGTCCGGCGCCGCGAGTCTCGCCTCGATGTTCGCGCCGCGCCGCGCTTCGGGGCGGTCGAGGAGGAGGATCGTCCACTCATTCGGGCGGAGCGGGAGCCGGGCCACCGGCGATTCGGGACCGGCCGCTCTCGTGAGGCTCAGCGTGAAGACGGACGCCGAAAGGGAAGCGCTCGCTCGTGTTCGGCGCGCGAGCTCGAGGGCCTCGGCCAGCGCCGTGTTCGTCTTCCGCGCCTCGGAGACGTCCGCCCGAGCGACCGCGAGCTCGCCTG
This sequence comes from uncultured Acidobacteriota bacterium, assembly GCA_963836285.1. Lineage (GTDB taxonomy): Bacteria > Acidobacteriota > Thermoanaerobaculia > UBA5066 > UBA5066 > Fen-183. The sequence goes on along the minus strand of CAWIIN010000002.1, from coordinate 1,148,435 downwards.
CGCTCCGGCGAAGCCTGCCCGTCAGGAGCACGGTCGGCAGCACCGCCGCGACGAGGCAGGCGGCCGCGAGGAGCGCGGCCACGCGGTAGTCGCCGAGAAAGCGGACGACCGGGCTCGTCCTCCGTGCCGCAGCGGCCCCGGCGGAGAGCTCCTTGAGGCCCGCGCGCAGGCCCTCGACCGCCTCGAGGTCCCCGAGGCAGACTGGGCAGTCGACGTAGTGCTCCTCGAACCGCGCGCGCTCGTCAGCCGGCAGCTTCCCCATCAGGTAGCGGTCGGGGAGGTGGCCTTCTTCTATCGCCTTGTGATCCATCTCACCCTTAGGTGTGGCTCGGGGCGCCATTATCCCGGCTCTCCGCGCGTCTCACGGCGATTTCCTCGTACAGCTCCCGGTATCGCTCCCGGGCGCGGAACAGGACCCGGTTGAAGTGGAGGCTCGTCAGGCCGAGATCGCGGCAGATCTCGTCCTTGTCGTCCTCTGCGAGATAGAAGCGGAAGAGGATCTGCCGGTCGCGCTCCGAGGACAGGTCCGAGAGCACCCGCCTCACGAGAGCCGCCCTCTCGACCTGCAGGAGAGACTCGAGGGGCCCCGGAGCGGGATCGGCCGACACGATTCCCTCGGAAGGCTCCGCCGTGCGGCGCGACGCCGCCCTCCGGAAATGATCGATGACGAGGTTTCGCGCGAGCGAGGCGATGAACGAGCCGAGCTTCTCCGGCTCCCGCACGTCGCCTCGGCGGATCTTCTCGAGCGCGATCTGGAACGTCTGCTGGTACAGGTCGTCGACGACAGACGCGTCGCTGCTGGAACGCCGGATCAGCATCCCGACGCCGCGCCCGTATCGCACGACGAGATCGCTCTCGGCCTCGCGGTCTCCGGCGCGGATGCGGCCGACGAGTTCCGCGGCGGAGTCGGGGGACGGGCCGGCATCGCCCTTCATCGTGCTCAGTTCCAGTCCCCCTCCGCCGTGAATGCCGCCCAGAAGTAGGGAGTCGTCCAGCGCTTCTCGCGCCGGATCGCCATCTGAGCCGACCGGAGGGCCGCCGCCGGACGAAGGCCCTTCCGTAGAATTCCTTCGTAGAAGTGCTTCATGAGCTCGGAAGTCGCGCGGTCGGGGACCGGCCAGAGGCTCGCGACGATGCTCGGCGCTCCGGCGTACATGAAGCCGCGGGACAGCCCGACGAGACCCTCGCCGCGGACGTCCTTCCCGAGGGCCGTCTGACACGCCGACAGGACCACGAGGTCGGCGGCAAGCTTCAGCCTGTAGACGTCCCGGGTCTGGAGAAAGCCGTCCTGGGGGCGCCCGTGCTCGTCCACGAGCGAGAGCACGACCCCGGAGAGCTCGGGATGCCGGGAGTTGAGGAGCGCGTGCGACGCGAAGTGGACCACGCGCGCGCTCGACACGTCCTCGCCCATCGCGGCCGCCCGGCTCGCCCGGAAATCCAGCGCGACCCAGCTTCCTCCGGGCCCCGCGAGCGTGGCGATCGCCTCGGCTTCCTTCCGGCTCGCGGCGAGCCGGTCCAGCCTCGAGAGCCCCGTCTCCTTCATCGAGCGCGTGAGCGCATCGCCCATCGCGCCGGAATCCGGTCCCGCCGTGGCGCGGCCGCCGAGAACGCGGGGATCGTGCCGGTCGAAGACGGGATCGGCGAGCACGGCGATGCGCGAGCCCGGCCTCCTCCGGGCGACCGTCTCCCGCCGCAGGACGGAAAGGGTCGTCGCCGAGGGCAGGCTCACGACCTCGTGCGTCGCGACGAGAGGCTCGGAATGCCCCTTGTCCGGAAGCGGCAGCGCGGCGAACGGAAGGTACCGGAGAGCTCCATCCGCGACGATCGCGAGTCTCCGCGCGCCGAGCTGATCCGCGACGGGCCCGAGGATCATCCGGCTCAGGGCGAGGGCCCGTCTCTCGACCTCCGCCGCGTCCACGGCGTTCCCGGCGCTCCACGCCTCGTAGAGCCGTCGGGCCGCCGCCTCGACGACAGCCCTCTTCGGCAGCTCGCGACTCACGAGCGTCTCCCGTGTCGCGGCCCACACGAAGCTCCGCTCGGCTCCGAGCGAATATTCGAGAAGCAGCGTGGCGTCATCGAGGACGGTCTCCCGGATCTCCTTCAGGGAAAGAGGCCGCGGGCGCGCGAGCGCCGCGAAGCGCGGGCTCGCGGCCCTCAGGCGGCCCTCGAGCTCCTCGTAGTCCTCGAGAAGGACGCCGAGTGACCGGCGATCCGGATCCGACGGCGACCGGCCGTTCTCGCCGGCCAGCCGCCTCTGCTCTTCGCGTCGCGCCGCGTCGATCTGCAGCTCGAGGGACCGCTCGGCCTCCAGGAGACGCTCGTCGACGCCCTCCCGCAGGTCGACACGCGCCTCCGTCAGGAGATCGACGAGGCTGCGCGCCTTCGCCCGCTCGCTGACGTGCAGAGCCTCGGCGTCCAGGCCGGCGCCGGGCGTCTTCGCGTGGAGGGCCATGAGCACGTCCACGAGAAGGTCGTAGCGTTCGTGGATCCGGGCCACGAAGGCGGCCCGCTCGCCGACGCTCGGAATGGAGCCGCGCAGCGACTCCGTCAGGCGGGTCGCCGCCTCGAGGTGCGCCCGGGCCGACTCGAGATCGAGGAGCGCGCGCTCGGCGCGTGCGAGAAAGTAGAGAGCTTCGGCTTCGTGCGACTGATCGCCCGCGAGCCGAATCCCTCTCAGGGCCTCGCGGAGCCGGTTCCGGGCCCCGCGCGCGTCGCCCGTCTCGAGAAGGGCACGGCCGCTGTTCGCGAGGGCCATCGCCTCTCCCCGTCGGTCCCCGCAGGATTCGAAGACGTTCCGGGCATGCTCGAAATCACCGAGGGCCGCCTTCGGCATCCCGGTCGCGAGATGCGCGAGGCCGATGCTGTGCCGCGCGAAGCCCTCGAAGCGGCGGTCGCCCGTCTCCTTCAGGATCGCGACCGCTCGCTCGTAGGTGCGGAGGGCCTCCGCCGGTTCGTTCCGGTCGAGCAGGATGTTCGCGATTCCGAACAGCGTGACGCCCTCCTCGTGGCGGTTCCCCATTGCCCGAAACCGCACCAACGCGTCCTTCAGGTCCGCGAGACCGCGATCCGTCTCGCCGAGGCCGACGTGATCGGTCGCGCGGTTCTTCAGGATCAACGCCTCCCCGAGGCGATCCCCGATCGCGTGCGCGAGCGCCAGCGCGTCCGTGTAGCGCGCGACCGCCTCCGGAAGACGGCCCATGACGCCGAAGGCGACCGCCATGTCGTTGAACGTCTCCGCCTGCCCCCAGACGTCGCCGTCCGCCCGCCGGAGGGCCATGGCCTCCCTGAGGATCTCGAGGCCGCGCTTCGGTTCCCCCAGCTCGGCATGAGCGAGGCCCACCTTGTTGAGCGCCGCGGCTTCCCCGCGGCGGCTGCCCGCGACACGGTAGAGAGCGAGCCCTTCCTCGGCGCGCATTAACGCGGCGCGAAGCTCGCTTCGCTTCGAGAGCGCGTCGCTCAGCCGCAGGAGTGTCGCGGCCTCCTCGGCAGAGTCGCCGAGCTCGTGCCACGCCGCGACGACTCTCTCGTACCCCTCGACGGCGCCGTCCAGCGAACCGGCCGTCCCGAGGACGAGCAGGCGGTCCGCCTCGCGCCGGGCGGCCTCGGCGGCGATACGCTTACGGTCGGCGTCGGTGGGCGTCCGCGGCGCCTCGCGGGCGAGCGCGTAACGTCCCCCGACGGCCGCCGCGCTCCGCAGGAGGACCTGGACCCGGCAGCCCCCGTCGTGCGCCGCCACGAAAGAGAGCGAGAGCGGGTCCGAACGGTCGGCCGCGTTGTCGACAGCGGCGAGGATCGATCCGTCCGGTGACAGGATCCGGATCACGAGGTCGACGTGATTCTGCTCCGCGGTCACGCGAGCGAACTGCCCCGCCGCGATGCCGAAGCCGAACGTGTGGACGCCGCCGGACTCGAGGGTGCGCTCGATCCGGACATTCGGCTCGAGGATCTCCTCGCCATGCACGGAGCGGCACGGCGCAACGGCCAGAACCGCGAGCCCCACGGCGCGAAGAACGAACTCCCGCAGCCTGCATCGTCGCCATCGCTCCGTCCTCCCTCGGCGAGAGACGCAAGACGCTTCAGTCTACCGCCGCTCGCGTGGTCGGGAGCCCGAGGCTCCCCGGGGCGCGCCCGCAAAAGCGAGCCGGTCTTCCCGGCTCCTGCGCGCGACCGACCCGGAGGCACTCTCGCCCGGGAACCCGCTCGGGCGCTCGTGAGGCGCGTCACGAAGAGTCGATTTTCCCCTGGAATTCGCCGCGCGGCCCCCGGGCTCACGGGCCCGCGCTCTCGTCGCGTGATTACAGGAACCGTTCCAGCTCTCTCGCCATCGTCAGTTCCCCTTCGGCCAACTTGTGCGCGGCCGCCGACGACCGGTTCAGGGGGCGCCGAGACCCCCAGCCCCCTTGACAGCGATACGACGGGGCCGCAGATTGAGACTCCGTCAACGAGGAGGTCAGCCGTGAAAACCGTTTCGACCCGGACGCTCGTGGGAACCCTCATCGGAGTCCTCGGCCTCGTCGCGGCTCTCTCGCTCTCGGCCGCGGCGCCGCCGTCCAAGGGTTCCGATTCCAGGCCGCTCGTCGTGACGTACTTCTTCCTGCCCGGGTGACCGATCTGCGCGAAAGTGAAGCCTGCCGTGAGCGGGCTCGAGAAGGAGTTCCCGGGACGGGTCGTCGCGCGCAACATCGACGCGACGACCGCTGAATCGAAGAAAGAGGTCGAGGAGCTCGGCTTCGGCACCCATGGCCTGGTGATCCGTTCGCCGAAGGGGGACGTCCTGTTCAAGGAGGCAGACCACAAGGTGAAGATGGACGACGTCCGGAAGGAACTGAAGGCGCTCCTCAAGTAGCGCGCGCCGGGCAGCCCGCAAGCGTCGCTATTTCTCCGGCTTCGCGAGGCGGCAGATGAATCCCCATCCGCCGCCGAGCTCGCCGACGGCGAGCACCAGTTCGTTGCGGCCTTTCTTCAGCGGCAGGTAGACGGCGTCGTTCTCCGGGTTGACGATGCCGAGGAAGCCGGGATCACGGAAGCCCTGTGCGCTCCGGCCGCGGGAGAGGATCCTGCCGTTCAGGAACACGCTCACGTCGTCGCTGTACCCGATCGAGAGCCTCCTCACCTCGGCGCGGTCGGAATCGATGAACGTCCGCGCATAGACGAGCTTCATTCCCGGCTGGGGCTCCAGGCGCTTCGAGAAGTCGCCCTGGAACGTCACGCGCGGATGCGGTGCCTCGCGATAACGATAGAGAGCGACGAGGCCCGGCGGCTCCGCCTCGACGTCCTGCCAGCGAATGGCGGCGCTCTCGGACGGCGCAAGCGGGCGCTCCGGATCGCGCGCGAGCGCGTCGTACGATGGCGACAGGCTCCACTTCGTCAGGGTGTCCGGCGGCATCGGCGGCTCGTGCCGTACCCAGGGCGCGTCCGGCGTCTCGCGGACCTCGAAATTCGAGTAGTAGGTCTCGCCCGTGAGAACGTACAGCGCCACCTGGCCTTTCCGGACTCCGCTCTTCAGGTCGCTCATGACGAGGGCAGGAGTGTCCATGTCCCTGACGTAGAACTTCGCCTGGGCGCCCGTGACCTCGAGCCGCAGGTGAAACCAGGCGCCCTTCGGGATGTCGACTGCTCCCGTAAAGCCCGGCCCGTTGTAGAGCTGCCAATTGCGCCCCGTGTTGAGAACGGGCGTGTACTGCAGCGCGTCGGGCGCCCCGGACTTGTGCGTGCGGAGATAAATCTCCTCGTAGTTCGCGCCGTCCGCGGCGATCCGGAAGTCGAACCCGAAGAAACCGCGAACCGCCGAGGTCGCGACGTCCACGTCGAGGACGCCGTCGCGCATCTCGAAATCCTTCAGGATCGCCGCTCCGCCGTTGAGGGCGAGACACGGGCGGCCGAGGAACTCGGCCACCGTCGCCCGGCCCTGCAGGTCCCACCTCGGCGAGTCCGCGGGAACGGCGAGCCCGGGCGGCGGCGTCTCGGCACGGACTGCGGCTCCGAGGAGAAACACGAATGCGCCGAGGAGGGCGGGCCGGGCGCGGCGCGCCGTCACCGGGACGCCCTCTCCCGTCCCTGAAATCGCCGACTTCGGCCCCCGGATCGTCTTGCCCGAGCGCGCGGTGCGCACACCCGACGTCGTCTTGTTCTTCATGCCGTCGTGATACGGCGGCCGGCGGGAACAGTTCTCGGGGCGGCGCGGGCGACGTCCCGGCCTACGGGGCCGCGATCGGCCCGCTCGTCTTCGTCAGGTCGTCGGGCGACGGCGTGGTGACGAAGAAGGTCCCTTTCGCCTTCGGGAAGAAGGCGTCCGCACGCATGAAGTCGAGGAACAGCTGGTGACGGTGCTTGAGCAGCATCTCGACGCGGAGGTTCATGTCGTGCTGGCCCTTCTTCAGCTCCTCGACCTGCTTCTTCAGCGCCGCCACCTCGGCCTTCAGCCGGTCCGCGTCCCGCTTGAGCGCTGCCATCGCGCGCTTCGTGTCGTCCGGGCCGGGCTCCTGCGCACGGGACGGGCTCGAAAAGATCAGCAACAGGCCCAGAGCCGCCGCGACGGGAACGATTCGCCTCATGGCCGCCTCCTCTCGTTTCTCACTGTCGGGTCAGCGTCGTCACGGTGTTCGCACTCCCCCCGGTCCGGAAGAAGATCGTCGCGCTCGCGGAGATGGTCTGCGCGTTCGGCCCCGGCGGCGTGATCGTGCCGGAACACGTCGCGCGACTCACGCTCGCGCTCGGGATGTTCTCCGCGGTGAGCGTGAACGTCCCGTTCGGGAGCACGGTCATCGTGACGTCGCCGTAGAAGCTCGAGTGCGTCGTGAAGGTCCCGCCGGTGGGAGTAAAGATGTTCGCGTACATCTCGGAAGGCGGCGCCGTGCCTCCGAAGACGTTGCCGCCGACGGTGGAGGTGCCCGAATACGTCTGGTTGTAGGCGTCGCCGGTGATCGTGATCGAGGCGCTGCCCGAGCTGTTGAACGTCGTGTTCCGCCAGGTCCCCGTGAACGTCGCGTTCACCGCGGTCTGCGTCGCAAGCTCCACGAAGGCCCCGTCGCCGCTCCTCTCCCCGGGATTCCCGCCGTCGTTCACGACGGCGTAGACGACGAAGCCGTTCTGGCCGCTCGTCCGGGTCACGCGGGCGTACGCCTGGGGAACGCCGGACGCGTACTGGCTCAGGATCGTGCCGATCTGCTTGAAGCCGCGGCGCGCGAGCGTCGTCGGGTCGCCCTCGATCGTCGCGACCTCGTGGCCGTTCGCGCCGTCGAAGATCTCGACGCGGAGCGTGATCGGGTTCGCGTCGACCTCGCCGGTCGAGATCAGCGCGACGTTCGTCCGGTTCTCCACGTTCTGCTGGAGGCCGTAGAGCCAGGCCTCCGTCGTGACCGCCGTCCCGAACGGACGCGCGGCGTAGAAGAGCCCGTAGCGCCCGCCGCCCCCCGGGTTGGAGGTGCGCGCGCCGAGGAACAGCCCGCCGACGTCGCCGCCCGCGACCGTGGCGAAGAGAGGCCCCGTGAACGTGGGACCCGCGGCGCCGACGCCGGGGACGGCGCCGTCCCTCAGGAACTTCACGTACGCGGGCAGGATCCGCTGCTGGCCCGGAGCGAGGGTCAGCGTGGACGTCGCCGTCTTGTCCGCCGTCGTCACCGCGTCCGACACGTAGGCGAGCGTGACCTCTTTGGAGACGCTCGAGAAGTTCGTGAGGACGATCTCGGTCGAGAACGCGCTCGTCTCGACGACGACGGGGAGCGTCAGGCCGGTCCGATCCCGGAGCGAGCTTTCGACGAGCGGCGTCACGAAGGAACCGTCGGACGTGACGTTGTCGTTGATGACGGCGTACGCGTAATAGGGTCCGCTCCCGGTGATCCGCTCCGCCCGGACGAAGCCGTTCGCCGCGCCCGCGGCGATGTCGGTGAGCCGGTACTGCTTGAAGCCGCCGGGCGGGAGCGTGTCCTCGACCGAGCCCGTCGTCGCCGTGCCGTCGCCCGCCAGGAACGTCAGGCGGACCCGGACGTCCACGTCTCCGGGGTTCTGGATCGCGACGTTCGTCCGATCGGACGCATCCTCGCGGAGGCCGCAGAGATAGGCGGTGCCGGTGAGAAGCTGCGACGCCGCGACGCCGGCGTACGCGAGCCCCGCCCGGCCGGTCGGCGCCGACGGCGGCACGGGTGTCGTCGTCCGGACTGTGGCGGCGGCCGACGACGCGGAGGAGAGGCCCGTGAACGCGACGCGCAGCGTCCCGACGCGGTTGCCGCTGTCGGGCAGCGGCACCCCGCGCGCGCGGAGGTACGCGATCGCGTCCGGGATCACGCGCTGCTCGCCGGCCGCGAGGGTATCCGTGCCGGTGCCGCTCCCGCCTCCGGACGCCGCGACGTACGTGTAGGTGACCGCCGCCGGCGTCGTGCCGCGGTTCGTGAGGACCAGCTCCGACGTGAAGAACGCTCCCTGCAGGCCCGAAGACGACAGGACGACCGGGACGAACAGGGTCGAGGCGTCCGGGGCGAGCTCGAGGTGCGTCGTCGCCTTCGCGCCGCCGTCGGATCGAACGCCCCCGAGCGCCGCGCAGCCGAGGACGGGGACGGACAGGACCGCGAGAACGAGATGCGAGGGGTGGCGAGGTCGCATGATGACATCCTCCCGCCCGCTCGGCTCTCGCCGCCCGGGCCGACGCTATCCGCCCTGCTTCGACGCAGAGGTAGCCTCTCACAGAGAGCCGGTCTCAAGAAACCCTAGCGCGCGAAGGACTCCCTCAGCCGCCGGCGGATTCTCTTCGAGCGGGTCAGGAGGGAGCTCGCGTCGTGCTCTCCCGAGCTCGCCCGAAACAACGCGAGGCGCGGGCGCGCGGGGACGCCGAAGAGGACGAACGCAATGCCCGGCACGGGCCGGTCAATGAGGGCGAAGAACCCGCCTTCGGCCCAGATCTGGGGAAGTGGCTGCCCTTCGAGGCCGGCGTACGTCTCGTGGGGTGACCCCGAGGGGCCCAGGATTGAGGAGACGAGGCTCGGGGCGGGATAGGTTTCGAAGTCTCCGGCGCGCGTCACGACCTTGCCGAGCTCGTCGATCACGGCGCCGCAATGCAGGCGCTCGTCCCTCAGGACGTCGCCGAGGATCTGAGAGAATTCCACAATGCCCCGCACGGACTAATCTATCGAGTCCCGTGGCGAGAATGGGGTGATGCGGCGCACTCCTTTCGGGCGCCGGCCCTCGTGGGGCGTGAAGAAAGCGCGACGTTCGGCCTGAGGTGTAAGGCATGCAGAACATGGCGGTCCTCGTCGGCTCCCTCGTCGCGGTCGCCCTCGGGATCTCCCTTTTCCTCCAGCGGCGGCGGGCGCGGCAGGCCAGGGACACGCAGACCCTCAGGACCTCGATCGAGAAGGAGCTTCATCTCCCCCCCTCGCTCCATCCGGTCATCGACCCGAACACCTGCATCGGAAGCCTCTCCTGCATCAAGGTCTGCCCGGAAGGGGACATTCTGGGCATCGTCGACGGCAGGGCGGCCCTCGTCGTCGCCGCCAACTGCATCGGCCATTCCCGCTGCGAGCTCGAATGCCCGGTCGGCGCGATCAAGCTTGTGTTCGGAACGAGCGAGCGCGGGCTCGACCTTCCCGAAGTCGACGAGTTCTTCGAGACGAACCGCGCGGGCGTTCACATCATCGGCGAGCTCGGCGGGATGGGTCTCATCAAGAACGCCGTGCGGCAGGGGCTGCAGGTGGGCCGCCGGTTCAAGAGCATCCTCGCGCCGCTCGCGGCGGGACAGGTGCACGCGACGATCGTCGGTGCGGGACCCGCCGGGATCGCGGCGTCGCTCGCCATGAAGGAGGCGGGGCTCTCGTTCGTCCTCCTGGACCAGGGCACCTCCCTGGGGGGGACGATCGCGAACTATCCCCGGCAGAAGCTCGTGATGACGGAGACCGTCGACCTCCCCTACTACGGCACGTTCGGCAAGCCTCTGATCTCGAAAGAATCCCTGATGGAGATGTTCGCCGAGGCGCTCAAGAAGGCGGCGATCAGGATCTACCACAGCGTCAAGGTGACCGGAATCAGCGGCGACGACGGCAGCTTCGAGGTCCTGACCGACAAGGGAAAGATCAAGTGCCAGAAGGTGGTCCTCGCGATCGGACGGATGGGGACGCCGCGGAAGCTGGAAGTCCCGGGAGAGGACCTCCCGAAAGTGACCTACCTTCTCCTCCACCCCGAGCAGTACGCCGGGAAGAAGGTGCTCGTCGTGGGGGGCGGCGATTCGGCCCTCGAGATCGCGCAGATGGTCGCGGCGGAGGAGGGGACGGAGGTCAGCATCTCCTACAGGTCCCCCGCCTTCGGGAGGGCAAAGCAGCGCAACAAGGACGGCATCGAGAACCTCATCCGGGACGGCCGAGTGAACGCCCTCATGAGCTCCAACGTCGTCTCCATCCACCCGGACAAGGTCGTGCTCGACGTCGCCGGCACCCGCGAGGAGATCGCGAACGACTACGTCGTCATCAACGTCGGGGGCGTCCTGCCCACGGAGTTCCTCAAGAGTCTCGGCGTGTCCATCCAGAGACACGTCGGCCAGGCGATCGAGAAGCCGAAGAGGAAGAAGACGGTTTCCACGACGTCCCGCGTCCTGTCCGACGAGAATACCGAGGAGCGCCAGCGCATCCGGCTCGGGACGGCGCTCGCCGCCCTCGGCGTCCTGATCCTGGCGGGTCTGTGGTACGTGGGACGAAACTACTATTGGCTCCCGCCCGCGCAGCGCGTGTATTCCCCGCTGCACAAGGCCCTCAAGCCGGGGGGGCCGTGGGGACACGGCATCGGCGTCGTCGCCACCGTCGTGATGCTTTCGAACTTCCTCCTCCCGCTCAGGAAGCACTGGCGACGGCTGAAGGGCAAGAAGTCGATCCGGCACTGGCTCACGTTCCACGTCTTCGTCGGCGTCATGAGCCCGCTCGTCATTCTTTTCCATTCGGCGTTCGGCTCCAACAACATGGTCGCGACGCTTTGTTACAGCTCGCTGATCTGCGTCGTCGGGACGGGGCTCGTGGGGAGATTTCTGTTCGGTCTCGTTCCGATCGCGGGAGACCACTATCTCGAATTGACGGAACTCAGGAGCCGGATGGAACAGCTCCGCGGCAGCCTGAACCCGCTGCTCGAGAAGGTTCGGAGGCCGCAGGACATCCACTGGCTCCTGAGGAAGGCGGCGTCGGATCCGCCCGAGGGCATGGGGTTCTTCCGCGCGCTCCTCTCGTTTCCCATGGACGCGGTTCGTGTGCGCCTGTCGCTCGTCTCGTGCCGGTCCCATTTCGCGACGGGGGACGACTACCACGAGTTCAGCACGATGATCACGCGGCTCCTGCGGTTGAAACGCCAGGCCTCCGTCTTCCGGACCGCGAAGATGGTGATGACCTACTGGCGCGGCTTCCACGTCGTCCTGGCCGTGTTCCTCGTGCTCGTGATCGTCGTCCACATCGCGACGGCCTGGTATCTCGGATACCGGTGGATTTTCTAGCGGCGCTTCTGCGCCTCAGATGGCGCGGCCGCTGGATGACAAGGCGTGGCGCGCGGGCCGGCGAACGGCTTCGGCGCGACGCGCGTGCTAGCCTTTCGGCATGCGCTCGCGCCCAGTCCTCGTCCCCCTCTTCTTCGCCCTCGCCGCATGCGTCGCCATCGCGCGACCCGCGCAAGCGGGCTACGACAAGCCGCCGCAGAACGTGCTCGACGTCCTGCATGCGCCCTCGCCGCCGAATCCGTACGTGAGCCCGGCCCGCGACCGGATCCTGCTCGTCTCGTGGGTGCGGTATCCGCCGATCGCGCAGGTCGCCGAGCCGTTCCTCAGGCTCGCGGGCGTGCGCGTCGAGCCGCGGACGCGCCGCAAGCACGACACGCCGGGCGGCTACGGAATCGCGCCCTGCGCGCAGACCCTGGCGCTCGTCGACGTTTCCACGAGCCGCGAGACCCCCGTGACGCTGCCGCCCGACGGCTGCGTGGACGGCATCACGTGGGCCGCCGACGGGCGGCGGTTCGCGTTCCGGAACACCTCGAAGGACGCGGTCGAGCCGTGGATCGGCGACGCCGCGTCCGGCGCGATCCGGCGCCTCGGCGACGCGCGGCTGAACCCGATGCTCGGGAGCTCGCTCCAGTGGATGCCCGACCAGAAGACGCTCCTCGCCAAGCTCGTGCCGTCGAACGAGGGGCCGCCGCCTCCGGCGTCGGTCGCGGCGGACGGCCCGAGCATCCAGGAGACGACCGGCGAGAAGGGCGAGAGCAGCACGTACGAGACTCGCGACACGCTCTCGGGCAAGCACGACGAGGATCTCTTCGACTACTACGGGACCAGCCAGCTCGCGTTCCTCGACGCGGATTCGGGCGCGATCACGCCGCTCGGCGCGCCCGCGATCATCACCGACGCCGACCCCTCGCCCGACGGCGAGCACCTCCTCGTGACCACGATTCACAGGCCGTACTCGTACGTCACGACGTACCAGAACTTCGCGCACGACGTGGAGCTCTGGGATCGCGAAGGCAGGAGAACCCGGACGCTCGCGAGCCTGCCCCTCGCGGATCGCGTGCCGATCGCGGGCGTGCCGACCGGCCCGCGCGACTTCGAGTGGCGTCCGACCGAGCCGGCGACGCTCGTCTGGGCCGTGGCGCTCGACGGCGGCGACTGGAACGTCAAAGTCCCCGCGCGCGACAAGGTCCTGTCGCTCGCCGCGCCGTTCACCGGCGCGGCCGGCGGCGCCAAGACTCCAGGGAGATCGCCCGCACCGAGCAGCGGTTCGCGGGCTTCGACTGGAGCGAGCGGCGCGGCGTGGCCCTCCTCCACGAGTACGACGAGAACCGCCACTGGCGGCGCACGTTCCTCGCCGACGTCGACCATCCGGCCACGAGGCCGGCCGTCCTCTGGGACATGTCGAGCGACGAGCGCTACAAGGACCCCGGCCGGCCGGTCTACAAGGTGCTGCCGAACGGGCAGTGGGTCGTGCGCGAGGAGGGCGGCGCGATCTTCCTCTGCGGAAGGGGCGCCTCCGTGGACGGCGACCGTCCGTTCCTCGACCGTTTTGACCTCGCATCGCGCAAGTCGGTCCGCCTTTTCCGCAGCGACAAGACCGCGCTCGAGTCCTTCCTCGCGTTCACGGGCGCCGGCTCGCGCACGTTCCTGACGTGGCACCAGTCGCCGACGGACCCGCCGAACGCGATGCTCCGCACGCTCGGCAAGCCGATTCCGTCGCCGAAGCCCGGCGAGGCCTCGGTCGCCTCGACGGCGCGCGCCGTGACCCACATCCCGGATCCGACGCCGGAGGTGCGCGGAGTCAAGCAACGCCTCGTCACGTACGAGAGGAAGGACGGCACGCCGCTCTCGTTCACGCTGCTCACGCCGCCGGGCTACAAGGAAGGCACGCGCATCCCGGCGATCCTCTACGCGTACCCGCTCGACTACGCGAGCACGTCGACCGCCGGCCAGATCAGCGGCTCGGAGCGGGAATTCATGCGGATCGCGAACTACCGCCTTCTGCTCCTCTCGGGCTACGCGATCATCGACAACGCCGCGTTTCCGATCGTCGGCGACCCGAAGCAGGCGTACGACACGTACCTCGACCAGCTCGCCGAGGACGCACGCGCGGCCGTCGATACCGCCGTCGCCACCGGCGTCGTCGACCGCGACCGCATCGGCGTCACGGGCCACAGCCACGGCGCGCTCATGACGGCGAACCTGATCGCCCACACCGACCTGTTCCGGGCGGGCGTCGCGACGAGCGGCTCGTACAACAAGACGCTCACGCCGTTCGGGTTCCAGAACGAGCGCCGCTCCGTCTGGAAGGGCCAGGGCGTGTACCTCGAGGTCTCCCCGTTCTTCTTCGCCGACAAAATCAAGCTTCCGCTCCTCATCATGCACGGCACCGACGACGCGAACCCGGGCACGACGCCGCTCCAGTCGGTGAAGCTCTACGAGGCGATCCGCGGCAACGGCGGCACCGCGCGGCTCGTGATGCTCCCTCACGAGCCGCACTGGTACGCGGCGATGGAATCGAACGAGCAGCTCGCGTACGAGGAGCTGCGCTGGTTCGACAAGTACGTCAAGAACGCGCCGCCCCGCGGGAAGGCCGCGGAGACGAAGGCGCCGGCCGCGGCGAAACCCTAGCGTCCGGCCGCGGCGAGGGCGCGTGTGAACGCGCCCGGCTTCCGGCGGAGCGGCGGGGACGCGGCGCGGAGTCCCGTCAGGGGTTCTTTTCGCCCAGGTCGTTCCAGTTCAGGATCGCGTTCCAGACGAGCCGGAACGTGGCCCGCTGCTGATAGCGGTGGATGGGATCGAAGTCGAAGGCGACTATGCGGCCTTTGCCGGTCGGGATGTCGAGGATCGCGGGCTTGCCCGCGAGATCGCTTCCCCCCTTGATTCCGCCGCTCACGACGAGGTGCGGCTCGTCGGGTTTCCGGTCCTTCGGCGGCGCGCCGCCGCTCTCGTTCGCCCTCTCCTTCTCCCGTTCCTTCTCCTTCTCCTCGTCTTCCGCGAACGCCGGGTCCTTATCGGGCTTCGTCCCGTAGGCGAGAACGATGCGGTCGCGGTCGCTCCGGCGGACTCCGTAGACCGGCATCTTCTCGCGGAGGATCGTGATGATCTCCTTGTATCCGTAGGAGAGCGGATTCCCGCTTCGCCGGAACCGCGCGCGGAGATGGCTCCCCGGCGTTTCGAGGTCCTTCACCTTCGGATGGCGGACGTCGCGCGCGATGCCGCCGTCGAGCGGCAGCGCCGAAGCGCCGCCGAGCGTGACGAGGAGTCCGCCTCCCCGCACGAACGCCTCCAGGTTTCCGACGCCCTTCCACGTAAGGCCTCCCGTGATGTCGGGAGACGACGTCGGGGAGCCTTGGGAAGGAAACGCCGCCGTCTTCGTGTAGGGAAGAGGCGAGAACTTCGGATCGATTCCGTTCACGATCTCCGCGACGTCGTCGCCCGTCTCGGGGTAGAGAAGGACGTCGAACCGTGAGAGCAGGTTCCCGGCCTTGACGTCGTCGTCCATCACGAGCGTGTACGGGATCTTCTCCTCGTCGAAGATCATCCGCACCCATCCGGCGGACTGCGTGTCGGACCACGTCTGGAGGACGCCGAGCCGCGGGAGGTCGAGCGCGTGACGTTTCACGTCGGGCGCCGACGGAGCCGAGACGAAGTCGAGGCCGAGCTCCGCGGCGGCGCCGTCCAGCGCGGCTTTGAGCCCCGCGCCTCCCGTGACGATCCAGGACCCGGCCGGGAAGCTCGTTCCATCAAAGGAGAACGCGGCCTCCGCGGCGTCGACGCGGTACCTCGCGAGCCGGATGCGGGCCGCGAGGAGCGCCTCCTGCCCGGTGTCCTTCAGGAGGTAGACGGGTCCCCCGCCGGAGATCCGGCCCTCGAACGCGACGTCTTTCGTGACGGCCTGAGCCGCGACCACCTGGACGGCCGGGTCCTCGATCGCCTTCGCCTCGACGCCCAGGCTCGCGGGCAGCTCCCAGCTCACGTCGTCGTAGGGCTTCCACTCGGCCTTTTCCGGGAACTTCTGCGGGAGGAGAAGGTCCAGCGCGAAGCCCCGGTACGGCTGCGCCATCTTCACGACGAACGTGCCCGCCGGAAACGTGCCGTCCTTGACGGTGAACGGAGCCGTCGCGCGCGTCACCTCGACTCCGTGCGCGCGCAGGAGGTTGACGAGAACGCCGAGCTGCACCTTGTCGTCCTGCGCCTCGGGCAGAACCACCGCGTACGGCGCCTCGGTGCGGCCCTTCTCCACGGCGTTCCGGCCCCGCCGCCAGAAGTTCCGGAGCATGTCGGGGCCGTTCCGCGCGGCGTACTGGAGAGCCGCGAGGACGCCCGTCTCCATGTAGTTCGTGTTGTCGCGCAGCGACCAGCGGAACGGCTTCTTCGGCGCCGGCAGCGAGCGGTACCACTCGGTCTCCGTGACGCTCTTTCCGGCGTACTTGTAGCGGTCGGGCTCCAGCCACCGCTCGACTGTCTCGGCGGTCGCGTTTCCGAACGTCTCGTACCCGCGGCCGATCGCGTTGTGGTTCGTCGCGACCGAGTCGGCGTAGAACTGCGACCAACCCTCCGTGAAGCCCCACGTCCAGACGCCCGGCATTCCGAATGCGGTCAACGCCGTCACCTCGTTCATCGCGAACGCCTGGATCTCGACCGCCGTGATGGGATCCACGTTCGCGTTGTACGGGCCCGTTCCCGTCCAGATCGTCAGGAGCGGAATGGACTCGTGCAGGTCGTGCACGACGGCGGGATGCCACGTGAGGAACGCGTCCTGCGTGGCGCGCGTCAGGGCGAGCTTCCTCTGGATCCCGTCGCGGTTGTTGTCGTGGAAAACGTAGGCGCCCCAGTAGGGCGGCGAGCGCGGCGGCAGCTTGTCGAAGTCCGTGCGTCCCTTGAGGACCCGGTAGAACCAGTCCACCTCGCGGTCACGGCCGTCGGGCTCGGCCACGGGGTTGATGAGGACGACGACGTTCGCACGGATCTCGCGGACGTTCGGAGCGTCCGACACGGCGAGCCGGTATGCGAGCTCCATGAGCATCTCGGGGCTGCCCGTCTCGGAGGAGTGCAGGCCGCCGTGCAGCATGTAGAAGGGCGGGCTCGCGCGCACGATCCGCTCCATCGCGGCCTCGTCCGTCTTCCGGGGGTCCGCAAGCGCGGCCATGTCGGCCTTCAGCGCGTCGAGGCGCGAGAGGTTCTTCTCGTCACCGACGATCGCGAGGACGATCTCGCGGCCCTCCTCCGACCTCCCGATCGTCTCGACCTGGACACGCGAGGTCGCCGCGGCGAGGGCACGAAAGTACGCGTAGATTTTTTCCGTGCGCGTGAGCTCGCCCGGAGCGCCCGCGATGTGACCGAGGAACTTCGTCGGCGACGGGACCGTGGGCGAGTCGGGCACGTCCGCGACCCACGGCGAGAGGAACCGCGGCTCGGTCGTGGCGGCGGCAATGGCGTCGTGCGCGCCCGGCTCGGGGACGTCGGCCGCTTCCACATGGACGGCGAAAAGCAGACCGAGGAGGAAAGCGCTCTTCATGAGCGCGAGAGTAGTCGATTCCCTTGCGGCAGGCCCCGGTCGGCCGGGAGAGGACGAGGGGCAGCCGTCGACGACTCCACTTCACTCCAGGAAGTCCAGGTCGCGCCCCGCCGTCTCGGCCATTCCCGTGAGGGAGACGAGGCCGAGAAAGATGCAGACGAGGCCCACCGCCCAGGCGCTCCCGACGTATCCCAGAGGGCCCTTGAGCAGGGTGAAGCCGCCCGTGATCAGGGGCACGGCGCCCCGGACGAAGTTCGGGACCGTGGTCGCCACCGTCGCACGGAGGTTCGTGCCGAACTGCTCCGCGGCGATCGTGACGAAGACGGCCCAGTAGCCCGCCGTGAGGCCGAGATATCCGGTCAGGATGTAGAACGCCGTCGGGGTGAGCCCGCGCACCGAGAGATAGACGGCGACGCCGGAGAGCGTCCCGAGGATGAAGAGGAGGACGACTTTCTTGCGGCTTCTCCAGGCCTGGCTGAGGATGCCGGACGCGAAGCTCCCGAGCGTGATGCCGCTGTAGCAGAACGCCACGGCGGTCCCCGCGGCGACGGGTCCCGTCACGCCGACCTTCGGCGCGAACTCGGGCGCGGAGGTGATGAGGATCGCGACCACGAACCAGGTCGGCAGGCCGATGAGGATGCAGCGGACGTAGCGGAAGAACCGCTCGCCGCTCGTGAAGAGGCTCAGGAAGTCGCCCCTCTTCACGCCGGCCTCGTGTCCGAGGTTCCGGAACATCCCGCTCTCGCGGAGGCTGAAGCGGGTGGCGAGAAGGACGAGGCCCAGCCCGCCCCCGACGAGATACGCGGTGCGCCAAGGGAAGTACTTGCCGACGAGGCTCGCCGTCACCGTCCCGAAGATGCCCACCCCCGCGACGATGGCGGTGCCGTAGGCCCGGAGGTTCTTCGGGAGGATCTCGGCGACGAGCGTCACGGCGGCGCCCAGCTCGCCCGCGAGACCGAGCCCCGCCAAAAAGCGCCAGGCGGCGTAGGACCCGAGAGAGTGCACGAACGCGTTCGCGATGTTCGCCACGGAGTAGAGCGCGATGCTCCCGAAGAGCGTCGAGAGGCGGCCCTTCTTGTCGCCGAGGACTCCCCAGAAGATCCCGCCGAGGAGCATCCCCACCATCTGGGAATTGAGCAGCAGGAACGTGGCGGAGACCTGCGCGTCCCCCTGCGCGACACCGAGGTCCGTCAGGCTCGGCTGGCGAACGATCGGGAAGAGGAGCAGGTCGAACATGTCGACGAAGTACCCGAGCGCCGCCACGAAGACGGTCAGGTTGAGGATCTGCGACAGGCGGTGCTCCTCGGGCCCCGACATGCGGCGCATTCTCCTATGCCTCGCGTCGTGCGGATTCTTGAGCGACCATACCGACGGGAAGCAGGCCGCACGCCATGAACGATCACGGACACGGGCCCGGCCGCGACCCGCTCGGCCCGCTCCTCAAGCGCGTCTTCGGGCACGATGCGTTCCGCCCGTTCCAGGAGGCCGTCTGCCGGACCGTGACGGAGGGGCGCGACGCGCTCCTCGTGATGCCGACGGGTGCGGGCAAGTCTCTCTGCTACCAGCTCCCCGGGCTGGCCCGTGCCGGCGCCACTCTCGTCATCTCACCCCTCATCGCGCTGATGGAGGACCAGGTCGCGAAGCTCCGCGCGCTCGGCCTCGTCGCCGAGCGGATCCACTCCGGCATCGACCGTCCCGCCTCGCGCCAGGTCTGCCTCGACTATCTGGGCGGCAGGCTCGACTTCCTGTTCATCGCGCCCGAGCGTCTCTCTGTGCCCGGCTTTCCCGAGATGCTCGCGAAACGCACGCCGTCCCTCGTCGCGGTGGACGAGGCGCATTGCATCTCCCAGTGGGGGCACGATTTCAGGCCCGACTACCGGCTCCTGGGCGCGCGCCTCCCCTCGCTGCGCCCCGCGCCGGTCATCGCTCTCACGGCCACCGCGACGCCGCGCGTGCAGGACGACATCGCCCGGCAGCTGGGCATGACGGGGGCCGGCCGCTTCATCCACGGCTTCCGGCGGACGAACATCGCGGTCGAGGTCGTCGAGGCGCCCCCGAGCCGGCGCGCCGGGCTCGTGCGTGACGTCGTCGCCGATCCGGCGCACCGCCCCGCGATCGTCTACACGCCGACCCGGCGCGAGGCGGACTCGCTCGCCGAGGAGCTTCCCGGCACGGTGAAGGCCGTCGCGTATCACGCGGGAATGACGGCGCAGCAGCGGGAAGACGTGCAGCGCGCCTTCCTGGACGGGCGCGCCGAGGTCATCGTGGCGACGATCGCGTTCGGGATGGGGATCGACAAGGCGAACGTGAGGACCGTCGTCCACACGGGGCTTCCCGCGAGCGTCGAGGGCTACTACCAGGAGATCGGACGCGCCGGACGGGACGGCCTGATGTCGCGCGCGATCCTTCTCCATTCGTACGGCGATACGCGCACGCACGAGTTCTTCCTCGAGCGCGACTATCCGGACACCCGCGTCCTGTCGAAGTCGGAGGAGGAGCAGCGCGAGCATCGGAAAACCCAGATCGAGTTGATGCAGCGGTTCGCGGAAGGATCCTCGTGCCGGATGCTCCAGCTCGTGAGGCACTTCGGCGACCAGGAGGACTCGGGCGCCCCGTGCGGCATCTGCGACGCGTGCGCCCCGTCGCGAGGCGTCGTCACGGCGCGGCGCTCGCCGACGGCGATGGAGGAAGCCGCGCTGAGGCGCGCGCTCGAGCTGCTCCGCGCGCGGGACGGGCAGACCACGGGGCAGCTCCACCGCGAGGTCGTCGCGCAGTTTCCCGCGATGGAGCGGCGGCTCTTCGAGGAGCTCCTCGGCGGACTCTCGCGCGGAGGGCTCGTCAGGATCGAAGACGACGAGTTCGAGAAGGACGGCCGGACGATCCGCTTCCGCCGCGCGTACCTGACGGGGATGGGGCGCCGGCCCGGCGCGGCGATCGAGGCGAGCATTCCCGTGGCGCCGCGTTCCGTCCGCAAGAGAAAGCGCGCGAAGAGGCGGCCGTAGGGTCTACGGCTTCCTCTTCCCGGCCGGCTTCTTCGCCGATTTCGGCGCCGGCTTCCCCGCCGGCTTCTGCGTCAGGCCGTTCAGGGCCACGGCGGCCTTCACGAGCGCCTTGAACGCGCGCGCGTCGACGTTCTCGCCTTCGTAGATGTCGATCGCCCTCCGCGTGCTGCCTTCCAGGCTGGAATTGAAGAGGCGCGACGCGTCCGGGAGAAAGGCCCCCTTCGCGAACGTGAGCTTCACGACGTTCTTGTACGACTCCCCGGTGCAGACGATCCCGCCGTGCGACCAGACCGGAACGCCCCACTTCCACTCCTCGATCACCCCGGGGTCGGCTTCCAGGATCAGCGCCCGCATGCGGGCGAGGGTCTCCCCCCGCCATCCCTCGAGGTCGAGGATCCGCTCGTCGATGAGCCGCGAAGCGGCGTTCCCGGTCGCTTTCTCGGAATTCTTCACGCCCACGAAAACCTCTCCTTCGACGCGCGAATCTTGCCGCATCCCGGGGGGCTGTCAAGGGACGGACTAATATACCTTGACAGGAATATACGCTGACACGTATGTTAAGAGCATGGATTCATCGTTCGCGATCATCGCCGAGCCGAGCCGCCGCACCATCCTCAGCCTGCTCGCGTCGTCGGAGCGCTCCGTCGGCGAGATCGAGCGCCGGCTGCGGATGCCCCAGACGTCCGTCTCCAAGCATCTCCGCGTGCTGCGCGAGGCCGGCTTCGTGGAGGCGCGCGTCGACGCCCAGAGGCGCGTCTATCGGCTCCGGCCCGAGCCGCTCAGGGAGATCGACGCCTGGCTCGCGCCTTTCCGGCGCTTCTGGTCGGCCCACGTCGACGCGCTCGAACACCATCTCGATCGGATGGAAAGGGCATCCGGGAAAGGGAGGAAGCGATGAGTAACCGCGAGACGTACGCGCCAGGCCCTGCCTCCGGCGCTGAGGTTCGAAAGGACGGGGACACGTGGACGCTCGTCCTCGTCCGAGATCTGCGTCATCCGCCGGAGATGGTCTGGGAGGCGCTGACTGATCCGGCGCACCTTCGCGAGTGGGCCCCGTTCGACGCCGATCGGAACCTCGGTGCCGTCGGCACGGCGCAGCTCACGACGGTCGGCGCGCCCGCCCCGCAGGTCTCCGAGACGCGCGTGAAGCGGGCCGACGCGCCGAGGCTGCTCGAGCACAGCTGGGGCGGCAACGACCTCCGCTGGCAGCTCGAGCCGCTCGGCGGCGGCACGCGCCTCACGCTCTGGCACGCCATCGACCGTGGCTTCATCTCGTGGGGCGCCGCGGGCTGGCACATCTGCTTCGACGTGCTGGATCGGCATCTCGCCGGTCGGCCCGTCGGACGGATGGTCGGCCCGGACGTCATGAAGTTCGAGGGCTGGCAGCGACTCGTCACCGCGTATGCGAAGCAGTTCGGCATGGAGAGGACCTGAGCATGACCCGCTCCAGAGGAATCGTCATCGGCTTCTGGATCTGCACGGCGCTTTTCTGCCTGCAGATCGGCTTCACCGCGTTCGCGCAGCTGCGCTTGCCGCAGGTCGCGGCGATGTTCACCCACCTCGGCTTCCCCGCGTACTTCCGCGTGGAGCTCTCGTGGGCCAAGTTCTTCGGGGTCGTGCTGCTGCTCGCGCCGGCGCCGGCGTGGCTCAAGGAGTGGGCCTACGCAGGCTTCGCGATCACGCTCGGCTCCGCGCTCATCGCGCACTTCGCGGTGGGCGACGGCCCGGAGGTCTGGGGCTGGGCGGCCGGCACCGCCGTTCTCTGGGGGCTCTCGTACTTCTTCTGGCGCCGCCTGCAAGCCGCGACCGCCTGACCGCGCGGCGGGCTCAGGGAGGCGGTGCCGTCCAGGGCGGTCACGGGAACGTCACCATGACCTTGATCGCCTCGCGTTCGTTCATCGCCCGATATCCGTCCGGGACGCCGTCGAGGTCCGTCACGCGGTCGAACACGCGACCGGGCTCGATACGTCCTTCGAGGATGTCGGGAATCAGCTCGTCGATGTAGGCACGCACCGGAGCCGGACCGCCGGCGATCGTCACGTTCTTGAAAAACGTCGCCTGGGCGGCAGGAATCGTGTCCTGCTGCGGGAGGCCGACACGCCCGACAGCGCCGCCCGCCCGGACGATGCCGAGCGCGGTCTTCGTCGACGGACCGTGGCCGACGCATTCGAGGACGGAGTGCGCTCCGAGCCCGTCCGCGAGCGCCCGGACCCGCTCGACCGCCTCCGCGCCGCGCTCGCTCACGACATCCGTCGCGCCGAACGCCCGGGCGAGCGCGATGCGATCCGGATGGCGGCCGAGCAGGATGATCTGTTCGGCGCCGAGTCGCCGGGCCGCGATGACGCCGCAGAGCCCGACCGCGCCGTCACCGACGACCGCGACGATCTTCCCCGGCCCGACTTTCGCGGCGAGTGCCGCGTGGTGCCCTGTCCCCATGACGTCCGTGAGCGTCAGGAGCGACGGCATGAGCACGTCATCGCGGCCGACAGGAAGCCGGACGAGCGTGCCGTCCGCGAGCGGGACGCGGACCGCTTCGCCCTGACCGCCGTCGAGCTCCCCGCCCCAGAAGCCGCCGTGAAGACACGAGGTCTGCAGTCCGCGCCGGCAGAACTCGCACGTGCCGTCCGACCAGGCGAACGGCGCGACGACGAGATCGCCTTCCTTCAGCGTTCGGACGTCGCTCCCCAGGTCCTCGACGATGCCGATGAACTCGTGTCCCATGCGTCTTCCGCTCGAAGTCGGCTCCATCTGCTGATACGGCCAGAGGTCGCTTCCGCAGATGCACCCGCGCGTGACACGGACGACGGCGTCGGTGGACTGGAGGATCCGGGGATCGGGTACGTTCTCGACGCGGACGTCGTTCGCGCCATACATGACGGTTGCTCGCATCAGCGCCCGACCAGCTTCTGCGGGTGCTCGGGATTCCGGGCGCCTTCGACGAAGGTCAGGTTCGGCCGGTCCGCGGCCGAATCGAACCCGAAGCTCATTCCCATGCAGCCGAGCCCGATAGCCGAGACTTCCAGGTCGCTGCGCCCCAGTTTCCGCTTCTGCATTTCGTTCCTCTTGGCCTTCCGGCCCTTCGCCGCGGCCGGGACAAAGATAGCGACGGCGACGAACGGCGACAAGACGGTAAAATCGAGACGAGGCGGCGAACAGCGGGCCGTAATCGTCGCCGCTCCCCGGGGAGGCGCTCTGCGCGTGAAGCCTGTGGCAGCGATTGAACGCCGAGTAAGATGACATTCTCAAAGAGTGCCGCGTTGAAAGATCCCAAGGGTCTGTTCAACTCCAGCCTCGACGGGAATGTCAGGCGCGCGATCGACATCCGCGAAGGCGACAAGGTCGACGAGGCGGCCTTGAAGGATCTCATCCGCGCCGCCGTGGCGCTCAACCTCGCGGGCAAGAAAAAGCCGAGGCCCCGGCGAGCGCCGTAGGGCGGCTCCCGGGCTCGATCGGCCCCGCTCCGCTCCTCACCTGTGGGAAGAGAGGGTCCTGTAAACCGGAGGAGGCGGCACCGAGAGAGCGACCTCGTGGAGCGGCGGGGCCTTGAGACGTGCGGCTTCTTCCGCAAGGAGACGGGCCATCTCGAGAATCGCGAGCCGCCTGTCGTGCTGGTGATGGGCCGCCACCTGGGACAGCATCGCCGCAAACGGCGAGTTCGAGTCGTAGTGGGAGACGAGGTAGACGTCGGTCGCGCCGTCCGAAGGCGACTCCAGCCCGAACGTGAAGGAGGCCTGCTCGATGCCCTTGTCGAGGATGCCGGCCTCATCGGACCGCACGAGAAACGAGAGCAGGCCGGGCGGCGCGGCGACGATCACCGAGAGTTCGAGGTGCCGGGGCCCTTCGGAGGTCGTGGCCTCGAGCGAGAGGACGTCGCCCGTCTCGGCCGTCAGACCGTGCTTATAGCGCGCGCCGCGCGGCTTCAGCCTCGGCGAGTCCGCGAAGAACAACGCCGCGGCGTACTCGGGCGCCACGAGGAGCCGCCACACGATCGAGCGCGGTGCGTGGATCGAAACGCAATCCACCCCCTGGAAGGTCGCGAACGGGGTCTTGGAGAGGCCCCGCACCGCCGTCGACCACGGATCCTGTTCGGCGTGCGCCGGAGTCGCGAGGAGAGAGGCGAATCCGATGGTCGCGACGATCAGGCGGCGAAAATGCGACACGGCGTGCCGACGGTCACTTCTCGTCGACCGGCTTGCGCGACGAAATCAGGTTCGGGTAGGCCTTGCTGAAGAACCCGAAGACCTCCGCGACCTTCGCATTCTCGCCCTGCTGCCACGACACGTCGCGGAACCGGTACTCGTCGTCCTTCGTCTTCAATACCCACTCGAAGCACTCGTTGCCGCCGGCCTTCTTCAGGCAGGTGAGCTGCTGCTCGGTGATCTGCGCGACCGGAAGGAGGACGTTTTTCGCGGCGTCTGTGGAGTCGATCCAGCGAAGCGAGCCGTCCTTGAACTCGAGGACCCCTGCGTCCCACCGGCTCTTGAAAAGGACGAGGCCCGAATTCCTGCGGGTGAGACCGTCCCACCGCCGGGAATCGCCGGGGCCGGGGGGCATCTGCATCACGCCCGCGGCCACGCCGGGTTCCGGTCGCCGAAGCGTGATCGATGCGATGAGGGTCTCGGGCACGCCCGCAGCTCGAAGGCGCACGACGTCGTCGGCCGTCAGGTCGCGCGCGAGGTCCGAGTGTGCGACGTACTTGGTGATGAACTCCTCGGAGAGATTGGCCCGCCAAAGCCGCGTGATGTCTTCGACGAGCGCGGAGTTCGCGGAGACGGCCGCCGCGCCGGCGGGACCCTCCGGTTGCGCGTTGATTCGTCCTCCCACCGACGTCGCGGCGGCGAGGGCGAGAGAGACGACGAGCATCTTCATGGACTCCTCCAATTCGTGACCCTTCGTTGTTGCGCCGAGCCGGCTCGTGCCGGCGACGCGGGTTATTTCCTGATCGCGTTTCCGAGGTTCGTCAGGGCTTCGCCGACCGCGCGGCGCGCCTTGCCGAGGCCCTCTTCGACCGCGCCCTGGGCGCGCTGAAGGGAGCCTTCGCGTTCCATCTTCCCGTCGCCGGTGATGATCCCGACGGCTTCTTTCACGCGTCCCTTGGCCTTCTTCGCTTTTCCAGTCGCTTCCTGCTGTCTCATGGCGTTTCCTTTCGTCGAGGGGGATGCGGACATTGCCCCGTCACGATCGCGGGACGGGACGGCGGGGGCTTCGCGGCGCGGTCACCATCTCCGCCGGGAGAGGAGGTGAACGAGGGCGACGAAAAGGGCGGCGCCGATGATCGACCACAGGACCGGGAACGGATGCCCGCCGATGACGACGGTGAAAGGCTCCGAGAGCTTGAGGGCCCGGGCGACCCAGGGCCCGACAAGAGCCCCGATGAAGCCCAGGGCCGTCGAGACGACCAGGCCGCCGCGGGCGCTGCCCGCGATCGCCTTTCCGACCGCTCCGCAGACGGCCGCGATGACGACGAGAAGAATGAGGGCGGGGAGTGTCATGGTCACGCGGAGTTCCTTTCGCTGGCGCCGCCGAGGGCGGCGCTCTTCAGGACGACTTTCAGGGCGCGCTGCGTGGCCGCGTCGCCGAACGTGTCGTATGCCTTCATGACGTCACCCAGCGCGAAGCGGTGGGTCACGAGCTTCTGGGGCTCGAGGCGGCCGGACTGGACGGCCTCGAGGAGCATCGGCGTCGTGATCGTGTCCACGAGGCGCGTCGTCAGGGTGATGTTCCGGGACCACAGGCTCTCGAGGTGGAGCGTGACCGGCTTGCCGTGGACGCCGACGTTCGCGAGACGCCCGCCCGGCGCCAGGATCGACTGGCAGATGTCGAAGGTCGCCGGAATGCCCACGGCCTCGATCGCCACGTCGACGCCGTCGCCGCCCGTCAGCGTCATGACGCTCTCGACCGCCTTGCCGTCGGAGGAGTCGACGACGCTCGTGGCGCCGAATCCCCGGGCCACTTCGAGACGATTCGTGTCCACGTCGATCATCACGATCCGGGCCGGCGAGTAGAACTGCGCCGTGAGAAGCGCCGCCAGGCCGATCGGCCCGGCCCCGACGATGGCAACGGCGTCCCCCGGCTTCACCTGGCCGTTCAGGACGCCGCACTCGAAGCCGGTCGGGAGGATGTCGCTGAGCATCGCGTACGCTTCCTCGTCGGCATCGGGCGGAAGCGCGTAGAGGCTCGTGTCGGCGTGCGGAATGCGGACGTACTCGGCCTGCGTCCCGTCGATGGCGTTGCCGAGGATCCAGCCGCCGTCCTTGCAGTGCGAGTACATCCCTTTCCGGCAGAACGCGCACTTGCCACACGCCGTGATGCAGGAGATCAGGACCCTGTCGCCCTTCTTGAAATTCGAAACGGCCTGTCCCGCCTGCTCGACGACCCCGACGCCCTCGTGCCCGAGGATCCGCCCGTCGATGACCGTGGGGACGTCGCCCTTGAGGATGTGGAGGTCCGTCCCGCAGATGGTCGACGTCGTGATCCGGACGACGGCGTCCGATGCGTCCACGATCGTCGGCCGCGGCTTGTCCTCCCAGGCGCGCCGGCCCGGGCCGTGAAAGACGAGCGCCTTCATGGTCGCGCCCCGGGCGCCGCTTCTGACCCTTTCCATCACGCCCAGTGTCTGGCTCATCGTCTGGTCTCCCGCTGAATCGGTGCGCAATTCCCCTGCCACGGTCGGCTGGATGAATCGGGCATCCTTGGGTGTTCGGACGCGTCCGCACCGGCCGCGACGTGTATCGCTTCCCTGTCTGAGGAGTCGCCGGGAGCGAAGGGGGCCTCGCGGAGCTCGTTTCGCCCACGATCGGCAAGGGTTACCGGTTCCGGGGTTGGCACATGGCGTGCTCTTTTCACAGCGTGATTGAAGGCCTCAACTCCCTCCTGCGCGTCGAGCTCGCCACCGTGGCCGGTTACCAGAAGACGCTTCGGTCGCTGAAGACGAAGGCCGCCGCCGACACGGAACACATCCTGAGGCTCGCGTCCGACCACCAACGGACGGTCGCGGCTCTCCATGGATCCGTCCAGGCCCGGGGCGGTGCTCCTGTCCTCGCGGCCGGTCCCTGGGAGGGCTCGGGCGCCACCGCGCTCACGGGCGAGGACGCGGGTGTGCGGATGGAAAGCCGGGAGTTCCTGGAGGCACTGCTCGGGGTCGAGCGGAGGGGTCTCGCGGCGTACGAGGACTCCCTGAGCTCGCTCGATGCCGATGCCCGGGAGCTCGTCGAGATCGAGCTGATCCCGCGGCAGAAGAAGCACGTCGCGGGCCTTTCGGAGCTGCTCGTCCGCTTCGCGGCGTGACCCGCCGGCTCAGGCCGGCCGCAGGCGGTGGCTCCGCGCGTCCAGGAGGGCCACGTTCAGGCTCCTGAGTTGAAGCGGCTTGGCGAGGTGATGGTCGAAGCCGGCCGCTCGGGAGCGCGCCTGGTCGTCCGGGTGGACCCAGCCGGAGAGGGCCACGAGAAGAAGCCCCTCGAGCGCCGGCTCGGCCCGCAGGCGGCGGGCCGCCTCGAGGCCGTCGAATCCGGGCAGGCCGATGTCGAGGATCGCGACGTCCGGTTTCAGGCGGCGCGCCGCGTCGACGCCGGCCGGGCCGTCGTGCGCGACGTGCGTCTCGTGTCCCTCGAGCGCGAGCAGCTCGGCGAGCGTGAGCGCGGCGTCGGCGTTGTCGTCCACGATGAGAATCCGGAGCGACGAGGGCGTCGCGTCCGGCGAGGGTTCCGGGGCGGGCGGAGCGGGCCGGTCCTTTGCCGCGCACGCGAGACGGAGCGTGAAGACGCTTCCCTTCCCGTCGCCTTCGCTCGCGGCGGTCAGCCTTCCGCCGTGCATCTCCGTGAGGCTCCTCGCGAGAGACAGGCCGATCCCGAGCCCTCCGTAGACCGGATCGTGCGCGCGGTGCCCCTGCCCGAACATCGTGAAGACGTGCGCGAGGTGCGCCGCCGGGATCCCGATGCCCGAGTCGACCACGGACACGACGACGTCGCCGCCGTCCCGCGCGGCCTCGAGGCGGATCCGGCCGCCCGGCTCCGTGTACTTGGCGGCGTTCGAGAGGAGATTCGACAGGACCTGCGCCACGCGCATCGGGTCGGCGTTCAGAAACACCGGCTCCCCCGGCTCGATGCGCTCGAACGCCTGCCGCCGGCGGGCGAGGAGGGGTCCCACCGTCTCGAGGGCCGTCTCGATGACGGCCCCGAGGGCCACGCGCTCGCGGCGCAGCTCCAGCTTCCCGTGCGTGATGCGGGAGACGTCGAGAAGGTCGTCGATGAGGCGCACCATGTTCGTGACCTGTCTCTCGATCACGCCGAGCGCGCGCGCGCGCCTCTCCCGTTCCTCGGGCGTGTCGACCGTCCGCGACAGGATTTCCGCCGCGCTCGTGAGCGGCGCGAGCGGGTTGCGAAGCTCGTGCGCGAGCGTCGCGAAGAACGTGTCCTTCCGGCGGTCCTCCTCGCGCAAGGCGCGCTCGGCCGCGCGCCTCTCGGCCACCTCGGCCGACAGGGCCTCGTTCATCATCTCGAGGGCGTCCGTCCGCTCGGCGACCCGGGTCTCCAGCCTGTCCCGGACGCGGCGCAGCTCCGCCGCCTGCCGCGACGCCTCCAACGCGTATCGGATCGAGCGCTCGAGACGGGCCGCGTCGAGGCGGTTCTTGACGACGTAATCCGAGGCGCCGCTCTCCATCGCCGCGACGTCCAGCGCCCGATCCGCCGGGCCGGTCATGACGACGGGCGCGCTGCCCCCCGCAGCGCGATACGCGCGCAGGAGTTCGAGACCGCTTCGACTCCCGAGCCCGATGTCGACGAGACAGGCGTCGTAGCGCCCCGACGTCATCGCCTCGAGCCCGGCCTCTAACGTTCCGGCGGACTCCATCTCGACGAGGCCCGGCAGCTGCGCGACGAGGTTGCGGAACTGAGCACGGTCCTCCGCTTCGCTTCCGACGAGGAGGACTCGAAGGGGCCGGCCTTCGTTCGCGTTCACGCCGCCTCAGGCTATGGCAACCGGCCGACCGGAGGCAAACGTCGCCAGCGCGAGGCGCATTCGGGCGGGAGGAGGGTCGGTGAGAAATGGGCCGGGCGTCGCGAGCTCGAGGCTCTCGATCGTGCCCGGCCGCCCCGCGGTGGCGTCAGTTGTTGTAGATGACGCGCTCGTACGACCAGTGTCCCGGAGTGTAGCGCGTGCCACCTCTCACGTGCCTGTAGCGGGCATTGACCCAATGCGCGTTCGCATGGCCGTTCGGTCGCTCGGCCCAGCGGCCCTCGCTCCAGGCCCACGCCTCACCGGAAT
The DNA here is from genome assembly GCA_963836285.1 of uncultured Acidobacteriota bacterium. Classification (GTDB taxonomy): domain Bacteria; phylum Acidobacteriota; class Thermoanaerobaculia; order UBA5066; family UBA5066; genus Fen-183. The sequence continues at coordinate 1,119,193 of CAWIIN010000002.1, read as the reverse complement.
GCTGCCAGTAGCCCTTGATCCACGTGTGGTGCGGTCCGGGGCGCTCGGATCGAACCTCGTGCCTTCGCGCCGGAGGAGCGTTCGTGACGATCCGCACGTGAAGGTCCCCCATCATCGGAGGCGCGGGCATGCCCGGCGGCATCGGGGGATGAGGCTGCGCCGAAGCAGTCCCCGTAAAGGACACACCAGCCGCAAACAGGAGGATCGCGGCCGCAAGGGTGAAATTCCTGGGTTTTCTCATGCCGGCTCCCCTGCAAGCGATGAGCCAAGACCCCCCGTGGCAGCAACCTTGCGCTGCGAAGCACGATGACGGACTCCTTCGTCGCCGAAAAACCCCCGCGCCGACTGCGCTTCGAGCTTTCGCCGAGGGCCATCGCGGCGCTGGTCCTCGTCGTCGCATCGGTCTGGCTGCTGATTCGACTCTGGCCTGTCCTCCTCGTCCTCGTCGCGGCCCTCCTCGTCGTCGGCTCACTCAGCCCGGCCGTTCGCTGGCTCGAAGCGAAGCGTATCCGGCGCGGAGTCGGAATCACGATCGTCTTCGGGGTGTTCTTCATCCTCGCACTCGGTGTCGCGGCGCTCACGATCCCTGCTCTCGTGTCCCAGGTAGCGGCGCTTCTCGAGCGCGAGCCCGGCCTGCGCGCGCGCCTCGCGGACCATCTCGCCGGCTCCCGCCTGAGCGCCCCGCTCGCGCACTGGCTTCGCGGCCTCCGGTTCGACGCTCTGTCGACCGCCATCGGCACGACGGCCGTCGCGTACTCGGCCCGCGTCGTGGCGACGGCGGCGTACGGGTTGAGCGCCCTTTCCTCGGGCTCTACATCATGATCGACCGCGATCGCCTCCGCGGCGGGCTCTTCGCCCTCGTCCCCCGCTCGCGACACGTCCGGCTCTCGAGGATCCTCATCAACCTCGAGACGATCGTGGGCGCGTACATCCGCGGCCAGGTGCTCACGTCGCTGCTGATGTCGATCTTCACGTTCCTTCTCCTGACGGCGTGCCGCGTGGAGAACGCCCTGGCACTCGCGGTCCTCGCCGGCCTCGCGGACGTGCTCCCGTATGTCGGCGTTCTCCTCTCCGTGGGTCCCGCCGTCCTTGCGGCGCTCGCGCGCGGGCCGATCGTCGCTCTCGTCGTCCTCGTTCTCATGCTCGTCTACGAGGAGTTCGAGAGCCGTGCGCTCGTTCCCCGGATCTACGGCCGGGCGCTGCGCCTTCCCTCGTCCGTCGTCCTCTTCGCGCTCCTGGCGGGCGGCACGCTCATGGGAGTCGTCGGCGCGCTCCTCGCGCTGCCCGTCGCGGCGGCCGTGATGATGCTCATCGAGGAGCTGCGCGTCGAGCTGCCGGGGGAGCAGGAGCAGGTCGTGGACGTGCGCGTGCGCGAGGCCGACGACCGCGGCGAGGAAGAATACGAACGCAGGGCGGAAGGTGTCGGTGCGGAGGAAGCCGCCGCGATTGCCGTCGAGATCTCGCAAGACCGGAGGGAGGACGAGCGCCGTGTGCCGGATGCGGTCGAGACGTCCCCCGTGGCATCGCCGCCGGGAGCAGCTGGCTGAGACGAGACCCGGGGTGAGTGGCACGATTCCTGCGCTCTCGGGTCAGGAGAACACTTACATGTTCCATCGCCAGCTTGCGTTCCTCGCTTCCACTGCGCTCCTCGCCGTCGCCGCCGCGTGCAGCCAGTCGCCCGGCACGGTCGAGAAGAAGTCCGAATCGACGACTCAGACCTCGGCGGGAGCCGTCACGACCACGAACGAGAGCAAGCAGGTCGGCACGACGCTCGAAGCGAAGAGCGAAACCAGGGCCGACACGCCCGGTGGAGCGGTCGCGTCGAAGGCCGAGACGATCGTCGGAACGGTCACCGCCTTCGTCGCCGGCAAGAACATCGAGGTCATGACGGGCGAGAAGAAGATGCACGACTTCAGCCTCGACGACAAGGACGTCGTCTATTCCGTCGACGACTCCGTCGTCGTCGGCAAACGCGTCACCGTCACCGACGAGACCGGCGTCGACAAGGTCCGCCGCATCACGGTGAAGCTGGGAGCGTGAGGGACCCGGCTTACCGCGCGTCCATGAGCCACGCGTGATCCCCGGTCCCTTTCGATGCCGGCCGATATCGGCCGCACTGGCACGAGCCTTGCGACTCAGGCGCGTGTTCTCAGCGCCGACATGGTCCCTCGCCCTCGCGAGAGGTTCCGCCGGACTCGGAAGGCGCAAGGCGATCTCGAAGGAGGCACCCGAATGGACAGGCTCAAAGGCGTCGCCCTCGTGCTGATCGTGGCCGGCGTGCTCGCGCTCGTATACGGCGGGTTCACCTACACCAAGAAGACCCATCAGACCAAGATCGGACCGATCGAGTTCGCGGTCAAGGAGAAGGAAACCGTCAACATCCCGCTCTGGGCCGGCGTCGGAGCGATCGTGGTCGGAGGGGTCTTGCTTTTCGTGAGACCCAAGACCTAGCCGCACGGCGCCCAGAAGCACGGCCCGCGAATTGCGGTATCTCGTCATCGGATGAGATCCGTGAACGGACACTCCAACGTCTCGGTCGACGAGGCGCCCCAGGGCCGGGAGCACAGAGTCACACCGCCCTTGCGCGCGAATGCCCGTCACGGATCCGGCCAATCCACGAAGACCGATGCCGAGAGACCCTCCTCGAACCAGACCCGGTAGGACGTGCCGCTCCGTCCTGTAGGACGTACAAACCAGAGGGCCTCGGAACACCCGCCCGGCTGCCCGATCGCCCGCAGCGCGCCGCGCCGGCTGGCAGCCGACTTGCTCTGTGAGGGTAGGAGATTCACACCATGCACAGGAACAAAGTCCCGATTCTCGCGGCCGCGCTCACCCTCACGTGGCTCGCTTCCGCATCGCCCGCGAACGCGGCGGACAAGCCCGCGGCGGCGTCAACCGAGGTCACCGAGGCGCTCAAGGGCATCTCCGTCAAGAGCAAGCTCATCGACAAGCTCGGCGCCGACGCTCTCGGCATCACGGTCGCCGTCTCCGGCGAAACCGCGACTCTGGCCGGTGAGGTGATGAAGTCGCCCAGCCAGGGGCTCGCCGAGGAGGTCGCCCTCTCCGTCAAGGGCATCAAGAAAGTCGACAACAAGGTCACCGTGAGGAACGCCGAAGGGGCCGTCGCGGCGAGCGAGGCCTCGGTGAAGAACGTGGCGCTCGAGATGAAGGTGAAGGGCATCCTTCTGACCGAGATCGGCGTGAACGCGCTCAAGATCGAAGTCGAGGCCGTCGACGGCGTCGTGAGCCTGCGCGGCAAGCTCGACGATCCCGGCTCCTCGAAGGCCGCAGTCCGGAAGACGCACGCCATCAAGGGCGTCAAGAAGGTCGTCGACCTTCTCGGCTGATTCCTCCCACTTGCCAACGAAAAAGGAGCATCCATGCTTTGGACAATTTTTCTGATCCTCCTCGTCCTCTGGGTTCTGGGAATGGTGACCTCCACGACGATGGGCGGCCTCATTCACGTGCTGCTCGTCATCGCCGTCGTGGTCGTCCTCATCCAGCTCATCCAGGGGCGTCGAGTCGTCTGACGTCCTTCCCAACCGTCCCCAGCGAGAAGAAGTAGAAAGAAAAGGGAGGCCTGCAATGAAGAAGATGATGACCTGTCTGGCCCTGGGCACGTTCGTGGCGCTCATCGCTACGACGGCGCCCGCGTACGCGCAGAGCGACCGCGAGAACTCGACGTTCACCGTGACCGAGCCGGTCGACGTCGGCGGATTCGTGCTGCAGCCCGGGACCTATCTCATCAGGGTCGTGACGCTCGAATCCAACCGCAACATGGTCCAGGTCACGAACGAGGACCAGACGAAGGTCTTCGCCAGCGTCCTCGCCACGCCACACCCGATCCGCGAGGGCGAGGAGGCTCCTTCGAGCCGCTACGTGTATTACACGACCGCCCCTGGCCAGATCCGGGCTCTTCGCACGTGGTACGCCCGCGACACGACGAACGGTCAGGACATCGTCTATCCCAACCGGCGCGCCATGGAGCTCGCGGCTGTCGCCAAGGAACCCGTGATCGCGATCCCGGACGACGTGAAGGAGCCGGAATACAAGAACGCAACCCTCACGGTCGTGACCCCCGATCAGAGCGCGAAGCCGTACGAGCCCCCCGTCGTCGTCCAGACGGCGCCCGCCCCTCCCGTCGCGGTGGCCGAGGCCCGTCCTCCCCAGCTGCCGGCGACGGCGAGCCACGTTCCGCTTTTCGCCGTTCTCGGACTCCTTTCCGTCGGCGGGGCCTTTGGGCTCCGGACTCTCGTAGGCCGGTCCGCGTAGGCCCGGTTTCGTCGTGCGGTGGCTCCGCCGGGCCGAGATCGCCCTGTGGGTGATCGGCGTCCTGCTCCTCGGCGGGGCCCTCGCGACGGTCGTCCGGTCGTCCCTGTATCAGGCGCGCCAGGAGCGCGCCTTCTCGGCATCGGAAGCGGAAGCCTCCACGGCGACGCTTCGCCACGGCGCGCCTCCGGCAGCCGCGGCCCGCACGAGACCCGCTCTCGCTCCCGGCGCCGACCCGCTCGTTCTCGGCCGTATCGAGATCCCGCGGATCGGCGTCTCCGCGATCGTGCGGGAGGGGGACGACGACACGACCCTCGCCGTCGCGGTGGGACACATCCCGGGGACGGCACGGCCCGGCGAACGTGGCAACGTGGCGCTCGCCGGGCACCGCGACTCCTTCTTCCGCGCTCTAAGAAACATCCGGGTAAACGACACGGTCCGGTTCCGCACGGCCGGCGGCCAATTCGAGTACCGGGTGGACTCGACGGAGGTGGTCGAACCTCGGGAGACCCGCGTCCTCAGTTCGACCGGCGAATCGGTCCTGACGCTCGTGACCTGCTATCCGTTCGGATTCCTCGGGCGGGCGCCGAAGCGATTCATCGTGCACGCCCGGCTCGCTCCCCTTCGAACCGTCCCGCCCTGAGCCCCGTGGCCGTGGGCCCGTCGTGCGGCCCGATCGGGGCCGGTGGGCGTGCGATGTGCTAGTTTGAAGGCGTTTCCAGATGGATGTCGCGTCCCTTCCCGACCCTGACGGCGAATCGGCTCACGTCCTGCACGCCCTCCGCCACGCCCTGGCCGACCCGCTCTCGGCGGCAGCCTTGAAGCTCGATCTCGTGGAGCGCCGGCTGACGGCGCCGGGAGGCGCCGATCCGGACTGGCTCCTCGAGCGCGTTCGCTCCGTGCACGCCGAGCTGAACGCGACGAACCGGATTCTGGCCCTGCTGCTGAGCCTCGCCGAGATCGCGGGCGAAAAGCCGCGCGAGACCGATCTCCAGGACCTTTGTCGCACCGTGGGCATCCCGCTGCGAGATGCGGCCGCACCTGGTCCGAGTCTCGCGATGCGGGTGCGCGCTTCGGCGGCGGCCCTTCGGAGCGTCGCGGCCTTCACGGCACACGGCGGCGACGGGTCCTCTCCTACCGGCCGCACGCACGTCGACGCCGGACGCGTGACGCTCACGTTGGAGGGATCGCGCCGGAGCGCCGGGACGAGTCCGGAGCGGCTCCTCGATCTGCCTCGCGAGGTCGAAGAGGCGGAAGCGCTGTTCGCCGCGCGCGCGGCCCTGGCCGCCGACGGCGGGCGCCTGGAACTGATCGACCACGACGGGCGCCTCCTCGCACGCTTCTCGTGGCCTCTCGTCGAAGGAAGGGCTCGCGCGTGAGAGTCCTCGTCGTGGAGGACGAGCCCGGGGTTCGCTCGTCTCTCGTCGAGCTCATCGAGGAGCTCGGGTACGACGTCTCCGCCGCGGGCTCTTTGGCCGACGCGCTGGACGCACTGAAGCGCCCGCCGGACGTCTGCGTCACGGACCTCGGCCTTCCGGACGGGAGCGGGCTCGATGTCGTGCGCGCGGCCAAGGCGGCCCGGCCGGATTGCGCCGTCCTCGTCCTGACGGGCAGGGGCTCGATCCTGGCCGCGGTCGAGACGATGAGGGCCGGCGCCCACGACTTTCTCCTCAAGCCGCTCAAGCCGGCCCTTCTCGCGGCTTCCCTCGCGCGCCTCGCGGAGCACCGGGCGCCGCCCGCGGAGGCGCGCCTGGAATCGGCGGCGGCAGGCCAGCTCGGAGAGATGGTCGGCCGGTCACCGGCCATGCGGGAGGTCTTCCGCCTGATCCTCCGGGTGGCGGGCTCCGAGGCGCCCGTGATGATCACCGGCGAGAGCGGCACGGGCAAGGACGTCGCGGCCCGCGCCCTCCATGCCCACTCGCGCCGGGCGCGGGGCCCGTTCGTCGCGCTCAACTGCGGGGCGATTTCACCGAACCTCGTCGAGAGCGAGCTCTTCGGGCACGAGAAAGGCTCGTTCACCGGAGCGGAGAGGCGGCGACCCGGCACCTTCGAGATGGCCATGGGCGGGACTCTCTTTCTGGACGAGGTGACGGAGATGCCCCCGGACCTCCAGGTGAAGTTCCTCCGGGTCCTCGACACGCGCACCTTCCGGCGCGTCGGCGGAAACGAGGAGCTCGACGTCGACGTCCGGCTCGTGGCGAGCTCGAACCGCGATCTTGCCGAGGCGATGCATACCGGATCGTTCCGGTCCGACCTCTTCTATCGGCTCAACGTCTTCCCTCTCACGATGCCACCCTTGCGCGAGCGAAAGGAAGACGTTCCCGCCCTCGCGAGCCACTTCCTCTCGCAGATCGAAGAGAACGAGCGCCGGGGTTTCACGTCGTTCGCGGCCCGTGCGCTCCAGGTGCTCGCCGGATACGACTGGCCGGGGAACGTCCGAGAGCTGCGCAACGCGGTCCACCGTTCCTACGTTCTGAGCGATCCGCCTGTCATTCCGGCCGAGGCCGTGCAGGCTGTCCTCGACCCCGACCAGTCGGCGGCCGAGCGGTCACCCGCCTCTCCCGAACACCGGCAGCCGCCCCGACCGGCGGAGGCCGAGGACGCCGTCGCCTCCGCGGCCGAGCCGGCGGCGGAGCCTGAGTTCGACCCGGCCTTCCCCGCGGTGCCCGTGAGGGTCGGCGAGCGGCTCGATGCGGTCGAGCGCAAGCTGCTGATCGCCACGCTGCAGGCCGTGAACGGCAACCGAAGGCGGGCGGCAGAGATCCTCGGCATCAGTCTCAAGACCGTCTACAACCGGATCAAGGAGTACGGCTTCGAGGGCCCCGCGGATCCGGAAGGATCTCGCCCCGGCTCCTGAACGGAGCGCGGCAGGACGACCTGAAAGGCGGTCCGCACTTGGTCACCTCTACCGAAAGAACCCATTCACGTCGACGATGAAATCCACGGGTGCTGCGGAGTCGTTGGAGACGGAGAACGTCATGGCCGAAGACCCGAATGAGAAAGAACCGCCGGGCGAGAGCACCGAGGAGACCGCGGTCGAGGCCCTGCGAACCCAGCTGCGGCAGGAATGCGACCGCCACCTCCGGACGCGAGCGGACTTCGAGAACTTCAGGCGCCGGGTCGAACGGGATCGCGACGTGGCCGCCCGGCAGGCCAAGCGGGACCTGCTGCTTGCCCTCGTCGATCTGGCCGACGGCTTCGATCGCGCCCTCGCTCACATCGACGAGTCTCCGGACTCGGTCGCCGCCGGCCTCCGCGGAATGCAGCGCCAGCTGAGAAGCCTGCTGGAGACCGAGGGGGTGAAGCCGTTCGAGAGTGTCGGTGAGCGTTTCGACCCGACCCGTCACGAGGCCGTGGCCACCGTTCGGGACCGCAACGGTGCTCCGGGAACGGTCGTCGACGAGGCGGGACGCGGCTACCTGTGGAACGGCGAGCTTCTTCGCCCCGCGCGGGTACGGGTCGCGGAATAGGCGAATCCACCCGTTGAAATTCCTGCGGCAGGCCTGCTCGACTGGCGAAGATCTGCGGCAGGCAATGATTCATTACCGCACCCTGTTCGAGGAGCTGGTCGCTGAAGACACCGCGACGCCCCCCTGAGGGCATCATCGTGACCGCTCGGATCACCCCGGCCGGTCCCGCCCGTCAGGACTGCGGAGATTCCCTGTAGCGGGTCAGCACCCAGACGACGAGGATGGCCGCGCCCGCGGCCATGAAGAATGTTCGCGCGGGTGAGCCGACGCCCGCGCGGAGCAAACGCGGCATGGCGAGTACGAGGACGATTCCCACGGCGCACTCGACGATCCCGTGGACTGGGAAGGGGATCACCTTCACGAGGCCAAGCGGAAAGCGCGTGGCCAGGGTCATCAGGAGATGGAGGACCGCGAGCCCCCAGGCGACGGCCGCCACGTAGCCGCCGAGCCCGAAGGCAAATGGCGCGAGAAGAAAGACGGCGACGGTGGCGAGATCGAGAAAGCCGTGGAGGCGCGCGTTCAGGAGATGCATGCGCTCATTATCGCCCGCTGGACGCGCTCGTATCGCGATGGGGGGCTCACGATTCCGCCCCTCCCGCCCGGACGCCAGGCACCAGCCGCCTCACGAGAGCCGCAGCGATCTCGGCGCCAAGCAGGACGCCGAGCGCCGTGAGGTAAAGCCAGACCTGAAGCGCGACCACGCCGCTCATCACGCCATAAGCGCTCCCGTACCTCGCCAGCGCGCGGAGCGACAGCCGGAACAGGAACGTGGCGGCCATCCAGAGCGCCGTGCCCGCCGCCGCCCCGACGAGAAGCGTCCACCACGGGCGCGGAAAGCTCACGTTGGGCAAGACCGCATAGAGGAGATACATCACGATCGTGAGCACCGTGAACACCGCAGGCCCGCGCAGCAGGCTCCATGCGGCGGAGAAGCGGCCGAGCCCGAGCTCCGACAGGAGCTCCGGGCCCGCCACCTGTGCGGCGAGCCCGAATGCCAACCCTGCCGCTCCCACAGCCACGACGAGCAGGGTCAGGGCTTGCCGCCTCCACCACGAGCGGGGCCGTCCCGAACCGAACGTGGCGTTCAGCACGAGCGTCAGCGCCCCGAACGCGCCGGACGCGGACCAGAGGAGGAGCGCCGCCCCCGCGGAGATCAAACCCGGCTGCGGCGTCTGCCGTACGCCGGCGATGAACCGCTGCAGCGACTCCGACGCCACTCCAGGCAGGGCGGCGTGGAGCCATACGACGAACCTGTCGAATGCCACGTCCCCGCCCACGCTGCCGGTGACGGCGAAAACGAGCAGGATCGCGGGGAAAAACGAGAGGAAGCCGTAGTACGCGATGCGCGCCGCCTCGCCCCCGAGGCGATGGCTCCTCGCTTCGGCGCTCAGGTCTCGGAGCTCGGCGGCCCAGCGGCGCACGACATGACGCGTGTTCACCGGGCCGGTCCTGCCCTCGCCGTCGCGTTCGGTGTCATGACGATTCTCTTCCTCTTGTTGCAGTTCCTATCCCGTCTGTGTCGTGCTGGTCATCCGGATGACGCGGCCCACCGTCACACTTTGAACGAGGATCGAGAACACGACGACGAAGTAGGTAAGGGTCAGAACCAGACTCCGCGAGTCACCGGCCGGCAGGGACAACGCCATGGCCACGGAGATGCCTCCGCGCAATCCGCCCCAGGTCAGGATCGGAATTGCCCCTTTCGACTGCGGCCTCACCCGGCCGAGCGGCCCGATGATTCCCGCGACGCTCAGCCAGCGCGCCGCCAGCACGATCGGGATGGCGAGCACTCCCGCCAGCAACCACCCGCGTTCGATTCGAAGAACGAGAAGCTCCAGGCCGATCAGGAGAAAGAGGACGACGTTGAGAATCTCGTCCACGAGCTCCCAGAACGTGTCGACGTGTTCACGGGTCTTCTCCGTCATCGCGAAGGCCCGACCCCGGTTGCCCACGAACAGCCCCGCGACGACGACGGCGATCGGAGCGGACAGATGCAGGGCATCCGCCAGAGCGTAGAGTCCCATGGCCAGCGCGAGAGTGAGCAGCACTTCCACCTGATAGTTGTCGACGCGTTTGAGCATATGGTAGGTCATGAATCCCGCTGCCAGGCCCAGGACGATCGCTCCACCCACTTCCTTGAGAAGCAGCATTCCGACCGCGCCCACACCAATCGAGAGCGGTGCCGCCGGGCCGCCAGCGGCGCCGCCCGGACCGGCGAGCTCGAGCAGGGTCAGAAAGACGACGACACCCAGCCCATCGTTGAACAGGGACTCGCCTGCGACCTGCACCTCGAGCTGACGGGACGCACCGACGGACTTCATGATCCCCAGCACGGCGATGGGGTCGGTCGGCGAGATCAGGGCGCCGAACAGCAGCGCATTCAGGAGCGGGATGCCCAGGCCCAGCCAGCCGAGGACCAGCCACGTCACACCGCCGACGATGCAGGTGGAGACGAGCGTCCCGAGGATGGCGAGCAACGAAATGGGCAGCCATTCACGGCCGAGCTCCTCGAGACTCACGTGTATCGAGCCCGCGAACAGAAGGAACGCGAGCATGCCATGAAGGACGACCTGGTCGAAGTCGATCCGCGCCACCAGTGTCGCTGCCTGTTCGCGAAACCCTCCGGCGTAGGGGCCGACGAGAACCAGCGTGAGCGACCCGACCAGGGACACGAGCATGACGCCGACCGTCGTCGGCAACTTGATGTAGCGGTAGTTGAGGTAGCTCGCGACGGCCGCGAGAGTGATCAGGATGCTGACCAGGGAGAAAAACCTCACGTCGCCTCCGGGCATGTCCCGCGACCCCGTCTGCGGCCTTCCACGATCTCGCTCTGCCTAGATCCCATGCCGCTCCCCGACTCCATCTTCCAGCCACGCCTTCCGAAGCGCGCGCCACGGCAGGGCCATCGCGGTGTCATCCCTCCCATTCCCAGTTCCGGATCTCCGGCATGTCCTCGCCGTACGTGTCGATGTACTGCTTGTGCTCGACGAGCTTGTCCTTGAGCTGCTGCTTCAGGGAGACGCCCCTGTCGCCGGTCTGCGGGAGGCGGTCGATGGCGTCCATCACGAGATGGAAGCGGTCCAGGTCGTTGAGAACCGTCATGTCGAAGGGCGTCGTGATCGTCCCCTCTTCCTTGTATCCGCGAACGTGGATGTTGTCGTGGTTCGTGCGGCGGTAGGTCAGCCGGTGGATCAGCCAGGGGTAGGCGTGGAAGGCGAAGATGACCGGCTTGTCTTTGGTGAAGAGCTCGTCGAAGTCCGTGTCGGAGAGCCCGTGCGGATGCTCCGACTGCGGCTGCAGCTTCATCAGGTCGACGACGTTCACCACGCGGATCTTCAGGTCGGGCAGGCGCTCACGCAGGATGGAGACGGCGGCAAGCGTCTCCAGCGTGGGCACGTCGCCGCAGCAGGCCATCACGGCGTCGGGCACCGCGCCCTGGTCGTTGCTGGCCCACTGCCAGATGCCGATGCCCTCCGTGCAGTGCTTGACGGCCGCGTCCATCGCGAGCCACTGCGGTGCCGGATGCTTGCCCGCCACCACGACGTTGACGTAATGGCGGCTGCGCAGGCAGTGGTCCATCACCGAGAGGAGGCAGTTCGCGTCGGGCGGAAGGTAGACACGGACGATCTCGGCCTTCTTGTTCACGACGTGGTCGATGAAACCGGGATCCTGGTGCGTGAATCCGTTGTGGTCCTGGCGCCAGACGTGCGACGCCAGCAGGTAGTTCAGCGAGGCGATCTTCCGCCGCCACGGCAGGTGCGCCGTGACTTTCAACCACTTGGCGTGCTGGTTGAACATCGAGTCGACGATGTGGATGAACGCCTCGTAGCAGTTGAAGATGCCATGCCGCCCGGTGAGCAGGTAGCCCTCGAGCCATCCCTCGCACTGATGCTCGCTGAGCATCTCCATCACGCGTCCCGTGGGAGCCAGGAATTCGTCGTTCGGCACGGTCGCGGCGTCCCACTGGCGCTCCGTCGCTTCGAAGAGGGCTTCCAGGCCGTTCGACAGCGTCTCGTCCGGGCCGAAGACCCGGAAATTGCGCTGCTCGGCGTTCAGCTTCTCCACATCGCGCAGGAAACGGCCCGAGCACGTGCGTGTCGCCGATGCCGCGAGCGCCGCGGGTGGGCACGTCGGCCGCGTAGTCGCGGAAATCCGGCATCCTGAGGTCACGCAGGAGCATGCCGCCGTTCGCGTGAGGATTCGCTCCCATGCGCCGTTCGCCCTTCGGCGCAAGCTCGGCCAGCTCCTCTTTCAGGCGACCCTGCTCGTCGAACAGTTCGTCCGGCCGGTAGCTCTTGAGCCAGTCCTCCAGCAGCTTGAGGTGTTCGGGAGGAGTCGTGGGCGATACGGAGACCGGAATCTGGTGAGCCCGGAACGTGCCCTCGATCTGAAGGCCATCCACGACCTTCGGCCCGGTCCAGCCCTTGGGTGAATTGAGGACGATCATCGGCCACCGCGGACGCGCGAGATTGCCGTGAACCCGCGCCTCCTGCTGGATGTGCTTGATCAGCTCCACCGCCGTGTCGAGCGCGGCCGCCATCGCCTCGTGCATCGGCCCGGGCTCGTGACCCTCGACGAAGATGGGCATCCACCCGCATCCGCGGAGGAACTCCTCCAGCTCCTCGCGGGTGATGCGAGCGAGGATGGTCGGGCTCGAGATCTTGTAGCCGTTGAGATGGAGGATCGGCAGCACCGCGCCGTCGGTGGCCGCATCGAGGAACTTGTTCGAATGCCATGCGGTGGCGAGCGGACCGGTCTCCGCCTCGCCGTCGCCGACGACGCAGGCGACGATGAGATCGGGGTTGTCGAAGACGGCTCCGAACGAATGGCTGAGCGAATAGCCCAGCTCGCCGCCCTCGTGAATCGAGCCCGGGCACTCCGGCGAGGCGTGGCTCGGGATGCCTCCGGGAAACGAGAACTGGAGAAACAGCTTTCTGAGCCCGGCCTCGTCCTGGCTGATGTCGGGATAGATCTCGCTGTACGTGCCCTCGAGGTACGTGTTGCCCACGACGGCCGGGCCGCCGTGTCCGGGGCCCGACACGTAGATCATGTCGAGGTCGTACTTCTTGATGACCCGGTTCAAGTGAACGTAGACGAAGTTCTGGCCGGGGGTCGTGCCCCAGTGTCCCAGGAGCATGTGCTTCACGTCCGCGAGCGTCAGACGCCGTTTCAGCAGCGGATTGTCGTAAAGGTAGATCTGGCCGACCGACAGGTAGTTGGCGGCGCGCCAGTAGGCATCCATTCGGGCGAGCAGCTCCGGGGAAAGGGTGTTCGTGCTCACGTCCTGATTCTCCTTCCGTCAGCCGAGGCGGAGAACGCTGCAGACCGTCTCGGCGATCATCCGCTCTTCATCCGTGCGAATGACCCGAACAGCGACCCGGCCGGCCGGCGTGGAAATCACCCCCTCGTTCGCCGCGTTTCGCCCTTCCTCGATTTCGATTCCGAGAAATCCCAGCCCTTCGCAGATCCGGGCACGGACAACGGGAGCGTTTTCGCCGATGCCACCGGCGAACACCAGCGTGTCCAGCCCGCCGAGGGCCGCCGCGAATGCGCCGATACACTTCTTGATCCGGTAGCAGAACAACGCGACCGCTTCAGCCGCCCGGACGTCCTGCGCCTCGCGGGCGAGCAGGTCACTCATGTCTGAACTGGTTTCGGATACCCCGAGCAGTCCGGACTGGAAATTGACCATCTCGTTGAACTGCTTCGCGCTCATTCTCCCGGTGCGCGCCAGATACCAGACCAGCCCGGGATCGAGATCTCCGGAACGTGTGCTCATCGGCACACCGGCGGCCGGGGTGAAACTCATGCTCGTGTCCACGGACTTGCCGCGATGCACCGCCGCCACGCTTGCGCCGCTGCCGAGGTGGGCAAGGACGAGCCGACCCTCTGCCGCCTCCGGTCCGGCCACGCGGGCCAGTTCTTCCACCAGAAACGCATAGGACAACCCGTGGAACCCGTACCGCCGCACCCCCTGTGCTTCGTACCGGCGCGGGATCGGCAGCAATCGCGCCACGCGTGGCAGGTCGTGGTGAAAAGCCGTGTCGAAGCACGCCACCTGCGGGAGGTCGGGAAAGCGCCGGTGAAACGCCTCGGTCAACAGGATCTCCTCCGGCAGATGCTCCGGATCGAACGGGGTGAGCCGACGCAATTCCTGGAGCATTTCCCTTGTGATCAACTGCGGTTCGCTGTACTTCGGCCCGCCATGCACCACGCGATGTCCCACCGCGGCCAATGGTCCCCGCCGGCTGCGTCCCTCGATCCAATCCATCAGCGCCCCGACCGCCGCGGTGTGATCCGGCGCGGGCAGAACCCGCGAGAAGCTGTCCTCCTGGTGGACGCCCGTCATCCGGAAAACGGCCCCGGGCAGTCCAATTCGTTCGATCGCGCCTCCCAGCGTCCGTCGCAGCGGGTCACCGGCCTCGAACAGCGCGAACTTGATGCTCGACGACCCTCCGTTGATCGCGAGCAGGCCTCCGGGGTTTCTGCCGGGTCCGTCGCGTTGCCGCGTCGTCTTCATCGTGGCGCCTGTTGCAGAAGACCGGCGATGGCGGTGCCGAGCGGGGCCGGAAGATCGAGCGTGACGAGATCGCCGATCCGCTCGACCGTGAGATCGGCCGCCGGGTAGGCGGCGATGTTCGCAGGATCGAGCGCGCAATGGCCCTGGCGCGGGAACACCGTCGTCACGCGATCACACCAGATCTTCTTCGTCATCGCCAGGATGCGCAGCTTGTCGTCGATTACGACGTAGTGCCGGGCGGGGAAGCGCTCGGCCAGCCGGTAACGCTGCAGCGCGCCGAGATAGTCGGCGTATCCGAGCTCGCCGCGCAGCTCTTCGAGGATGGCCCAGTACCGGTCCCGGCTCTGTGGCCCGAACTCGCGCGCGAGGTGGTCGCGGAGGTCCTCCTCCACGCGGTCGTTGTCGAGCAGCGTGTTGTCGCAGTCGAGGAGGAACACGACGCCGTCCGGCGTGTTCACTTCGTCCTCGCATCCGGCGCGGGGTCGTGCCAGCCGTCGGACGCCGCCACGAGCGCGTCGGCCTGTTTGGGTCCCCAGCTGCCCCGCTTGTACGAAAGAGCCCGAGGATGCTTCCTGAGCACGGGATCGACCACGGCCCAGGCGGCCTCGACCGCGTCCTCGCGGGTGAAGAGCGCTCCGTCGCCGTCCATGGCGTCCGTCAGGAGCCGCTCGTACGGCGGCTCCTCTCCCGGCTGATGTTCGACGAGGTAAAGCTCCCTCTGGTCGCCGACAAACTCCTTGCCGACGCGCTTGACGCGCGCAGCGATCGCGACGGCGGAGTTGGGGGAGAGCCTGAACCGCAGGTAGTTGGCCGGGCCGGCCTTCGGCGCCGAGTCCGTGAAGAGCCGTTGCGGCGGCGGTTTCAGCTCGACGAAGACCTCGCAAGCCGTCTCGGGCAGCATCTTGCCGGAGCGGAGGTACCAGGGCACCCCCGCCCAGCGCCAGGAGTCGATGAAGAGCCGCACGGCGCAGAACGTCTCCACGTCGGAGTTCCGCGCCACGTCCGGCTCCTTGCGGTAGCCGGCGTACTGGCCACGGACCACGTCGGCGCTTCGCAGCGGCCGCATGGCCTGGAAGACGGCCGCCTTCTCGCCGTGCACGGCCCCGAAGCCCTGGTAGGCCGGTGGTTCCATCGCGAGGAGGGCGACGATCTGGAAGAGGTGATTCTGGATCACGTCGCGCAGGCAGCCGGCCGTCTCGTAGAACGCGCCGCGCCCGTTCACGCCGAAGTCCTCGGAGAGGGTGACCTGAACGCTGGCGACGTAGTTGCGGTTCCAGATCGGCTCGAGGAACGAATTGGCGAACCGGAAATACAGGATGTTCATGATCGCTTCCTTGCCGAGGAAGTGGTCGATGCGGAAGATCGCGTTCTCCGGAAACACCGTCCGCGCGACGCGATTGAGCTTGCGCGCGGAGGCCAGGTCGCGGCCGAACGGCTTCTCGACGATGACGCGCGCATCGTCCGCGAGGCCCGCCTGCCCGAGCGCCGTGATGACCGTCGCGAAAAGCGAGGGCGGAATGGCGAGGTAGTGTGCCGGCCGCCGGGCGTCGCCCAGCGCGCCCTTGAGCGCCGCGAAGGTCTCCGCGTCGTTGTAGTCGCCGTGCACGTACCGCAGCCGGGAAAGGAGATGGTCGAGCGCGCGCTTGCTGTCGATCCCGCCCGATCGTCTGATGCTGTCCGCCACGCGCCTGTGAAGTCGCTCCAGGCTCCAGGGCGGGAACGCGACGCCGACGACCGGGACGTCGAGGACGCCGCGCTTCGCCATCGCGTAGAGCGCCGGGAAGATCATCTTGTGAGCGAGGTCGCCCGTCACGCCGAACAGGACCAGCGCGTCCGAACGAGACGTCGTCACGGGGCGTCTCCCTTGCCGGTGACGGCCTTTTCCTTGTGGCCTCCGAATTCGTAACGCAGGGCGGACAGCATCTTGTCGGCGAAGTCGTCTTCGCCGCGCGAGCTGAAGCGCTCGTACAAGGCGGCACTGATGACGGGAGCCGGGACCGACTCGTCGATCGCCGCCATGACCGTCCAGCGCCCCTCTCCCGAGTCCGACACCCGTCCGGCGAACTTCGCCAGGTCGGGACTCTCGAGCAGGGCGGCGGCGGCCAGGTCCAGGAGCCAGGAGGAGATGACGCTGCCGCGGCGCCAGACCTCCGCGATGTCGGTCAGGTTCAGGTCGTAAGCGTAGAGTTCGGGGCGCCTCAGCGGCGTGGTTTCGGCATCGGCGGTGCGCTTCAGCTTGCCGGCGTTGGCATGGCGAAGGATGTTCAACCCCTCCGCGTAGGCGGCCATGAGGCCGTATTCGATGCCGTTGTGGACCATCTTGACGAAGTGCCCCGCGCCGCTCGGACCGCAGTGCAGGTACCCGTGTTCGGCGGTGCCGCCGGCCTTGTCCCGACCGGGCGTACGCGGCGCCGCATCGACACTCGGAGCGAGGGCGGCGAAGACGGGGTCGAGGCGCCTGACGGCGGCTTTCTCACCGCCGATCATCAGGCAGTAGCCCCGCTCCGAGCCCCAGACGCCGCCACTCGTTCCGACGTCGTACACGACGCACTGGTGGCCGGCCCTCATGAGGCGCCGCACCATGTTGGTCCCCATCCGTCCCAATCCAATCATGCCGAGCTGCATTCGAAACGGGGAGTTCGCAGTGCACCTCCTTCGGGTTCCTCACATCGCGGGAGGCTTGTCCGGCTCCGCGGCCTTCGGCGTGGCGCCCTTCATCATCGGACACTCGGACATGGAGTCGCCCGCACCCTTCGCGGCGTGCGCGCGCATGTGGTGCGCCATGTGCGCCATCATCGCGGGCTCCATCTCCATCATCATCGAGCGCATCGCCTTGCGCTGCGCGACCAGCTCGGTGACGACGGCCGCCGTCGGCTTCTCCATGGCGTCCACCTTGTTTTCGGCGCCCGCGGCGTTCATGTCCGCGACGAGCTTGTCGAGCGTGGCGTCCATCGCCTGGATCTTGTCCTGCATTTCCTGCCTCTTGGCCATCATGGCCTGGCACTCCGCCATCATCCCGCCCTTCCGATGGTGGGCGCTCAACATCCCGCCCTTCTGATGGTGGGCGCTGCGCGTGCCGGGTGCCGGGCTCGGGGCCGGAGTGGGCATCTGGGCGGCGGCGCCCGTGGCGAGCGCGAGCGCGGCGGCCATCGCGAGGCCTGCAGTGATTCGTTTCATGGTGTTCTCCTTCTTTGGCGTTTGCGCGTCCGTCACGTTGGCAGCGCGAGGTGGAGGGAGGAAAGTGGCCGGGTGGGAGTCCCCGGCCGGCCGGCAGACAGTCCACGGATTACGGTCGAGGGGCAGGACGCCCCCAAGCTCAGCGGCCTGGTCGGCGCGAGCTGCCGTGGAGGAAAGAGCGAGCAATTTCAGACGACTCTTCGCCCCTGGATGAGCTGGATGACCAGCACGATGACCGCGAGGACGATCAGGATGTGAATAAAGCCGCCCATCGTGTACGAGGTCACCAATCCGAGGAGCCAGAGTACGAGCAGGATCACGAAGATGGTCCAGAGCATGGTGTGCTCCCTCCTTTGGGGTGATCGGGCCGGTCCGGATTGCCGCGCAATTCGTTCCTGATCACGGCTCGCCTCTACGCTCGATGCAAGCCCTGCGCCCGGCCCGCTCCGAGCTTCGTAGCCGATGGGGCTCCTCAGGAAGGACCTCGTCGAGCGAGCTCTTCGGGCAACGCGCGGGGCGCCTTCACGGGCGCGAATGCCGCGTGGAGCTCGAAGCACCCGGCGTGCCACGTCGGGCACGCGGTCGGCCGTACGAACCGCCGGTGCGGCTCGATATAGTCAGAAGATGCGGAAGCTCGGGACGTCCGAAGCCGACCCGGCGACACCCGGCGAGGAGGCACCGCGCGGCCGCCGGAAATGGGTCACCCACGGATTGTCGAACCGCGTCGTCTACGGCGGACTCCACTACGGCGCACGCTGGCTGCCTCTTCCGGTCCTCCACGGCATCTCGCTCGTCGGAAACACCCTGGCCGTGACTCTCATGCGTGAAACGCTCGAGGGCATCCGGGAGAACTTCCGCCTCGCGCTCGGCCTTCCGGAGCCCGACGCGCGTCGTCTGGCCCGTCGCCTGTTCTTCGAATACGGCAAGTCGGTGATCGATGTCTGGCGGCTACGGAGCGAGGCCTTCGTCCCGAAGATCACGTCGTTCGATGCGGACGCCGCAACGCTGGCGAGGATTCGCAGGAACGGCCGAGGCTTTCTCCTCGTGACGGGCCATGTCGGAAACTGGGAGATGGGCGCCGTCACGCTGCGCGGCCACGCGCTGACACCCGCCGTCGTCGGCCAGCCGGAACTCGACCCGGACGTGGAGGCCATGCGCCTGAGCCTCAGAACGCGCCTTGGAGTCGAGTCGATCGACATCGGTTCCTCCATGGCCACCGCGTTCAGGGTGCGCACGGCGGTCGAGGCGGAGCGGGCGGTCGCGCTGCTCGTCGACCGCGCCTATCCGGAGGACCAGGTGGTCGTCTCCTACTTCGGCCGCCCCACGCCGTTTCTCCGCTCGCCGGCCCTCCTCGCCCGCTTCTGCAAGTGCGAGATCCTCCCGGGCTTCTTCCTGCGCAGCCCCGACGGCTCGTACTTCAACGTCTGGGGCCGGCCGCTCGCCGCCGACGAAACGCTCTCCCCTGAGGAGGATGCGCACCGCATCATGAGCCGCGTGGCCGCCGATCTGGAGGCTGTCGTACGCGCCCACCCGACGCAGTGGTTCAACTTCTACCGGTTCTGGAAGGACGGGAGCGCGTCGGACGAAACGGCGGGGGCGCGGCCGGACTCCGGCGGGCGCGTCCACGCGCCATAGACCCAGTTGCCGCAGCAGCGGCTGCAGATGGGGAGCGGCTCTCTCGCGAGCTTGTCGCGGAAGCGGCGGGCGCGCTCCCCCGTCCAGATCTCCCGGAGCGGCGTCGTCCGCACGTTGCCGATGAAGTAATCGGGGAAGTCTCCGCAGAAGCAGACCTGGCCGTCCGGCTCGACCTGCGCGAAGTACCAGGCGACGGGGCACATGTCGTGGCCGAAGGTCTTGCCCGCGTCGGCGAAGTAGTCGGGCACGCTTTCCGCCGGGACGTCGGGCACGAACGAGACCCACGGGCGGCCTCGCGCGGAATCGAGAAAGCGCCGGCGGCGAAGGCCCTTCAGGAGCTTCACGAGCTCCGTCAGCTGACGCCCCTTGGTCACCGCGAACGTTCGCGCCGTCGAAGTCGAATCCCTTCCAGGAGCTGCCCGAGACGCCGAAGGTCTCGGACATCACCCTCTCGTATTCCGCGCCGGTGTCCTTCGACACGAACCAGCGAAGCCCGACGTTGACCGTGTCGAGCGGAAGCGCCCGAAGGGCCTCGAGCGCCGGTTCGACTTCTTCCAGGTTGAGCTCGGTGATTGGAAGGATGGCCAGGAGCATCGGCACGGCGGATCCGCGCTCGCCGCGCAGACGGGCCAGGGCCGTCACGCCGGCCGCGGCGCGCGCGAAGCTGCCGGCTTGTCCCCGGATCCGATCGTGAACGTCGGGCGTGCCGTCGATCGAGACCATGATCGAATCCACGCCGGCCTCGACGAGCTCGCGGGCCATCTCTTCGAGTCGCCAGCCGTTCGTGATGATCGAGCACGTCATCCCGCGCTTCTTCACCTCCCGGACGAGGGGCAGGATGTCGGGATAGAGGAGCGGCTCGCCCCCGAACAGGCTGATGATGGGCTGCGAGGGCGCGAGCTCGTCGAGGAGACGGACGTAGTCGGCGAGCGCCATCTGGCGGTTCAGTCCGATCAGCTCACGGATCCGGCTCCTCTCCTTTTCTCCGTCGGACGTCGACGCCTCGGCTCCCTTGCGATAGATGCCCGTGTCCCCCCACTGCCCGCACATCTTGCAGCGGAGGTTGCAGAGGTTCGTGACGCGGAGCTGCACGAACGTGGGCATCGGGAGGTTGCCGGTGCCGGGCGCGGAAAGGTGCTCCATCACGTCGCGTCGGCCCCGGCTCATGCGGCCCAGGTGCCGGCGCGCGAAACCCGCGAGCTTCAGGCCGCGCCGGAAGCTCACGGCGCCTTCTCCGGCACGACGATTCCCGTCGCCCGCTCGAAGGCGCCCCGGCCTCGCAGCGCCTGCAGCACCCTCATGAAGGCGGTGCAGGCGTGAAAGGCGAAGATCCAGAAGCGCGCCCTGAGGGAGGGACGGAACACACCGCCGCCCAGAACCGTCGTGACGCCCTGCTCGATCCACGGGTTCGGAGCCGGCGTGTAGAACGTCTCGAGTACGTGCGGCTCGTAGAAGCCGTGGACGAAGCGCTCGAATCGCCGGATCGCGCCGCGGTACGTCCGTTCGAAGCCGCGAAAATCGCTCGCGTCTACCCGCCCTTTCGCCCGGAGCGCCCGCGAGGCCGCGTCCGCGGCGAGCTCGGCCGACGTCATGGCGAGGAGGACTCCCGTCGAAAACACCGGGTCGAGGAAGCAGGCCGCGTCTCCCACCAGGCAGAAGCCGTCGCCGGAGATGCGGGGCGTCGCGTACGAATAGTCCGCGATCGCCTGCACGTCCATCGTGCGCCTCGAACCCGCCAGGAGCCCGGCCACCTCGGGCGTCGCCAGCATCGACTCGTCGAAGAGCTGCTCCACGGTGCCCTTCCGCTCCTTGAAACGCCGTGAGGGCATCACGATCCCCACCGAGACGGAGCCGTCCGAGAACGGAATGAGCCACCACCAGCCGTCGGGCGTCGTGATGATCACGATGTCCCCGCCCGTGGGCCCCTCCTCGCGGCGGAAGGTGTCGTAGTGGGCGAACGCGGCCGAGCGGTCGAGAAGCGGGTCGCGCCGTCGCCCGCCGAGGTGACGGGAGAGGAGGGCGTCGCGCCCGGTGGCGTCCACGACGAGCTTCGCAGCCACCGTGCGTGGCTCGCTCTCCCCTTTGAGGAGGACCTTCACGCCCTGCGCCCGCGAATCGTCGGTGCTGAACGAGACCTCCGTCACGCGCGCTTCCTCGAAGACGGCGGCCCCCGACTCCCGCGCGTGGTCCAGGAGGAGAGCGTCGAATTCGGCCCGTTTCACCTGGAACGAGCTCGGGTGATCGCGGTCGACGCCGTTCGCGAACAGGACCGGGCGCGTGAACGACGATCCCTGGTGGTAGAAGCGGGCGCCACGCTTCACCTGGTGGCCCGCCGCCTTCAGCTTCGAGAGGACTCCGAGGCGCTCGAAGAGGGGGACGTTCCACGGCAGGAGCGACTCACCGACGTGGAAGCGGGGAAACTTCTCACGCTCGAAGACGACCGCCGTATGGCCCATCCGGGCCATCAGCGTCGCGAACGTGGAGCCGCCGGGGCCGCCGCCGCAGACGACGACGTCGGCCTCGGCCGGAAAGGCACGGGGTCGCGCGTTCTCCTCTCCAAGGCCGTTCGACGACATAGCGGTGATTATCCACAAAGACTCCGATCTCGGCCCGGGACGCCGGTTGTACTCTCGACTCGTTCGGACCATCCGATCGTGAGGCTTCCGATGACCGACGCACCTCTTCACACCCTTCTCGGCGCCGGCGGCGCGGTGGGAACGGCTCTCGCCAGGGAGCTCGTCGCGCGCGGGACGCGTGTACGGCTCGTCTCCCGGCGGGGCGTCGAGGAGCCGGGGACGGAGTCGCGGCGCGCCGATCTGATCCGGCAGGAGGAGACGGTCGAGGCCGTCCGGGGCTCGTCTGTCGTCTACCAGGTCGCGGGCCTTCCCTATCGCGCCTCGGTATGGGCCGAGCAGTGGCCGGTGGTGATGTCGAACACGATCGAGGCGTGCAAGCGGGCCGACGCGGCGCTCGTCTTCCTCGACAACGTGTACATGTACGGACGGGTCGACCGGCCGATGACCGAGGAGACGCCGTACAACCCGTGCAGTCGCAAGGGTGACGTCCGGGCCCGCATCGCCCGGCAGCTGCAGGAGGAGATGAAGAGCGGCTCGGTGCGCGCCTGCATCGCGCGGGCCGCCGACTTCTACGGTCCCTACGCCGACCGGACCGCTGTTCCTCACATCCTCGTGCTCGACAGGCTCATGGCCGGCAAGGGGGCCCGGTGGCTCGTCGACGCGTCGTTCCCGCATTCCCTCGCCCTCACGCTCGACTCCGCCCGCGGGATGGCCTTACTCGGAGAGCGGCCGGAGGCGCTCGGGCAGGTCTGGCATCTCCCCGCGTCCGACCCGCCGATCGACGGGAAGACCTTCGTCGAGCTGGCGGCGAAGGAGATCGGCGTCCCGCCCCGGCTCTCTCTCCTCAAGCCGTGGATGCTCCGGCTTGCCGGCCTCTTCAACTCCGACATCTCCGAATCGATCGAGATGCTCTACCAGTACGAGCGCGCGTACCGCTTCGACTCGACGAAGATCACCCGCGCCTTCGGCATCACGCCGACGCCGTATCCGGAGGGAATCCGCGAGACAGTCGCCCGGCTGAAGCGCCGCTGAACGAGCCGCGTCGACCAGTCTTCCTGTCGGTGATCGCGAAGGTGGAGCTCGGGAAGGACGCAGGAGGGAGTGCAGCCGCTCGATTACGGAGTCGGAGCGGGAAGCAACGGTCCGGGTTCATCACCGAACTTGACGGCGACCGG
Organism: uncultured Acidobacteriota bacterium; assembly: GCA_963836285.1. GTDB lineage: Bacteria > Acidobacteriota > Thermoanaerobaculia > UBA5066 > UBA5066 > Fen-183. Next base: position 1,096,371 of record CAWIIN010000002.1, on the reverse strand, counting down.
GTGCCGATTGGTGATCGCGCGGTCGAGGGCCTCTTCGACCTCGGTGGCGACCTCGCTCTCCGGCACTTCCCTGATCTGCGCGATCTCCGAGACGATGAGGTAGCGGGCGTGCTCGTACATCTTCTTCTCTTGAGAGGAGAGCGCCTTCTGCTCCTGAGCAAACGCCAGGTTCCGGAGGACGTCAGCGACTTCCGAGAGGTGGCCCGAGCGCATTCTGTCCAGGTTCTGCTTGTACCGGCCCTTCCAGTCGTCGCTCGGCGGGGCCGTCGCGTTCTCGAGGACGCGGAACACCGGCCTCACATCCGTGCACCGTGTGAGCGGGCGGAGCCCGATGCGGTCGGAGTTTCCCACCGGCACCATGACGCGCCCCTTGTTTCCGAGAAAGCGGAGCTCGTACCAGGGGGCGGGCGAGCCTCCGAGGAGGGACTCCTGAACCGTTTCGACGACCCCGACACCGTAGTTCGGGTAAACGAGCCTGTCGCCGATTTTGAAGGTCACGGGATTCCCTCCTTTGGAAGCCGGGACAAGGAGATTACTCCCAAACCATTTATCTGTCAATGGTTAGAGGTCTGACGGGCATTGGGGAAATCGCCGGGGATCGCAGATCGGAGAGGCGGCTTTCGCCGCCTCAGGACGAATCCTTTGGTGGGATTTTCGTCGACCTGTCGGGGATACGGGATATTGGTAAGAGATTGGCAGATTTTTGCCCGTACGCACATTCCACGCCGACATGCGCATAACGCGCTCGTTCACGGTCTCTTGCACGCGGTTAGCTCGACACGTCGAGGCGGTGAGATGGTTGACGATGTAGGGAGTACTCTTGAGTTCGGTGAAAGCGACCGTATCCCGGCGCCCCAAGCGGTTCCCCGTGTTCGCGATCATCCTCGTTTCGGTCGCGGCGGGCTACGCCGTCGCCATCACCGTTGCGAAGGCGGGCGCCCCCAAGCAGACCGTCTACGAGCTGCCGCACGACTTCACGTTGAACGCCCCGACGTTTCTGCCGTCGGCGCTCCCCGGAGCGGTGATGACGTCCGGAAACCGGCTCGAGCTTCTCGAGAACGGCGACGCGATCTTTCCCGCCATGCTCGCCGCCATCTCTTCCGCCCGGAGGACCGTTAACTTCGAGGCCTACATCTTCTGGTCCGACGAAGTCGGCACGCGCTTTCGCGACGCGCTCGCCGAACGCGCCGCGCACGGCGTCGCGGTTCGCGTCCTCCTCGACGCGGTCGGCTCCCCGGGCGGGCGCATGAAGGCGGGCGACATCGACGTCCTGCGCCACGCCGGCTGCCGCGTCGAGTTCTTTCACTCGATCAAGCCCTGGATGCTCTGGGTGTTCAACCATCGCAACCACCGACGCGTTCTCGTCGTGGACGGAACCGTCGGCTTCACCGGCGGCGTGGGGTTCGCCGATCCGTGGCGAGGCGACGCCGACTCGAAGGAGCATTGGCGCGACACCCAGCTGCGGGTAGAAGGGCCCGCCGTCCGCGGGCTCCAGCGCGCGTTCCAGGAGAACTGGTCGGAGGTCACGGGCGAGGCGCTCGTCGGCGACGAGTTCTTTCCCGTGCTCGAACAGGCCGGCCCGAGCGCCGTCGCCGTCGTGCCCTCGTCGCCGCTCGCGCCGATGTCGGGGGCGGGCCGCGTCTACGCCATCTCGCTCGCCGCCGCCGCAAAGGAGATCTGGATCGCGAACTCCTATTTCCTTCCGGACGACGTGACGTCCGGACTCCTGATCGCTGCGGTGAAGAGGGGCGTGGACGTGCGCGTGATCGTTCCATCGGATTCGCAAAGCGACGTGCCCGCGACGAAAGAGGGGGGACGCTCGTCCTTCGGACCGCTTCTCCAAGGGGGCGTGAAGATTTTCGAATACCAGCCGACGATGTTCCACCCGAAGACAATGGTCGTCGACGGAGTCTTTTCGACCGTGGGATCGGCGAACTTCGACGACCGGTCCTTCCATCTGAATGAAGAGATCAATCTGTTCGTATACGACAGAGCGTTCGCCGGGCAGATGAGGGAGACCTTCCAGCGGGATCAGTCGCGATGCCGGTCCTACACGTACGCGATGTGGAACGCACGGTCCCTGAAGAAGAGGGTGACGGAGTGGCTCGTCACTCCCTTCCGATCGGAACTTTAGCGATCTCGCCTCACCGCGTCAGGAGCCGAAGGAGAGAGCGGCCCGGGCTCGGCAGGATCGGCCACGTCGGCGGCGGCTCCTCGCGAGATGCGTCGTACTTGGCCTGTTCTTGAGTGTGTCTTCGTCGACCCGGCCGATCCGAATCGCGTTTGCCGGCGGAAGGTTGCGCGGGCGCTGAGGACCGTGCAGATGCGTGAAGCCGCCCGCCGGGTGAACACGGAGGGCCCGGCCGGTGTCTTCCTTCATGCAGGGAGGACATCCGATGAAACGCAACGCCCTTCTCGCCTTCACCCTGACGGCATTCGCCCTCGCGCCCGCCGTGGCGCTCTCGGACCCGCCGGCCGCGCCCGATCCGCTGGCCGTCGTGGCCGCCGTCCTCGAGCTCTCCCCGGATCAGACCCAGGCGCTCGCGCAGAGCACGCAGGCTCTCGCGGGCTCGCTGGAGCAGGCCCGGCAGCTCGCGACGGCCAAGGAGTACGAGATCGAGACGCTCGCCCAGGCGAACCCGCCGGACCTCGCGCTCCTCGGGAAGGCCGTCCTCGACCTCAGGACCATCCGCGGGCAAGCCGCGTCGGTGCTGGACGCCTATCACCAGTCGGTCACCGGCCTCCTCACCCCCGATCAGCTCGGCCGCGCGAAGGCCGTCTCCGACGCGGCGGGCCTCCAGCCCGCCGTGGCCGCCTTCGTCGCGCTGCGCCTCGTGGCGCCGCCCGGACCGCAGCCCTGAGAATGGGGTGGTGGACGAAACGGGGTTCGAGGAGCTGGTCCGCGCGCACGAGCGGCTCGTCTTCGGCCTCGCGCGGGGCGTCCTCGGCGACCCCGCGGAGGCCGAGGACGTCGCGCAGGACGTCTTCCTGCGCGCTTACCGCAAGCTCGACGGCCTCCGCGATCGGCAGAAGTTCCGGGCATGGGTGGCGCGCATGAGCATCCGGCTCGCGCTCAACCGCAGGCGGGGGCTCCGGAGGTCGCACATCCGGGACGCCGAGTGGCTCAGGGGGGCGCCGCCCGCGGTCGCGCCCGCCTCGGACCTCGCGCTCCGGCGGGGGGTCGCCCGCCTTCCGCACAAGCTCCGGAGCGTCCTCCTTCTCTGCGCCATCGACGGGATGGACGCCGCGGAGGTCGCGCGGATCCTCCGGGTGCCGGAGGGAACGGTCCGCTCGCGCCTCCACCTCGCGCGCAAACGGCTCCTTCTGGAGGTGGGACCGTGACCGCCTGCCTCGAATGGATCGACGAGCTCGCGGACGTCGCGCTGGGGCGTCCCGTTTCCGCGCCGTTCGCCGCCCATCTCGCCGCGTGCGCGGCCTGCCGCGGCAATCTCGAGGCCCTGCGCGCGAGCGCGGAGCGCCTCGACGCGGGCGTCCGGCGGCTCGTGCGGTCGGACCCGCCGCCGTCGCTCGTCCGGCGCGCGCTCTCCGCGATCCCCCCGCGACCGGCGCCCCGGAAGATTCCTCTCGCGTGGGCCGCGGCCGCCGTAATCGTCCTCGGAGGCGCGCTCGCCGTCCGCCGCCACCGGTCGGAGGAGACGCGTCTCGCCGATGCGGCCCGCGCGATCGGCGCGTGGACGTCCCCGACGCGCTCGCTGCTGCCCGCCCCGAACCGATCCCAGCCCGTCGAGGTCCCGCGCCTCGGCGAGTCGTATTTCGACGCCGCCAAGGAGAACTGACATGAAGGCGCTCCGCTCATTCGTCCTCGCGCTTCTCGTCGTCTCGCCGGTTGCCCTCTCGGAGGGCCCCCCTCCGGCGGACCCGCTCGGCGACAACCTGTTTCCGCCCGACCTCATCCTGTCGAGCCAGGCCGCGATCGGCCTGACCGACACGCAGAAGGCCGACGTCCGGGCCGAGGTCCTCAAGGTCCAGCCGAGGTTCACCGACCTGCAGTGGAAGCTTGAGGACGCCATGGACGGGCTGAAAACGCTCCTCGCGGCGCCGACGGCGGACGAGTCGAAGGTGCTCGAGGCGCTCGACCGCGTCCTCGCGCTCGAGCGCGACCTCAAGCGCAGCCAGATCGGCTTGATGGTCCGACTGAAGAACCTCCTGTCCGCGGAACAGCAGAGCAAGCTCCGGCAGGCGAAGGCGCGGGGCAAGACGTGACGCCGCTCACGCCGGTCCCTCTGCCCGACGGTTCCCCCAACCGTAGAATCAGGCGCATGACCGCATCCGCGACCCCGAACCGCGCGGCGGCGTTCCTCGCGATGCATCGACCCGGCGCCGGGTTCATCCTGCCGAACGCCTGGGACGGCGGCTCGGCACGGGTCCTGGAACAGGCCGGGTTCGCGGCGATCGCCACCACCAGCGCCGGAATCGCCTTCAGCCGTGGGGCCGCCGACGGCGCCATGGACGGGCAAGAGATGCTCGACTGCATCGCGCGGATCGTCGCGGCCGTCGCGTGTCCGGTGAGCGCCGACCTGGAGTCCGGTTACGGCGCGACCGCCGACCACGTTGCGAAAACGGTCGCCGCCGCGGTCGAGCTCGGGGTGGTCGGAGGCAATCTGGAGGACGTGACTCAACCCGGAGAACTGCTCGAGGTCGAGGCTGCCTGCGAACGTCTCGAGGCGGCGCGGAGTGCCGCGCCGGCCGGCTCGTTCGTGCTGAACGCGCGCACCGACGCCTACATGCTCAGGCGCCCGGACGCCTTCGCCGAGACCGTGCGCCGGGCCGAGCGCTACCTGGCTGCCGGAGCCGACTGCATCTTCGTTCCCGGTGTCGCCGCTGCCGGGGAGATCGGCAGACTGACCGCCGCGATCGGCGCGCCCGTGAACGTCGTGGCCGGGCTCGTCGAGCCGGTGCTCGACGCGGCAACGCTGCGCTCGCTCGGCGTCGCGAGGATCAGCGTCGGCGGCACCCTCATGCGCGCCGTCCTCACCCTGGTCGAGCAGGCCGCTCGGGAAATGGCCGATCACGGCACCTTCGGATTCGCCCGGGGTGCGATTCCGTACGGCGAGCTGCAGCGGCGCTTCGGCCGCTGACGCATGGCCGCCACGAGGGCCGATCCGCCCCCCGACCCGGTGTTCCTGGCGAGCATCCCCGTCTTCGGGGGCCTCGAACGTCCCGCCCTCGAGCTGATCGCCGCGCATCTTCAGCGGCGGATCCTCGCGGCCTCGTCCCTCGTCCTCGCCGAAGGGGCGGGAGCCCGCGAGATGTACGTCGTGGAACGTGGAGGTGTCGAGGTTCGGATCCATCGCGATCCGGACGACGAGGACGACCTCGTCGTGGCGACACTCGGCCCGGGCGACTGCTTCGGCGAGATGTCGCTCCTCGACATCCAGCCCCGCTCGGCCACGGTCCGAACGGTGGGAGAGACGAGGCTGCTCGTCCTCGCGTACCGCGAACTTCTCGAGTTCCGCCGGCGCGATCCCGACGCGTTCATCCTCTTCGTCCTCAACCTCGCCCGCGAGGTCTCGCGCCGCCTGAGGGCCAGCGAGCGGCACCTCATCGATCTCCTGCGCCGCCTGCCCGAGGGGGCGGTCGCGGTCCAGGAGATCTTCGGATCTCGTCCCCGCTGACGGCGGACGCGGGCCCATGGGGCCGTCATTTCCGGCGCGGGTTCGACACCGGCGTGACGCCTTCGAAGTAATGGCTGCCGCGCCTTGCGGCGTCCCTCACCTTGCGGACGAGCCGGCTCTTCGTTCGCGCATCGAGGAGCCCGGCCACGAAGCGCCGCTGGGCCTCCGTTCCGCCGTGGGTGAGCGATCGCCATTTCTCGTTTCGGGCGCTCCAGCACGTCAGCTCGACGAGGACCGGGATCAGCGGCGATCGCGAAGAAGGAACTCTCGCCGCCCGAGATCGGATCGATGTCCTACATGATGTCGAAACAGCAGTACCTGAACGATGGCGCGGTCCACTGGGCTCCACGTTGTAGGAGTGCTATGGAAAGCGCTGAGGATGTGGCGCGTAGAGGCCGAAAATATTGTTGGCCGACGGGTCGATCTTGGTAAGTATTCCTGTGGCAGCGAAGACGCGTTTGACGAACGCCACCAGACAATTTGGGGCGTCGCGGTATCCAGGAGGGGCGCTGGACGGACGGTCGAGTTGGGCCATCGATGGCGCTCCGTCAGGAGTGCGTTTCTGAAATCTGAAGACGTCTCGACCGGATGCCATCGGGTCCTCACCACGTTCTTGGCCAGGTAGCTCGACGTGCCCGGCCTCGAAAAAACCAGCCCCAGACGGTTCCAGTAAGCCGCTACGGCTCGGAGCCGCCGAGCGCTTCATGGACCTTCTTGATGAGGCCGAGGGGCGTGAACGGCTTCTGAAGAAACGCCATGCCGGCGTCGACGAAGCCATGGTGCGCGATCGCATCGTCGGTGTAACCCGACATGTACAGCACGCGGAGGTCGGGCCTCTTGCGAAGCACCCGTTCCGCGAGCTCCGGGCCCCTCATGCCCGGCATCACGACGTCGGTCATCAAGAGGTCGATCGGTTCCGGGTGGCCGCCGGCGATCAATTCGGCCTCGGCCGGGCTCTTCGCGAGAAGCACGGTGTAACCGGCCTTTTGCAGGATGAGGTTCGTCAGCTGCAGGATCGCGGCCTCGTCCTCTACGACGAGGATGGTCCCGGACCCGGTAGGCAGCTTCGGGTGGATCCCTGAGAGAGAGCGCGAGACGGCCACGTCGCTAGCGACGCGCGGGAGGTAGATCTTGAACGTCGTGCCCTGCCCGGGCTCGCTGGAGACGTCAACGGCGCCGCCGCTCTGAAGGACGATGCCGTGAACGGTCGAGAGGCCGAGACCGGTGCCCTTCGCCGCCTCCTTTGTCGTGAAGAAGGGCTCGAAGATGCGCTCCTTCGTCGCGGCGTCCATCCCGGTCCCGGTGTCGGAGATCGCCAGGAGCACGTACGGTCCGGGCACGAGCCCGACGTGCGCCGCGGTGAACGTGGCGTCGAGCTCGACGTTCTGCAGATCGAAGACAAGGCTGCCGCCCTTCGGCATTGCGTCGCGCGCGTTGACCGCCAGGTTCATGACGACCTGCTCCAACTGGCCGCGATCCGCCTTGACCCGTCCGAGCCCCGGAGACACGACGACCCTCACATCGATCTCCTCGCCGATGAGACGCTTCACCATCGTCGAGAGATCTCCGATGACGCCGCCCATGTCCAGGACCTCCGGAATGAGCGTCTGTTTGCGGCTGAACGCGAGGAGCTGGCGGGTCAGCGCAGCGGCCCGGTCGCCGGCACGCCCGATCTCCTGCGCCGCCTCGCTCATGGGTCCCGGTTCGACTCCCTGGAGGAGGACATCGCTGTAGCCGAGAATGACCGTGAGGAGGTTGTTGAAATCGTGGGCCACGCCGCCCGCGAGACGGCCGACCGCCTCCATCTTCTGGGAGTGGCGGAATTGCTCTTCCAGGCGCCGCCGGTCGGTGATGTCGATGGAAATGCCGACGGCGCGCGATGCGCCGTGCTCGCCGAGATAGACATGGCCGATGTTGTTCAACGTGCGCACGGTGCCGTCCGGGCGAATCGCACGGTGCTCCACCGCGAAGTCGCCGCCGGACGTCATCGCCTTCTCGACCGTCGCCTCCACGGAACTCCGATCGTCGGGATGGATGCGCTCGAGGAATGCCCCGAAATTCCCCTCAAAGGTCCCGGGCTCGAGACCGTACTGGGCCTCGAGAATCTCGGACCATTGGGCCGTGCCGGTGGCGGGTTCCATGTCCCAGATGCCGACGTTTGCGCTGCGCAGGGCGAATCTGATGCGCTCCTCGCTCTCCCTGAGCCGTTCAGCCGCCCTCTGGCGCTCCGTGATGTCGCGAATCACGGACAACTGATAGTGCCGACCAGCAAAATGAATCGGGTGGGAGAAGACCTCGACGGTGAGGTTCGCCCCGTCCTTCTTGACGTGCCGGGAAATCCCGCTCCACGGCTCGAAGGTAGTGGCGGCGACCCTTTCGATCGCCGATGCCACCTGATCCGGATGCCAGATGTCCCTCATTGTCTTCGAGAGGAACTCCTCTCGCGAGTAGCCGTAGACGTGAACGGCGGCGTCATTCACGTCCGTGATCGCGAGTGTCTCCTGGTCGAAGAGCCACTTCGGAAGCGGGCTCTCGTCGAACAGTGCCCGGTACCTCTTCTCGCTCCCTCTGAGAGCTTGCTGCGCCTCGCTCAGGAGCAGCGGCACCTGATGCCCCGCGTCGACGACAGCGTCGATCTGTCCCTTCGTGAGCGCCTCGTTCACCTGCTCGGCCTCGGCGAGCCGGCGCCGGAGCGCTTCGTTCTCCTCTCGAAGGATCTTGTCCTCCCCCGGTTTCATGGCTCGACTCCGAGCGCCAGCAGAACGGCTCCGTGGTTGCTCAGGTTCCCCACGACTCGCCGAACAGGGAGCGGCGCGAGGCGCACGAGCGTGGGCGAGAGGAGGACGCCGTCCGCCAGCCCGCGGAGGGGCTCCTCGAGGAGATCGACGATCTCGATGTTCACCGGTTGCTTGGAGGCCTCACCGCCGGGAAAAAGGATTCCGAGATTGCGGATGGCAGCCACGGAATTCGGAGCCTCGCCCGCAACGTAGAGCCGGAGCGACAGAGGCTTGCAAGCGTCGGACGCCGGCTTTGCGGGCTTCTGCCTGTTCACGTCTTGCGCCGAGGCGGCCGGGCGGCGGAGCTTCTCTTCGCGTTCGAGCGCCCTCGCCGCATTCTGCGGATCTCACCGGCGTGCGTCGCACGGGTTCCGACGTCGCCGGCCTTCTCCCCCCGCATCCTCTTCAGATCCGTTTCCCTTCCGTCCCGTTCCTGGCGAAGCGCTTCCATGCGGGTCGTCAGGTCGGCGACGGATTCCGCCGTGAGCCGCCGTTTCTCTTCGAGCGCGCGCCCGTCCTTCAGCCGCGCGGCCCGTTCCTGCTCCTCACGCTCCATTCGAAGCGTCCCCATGAGGACGGCGCCGGCGGCCGTGTAGACGTCGGCGAGGTGGAGCCCCTGCTTCGAGAGCAGCAGCTCGCGCACCTGGTTGGAGTGAGACATTCCCCGCGACTTGATGATCGTGAGCCCGCGGTTCCGCTCACCCCCCTGGATCACGTAGGACAAGTGGATCCACGAATCGGCGATCGTGGAGACGCTCGCGGACGAAGCCTCGCGGAGACCGTCGAAGCCCTCGAGAAGGCTCGTCATCACGGTCGTGATGTTGAGCCTTCTCTCGAGCGCCATGAAACGGTCCAGGTTGCTACGGGGCTGGGTGCTGCCCCCATTGTTGACGAGCGCCGAGAGCGGGTCGATCACGAGGCAACGGCTCCGGTGGGCTTCGAGCAGCGACCGGATCTGAAGGAGGTGCTCCTCGGCCGGTCGGGCGCCCGCGTGCGCCGAATACATCCGGAGCCTGCCGGACTTGAGGTGGCGGTCGAGATGAATTCCGACGGAGCCGAGGTTTCGTACGACTTGGGCCGATCCCTCGTCGAAGCTCACGAAGAGGGTGTTCTCCCTGCGGCGGCAGGCGGCGTCGGCGAACGCTCCCCCGAGCGTCGACTTGGCGGTGCCCGGGGCCCCCGATATCAGCACGCATGTGCCGCGGAAATAGCCGCCCCCGAGCATCGCGTCGAGGTCGGGGACGCCGCTCGATACGCGTTCCGTGGAGACCTTGTGATCGAGCGAGTCCGAGGCGAATCCCGCGACCTCGACGCCGCGGCCGGTCATCACCATGGGAACCTCGTTGCACGAGGCTTTCCCGCCCCGGTACTTGAGGACCTGGAGATACCGGCTGGCAAGGGTGTTCACGAGGCGGTGCTGGAGGAGGACGACGCAGTCGGCCAGGTACTGGAGGAACCCGTAGCGCGGCGAGAGCCCAGTGTCGCCTTGTTCGGTCTTTGCGGTGATGATTCCCGTGAGGCCGCTTTCGTAAAGCCATTGGTGCAGCCGCTGGAGCTCGACGCGCTCCGCCGCAGGGTCGTCGAGCTGCGCAAGAAGCATGTCGATGCCGTCGAACACGATGCGGCGTGCGCCCATCTCCCGCGCCTTGGCGGAAAGGCCCGCGAGGAGGCCCGCGAGATCGAACGCGCCGCCGGAAACGGTCGAGCTGTCGAGATGGGCGTCGAGGAAGAAGAGCCGCTCCTTCTGGAGCCCGGAAAGGTCCCAGCCGAACCCACGAGCGTCTTTGACGATCTCGCGCGTACGTTCTTCGAAGGCCACGAAGATGCCAGGCTCGCGCGCACGCCGCGCTCCCTCCACGATGACCTGGAGCGCCAGGATGGTCTTCCCGCAGCCGGCCCCCCCCACGATGAGCGTCGTGCGCCCGCGGGGCAGCCCTCCGTCGGTCAGCGCGTCGAGGCCCGGCACGAACGTCGGAAGACGGTCCGCGGTTTTCACGCCCCCCCACGATACGCCGCTTCCGGGGGCGCCAAAAGCGGCGTGCGTCATCCGGGCCCGGCCGCCAGCGCGATCAGGAGCAGACCCGGACGAAGATCCACGCGCTCGGCGCCACGGGTCACATGTGAGGCGCCCCCGCACGAAAGCTCCTGACACGGGGACACAAGGTCCGCGCGCTGACGCGGAATCCCGACTCGGCCGTGGCACGGGCACTGGCTGCCTCGGGTTGCGAGACCATCCTCGCGGATATGAGGTTCACCGAATCGCTGGCCAGCGCATTCGCCGGCGCGGACGGGAGCTCTTCCTGGCTGGAGACGTGCTTTCTTTGCGGAAGGGTCGCGACCTCTTCGAGACGATCACGGGGCGACCGCCCACACCGAGTCGCCCTCCCGGTCTGGCTGTTCCGCAGGATAGTGGGCAATGAACTCGTGCAGATGTGGACATTCATCCGCGAGCGCGCCGGAGACCTACGACTGGATCCCGCGTTCTTGCGATCTGTGCACCCCGGCGCTCTCACGGTAGAGCATTGGATGCGGCTCAAGTACGGCTGCTGAAGGATCCAGAGCCAACATTCGCGGCAGAGAATCGAGCCTCGCGGGCGCGCCGTCGCAAACCCCTCCGACGACACGCCCTTTAGACACGAAACCCCGCGACGTGCATCGCGGGGTACGTGTTAACCGCGAACCCATCTCGAGTTCGCGGGGGGAAAGTCTGGCTCCGCAGGTAGGACTCGAACCTACAACATCTCGGTTAACAGCCGAGTGCTCTACCATTGAGCTACTGCGGAATGTGAAAGATCCGGGGATCTTCGCGCGCGCGGGCGGCGCGAAGGCGGCGCATCGTACGGGCCCCGTCTCTCCGCGTCAAGCCTTCGGGATTCAGCGGGTTAACCTCGTTCCGTGACGTCAGCCTTCGCCCCGCCGCCCGTCGGGCGGTTCGCACCTTCTCCGACCGGGCCGCTGCACCTCGGCAGCCTCGTCGCCGCCCTCGGCTCATGGCTCTTCGCGCGCGCGAAGGGCGGGCGCTGGCTCGTGCGCATGGAAGACCTCGACACGCCGCGCGTCGTCTCCGGCGCCGCCGACGACATCCTCCGCACGCTCGAACGCTTCGGCCTGACGTGGGACGGCGAGGTCGTCTTTCAATCCGCGCGCATCGCTCTCTACGAGAGGGCGCTGGAAGCTCTTCTTGGAAAGAGAATGGTCTACGCCTGCGCGTGCTCGCGCGCCGATCTTCTCCGCGCGGCCTCGGCGCCCGCGCCGGGAGACGAAGAAGGAAAAGAAGACAGAGAAGAAGATTCTCTGAACGCGCGACGAGCCGCCGTGGATGCGGGGGCCGGCAATGCCGCGTCCTCAGGCGCGATCTATCCCGGGACTTGCCGCTCGGGCCTGCCTCTCGGCAAGGCCGCCCGCGCATTTCGCTTCCGCGTTCCCCCCGGCCTCTTCACGTTCGAAGATCTTCTCTTCGGGACTCTTCCCGAAGACGTCTCCGCCTCCGTGGGCGACTTCGTCGTGAAGCGCGCGGACGGGCCGTACGCATATCAGCTCGCCGTCGTCGTGGACGACGCCGCGCAAGGTGTGACGGAGGTCGTGCGCGGCGCCGATCTCCTCGACTCCACGGCGCGCCAGATCGCGCTTCAGCGCGCGCTCGGCCTGCCGACGCCCGCCTACGCTCACCTTCCGCTCGTCCTCGGGCCGGACGGCAGGAAGCTCGGCAAGCGCGACGGAGCCCTTCCGTTGGAAGCGCTGGACGGCGGCGCGCGGCGGGGCGCCCTCTCATTCGGACTGGCCGCGCTCGGCCAGGAGCCGGCCGATTCGCCAGAGGAGGCTCTCCGCCGCTTCGACCCGGGGCGAATCCCGATCAGGCGGCCGGCAGGAACCGGATGGTGAACGTCCGCGTGGAGCCCGCATCCTCCTCTGTGACCTTCACGCGAGACCCCTTCTCGACGCCCTTGTCGATCCTCAGCGAGATCCCCGGATCATCGAGCGAGAGGATCTCCACTCCGCCACCGCCGTCCCGCTGAACAGTCACGGAACCGTCCTTCCTCTCGAGCACCGTCGCCGTGAAGCTCGGCGTTCGCGAGTCCGGGTCGGCGACGCTCCTCGGCATCTCGCTCCCTCCGCTCGCGGGAATCGCGACGAGGAGCGGACCCGCCGAGAGCAGGACGAAGAGCCCTCCCTTCACCAGCCATCCACACTTCATGAGCACCTCCCGAGGCGCTTCCTGCAAGGGAGACGCCTCCCTTCGAGGCTTTGCAACGGCCGTGCCTGTCGAAGCGGCTAAAGGGCCGGCGACGCGGCCGGGCCGTCCGCCTGTGAGACGCATTCCGCGAGAGCCTCGGCGAGAACCGGAATGACTGCCGCGAGCGGGACGACGAGAAGACGGTCCCACGACCAGCGCGCGTGCCACGCGGGATCGAGCCGGCTGAACGCGAACGAGCCGAAGAGCAGCACGGAAAGGAGCGCCGCCCATCCGAGCAGAGCCCGGCGCCGCCGGAGCGTCGCCGGCGAGAGGGCGAGAAGCACCGCCGCGGCCGCGGTGAGCCCCGCGGCCGGCGCGGCCTCGGGCGCGATCGCCGCGAGGGCAACGGCGATCTTCACCGGCGAGAACGCGGTGAGCGCGAAGTCCGTCCTCGGGACGCCGGGGTCGAGCGTCCGCACGACGAGCGCCCACGGCAGCGCCGCAAAGAGGACGGCCGAGGCGCCGACGAGAAGGGCCGCGAGGCGCCTCTTCGCGAGCGCGAGCACCGCAGAGGCCGCGAGCGCCGCGACGAAGCCCTCCGGCTTCGTCCAGGCCGCGAGCGTGAGGAAGACGGAGAGGCGCACCGTCGCGCCGTGGTCCATTCCCGCGCGCGCGGCTTCGCCGGCGGCTCCGAGGACGAAGACGAGGAGCAGCCCCTCCGCGTAGCCCGGGTACGTGCGCCAGTACGGGAGCAGCGAAACGGCCGCGCCCGCGAGGAGCGCGAACGGCCACGCGACGCCGAGCGCACGCGCGGCGCGAACGGCGAGCAGCGAAGCGGCGAGCGCGAGGAGCGGCCAGAGCGGCGTCGGGAGGAGGTCGTCGAACGGAACGCGCGCCCGCGTGGCGACCGTGAGGAGGAGCGGCCAGAGCGGCGGGTACTCGGGGTGGGAGAACGCGCCGTCCGGATCGACACGAAACAGCGATGCAAGCGAGCCGGAGTCGTGGAGCGCGTGCGCCTTCAGGCCCCAGATCGCGAAGTAGTCGTTGAGCGCGAACGGCTCGCGCATCGCGACGAGGGCCGTGGTGAAGATGCCGAGAGCGAGCAGGAGCAGGGCGGCGATCGAGACGTTCCGGGAGGCGGACGGGCTCACGGCGCTCTCCGGCGCACCGGCGGCGTGGCCGCCAGCAGGAAGCCGTCGTGGCCCGTCACCCCGCGCGCGAGCGTGACGCGCCGCGGCGCGAGCATGAACGCGGTCTTGCGGCGCATCTCCTCGGCCTCGGCGTCCGGCAGGCCGGGAGGCACGGTGAGCACGACGTCCGCCCCGGGCGGCAGGAGGGGCCCGCGCTGCACGAGCGCGATCCCGAGCTCCGGGCTTCGCCGGAAGAGGCGCGAGTTCAGGATGCGGGTCGCCGAGCCGGCGCGCCAGAACTTCCGCATGACGGAAAGGGAGGCCGGGAGCGGGGCGACGGAGTCCCACGCCTCCCAGGCGAGGACGAGGAGGAGGGCCGAGGCGGCGAAGACGGCCGCCGCGCGGCGCATTCCGCCCTTCACGGCAGGCTCGACGCTCGTCATCGGCCGAGGGCGCGGCGCAGCGCGTCGAGGCGCTCCGCGAGAGGCCGGGCATCCGGCGCGAAGAGGGCGGCGCGCATCGCGTCGACCTCCTCGGCGAGCACGCTGGCGACCCACGGCGCGTCGGGGTTCTGGAGCTGGATCGCGCGCGTGAGCGCCGGGTCCTGGTCGAGGAGCGGCGCCACGAGGGCGAGGAGGTGCCGGAAGGACGTCGTCGCGCGGCCGTCCACGTCGAACGCGTCCACGTGCAGCCGCTCGAGCGCGCCCGCGGCCGCGAGCGCCGCGACGTGCGCGAGGCCCATCGTGCGCGCCGCCCACGGGTCGTGCGCCGCGACGGGCATCCGGCGGATGCGGAGGCCCTCGCCCGAGAAGAGGCGCGCGAGTCGCGAGGCCGCGGCCGCGTCGCCGCAGTCGAGGACGAGGAAGTCGTTCCCGCGGAGGCGTGCAACCGGCCCGAACATCGGATGCGCCGACGCGATCGCGACGCCCGCCTTGCGCGCCCGCGTGAAGAGCGGGAGAAGCGGCGTCTTGAGGCTCGCGATGTCGAAGACGAGGCCGCGCGGCCCATGCGCGAGCACGGCCTCGAGCGCCGCGGCCGCCTGATCGAGCGACGCGGCGACGCAGACGACGTCGGCGTCCGAGGCCGAGTCCAGGCCCGCCGAGGCGAAACCGGGGACGCGGCCCGACGGATCGCCGATCAGGACGCGAAAGCCCTTCTTGCGGAAGAGCGGCGCGAACCGCCGTCCCATCCGGCCGGCGCCGCCGACGAGGAGAAGGGTCTTGCGCTTCGGACCCGCGCTCTTCGAATGGCGCCTCGGCTCGGGTTTCGGCATCGGAAAATCTTCTTAGAAGGTGAAGAGGGAGAGCGGTGGCGATACTCGTCGCGTCACGGCTTGACTCGCACGAATCTCTTGCCCATTCGAAGAAACACGCCCTCGCTCGAACCGAGGCGCAACGGCTCGGCCGGTGATTCGATCTTCCGCCAGCTCTGCCCGTCCTCCGACGTCGAGACCGCGCCTTCCTTGATCTTCTGACGGGCGATGTTCTTGCTCGCAGCCAGGCCGCTCGCGACGAGCACGTCCGCCAAATTCCTTTCTGAGAAATCCCCATGCGCCGGTCGGTCGTCGGCACCGGCCGCGGAGCCAAGCTTCGCCGAGAGAGAAATCTCTTCCGCGTTCACGGCGCCCCCCGCCCCCGCGAAGCGGCGCTCGAATTCCTCCTGCGCGGCGAACGCGGCCGCCTGCCCGTGGAAGTCGGACACGATCTGGAGGCCGAGGTCCATCTTCAGCTTCTTCGGGTGGAGCGTCCCGCCCGCCACGGCCGCTTTCATCTCCTCGATCTCGGCGGGCCGGCGGTCCGTCAGGAGCGTCCAGTACGCCCACATCGCGGCGTCGGACACGGACATGACCTTTCCGAAGATCTCGTTCGGGCTCTCCGTGACGCCGATCGCGTTGTTCAGGGACTTCGACATCTTCTCGACGCCGTCGGTCCCGACGAGGAGCGGGAGCGTCAGGACGCACTGGGGCTCCTTCCCCCACTCGCGCATGAGGTCACGCCCCACGAGGAGGTTGAAGAGCTGGTCCGTGCCGCCGAGCTCGACGTCCGCGTCCAGCGCGACGGAGTCGTAGCCCTGGCAGAGCGGGTAGAGAAGCTCGTGGACCGCGATCGGCTTCTGCTCCCTCAGGCGCTTGGCGAAGTCGTCGCGCTCGAGGAGCCGCGCGACCGTGTACTTCGCGCACAGCCGTACGAGCCCGTCGGCTCCGAGAGCGGAAAGCCACTCGGAGTTGAACTTCACGCGCGTGTTCACCGGGTCGAGGATCTTGAAGACCTGCGCCTTGTACGTCTCGGCGTTCGCGAGGATCTCGTCCTTCGTGAGTTGCGGGCGCGTCGCCTTCTTGCCGGTCGGGTCGCCGATCATCCCGGTGAAGTCCCCGATCAGGAAGACCACCTCGTGGCCCAGCTCCTGGAAGTGGCGCATCTTGCGGAAGATCACGGTGTGGCCGAGGTGGAGGTCGGGCGCCGAAGGGTCGAACCCGACCTTCACGCGCAGGGGCTTGCCCGTCTTCAGGGAGCGGGCGAGCTTCTTCTCGAGCTCTTCCCTCTTCTCGCAGGCGTCGACGCCCTTGAGGAGAAGGTCCATCTGCTCGGGGACCGGCGGAAACGTGCTCACAGGGGCGGGATTGTAGGCGGAGCGCGGGACGGGTGCCTTTCGACGCCGAGCGCGCTGTTTGAGCGAAGCGAGTTCGCGCGAGAAGGAGAAAGGCACCCGACCCGCGCGAACGCCTATTTCGAAACGCCCCTCCGGCCCGCCACCCAGTCGTCCCACTGGCCGAGCGCCTTCATCTGCTCGTCCAGCTTCGTGTCCTTCAGGAGCTTGTCGACCTCCGCCCTCGTCTGACGCGGCGCGCGGGCGTCGGAGTTCGCGAGGCCCCACACGAGCGCGGACGCGACGGCCGCGTTCGCGCGCGCCTCGCGCGCGTCGACCATGTCGAACGTGTCCGATTCCGCGTGGTAGTCGGGGAGGTACGGCGCCCAGTCCTGGTTCGCGACGAGGTTCGGGACGCCCGAGAGCAGGAAGTCGAAGTTGTCGGTGCCGTCGATCCCGTCGAGCGCCTGCGGCGCGCCCACGAGGCCCCCGACGGCGGCGAGGGCCGCGTCCGTCGGCTTTCTCAGGTCCTCGCGGCCGTTCAGGAAGAAGTTCGACGTACGGCCGGAGCCGACGTCGAAGATGACGACGCCCGCGACGTTCGAAAGCTCCTTCGCGTGCGCCCTCACGTACTCGGCCGAGCCCCACATCCCGAGCTCCTCGGCGTTGAACGCGACGAAACGGATCGTCCGCTTCGGCACGAGCCCGAGCTGCTTGATGCCGCGCAGGACGTCGATCACGAGAGCGACGTTCACGCCGTTGTCGTTCGCGCCCGTTCCGAGGTCCCACGAGTCGAGGTGCGCGCCGAGGAGGACGACTTCCTCCGGCTTCTCGCTCCCCCTGATCTCCGCGACGACGTTCCGGGCCTCGTAGGCTCCACCCGTCCGGTTGGCGATGTTCAAACGCACGGCGACGTCGCCCTGCTCGGCGAGGCGCAGGAGCCGCGCCGCGTGCTCGCGCGAGACCATCGCGGCCGGCAGCGCGGCGAGATCGCGGCCGAGGCCGACCGGGTGGCGGTAGAGAAGACCGCGCGGCCGCGTGGACTGCAGGAGGACGGCCACGGCGCCCGCCTTCCGGGCGGCCGCGAAGATCGTGCCGTTGCGCATGTACTCTCCGAAGAGATCGTCGACGGTCTTCATCTCCCTCGAGCGGACGACGGCGATCGCGCCCCTCGCCTTCGCGCCGAGCCGGGCGAAGTCCTCCGCGGTCCCTTCGCCGGCGTCCACCGCCTTCGCCGTGATCGGGCCGGGCGTCGAGGGCGCGGCCGGGCACGCGACGACCCGGAGGGAAACGGCCTCGGGTGCGACGATCGAGAGCTCGGCCGTTCCGGGCAGCCAGAGGAACGGGACGGGGAAGCTCTCGGTGCGCACGGCATCGGCGCCGGCGGCCTTGAACTTCGCGGCGGCCCATTCGACGGCGCGGGCGTTCGCCGTCGATCCGACGGGCCTCCCTCCGATCGTGTCGCAGAGCTCGCGGGTGTCGGCGACGAGCGGCGTCGCGCCGCCGGCGCGGCCGGCGAGACGCTCGGCGGCGTCGCCGGACGCGGCGACGGCGGGAGCGGAGGCGAGCAGGCAGGCGGCGGCCGCGACGGCGGCAAGCGTGCGAAGGTTGGTGCGCATTCGCGCATTCTGACGTATGCCCGCGCGGGGCGAAGCTCGGGCCGCCTTCAGCCGCTCAGGAGCGCGTTCAGGCGGGCGAAGAGGAACTCGAGGGCGACCGCGTTCTCGCCGCCCTCCGGAATGATGAGGTCCGCATACCGCTTGGACGGCTCGACGAACTCGAGGTGCATCGGGCGAACCGTGCTCTCGTACTGCGTCACGACGCTGTCCACGGTCCGGCCGCGCTCGGCGATGTCGCGCCGGATGCGGCGGATGAGACGAATGTCCGCGTCCGTGTCGACGAAGATCTTCACGTCGAAGAGCTTCCTCAGGTCCGGCTCGACGTAGATGAGGATCCCGTCCACGAGGATGACCTTGCGCGGCTCGACGCGGCGCGTCTCGGCCGAGCGTCGGTGGACCTTGAAGTCGTAGACCGGCATTTCGACGACCATGCCCTGCTTGAGCGCCTTGAGGTGCCGCACGAGCAGCTCCGTCTCGAGCGAGTCCGGGTGGTCGAAGTTCTTCCCGTCCAGGATGCTCTTCGGGAGGTCGACGAAATCGCGGTAGTAGGCGTCGTGGGACAGGAACGCGATGCGCTCCTCTCCCACGCGGGAGACGATCGCCCGGGCGACCGTCGTCTTGCCCGACCCCGTGCCGCCGGCGATCCCGATGACGAAGGGCGCCGTCCCGTTACTTGAAGGCGTCAAGCATCTCCTTGGCGGCGGATGCGTCGGAGCCCTTCGGTTCCAGCCTGAGGTACTCGCCGAGGTGCTTTTTCATCTCCGGGATCTTGTTGAGGTTCACGTCGCACATCCCGAGCAGGTACTGCGCCTTCGCGTGGTCGGGCTTCGCCTCGACGACTTTCAGGAGGATCGGCTCGGCCTCCTTGAACTTCCCCTTGTTGTAGAGCTCGACGGCCTGGTTGTAGATCACGTCGGGCTGGTCAGGATTCGCCGCGATGTACTTCTTCTCGTACTCGGCGGCCTTCGCCTTGTCTCCCTTGGCGCGGTACGCCTCCATGAGGGAGCCGACGAGCGGCGGGTTGTCGGCCTCGAGCGCGAGAGACTTCTCGCCCATCGAGACGACGCCGTCCCAGTCCTTCCTCTTGAACGCGATTTTCGCGGCGAGGTCGTAGCCGTTCGCCTTGTCGGGCCCGACCTTGACGGCTTCCTGAGACTTCGCCCACGCCGTGTCGAGGTCGCCCGCCTGGTAGGCCTCCACGGAGGCGTTGTAGGCCGTCACGAACGGATCGTCGACGGCCTTGACGACGCCCGTCTCGATCGCCTGCTGCTGCGTGAGGAGCTCGACGTTCAGCTCCTCGGAGCCGCCGATCGGGACCTTCTTGTCCTGCTCGACACCGATGAATCCCTGCTTCTCGAACTTGTAGTGGTACGGGATCGTCGAGTCGTTGAGGATCGTGCCCCACTTGCCGTCCTTGTCGGTCTTCAGCTCGATCTTGAAGTTGCCGAGGGCCTTCGTCGTGATCGTGATCTTGACGTCCGCGAGCGGCGTGCCCTTGCCGTCCGTGGCGCGGCCCGTGATCCTGCCCTGCTGCGCCGCGAAGGCGCCGCCCGTCCCGAGAAGCAGCGCGAGCGCCGTTCCCAGGCCGATGCGCGAGAGTTTCGTCGTCATGCGTCCTCCGAGTCCTTCCCGGACGTTCACTTGCATTTCGGGTGCCCGATTCTAGCGCCCCGGAGCGAGGCTCCCGCCCCCGTCCTCCGACGCTTTCGGGCCACTTTCGCACCAAAAGGGGCCGGACGGGACTAGTCTTCCTGCTTCATGCGCTGGCGCCTGATCCTTGCCCTCCTCGCCGCCTGCGGCGTCGCCGTCCTCGTCTTCGGGCTGGGCTTCTGGGCGGGCCGGGTGGCGCCGCGGAGACCCTCCTCGGCTCCCGTCGTGACCGCGGTGAGGAAGATCGCACGCCTCGCGACGGTCCAGATGGAGATCTCGGACGTGCTGAGGATCGAGGAGGTGAAGACGATCTTCGTCTTCGACGTCCCGAAGAACGCGACGCTGCGCCTGCGTGGCAAGGTCCTCGGCGGCTTCGACCTCGACAAGGGCTTCGACGTGGCGGCCGACGAGGCGCGCCGCGTCGTCACCGTGCGCCTCCCCGCCCCGCAGATCGTCTCCGTCGACGACCGGCTCGAGTGGTTCGACGAGAAGTCGGGATTCCTGAACCCGATCACGCCCGCCGACCGGACGCGCTGGACGACGTGGGCGCGCGCCGCGCTCGCACGAAGCGCGAAGGACGCCGGCCTCTTCGACGCGGCGACGCGCCACGCGCGGGAGCTCTTCTCCGATGCCGCCGCCGCGTTCGGCTGGACGGCGGTGGTGACGGTGGGCGGGATACCGGTGCCGGCCCTCCCAGATCCGACGCCCGGACCCTAGGGAGTGAATACCCGCATTTCTTAGAAGGTGAAATCCGGCGAGTACCCGATGCGAGCGCGAATTCGCGCGGTTCGCTCGCCTCTGACCTTCTAGGAAATCTCCCCTCTCCTTACAACCGCTTCACCGGCAGCCTGCCGTTGACGTCTTTGAGCGTGTTCGTCGCGATCAGGATGACGTCCACGAGCCACCAGATCCCGCAGCCGCCGAGCGTGAGCAGCTTCAGGAGGCCGAGCCCGACCTGGCCGAGGTAGAAGCGGTCGACGCCAAACGTCCCGAGGAAGATCGACAGGAGAAGAACGACGAGCCAGTCCCGCTCGCCGGGCGCGAGCGGCACCTGCTGGCCGGGAGCCAGCGGAGGTCCCGCCGGCAGCGCGCCCGGGGCGGAAGTCGCGGCCCCGAACACGTCCTTGAACTCCTCGCGAGTTCCGAGCGGAACCCACGAGGCCTCGCCCGACTTGAACGAAAGGCTCGGCACGCCGACCCGCCCCTCGGCGATCCACGCGCGCAGCGTGGGCTCGTCGACCGGACCGTACTGGCTGCCATTGGCCCCGATGACGTAGTACATCGCAGCTCCTCAACCTTCTGAAACGGATTCCGGCCCCGAAGGTTCTCCCCGGGGCCGGAGATGAAGAAGGTCTCTCAGTGCTTCTTTCCGCGGTCGCCGCCGCTGCTCCTGCCGGAGGAGTGCGACGGCGCGGCCGGCCGAGCCTGGGGGGCCGGGCGCGCCTGCGGCGCGGGCCGGGCCACTTCTCGACGCGGGGTCGAGACGCCGCGCTCGCGCATGCGATCGTCGCCGCGCTTTCGCGCCGAGAAGTCTCGCTCGAGCTCCGGCTTCGGAGCCGGCCGCATCGCGCCCGGCGACGGCCGCGCCGACCCGCCCGGCCGCGCGCCGGGTCTCACCGCGGCGCCCTGTCCCGCGCCGGCGCTCGGCTTCCAGCGGCCGGCCTCGCGCTGCTGCCACTGGCCTTCCTTCGTGCGGCGGTAAACCTGGCCGTTCTGATCCGCGTAGACGTTGTTCGCGCGGCCCGGCACCGAGCGAGCCCGCTCGAACGCCGACGGCGGGCGCGCCACGCCGCGTGCCTTCGCGGGGAGACGGTTGTAGATGTTCACGGGCGCCGGCGACCGGATGTCGCGCGCAGCCGGGCGAAAGCCGATGCCCGGGCGAACGCCGGGCACCGGCCTGACCGCGGGACGGACGGCGCCCGGACGCCGGGCCGGAAGCGGGCGGTTCCAGGCCGCGCCGCCCCGCGTTCCCCAGTAGTGGCTCGCGATGACGGGCGGCGGACGGTACCCGCCCGGGCCGAACCAGCCCCCGCCGGGCCGGCGCCAGCCGCTCCCGACGGAATAGGCGGGCCGCCGCCACCCGTGCGGCCGGAACCAGCTGCCCCAGCCCAGGCTCACGCTGAAGAACGGATAGCTCCACGAGCAGCCGAAGCCCCACCCCGTCCACGGGTTGTAGTGGGCGGCGAGGCCCCACGTGTGCGGGCGGGGCCACCAGTAAGTCGGCCCGACCCACGGCCTGTAATGCCACCCCGTGCCCCACACGACGGTGCCGTGCCACGGGTAGACGCCGGTATAGCCCGGCGTGTAGCCGAAGGTCACGAGGTCCGGTGTCGCGTCGTAGATACGGACGTACTTGACGTTGTAGACGGGAACGCTCGGCGGAATGCCGTCGATGTCCTCGGTCGGCACCGACTCGGCGACGCTCCAGGGGCCCTCCGGCGAGTCGGATTCGAACCACACGCCGTTGTCGCACGCGTAGAAGCGATCGCCGATCCGGAGCACCGACGTGGATGCGTTCGCGGCGTAGGAGGTCGCGGAGCCCTCGATCGGGATGAACTTCGGCTCGCCGTCCCACTGGACCTCGAGCGTCGCCTCCGAGCGCCTGACGGCCGTCGTCTGCGGGATCTGGGAGTCGAGGACGGCTTCCTCGGCCTCGT
Source organism: uncultured Acidobacteriota bacterium (assembly GCA_963836285.1). Lineage (GTDB taxonomy): Bacteria > Acidobacteriota > Thermoanaerobaculia > UBA5066 > UBA5066 > Fen-183. Next base: position 1,074,142 of record CAWIIN010000002.1, on the reverse strand, counting down.
CCGTTCCCGCGACGGCCGCGCGCATGTCGCCGGAGTCGGAGTCCGGCGGGATCTTCGCGAAGCTTTCGGGAAGCGCGTCCGGCGGGACGTACGTCCACGCGCCGCCCGACGCGAGCGACCTGCCCCTGAACCAGCGGCCCGAAAGGAGCACGTAGTAGTCCTGCCGGGCGACGTCCACGAGGATGTCGGACTCCGTGTTGTCCACCGCGAGGAGGTTTCCGTCCGTGCCCGCGACCGGCTTGAGCGACGGCTTTCCCTCGGTGACGACGAGCTCCGTGGGCTCGGTCGCGACGATGATCCTCGGCGGACTCGCGTCCGCGGTGCCGTCGTCGCCCGTGACGTCCGTGTCGTCCTTCTTCTGCTCGGCCTCAGCCTTCGCCGCGAACTCGGCGATGTCGGCCGGCGGGCCGCCCACGGTCCGCCAGGGGCCGAGAGGGTTCGTGGCCGCGTACCACCACTTCGCGCCGCCGGAGAGGTAGTAGGTCCTCGAGCGTGTGTCGTTCACGACGAAGAGCGAGGTGTTCACGGCGACCTGCACGGGCGCGCCGTCCACGTCGCGGAACACCGGCTCGCCGTCGTACGCGAGGAGGACGGAGGGCTCGTTTGCGAAGACGATCTTCGGCGGGTCGTTCCTCAGGCCCTCGGCGCTTTTCTTCTCGCGGGCGGCAACCTTGACGTTTTCGAGAAGCCGGTCGTACGCGAAAACGAGGTCCCACCTCGGGACCTCGGCCTCGAGGTTGTCCGTGAACTTCTTCTCGTTCTCGGGTGTGATGCCCGGGAAGCGCACGCGGCTCACCTTCATGTCGAGGACGGAGACCTCGCGGGCGTCGCGGTCCACGGAAACGCGCGCCGAGAAGAAGACGACGCCGAACTTCGGCGCCGCGGCGCCCTGCTTCGTGAACGACACGGCGGCGCGGCCTGTCACGCGGTCGCCCTGGAACGTCTCGGCCTGGGGCTGGTAGACGACGATCGTGTTTCCCTTGGGCGTCTTGAACTCCCGGGGCCAATCGGACGCCTGGGCGAGGGCCCGGCCCGGGTGGGCGAGCCACGCGAGCACTCCGAGCAGAGCGAAAGTCGAGACGGAGACTCTAGATTTCATTTCGCACTCCCGTCCCTATGATGCTCCACCGGGAGGACGAGCGTGATTCACGACAGCATTCTCGGCACCATCGGCAACACCCCCGTCGTCCGCATCAACCGGCTCGCACCGGCCGGCACGACGATGTACGTCAAGTGCGAGGCCTTCAACCCGATGAGCTCGGTCAAGGACCGCCTCGCGATCGCGATGATCGAGGACGCCGAGCGGAGGGGCCTGCTCAAGCCCGGCCAGACGGTCATCGAGCCCACGTCCGGCAACACCGGGATCGCGCTCGCGATGGTCTGCGCCGTCAAGGGCTACCCGTTCGTCGCGGTGATGTCGGATTCGTTCTCGGTCGAACGGCGCAAGCTCATGAAGGGTCTCGGCGCGAAGGTCGTGCTCCACCCCGCCGCCGAGCGTGGGACCGGCCTCGTGAGGCGTGCGGAGGAGCTCGCCAAAGAGCACGGCTGGTTCATCCCGCAGCAGTTCGAGAACCCGTCCAACCCGGAGTACCACCGGAACACGACGGGCCCCGAGATCCTCCGCGACTTCGCCGGGAAGAGGCTCGACTACTTCGTGTCGGGCATCGGGACCGGCGGGACGATCACCGGTGCCGGCGAGGTCCTGAAGGTCGCGCGGCCGGACGTCAAGATCGTGCTCGTGGAGCCCGCCTCCGCGCCGATGGTGACGCAGGGGACGTGGGCGCCGCACAAGATCCAGGGCTGGACGACGGACTTCGTGCCGGCGGTCTTCAACCGGAAGATCTACGACGAGTCGGTTCTCGTGACCGACGTCGAGGCGCGGGACGCGGCCCGCGCGCTGAGTCAGAAGGAAGGGATCTTCTGCGGCATCTCCTCGGGCGCGACGTTCGCGGCCGCGCGCAAGGTGGCCGAGAAGGCGCCGAAGGGCTCCGTCTTCCTCGCGATGCTCCCGGACACCGGCGAACGCTACCTTTCGACCATACTGTTCGAGGGGATCACGGAGGACAGTGACCCAATCCCGGCCTGACAGCCGCCGGACGCTCCTCGCCGCCGAACGGGCGACGGAGGCTCTCTCGCGCCACGGGCGCACGCGCGTCGCGCTCGGCTTCCCGAACTCCTACGAGATCGGGATGTCCAACCTCGGGTTCCAGTGGGTCTACCGCCTCCTCAACCGAGAGGACGACGTCGCGTGCGACCGCTTCTTCGTCGAGGACGACGGCGACCTCCGGGGTCCGCGCACGCTCGAGACGGACACGCCGCTCGGCGATTTCCCCCTCGTCGCGTTCTCGATCTCCTGGGAGATGGACTACGTCAACTTCCTGAGGCTCCTGCCCGCGGCGCGCATCCCGCTCGAGCGCACGGAGCGCGGCGAGGGCGACCCGATCGTCCTCGTCGGGGGCGACTGCGCGCGCATCAACCCGGCGCCGCTCGCGCGCTGGGTCGACGTCTTCGCGATGGGCGACGGCGAAAAGGTCGTGCCGGCCATCGCGGACGTCCTCCGCCGGGACCTCTCGCGCGACGCGACGCTCGCGGCGTTCGCCAACGTCAAGGGTCTCTACGTCCCGGAGGTCCACGGCGTGCGCGCCGAGGCCGCGGACGAGGGGAAGATCGTCGTCCAGCAGTTCCGGGCGGCGGAGGGACCCCTCCGCGAGCCGCCGCACACGACGATCCTGACGCCGCACACGGAGCTCTCGGACAAGCTCCTCATCGAGATCGCGCGCGGTTGCTCGGAGATGTGCCGCTTCTGCTGGGCCGCGTACGCGATGGCGCCGCAGGTGAGGACGTCGGCGGAGAACGTCCTGGAGGTCGCGCGCCGCAACCGGCCGCTCACGGGCCGCGTCGGTCTCATCGCGACGGCCGTCGCGGACCACCCGGAGATCCTCCCGATCCTGCGGGGGCTCGCGGATCTGAAGTACCACATCGCCCTCTCGTCCGTGAAGATCGACGCGATCTCCGAGGAGATCCTCGCGATCCTGACGGCGCAGGGAGAGCGCGCTCTCGCGATCGCACCCGAGGCCGGCAACGAGCGCCTGCGCCGCGCGATCAACAAGAAGGTCTCCGACGCGATGCTCTTCGAGAAGGTGCGCCTCGTCGCGCGGTCCGGCATCACGCAGCTCAAGCTCTACCTGCAGGTCGGGCTGCCCGGTGAGACGGACGCGGACGTGGACGACGTCGTCCGCCTCGTGGACCAGCTCCGGCGCGTCTTCCTCGAGGAGGGCCGCCTCAGGGGCCGCGTCGGGACGCTCGTCCCGACCGTAAACGCATTCATCCCGAAGCCGCACACGCCGTTCGAGAACGAGAGCCTCGACGACCCCGCCGCGCTCGAGGAAAAGCTGCGGCGCCTCGAGACCGCGTTCCGGAAGATGCCGAACGTGACGTTCCGCGGGATGCCCGTCGTCGAGGCGATCTGGGAGGCCTGGCTCGCGAAGATGGGCCCCGAGGCGACACCGATCCTCCTCGAGGCCGCCGCCGGCGCGCCCGTGCGCCGCCTCGTGAAGGCGCACCGGGAGACGCTCCTTTCCGTCGTGCGCCCCGCCCGCGCGACGCTCTCGGAAGCGGATCCCGCGCTCCCCCGCGGCGTCTTCGATCCGCACGCGCGCCAGAGCGCCCCGTGGGGCTTCATCGCGAAGAGCTGAGGGCACGAGAAAGAGAAGAGAAGAAAAGAGGGAGATTTCCTAGAGTATGAAGATTCGGAAAGAGACCTCGGGATCGCCGGCCGCGGAGCCCGTTGCGAGGTGCGGGACCGCACTGCCACCCCGCGCCGCCGCTCCCCCCGCTTCGCCTCTCCCCTCTTCACCTTCTAAGAGAATCCCTCTCTTTCTCTCTTTCTTTCTTCACCGCGGGGTTCTCGCCTTCGCGGCGTCCGGGCTGGCGGTCGCGTGCGCGACCGCGCCGGCGCCGGACTCCAGGTCCGCGCCTCCCCCCGCCGTCGCGACGCAGGCGCCTTCCCGGCCCTCGGTGCCCGCGGACGACGACCTGAACGCCGTCGTGTGGACGCAGCGCGCCGTGGAGCACGACCTCGTCTTCCGCGAGGTGTATCGCGCCGCCGGGGAGAAGCTCCTCGCGGCGCTCGCGAACCCGACGTGGGACGCGCTGCCGCGCGGGGACCGTCAGGGGGCCTTCGCCGGGCTTCCGCCCGCCGTGATCCTCGACGTGGACGAGACCGTGCTCGACAACTCGCCCTACCAGGCGCTCCTCGTGAAGACGGGGAAGGAGTACGACGAGTTCTCGTGGCGGAAGTGGTGCCTCGAGGAGACGGCCCGTCCCCTGCCCGGCGCGCTCGAGTTCGTGCGGCTCGCGGCGGACCACGGCGTGAGCGTCTTCTACCTCACGAACCGGGCGGTCGACCTCGGCCCCGCGACGCTCGCGAACCTGCGCAAGGCCGGGTTCCCCGCTCCTCCCGAGTCGTTCCTGGGCCTCGGGACGGTCGTCGCCGGGTGCGAGATGGTGGGCACGGACAAGGGCTGCCGGCGGCGCCTCCTCGGGAGTCAGCACCGCATCCTGATGCAGTTCGGCGACCAGATCGTCGACTTCGTGGACGTCGCCGCGAACACGCCCGACGGCCGCGGGAAGGCGGTCGCTCCGTACGCGGGGTGGATCGGCGAGCGGTGGTGGGTGCTGCCAAATCCCACGTACGGGTCCTGGGAGCCGGCGCTTTTCAACAACGACTGGAGGCAGCCGCGCGAGCGCCGTCGCGAGGCGAAGATCGACTCGCTCCGGACGGAGTGAGCGGCCCCTCTACTCGCCGAGGCGCAGGAGCGCGTCCGCGAGGTCGGACGCGGACGGCGGGCGGCGGTCGGGGCTCTTCGCGAGGCACGCCGCGACGAGGCGTTCGAGGAGCGCCGGCAGGTCCGGCCTGAGCGCCGTGATCGGCCGCGGCTCGTCCGAGAGGTGGTGCCGCATGACCTCGGCCGGCGTCGCCCCGCCGATCGGCCGCGTCCCCGCGAACATCTCGTAGAGGACGACCCCGACCGCGTAGATGTCGCTCCTTTCGTCCACGGCCTCCCCGCGCGCCTGCTCGGGGCTCATGTAATACGGCGTGCCGACCGTCGACCCGTCTCCCGGGTCGTCGCCCCCCGCGGCGCGCGCGATCCCGAAATCCATGAGCTTCACGACGCCGTTCGGGAGGACCATGATGTTCGGCGGCTTGATGTCGCGGTGGACGATGCCCGCCTCGTGCACGGCCGCGAGGCCGCGGCAGAGTTGCTTCGCGATCTGGAGGCCGGGCGCGAGAGCGACGACGCCGCGGCGGTCCAGGATGTCGCGGAGCGTCGTCCCGGGCACGTACTCCATCGTGAGGAAGCGGACGCCCTCCGCCTCGCCGAGGTCGTGCGTCCTCACGACGTTGCGGTGGGTGATCTTGCGCGCGAGGCGGATCTCCTGCTTGAGCGTCTGCGTGGCGCCCGAGCCCTCGTCGAACGCGTCCGGGAGGAGGACCTTGAGCGCGATCTCGTCGTCGAGCTCGCGGTCGACGGCGCGGTAGACGGTCCCCATCCCGCCCTTGCCGAGGAGCGCCGTGACCTCGTAGCGGGACGCGAAGAGCGTCCCGACGCGCGGGCCCGCGAACGCCCGCGCCGCGGCGTCCGGCGCCGGCACGCGCGCCGCGAGCGTCGCGCCGCGCGTCGCGCTCGGGTCGCGACGGATGCCCGCGACCATCTGCTCGAGGGCGGCCTTTTCCTTCAGCTCGCCGACCATCGCGGAGAACGCGCGGGCGAGGGCGCCCACCTCGCCTCCGCCCGCCTCGGGCAGCGTCACGTCGAGGTCCCCCTCGCGGATCGCGGCGGCGCCGCCGGCGAGCTCCTCGAGGGGCCGCGCGATGCGGCGTCCCATCGCGAACGAGGCCGGCAGCGCGACGAGGAGCGCGACGGCGCCGATCCACAGGAGCGCGTCGCGGATCCTCTCGAAGGCGGCCGTCTCCTCCTCGCGCGACCGCGACACGACGAAGGCGCCGAGCGTCTCGCCGGAGGCGCTCTTGAGAGGGACGGCGCCGAGGATGCGCCGGTCGCCCGCGAGGGCGACGTCGAGCGGGCCGACGGGCCGGCCCTGGACGAAGAGCGTGTCCACGGCGGCCGGCTGCGCCGCGAGGGCCGGGACGAGCGCGTCTCCCCGGAAGGCGGGCGTCGCGGCGGACAGCTCGAGCGCGGGAGGCTCGCCGCGCCGCGCGACGTTCGCGACGAATCCCGCCTGCCCCTTCGTGATCCCCTGGAGCGTTTTCGCGCGCGCCTCGTCGAGGGGAACCGCGGCCGCGAGGACGCCCGAGAGGCGGCCCTCACCGACGGAGGCGTCGCCCGAGAGCACGGGGACCGACGCGACGTACGAGAGGCGGGACTTCTCGCGGATGACGGCCGTCGACGGCACTCCCTTCAGCGCGTCCGCGACCCATTTCACCGACGCGAACGAGTGCCGGTTCGCGTCCGTGACGACCTGGTCGCTCCGGTCGAGAAGGACGCCGCGCTCGTCGAAGAGAAACACCGCGCCCGCGTCGAGCTTCCCCGCCTGCGCCTTGTCGACCGTCCAATCGTGAAGCGTCTTCTGGTCCCTCAGCGCGAAGAGCCCCTTCGTTCCCGGCTCGTCCGCCACGCTCGTGAGCTGACGCCGCAGGCCGTCCTCGAGGCTGATCTGGTACGACCCGACGACGCCCGGGAGGTCGCGCAGGCTCTCGCGGATGCTCTTCTCGGCCGCGGCGTTCGCCCGCCACGTCCCGAGCGCGATCGCGGCGCCGAGCGTCGCGACGACGAGGACCGCGGCCGCGACGAAGAACTGCGTCGCGAGACCCGGGCCGCGGGGCGCGGGTTTCGGCGGAGGCGCGGGGGCGGGCACGGCCGACACGAGCGTCGTCTCGGGCGCCACGCGTGCAACGCGCGTCGCCTCGGACGACGTCGAGCGGCCCGTGTCGTCGCGGCCGTCAGTACCGGTTGTCATCGGCGTCGGGAGGCGGATAGTCCCTCCCGTACTTGTTCTTGTGGCTCGTCTCGTGAAAGCGCGAGCCGTCGAGGGAGATCGCGAGCGGAACGGAGCCGGAATCCGGCACGTCGACCACGCCCGAGAACTCGCCGCCTCTCTCGTCCCACGCGCGCACGGTCGCCTTCCCCGGCGGAACGTGCGCCAGGACGGCGCTCCCGTCGGAGTCCGCCTGCCCCCAGATCGCGCCGTCGATCACGACGAGAACCGCCGCCATCTGCGGGTGGATGTTGCAGTAGATCCTCACGGGGCCCGGGTTCTCGAACGTCATCGTCCGCGAGGCCCCGTTGCGGTAGAGGCCGAGGTCGAAACGCGCCTTCTCGGAGAGGCTGAACACGTTGTGGTAGATCCCGTCGAGATTCGGAAACTGAACCGTGCCGCCTTCCGGGACGACGGCGACGTGCGGGTCGAAGCGCTTTTTCTTCGAGGCGATGCTGGGTTTCGCGGTCGCCGCGGCCGCACGCGCCGCCGCGGGGTCGACGACCCAGACGACGGCGCCCGCGCCCGGGACCGTCTTCCTGTCGGGCGTCATCACCGACACGCTGACGCGGACGTCGCCTCCCGCGGCCGGCGCGGCGGAAAGGGCGCACGCGAGGGCGAGGCCCGCGGCGGTGAGGATCGACGGACGCCGCACGGCTGCGTTCGATTCTAGACGACCGTCCGCGCGGTCCCGCGTGCGGCGCGCACGGCGAGGACGGCGTCGGCGACCGCGGCCGCCGCCCAGTCGATTTCTTCCTCCGTCGTGAACCGGCCGAGGCCGAAGCGGATGCTCTCGTGCGCCTCTTCCCGCGTGAGGCCGATCCCGAGGAGGACGTGGCTCGGCTCGACCGAGGCCGACGTGCACGCCGAGCCGGCCGAGACGGCGAGGTCGCGCGTCTCCATCATGACCGTGTCCGAGGGCGCGCCCGGGAAGCGCACGTTGAGGTTGCCGGGAAGGCATGCCGCAGGATCTCCGTTTCGGGTCGCGTCCGGCACCGCGACGCGCAGCCGCTCCCACAGCCGGTCGCGGAGCGCGCCGACACGCGCGGACTCGGCCGGCCCTTCGGCGCGCGCGATCGCGGCGGCCGCGCCGAATCCGACGATCCCCGGCACGTCGAGCGTCCCCGGCCTCAGCCCGCGCTCGTGCCCGCCCCCGAAGAGGAGCGGGTCGAGAGCGACGCGCGGGTTCGAGGCGCGCACGAAGAGCGCGCCGACTCCCTTCGGCCCGCAGATCTTGTGCGCCGAGAGCGCGAGGAGGTCGACGCCCGACGCGTGGACGTCGAGCGGGACCTTGCCGGCGGCCTGCACGGCGTCCGTGTGGAAGAGGACGCCCTTCGCCTTGCAGAGCGCCGCGATCTCCGCCACGGCGTTCACGGTCCCGATCTCGTTGTTCGCCGCCATGACGGTGACGAGGATCGTGTCGGGGGCGATCGCGGAGGCGGCGACGTCGGCGGACGTGCGGCCGAGCCGGTCCGGCGCGACCCGCGTCACGCGGAAGCCCTCGGCCTCGAGACGCGCGCACGGATCGAGGACGGCGCGGTGCTCGATCGCCGAGACGACGACATGCGTCCCTTTCGCCCGGCGCGCGCGCGCCGCGCCGAGGACCGCGAGGTTGTCCGCCTCGGTCGCGCCGGACGTGAAGACGATCTCCCGGGCGTTGGCGCCGACGAGGTCCGCGACCTCCTCGCGCGCCTTCTCGACGGCGGACGCGGCGCGCATCCCGAAGACGTGGCTCCGGGACGCGGCATTTCCGAACACGTCCGTGAAGTACGGGCGCATCGCCTCGAAGACGCGCGGGTCCACCGGCGTCGTCGCGTGATAATCGAGGTAGACGGGAAGCTTCGGCGCCACGCCCCATCGTCGGCCCGCTGCGACCCGATTGCAAGACGGAGGAGCATGCGCCACGTTCTCGTCGCGACCAGCGAGCGCCACGGCCTCCTCGAGGAGCTGCGTGCCCTGGCGCCGCCGTCGACGACGTTCCTCGCCGAGCACGGGCTCGAGAACGTCCTCGAGCGGCTCGGGCGCTCGGCGCGGATCGACGCCGTCGTCACGGACGACCCCGAGATCGTCACGGAGATCTTCCACGAAATCCCCGGCGCGATCCCCGTCTACCTCGCGCGCCCCGACGAGGACGCCGCCTCCGTCCTCGTCGGCCTCGACGCGCTCGCGGAGGGGTGAGGGCTCAGACCGCCGTCGCCCGCCGGTACTCCGTCCGCATCTCGGACTGGAGGCGGCCGAGGCGGTACGTGTCGCGGTTCACGAACTTCCCCCACGGCGCGAGCGCGGGGTGGGCGGTCTCGATCTGCCTCCACATGTCCTGGACGAGGAGGCGGTAGTCCGGGTGGCCCTGCGGCATCGAGCGCAGCTCGCAGAGGTGGACCGCCTCGCGCAGGTTCAGCGTCATGCGCCACCGCACGCGGAACGCGAACGGCACGACGTACGCCGCCTCGCGCGGGTGCTCGCGCGCGACCGCCTCGTGGAGCTCGTGCGCCTCCTCCATGCGCGCGCGGAACTCGGGCGCGCAGCCGGACTCGTCGATCTCGGGCGGCGTCTCGAAGCCGTTCGCCGTCGTGAACGGCTGGCGCTCCTGCGAGAGCAGGCGGTGGCGGTGGAGGTCGCGGTAGATGCCGAGGTTCCCGAGGAGATCGAACGTGTACGACGTCTCCTCGAGCGCGCGCGGAGGCTTGTCGCGCCGGTTGCGGCGTGCGCCGGCCAGCTCCGCGTGGAGCGCCGCCCGCTCGCCCGCCGGCATGGCCGCGACGCGCGCACGCGCCTCGGCGAGCGGCCGGTCCGCGTATGGATAGAGGAGAGCCGCGAGCACCTTCGTGTCGCCTTCGGGATCGAAATCGAGCAGCGCCGCCGCGCCGGACGGCGAGGCCGGGGCTCCCGGCGTCAGGACACGCGCCGCGGCGTCGCGTGTCCGCCCGTCGAGGCCGACGAGCCAGTCGCTCCTTTTCGCGCGCTTCACGAACGAGGGGATGAGCTTGCCGAGCTCGGCGTGCATCGCGGTCCCGAGCCCGCGGCATTCCGCGAGAGGGCTCGCGTAGAGGCGGTTCAGGAGGTGCTCGAACGCCTGGCCGGTCGCGAAGACACCGAGGTTCGTGAGCGTCGCGCCGGGGAGATAGCTCCGCATGACGTCGCAGGCGTGCGCGCGCACCGTCGCCCCGTAGGCGCGCCGCGCGGCCTTCAGGAGCTCCTCGTCCCGTGCGACGTCCTTCCACGCGAGCGGCTCCCCCGTCTTCGGGTGGCGCACGTCCACGGCCTCGATCGGGAGGATCTCCTCGATGTGCCGGATCATCGGGTCGATCTGCGCGGCGTACGTCGTGAAGAGGCGGTCCATGAGCGCCGCGAACGCGGCGCCGTGCCGTGAGGCGAGGAGCGTCTCCTCGCGGTGCCAGAGGTACCGGCCGCCCGCGTCCTTCTGGTCGAATCTCACGTAGCGCGTCGATTTCTCGAGGAACGAGATTCCGACCCGCGCGTCCTCGAGAGTCTGCGCCGCGACGTTCGAGGCGCGCTCGACGGCGACGTGCGCCGCGCCGAGCTGGGCGACGGAGTCGTCGCCGTAGCCGACGAGGACGCGATCGTAGAACGCGCGCGCACGGCGAAGCGATTCGCCGTCGTCCGCCGACGCCCCTCCGAGGAGGCCCTCGGCGAGACCCTGCTCGCCGACGAACTCGTCGAGGAAGACGCGCCTCAGGCTCTTCGCCGTCCGGCTGTAGCGCGAGAAGAGCGCGCCGGACACCTCCTGCGGGAGCCTCAGGCCGAACACGGCTGAGTCGACGTTCGTGAAGAAGCGCTCGAGAATCTCCGCTTCTCCCCGCGTGAACTCCGCCGTCATGCTCCGGCGATCTTAGACCCTCAGTCCGCCACGATCCGCACGGCCGTGAGCGGGCCGAGCGTCCGGCTCTCGATCGACCCAGGGGCCGCGTAGACGAAGACCCAGTAGCTGCCCGGCCCGGAAAGCAGCACGACCTTCACCCGGACGAGCCCGTCGACGACGTCCACCTCACCGCTCGAGCCGTCCTCGTACCGGAACGGCGCGGTGAGGCGCGGGAGGAGCTTCTGCGAAGCGGGCGGGAACGCGTACGCGCTGCGCTTCCGGATCTCTTTCGCGGTCAGGGGACGCGGGAATCTCTCGTGTCCGACTTCGACGGCCGCGAGCTTCCATCCCTTCGGGAGCTGGACGTGGACCGGCACCGTGCGTCCGGCTCGCACGCGGCCCCCGGGAGCCTCGACCCAGGTCGCGACATGTCGCGTGAACTCCTCCGTCATCCGGAACTCGCCTCCCTCGAGCGCGACGCCGAGGCCGACGTGCGTCCACTCCGGATCAAGGATCGCCCGCCGGTGGCCGTCGTCGGGCGCCTTCTCGGCCATCATCCGGCCGTGCGCCTCGAGGAGGAGGCCGACGAGCTCGTCGGGGTGGAACGCGTCGCCCCGCCGCGACGTCCCGCTGAAGTTCTCGCCGCTCCAGTCGACGCCGCCCGCGTCGGCGTAACGATCGTACGGCGCACGGCCCGAGAGGTCCCAGTGGCCCATGACGGAATTCCGCGCGGCGTCGATGCAGAACGCGTCGGCCGCCTTCGCGGCGACGAGGTCGTACGCGACCGAAGGGACGCCCGCGGCGGCGCGGTCGGCGTTGATCCGGGCGAGGAGCGCGACCTTCGCGTCGTGCGCGCGTTCGGCGTAGGGCGTGGCGGCACGATCCGGCCCATGCCTCACGAGCGGCACGGGACCCGCCGCCGGCGGACGCGACGCGCACGAGGAGACCCACGCGGCCGCGAGAGCGACGACGGCACGGCTGGCGGCAACGGCGAAGCGGGCGCGCACCGTAGAATCCTAACCGGCCCATGATTCGCTTCGGTACATCCGGCTGGCGTTCGATCCTCGGCGAGGAGTTCACGTTCCCGAACGCGCGGCGCGTCGTGACCGCGATCGCGCGCGTCGCGATGGCGTCCGGAGACGCCTCCCGCGGCCTCGTCGTCGCGTCCGACACGCGCTTCCTGAACGAACGCTTCGTGGACGAGGCCGCGCGGGTCCTCGCGCGGGAAGGCATGACGCCGCTTCGCGCGAACCGCGACGTCCCGACCCCCGTCGTCGCGTTTGCGATCCGGGAGCGGAAAGCGCTCGGCGCGATCAACTTCACCGCCTCGCACAACCCGCCCGAGTACAACGGGATCAAGTACTCGACGTCCGACGGCGCCCCGGCGCTCCCGGACGTGACCGCGCGGATCGAGCAGGAGATCGCGAGGACCTCGGACGCCGACGCGGAGTCCGCGCCCGCCGCCGACACGCCGACGTTCGACCCGAGAGAGCCCTATCTCGCCGAGCTCGGACGCCGCGTGGACGGAGCCGCCATGAAGAAGGCCGGGCTCCGCGTCGCCGTCGACCCCCGCTTCGGGACGTCGCGCGGCTATCTCGACGCCTTCCTCGAACGGGCCGGCGTCGACGTCCACCTCATCAACGGACACCGCGACCCGTACTTCGGCGGCCTCTCGCCGCAATGCGACGCCCCGAACCTCGCCGCGCTCGGAAGGGTCGTCGTCTCCGAGAAGCGTGCGATCGGCCTCGCGACGGACGGAGACGCGGACCGGTTCGGCGTCCTGGACGCCGACGGGACCTACGTGAACCCGAACCACTGCCTCATGCTCCTCGCGGACCGCATCCTCCGGGGGCGGAAGGGCGGCGATTCGCGCGGCGTCGCGCGCTCCGTCGCGACGACGCACGGCCTCGACGCCGTCGCGAAGGCCAACGGCGCTCCCGTCTTCGAGACGGCGGTCGGCTTCAAGTACATCGGCGCGCTCCTCCTCGAGGACAAGATCTCGATGGGCGGCGAAGAGTCGGCCGGCTTCACGATGGAGGGCCACGTCCCCGAGAAGGACGGCCCGCTCGCGTGCCTCCTCCTCGCCGAGCTCGTCGCGACGACCGGGCTGACGCTCGGGGCGCTCCTCGCGGAGCTCTTCACGCGCGTCGGCTCCTTCTACCCGGAGCGCTCGGACGCGCGCCTCGACCCGGGGCTCGCGGACGCCATGAAGAAGAGGCTCGCGGAAAACCCCGATTCCTTCGCAGGGCTGAAGGTCCAGGGCATCGACCGGACGGACGGCCAGAAGCTTCTCCTCGGCGACGGCCGCTGGATCCTCTTCCGCGCCTCCGGCACGGAGCCCGTCGTCAGGATCTACGCGGAATCCCCCGACCGGAAGGAAACGGATCGCTTACTCAAGGCCGCCAGGGAATATGTTCTTAGAGGGTAATAGGGCCGCGGGAAGCGTCGGCGCACTTCGTGCGGCGGCTGCGCGCCTCCTCCTCTTCTCTTCACCTTCTAAGAGAATCTTCTCTTCCTCTTCTCTCTTCTTCTCCTAGGAGTCCACATGTACGCGATCGAGAGCATCCACGCCCGCGAGATCCTCGACTCCCGCGGCAACCCGACGGTCGAGGTCGAGTGCCTGCTCGAGGGCGGCGCGTCCGCACGCGCGGGCGTTCCGTCCGGCGCGTCCACCGGCTCGCGCGAGGCGCTCGAGCTGCGCGACGGCGACAAGAAGCGCTACGGCGGCAAGGGCGTCCTCAAGGCCGTCAAGAACGTGAACGAGACGATCGCGCCCGAGGTCCTCGGGATGGACGCCCGGCAGCAGGCCGAGATCGACCGTCTCATGATCGACCTCGACGGCACCGAGGCGAAGAGCGCGCTCGGCGCGAACGCGATCCTCGGCGTTTCGATGGCCGTCTGCCGGGCCGCGGCCGCGGCCTGCGCGCTTCCGCTGTTCCGCTACCTCGGCGGGACGGGCGCGGTCACGCTTCCGGTCCCGATGATGAACGTCGTCAACGGCGGCGCCCACGCGGACAACCCGCTCGACGTCCAGGAGTTCATGCTCGTGCCCGCCGGATTCGGCGACTTCCGCGAGGCGCTGCGCGCCGGGTCCGAGGTCTTCCACGTGCTCAAGGGCCTCCTCAAGTCGAAGGGCCTCGCGACCGGCGTCGGCGACGAGGGCGGGTTCGCGCCGCACCTCGAGTCCACGCGCCAGGCGCTGGACTTCCTCGTCGACGCGATCGGGAAGGCCGGCTATGCGGCCGGCGAAGACGTCTTCCTCGCCCTGGACTCGGCCGCGAGCGAGTTCTACGAGAAGGGCGCCTACGCCCTCGAGGGCAAGAAGCTCTCGCCCGCCGAGATCGTCGCCTTCTACGAGGGCATCGTCGCGGACTACCCGATCGTCTCGATCGAGGACGGGTGCGCCGAGGGGGACAAGACGGGCTGGAAGCTCCTGACCACGGCGCTGGGCGGGAAGATTCACCTCATCGGCGACGACAACTTCGTCACGAACCCGAAGATCCTGAGGCAGGGGATCGCGGACGGCATCGCGAACGGCCTTCTCGTGAAACTGAACCAGATCGGGACGATCACGGAAACGCTCGAGGCGGTGCGGATCGCGCAGACGGCCGGCTACGTGACCGTCATCTCGCACCGTTCCGGCGAGACGGAGGACACGACGATCGCCGACCTCGCGGTCGCGACGAACGCGGGCTTCATCAAGACGGGCTCGCTCAGCCGCTCCGAACGGATCGCGAAGTACAACCGATTGCTGCGCATCGAGGAGGACCTCGGCGAGACGGGCGTCTACCCCGGCCTGTCGGCGAAGAAGGCCTGAGACCCTCAAACCCGCGCCGTTTCGGCGGAATTGGGGGAAAATGAGGGGTGCGCTTCGAAAGAATCGTCGGCGGTGAAGGCCCGCCCCGCCTCGTCGGCGTCAAGCGGCTGACGCAGCGGCCGGTGCGTGAGGACACGCCCCGCGAGAGCGAGCCGCCCGCACGCCGCGCGCGCACGGACCATGGCGAGGAAGCCCCCGCCGCGCGCCCGGAAGGACGTCACGTGCGGCCGACCTCCGTCGTCGTCGTCTCGGCGCTCCTCTCGGCCCTCGTCTTCGGCATCTTCCTCGTGAGCGACCACGGCCTCCTCCAGGTGCGGAGGCAGCGCGTGCAGCTCGCGAAGGCCCACGAGGAGGTCGCGCAGCTCGAGGCCGACAACAAGCGGCTCGAGGCCGAGGTCATCGCGCTCAGGAGCGACCCGCGGGCGCTCGAGAAGATTGCCCGCGAGCAGCTGAACCTCGTGAAGCCCGGCGAGATCGTCCTCGTCCTGCCCGACGGATGGGAGCAGCGCGTGAAGCCGCCAGCCCCGGCCGGCCCGGCTCCGGCGTCGCGCTGAACCCTAGGTGACGGCCGCGAGATCCTTCGCGACGTCGGCCGCGTGCTTCGCGGGCGCGACCGTCTCGTAGACCTTCGCGATCTTCCCCTTCGAGTCGATCAGGAACGACTTCCTCTTCGCGATCCCGAACGCGAGGTCCACGCCGTAGAGCTTGATGACCTCGCCGTCCTCGTCCGCGAGGAGGCGGAACGTCAGCTTGTTCTTCTCCGCGAACTTCTTCTGCGCCTCGACGGAGTCCTTCGAGACGCCGAGGACGACGACGTCCTTTGGGAGCTTCGGGCCTTCGTCACGGAAGGCCTGGGCTTCCGCCGTTCAACCGGGGGTGTCGGCCTTCGGAAAGAAGTAGAGGACGACGCGTCGGCCGGAGAGCGACGCGAGCGAAATGGACTTTCCGTCCTGGTCCTTCAGGGTGAACGGCGGCGCCGCGTTGCCCGGCTTCAGAGAGGTCCCCGAGAACAGTCCCATGAAGTCCTCCGGCCGCACTGTACGCCTGCGGCGAACTTGACTCGCCGGGAGAGAGCCGCTATGGTCCCCCTCCCTGACGCGGGGTGGAGCAGCCTGGTAGCTCGTTGGGCTCATAACCCAAAGGTCGCAAGTTCAAATCTTGCCCCCGCAACCAATTACGATCCGGGCCCGGCGTCGCCGCCGGGCCCTTTCGTTTCGCTCCGAGCCCTTATCCTCCGGGAGATGGCCGCCGACCGTCCCGCGCCCGCCCCGCCCGCCGACCTCGCCCCGCAGGACGTCGTCCTGCGCTTCCTCGAGAGCACGGGCCGCCCGTCCGAGGCGCGGCTGTACCTCGATCTCTTCCGCGCGCGCCCTCGCGAGCAGTTCGCGGCGCTCGCGGTCGACGCGCACGTCATGTCCGGCGCGGCCGACGCCGTCGTCCAGGACCTGCGGTTTCTCGCCGCGCTCGACCTCACGCCGGCCGTCGTTCTCGGGATCTTCCAGCCTGCCGAGGCGGTCGCGCACGCGCGCGTCCTCGCGCGCCACCTCGGGGCCGAGGGGGTCGCGCTCGAGAGCCTGTCCGCCGACGCCGAAGGGCTCGCGGCGCGTGTCTCCGCGTGCGCGCGGGCCGGGCATGTCCCCGTCGTCGTCTTCGCTCCCGCCGCGGGCGAGCAGCCGGGCGAACGGCTCGCGCGGCTGGGAGTTCTCCTCCGCGCGCTCCAGACGAGAAAGCTCCTCTTCCTCCATCGCCCGGGCGGCCTGCGCCAGGGCGGGGCTCTCGTCCCTCTCGTGAACCTCACGACCGACGTCCCCGCGCTCGCGGCGAGCAAGGAGCTGTCCCGCAAGGAGCGGCTCATCCTCGAGAGCGCCCGGGACCTGTGCGAGGCCTCGGCGCCGCTCCCGTTCACGGTCGCGATCACGTCTCCGCTCAACGTCCTGCGCGAGCTCTTCACCGTGAAGGGCGCCGGCACGCTCCTGCGCCGCGGCGCGCGCATCCTGCGCCGGGAGGGCTGGAGCGGCGTGGACATGGACCGCCTGCGCGAGCTGCTCGCGTCCAGCTTCGGCCGCGCGCCGGTCGGAGCCTTCTTCCGCACGGCGCCGGGACACGTCTACCTCGACGAGGATTACCGCGGCTGCGCGATCCTCGTCGACACGCCGCTCGGGGCCTATCTCACGAAGTTCGCCGTGTCTCCCGAGGCGCAGGGCGAGGGCATTGCGCGGGACCTCTGGGACGCGCTCGCGGCGGACACGCCCGTCGTGTTCTGGCGCGCACGCCGGACGAACCCGATCCGCGAGTGGTACGAGAAGCTCTGCGACGGCCTCGTGCGCCTGCCCGAATGGACGGTCTACTGGAAGGGCCTCGCGCCGGACGCGATTCCGGAAGCGATCGCGTGGGCCGTGAAGCAGCCCGTGGACATCCCGCTCGGCGCCGGCCCGGCTACGACGTAAGTCTCACCTGCGGCTCGGTCCGCCCACCCTTGTCCCGGCCGAAAGGGTCGCCCCTCAGGGACTCCGTGTGAAGCGCACAGACCCACCGGCCGCCTCGCTTCGTCCAGACCGACGTCTCCGCGGCCTCGATCCCGAGCCGCTTCCCTTCCACGGTCATGTCCTCGTGGACCTCGTACGCGAGGAGCGCCATGTCGTCGTTCAGGAGCCTCATCTGCGGCTTTTTCACCTCGAAGTCGTGCAGCGTGTAGCTCGCGTTCTTCATCATCTCCCGGAACGCGCTCCGGTCCACGCGGCTGACACCGGACGGACCGGCGACGATGCACGGATCGTCGGTCATCGAGAGCGCGGCGTCGGCGTCATGCTTCTGGATCGCTTGCCAGTAGCGGTTTTCGAGCGCCACGATCTCCTTTTCGACGGCCTTTTCGTCTCGGGTGCTTGTAAGGTTGGGCATGCGGGCCTCCTGCGCGGAACGCAGCACGCCCCGTGCCCGCGAAAGAACGCAACTTCTTCCCGTGCGTCGTCCCACTGGTTCATCCGCATCAGGGGCGACTCCTCCGCGGTCGTGTAATTTCCACGCTGGAGGAGACTCCAATGTCCGCGAAGACCCCGATTGCGACAAAGGCCGCCCCCGCGAAGAAGAAAGACGTCTTCGTCTATTCGGACCCGTTCCCGAAAGGGCACGACGAGACGAAGTACCGGCTCGTCTCCGGGCCGAAGGGCTACGTGAAGAAGGCGAAGTTCGCGGGCAAGCCGATGCTCGTCGTGGACCCGAAGGCGCTCACGGTCCTCGCGCACGAAGCGATGCGCGACGTCTCGTTCCTCCTGCGCCCGAAGCACCAGCGGCAGGTCGCGTCCATCCTCCAGGATCCCGGAGCCTCGCCGAACGACCGGTTCATGGCGACGACGCTCCTCAGGAACGCCGTCGTCTCCGCAAAGTTCGAGCTCCCGTTCTGCCAGGACACGGGCACGGCGACGGTCGTCGCGTGGAAGGGCCAGCAGGTGTGGACCGGGGTCAACGACGCCGAGAAGATCTCGAAGGGCATCTGGCAGACGTACACGCAGGAGAACCTGCGCTACTCGCAGACCGCGGCCCTGAACATGTACGACGAGGTCAACACGGGGAACAACCTCCCCGCGCAGATCGACATCTACGCGACGAAGGGAGACGCGTACAAATTTCTCTTCGTCGCCAAGGGCGGCGGCTCGGCGAACAAGACGTACCTCTTCCAGGAGACGAAGGCGCTGTTGAATCCCGATACGCTCGTGCCGTGGCTCGTCGAGAAGATGAAGACGCTCGGCACCGCCGCCTGCCCGCCGTACCACATCGCGTTCGCGATCGGCGGGACGTCGGCCGAGGGGTGTCTGAAGACCGTGAAGCTCGCGTCGACGGGCTACTACGACACCCTGCCGACGTCCGGGGACAGGTCCGGCCGCGCATTCCGTGACGTCGCGCTCGAGAAGATCCTCCTCGAGAGGGCGCAGGGCCTCGGGTTCGGCGCGCAGTTCGGCGGGAAGTACTTCGCGCACGACGTGCGCGTCATCCGCCTCCCGCGGCACGGCGCGTCCTGCCCGGTCGGGATGGGCGTCTCGTGCTCGGCCGACCGCAACGTCTTCGCGAAGATCGACGCGAAGGGCCTCTGGCTCGAGGAGCTCGAGCGGCACCCGGAGGCGCTCCTTCCGACGCACACCGGCGCGAAGGAGCACGCGGGCATCGTCAAGATCGACCTGAACAGGCCGATGAAGGAGATCCTCGCGGAGCTGTCGAAGCATCCGGTCTCGACGCCCCTCGCGCTCACGGGCCGCCTCGTCGTCGCGCGCGACATCGCGCACGCGAAGCTCAAGGGGCGCCTCGACGCCGGGCAGGACCTCCCGCAGTACTTCAAGGACCATCCCGTGTACTACGCGGGCCCCGCGAAGACGCCGAAGGGAAAGCCCTCCGGGTCGTTCGGGCCGACGACGGCCGGGCGGATGGACTCGTACGTCGACCTCTTCCAGAGCCGGGGCGGGTCGATGGTCATGATCGCGAAAGGCAACCGCTCACCCCAGGTCACGACGGCGTGCAAGACGCACGGCGGCTTCTACCTCGGCTCGCCGGGCGGCCCCGCCGCGCTCCTCGCTCAGGAGAACATCAAGAAAGTCGAGGTCGTCGAGTTCCCGGAGCTCGGCATGGAGGCCGTCTGGGCGATCGACGTCGTCGACTTCCCAGCGTTCATCCTCGTCGACGACAAGGGAAACGACTTCTTCCAGAGGATCAAGTAGCCGTGCGCCACGCGCCGCCTGTATGACATCCGTCATACAAGGCGGCGCCGCCCGGTGGTAACTTGGCCCGCATGCCGACGCCCGAGCCCGCCCCCGCGACCGCGATCCCCGGACACGACGTCCTCTCCCTCCTTGCGGGGCGCGGCGGACGGTGCACCGTCGCCGAGCTGTACGCGGCCGCCGAGCAGGCTTTCGGTCCCCAGCCCGTCTTCGGCAACTGCCACGGCGAGCTCTTCGACTTCGGGCAGCTCCTCTCGTTCTTCGAGCGGAAAGGCAAGCTCGTCCGCTCGGGCGACGCCGTCTCCCTCGGCCGCGTCCCCGCCTGCTCCGGGCACTGACGCTCAGGGCCGCCTGAGGCTCGCCGGGGCGACGTCGTGCGGGAGGCCGTCGATCTCCATGAGGTTCGAGCTGGTCCGCCGGGCCGCGACGACGGCGAAGCTCATGTCCGGGGCGAGGCCGAACGAGTGAAGCTCGACGTCCGGCTCGAACGTCGCGAGCTTCCGCCGCGTCGCCGAGGTGTCCGCCCCGGGCACGACGTCCTGCACGTAGAGCGCCGTCCCGGCCCCGTCGCCGCCGAGAAACGCGATGCGGCGGTTCTCCGGCAGCCACCGGTGACGCCCGTAGATGAAACCCTCTCCGGGGGGGACGTTTGAAATGCGGCAGACGGGCGCCCCGTCCGCGAGGCGCACGACATCGATTGAAGGGACCGCACCCTGCGAGACGTACGAAACCCATTGTCCGTCGGGCGAGATCTCGGGCAGGATCTTGCGGCCCGGGGCGAGGAGCTTTGCGTCCGTGCCGTCCGGCCGGATCTTCCAGATCCCGAGCTTCTTCACGTTGAAGGAGACGTAGACGATTGCGGACCCGTCTGGCGAGAGCGACGGGTTTTCGGCGTCTACGCCGTCGTCGGAGATCCGGTGGGGCGCGCTCCCGTCTCCTCCCGCTCCCCAGATCTCGAAGTGGCCCGTGCGGGACGACGACCAGAGCAACGTCTTCCCGTCCCGGCTCCGGAAGACGTCCGAATCGCTCGCGGGGTCGCTCGTGAGCGGGCGGAGGGCGCCCGTCCCGAGGTCCAGCTCCCAGACATCGCTGTTGCCGCCCTGGTTCGACGTGAAGACGAGCGATTTGCCGTCTCCGGAAAGGAGCGGCTGGAAGTTGACCTGGGACCCCTGCGTCAGCCATTTCCGCGCCGCCGTTTTCGTGAGCGGGATCTCCAGGAGGTTCGTCGGGACCGACAGGAACTCCACGAGCAGTCGCCCGGGTCCCTCGACGTCGAGCCCCTTGCCGACGCCGAGCGAATACGCGATCGGCTCGAAAGCGCCCGTCCTCACGTCCTGGACGAAGTACACGCCCGGGCTGGACGGCACGATCGCCTGATCCCGCCGGCCGCAGACGAGCGAGCGGCCGTCGCGCAACCAGGCCAGGTCCGAAAGCTCTCCGAGCCCGGCCGGGGCGGGCAGGACCCTCTTCTCGCCGGTCGAGGGACTCACGAGGACGACCGTCCAGGGCGATCCGACGTTGATCTCACCCCGGGTCGTCGCCACCCACCTCCCGTCGGGAGACCAGCGGGGAGAACGCACCTGAAAGTCCATGCCCTTGTCCAGGAGGCGTTCTCCCCCGCCGTCGCTCCCCGCGACCCAGAGCTCCGCCGGGACGCTGTTGCGCACAAAGGCGATTAGGGCCCCGTCGGGCGAAACGTCGACCTCCGCGGCTCCGGCGAGCACGCGCTGCGGGGGGCCGCCGAGAGTCGGAACCCGGTAGACGGACGACCCGGAGCCTTCCCGGCGGATGAAGAAGATGCTCGTCGAGTCGGGACTGAAGCGAGGCGCGAAGTCGGGGCCCCCGGTGAGAGCGACCTCGGCTCCGCCCGCCATCTGCTTGAGCCAGATCCGGGACACGCCGTCGCGGACGGAGACGAACGCGCAGAGGCGCCCATCCGGCGAAACGGCGGGGGCGCTGTCCTGCCCCGACGACGTGACGTACTTCTGGCGCGGCGGCGGGAGCGGCGGTGGGGCCGTGCGCCGGCCTGCGATGGCACCGAGTGCGAGCAGAAGCACGGCGCCGGCCGCCATCGGAATCCAGCGGGACGCGGCCTTCCAGTCCGGCCGCGTCGCCGGCGACGCCTGCGTCCACGTCGAGAGGTGATCGCGAAGGCCCTTCAGCTCGCGCACGATGTCCCGCGTCGCGTCGTAGCGCTCGGAAGGCTCCTTGGCGAGCAGCCGCTCCACGAGCCAGCGGACCGGTCCCGGGACGTGAGGGGCCCGTTTCTCGAGCGGTTCCGGCTCGTCGCGGATGATGGCCGTCAGCGTTTCCGGCGCGGACGCGGCCTCGAACGGCTTGGCCCCCGAGAGCATCTCGTAGAGAACGATCCCGAGGGAGAACTGATCGCTCCGGAAGTCGACCGTAGATCCCCGCGCCTGCTCGGGGGACATGTAGGTCACGGTCCCGAGGACCACTCCTCTTCCGCTGACGGCCGCGAGTGTCGGCGAGCGCGTGTCGCCCGGATCGCGGTGCGTGACGTCGTGTCGCGCCAATCCGAAGTCGAGAATCTTGGCGTGACCGGCCTTCGTCAGAAAGACGTTCTCGGGCTTGATGTCGCGGTGGACGATCCCCTTTTCGTGGGCAGCCGCGAGACCCTCGGCGACGTCGCGGGCGATGTCGAGCGCCCGGCGCGGGGGGAGCGGGCCGTGCGCCATCGCCGTCCGAAGCGTCTCTCCCTCGAGGAGTTCGCTGACCGCGTACCGGACGCCGCCCTCGTCCCCGACGTCGAAGAGCGCGAGGATGTTGGGATGGGAGAGGGCGGCAACCGCCTTCGACTCCGTCGCGAAGCGCGTGAGCGCTTCGACGTCGCCGGCGAGCTCTTCCGTCAGCACCTTGACCGCGACGTCCCGCTCGAGCCGGGTGTCCCGCGCGCGGTAGACGTCGCCCATGCCGCCGGCGCCGAGAGGGGCGACGATCTCGTACGGGCCGAGCCTGGTCCCTGCCGTGAGTTTCATTTGCCGCGAGGAGATTCTATTTCCCGGGGAATAATGCCGTTCCGACGCGGCATATACCCTGGGAGGCCACCGCCCGCATGTCCCTCTTCCGCCCGCGCCCGGCCGACGCCGAGCAAACGCTCAGGGCGGACTTCGACCGCGAGGCCTGGCCGCATTTCCGCGAGATCACGCGGTCCGCGCTGCGCCTGACGCGCCGGCCCGCCGAGGCCGAGGATCTCGCCTCCGAGGTCTTTCTCCAGGCGTGGAAGTCGTTCGCGAAGTTCGAGCGGGGGACGAACTGCCGGGCCTGGCTCTACAAGATCCTCTGGAACGTGAACCAGCAGCGGAGCCGCAAGAAGGTCCCGTTCACGCTCGGCGCCGAGGGCGAGGCCCAGCTCGCCGAGACGCTCGCCGCCGAGGAGCCGACCCCGACCGAGATCAAGGACGAGGAGGTCGCCTCGGCGCTGGACGCGATCTCGTCCGAGCACAAGCAGATCCTCCTCCTCTCGGACGTCGAGGAGTTCACCTACAAGGAAATCGCCGCCATCCTCCGCGTGCCGATCGGCACGGTCATGTCGCGCCTGTCCCGGGCGCGCGCTGCGCTGCGGGAGAAGGTGCGCGGGACGGCCGCCGCCGCGACGATCGTCGCGGCGGGCGCGGCCGCCCAAGGAGGGACGCCGTGAAGACCGCCCTGAACGTCCGGGACTACGGCTGCGCCAAGGTGCGTCGCCGCCTGGACTCGTACCTCTCCGGAGAGCTCTCCGTCGACCTCTCGCACGAGATCCTCGAGCACCTCGACCGGTGCCCCGAGTGCCGCGCCGAGCTCAAGGCGCGGGAGAACCTGCGCGCCGCCGTCCGCCGCGTCGCCGCCGCCGCGCCCGAGCCGCGCGAAGGCTTCGAGGCCGAGCTCCGCGCGCGCCTTGCGCGGGTTCCCGCCCCGTCGACCGGAACGGCCGCGACGCTCCTCCTCGCCGCCTCGCTCGTCGCCGCGGCCGGCGCGGGCACGCTCTTCCTGCTCTCCCACACGGCGGGATCGCCCGCGACGAACATGGCGGCCGCCCGCGACGCGAAGGCGTTCCTCTTCGCCGCGCTCAACCACAAGAACTGCGCGCTGCGCTTCGACAAGTGGTCGAAGACGCCGGCGCCCGCGGCCGCGGACCTCGCCGCGCACCTCGATCCCGAGCTGAAGGCGGCCGTCGCGGCGGCCGCGAACCGCCTGCCGGGCTACGAGCCCGTTACCGCGCACGAATGCGGCCACGCGGGCGAGAGGATCTTCCACATCATCTATCGCAAGGAGGGCTCCGCGTCGAAGAGCGACCTCGTCTCGGTGATCGCGACGCGGCCCGGCTCCGCCCTCGCCTCGAACGTGAGGCTCGCCGGCCTCGTGAGCGGCGGGGACCGGGATGGCCTCGCCGTCGTCGGGACGAGCGCGGCGGACGGCCGTCTCGTCTTCCTCGTGACGGACGGCGACGACGCGGAGGCCATGCGGCTCGGCAAGCTCGTCCTCCCCGCGGTCGCGACTGCGTTCGCGGCGCCGTGATCGGCGCGGCGCTCCTCGGCGCGACGCTCGTCGCGGCACCCGCGCCGGCGGCGACGCCGGTTCTCGTCGAGCTGTTCACGTCCGAGGGCTGCTCGAGCTGCCCGCCCGCGGACCGGCTCCTCGCACGCCTCGCCGCCGAACAGCCGATTCAGGGCGCGCTCGTCGTGCCTCTCGCCCTGCACGTCGACTACTGGAACCGCCTCGGCTGGGCGGACCCGTTCTCGTCCTCCGCCTTCACGGAGCGCCAGGGCGCTTACGCGGCGACGTTCGGGAACGCCGGCCGTGTCTACACGCCGCAGATGGTCGTGGACGGACGGACGGAATTCGTCGGAAGCGACGAACGCGCCGCGCGGCACGCGATCGAGGCGGCGGCCCGCGAGAGTCGGGCGTTCGTCCGCGTCGTTCCGGACGGCGCCGCGTCCGTTCGCGTGACGGTCGCGGGCGCCGCGGCCGGGTCCGACGTCGTCCTCGCCGTCGTCGAGGACGGCCTCTCCTCGGACGTCACGCGCGGCGAGAACGCCGGCAGGACGCTCGCCCACACGGCCGTCGCGCGCGCGCTCGGGGTCGCGGGGTCCGTCGACGCCCGTGGCCGCTTCGACGCGGAGGTCCCCGTCGCCGCGGGCCCCGGCGCCCGCCGCGTCCTCGCGTTCGCGCAGGAGAAGAAGACCCGGCGCGTGCTCGGCGTCTCCGTACCGGCCGACCTGCCGTGACACCTCCGCGCGAGTGGCTGGAGACGAACGGCCTCGGCGGCTACGCGATGTCCACGGCGACCGGCGAGAACACGCGCCGCTACCACGGCCTCCTCGTCGCGGCGACGAAGCCGCCCGCCCGGCGGGCGGTCCTCCTCTCGAAGCTGGAGGAGACGCTCGTCCTCGGCGAGAGGCGCTTCGACCTCTCGACGAATCGCTTCCCGGGCGCGATCCACCCGGAGGGCTTCCGCCTCCTGACCGGCTTCCGGACGGACCCGTTCCCGGCGTTCACGTGGCAGGTGGACGGCGTCGTCGTCGAGAAGGAAGTCTTCCTGCCGCACGGCGAGAACACCGTCTGCGTGACCTGGCGGATCGTGAGCGCCCCGAAGGACGCCGGGCCGATCGGCCTCGAGGTCCGGCCGCTCGTCGCGTTCCGCGACTTCCACGCGCTCGCGCATGAGAACGCGGAGCTCGACGGGAGGGTCGACCTCTCGGAGAGAAGAGTCCGGGTGGCTCCGTGGACGGGACTTCCCGAACTGTTCTTCGCGCACGACGGAAGGGCGGAGAAAGCGGGGGACTGGTATCGATCCTTCGAGTATGAAGAGGACGAACGCCGCGGCCTCGACTTCCGCGAGGATCTCTGGCATCCGCTGACCCTCTCCTACGCACTCGAAGAAATCTCCTCTTCCTCCGATCCTCGGGGGCGCCGCGAGGCAACCGTCATCGCGTCGACCTCGCCCCGCGCCGCGTCCGACATTCAACTTCTCAGAAAATCCGAGCTGGCCCGTCGCGCGAGGCTCGCTGAAAACGCCGGAGCAGACCCTTTCCTCCGCGCGCTCGCGCGCGCCTCGGACCAGTTCCTGGTCGCTCGGGGCAGCGGGAGAAGCGTCATCGCGGGCTACCCGTGGTTCTCCGACTGGGGCCGCGACACGATGATCGCGCTCCCTGGTCTCGCGCTCGCGACAGGCCGCCCGGAGATCGCGCGGGAGATCCTTCGCGCCTTTTCGGAGCACGTGAGCGAGGGCATGCTGCCCAACCGCTTCCCGGACGCGGGCGAGGAGCCGGAGTACAACACGGTGGACGCGACGCTCTGGTACTTCGAGGCCGTACGCGCGTACGTCGAGACGACGGGCGACGTCGCGTTCCTGCGCGAGACGCTCTACCCGGTTCTCGCGGACATCGTTACGTGTCACGTGCGCGGGACACGCTACGGCATCCGCGTGGACGCGGACGGCCTCCTCGAATGGCATGCGGCTGGCGAGGCCCTCACGTGGATGGACGCGAGAGTCGACGGCCGGCCCGTCACGCCCCGGGAGGGCAAGCCCGTCGAGATCCAGGCGCTCTGGTTCAACGCCCTGCGCACGATGGAGGACTTCGCGGAGACGCTCGGAGAGAAGACTTCTGAGAATGAGTATGCGGAGCGTGCAGAAGAGTGCCGACTCACCTTTCTAAGAATCTTCCCGGATGACCGCGAATCAGCGGGAGGTCTCGCCGATGTGATCGACGGCCAGTCGAAGGATCTCTCCATCCGCCCGAACCAGCTCTTCGCCGTGAGCCTGCACCACTCGATGGTCGACCGGCCTCTCGCCCGGCGCATCCTCGCCGTCGTCGAGGAGCATCTCCGGACGCCGGTCGGTCTCCGCACGCTCTCGCCTCGTGACCCCGCATATTGCGGCCGCTACGAGGGATCAACCGCCGCGCGGGACGAGGCGTATCACCAGGGGACGGTCTGGCCGTGGCTCCTCGGGCCCTACGTCGAGGCGTCGTTGAAGACGCACGGCCGGAGCGCGGAGTCCCTCTCCCGGATGCGCGCGGTTCTCGGCCCGCTCCGGGCATTCATCCTCGGCGACGGGTTCGGGCAGATCCCCGAGATCTTCGACGGCGAGGAACCCCGGCTTCCGCGCGGCTGTGTCGCGCAGGCATGGAGCGTGGCCGAGGTGCTCCGGGTCGCACGCCACCTGGAATAGTCTCTTTCGGCCACGTCATACACGGATATGTCGATCTCGGGTCTCTACGTCACCCTCACGGAACGCTTCGAGCGCGTCTTCGAGCCGCTCGGGCACGTCGTCCTTCTCGTGCTGCGGGTCGTCTGGGGGTGGCAGTTCCTGATGACGGGGCTCGGCAAGCTCGAGAACCATGCGCGCGTGACGGACTTCTTCACGTCGCTCGGGATTCCGATGCCCGGCCTCAACGCGTGGTTCATCGGCGGGCTCGAGCTCGTGGGAGGCGCGCTCCTCCTTCTCGGGCTCCTCGCGCGGCCGATCGCCTTTCTGCTGACGTGCAACATGCTCGTCGCGTACGTGACCGCGGATCGCCCGGCGCTCTTCGGCGTCTTCCACGACCTCGATACGTTCCTCAGGGCCGACCCGTTCTGGTTCCTCTTCGTGTCGATCGTCGTCCTGACCGTCGGGCCGGGTGCGATCTCGCTGGACAGGATTCTCGGGAGGAGCCTCGAGCGGAGGGAGCGCGACGCCGCGCCGCCGGAACTTGGCGCGGCGGCCGTCAGCCCTTCTCCCGCTCCTCGAGAGTGAGGGGCCCGCGGACTTCGAGCGCGAAGCGCCCGCGGCGGATCGGGACGATGCGGACGCCCGCGTCGCGCTCCTCGAGCCGTTTCTTGAGGAGGATGAGTCGGCTCTCGAGGTTGTCCTTCACGGCCGGCAGGCCGAGCGACGGGTCGAGGCGCAGCTCGCGGTTCGTGAACTCGCAGCGTCCGGTCTTCACGTTCTCGTTCAGGAGCTTCCAGAAGATCTTCGCGGGCACGTTACGGACGAGGTACTCGCCGTCCACGAACACGCAGTCGTCGTTCCGGAAATAGAGGAACGACCGCGGCGGGCCGGTGGCCGGCGCCGGGGCCGGACAGGGCTCGGCCGGGGCCGGCTCCTCGTCGGCCTCCGAGAGACGGTCGATGCCGATCGCGATCTGGTTCGCGAGGACGGAGAGAAAGGCCTCGTGCCACTCGGCGCACGCGAGCGGATTCCGGCTCTCGATCGCGAGGACGCCGAGGAGCCGGTCCTCGAGGACGAGCGGAAGCGCGAGCTGGCTCTCGGCGTCCGGGAGGCCCGGGAGGGGGATCTCGGCGGTGAGGGCGGACGCGTCGCCCGCGACCTCGACGCGGCCGCGGACCGCGCGGCCGTAGCGCAGGAGCTGATCCACTCCCGAGAGGCGGACCGGCACGCGCTTGGCCGCGACGTAGCCCACGAGCCCTTCGCCGAGGCCGACTTCGGCGCCGATCCCGCTCTCGCCGTACCCGTGGCTCGCGATCGCCGTGAGGGTCCCCGACTTCTCGTCCGCGAGGAAGACGATCGAATGCCGGAACCGGAACACTTCCTCGAGGGCGTCGAGGACGTCCCGGTAGAGGCTCTCGAGGTCCCGAGCCCGGTTGATGCGCGCGGAGACGAGCGACAGCGCGCGGAACTCGTTCATCGGCCCGTCGGCGACCGCCGCCGCGACGGGCTCGGCGCTCTCGTCGAGGAAGCCCTCGACTTCCTCGAGCGAGAGCACCTCGTACACGTCGGCCGAGCGCAGCTTGAAGACGCCGGCCATGCCCGTGTGAGAGCCGATGACCTCGATGCGGTGGGCCATCGTCTCGAAGAGCGGCCCGGACGTCTCGGAGCGCACGTATTTCAGGCCCGCGCGGAACGCGTGAAACGTCACGGGGTCCCAGAACTCCACCGTCGCGAACGGGTTCTCCTCGAGGTTCCGCTTCGTCTTGTTGAAGAACTGGCAGGAGACGGCGAGATGCGACGGATCCATGTAGTGGAGCTGGCTGATGAACGTCACGTTCGGGACGCCGTCGGCCGAGCACGTCGCGATCGTGCTCGGGATGATCCCCTGGAAGCAGCGCGCGAGGTCCGGAAGGCGGAGCGTCACGGCCGGCTCCCGGCGTCGAACGGCGTGCCGGCCTTCGGACCCGGCGTCTGCTCGAAGACGTCGGAGACGGCGAACGTCACGGCGCGGCACGGCCAGCGCCTTCTCTTGCGCACGACGCTCGGCAGGCCGCCGTGCGCCTCCACCTGCGCGAAGAAGCCGGCGACCGAGCGCTCCACGAGCGCGCGCTCGCCGTCGGCCGCCGGGCGGATCTCCGTGACGCGACCCTTCACCTGGATCGTGTGGTGCGTCGAGATCTCCTCGAAGACGACCGCGATCATCCCGTTCGCCTCGAGATCGAGGAACGTCCTCTCCCCCGTCGCCTCGGGAACGAAGACCGTCGCACGGCCGTCCCCCGGGAACGCGACGCCCACCGCGAGCGAGCACGACGGCCGCAGCGCGGCGTCGCGCGTTCCGACGGCGATTGCATCGTGCCCCGCGAGGATCCGCGGAAGCTTTTCGACGACGGGTGTCACGGCGCCGGGATTATCGCAGCGCTTAGGAAGCGCTTAGGAAGGATAGGAAGTTCTCAAGGCGCGCGTAGCGACTTCTTAGGTGGCGGCCCGTCCGTGATCGCCGCACGTTTGCGGCGTCACGAAGGAGAACACCATGAACGCTGCCGTCACGACCACCCACCGCCTCCAGCCCGACCTCGTCGTCCTCACGCAGGCCGCCCCCGTGCCCGGCCGCGGCTTTCTGCCGATCCAGTCGTACCTCCTGCTCGGCCCTCAGCCCGTCCTCGTCGACGCCGGCGCGGTCCGGGGGCGTCGAGGGTTCCTCGCCGCCCTCGAGAGCGTCCTCGACCCGGAGGACCTCGCGTGGATCGTCGTCACCCACGCGGACGAGGATCACACGGGCGCGCTCGAGCCGCTCCTCGCGCGGGCGCCGAAGGCCCGTCTCGCGATGAACTGGATCACGACCGGGAAGCTCAGCGCGTCCTTCGACCCGCCGATGCCGCGCGTCACGTGGGTGAATCCGGGCGAGGCGCTCGCCGTTGGCGACCGCGTGCTCCACGCCCTCCGTCCCCCGATGTACGACTGTCCGTCCACGACGACGTTCTTCGATTCGAGGAGCCGCGCCCTGTTCACGTCCGACGCGTTCGGCGCCTTCGTGCCGAGGATGGCGGACACGTTCGGGGACCTCGACGAGAAGTCCGTCTTCGAGGGGATGTCCGTCTTCTGCCGCGCGAACTCTCCCTGGATCGCGGACGTGAGGCCCGACCGCTACGAGGCGTCCCTCAAGGCCTACGCGGACCTCGGGATCTCGTGGCTCCTGAGCGCGCATCTGCCGCCGATCCCGGCGCCCGCCGCGGAGCGCGTGATCGCCCGCGCCGCCTCGTTCCCGCTCGAGGGGCGCGTCGCCGCCCCGGGCCAGCAGGCGCTCCTCGCCGCGCTCGCCCATGCCGCCGCCGCCTGACCGTCCGACCAAATACACGGCTCAAGCACGAAAGAAAGGAAGCCATGAACGACATCCGCAGGTCCTCCCGCCCCGCGATCGCCGTCACCGCCGGCGCCGCTCTCGCCGCCGTCGTCGCGATCCTCTTCTCGTCCACGGCAGCCCAGGCCTCGCGTAAGGGAATGCAGACGACGCGCGTCGCGCGCGGCCGATACCTCGTCACGGCCATGGCCTGCAACGATTGCCACACGCCGTGGCACGTGGGCCCGAAGGGCCCCGAGCCCGACATGACGCGCATGCTCTCGGGTCATCCCGCGTCCTTCAAGCTGCCCCCCGCCCCCGCCGCGCAGGGGGCCTGGATCGTGTCGTTCGCCGCGACGAACACGGCGTTCGCGGGCCCGTGGGGCGTCAGCTACGCCGCGAACCTCACGCCGGACCAGAACACCGGCCTCGGAATCTGGCGCGAGGAGGACTTCGTCAGGGCGATCCGCACCGGGAAGCACTTCGGCGTCTCGCGCGAGATCCTGCCCCCGATGCCGTGGTTCGCGCTCAAGAACCTCGACGACGAGGACCTGAAGTCGATCTACGCGTACCTTCGGACGATCAAGCCCGTCTCGAACCTCGTCCCGGACCCGGAGCCGCCCGCAGCCGCACCGGAGAGGGTCGCGTCGAAGCGCTGATGCAGGAGATTCAGGCCGTCGAGGGCCCGGGTCGTTAAGATCCTCCGGGGCGCGTGCGGACGCACGGCCCCGGAGGTTTTTTAATGACGACTCCGGTTCGCGTCGGGATCAACGGGTTCGGCCGCATCGGCCGCTGCCTCTTCAAGCACCTTCTCCAGCGCGGCGCCACGGTCGCGGGCATCAACGACCTCGCCGACCTCGGCGACCTCGCCTACCTCCTCAAGTACGACTCCGTCCACGGCTGGTGGAACCACCGCGTGTCGCACACGGAGAACGAGCTCGTCGTGGACGGGACGAGGATCCCGTTCTTCTCCTCGAAGGACCCCGCGACGCTCCCGTGGGGGTCTTCCGGCGCCGACGTCGTCATGGAGTGCTCGGGCGCGTTTCGCGGCCGCGACGGCGCGGCGAAGCACCTCGCGGGCGGCGCGAAGAAGGTCGTGATCTCGGCTCCCGCCGACGACCCCGACGGCACGTTCGTCCTCGGCGTCAACGGGCACACGTACGATCCCGGCAAGCACCACGTCGTCTCGATGGCCTCGTGCACGACGAACTCGCTCGCGCCCGTCGCGAAGGTCCTGAACGACTCCTTCGGCGTCGAGCACCTCATGATCACGACCGTCCACGCCTACACGTCGAGCCAGTCCCTCATGGACTCCCCGACCCGCAAGCGCCGCCGCGGCCGCTCGGCCGCGCTCTCGATCGTCCCGACGTCTACGGGAGCGGCCAAGGCGACCGCGCTCGTGATCCCCGAGCTCAAGGGCAAGATGGACGGCATGGCGCTGCGCGTGCCGATCCCGGACGGCTCGATCACCGACGTCGTCGCGACGCTCAAGACGGACGTCACGCCGGAAGCGATCAACGCCGCCCTCGCGGCGGCGGCCGCGACGCCCGCCCTCAAGGGGATCCTCCGCGTCGCGGACGAGGCGCTCGTCTCGCGCGACATCCTCGGTGATACGCACTCGGCGATCGTCGACAAGGAGAGCACGATGGTCCTCGACAAGCGCGTCGCGAAGGTCCTCGTGTGGTACGACAACGAGTGGGGCTATGCGGCGCGTCTCGCGGACTTCGCGGCGCTCCTCGCCGAAAAAGGCTTCTGATCCGCCCCGCCGACGGGTGCTAGTCTTTTCGCGTTGAAAAGGACCGCCCGGGCCGCTCTCGTCGCGGCGTTCGCCGCCGGCGTCGCGACCCGGGTGTACGCGGTCTTCGCGCGCCCGCTCTGGGCGGACGAGATTTTCACGCTGACGCTCGCGCGGCGGGGCGTGCCGGAAATCCTCGCCGCGCTCCGCGTCGATTCGGGCCCGCCGCTCCATTACCTCGCGGCGCACGTGCTGCTTCTGCCGTTCCCGGTGCCGGGCGCGGGAGACGTCGGCGTGCGCTTGTTCTCCCTCGTCGCCTCACTCCTCCACCTTCCTCTCCTCGTCCTCGTCGGGAGGCGGCTCGGTCGCCCCGGCGCGGGCCTCGTCGCCGCGGCGCTCTACGCGATCTTCCCGCTCGCGGTCCTCTACGGCGTCGAGGGGCGCGGGTACGCGCTCGCGTCACTGCTCGCGCTCGCCGCGTTCGAGCGCGCCCTCACCCTGCGCGATCGGCCGCGGCCCCGCACGGGTCTCGCGGTCGCTCTCACGGCCGCGGGCGCCTGTCTCACGCACTATCTCGCGGTCTTCCCCGTCGCCGCGCTCGCGCTCCTCGCGATCGCTGCGCGCCCGGCCGCACGGCGCGCCCTCGTCTTCGCCGGCCTCGTGACGGCCGCTCTCGTCTCGCCGTGGATCCCGGTCGCAATCCGTCAGCCCGCCGCGTCCATGGCCTGGGCGCGGGCGCCCGTCTTCGCCGACGCGGTCCGGGACTTTCCCGCGAACCTCGCGTTCGGCGTCGAGCCCTCCGGGGCCGCCGCGCTTCCGCTCGCCCTCGCCGGCGCCGCGCTCGTCGCCGCGCTCCTCCTGCGCGAGCGCCGGGGCGTCCTCGCGCCGGTCACGGCCGTCCTCGCGGGAGCGCTCGCCCTCCTCGCCCTCGGCCAGCTCACGACCGGCGCGCTCGTCCTCCCGGGACGAACCGCCGTCGTCTTCCTTCCGCTCGTCGCGCTGCTCCTCGCGTCGGCCCCGCTCCCGGTGCCGCTCGGCGCGGCCGCTCTCGCCGCCGCCTTCCTCGCGCGCGGCCTGCCCGATCTCGCGGGTCCGTCGCCGAGCGAGATCGTCGCCCATCTCCTCGAGACGCCGGCCCGCGTCGGGAAGACGATCGTCGCCGCCGGCTACTGGGGCCCGGAGCTTTCCTACCGGCTCGCACGCGCGGGCGCTCCGGGCCGGGTCGTGCTGTTTCCCTCCGCCGTCGCCGCGCACCCCGGCTGGTACCGGGAGGAGCAGGTCGCGGACGAGACGCTCGCACGCGAGGCCGTGGCGCTCCTCGCGGCCCCCTCCCACGGGACGGTCTTCGTCCTGCCGCGCGGCTCGCGCGCGTCGGCGGCGCTCGCCTCGCGCCTCGGGCCGGCGCGGCGGCTGCTGACGAGCCCGCTCGTCGACGTCGTGGAAGTGCGGAAAACGTCGCCCTAGAATGAAGGCCGGATGATGACGCCCGCGACCCTTCGCTTCGCGCTTCTCGCCGCCGCCGTGGCGGCGACATCCGTCGACGCCGCTGGGCCCACGGAGAGGGCCGCGCGCGTCCACCCCGCGAATCCATACCACCTGTACCGTTACCAGGTGCGCTGGCGCGGCGGTTCCCTCCCGATCGCCGGGTTCTCGAAGCTCGCCGAGGCGGCGTCGCCGGCCCCGGCCGCGGCCGCCCCCGCGCGCGTCAAGGGCCTGCAGAAGACGACGGACGTGACGCTGGAACGTGGCGTCACCTCCGCGCCCGATTTCTCCGCGTGGCTGTACGCGAAGAGCCCGAACGCGCTCGAGAGCCTCACGATCGACGTGGCGGACGAGGCGGGGCGGATCGCGTCCACGAAGACGCATGCGAAGTGCCACGCGGTCGTGGTCCAGGCCCTGCCGGATCTCGATGCCGGCGGGAACGCGACGAAGATCGCCCATCTCGTGCTCCGCTGCGCGCCCTGACGGGCCGCGGTTGACGGATCCGGCCCCGCGTGACACCCTGACGTCCGGCTGACGGGCGCGCACGCGTGTCCCGGCCACGAACCCCACAGGACCAGCGCCGACCTCCCCTCCGAGACGTCTGCCCCGGTCCGCTCGATGGCCCGCCGGCGATCCATCGTTCCCCTCCCGCCGGACCCTGCACGGGACCGGTGCGCGCACGCGGCCGGGCCCGGAAAGCGATTCGACACGACATGGCATTCACCTCGTTCGGTCTCCACCCCGACCTCCTCCGCGGCGTCAAGGAGATGGGCTTCACCCGTCCGACGCCCATCCAGCTCGACTCCATCCCGCCCGCGATGCAGGGCCGCGACCTCCTCGCCTGCGCGATGACGGGCAGCGGCAAGACGGCGGCGTTCGTGCTTCCGATCCTCCACCGCCTCATGGCGAAGCCTCGCGGCACCACGCGTGCGCTCATCCTGACGCCCACGCGCGAGCTGGCAGCCCAGATCGACGAGCACCTCAAGCAGCTCGCCGTCCATACGGCGATGTCCGGCGCGGCCGTCTTCGGCGGCGTCGGAATGGGGCCGCAGGAGCACGCGTTCCGGACCGGCGTGGACGTGATCGTCGCGACGCCGGGCCGACTCCTCGACCACTTCCGCTTCCCGTACGCGAAGCTCGCCGGCCTCGAGGTCCTCGTCCTCGACGAGGCGGACCGGATGCTCGACATGGGCTTCCTCCCGGACATCCGCCGCGTGCTGAAGCACCTGCCCCCGCGGAGCCAGACGCTCTTTTTCTCCGCGACGATGCCGCCGCCAATCGCCCAGCTCTCGAAGGAGATGCTGAAGGATCCCGTGATGGTGAACATCGAGCGACAGGCGCTGCCTGCCGTCGGGATCACGCAGGCCGTCTACCCGGTGCCGCAGGACCTGAAGTTCGCGCTGCTCCTCGCGCTCATGAAGAGGGGCGACTTCAAGAGCGTCCTCACGTTCACGCGCACGAAGCACCGCGCGAACCGCCTCGCGGACCAGCTCACGCGCCACGGCGTCCTGTGCGAGCGCATCCACGGCAACCGCAGCCAGGCGCAGCGCACGGCGGCGCTCGCCGGCTTCAAGGACGGCAAGTTCAAGGTGCTCGTCGCGACGGACATCGCGGCGCGCGGGATCGACGTCGAGGCCCTCTCGCACGTCGTCAACTTCGACGTCCCCCACGTCCCGGAGGACTACATCCACCGCGTGGGCCGCACGGCGCGCGCGGAGCTCAAAGGCGACGCGTTCACGTTCGTCGCGCCGGACGAGGAGGCGGACCTTCGCCAGATCGAGCGCGCGATCGGCAAGCGCCTCCCGCGCGTGACGGTTCCGGATTTCGACTACTCGACGCGCCCCACCGAGCGCTTCGAGGTTCCGATCGCCGAGCGCATTGCCGCGATCCGCGCCCGGAAGGCCGAGGAGCGGAAGAGGGCGAAGGAGAAGGCGGATCGCCGCGCGATCCACGAGGCGGGGATGGCGGGACGGCGGGGACCCGGGGGGCCTCCCGGCCCGCGCCCGGGCGCGCAGCCGGTATCCTCGCGGCATGGCGCGCCTCGTGGACCTCAGTCACACGGTCCGCGCCGGGATGGCCACGTACAAGGGCCTGCCCGGCCCGGTCATCACAGACCACCTCAGTCGTGAGGCCTCCCGCCCGCTCTACGCGGGCGGGACCACGTTCCAGATCGGGAAGATCGAGATGGTCGCGAACACGGGGACGTACGT
The DNA here is from genome assembly GCA_963836285.1 of uncultured Acidobacteriota bacterium. Classification (GTDB taxonomy): domain Bacteria; phylum Acidobacteriota; class Thermoanaerobaculia; order UBA5066; family UBA5066; genus Fen-183. The sequence goes on along the minus strand of CAWIIN010000002.1, from coordinate 1,038,886 downwards.
CGACGCGCCGTTCCATCGCTGGGAGGACGGCGCGGACCTCTCGCAGCTTTCTCTTGCGTCCCTCGCGGGCCTGGACGGCATCGTCATCGCGGCGCCGCATGCGAACGGGCTGGCGGTGGATGAAGATTTCCTAGACGGTAAAGACGTCGGGGGCAAGGCCGTGCTGTTTTGCACCGGCTGGTCTGCCTTCTGGGGCTCTCCCTCTTACTTTCAAAGATCTCCCCATCTTTCCTCCTCGGTCGCTTCTCTTCTCGTCTCCCGCGGGGCGGCGATCGTCGGGATCGATTCGCACAACATCGACGACACGGGAGACCTCTCGCGGCCGGTCCACTCGATTCTCCTTCGGGCGGGGATCCCCGTCGTCGAGCACCTCACGAACATCGAGGCGCTGCCGCCGTCCGGCTTCCGGTTCTACGCGGTGCCCGTCAAGGTGGCCGGGATGGGAACGTTCCCCGTGCGGGCGTTCGCCGAGGTCCCGTAACTCCTTCTTCCGCAACGATGAACCCGGCGGGCCCCGCGTTCGTATATTTGGATAGACTGGTGGCTCCAGCTTCATTCGCCTCAAGGAGGTTCCCCGTGGGCCTGCTCGACAACCTCAAGCAGCAGATCGGCAACCAGCTCGGCTCGCAGTTCATCGAGATCATCCAGTGGCTCGACGACTCGAATGACACGCTGGTCTATCGCTTCCCCGTCTACAACCAGGAGATCAAGATGGGCGCGCAGCTCACGGTTCGCGAGAACCAGGCCGCGCTCTTCATCAACGAGGGGAAGGCGGCGGATCTCTTCAGCCCGGGCCGCTACGAGCTCACGACGCAGAACCTGCCGATCCTGACCGACCTGCGCGGGTGGAAGTACGGCTTCCAGTCGCCCTTCCGGGCCGAAGTCTATTTCTTCAACACGCGCCTCTTCACGGACCTCAAGTGGGGCACGACGAATCCCGTCATGATGCGCGACGCGGAGTTCGGGATGATCCGCCTGCGCGCCTTCGGGACGTACGCGATGAAGGTCTCAGACCCGAAGACGTTCTTCGCGACGATCGTCGGGACCCAGGGCCTCACGACGACGGACGAGATCACGGGTCAGCTCCGATCGACGATCCTCTCGAGGCTCTCCGATGCGATCGCCGAGGCCAAGGTCTCCGCGCTCGACATTGCGTCGAAGTACGACGAGCTGTCGGGAACCGGCAAGCAGATCCTCGGACCCGAGTTCGCGAGTTTCGGCCTCGAGCTCTCGAAGTTCTTCATCGAGAACGTCTCGCTGCCCGAGGAGGTCGAGGCCGCGATCGACCAGCGCACGAAGCTCGGCGTCCTCGGCGACAAGATGGGGCAGTACACGCAGCTCCAGGCCGCGGACGCGATGAAGATCGCCGCCGCGAACACCGGCGGCGCCGCCGGCGCGGGCGTCGGAATCGGCGCCGGCATCGCGATGGGCGGAATGATGGGCGGCGCGCTCACGAACGCGGGCCAGAACATGGGCGGTGGCATGGCGCCGCCGCCGCCTCCTCCGGCGCCGGGCTTCGCGGCCCCGCGCTGGTCGCTCACCGTGGACGGCAAGACGTATGGCCCGTATTCCGACGACGCCGTGAAGGGCATGGTCGCGTCCGGGCAGGTCGCGCCGGGCACGCTCGCGTGGAAGCCGGGCGCGGCCGGCTGGGCCCCGCTCTCGAGCTTCGAGGAGCTCTCCGGCGCGGGCGGCTCGACCCAGGCGCCGCCGCCGCCGCCTCCGGCCCGCTGACGCGCCCGCCGCCATGAGCGCCGTCCCGACCGCGGCCGATGCCGCGCCGGCGAAGCTCCGCAGGTTTCCGTGCGACGCGTGCGGAGCCGACGTCGTGTGGAGCCCCGGTGCGGCCGCGCTGACGTGCCCGTACTGCGGCGTAAGGAAGGAGATTCCGAAAGCGCCGGGCCAGGTCATGGAGCGTCCGATCGAGGACGCGCTCAAGGGGGCGTCCGACCTCGGCTGGGGCATGGCGCGCAAGGCCGTGACCTGCCGGGGCTGCGGCGCGACGACGACGTTCGAAGCCGGGCTCGCGGCGTCGCGCTGCGCGTTCTGCGGGGCGCCGTCCGTCGTCGAGGCGCCCCCGAGCGACACGATGGTGCGTCCCGCCGGCGTCCTCCCGTTTCGCGTGGACCGCGACGGCGCCACGGGGAAGTTCCGCGGGTGGCTCTCGTCGCTCTGGTTCCGTCCCGACGACCTCTCGCGGAAGTCCGCTCTGTCGGAGCTGAAGGGCGTCTACGTCCCGTTCTGGACGTTCGACGCCGCGACGCACTCGGCCTGGACGGCGGACGCGGGCTACGACTACCAGGTCGCCGTGCCGGTCGTGGAGAACGGACAGACGCACACGCGCTACGAGACGCGCACCCGATGGGAGCCGGCGGAGGGCGTCCTCGAGCACTTCTTCGACGACCTGCCCGTCGCCGCTTCGCGCGGCCTCCCGTCCGACCTCGCGCGCGCGATCGAGCCGTTCCCGACGGCCGACCTCCTCGCGTACGACGCGTCGTACCTCTCCGGCTTTCTCGCCGAGGAGTACGCCGTCGGGCCGAAGGAGGCGCTCGCCTCGGCGCAGCGACGCATGACGGAGGAGCTCTACGCGGCCTGTGGCCGCGAGGTTCCCGGCGACCGGTTCCGCGACCTCCAGGTGAGGACCGCCTGGAGCGGCCTCGCGTGCAAGAACGGGCTCCTCCCCGTCTGGATCGCCGCGTACCGGTACGGCGGGAAACCCTATCGCTTCCTCGTGAACGGCGTCACGGGCAAGACGGACGGCCACGCACCGTTCTCGTGGGTGAAGATCGGCCTCGCGGTCGCCGCGGCCGTCCTGCTCTTCATCCTCATCGCGGCGATCGCGGGCTGAAGCCGGCGATCTGATAATTTGCTCCCATGGGTTCGATGAGCGAGGTGCGGCGACCGGGTTCCCGCGCGGTTCGCCCTGCGCCGCGCCCGCTCCTCGTGACCGTCCTGGCCGGCGCGTGGTTCGTCCTGTCTGCCATGGCCGCGATCGGCGCCGTCCGCTTCCTCGCGGGCCCCGCGCGCCCCGCGCTCGACCGCGCGCTCGCGGTCGTCTACCTGCTCCTCGCGGCTCTCTTCGGTGCGGGCGCTTTCGGACTCCTTCGAAAGGTGAGCGGGGCGCGGGCGCTCCTCGCGACGGCGGGCCTCCTCGCGCTCGTCGTCTCGGGTTTCTCGGCCTACCGGACCGTCACCGTCGCCTCCGCTCCCGCCGCGGAGCTCGCCACGACGGAGCCGGACGCGGCGAACGCGCTCGCCCTCTTTCGCGCGGGGTCGGCGATCGCGTTCCTCCTTCAGTCGCTCCCGCTCGTCGTCGCCCTCGGCCTCCTCAGGCACCCGGCCGTCGGAGACTGGCTCGAGATCCCGGAGCGCACGCGCGAGCGGCCCAACCTCCTCGTCGTCATCGCCGGCGGCGCGCTTGCGGTCGCGGCCTTCTCTTTCCTCCTTTCAAAGAAATCCCCCTCTTCCGCAGCTTCGGCAAAGCCGGATACGACCGTCGCCCTGGCGCAGGCCGAGACGTTCCGCTGGAGCGACCAGCCCGTCGTCTTCTCGCCGCCGCCCGAAGTCTTCACAAGAGAGCGGCACGCGGAGGGACGCCAGAAGGGCGTCTCCTTCACACGCTACGCCGTGCCCCCGACGCGCATCACCGTCGCCGAGGCGTTCCTCGAGCCGGAGCCGAACACCCCCGAGGAGGCGCTCGCGCGCCTTCGCCTCACGAAGGAGAGCTTCCGGTCCGCCGACTCCGCCGAGGTCGGCGATCCCGCTCCCACGGCGATCGGGGGCGCGCCGGCGTTCCGGACGGACTACACGATCCGCGAGCGGTCCATGGAGCACGAGGGGCGCGAGTTCGTCGCGCTCGTCGGGCGGCGCGTGTTCGTCTTCACGTTCCTCGGACGCCCCGCGGACGCGGGGATCTTCGAGGCGCTCGTCGCGTCCGCGCGCTTCCCGGCGCCGGGCGGCCCGGAGGGCTCCGTGCGCACGGCGCGCGGCGAGCAGGCCGCGGTCCCGGAGGCCGGGGGCGCGCCCGAAGAGATTCGGGTCGGCGACCACCGCATGACGCTGCGCGTCCCCGAGGGATGGGAGCGCGTCGACTACGGCGGAAAGCAGGAATTCCGCCGGGGCGAGACGCGCATCGCTCTCGTGGACGGCGGCGCGCTGCCGCCCGGCACGGGACCCGCGAACCTCGAGGACGAGTGGCTCGTCCAGCGTGCCCTGCGCCTCTTCGGGCACTCCGCGCGCCGCTGGGAGGTCGCCTCGCGGACACGCATCGCGGCGGGCGACGCCGAGGCCCTCGTCGTGGACACGCGAGAGCCGCTCAGCCACGTCTTCCACGCGCGCACGGTCCTCTTCGTGAACGGGGGGCGGCTCCTCGCGGGCGGGATGCTCATGGGCCCGCCGGACGACGGTCGCGACGCGCTCGACGCACTCGCGCGCTCGATCCGGTTCCCCGGCTGATCCCTCAGCGCCCGGAGAGCGCGGCGCGGCGCAGCATCCTCTGCGGCTCGGTCCGGACGCGGTCCCCCACGGCCCACGCGGTGTTCGCGTCGAGGACCTGGAGCACCCGCATCTCCTCGCCCTCCAGCGTGCGCTCGAGCGCCCACGTCGCGCCGCCGTCCCGCGTGCGGTAGATGACCGACCGCGCCGCGCCGTCCGGAAGGAAGCCCGCGATCCAGCCGTCGGAGCCGGCGAACGCGATCGCCGTGAGAGTGGCGCGGCCCGCCCCGGCGTCCACGATCTCCCATGAGGCGCCCCCATCCGTCGTGCGGAGGACCGTTCCGGCGTCACCGACGACCCAGCCCCGCACCGCTCCTTCGAACGCGAGGCCCCAGAGCGTGGGAGCAGGACCGGAGCCCTTCGAAGGAAAAGCAATTGACGCGCGCGCCCAGGTCTCTCCGCCGTCGCGCGTGCGCCAGAGGTTTCCGTGCATTCCCGCGACGAATCCCGTCTGCGAGTCGAGGAAGCGAAGGGCGTGGGGCGCGATGACCCAGATCGGAGCCCCGGGATCCGAGCCCAGCTTCACCCATGTCATCCCCCCGTCGCGCGTGCGGAACACGCCCGTCGCGCCCGCCGTCCAGCCCTCCCGTTCGTCGAGGAAATCGAGCGTGGCGAGGTGGACCGCTCCCCGCGCGGCCCGCGCCCTCTGCCAGCTCCGTCCGCCGTCGAACGTGAGGAAAACGCCGTCTCCCACGGCGCACGCGCGCATGCGGTCGAAGCCGCGGACGGCGGAGAGAACGGACGTCGGTCCGCCTCCCGTGACGCCGGTGACGTACCGCCACGTCATCCCGCCGTCCTCGGTGCGCCCCGCAATGCCGCCGGAGACGAACGGGCTCCCGCCCACGATCCAGCCGGTGTCGGCGTCGACGAAGTGGAGGCCGTTGAAGACGGCGTCGGTCCCGATGCGGATCTCCTCCCAGCCGCCGGCGTCCTTCGCGACGGCCGGGACGGAGGCCGCGCGCTCCGTCCTGCGGGAGCAGGCGCCGCAGGCGACGAGGAGGACGACTCCCGCGGCGGCCCGCTTGTGAAACGCCTTCACGCCGCCGAGGATACTCACGGAGGCCCCCATGACGCCCTCAGCCGTGAAACCGACGATTCCGTTCTCCGCTCTCGAAAGCGTCGACGTGCGCGTCGGAACGATCGTGAAGGTCGAGGACGTGCCCGCCTCGTCGAAGCTCTGCCGGCTCTCCGTGTCGTTCGGCGACCACACGCGCACGGTCCTGGCCGGGATCCGCAAGGAGCGCCCGAGCCCGGGAGAGTTGGAGGGGAAGCAGGCCCTCTTCGTCGTGAATCTCGAGCCGCGGAAGATGGCGGGAGAGATTTCCGAGGGCATGCTCTTCGACCTCGGCTACGCCGACGGCCTCGTCCCGGCGCTCGCCGTCCCCGAGCGACCCGTTCCCGACGGCACGCGCGCCGGCTGACGAATCGGGCCGCCCGCGGGCGGCCCGAAGTCGGGGCGATCGGCTCCGCGGGGTCCGCGGGCCGGTTTCAGTGCATGGTCGGCGTCGTCACGTCGAGGCCCGGAGCCTCGCCGATCTCCCGGAGGAGGTTCGCCGCGCCGTCCACCTCGCTCATCGTCCAGAGCATGTACCGGCTATCGACGTGGATCGAGCGCGTGCGCACGGTGTCGAAGAGATAGTCGGAGGCCACCGTGTCGAAGGTGCCGTCGAACAGAAGGCCGCAGAGCTCGCCGCGCGCGTTCAGGGTTGCCGAGCCGGAGTTGCCGCCCGTCGTGTCGACCGTCGACAGGAAGTTCACGGGCACGTCGTTCAGCTTCGGGTCCACGTAAGGGCTTGTCTTGCCCGCGCGGAGCGCCTTGATCGCGTTCAGCTCGGCCCGGGGGGCGTTGAACTCGCCCGTGCCCGTCGCCTTCTCGACGATCCCGGCGAGCGTCGTCTGGGGCGCGTAGAGGAGGCCGTCGCGGGCCGGGACGCCGAGGACCTTCCCGTACGTGACACGCAGCGTCGAGTTCGCGTCCGGCGCGACGAGGCCGCCGCTTTTCGCGAGGAGCGCCTCCGCGTACCGCGGCCCGAGCCGGTAGAGCGCGCCCTCCCGCTCCTTGACGTTCTCGCGGATCGCCTCCTGCAGCGGGTAGAGCTCGGCGGCCACGCGGACCATCGTGTCCTTCGTCCCGACGATGCGGGCGGTCGGCTCGTCGAGAAGCGACAGCCGGAAGTCCTTCTCGTAGATCTTCGTCCCCGAGATCATCTTGCCGAGCCACGCGTCGATCGCCTTCGCGGCGTCCGCCTCCGGCATCCCCGGCTTCAGGCCGATCTCCGTGTCGAGGACGGCGATCCGCTGGTCATGGGGAAGCTTCGCGACGTCCGCGAGCGTGTACCGCATGAGGGCGCGGTCCGCCTTCGGATCGAGCGTGCGCTGGGCGCGCACCTGCATGTCGCGCAGCCGGGTCCAGTTGCGTTCCTGGAACAACGGATCGCGGTCCGCATCCTTCTTCGCCTTCTCGATCGAGAACCGGTAGAGCGCCTGCGCCGCGCCGAGGGCCGAACCCACGCTCGAGTACGTCGCGCCCGAGAGCTCGACGAGGAGGGCGTTCCGCTCGCGCGTCTTCACGCGCTCGACGGCGAGCGCGTCGAGGGCCGGGATCACGTCGCCAAACCGGGCCTTCCGCGCCGCGTCGGCGTCGATCCACTTCACGAAGTCCTTCTCCATCCCCGCCTTGTCGGCGAGGAGGCCTCCCTTGACCATTCCCTGGAGGACCCCCTTGTACTTCGTGAGTCCGTTGTTCAGACCGCGGATGGTCTGCGCGACGTGCAGCGCCGTGTCCCGGTCCTCCTTCGCAAGCTCGCCGAGGATCGCGATGCGGTCCGAGTAGCGTCTGATCGAGCGCGGAAGGTTCCACTCGACCGTCTCGCGAACCTCCTCGTAGGGCTTGAGGCGGTAGGTGCGCCCCGGATATCCCACGACGAAGACGAGGTCCCCGGGGTTCGCGCCCGAGGGCGAGACCTTGAGCCAGTGCTTCGGCTTGTACGGGACGTTCTCCTTCGAGAAAGGCGCGGCCCCACCGTCCTTCGAGACGTAGGCCCGGTAGAAGGACCAGTCGCCCGTGTGGCGCGGCCACTGCCAGTTGTCCGTCTCTCCGCCGAAGTTGCCGATGCCGGCCGGCGGGGCGTACACGAGCCGCACGTCCTGGATCTCCATCTGGGAGAGCTCGAACCACTTCAGGCCTTCGAAGAACGGCGCCACCGTGCAGCGCAGGCCGGCCTTCTCGCACGTGGCGGTCCTCGCCTTGATGCGCGCCTCGATGACGTCGAAGCGTCCACGGTCGCCGAGCTTCGGATCGATCCTGCCGGCGATCTCGTCCGTGATCTCCCGAACGGAGACCGTCACGTACACGCGCGAGCCGGGCCCGCTCCAGAGCTCCTCGGCGCGCGTCTTCGCGAGGAATCCGTCGACCATGAGGTTCCGGTCCGGCTTCGAGTTGTACTGCAGAGCGCCCTGGACGCAGTGGTTGTTCGTGACGATGAGCCCGTCGGGCGACACGAACGAGGCGCTGCAGCCTCCGAGGGAGACGATGGCGCCCATCGGCTGCCCGGTGAGGTCGGCGAAGGCCTGGGGATCGCCCTGGAAGCCCATCGCGGAGAGGCGGGACGCGAGCTGCGGAATCTGCTGCGGCATCCACATGCCCTCGTCCGCGCGCGCGGCGGTCGCGAAGAGCACGACGAGGCAGGCCAGGAGGTTGCGTTTCGAGCGAACGATCACGGGTCTCTCCTTCGGCGTCGAAGTGGCGCGCCCCGCGGGGGAACGCAAAGCGTCGGATTATGACCCGGCGGGCGGCCGGGGGGACCCCTGTCACCTGCATCGGGTGGCCGCGCCGGGCCGCGAGGCCTCTCGCCTGCCGCTCCTCCTCCTCAAGTATTCTGTGCAGGCGTGACGAAGCCTTCCCGGGACCTCACGGCGGACCTCGACGACCTCCTGTCCCGCGCCTTCGCCGAGGACGGCGAGGACGTCACGTCTCTGGCCGTCTTCGGGCCGGCCGCCCGGCTCTCGGCGCGGATCGTCTGCCGCGAGAGCGCCGTCGTCGCCGGCGGAGCGTTCCTGCCCCGCCTCTTCGCCTTCCTCTCGCCGCCCGCGCGGGTCCGCGTCCTCGTCGGCGACGGGACGGCCGTCTCCGCCGGAGCGGTCCTCGCGGAGATCGAGGGGCCCGCGATCACGGTCCTCGCGGCCGAGCGCACCGCCCTCAACCTGCTCCAGCGCCTGAGCGGGATCGCGACGAGGACAAGGGGCTACGTCGACGCCCTCGCGGGCACGAAGGCCGTCCTCCTCGACACGCGCAAGACCACGGCCGGCCTGCGCCGCCTCGAACGTTACGCGGTGCGTTGCGGCGGCGGCACGAACCATCGCGACGGCCTCGCGTGGGGCTTCCTCGTGAAAGACAATCACGCCGACGGGGCCGGCAGCGTGTGGGAGGCGACGCGCCGGGCGAAGGACTTTCGCGCGCTCAACCGGAAGCTCGCCCCGCTCCTTCTCGAGGCCGAGGCCCGAACCCGGGACGAGGTGCACCAGGCTCTCGACGCCGGCGCCGAGCGCGTCCTCCTCGACAACATGACGGCCGCCGCGATGGCCGAGGCCGTCGAGGACGTCCATCTCTACAACGAGGCGACGGGCGCCCGCGTCACGACCGAGGCTTCCGGGGGGATGACGCCCGAGAAAGCCCGCGCGGCCGCGGAGGCGGGCGTCGACTTCGTCTCGGCGGGCGCCATCACGCACTCCGTCAGGGCGATCGACATCGCCCTCGACGTCGACGCGAGAAATCCGAAGAAAGAGACGAAGATTTCTTTGAAGGTGAAGAGAGAGAAAGAGAAGAAAAAGAAAAAGAAAAAGAGAAGAAAAAGAAAGAGAGGAAAAAGAAAGAGAAGAGGAAGATTTCTTCGAAGGTGAAGAGAGGGAAGAGGGCGCGATGACCGGCGCGGCACCAATGAGACGCCCGGCTCAGGCCCCGCACGCGCCTTCTCAAAAATCCGAATTCTCTTCTTCCCTCGGTTCCCCATGACCTCCTTCCCCTCCCGCCTCCACGTCCCCGTCCTCGTCCTCGGCTCGGGCATTGCCGGGCTCTCCACGGCGTATCGACTCGCGCGGCGCGGCGTGAGAGTCCTCGTCCTCACGAAGGCCGCGAACGCGGCCGAGTGCAACACGGCGTGGGCCCAGGGCGGGATCATCTACTTCGGCAAGGGCGACTCGCGGGCCTCGCTCGCCCGGGACATCCTGAGCGCGGGCGCGGGTCTCTGCCGTCCCGAGGCGGTCGAACTCCTCGCCCGACGCGGCCCCGAGGTCGTGAGGAACGTCCTCCTGAAGGACATCGGCGTTCCGTTCTCGCGCACGCGCCGCGGCGACCTCGACTTCACGCGCGAGGGGGCGCATTCGGTGGCGCGCATCGTGCACTCGGCCGACGCGACCGGCGACGCGATCGAGACGGCGATGCTCGACCGGTTGAGAGCCGAGAAGAACGTCACGCTCTGGACGGAGGCGACCGCGATCGACCTCATCACGGCCCGCCACCATTCGACCGACGTCGCACAGCGTTACGCCCTCCAGGACCCGTGCCTCGGGGCGTACGTCCTCGACCGTAAGGCCCGCGTCCACACCGTCCTCGCGGACTTCACGGTCCTCGCGACCGGTGGGGTCGGGCGGCTCTTCCTGCACACGACGAATACGCGGCACGCGATCGGGGACGGCCTCGCGATGGCCGAGCGGGCCGGTGCCGCGACGCTGAACCTCGAGTACGTCCAGTTCCATCCGACCGCGCTCTACCACGAGGACGCCGAGGGGTTCCTGATCTCCGAGTCCCTGCGCGGCGAGGGGGCGGTCCTCGTGAACCGCGCGGGCGAAGCGTTCATGCGCCGCTACGACCGGCGCAAGGACCTCGCGCCGCGCGACATCGTGACCCGCGCGATCGTGACCGAGATGACGGAGCGCGGGGAGCCTTGCGTCTTCCTCGACCTCGCGCGGCACTTCAGGTCGCACGACGGTCTCGGCATCCGCGAGCGCTTCCCGATGATCGCCGCGCGATGCGCGGGGCTCGGGATCGACATCGCGCACGAGCCCATCCCGGTCGTCCCCGCCGCCCATTACCACTGCGGCGGCGTCCTCGCGGACCTCGACGGCAAGACGACGATCCGCCGGCTCTACGCCGTCGGCGAGGTGAGCTGCACGGGCGTGCACGGCGCGAACCGCCTCGCGTCCACGTCCCTGCTCGAGGGTCTCGTGTGGGGCGACGCCGCCGCGGCGTCGATCGCCGACCGGCTCCGGAAGGAAGGGCCCCAGCCTCCGGCCGCGTTCCGCGCGATCCCGGGGTGGGTCTCCCCCGGCGACGCGGCGAACGAGGACCCCGCGCTCCTCCAGCAGGACTGGGCGACGATCCGGAACACGATGTGGAACTACGTCGGGATCGTGAGGACGACGGCCCGCCTCGCGCGCGCGGTCGCGGACCTGCGCGACCTCGAGAAACGCATCCTGCGCTTCTACCAGGTCACGAAGATCAGCAAGGAGATCGTCAACCTCTTCCACGGCGTGAGGGCGGCCCACGCGATCGCGACGGCGGCCTTCAAGAACCCCGTTTCGCGGGGCTGCCACTACCGGAAGAACTGACGGGCACGAGGACCGAGACCCGGCCCACGGCGGGACCGACGTCCACCGGCGTCGTGCCCGCGCCGTCGCCGTCGATCTGCACCTCGAGCTCGTAGCCGGCCTTCGAGCGCGCCGTGAACGACCGCACCGCCATCCGCGAGACGCCCTCGTCGAGAAGGTGCGCGGCCCTTCCGCCGGAGAGGTGGTGGTAGAAGAGCATGAGGGTCTTCCGCGAGCGCGAGGTGAAGAGGACGAGGTCGAGGAGCCCGTCCGCGGGGTCCGCATGCGGAGAGAGGATCGGGTCGCCGCCGTAGCGCGACGTGTTCGCCGAGAGGACGAACGTCGCGTCGCGCCGGAAGGGCTTCCCCTCGGCGTCCTCGCCCTCGACCTCGATCGGCGGGAACTCGTACTTGAGCCACTCGAGCGTCGCGGTCCAGCCGATCCCGGTGCGCCCGAAGAGCCTCTTGAGGACCGGAACGGCGTTCCCCATCACGCGTGCGTCGAACCCGACGCCCACGCCGATCACGCAGGCGCGACCCGCGGCGCGGAAGACCGTCAGCTCGCGCGTCTTCCGGGAGAACAGCGTTTCCTCGGCCCGTCCGGCGTCCGCGACGCCGTACTCGCGCGCGACGACGTTCGTCGTGCCGGCCGGGAGGATCGCGATCGGAACCGTCCTTCCGACAAGCGCCTCGGCCGCCTCGCCGACGGTCCCGTCGCCGCCGGCGACGGCGACGAGATCGAGCGCGCTCCCGAGGCGCGCGGCGACGAGCTCCGTCGCGTGCCGCGGCCGCTCCGTGGGGATCGGCTCGAGGACGAGGCCGCGCGCCGCGGCGCGCGCCACGACACCGGGCACGTCGATCCGCCGCGCGGCGCCGCCCGCCTTCGGGTTGTAGACGAGAAGGCCGCGGCGCGGGCGCGCGTCAGCCAAACAGCGATCCCGGACCCGAGGCCGGCTTGAGGCCGAGGTGCCGGTAGGCGAGCGCGGAGGCGACGCGTCCCTTCGGGGTGCGTTGCAGGAACCCCGACTGCAGCAGGAAGGGCTCGTAGAGGTCCTCGAGCGTGCCCTTGTCCTCGCCGAGGGAGTGCGCGAGCGCCGAGAGGCCGACGGGTCCGCCGCCGAAGCGCTCGATCATCGTCGAGAGAATGCGCCGGTCGACCTCGTCCAGCCCGTGGTGGTCGACCTCGAGCTTGTCGAGAGCCGTCTCGGCCGAGCGCGCGGAGATCCGCGTCTCGCCCGCGACCTCGGCGTAGTCGCGCACGCGGCGGAGGAGGCGGTTTGCGATGCGCGGCGTCCCGCGGCTCCGCTTCGCGATCTCCCGGGCGGCCTCGGCATCGACCGGGCAGCCGAGGATCTCGGACGAACGCGTGACGATGGTGCCGAGTGCATCGGCGTCGTAGTAGTCGAGACGGTGCGTGATCCCGAAGCGTGCCGTGAACGGCTGCGACAGGAGGCCGGCTCGCGTCGTCGCGCCGACGAGCGTGAACGGCGGGAGCCTCAGCTCCACGGTCCGCGCCCCGGGCCCGGTCCCGATCACGAGGTCGAGCTTTCCGTCCTCCATCGCCGGGTAGAGAATTTCCTCCACCGCGGGCGGCATCCGGTGGATCTCGTCGATGAAGAGGACGTCGCCCGGCGCGAGGTTCGTGAGAAGCGCCGCGAGGTCGCCCGCCTTCTCCAGGACGGGGCCCGACGTGACGCGGATCTGGGCCTGCATCTCGCGCGCGATGATGTGCGCGAGCGTCGTCTTCCCGAGGCCGGGCGGGCCCGAGAGGAGGACGTGGTCGAGCGGCTCCTTCCTCTGCCGCGCCGCCTGCAGGAAGACGCCGAGCATCTCCTTGAGCTTCGGCTGCCCGATGAACTCCGGGAGCGCGCGCGGCCGGAGGGTGATCTCGGGATCGGCCTCCTCCGTCTGGAGCACGCCGGAAAGGATCCGCTCGTCCATCGGGCGGGATTATGGCGCGACGAGGCGCCGGGCCGAGGAGCTCGCTATCGGGCCAAAGACTTCAGCGCGGCCGCGAGGATCTTGTTGAGGTCCGAGGCACCGACGGCCCGGACGGCTTTCTCGACGGCGTCCTCGGCCTGAAGGGCCTTGTAGCCGAGGTTCTCGAGCGCGCCGACCGCGTCGTCCACGACGGAGGTCTTCGCGGCCGTCCCCGCCCCCGGCCCGAGGCCGGTGCCCGCGAGCTTCTCCTTGAGCTCGAGGCCGAGGCGCTCGGCGAGCTTCCTCCCGACTCCCGGGATCGTCGAGAGCAGCCGCGCGTTCTGCGAGACGATCGCGCCGACGAGCTCCGGCAGCGGAAGCCCGGAAAGGACCGTGAGCGCGACCTTCGGCCCGATCCCCGAGACGGAGAGGAGCCTCTCGAACACGAGCTTCTCCTCCCGCGTCGCGAAGCCGAAGAGCTGAAGCGCGTCCTCGCGGACGTGCGTGTGGACGTGAAGGACGGCCTTCTCGCCCGCCGGGGGCAGCGCCGCGAACGTCCCGAGCGGGATCGCGAGCTCGTACCCGACGCCCGCGACGTCCAGGACGACGCCGTTCGTCCTCACCTCGAGGAGCGTCCCGGACAGGCGCGCGATCACCCGGCTATGTTACGTGCCCGGGCGCTACGTCTGCGCTCCGCCCATCCGCGAGAGAAGGTCCTTGTTGAACTCGACCTTGAGGTCGGACCTCTTCCTCTGGATGAGCGCCTGGAGGACCCGCGAGGCCTTCTGGCCGCGCAGCTGCTCCCGGATCGCGTCCTTCGCCTTCTCGAACGCCGCCGCGTCGAACGGCGTGACGCTCTCGACGCGGAAGACGACGACGCCGCGCCCCTCGACCGGCACGGGGCCCTTCGTCTCGCCGGGCTTCGCGGTGAAGACCGCGTCGAGGACGGCCTGCGGCGCCCCGAGCCCCGGGATCGGTCCGGCCTTCGGGAACGCGTCGGGCGTCTCGACCTTGAGGTTCAGCTTCTTTGCGAGCGCCTCGAGAGAGCCGGCGCCCTCGAGGGCCTGCTTGACGCTCGCGAGCGTCGCCTCGTCCTGCTTTTTCTTCTGGATGTCCTGGACGACCCGCGCCTTGACCTCCGCGAACGCCGGCAGGCCGGGCTTCCGGATCTCGACGCACTTCACGATCGCCTCGCCGCGCGCCGTCGTGACGGGCGCGGGCGAGGTCTCGCCTTCCTTGAGCGAGAAGAGCTTCTCCGTGAACTGCGGGTTGAAGCCGATGCCGGCGGGGGCGTCGGTCCGCGCGAGGAAGTCCGTCTCGTTGAACGTGACGCCGGCGGACGCGAGCTTGCGCAGGTCGTCGTCCGTGGGGTTCCCGAGCTTCGCGACCTTCTCGGAGAGGGCGACGGCGAGCCGCTTGGCTTCCTCGCGCGCGCGATCCTCCTGGAGCCGCTGGCGGATGCCCGGCGCGACCTCGAAGAACGGCTGCACGCGCTCGCCCGTCTTCTCGAGAACCTGGATCACGTGCCATCCGAAGCTCGTGCGGATCGGACCGACGATCTCCTTCTCCTTCGCGCCGAACGCGGCCTGCTCGAATTCCTTGACCATGCGACCCCTCGGGAAGGAGCCGAGGTCGCCTCCGTTCGCCTTCGATCCGGCATCGTCGGACTCGGCCTTCGCGAGGGAAGCGAAGTCCGCGCCGGCCTTCAGCTTGCGCACGGCGGCCTCGGCTTTCGCCTTCTGCGCGGCCTCGTTCCCGCCCTCCACCTTGTAGAGGATGTGGCGCACGTGGACTTCCTCGCCCTTGCGGTAGGACTGGGTGTTCGCGGCGTAGTCCGCCTGGACGTCCGCGTCCGAGACCTGGATCGTCGGGCGGATCTTCGACGTCTCGACGAGGAGGTACTTCGCCTTGCGCTTCTCGGGCTGCATGTACGGGGTCGGGTTCGTCTTGAACCACGCCTCGGCTTCGGTGTCCGTGACGGGGACCGGAGTCGCGGCGACGGACGGGGGCGCGAGAACCCAGGCGATCTTCGCCTTCACGTTGCGGTTCTCGTAGTCGGACTTCACCTCGTCGTCGCCGACGACCATGGACTGCGTGTAGAAGCGGTTCAGCTTCTCGAGCACGAGCGAGTCGCGCGTGTCGGCCTCGAACGTCTCCGGCGAGAGGCGGTTCGCCGCGAGGATGCGCTTGTACGTCGCGTCTCCGACGAACACGCCGTCCTTCACGAAGAGCGGCCGGCCCGACTGCGGGTCCTTGATGCCGAGGAGGTGCTGCGTGAGCTCCTCGTCAGTCACGCGGATGCCGAGCGCGTCGGCTTCCTGCCTCAGGAGGCGCCGGTCGATCATGCCGTTCAGGACCTGCTCCGGCAGGTTCATCGCCCGGGCGAGCTCGGGGCTGAAATTCTTGCCGTAGGCCTGCCGGTAGCGGTCCTCGGCGAAGGCGTATTCCTTCTGGAACTCGGCCGTCGTGATGCGGATTCCGCCCGCCGAGGCCGCGAGCGTTGCATCGCTTCCGCCGCGCGAGGAGCCCATGCCCCAGTCGACGAAGACGAAAAGCACGAAGATCGCGATGACGGCCCACAGGATCCACTTGAGGTGCTTGAAGTTCTCGCGCAGCTCTTTGAGCATTTCTTCTCCGGAACCGGGTGCGGCCCGCGGTGCGGGTGCCGCCACCCGAAAGAACGGGCGACGATACCTCACCGCTCGACCGCGGTAAAGTTGACCTCCTCCGTCGCGACGGGGTTTTGCAAGGCGATCCGCGTGCTATAACATTCGTTTCTAGAAGGGTTTCCGGATCACCACGACACCATGACGGACAAGAAGACGGGCCGGGATCTCGAGTCGCAGCTCGAGTGGTACTACGTTTCGACGCAGACGCTCGTGCGGATCGTCGTGGGGTTCCTCGTCATCGCGGGCCTCGTCGCGGGCGGCGTGTTCCTGTTCGTGAAACGCGACGACTCCGCGCGCCGCGCCCGCCATGAGGTCGCCGACGCCGAGGACGCGCTCTCCCGGGCGAAGAAGCAGCAGGACGCGCCGCTTCTGCAGCGCGAGATCGCCGCCGCGGACGAGAAGCTCGTGGACGCGCACAAGGACCTCGCGGCCGGCCAGAACGAGCGCGCGACGAGGACGGCGCTCGAGGTGAAGTCGACCGCGCTGAAGATCATGGCCGGCGCGGTCATCAAGAGCGAGGCGCACGTCGCGGACGTCGCAGGCACCGTCCAGATCCAGCGCGCGAACCGCACGACGTGGGAGACGCTCCGGCAGAGCATGCCGCTCCACGAGGGCGACTTCGTCAAGACCGGCCCGAACGGGACGGCCGAGGTCCTCTGGAACGACGGAACGATGTACCGCATCCGTCCCGAGACCCTCTTCGAGGTCCACGCCGCCGCCGCGGGCGGCTCGAATCCGAAGCTCGTCGTCGGCACCACGGACGTCTCGACGGGCGAGAAGAGCCGCTCGCGCGTGTCCACGGACGTCGCGACGGCTAACATCGACACGAACTCCTCGGTCGGGATGGAGCAGGACGCGGGCGCGACATCCGTGTCGTCCTACCGGGGCCACACCATCCTGTCGAACGCCGCCGGCCAGAGCGTCACCCTCGGGGCGCGCGAGCGCGCCGTCGCACAGCGCGGCGGCTCGATCGGCCCGAAGACGGCGCTCCCGGACGTGCCGAACCTCCTCGCGCCGGACGACAACACGCTCCTCGATGTGCGCAAGACCGAGCCCCTCAGGCTCCGCTGGTCGACGATCAAGGACGCGAGCGCGTACCAGATCGAGATCGCGGCGAGCCGGCTCTTCGTGAAGGACTCCGTCCTTCCCGGCTTCCCGTCCGAGCGCGCCCAGCCCGAGACGCTCATCCAGGTCCACGATCCCGGCCTCTATTTCTGGCACGTGCGCACCGTGAAGAAGGGCTCTCCGACCCTTTACTCCGAGTGGACGGCCGAGCGCCGGTTCAAGGCGGTCGGAAGCGACCTCGTCGCCGTCCAGGGCGACGCGCTCCCGCCCGATCTCGTCATCACGCAGCGGCCGAACGTCGTCGGTTCATCCGTCGTCCTCGTGGGACGGACGGCTCCCGGAGCACTTGTGACCGTGAACGGCGAGACCGCGGACGTGAACGCGGACGGCAGCTTCCGCAAGATCATCACGATGGGCGGTGAAGGCCTCCAGACGATCGTGATCAAGGCCCGGACCGCGGGCGGCGAAACGGTCAAGCGAGAAACGGTGCTCATCAGCAACTGACCCCGGCGGCCCCCGCCGGCACCCGAAAGGAATCGTCTCTTGGCCCTGCGCTCCTTCTTCTCGATCTTCTCGTCAGATCTCGCGATCGACCTCGGTACCGCGAACACCCTCGTGTTCGCGGAGGGCCGCGGCATCGTCGTCCGCGAGCCCTCGATCGTCGCCGTCAACAAGATCTCCAACAAGGTCGAGGCCGTCGGAAGCGCGGCGAAGGACATGCTCGGACGCACGCCCGGAAACATCGTCGCGATCCGGCCCATGAAGGACGGCGTCATCGCCGACTTCGAGGTCACGGAGAGGATGCTCGACTACTTCATCAAGAAGGCGCACGGCCGCTCACTCTTCGTGCGCCCGAAGATCGTCATTTCCGTCCCGTCGGACATCACGCAGGTCGAGAAGCGCGCCGTGAAGGACTCGGCTCTCCAGGCTGGCGCGAGCGAGGTCTTCATCGTCGAGCAGGCGATGGCCGCCGCGATCGGCGCGGGGCTCCCGATCACGGAACCGACCGGCAACATGATCGTCGACATCGGGGGCGGCACGACGGACGTCGCCGTCATCTCGCTCGCGGGGATCGTCTACTCGAAATCCGTGCGCGTCGCGTCGAACGAGATGGACGAGGCGATTATCCAGTACATCAAACGGAAGTACAACCTCCTGATCGGCGAGCGAACAGCCGAGGCCATCAAGATCGAGATCGGCTCCGCATACCCGCTCGACGAGCCGATCTCGATGGAGATCAAGGGCCGCGACCTCGTCGAGGGCGTCCCGAAGACGCTCACGCTCACGGACGCCGAGGTGCGCGAGGCGCTCGCCGAGACGGTCGGCATCATCCTCGACGCCGTTCGCGTCGCTCTCGAGAAGACGCCGCCCGAGCTCTCGGCCGACATCATGGACAAGGGCATCGTCCTCACGGGCGGCGGATCGATGCTCAAGAACCTCGACCGCAGGCTGCGCGAGGAGACCGGACTGCCGATCGCGACGGCCGAAGAGCCGCTCTCGTCGGTCGCCCTCGGGACGGGCGCGATGCTCGCCGACGTGGACCTCCTCCGGAAAATCAGCCTCGACTAGGACGCACGTGGCGTCCCCGACCCTTGCCGCCCGCCGACCCGAGATCCTCCTCGCGGTGCTCCTTTCGCTCTGCATCGTCGCCCTTTCGCTCCAGGTACGGCGGCCCGGCGGACGGACGGCGGGCGAGACCTGGCTCCTCGCGGCGGCCTCGCCGTTCGTCGACGCCGTCACGTCGCTGCGCAGCGGGGCGGCCGACGCCGGCACGTGGGCGTCCTCGAGGCGGACGCTCCTCGCCGCGAACCGCGCGCTGTCCGGGGAGGTCGAGCGGCTCGAAGGGGAACTCCTGCGGCTCCGCGACGCCGAGCGCGACAAGAACCGTCTCCTCGAGCTCTTCGGCACGCAGCCCGCGCCTCCCGCCGGTACGGTGCCCGCGCGACTCGTCGCGATCGAGTCCTCCGGGCCCTTCCGGACGGGACTCCTCGACCGCGGCTCCTCGGACGGCGTCCGCGTCGACGGGGTCGTCGTCGCGCCCACCGGCCTCATCGGAAGGATCATCGCGATCGGCCCGACGACCGCGCGCCTCCAGCTCCTGTCAGACAAGACCGCCGCCGCGGGCGTCCTGCTGCCGCGCGGGGCGCGTGCCGGCGTCGCCAAGGGCGACGGCAAGGGCGGCATCACGGTCGAATACGTCCCGACGATCGAGCCAGTCGAAAAGAACGACCTCGTCGTCTCCTCGGGAACGGACGGCGTCTACCCGAACGGGCTCCCGGTCGGGCGCGTTTCTTCCCTCACGCGCAAGAGCACCCTGTTCTGGGACATCCAGCTCGAGCCAGCGGCCGACCCACGCCGCCAGACGATGGTCTTCGTCCTCCCGCCCGTCCGCCGCTCGGACGTGAAGGGCGGGCCCGCGGTCGGAGAGCGCCCGTGAGGACCCTGAGAATTGCCATCGGCCTCGCGCTCGCGGTCCTCGCGACGCTCGCGCTCGGGGCACTCCACGTTCCCGCGCCGCCCGACTTTTTCCTTCTCGTCGTCGCGGACATGGCCCGCGGCGGCGCGGCCGTCCCCGCGCTGCTCGTCGGCCTTCCCGCGGGGCTCCTCGAGGACACCCTGACGGGGCCCGCCCACCTTCTCGGGCTGCACGCTTTCACGAAGATCCTCACCGGCTACCTCCTCGCGACGATCGGCTCGCGCACGATCGTCGAGAAGCCGCTCGCGGTCGGCGGGCTCCTCGCGGGGGCCGTCCTCGTCGAGGCCGGAGTCCTCACGTTCCTCCTCTGGGTCCTGCGCGGCCAGCTTCTCGGGCCCGCGCCCTGGGCGCTCCTCGCCCGCGCGCTCTCGACGGGGCTCGTCGGCGGCGCCCTCCACGCCGCCTCGCGCGTCCCGTGGCGCCAGCGCCGCGAAACGCGGCGCCGGATGAGGCTCACGTAGGTGCCCGCGAGCGCCCACGAGGACCGGCGGCCCGTCCTCTCGCGCATCGACGTCGCGATGCGGATCCTCTGGGGCACCCTCGGCGTTCTCGCGGGCGTCTACTGGGTCCACCAGGTGCTGCGCGGCGAGGACTACGAGCGACAGGCCGAGAACAACCGGCTCCGCAAGGTCCCCGTGACGGCCCCGCGCGGGTTCATCCTCGACCGCAACGGCGTCGTCCTCGCCGAGAACGAGCCGTCGTTCACGCTGCTGCTCTACCGCCGGGAGACGAAGGACCTCGACGCCTCGCTCCGCTTCGTCGCCGAGCTCTTCAACCGGCCGTTCGACGAGCTCAAGCGGCGCGTCGAGAGGGACCGCTCGTATTACGACTTCGTCCCGGTCGTCCTCCAGGAGAACCTGACCGTCGCGGAGGTCGGCGCGATGCAGGCGCGCGCCCTCGAGCACCCCGAGCTCGTCGTCCAGAAGACGGAGCGTCGCGTCTACACGCAGGGGACGGTCGCCGCGCACCTCCTCGGGCAGCTCGGCGAGGCGACGGCCGAGCAGGTCGCCGCGCGCGCGAAAGGCCACCCGGGCGACGCGTCCGTTCCGCGTCCGGGCGAGGCGATCGGCCAGCAGGGCGTCGAGGCGTCGTACCAGGATCTCCTCGCGGGCGTCTCCGGCTCGCGGTCGTACGTCATCGACTCGTTCGGCCGTGAGGTCGGCGAGTCCGGCCACCAGGACCCGCTGCCCGGCAACACGCTCCAGCTCACGATCGACGCCGGGCTCCAGCGCATCGCGGAGGATTACTTCGCCGGCAAGGTCGGCTCGGCCGTCGCGCTCGACCCGAAGACCGGCGAGGTCCTCGCACTCGTCTCGGCGCCCGCCTACGACCCGAATCTCTTCACGCGGCGCGTCACGCGCGCCGAGTGGGAGGAAATCGTCACCGACCCGAATCACCCGCTCAACAACCGCGTCCTCCAGAACGTCTACTCGCCCGGCTCGACGTGGAAGCCGTTCATGGCCTACGCGATCCTCAAACACGGGATCGACCCGAACGAGCGCGTCTTCTGCCCGGGCGGGCTCACGTTCTACGGCCGCCGGTTCCGCTGCCACGGCAAGCACGGGAGCGTCGATCTCGCCACGGCGCTCCAGGTCTCGTGCGACTCGTACTTCTACACGATGGGCAAGCGCCTCGGCATCGACGCGATCGCCGAGGCCGCGCGGCTCTTCGGGTTCGGGCGCACGAGCGGGATCGACCTCGCGCACGAGAAGCCGGGGATCGTCCCGTCCACGGAGTGGAGCCTCACCGTGCGCAAGCACCCGTGGTACGCGGGCGAGACGATCTCCGTCGCGATCGGCCAGGGGCCCGTCCTCGTCTCCGCCCTCCAGCTCGCGCGCGCGATGTGCGGGATCGCGAACGCGGACGGCGCGCTCCCGACGCCGCATCTGTTTCACATCGCCGAGAACGTCCAGACGAGCGAGCGCTTCGTCTACCGCCCGGCCGTCACGGAGTCCGTGCCGTGGGCCGGGCTTGGGCGCGACGTCATCCTCGACGGGCTCTGGCGCGTCGTGAACCAGCCCGGGGGCACCGCCTACGGCGTGCACGTCCCCGGCCTGGACCTGTGCGGGAAGACGGGCTCCGTCCAGGTCGTCGCGCAGAAGGAGGCGAGGAAGGGTCACCTTCTCCCGGAGCAGCTGCGCGACCACGGCTGGTTCATCGGCTTCGCGCCAAAGGACGACCCGCTGATCGTCGTCGCCGTTTTCGCGGAGCACGGAGAGCACGGAGCGAGCGCGGCCGCGCCTCTTGCGGCGAAAATGGCCCAGTACTGGGTCACGAAGATGCGCGCGGGCCCGCCGCCCGTCGTCGCGCAGGCGGGGACGCCCCGCGAACGCGCGGCGGACTGAGTGTCGCGGCTCGCCGAGGTCCTCCCCCGCCGGATCGACCTGCGGCTTCTGCTTCTCGCCGCCCTTCTCACGCTGATCGGCATCGTGATGGTCGTCTCGACGACCGCGGATTCGCCGCGCTCCGATCTCGCGGGGAAGCAGGCTCTCTTCGCCGTCCTCGGCCTCGTCGCCGCCGGGGTCTTCCTCGCCGTCGACTACCGGATCCTCCTGCAGTACTCGCCCGGCCTGTACGGCCTCACCCTCCTCGTCCTCCTCTATCTCCCGATCTTCGGGAAGAGGATCGCGGGCGCGCGGTCGTGGATCAGGATCGGAGGCGGGTTCCAGATCCAGCCGTCGGAGTTCGCGCGGATCTCGATCGCGCTTCTCCTCGCGTGGATCCTCGAGAACGACGACCGGCCGATCCTGAGGACCCGCACGCTCCTCGCCCTCGCGGCCGCCGTCGGCGTCCCCGTCCTCTTCGTCCTCGCGCAGCCGGATCTCGGAGTCGCCCTCACGTACCTGCCGTTCCTCGCCGCCGCCCTGTTCTTCGGCGGCATGAGGGCGCGCTGGTGGGCGACGCTCCTCGTCGCCGGCACGCTCGCGATCGGCGGCTCGTGGTTCCTCTTGAAGGACTACCAGAAGGACCGCATCCGGACCTTCCTCGATCCCGGTCTCGCGGCGCGCGGCGCGGGCTACCAGGTCCGGCAGGCGCGGATCGCGATCGGCTCGGGCGGCATCCTCGGGAAGGGCTGGAAGCAGGGGACGCAGAGCCGTCTCGGCTTCCTCCCCGTGCGCCACACGGACTTCATCTTCGCGGCGCTCGCCGAGGAATGGGGCTTCGTCGGCGTCGCCGTCCTCCTCGGCCTCTACGGCTTCCTCATCGCGCGGGCGCTCGCGATCGCACGGGACGCCCGCGACCGCGGCGGATCGATGCTCGTCCTCCTGCTCGTCGTGAACATCGGGGCGCAGTTCCTCGTGAACGTCGCGATGAACGTCGGCGTGCTCCCGACGACGGGCATCACGCTCCCGTTCCTCTCGTACGGCGGCTCTTCTCTCGTCGCGACGTGGTGCATGGTTGGGCTCATCCTCTCCGTCGCGTACCGGCGCTACGTGAACGTCTGATCGGCCTCCCAAGTACACTCCCCGGCGTGCTGAAGGAGCTTCTCGTCTCGGCGTCCGACCGGGAGACGCGCATCGCGGTCCTCGAGGAGGGGAGCGTCGCCGAGGTGCAGATCGAGCGCCGCAAGCAGCGCGGGACTGTCGGGAACATCTACAAGGGCCGCGTGACGCGCGTCCTGCCCGGCATGCAGTCCGCGTTCGTGGACGTCGGCCTCGAGAAGGACGCGTTCCTGTACGTCGCGGACGTCGGCGAGGAGGTTGACGACTTCGACGCGTTCGGCTCGGGCGGCGCCGCCGAGGCGATCTCCGCCGTCGCCGCCTCGAACGGCCCGGAGCCCGCGGCGGGGGCGGTCCTTCTCGAAGGCGTGTCCGCGGTCCCGGACGAGAGTCTCCCGCGGCCCGTCCTCCCCTCGATCGACGAGCTCCTCCGCGAGGGTCAGGAGCTCGTCGTCCAGGTGACGAAGGACCAGATCGCCCACAAGGGCGTCCGCGTCACGACGCACGTGACGCTGCCCGGCCGCACCCTCGTCTACATGCCGACGATCGACCATATCGGCGTCTCGCGGCGGATCGAGAACGAGGAGGAGCGGAGCCGCCTCAAGGACATCCTCACGGGGCTCAAGAAGGGACCCGGCGGCTACATCGTGCGGACCGCCGGCGAGGGCCGCGCACCCGAGGAGTTCGCCGCCGACCGGCGGTATCTCACGAAGCTCTGGGAGCAGATCCGCAAGAAGGGCGAGCGCTCCGGCGCGCCGTCCCTCCTCCACCGCGATCTCGACCTCACGCTGCGCGCCGCGCGGGACGTCTTCGGCTCGGACTTCACGACGCTCTTCGTGGACGACGACGAGGAGTACCAGCGCATCGTCGAGTTCCTCGACCAGGTGCAGCCGTCCCTCGTTTCGAAGGTGAAGCTCTACCGCAAGTCGACGCCGCTCTTCGAGGAGTACGGCGTCGAGACCGAGATCGAGAACGCCCTCAAGTCGAAAGTCTGGCTGAAGTCCGGCGGCTACATCGTGATCAACCAGACCGAGGCGCTCGTCGCGATCGACGTCAACACGGGCAAGTTCGTCGGCAAGAGGCGTCTCGAGGAAACCGTCGTGAAGACGAACCTCGAGGCCGTCCAGGAGATCGTCCGGCAGATCCGCCTCCGCGACCTCGGCGGGCTCCTCGTCGTGGACTTCATCGACATGGAGGAGGAGGGGCACCGGCAGGAGCTCGTCCAGACGCTCGAGACCGAGCTCAGGAAGGACCGCTCGAAGAACCGCATGCTCCCCGTCTCCGAGTTCGGCCTCGTCGAGATCACGCGAAAGCGCCAGCGGCAGAGCCTCGAGCGGGCGCTCACGATGCCCTGCCCCTACTGCGCCGGCTCGGGCCGCACGAAGAGCGTGCCCACGATCGTCCTCGAGATCCGGCGCGAGATCGCCAAGCGGATCGAGGAGGGCGAGGCGCACTCGCTCATGCTCCGGGTCCACCCGGAGGTCTATCGGTCGCTCGTCGGCGACGAGCGCCGGCTCGTCGAGGAGCTCGAGGAGAGGATCGGCATGCCGATCCACGTCCAAAGCGACGAGCACCTCCACCACGAGCGTTTCGACATCGTTCTCGAGGCCTGAGGCCTCCCCGGAGGCTTCCCCGCGCCGATTCGGCGCGAGGCGGCTGGCACGGAGCGTGCGAAAGCCGGGTGGCGCACTTCCAACCTCCTGCCGGCCGCCCCGATGGGCGGCCTTTTTTTTCGCCGTCACTCCGCGCGCGCCACCATCGGGACGTAGGCGCCGTCTCCCGTGCGCTCACCGGGCTGTCCCCCGTCGTTCACGACGCCGTAGGCGAGCCAAGGGGCCGTTCCCGACACGAGGGCGACGCGAACCCAGCCGTTCGTGACGCCCGCCCCGGCGAGGATTCCGTCCACCTGGGACCACTGTCCGGGATCCAGCATGCGCGTGACCGTCCCCTTCAGGCGACCCCCGTCACTCCCGTCGTGGACCTCGAACGCGAGCGTAACGGGGCCGTCGCCGGCCGCGCCGGCATTCACGGCGGCGACGTTCGTGCGGTTTTCGGAGTCCGCCCTGAGCCCGTACAGGAACGCCTCGCCGCGCGCGCGCGTCCCGGCCGACACGGCCGGCGTGAAGAGGCCGAACTGGCCGCCGGCCGGAGAGGGCGCCGCCGTGCGCGCCCCGACGTAGACGGACGCGTCGGGAGGGTCGACGGCGACGCGCACGGAGCCGGCCCGGCTCGCGGCACCCGCGGCGCCGAGCGGGACTCCCGCCCGCCTCAGGAAGTCGATCGCTCCCGGGAGAATCCGCTGCTCGCCGGGCGCGAGCGCCACGCTCACCGAGCCCGACGCCGCGTCCGCGAGACTCTCCGTGTACGTGAGATCCAGCCGCGCGGGGGCGGAACCGCCGTTCGCGAGGAGGAGCTCGCTCGTGAAGCGCGACGTTTCGACGAGGACCGGGAGCTGGAGAGCTCCTGCCGCGGGCGCGCCGGCGGGGACGGCGCCGAGGATCGAGCCGTCGTTCGTGACGTTGTCGTCCACGACGCCGTAGGCCCCGAACGTCCCGGCGCCGGCCGTCCTCTCGACGAGGACGATCCCGTTCGAAAGTCCCGTGGCGTCGAACGACCACTGGAACCAGCCCCAGGGCGGCAGGACCCGGGCCGGGTCGAGGACGACGCGCGCGCCGTCCCCGGCTCCCGAGAGGGCCGTCACCCGCAGCGTCACGCCGCTCGCCGAGGTGTTGTACACGGCGACGTTCGAGCGGTCGGCGGCGTTCGCGCGGAGGCCGTAGACGATCAGGGCGTCCGCCGCTTCCGCCGGCGGCCTCTCCCCTGAGAACGCGAGGCCCGCGCGGCCGACCGGGAGCGGCGCGGCGGTCGGCGACGTCACTCGCACGGTGACGGCGACGCTCTCGGCAGCGTCGACGCATCCGAACCCGGCCCGCAGCGTTCCGGCCTGCGCGCCCGCGGAGCCGGGCGGAATCGGGAGCCCCCCCTGCCTCAGGCGTTCCAGCACGTCCGGAACCATGCGCTGCTCCCCGGCCTCGACCCGCGCGCTCACGGTGCCCGAACCGGACCCGAGCGACGCCGTGTAGGTGAGCGTGACGTCCGCGGCGGCCGTGCCCGTGTTCGTGAGCGACATCTCCGTCACGAAGTGCGCGCCGCCGACGCCGAACGCCTCGAGGACGATCGGGGCGAGCAGGTCGCCCGCGACGGGCGCGCGACGCTCCCATGTGTCCGAGAGAAACGTCTGGGACCGCACGCCCCCGAAGACGACGAGACGTCCTCGCTCCGCGTCCCAGGCCGCCCCGGCTCCCGTCCTCTTGCCCGCTCCCGCGCTCTCGCGGAGCTGCCAGCCGCTCGCGGCGAGCTCCCAGACTCCGGCGTCGACCTCCACGCCGGCGTCCCCGTTTCCTCCCGCGAGGACGAGGACTCTCCGCCGGTCGTCCCAGGCGAGCGTCGCTCCGGAGCGCGGCGGCGGGAGGGCGCCCGCGGCGGTGCGCGGGCTCCACGCCACGCCGTCCCACTCCCAGGTGTCGTTCCGAAAGCCCGTCTCCGAGAGACCGCCAAAGAGCACGACGCGCCCGCGAACGCGGTCATACGCGAGGGCGCCCCCTCCGCCGGGGGGCGTGCCGGAGGACGAGACGAGCGTCCAGGAGTTGCCGTCCCACTCCCAGGTGTCGGTCAGGAACACGTGATCGCGGGAGCCGCCGAAGAGGACGACACGACCGCGCCGCGCGTCGTACGCCATCACGTGTCCCGAACGAAGCGACGGGCCGGAAACCGCTCTCCGGATCCACGTCGACCCGTCCCATTCCCACGTGTCCGGAAAGTAGTGGTTCCCCACGACGAGCTCCGTGTCCTTGCCGCCGAAGAGAACGGCGCGGCCCCGTGCCTCGTCGAACGCGATCGCCGCGCCCTCGCGCCCTTCCGGAGAGGCAGGGGGCGAGAGCCGCGTCCACTGCGTGCCGTCCCAGGTCCACGTGTCGGAATAGAACTCCACGCTCGCTCCGCCGGGCGTCTGGAACGCCCCTCCGAAGAGAAGGACGCGCTGCCGCGGCGCGTCGAACGTCATCGCCGGAATCCAGCGCGGAGACGGGCCCGCGACCGGCGGCGAGGACCAGGTCGCGACACACTCGGCGGAGGCGGGACGGGACGCGGCCACCACGGACAGGACGAGGAGGATGCCGGCGAGGGAGGCAACGGTCGTTCGGCGCATGCCCGATCCTGAACCCGTGCGTGCGGCCGTGGGAGGAAGATGTGACGACTCGCAGCCCCCGGGGACGAGCCGCGCGCCGCGGTGACGTGCGCCGCGGGGGCGTCCTCCTAGAGGAGAATCGTCTCGCGGTACGAGCGGCTCATGCGGAGCGTCCGGCCGCCGCGCAGGAGGACCTCGAAGTCGCCGTGGAGCCCCGGGCGGATCTCGCGTACCGCGTCGAAGTTCACGACCGTCCCACGGTGGATTCGCGCGAACTGCTTCGGGTCGAGACGCGTCATCAGGTCGAGGAGCGTCGCGCGCATGCGGAAGCGTCCGTCCTTCGTGTTCAGGCGCACGTAGTTTCCCTCGGACTCGACGAACACGATTTCGGCGGCGCGCACGAGGACGAAGCGCTCGCCGTCCCGAGCGGTGAAGCGCGCCGGGTACGGCCTCCCCCGCGCGCGCAGGCCGTCCAGGAGCTCGGCGACGCGCGCAGCGGTCGGGCCGCCGGCCGCAAGCTCGCCGCGGGCCCTCTCCATCGCGCGGCGGAAGCGCTCTTCCGTCGGCGGCTTGAGCAGGTAGTCCACCGCGTGCGCGTCGAAGGCCCGAAGAGCGTAGCGGTCGAAAGCCGTCACGAAAACGACGACCGGCAGGTGAGCGGAGGCGACCCGGTCGAGCACCTCGAACCCGTCGAGGCCGGGCATCTGGACGTCTAGGAAAAGGAGATCCGGCCTGAGCCGCAAGACCGCCCCCACGGTCTCGTCTCCGTCCGCCGCCTCGCCGACGACGCGGACGTCGGGCTCGGAGGCGAGCCTCAGGCGGATTCCCTCGCGCGCGAGCGGCTCGTCGTCGGCGATCAGGGCGCGGATCCTCGCCTCCTCCTTCACGACGCGTCCTCGAGCGCCGCCGCCCGGAACGGGAGGCGCAGCGTCACGACGGCGCCTCCCTCGGGAGCGTTCGAGATCAGGAGCATCGCCGTGGCACCGAAGTGGCGCTCGAGCCGCTCGCGCGTGTTCGAGAGGCCGATGCCCTCGGCGGCCGGGACGGTCTCGAACCCGGGTCCGCTGTCCGCGACGCGGATGACGAGCGCCTCGCCTTCGCGACGCGCCGAGACCTCGACGCGCCCCGGCCCCGGGCGCGCGGCGACGCCGTGGCGCACGGCGTTCTCGACGAGCGGCTGCGTCACGAGAGCCGGGACGAGCGCCTCCCCGGCCCCGGGCGCAAGGGAAAGCGCGACGCGGAGCCGGTCGCCATACCGCAGGGACTGGATGTCGACGTAGGCGCGAACGAGACCCATCTCCTCTCCCAGCGGTACGAGCGCGCCGCGCCGCGTGTCGAGCGAGGCGCGAAGGATCTCGGAGAGCTTCCCGATCGCCTGCGCGACCGCCGCGCCTTCGCCGCGCAGGGCGAGCACCGAGATCGCGTTGAGTGTGTTGAAGAGGAAGTGCGGGTTCAGCTGCGCCCGAAGCGCCTCGACACGCGCCTCGGAGAGGCTCGCCTCGAGAAGCGCCTTTTCCGCGGCCCGGGCCTTCGCCTCCCGGTGATAGCGCACCGCGAGCGTCAGCCCCAGGACGGAGAAGTAGAACGTGACCTGACCCTGTCCCCAGGCCGTGACCGAAAAGAGGACGCCCTTCCAGAGCGGCAAGGGCATGCGCCCGAGCGCCCGCCCGATCACGTTCAGGACCGTCGCGAAGACGAAGCAGTAGAGGGCGGCGCCCGGCACGTGAACGGCGAGCGGCGCGAGCACGTCACGGAGCCTGCCGCCGCGCAGAGGCAGCCGCATCGCGAGGGAAGCAATGGGCAGTGCGAAGGCGGCCGCCACGAGGAACGGAAAGGTGCGCTCGTACAGGGCGTCGGCGATGCTCACGGGGTGGCCGCCGAAGATCCCGCGATGCCACCAGAAGAACCCGGCGGACACGAGGCCGAAGAGGAGGCCGACGCCGAAGACGTAAGCCGGACGGAACGGACGCTCGAGGAGCCGCTCGACCCGCAGCACGCCGACATTCTAGGGAGAACGCCTGCGTGGGCGGCCCGTCCCGTGAGCCCGCGGGTCGTCCCGATCCGGCGCGCGTCGTCCCTCGGGGGCCGGCGCTTCACCCGTCCTGCGAGGCCTGTCGGGCCCCCACTACACTTCCCCCGTGCTCCCGCAGCCCCTCTTCACCCGCCGCTTCTTCGTGATGTGCGCGTTCACGTTCACGGTTTTCCTCTCTCTCTTCCAGCTCCTCCCGACCGCGCCGTTCCGCATTCTCGAGCTCGGCGGCTCGACGACAGCGGCCGGCCTCTTCCTCGGCCTCCTCACATACGCCTCGGCGCTCTCGGCGCCGCTCACGGGCGCTCTCGCCGACCGCGTCGGGCGCCGCCGCGTGCTCCTCGTCGCGAGCCTCGTGATCGCGGGCTTCTCTGTCGCGTACGCCTTCGCGCCGCGCTGGGAGGTCCTCGTCTTTCTCGTGTTCTTCCACGGCCTCTTCTGGTCGGGCCTCCTCTCGGCCTCGGCCGCCTACATGACGGGTCTCATTCCGAACGAGCGGCGCGCCGAGGGGATCGGCTACTGGGGAATGGCGACCGTCCTCGCGACCGCGTTCGCGCCGGCGCTCGGTCTCGCCGTATACGGCGTGGGCTGGAAGGCGCTCTGCGCGTCCGTCGGGGCCCTGAACCTCGTCATGGCGGCGATCGCGTGGAATCTCGAGCCCGACCCGCCGCGCGCGGCGCCCGACGGGCCGTTCTTCACGCGCGACCTCGTCGCGTGGCGTGTCCTCGCGCCCTCTCTCGCGCTGTTTCTCTGCAGCTTCGGGTACGGAGGCGTCACGAGCTTCGTCGCGATGTGGACCGAGAAGAACGGCCTCGCGCCGAGAGGCCTGTTCTTCGTCGTCTTCTCGCTCACGGTTCTCGTCCTGCGCCCTTTCGTCGGGCGCCAGGCGGACCGCATCGGCCCGCGCCGCTTCCTCCCGCCGCTCCTCGGTCTGACCGCCGTGTCCTTCGCCGTCCTCGCCGCCGCGACGACGCGGCCGCTCGTCGCGCTCTCGGCGCTTCTTTTCGGCGCCGGATTCGGGAACGTCTATCCCGTCTTCGCGGCGCACGTCACGCGGCACGTCGCTCCCGAGCGACGCGGCGCCGCGTTCGGCGCGATCCTCGCGGCGTTCGACGTCGGCATCGGCACGGGCTCGATCGCGCTCGGCGCCGTCATCGGGCGCGCCGGATTCCCGACGGCATACGGGACGGCCGCGGCGCTCGCACTCTTCTCCGTGCCGGCATTCCTCCTCCTGGATCGCCGGGCGTTCCCGGAGCCGGTCGCGGTATCCTCCGGGGCATGAAGACCGCCTCGACACTCTCGCGCTTCGCCTGGAAGGAGTTCCTCCGCGGACCGCTCGGCACCCCGGTCGTTCTCGCCCGCGGCATCAGACTGGTCGGGCGGCTCATGCCGATCCGCTCCTCGGCGGTGCGGACATGGCGACGCGTCGCGGCGCTTCCGCTACCGACCGGAGCCAAGAAGGCGCTCTACCGCGCCCTCTACGTCCTGCCGCTCGGTCCCGGCGACGCGGCGACGCTCGGCCGGGTCGTCCGCCGGCACCGCGCGTTTTTCGCCGCGCACGCCTGAGGGCGCGCCCCGGTCAGGTCCGGCGGACGCCCGAGCGGGGCCCCTTCGCAGGGGCCATCCTGGCCGGGCCCCGGGCCGCAGCGAATCCCGTGCCGTCAGTGCGCCTGCGTCTCGATCACGGGCGTTCCGGCCTCGTCCCGGAGGATGAAGTGTCCGCCGCGGAAGCTCGCGCCGCGGAGCGTCACGGCGAGCGCCTCCCCGAGGGCGTCGACGGGATGGACCTCGAGAGCGTCGCGGACGTCCTTCGGGAGATCCGCGAGGTCCGGCTCGTTGTCCTTCGGGAGGACGATCGTCCGGATGCCCGCGCGCACGGCCCCGAGGACTTTCTCCTTGAGGCCGCCGATCGGCAGGACGCGGCCCGAAAGCGTGACTTCGCCCGTCATCGCGATGTCGTGTCGGGCCGGCACCTTCGACAGGGCGGACACGATCGCCGTCGCCATCGCGATGCCGGCCGACGGCCCGTCCTTCGGGATCGCCCCCGCCGGGACGTGGATGTGGAGGTCGCGCTCGAAGGCCTCGTCCGGGATGCCGAGCTCGGCCGCGTGCGAGCGGGCGTACGTCCACGCGGCGCGCGCCGACTCCTTCATGACGTCGCCGAGCTGGCCCGTGAGGACGACCTCCCCCTTGCCCTTCATGAGCATCGCCTCGATGAACATGATGTCGCCGCCCGCGGGCGTGTAGTACATGCCCGTCGCGAGGCCGACCTGGTCCGTGACGATCTTCTTCTCGGGGTGGACGCGCTTCTTGCCGAGGAGCGGGAACACGTCCGCGGCGTCCACGTGCATCGCGGCGACCTCGCCGGCCGCGATCTTCCGCGCGACCTTGCGCGCGAGCTTCCCGATCTCGCGCTCGAGCTGGCGGACGCCGGCCTCGCGCGTGTAGCTCGTGACGACCTCGGCGATCGCCGCGTCGGTCAGCGTCAGCTGGTCCCCGGCGAGGCCGTTCTCGACGAGCTGGCGCGGGACGAGGTACTGACGGGCGATCGCGAGCTTCTCCCTCTCCGTGTAACCCGAGAATTCCACGACCTCGAGGCGGTCGAGGAGCGGCCCGGGGATGTTCTGGATGAAGTTCGCGGTCGCGATGAAGAGGACCTCGGAGAGGTCGAACGGGACGCCGAGGTAGTGGTCCGTGAACGAGTCGTTCTGCGCCGGGTCGAGCACCTCGAGGAGCGCGCTCGCCGGGTCGCCCTGGAACGACACCCCGAGCTTGTCGATCTCGTCGAGGAGGAAGACCGGGTTCTTCGTGCCCGCCTGCTTGAGACCGTGGACGATGCGGCCGGGCATCGCGCCGACGTACGTGCGCCGGTGGCCGCGGATGTCGGCCTCGTCGCGCGCGCCGCCGAGTGAGATGCGAACGTACTTGCGCGCCATCGCCCGCGCGATGGACTTCGCGATGGAAGTCTTCCCGACGCCCGGGGGGCCGACGAAGAGGAGGATGCGGCCCTTGCCCGACGAGGCCTCCTTCTTCGGCACGGCCGGCGTGCCCTCGGCCGGCCCGGCGGGAGCCTCGGCCTGCGGCGTCTTCTCGTCCTTCTCGTCCTTCTCGGCCTTCTCCGCCTTCGCGCGCATCTCGCGCACGGCGAGAAACTCGAGGATCCGGTCCTTCACGTCCGTGAGCGCGTAGTGGTCCTCGTCGAGGATGTTCGCCGCCTCCTTCACGTCGAGCTTGTCCTCGCTGCGAATGCCCCAGGGGAGCTCGGAGACGTTCTCGAGGAACGTCCGGATGACCTGCGACTCCATCGACTCGCGGCCGATCCGCTCGAGGCGCGAGAGCTCGCGGTCGACTTCCTTTCGGACCTCCTCGGGGAGCGCGTGCTCCGCGAGCTTCTTCTTGAGCTCCTCGAGGTCGGCGGCGTCCTTGCCCTCGCCCTCCCCGAGCTCCTTCTGGATCGCCCGGAGCTGCTCGCGCAGGAGCATCTCGCGCTGGCGGTCGCCGATCTGCTCCTTGACCTTGGACTGGATGTCCTCCTGTGCCGAGAGGACCCCGATCTGGCGCTGCACGTGGACGAGAACGCGACGGAGGCGATCCTCGACGGAGAGCGTCTCGAGCAGCTGCTGGCGGTCGGCCGCCGGGATGTCGATGTAGCCCGCGACGAGGTCCGCGAGGCGGCCCGGGTCTTCCGTCTGGTCGAGGAACTGCTCGACGGCCTCCTCGGGCAGGCCGAGCTTCTGCCCGAGCTCGGAGGCGCGCTCGCGCGCCTCCTTGTGGAGAGCGAGGAAGACCGGGTCCTTCGGGTCGGCCGGCGGCATCTCGGCCGCGCTCACGACGACCGCCTCCAGCATCCCGCCCTTCTTCTCCGTCACGCGCATCGCGATGCCGCGGCGCTGGCCCTCGAGGAGAAGCCGCATCCCGCCGAGGCCGCGCTGGACCGAGCCCACCTTCGCGATCGTGCCGATCGTGTAGAGACCGTCGGGCGTCACGCGCTCGATGTCCGTACGCTGGGTCAGCGCGAAGACGAGCGGCTCCGACTGGCGCAGCGCGGCCTCGATCGCCCGGATCGTTCCCGCGCGACCCGCGGAGATCGGCGTCGACACGCCGGGGAAGAGCACGGCGTTGCGGAGAGGGAGGACAGGCAGAGTCAGGGTATCCGTCATGGTGAGTCAAACGTAGGGCGCAGAGGGGCTATTCCCCCAATGTGAGTGAAAGCGACGCAGGTTCAGAGAAGATTCTTTCTTAGAGTGGTTTAGGGCCCTCCGGGAGCCGGTAGACGAACGCGGTCTCGCAGCGCTCCTCGTCTCCCGCCCTTGAGCAGACGCCGATCTCGTTCAGGCCGGGCCTCAAAGGAACGTCGGCGTTCACGTCGAGCGCGGTTGCCGCGGGAGCGGTCGCGGGTCGCGCGGCATAGACGACCTTCTTGCGCTCGAGCCTGGCGTCTTCGTTCGAGACGCGGACCCATGCATCCCGAACGCCGGCGCCGCGGATCGAGGCCCTGACGTTTCGCAGGGAATCCGTCGTTTCCCGCGGCCCCGGCTCGACGAGGATCTCGATCCCGCTCGGCGGTCCGGGCGACGGGGGCCGCGGCCGCCGCGGCGCCTCGATCCGGAGCGGGACGTTTGCGACGCTCGGGCCGTCCTCGACCGAGAACGCGAAGTCCGTAAACGTGACGCGCGGGGACGGGTCGTCCGCGAGACGCCCCTCGAGCGCCACCGTTCGGGCCGTTCCGGCAGGCACGCGCCCCATCACGACCTCCTCGTTCCTCAGGTCGAAGGCGGCGCGCGCGCGCCCGAGAACCCGATAAGCGTCTTTCGTTCCGTCGTTCCGTACCTCGCACGTGAACGGCACGCGATCGCCCTTCGGCTCCGCGCTCTGCGCGCAGCGGATCCTCAGGTCCGGCGCACTCCCCGCGGGGCCGGGGGACCAGTCCAGTCCCGCGGACGAGAGCGCGGCGGCGACTCTCGCCTCCTCGACCTCCCGCCGCCCGTCGAGAAACGCCCGGCCGCGCTCGAGGGCGTCCCCGCGCGCGTGCGCTCGCGTCGCGACGAGAAAGTCGCGCGCGATGCGGACTTCCTCCTCGCCGTCCGGCGACGCGGCCAGGTACTCCATCGAGACGGCGGACGGCCGCGCCGGCTCCCGCGGCGCGAACGCGCGGTCGAGATCTGCCTCGCGTTGCACGGGGTTCGCCTCGGTGAGGCGAACGCGGCCGGGCTGCGGCACGGGGACCGGAACGAGCTCGACGTCCGGCGCGATGCCGCGCGCCTGCAGCGAGGCCCCTCCGGGCGTGAAGTAGAGCGCGATCGTGAGCTTCAGCTTGGAGCCGTCCTTCTCGTCGTAAAGAACCTGCACTGACCCCTTGCCGTAGGACGTTCGGCCGAGCAGGGCCGCCCGGTTCCGGTTCTGGAGCGCCGCCGCGAGGACCTCTCCCGAGGACGCGGTCGACGGCCCGACGAGGACGACGAGCGGCCCTTCCTCGAGGAGACCTTGCGGCGGCCGCGTCGCGGACTCCACCTCCCGCCGGCTCCCGCCCCCGCCGACGGTCGTGACGATCGGGCCGGTGCGCACGAAGAGGCTCGCCGTGTCGATCGCCTGCCTCAGGAGTCCACCGACGTTCGTCCTCAGGTCGAGGATCCACGCTGTGGCGCCCTCCTTCTTCAGCGTCACGACCGCGTCGAGGACCTCGGCCGCGGTGCCCTGCGAGAACCATGCGACCCGGATCAGCCCGACGTCTCCGTCGAGCCGGCGGCTCGTCACGGACGGCACCTTGATCTCGCCGCGCGTCACCACGACGTCCTTCACGGCCCCGTCGCGGAGAAGGGTCACCCAGACGGGCGACCCGCCCGGGCCCCGAAGCACGCCGGCGAGGTCCATCCAGTCCATCCCGGTGGCCCAGCGGTCTTCGACGGCGAGGATGCGGTCGCACGCCTCGATTCCGGCGGCCTCCGCGGGCCCTCCGTTCACGACGTTCAGGACGACGGGAATGCCCGGAGGGGCGCCGGACGGAGGCGATCCGCTGATGTCGAACGTGATGCCGACCCCGAAGAAACGGCTCGCGAGGTTCGTCGCGAACTCCTTCGCCTCAGCCGGGTCGAGGAGCAGCGAATGCGGATCGAGCGTCGACAGCATCCCGTTGATCGCCACGTACTCCGCGACCGGCTTCGAAGACGTGACGCGATGCGTGCCGACGAAGCGGAGGATCTCCGCGGCCCTCCTCCCGAGGTCCCGCAGCGAGCGGACGTCACCGACCGGGAACGACTGGCGGACGCCCGCGACCTCGAGCGTCAGGGACTCCGACCCCGGATCCGACTCGAGCCGCACCTCCGGAACGTCTTGGTCGAGCGCCCGGGCGGCGGCCCAGAGCATTTTCCCGGGATCGACACGCGACGGCTCGACGTAGTTGCGTCCGACCCCGTCGAGGACGGCTCGAAGCGTCGGGAAGTCGTCCGGCGGCGCGACGGCGGAAGCGCCGCCCGCCGCGGCGAGAAGGAGGAGCCCGAGAATCCGACTCACTCGCATCGCCGGAAATCGTACAGCGGCGACCGTGCCCGGCGCATCCGATCTATCCCCCGAGGCGCTTCGCGAGGACGTCCACGCCGCGGAGCGCGGCGTCGGGCGGCACGGCCGTGTAGCAGAGCCTCACGTGCGTCGGGTAGGGACCGAAGCTCGGGCCGGGGGCGAGGAAGAGTCCCTCGTCCGCGACGTCCTCGAGCAGGCCGCCGAGACCGCGCGCGTCGAGCGAGGCGGCGACGTCGAGGAACAGGAACGTCCCTCCCTCGGGCGCCGGAACGCCGAGCCTTCGCGCGGCCTCCCGCCCGGTCCGGGCGTACTCGGCGCGCGCCTCGGCCACCCACGCGTCGCCGCCGCCCGCGAGGATGCGGAGCGCGGCGTGCTGCGACGCCGTCGGCGCGGAGTAAATCGTGTGGGCTCCGATCTTCACGATCTCGGCGAGCGCCGCCTCGGGCCCGACGAGCCACCCGCAGCGCGCGCCCGCGAGTCCCCACGCCTTCGAGAGCGAGTGCGCCGCGACGGTGCGCTCGGGCGCGGCCGCGTACGCGGGGCGGTGGGCTCCGGCATACGCGTAGAGCTCGTAAACCTCGTCCGCGAGAAGCCAGAGATCGTTTTCGCGCGCGACCCCGGCAAGCGCGTCGACGGTCTCGGGCGGGAGCATCCGGCCGGTCGGGTTGCTCGGCGTGTTGAGGTACAGGGCCGCCGTCCGGGGCGTCACGTACGCGCCGACGAGAGCGGCGGCGGCGCTTGGACCGAGATCGCCCGTGTAAAGAGGGACCTCGACCGGCGTCGCGCCGGCGAGCCGGACGTGGCCCTCGATGAGCGGCCAGCGCGGGCCGAGGAGGAGCACCTCCTCGCCCGGCGCCACGAGCCCGGCGACCGCTGCCATGAGCCCCGCGGTCGCGCCGCCCGTCACGAGGACGTTCGCGCGCGCGGCCGGCGCTCCCGTCTGCGCGCGGACGCGGGACGCGATCGCATCCCGCAAATCCGGCATCCCCCAAACGTCCGTGTAGCGGTTGACGCCTGCGAGGCCGGACCCGAGCTCCTCCGGCCGGCATCCCGCGGGAGCGGCGCGCCACGTGTCCCCGACGTGGAGCGGAAAAACCTCGCCCTTGTGTGTCGCCATGCGGCCGAGCAGAGCCGAGTACGGGCTTGCGCGGAGCGAGGCGGCGGCGGGCGACGTGGCCGGCGGGCGGGGCACGGCCGGATCGTATCGCTCGCCCCGACGCACGGGTCGACCGGCGCGCCCCGCGAAGGCCGGACGATTGCCTTTTCGCCGGCTCTTCCGCATCGTCCGGCGGTGGACACCGCGGGCCTTGGCCGCTACATCCGTCGGATCGGTCTGGACGCGCTTTCTCCTCCGACCCTCGAAGGACTCTTCTCCCTGCATCGCGCGCACGCCGGCTCGATCCCGTTCGAAAACCTCGACATCCTCCTCGGGCGCGGCATCCGCCTCGATCTGCCGTCGCTCGAGTCCAAGCTCGTCGCCGCGCAGCGCGGAGGCTATTGCTTCGAGCAGAACGCGCTTTTCGCGGCCGCGCTCGCGGGCCTCGGCTTCTCCGTCACGCCGCTCGCGGCGCGCGTACGGCTCGGCGGACGCACGGACGGCGCGCGCACGCACATGCTTCTCGCCGTCCGCGGGGACGGGCGGGACTTCCTGTGCGACGTCGGCTTCGGCGGCGGCGGCCCGTGGGAACCCCTGCCGCTCGAGCCGGCCGGCGAGATCGCACAGGGGCTCTGGCGCTTCCGCGTCGTCGCGGAGGGCCGGGAGCGCGTCCTGCAGAACAGGGGGCCCGGCGGCTGGCGCGATCTCTACGGCTTCACGCTCGAGCCGCAGCTGCCGTCCGACTACGAGGTCGCGAACTGGCACACGTCGACGCACCCGGACTCGACGTTCACGAAGATCGCCGTCGTCCAGATGACGTCCGCGACCGGCGCCGTCGCGCTGCGCGGGAGCGTCATCCAGACGATGACGCCGGGCGCTCAGATCGTCGAGACGCCGGCCCCCGAAGGCGACGCGCTCCTCGCGCTCCTTCGCGAGCGTTTCGGGCTCGACTTCCCGGACGGCACGCGCTTCGGGCCGTTGAGTCAGAATCGGCCCATGGCCATACAGGACCCGCACCCGCCCGAGGTCTTCGCGATCCTCCGCGACAAGACGTCGGCGACGCGCATCGCCGTCGTCGGCGCGAGCAACGACCCCGCCAAGTACGGCAACATCATCGTGAAGAACCTCGCGGCGAAGGGCTACACGGTCCTGCCCGTGAACCCGCACGAGACGGAGATCGCGGGCCTGCCCGCGTACCCCGACCTCGCGTCCGTGCCCGGCCCGATCCACCTCGTCGACGTCGTGACGCCGCCCGAGGTCACGCGAAGCGTCCTCGAGCAGGCCGCGCAACTCGGTCTCCCGGCGGTCTGGCTCCAGGACGGGAGCTACGACGACGCCGCGCTCGCGATCGCCGCGCAGGCACCGTACAAGACCGTCTACGAGGCCTGCATCATGGTGGCGAGCAACTTCGGCTGAGGCCGTTCCGCCTCTTTCGCGATAATCTCGAGGCTCCCCGTCTTTCCTTGGAGGTTCCAGATGAAGAAGGCGTTCGCCGCCGCGCTGCTCCTGAGTCTCGGTTTCCGACCCGCCTTCGCGATGGACAAAGTGCGCGTCGAGACGAAGATCGACGCGGCCGTCGCGAGGTACGGCCTGACGGGGCGCGGCGTGATCGTGGCCCTCCTCGACCGCGGAATCGACTGGAAGAACGCGGACTTTCGCAACGCGGACGGGACGACGCGGATCGCCGCGGTCCTCGACCTCACGGACGACGCCGGGGCGGCCACGAGCGGCTACGGCAAAGGCACGCTCTACACCCGCGCCCAGATCGACGCCGCGCTCTCCGGCGGAACCACGATTCCCTTCCGCGACGCCGTCGGACACGGCACGACGACCGCCGGTATCCCCACAGGGAACGGGCGCAATCTCGCGAAGTACCACGGCGTCGCGCCCGAGGCAACGATCATCTCCGTCAAGGTCACGTCGGACGGGGCACCCGCGCACGACGGCGAGGCGGCCGAAGCCGCCTTCTACGACCCCACGCGCATTCCGATCGCGATCGACTTCGTTAAGGACAAGGCGCACGAGCTCGGCCTGCCCGCCGTCATGCTCCTGAACCTCGGTTCCTCGGGCGGCCCGACGGACGGGACGAGCGACCTCGCGCGCAAGATCGACGCGACCGTCGGGCCGGGCATCCCCGGCCTCGTCTTCGTCTCGGGGCCGGGCGACGACGGCGGCAGCGCGAATCGCGCCGGCGGAAACGTGGGCTCCGGGGCGACGGAGACGATCCGGATCCAGAAGGGCGCGGCGGGGACGCTCACGTTCGACCTCTGGTACCCCGGCGCCGACCGCTTCGACGTCACGATCCAGACGCCCACTGCCACGTACGGGCCCTACCTCTCGCCCGTGACGAACGCGGACTCCGCCACGATCTCGAACTCCGAGTTCGTCTACTACCAGCTCGGGTCCTCGCGCGTCTTCTCGGGAGCCCAGAACGGCAAGCGCCAGGTCTGGATCCGGATCTCGGGGCCGACCGGCGCCTACTCGGTCTCGCTGCGCGGGACGACGGTCACGACCGGGCGCTTCGACGCGACACTCAATCCTTCCGAGAAGTACAACGCGTCGAACGCGAACTTCTTTCTCGACCACGTCGCGCCGGGAAGCATCTGGGACGGCGCAACCTCGCATTACGGCATCTGCCCCGGCGACTACGTGATCCGGACGAGCTACGTCGACATCGACGGGATCCCGAGGACGATCACCGGCA
The DNA here is from genome assembly GCA_963836285.1 of uncultured Acidobacteriota bacterium. Lineage (GTDB taxonomy): Bacteria > Acidobacteriota > Thermoanaerobaculia > UBA5066 > UBA5066 > Fen-183. Next base: position 999,707 of record CAWIIN010000002.1, on the reverse strand, counting down.
ACGGGAGCGTCGGCGAGATCTGGCCCGGGAGCAGCGTGGGCCCGACGTTCGACGGGCGTCTCGGGGTCGACGTGACGGCTCCGGGCGACAGCCTCTTCACGGTCTACAACCCGACGTCCTACTGGGGGACCTTTCGCTTCAACATGATCCAGGACGGGGGCGGACACTACGGGCGCGCGAGCGCCGTGAGCGCAGCGGCGCCGATCGTCACGGGGATCATCGCTCTCATGCTCCAGGCGAATCCGACGCTCGACGCGCCGACGGTGAAGTCGATCCTCCAGCGGACGGCGCGCGCCGACTCGTTCACGGGCGTCGTCCCGAACACGACGTGGGGATACGGCAAGGTGGACGCCCTCGCGGCGCTGGACGCCGTGACGTCCACGACGCTTTTCGTTCCCATCGCGCTCTCCTCCTCGGGCGCGAATGGGTCGTTCTACACGACGGAGCTCGCGCTCACGAACCGCGGGACGACGGACGCGACGATCACGTACGCCTACACGGCCGCGTTCGGTGGAAGCAGCGGCTCGGCGCACGACATCGTCGCGGCCGGCCGGCAGAAGACGTACACGGACGCGGTCGCGAGCCTGCGCGCGCTCGGGATCCCGCTCGGAGACTCGGGCAACCGCGGCGGGACGCTCCAGATCACGTTTGGCGGCCTCTCTTCCTCGTCCGCCGCCGCGGCAACCGTTCGGACCGCGACGCCCGTCACCGACGGGCGCGCCGGCCTCGCGTACGCGGGCCTTCCCTCCTCGCGCCTCCTGTCCGCGCCCGTCTGGCTCTGCGGCCTCAGGCAGAACGCGACGGACCGCTCGAACGTCGCCGTGCAGCACGCGGGCGGCCCGGCGGACGGCGACGTCACGCTGCGCCTCACGGTCGTCTCCGGCGATCCCGCGAGCCCGGGATCGCTCGCGCTGCCCGACGTCACGCTCCCGCCGGGCGGATTCAGCCAGATCTCCGGAATCCTCGCGTCGAACGGCCTGAGCTTCTCGAACGGCTACGTGAAGGTCGAACGGATCGCGGGCACGGCGCCCTTCTACGCGTACGGCGTCGTGAATGACCAGGCGAACTCGGACGGCTCCTTCATCGAGCCGGTGCCCGCGAGCCCGGCTGCCGCGATCGGCGGCGCGACCTTGCCCGTGGTCGTCGAGACGAGCACGTTTTCGACGGAGCTCGTGCTCACGAACTTCTCGGGAGCCTCGCGGACCCTCCACTGCACCTACGTCGCCGCGCCGCTGCCGGGCGGGCAGGCGACGTTCGACGTCGCGCTCCTTCCGAACGAGCAGCAGATCCTGCCGTCTTTCGTGCAGCTCCTGAGGACGCGGGGCGTCATCTCCGGAGGCCCGGGGGCGACATTCGCGGGCGCCCTCTTCGTCCGCGACGCCGCAGGCGACCTCCGGGGCGTGTCGATCGGCGCGCGCGCGTCCTCGGCCGGCGGCGGCGGCCGCTATGGACTCTTCTATTCGGCGGTCCCGAACGGGGCGGAGGCCACGACGTCCGCGTGGCTCTACGGGCTGCAGCAGAACGCCGACAACCGCACGAACCTCGCGCTCGTGAACGTCGGGTCGACGGACGCCTCCTCCGATGTTCTCCACGTCGCCCTGTACGACGGAGCCACGGGCCAGAAGGCGGGAGAGACCGAGGTCACCGTGCCCGCGAAGGGCTTCTTCCAGATCGGGACGATCCTCGCCGCGTACGCGCCGGGCGCCACGAGCGGCTACGCGCAGGTCACGCGCACGTCCGGGAACAACCCGTTCGTCGCCTATGCCGTCATCAACGATGGCGGCCAGCCGAACCAGAGGAGCGGCGACGGCGCGTTCGTGTCCGCGGTCGTGGGACCGTGAGCGAGGAGAGGTGGTGCGCCCGAGGCGATTCGAACGCCTGGCCTTCAGATCCGGAGTCCGTCCCGGTCGCCGAAGCCTACCGAACGATGCGGCTAAAGCGTTGAAAAGCGGGGGTTGTGAGCCTCCGCTTTCTCTTCCCTTTCGGTCCTTTCGGCAGGGGTGACACGGACAGAAAGCGGACAGCGAACCCGCTCTTATGGCCTCCACGAGCTGCCTGAACGCCGGCCGCCTTACTTCGCCGAGCACTCATCACGAGAGGCGTCCCTCCAGGCCACTTTTCCGCCGATCGACGTCATATCGGGGATACCGATCCCGAATCGCGTCGAGCCTGACGCGCGCTTTGCCGGGAACACGGCTCGCGCAGCCTCGCTCGAGCAGGCTGCTCAGGAGTCGAGCGCGCGGCGCACGATCGGTCTCAGGCGCCGGGGTCGATGCCGAGGCTCTCCAGCTTGGCCGCGAGGCCGTTGCGGGAGATACCGAGGATGCGCGCCGCGAGCGACTTGTTGCCCTTCGCCAGACGCAGGGCGCGCTCGATCGCCGCTCGTTCCGCGACGTCCCGAGCTCCCTGCAGAGTCATTTCCGTAGCCTGCATCGGTCACGCGGATTCCGGTGGGGCCATCAAGACGGGCCCAGGTCCGGCGGGTGCTCTGCCAACCGCGCGAGGTTCTCCACGGCGCGCTGGTCCAACGCCCAGCGCACCGGGCCCGAATAGTTCGGCACGGAGCGGCTCGCCGTCGGTGCAAACGAGCACAGCCCGTCGGATCTCGGCGCCCAGTTCGCGAATATTGCCGGGCCAGTCGTGCCGCAGGAGGAGATCCAAGGCGGCCCGGCTGACGCCGCGGATATTCCGCCCGTAGTCTGCCGCGGCCTGCCGAGCGAATCGGAATACGAGCTCCGGAATGTCCTCCCTGCGATCGCGCAGAGGAGGGATGTGGAACTCCAGCCCTCTGAGCCTGTGATAGAGGTCGGGACGAAAACACCCCTCCTTGGCAAGAAAGTTGAGATCGCGATTCGTCGTCGCGACGATCCGGACATGGATCTTTCGTGTCGCCGGCGCTCCGAGGGAAAGGACCTCACGTTCCTGAACGACTCGCAGCAGCTTCGCCTGGAGAACGGCTGTGAGCTCACCCACCTCGTCGAGAAGCAAGGTCCCGCCGTCCGCCTGCAGGAATCGGCCCGGCCGCGGCTCGACCCCCGTCGCCGCCCCCTTGTGGACGCCGAAGAGCTCCGCCTCCAGAAGCTCGCTGGGAATCGCCGCGCAGTTGATCGCGACGAATGGGCCCTTTCCGCTAGGCCCCGAGGCATGAATCATCTTCGCGAAAAGTTCCTTGCCCGTCCCGGTCTCACCGGTCAGGAGTACGTCGAGCCCGCTTGATACCGTGGCCCGCATCTGCTCGAAGAGTCGAACCATGGAGGGGGCACGGCCGACGACCATCTCGGGAGGAAACTTGAGGGCGAATTCCTCCATCACTGCCCTCTTTCACGCGTCGTCCAGGGGAGGCTTCACCCTTCACGGGAAGGAGCCGGCTCGTCAACAAGCTGACGAGCTCGCTCTTCCAGCCGGGATCTCGCGAGGCGATGGCGTGAAGTAAACAGCAATTCCGGCAGAGTTTCCCGACGAAGAGGCGAGCAAGATCAGTGCCCGACCGTCACCGAGGGCGATGGAAACGCGATGTCTCGGGTCGTCCACGGGTTCTCCGGCTGCAGCGAGACTGCCCGAGAAGTCGGGAGGAAGCGGGCCGGTGAGCCCAACGATGGCCCCCATGCGTCCTCCGCTCGCTTCAAAGATCATGAGCGACGTTGCGCCGAGAATCCGGCGGGCTTCGGGGAGGAATCGCAGAGTCTCTTTCCCGCCCGGCCCTCCGTTTTCACACGCGGCATCCAGCCCGCTGATCAGTCGTACCGCACTCGTTGGCGCCTCGCCGCCAGATGAGGAACCGTGCTCGGTGATTCCACCTGCGCGAGGCTTCGCTCGGGCGCGGGCCGGCCGAAATCCACGGCCAGCTCGACCTCGCGCGTCGGGACCTCTTCGAGCGTGAACGAGGCCTGCCCGAGCTTTACCGGCCGGCGGGCTCGAGCTTCGAAAAGCCAGCGGCTTCCCGTCGACCAGCAACCGTTCGTTGAATTAGCGTCAACGATCTCCAGTTGCCCTCGGCCTGGGCGAATGATCGCGTGAACCCGTGAGACGCCCGGGAACGGAAGGACAATGTCGTTTTCGGGCGACGAACCTACCCGGACTTCCCTGTCGGGAACCGGAAAGTAAAGCACTCGGCGCTCGAAGCGGGCTACGAGTTGCAGCGTTCGCACGATCGCAGGCGTTCTCGCCGACCATTATCGCTTATCGGTTCTGCTGGGGCGTGCAACGCCCGGTTCCGCGCCAAGAGTGCGCTCACGCTGAGCTAACGCGCAGGCGCTGAGCGCTGCCCGCTCGCGTTGAGAGCGCCGGCCCTTTCCCATCCGGATCCTGTCGACTGGTTGCGGTGGCTTCCTGCCATCGGCTGTTCTCCGCATCCTTCGTCCAGCGGAATCCCCCGCAGGGAGCGCGGTCTTCACGTGATGCACATGAATCAGCTGACCGAATGCCCGCCACAACTGGCCGTCCGCTTGCAGTACGTCGAGGTGATTCAGATGAACGCGCTGGTGGCATCGCTCAAGATGGCTCAAATCGAATCGCCAAAACCGCCCCGGAAAGGACCGTCAACATGAACGCTCTCATCGCAACAGAAGTGCGGGACCGTGCTCTTCGCGCTTTCTTCCTTGCCGCGACTTTCCTCAGCTTGATTGCAACGATCCCGGCCTACGGCCAGGACACCCTGCGGGATCGAATGAGCACTCTTCACTCGAGGCTCGTGTCCGTAGCCCCGACTCCGGCGCCCCGATCCGAGCTCCAACTCGCAGCCGGGACCGAACTTCTTCAGGACGGTGGGTTCGAAGGCGGCTATTACGGCGGAAGCCAGGTGGTGAGCACGTCGGGCGTCACGGGGCCCTGGACGTGGACGAACAACCCCACATACTTGAATCCGATCTGGCAGAACTACGGTTCGGTGGTCGCGCGAACGGGCTCGTTTCTTGTCTACTTCAATCCCTTCGGGACGTCCACTTCCCGTCTCTACCAGACCGTCTCGATCCCAGCGGGCTCGACGACGACACTGTCCTTCTGGCTCTGGGTGGGCACACTCGAGTCAACGCATTTGACGGCGTATGACACGCTCAGGGTGAGCATCGCGAACACCTCCGGTGTCGTACAGGGAAGCATCACCTATTCAAATCTCGATTCTTCATCGAGTTGGGTCAAACACACGCTCGATGTGTCGGCCTATGCGGGCAGCACGGTGCGACTGCAGTTCGACACCTACGAGGACTTCGATAACTCCACTATCTTTCTGCTCGACGACGTGTCGATGGCCGCCACGACATCAGGCGCCTCCTGTAATGAGGACGCATACACCATGTGCCTCGTAGGCGGCCGGTACAAGGTCACGAGCCACTGGAAAAACCAGTATGCGGGAGGAGCGGTCGCCAACCTGGCCAAGACAAGGCTGACCGATACAACCGGCGCCTTCTGGACCGCAGACGCAAACACCTACGAGTACCTGATCCGCTTCAATACGTCCACGAACAACGGGCGCGCGTGGATCGCGATCCCAACGTTCACCGACGTCGAGTTCTGGGTGGCCGTCACCGACACCGTGAACGGACAGTACAAGGAGTACCACAGTAATCCCGGGAACCAGTCACTGATCTACGACCCCAGTTACTTCGTCTACCCGTAATTGGAGAGGAGCGCCCTCATGAAAGCCTTGCTCCTTGCGACGGTCGTCGCTATCGCTCTGGTTCTCTCGGCTTGCTCGGACAGCAGCGACATCACAGGTATCAACACCGGGAGGGCCTGCCCCCTCGGAGCCGGACCGCAGGCAGAAGTGGCCACAACGAATCTCGCTTTAACTCCACACAGAATCGCCCAGCCTGCTCCGACCCCGTTCGTCGCCCACGAGAGGTGTACTCCCACCCCGACAGCTGTTCCGACTTCGAAACCGTGAACGAAGGAGGGCGCCGGCCGGTGTGAGACCGGCGCCCCCCGGCCACGCTCTGGCGACGCGCCAGAGTCAGGAGCCGCTCCGAACGCGGCTCGCGCCACTAAGTCCTTTAGATTGAATGGTGCGCCCGAGGCGATTCGAACGCCTGGCCTTCAGATCCGGAGTCTGACGCTCTATCCAGCTGAGCTACGGGCGCATTCCGAGGCGAGAAGTACTGGGGTGGAAGACGGGGGTCGAACCCGCGACATTCGGAACCACAATCCGACGCTCTACCGACTGAGCTACTCCCACCGCACTCGATCGGATCGCGGAGAATAGCAGATCGGGGCCGCCTCCCGAGGCGGCGGCCCCGACGGTTCGTCGGGATTTCCGACGTGTCAGATCGCGAGAACGCCCGTGCGCAGGAGGTATGCGAACGTTTTTCGCTGCTCCTCGTCGAGGAGGGCGTGGACGCGCTCGAGCGCCTTCGCCTGCATGGCGGCGAGCCGTTCGGCGGCGGCGACGCGTCCCTTCGCGGCCTCGGCGGCCTTCGCGGCGTCGAACGCGCCGCCGCCGAAGAGGTCGGCCAGCGCGGCCGTCATCCGCCGGTGGTCGACGGCGGCCTGCGCGCGCTCCGTCTTGAGGTCGTCGATGACGGCGGCGAGCTGCTCGGCCTGACGCTCGTCGAGGTCGAGCTTGTACGCGAGAAAGCGCAACGGGCGCCGCACGCCGAACGTGCCGCCGCCGATTCCGGCGTCGTCGCCGAAGCCCTCGCCGCCCTCGTGGCGCCGGTGCGCCGAATAGCCCGTGGGACCGCAGCCCGCGTGGGCGTACGCGTGGCGCGGGACGCCGTGGTGCCGCGTCCACCAGGACATGAATCCAGGATGCATGGGGAACTCTCCTTTCGCCGGGGCTGGTCGCTCCCGGCGGGTGACGATGTCGCGGGCCTCGGGCCTCGCGCGCCACGACGATGCGCGCGGCGGCATCAGGAAGTCAAGATTCCGGTCGCCTCACGGCAGAATCGTGATCGCCTCGGTCTTCTCGTTGTTGCCCTCGTTGCTCTCGGCGACGGCGTTGGATGCGTCGGCCGTGATGCCGAGGTTGTAGTTCCCGGGCGGGGGCGTCGTCGGATAGGTCAGGCAGCCCTCGCGTGCGGCCCCTGCCGCAAGAGGGGCTTCGGTTGCCGTCGGGTTGAACGGAACGCCCAGTCCCCCGCCCTGCACCTTGAAGGCTCCGCTCGCGGCCGACCCGATGTTCGCGACGACGAAGCAGACCTGGTATTTCTGGCCGGACTTGACCCGGTTGGGCGCCTTGGGGCCGCCGGGCACGACCCACCAGTCCCGGATCACGAGATCCGGCCTGAGCACGACTCCCGGCCCTCCCGGAGCGACGACGAGACCGGCCGGGGATATCGCGACGCCGCATCCCCGTTTCTTGCACCGCCCGCCCGCGACGAGATCCCAGCCCGCCTCGCATTCGCGCCGGGTATGCGAGCGATATCCGGCCCCGGAACTGGATTCGCACACGCCGTAGACCTTGCCCTGGTATGTCTCCATCCGGCTGAACGTCTCGCCGGGTCCGCAGAGGGGCCTGTCGCAGCACTCGCCGCCCTTGAGGCACATCCCGCGGGTCCGGTCGAGGGTCCACCCCGCCGGGCAGGCCGCAGCGTGGTGGGACTCCGCAAACGTCGGGAAGCCGGAAGACGAATAACAGTTTCCGTCCCGATACGTCTCCCCGGAAGCGCACGCCCGCCTTTCGCATTCCTCGGCCCCGGCCGCGCCGGTCCAGCCGGCGCACCCGACGAGGACGGCAACGGCAACGCACCGCAGGATGCTCTCCTCGAATCGGCTTCCGGTCGGTGTCTGCCCTTTCATTGGCTCGATCCTCCTTCCGTTCCCCTCGTCGAAGATTCCTCTTTCGACCAAGATGCGCGCGGCGCCGGGCGCAAGTCAAGATCCCGTAACATCGCCGGTTACCCATGGACGCACTCGAGGACCTCAGGCGGCGAATCGACGAGACGGACCGGCGGCTGCTCGAGACGCTTGCCGAGCGGCTCAGGCACGTCGGCGACGTCGGACGCCTGAAGACGAAGGGAGTCCCGTTCCTGCGCGATCCGGCTCGTGAGGCCGCGCTCCTCGCGCGCGTCGAGGCCCAGGCCCGCGAGCTCGGCCTCGACGCATTCCGCGTGACGGAGATCTTCCGCGAGGTCATCGCCATGTCCGTCAAGGCGCAGGAGGAGGCCCTCCTCGACCGCCGGGCGGCCGAGCGCTCGCTCGGGAACGCCCACCGTGTCGCGTTCCAGGGCGCAGAGGGCGCGTACAGCCACATCGCGGCTCGCAAGTATTTCGGCGTCTCCGCGTCGGACTTCGCCGGCTTTCCGACGTTCGCCTCCGCGCTCGCCGAGGCCGAGCGGGGCGACGCGGGTTACGCGTTCCTCCCGATCGAGAATACGACGGCGGGCTCGATCAATGAGACATACGACCTGATCCGGCACACGGATCTGAAGATCGTGGGCGAGGAGATCCTCGAGGTGCGCCACTGCCTCCTCGCGCTCCCCGGCGTCCCGCTCGAAGGCATCACGCGCATCGCCTCGCACCCGCAGGCTCTCGCGCAATGCGGGCGCTTCCTCGCCCAGCTTCCGCGCGCCTCGGCGGTGCCGTACGTCGACACGGCGGAGGCCGCGCGCTTCGTGAAGGAGTCCGGCGACCCGTCGCTCGCCGCGATCGCCTCCGAGGAGGCCGGCGCGCTCCACGGACTCGCGGTCCTCGCGCGGGACCTCGCGGACCAGGAGGAGAACTGGACGCGTTTCGTCGTCGTCTCCTCGATCCCGATCGCGCTCGACCCGCGCATCCCGGCCAAGACGTCGCTCGTCTTCTCGACGCCGCACCGGCACGGCGCCCTCGCGCACTGCCTGAACGTCCTCGACGCGCACGGCCTGAACCTCACGAAGCTCGAGTCGCGCCCCGTCCCGCGACACCCCTGGGAGTACCTCTTCTACGTCGACTTCGAGGGCGCCTCCGGCGAGGATGCCGCCGCGCGCGCGATCGCGGCGCTCTCGGGCGAGTGCCCGTACCTCCGTGTCCTCGGCTCGTATCCCGCCCGCACGACGAAGAGGGGACGCGTCGACCGCCTCCCGGAGCGCGCCCGGTGATCGTCCTCGTCGACGAGGCGACCGCGAAGAACGCCGCCGCCGAGAAGGACCTCCTCGACGCGCTGGCCCGTCTGCCCGGCATCGAGGTGCGCGTCCACAAGGTCCGCGGCGCCGAGAAGACGGTCACGGAGATCTACCTGATCGGCGACACGCACCGCCTCGCCCTCGAGGACGTCGCCGTCCTGCCCGGCGTCGAGCGCGTCGTCCGCGTCTCCGAGGAGTACCGTGTGATCGGCCGCCACAAGGACGACCGGCGGGCGAGCGGCTTCACGTACAACGGCGTCGAGTTTTCGCAGGAGGCGCTCCACGTGTTCGCCGGGCTCTGCGCCGTCGACACGCCGGAGAACGTGGGCGCGATGTTCGCGGCGCTTGCGTCCTTCGGCCAGGTCACGACGCGCATGGGCGCCTACAAGCCGCGGACGAACCCGTACGCCTTCCAGGGCCACGGAAAGATCTGCCTCCCCTGGGTCTTCGAGAAGGCGGGCAAGAACGGCATCCGCGTGATCGCGATGGAGATCACGCACGAGAGCCACATCGACGAGATCAACGAGTGCCTCGAGAGGGCGGGTCGGCCCACCGGTGTGATGCTCCAGATCGGCACGCGCAACATCCAGAACTTCGAGCTCCTGAAGACGGTCGGGCGCCAGTCCGTCTTCCCCGTCCTCGTGAAGCGAGGCTTCGGGATCACGTTGAACGAGTCGCTGAACGCGGTCGAATATCTCGCCTCCGAGGGCAACTCGCAGATCGTCTTCGGCCTGCGCGGCGTCAAGACGAACCTCGGCGACCCGCACCGCAACCTCGTGGACTTCGCGCACGTGCCCGTCGTCAAGCGCCTCACGCGCCTGCCCGTCTGCATCGACCCGTCGCACTCCGTCGGGAGCCGCGACCGCGCGCCGGACGGCATCCCGGACCTCATGCACGTCACGGCGCAGGGCGTCGCGGCCGGCGCGAACATGGTCCTCGTGGACTTCCACCCGCAGCCGGCGAAGGCGCTCGTGGATGGCCCGCAGGCGCTCCTCCTCTCCGAGCTCGGCTGGTTCCTCGAAGACGTCGCGATCGCGAGGGCCGCGTACGAAAAGCGCCGGGAGCTCGCGCGGACCCATGCGGGCGCGCGTCCCCCGGCGAGCGCATGAGCGGGGCGTACGGCGAGGCGTTCCGCGTTCGCGCGAGCGAGATCGGCCCGGGCGGGACGATGCGCCTCCCCGCGCTCCTCGACCTCTTTCAGGAAGTCGCCGGGACGAACGCGACGGCGCTCGGCTGGGGGTCGGACGCGCTCCTCGCGGATGGGAAGACGTGGGTCCTCTCGCGGTTCCACCTCAGGCTCGCCGCCCTGCCCGCGTGGCGCGAGGAGATCCGTGTCGAGACGTGGCCGTCCGGCGTCCACCGCGTCTTCGCGCTGCGCGAGTTCCGCGCAATGGGAGAGGACGGGCGCCCCCTCGCCGAGGCGACGTCGGCCTGGCTCCTCGTCTCCGTTCCCTCCAAGAGGCCGCTTCGCCCGCCTCCGGAGATCGAGGCGATCGCGGCCGGCATGCCGCCGCGCGTGATCGAAGACCTCTTCGAGCCGCTGCCGGCGCCGGGGCCGACAGCCGTGCCCGGCCCGGCAACGCGCGTCGGCCGCTTCGACCTCGACCTGAACGCGCACGCGAACAACGTCGCGATCTTCCGTGCCCTTCTCGAGGCCCTCCCCGCGACGCCGCCGCCGTTCGACCTCGAGGCCGAGTTCAGAGGGGAAGCCTTCGAAGGAGATTTCTTAGAAGGGCGGACGGACGGAAACGGCCCCTCACGCCGTGCGGCGCTGGTGCGCGTCGCCGACGGCCGCGAGATCGCCCGCGCCATCCTGTCCCCTGTCGCGTAGCCGGCGATCTCTTCCTGCCGAAGATCTCTTCTTCGAGGAGGGCGCGCGCAGCGCGCTCCCCCTCTCGTCAGTGTTTTCCGGTCGGAAGCTTCGCGAGCTCTTTCTCGACCGCGGTCATTGCGCCCTCGAGCTGCCGCGTCGGCGCGTCGTCGGACTCCTGGACGATCCCGTAGAGGCGCGTCAGCCTGCGCTCGAGCGCGTCGGCCTTCTCCTTCTCCGCGCCCTTCCTCCGCGCCCCGTCGAGGCGCGCGAAATCCGCCGCGAGCCGGCGCGCGGCCGCGAACTGCGCCCGGAGATCGGCGGCGGACGCCTTCACGCGCGGATCCATCGCGACCGTCAAAGCGCGCGTGAGCGTCGTCCCGTCCACGGTGAGGGTCGCCGTGTAGTCGCCGGGCGGGACGAGCGGCCCTTCGGGCTCCTTCGGCGTTCGTCCGGGGTTCGCGTTGATCGGGTACTCGTGCGACGAGGCGGGCGGCGCGGGATACCGCAGATCCCACACCCAGCGGTGCAGGCCAGGCGTCGCCGGCAGCACCCGCGCGGGCCGCGCCCAGTCCGCCGTGACGATCAGGGGCTCGACGGGCGTTTCGGGCTCGTCGTCGCTCGCGTACCGGCGCACGATCGTTCCACCGGCATCCCGGATCTCGAGGACGACGGGCTTGGCGGGCGTCTCGCGGAGGAGGAAGTCGAGGATCGCGCCGTCGGGTGGGTTCTCGCCGGCGGGCTCCTCGCGCGGAAGCGGTGTGTCCGTCCACCGGCTGCGGCGAACGCGGACCGCCTTCTGCGGCTCGAAGAGGTGCGCCGGAGCCGCGACGACGGCGGCCGTCAACTGCCTGAGCGGCGTCACGTCGTCGAGGATCCAGAACGAGCGGCCGTGCGTGCCGATCACGAGGTCGTCGCCCTTGACGACGAGGTCGCGGACGGACGTCGCGGGCATGTTCAGGCGCAGCGGCCGCCAGTTGATCCCGTCGTCGAACGAGACGCAGACCATGGTCTCCGTTGCGGCATACAGAAGCCCTTTTCGAGCTGCATCCTCGCGGACGGCGTTCACGGGGTCGTCCGGAAGGCCGTTCACGATCTCCACCCACGTCCTGCCGGCGTCGTGCGTCGCGAGGACGTGCGGCTTCATGTCGTCGAGGCGGATGCGGTTGATCGCGGCATACGCGGTGCGGTCGTCGTGGGGCGAGGCCTCCAGCATGGAGACCTTGCTCCACGGGGTGAGCGCGGGCGGCGTCACGTCGGCCCACGTCTTCCCGCCGTCGGCGGTGCGGTGGATGAGGCCGTCGTCCGTCCCGGCCCAGATCACGTCGGCGCTCTTGTGGCCCGGCGCGAGCGTGTACACGACGCCGCGGCGCTTCATCGACGCGAGGTCCTTCGTCCGGAAAACGCCGATCGACTCCGGCACGGCCGGCTTCTCGCGTGACAGGTCCGGGCTGATGACGTCCCAGTGGCGGCCGCCGTCCGCCGTCCGGAAGACGACGTTGCCGGCGTAGAAGAGAAGACGCGGGTCCACGGGCGAGAAGACGACGGGCTCGCTGCGCAGGAACCGGAACGTCCCCTTCAGCGGCGCGGGCGAGACGTCCTGCGACTCCCGGGTCGAGTGGCGGAAGCGCGTGAGCTTGCCCCCGTAGAGGACGTCGGGATCCTTCGGGTCGGGCGCGACGTACCCGTATTCCTCGGCCGCCACCGGGTACCAGTCGCGCTCCGTGATCGCCCCGTAGTCCCCGCGGCTCGCGATCCCGACCGAGCCGCTCTCCTGCTGGCCGCCGTAGACCCAGTACGGAAAGCGGTCGTCCGTGGAGACGTGGTAGAGCTGCGCGGTCGGCTGGTTGTACCAGCTCGACCACGTGGCTCCTCCGTTCACCGAAATGACGACGCCCTGGTCCGCCGCGAGGACGATCACGTCGGGGTTCTCCGGGTGGAACCAGATCGTGTGGAAGTCGTCACCTCCGGGCGCGCCACGCACGGGCTCGAACGTCCGGCCCCCGTCCTTCGAGCGGTACGTGGACGTATTCGCGATCCAGACGACGTCCTTCGACCACGGGTGGACCCTGATCTCGGCGAAATCCGAGCCTCGCCCCCAGAGGCGCTTCTCGCCGTTGACCTTCGTGAACGTCTCGCCCGCGTCGTCCGAGACGAAGATGCCGCCCTCGGACTTCTCCTCGCGCCGGCCGTCCACGGTCGCGTAGATCCGGTTCGGGTCGGACGGCGCGATCCCGAAGCCGATGCGTCCGCCGCCGGCCGCGAACGCGGGCAGGCCCTTGCCGATCGGGCGCCACGTCGTCCCGCCGTCCGTGGACTTGTAGAGGCCCGTGCCCGGCCCCTCCCACTCGCCGTTCTCCCACGGGCCCTGCCGCGCCGACCAGAGCGCCGCGTAGACCGTGTCGGAGTTCTTCGGGTCGAGCGCCACCGCGGAGCCACCCGTGTCGGCATCCTTGTAGAGAACCCTCTCCCACGTCTTCCCGGCGTCCTTCGTCCGGAAGATGCCTCGCGTCTCGTTCGGGCCATACGGGTGTCCGAGCACGGCGACGAACGCGCGGTCGGCGTCCTTCGGGTCCGCGGCGATCGCCGCGATCTGCTGGCCGTCCGCGAGGCCGAGCTTCGTCCACGAGCGGCCCGCGTCGTCCGAGCGGTACATCCCGTCCCCGACGGAGAGGTCCGGACGCTGCAGGCCCTCGCCGCTCCCGGCCCAGACGCGGTCCGGGCGCGACCACGACACCGCGAGCGCGCCGATCGAGCCCGTCGGCTGCCCGTCGAAGATCGGGAACCACGTGCGGCCCGCGTCCGTCGTCTTCCAGACGCCGCCGTTGTTCGGCGCCATGTAGAAGACGTTCGTGTTGCCGGGAACGCCGGACGCGGCGACGGTCCGGCCGCCGCGGAACGGGCCGATCATCCGCCAGCGCAGCTCCGAGAAAAGGGACGGCGCGAACGGCTGTGCGGCCGCCGGAACGACGGCCGCACACGAAGCGAGAACGGCGATGAGCGGCGCGCGGCGAAGACGGCGGGCGAGGGTCACGGTCACCTCCGGTGGCCGGAATCGTCCCACAGGCGGCCTCCGCACCGGCGCCGCCGCGCCCGGCGGAGACTCAGGGCACGAGCGTCACGACGACGCCGGCGTGGTCGGACGGCCACATGCCGGCGGGGACGCGGTCGAGGAGCGTCGCGCCGACGACGTCGGCGTCCGTCACGCGGAACGCGCCCGAGAAGAGGACGAGGTCGAGCCGCTGCGTGAAGCGCGGGACGGGGTTCAGGAGGTCCGGCGACTGGCCCCACGTCAGGCCGGGCCTTCCGTGGTTGGCGACTTTCCAGGCGTCGGCCAGGCCGAGGTCCTGCGTGAGCAGCTTGTACGTCGGCCACCGGCGGAAGCCGTCCGTGTTGAAGTCACCCACGTAGACGACCGGCAGACCGGACGCGGCGTGGATGCTCACGAGCTCGTATGCCTGCGCCTCCTGCAGCGGTGTCAGGGACGCGGGGTCCGCCGACGCGTCCTCGAGATGCGTCGTAACGAAGCGGAAGCGCCGCCCGTATGCCGCGACGTCGACGGACGCCCAGCCCTGCGCGAGGGTGAACGGGAAGTCCGGCGGGCCGAGGATGTACTGGAAGATGCCGCTCTCAGGGTTCGACACCGAGACCCCGTGCCCCTTGCGCGAGAGGATCGCGCTGCGGTCCTGGAGCGAGACCTGCGTGAGGTTCCCGTCGGCGTCGAGGACGGGCAGGTCGATGGCCGTCGTGTCGACGGACGAGACGACGTCGTAGCTCATCCCGACCTCGTTCAGCGCCGCGACGAGGACCTCGAGATGGTCGAGCCTCTCGACGATCGAGCCCGTCGGGCCGATCTGGGTGTACTTCACCGCCTCCTGGACGCCGATGAGGTCCGGCGCCTCGAGGCGGACTCTCAGCGCGATGTCGCGGACCCGCTTCTTGAAGTTCGTCGCGTGGACCTGCCGCCACGCCTCTGTCGCCGCCTGGACGACGAGCGCGTCGTTGCCGGACAGCGCCGCGGCCACGACCGGTGCGTCGTCAAAACCGTAAAAGAGATTCCACGTCATTACCTTGACGGGTTTCGGCCCGTCCGCCGAGGCGACCGGGGACGCCGCGAGACACAGCGCCGCCCCCGCCGCCGCGAGAATCGCGATCAGACTCCTGCGGCTCTTCATGGGTTCCTGCCTTTCCGTCCGTTCGGATGGACGCGACGAACGTAGGGCGGAGCCGTCCCCCGGTCTCAACGGATTCACAGGAGATTTCCAGCCCTGCGGCCGGGGCCGCGGGCCGGCCATGAGGCACCTGCTTCAATGGCGAAGCGCGGGAGCGCGGCCGCACCTTTAGATTGAAGGAGACTCCCCATGAGGAAAGTCACGGTTGCCGCGGCGCTCGTCCTCCTCGTCGCCGCGGCGCTGCCGCTCGCCGGCGCGAGCCGCGACTGCAGCAAGATGACGGAAGCGCAGATCTACGCGAAATCCACGAAGACGCTCTACACGGGAAACGTGCCCGCGACGTACCGCGTCTGCGTGTGCGACGCCGAGCCCGTCATCGAGCTCGTGGCGGACGGCAAGGTCGTCGCCGTCGTGACGGGCGGCCAGTGCGCCGACGCGACCGGCACGAAGATCGAGGTCCGTGCGTCCGCGGACCGCGGCGCCACGGTAGGCTATACGGTGGTGGCACCGGCGCACTGAGCGACGGCGCGTCCGTCCCGCGCTATCCTGCGGACACGATGAATTTCCGCACGATCATCGAGCCCTTCCGCATCAAGTCCGTCGAGACCGTCAAGGAGACGACGCCCGAGGCCCGCCGCGGCGCGATCGCGAAGGCCGGTTACAACGTCTTCCTCCTGGCGGCCGCGGACGTCCTCATCGACCTCCTGACGGACTCGGGCACCGGGGCGATGTCGGCCGCGCAATGGGGCGCGCTCATGCAGGGCGACGAGTCTTACGCCGGCGGCCGCTCCTTCTTCCGCTTCCGCGACGTCATCCAGGACCTCACGGGCTTCACACACGTGATCCCGACACACCAGGGCCGCGCCGCCGAGCGCATCCTGTTTCACTCCGTTCTGAAGAAGGGCGACGTCGTCCCGAACAACAACCACTTCGACACGACGCGCGCGAACATCGAGGTCGAGGGCGCCGAGGCGCGCGACCTCGTGATCGCCGAGGGCCGCGTCCCCTCGCTCGTACACCCGTTCAAGGGGAACATCGACCTCGCGGCGCTCGAGGAGACGCTCGGCAAGGACGGCGACCGCGTGCCGCTCGTCATGGTGACGGTCACGAACAACTCGGGCGGCGGCCAGCCCGTCTCGCTCGAGAACCTGCGCGGCGTGCGCGCGCTGTGCGACCGTTACGGCAAGCCGTTCTTTCTCGACGCCTGCCGCTTCGCCGAGAACGCCTACTTCGTCAAGCGCCGCGAGAAAGGTCACGAGGGGCGGACGCCGAAGGCGATCGCGCAGGAGATGTTCTCGCTCGCGGACGGCTGCACGATGTCCGCGAAGAAAGACGGCCTCGCGAACATCGGCGGCTTCCTCGCGATGAACGACGATGCGTGGGCGGAGAAGGCCCGGAACCTCACGATCCTCACCGAGGGGTTTCCGACGTACGGCGGACTCGCCGGCTACGACCTCGAGGCGATCGCGCAGGGTCTCGAGGAGGTCGTCGAGGAGCACTACCTCCAGTACCGCATCCGCTCGATCGAGTACCTTGCCGAGAAGCTCTCGGCCGGCGGCGTTCCGATGATCCAGCCCCCCGGCGGTCACGCCGTGTACCTCGACGCGCGAGCGCTCCTCCCCCACATCCCGCCGGTGAAGTACCCCGGGATCGCGCTCGTCAACGCGCTCTACGAGGCCGGTGGCATCCGGGGCGTCGAGATCGGGACCGTCATGTTCGGTCTCAAGCCGGACGGCCGCGAGGAGCCGGGCCCGATGGACCTCGTGCGCCTCGCGTTCCCGCGCCGCGTCTACACGCAGTCGCACGTGGACTACGTCGCCGAGGTCGTCCTCGAGGTCGCCCGGAACGCGGCCTCCCTGCCCGGGTATCGCATCACGTCGGCGCCGCGCGTCCTGCGTCACTTCACCGCGCGGTTCGAGCCGATCGCGTCCTGAAGCGCCGTCAGGCGAAGCGCACCGCGTACACGGGCGGCAGATGCGCCGACACGAGCGTCCACGAGTCGCCCGCGTCCTCCGACACGAAGAGGCTGCCCGTCGTCGAGCCGAACGCGAGCGTCCGGCCGGACGAGTCGACGTCGAGGCCGTGGCGGTAGACGAGGTCGTACGCGTCGCGCCCGGGCAGGCCCTTCCCGAGGACGTCGAACGTCGCGCCGCCGTCGCGCGTCCGCGTCACGACGAGGCGCCCGTCGACCGGCACACGCCTCTCGTCCTTGACCGCCGGAACGAACCAGGCGGTCCCGGCTTCTTCCGGGTGGGCGGCGACGGCGAACCCGAACGTCGACGGCCCGGCCTTCTCGATCTCCGTCCAGCTCCGCGACCCGTCCGTCGTGCGGAAGACCCCGTTGTGGTGCTGAGCCCAGAGCGTTTCGGGGCTCGCCGCGCAGCGCGCGACGCGGTGGGGGTCCTGCACGTTCTCGTCGTACGCCTTCTCGGGCGGCATGTACGCGGCCCGCATGCCCTTCGCGGCCGGCGCCCAGGTCGCGCCGGAGTCCTCCGTCGCCCAGACGCCTCCGCACGAGATGCCGACGAGGAGAGCGGCGGGCTTCCGCGGGTCGGGCGCGACCGAGTGAATGCCCGCGTGATCGTACCCTCCTCCGAACCACTGGCCGCGTTCCTCGCGGTCCCAGAGCGGCCTCACGAGGCTCCAGCTCCCGCCGCCGTCCGCCGAGCGGAAGAGCCCGGCCGGGATCGCGCCGGCCCACAGCGTTCCGTCCCCAGCCTCCTCGAGCGTCCAGATCTTCTGGACGCTCCACGGCGCCGGCTTCGGACGCGCCGCCTCCATCTCCTTCTCCTCGTCGGTCTGGACGGGAAACGCCGGACAGCCGGACTCGACGAACGTCGCGCCGCCGTCTCGCGAGACGTGGAGCTTCACGCCGAAGTGACCGAGGTCGAGCGCAGCGAGGACCGACCCGTCCTGTCGCGGCAGCACGGCCGAAACGGGATCGCCGAGGAACGAGGGCGCGGAGAGGCGCCAGCCGTCGCGCGAGCGCGCGAGACGGAAGAGCCCTTTCCGGGTCGCGACGAAGAGCGTATCGGACATCGTTCAACCTCCGGAGAGGGCCTGCAGGACGTGGATCTCGCCGCCCTCTGCGACGCGGTCCGACAGCGTCTCGCGGTCGCGCACGAAGGAGCCCCCGACGAAGACGGCCACGTGGGCCCGGAGACGCCCCTGCTCGTCCACGAGGTATGCGCCGAGCCGCGGGTCCGCCTTGACGACCGCGTCCAGCGCCTCGCGCACCGTCGCGGCCTCGACCGTGCGGGGCTCGCACGGGAGAAAGCGTTCGAGGCTCCTCGCGAACGAGACGCGCACCACGGGCGAATCTTCCGCCGGCGTCCCGGTCGCGTCAATGCGATCGAGACCGCGTCGCCTTAGACTCGAGAGACCGCACCCCCGGAAAGGAGATCCCGATGCGTCTCGCGCTCTTCTCCGCCGTCGCCGCCTTCGTCACAGTCACCCTCGCCTCGCGCGCGCCCGCGCAGGTCGGCGGCGCCGCTGCCGGCGCGACCCCGGCTCCCGGCGCTGCGGGGGCAGCCGCGGCCGGCGGCGCCGCCGGCGCGTCGGGGGCCGCGGCGGGCGGAAAATCGGCCGCGGGCACCGCTGCGGGGGCGGCCGGCGCGGCCGCCGGAGCGAGGGCGGGCGCGGCCGGGCCGAAGCTGCCCGACCTCGTCGTCACGATGGGGGTGGGCAGCCCGTTTCCGTCTTCGTTCACCGTGAAGAACCAGGGCACCGGCGGGGCGGGCGTCTCGGTCCTCAAGGTCAGCGCGAGCCTTCTCCCCCTCGAGCTCGCGTCCCTGTCCGGATGTCCTCCGCCCTACAACACCATCTGTGACGCGCTCTCCGCGGAATGGGCCTCAGCGCTCACCCCCGAAAAGGTGAAGTTCATGTGCGGCAACCCCTTCCCCGACGTCCTGGAGGCGATTCCGACCCTCGGCCCCGGCGCGTCGAAGACGGTCTCGCGCGACACATCCCGGTTCGGCCACGTCCTGGTCAATCTCACGAGGGCCGTCGGTTCGCAGCCGGGCACGCACGTCAAGTTCGGCGTCACGACGCTCGTGTGCGCCTTCGACGTGGTCGCGCGCGCGGACGCGTCGAATCAGGTGAGCGAGCTGCACGAGGACAACAACGCCGCGACCCTGCGCGTCACCCGCGAGATCCGCCTCGAATAGGCGCGCGGACGAAAACGCTCCCGGGCCGCGGTGGCCCGGGAGCGTGAAACGGCCGCCGAAGCGGCCGGAAACGGGAGGTGCTTACTTCTTCTCTTCGACGGCCGGAACCTTCGACCAGTCGATCTTGCCGTCCTTGTCCTTCGCCGCCTCGACCTTCTTGCCGACCTCGTTGAGCTCGGCTGCGCCCTTCTTGGGCATCTTCGGAACGTGGCAGCTCGCGCAGTTCGCCTTGGGATCCTTGACGTCCTTGCCCTTGTCGCCGCTCTTGTAGCGTTTCATGATGTCCATGGTCGCGAAGGCGGTGCTTCCGATCACGAGCGCGGCGATGGCGGCGACGGCGGTGGTGGTCTTCTTCATGGTCTTTTCTCCTCCGTTTTGTCCCGTCATCGGGACCAAAGTCTCGTCTCTCAATTCCGGTGCCAGCCCGGAGACTCCACGGATCGCCCTGCTTCCCGGCGGGTTGCGTGGCCGCCCGGATGCGCGTCGGCGGATGATCGTCCCGGCCGGGGCGCCCCGCCGCACGAAATCGTGTTGAAGCAGATGACTCATTGACCCCCGGGCGGCGGCCTCTTCAGAGGACCATCGTCTCGTGGACGAGCGCGCCGCGCGCGAACCGGTCGAGCGCGAGGGCCGAGACGTCCACGGTCTCGCTGCGTCCGGAGAGGACCATCTCGGCGACCGCGCGACCGGCCGCTGGCGCGTGCATGACGCCGTGCCCGGAGAAGCCGGAGGCGACGAACAATCCGGGGACCTCCCGCGCGGGGCCGAGCACGGCATGGTGATCCGGCGTCACCTCGTACAGTCCCGACCAGCTCATGCGCAAATCGAGGCCCGCCGCGGCGATCGCGGGAAACCTCTCCTCGAGGGGTCCGGCGAAGCGGAGGAAGAAGTCCGGGTCGAACGCCGCGTTGAAGCCGGGGGGCTCGTCCGCGTTCGACCACGCGATCGCGACGCGGTTCCCCTCGCGGCGCACGAGGACGCCGCTGTCCGCATCGATCGTCATCGGGATCACGGGCGGAAGTCCCGGGCAGGGCCCGCTCACGAAGATGTGCCGGCGCACGGGCTCGACGGGGACGTCGACGCCCGCGAGCGCCGCGACCCGCCCTGTCCACGGCCCCGCGGCGATCACGACGGCGCCGGCCGCCACGTCGCCCGCGTCCGTCTTCAGGACGAATCCCGCGCCCGCGTGCGCGATCGCCGACACCCGCGCGCCGTAAAGCGCCCGCGCGCCCGACCGCGACGCCTCGCGCAGGAAGAAGTTCGTGAGAGCGCCCGGATCGATGAATCCGTCGCGCGGCCCGAAGGTCCCGCCCGCGATCGGGCCCGCGGCGAACGGCGACCGGGAGCGGACGCCCGCCGCGTCGAGCATCTCCACGGAAACACCGCGCGCACGCTGGAACGCCGCGGCCGCCTCCATCGCGAGGAGCCGCTTCGGCGCGCCCGTCAGGAAGAGGTATCCGGCCTTGCGGTAGATCGGCGGGTCGCCGATCTCGGGCGCGAGCGCGTCGAGGATCTCCATCGACGCGAGCGACATCGCGACGTTGACGTCCGTCGTGAACTGCGCGCGGATGCCGCCGTTCGCCTTCGCGGTCGAGCCCGTGCCGGGGAGGTTCTCTTTCTCGAGGAGGACGACGGAGCCCGCTCCGAGCCGGGCGAGCTGGAACGCGATGCTCGTCCCGACGACACCCGCCCCGATGATCGCGACGTCCGCGCGCTCCGCCATCGCGGAGAGAGGCTATCAGGCGCGAGGCGCCGGCCCGCGAGCGGGCCGGCGCCTCCGGAAACTACACGAGAGCCGGGACGAACTCGGCGGCCGGGACCTCGGGGCGAAGCGGAACGGCCACCGTCGGGAGATACGCCGGGTTCCACATCGCCTCGGCGACGGCGACCGGGATCTCGGCGTCCGGGATCGGCCGGCCGAGCCCCGAGTCCCGCGCGACCTTCACGACCGCGGCGGCGACGCGGGCGCTCACGCGCCGGATCTCCGACGTGGACGGGAACAGGCTGCCGGACGCGAGGTCAGAGGCCTTCACCTCGTCGGCGAGGGCCTTGGCGGCGGCCGCGAACATCGCCTCCGTGACCTCCTGCGCCTCGGAGACGAGCACGCCGAGCCCGACTCCCGGGAAAATGAACGCGTTGTTCCCCTGGCCGACCACGATCCTCTTGCCCGCGTGCGGCACCGGGTCGAACGGGCTGCCCGTCGCGATGAGCGCGCGGCCGTCCGTCCACTTCACGATGTCGACCGGCTTCGCCTCCGTCTTGCTCGTCGGGTTCGACATCGGGAAGATGACCGGCCTCTCGACGTGCCTGGCCATCTCGCGGACGATCGCCTCCGTGAACGTCCCGGGCTCGCCGGACGTTCCGATGAGGACCGTGGGCTTGACCGCCTTCACGACGGCGAGGAGATCGCGTGGCGCGCCCGCGCCGAGGCCCATCTTCGCGGCGAGCGCCGCGGGCCACGCGAACGCGCGCTTGTGGACGTCCCGGATCTCGACGTCGTCCACGACGAGGCCCTGGCTGTCGAGGTTCGCGGTTGCGAGCGTGAGCGCCTCGCCCGCCACGCCTTCGCGCGCGAACGTGTCGCGCAGGAGCCGGGCGATCCCGACGCCCGCCGCGCCCGCGCCGAGGATCACGACGCGCTGGTCCTTGACGGGGATCCCGGTCACGCGGCAGCCCGCCATCATCCCCGCGACGGCCACGGCGGCCGTCCCCTGGATGTCGTCGTTGAAGCACGTGATCGACTTCTGGTAGCGGTCGAGGAGGCGGAACGCGTTCGCCTTCTTGAAGTCCTCCCACTGCAGGAGGACCTTCGGGAAGCGGCGCTTGACGGCCTGCACGAACTCGTCGACGAGCGAGTCGTACTCGGCTCCCCTGAGGCGCGGGAACCGCCAGCCGAGATAGAGGTTGTCGTTCAGGAGCGCCTCGTTGTCCGTCCCGACGTCGAGGCTGATCGGGAGCGTCTGCGCGGGGTGGATGCCCGCGGCGGCCGTGTAGAGGGCGAGCTTCCCGGTCGGAATCCCCATGCCGCCCGCGCCCTGGTCCCCGAGGCCGAGGATGCGCTCGTTGTCCGTGACGACGATGAGGCGGACGTCGGCGAACGGCGCGTTGCCGAGGACCTCGTAGATCCTCCCGCGGTGCCCGGGCGTGATCCACAGGCCCCGCGCGCGCCGGAAGATGTGGCTGAACTCCTGGCAGGCCCTTCCGACGACCGGCGTGTAGACGATCGGGAGGAACTCCTCGATGTGGTCCACGAGCGTCCGGTAGAAGAGATGTTCGTTGCGGTCCTGCAGAGAAGCGAGCCCGATGAACTTTTCGAGCTCGTCGGCCTTCCGCGAGATGTTCGCGTAGACGCGCCTCTCCTGCTGCTCGAGCGTGCTGACGGCCTGCGGCAGGAGGCCCTCGAGGCCGAACGCCTCGCGCTCCTCGTCCGTGAAGGCCGTGCCCTTCGTGTACATGGGGTGGCGGAGGAGGCGGGTCCCGCGGTAGGGCACCTCCAGCCGGGCCGTCCCGTTCGAATCGTGGCGAACCGAGTACTTCTCCATGGTCGGAAGCCTCCGTCCTTCAAACGTGGGCCCCCGACCCGCCTCAGGCATGAGGCATTTGCTTCAGTCAGGCAGCATCACGACGAGGTACTTGCTTCCCTGCCAGAAACGTGCAGGGTCCGTGACGGTCAGCGTGCTCGCCTTCGGGCCGGAGGCCGCGAGCGTGTAGCTGTCCTTCGGATGGTCCGAGAGGACCCGCGCCTTGTTCGGAGCGGATGCGACCTCGAAGGTCGTGTCCTTCCGCGTGTCGATCTGCTTGAAAAGGGTCTCGTCGAACTGGCCGGTGCGCTGCCAGTTGCCGCCGAGGCCGAGGACGGATCCCTTCTTCTCGACGAGGCCCGCCTTCTTGAGGGTCTTCTGCGGCGCGATGAGGACGTAAGCGGTCGCCATCTGCGCCTCGCGTTCCTGGATCGTCGCTTCCTTCTGCTGGACCGCCTCCTCCTTCTCCTTCACCGTGCCGCGCAGCTCCTCGGTCGTCTTCGTGAGCTCCTTCGTCTTCTCCTCGAGCGCCGCGATCGTGGCTTCCTTCTCCTCGAGCTGGCTGCGCAGCTCGCCGACGAGGCGCTCGAGCGACGTCACCTTCGCGCCCGACGCCTTCAGCGACTTCTGGAGGGTCGCGAGCTTGTCGAGGTTCGCCGTCACGGCCTTGCGGATGTCCTCGATCTCGGCCTTCAGGTCGTCGCGCCGCGCGGCAGCGGCGCTCTTGCCTTCCTGCGCCAGGGAGATCGACGTCTTGATCGCCTTGAGCTCCTTGACGCGCAGCTCCTCGAGTCCCTTCTGGACCTCGTCGAGCGTTCCCTGCATCTCCGCGGTCGCGGCGCCGGCGGCGCTGAGCTCCTTCTGGGCCCGCGCCTTTTCCTCCGTGAGCGCCTTGTTCTCGGCCTGAGCCTTGTCGAGATCCTTCTTCCACGCGCAGCTCGTGAGCGTGAGCCCCGCGAGGACGAGAACGGGAAGCCGGGAGCGAACGAGCGTCTTCTTCATCGTGCTGACTCCTCCGGTCGATTTCGGGCATTATCGTACGCGCGCTCGGGCCGTGCTCCGCGCGGCTCGGGGTCGCTTCGCCCGCCTCGACGAAGGAGGTCCCGTGGCCAGAGGATTCGCCCTGGGATTCGCCGCCGCAATCGCGATGCTGATCGTCGCCTGCCTCGTCCTCGTGACGAACGGCGCCCTCCCCGCCGGACAGGACTCGAAGGCCGGCTCGCTGGAGAAGTGGGCCGCGAAGACGTCGCTGAGGGCGACGATGCGACGCGAGGCGCAGGGCCTCAGGAGCCCGCTGCCCCCGTCCGACGAGAACCTCACGGCGGGCGCCACGCTCTACGTCTCCCATTGCCAGGTCTGCCACGGCGGTCCCGACGCCGGGGCCTCGTCGATCGCGAAGGGCCTGACGCCCCCGGCGCCGCAGCTCGCGAAGCACGGCGTCGAGGACGATCCGGAGGGAGTGATCTACTGGAAGATCCACCACGGCATCCGCTTCACGGGAATGCCGGGCTTCGGCGCGGCGCTCTCGACGAACGCGATGTGGCAGATCGCGCTCTTCGCCAAGCACATGGATTCGTTGCCGCCCGCGGCCCGCGGCGTCTGGGCGGCCGGGAAGCTCGCGCCCTGAGCGGC
Source organism: uncultured Acidobacteriota bacterium (assembly GCA_963836285.1). Classification (GTDB taxonomy): domain Bacteria; phylum Acidobacteriota; class Thermoanaerobaculia; order UBA5066; family UBA5066; genus Fen-183. The sequence goes on along the minus strand of CAWIIN010000002.1, from coordinate 975,374 downwards.
CGGCGGGACGGCCGGACTCCTCAGTGGGCCGTTTCGCGATCGGGCGCTCCGGCCCGCTGTTCCGGCCAGATCCGGTCGCTCGCCTCGATTCCCGCGAGATAGCGCAGGAGTCGCTGGACCTTCCAGAACTCCCGCGCGTGAGCGCCGAGGTGGCCGCGGCGGGCGATCCCGTCGCGATCGACGAGGAACAGGTCCGTGCCGATCAGCGCGATTCCGGGGACGCTTCCGGAATTCCCGTGCGACGCGAAGATCGAGCGGCCGAGGAACGGGTTCGGTTCCTGGGGCAGTCCGAGCAGATGGATGAGGGATGGCGTGAAGTCAAGAGACGTCCGGAAGCCCGCGTCGAACGTGTCCGGAAGCCGGTGGACGGGCGAGTAGACGATGAGCGGGATCGCGTCCACGGGGACGCGGGGAAGGCCGGGGAAGTAACGGCGCACGAACTCCGTGTAAGCCTTCTCCGTGTAATGACAGTGGTCCGCCGTGAAGACCGCGACGGTGTCCTGCGCGAGAGGCGAGCTCTCGAAGAACCTCACGAACCGGCCGAACGCGTCGTCGTAGCTGTGGACCGTGTCGAGGGTCTCGTTGCCGCCGTCGCCGTACTTCACCCCGTCGGGCGCCGAGTCCTGGAACGCGTGGGTCTCGATGTTGTAGAGCGCCACGAAAAACGGCTTCGAGCCGACCGGGCGGTCCTGACGCTCCGCGAGGAAGCCGACGAGGGCCTCGAGGAGCTGATGATCGGAGAGCGCGTCTCTCCGGAGCGGCTCCGCCCCCTTCAGGTAACGCGGTGAAAGGTCCTCCGCGGTGTAGACGTTCTCGAACCCGAGCCGCCGCGCCATCCGGTCGACGCGCGCGGCTCCCCGGCGGTGGGTGTCGAGAAAGGTCGTCTCGTATCCGAGGCCGCGCAGGTAGTCCGCGAGACTGAAGTAGCTTCGGGCGCCCGGACCCTCCGGTCCCTCGAGCCATGCGCCCGAGCCCCCGTCCTTCGGAAACAGCGAGCAGAGCTGCCCGTGGAGACCCCGGTACGTCGCGAACGTGTGGTTGTCGTAGTTCGTCACGACCATCGTCCTCGGGTCCGCGGCGAAGCGGTCGAGGTTCGGCGTGATTCCGGGGAACGGCGCGCCGTACGGGCCCGTGAGACGCGCCGACAGGCCCTCCACGAAGAAGACGACGAGGTTCGGAAAGCGAGGCGACCCCGGCTCGGCCGCGAAGGGCGGATCGCCTTCGTAGATCCGGTTTTTCCGAAGCGGATATCGGCTCGAGGCTGAGATCACGAACCCGAATCGCTTCGCCGTCGCGGCATCGACGGCCGTGAAGACGTCCCGTTCCCGCGGCGGACCTCCGACGAGCACCTCGATCAGGGAGACGAGGGGCGAGTGGTCCGTGACGTTGTTCGCCTCGTACAGGCCGTCGCGAAGACGACGCGCATCCTCGGGAAGGGCCTTCGGAGCGAGCGCGACGAAGGCGGTGAGGGAGAGCGCGGCGAGGGAGAGCGGCCGCGTCGCGCGCCACCCGGCGGCCTTCCCGGCGATCTCCGTCACGAACGGTACCGAGAGCGCGGCCGCGAGCGCAACGGCGGCGCCCGCCAGTCTCCGCGGGCTGAGAAGCAGAGAGACGTGGTTCGCGTTCTCGACGGCGAGCCTCGAGAGGTACTCGCCCGTCAGGTAATGCGTGAACAGCTGGAGCGCGCCCGCGAGAAACTGCGCGAGAAACAGCCCGTACCCGAGGAGCCGGAGCGGGAGCCGGCCGTTGACAAGGAGCGCGCCAAGGGCGACGACGAGGAGCACGTCGACGAGGTGGCTCGAGCAGAACGAGAACACCGCGAGAAACCACGGCAGCCCGCCTGATCCGGTCGCGAGCGAGAACTCGGCCGCGAATCCGCCGAGGAGGATCGCGTTCCAGACGAGGACGAGGGCAGCGAAAAGGAAGGGCCTCCTCGCGCCGGAGATCCCGGCGGGTCGGCTCGCACTCGCGGGGGGCCTCGCGTGCCTCAGACGCTCGACGATATCCCTCGCCGGCAGCCTCCGGGGAGGCCGATTACGGTCGAATCGTCGAGATGAGGCAGGTAGAATTCTCGTGGAGTCGAGCCGGTGCGGCCGAGCGTGTTTCTTGATTCCAGGACCGACGTCATGACGAAGGGCCGTGGACGCTCCGAGTCCGGCATCATCCTGATCCGCCTTGCCGTGGGGCTCAGCGGCAGCCGCGCCGAGGACGTGTTCGCCATGTGTTCATGATCCTTGCGGGACGCTGAACGGACTCCGCTCTTCGCGGCGGACGTGGACGTTCACGAGGCCCGGCTGGAAGGGATTCAAATGCTCGCGGCGGGGACGGGTTGGGGCCGCGTGCCGACCCCGTCTTCTAGGTCCGAGGAAGCCGACCCTCGCCATCCAACCCGACCGAACTTTCTGCGGCGACTCAATCCGTCAATAAGTGTGGCCTGCCCGGGGAGATTCGAACTCCCGACCCTCGGCTTAGAAGGCCGATGCTCTGTCCAACTGAGCTACGGGCAGGTGAGGGGCCTGCGGGGCCAAATGACTGTAGCACCCGGCATCGGCCTAGGAGGTCGTGAGGACGACGCGAAAGCGGGCCTTCCCGCTCATCATGCGCTCGTACGCCTCGGCCGCGCGCGTCAGAGGGTAGGCCTCGATCATCGGCTTCACGCCCGCGAACGCGGCGAAGGCCATCGTGTCCTGGGAGTCGATCGACGAGCCCGACGGCCAGCCCGCGACCGACCGCCGGCCGCCGATGAGGAGGCCCGCGGGGACCTGGAGCGGCTCGTGCGGCGCCCCGAGGACGACGAGCCTGCCGTCGACCGCGAGGCCGCCGAGCACGGCCGTCATGGCCGCGGCGTTCGTGACGGTCGCGAGGACGACCTTCGCCCCGCCGAGCCGGGCGAGCTCCTTCGCGGGGTCCTGCGCCGCGCTGTCGACGTAGTCGTGCGCCCCGAGCCGTCGCGCGAGCGGTCCCTTGTCCTCGCCGCGCGCGACGGCCACCGTGTGGAAGCCGGACTTCGCCGCGAACTGGACCGCGAGGTGGCCGAGTCCGCCGAGACCGAGCACGGCGACGAGGTCTCCCGGCCTCGCGCCCGCGTGCCGGAGCGCGTTGAACGTCGTGACGCCCGCGCACATGAGAGGCGCGGCGTCCGTCGAGGACAGCGCGTCGGGGATCGCGGCGACGGTTCCGTCCTGCGCGATCACGTGGTCCGCGTACCCGCCGTCCTTCCCGATGCCCGAGACCACCGGGGCGACGCGGCACGTGAGAAAGTCACCGCGCCGGCAGGAGTCGCACCGGCCGCAGTGTCCCCCGTGCCATCCGATGCCGACACGCTGTCCCGGGCGCCAGGCCGTGACGCCGGCCCCGAGCGCGTCGACGACGCCGGCGATCTCGTGCCCCGGTACGCGCGGATAGGCGATTCCCGGCCAAAGCCCTTCCTTCGTCAGGACGTCGCTGTGGCAGACGCCGCAGGCCTCGACCTTCACGCGGACGAATCCCGCGGGCGGCTCCGGGAGGTCGCGCTCGACGAGGGTGAACGGGCCCTTCGGGGAGCGGACCTCGACGGCTCGGCTCATGACCATGGCTTCCTCCCGTGTCGGTGCACCCTACGACCTCACGGCGACGGACGTCCCGCCCCAGACGTCGAGGACGGCGCCCGAGATCGTCGCCGCCGCGGGCGAGACGAGGAAGAGGACCGCCTCGGCGACGTCCGCGGAGTGGAGCTTCTCCTGGAGCGGCGCGGCGTGCGCGGGCGGATCGAGGTCGAGGCTCTTGTTGTCCGTTGCGCCGGGGCTCACGGCGTTCACCGTGATCCCGACGCCGCGCAGCTCGGCGGCGAGCGCCTTCGTGAGGCCGATGAGCCCGAACTTCGCCGCGCACTGCGCGACGACGTTCGCCTCGGCGACCGAGCCGTGGATCGACGCGACGTTCACGACGCGCCCCCGCCCGGACTGCGTGAGCGCCCCGAGCGCCGCGTGCGTCGTCAGGTAACTCGCCTTGAGGTTCGTGTCGAGGACGCGGTCCCAGTCGTCCTCCTCGAGCTTGCCGAACGCGCGCCAGACGAAGACGCCGGCGTTGTTGACGAGGACGTCGATGCGCTTCGTCGCGTCGAGCGTCCGCGCGACGAGCTCCTCGACGGCGGCGCGCGAGCGCACGTCCGTCGGGACCGCGAGGGCGCGCGCTCCCAGCGCCTTCACCTCCGCCGCCGTCCGTTCGACCTCGTCGGCCGAGCGCGAGGCGAGCGCGACGGTCGCGCCGGCCCGCGCGAACGCGAGGGCGATCGCGCGGCCGATCCCGCGCCCGCCGCCCGTCACGACGGCCGTCTGTCCTTCGAGAAACCGGGACACGTCGAAAGGTTAACAGGCCCCTAGAATCCCGTCATGGGACGCACCCACGCCTCCGCGCTCGCCGCCCTCGTCCTCGCGGCGGCTCCGTCCGCGCGCGCGGGGCGGCGCGAACAGAGCGTTCCGACCCGGAACATGCCGGCTCCCGTGCCCGTCGTCGTCGCGACGCCTCCCTCGTATGACACGGCGCCGCTGCGCCGGTACCCGGTCCTCTACTTTCTCCACGACGGCCAGGGAGACGAGGCCGTCCTCTTCCGCGAGGGTCTCGTCGCCGGGCTCGACGCGATGATGCGCGACGGACGGATTCCCGAGATGCTCGTCGTCTGTCCGCGCGGCTCCGGCACGTGGTGGGTCGACGGGGTCGACGGCAAACACCGCATGGCCGCGTTCCTTTCCGACGACCTCGTCCCGTTCGTCGACCGTGCCTACCGGACCCGCCCGGACCGGGGAAGCCGCCTCGCGGCCGGGGTCTCGATGGGCGGCTACGGCGCGCTGCGCTGGGCGCTCGCGCGCCCGGACCTCTTCGTCGCGGCCGGCGGCCTCTCGCCGGCGATCGAGCAGCTATGCGCCCCGTCCGTCGCCGCGATGCCGTTCTTCATCCGGCCGTCTCTCGAGGCCGTCTTCGGCGACGATCCCGTCGCGAACGTCCTCCGGAAGAACGACCTCTACGAGATCCTCCTGGACGACCCCTCCCTCGCCAGCCGCGCGCCGTTCCTCCTCGTGAGGTGCGGGACCGAGGACAGGTACCGACTCTCGGAGATCGCGGTGTTCTTCGACCGCTTCGCGTCCGCCGTCGGCCTCGCCCACGCGGTCCTTCTCGAAACCGGCGGACACGACTGGCCGTACTGGAGACGCGTGTTCCCCGCCTTCGTCGACTCCCTCGCCGCGCGCCTGAGCTCCGGCGGGGCCCCGTGAGCGCCGCCCGGTCGCCTCGGACGCGCTGCGTCCTCTTCGACATCGACGGGACGCTCCTCTCGGGTGGCCGCGCTGCCCGGACGGTGTTCGCCGGCGCGCTCACGGAGATCTTCGGGACGTGCGGAGACGTCGACGGCTTCGCGTTCGAGGGGAAGCTCGACCCCGTCATCGTGCACGAGCTCCTCGTCGCCGCGGGCGTCCCGGAGGAGACGGTCCTCCGCCGCAGGGCCGATGCCCTCGCCCTCTATCTCGACCGGCTCGAGGCCGCGCTGTCCCTCGAGCGGCCCGTTCTGAAGCCGGGCGTCGCGGCCGTCCTCGACGGCGTCGCGGACGGGGGCGCGGCCGTGGCCGCGATCCTGACCGGCAACGTCGAACGCGGCGCGCGCATCAAGCTCGCATCCGTCGGCCTCTGGGAGCGCTTCGCGTTCGGGGCCTACGGCGACGAGGCCTCCCGCCGCGAGGACCTCGGCCCGATTGCGCTCGCGAAGGCCCGCCGGCTCGGCTTTCCGTTTTCCGGACCCGATTGCGTCGTCGTGGGCGACGCGCCGCAGGACGTCGCCTGCGCCCTCGCGCTCGGGGCGCGTATCGTCGCCGTCGCGACGGGCAAGACGCCCGCCGAGACGCTCAGGCGGGCGGGCGCCCACGTCGTTCTGCCCGATCTCTCGGACACGTCCCGCGCCATGGAGGCGATCTTTGGCTGACGCCCGCACCTTCCTGTCCCATACCCTCTCTTTTCTCGCCGCCTGCGCGGCCGCCGGCGCGGCGTGTGCGGCCGACACGTTTCCCGGACCGCCGTTCGACCTCGACGCGAAGACGCCGCACGAGATCGTCTTCACGATCGACGCCGCTCCTGCCCGTGACGTCCTGAGGCTCCTGACGGGCGCGCCCGAGCCCACGGCGGCGCTCCGTCGCCTGAAGGCATCCGTCCACGCCACGGACGCGATCCGCGCGCAGGGTCTCTCCCCCGACGACTACTACGGGAAGCTCGTCTCGTCGATCGCGGGCTCGCCGGACCCTCTCTTCACGTCCTTCGCCGGGCGCAGCCCCTATTTCTCGGCGCTCCTCGACGAGATGGACGGGGCCGGCGCGACCGCGGCCGTCCTCGAGGCCCGGCGGGTCGCGTCTCTTCTCCCGCCCGCGACTCCGGTGAAAGAGCGGATCGTGCTCGTCCCGTTCTTCGCGATCTCCGGCTTCGCGGAGATCAGCGCCGTGAACGGCGACGGCGAGATGGTCCTCGCCGCCGATCTTCCGCGCCTCGTCGGCGACGTCGCGACGGCGCCGCCGCCCCGCGAGATCCTCCTGAAAGTCCTGCGCAGCGGGTCCGCGGAGGCGTGGCGCGCCCTCTTCGACGCGGCCGTGCGGCGGCCACCCGCGTGGCCCGCGGGCAGCGACAAGGCGCTCGACTTCGACGCGCTCCTCGCGCGCACCGTCGCGGAGGGGCCCGGAACGCTGTTTCTCGTGCCGGACGATTTCTTCCCGCTGTCTCCGCTCCTCGGCGAGCCGATCGCACGTGACTTCGGCCGATGGAACAAGGCCGCCGAGCTCCTCCTCGACGGGAAGCTGAAGGACGCGCAGCGACAGGATCTGTTCCAGAACGCCGGAATGGGCGATTTCTGGCAGCGCTATCCCGCGATCGTGGGCGCCCAGATGGCGGACGGCCTCCTGCGCCTCGTGGGTCGCGAGAAGTTCCTCGAGGCCCTCGCCGCGGGCCCGCGCGCCGTCGCGACGCTCTATGTCTCGGCGACGAAGGGAAAGGGTTACCCGGAGTTCTCGAAGGCCGTGAGGAAGGCGCTCGAGGCTAAACGGTCGGGAGGAGCGGAAAAGCCGTGACGGGCGGCAGGTCGGGCGGGTTCTCGCCCCACGCCCTCAGCCGCGCGTAGGTGTAGAGGCCGTCCGCGTGCCCGTCGCCCCAGAAGATCTGGAGCGCGTAGCCGCCGACGGGAGACGTGCCCTTCGCGACGTAGGACTCGGAGGTCAGCGGCTTCTCGGGGGGCTTGTAGACCCGGCCGAGGAGATCTCCCTCCCCCGCGCATCCCGCGCACGGGCAAAGGCGCCGGAGGTCGGCGAGTCTCAGGTACGTCTCGGTGCCGTCCGCCCACACGATCGCGAGCTCGTCGCCGAGGATCTGGACGTCTTTCGGGACCGCGACCACGGCGGGATCGTACCCTCGAACACCCGGATCCCGGGCTTCACTCGTAGCGCAGGGCGTCGATCGGGTTCAGGCGGGCCGCCTTCATCGCGGGATAGATTCCGAAGAAGAGGCCGATCGACACGGACACGCCGAGGCCGAGGAGGATGCTCCAGAGAGGCGTCTCCGTCCTGAGGCTCGAGACGCTCTTGACGAGAAGCGAAGTCAGGATTCCGAGGGCGACGCCGACGGCGCCGCCGAGAGCCGTGAGCGTCATCGCCTCCGTGAGGAACTGGAGCGAGATGTCGCGCCGGAGCGCTCCGACGGACTTCCTCAGGCCGATCTCCTTCGTCCGCTCCGTGACGGAGACGAGCATGATGTTCATGACGCCGACGCCGCCGACGAGAAGCGCGATCGCCGCGATGAGGACCATGACGCCCGAGATCGCGTTCGTGACGGCCTGCATCTGCTGGAGCATCTTTTCGGCCGTGAAGATCGCGAAGTCGTTCGGCGCGTTGAACGGCACCTTGCGCCGCGCGCGGAGGACGGCCGTGCCTTCCTCGATGACCCGCTCCACGAGCTCGGGGGAGCGGGGAATCGTCGCGATGTGGATCGTGTCGTCGTGCGAGTTCTTCGTCTGCGGGAAATGGCGGTCGAACGTCGAGATCGGGATCACGACGATGTTGTCGGGCTGTCCGCCGAAGCCCGAGGAGCCCTTCTTCTCGAACGTCCCGACGACCTGGACGCGCTTGCCGTTGATCGTGAGGGTCTCGCCGAGCGGGTCCTTGCCCTTGTAGAGCGACTCGACCACGTCCTGCCCGATGACGGCGACGTCCGTCGCGTGGAGGACATCCGTCTCCGTGATGTTGCGGCCGTCCTTGATCTCCCAGTTGTTGCAGATCGCGTAGCTCTGGTTCACGCCGCCGATCTGCGGGGAGTTCGCCTCGACCCCGTTCGCCTTCACCGCGGAGGGCGACCACATGTAGCGCTCGGGCGACACGGCCTTGATCGACGGGCACATCTCGAGGAGCGCCTGGGCGTCCTCGAGCGTGAGGTCGCGGCGCTTGCGCTCCTCCTCGGTGCGGTGGCCGGGGCCGAAGCGCGGCTCGAACTTCTGGAACTGGACGAGCGTCGTCCCGAAGGACGAGAACGCCTCCGTCTGCGAGCGGTCGAAGCCCGTCACGAGGGACACCATCCCGATGACGGTCCAGACGCCGATCACGATGCCGACCATCGTCAGGAACGCGCGAAGCTTGTGCGCGCGGAGCGCGATGAGCGCGAAGCGGAGGTTCTCGACGACGATGCGCCGCGCCGAGTCGAGGACGCGGGCGATCACGCGGGCCTCACGCCGGCCTCACTCGAACCTCAGGGCCTCGATCGGCGTGAGCCGCGAGGCCTTGATCGCCGGGAAGACGCCCGCGATGACGCCCGTGAGCGTCGCAAGGACGAGGCCGGAGATCACGAGCCCCGGCGTCACGAGCGTCGGGAGCGGCGTGAACGCGTCCACGCAGAGCGCGATGACCCATCCGAAGAGGACGCCGAGCACGCCGCCGCCGAGCGCGAGGAGACCGGCCTCGAGGAGGAACTGGAAGAGGACGTCGCGCTTGCGTGCCCCGACGGCGAGCCTGAGGCCGATCTCCTTCGTCCGCTCGATGACGGAGACGAGCATGATGTTCGCGATCACGATCGCGCCGACGACGAGCGAAATCCCGCTGATGAAGACGAGGAGCGCGAACGCGGCCGCCGTGATCGCCTTCCAGACGACCTGGATCGCGTCGGCGTTCACGAACGAGATGGGGTCCGGCGCCTTCGGCTCCGTGTGCCTGAGCGCGCGGAAGATCGACCGCATCTCGTCCATCGAGGCGGGCACGCCCGGGACGCCGCCCTTGGCCTGCACGAGGATGTTGATGTTCCGGATCGCGCCCCACGACTTGCAGAGCGTCTCGCGGGGAATGTAGACGACCGTGTCCTGGCTTTGGCCGAGGACCGAACCCTGCTTGACGAGGACGCCGATGATCTGGAACGGAATCCCGTTCAGCGTGAACGTGCGCCCGAGCGGGTCGAGGCGCGGGAAGAGCTCGTCTTTGACGTCCGACCCGATCACGGCGACGTAGGCTCGGTGCTCGTTCTCCACCTCCGTGAAGAAGCGGCCGGACTCGAGGTCGAGGTTCCGGATGTCGCACATGTTCGCCGTCGTCCCGGAGATCTGGACATCGGAGAGCTTGTGGCCCTCGTAGCGGGCGAGCTTCGTCGTGTAGGAGGTGGCGCCGATCTTCTCCGCGCTCTTCGCGAGGCTCATGACCCGGTCGACCTCGGCCTTCGAGATCGGCTTTCTCTTGAGGGCGGCGAGGAACTCCTCGCGCGACGTGATGATCCCCCAGCGCGTGACGGCGTAAACGTCGGGCGAGAGCGAGAAGATCTTCGTCGCGACGTAGTTGTTGAGGCCCGAGATGACCGCCACGACCGCGATGACGGTCATGACGCCGATGATGACGCCGAGGAGCGTCAGGAATGAGCGGAGCTTGTGCGCCGTGACGGCCTTCCAGGCGACGCGCAGGAGCTCCCCGACGAGCATGGCGGCCTCAGGACTTCTTCGCGGCGTCGGCCGCCGGGACGGAGTTGTCGACCTTCACGTGGTCGCCGATCTTGAGCTGGCGGAGCGCCTTGAACGGGCCCGTGACGATCTCGTCGCCCTCGGAGAGGCCGTCGAGGACTTCGGTCTGGAGGTCCGCGTTGATTCCCGTCTTGATCTTCTTGAACTCGACGGTGCCGGCCTTCGTGACGACGAAGACTCCCTCGACGTCCTTCTTCTTCTCCGCGGGGCCGGCCGTCGCCGGCACGGGCGCCGCGACCGCCGCGCCGGAAGACGGCTTGGCGCCCTTCGCGCCCGGCTTGGCGCGCTCGAGCGACGCCGGGTCCGCGACGACGAGCGCCGGGATCGGGATCGCGAGCGCCGACTCGCGCCGGTCCGTCTCGATCTTCCCGGACACGGAGAAGCCGGGGCGGATGTTGGACGGCGGGTTCAGGACCTGCACCTTGACCTTGAAGTTCACGGCCGAGGAGTCGGTGCCGAGCGCCGACTTCGTGATCGGGCTGCCGCCGATCTCCGTGACGACGCCTTCGAACTTCTTGTCCGGGTACGAGTCGAACGTGAGCGTCGCCTTCTGCCGGAGTTTCACGTGCGGGATGTCGGTCTCGTCGACTTCCATCTCGCCCTCGACGACGGACATGTCGGACACGGTCAGGAGGACCGTCCCGGCGTTGTTCATCGTGCCGACGATCGCGTTCTCGCCCTGCTCGACGGGCTTGGCCGTCACGACGCCGTCGATCGGCGAGACGATCGTCGTCTTCTTCAGGCTGTCCCGGTTCGCGAGGAGGTTCGCGCGCGCCTGTTCGATGCGCCGCTCGTCCGCGACCGCGTTCGCCTTCGCCGAGTCGACGGCGAGCTGCGCCTTCTGGAGGTTCTGCTCGGACTCGATGTGCGCCTCGAAGTTCTTCTTCGTGCGCTCGAGGTCGCGCTCGGCCTGGTCGCGCGCGAAGCGGTCCGAGTCGCGCTGCGCGAAGAGGGCGTCGAGGGCGGCCTGGGTCGCTTGCGCGTTCGCGTCGTACTGGACCTTGTCGATCTGGAGGAGGAGGTCGCCCTTCTTGACGAGGTCGCCCTCGCGCACGGCGAGCGTCACGATCTGGCCCATGACCTGCGACGAGATGTCGACCTTCGTCTTCGCCTGGACGCGCCCGTTACAGCTCACGGTCGAGACGAGCGGCATCTTCGCGACCTTCGCGGTCGTGACGCGCACGAGGTTCTTGTCCTTGCGGGCGATCGACGCCCAGATGACGACGGCGAGGATCGCGACGACCCCGATCCCGATCGCCGCCTTGATCCGCGTGCTCATGAAACCGCTCCCTTCCGGCGCAACTGCTGTCTCCTCCGTTTTTTACGGGAATTCGGCCCCGTAAGTTTCACGGCCGGGGACGAGGGGCTGGCGGACAGGGGGGGATTCGAACCCCCGGTAAGGTTTTAAAGCCCTACGGCGGTTTAGCAAACCGCTGGTTTAAGCCACTCACCCACCTGTCCATGGCGGCGCCGGGCCGCGAAGTCTAGCAGGGTGAGGAGATAATGGCCGCCCACGCGTTCTTTGGGGGGAGTGGCCGAGTGGTTTAAGGCGGCGGTCTTGAAAACCGCTGTACCGAAAGGTACCGGGGGTTCGAATCCCTCCTCCCCCGCCGGTTCGCCCGATGGCACGCGGGTTGCGCCCTCCGCGTCCTGGGAGGTCTTTCCATGCGACTCGAAAAGAACGCCTTGACGCTTGTCGTCGCCGGCGCGGCCGCGCTCGCGACGGCGGTCCCCGCCCGCGCGCAGGTCTCCATGCAGTTCCACTTCGGCGAGGACGATTACCATCGCATCGACTCGCGTCACCCGCTCCGCGGCGAGCGGTACCAGAAGATGGCGACTCTCGCCCACATGCTCGACGAGACCGCGCAGGAGCTCGCCCGCCAGGCGTACTGGAACGTTCGCCGTGAGGGCGACCGCTCTCATCGAAGACTCCTCGCGTCCTTGACCGAGTTTTCGCGGCGCGCGGCCGACTTCCACATCCGGATGGACGGCTACCTCGAGGCGCCGTGGGACATCCGCCACGAGGTCGACGACCTCACGCGCCGCGCGCAGTACGTGAGCGGGCAGGTCCAGAACGTCCGTCTTTTCCCGCGCTCCTACGACACGTGGAACGCGGAGGTGGACATCCTGAACCGGATGCAGCAGCTGATCCACGGGTCCAACGTCGAGATCCCGCCCTCCCCGGTCCGCGCGAACAACGGGTGGTGGGAGCACCGCAACGACCAGGGCCGATGGGACGAGGGCCGCGACCATGACGATCGCGACCGGCAGCCGCCTCCTCCTCCGCCCTCCCGCTGAGCGGGGCGGTTTCTACCTCGGCGGCGCCTCGGGCAGGCGTTTGAGAGCGGGATCCGGCGCCCGCGCGGCCGCCGACGCGGTCCGGAAGTCGGCCTCCACCCACGCGATGGACTGGCATGCGATGCGGCGCCGCAGGGCGAGGAGCGCGTCGTAGAGGTCGCCCGGCGCCGCCACGCGCCGGGCCCCCGGCCACTCCGGCCGGTCGTTTGACGCCAGGTTCCACGCTTCGAAGGGCACGCGGATTTCCTCGAGATAGCGGCGGACGCCCGCGGCGGGAAGACGGCTCGAATCCGCCGCGTCGCTCCCGAGAAGGAGGACGACGGCGCGCCTCCTCGGCGCGGCTCCGGCGTGAAAGCCGGTCGCGGCCACAGCGTCGGCCGTACGCGGACCGTTGCTCGCGCGGCCCCGCAGGGCCGCGACGAGACGTTCGACCCAGAATTCCGGCGAGCCGCCTTGCAGGAGCTCGAACTCCTGCAAAGCCGCGTCGGCGACGACGCCCGTCAACGCGACGACGTTGCCGGCCCCGCCGAAGACGGACGCGATCCGGTCGGGCACGATGATCTTCTTCGAGCCGATCAGGGGCGCCTTCCTTTCCTCGAACCAGCCACGCAGCGTGCCGAGGACGGAGGGCTCGGCGACGAACGTGAGCTGCCAGTCGCCCGGCTCGCCGGGCTCGACGGCCCGCACGCGGACATTTGCACCCGCGTAACGCCGCACGACCTCCGCGAGCCGAGCGGCGTCGCACGTGCCCTCGTGGAGCATGGGCGCGAGGTCCACGCTCTCGTCGCCGTGCGTGCGTCCGCCGACGGCGCCGGCGTACGTCGCGCGGCGGTCGTCGGGAAACGTCAGCTCGACCGTGAGCAGAGTTCCGCGCGCGGCTCTCTCGGGAATCGAGAGGGTCCGGTTCTTCGAAAGGGAGACCGCCTTCCCGTCGACGGCCACCCGGATGCGCGACGGGTTCAGGCGTTCCGGATGGGCCCACCCGACGAGGACCGTGCACGTCGCGGCGCCGTGCGCGCACGTCGTTTGCGTCTGGACCTCGGCCTGATCGGCCCCCGGCCGGTTCACCCAACGGGTCGCCCGCTCGACGACGCGGCCGGACGTTTCCCGACGGACGAGCTCGAGGAGATGGACCCGCGGCAGCGACCCGAAGTCGACGGAGCAGCCCGGGGCCTCCGCCGTCAACGCACAGACGGGCCGTCCGTCGAGATCCAAGGACGCGGGCTTCGGCGGAACGCCCAGCTCCACGACGATCGGAAAGATCCCGACGACCACGCCCACCGGGTACGTCAGGATCTGCATCTACTCACCGTTTTGCCTCGTCGCCCTCAGGGGGAGCCCTCATCAATGTGAACGTTGTTCTGGCCGGGGGCAACGTGTCCTTCTGATTCACGATCTAATGCAGGTGCTCCATGGCACGTTGGAGTTCCCCGCCACATGGACGCTGGTAGCGTTAATCACCTCGGGAACTATCGCCAACGGGAGAGATGCCATGCATGCTGGAGCTTTTCGTCGATCGTTACTATCGAGCCTCGTAGCTCTAATCATAGGGGCGGCACTACTCACGCCACGGTCAGCCGGTTCGACCACGGAGATCCGCCAGGACGGCGAATCTCATACCTACTACTCGGATGCGACTCTCACCGAGATAGTCGGATTCGAGCGCTGGGGCTGCAGTGGGTCCCACATGGTCCAAGGCATCTGGAGCGAGCACTCCATTGACACCGCATGGTCATGCGACTTCGGAAACTCGTGGTGCCCAAGCTGTGAGGGCTCCTCTTGTTCCATGGACGGCTACAGCATCGACTGCAGCTATCTCTGCGTCCTCGGATCAAACTACATGACTTCGTGCGGGTCCGGCGCATACATCGGGTGCCAGATCGATAACACGTGCCCGTGAAATTCGACCGAGAACGAGGGTTCAACCCTTCGTAATCTCCGTCCTTCCCCCGCAGTACGGCTGGAGGGCCCGCGGGATCGCGACGGAGCCGTCCTTCCTCTGGAAGTTCTCGAGAATCGCGACGAGCGTCCGCCCGACCGCGAGGCCGGAGCCGTTCAGCGTGTGGACGAGCTCGTTGCGGGGCTTCCCGCCCGACTCGACCCTCACGCGGATCGCGGCCCGCCGCGCCTGGAAGTCCTCGAAGTTCGAGCAGGACGAAATTTCCTTGTACGCGTCCTGGCCCGGCAGCCACACCTCGAGGTCGTACGTCTTCGCGGACGCGAAGCCGAGGTCGCCACGGCAGAGCGCGATCCGCCGGTACGGCAGCTCGAGCTTCTCGAGGATCGTCTCGGCGTCGCGCGTGAGCGTCTCGAGCGCCTCGTAGGACTTCTCCGCCTTGACGAACTTCACGAGCTCGACCTTGTCGAACTGGTGCTGGCGGATCATCCCGCGCGTGTCCTTGCCCGCCGCGCCCGCCTCGGCGCGGAAGCACGGCGTGTAGGCGCAATAGGAGATCGGGAGCGCGGCCTGAGGGAGGATCTCGTCGCGATGCATGTTCGTGACGGGGACCTCCGCCGTCGGCACGAGATACCAGTCCGTGCCCTCGAGTTTGAAGAGGTCCGCTTCGAACTTCGGGAGCTGGCCCGTGCCGAACAGCGAGGCCGCGTTCACGATGAACGGCGGAAGCAGCTCCGTGTAGCCGTGCTCCCGCGTGTGAACGTCGAGGAAGAACTGGATGAGCGCGCGAGAGAGAAGCGACGCCCCTCCCTTGAGCACCGTGAACCGCGAGCCCGTGATTTTCGCCGCGCGCTCGAAGTCGAGGATGCCGAGGGCGGGACCGAGATCCCAGTGCGCGAGCGGTGGAAAGTCGAAGCGCGTCGGCTCGCCCCACGTCTTGACGACGACGTTCGCGGATTCGTCGGGGCCCTCCGGCACCGAAGAGTGCGGGACGTTCGGGAGCGTCTCCTCGATGGGGACGAATCGCGCATCGAGGCCTTTGATTTCTTCTTCGAGTGAAGAGATCTGGGCGGCGAATTCCTTGGACAATTGTTCCTCTGCGGCAGAGTTCTCGCCAGCCTTGCGCTTCGCGCCGATTTTCTGCGAAAGGGTATTTCGCTCCGCTCGCGCGGCCTCCATCAGCGTGATCTTCATCCGCCGGACGGCGTCGATTTCCTGCCACTCGGCCAGCGCGCCGGGTGGAATGTTGCGACCCCGGTACAGGTCGGGGAGCCGCTGAAATTCCCTTCTAAGAAAATCTCTGGAAATCATGGAGCCACGCATTCTAGTCGGCGCGCGAGGGCGGATGGCCTTGCGCCTTAAGATCTCCGCGCTTGAGCGTCCCGCGCGTCCTCGTCGCGATCGTGTCGTGGAACTCGGCCGCGCACCTGCCGGCCGCCGTGACGTCGATCCCGCCGGGCGTGCCCGTCGTCGTCGTGGACAACGCCTCGACGGACGGCTCGGCCGAGGCCGCGCGCGCGGCCGGGGCGCTCGTGATCGACGCGGGCGCGAACCTCGGGTTCGGCCCCGCGTGCAACCTCGCCGCCGGGGAAGGCGGCCCGTCCGAGACGATCCTCTTCCTGAATCCCGACGCCGCGCTCCTGGACGGCGCCTCCTCGCTCGCCGCCCTCCTCGCCGCTCTCGACGCGGACCCGGCCGTCGTGGCCGCCGCGCCGCGCCTGACCGGCGACGGGCAGGAGGCGTTCCAGCTCCGGCGCCTCCCGCGCCTCGGCGGGATCCTGCGCGAGGCGCTCCTCGTCGACCGGGTCTTCCCCTCGAACGACGGATTCCGGCGGGACCGGTATCTCGACCGCGCGCGGGACGCCGCGTTCGACGTCGAGCAGCCCGCCGCCGCCGCCCTTCTCGTGAGACGGTCGGCGTTCGAGGAGGCGGGCGGCTTCGACCCGGCGTTCACGCCGGCCTGGTTCGAGGACGTGGACCTCTGCGCGCGGCTCCTCGCGCGCGGGGACGGATCCGATTCGTTCCGGCCGCGCGCGCGACGCACGTCGGCGGCGTCACGATGGGCGCCCTTCCCTGGCGCGACTTCCGGCCGCTCTACGTGAGGAATCAGTTCCGCTACCTCGCGCGTCACGCCGCTTTCCCCGTCCGCGCCGCGGCCTGGGGCGCGACCGTCGCGGGGGCGCTTCTCCGGCTCGCGCTCGCGCCCGTCGTTCGGGCGGACCATTCGCGCGGAGACGTCGCCGCCGCGCAGGTCCGCGTTCTGCGAGGGCTCCTCGGCCTCGGCTGGCGCTCCGCCCTCATTCCGGCGGCCGCATGACGCCGCGCGTCCTCGTCTCGCTCGTGACGCACAACGAGTCGCACGACGCCGAACGCCTCGTCCCGTCGCTCTTCTCCCAGACGTTTCGCGACCTCGCGATCTCCGCCGTCGACAACGCGTCCGAGGACGGTACCCGGGCGACGCTCGCGGCGTTCGAGAAGGTCTCGCCCGTCCCGCTCGCGGTCCACCCGTCGCGGGAGAACCTGGGGTACACGGGCGGACACAACCGCTCGATCACGAGCGCCGTCGCGCAGGGGATCCCGTGGGTCCTCGTCCTCAACACGGACGTCGTCCTCGCCCCCGACTTCCTCGAGACGCTCCTCGCCGACGCGGACGCCCCCGCGCACGCACGCGTCGCGACGTTCACGGGGAAGATCCTGCGCGCCGACGGCCCGGACCTGACGCCGACGTCGGTCCTGGACAGCGCCGGGCTCCGGATGACCCCGAACGGCCGGCATTTCGACGTCGGCGCGGGCGAGAGGGACGACGGACGCTTCGACCGCCCCGCGGAGGTCTTCGGCGCGTCGGGCTGCGCCGCCCTCTTCCGGACCGAGGCGCTCGCCGACGCGCGGATCTCGACGGGCTTCTTCGACGACGACTTCTTCGTGTACCGCGAGGACGTGGACCTCGCCTGGCGCCTGCGCGGGCGCGGCTGGTCCGCCCGCTGCGTCCCTTCCGCGCGCGCCTGGCACCGCCGCCGGAACCTCCCCGAGCGCCGCCGGGAGATGTCCGCGCTCGCGAACCTCCACTCCGTGAAGAACCGGTTCCTCCTGAGGATCAACAACGCGGGAAAGGAGCACCTCGCCGCGACGTTCGCCCGGACGTTCCTGCGCGACGCCCTCGTCGTCGGAGGCTGCCTGACGGTGGAGCGCACGTCGCTCGAGGCGCTCCGGTGGCTCGCCGTGAACCGGGAACGCCTCCTCGCCAAGCGCGCCGAGATCCAGGGCCGTCGGACCGTGACGGACCGCGCGCTCCTCAGGTGGTTCACGGACGACCCCGGCGGCGCGAGGATCGAGGCGTGAGGATCGGCGTGCTCGGGACGCGCGGCATCCCGGCGGCCTATGGGGGATTCGAGACGTTCGCCGAGGAGCTCTCCGCGCGCCTCGCGTCCCGGGGGCACGACGTGACCGTCTACGCGCGGCCCGGCGCGACGGCGGCGGCCGTCGCCTCGCACCGCGGCGCGCACGTCGTCACGCTCCCGACGATCCGCACGAAGTACCTCGACACGGTCGTCCACACGGCGCTCTCGGGCCTCCACGCGGCGGCCCTCGGGTACGACGCCGTCCTCGTGTGCAACGGCGTGAACGCTCTCACCTGCAGCCTCGCGCGCCTCCTCGGCGCCTCGACCCGCGTCGTCCTGAACGTGGACGGGCTCGAGAGGAACCGGCGGAAGTGGAATGCCCTCGGCCGGCTCGCGTACGCGGCGTCCGAGCGTCTCTCCTGCATCCTCCCGGACGTCCTCGTGACGGACGCGCGCGCGATCCAGGCCTACTACCTCGCGGCGTACGGGCAGGACTCTCTCTACATTCCGTACGGCTCCGATCTCGCCGAGCCGGCCGGCCGGGAAACCCTCGACCGGCTCGGCCTCGCGCCGGGCGCCTACGTTCTCTACGTCTCGCGCTTCGAGCCGGAGAACAACGCCGACGCCGTCGTCAGGGCATACCGGTCCGTCCGCGGAGCGCACCCGCTCGTCCTCCTCGGCGGGGCGCCGTACGCGGACGCCTACGTGGCGCGCGTGAAGGCCGAGGCCGCGGGCGACGCCCGGGTGGTGCTGCCCGGCCCCGTGTATGGCGAGGGCTATCGCGAGCTGCTCGCGAACGCCGCGCTCTACGTCCACGCGACGGAGGTCGGCGGAACCCACCCCGCGCTTCTCGAGGCGATGGGATTCGGCCGCCCGCTCGTCGTCCACGACACGCCCGAGAACCGGGAGACGGCCGGGAAGGCCGCCCTCTATGCCGACGTCGCCCGCCCGGAGACCCTCACGCAGGCGATCGAGACGCTGCTCGACGACGCCGTTCGCCGCCGGGTCCTCGGCGAGGCGGCCCGGAGGCGCGCCCGCGACCTCTACCGGTGGGACTCCGTCACGGACGCCTACGAAAAGGCGCTCTCGGGGGCGTGAGGCGGCGCACTTTCATCGCACTTGCTAGCATCCCCCTGACCCCTCGGCGGGGTCCCCCGCGATGCTGAAGCAACAGGCCCGGACGATTGCGGCCCTCCTGTACGCCGCAGACCTCAGCGTCACCCTCGCGACGCTGCCGGTGGCGTACCTCCTGAGGAGCGACGTCGTCCCCCACTTCGTCCGCAGCCTGACGGCTCTCTACGACTTCAACATGTACCTCGTCCTCGTCGGGCCGATCGTCCTGATCTGGTCCGGCCTCCTGTTTCTCGGTGGCGCCTACCGCAGCCGGCGGACGGAGGCCCTCCGCGACGAGGTCGCGCTCGTCGCGCGGACCGCGCTCTTCGGGTCCGTGCTCCTCGCCCTCGTCGTCTTCGGCGGCCGGTGGGACTTCATCTCGCGGCCG
This sequence comes from uncultured Acidobacteriota bacterium, assembly GCA_963836285.1. GTDB lineage: Bacteria > Acidobacteriota > Thermoanaerobaculia > UBA5066 > UBA5066 > Fen-183. The sequence goes on along the minus strand of CAWIIN010000002.1, from coordinate 956,349 downwards.
TTCCTCGCGGCGTTCTTTGCCGTGAACCTCGTCTTCCTCGTCGCCGAGCGCGTCACGGTCCGCCTCGTCGCCCGCCGGGTCCGCGCGCTCGGCTTCAACTTCCGGACCGTCGTCCTCGTCGGCGACACGCCGGGCGCCGCGGCGATGGCCAAGCTCATCCGCGACCACCCGTGGTGGGGGCTCAAGCTCCTCGGCCTCATCCGCGAGAAGCCGATCGAGCCCGGCGAGACGACGACCTCGAACGGCGTCCCGTACCTCGGGACGCTCGCGGACTTCCCGCGCGTCTTCACGGAGTTCAGCGTCGACGAGGTTCTCCTCGCCGTCGACCGCGGCGACCTCCCGAAGATGGAGGACCTCTTCCTCCTCTGCGAGGAGATGGGAGTCAAGACGCGGCTCGTCCTCGACTTCTTCCCGCACGTCCTCGCGCGCGTCGAGCTCGAGGAGCTCGACGGCACGCCGCTCCTCACGTTCTCGACGACGCCGGATGACAGCGTCGCCATGATGGCGAAACGGACGGTCGACGTCCTGCTCTCGATCCTCCTCGGCGCCGTCGCGATCGTGCCCGTCACGCTCGCGGCGCTTCTCATCAGGCTCACGTCGAAGGGCCCGGCGCTCTTTCGGCAGACGCGCGTCGGCCTGAACGGACGTCCGTTCACGCTCGTGAAGCTCCGGACGATGGTCGCGGACGCCGAGCAGAGGCTCTCGGAGGTCGCGCACCTCAACGAGCACGAGGGCCCCGTCTTCAAGTCCGCGCACGATCCGCGCCTCACGGGGTTCGGACGGCTCATCCGGCGCTTCTCGCTCGACGAGATCCCGCAGCTGTGGAACGTCCTCAGGGGCGAGATGTCCCTCGTCGGGCCGCGCCCGCCGCTCCCGGAGGAGGTCGCGCGCTACGAGAGGTGGCAGCGCCGCCGCCTCTCGATGAAGCCGGGCGTCACGGGCCTCTGGCAGGTCTCGGGCCGCAACGAGATCTCGCGCTTCGAGGAGTGGACGAACCTCGACCTCGCTTACATCGACAACTGGAGCCTCTCGCTCGACGCGAAGATCCTGCTCCGCACGATCCCGGCGGTCCTTTCCGGCCGCGGCGCGCGGTAGGGCGCCGCTTGGCCGCGCCGGCGCCGGCCGCGCAGGCGTGGAGAGAGGCGCTTCGGGACCGCGGCTTTCGCGTCCGTCTCGCCGTCACGGTGCCCGCGCTCGTCGCCGCGCTCGCGGCGCTCGCGCGCTTCCTCGAATGGAACGAGACGCGGCCCGGCGTCGTCCTGCCCGATCCCGTCCTCGCGCTCCTTCTGCCCCGGGACCTGACGTGGCTCACGTTCGGCCTCGTCTACCTCGGGATCGCCGTCGGCGTCGCGCGCCTCGCCCGCGACCCGCGCGCGCTCGCGGCGGCGCTCGGCGCCTATGCCGTCCTGGTCGGCCTCCGCATCGCCGCGATGTGGGCGACGCCGCTCGAGCCGCCGCCCGGGATGATCCCGCTCGAGGACCCCCTCGTGCGCCTCTTCGGGCCCGGGAGGCTCCTCACGAAGGATCTCTTCTTCTCGGGCCACACGTCGACGCTCTTCCTTCTCGCGCTCACCGTGCCGGGTCGAGGATGGAAGGCGCTCTTCGTGGCCGCGACCGCGGCCGTGGCCGTCGGCGTCCTCGTGCAGCACGTCCACTACGCGATCGACGTCTTCGCGGCGCCGTTCTTCGCGTACGCGAGCGTGCGGATCGCCTCGGGGGAACGCTAGGCCGTCTTCCGCTGCCCGCAGCGCAGGATCTTCGGCCCCGCGAGCACGCGGCGGATCTGGCCGAGGTGCCTGCCCTCGTGCCCCGCGAGGAACCGGAACCAGTCGACGCCGGTGAAGCGCCCGAGGAGGAAGTGCGGGAAGACCATCGCCGCGAAGCGCTCCTCGCCCATGCGGTCCGCGATCGCGAGGAGCTCGCGGCGCGACGCGTGGAGCTGCTCGAGAACGTCCGCGGGGTTCACCTCGGCGCGCGGGCGGGGCCGCACGAGCTTCGGTGCCCTGAACTTGATCTTCCAGAAGACGGGCGCCATCGGGAGGCGGTAGAACCACGCGCGCCTCGGGACGCGCGTCGGCTCGCCCTTCTCGTGCTTGGAGAGAGCCCGCACGAGCGACCCCTCGGCCGTCCGGAGGTGGTCGAGCACCTCGGCGGCCGACCAGCCGCAGTCCGGGGGCAGCGCGAGCAGCTCCGTGTCCGTCTTGCCCGCGACGGCAGCGTAGATTTCGGCCCGCACGGCTTCCATGCGCTCCCGGGCCTCTCTCAGGTCGGCGGCGCGGCCCATAATCCCGCTCATCCTGATCGGGAACGGAGGCTCCGTCAAATGCGGCACATGCTTCAGAGGACCCTGCTGCTTTCGCTGATCGCACCCGCTCTCGTCTCGACGAACGCCGGCGCGGCGGAGCCGCCGCTGGCCGTGCGTTGCGGGACCCTCCTCGATCCGGGCAACCGCTCCACGAAGGCGAACGTCGAGATTTTCTTTGAAGGGGCAAGAGTGGCGCGCCTCGGCCGGTCGAGCGACGCGCCGGCAGGGTCGCGGGCGGCAGCGCCCTCTTCACCTTCTCAGAAATCTTCAAACGACGGCTCGCCAGCCGAACCGTCCGCCGCGAAGGGCGGGAGCATTCTCGATCTCTCTTCCTACACGTGTCTCCCCGGCCTCGTCGACGCGCACACGCACCTCCTCCTGCAGGGCGACGCGACCTCGGAGGAGTACGACGAGCAAGTCCTCAAGGAGTCGACGCCGTACCGCGCGCTCCGCGCCGCGGCGGCCGGGCGCATCGCGCTCGACCACGGCTTTACGACCGTGCGAGACCTCGGGACCGAGGGCGCGGGCTTCACGGACACCGACCTCCGAAAGGCGTTCGCGCTCGGCATCGTGCCGGGGCCGCGCGTCCTCGCGGCGGGGCCCGCCATGACGCCCACGGGCCGCTACCCCCTGCTCGGCTACTCCTGGGAACGGAAGATGCCCGACGGCGTCCTCAAGTGCGACGGCGCCGACGAATGCCGCAAGGCCGTGCGGGTCCAGGCGCAATACGGCGTCGACTGGATCAAGGTCTACGCCGACGGGTCGTACTACCGGACGCCGGACGGCGGCTGGGCCTCGATCCCGAACTTCACGCAGGACGAGATGAACGCGATCGTCGACGAGGCGCACCGCCTCAGGAAGAAGGTCGCGGCGCACTCGATGACGCCGACGGGCCACCGGATCGCGCTCGCCGCCGGCGTCGACTCCCTCGAGCACGGGGACGTGCTCGACGACGAGACCGTGAAGACCATGGTCGCGAAGAAGGTCGCGTACTGCCCGACGATCACGGTTCTCGACTTCGTCAAGGGGCCCCGCAGCAAGACGAACCCGATCTGGGACCAGCTCTGGGCCGCCTCGCAGGAGTCGTTCCGGAGGGCGTACAAGGCGGGCGCGTCGATCGTGTTCGGGACGGACGCCGGCGGGTTCGACTGGGACAAGCGCAACGAGGCCGAGGAGTTCTCGTTCATGGTCGCCTGGGGCATGACGCCGTGGGACGCGCTGCGCACGGCGACGACGGCGGCCGCGGACCTCCTCGGCCCGCAGAAGGACGGAACGCTCGGCTGCCTCGATGCCGGCTGCGTCGCGGACCTCGTCGCCGTGAAGGGCGATCCCCTGAAGGACATCAAGGTGATGGAGAAGACGGTCGCGGTGATCTCGCGCGGCAAAGTCGTCAAGAGACCGGATTGAGGGGAAGGGGAACCCACGCGCGACGAGCGGCCTGCTCTCTCGCCGGGCTGTTGCTATTTCTCTTAGAAGGTGAATGCGCCCTCGCGCAGGCGCAGCCGGCGCCTGACGCCGCGGCGGAGCGGCCTGCACCGGGCTCTCTACCACTCGAAGAAAATCTTCGATCTCCTTCTCCCGCCGCTCCAGCGCCGCTCGACGCGCGAGGGTCCGAGCAGAAGATTCCCTGGCATCTCCTCGTGTCCTACGGCCAGGCGTCCGCGCCGCGGTCGCAAGGGTTCGCGGAGTTCGGGTCTCTCTCCGTCGCGCGCGACGTTTCCCTCGGTGCGGGCTTCGTCTGGGGCCTCGAGGCGACGCCTCTGTTTCTCGTGCGGCTCACGCGCGTCGATCTCCCGGGCCGGCCGCGCGAGAGCCGCGCCGCGGTCGCGGCCGCGCCGTTCGTCGCCTGGAGCGCGTTTCCGCGAGGCGTCGTGGGCCTGCGCCTCGAGGCGAGCGTCGGGGTCCTCTGGGCGTTCTCGCCCGTCCCCGCCGAGGGCTCGCGCTTCAACTTCCTCGACGTCCTCGGCGGCCGCGTGCGTGTCCGCGTCGGCCCCCGCGCCGCGCTCTCGGCCGGCGTCCGCCGGACCCACGTATCGAATCTCGGTGTCGTGGGCCCCGACAACCCGGGCCTGAGTTTCTACGCAGCCGCCGTCGCGCTCGATCTCGCGCGCTGACATATCCTTGCGGCGTTGTCCATCTCACCCGGAACGATGGTGGGCCCGTTCGAGGTCGTCGCACTCCTCGGGTCGGGGGGGATGGGCGAGGTTTACCGCGGCCGCGACACCCGCCTCGGGCGCGAGGTCGCGCTCAAGGTCCTCCCGGCCCATCTCGCGGACGACAAGGACGGCCTCGCGCGCTTCGCCCACGAGTCGCGCGCGGCCTCGGCGCTGAATCACCCCAACATCGTCACGATCTACGACATCGGGAAAACCGACGACTCGCCGTTCCTCGCGATGGAGTTCGTGACGGGCCGGACGCTGCGCGACCTCATCAAGGAAGGCGTCGTCCCGCTCCGCAAGCTTCTCGACGTCGCCGCGCAACTCACGGACGGCCTCGCGAGCGCGCACGGCGCCGGCATCGTCCACCGCGACCTCAAGCCCGAGAACGTCATGCTGTCGTCCGACGGCTTCCTGAAGATCCTCGATTTCGGGATCGCGAAGCTCTCGCCGGCGCTCGCGGGCGGGGATCTCTCTCCGTCCCTGACGGGGACGGGCCTCGTGATCGGGACCCCCGGCTACATGTCGCCGGAGCAGGCGGCCGGCCGGCCCGTGGACTTCCGCTCCGATCAGTTCTCCGTCGGGCTCATCCTCTACGAGATGGCGACGGGCCGCCGGGCCTTCGAGCGCCCGACGCCGGTCGAGACGCTCTCGGCGATCATCCGCGAGGAGCCCGAGCCGCTCGCGGCGCTCGCGCCGCGCCTCGCCGCGCCGGTGCGCTGGGTCATCGAGCGCTGCCTCGCGAAGGATTCCGAAGAGCGCTACGCCTCGACCCGCGACCTCGCGCGCGAATGGAAGCAGCTCCAGCGGAACGCCGACGCGCTCGCGACGGACATGTCCCTCTCGACCGCCGCCACCGCGCGCTTCGAGGCGCCCCAGGCGGCGCGCCTGAGGGCCGGAGCCGGGCCGTCCGTCACGCTCGGCGCGCCCGGCGCGACGGCCGCGCCCCCGGCGCCCGCGCGCGAGTCCGCGACGCGGCGCACGGGCCGGGTCCTCGGCACGACGCTCCTCGCGCTCGCGCTCCTCGCGGGCGGCGGCGTCCTCGGCTACTGGCTGCGCCAGAAGGCCGCGGACACCCCCCCGCCGGCCTGGTACGGCTCGCTCGTGATGGGCGGCTCGACGCGGGTCCTCTCGCCACGCAGCTCTCCCGACGGACGGCGCATCGCGTTCCTGACGCCGGTCGGCGGCCTCACGCAGGTCGCCGCGATGGAGCCCGAGTCGGGCGACTGGGCCGTTCTCACGAAGCGCGCGGACGCGGGAGCGGTACACCGCGTCGAGTGGTCGCCGGACGGGACGCGACTCTTCTTCGACCGCGTGAAGGACGTGCCGCTCGGCGTGTCGAGCGTTCCGGCGATCGGCGGCGAGGAGCGCGTCGTCGTCGAGGGCGCGGAGAGTCCCGATCCGCTGCCCGACGGCAGCCTCCTCGTCGTGAAGCTCGACGCCGAGCGCCGCTTCCAGATCGTGCGTGTCTGGCCGGACAGCGGACGGCAGAAGAACGTCGGCCCCCCCGTCCTCCCGGACTCGAGCGACCTCGTCTCGCGCGTGTTCCCCGACGCCCGGGAGGTCCTCGTGTGGGGCCGGCTCGCCGGCGCGAAGGACGCCGGCGGGCGGCGCCTCCACGTCTTCGATGTCGAGACGGGCGCGGCGCGCCCGTTCCTGCCCGAGCTGCCGCTCCTGCCGCCGTTCCTGCCTCTCCGAAACGGCACCGGCGTCCTCGCGCGACTCGCGGCGGGCGACCTGCACCGGATCGTGTCGGCGGCGCGCGACGGGTCGGGCGCGCAGACGCTCCTGTCCTTCTCCGACCGGCCGCGCTATCTCGCGGAGGGCGCGGCCGGCACGCTCTACGTGGGCTTCTCGGACGGCGTCGCCGAGGTCCTGCGCGTCCCGGCCTCCGGCGGCCTGCCCGAGCGCGTCGCGACGGTGCCCGCGAGCCTCGTCATGACGCCGGTCGAATTCCAGGACGGGCGCCTTCTCGTCCCCGGGCTCGTCGCCGGGCGGCGCCAGCTTCTCGTGACGGGTGAGGGGGGCGATCTCCGGCCGTTCACGGGCCTGTCCGAGCCGACGTTCGGCCCGGCGGCGCTCGTGGGCCGCGACGCGATCGCGTTCCTCACGGGCCCCGCCAACGCCCCTCCCCTCCTCGCCGTCGCGTCCCGGGCGGACGGTCGGCTCCTCAAGAAGCATGCCCTGCCGAAGGGCGCGGTCCCGTCGTCCCTCGCCTCCTCGCGCGACGGAAGGACGATCTTCTTCGCCGACGGCGGGACGATCTGGTCTGTCGACGCCGCGAGCGGGGCCGCGAAGGAGTTCTGCGCGGGCCACGGTGTCGCGGGAGACCCGAACGCGGACGCGGTCCTCGTCCAGCGAAACGCGTCCTCGGGAGTCCAGCTCGTGCGTGTCGCGCTCGCGACGCGCGCCGAGACGCCCGTCCTCGTGACGGGGCCGGTCCGCCTCGCTCCGGCGCCGCTTTCGGGCGGCGCGGTCGGAGCGGACGGGAGGATCCTCCTGTCGGCCGTCTCGCCGCAGACCTGGCTCCCCGTCCCGGCGGTCCTCGACCCGTCGACCGGGGCGCTCACGCTCGTCCCCGTGCGCTCGGAGGACGAGATCCTCACGGCCTCGTGGGGACGCGGCGGAACCGTGCTCGCCATGGCTCTCGGGACGAGCGGGGAGTTCTGGAGCTTCCGCCCGAAGGACGAGGAGCCTTCTCCCACGTCCTCCGGGCGTTAGCAGGCCCCTACTTCTTCGGCCGGTAGCCTTTCGCGCCGACCTTGCCGAGCGCGGCGACCTCCGCGAAATAGCGCGCGAACGCGACCATGCCGCCCGAGGCCTGCTCCCAGTCGTAGTTCTCGTTCGGGGAGTGGTAGCCGTGTTCGGGGAGCGAGAGGCCCAGGAAGACGATCGGCGCCTTGAGGACGCGCTCCAACGTGATGACGGCCCCGATCGAGCCGCCCTCGCGGACGAAGACGGGCTCCTTGCCGAACGCGAATTTGACGCTGCGGCGGACGGCGTCCGCGAGCGGCCCCGTCGTGACGCCCTGGTACGGGTCGAGGCGCCCCTCGAGCTCGACCTTCACGTCCTTGTTCTTCCTCTTGACGAAGTCCGTCACGAGCTTCGCGATCTTCGCGCCCGTCTGGTTCGGGACGAGACGGCAGGAGACCTTGACCTCGGCGCGGGGCGGGATGACGGTCTTGACGCCGGGGCCGGTGTAGCCGCCGACGAAGCCGTGGATCTCGAACGTCGGCATCGCCCAGATCCGCTTCATGACGTCGAGGGCGTCGTTCGTGCGGATCGACTTGAAGAGGTGGTCTTTCTTGAAGCCGGCGACCGTGAAGCCGGACCTCCGGAAGTCCTCGAGCTCGGCCTTCGTCGGCGGGACGACGTCCTTGTAGAAGCCCGGGATCTTGACCTTCCCGGTCTTCGCGTCGAAGCACTCGGCGACGACCTGCATGAGCTCGGCCATCGGGTTGCGGGCTGCGCCGCCCGTGACGCCCGAGTGCTGGTCCGTCGTGCCCGTCTCGAGCTTGAAGAGCATGCCCTGCAGGCCCCGGAGCCCGGCCGGAGCGGCCGGCTTGCCTCGCGCGATCCAGATCGTGTCCGAGACGATGATCGAGTCCGTCGCGAGCCTTTCCCGCGCACCGGCGATGCCCTTGGCGAAGCTCGGCGACCCGATCTCCTCCTCGAACTCCCACAGGACGCGGACGTTCACGGGAACGCCCGCGTCCAACGCGGCCTTGGCGCCGAAGAGGGCCGAGAGCGCCGGCCCCTTGTCGTCCGTCGTCCCGCGGCCGAAGTAGCGGTCGCCTTTCTTCGTGAAGACGAAGGGCTCCGTCTCCCACGGCTCCGTCTCCTTCGAGGCGGGCTGGACGTCCAGGTGGTTGTACACGGTCACCGTCGGGCGGGAGGGGTCGTCGCCCCACACGCCGTGGACGATCGGATGGCCGCCGGTTTCGAGGACGGACGGGACGCCGCCGAACGCCTTGATCGTGTCGCAGGCGAGGGTGACGCACGCGGCGATCGCGGGTTTCTGCGTCGGGTCGACCGAGACGGTCGGGTGCTCGACGAAGTCACGCAGGAGGGATTCGAAGCGATCGCGGTTCTGGGCCGCGAACGCCGTCAGGGCTTCCTTGGTCAGCTTGTTTTCGTTCATGGGCCGCGAGTGTATGTCCGCCCCGCGGCGCGCCGTCAATCGTGCAGGGACGTCAGCCGCCGTTCCCGCCGGCGATTCCGGGACCGGCTCCCGGCAGCGGCCGCCGCCGCTTCTTGTGCATCCGCTCCTCCTCTTCCTTGAAGAGGTACTTGATGGAGCGCTTCGGGATCAGGAGGTTCGGGGCGTGGTCGCGGTTGAGCTTGATGACGTCCTTGTCGTACCACTCGATCCAGCCCCGCAGCTCCTCGCCGTCGACGAGACGCACGACGATCGGGGTCTTGGACTGCATCTGCTTGAGGTAGTAGTAGGCCTCGGCGTTCGTCTGCTCGGGCGGCACGACGCGCCGGGCGCCGCCGCCGGCGGGGCGCGGCGACCCCTGGTCCTTGAGGACGTGCGCGAGGGACGGCCGGATGAGCTTGCGCGGGCCCAGCTCTTCGGGCGGGCCTCCCCCCTCGCCCGGGGCGGGGTCCGGGGCGCCGGAGGCGGGCTTTTTCGCGGACGCCATGTCGGGACTCCTCATATGCGCTCGACGTCAGGGGGGAACGGTTGTCGCGGGGAGTCTATTCCGGGAGGACACCGGAAAACGAGAGGCGGACTCAGGCCGGAGGCGGGGCGGGGGAAGAGGCCGCCTTGTCGCGGCGTTCGCGGTCGCCCCCGTGGCCCATGCGGCGGGCGGCCTCGATGCCCCCCTCCAGCTCGTACGCGACGCAGCACTTCAGGCGCCCGCACTGGCCCGTGAGCTTCGCGGGATTCGGGGTCAGCCCCTGCATCTTCGCCATCCGGATCGCGACGGGATGGAAGCCCTTGAGCCATGTCGAGCAGCAGAGGGTCAGGCCGCAGGAGCCGATGCCCCCGAGGAGCTTCGTCTCGTCGCGGACGCCGATCATCTTCATGTCGACGCGGAGCTCGAACTTGTCGGAGATCTCGCGGGCGAGATCCCGCGTTTCCGCCTTCTTGTCGGACGTGTAGAGGACCGTCAGCTTGCGCCGGTCGAAGCCGACGACGCACTTCACGACGCGAAGGTCGAGCCGGAGCGCGCCGACCCGCTCATCCGCGAACACGAGCGCGGCCTGCTGCAGCTCGAGCCGCTCGGCGTAATCCGCGTACTCCGAGTCCGACGCGAGCCTCAGGAACCGGCGGGCCTTCTTCGCCGAGCACGACCGCGCGAGCGCCGGAGACGTCGTCGTGACCTCGGCGAACTCCGGCCCGCTCTCCGTCTCGACGATGAGCCTCTCGCCGCTCTTGACCTCGACCTCGCCCGTGAAGACGAGCGTCGTCTTTCCGTCCTGCGCGTCGGCGAGGCGCACCCCGACGTAGTTGCCGCCGGGGTTCAGGGAGGTCCCGAGGGAACAGCCGGTGCAGCTCATCCGGCGCCGATTGTGCCAGAAGGGCTCATCCAGACTCAGTCGCGCGAGTAGAGGGCCGCCCCGAGGAGCCCGGAGTCGTCTCCGAGGCCCGCGGGCTCCACGCGGAGCTTCCCGAGATCCTGCGTGAAGGCGAAGGCGTCCGCCCACTTGCGGACCTCGGCGAGGTACGCCGCTCCGACGTCCGTCGCGACCCCGCCCCCGAGGACGAAGACGTCCGGCGCGAGGATGTTCCAGACGTTCGCGATCGAGATCCCGACGGCGCGCGCCGAACGCTGGAGCGCGCGCCGCGCGAGCTCGTCCCCCTCCTCCCACGCCTCGCGCAGCTGCGAGCCCTTGAGGCGGACGTCCTTCTTCGAAACGGCCTTCTCGAGCTCGGTCCTCTCGCCGCGGTCGATCCGCTTCCTGAGGTACGCCGCGATGCCGACCTTCGCGGCCGTTCCCTCGAGCGTGCCGTCGAGCTTTCCCGGGCTCGCCCTCCGGAAGTCGATCTGCGTGTGGCCGATCTCGCCCGCGTTGCGGTTGCGCCCGGTGTGAATCTTCCCGTTCATGATCACGGCGCCGCCGACGCCCGTTCCGACCCAGACCGCCACCATGACGCCGGCCCCACGCCCGGCGCCGAGGCGGGCCTCCGCGAGCGCCGCGAGGCGGACGTCGTTCTCGATCCTCCCGGCGGCACCGGCGAAGGCGGAGCCGACGGCCCTCACGGCGCTCCAGTTCGGCGCGTCGAGGTTCGCGGCCTTCAGGAGCGTCCCCTTGATCGAGTCGACGACTCCGGGCGCAGCGATCGCGAAGGTCGAGACGTCGCCGCGGCCCGCGCCCGCCTCCTGGAGCGCGAGGTCGCACGCCTCGACGAGAGCGGCCCCGATCGCCTCGGCGCCGTCCGCGAACGGCGTCTTGAGCTTGCCGCGGCCGAGGATTCGGTTCGAGGCGTCCACGACACCCGCGAGGACCTTCGTGCCGCCGAGATCGATGCCGAGGGCGAGGTTCCTGCCGTTCGCTTTCGCCATGGGATGCAAGTCTAAGGTGCCTTCCTCCCGCGCGGCCGTCCGCCGGTGAAACGCTCTCAGTCCAGCACGAAGACCCGCGCGCCCGCCGCGAGCCGGGGCCGGAGGGCCTCGAAGGCGAGCGGGCTCACGTACCGGATGTGCCGGGCCGCTCGGGCGTCCGGGAGGAACGAGTCCGTGAGGAACTGGACGCTCTGGGTCGGCCAGGGCAGGCCGCGGACGTCGTCTCCGCTCACGCGCACGACGACGACCTTCTCGGTCTCCCGCGGGAGGGCGTTGATCGCGCGCGCGACGGCCGCATAGTCCGCCCCCATCGCCCAGCCGGTCCGCTCGCTGCGCCCCCACGTCCCGAACGTCGACACGGCGGCCTCGGCGCCAAGCGCGACGGCGAGCGCGGCCGCGGCCGCACCGAGCGGGAACGCGGCAGAGCGCGCCCGGATGAAACGCCCAGCCGCGACGAAGCCGGCCCCCGCGAGGCCGAGGACCGCCGGGACCATCGGGAGCGCGCGCAGGGCGTGCGGAAGCGCGGAGTTCGACAGGACGACGGGGACCGCCGCGAGGGCGACCCAGAGGAGCAGCACGCGGTCGAGGAGGGAGCGCCGCCGGAGCGCGAGGGCGAGTCCGACGAGAAACGCGATCCCGACGGGCCAGAAGAGCTGCGGGCGGCCGGAAACGTTGTGCACCCAGTCCGCGTCCCCCCGCACGTTCAGCATCCCCGCCGTCAGGAGGAGGTTCCTTCCGAGTGCGGCGAGCGGCGCGGGATCGGAAAACACCGAGAGCGCGGACGTCCGCCCGAGGAAGTCCGCCGGGTGGCGCAGAAAATGGAGCGCGAGCGGCGCGGCCGCGGCGAGAGCCCCCGCGAGAAACCCGAGCGTCACGCGTCCGCCCCCTGCCGGCGGACGAGAGGGACGAAGAGGAGAAACAGGAGCGGCAGGATGCGGAACGCGATGTACGTGTGGAACCCCAGGCCGAGGAGGAGGCCCGCGAGGACCGCGTCGACGAGCCGCCTCTTCTCGAGGGCCGCGGCGGCGAAGCCGACGGCCAGGACGAGGCAGAGCGGGGCGAGAATCGCCCGGAACGCGATCCGCGAGAAGACGATGTGCCAGAAGCTCGTCGCGACGAGGAACGCCCCCGTGAGTGCGAGCGTGGCGGGCGACGGCTCGCCCGAGAGCCGCGCGAGGCGGAAGAGAAAGAAGAACGTCCCGAGAACGGTCAGCACTCCGGCGAGCGCGCTCGTGGCCCTCAGCACCCACGGCTCGCTCCGTCCCGCGAGCGAAAGTGCGACGGCCTCGAGGTTGATGAAGAGGCCCTCGCGGCCGTGGTTGTCCGGATAGAAGACACGGAAGTTCCCGGTGCGCAGGGCCTCGATCGCGTCGTTCCCGTTGGACGCCTCGTCCGGGTGCAGGCCGGGAGGCACCTCGTCGAGCCGCGGGAACCGCAGCAGGGAGCCCGCGAGGAGGACGAGCGCGAGGAGCCCCCACGTCCGGCGGTTCATCTGCGATTCACGTTATCGCACGGCCGCCCGATCGGAGATCATGGAGGGGGAGGCTCGTCATGTCCGCTCACGACTGGCCCCGTGTCCAGGCTCTCTCGCTCCACGTGCCCGCGCTCTCTCTCCTCGTCGACCTCTCGAAGACGAATCTCGCCGGCGACGCGCTCCGGCGCGGCCCGCTCGTGACGTCCGCCTTCCCCGCCGCGTTCGCCGCGATGGACGCGCTCGAGGCGGGCGCGATCGCGAACCCGGACGAGAAGCGCATGGTCGGCCACTACTGGCTGCGCGCACCCGAGCGCGCGCCCGACCCCGAGATCGGCCGACGCGATCCGCGGACGCTCGCGAGCGATCGAGGAGTTCGCGACCGCCGTGCACGCCGGCCGTGTCGCGCCGGCGGGCGCGAGCGCTTCACGCATCTCCTCGCTGATCGGCATCGGCGGTTCGGCGCTCGGACCGCAGTTCGTCGCGGACGCTCTCGGCTCGCCGCGCGACCCTCTCCGGCCGTTCTTCTTCGACAACACCGATCCCGACGGCATGGCGCGCGTGCTCTCGCGCTCGCGCCGACGGAGGCGCCTGCCCGAGACGCTCACGGTCGTGATCTCGAAGTCCGGCGGCACGAAGGAGACGCGCAACGGGATGCTCGCCGCGCCGGCCGCGTACGCGCGCGCGGGTCTCGACTTCGCGAGGCACGCGGTCGCCGTCACGGGGGCCCAGAGCGAGCTCGACGAGGTCGCCGCGAAGGGCGGATGGCTGGAGCGGTTTCCCATGTGGGACTGGGTCGGCGGGCGGACGTGCGAGCTGTCCGCGGTCGGCCTCCTTCCCGCCGCGCTCCAGGGATTCGACATCCGGGCGATGCTCGACGGCGCCGCCGCGTGCGACGCGGCCACGCGCGTCCCGGACGTCGCGAGGAACCCGGCCGCGATGCTCGCGCTCGCATGGCACGCGGAGACGGGCGGCCGTGGCGCGAAGGACATGGTCGTCCTGCCGTACAAGGACCGGCTGCTCCTCTTCTCGCGGCTACCTCCAGCAGCTCGTCATGGAGTCACTCGGCAAGGAGAAGGACCTCGAGGGCCGCGTCGTGAACCAGGGAATCGCCGTGTACGGCAACAAGGGCTCCACGGACCAGCACGCCTACGTCCAGCAGTTGCGCGAGGGCGTCACGAACTTCTTCGCCACGTTCCTCGAGGTCGAGAAGGACCGCGAGGACGGCGAACGCTCGCTCGAGGTCGAGAAGGACGTCACGCCGGGCGACTACCTGCACGGCTTCCTCCTCGGGACGCGGAAGGCCCTCCACGAGAACGGCCGCGGATCGATCACGATCACCGTGCCCGACGTGTCCGCGCGGACGGTCGGCATCCTCATCGCGCTCTACGAGCGGGCGGTCGGCCTCTACGCGTCGCTCGTCGGGATCAACGCGTATCACCAGCCGGGCGTCGAGGCGGGCAAGAAGGCTGCCGCCGCGGTTCTTGCGCTGCAGGGCCGCATCCTCGCGGACCTTCGGGCGAAGAAGGGCGAGCTCCGGACCGCGGAGAAGATCGCGGCGGCGCTCGGAGAGGACGACGTCGAAACCGTCTTCGCGGTCCTGCGCCACCTCGCCGCGAACCCCGACCACGGCGTCGCGCGGAAGGACGGGCCGACGTTCTTCCTCGCGACGTTCGCGGTCAGATGAAGAGCGGGTCCTTCCGGAGCGAGTCGAGGAGCGACTCCTTCGGGTCGCGGCAGATCCAGATCGTCCGGCCGTTCTCGTAGGGCATCACGAGCGGGTGCACGAAGCGGCCCGCCTCCTCGACGCGGCCGAAGACGCTCTCGAGACCCTTCCGTCCGCCCCCGAAGACGATCAGGGGACCCGCGAAGGACGGGTCCTTCGAGAGCGCGGCGAGACTGAAGAAGTAATAGCTGTTGTGCGGGCAGAGGACGGGAGGAACGCCGAGGGCGGGCCCGTACCTCTCGAGCGCTCCCGCCTCGCCGTAGTTCCAGGCCCAGACCCGCGAGACGCGACGTTCCTCCTCGGGCAGCGTCCGGACGACGCGTGCGACCTCCGCCGCCATCTCCGGCCAGCCGAAGCGGTCCGCGAAGTGCTGCGGGAGGGGCCCGAGCTCGTTGCGCTCGGTCGTCGAGGGCGCCATCCCGAGCGCCTTCGCGTACGCGAGGTACCGCGGGACCGGCAGGAGCGGGATCGCGAACGGCGCGAGCGCGAGGCCGCCGGCGAAAAGCAGCGCCCCGTACGCCCAGGCGGGCGCGGCGCTCCGGCCGCGGTGGAGGACGCGCTCGAGAGCCACGCCGCCCGCCGCGAGGAGCGGGGCGAACGCGGCCGAGAGGTACTCCGCCTTGCTCGTGCGGTTCGCGAGGAGGATCGCGAGCGTCGTCAGGAACACGATGCCGAGGAGGCGGAAGCGCCGGCCGTCACGGGCGACGAGGAGCCAGACGAGGCCGGCGATCCAGACCGGCGCCGCGAGCGGCTGGAAGTGCAGGAGGAGCTCCTTGCCGAACGTGAGCGGCGAGGTCGGCACGTACTTCTCGGCGGTCGCCCGGCGCATGAACTCGAGAGTCGGCCAGCCGTGCGTCGCGTTCCAGAGAACGTACGGGAGGAATCCGAGCGCCGCGATTCCGCCCGCGAGCCACGGGCCCAGCGTGGCGAGCCAGCGCCGGGCGGGCGTCGCGACGAGTCCCACGAATAGGCCCCCGCCGAGCCAGAGAACGCCGATCTTGTTCGAGAGGCCGACCGCGAGGACGACGCCGAGGAGAAGCCAGAGGCGCCCCGCACCGCCGCGCGGCCGCGTTTCGAAATCCTCCTCGAGAATCCTCGCCAGAACGCTCGCGGCAAGCGTCCAGACGAGGATGTCGAAGGCGTTCATCGAGTAGTACCCGGTCATCCCGACCCAGCTCGGTGCGACGGCCGCCGTGAGGGCCGCGAGCCCCTGCGCCGCCGGCCCGCCGCCGAAACGCCGCGCGAGGAGGCCCGTGAGCACGACGACCGCGGCGCCGCAGAGGGCGGGCGGGACCATCAGCGCCAGGGCGGAGGCGCCGAAGAGGGCACGCCAGACGCCGAGGAAGAGGATCGAGAACGCCGGCTGGTCGACGTATCCCGGTGCCGGACGGCTCGCGCAGGACAGGTAGTACAGCTCGTCGCGGAAGATCCCGTACCGGCCGATCGAGGCGGCGTGGAGGGCGGCCTGGAGCAGCGCGGCGCCGCCGATCAGCGGCCAGGCCCGCCTGCTGTGCCCGTCGTCGCGCGGCGTCATGAGCGACCTACGCAGCGGGGCGGGCGTGGTTTCGGCCGGCGGGCGATACTGGCCGCGTGGCGACGCTCTCCGACCTGACCCTCAAGAACCGGCTCTTCATGGCGACGTACCGGTACCGGACGCTCGATCCCGTGCCGTTCGCGCGGCCCCGGCGGCCGCTCCGGGACGCGCGCGTCGCGCTCGTGACGACGGGAGGCGTCTACGCTCCCGGCCAGGAGCCTTTCGACGAGGAGAAGAGGGGCGGCGACGTCTCGTTCCGCGTGATCCCGCGGGACGCGGACGTCGCGACGCTCGGCATCGCGCACAAGTCCGACGCGTTCGACCAGACGGGCTTTCGGGCAGACCGCAACCTCGGATTCCCGCTCGACCGCCTGCGCGAGATGGAGGCGGCCGGGACGATCGGCGGCCTCGCGCCTCGGGCGCTTTCGTTCATGGGATCGATCTCCGCGCCCGGGCGGCTCGTGAAGGAGGCCGCGCCCGAAGCGGCGGCGCTGCTCGAGGCCGACGGCGTCGACGTCGCGCTTCTCGTTCCCCTCTGACCGCTCTGCCATCAGACCGTGTGTCTGATCGCCGGCGAGCTGGAACGGAGGGGCATCGCGACGACGTCCGTCACGGCCCTGCCCGAGGTCACGCGGAAGGTCGGAATCCCGCGCGCGCTCGCCGTCCCGTACGCGCTCGGCTACCCGCTCGGAAGGCCGAACGACGCGGCGCTCCAGACGCGCATCGTCGCCGCGGCGTTCGCGCTCCTCGACGCGCCCGGGCCGCCGCCCTTCGTGCGCGACCTCTAGCGCAGCAGGGATCCGGACCGCTCCATCAGGATCTCCATCGCCTTCTTCCCGATGTCGTGGCGGAAATGCTTCCCGTCGAAGTGGATCTTCTCGGCGGCCTCGCGCGCCTTCTTCAGGGCCTGCGAGAGGCCGCGTGAGCGCGCGCAGACGTTCAGGACGCGGCCGCCTGCCGTCACGAGCCGCCCGTCGGGCGTCGTCGCGGTGCCACCGTGGAAGACGAAGACTCCCTCTTCCATCTCGGCGTCCTCGATGCCCGTGATCGTGCGTCCCTTCTCGTACGGGCCCGGGTACCCCTCGGCCGTCAGGACGAGGCAGGCGGTCGCCTCCCGCCGCCACGTGGGCGTCACGCCTTCCTCGAACTTCCCGCGCGCCGAGGCGAGGAGGAACGGAAGGAGGTCGCCGTCCATCCGGAGGAGCACCGACTGCGTCTCGGGGTCGCCGAAGCGCACGTTGTATTCGAGGACGTACGGGTTCAGCCCCTTCTCGAGCATGACGCCGACGAAGAGGACGCCGCGGAACGGACGCCCCTCCTCCTTCATCCCCTTGAGCGTCGGCTGCACGACGAACGCGAGGATGTCCGACGCCGTCGAGGCGTCGAGGAGGACGGACGGACTGTGCGAGCCCATCCCTCCCGTGTTCGGGCCGCGCTCGCCGTCGTAGACCTTCTTGTAGTCCTTCACGGTCGCGAGCGGGATCGCGCGCTCGCCGTCGCAGAGGACCATGAAGCTCACCTCGTCGCCCGCGATGAAGCGTTCGACGAGGACGCGGTCGCCCGCGGAGCCGAAGACCCGGTCGTCGAAAAAGAGCTTGAGCGCCTTGTCGGCCTCCGCGTGCTCCAGTGCGACGACGACGCCCTTGCCCGCGGCGAGGCCGTCCGCCTTGAAGACGACGGGCAGGCCGAAGTGCTTCAGGGCGCGCTCGGCCTCGGCGCGCGTCGTGACGATCTCGGCGTCCGCCGTCGGGATCGCGTACTTCTTCATGAACGTCTTCGAGAACGCCTTCGAGGCCTCGAGCTCGGCGGCGAGCCGGTTCGGCCCGAAGGCGGGGAGCCCGCGGTGCGCCAGCTCGTCGACGAGGCCGAGCGTGAGCGGGAGCTCGGGCCCGACGACCGTGAGGTCGATCTTCATGGACTCCGCGAAGTCGGCGAGCTCGACGACGTTGTCGACGGAGATCGGAATGCACGTCGCGAGGCGCGCGATTCCCGGGTTCCCGGGCGCGCAGAAGACGTCCGTGACGCCCGGCGCCTGCGCGAGTTTCCAGACGAGTGCGTGCTCCCGCCCGCCCGAGCCGACGACGAGAAGTCTCATGCGACGGAGGGAATCTTACCGCGCCGCCGCCTTGACGGCCCCCGGCGTGCGGCCGTACTCTGCTTCCTCGTTCTTTGACCGGGTTTCATCGAGAGCGGCGGAGGGACGGGCCCTGCGATGCCGCGGCAACCGGTTCCGAGCGCCCCCGGGGCGCCGAACGCTGGTGCCAAATCCCGCTCCGGGGCTTCGGGCCACCGGAGAAAGATGAGATCGAGGCCGAGTCGGCGTCATCCGCCCCTTCGTCCTCGAGGGGGCGTTTTCATGAAGAGAGACATCCGCGAGCGCCTGAAGACCGATGTCCTCCTCGGGGACGGCGCGATGGGCACGCTGCTCGTCTCGCGCGGCGCTCCCGCGGACGGCCCCCGGTCTCCCGTCTCCCTCACGACGCCGGGCCTCGTGCGCGAGATCCACGACGACTACGTCGCGGCGGGCGCCCAGATTCTCTCGACGAACACGTGGGACGCGAACCGCGCGAAGCTCACGAAATTCGACTGGGTCGACTCGCTCGAGAAGGTCAACCGCGAGTCCGTTCGCATCGCGCACGCGGCCGCCCAGGGCGAGTACGTCTACGTCGCCGGTGTCGTGGGGCCGCTCGGCCAGCTCGTGAAACCGTACGGGCCGCTCACGCGCCCGCACGTGAGGGAGATCTTCACGGAGCAGATCCGGATCCTCCTCGAGGAGAACGTCGACCTCCTCCTTTTCGAGACGTTCTCGTCGGCGCTCGAGATCCTCGAGGCCCTGCGCGCCGCGCGCGCCCTCTCGACGGAGATCCCCGTCTTCGCGTCGATGACGTTCCTCGCGGACGGCAAGACGAGCTTCGGTGACGAGGCGGCGGAGAGCCTGCGCGCCCTCGCGGACGCCGGCGCGGACGTCGTCGGACTGAACTGCGCAATCGGGCCGCAGGAGTCGCTGGACGTCTTCACGCGCGCGGCCTCCTCCGTGGGCCACCCGGTCTCCCTGATGCCGAACGCCGGCTATCCGTGGGTCGTCGGCGGCCGGACCGTGTATCCCGCGACTCCCGACTATTTCCGTGAAACGGCACGCGAGGCGGTCCAGGCGGGCGCCGCCCTCCTCGGGGGCTGCTGCGGGACGGGCCCGGAGCACGTCGCCGCGATGGCGAAGGAGACGGTCGGCAAGGTGCGGCGCGCCGCGCGCGCGGCCCCGATGGTCTTCGTCTCGGGAGAGAGAGCGCGTCCCGCGGCCGCGCCGCTCGAGACGTCCGCCTTCAAGCGCAAGCTCGCCGACCCCCGGGCCCGCGTCGTGACGGTCGAGGTCGAGCCGCCGAAGGGCTTCGACGCCTCGGCCGCGCTGGACGGCGCCCGTTCCCTGAAGTCGATCGGTGCCGACGCCGTCAACGTGACGGACAACCCGATGGCGCGCCTCAGGATGTCCTCGATCGCCGTCGCACACCTCATCCGCCACGAGACGGGCGCCGAGACCGTCTTTCACTTCTCGCCGCGGGACCGGAACGTCCTCGGCATCCAGTCGGATCTCCTCGGCGCGGCCGGCCTCGGAATCAAGGCCCTCCTCGTCGTGGGCGGCGATCCGCTGAAGATCGGCGACTACCCGCAGGCAAAGCCGGTCGGAGAGGTCGACACGCTCGGCCTTCTCAGGATCGTCAGGGGCCTCAACGCGGGCGTCGACCTCGCGGGCGGGGCGATCGGCGCCGCGACGTCCTTCGCGATCGGCTGCGCCGCGAACCCCGCGGCGCGGGACCTCGACGTCGAAATCTCGAAGCTCGCCGCGAAGATCGACGCGGGCGCGACGTTCGCCCAGACGCAGCCCGTCTGGGACCTCGACGCGCTGGACCGATTCTGCGCGCGGGCGGAGTCGCGCGCGATCCCCGTCCTCGTGGGCCTCATCCCGCCGAAGAGCCTCAAGCAGGCGCTTTATTTCGCGAACGAGGTCCCGGGGATGGTCGTCCCGGAGTCCCTGATCGCGAGGATGCGGAAGGCCGCCGAAAAGGGGCCGGAGTTCGAGGAGGAAGAGGGCCTCGCGCTCTCCCTGACGCTCGCGCGGGAGATGGTCCAGCGCGTGCGCGGCCTTCACGTGATGCCGATGGGCCGCTACGGCGTCGTGAAGCGGATCCTGGAGGCTCTCTCGTGAGCGCCGAGGCGCGCCTGCGCGCCCTCCTCGCGCGCCGGGTCGTCGTGATCGACGGCGCAATGGGGACGATGATCCAGCGCGAGGGGCTCGACGAGGCCGCGTACCGCGGGGACCGTTTCCGGAGCCACGCGAAGGACCTCAAGGGCGCGAACGACCTCCTCGTCCTCACGCAGCCCGCGATCGTCGAGGGGATCCACCGGGCGTACCTCGGAGCGGGCGCCGACATCGTCGAGACGAACACGTTCAACGCGCAGGCGATCAGCCTCGCGGACTACGGCCTCGAGCCGCTCGCGTACGAGATGAACGTCGCCGCGGCGCGCCTCGCGCGGAAGGCCGTCGGCGCACACCGCGGGGAAACGGGCCGGGACGCGTTCGTCGCGGGCGCGCTCGGGCCCACGAACCGCACGCTCTCCCTCGCCGTGGACGTCAACGATCCGGGCAAGCGCACGCACGCCTTCACGGAGGTCGCCGCCGCGTACCGCGACCAGATCCGCGGTCTGATCGACGGCGGCGCGGACGTCCTCCTCTTCGAGACAGTCTTCGACACGCTCGTCCTGAAGGCCGCGCTCTTCGCCGCGCAGCAGCTCTTCGACGAGGGCGCGCGGCGCGTGCCGCTCATGGTCTCCGTCACGATCACGGACCGCTCCGGGCGGACGTTGTCCGGCCAGCTCGTCGAGGCGTTCTGGAACTCGGTCTCCCACGCACCGCTCCTCTCCGTCGGGATCAACTGCGCGCTCGGGGCGAAGGAGATGCGCCCGTACGTGGAAGAGCTTTCCGGACTCGCTCCCGTTTTCACGAGCGCCTACCCGAACGCGGGCCTCCCGAACGCGTTCGGCGGCTTCGACGAGACGCCGGACATCATGTGCGCGGACCTCGCCGCGTTCGCGCGCGCGGGCTGGGTGAACGTCGTCGGCGGCTGCTGCGGGACGACGCCGGAGCACATCCGGGCGATCGCCGACGCCGTGCGGGAGGTCCCGCCCCGGCGCGTCCCCGAGATCCCGCGCGCGACCCGGCTCGCCGGCCTCGAGCCCTACACGCTCCGCGACGGCGTCTTCACGGTCGTCGGCGAGCGGACGAACGTGACGGGCTCCCCGAGGTTCGCGAAGCTCGTCCTCGCGGGGGACTTCGAGGGCGCGCTCGCCGTCGCCCGGCAGCAGGTCGACGGCGGGGCGAACGTCCTCGACGTCTGCATGGACGAGGGGATGCTCGACGGAGCGGCCGCGATGACGCGTTTCCTGAACCTCGTGTCGGCCGAGCCGGACATCGCGAAGCTCCCGATCATGCTCGACAGCTCGAAGTGGGACGTGATCGAGGCGGGCCTGAGGTGCCTGCAGGGCAAGCCCGTCGTGAACTCGCTCAGCCTCAAGGAGGGCGCGGACGCGTTCCGCGAGAAGGCCCGGCTCGCGCGGTGTTACGGCGCCGCCGTGATCGTGATGGCGTTCGACGAGGACGGCCAGGCGACGACCGTGGATCGGAAGGCCGCGATCGCGGCCCGCGCGTACCGGATCCTCGTGGAGGAGGTCGGCTTCCCGCCCGAGGACGTGATCTTCGACCCGAACGTCCTCACGATCGCGACGGGCATCGAGGAGCACGACGGCTACGCGCTCGCCTTCTTCGAGGCGACACGCCGTATCAAGGAAACCCTTCCTTTCGCGAAGGTCTCGGGCGGAATCTCGAACGTGTCGTTCTCGTTCCGCGGCAACGCCGCGGTCCGCGAGGCGATGCACGCCGCCTTCCTCTACCACGCGATCCGCGCGGGCCTCGACATGGGCATCGTGAACGCGGGCCAGCTCGCCGTCTACGAGGACGTCCCGAAGGACCTCCTCGAAAGGGTCGAGGACGTGCTCCTGAACCGGCGAAAGGACGCGACGGAACGTCTCGTCGCGTTTGCCGGGTCCGTCCGGCAGGCGGGTCCGGCCGGGGCGAGGGCCGACGCGTGGCGGGGCGGAACGGTCGAGGAGCGCCTCTCGCACGCCCTCGTTCACGGGATCACGGACTTCGTCGAGGCGGACACCGAGGAGGCGCGGCGGAAGCTCGGCCGTCCGCTGGACGTCATCGAGGGCCCGCTCATGGCGGGCATGAACGTCGTCGGCGACCTCTTCGGCGCCGGGAAGATGTTTCTCCCGCAGGTCGTCAAGAGCGCCCGCGTCATGAAGCGCGCCGTCGCGTATCTCGAGCCGTACCTCCTGGCCGACAAGGCCGCCGGGGCATCGGCGTCTCAGGGCAAGGTTCTCCTCGCGACGGTCAAGGGCGACGTCCACGACATCGGGAAGAACATCGTCGGCGTCGTCCTCGCGTGCAACGGCTACGAGGTGATCGATCTCGGCGTCATGGTGCCGGCGGACAGGATCCTGAAGGCCGCACGGGAGAACGCCGTCGACGTCGTCGGGCTCTCGGGCCTCATCACGCCGTCCCTCGAGGAGATGACGCACGTCGCGCGCGCGCTCGAGCGCGAGGGCTTCGCGGTGCCCCTCCTCATCGGAGGGGCCACGACGAGCCCGGTCCACACGGCCGTCAAGATCGCGCCGGCGTACGGGCGGCCCGTCGTCCACGTCCACGACGCCTCGCGCGCCGTCGGGGTCGTCTCCGGCCTTCTCGGGGCCGGTCGGGAGTCCTTCGCCCAGACGAACCGGGAGAAGCAGGCGCTCCTCGCCGAGGAGCACGCCCGGCGCTCGAAAAAGCCGCTCGTCGCTCTCGGGGCGGCCCGCGCGCGGCGCCTCCGGCTGGACTGGGAGACGGCGGACGTGCCGGTCCCGTCCTTCACGGGCGTCCGCGTCCTTCACGACGTGGCCCTCGAGACGCTCGTTCCGTTCATCGACTGGTCGCCGTTCTTCCACGCGTGGGAAATGCGCGGCCGCTTTCCACAGATCCTGGAAGACGCGGTCCTGGGCGAAAGGGCAAAAGACCTCTTCTCCGACGCCCAGGCGCTCCTCGCGCGCATCGCGAAGGAGCGGCTCCTGACGGCGCGGGGCGCCTACGGTTTCTTCCCCGCCGCGTCCGAGGGCGACGACGTCGCCGTCTTCGCGGACGAGGCGCACGCGCAGAGGATCGCGACGATCCACACGCTCCGCCAGCAGATGGAGAAGCCGGAAGGGCAGCCTCTCGAGGCGCTCGCCGACTTCGTCGCGCCCCTTGGGAGTACACCAGGCGACCACCTCGGCCTCTTCGCCGTGACCGCGGGGATCGGGGCCGACGCGCTCGCATGCTCGTTCGAGGCCGGTCACGACGACTACTCCGCGATCCTCGCGAAGGCGCTCGCGGACCGGCTCGCGGAGGCGTTCGCGGAGATGCTGCACGCCCGCGCCCGCGCGGACTGGGGCTACGGACGGAACGAGGCCCTCTCTCACGAGGACCTCCTCCGGGAGAGGTATCGCGGGATCCGGCCCGCGCCGGGCTACCCGGCATGCCCCGACCACACGGAGAAACGGACCCTGTTCGACCTCCTCGGCGCCGAAGACGCCGCCGGCATCCGACTCACCGAGAACTTCGCGATGACGCCGGCCGCGTCCGTCTCGGGCTTCTACTTCGCGCACCCCGACGCGCATTACTTCGCGGTCGGCCGCCTCGGGAAGGACCAGGTCGAGGACTACGCCCGCCGCAAGGGGCTTTCCCTCGAGGAGACGGAGCGATGGCTCGCGCCGAACCTCGGGTACGAGCCCGCGCGGGCCGCCGCCCCCGCCGCCGCGGCGCGCTGACGCGGGCCCCGCGGCCGCTTACCGATCCCCGGCGTCCGTTCGCCGAATTCCGCGGGACGAAGTCGTGCCGGGGCCGTAGGTTCCCGTTGGAGGCTCGTATGGATCCGACCGTTCCGACCCCCCGACCCGTCCTGACCGGGCGCCTGCTCGTCGGGCTCCTCTTCATCGCCGGAGGCCTCCTGTTCACGGCCGCGAACCTCGGATTCGTCCAGGTTCGCGACGTCTGGAGGTTCTGGCCCCTCGTCCTCGTCGCCGTCGGGCTGCTGCGGTTCGTCTCGCGCAACTACTTCGCGGGCGTGATCTTCATCGGCCTCGGCGGCCTCCTCCTCGCGCGCGAGTTCGATCTCATCTGGTTCCGGCTCTCGATGCTCTTCCCGCTCATCTTCGTCCTCGTCGGGCTCAACATCGTGTCCGAGCACCTGCGCCGTCGATCGAGCGCCGTCGGGGGCGGCGCGCCGGGCGGCACCCTCAGCGAGTGGGCGATCTTCGGAGGGGGCAAGCGCCGCATCCAGTCCCAGGAGTTCCGCGGCGGCCAGGCGAACGCGATGTTCGGCGGCTTCGAGATCGATCTGCGCGAGGCGCAGATGGCCGGCGATTCCGCTTCCATCGACGTCTTCTGCTTCTGCGGCGGCGGCGAGATCCGCGTTCCGGAGTCGTGGAACGTCACGCTGAAGGCCGTCGCGATCTTCGGCGGGCAGGATGACAAGACGCGCCCTCCCGCGCCCGGAACCGCGCACAAGGAGCTCGTCGTCACGGGATTCATCCTCTTCGGTGGTCTCGGCGTCAAGAACTGAAGGCGCGCCGTGCACCCGTTTCTCGCACGGCCCGCGTCGTTTGCGGTCTACCTGATCGCGTGGATCCCCCTGACGGCGATCCTCGGCGCGCTTCTCGTCCTCGCCGGCGGGATGAGCGCCCTCGAGGCGGCCGTCGTGTCGCCGCTCCTGACAGGCGTGTACGCGTTCGTCTGCCTTTCCTCTTGGTACCTCTGCGTCGCGTTTCCCGTCCGCACGTCGCGGCTGCTTCCTCTCGCCGTGACGCTCACGGCGGCCTCCATCGTCGCCGCGTCGCTCTGGGTGCTCTGGGGCGCGACGCTCGGCGGCATCCTCGCCCTCGCCGCGCCGTTCGCGGCCCTGCCCGAATCTCTCCGCCGCGCGACGCCGGTCGTCCTTCTCCTCGGCATCCTCCTCTACCTCCTCGCCGTCGCGCTCCATTACCTCCTCGCGGCCTCGCGCGAGGCGCAGGAGCGCGAGGAGCGCGAAGCGGAGCTGAAGTCGCTCGCGCGCGAGGCCGAGCTCCAGGCGCTGAAGGAGCGCCTGAATCCGCATTTCCTCTTCAACGCGCTCAACTCCATCGGGTCCCTCGCCGCCTCGCGCCCCGAGGAGGCGCGGCGAATGTGCGCCCTCCTCTCGGACTTCCTCCGGACGACGCTCGGCCTCTCGGGAAAGGCGGAGATCCCGCTCTCCGAGGAGATCGCGCTCGCGCGCCGCTACCTCGCCGTCGAGCGCGTGCGCTTCGGCGACCGCCTCGGCGTCGCCGAGGACCTCGACCCGGCCGCCTCGGACACGCTCGTGCCGCCCCTCCTCCTGCAGCCGCTCGTCGAGAACGCCGTCAAGCACGGGATCGCGGGCCGCCTCGACGGCGGGACGCTCACGCTCGTCACGAAGCGCTTCGGCGACCGCGTGTCGATCGTCGTCGAGAACCCCGCGGGGACGGATGCACCGTCCGCCTCCGGCACGGGCCTCGGCCTCGCGAATGTGGCCCGTCGCGTCGCGGCCTCCTGGGGGGACTCCGGCCGGTTCGCGGCGCGGCGCGTGGACTCCACGTTCCGCGCCGAGATCGAGCTGC
This sequence comes from uncultured Acidobacteriota bacterium, assembly GCA_963836285.1. Classification (GTDB taxonomy): domain Bacteria; phylum Acidobacteriota; class Thermoanaerobaculia; order UBA5066; family UBA5066; genus Fen-183. The sequence continues at coordinate 930,901 of CAWIIN010000002.1, read as the reverse complement.
CGGCGCGCCCGTGAGGCTCGGGGCGCCGGGCGTCAGCTCTTCTTCGGGAGCGCGGCGAGGAAGTCCCGGGCGACGTCCGCGGCGCGCCGGTGATCTCCGGCGACCTGCTGGTTCAGCCGCCGCATCGCGGCATCGGTGAGCGTCCCCGAAAGCTCCTCGAGCGCGGCCCGGGCCCGGGGCTCGCGGGCGAGCGTTTCCGCGCGGACGACGAACGCCGCCTCGTACGGCGGAAAGCAATGGCGGTCGTCGGCGAGGGCGACGACGTCGAGGATGGACAGGAGGCCGTCGGTCGCGTTCGCGGCCACCATGTCGACCTCCCGCGCCTCGAGTGCCTTGTAGAGGAGCCCGAGATCCATCGTCCGCGGCTTCCCTTCCAGCGGGAGGGCGTACGTCCTCTGGAGGCTCGCGAGGCCGTCCGGCCGGTCGAGGAACTCGTAACCCACGCCGAGCCGCCAGCCCCGCGCCCGCCGCGCGGCGTCGCTCAGCGTCACGATCCTCGAGGCGCGCGCCTCCTCCCCGCGGATCACGAGCGCGAACGTGTCGTCGAAGCCGAGCGGCCGGAGCCACGCGAGGTTCCAGCGGGCGCGGTACTCGGCGGCCACGCGCGCGAACACGGCGGCGGGATCGGGCGGCGGCGGGAGCTTCAGGACGGCCGACCACGCCGTCCCCGTGTACTCCGGGTAGAGGTCGATGTCGCCCGCGACGAGCGACTCGTGCGCGAGGAGAGTCCCGCCGAGGTCCAGCTTCCGGGTCACGGGCGCGCCGAGGCGCCGCTCGAGCTGCTGCGCGGCGATCTCCCCGAGGATCACCTGCTCCGTGAAGTTCTTGGACCCCACGACGATCGCATGGGATCGTCCGCACCCGGCGAGAAGGAGAGCCGTCAGGCCTGCGAGAGCCGCCGCTCGAGCCATCCGAGTCCTCCGTCAGCCAGGAGCGCGAGAACAGCGGCGGGCACGGCGCCCGCCAGGATCTGGCCCGTGTCCACGGACGCGAGGCCGCGAAAGATGAAGACACCGAGGCCGCCGGCTCCGATCGCCGCCGCGATCGTTGCCGTCCCGACCGTCTGCACGGCGGCCGTTCTCACGCCCGCGAGAATCGTGGGTGCCGCGAGCGGCAGTTCGACGCGAAAGAGCCGCTGCCGCGGCGTCATGCCCATCGCGACCGCCGATTCCAGGACGGACGGGTCGACGCCGAGGAGGCCCGTGAGCGTGTTGCGCAGGATCGGCAGGAGCGCGTAGAGGACGAGCGCGACGATCGCCGTGCGGCGGCCGATCCCGCCCACCCAGGGCAGCGGGATCAGGAACCCGAAGAGCGCAAGGCTCGGGATGGTCTGCGCGACGTTCGCGAGGGAGAGCGCCCACGTCCGCGCCGCGGGTCTGCGGCTCAGCGCGACGCCGGCCGGGACGCCCGCGAGGCACGCGAGGCCGAGCGCCGTCAGGACGAGGACCGCGTGCGCGAGCGTCTGGTCGAGGATCTCCGCTGCGAGACCTTCCGTCATGCGTCCTCCAGCTTCCAGTCCAGGCCGGCGAGAAACGTCCGGACCTCTTCGCCCGGCGCGGCGAGAAACTCCCTCGGAGATCCGAGAGCCTCGACCCGGCCCCCGGACAGGAGCGCGACGCGCGACGCGAGGCCGAGCGCCTCCCTCACGTCGTGCGTCACGAAAAGCGACGTCTTCGTCCACGCGCGCCGGAGCCGCACGAACTCGCGCTGGAGCTCGAGGCGCGTGATCGGATCGAGCGCCGCGAACGGTTCGTCGAGAAGGAGGATCGACGGCTCGGCGGCGAGCGCCCGCGCGACCCCGACGCGCTGGCGCTGGCCGCCGGAGAGCTGGCGCGGTGCGCGCGCGCGGAACTCCGCGGGCGGAAGCCCCATGCGAGAGAGCAGCTCGTCGACGCGCGCTTCGATCTTCACGCCCTCCCAGCCCTCGAGCGTCGGGACGAGCGCGACGTTCTCCGCGACCGTGAAGTGCGGGAACAGGCCCGCGTCCTGAAGAACGTAGCCGATGCGCCTCCGGAGCCCGATGGCGTCCCACGCGCGCGTGCTCTTCCCCTCGACGAGGACATCGCCGGACGTCGGGAAGAGGAGCGCGTTTACCATCTTCAGCGCCGTCGTCTTCCCGGACCCGCTCCGGCCGAGGAGGACGACCGTCTCCCCCGCGAAGACGTCGAGGTCGAGGTGTCTCAGGATCTCCTTGCCGCGGATGTCGTACGACACGTCGCGGAAGGAGATCACCGGGTCCATGGGAAGAATCATATCGGCGGCGGCGCTATCCTCGGCGCCGTGTCGTCCCGCCCCCTCGGCGTCGTGATCGTCGACGACGAAGCGCTCGCGCGCGACCTCGTGGCCGAGTTCCTCGCGGCGCACGCCGACGTCGCCGTCCTCGCGACCTGCGCGAACGGCTTCGAGGCCGTGAAGGCCGTCGCCGAGAAGAAGCCCGACGTCCTGTTCCTGGACGTCCAGATGCCGGGCCTCGACGGCTTCGAGGTCCTCGAGCTCGTCGAGCGCGACGCCGAGGGCCGCCCGGCGGTCGTCTTCGTGACCGCATACGACCAGTACGCGCTCCGCGCCTTCGACGCGAACGCCGTCGACTACCTCCTGAAGCCGTTCGACCGGGCGCGCTTCGACACGGCGCTCGAGAGGGCCCGGAGCCGGATCGGCGCCCGGATCGCGGCGCCGCCCGTCCCGCCCCGCGAGGGGCCTCTGCGCCGCGTCGTCGTGAAGGACGGGACGGCCGTCACGGTCCTGCCCATCGACACGATCGACTACGCGAAGGCCGAGGACGACTACATCCTCCTCCGGGCCTCCGGCCGCAACCACCTCAAGCAGCAGACGCTCGCGAGCCTCGAGGATGCGCTCCCGAAGAAGCGCTTCGTGCGGATCCACCGCTCGTACCTCCTGAACCTCGACCGTCTGAAGAGGATCGAGCCCTCGGAGACGGGCGCGCCGAGCGCGGTCCTCACGGACGGCACGCGCCTCCCCGTCAGCCGGGCCGGCGCCCAGCGCCTGGCCGAAGTCCTCGGCCGCTGACGGACGCGAGTCCGCTACAGTTCCCGGATGGTCTGGCCGTTCGGAAAAAAGCCGCGGGCCGAGTGGCGCGGCAAGCCGCAGGCGATCACGAGCGCGATCCCGAGGGACGACGACCGCGCCGGCCCCTCCCCGCCTCCGCCGCGCACGGTGCACCCGCCGGACGTGACGGTCTTCGCGTTCGCGGAGATTCCCTCTCTGCGCTTGTTGCGACTCGATACGGGAATTGCCGGTTTCTTCTTGGAAGGGGAAGAGGGGAAGGACCGTTCCTCGGCGCTGCTCGTGCTGTCCGGCGAGGGCCCCGGCGACGTCCTTCTCTTTTCCCCCTCTTCCTCATTCGAAGAACTTTCCAGAACATCTCCCCGGCCGAGCCATCACATCCGAAGGGACGATCTCTCGGGCCGCGGCGTCCCGGGCATCAGCGGCCTGCGCACGCGGCACGCTTCCGGCGGGATCACGGTCCTGCGCCTCGGCCCGCCGCCGGGCGCGCGCTGGGTCTTCGTCGGCCTTCGCGCGATCGCGGTTTTCGCCGGCAAGCTCACGCTCGCGGACGGCGACGAGGTGAAGACCGTCGCGGCCGGCCGGATCGCGCTCGTCGGCGATCCGACCGCGACGCTTTACGTCGAGGCGGGCAACGATTCGGCGCTCGCCGTCGCGCTCGGCGTCGCGGCGGTCGTCTCCGCGCTCGGCTGACGTCGCGGTAACGCGCGGCGCGCTCCCGCCGCCCGGCGTCTAGAATGGTCTCCCTTCCGCCGGAGGACCTGACCGATGGCATCGCCGAAACACTCCGCATCCGCGCCGCTCCCCGGCGCCCGGCACGGCGCCGAGATCATCCCGACCGTCAACCCGAAGGGGGAGATGGCGTGGGAGAGCTCGCCGTCGCGTTACATCGCGAAGGTGAGCCTCGCAACGGGAAAGGAGATCCTCCGTCCGATCGACCCCGACGAGCTCCTCGTCTCCGCCCACCGCGACAAGAACCCGATCGAAGTGACGGCGCAGTTTCTCGCGAGCCGCGCGATCTCGTGGACCGGCAACGAGAAGACGGTCAAGGACGGCCTGAGAAAAGTGAACCTCCTCGGGCTGAAGATCGCCGAGGCGCTCGGCCAGGCGACGGGCAGCCGCGCCGTCGAAAAGCAGGCGAAGAAGCTGATCGGCGTCGCCGACCGCGACGTCTTCTTCAAGTTCCGCGAGGCCTCCCACCTCTCCGAGAAGGAGGTCAAGGCGCGGATCGGGAAGCTACAGAAGGACGCGCGGTCCCTCCTGAGGGCCCGCGGGCGCAGCCCGAAGCTCCACGTCCTGCTCACGGGCGCGACGGGCTTCCTCGGCAAGGAGTTCCTCTACCAGGCCGCCCACGACCGAAGGATCGAGCGCGTCGTCTGCGTCATCCGGCCCGAGAAGGTCCGTGACCCGAGGACGAAGGATGTCGTGAAGGTCCTGACGCCGAAGCAGCGCGGGGCCGTCCTCCTGCGGCGCCTCGGGATTTCGGGCGCGAAGGCGAAGAGATTCGCGTTCCTGGACGGCGACATCGAGCGGCCACACCTCGGGATCGCGAACGCAGACCTCGCGCGCCTGAAGCGCTCGCTCACGCACGTCGTTCACTGCGCCGCGAGCGTCTCCTTCGACGACGCGTACGAGAACTCGTTCCGCGCGAACGTCCAGGGCGCGCGCAACGCACTCGAGTTCGCGCTCTTCCTCCAGAACGTGAAGGGCTCGAAGTTCATCCAGCACATCGCGATCGAGACGTCCTACATCCACGGACGCAAGAAGCGCACGACCGCGCAGGAGTCCGCGCTCGTCTTCCCCCGGAACTTCTACAACAACTTCTACGAGCTCACGAAGGCGATGGCCTCGCTCGAGACGGACTACACGCTCATCGAGCATGGCCTGCGCGTCTCGCAGCTGCTTCCGTCGATCGTCATCGGCCACAGCAAGACGGGCAACAACCGCGGCGACACGAAGGTCGTGAACGCGCCGATCAACGCGTTCGGGCGGAGCAAGGAGACGATGGACCTCCTGCAGGGCGACGCCGTCGGGCGCGGCAAGGCCTGGCTCATCGGGTCGATCGCGTCCGCGTTCCCGGGCGACCGCTCGGCCGAGCTGAACATCGTGCCCGTCGACCGCGTCGTCGAGGGCATCCTCGCGGCGCTCACGGTGCCGGAATCGATCGGAGAGCGCATCCACCTCGCGACGGACAACCGCATCCGCTCGGAGGACATCGCGCGGATCACGCGGGAGGAGATCGGGATCGACGTGCGCCTCGCGGACCCGACGCTCTTCCGGAACGTGACGCTTCCCATCGTCAAGGCCGTCCTCGAGAGGAGCGGCGAGCCGAAGCTCGCGAACGCGCTCGACAAGCTCGGAACGATCTTCGGGGGCTACGGCGAGTGGGGACAGCCCATCCACGACGTCGGCAACGACGTGAGGATCCTAGGGCTCCCGCTCCGCCGCCCGAACACCGAGGACGCGTTCCGGATGCTCTGTCGGCACAACAAGTACGTTCAGGAGTTCGGGAAGGTCCGCGACCTCGACGAGATCGCGCGCCGCGAGCACCTCTGGGAGAAGGTCCTCGGCGCGATCGAGCGCGGCTACGGCCGCGAGGCCGCCGCGATCCCGCCCGTCGAGTTCCGGCGTCTCCTCTCCCAGCACCTCGAGCTGAAGGGGTTCAGGGAGAAGGAGAAGTAAAGCGCTCGTCTCCCTGGACGGGCCGGTATCGCCTCCCGAGGAGGCCCGTCGCGCGGGTGAGGTCGAGGTCGGCGACGAGGAGGCCTTCCGTACCGTAAGGCTGATGCGCGAGGAGAGTGCCGTCCGGGTTCACGACTGCGGACGTCGTCGCCGAGCCCGCGACCGCGTAATTGCACGAGGCGATCCACACGGTGTTCTCGGCCGCCCGGCAGAGGAGCGCCTTCTCGTGGAACGTGTTCTTCGGATCGCCGAACGTCGTCGGCGCGTAGCCGCCGTCCCCCCCGATCTCGAGGTGCGGGTGGAAGACGACCTGCGCGCCGTGCCGCGCCGCGAAGCGCACGGTCTCCGGGTAGCGCCAGCCCTCGTGGCAGATCACGACGCCGAACGTGAGCGGCCCGATCGCGAAGACGCGGCGCGAGGCCGCCGGCGTGTACGTCGCGTCCTCGGACGGGTCGAGCTGGACCTTGTCCTGAAAGCCGAGGCGCAGGCCGTCCGGCCCGATCACGAGCGCCGTCGCGTAGAGCGCGCTTCCTTCGACGCGTTCCGTTCCGAGGATCACCCCGATCTTTCCCTTCGCCGCGGCCGCGGCCAGACGGGCCCAGGCGCGCTCGAGGAACGCCGCGTCCGGCGGCCCGGGGTCCTTCCCGAGCCCGCGATAGCCGGGGACGTAGCACTCGGGGAAGCAGACGACGGCCGCGCCCCGCTCGGTCGCGCGCGCGACGGCGTCCTCCGCGATCTCGACCGACTCCGCCGCCGACGACGGGTATCGCACGTTCGCGAGAGCGATCCGGACGTTCGTCGTCACGGGAGAGCGAGAAGGTAGTCGGACATGGCCGACAGCTCGTCCTCGGACAGGTACTTGAAGGACGGCATCTTCGAACTCTCGACGTACTTCTTCGGCTCCCGGAAGTGGCCGATGAGCCATGTCTTGTCGCGCTTGCCGAGGAGGTGCTGCAGCGCGGGACCTTTGCGCCCGCCCTCGCCGTAGATCTGGTGGCACTGCCGGCAATCCTCGCGATCGATCACCGCGCCACCGAGGCGGATCGGCGCGGGCAGGGAAGCGAACGTGTCGCCGTTCCCCACCGCCGAGATGTACGCGAGGAGCGACGGGACGTCCTTGTTCGGGTCCTCGCCGCCCTCCTCCGCCGGAACCGCCGGCTTGGGCGTCTTCTCCTTCACGTGGGCGACGAGCGTGCCGCCCGTGAGGGTGTGCGAACGCTCCGCGAGAGGGAGCATGGACGCGCCGATCGCGCCTGCCGCCGCGCCCTCTCCGCCCGCGAGGCGGCCGTCCAGGCCGTGGCAGGACGCGCAGCCGCGCGCCGCGTACGACGCGAAGCCGCCGAGGAGCCGCGGATCCGGCACGTCCCCGGCCCCGAGGCCCGACGGGGCCTTCACCTTCGGCGCGTCGAGCGCTCCGAACACGAGGAGGGCGATCAGGCCCGCGCCCGCGAGCGCGCCCGAGACGAGGACCGTCCGGCGGTCGCGCGGGCGGCGCGTCGCGCCGCGGTCCAGCCACGGCACGAGCGCGAGGAGGAGCATCGAAACGCCCGGCAGGACCGCCGTGCCGATCGGCTCGAGGGGGCCCTTGAAGAACTTCAGGAGCTGGAAGAGCGGGAGAAAGTACCACTCCGGGCGCGGGACGTAGGACGTGTCCGACGGGTCCGCGAGCCGCTCGAGCGGCGCGGGCGAGCCGGCCGCGAGCGCGAAGAGGAGGAGGACGAGCGCGAGGCCCACGACGGCGTCGCGCGCGGCCTGGAACGGGAAGAACGGCTCCCGCGGATCGGGCCCGGACGTCGGTCCCGCGTGGCCGTGCTTTCTCAGGAGCAGGAGGTGCGCGGCGGCGAGGACGAGCGCGAGGATCGGGAGGAGGACGACGTGCACGGCGTAGAAGCGCGTGAGCGTCGCCGCGCCGACCGTGCTCCCTCCGGCCATGACGCGCGACGCGGCGGGGCCCACGACGGGGAGCGCCGCCGGCACCTTCGTCCCGACGACGGTCGCCCAGTACGCCTTCTGGTCCCATGGAAGAAGGTAGCCCGTGAAGCCGAAGGCGAGGATCACGAGGAGGAGCGCGACCCCGACGAGCCAGTTCACCTCGCGCGGCTTGCGGTACGCGCCGAAGAGAAACGTCCGCGCGAGATGGAGCGCGGCGAAGACGACGAGCGCGGATGCGCCCCAGTGGTGGAGGCCACGCACGAGCGCGCCCGCCGGCAGCTTCGTCTGGATTGCCTTGACGCTCTCCCACGCGTGATCGGGCGTCGGCGCGTAGGACAGCGCGAGCGCGAAGCCCGTGAGGAACTGGACGGCGAGCGCGAAGAGGGCGGCCGAGCCCAGGGTGAAGAGCCAGGCGCGCCTCACAGGAACGGCCTCGTCGGCGAACGCCCGCCAGAGCGAGGACGCCGAGGCGCGGGACTCGAGGAACGCGAGAAGCCTTTTCATGCCTCGAACGCCGCCGGGTCCACGGTCGCGCGGCCGCCCGAGATCGAAAGGGGCGCCCTCGCGAGCGGCCGCGGCGGCGGCCCCGCGAGGACGCGTCCGTCGGCGCCGTAGACGCCGCCGTGGCACGGGCAGACGAACGCCTTGCGTCCGGCGTTCCACGCGACGCCGCACCCGAGGTGCGTGCACGTCGTGGAGACCGCCGCGAGTCCGCTCGGCGACGAGGCATCCCGCACGACCGCGAGTCGCTCCTTCACGCGCCGGGTCATGTAGCCGTCCTCGACGCGGCGCAGGGTGACGACCTCGATCGCGCCGGCGGTGCCGCGGGCGACGGCGTCGAAGTCCTTCGCAGCGCCGAGGTCGAGCAGGCTCCCGGCGGCGCCGCGGCGCTTCACGAGCGGCGCGAGCGCGAAGGAGAGCGCCGCGCCCGCGACCGAACAGAAGGCGGCGGCGCCGGCGGCGAAGGCTGTGAACGTGAAGGCGCGTCGCGTAGGCATCGTCGTCCCGTACGGAGACTCCGTCCCGGAAAGGATATTCCGGCTCAGCCTCTTCCGGGACCGTAAATCAGGACCGCGCAAACCGTGGCCCAGATCACAACGGTCGCGAGGAGACCGGCGTCCGTGAACAGGTCCGACGTCGCGTCCTCGCCACCGCCGCGCGCCTCGATGAGCCGCCAGCGGAACAGGCCGAAGAGGACGATTGGCACGGTGGCGAGGAGGCGGTCCGTGCGGAACCACGCGATCGTCTCGGGCGCGACCGTGTAGAGCGCGTAGCAGACGATCGTCGTCCCGAGCGCGATGTTCTCGAACGCCTCGAGGAGGCCGACCGGCACCTCACGGAGCGACGCGCGCCCGACGCTCCCGCGCGCGGCGAGCTCGCTCCGCCTCTTGCTGAGCGAGAGAAAGAGAGCGAGGAAAAAAGTGCAGAGGAGCAGCCAGTGCGACGGCGCGACCTGGGCCGCCGCGGAGCCCGCGAGGACGCGCAGGACGTACCCGGACGCGACGATGAAGACGTCCAGGAGCGCGACCCTCTTCAGGCCGAGCGAGTAGAGCACCGTCAGGGTCGCGTACACGAGCGTCGCGGGCAGCGCCGCGGGAGCGGCGAAGAACACGGCCAGGAGCGCGGCGACGCCGAGAACGAAGGCCGCGCCGAGCGCCGTCCCCGGTCCGAGCGCGCCCGAGGCGACGGGGCGGTCCTTCTTGACCGGATGCTGCCGGTCGGACTCGGCGTCCCGCACGTCGTTCAGGAGGTAGAGCCCCGAGGCGAGGAGACAGAACGCCACCGCGACCGCGACGGTGCGTCCCGCGAGGTCGGGGCGATCGGCGACCTTTCCGAAAAGCACCGGCGCGAGAACGAAGAGGTTCTTGACCCACTGTGCGGGCCTGAGGGCGCGCAGAAGCACGCGAGGCATCCCCCGAGCTTACGCGAACGTCCGGCTCCCCGGCCGCCTCCCGCGCTAGCATCAGCGGAAGGAACGCGATGCCCCCCGTCGATTCACTTCTCTGGTGGGCGAGTGCCGCGTGCGCCGCGGCCCTCGGCGGCGCGGGTCTCGCTCTTCTCGGCCGTCGGTTCCTCCGCGGCGGGGATTCCGCCGGCGGGGCCGCGGGCCTCGCGCTCCTCGCCGGGGGCGTCGCCCTCGCGGTCGCCTCCCGCGGAGCGAGCCCCGCCATGATCCGCCCCGTCCTCCTCGCGATCCTCGCCTCGTCGGCGCTCGCGGTCCTTCCGGAGCCGGAGCGGCCGCTCCCGCGCACGTCGGCCGTCTTCGGGGCCGCGGCCCTCGCAGCCGCCGCCGCCTTCCTCGCGATCCGCCTCTTCGACCCGACGCTGCCCGAGCGGGCGCTCTTCACGTGGGAGCGCGCGGGCCTGTGGGGATTCGAGCAGGAGATGATGGCGGCACCGGCACTCGTGCGGGCGCTCGAGTCGAGGCTCCTGTGGCAACCCGGTCTCCTGAGCACGGGTGGCGACAGCCTCCTCTACGGCTTCCCGACGCTCGTTCTTCTGGAGCGGGCTCCGGCCTCGGTCCTCCTCCTGCGGCTCGCGGCCGCGCTCCTCGCGCTCGTGAGCGTCTTCCTCGCGTGGGCCGTCTCCCGGAGCATCCTCGGCGACGCACCGGCGGCGGCGACCGTCTGGATGTGGCTGGCCGCGCCGGCCTTCGTCGCGTATGCGTTCTACGGCACGTCCGTCACGGCGACGTGGGTGTCGCTCTGGCTCGCGCTCGGGGCGGTCCATCGCGTCGTCACGCGGCCGACCGCCGGCGCCGCTCTCCTCGCCGCCGGCGCGCTGTACCTCGCGACGCTCCAGTACGCGCCCGGGCGCCTCGCCGCGACGGGTCTGCTCCTTGCGGCGCTCGGCGCCCTCGCGTTCGGCGGCGCGCGGGAGGGCCGGGGGCGGGCGATCGCGGTCCTCGCCGCCGCCGCCGCCGCTCTCGTCGCCGTGAACGTGCGGAGCGGGCACGGCTTCACGTTCTACGCCGCGCGCGGGGAGAACCTGATCGTCATGCGCACGACCCCTGAGGTGTTCACGGCCCGCGTCGGCCGCCCCGTCCCGCCCGGGCCGCTCGGCTGGTCGGACACGCTGAGCCTCTCGCGCGTTCTCGTCGCGGAGAACGCCCCCGCGTTCGCCGGGATCGTCGCGCCCGTGAACGCGCTCGAGCCTTCGAGCCCGCGGACCTCGTCGGACGACCCGCCGCACGTCCCGCTCCTCTTCGCCGCCGCGCTGCCGCTCGTCGTCTGGGGCTTCGTGCTCTCCGTGAGGAGAGGGGCGGGCGCCCGGCGCACCGGCGCCGTGTTCGCGGTGGCGGCGCTGCTTGCCGTCGGGCCTCTCTTCTTCACGAACCGTATCGACGTCGGCCGCGCCGGCTTCCTCCTTCCCTTCCTCGCTCTGTGGGGCGGGCTCGGCGGGGCCGACCTCGCCTCACGCCTCGCCCACGCGTGGCCCCGCGGGGTCGCGGCGACGATCGGGATCGTCTTTTTCGCCGGGCTCCTCCTCCAGGATCACGCGCTCGGCCTCGACGCCCCGCTGCGCCGAAGCCCCCTCGCCCAGGCGCTCCTCCCCGAGGTCCTCTCGACCCCGGGGCCCGTCCGCATCGTCTCGCGGGAGGAGGAGACAGACGCCGCGTGGCTCGAGGCTCTCGGGCGGCTCCGATCGCGGCCCGCGCTCCTCCCCGCAGTCGTTGGTGCGGCTGTCACCGAGCGCCTCCTCGACGGCTCCGACGAGCCCGCGCGCGCCGTCGAAGTCGCGGCCGCTCTCGCGCGCGACACCGCGCTCCTTCTCGCTCCCGCGTCCGACTTCTCCACCCTGAGGCGCGAGGCCGGAGCCCACGGGCTGCAGGCCTCGATCGGCGGCACCGCCGACATCCCCGTCCTCCGCCTCGAGCGGGCCGCCGGTCAGTAGCGCTTCACGGGTCCGAGGTCCGGCGACTGGTTCTCCCGCGATCCGAGCTCTGCGGCACTGCGGGCGGGCCCGGAGGCCGCGCCGGGCGGCGGCTCGAGAACCGACGGGGGCACGATCGACGTCTCCCCGCCCGGCGGCGTCCAGGCCCATTCCAGCGCGGCCGGCTCGCGCTCGGCGTTCATCGTGAGCGTCACGGGCTGCACGCCTTCGTCGAGATCCACGGAGCGCACGACCTCGCGTTCCTCGAGGCCGTCGACGTGGAGCACGGTCCGTCCGACGGCGAGGTCGAGGGTGACGCCGTTCACGAAGAACCGGAGCGCATGCGGGCCGCGACGCGCGACGCGGATCGTGCCGGTCCACACGGCCCGGTAGGGGCGGTGGTACCGGATCTCCTCGTTGAAGCCGCCGCTCGCGATTGCCCCATCGAGGCGCAGGAGCACAGGCCGATCCTGGAATTCGAAGCGTCCCAGGAGGCCGCGGACGGGGGCCTCCGTCGCCTCGAGCGCGACGGCGGCGATCGGCGCGGCCCCGGCACGCCACGCCTCGTGCGTGGCGCCTGGGTCCGCGTCCCCGAGGAGCAGCGCGGGCCGCTCGTCGCCCGCGCCCACGGACGCCTCGAGCCGGACCGCATGGTCGCCGCGAGGCAGGAAGACGACGCTCGCGATCTCGTCGGGCGAGGCGCCGGCGACGCGGCCGCTCTCGCGCCCGTCGACGACGAGCCGCGCGGACCTCCCCCGCGCGACGAGCACGTAGTTCCACGAGCGCGAAACGCGCACCTTCGCCGACCACCGGAAGGTCCCCGACGCTCCCTCAGGCAGCTCCCCGAACGCCGACACGATCCGGGGCCCGCCGGCTCCGCCGCGGAGAACGACGCCGCGCGTCGCGGCCCAGGCCGACCGCCCCACGCGGTAGGCGGTGACGACGGGCGTCCCCGGGTCGAGCGCGAACCGCCGCACCTCGCCGCCCGGGTACAGCTCCTGGAGGAAGGGGAGGAAGAAGAACTGGCGCGGATAGAGAACGAACGCGAGGTCCCTGTCCGCCGCGAGCGGAGCGGGGAGGTACGAACCGGGTGTCCGGATCCCCAGTCGGGGCGTGTCGTGCGCGAGGAGGTCCACCCAGCCCGACTGGAGCATGTGGAACATGTCGCCGAGCGAGAACGCCCACACGTTCCGGCCGAGCGTGGCGACCGCGCGTCCCTCCGCGTTCGGGTACGGCCAGAGATCCCGCGCTCCGTCCTTCACGAAGAACTGCTGGCCTTCCTGGGCCGCGATCGCGGCCACCGCCGCCGAGGCGACCGCGCCCGCGACGAGCCGCGAACGCGCCGTGCCGCTGAAACGCCGCCGGATCTCGTCGAGCGCGAGGGCCGCGAGAAGCGGGACGGCCGCGACGGCGCAGGACAGGCGCTGCAGGGCGGGCGTCTCGACCGTGAAGACGATCCCGGCGAACCCCGTCGCGAACCACGTCACGACGAGGAACAGTCGGACGTCGCGGAGCCTGAAAAGGGCGACGACGAGGCCCATGAAGAACGCCGCCGAGAGGCCGGCGGTCGCCGCGGGCCGGTCCACGGGCCAGAAGAAGTTCGCGTCGCCGAAGCGGTTGAAGAGTCCGAAGGACCTCTCGAGCTGGGCCGCGACGACACGGGGCATCCCCCATTCCGGGCGCACGTACGAGAGCCGCGAGAGGTTTGCGCGCCGGAAGATCGTCGTTTCGCGCGCACGGATCGTGAACTCCCCCGGCTCCCTCTGCATCGCGGCCGCGAAGGGCGCGACGGTCACGAGATACGCGACGAGACCGAGAGCGGCCGCCGCGAGGGCGCGACGCCGGAACCCGCGGCCCGCCCCGACGACGAGCGCGGAGGCGACGAGCAGATAGAACGGAACGAACACGCGGCCCGGCGGGTAGAAGTAGATCGAGAGGCCGCCCGCGACCGCCGCGCCGACCCACGCGAGGAGCCGGTTCGTGCGGGCGGCCTCGAGGAGGAGCCCCGCCGCCACCGTCCAGAGCAGCGCCGTCGGGCCGGCCTCCGTGTTCTCGCGCGCGAACATGAGGCCCGCGCCCCAGAACGCGTAGAGCCCTCCCGCGGCGAGCCCCGCGAACCACCCGAAGTTCCGCCCGCCCACCAGGACGAGGACGGCGAGCGACAGGGTCCCGCTCACCGCTCCGAGGACGCGGGCCCCGCCGGGATTCGTCCCGAACCAGCGCATGGACTGGGCGAGGAGCGCGAAGTAGACGTTGCTGATGTGGTACCAGCCGCGTTCGAAGATCGTCGGCGGTCTCGGGGTCTGCAGGCGCTCGAGGGCGACCGCGGCCCGGTCCCCCTCGTCGGGGTTGATCCCGCTCGGAACGGACGCGAGGCCGACGAGCCGCGCGGCCCCCCCGAGGGCGACGACGAGGAGGAGCGCCGCCCAGAACCCCTTCCACGCGCGCGCGCCGTCTCGCAGCGAGGAGGCCTTCCAGCGGGCCGGGAGGCCCAGCCAGCCCCCGGCGGCGAGCGCGCCTCCGAGGACGAGGGCGAGGGCGAGGAACCAGAGCCCGACGGCGCCCCGGGAATCGAAGTCGGCGAGGAGAAGCCTGACGATCTCGACGGCGCACGCGAGCGCAGCCGCGTGGGAGAGGAGAGCCGCAACACGCCTTCCGCCGGGGCCCGCGGCGTCCGTGCTCTCCCCGGCGCGCGCGGCGGGCCGGCGGAAAGCGTCGAGCGCGAGGAGGGCGCCCCCCGCCGCGAGAAGGAGAGCGCCCCACCCGGGCGCGCCCGCCCGGCGCGTGAGGAGCTCCCCCGCCCCGCTCAGCGCGAGCGCCGCGAGCGCCCGCCCGGCCGAGGAGCCGACGTTTCCGCTCACGGCGTCTCCGGATTTCGCGCGAGCGAGCCGAGAACGACGAAGCTCTCGAAGACGGCGTCTCCGACGCGCGTCCGATGCGCCTCGAGGACTCCGCTCGGCCACCGCTCCTTCAGGAGCGTGCGGGTCGCCACGTCTCCCGGGGTCAGCATCCAGGCGAACGGAGGCGTCGTGCACGCCTCGGGCAACGCGCCGTCCGCCCCCCGCGGCACGCCGACGAGCCGTCGCGGCCACGCGAGAAACGTCGTCTCCCGCATGCGCAACTCGAAGGCGTCCTGCCACGCGCACGCCGTGGCGTCGCGCGGCAGCGCGTCGAGGAACCGCCCGAGGTGCGCGTAGGTCCGCGCGTTCCGCGACATGTCGCTCCTGTACACGGAGTACGACGACACCGCGGCCCAGACGACGAGGCCCGCGAGCGCGGCGGGGATCGCCGGTCCGAGGCGCGGCACGCGCGCGGCGAGGGCGGCCGCGAGCGTCTCGAGCGCGAGGCCCGCGAAGATCGAGGCCGGTACAAGGATCCCCACGAGCCGGGGCCAGAACGGCGCGTCGACGGTGAGGAATCCGCCGAGCGCGAGCGTGAGCGCCCAGAACGACAGGGCGAGCGCCGGGCCCGGCTCGCGCCAACGCCGGAGCGCGACGGCAAAGCCGAGGACCACGAACGGCGCGATGAGCGGAGAGAACATCGCGTGCGCATACCCGAACTGCGTGCTCGTGTCCGTCGTGTAATTGAAGACGAGCAGGCAGCGCTCGACCTGCCGGAGGAGGATCAGCGCCGGGCTCGAGAGGTGGTAGACGCCCGAGAGGTGCCGGAGCACGTCGGGTCCGAAGAGCCAGACCTCGCGCCCGCGCTCGTTCAGGGCCTGGAAGTTCTCGAGGAAGAACGCGACGTTCGGCCCGACCGCGACGAGCGCTCCTGCACCGAAGAGGCCCCATCCGGCCATCGAGCCGCGCGCCCAATCGCGCCGGCAGACGAGCGCCCAGACGAAGAGCGCCGCGCAGACGAGCGGAACCACGCGCCCGGAGTAATACATCTCGACGCCGAACCCGAGCAGGACCCCGGCGATCGCGAACGGAGCGAGCCGGCGTCGGCGGAGCCCGACGACGAGAAAAAACAGCGCCCCGAGACAGAACGGCCATGGGTCCATGTAGGCCGCGATCCGCGAGAAGTGGATGTGCGCGGCGTTCCCGGCCGAGACCGCCGTCGCGAGCAGCGCGAGGGCGTCGCTGTCGAAGAGGACCCGCACGAGGCCGAACAGGGCGACGAGCGACAGCAGCCCGCCCACGGCCGCTGCCGTCATGAGCCCGCGCACGTCGTTGCCCGCGAGCCTCATCGCGAGGACCGTCGGCTGGTAGCCCATCCGGGGGATGTCCGCCCATGCGACGCCGAACAGCTGCGTTTCGGTTCCGGCGAGGTACTCGCGCGCCGTGTGTCCGTACGTCGACATGTCACCGTGGAAGTCGTCCGGGAGCCGCCCGAGGGATTCGAAGCGAAGAAACGCCGCTGCGACGAGGATGACGGCGAGCGCGAGGAGGGTCCGGATGCCGAGCCGCCGGTCCGCGGTCGCGTTCCCCGGTGCGCGCCCCGCGCGCCGGGCCGCGATCGTCGGCGCCGCCAGGAAAAGGACGACGGACGCGGCCCACGCGGCGCGCACCGCGGCGTCCTCTCCCGCACGCGCGAACCGGACGAGCGCGAAGGCGGCGCAAGCGAGAGCCGGCAGCAGCAGCGGCGACAGAGAACGCGGCCACACGAGCGGCGCGGCGCGCGGCGGCGACGGCTTCCCGGCGCGCAGCGCGCCGATCCAGAGCGCGACGGCCAGAAGGAGAAGCGCGCCGCCCCAGGCGACGCGCGTCGGCTCCGCGACGGGACCGAGGAGCGCCCGGAACACCGCGGCTCCTTCCGGCCGCCGCGCGTCGAAGAGCGCCTGCGCGGCACACGCCGCGAGGAGGCCCGCCACGAGGAGGGAGGGCCGGCGGAGGTTGTTCGAGAAGACGTTGATGGCGCCCGGCGGAGAGGTCGGCAGGGCCATCGCCGCGGCGGACGCCGGGACCGGAGCCGCCGGCTTCAGGGCTTCCTTACCCTTTGCAGCCTGCGAGGAGGCGAATGGCAGCGACACCACTGACGCGCAGGAGCTTTACTTCGAGCGAGTCGCCGAGACCGTGAACGGGGTCGCCGCGAGGCGGCGCGGCTCGACCGAGGGCTCGAGGACCCAGATCTCGAGGGCGTACTCGCCGGTCGACCAGGTCGCCGTGTCCCCGACGAAGCTCACCGTCCCGGGATCGGCGGGCAGAGCCTTGGTCTCCTCTCCCACCTTCGTGCCGGCGGGGTTCCGCATCCACACGAGGCGCGTGGAGGAGCCCGGCTTCGTGTCGCGGATGCCGAAGGAGACGAAGACCTTCTCGCCCTTGGCGAACACGTTGCCCTCGCCGCGCACCTGGCCGTCGGGTCCGAACGCGTAGCCGAGGCGGAAGGCGTCGACGTGCGGCTCGACGGTCGGCGAGGCGGAGGTCGCGGCGGCCGCCGCGACCGGGGTGGTCGACGCGCCTCCGACGGCCGGCTTCGGCGCCTCCTTCTTCCCTCCACAGGACGAAAGAAGCAAGGCGACGGCACAGGCCGGGATCCACGCGTTTTCTCTCGTGCGCTTCATGACCACTCCATCCGGCGTGCCGATCGGGTCCGGATTCCGGCCCGGGCGCCCCCGCACTGGAAAGTGTGGGAAGGATACAGGCCCGGGCTCCCGATTTCCAACGCTCAGGGCAACACGGCTTTCACTGGCGAGGCGCCTCGCCGATAATCGATGAACGCCTCCATGCCGATGCGCGGACCCGCCCTGAGTTTCCGACGCGGGCTAGCCCTCGTCTTCGTCTTCGCGGCCGCCGTGCGGATCGTGGGGCTCGACTTCGACCAGGGGCACTTCTACCATCCGGACGAGCGCGCGATCGGCGACGCGATCCTCAAGATCTCGTTCCGGCCGCTCGCGCTGAACCCGCACTTCTTCGCGTACGGCTCGTTCCCGCTCTACGTCACGAAGGTGGTGTCGTCGGCCCTCGCCGCCGTCACGGGGCGTGCGTGGCTCGCGTCCTACGACGGGGTGATCCACGTCGGGCGCTTTCTCTCGGCCGTCTGGGGCGCCCTCACCGTGCTCCTCCTCGCGCTCCTCGGGCGGCGCTGGTACGGCGAGAAAGCGGGCCTCCTCGCGGGACTCCTGCTCGCCCTCGCGGTCCTGCATGTCCAGACATCGCACTTCGCGGCGACCGACGTCGCCCTCACGTTCCTCGTCCTCCTCGCGCTCGCGTGCGCGTCGCGACTCGCGCACCGCGGCCGCCTGCGCGACGCCGTCCTCGCGGGCGTCGTGACGGGCCTCGCGCTCGCGACGAAGGCGAGCGCGGCACCCCTTCTCCTTCCGCTCGCCGTCGCGGTCTTCTTCGCGACGAAGGACCGCCGTGCGTTCGGCCGCGCGGCCGCGCTGCTCGCCGCCGCCGGCGCCGCGACCCTGATCGCCTTCGCGCTCGGCGAGCCGTACGCCTTCCTCGACGCGCGCGAGTTCTGGCGCTCGGTCACGGAGCAGGGCGCGATGGTCCGTCACGCCGGCGTCTTCCCGTTCACGAACCAGTACGTCGGCGTGCCCGACTTCCTTTACGAGGGCAAGGAGCTCGTCCTCTGGGGGCTCGGACCCCTCCTCGGGATCGCGGCGCTCTGGGCGACGTTCGCGCGCCTCGCCCGCGTCCGGGCGCTCGGGGCGCGCGAGTGGGTGCTCGCGTCCTTCCTCGTGCCCTACGTCCTCATCACCTGCACGTTCGAGGTGAAGTTCCCCCGCTACCTGCTTCCCGTGTACCCGATCCTCCTGCTCTGGGCCGGCGCGTGGCTCGCCGGCAAGGCGGAGCGCGGGCGCGGCGGACGGATCCTGCGGGCCGCCGTCGTCGGCGGGACGGCCGTCTGGGCGCTCGCCTTCGTCTCGATCTACACGCGCCCCCACAGCGCGGTGACGGCTTCCCGCTGGTTCCACGACACCGTACCGGAAGGCTCCCACGTCCTGGAGGAGGACTGGGACGAGGGGTTCCCGTTCTCGTTCCCGGGTCGGCCCGCGGAGCGCTATGCGATCGTCAACTTCGGGTTCTACGAGCCCGATTCGCCCGCGAAGATGGCGAAGCTCGCCGGAGAGCTCGCGAAGGCGGACTGGGTCGTCCTCCAGACGAAGCGGCTCTACGGCGCGGTCACGCGCGCTCCCGCGAAGTTCCCGCTCACGAACCGCGCGTTCCGCCTCCTTTTCGCCGGCGACCTCGGCTACGTCCTCGAGAAGGACGTCGCGTCGCGGCCCTCTCTTCTCGGGATCGAGGTGCCGGACGAGCTCGCAGACGAGTCCTTCTCCGTCTACGACCATCCGAAGGCGCTGATCTTCCGGAACGAGAAACGCCTCCGCGCGCCCGAGCTCGAGAAGCTCCTCCTGTCGGCGACTCCGTCGAAGACGCTCTCGCGAAACGACCTGCTCCTCGCCCGGGCGAAGGCGCCGCCCGGCGGCGCGGCCGCCGCGACGGGATCCGGACTTCCCGCGCGGGGCTCCCCTCTCGTCGCGACGCTCCTCTTCGCGGGCTTCCTCGAGATCCTGGGCCTCGCCGGCTATGCCCTCCTCTCACGCGTCCTGCCCGAGCGGCCCGGCCTCTACGCGCTCGGCAAGGTCCTCGGCGTCCTCTTCTACGCGTTCGGGGCGTGGCTCCTCGTCGCCTGGCGCTGGGCCGCGTTCGGCCGCTTCTTCCTCCTCGGGTGGGCTTTCCTTCTCGCCGCGGCGGGCTGGCGAGCCGCGCACGGGCGACCCTTCCGCGCGCCGCGAGCCGAGCGCGCGAAGACGGAGCTCGTCGTGTGGGGGGCGTTCCTTTTCTTCCTCGCGTTCCGCGCGATGAACCCGGAGATCTACTCGGGCGAGAAGCCGATGGACTTCGCGTTCCTGAACACGCTGCTCCGCGCGACGTCGCTCCCGCCGCCCGAGCCCTGGCTCGCCGGAACGCCGCTCTCGTACACGTACTTCGGCCACTTCGTCGTCGCCGCCCTCGGCAAGGCTCTCGCGATCTTCCCCGGGGTCCTCTTCAACCTCGGGATCGCCGGCGTCGCGGCCTTGACGGCCGCCGGCGTCCTCGCGGCCGGCGCCGCGCTCGGCGGCCGGCTGCGAACGGGCGGCGTCGCGGTCGTCCTCGCGCTCTTCTGGGCGCCGCCCTCGGGCGTGCGCGAGGCGGTCGCGCGCCTCTCGTCCTCGCGGCCCCTCGACTGGCACTACTTCTGGGCGACGTCGCGCGTCATCCCGCCGAACGCGATCAACGAGTACCCGATCTGGAGCTTTCTCTTCGCGGACCTGCACGCCCACGTCCTCGCGATGCCCTTCACGACGGCGTTCCTCGCGCTCCTCCTCCTCTTCGTGACGCGCGAGCGGCCCCTCGGGGCGCGCGCGGCCGTCGCGAGCGTCGGCCTCCTCGGTCTCCTCTTCGCCGCGATCCAGATCACGAACGGGTGGGCGATCCCGACGTACGCGTGCCTCCTCGTCTTCGTCCCGCTCGCCGCTTTCCTCTCGGGACGGGAAGGGGACGGCCGCCCGTTCCTCCGCGGCTTCGCGGCCGACGTCCTGCTTCCCGCGCTCGGCGCCGTCGCGACGGCGTGGCTCCTCTCCCGGCCCTTCTGGAGCGTCTTCGTCCCGCCGCCACGCAACTGGGGCCGCGAACTCGGGCCCTGGGCGTCCCCGTGGGACTTCTTCAACGTCTGGGCGTTCTTCGCCGCGCTCCTGGTGCCGTTCGTTTTCTCGGTCCTCTGGCGGAGTGCGCCTCCGCCGCGCCGCGCCGCGCGGGCGCTCCTCGTCGTTGCGGCGGTGGCACTCCCCCTCTCGCTCACGCGCGTCTCGTTCCGCCCCGTGCACCTCGACCAGGCCGCGTCCGCCGGCGCCTTCACGCTCATCGCGGGGCTCGTCGCGCTCGCGGCGTCCCTCCGGCGTTCCGTCCCGGCCCGCGCGCGCGTCGCGGCGTCCCTCGTCGCGGCGGGGCTCGCGATCCTCACGGGCTGCGAGGTCGTCTACGTGTGGGACCGGATGAACACGGTCTTCAAATTCCATCTCGAGACGTGGTTCCTGTTCGCCGTGGCCGGGGCGATCGCGTGGGCGGCGCTGCGCGCCGCGGGCTGGTGGGCCTGGAAGGCGGCCGTCGCCGTCACGGGGGCCGCGTCCCTCTTCACCCTCGCGACGGCCGTGCCGGGGTTCCTGCGGCTCGACCGCGGCGGCTGGCCGAAGGGCACGCTGGACGGCACGGCCTATCTCGCGACGATCGCGCCCGGCGACCGGGCCGCGTACGACTGGATCAACGCGAACGTCCGCGGGATCCCCGTGATCCTCGAGGCCCAGGGGCCCGGGTACCAGGACTTCTCGCGCTATTCGATGAACACGGGGCTCCCGACCGTGCTCGGCTGGGAGTATCACGTGCAGCAGCGCGGGCACAGCCCGGCCGAGACGGGCCGGCGCAAGGCCGACGTCGCCGACGCCTACTCCGCGCACGACGCGTCGACGGTCGCCGCGATCCTGAAGCGCTACAACGTCGCGCTCGTCGTCGTGGGACCGCTCGAGAGAAAGACGTACGGGGCGGACCTGCTCGCACGGCTCGAAGGCTGGCCCGATCTCCTGTCGCCCGTCTACCGCAATCCGGACGTCACTGTCTTCGCCGTGAAGGGCGTTTACGCACCCGGCGGCACGTCCACGCTCGTGCGTGTCGAGGAGCTGCCGGTCGCTCCTTCCTCCGGGTCGACGGAGCCGGCGCGCCAGGTCGATCGCCCGGGGCGGGTTCGGCAGC
This sequence comes from uncultured Acidobacteriota bacterium, assembly GCA_963836285.1. Lineage (GTDB taxonomy): Bacteria > Acidobacteriota > Thermoanaerobaculia > UBA5066 > UBA5066 > Fen-183. The sequence continues at coordinate 909,716 of CAWIIN010000002.1, read as the reverse complement.
CGCGCGGCCTCGCGGCGGACCGGCAGGGGCGCATCTGGGTCGCGGACTTCGGCAACGACCGGATCCAGGCTTTCTCGGACACGCTGGCGCCCCTCCTCACGTTCGGCCGGCACGGAACCGCGCCCGGCAGTTTCAAGGACCCCTGCGGCGTCGCGGTCGGTCCCGACGGGCTCGTCTACGTGGCGGACACGTGGAACGCGCGCGTGCAGGTCTTCGGCGCGGACGGGACGTGGCGCCGCGAGTTCGCCGGGGACTTCTTCGGTCCGCGCGGGATCGCGGTGGACGCGCGCGGCCGCGTGTTCGTCGCGGACACCGGCAACAATCGGATCGTGAGGTTCGGATCGACCGGCCTGAAGGAAGCGGAGTGGGGCCGCGCGGACGGTCCCGGCCGCCTCGCCGGGCCGAACGGCCTCGCGTTCGCGCCGGACGGGACCCTCTGGGTCGCGGACAACGAGAACAGCCGCGCGGTCGCGTTCACGACGGACGGGGTGTTCGTCAAGTCTTTCCAGGTGCCGGGCTGGCGGCGCGAGATCTTCTCGGAGCCCTACCTCGCCGTCGACGGGAAGGGAAGCGTCTGGGTCTCGGTTCCGCTCGAGGGCGAGATCCGCGCCTATGAGTCCGGCGGCCGGCTTCTCGCAACCGCGCGAGGCAAGGATCAGCCCGAGGGCAAGCGATTCGAGAAGCCCTCGGGTCTCGCGCTCCTGCCGGACGGGCGCCTTGCCGTCGCGGATCTCGAGAACGGCCTGGTCGTGATCAGCCCGCCGAGGTGAGCCGGGAGTCAAAAAGGCGGGGCCGGCCCCCGGCCGGCCCCGTGGTTCAGGAGGTCGTGGGCCCGGTTCAGAACGAGACCCGTGCGCCCACGCGCACGACTCTCGGCGGCTGCCAGTTGACGTCCTTGCCGTAGGTCGGATTCGAGGCGCAGGCGGCGTTCGAGAGGCTCGCGTTCTGTGCCGTGCAGCCCGGCTGCCCGATGCCGCTCCGCGGGTCGTTTCCGGCCAGACCGCTCGTGTTGTTGAAGAGCTCCTCGCGGCTCGTCACGCCCTGCCGGTTCAGAAGGTTGAAGACGTCGACGACGGGTGTGACCGTGAGCCCACCCAGACGCAGCCCGTACTCGAGGTGCAGGTCCGCCTCGTAGGTCGCGGGCAGGTCGCCCGCCGATCCGCGCGGCACGAGGTAACCCTCCTGGTTGTAACCCGCGCCGCACGCCGTGACGTCCGCGGCGCACCCGCGGATCGAGTAGGGTCGCCCGGTCGCGAAACTCGCGTTCAGGCCGGCCGTGAGACCGAACGGGAACGCGTAGTAGCCCGAGAGCTTGACCTGATGGGTCCGGTCGTTGCGCAGCCGGCCGGTCGCGTTCACGACGAGGCCGGGGTAGTCGAAGTCGGCGTTGATGTTCGGGTCGGCCTGGCCTCCCTCGCGCGTCTGCGAGAAGTTGCCCGAGTAGTTGCCTTCGAGCTTCGAGTAGAGGTAACTCGCGAGGACGTAGAAGTTGTCCGAGAAACGGTGCGACGCCGTGACCTCGATGCCGCGGAAGAAGCGTCGCGGCTGCGTCGAGTCGCAGGGAGAGCTCGCGACGAGGTTGCCGTTCGCGTCCGTCGAGCCATTCGGGTAGCACTGCGGGTCGGACGGGTCCTTGATCGTCCCGAGCGAATCCCCCTGGCCCGGGTTGATGAGGGCGCACGTCGCGGGGCTCGACGGGTTGAAATAGCCCGCGAGGTCGGGGTTGATCGCGAGGTCGCACCGGTCCTCGATCACGCGTCCGAGGGAGCGGTAGATCCCCTTGACGCCGATCGCCCAGTTCCTCGCGATCTCGTACTCGACACCGAGGATCGCCTCGTCCTGGTACATGCCCTTGAGGCCGTTCTGGGTCAGCTCGCCGCCCTGGACGATCGCCCCGCCGAAGAAGAGGTCGACGGGGTCCGGGTTCGCGCTCGAATTGCGCGTAATGATCGTGAACTCGTTGCCGAGCGCGCGCGTCTGGATGTCCTGCGGGATGACCTCGTAGAAGCGGCCGACGTTGCCGTAGATCTTCGAGCGGCCGTTGTTCATGAAGTCCCACACGACGCCGAGGCGCGGGGCCCATTCGTCGTTGACCTTGACGATCGTCGCTCCCGTGTAGTCCTTGAGCGACTGCTGCTCGTACCGGATCCCCGCGTTGATCGTCAGGTTCTTGAGGACGCGGAACGAATCCTGCGCGAAGAGAGCCGCGTTGTCCGTGATCGGGTTGTTGTCGACCGACGGCGCGATCGCGTAGCCCGTGCAGTTCGGGAAGGCGGCCGGCCCGGTCGGATCGATCTTTCCGACGCAGTTCGCGCCCGAGAGTGGCGTCATCGCGAAATAGCGGTGCTGGTAGTTGTTGAGGGCGCCTGCGGCCGTGAGGCGAGTCCGGATGCGGTCCGTGCCGCCGTAGGACTCCGTGAAGTCGGAGTTCAGGTGCTCCCAGTCGAGTCCGGCCTTGATCTCGTGGTTGCCCGCGAAGATCGAGCCCGCGAGCTTGTAGATGTAGCGCTGGTACTTCTCGTCCGCGAGGTAGATCGGCCCCGATCCCGGCAGCGCCTCGTTCGAGAAGCCCGCCTGCTGGACCTCGCGGAACGGCTGTGAGGCCACCGGGCTCGAGTCCGCGCGCTTCTCCGTGTGGTAGCCGACCTGGCCCTGCAGGAGGAACGCGGTCCCGAAGATTCCGTCGTACTTCAGAGTGCCGTCCGTCCCGCCGACCTCGCGGTCCACGACCCAGGCGCCGCTGTCGCCGATCATGACGGGAATCTGGGTGAGGTCGTACCGCCCGTGGAACGTGCCCGGATCGCCGAAGGCGGAGGCCGTCACCGTGTTCGACTCGCCGAGCCGGAACGTGAGCTTGCCCGAGAACAGGTTGTTGCGGTACGTGTCGCTGTCGCCCGTCTGCGTCGTGCGGCCCGACCCGTCGCGGAGCTGCGCGAGCGTCCGCGTGTAGTCCTGGTCCTGGTTCACACGGTCGTAGGCGCCGAAGAACCACACGCGGTCCTTCACGAAGTAGCCGCCGAGGTCCGCCCCGAAGTCCGCCCGCTTCGGGCTGAAGAACTGCCCTTGATTCGCGGCGGAACGGTCCGCGGCGCGCTTGTCGCTCGAGGCGAGCGACGACGAATCGTAATACCCGAACGCGTCGCCGTGGAACTCGTTGCCGCCCGATTTCGTGACGACGTTGATCGTCCCGCCGAGGACGCGGCCGTACTCGGCCTCGTAACCGCCGGTCTTGACCTCGACCTCCTGGATGAACTCGTTGTTGAGCGCCTTGGCTTGCGTGCCCGTCTTGACGCCCGTCGTGTTGACGCCATCGATGATGTACGCGTTCTCGAGGCCGGTCGCGCCGTAGACCGTCACGTTGCCCGTCACGTCCGTTCCCGTGCCGGAGACCGTGCTCGCGATCGAGACGAAGTTCCGTCCGATCGGCAGGCGCTGCATCGTGTCGAGCGTCGCGTTCGTTCCGATCGTCGTCCGTGTCGTGTCGATGGCCGGGGCTTCCGCCGTGACGACGAGGTTCTCCTTCACGGAGACGCTGAGCTGCACCTCCACCGTCGTCGTCGCCCCGAGGGAGACCTTCAGGCCTGTGCGTTCGGTCGAGGAAAACCCCGAGAGCTTCGCGCTCACGGTGTAGGTGCCGGGGGCGAGCGCAGGGAACCGGTACCGCCCCGCGCCGTCCGAGACGGCCGTACGGACACCCTGGAGGCTGGGCGACCTCAGCTCGACGGTCGCCCCGGGCAGCGGTCCGCCGTTCTGGTCCATGACGGTCCCGTCCAGGTCGCCCGTCGTCTGCGCAAGGGCCGGCCCCGCGGCGAACGCCCCGAGAAACAGGAACAACAGGAAACGGATTCGCTGGCGCATTGACTCCTCCCGCGGACCGGCGAAAGGGCCGGATCCTGCGAGGCAGAGTGGGTCTCGCGCGGCCCGCTCACATGCGGTTTGGGACGGGCCGCCGGGCGCCCGTGACGAGCCCCCGCGCGCAGGGGACCGCCGCAGGGATCATTCAAGAGTTTGGTGCGGGTTCGAGAGGCTCAGGCCGGCAGCGCGCGCCCGCGCAGCTCGTCCAGCTTCTCGCGGTAGCTCGCGCTCATCGTGAGCTGGCGGTCGTCTCTCAGGATCACGACGTAGTCGCCGTGGAACCAGGGTTGGAGCTCCTTGATCCGCTCGATGTTCACGATCGTCGAGCGGTGGATCCTCAGGAAGCGCTCCGGGTCGAGCTTGCCCTCGAGCCCGTTCATCGTCTCGCGCATGAGGTGCGATTCGGCCCCGACGTGCAGCCGGACGTAGTTTCCCGCGGCTTCGATCCAGTCGATGTCGGCGGTTCTCAGGAAGTAGAGCCGGCCACCCGACTTGATCATGATCCGCTTGAGGAAGCTCTTCTGCGGACGGATCTCCTCGAGAAGCGCGACGAGCTGACCGGAGATGTCGGTCGACTTTTCGCGCGTGATCTGCGCCCGGGCGTGCTCGAGCGCCTTCTGGAGGCGCTCGCGGCCGAACGGCTTGAGGATGTAGTCGACGGCCCTCACGTCGAACGCCCGGAGCGCGTAATGGTCGTAGGCGGTCACGAAGACGACGGCCGGGATGCGGTCCGCGCCGATGCTCTCGAGGATCCGGAAACCGTCGAGGTTCGGAACCTGCACGTCGAGGAACACGAGATCCGGCTTGAGCTCCTCGATCGCGACGACGGCCTGGCAACCGTCGCCGCACTCGCCGACGACCTCGATTCCAGGCTCGTCGGAGAGGAGGTCCCGCAGTCGCTCGCGGGCGAGGGGCTCGTCGTCGACGATGAGGGTGCGGACGGTCGGACGCATCACTCCGTGATACGCAACGCGCGCGCCGTAGTTTCGGGCCCGGCCGATCTTTCCGTCGTCGCGAGTTCGCGTGCGCGCGTCGCGCTTTCAAGGCAGTGGCTTCCGGGTTCGCACCCGGACCACCAGCCCTCGTCCCCGACGCGCACGATCGCGCCCCCCGGTTCGGCTCTCCAGATCCCGCTCCGGGAAACCGTATAGACGACGATTCCGAGCCGCGCCGCCGTCTCGCGGTCCGTCGCGGACGGGCGCGGGTCGACGACCACGGGGTGCGTGTGAACGATCGCGAACGCGCCCGCGGGGGTCGGACCGTGCCAGCGCGACTGGAGGTAGCGGCGGTCCCATGGCCACGAACGCCACGCGAGGCGCCCCTCCGGGTCGCGGACGACCCAGGCCGCGCGCTCGGATCGGTCCAGGCCGAATCCGCTGGCCCGCAGCAGCCCGAACGCCTCGTCGCGCAGGCCCGCTTCGAGGAGGCTCTCGGTCTCCGCCGCGAGCGACGGCCGGCGCGACACGACGCCGAAGCCCGAGAAGCCGGCGACCCCGGGAGCCGCAGGAGCGACAGCCGCCCACGCCGCGAGAAGGGTGGCGGCGAAGTTCGCGGCGATCCGGGAGTCGTGCATTGCTCACGAATCTCGGTCTCGATCGCGACGGCGTCGCGTGCGCGGGGACGGCGGTGGCGCGCGCCGGGACGGCGGTGCGCGGGCGCGGGAGCAGTCGGACGTCAGAAGCCGTAGGCGACAGGCGCCCCGCGGTCGTCGGCGCCGGCCGGAGTTTCCGTCTCGACGACGAGCGGAAACGCGAGCGCAATCGTGAAACCTCCGCCGGGGGCGTTTGCGTAGGACAGCGTGAAGTCGTCACCGAAGAGGTGCCGCAGGCGCTCGCGCGTGTTCGAGAGCCCGATGCCCTCGCGGACCGGCGCGGGGCCGAGGCCGGGCCCGTCGTCCGTCACGCGCAGCAGGAGGAACCCGTTCTCCTTCGTCGCGCTCACATCCAGCCGGCTCGCGTCTGCGCTCTTCGCGATCCCGTGCCGGATCGCGTTCTCGACGAGGGGCTGCAGGAGCAGGTTCGGGACCCGCGCGTCGAGCACCTCCGACCGGATGCGAAACCGCGTCGAGAGCCGGTCCCCGAAGCGCGTCTTCTCGATCGCGAGGTAGCGTTCGAGGAACTCGAGCTCCTCGCGGAGGGTCACCTCGGCGCGCCCCGTGTTGCGCAGCGTGAGCCTCAGGAACTCCGCGAGCTGGAGGACCATGCTCTCGGCCTGGTCGGGTTTCGACTTCAGGAGGGCGGCGATCGCGTTCAGCGTGTTGAAGAGGAAGTGCGGCTGGAGCTGCATCTTGAGGGCGCCGAGCTCGGCCCTCACGAGCTGCGTCTGCAGGTGCGAGGCCGCGAGCTCGCGGTCCCGGTACTTCTCGTAGGTGTCGCCGCCCCACGCGAGCGCGACGAGCGCCGCGTACGTCAGGATGTTCGCGTGGAAGTTCAGGCGGAAGAAGCTCCCGAGCGCCCAGGACAGGGAGCTCGTGCCACCCGCCTGCACGACGGCGTACAGGAGCGCCCCCGCGACGAACAGCTGGACCGCCGAGAGGACGACGCTCGCTCCCGCATGGACCGCGAGGCTCCTCTTCCACCGCCCGCGCTCCAGCGGGAAGCGCCGGGCCAGGCCGAGGATCGCGGGCGTCAGGAGCGCCCAGAGCCAGTAGAAGGGCAGGTTGATGAGGAGGGCGCGCCCGAACGAGATCTCGCGCCCGCCGGACGTGATCGGGTACAGGAAGTAGAGCTGACTCGCGAAGAAGACGCCCGCGACCGTCCACGCGGCGAAGATCAGGGCGGGCCTTCTCCCGAGACTCTTGGTCATGGGGACGGATACGCACCGGCCGGGGGCCGTGTTGCCGGCCGGTGCGTCGAAATCCGCCTTTCCGCTAGAACCTCACGCCGGCCGCGAGCGTGAACGTGCGCGGGAGCTGGTAGTCGAGGTTGCTGCGGGCATGGCCGAACGTGGGCGCGTAATCCCAGTTGACGCCCCGCGCGGGCGTCGCGTTGAACGGGTCGAAGCGCGTGTACGCCGAGGAGTTCACGGCCGTCCGCACCGAGGTCGAGGCGCCGACGAGGCCGTGCCGGTTGAACACGTTGAGGACCTGCGGCTGGACGAAGATCTCGACCGAACCCGCGATCCGCGTCGTGAAGTTCAGCGAGAGATCCGTCCGGTAGATCGTGTCGGTCCGGAACGCGTCGCGCGCCGTGAAGTAGTAGCTCACGGATCTCGGCGGTGTCGAGTAGGCCGGTGCGTTCGTGACGTAGGCCCGCGAGTCCACGAGGCCGAGGGCGCCATAGGGGACGCCGGTGTCGACCGATTGGATCGCGCTGATGTTCAGCGAGCCGACCCTCGACGGCACGAACGGAAGCTGGTACGAGCCGTACAGCTTGACACGGTGGCGCTCGTCCGTCGCGAGCGACCCGTACGGGTTGTTCCAGGCCGGGTCCTTGTACTCCGGGTACGCCTGGGTTCCGTTCGGGACGGGCCCCGAAGCGGCCGTCTCACCGTTCAGGTTCCCGAGGGTGTGCGACCACGTCCAGTTGATTCCGCCGTTGAACCCTCCGTTGCGGTAGGACAGGCTCGTGTGGAGCCCCGTGTAGTTGCGCTTCACGGTGTTCGTATTGTCGACCACGGTGACGTCGTACGCGTTGCCGAACTCGTCGAAGGCCTGCCCGGTCGAGCCGTCGATCACGTTGTTGTAGAAATCGCGGCCCTCGCGGCGCACGAGGTCGACGCGATACGCGAGCGAGGAGCCGACGTTGCCCGACACGGTCGCCGCGTACTCGCGCGTTGACGGCGAGTCGAGGGACTTCGGGAACGTCGCGGAGAGTCCCGGGACGAACGCGTAGGCGAGCGGGAGCTGGCAGGACGTGAGGTTCGGGCAGCCCTGCGCGAAGAACCAGTCGAAGACCTGCTGCAGCGCCTGCGCGCGCGTCACGAGAGGCGTGCCGGCCGCCGGGTTCACGTTGATCGGAGTCGCGCCCGGCCCGTCGTAGTACCAGATCAGGAGGCCGGGCTGGCCGCCGTCGGACGCGGAGTCGACGAGGCCGTCCTGGATCGCGCCGACGTACTTCGCGTAGCTGGCCCCGACGCGCAGCGTCCCCTTGCCCGTGACGTCGTACGCGACGGCGAGGCGCGGGCTGAACGAGCTGTCGTCCGCGCGGACGACGCCGTTCGAGTCCTTCGCGTTGTTCTTGTCCCACCGCACGCCGAGGTTGGCCGAGAGCCGGTCGCTCACGCGCCAGGAGTCGTTCAGAAAGACGGAGTGCGTGAGGGCGTCGGTGCCCTTGCTCAGGTTCGTGATCGGCGTGTAATAGACGTAGGAATTGGAGTCGATGACCGGATAAAGGTCGTTGTTCGCGATGATGGTATTCGTCGCGAAGATGCGGTAGTTGCTGCCGGACTGGTAGTTGTTCGACTTCCGCTGGCCCGCGAAGTTGTCGTAGCCGAACACGATGTTGTGCGAGCCGAGGGAACCCGTCGAGAGAAACCACGTGCCCTTGACGAGGTAGTCGCGGTTGTCGCGCGACTCGGGGTCGCAGACACCGCAGAACGTGGGCGAGTTGTACCGCGCGTTGCTCCGGGACCTGTCGCGGATGATCGTGCCCTTGATGAGGTCCGTGTACGGCGAGCCCGCGTTCTCGAACGTGAACTTGCGACGCGAGTAAAGGCCTTCGAGGAAGAACGAGTTCGAGAGGACGCCGTTGTAGTTCACGGTGACGATGTCCTGCGGGAGCTGTCGGGCCGGCACGAGGCTGTCGAGGTCCAGGCAGCCCGTCGGGCAGAACGAGGAGTTCGTCTGCTCCTCGTCGACGTGCAGGTAGTTGCCCGTCAGCGTGTGGTTCGAGACGGGCGTGAGCGTGAGCTTCCCCTGGTAGCGCTTCTCCGTGTCGCCGACCGGGTAGGAAATGTTCGTGAAGCTCGTCTGGCCGGACGTCGTCTGGTCGAAGTACCGGCCCGAGCCGAAGAACCAGACGTGGTCCTTCCAGATCGGCCCGCCGAGCGTCGCCTCGTACTGGGGATTCACCTTCTGCGGCGTCACCTCGTTCGCGGGTGTCGTCGCGGACCAGGCCGCGTTCGTGAACGTCGTCCGGAACGAGCCGCTGAACGCGTTGCCGCCGGACTTCGTGACCGTGTTCACGACGCCGCCCGTGAAGCGGCCGAACTCGGCCGAGACCGTCGACGTCGAGGTCGTCGTTTCGGCGATCGCGTCCTCGATGAACAGGTTGTTCGGCGTGCCCCGGATGTTGTCCGTGATGACCGCGCCGTCCACCGTGAAGAGGTTGTCGAACGACTGGCCTCCCGAGATCGTCACGACAGGGGAGACGCCGTTGCCGATTCGGTCGCTCGAGCCGGGTCCGTTCGTGTTCACGCCCGCCGAGAGCGCGACGGACGAGAGCAGCGTCCGCGTGACGGGCAGGTTGTCCGTGAGCTCCTTCGTGAACGTCTGCGCGGCTTGCGGCGTGGACGTCGCGACGGTCTCGGGCCTCGCGACGACGGTCGCCGAAGCCTCGACACCCGCGAGGCCGAGCACGACGTCCAGGCGCACTTCCTGTCCGACCGTGACCGACTTCGTGCGCGTCTCGGTCTTGAATCCCTGGAGCGTGAAGGCCACCGTGTACTCCCCCGGCGGAAGGCCGGGGAAGACGTAGTCGCCGTTCGCCGACGTCGGTGCTGTGCGCTCGCCCTGAAGCACCTTCGACCGCAGCGAGACGACGACGCCGGGCAGACCCTGCCCCTCGTTCGTGACGCGGCCGCGAAGCGTCGCGGTCGTCACGCTCTGGGCCTGCGCCCCCGCGGCGGCGACGACGAGGACGAGGACGAGGAAAACGCGGAATCCGGATCGACGCATGCACTTCCTCCTGGGCGACACGCGGACCCGCGGCGAACCCCGCGGCGGCACGTGTGCCTCGCCGTCAAGGTGGGCCGCCCCGCGAGGAGACGCGACGGGTTTGGGACGGGCCTCGGAACGGCGTGCCGGGGCCCTTCGACGCGGGGACCGGGACCGCGGCCCGGACGTCCCCTTCGGGAATCCGGAGCGTCAGCCGGGAAGGCCGGACCGCGGCCGGCGGCGCGGGACCTCCTCGGTCACGGACCGGCCGGATCCCTCCGCTCCCTCCGTCCAGGTCCAGCGTTCGTGGAGGCGGTAGCGCCCGTCGGGGAGGACCTCCGTCCGCGCGCGGCAGCGGCCCGCGCGGAAGTCGCCGTTCTTGTTCAGGTGCTGATAGACGACCTCGAGCCGGCCGTCCGGGCCCGCCCGGGCGAGCAGGGTCCCGAAAGACACGTCCCCGCCGTGGTACGTGGCCCAGAGCACGGCACCCTTCTGGCGGTAATGGAAGACGGTCTCGGATCCGGACTCACCGGCGGCCGAGTTGCTGACGGTTCGGAAGCGGCGGCCCTCGAAATCGAATTCGTCCATGTCCTCCAACAATAGAATCCCCGCTCCGCGGACGGTGAAGGGCGGGACGAAGTGACCGCGCCGCGTGACGAAAGGCGCACGGGAGTGGACGGCGAAGACCCCGACGACTTCCAACCCGCCTGGTGGCTGCGCGGCGCGCATCGCCAGACGGTCTGGGGGCGGCTTGCCCGCTCCCGGACCATGGTCCCGCTCCGCCGCGAGGAGCTCACCGCGCCGGACGGCGACACGCTCCTCCTCGACCACGCGGACGCGCGCTCCGTCCCGGGGGCACCGCCTCTCCTGATCCTCCACGGCCTCGAGGGAAGCTCGCACTCCGTCTACGCGCAGGGCCTCCTCACGCGTGCCCTCGCGGCCGGGCTGCGGCCCTCCGTCCTGAACTTCCGCTCCTGCGCGCGCAATCTCGCGGATCTCTCGCGCGCGGTCCCGAACGCGCGGCCGCGTCTCTACCACTCCGGCGAGACGGCGGACGTCGACTTCGTCCTCCGGACGCTCGCGGTTCGCCACGGGGGCCCCGTCTTCGCCGCCGGCGTCTCCCTCGGAGGGAACGTCCTCCTCAAGTGGCTCGGCGAGCACCCCGGCGAGCGGCTCGTCGCCGCCGCCGCCGCGCTCTCGGTTCCGTACGACCTCGCCGCCGGAGATCGCCACATGGCGTCGTTTCCGTCCGTCCTCTACGTGCGCGCCTTCGTCAAGACCCTCGTCCCGAAGGCCGAGGCGCTCGCCCGCCGGTTTCCCGAGGCGGCCGCGCGGCTCGACATTCCGCGCGCGTCGCGGGCCTGGACGTTCCGCGAGTTCGACGACGCCGCGAACGCGCCGCTCCACGGCTTCGCGGACGCGGCCGACTACTACGCGCGCTCGAGCTCCCTGCGCGTCCTCGGCGCCATCACCGTGCCGACGCTCTGCCTCTCGGCACTCGACGACCCGTTCGTGCCGCCGGAATCGGTCGAGGCCGCGCGCCGCGCGGCCTCCCCTCTCGTCCGCTTCCTCGTGACGGAGAGGGGCGGCCACGCCGGCTGGGTCGCGGCGCGAGGGCTCAGGCCCGTCTACTGGGGCGAAGAGCGCGCGATCGCGTTCCTCGCGCGCCGCGCGCGCGCGCGAGGAACGGACGCGGACGCGGGCTAGAAGCGCGCGCCGACGGAGAGCGTGAACGTCCGCGGCAGCTGATAGTCCGCGGCGTTCCGCGCCTTGCCGAAGTTCGGCCCGTAGTCCCAGTTCGTGCCACGGACAGGCGCCGTCGTGAACGGGTTGAAGCGCGTGAATCCGCTCGCGTTCGCCGCCGAGAGAACCGTCGTGTCCACGGCGACGGCCGCCTGGTTGTTGAAGACGTTCAGGACCTGCGGGTGCACGAAGATCTCGACGGTGTCCGCGATCCTGAAGCCGTAGTTGAGCGCGAGGTCCGTGCGCGAGACGCTGTCCGTCCGGAAGCCGTCGCGGGACGTGAAGTAGTACGTCGACGCCCGCGGGGGCGTTTCGTACCCGGGGTTCGTGACGTACGGCGAGACAATCGCCGATCCCGCGGCGCCGTAGGGAGTCCCCGTGTCGTACGCCTGGATGACGCCGAGGGAGAGCGCGCCGAGCGTTCTCGGCAGCGGAATGTCCCACGACGCGTACGCGCGCACCCGGTGGCGCTGGTCGGTCGCGAGGTCCCCGCGTGGCAGACCCCAGCTCGCCTGCGTGTACTCCGGGTAGAAGTCCGGGAGGCCCCGGACCGCGCCGGAGCCGGCGCTCTCCCCGTTGAAGTTGCCGAGCGTATGCGACCACGTCCAGCTCCCGCCGACCGTGACCGCGTCGAAGAGCCGGTTGACCTGAAACTGTGCCTGCAGAGCCGTGTAGTTGCGCTCGAGGTCGTTCGTGTTCCCGACGATCTGAAGGTCGTAGACGTTCCCGAACGTGTCCGTGACCTGGCCGGTCGACTGGTCGAGCTTCAGGCTGTAGAAGTCGGCGAACTCGCGCCGGACGAGGTCGACGCGATAGGACGCCCGCGCGCCGAAATTGCCCTGGACGCCGACCGTGTACTCCTTCGCGTTCGGCGAGTCCAGCGAACCGCGGATCTGCTGATTCACCCCGGGAACCTGAGCGCCGCCGAGCGGCACCTGACACGTCGAGAGGGTCGGGCAGCCCTGTCCCTGGAACCACGAGAAGAGCTGCGTGATCGCCTGCGCGCGCGTGAGGAGCGGACCGTTCGGGTCCGCGTTGATCGGCGTCGCGCCCGGCCCGTCGTAGTACCAGTACAGGAGGAGCGGCGTCCCGGCCTGCGTCGCCGCGCTCACCTGGGTCTCCTGGATCGCGCCGACGTACTTCGCGTAGCTCGCGGCCACGCGGAGGAAGCCCCTCCCCGTGACGTCCCACGTCGCGCCGAGGCGCGGGCTCAGGGAGCTGTCGCTCGCGCGGGTCACGCCGCCGCCGTCCTTGGCGGAGTTCTTGTCCCAGCGGACGCCGAGGTTGAGGGAGACACGGTCCGTGAGCCGCCACTGGTCGTTCAGGAACACGGCGTGCGTCCTGACGTCGCTTCCCGTGCTCTGCTCGGTGATCGGGAAGTAGATGATGTAGCTCGACGAGTCGAACACCGGGAACAGGTCCCCGTTGCGGGGAATCGCGGCGGTCGAGCCGACGACATAGTTGCTCCCGGACTGGTAGTTGTTCAGCAGCTCCTTGCCCGCGAAGTTGTCGTACCCCGCCACGATGTTGTGCGAGCCGAGGGCGCCCGTCGACAGGAACCACGTCCCCTTCACGAACGTGTCCTGGTTGTCGCGCTTCTCGTTCGTGCAGACGCCGCAGAAGTACGGGGAGTTGTAGTAGCCGCCCGTCGACTCGTCGATGAGGACCGTACCCTTCACGAGGTCCGTGTAGAGCGAGCCGTCGTGGTCGAACGTGAAGTGCCGCTGCGAGAACTGGCCCTCGAGGGACAGGCTCGACCCGAGAACGCCGGAGTAGTTCAGCACGAGGAAGTCCTGCGGGAGGCTCCGGGTCTTGAGACTGTCGAGGTCGAGGATCGGGTGCGACGTGAAGTAGTCGTTCACCAGGTCCTGCTTGATCGACGTGTACGACGCCGTGAGCGTGTGGCTCGCGAACGGCGACACCGTGACCTTGCCGGACCAGCGCTTCTCGTCGTTCTCCGTCGGGTAGGAGATGTTCGTGAACGCGGTCTGGTTGCTCGCCTTCGTGTCCGCGAGACGGCCCGAACCGAAGAACCACACCCGGTCCTTCCAGATCGGGCCGCCGAGCGTCGCCTCGTACGCCGGGACGACGTTCTGGACGCGTGTCTCGGACGCCGGCGTGATCGCGGACCACGCGTCGTTCGTGAGCGTCGTCCGGAACGATCCCGAGAACGAGTTGCCGCCCGACTTCGTGATCGTATTCACGACGCCGCCCGTGAAGCGCCCGAACTCGGCCGAGATCGCCGACGACGACGTCGTCGTCTCCTGGATCGCGTCCTCGACGAAGAGGTTGTACGGCGTCCCGCGGATGTTGTCGTTGATGACGGCGCCGTCGACGCTGAACTGGTTGTCGAACGACTGCGCCCCCGAGATCGTGTACGCGCCGTTCGGGCCGTTCTGGTTGACGCCGGGCGAGAGCGCGACGGCCGAAAGGAGCGTCCGTGCGGTCGGGAGGGAGTCGAGCTGCCCGCTCGTGAACGTCGCCGAGGCCTGGTTCGAGGTCGAAATCGTCTCGCTCCGCGCGACGACCTCGGCCTGGGCGGACACGGAGGCAACGCTGATCTCCGCGTCGAGCGACTTCTTCTCCGAGGCGCGGAGCGGAAGCGTCTCCGTCCGCGTCTGGAACGACGCGAGCGAGAACGTGATCGTGTAGTCCCCCGGCGGGAGATTGTTGAATACGTAGTCGCCGTTCGCCGACGTCACGGTCGTTCGGGTCCCCTGGAGCGTCGGGGCCTTCGCCGTCACGAGGACTCCCGGCAGAGGCGATCCGGACGTCGAGACGCGCCCCGTGAGCGTCGACGACGGGAGGCCCTGGGCGGCCGCCCGCCCGCATGCCGCGAGAAGGACGAAAGCGGCCGTCCCGCGCAGGGCGCGGGAGAAGAGACACGAACGCCTTGAATTCATGAACGCACCCCCGGCGTTCAAGGTAGGAACTCGCCCCCGAAGGACGTACGGCCGGGGGACGGGCGCCCTCCCGCGGGGGCGAACGCCGGGGACACGGGGGCGATCCGGGTCGCGATACGATTTCCCGGAGTGGCGTCGAGAACGGTTTTCGTCACGGGCGCGGCCAGGGACCGGGGAGCCTCGCTCGTCCCCGCCCTCCTCGCCCGATACGCCGTCGCCAAATTGATCCCGGCGACGCGACCCCGAGCGCGTAGGCTCGGCCTCGTGACGTGCGCCCGGATGACCCGCGTCCTCGACGTGTGCGCGATTCGGGATTCCTGATGCAGGCCGCCGACCTCGGCCCGGTCCCCGACTCCGAGAAGACGCAGACTCCGGTCGACCTTTTCCTCATCATCGCGGGCGCGAACCTCGTCGCGACGACGCTCCAGACCGGCGCGAGCCTCGCTCCCGCCTTCGGGCTGAGATCGGCGCTCGCACTCATGGTCGGCGGCGTCGTTCTCGGAAGCGCTCTCGTGGCCGCCCTGACCCCGCTCGGGCCGCGGCTCGGCGTGCCCTCGGTCGTCGCGTGCCGGGCCGCGCTCGGTCTTCGCGGCGGCGCGATCGTCTCGCTCATCCTCTACGTCACGAACTTCGCATGGATCGCCCTGAACAACGTGATCGCGGCGTCCGCGTGCGCGCGCGCCTTCGGCGGACCCGGGAGCGAGCGGTACTGGGCGCTCGGTCTCGGCCTTCTCGCGACGGCCGTCGTCGCGGCCGGACCCCGCGCGGTCGGACACGCGGACCGCGTCGCCGTCCCGGCCCTCCTCGCCGTCGGCGGCATCCTGACGTTCGCGTTCCTGCGGCTTCCGACGTCCATGACCGCGGCGCCGGGAGACGGCTCGCTCTCTCCCGTCCGCGGCCTCGACGTCGTGATCGGCTACCAGGTTTCCTGGCTCCTCATCTTCGGCGACTACCCGCGCTACACGCGCTCGCCCGGGAAGGCGGCGACGGCGGTCTTCCTCGGCCTCGCGCTCACGAGCCTCTGGTTCGTCCCGCTCGGCTACGTCGCGGCGCGCGCCGCGGGCTCCTCGAATCCGGGGGCGATGCTCGCCGCCGCCGGCGTCGGCGGCCTCGGGGCCCTCCTCCTCGCGCTCGCGACGCTCTCGACGAACTTCGTGAACATCTACATGTCCGCGCTCGCCTGGAAGAGCCTCGTCCCGACGGCGAAGGACCGCTCGTCCGTCTGGGCGATCGGCGGGATCGGCGCCCTCCTCTCCCTCTCTTCCGGCCTGCTCGAGCGCTACGCGGACTTCATGCTTCTCCTCGGCGGGCTCCTCGTCCCGGTCGGCGGCGTCCTTCTCGCGCATTTCTTCCTCCTGAAACGGCCCGTAGACGTCGCCGCCCTGTACGCGGCCGACGGGCCCCGCGCGCGCGGGTTCGCGATCCCGGGGATGTGCGGCTGGGCCGCGGGCGCGGCGGCCTATTTCCTCGCGGGGTCGACCGGCGGCACGCTCCCGGCGCTCGCCGCCGCGCTCGTCGTCACGTGGGGGTTTTCGCGGGTCCTCCCTTCCGGCGCTCCGCCGGGTTAGCCGGCTCTATGCCGCGCGGCCCGGTCCCGCGTCTTTCCGGAAGGGAGGCCTCAAATGAAGAGTCCCCGGTTCCTTGTCCGCGCGCTCGCGGCCCTCGCCGCTCTCGTCGCTCTCGCGCGCCCGCTCGCCGCCGCCGACCTCAAGCCTCTCTCGGCCGCGGACAAGCTCCGGCTCGAGGAGCTTCTCCGCGGTTTTGACCCGGCGACGTATGACTTCCGCATCGAGTACGTCGACGGGAAGGGAAAGATCCAGAAGATGCGGTACGGGAGGGCGGTCGGCCTCGGCAGCCTGCGTCAGGGCCCGACCGTTGCGCCTGGCAGCGCAGCCTCGCCCGAGCTGAAGCTCAGGGGCCTCGGACCGAACCAGACGGTGAACGGATTCCGGGCCGAAGTCGTCATCGGCCCCGTGGGCGGCAGCGCGGACAGGGTTCGACAGCTGAACGCGCTCCTGCAGCGCTACGCCCGCTGAGGCGACGGCCCGTGAAGCGGCGGATCGCGGGGGCGGCCGTGGCGCTGCACCTCTTCTTCGTGCTGCTCGTGGCGACCCACGGGCGCAGCCTCCTCGCCCGCTGGCCCGCCGCCGGGCCAGTCGTCGCGGCCAGCGATCTGTACGAGTCCCTCACGCTCGCGAACCGGAACTTCGGGTTCTTCGCGCCGGACGTCACCGGGGACTTCGTCGTCCGGTGCGTCCTCGTCGACGCGAAGGGCCTCCGGCGCAACTGGTCGTTCCGGCCGCCGAACCGCGAGATGGAGGTGCGCCTGTATTCGATGACGGGTCACTTCTCGCTGGACCCGGACGCGCGGGACCTCTTCGCCCGCTCCTGGGCCGTGCGCGCCCTGAACGAGGACCCGGACGCCGTCCGCGTCGAGATCGACGTCGCGCAGCACGTGCTCCCCACCATGGGCGAATTCCGCCGGGGAGTCCGGACCGTCGAGCGCGCCTTCTACGCGACGAGCTTCGACAAGCGCTGACGTCATGGCGGGAATCCGATCCGCGTGCCGCCGCCTCGAGGCCTGGTTCACCGCGCCGGCCTCGCCCGTCCCGCTCGGCGCCTTCCGGATCGCGCTCGCGGCGTTCGCCCTCGTCCGGATGGTCCCGCTTCTGCGCTCCGCGCTCGCGCTCTGGGGGCCGTACGGGTACGTCCAGTGGGCGATCACCCGGGCGCGCCTCCCCGAGGTCTTCCCGCACCTCGGAGACGTCGCGCGCGCGCTCCGGCCCCTCGGCGTCACGCCGGAGGGGACGGTGTGGATCGTCGTCGGGCTCGAGGCCGTGGCGCTCGTCGGCCTCCTCGCAGGGTGGCGCGCGCGCGCATCCGCGCTCGCGGCATGGGGACTCGACTTTCTCCTCCTGCACGCGGGCGGCGGACTCGAGTACGGCATGGACGTCTTCACGCACATCGGGCTCTGCTACGCGGTCGCGATGCCCGTCGGGGACGCCCTGTCGCTCGACGCCCGCGCGGGCCGGCGCACATCCACTCCGAGCGTCGCGGCCGGTGTCACGCGCCGCGTACTCCAGATCCACCTCGCGATCGTCTACGTGTCCTCAGGATTCGAGAAGGCCTCCGGGCCCCAGTGGTGGAACGGCGAGGCCATTTGGCGCGCCCTGACGCTCCCGGTCTTCCGCCAGGTGGACGCCTCGGCGCTCGCGTTCGCTCCGGCGCTCGCGATCCTTTCCGGCTGGCTCGTCCTGCTCCTCGAGATCGGCTACGGTCTCTGTATCTGGACCCGCCGCGCCCGCGTCCCTTGGCTCGCGGGGACGGTCGCGATGCACCTCTTCATCGGCGCGTTCCTCGGCATGTGGCTCTTCGCCGGGATCATGATCCTCCTGAACCTCGCGGCCTTCGGCTCCGAAGCTCTCGACGACCTCGCCGCGTCACGGCGCCGCCGGCCTGTGCGGGAACGGGAGCCGCGCCTCGCCGTTCGCGCGGCCTGAAGCGGAGCAGAATCCGCCGCGTGGAGCCTCTCCCCCGGCGCATCCTGCATCTCGACATGGACGCGTTCTACGCGTCCGTCGAGCAGCGGGACGCTCCCGCGCTGCGCGGCAAGCCCGTCGCCGTCGGGGGCGACCCGAAGGGCCGCGGCGTCGTCGCGGCGGCGAGCTACGAGGCGCGCGCGTACGGCGTGCGGTCGGCGATCCCGATGGCGCGCGCCGTGCGGCTCTGCCCGGACCTCGTGATCGTCCGTCCCGACTTCCGCAAGTACGTCGCGGTCTCCCGGGAGATCTTCGCCCTCTACCGCGCCGTCACCCCGCTCGTCGAGCCGCTCTCCCTCGACGAGGCCTACCTCGACGTGACCGAGAACGCGTGGGCGGAGCCTCTCGGCATGGAGGTCGCGCGGCGGCTCAAGGCGCAGGTCAAGGAGACGACGCGCCTCTCGGTGTCCGCGGGCGTCGCGCCGAACAAGTTCCTCGCGAAGATCGCGTCGGGCTGGAAGAAGCCCGACGGCCTCACGGTGATCGCGCCCGAGCGAATGGAGACGTTCCTCGCGAAGCTGCCCGTCGACGCGCTCTGGGGCGTCGGGCCGAAGACGGCCGAGCGGCTGCGCGCGATCGGCTGCGCAAAGCTCGTGGACGTCCGGGGCGTCGACGCCGCGCGGCTTCGCAAGGTCGTGGGCAGCTGGGCCGACGCGCTCGTGAGGCTCGCGCACGGCGACGACGCCCGGCCCGTGGTGCCGGACAGGGCCCGGAAGTCGGTGAGCACGGAAGACACGTTCCGCGAGGACCTGACGGACCCCCGCGAGATGAGCACGATCGTCGAGTCGATGGCGCGCCAGGACGCGGCGTTCCTCGCCGAGCGGCGGCTCCTCGCGCGGACGGTCACGCTCAAGGTGCGCTACGCGGACTTCACGACCGTGACGCGGAGCGACAGCGCGCCTCCGACGCGCGATCCCGACGCGCTCGCGGCGCGCGCCGCCTCTCTCCTCTCGAGGACCGAGGCGGGCGCACGGCCCGTGCGCCTCCTCGGCGTCGGCGTCCACGGCCTCGTGACGCCCGGCGCGCCGGGCAAGGACGGCCAGCTGCCGCTCTGGTCCGACTAGCCGCGGAGTTTCTTCAGGATGGCGTCCGCCGCCTCGCGGCCGATCCTCACGGCGTAGTTCTGGCCGCGATCCTCGGGATAGATCTGCGCCATGCACGCGGACCACAAGCCCGGGACCGGCGTCTCGAGCGGCGGAAGCATCTTCGAGTAGCCGGGCACGACGATCGGCTGCGCGTACTCGGCGCGCCCGACCTGCTTCTTCAGGATCCAGCTCTCGTCGAAGGCCGGGTTGATGCGCTTGAGGCCCGGCAGGTACTCGGCCCAAAGCGCGTCATCCGGCTTCCGCCATTTCGGATCGTCTGGAAGGACGTAGTTCGATATGTAAACGACGTGCCGGCCGCCGTACTCCTCCTTCGGGATGAAGTTCGTGTGCTCGATGACGCCGCCGAACGGCATCGAGGCGTCGCCGACGTTCAACCAGTAGTACGGCGAGAGCGAGCGGTCGAGCTCGAGGATCGGGCAGAGCGCGTGGCAGTACGCGATCGCGCCCCATGCCTTGCGCACGTCGTCGGGAAGGTCCGGCGCGAGCCTCAGGAGCTCGGGGATCGCGACCGTCGAGAGGACGAGGTCGAACGTCTCCGTCCCGCCCGCGAACGCCACGTCGAATCCGCCGGCGGACTTCTTCACGATCTTCACGGGGCGGGACGTCCGGAGGTCGCCGCCGCGCGCCCTCACGCGCCCGAGAACCGCCTCGACGCCGCGCCCGAACGAGCCCTTCAGGTACCCGAGCCTCTCGCCGAGGCCGGTCTTGTCGCGCGAACGCGTGCGCAGCGCGATCTTTCCCCAGAGCCAGACGAGGCCGACGTCCTCGGCGCGGCGCCCGTACTTCTGGACGAGGAGGGGGCCCCACACGGCGTCCAGAGCGCGGGAAAAACCCTTTCGGCGCATCCAGCCCATCGCGGTCTCGTCCTCGAGACTCTTCCAGTCCGCGCTCTGCCTGAGCTTCAGCGTCGACAGGACGAACTGCAGGCGTCCCGCGACGCCGAGCGGCGAGAAGGAGAGGAGGGACGCCGGCGTTCCGAAGTCGAAGAGCCTCCCGTTCGAGAAGAACCCCATCCGCGACTTGAGCCACTGGATGTCGCCGCCGAGACCGAACTCCTCGGCGAAGGAGACGTAGTCGACGTCGCTCGTGAAGAGGTGATGGTAGAAGCGCTCGAGAGGGGTCCCTCCCACCTCGACGACTCCGACGAGGCCACCGGCCTCCGGGTACTTCTCGAAGACCGTGACGCGCATTCCTTCCCCGAGGAGGCGATCCGCCGCGACGAGCCCGGCGAGACCGCCGCCGACGACGGCGATGCGCGGGGACGGGGCGTTCACGCGCCCAGTCTAGCCCTGCGGCGGGGGCGCGTTGTGTTACCTTGAACCGTTCCGTGACGGCCCTGTCCGCGCTTCTCTTCGCCTCGGTCCTCCTCCTGGCGAGCGCGTCGGGAGCGGCCGTTGTCGCGCGGCTTCTGCGGAGCGACCCGGGTGACGACGCGCACGCGGAAGTCGCGGTCGCGTTTTCGCTCCCGGTCGGCCTCGTTGCCGCGGCGCTGCCGGGCTGGCTCGTCTCGGGGCTGCGGTCCGTTCCGATCTCCTCCGTCGCGCTGCCTCTCGCGGCGATCCTCCTCGTCACGCTCCTGCTGTGGGGCTGGCAGGACCTCGCCGGCGTCCTCGCGCGCGGCCGCGCGCTCGTCCCGCCCCTCGTTCTCTTTCTCGCGATCTTCGCGTTCTTCGTCTGGGAGCGCGGAAGTCATGCCGAGATCCGGCAGACCGAGAAGCCGATGGACTTCGCGGTCCTCTCCGGCCTCATGGCGACCCCGCGCCTTCCCTTCACGGACCCGTGGCTCGCGGGCTCGCGCTTCCCCTACTACCACCTCGGGACGTACATGTTCGCGCTCCCAGCCCGCGCCGCGCGTGTGCCGCCCGAATACGCCTACAACCTGATCGCGGCCCTCCTCCCGGCCCTCGCGGCCCTCGCCGCGTACGGCGCGATCCGCGCCCGCCGGGGCGGCCGCTCGCTCGCGCTCCTCGCGGGCGCCGTGCTCGTTCTCGGAGGGACGTTCGACGGGCTGCGGCAGGTGCTCGACGACAAGCCGCTCACGGATCCCTGGTGGATCTCGTCGCGCCGCGTCGAGAACGCGATCACGGAGTGGCCGTTCTTCACGTTCCGCCTCGGCGACCTCCACCCGCACGCCGTGACGTTCCCGTTCCTCGTCGCGTTCATGGGCCTCGCGGGCCGGATCGGCTCGGCCGCGGGCTCGCTCTTCGACGCCGTCCTCCTCGCCGCGGTCCTCTCGGCGAACCCCTGGGACCTGCCGGCGGTTCTCCTCGTCCTCGGAGCCGGCAACCTCATGGAGCGGCCGTTCCGGCCCGCCGTCCTCCGGAGCCTCTTCTCGATCCTTCTTTCCGTGCCGTTCCTCCTGCCGTTCCTGCGCTCGCCGCGGCCCGCGGTCCACGGCCTCACGTTCTGGAAGGAGGCCACGACCGCGGGCGAAGCGTTCCTCCACTTCGGAGTCCTCTGCGTCGTTCCCGCGCTCGCGTTCGGCGTCGCTCTCGTGCGCTCGCAGACGCGCGCGGACCGCGCGCTCGTCGCGGCGACCGCGTTCCCCGCGTTCGGGATCGCGCTCGCCGTCCTCTCGAAGCGGCCGGTCGTCGGCCTCGCCGCGGGCCTCGCCGCCGGCGTCCTCTGGCTGCTCCTGAGGGACCCGTCCCCCGGCGAGGCGCCGGCCCCGACCGGCGCCCTCCGCGCCGGCCTCCTCTTCGCGGCCGCGGGCGCGACGCTCGCCGCCGTGCCGGACGTCGTCCTCGTCTCGGACTCATACGGCGAGCAGCTCCGGAGGATGAACACCGTCTTCAAGACGTTCATGGGGGCCTGGCCTCTCCTCGTCCTCGGCGGCGCGCTTCTCCTCCCGCTCGCGCTCTCGACGCGCCGCGCCCGCGGACTCGTCCGCGCCGCGCTCCTCCTCGCGGCGGCCGGGCTTCTCGCTCACCCCGTGATCGCGGTCCTTTTCCGGGCGCGGGCGACAGGCCCGGTGGACGGGCTGAACGGCCTCGCGTGGATGGCGCGCGAGGCCCCGGGCGACCGCGCGGCCGTCGACTGGTTGCGCGCGCACGCCGTCGACGGCGCCGTCCTCGCGGAGGCGACGGGAAACGCGTACACGGACTACAGCCGCATCGGCGCGGCGACGGGCCTCCCGACCGTCCTCGGCTGGGACAACCACGAGGGCCTGTGGCGCGGGGGCGCCGCGGCGACCGAGATCGAGGGCCGCCGCCGCGACTTGCGCCTCGTTTACACCTCGGAGGACGCCGAGGCCGTCTTCGCGGCGCTCCACCGCTATTCCGTGCGCTACGTCTTCGTCGGCTCGCTCGAGCATCGCGACTTCGGCGTGAACGCGTTCCCGATGCGCGCGAACTTCCGGCGCGTCTTCGACTCGAAAGACACTGCCGTGTACGAGATCCTCAAGTGAGGCCCGAGGCCACGCCCGCCCCCGCGTTCTCGGCGTTCGAGAAGAGGGCCTGGATCGGCCTCGTCGCGCTGTCGCTCCTCTTGCGCGTCGTCCAGCTCGGCACGCACGCCTTCCACCACGACGAGTCCATCCACGCCTATGCGGCCGTCCGGCTCCTCAAGGAGGGCTTCTACAAGTACGACCCCGTGTATCACGGGCCCGTCCAGTACTTCGCCGTCGCGGCCGTGTTCGCCGTCGCTTCCGTGATCGGCAAGGCCGTCGGCCTCGTGACCGGCCTCGCGGCCGCGAAGGTCTGGGACGGGACCTCCGACTTCACGGCACGCCTCGCCCCGGCTCTCGCGGGCGTCGCGCTCACGGCGATGGCGCTCCTCCTGCGCCGGCGGTTCGGCCGGCGCGCGGCGTTCGCGGCGGGCGCGCTCTGCGCGCTCTCGCCGAACCTCCTCTACTACACGCGCTTCTGCCGGGACGACGCGTGGAGCCTCCTCGGGACCGCGGGCCTTTTTCTCTGGCTCGACGAGTACCTCGCGACCCGCCGCGTGAGGGACATCGCGATCGCCGCGATCTGGGCGTCCGTCGCGTTCGCGTCCAAGGAGAACTTCTACGTCCTCCTTGCCCTCGTGGTGCCGTCGGTCGCCGTCGCGTGGATGGAGCCCGGGCGCGGCCTCGACGTCTGGAATCGCCTGCGACGCCTCATCGACTGGCTCGAGGAGAACGCGACGGCGGTCGTCGGAGCGCTCCTCCTCTTCTTCGTCACGTCCGAGCTCCTCTACACCGTCTTTCTCGTCCACCCGGAGTCCGGCAACCCGGCCGTCGACGCGATCTCCTACTGGTGGGGGCAGCACAAGATGGAGCGCGTCGGCGGCCCGAAGACGTTCTACCTCCCGCGCCTCCTGCAGTACGAGTTCGCGATCCTGATCCCCGCGCTCTGGTACGTCGTCTCGCGCTGGCGGGCCCTGTCGTTCGCCGAGCGCTTCCTCGCGGGCTGGGGCGTCTCGTCCCTCGCGATGTACGCGTATCTCGGCGAGAAGGCGGGCTGGCTCATCGTCCACCAGGTGCTTCCCTTCCTGCCGCTCGCCGGCGCGGCGTGGGCCCTCCTCCCCGCGAAGGGAACCGCGTGGCGGGCCGCCGGCGCCGCGACGGCGCTCGCATCCGTCGTGACGGCGCTGACCCTCTCGTTCGTCTACCCGGTCCTGACGCCGAACTCGCGCAAGGCCGAATCGACGATCCAGGTCCAGACCTGCCCCGAGATGCTCCCGCTCGTCGACGAGATCCTGCGCGCGGGCCGGGCCGGCGAGGTGCCGGCCGCGATCGTCTCGGGCGAGGCGGGCTGGCCGCTGAGCTGGTACGTGAGGTTCGCGCCCGTGAACTGGCAGCCGCCGACGGGCGAGCTCCACCCGCCGATCGTCGTCTGCGACGAAGGCGACGCGGACAAGCAGCAACAGGTCCTCGGCCCCGGCTACACGCGCGACCGCGTGCCGTTCCGCGCGTGGTGGATCCCGGACACCTCCCTGAGGCCCCTCCGCCCGAGCCCGGGCCAGCTCCTGAAGTACGTCCTCACGCTCGACGCGTGGGACCGCGCGGACGGCAACAACCCGATCGGCGCCGTGTGGGTGACGGTGTTCCGGCGGCAGTATCCCGCGGGATCTCCGCCGGCATCTCCGCCCTCCGCCGCTCCGCCCGGTCCGCCGCCGGCCGTGGAGAAGAAGGCCTCCTCGTGAACGCCCGTCCGAGCGCGCCCGACCTCTCCGTCGCCCTGCCCGTCTTCAACGAGGCCGAGAATCTCGACGAGCTGAAGGACCGCCTCGTGAAGGCGCTCGACGCGACGGGTCGCTCGTGGGAGATCGTGTTCGTCGACGACGGGAGCCGGGACGGCTCGTTCGAGAGGATGGCCGCGTTCGCGCGCCTCGACCGCCGGATCCGCGCCCTGCGCTTCTCCCGCAACTTCGGCCACCAGATGGCGCTCACGGCAGGCGTCGACGCCGCGCGCGGGCGTGTCGTCGCCGTCATGGACGCGGACCTGCAGGACCCGCCCGAGCTCCTCGGCGAGATGCTGAAGAAGGTCGACGAGGGCTACGAGGTCGTCTACGCGCAGCGCACGAAGCGCGAGGGCGAGAGCGCGTTCAAGCTCTGGACGGCCCACGTCTTCTACCGGCTCCTGAAGCGCTGGACGAACGTCGACATCCCGGTGGACGTCGGAGACTTCCGGCTCATGGGCCCGCGGGCGGTCGCCGCGTTCCGGAGGCTGCGCGAGCGCCACCGCTTCATCCGCGGGATGACCGCGTGGGTCGGATTCCGGCAGGTCGGCGTCCCGTATGTGCGCCCGCCGCGCACGCGCGGCGAGACGAAGTTCCCGCTCCGCAAGATGCTCCGTTTCGCGCTCGACGGCCTGACCTCGTTCAGCCACGTGCCTCTCCAGCTCGCGACGTGGCTCGGCTTCCTCGTCTCGGCGTTCGCGTTCCTCTACATCGTCGTCGTCCTCGTCCTCTGGATCCTGAAGATCAACGTCCCGGGCTGGACGACGCTCATGGTCTTCGTCCTCCTCCTCGGCGGCGTGCAGCTCCTGGTGATCGGCGTCCTCGGCGAGTACCTCGGCCGGATCTACGACGAGGTGAAGGGCCGGCCGCTCTACCTCGTCGCGGAGGAGGTCGACGGGGACGACGACGCCCCCGCACCGCCCCCGCCGGGACCGGCCTGAGACGGAATCTCCCACGGGGGAGAATTGTTTTACCCTGAGCGGGGATGAAGTCCGGCTATTACCACCACGCGATCGGGGACCTCCGGAAGCGGCTTTCCGCCGCCGTCCCGAACGACGTCCTGAAGGCGCTTCACCGGAAGGCCCCGGCGCGGCACTTCGCGGTCGCGCTGCGCCAGCTCGTCCTTTTCGCGGGGGCGTTCGCGCTCGGCTGGCGCTTCGACTCCCTCTGGGTCCGCGTCCCGTGCGCCCTCGTCCTCGGCTTCGTCGTCTTCGACGGGACCGTCCTCCTTCACGAGGTCGTCCACAAGGCCGTTTTCGACGGCGACCGGCCCTTCGCCTACCGGGCGCTCGGCCTCCTCTACGCGCTCCCGTCCGGGATCTCGCCGGCACAGTTCACGCGCTGGCACCTCGACCACCACGCCGAGCTCGGCTCGACGACGGACGACCCGAAGCGCGCGCATCTCTCGCCGAAGAAGAACGTCCGCTGGCTCAAGCTCCTCTACGCGACGCCGGCGCTCTTTCCGATCTACTTCCGCGCCGCGCGAAAGGAGACCGCGACGTACCCGGAGACGCTCCGCCGGCGCATCCGGGACGAGCGCCTCGCCGCGATCGCCCTTCACGTCGTGACGGCCGCGGCGATCGCGCGCTTCGGCGGCGCGGCACGACTCCTCTGGCTCTACCTCGTTCCCGTCTTCGTCGTCTTTCCACCGGCCTTCGCGCTGAACCGCCTCGGGCAGCACTACGACATCGTGCCGGGACAGCCCGCGCGATGGGGCACGCGCATGGCCCGCTCGCCGCTCTGGGAGTTCGTCTATCTCTGGTCGAACCTTCACCTCGAGCACCACTACTATCCCGCGGTCCCGTTCTACCGGCTGCCGCAGCTCGCGACGGCGCTCGTTCCGTTCTTCGAGAAGGAGGCCGTGCCCGCGCGCCGTTACCGCGACCTCCTCCGGGGCTGGATCCTCGAGAACCGGGCGCCGCACTCGGACTGGAGCGCACCCCCGTCCGCCTCCGCGGGCGAGGCGCACGCGGCGCCGACGGCGCCCGCCGCGTAGGGTAAAGTCCCGCGAAGATGGCTTCCGAAGCCGCCGCGCCCCGGGTGGACAAGTACGAGGGGCTCACGCGGGACGACCTCCTCCGCGCCTTCCGCAACATGGTCACGTCGCGGCGGATCGACGACAAGGAGATCCAGCTCAAGCGGCAGAACCGCATCTTCTTCCAGATCTCCGGCGCGGGCCACGAGGCCCTCCAGACGGCGATCGCGGCTCACATGAAGAAGGGCGTCGACTGGCTCTTCCCGTACTACCGCGACCGCGCGCTCTGCCTCGGCCTCGGCGTCACGCCGCACGAGATGTTTCTCGAGGCCGTCGGCGCCGCCCTCGATCCCGCTTCCGCCGGCCGCCAGATGCCCTCGCACTGGGGCTCGGCCCGCCTGAACGTCTTCTCGACCTCGTCCCCGACCGGCTCCGAATGCCTGCCCGGCGTCGGCGCCGCCGAGGCGGGCCGGTTCCTCCTCCGCCCCGACGCGGCCGCGATCCGCGACCAGGCCTCGCGGGCGTCGGCGGACGAGGTCGTCGTCGTCACGATCGGGGAGGGCGCCACGAGCGAGGGCGAGTTCTGGGAGGCCCTGAACTCCGCTGCGACGCTGAAGCTTCCGGTCGTCTTCGTCGTCGAGGACAACGGCTACGCGATCTCGGTCCCCGTCGAGGTCAACACGCCGGGCGGCTCGATCTCGGGCCTCGTCCGCTCCTGGCCCGGCCTCTTCGTCGTCGAGGTGGACGGCTGCGACTTTCTCGCGTCCTACGACGCGTTCCGGTACGCGTTCGCGTACGCGCGCGAGCGCAAGGGACCCGCGCTCGTCCACGGGCACGTCGTGCGGCCGTACTCGCACTCCCTCTCCGACGACGAGAAACTCTACCGCCCCGAGCACGAGCGCCGGAAGGACGCCGAGCGCGACCCGATCGCGCTCTTCGAGAAGTTCCTCCTCGACGAGGGCCTCGCGAGCGCCGACGAGATCCGCGCCCTGAGGGAAGAGGTCGACGCCGAGGTCGCGCGCGCCGCCGACGAGGCGCTCGCGAGCGAGCAGCCCGACCCGTCGACCGTGCTCGAGAACGTCACCTCGCCCGACGTCGACCCGACATCCTCCGCGTTCGACACGGAGGACGTCCCGTCGTTCTCCGGCGAGCCGACGACGATGGTCGACCTCGTCAACGCGGCCCTGAGGGACGAGATGGCCCGCGACGGGCGGATCGCCGTGTGGGGCGAGGACGTCGCGGACGCGAGCCGCGACGACGTCCTCGGCGAATGCAAGGGCAAGGGCGGCGTCTTCAAGGTCACGGCCGGCCTCCAGAAGGCCTACGGCGACGCGCGCGTCTTCAATTCTCCGCTCGCGGAAGCGGGCATCGTCGGCCGCGCGCTCGGATGGGCCGCCCGCGGCCTCAAGCCCGTCGTCGAGGTCCAGTTCTTCGACTACATCTGGCCGGCGATGCAGCAGCTGCGCGACGAGCTCGCGACGCTGCGCTGGCGCTCGGGCGGCGCGTTCCGGGCGCCCGTCGTCGTCCGCGTCGCGATCGGCGGCTACCTGACGGGCGGCGGCCCGTACCATTCGCAGTCGGGCGAGGTCACGTTCACGCACATCCCGGGCCTGCGCGTCGTGATGCCGTCCACCGCGCTCGACGCGAACGGGCTCCTGCGCACCGCGATCCGCTGCGACGACCCGGTCCTCTTCCTCGAGCACAAGCACCTCTACCGCCAGACGCACAACAAGGGCCGCTACCCGGGCCGGGATTTCATGATCCCGTTCGGAAAGGCGAAGGTCGTGCGCCCGGGCGAGGACGTGACGGTCGTGACGTACGGAGCCACCGTCTTCCGGAGCGCGGTCGCCGCCGCGGCCCTCGCCGAGGAGACCGGCCGGAACGCCGAAGTGATCGACCTGCGCACGCTCGCGCCGTACGACTGGGAGGCGATCGCGGCGAGCGTGAGGAAGACGAGCCGCCTCCTCATCGTCCACGAGGACTGGAAGACCCACGGCTTCGGCGCCGAGATCGCGGCGCGTGCGGCGGACGAGCTCTTCGCATGGCTGGACGCGCCCGTGCGGCGCGTCGCGGCGAAGGACGTCTTCTGCGGCTACGCGCCGCAGCTCGAGGACGCGACGCTCCCGCAGAGCGACGACATCCTCACGGCGCTCCGCGACCTCGTCGCGTACTGAGAAGAGAGAAGAAAAGAGAAAGAAGATCCTGATACCGTGCCCTTGCGATGAGCAAGCGGCGCCCGCTTCTGCGTGTCGGTCTGTTCGCATTAGCCTTCTGTCTCTTCTTCCTCTTCGGCGCGGTCGCCGTGGATCCGTTCCCGGTCTACCGCGCCGTCATGGAGGAGTGGCTCGCGATCTCGGGCGGCCACCGCGAGGTCTTCGCCGCGGACGACGGCACGCGGCTGTCCGTCTGGGTGCTCGGCCCGCTCTCGGCTGCTCGCCCGGTCGTCCTCGTCCACGGCCTCGGAGCCGACGCGACGTACTGGGCCGGGACGGCGCGCGCGCTCGTGCGGGCCGGCCGCACGGTCCTCCTGCCGGACGGTCCGGGTTCCGGGCGCAGCGAGCCGCCGCGCACGGCCGCGGGGTACCGGATCCCCGGCCGCGTCGCGGCGCTCGACGCGCTGTTCCGCGCGCTCGCCCTCGACCGGGCCGACCTCGTCGGCCATTCACTCGGGGGTTGGACGGTCGCGGCGTTCGCTCTCGAGCACCCCGAGAGGACGGGCCGTCTCGTTCTCGTGGACGCCGGCGGGTTCGACGTGCCCACCGACGTCGACGCCGAAAGGCGGCGCGTCGTGCCCACGAACCGCCCCGGCTCCCGGCGCGTTCTCGACCTCCTGTTCCACCGCCGGCCCTTCCCCGCCGCCGGCTTCGTCGTGAACGCGTTCGGCCGCAACTACAGCGGTGATCCGGCGGCCGCCACGGTCCGCGCCCTCGATCTCGCGGATTCCCTCGCGGGACGCGAGAAGGACCTGCCGGCCGGGACCGCCGTCATCTGGGGCGCCGAAGAGACGCTCTTCCCGCTCACTCAAGGGCGCGCTCTCGCGGCGGCGATCCCCGCGGGGCGCCTCTTCGTCCTTCCGAACGCCGGCCACGACGGCCCGCTCGAGACGCCGCGGGAGTTCCGGGATGCGCTCTCGCGCGCTCTCGCACCGCCTCCTTGATCAGTCCGGCGACAGCCGGTAGACCGTGAACGTCGGCCTCCCCCACGGGTCCGAGCCGCGGGCGACGACCGCCCCGTTGCGGCCCGCGAGTCCGGCTGCCGCGAGCGCGCCCCCGTCCGCGTAGAGGACGTTCTCGCCGAGCGGTGCGCGCGTGCCCGCGAGGTCCCGGAACGCGACGACGGGTCCGTGTCGCGCGCCCGGCGGCGCGAGGAGCTCCTCGACGACGTAGGGATTCCGGGAGGCGGTCCGCGCGTCGAGGACGACGCGGGCGGGAGGCCCGGCACGCGACGCGGCGACGAGCGCGTCCGCGAGCTCCCGCTCGGGCCCGCCGAACGCGCCCCACGTCCGCGGGGACGCGCCCCACCGCGCGAAGCCGGCGACGTCGCCCGCCGCCGCGGTCACGAGGACGGCCGCGAGTACGGCCGAGCCCCACCGCCGGAAGCGGGGGGCGACCGCCCCGCGGAGGGCCGCAGCCCCGAGACCCGCGAGGACGACGACATACGGTGCCATCGGGGAGATGCGGTAGGCGTTCGCGCCGGTGTCCTCGGACGCGAGGAGCCCGCCCGCGAGGAAGAGTCCGGCCGGCAGGAGGAGCGCGCGGGCCGGCCCTCCCCGTGCCGCTCCCCACGCCGCCCCGGCGAGGGCGAGGCCCGCGACGGCCGCCGGGACGATCGGTCGCGCGGGATCCCCGTGGCGTTCGTTCACGTCTCCGTGAAGGAAGAAGAGCGCCCCGTAGTCCGCGACGTTCCGCGCGAGGAGGAGCCCCGCGTCGGCGCCGCCATGCCTGAGGAGCGAGAGTTCCCGTTCCCGCGCGAGAAGGCGCTCGGAGTGTCGGACGTCGTGCAGGAGGAGCGGCGCAACGGCCACGAACTCCGCGGCGAGGGCGAGCGCGGCAAGGCGCGCGAGCGGCCGCCCGGCGCCGCGCCGCGCGAGAGCGAATGCGACGACGACGGCCGGCGCCGCGAGGAACAGGCGGCCCGCCGCGTACCCGTAGGCGCCCAGCCCCGCGCAGGCGCCCGCGAGGAGCGCGAGCGCCACCGAGACCGTCCGCGCGGCCCGAAGGCCCGCCCACGTCGCGAGCGTGGCGAGCGCGGAGGTCGCGACCGCGTTCCAACCCCAGCGCCCCGTCGTGAGGAGCCACATCGAGCAGGCGCCGAGTACCGACGCGGCGCCGAACGCGAACGGGCTTCCGCGGCCGGCCTCGCCGGCGAGAAGGAGGAGCGCCGCGAAGAGAGCGAGCGCCGGGACGACGGAGATCGCGCGGAACGACGCGAGGCCGCCGCCGGCCGCGACGTCCACGGCGCGCGTGAAGCGCAGGTAGACGTTTGGCGTCCAGGTGTTCACGAATCCCTCGCCGGCGGGAATGAGCGCCGTCGTCCCGAACAGCGGCGCGTCCGGCGGCAGGAGGCGGGCGGCGCGGAGCGCGTACGCCTCGTCGACCCACGGGCCCGGGCGGCCACGCGGACAGGTGGACGAGGCGCAGCGCGGCGCCGAGGAGCACCGCGCACGCGACGACGGCGCCGGCTCTCGTCACTGCGGACCTCCGGGCTCGAACGTCGTGACGACCGGGACGCTCGCGGACTCCGCGAAGCGCTCGTCGAAGGCCTCGGCCAGCAGGCGACCGTCCATGTCCCGCGCGAGCGGCTCCCCCGCGAGGACGAGGAGCGTGGGCGCGAGATCGAGGACGCCGGCCGACGTGAGCCTCACGCCCGGCCTCACCCCGGCACCCGCGAGAAGGACGAAGCCGTCGCGCGAGGCGTCCGGCCCGGACTCCGGCGCGCGTCCGCGAAGGAAACGCACGACGGCTTCCGCCGTCGAGGGCGGACCCCAGGCGACCGGCGCGAACAGGCAGACCGTGCGGTCGTGTCCCTCGCGCTCGAGGACGTCCGCGAGCGTGTCGTCGAGGAAGCGGTAGTACGCCTTCAGCGCGCTCTCCCGCGCCTCGGCGCCCTCCGGAGACGCGAGCCCCCAGTAGCGCGCGTCCCCCGCGGCCCCGAAGAGCCGCGCGGGAGTCGCGAGCCCGGAAAGGACGAGCGCCGCGACGTTGTTCGGCCCCGCGGGCAGCGCCCCGAGCGAGGCGCCGACGACGCTGAGGTCCCACGCCGCGGCGGCGAGCGGCTCGTGCCGCGCCGGACCGTCGGGGAGTCCGTCCGGTACGAGCGCCCGCGCGAGCGGCCGGTCGAGACCGCCCGGCGAGACCCGGAAGAGGCGGGCCCGCCTTGCGGCCGCGGCCGGTCGCGCCGCGGCGGCGCTGTCGTCACCCGCGAAGAAGCGGTCGGTCGCCCAGAGGACGGGACCGCCCTCCGCCGGCGACGAGCAGGGCCAGTTCAGGACGGCGGCCTCGTGTCCCCGGGAGACGAGGATTTCCCAGAACGTGAGGCTCCGCCGGCGAGTGCCGTCCTCGCGCACCCAGCGGCCGAACGGCGGCACGAGCCGCCCGAGTCCCGGCACGAGAGGAAGGACCCGGAACGTTCCCGAGAGCGCCTCGCGCCGGAACGCCGCCACGACCCCGTGCTTGGAGGGCCTCTTTCCGGTCGCCGCGGAAGTCCAGAGCGCCGCCCGGTCGTACGGGGCGATCGACGCGAGCGGCCCCGCGGCCCCCTCCGCGAGGAGGCGCGCAAACGTCGGAAGAGAACCCTCGGACGCAAACGCCGTGAGAAGGTCCCACGAGGCGCCTTCGATCCCGATGACGAGGAGGCTGCGCCGCGCGGCGCGCGGCAGCGCCTCCGGGCTCGCGAGCGGCGCGCGCTCTCTCGCCCGCCGGCCCGCGAGTGGCGCGGCGAGGAGGAGGACGAGGACCGCCGCGACGGGTCCCGAGGGCGCGCGACGTTCCGCGGTCAGCACGAGCAGGAGCGCGCCGGCGGCGAGAGCGAGAGCGGTGGTGACGAGCACGCGCCGGCCGCCCGCGGGCACGTAGTCGAGGGTCGCGCGTCTCTGGACCTCGACGAAGCCGGACGCGAGAGCGAGGAGGATCGCGAGCAGCGCCGTCGACCCGCGCGTCGCGCGCCGTCTTCTCAGCACGGCGAGGGGCGCGCACAGGGCGGCGCCGAGCGCCCCGAGGACGGCGACGGCGCGCAGAACGGGGAGCGGCGCGAGCAGGTCCGGGTTCAACCCCACGAGGACGTCCGCCGCCGCGACGCCCGCGAGCGCACCGGCCAGAACGAAAGGGTACGCCCGCCGCCGCTCGTCCATATAATCCGCGCCCGGCGAGTCTCGCCCCCTTCCCGATGGCCGTCAACGAAACGCTCCGCGTCCTCAGGACGCTGCATTACGACGCGGCGCACTATTCCCTTTTCCTTCAGGCGGGGACGATCGGCGCCTCGACGCGTGCGGGCCACTTCGCGATGCTCCAGGCGGGAGACGGGCTGAGGCCGTACCTGAGGCGGGCGTTCTCGATCGCCGACGTGACGACGGTCGCGGGCGTGCCGGCGATCGAGTTCGTCGTGAAGGCCGTCGGCGTGGGCACGACGGCGCTTGGGCTCCTTCCCGCGGGCACCCCCGTCCCCGTCCTCGGCCCGCTCGGCGTGCCGTTCCCCGCGGACGACCTCGGTCCCGCCGACCGGGTCGCGCTCGTCGCCGGCGGGATCGGGCTCGCGCCGCTCGTTCTCCTCGCGCGCACGCTCGCCGCGCGCGGAATCCCGGCGGACCTCTACTACGGGGGCCGCAACGAGAACGACGTCCTGAAGCGGGCCGACTTCGAGCGCTTCCTGGGCCCGCACCGCTGCCGCTACGCGACGGACGACGGGTCCCTCGGCCGGCGCGGACTCGTCACCGACGTCCTCGAGCACGCGCTCGGAGGCGGGATCTCCTACCGGCGCCTCTTCGCGTGCGGCCCGCTCCCGATGTTCCGGACGCTGGCGGCGCTCGTCGAGAAGGCGGGGCTCGACGCCTCGTTCGCGATGGAGTCGGAGATGGCCTGCGGGTTCGGCGTCTGTCTCGGTTGCGTCGCGCCGACGACGGAGGGCCGCTTCGCGACGATCTGCAAGGAGGGGCCCTGCCTGCCCCCGTCCGCGATCGACTGGAAGAGGATCTGATGGCGGTCGACCTCTCCGTCCAGCTCGGCCGCCTGCGCCTGAAGAACCCGATCGGGACGGCCTCCGGTACGTTCGGCTACGGTCTCGAGTTCACGGACTACCTCGACCTCGCGACGCTCGGCGCGATCTCCGTCAAGGGCCTCTCGCGGCGCCCCTGCCACGGGAACCCGCCGCCGCGCATCTGTGAGACGGACGCGGGCATGCTGAACGCGATCGGCCTCCAGAACGTCGGCGTCGACGCGTTCCTCTCCGAGAAGCTCCCCGAGCTCGCCCGCCGGGGCGCGACCGTCATCGCGAACGTCTGGGGCGATGCCGAGGAGGACTACGTCGCCGTCGTCGAGCGGATCGGGGCGGATCGCCGCGTCGCCGCGATCGAGCTGAATGTTTCCTGCCCGAACGTCGTGACGGGCGGCATGATCTTCGGGAACAACCCCGAGCTGCTCGGCAAACTCGTCGCGAGAGTCCGGGCGGCGACGCCGCACGTCCTCGTCGTGAAGCTCTCGCCGAACGTGACGGACATCGTCGCGTGCGCGCGGGCCGCCGTCGACGCGGGAGCGGACGCCCTCTCGCTCATCAACACGCTCGTCGGCCTCGCGATCGACCTCGAGACGCGGACGCCGAAGATCGGGTTCACGACCGGTGGCCTCTCGGGCCCCGCGATCCGGCCGATCGCCCTGAGGATGGTGTGGGAAGTGCGCAAGGCGCTCCCGAAGGTCCCGATCTTCGGGATGGGCGGGATCGAGACGGTCGAGAACGTGATCGAGTTCCTCGTCGCGGGCGCGAACGCCGTCCAGGTCGGCACCGCGAACTTCCGGGACCCGTCGCTCGCGGGTCGTCTCGTCGGCGAGCTCGCCGCCTGGTGCGCGGAGCGGAAGATCGGCCGCGTCTCGGACCTCGTCGGGACGCTGAAGACCCGTCCGCGCGAGGACCACCGCTTTGCCTGAGTCGCGCGCCCGGCTCGCGATCGCGCTCGACCTGAACGACCGCGCCGCCCTTCTCGCGATGGCGCGCCGCGTCGCCCCGGAGGCCGGCGTCCTCAAGCTCGGGCTGGAAGCGTTCGTCGCGGAGGGCGCCGGGCTCGTCCGGGAGCTCGTCGCCTCGGGTGCCGACGTCTTCCTCGACCTGAAATTCCACGACATCCCGAACACCGTCGGTCGCGCCGCGGCCGCGGCCGTCGCGACGGGCGCGGCGATCCTGAACTGCCATGCCTCCGGCGGGCGCGACATGATGCGGGCGTTCGGGGAAGAGGGGCGCGCCGCCGCGGCGAAGAGGGGCCGTGCCGCGCCGAAGCTGATCGCCGTCACCGTCCTCACGTCGCTCGACGCAGGCGCACTCGCGGCGGTCGGCTACGCGGGGACGCCGCGCGACGCCGCCGTGCGCCTCGCGTCCCTCGCGAGGGAAGCCGGCCTCGACGGCGTCGTCTGCTCGCCGGGCGAAATCGCCGCGATCCGCTCCGCGTGCGGAGAGGACTTCTTCCTCGTCGTGCCGGGCGTGCGGCCCGCGGGCGCCGACCCCGGAGACCAGAAGCGCGTGGCGACGCCGGCCGACTCGATCCGCGCCGGAGCGGACCTCCTCGTCGTCGGCCGCCCGATCACGGGCGCGCCGGACCCCGCCGCCGCGGCGCGCGCGATCGTCGGCGAGATCCGGGCTACTCGACCCTGATCTTCTCGTAGCGGGAGGCGCCGTCCCGCCGCGTCGCGCGCTCGGCGAGCGCGATTTCCTCGTCGAGGAAGTCGCGCAGGGCCCTCATGAGCTCGATGCCCGAGAACGCCGCGCGGCCGAGCGCGGCGCGCCCCGCGAGAGAGACGGAGAACCGCCCGACGAGGCCCGCGGCCGGCCTCAGGAAGCAGCCCTCGCCTCCACACGCGAGGCCGGGGATCGGCCCGCCCGCGCGCGGCGCCGTCCCGGCCTCCGGCCCGGCGCCCTTCCCGCCCGCCGGTGCGGGATCGTTCTCCACGACGCCCGGCCCGAAGTCAGCCTCGAGCGGGTCCCGGGGCTTCCGTTTTCGCGGCATGTGCGGCCTCCGACGTGCGCGCGAAGCGCACGGTGAGCTTGCCGTCCTCCACCTTCGCGCCGGAGGGCGAAAAGCCCACGAGCGTGCGCGGGATGGGGACGTGGTGGCGGACGTTTCCGATCCGGACGACGAGGTCGCCCGACGCGACCGCGAGATCCACTTCCTCCTTCCCGACGAAGGGAAGGTCCAGCGTGAGGACGTAGCGCCCGCTCTGCTTCGCGTACCGATAGGGTGCGTCCGCCCGGAACGACGCCGCCGGGTCGCGGTGTTCCCAGAGCTCGGCCCCGAGCGCCGCGAGTGCGCCCGCTCCGAGGACCTGGTCGTCGCGGAGCGGGAGCGTGAAAAGCGGGACGGGGTCGAAGTAGCGGTGCGCCTCCTCGAGGAACTGCGCCTGCGTCCTCCGCCACTTGTCGAAGAACGGGTCGTGGACGCCGTCGGGCAGCATGCGGTTCACGATGACCGCGTCCACCGTGAACCCGTAGAGGCCGAAGTACATGAACGCCCGCTGCGTCTCCTTGATCACGATCTTCTCCGGATTCGTCACGAGCCGGACCGTCGTGATCGCGGGGTCCTTCAGGAGCGCGTCGACGCCGTCGAGCTTGGCGGCG
Source organism: uncultured Acidobacteriota bacterium (assembly GCA_963836285.1). Taxonomy (GTDB): domain Bacteria; phylum Acidobacteriota; class Thermoanaerobaculia; order UBA5066; family UBA5066; genus Fen-183. The sequence goes on along the minus strand of CAWIIN010000002.1, from coordinate 873,807 downwards.
AGCGACTGGACGTTGTCGAAGTACCGCTCGGGCGGGAGCGGGACGTTCGCGACCTTCTTCGCGACGGGCCGCGCGACCTTCAGGATGCTCCGCTGGAGGCGGAAGAGCTTCGTCATGTACCAGTCGAGCGTCGGCGGGAGCGAGACGAAGCGAAGGGACTCTCCGGTCGGGGCGCAGTCGAGGATCAGGACGTCGAACGCGTTCTCCCGCGCGTAACGGTTCACGTAGAGGAGCGCGGAGACCTCCTCCATGCCCGGGAAGATCGCGAGCTCCTCGGCGAGGACCTCTTCGACGCCCGTCACGGCGAGAAGCGCCGTGATGTAGCCCGAGATGTCCTTCCAGTGGCGTCCGATCTCCTCCGTGACGTCGATCTCCTGGATCCAGAGGTTCTCCGCGACGGGGACGGGCTCGCCGCCGTGCTTGTCGGTCAGGCCGCCGGCGAGATCGAACGCGTCCGCGAGCGAGTGGGCGGCGTCGACCGACATCACGAGCGTCCGCTTGCCGCGGGCCGCGAGCGTCAATCCCGTCGCGGCCGCGACCGTCGTCTTGCCGACGCCGCCCTTGCCCGTGAACAGGAGGATCCGCATCCGCTCGATGTTACGCGGACGGGACGCTGCGGCTCCCCGCCGCCTCGCAGAGCCACGCGAGGAGCAGCGCCGCGTATCCGTCGACCGCGTAGTGCCATCCGCTCAGGACGGCCGTGAAGAACGTGAGGCCCGTCAGGAGCGCGAAGAGCAGGAAGAGCGGCCGCGACCGCCGGCGCGCGAAGAGCATGAGGAACGCCTGCGCGCCGACGTGAAGGGACGGCATCGCCGCGATGCCGAGGTACGGGGAGATCTCCGCGCCCTCCGGGTGTCGCGGGAGAGCGCGCACGCGCCCGTAGTGCGCGAAGAGGAGGTCCATCGTCGCGGACTGCATCGGCATGGCGGCCCGGACCTCGGCATAGTCGTCCTTGAGGACGTAGCAGGGCCCGAGCGAAGGGACCGCGACGTAGAACCAGGAGCCGAGGATCCAGAGGAAGGAGAAGCCTGCGGCGAAGCGCGCCCGCTCGCGGAGGGAGAGCGTCGCCCCGAACCACCCGAGCCCCACGAGCACCGTCAGGATGAAGGCGCCGTAGTAGTGGTCGAGCGCGTGCCAGAGCACCGGGTACGGGAAGAGCCCCTGCAGGAACCGGCCCGGGTTCACGCCGAGGTGGAGCGCGGTCTCGAGGCGGAAGAGCGCCGGGTCGAAGAGCACGTCGGGCCTCAGGAGCGGCACGGCGACCTTGAGCCAGCTGTAGGCGTACGACGTGAGCGCCATCGCCACGAGGAATCGGGCGAGGTCGGCGAGGGACCGCGGTTCGAGAAGCGCGCGCAGGCGCGCCCGCCCGCGCCGCGCGCCTCGGCGCGACGCGAGCATCGCCCTGAGGAGAATGCCGCCGAGGACCACGAGCGCCGCCGTGCCGACGAACGTGCGCATGTCGAGGAGGCTCCCGGCGACGTCGAGACCGATCCGGGCCCGGTTCCGGAGGAGGACGACGACGGAGGCCACGTCCGCGAGAAGAAGGATCTCGTAGAGCCGCGGGCGCGCGAGGCGCGTCACCAGCCGCGCGCCTTCTCGCGCTGTCGCCTTTCCTTCTTGGTCGGGCGCGCACCCCCGCCGTCCCGCGGCGCGAGAAGGCGCTCGAGCCGGCGCGCCTCGAGGACCTCCGGGGTGGGGGGCGGCGTCGTCTCCTCGTAGAGTGCCCGCGCATCGGCCTTCTTCACGTGCCGCTCCACGAGTCCCTTGACGACGAACGTGCGCCGGCCGCGCGCGAACGTGATCGACAGCCGATCCCCGGCGCGGACGAGCTTGTGCGCGGCGGCCGCGTGAGAGTTCAGGTCCACCTTTCCGCCCCCGCACGCCGCGGCGGCCTGCGCGCGCGTCGGATAGAGGCACGCGACGTCCAGCCAGACGTCCAGCCGGACTTCGGTGAGGGCGGGGGGCTCGTCGTTCTGGCCGTGCGTTCCCATGTTTCCTCTACGGCGGCGCGGAGGGGGGCCCCGGGGGAACCCGGCCCGGGTTCCGCCCGGCACACATCAGAAGACCGGCTTCTCCACCTTCTTGTCGAAGTCGTAGACGTACTTGTAGCCGAAGATGTCGGCGGTCTGCTTGTAGCGCGCCGAGATTGAGATGTACGTCCCGCTGCGCTCGACGTGGATGTCCTGTATCTGGAGCGGGACCTTCGCGTCCTGCGCCTTGAGGTAGACGTCCAGCTGGAGTTTCTCGGGCGTCTTGAGGCCCCCGAAGTTCGCCGCCTCGGTCATGGCGTCGAGGACCTCGTTCCCGTGTACGTGCAGCGGGATGATGCGCGCCAACGCGACCGCCACGACGAACAGGACCGCGAGCCCGACGATCAGACCGAAAGCACCCTCTCCCCGATTCCGTGCGCGTTGCATTTCCGTGCTCCTCTCCCCGACGCCGGCCGACCTCGTCCCGCAGCTACCGGATCTCCCGGAACGTCCGATCCCACCGGGTCCTGCCCAAAAAGTGTAGCGCGGTGTCGAGCGTCCGGCGCAACCCGGCGCCCCGGCCCGAAAACGTCCGGTCCGCCGGGGCCCAGGACCACAGAACGCAGACGGCCCGGCCCTCGAGATTCGCGGCCGGGGCGGGTCCCCAGAAGCGCGAGTCCTGCGAGTCGTCCCGGTTGTCGCCCATTGCGAAGAAGCGATCTTCCGGCACGGGGACGGGCCCGAAGGAGTCCCGCCGGGCGAGCGCCGGCGGAGCGTCGTCGCCGTAGGTCGCGGAATCGCTGTGGACGACGAACGGCTCGGTCCGTGCGAAACCGTTGACGTAGAGCCTCTTTGCGCGCTCGAGAATGACCTCGCCTCCCGTCGCGACGGCGCGCTTGAGCAGGTCCCGGGACGGGTTCCGCGGGTCCCGGAACACGACGACGTCGTCCCGCGTGAGCGTCCGGTACGGCAGGAAGCGTGCCCAGGGCCCGGCGTGCGGGGCATAGGCGAACTTGTCCACCACGATGCGGTCCCCGGCGAGGACCGTGTCCTCCATGGACGAGGTGGGGACGTGAAAGACCTGGAAGACGAACGCCTTGACGAAGAGCGCGAGCGCCGCCGCGACGAGGACGGCCTCGGCCGTCTCCGCGTAGCGCCCCGGGCGGCTCACGAGTCGACCTTGAGGACGGCGAGGAAGGCCTCCTGCGGGAGATCGACGCGCCCGACCTTCTTCATCCGCCGCTTGCCTTCCTTCTGCTTCTCGAGGAGCTTTTTCTTGCGCGTGATGTCGCCGCCGTAGCACTTCGCGAGGACGTTCTTGCGCAGCGCCTTGACCGTCGAGCGCGCGAGGATCTTCGACCCGATCGCCGCCTGGATCACGACCTCGAACATCTGCTGCGGGATCATCTCCTTCATCTTCTCGACGAGCGCGCGACCCTTCGCCTGGGCCTTGTCGCGGTGGACGATGAAGGCCAGCGCGTCGATCGGATCGCCGTTGATGAGGATGTCGAGCTTCACGAGATCGCCGGGGCGGTAATCGATGAGCTGGTAGTCGAACGACGCGTAGCCGCGCGAGAGGGACTTGAGCTTGTCGTAGAAGTCGAGGATGACCTCGTTGAGCGGCAACTCGTACTTGAGGACCGCGCGCTGCGTGCCGGCGTACTCGAGCGAGACCTGCGTCCCGCGACGCTCCTGGGCGAGCGCGAGGATCCCGCCGAGGAACTCGTCCTTCGTGATGATCGTCGCGAGGATGTAGGGCTCGCGCATCTCGTCGATGAGCTGCACGTCCGGAAGCTTCACGGGGTTCGAGATCTCGAGCTCCTCGCCGCGGGTCGTCGTGATCCGATAGGGGACGCTCGGCGCCGTCGTGATGAGCGAGAGGTTCCACTCGCGCTCGAGGCGCTCCTGGACGATCTCCATGTGGAGGAGGCCGAGGTAGCCGCAGCGGAAGCCGAAGCCGAGCGCCGTGGAGGACTCGGGTTCGAACGTGAAGGACGCGTCGTTGAGCCGGAGCTTCTCCATCGCGTCGCGCAGGTCCTCGTACGCCTCGGTCTCCGTCGGAAAGATCGACGCGAAGACCATCGGCTTGACGTCCTGGAAGCCCGGCAGAGCCTCGGCGGTCGGCCGGTCGGCCTCGGTGACCGTGTCGCCGATCTTCGCGGCGTGGAGGTCCTTGATGCCGGCGATGACGTAGCCGACTTCGCCGACGCCCAGCTCCGGGACGACGAGCGGCTTCGGGTTGAAGATCCCGACTTCCTGGACCTCGCCGCCGAGGCCCGTCCCCATCATCCGGATCTTCATCCCCGGCCGGATCGTCCCCTCGTGGACGCGCACGAGGCACGTGACGCCGCGGTAAAGATCGAACCACGAGTCGAACAGGAGCGCCTTGAGCGGCGCCAGTGGATCGCCGGTCGGCGCCGGGATGTCGTGGACGATCTGCTCGAGGAGGTCGCGCACCCCCGTTCCGACCTTCCCGGACGTGAGGACCGCGTGCCGCGCGGGGATCCCGATGACCTCCTCGATCTGTTCCCGCGCCATCTCGGGCACGGCGGACGGGAGGTCGACCTTGTTGATGCACGGGACGATCGTGAGGTCGTTGTGGATCGCGAGGTATGCGTTCGCGAGCGTCTGCGCCTCGACGCCCTGCGTCGCGTCCACGACGAGAACGGCGCCCTCGCACGCGGCCAGCGACCGCGAGACTTCGTACGTGAAATCGACGTGCCCGGGCGTGTCGATGAGGTTCAGGACGTACGTCTCGCCGTCCTCGGCCCGGTACTTCAGCGTCACGGAGCGCGCCTTGATCGTGATCCCGCGCTCCTTCTCGATCGGGTTGTCGTCGAGGACCTGCTCCGTCATCTCACGCGCCGTCAGCGCGCCCGTGATCTCGAGGATCCGGTCGGAGAGCGTCGTCTTCCCGTGGTCGATGTGGGCGACGATCGAGAAGTTGCGGATGCGCGAGGGGTCGGTCATCAGGGGGGCGCGGCGCGGAAAGCGCGGCGGAGCGCGGATTCTAGCGGACGGGTGCCGCGGCCCGCTTCCCGCGCCCGCGCCGCCTCAGGGACGCCACGCCTCCGCCCCCACTCTCATGTCTTTCTTGACGGGGACTGGAACCAGTTCCGTGATCTCGCCGTGTGCCGGCACGTCCTCGAGGAAGAGCCACAAGCTCCTGTCCCTCCCCGGTCGCCCCTCGTCGAATTCGACCGCCACTTCGAACCACGTGTTGGCTGCCGGGACCGGCCGCGTGCAGATGCTCTGCACGTGGACCTCGACCTGTTCGAAGCGCTTGGTGTCGTCGTTGAACGAAACGGGCTTCCCCCAGAAGCTGAGGCATCCCACTGCTTCGAGGTACTCCCTGCCTTCGGGGAGGTCGCGAGACGTAACGGGAAGGAGATGCGGCTCTGCGGCGGTCGTTTCGGGGAGCAGAGGGCTCTCGGGGTGAGTTGGTGCCAGGAGCAGCGCGGAAAATCTCTCCCGGCGTCCGCTCGCCAGGTCGAGGACGCCGGCGAAAGCACGCACCGTCGTGCCGTCGCGTCGCTTCGCCGAGACTTCGACGACGCCCTTTTCCCTCCTGTCGCCGACGTTGACCACCTCCCCGGCAATGACGAGGCCGTTTCGGATCCGTCTCCAGGCGACGCCTTCGACTCTCACCCTCTCGGCTCGCGTGGTCGTCGCCCTCAGATTCAGCCGCGGGCCGCTCTCCGGAGAGAGTACGCGGGGCCTCCGGGCGAGCTCCTGAAGGGACCCGCTCGCCGGAACGGGCGTGGTGCGTCCCATCGCGGGCGCTCCCGCGGGAGTCGGTGTCGGGGACGCCGGGCCCAATTGGAGGAGGAGCAGGGCGAGCAGGGCGCTCACGGCATGATCTTCCAGTTCTTCAGGACCTGCTCCACGACCTCGACGGGAATCGCGAAGCCTAGCCCCTGCGTGTCTCCGACGATCTTCCACGTGTTGACGCCGACGAGTCTTCCCTGAGCGTCCACGAGCGGACCGCCGCTGTTGCCGGGATTTATCGCCGCGTCGTGCTGGAGGTAGGAGCGCCCCGAGAACTGCCGCAAGGGACTGCTGACGATCCCGCGCGTGACCGAAAACCCGAGCTCCTGGGCGAGCGGCGAGCCGATCGCCCAGACCTGGTCCCCGTAGTTCATCCCCTTCGACGTCCCGAACGGCAGGGGCGGAAAGGGTCCCTCGCCGATCGCGGCGAACAGACCGAGGTCGAGGTCCCGGGAGCGCTCGCGGTCCGAGAGTCTCAGCCGCCGCCCGTCGTACGTGCGGCCCGAGTAATTCCCGCTGTGCTCGAGGACGTGCGCGTTCGTGAGGATCATCCCGCTGTCCGTCACGAAGAAGCCCGAGCCGACGACCTCTCGGACCTGGCCCTCGATGCGAACCTCGCCCGTGATCGAAACCACCGACCGCAAGGCGACGTTGAGCGGGTTGTCGCCCGGCGCCGGCGGCTGAGTCGCGGGTCGAACGGCGACGACCACCGTCGCTCCGGCCGGCGGGCCCGCCGTCGGGGCGGCTCTTGCGACGCTCGCGGGCGCGGCCGCGGGAGCCGCCGTCGGGGCGGCCGGTCCGGGAACACCGGGCGTCGTTCGCCCGAGGAGCCGGTTGATGCCGCCCGCCCTGCGCTCGGCGAGCTTCGCGTCCTCCGGGTCGAGCGGGGCGCGCCATCTCACGTTCCGGGCCGAGTTGATCGCCCACGCCGCTCCGAAGATCACGAGGATCACGGCGGCGACGCGCAGCAGGGGAAAGCGTTCGTGCGGTGCCGGAGCCTCGACGTGCCGCGGCGGCGGCGCCTGCGGCCGGCGGGCCGGCCCGTGCGCGACCTCAGGCGCGGGATCCGTCGCCTCGTTCGCCGCGTCCGAAACCGTCACCTCGACCTTCCCGAAGCGGAGGACGTCCCCCTCGTGGAGGTTCTGCGACCGCGTGGTCATCTCGTTCACGAGCAGCGGCGCGACCGCCGTCAGAACCGGCGGCGAGACGCTGGCGTCGATCGTCGCGTGAAGCGGCGCGACAGAGGGGTCGTTGAGCAGGACCTCCGCTTCCAGGCTGCGCCCGACGCGAACGGATCCCCTGAGGACGCGCACCCGTGGCTTGCCGGAGGAGTCGACCCAGAGGAGAACGAGGCTCATGCGAGCGTCTCGAGCGGCCAGCGCGAGCGCGCGACGGCGTCGAGGCCCTCGCCGAGGCGCCCGTCCTTCAGCCGCCTCAGCCCCGCGAACGCGATCATGACGGCATTGTCCCCCGTCAGCTCCCGCGGTGCGACGCGGACGTCCACGCCGCGCGTCTTCCCCCACGCGGCGAGGCGCTCTCTCACGAGCGTGTTTGCCGCGACCCCGCCCGACACCGTCAGGACCTCGAAGCGCTCCCGAAGGACGACGCGCTCGACCCGGTCCACGAGCTGGGCGACGATCGACGCCTCGACGTCCGCCATGAGGTCGCAGAGCGCGGGCGGCGCGTCGTCAGTCGCGAGCGATGGAGAGGTCGGCAGGCCCGAGACGGGCGCGCGGCCGATCGCGCCGAGCCGCTCCCGCACGGACGTCTTGAGACCCGAGAAGCTGAAGTCGGAAGAGCCGTCCTTGAAGTGCGGCACGGCGAACGGCCGCTCCGCGCGCCCGCGCCGCGCGAGCCGGTCGACCGCGGGCCCCCCGGGGTAGCCGAGGCCGGCCATCTTCGCGACCTTGTCGAAGGCCTCCCCCGCCGCGTCGTCGCGCGTCCGCGCGAGACGCTCGATCCGTCCCCCGTCGAACCGATAGAGATGGGTGTGTCCGCCGGAGACGACGAGCGCGCCGAACCGATCCGGCACCGCTTCGGACGGCCTGCCGGACGGATCGACGAAGGGCGACAGCGCGTGCGCCTCGATGTGATGGACCGGCACGAACGGGACGCCGAGGCCGAGCGCGATGCCCTTGCCCTCCGACAGGCCGACGAGGAGCGCGCCCACGAGGCCGGGACCCGCCGTCGCGGCGACGGCGGAGACGTCCGCGAGCGCGGCGCCCGCGTCGAGGAGCGCGGCATCGAGGAGCCCGGGCAGGTTCCGAAGGTGCGCCCGCGCCGCGATCTCCGGGACAACGCCGCCGAACGCCCGGTGTGCGGCCTCCTGCGACGCGATCCGCGAGGCGCGCGCGCGCCCCTCGGCGTCGAGGAGCGCGACGGCCGTCTCGTCACAGGACGTCTCGAACGCGAGAAGGAGTCCGCCGGGGCCGAGCGGCACGTTCATCGGAGGCCGAGGAGGCGCGCGAGACCCTCCGCGTGGGGCCGCTCGGAGATGCCCCGCTCCGTGACGATCGCGGAGACGAGAGCCGCGGGCGTCACGTCGAACGCCGGGTAAAGGGCCGTCACGCCCGCGGGCGCGAGCGAGACGCGCCCGCCCCCGGGCAGCGGGATGTCCACGACCTCGGCGCCGTCGCGCTCCTCGATCGGGATCGCCGCGCCGTCCGGCGTCGCGAAGTCGAGGGTCGTCGTCGGGGCGGCGACGACGAACGGCACGCCGTGGGCGCGCGCCGCGAGCGCGAGAGGGTACGTCCCGACCTTGTTCGCGACGTCTCCGTTCGCCGCGATGCGGTCCGCGCCGACGACGACGGCGTGGACGCGCCCGCGCGCGAGGAACGAGGCCGCTGCGACGTCCGGAAGCAGCGTGACGGGAAGCCCGTCCTTCGCGAGCTCCCACGCGGTCAGCCGCGCGCCCTGGAGGAACGGCCGGGTCTCGTCCGCGAGGATCGCGATCTCGCCGCCCGCCGCGAGCGCGCGGACGACCCCGAGCGCCGTCCCGATACCCGCCGTCGCGAGGGCGCCGGCGTTGCAGTGCGTCAGGACGGTCGGGATCCCCTCGCGGAAGCGCTCCCTGAGCCAGGCCGCCCCGAGGCGCCCGATGTCGGCGCAGGCGGCACGGTCCTCCGCCGCGATGAGGTCCGCCTCGGCCTCGAGAAGGAGGACGCGTGTCGCGGGATCCCCCCCGGCGGTCGCGACGCCGACGCGGCGCATCCGCTCGACCGCGGCCGCGAGGTTCACGGCCGTCGGGCGCGCCGCGGAGAGCCGCACGGCCGCGGCCTCGAGGGCCGCGTCGAGGTCGGCCGGCACGCGCGGAAGGACGCGCCGGGCTTCGGCGCACATCCCGTACGCCGCCGCGACGCCGATGAGCGGCGCGCCTCGCACCGCGAGGTTCCGGATCGCCTCCGCCGTCTCGACGGCCGAGGCGCACTCGACCACGACCTCCTCGTGCGGGAGGCGGCGCTGGTCGAGAAGCGTGAGGACGCCGTCTCGGTACGCGTAGGCGACGACGGACGTCGTGGCGCAGGCGGGATCGTTCACGGCGCGACTATAAGCGTCCCATGAGGTTAGGATCGGGCGACGACGTCCGGGAGGAGGCGCCATGGCGGATCTTCCTGCCTCGATCACGGGGCTCGATCTCGAAGGCAAGCGCGTGTTCCTCCGCGTGGACTTCAACGTCCCGCTCAAGGACGGCGTCGTGCGCGACGACACCCGCGTCGTCGAGGCGCTCCCGACGATCCTCCTCGCCCGGGAAAAGGGCGCCCGCGTCGTGCTCGCCTCGCACCTCGGCAAGGCGAAGGGCGCTCCCGATCCGAAGTACTCGCTCGCGCCCGTCGCGCGGGCGCTCGAACACCGGCTCGGCGCGCCCGTCGCGTTCTCTCCCGACTGCGTCGGCTCCTCGGCCGAGGCGGCCTCGCGGGCGCTCGGGCGTGGGGACGTCCTCCTCCTCGAGAACGTCCGCTTCCACCCGGGGGAAGAGGCGAACGACGCGGCGTTCGCGAAACGGCTCGCGGCGCTCGGCGACGCGTACGTGAACGACGCGTTCGGGACCGCGCACCGCGCGCACGCGTCCACGGCCGGGATCGCCGCGCTCTTCCCGCGGGACCGCCGCGGGATCGGCCTCCTCATGGAGAAAGAGCTGAAGGCCCTCGCGCGGGTCGCGTCCGACATCGAGCACCCGTTCGCCGCGATCCTCGGCGGCGCGAAGATCCTCGGGAAGATCGCCGCGTTGAAGAACCTCGTCGAGAAGGCGGACGTCGTCCTCGTCGGCGGCGGGATGGCGAACCACTTCGTCGCGGCGCTCGGCCTGCCGGTGGGCCGGTCGCTCCTCGAGCCCGACGGCGTCCCGATCGCCCGCCAGATCATCGACCGCTGCAAGGAGCGCGGCGTCGCGCTCGTCCTTCCGTCGGATTTCGTGGTCGCGCCCTCGCTCGAGAAGGCCTCCGCCGCGAAGGCGGTCGCGATGAACGCGATCCCGGCGGACCAGGCCGCCTTCGACGTCGGACCGAAGACGCTCGAGATGTTCGCGCGGATGATGCGGGACGCGAAGACGATCTTCTGGAACGGGCCGATGGGTGTCTTCGAGACGAAGCCGTTCGACGCGGGGACGCTCGGAGTCGCGAAGATCCTCGCGGCATCCACCGGCTTCACGGTCGTGGGCGGCGGGGAGAGCGTCGAGGCCGTGAAGGCCGCCGGCCTTTCGGGGTCGATCTCGCACGTTTCGACCGGGGGCGGGGCGTCGCTGGACCTCGTGGCCGGCGAGCCGCTGCCCGGCGTCGAGGCGCTGCGGTGAGGACGGAAACGCCATGAGCGCGCGCCGGCTCGTCGTCGCGAACTGGAAGATGTACCTCACGCCGTCGGCGTCGGCCGCGCTCGCGGGGCTGATCACCTCGGCGGGAGTTCCTGCCGGCGTCGACGCGGCCCTCGCGCCCTCGTTCGGCGGGCTCGCGCGCGTGGGCGAGCGCCTCGCCGGCTCGGGGATCGCGCTCGCCGCCCAGGACGTCTCACCCGAGAGGGAGGGCGCGTTCACCGGCGAGGTTTCCGCCGCGAGCCTGAAGGAGCTCGGGGTTTCGCGCTGCATCGTCGGCCACAGCGAGAGGCGCGCGCGCCACCGCGAGACGGGGACGCTCCTCGCCAAGAAGCTCGAGCGCCTCGCCGAGAACGGGGTCTCGCCGCTCTACTGCGTCGGGGAGACGCGCGCCGAGCGCGACGCGGGCCGGACGACGGAGGTCCTCGCCGCCCAGCTCGCCGCCCTCGATGGCTTTTCGTCGCCTCCGCCGGGCTTCACGCTCGCGTACGAACCGGTCTGGGCGATCGGGACCGGCATCGCCGCGACGCCCGAGGAGGCGGCCGAGGTTCACGCCGTGCTGCGGGCTGAGCTGTCGGAACGCTGGGGAGGAGGGGCCTCCGGCACCGTTCGGATCCTTTACGGCGGCTCGCTCTCGAAGGCGACGGCCGCAGCCCTCTTCGCCCAGCCGGACGTAGACGGGGGGCTCGTCGGCAGTGCATCGCTGGACCCCGTCGAGTTCGGGGCGATCCTGCGCGCCGCCGCCTAGGATTTGCCGCCCCCGGGCTCTCAAGTCGCGTCCGGCCAGCATTTCCGCTATCATCTGCGGCCCCGCCGATCTCGTCCCCGAGATGAGTGGCGGGTCCGGAGTTCACCGCATGTGGCTGTACATCCTCGTCCCAATCTACGTGATCGTCTGCGTTTTCCTGATCCTCGTCGTCCTGCTCCAGCAGGGCAAGGGCGCCGACGTTTCGGCGGCCTTCGGGGCCTCCTCCTCGCAGACCACGTTCGGCGCCCGCGGCGCGACGACGCTGCTCGAGAAGATCACGACGTGGTCCTTCGTCGCCTTCTCGGTCCTCGCGGTCACGATCTCGCTCCTCCAGGCTCGGCGCCCCGGCTCCGTGCTCTCGAAGGCCGCGCAGACGACGGCGCCCGCGAAGGCCTCCGTCCCCGTGGCCCCGGCGCCCGTGACGGCTCTCCCCTCGGCTCCGGTGAACCCGGCGGCGGCACCCGCGACGGCTCCCGCGGCTCCCGCGGCTCCCGCAACGAAGTAGAGATCGGTTAAGATCCCCCTCCCTCGCGCGAGGGTGCCCTGGTGGCGGAATTGGTAGACGCGCACGTTTGAGGGGCGTGTGGAGCAATCCGTGCCAGTTCGAGTCTGGCCCAGGGCACCAATCCTTCCGTCTCACGACCCTCTCGGGGCCGACGCGCGCGCGGGCGCGTCACGGAAGCGAGCCGGACCTACTTCCGGGCCGCCGACGAGTCCGCGACGAAGAGCCGGACGTCGCCGTTCACGGTTTCGACCGCGAGGCTCTCCTTGCCGCCGTTGATCGAGCCGCGGGCCTCCTTCGGCCCCCACTTTCCCTCGATCGTGACGGGAAACTCGGACTGGATCCGGCCGTTCGTCGTCTGGAGCGCGCACCGGATCGAGGAGTCCTTCGCGCACGTGATCGTCACGGAGCCGTTCACGGTCTCGAGGTTGGACTGGCGCATCGCGTTCAGGAACGAAACCTCGACCGATCCGTTCACGGTGTTGACCTTGAGCGGCCCGTCCTGTCCCTCGACCTTCACCGCGCCGTTCACGGTCGACAGGACGAGGTCGCCCGTGCGCTTCGATGCGCCGATCCGGCCGTTGACGGTCTCCGCCTCGACGGCGATCGAAGCCGGGAGCGTGAGCTGGTAGGCGACGTCGGCGGAGCTCGAGCGCCCGAAGAAAAACCACGGGAACATGTGTCCCCGCTTCGGGAGGATCGTCTCGATCTCGATCGACGACCCTGTCTTCGTCACGCGGATCTCGGTCTCCTTGAGCAGGTCGGGATCGGAGCCGTGCTTCACCGACTTGACGGCGACGACCTTCAGGTTCTCCCCGCCCGTTTCGATCGACACGGCTCCGTTCACGTTCTGGAGGCGCACCTTCCGGACGCCCGAAAGCTCGTACGTCTTCTCGAAACGCTCTTCGCGGGGTTCGTCCGCGCGCGCGCCGGAGGCCGCGAGGAGAGCCACCGCGAGGGCTCCACCGATGCGGGCGAGTCGAGCGGCGCGGGCTTTCGGCTTGGCGTGCATTGGAGGCTCCCACTGAAGAGAACGACGGAATCGATGCAAAGGTTTCCCGGCCCTTCCTCAGGCCTCCACGAGCGTCGTCCCGGCGAGCTTGTCGCCCGGCCTCCGCCCGTCGCGACGTCGGATAACTTGTGCGATTTCAATGAGATTCCAGCCCGGGACGAGAAGGAGCAGGTTCCGGGCGAAGGAGGCCGCCAGGCCCGCGGGTTCCCCGCCCCGGCGGATCAGGCGCAGGCCGAAGAGCTTCTTCCCAGGGCTTCCGCCGGCCGCGTCGCGGAACAGGAAAAGGAGTGCGGCGAGAGTCTGGGCCGCCCGGAACCCGTCGTCGAGACCGACGGGGGCCTCCGTCGCGGCGGCCGCGATCACGAAGACGACCGCGGATGCGACGAGGAGCGGCCCGCCCGTGAGGAGGAGGAGGTCGACGCCGAACGCGGCGGCGCGCATCCAGAGGCGCTCGCGCGGCGGCGCTCCGAGCGGGACGGGCCCCGTTTCGAGGGCGCCGTAGGATGCGTCCGCGTGGGAGTCTCGCCGTCCGCCGCCCGCTTTCTCCGCCGATTCGCGCTCGCGCCCGCCGTCGAGCTTCACCTGCACCTCGAGGGCGCGATCTCCGGAGCGGCTCTCGTCGCCCTGTCGTCCCGGACGCCCGTGCCTATTTTCCCGGATCTCGCGTCCGTGCGCGCGCGGCGCCGCGCCCTCGGCTCGCCGGACGCGTTCTTCGCGCTCTATCGCGACGTCTGCCGGCAGATCCGCTCCGCAGCCGATTACGCGCTCGTCGCGCGCGCCCTCACGGCGCGCCTCGCGCGCGAGCGCATCCGCCACGCCGAGATCTACGTGTCGCCCGCCGTCGCCGAGAAGCTCGGCCTCGACTGGTTCGACGTCCGCGCCGCGCTCGAGTCGGTGTTCGCCGCACACGAAGCCGCGCGGCGCGGACGCGTCGTCGTCCTGCTCGACATCGTGCGCCACTGGGGCCCCGCGTCGGCGGACCGCGTGCTCGATCTCCACGAGAAGAGCCCCTGGCGGCGCGTCCGGGGGATCGGCCTCGGCGGCGAGGAAAAGGGCTTCCCGGCGCGCGAGTTCTCCGAGGCGTTCCGCCGCGCGCGCCGGCTCGGATTCATGCCGGTCGCCCACGCGGGCGAGTGGGCGGGGCCCGACTCGGTCGCCGAGACGCTCGAACGGCTCAGGCCCGTGCGCCTCGCCCACGGGATCCGTGCCGCGGAAGACCCGGCGCTGCTGCGCCTGCTCGCGCGGCGCGGCGTCGTCTGCGACGTCTGTCCGACGTCGAATCTCGCGACGGGCGCGGTGCCCGCCGGGACGGCGCATCCGATCCGCGCCCTCCTTGCGGCGGGCGTCGGCGTCACGCTCTCGACGGACGATCCCGGCCTGTTCGGCACGACGCTCGCGCGGGAGTTCCGGCGCGTCGCGGGATGGGGCGCGAGCGGCGCGGAGCTCCTCGCGTGCGCGCGCACGGCCCGTCACGCCGCGGAAAGGACCCTCTCGTACAGCGCGAGGTAGAGCGAGACGATCGCGTCCGCGTTGAAGCGGTCGACGGCGCGCGCGCGCGCCGCGTGCGCCATCGTCCGGTAGCGCGCGTCGTCCGCGAGGAGCGCCGCGCCGTCCTCGGCGAGGCCGTCCACGTCGCCGACCGCCCGGAGGTAGCCCGTCTCGCCGTGTACGACGACCTCGGGCAGGCCGCCGACGGCGTACCCGAGGACGGGCACGCCGCACGCCTGCGCCTCGAGTGCCGAGAGGCCGAACGATTCGGAGTCCGTCGGGAGCAGATAGAGGTCGGCCGACGGCATGAGCGCCTCGATCGCGGGCATGTTCCCGAGAAACGAGACCTGCCCCTGGAGCCCCTTCTCGCGGCAGAGCGCCTCGGCCGCGGGCCGGTCCGGGCCGTCTCCGACCATGACGAGCGAGGCGGGCACGCGGCGCTGAACGCGGTCGAAGATCTCGACGACGTCGCGGACGCGCTTGACGGGCCGGAAGTTCGAGACGTGCATGAGCACGCGCCGGCCCGCCGGGACGAAGCGGCAGGAGAGCTGCGGCGACTCGGGCGAGAACCGCACGGGGTCGATGAAGTTCGGGACGACCTCGATCGGCTTTTTCGGCTGGAAGACGTCGAGCGTGACCTGGCGCAGGTGCTCGGAGACGGCCGTCACGACGTCGGACTTCTCGATCCCGAAGCGCGTGATCGGGAGGTAGGACCGGTCCTGCCCGACGATCGTGACGTCCGTCCCGTGCAGCGTCGTCACGAGGCCGAGGCGGAGCGGCGCGAGCATCTCGCGGGCGAGGTGCGCGGAGATCGCGTGCGGGAGCGCGTAGTGGACGTGGATGAGGTCGAGCCCCTCGTGCGTCGCGACGTCGCCCATGCGCGTCGCGAGCGCGAGGTCGTACGGGGCGTACTGGAAGAGCGGATACGACGGGACCGTGACCTCGTGGTACGTCACACGGTCCGCGAAGACGTTCAGGCGCGACGGCATCGCGTACGTGATGAAGTGCACGTCGTGGCCGCGCCGCGCGAGCTCGTGGCCGAGCTCTGTCGCGACGACGCCCGAGCCGCCGAACGTCGGGTAGCACGTGATCCCGATCCTCACGGCTTCGCACCCTCGTAGCCGCGGAACGCCTCGGCGGGATCGGCGAGCGTCGGCGGCGCTTTCGCGAGGAATCCCTCCGCGTATGCGACGTTCGCGACCCTCCCGTACGCGCGCGCACGTGCCTCGACGCCGTCCCAGAACGACTTCGACGAGACGTACGTCTCCGGCGCGCCCGGGGTTGCGGCGGAAGGATCGTGGAATTGACTCTTGTACGCACGGAGCGCTGTCCGCTTGGCCTCAAAAGTAGCCGACACGTCCACGAGGAACGTCGGCGCGAGAAGGGCGTACGCCGCGTAGAAGACGACCTGGTCCGGCCGGTGCGCGGGGAGCCCGGTCTCGAGCCGCGCGAGGCCCGCGTACCACGCGCCCTCCCTCACGAGGCGGCCCGCCCGCTCGTGGTCGGGGTGCCGGTCCTCGGTCCACGGCGCGAGGACGAGGCGCGGGCGGGCGCGCCGCACGGCCTCGATGACGAGGAGCTGTGCCGCGCGGTCGGTCCGGAGATCCCCGTCTCCGAGGTCCAGGTTCGCGCGGAAGCGCGCGCCGAGGAGGCGGCCCGCCTCAGCGGCCTCCCGGGCGCGGATCTCCGGCGTGCCGCGCGTCGCCATCTCCCCGCGCGTGAGGTCGACGATGCCGACGCCGCGCCCCCGCCCCACGAGGACGGCGAGCGTCCCGCCGCAGCCGAGCTCGACGTCGTCCGGGTGCGGCCCGAAGGCGAGGACGTCGACGGGAACGGCGGCCTCGAGGCTCACAGCGCGATCTCCTGGACGCCCGGGACGTCCCACCCCAGCTCGCGTCGGAGCGCTCCGACGACGGCCTCGCGCCCGAGCTTCAGGACGTACGGGAGAACCGGATACAGCCGCTCCGCGAGCTTCCCCTCCGGAAGGAGCTCGACGGAGAGGCGGCGGACCTGCACGGCGACGTGCGCGTCCGCGCGCCCGGCGGCGGCCTCCGTCTTTTCGACGAGCTTCTCGAACGCGAAAAGGAGCTTCTCCCGCGTCGCGGCGACCGCCTTCTCGAGCGACGCGTCCACGGCGAGAAGCTCCGGGCGCGCCGCGTCGAGCTCCTCGATTGCACGCCCGCGAATGGACGCGACGCGCGCGAGGAGCGCGCGCGCCGCGCCCGCGCCCTTCTTGCGGAGCAGCGCGTCCTCGCCCTCGACGACGTCCGCGAGCGTCACGTCGAGCTTCGCGAGGAGGCGGCGGACGGCCGGAGTCTCGAGCGCGACGAGCGGGCGCAGGAGCACTGCGGGCGGGACGATATCCGCCCATTCGAACAGGGGCCACGCCTGCGCCCAGTACGCGACCTCGGCCGGGCCGAGGACCGTCGCGCCCACCGGGTACAGGACCGAGGCCGCGAGCGGGCGCGTGAGCGCGGAGAACGACGGGAGCCACGCGCCGCCCTCGAGCCGGGCGACGACCTCTTCCTCGCTGAACGACCCCTCGCGTCCCTTGAGCGCGAGCCGCCCCGCGTCCTCGACGAGAAGGAACCTCTCGCCGTCCGCGCGGACGAAGAGCGGCAGCGCGGCACCGTCCGTTCTCACCTGGAGCGGATGCGACGCCTTCTCGAGCGCCTCGTCGCGCGCCCGAAGGAGCGCGTGGACGTCCCGCCGCTCCCTCACGAGCCTCACGGCGAGCGGGACGAGCGCCGGCTTGTCGGCGGCGTCGGCCGCGTCGACGATCGGGACGCCGCCGCCGAGGAGCCAGTCGAGCGTGCGGCCGAACGCGTCGCCGTACGTCCGGCCCACGTGGGCGGCGCGGAGCGCGGCAAGCGCGTCCTCGTCAGGCGGCCCACCGAGGTTCCTCGCGGCCTCCTGGAGAAGGGCCTCCACGTCCACGCCGATTCGAAGGGCGCCGACGGGGGCGCGGTTCGCGGAAAGCGGCGCGGGGTCCGGGCCGAAATCCCGCGGGCCGTCCGCCGTCGGGAGGACGACGCGCGTGACCTCGACGAGATCGTGGTCCTCGGACGCACACCAGAACGCGGCCGCAGCCGGTGTCCCCGCGGCCGCGAGGTCGGCCGCGAGCTTCTCGGCGGCGACGGCCTTCACGAGCACGAGGTGCGGACCCCCGAAGAGTCCCGCCTGCTGCCCCGTGAAGACGCCCGCCCGCTCGGCGCGCGCGAGGCCCGAGAGGCGCGCGTCCGCGCCGGCGGCGAGCGTCCGCGGCCGGAACGCCCGGCGCACCGCCGCCCCCTGCGCCGCGACGGCCGCGAGCGACGCCGCGCGCGGGAGGAACTCGGACACGTCGGGCGTGCCCGTCGCGAGGCCGCGCGCGAGGGCGGGAATCCCGGGCGCGCGCTCGAGCGGGATCGTCATCGCTCCGCCCCTCCGAAGGCCTTCGAGCTCGGCTTCGAGGCAAGCAGGAGCAGCCGCGGGGAACGCCGTCGCTCGAACGCGGAGCCGTCGAAGTCGCCCCACGAACCGACGACCGTGAGGCCGGCGGCGCGCAGGCGGGCCCTGAGCTCGTGTTCCGTCAGCGCGCGCGCCCGCTCGGCGTACACCCGTTTCCCGTCACCGGCTCCGAGCTCGATCTCCTTCTCCAGCATGCGGCGCCCGGAATCGTACCGTCGGCGGATCACGACGCGAGTTCCGGCGATCGTCTTCTCCTCGCGGAGCGCGAGCCCCGCCACGACGCGCTCCGCGTTGAACACGGCCGCGAGGAGCGCACCCCCCGGGGCGAGGACGCGCGCGACCTCGGCGGCGACCCGCGCGTCGTCGTCGGGATCGTCCGTGCGCCCGAAGGCGCCGGAAAAACTCACGGCCGCCCCGACGCTCCTCGGGGCGAGCGGCAGCCGCTCCGCCCGCGCGCAGACCGCCCAGGACCGCACCCTCGGATCGCGCTGGCGCGAGAGAGCGACGAGCGGCAGGGACGCGTCCACGCCGGCGGTCGCCCCGAGGCCGTTCTCGAGGGCCGCGGTCCGCCGGCCGGTCCCGCAGCCGAGGTCCAGGAAACGGAGGCGGCCGGTCCGGGCGAACGGAGCGAGCACCTCGCGGGCGAACACCGCCTGTGTACGCGCCGCGCGCGCGCCCCGTTCCGGGTAGAGCGCGAGATAGGGCTCCTCGAACCAGTGCTCCCACCAGGGATCGCGGTCCTCGGTCACGCCGCCACCGGCCCGGATGATAGGCGGAACGGCCCGAGGAGGCCGCCGCTCAGGACGCGGCGACCGACAGGCGCGCTTCGGCGTACTGCGCGTCCGCGTTGACGGCGTCCAGCTCCTCGCCGGAGACGACGGTCGCCCGCCGCCCCTCGGCCGCGGCCTTCTCCTGCGCGGCCTTCGCGGCGTCGACGGCGTCCTTCGGGGCGGCCTCGTCCGCGAGGACGCGTACGGCGTCCCCCGCGATCTCCGCGAACCCGCCGCGTACGGCGACGGACGTCTTCGCCGCGCCGTCGCGGTACGTCACGAGCCCGATGCCGAGGAGCACGATGAGCGGCGTGTGCGCGGGCAGGATCCCGAGCTCGCCCCTCAGGCCCGGGATCGTGACCTCGTCGCAGGCGATTCCCTGGAGCACGGCCCGCTCCGGCGTCACGACGGTGAGGGTCAGGCGCCCGTCCACGGCGTCAGGCCGCTCCCTTGAGCTTTTCGGCCTTCTCCTGCGCCTCCTCGATCGCGCCGACGTTGAAGAACGCCTGCTCGGGCAGCTCGTCGTGCTTGCCCTCGACGATCTCCTTGAAGGAGCGGATCGTGTCGGCGACCTTCACGTAGCGGCCGGGAAGGCCCGTGAACTGCTCGGCGACGTGGAAGGGCTGCGAGAGGAAGCGCTGGATCTTGCGGGCGCGCGCGACGATGACCTTGTCGTCCTCGGAGAGCTCGTCGATGCCGAGGATCGCGATGATGTCCTGGAGATCCTTGTACTTCTGGAGGACCTGCTGGACGGCGCGTGCGACCTTGTAGTGCTCCTCTCCGACGGTGAGCGGCGAGAGGATCTTGGACGTGGACGCGAGCGGGTCGACGGACGGATAGATCCCGATCTCGGCGATCTGGCGCGAGAGGACGGTCGTCGCGTCGAGGTGCGCGAACGCCGTCGCGGGCGCCGGGTCCGTGAGGTCGTCGGCGGGGACGTAGATGGCCTGGACCGAGGTGATCGAGCCGCGCTTCGTGGACGTGATGCGCTCCTGGAGCTCGCCCATCTCCGTCGCGAGGTTCGGCTGGTAGCCGACGGCCGAGGGCATGCGCCCGAGAAGCGCGGAGACCTCGGAGCCGGCCTGCGTGAAGCGGAAGATGTTGTCGATGAAAAGCAGGACGTCCTTGCCTTCCTTGTCGCGGAAGTACTCGGCGGACGTGAGCCCCGTGAGGCCGACGCGCAGGCGCGCGCCGGGAGGCTCCGTCATCTGGCCGTAGATGAGCGCGGCCTTGGACTTCCTCCAGTCCTTCGGGTCGATGATGCCGGACTCCGTGAACTCGAGCCAGAGGTCGTTGCCCTCGCGCGTCCGCTCTCCGACGCCCGCGAAGACCGAGTAGCCGCCGGCCGCCTTCGCGACGTTGTTGATGAGCTCCATGATGAGGACGGTCTTGCCGACGCCCGCGCCCCCGAACAGGCCCGTCTTGCCGCCGCGCGTGTAGGGCTCGAGGAGGTCGATGACCTTGATGCCCGTCTCGAACATCTCGACGGACGTCGACTGGTCCTCGTAGCTCGGCGCCTCGCGGTGGATGGGCCAGTGCTCTGTCGTCGTGACGGGGCCCATCTCGTCGACGGGCTCGCCGATGACGTTCAGGACGCGGCCGAGCGTCTCAGGGCCGACCGGGATCGTGATCGGCGCGCCTGTGTCGATCGCCTTCATGCCCCGGACGAGGCCGTCCGCCGGCTTCATCGAGATGCAGCGGACGCGGTTCTCGCCGAGGTGCTGCGCGACCTCGGTCACGATGTCGATCGGGACGGTCGACAAATGCTCCTCGTCCACGATGCGGACGGCGTTGAGGATGGTCGGGAGCTTCCCGGCCGGGAACTCCACGTCCACGACGGGCCCGATGACCTGGACGACGGTGCCTGTGTTGCTCATGGGTGACTACTCCAGTGCCGCCGCTCCCGAGACGATCTCGATGAGCTCTTTCGTGATGCGCGCCTGGCGCGCGCGGTTGTACGTGAGGGTCAGGCCGTCGATGATCTCGCCCGCGTTCTTGGACGCGCTGTCCATCGCCGTCATCTGCGCCGCGAAGAACGCGGCGTTCGACTCGAGGAGGACGCGGTACACCTGGAACTCGAGAAAGCGCGGGACGAGCGTGCCCAGGATGACGTCGGGCGCGGGCTCGTAGAGATAGTCCGTGCCGTCTCCGCCCTCCCCTTCGCCGCGGGCCCCTTCGAGCCGGACGGGCAGGAGCTGTTTGGTCCGGACGACCTGCGAGATGACGCTCCGGAACTCGTTGTAGACGACGATGACGGCGTCGATCTCGCCGGCAACGTAGCGCGCGCCGAGGTCGCGCGCGATCTCGCTCGCGACCGCGAGGCTCAGCCTCGAGAAAAGGCCGGGCCGCGCGTCCAGGATCTCGACGGAGCGACGCTTCCAGAAGTCGTTCGACTTCTTGCCGAGCGCGACGAGGCGCACGGAGACGCCCTTCTCCCGCTGCTCGCGCAAGACGGCGCCGACGGCGCGGTTCACGTTCGTGTTGAAGCCGCCCGCGAGGCCCTTGTCGCCACTCACGGCGACGACGACGACGTTCTTCTCCTCGCGCCCCACGAGGAGCGGGTGCGCCGGCGTGCCGTCGTCGCGGGCCGGGACGCGCGCCGCCACGGACGCGAGCGTCGCCTCCAGCGTCGTCGCGTACGGGCGGGCGGCGAGGACGCGCTCCTGCGCGCGGCGCAGCTTCGACGCGGCGACCATCTTCATCGCCTTCGTGATCTGCTGCGTGTTCTTCACGCTGCGGATCCGGCGCCGGATGTCGATCAGGTTCGCCATGGGAGCGCCGGGCGCCTCCTACGCGACCTTCGCTTCGGGACGGGCCGCGAGGAACACCTTCTTCGCCTCGGCGACCGCGGCGGCGAGGGCCTTCTCGATCTCGGGCGTGAGCTTCCCCGCCGTGCGGATCTCGTCGAGGAGCGGCTTTTTCTGGTCCCTCAGGTACTCGTGGAGCGCGGCCTCGAACGGCAGCACGGCCTCGACGAGGAGGTCGTCGAGGAAGCCCTTCGTCCCGGCGAAGACCGACGAGACCTGCAGCGCGACGTCCATCGGGACGAACTGGTTCTGCTTGAGGATCTCGACGAGGCGGCGCCCTCGGTTCAGCTGCGCCTGCGTCGTCTTGTCGAGGTCGGAGCCGAACTGCGCAAACGCCGCGAGCTCGCGGAACTGCGCGAGGTCGAGGCGGAGCGTGCCGGAGATCGCGCGCATGACGCGGATCTGCGCGGACCCGCCGACGCGCGACACGGAGATGCCGACGTTGACGGCGGGACGCTGCCCCGAGAAGAAGAGGTCGGACTCGAGGAAGATCTGGCCGTCCGTGATCGAGATGACGTTCGTCGGGATGTAGGCCGAGACGTCGCCCGCCTGTGTCTCGATGATCGGCAGCGCCGTGAGCGACCCGCCGCCCTTTTCCTTGTTCAGCTTCGCGGCCCTCTCGAGCAGCCGGCTGTGGAGGTAGAAGACGTCGCCGGGATACGCCTCGCGGCCGGGCGGCCGGCGCAGGAGAAGCGAGATCTCCCGGTAGGACGCGGCCTGCTTGGAGAGGTCGTCGTAGATGACGAGCGCGTGGCGGCCGCCGTACATGAAGTACTCGCCCATCGCGCAGCCGGCGTACGCGGCGATGTACTGGAGCGGCGCGGGGTCGGACGCGGACGCCGCGACGATGATCGTGTGCTCCATCGCGCCGTAGGTCTCGAGGGTCTGGACGACCTGCGCCACCGTCGAGTTCTTCTGGCCGATCGCGACGTAGACGCAGATGACGTCCTTGCCCTTCTGGTTGATGATCGCGTCGAGGGCGATCGCCGTCTTGCCGGTCTGCCGGTCTCCGATGATGAGCTCGCGCTGCCCGCGGCCGATCGGGATCATCGCGTCGATCGCCTTGATGCCGGTCTGCATCGGCTCCTTGACGGGCATGCGGTCGACGACGCCCGGTGCGAGGCGCTCGACGGGGTAGAACTCCTTCGCGTCGATCGGGCCCTTGCCGTCCAGCGGGACGCCGAGCGGGTTCACGACGCGGCCGACGAGGGCATCGCCGACGGGCACCGACACGATCCGCTTCGTTCGCTTGACGGTGTCGCCTTCCTTCACGAGGCTCGTCTCGCCCATGAGCACGCAGCCGACGTGCGATTCCTCGAGGTTAAGCGCGAGGCCGAAGACGTCGTTCGGGAACGCGACGAGCTCGCCGGCCATCACCTTGTCGAGCCCGTAGACGAGCGCGATGCCATCGCCGACCGAGATGACGGTGCCGACCTCGTCGACGTCCACGCCCTGCGTGACGCCTGCGAGCTGGGCCTTGATGAGCTGCGTGATTTCCTGGGCGCTGATGTCGGCCATAAGCTTCCTTCTCCGGTCAGGACGCCGGGGAGAGTGCGTGCAGCGCGGCGCGCGCTTTCTCGAGCCGGCGGGCGAGCGACGCGTCGAGACGCGCGCTGTCCACCGAAACGACGAAACCGCCGAGGAGCGCGGGGTCGACGGCCGGGACGAGGCGCACGGTGCTGCCGGTCCGTGTCTCGACCATCCGGCGAAGCGCGTCGAAAACGGTGGCGTCGAGGGGCCGCGCGCTCGTGACGCGCGCTTCGCGGACGTGGCGCTCGCGGTCGAGCCGTTCCCGGATCGCCTCGAGGAACGCCGGGAGCCGGTGCACGCGGCGGTTCTGGAGGAGGACGTCGAGGAGCCGGCCGCCCAGCGTCCTCACGCCGACCCTCTGCGCCACGGCGTCGAGGAGCGCCTTGCGGCGCGGTCTTTCGATGCCGGGGTTCGCGAGGACCTTCGCGAGATCCGGGTTCGAGCCGATCGCGGCGGCGACGGCGGCGAGCGACGGGAGCTCCGCGTCGACGCTCTCCGCGGTCCCGGCGACGGCGAAAAAGGCGTCGACGTAGGGGCGGGTGAAGCGCTCGGCCACGTCGGCGCCCTCAGGCCTTCGTCCGCGTGGAAAGCTCGGCGACACCCTCGGCGACGAGGCGCCTCTCGTCCTCGGGCGTGACGCTCTTCGCGAGGATCTCGCGGGCGACGTCGACCGCGAGGTCGCCCGCATACGCCGTGAGCTCTGCCTTCGCGGCGCGCACGCGGTTGTCGACGTCGCTCGACGCGCGCGCGAGGAATCGCGCCGCGTCCACCTCCGTCTGCTTGAGAAGAGCGGCATGTTCGGCCTCGGCGTCGCGGCGCGCCGAGTCCCTGAGATTCGCGAGCTCGTTTTCGATCTCGGCGAGACGCTTGCCGAGCTCGGCCGAGAGCGTTTCGGCCCGGCGGCGATCTTCCTCGGCTTTCACGAGAGTCTTGGCGATCTCGGTCCGGCGGTTGCCGAAGAATTCGGCGACGGGCTTCTTGAGGAAATACCACAGCAGCGCGAGGAAGGCCGCGAGGTTCGCGGCCTGCCAGACGGGCGTCGGGATGCCGAGGATTCCCGAGGCCTGGTGCCCTTCCTCGGCCAGAGAGAAGAGCAACGCCACGCGCGTCACGCGACCCTCCGGCCGAGCGCGAGGGAGGCGATCTCCCCGGCGGTCGCCCGGATGTTCCGCGCGAGTTCCGTGCGCGCCGCCGCGACCTCCGCGTCGAGTTTCTCCTGCGCGGCGGTCGCGACGAGGCGCGCCTTGTCGCGCGCCTCGTCGAGAAGCGCCTGCCGCTTCGCGTTCGCGGCGTTCCGTGACGCCTGCCGGGCGGCGAGGGCCTCGCGCCGCGTCTCCGTGAGGCGGCGGTCGATGGAGGCGAGCGTCTCCTTCTCGTTCTCCAGGGCCTTCGCGAGCGACTCCGTCGCGGTCGACGCCGTGCGCGCGCGCTCGTCCAGAACCGCCCCGAGCGGCTTGAAAACCCACGCGCGCAGCGCAACGAACGTGGCCCAGAAGAGGGCCATCACGAGCAGCAGGGAGAGATCGGGTAACTGCATCTTCGTCCGTCGAGCGTCGCCATCGCCCGCGCGGGTCTGGACCTCGAGGAACGGCCTCGACGAGGCGGGGTCGACGGCCCGGAAACGCACGCTGGCCGGCGCGTTATCTCACAGCGCAGGCACCCGGTCAAACCACGGAACCGGAGGCACGCGGGCTTCCCGCGGACCGACCCTCCTGAGATGATCGTCGGCCGGAGCGATGGTCACGAGAAATAAAACAAACGTAAGATTAATAAAGTCGCTGCGCCGGGCCGATCGCCTCTGGACCGAGAAATCGGCCTCGCTCCGGCCGGGAGAGCTCGCCTGCCGTGCGGGATGCTTCGGATGCTGCATCGGACTCTTCGCGATCGGCCTCCCCGAGGCAATCGTTCTTCGCGCGGCCGTTGCCGCGTTGCCCGAGACGACCCGGGGTGGAGTCCTCTCCCGCGCCGAAAGCGCCGTGAAGAGGAGCGCCTCGACGTTCCCGGGCGACGCCGCAGCGGGCATCCTCGATCCCGAGCGCGGAGACGTCGCCGAGTCCGACTGGCTGGCCTCCGTGGGCGCGACGCCGTGCCCGGCTCTCGACCTGCAGGCTGGACGTTGCTCCGTTTACGCCGCGCGACCGACGACCTGCCGCACGCACGGCCTCGCCCTGCGATCGACCGACGCGATCCTCCTTCCCGCGTGCGAGCTGAACCTCCCGGGGGCGGTTCCCGCGCGCGTCCTCGAGACCGCGATCGAAGCGGAGCGCCTCGGAGCGGTGGACCAGTCGCTCCGGGAAGTTGCGGCCCGGGCAGGGTTGCCGGCGGGAGCGGAGACGACGGTCGCCCATGCGCTGACGGGCACGGCGTTCTCGGCCCTCGGGGACGACGAGCTTTCCCGGGTGCCCCGCTAGGCGGTTCCGGCTCCGTCGCCGGGCGTGGGCCGCGCCGCGCCCGCCTCCACGGCCCCCTGGATCACGGCACCCTCCTCGACGATGAGGGCCGGCGCGTGGATCTCGGCGAAGAGCCGCCCGCCCGCGTGCACCTCGACGCGTTCCGTCGCATGAATGACGCCGCGGACGGTGCCGGACACGGCGAGGCGTCCGACGCGGATCTCTCCCTCGACGAGACCGCCGTCTCCGATCACGAGCTCGGAGTCCGAGACGATCGTGCCCTTGAACGCGCCGTCGATGCGGAAGACGTCCTCGAACGTGAGCGTGCCCTCGAGGCGAGCGCCCCGGTCGAGGAAGCCGTTAAGTGTGCCGCCAGACTTCTTTGCGCTCACGTTCCGTCCCCGCCCGACAGCCTCTCGAAAAGGCCGATGAGCTCTTCCTCGGAGTAGAACGCGATGCGCACCTCGCCGCCCCGCTTCTTCCTCCGGATCTCGACTTTCGTCCCGAGCGCGCGCGCGAGCCGCGCCTCGGCGTCCCGCGTGTCGGCGTCCACCGCGCGCGCCTTCTTCTTCCGTCCTTGAGAGCCCTTCGCGAGCGCGGCGACGCGCGCCTCGACGGCGCGCACGCTCAGGCCGCGCCGGACGACCTCCCTCGCGAGCGCTTCCTGGTCCGCCGCCGACGAGAGCGCGAGGAGTGCGCGCGCGTGGCCGGCCGTGAGCTCCCCGCTTTCGAGGGCCTCCCGGACGGGCACGGCGAGCTTCAGGAGGCGCAGCGCGTTCGCCACCGTCGCCCGGTCCTTGCCGACCCGCTCCGCGACCTCCTCCTGCGTGAGGCCGAAATCCTCGCGCAGGTGCCGATAGGCCTCGGCCTCCTCGAGAACCGTGAGGTCCCGGCGCTGGACGTTCTCGACGAGCGCGAGGAGGAGGTGGTCGCGATCCGCGACGCCCTCCCGGACGAACACGGGCACCTCGACGAGGCCAGCCTGTCGCGCGGCGCGGACGCGACGCTCCCCCGCCAGGATCCGGTAGCGCTCGCCCTCGCGGGTCACGAGCACCGGCTGCAGGATCCCCGTCTTCCCGATCGACCGCGCGAGTTCGGCGATTCCGTCGTCGTCGAAGTGCCGGCGCGGCTGGCGGCGGTTCGCATCGAGGAGCGCAAGCGGCAGAGAACGTGGTGAGCCGGCCTCGCGGCCGGGTCTCGCGGTGGGGATCAAGGCCGACAGGCCGCGGCCGAGGGCGGGTTTCCGGGGCATCGGCGGAATCGTAACAGCCACCCCCCGGAGACACCCGCGGCGTGTCAGCGCAGGTGGCGCCGGAGCAGCTCCCGTGCGATCGCCAGGTACGCTTCGGCTCCTCGCGAGCGTGCATCGTAAAGGAGGATCGGCTTCCCGTAGGACGGCGCCTCCGCGAGGCGGACGCTGCGCGGGACGGGCACCCGAAAGACCAGGTCGCCGAAGTGCTTGCGGATCTCCTCGAGGACCTGACGCGAGAGGTTCGTCCTCTCGTCCCACATCGTGGGAACCACGCCCGCGAGCTCGAGACCGGGGTTCAGGCTCTCCTTCACGCGCTCGATCGTCGCGAGAAGCTCGGACACGCCTTCGAGCGCGTAGTACTCGCACTGGATCGGGAGCAGGAGCCCGTCCGCCGCCGCGAGCGCATTGAGCGTGAGAAGGCCGAGGGACGGCGGACAGTCGACGAGGATGAACTCGAAGCGGCCCTTGACCACGTCGAGCCTCTCCTTGAGCCGGAACTCACGCCGTTCGGCCCCGACGAGCTCGACCTCCGCGCCCACGAGGTCCCGGTTCGCGGGGAGGAGCGTCAGGCAGGCGAGGTCCGTCGGCCGCGCGACCTCCTCGAACGAGGCCTCGCCGAGCAGCCAGTCGTACGTCGTGCGGGACAGCGCGGACTTGTCCACGCCGAATCCGCCCGTCGCGTTTCCCTGCGGGTCGAGATCGACGAGGAGGACGGGCCGCTCGAGCGCGGCGAGCGCCGCGGCAACGCTGACGGCGGTCGTGGTCTTTCCGACGCCGCCCTTCTGGTTCGCGACGGCGAGAACCCGGTGTTTCACGTGAAACGTTCCAGCACGAGAAGGCCCCGGCGCTCGCTGCCAGGGTCGCGCTCGAACGCGGCGACGCGGGCGCCGGCGTCGCGGATCGCGGCCGGCACGAGCGGCTCGGTCGTCCAGAGGAGGGCGCGCGCTCCCGGCGCGAGGAGCGGCCGCGCCGCGCGCACGAGCTTCCCCGCCGCGCCGACGGCGCGGGTCGTCAGCACGTCGAAGGGCCCGGTCGTCGACATGGGAAAGGAGTCGAGGAATCTAGCGTTCACGCTGCGCGCGGTCAACGCGAGGCGCTCGACCGCCGTGGAGAGAAAGTCGCTCTTCTTGCGGACGGAATCGACGAGCGTGCCCTCGAGGTCCCGGCGTACGAGAAGGAGCGGGACGGCCGGGAATCCTCCGCCGGAACCCACGTCGAGGAGCCGCCGCGGCGCCGGCTTCCCCCGCGGCGGGAGAAACGCCAGCCCGGCCAACGAGTCCGCGAGATGTCCGGCGAGCGCGGCCGGCTCGGCCGAGCGCGCCGAGACGAGGTTCATTTCGCGGTTCCGCTCGACGACGAGCGCGAGAAACGCGACGAGATCCTCCCGCGCCGCCCCAGCGGCCTCGCGGACGGAGGGCGGGAGCGCGGCGAGGACCCGGACCACGGCCGCTTCGAGCTCAGCGCGTTTCATGCGGCCGCGCTCCGCTCGCGCGCGAGCAGGCGCGCGAGGAGGAGCGCCGCGGCCGCGGGCGTCACGCCGGGAATGCGCGAGGCCTGGCCGAGCGTGCCGGGCCGGTGGCGCTCGAGTTTCTCGACGGCCTCGAGCGAGAGCCCCGGCACGCCGCGGTAGACGAAGTCCCTCGGGATCCTCCGTCCCGCCGAGCGCCTCAGGCGTGCGATCGTCTGGCGCTCGCGTTCGAGGAACCCGGCGTAACGGATCTCCGATGCCGCGCGCTCCAGCGCCTCGTCGTCGAGGAGCGCGAGGTCCCGGCGCGTGTCTTCGCCGAGCGTCTCCGCGAGAAACGCCCGCAGGGCCGCGGCGTTCACCTCGGGCCGCCTCACGAGGCCCGCGAGCGTCGTCTCCTCTCCGAGATCGACGTCCTCTCGCGCGAGGCGGGCCCGCGTCGCAAAAGAGGGGGTCACGCGCGTCGTCCCCAGCGACGCCGTCACGCGCCGGTGCCGTGCCTCGGCCTCGAGGATCGGCTCGGCTTCCGCCTCGGCGACGAGGCCGAACGCGACGGCCTTCTCCGTCAGACGTGCGTATGCGCTGTCGGCACCGAGGAGGAGCCGGTGCTCCGCCCGCGAGGTGAGGAGGCGGTACGGCTCGTCGAGCCCGAGCGTCACGAGATCGTCCAGCATGACGCCGACGTACGCCTCGTCCCGGCCCAGGATGAGCGGTTCGCCGAGGTCCCGCGCGGCGCGCGCGGCGTTCGCCCCGGCGACGAGACCCTGGCCCGCCGCCTCCTCGTAGCCCGAGGTCCCGTTGATCTGGCCCGCGAGGAAGAGCCCCGGCAACGCGCGCGTCTCGAGGGACACGTCCAGCTGATCCGGGAACACGACATCGTACTCCACGGCGTACGCCGGGCGGAGGATCTCGGCCCGCTCGAGGCCATTAATCAATCGAACGATTTGTTCTTGAGTCCCGGGCGGCAGCGACATCGAGAGACCGTTCAAATAGAGCCAGTCCGTCGAGAGACCCTCGGGCTCGACGAAGATCTGGTGTCGCTCCCTGTCCGGGAAGCGGACGATCTTGTCCTCGATCGAGGGGCAGTAGCGCGGCCCGCGGCCCGTGATCCGCCCGGAATAGAGCGGCGAGAGCGGCAGGCTCTCGCGGATGAGCTCGTGGACGGCCTCGCCCGTGTGCGTGAGCCAGCAGTCGATCTGCTTCTGGCGCGGGAACCTCTCGCTGCGCGAGCGGAACGAGAACGGCACGGGCCGCGCGTCACCGGCCGCACGCACCATCCGCGCGACGTCGACGCTCCCGGCGGCGACGCGCGGCGGCGTGCCCGTCTTCATGCGTCCGAGGCGGAGACCGAGCGCGGCGAGCGCCTGCGAGAGGGTCCGCGCCGGCGCCTCGTCCCAGCGCCCCGCGGCGCGTCGGGTCTCCCCCACGTGGACGAGCCCCGAGAGGAACGTCCCCGTCGTCACGACGGCCGCCCGGCACGCGATGTGCGACCCGTCCTCGAGGACGATGCCGGCGAGCCGGCCCCTCTCGACGGCGAAGCCCGCGGCCGTTCCCGCGGCCACGCTCACGCGGGGGGCCGACTCCACGACGCGGCGCAGCTCCGCCGCGTAGAGCGCCTTGTCCGACTGGCAGCGCGGCCCGCGCACGGCCGGGCCGCGCGAAGCGTTCAGCACCTTGAACTGGATCGCGGTGCGGTCCGCGACGAGGCCCATTGCGCCGCCGAGCGCGTCGATCTCGCGCACGACCTGACCCTTCGCGAGCCCGCCGACCGCGGGGTTGCAGCTCATGCGTCCGATCGTCGCCGGGTCTCCCGTCACGAGAAGCGTCTCGGCGCCGAGGCGCGCGGCCGCGAGCGCGGCCTCCGCGCCCGCGTGCCCCCCGCCGACGACGACGACGTCCCAGCCCCCGCTCACGCGCACTCGCTCACGGCCGACACTTTACCGGGCCGCCGGCTACTTGCCGACGCAGAACGTCGCGAAGATCCGGTCGAGGAGATCCTCCGTCGCCGTCTCCCCCGTGATCACCGAAAGCGCGACGAGCGCCTCGCGCGCCCGGGCCGCCACGAGCTCGAGGGCGAACGCCTCCCCGCCCGCGCCGGTCAGGTCGGCGGCCTCCGCGAGCAGCCGCGCGGCCGTCTCGAGAGACTCCTTGTGCCGGCCGAGGACGAGGAGCTCCCCTTCCGCTTCGACGAGGCCGAGGCGCGCCGCGATCGCCGCGCGCAGCGCGTCGAGACCAAACCCGGTTTTCGCGGACACTCCGAGGACTGCCCGTCGGGCGTCGTTCGAAGAGGACGTTTCTTCGAAGGGAAGAGGGGACGACGTCGCCGCGGGGGGGGCCGGCGGCGCCCCGAGGGGATCCGCTTCGGGCTGCGGCGCCACGAGGTCCGCCTTCGTCCTCACGACGAGCATCGCCTCCCCTCTTCCCCTAAGAAAATCCCGGTCCTCTTCGGACATCCCGCAAAGCGCATCCACCGCATAGAGGACGAGGTCCGCGTTCTCCCCGGCCCGCGTCGCGACGTCGACGCCGATCCTCTCGACCTCGTCGGTCGACTCGCGCAGACCGGCCGTGTCGAGGAGCGTCACGCTCTCCCCCGCGATCTCCACGACTTCCGAGATCGCGTCGCGCGTCGTTCCGGGCGTCGCGGTCACGATGGCGCGGTCTCGCCCGACGAGCGCGTTGAACAGCGTCGACTTCCCCGCGTTCGGCCGGCCGAGGATGGCGACCACCGGCCGCCGTTCGCCGGCGCCGCGCGCCGACCGGGCGAGCACCGCGAGCTCGGCCGCGACCGCGGCGAGCGTCACGGCGGCGCTCCTCGCCTCCTCGTCGGGCACATCCTCCGCGAAGTCCAGCGCCGCCTCGAGCGCCGCGAGCGTGTCGAGCGTCCGCTCGCGTGCCGCGAGGACACGCGCCGAAAGCGCCCCCTCCACGAGGCCGAGCGCCCGCCGCGCGGCACCGCGGCTCTCCGCGCGCGCGAGCGCCGCGAGGCCCTCCGCCTCGGCGAGGTCCAGCTTCCCGTTGGCGAGAGCGCGCCGCGTGAACTCGCCGCGCTCCGCCGGCCGCGCCCCCGCCTCGCGCGCGGCCTCGACGAGGGCCGCGACGACGCCCG
Organism: uncultured Acidobacteriota bacterium; assembly: GCA_963836285.1. Lineage (GTDB taxonomy): Bacteria > Acidobacteriota > Thermoanaerobaculia > UBA5066 > UBA5066 > Fen-183. The sequence continues at coordinate 842,745 of CAWIIN010000002.1, read as the reverse complement.
GCGAACCGTGGCAGATGAATTCCACGACCTCCTCTCCCGTCGGCGAGAGCGGGGCCTCCCAGGAGAGGACGACGCCGCGGTCGAGCGCACCGCCCCCCGCGTCGACGAGCCTCAGGAGGAGCGCCTGGCGCGCCGGAGGGGAGGCGGGGAGGTCCGGTGCGAGGCGGCGCGCGACCGCGCGTGCCCTTCCGGCGGGACCCGTCAGCCGAACGACCGCGAGGGCCGAGACCCCCGGCGGCGTCGCGGGGGCGACGATGACGTCGCTCCGGCGCTCGCGGTCGCCCGAGAGTGGCGACATCCTCCCGAATCCCGCCTCAGGACGCCTTCGGCTTCATCGAGGCCGGCCCGAGGTCCGTGAAGCGGTTCAGGAGCATCTGCTGCGCGATCGTCAGGATGTTCTGCATGAGCCAGTACAGGACGAGGCCGGACGGCACGTCCTTGAAGAGGAAGCCCATCACGAGCGGCATGATGTTCTGGACGCGCTTCATCGCCGGGTCGCCCGTCGTCGGCGTCATCTGCTGCTGGATCCACATCGTCGCCGTCATGAGGATCGGCGTCACGTAGTACGGGTCCTTCGCGGAGAGGTCTGTGATCCAGAGCATGAAGGGCGCGTGGCGCAGCTCGATCGAGTGCGCGAGGAGGTTGTAGAACGCGATGAGGATCGGCATCTGCAGGAGGAGCGGGAGACAGCCGCCCGCGGGGTTCACCCCCTCCTGCTTGTACAGGCCCATCATCTCCTCGTTCATCTTCGCCCGCGCCTGCGGGTCCTGCTTGATGCGCGAGGACCACTTCGTGCGGATCGCCTCCACCTTCGGCTGGAGCGCCCCCATCTTCTTCATCGAGACGAGCTGCTTGTGCGTGAGGGGGTAGAGCAGGACCTTGATGACGACGGTGATGAGGAGGATCGCGACGCCCCAGTTCCCGACGAACCGGTGGATCTCGCGCAGCCCCCACAGGAGCGGCTTGACGAGGACCGCGAACCAGCCGTAGTCGATCACGCGGTCGAGCCCCGGCCGCGTCTTCTCAAGGATGTCGATCGCCTTCGGGCCGAGGAAGACGTCCGACTGGAGGCTCCCCGCCCCCGAGAGGACGACTTCGCTCTCGCCGTCCGCCGCGGGCGCGGCGCCCGCCGCCGGGGTCGTGCCCGCGGCGGGCGGGGCGGACGGCGCGGGGGCGGCGCCGAGGGCGACCGGACGCAGGGAGACCGAGCCCTGCGCCCCGGGAAGGAACGCGGTGAGGAAGTAGTTGTCCTCGAGTCCGGCGGCGACGAGGCCCGTGAGGCCGGCCATCGGCTCCTTCAGTCCGTCCTTGGCGCGACGCGTCACCGAGCCGCCGGGCGCGACCGTGATCGTCGCCCCCGGTTTCGCGTACCGGCTGTGCAGTTCCTCCCCCGAGGGGTTTCCGATGCTCGGGCCGAGGACGAGCCCGACGGGCCCCGGGGGGCCGTCCCGTTCGACCCTCACGGCGACGACGTACGCGTCGCGGAAGACGTACGTGCGGGTCAGGCCGCTTCCGTCCGCTTCCCTGTACCGGAAGCGGACCGTCTTCTCGTTTCCGTTCTCCTCCTTCGAGGCGACCCAGAGGGCGCGGGCGGCGCGCGCGAGGAACGGGTCGGCCGAGTCGAGCGCGAGTGTGTGGCCCGGATACGGGGCACCCTGGCGAACGAGGTCGAGAGGCTTGCCTGCGCCGTCGCGGTGCTGCAGGAGGACGAAGGAAGTCAGGACGCCGCCCTCGTTCGACAGCCGCGCCGTGAAGAGCGGCTCCCGAACCTCGACCGTCTCGGGCGCGGACGCCGCGATCGGCGCCACGGGGACCGGCGCCGGCGGTGCGGAAGCGGCGGGCGCCGGAGCGGACGAGCCCGGCGCGGCGGGGGAGGCCGTCGCCGGAAGCCCCGTCGCGGCCGTCTTCGGGACGGCGGCGCTTGCGGCGGGCTTCGAGGGCGTCGGCGCCGGCGGCGGGAAGAGCACGTACCAGCCGATCAGAACGGCTGCCGAGAGGGCGAAGGCGAGGACGAGGCGCTTTGTCTCCAAGAGGTCTCCGATCTTCTCAGGGTACGGGATCGTGTCCACCCGCGTGGAACGGGTGGCAGCGCAGGAGCCGCCTCGCCGCGAGCGCAAGGCCGTGCGGGAGCCCGTGCCGGAGGACGGCCTCGCGCGCGTACTCCGAGCACGTCGGCGTGAACCGGCAGGCCGGGGGCAGGAGCGGGGACACGAACTTCTTGTAGAAGGCGAGGATCGCGGCCGCGCCGCGCGCGACGGGCGACCGGCCGGCCGGGCCGGCGTTCAGCGCCGCGCTCACGCGCGCTCCGGGAACGCGGCCGCGGCGGCGCGGTCGAGCAGGGACGAAAGCTCGACCTCGAGCGCGGCGTATGCGGCTCCCGCGGTCCGGGCCGTGACGTTCACGACGACGTCGAGCCCGGTCGCGAGCGGGGCCCGTGCGCGCCAGCGCCGGTAGATCTCGCGCACCCGGCGGCGTGCCCGGTTGCGCGCAACCGCGTTTCCGGTCTTTCGCGTCGCCGTGACGCCGAGCCGGCCCTCGCCATCTCGCGGGCGCGCGAATACGACGACGAGGCGGCCGGCGTGCCGGCGCCCGTCGGCGTAGGTCGCCGTGAAGTCGCGGCGCGCGCCGATCCGCCGGCGCCGCGAAAAGGTCTCTCCCGGCTTGGGGCGCGGCACGGTCGGGGAGCTCTGATGCATGGACCGGCTCTACCGCCGGGGGCGCCGGGCGGCGGCCCGGGCCGCGCCTCCGCTCAGGCGGAGAGGCGCTTGCGGCCCTTGGCCCGGCGGCGCGCGAGGACAGCGCGGCCCGTCTTCGTTCTCATCCGGACGAGGAAGCCGTGCGTCCTCTTCCGGTGGCGGTTGTTGGGCTGGAACGTGCGCTTCGTCTTGGCCATGATCGGCGGGTCCTCCGGCGGGGAGGGGGATTCTCGTGGGACGAGGGCTCGCCTGTCAACCCGCGTGGTTTTCTGCCTCCGCCGGGCGGGTGGTAGGCTCGCGCTCCCGGCGGCAGCCCGATTTGCACAGCGGTGGATTTTCTGTGGAAAAAGCGACTTCCTGGGCCAAAATTCTCGAGCACCTGAAGAACCGCGTCGACGAGCGGGAATTCGATTCCTGGTTTCGCGACTCGCGCCAGAAGTCCGAGACGTCCGAGGCCATCTTCGTGCAGGTCAGGACCCCCCTCTTCGTCGACTACATTCCGGAGGCCTATGCGCCGCAGATCGCCGAGGCGGCCCGCCTCGCGGGCGTCGGCAACCGCGAGATCCGCTTCGGCGCCGATGGCGAGTTCCGCTCCGCGGTCGACCCGCAGAAGGTCCCCGCCGAGCCGCGGCGCCGTTCGGGGGGCCTGAACCCCGCGCACACGTTCGAGAATTTCGTGACGGGCTCCTCGAACCGCCTCGCGCACGCCGCGGCGCTGCGCGTGGCCGACCAGACGTCGCGCCAGTACAACCCCCTGCTCATCTGCGGGGGCACCGGCCTCGGCAAGACGCACCTCATGCAGGCGATCGGGCACCGGCGCCTGTCGCGCCAGCCCGGCGAGAAGGTCATCTACCTCACGTCGGAGAACTTCGTGAACGAGGTCGTCCTCGGCTTGAGGTTCAACAAGATGGAGTCTGTGCGGCAGCGCTTCCGTGCCGCGGACCTCCTGCTTCTCGACGACGTGCAGTTCGTCGTCGGAAAGGAGGCGTCCGAGAACGAGCTCTTCCACACGTTCAACGCGCTCTACGACGAAGGCAACCAGATCGTCTTCTCGTCGGACGTCCCGCCCCGCGAGATTCCGGGCCTCACCGATCGCCTCAAGAGCCGGTTCGAGGGCGGCCTCATCGTGGACATCCAGCTGCCGGACTTCGAGACAAAGGTCGCGATCCTGCGGCAGAAGGCGGACGCGCACGAGGTCGTGCTCGACGACGACGTCGCGTTCTTCCTCGCGTCGAAGATCAAGTCCTCGATCCGCGAGCTCGAGGGGTACTTCAACCGGGTCGTCGCCTTCGCGTCGCTCAAGGGGGAGCCCGTGTCCCTCGACCTCGCGCGCGAGGCCCTCAAGGACGTCTTCCGGGCCGAGGAGCACGCAACGACCCCCGCCGAGATCCTGAAGGGAGTGGCCGCCCACTACGGCCTCAAGCCGAATGAGATGCGCGCCCGCACCAAGCGTGGTCCGATCGTCTTTCCGCGCCAGGTCGCGATGTACGTCCTCAAGGAAGCGACTCACCTGTCGCTTCCCGAGATCGGCCGCCTCTTCTCGGACAAGCATCACACGACGGCCCTCCACGCGATCCGCAAGATCGCCGCTCTGCGCGAGGAGGACTCCGAATTCGACCGGCTCCTGGCCGGCTTCATTGCGCAATACCGCTGACTTTTCCACGGGTCTTTCCACGCCGTTGCGTCCTGCCGGCCCGCGGCTTGGATAACCTCCGGACCGGGTTCTCCTTGGCCCAGAAATTCACAATCAAACCGTTCGGGATGCACAGGGTGTTTCAGCATCTAACATCTGTTGTTGGTGTGCTTTACGGGCATATGCACTTTTTGTTCTCGCCTACGACTTCTACTTCTTTTGGGGGGTTCTGGATGATACGATTCAGATTCGTTAAGGAGTCGTCGTGGAGTTGACAATTCCGGCCTCGGTTCTCGCTCGCGAACTCAGCCTGATCCAGGGCGTCGTCGAGAAGAGAACCACGCATCAGATCCTCACGAATGTGCTGCTGGAGGCACGAAACGGCGTCCTGACCCTGACGGCGACGGATCTCGACACGACCCTTCTGTCCGAGATTCCGACGACGTCCCAGAAGACGACGGGAGCCGTCACGGCTCCCGCCCGCCGGCTGTACGACGTCGTGCGCGAGTTGCCGGCGCAGGCCGAGCTGAAGCTGAAGGTGCTCGAGAACAACCACGTCTCGCTCGAGTGCAAGGAGCCGAAGCTCCGGATCCGCCTCAACGGGCTGCCGGCGGGCGATTACCCGACGCGGCCCGAGCCGGCGGGAGGTCCCTCCCTGACGCTTCCGTTCGGGGCGCTCCGTCGCATGGTCGACAAAGTGCGCTTCGCCGTGTCGACCGAGGAGATGCGCCTTCAGCTGCAGGGCGCTCTCCTGAAGGCGAAGAACGGCGTCGTCGAGATGGTCGCGACGGACGGCCACCGGCTCGCGCTCGTCGAGGTGGACGGCTCGAAGGCCGAGGCGGGCTTCGAACCCGTTCTCGTCTCGAAGAAGATCCTCGACGAGCTCGGCAAGCTCGACGCAGCGGACGACGCCACCGTGACGATCGTCCGCGGCACGAACCACATCGGGTTCGTCGTCGGGAACCGGAAGCTCTTTTCGAAGCTCGACGAACGCCGCTTCCCGGACTACGAGAAGGTCATCAGCAAGGAAAACGACAAGAAGGCCGTCGTTCCGCGAGAGGAGCTGCTCGGCGCCGTGCGCCGCATCGCGCTTCTCTCGGGAGACCGGACGAAGGCCGTGAGCCTCGCGTTCGACAAAGGCGCCGTCGTCGTGTCGTCCGAAAGTCAGGAAGTCGGGGACGGCTCGCAGGAGATCCCCGCCGCCTACGACGCGACCCCAGTCACCCTCCGGCTCAACGCGCGCTACCTCGAGCAGTTCCTCGAGGCCGCCGAGACCAAGGACGTCCACCTCTTCGTGAAGGACGAGCAGGCCCAGTGTCAGGGGCGGCCCGGCGAGCCTCTCGGCGGCATCCGGAGCTACCTCTACGTCGTCATGCCGATGCGGATGTAAAAGGCTTCGTGGAGATTCTGTCCCTCACTTCGGACGCGTTCCGGAACCTCGCCAGCACCCGGCTCGAGTTCCACCCGAGGCTCAACCTCGTCGTGGGCGACAATGGGCAGGGCAAGACGAACCTCCTCGAGGCGTTCGCGCTGGTCTCCGGGCGGGCGTCGTTCCGGACCCGTGACCTCACGGAGGCGCGGACGCACCTGGCCCCGCGGACGGTCCTGTCCGCGCGCGTGCGCGAGGGCGGCGACGCCCGCACCGACACGACGCTCGGGCTCGTCCTCGCGGCCGGCGTAAGAGAGCACTACCGGGACGCGAAGAGCGTCACGCGCCTGACGGCGGCCCGGACGCTGCCCGCCGTCTTCCTGACGGCGCACGACCTCGCACGCCTCTCGGGCCCGCCCGCCGAGCGCCGCCGGGCGCTCGATCGCGCCGCGCTCGCCGTGGACCCGGAGCACGCGCGGACGCTCTCGCGGTACGAGAAGGCCCGCGCCTCCAAGACGCGCCTCCTCGCGCTGTCGCCGCGCTTCGACGCGGACGAGATGGCGGTCTACGAGGCGGCGCTCGCCGAGACGGGCGGGCGGATCGCCGTGACACGCCGCGCGACGCGTGCGCGCCTCGAGCGCGAGATCGCGCGCGCCGCCGCCGCCCTCGGCTCCCCGTTCCGGGGCGTCGCGCTCGATCTCGTGAGCGACCTCCCGGACGACGGCGACGCGGCGACGCTCGCCGCCGCGCTCGCGGACCTCCTGAGGCAGAGGAAGGCCGACGAGAGGCGGGCCCAGCGCTGCCTCGCGGGACCGCACCGGGACGACGTCGTCCTCACCGCCGAGGGCGTCCCCGTCGTGTCCCGCGCGTCCTCGGGAGAGACCCGGACGTTTCTGCTCGCGTGGACGCTCGCCGAAATGACGCTCATGGCCGACGCCGTCGGCAACCCGCCGGTTCTCGCGTTCGACGACTTCGACTCCGAGTGGGACCCGCGCGTCCTCGGCGCGTTTGCCGAGGCGCTCCCGGAAGAAGGGCAGATCTTCCTGTCGTCCGCACGGCCCGAGGCGGTGCGGGGGCTCCCGCTGCCCGCCGGCGCGCTCTACCGGATGGCCGCGGGCCGCCTCGCCCGCGAGGGCATCCTCGGTGCCGGTCGGTCGGCGACGCGCGTGGCCCGGGGAGGGGCGCGGTGAGCGTGGCGGGGGAGCCCGTGGCCCCGCCCGGGACGCCGGCCGGGCCGTCGGCGGCCCACCCGAATCCGGGCGGCGACTACGGGGCCGCGTCGATCAAGCTCCTCAAGGGCCTCGAGGCCGTGCGCAAGCGGCCGGGGATGTACATCGGAAACACCGACGACATCACGGGCCTCCACCACATGGTCACCGAGCTCGTCGACAACGCGATCGACGAGGCCCAGGCGGGTTACTGCGACACGATCAGCGTCGTCGTCCACGCGGATGACTCCGTCACGGTCGAGGACAACGGCCGGGGCATCCCGGTCGGACCGCACCCCGTTCACAATCGCGAGACGCTCGAGATCATCCTGACGGACCTCCACTCCGGCGGCAAGTTCGACGACAACGCGTACAAGGTCTCGGGCGGCCTGCACGGCGTCGGCCTCTCCGTCGTGAACGCGCTCGCGGGCGCGCTCCTCGTCGAGGTCAAGCGCGAGGGCAAGGTCTGGCAGCAGCACTACGCCAGGGGCGTTCCCGTCGAGCCGATTCGCGAGGTCGGGAAGACCGCGAAGACCGGCACGAGGATCACGTTCAAGGCCGACCCCGAGATCTTCTCCGTCACGGGCTACAACTTCGACGCGCTCAGCCAGCGCCTGCGCGAGCTCGCGTTCCTGAACCCCGGCGTCACGATCGAGACCGTCGACGAGCGCGACCCGAAGGGCGAGAAGAAGCACGTCTTCCGGTACGAAGGCGGGATCAAGTCCTTCGTCGAGCACCTCAACAAGAACAAGGCGCCGCTGCACGACGCCGTCATCACGTTCGCGGACGTCAAGAACCCGACCGGGGATCCCGCGCTGGACGCCAAACAGCACGAACGCCTCGATGTCGCCCTGCAGTGGAACGAGGGCTACGCGGAGCAGATGTTCTGCTTCACGAACACGATCGCGAACAAGGACGGCGGGACCCACCTTGAGGGCCTCAAGGCGGCGCTCACGCGCGCGATCCAGCGCTACGCCGAGGCGAGCGGCCTCACGAAGAACCTGAAGGACACGACGCTCTCCGGCGACGACTGCCGCGAGGGCCTCACGGCGGTCGTCTCGCTCAAGATCCGCGACCCGAAGTTCTCCTCGCAGACGAAGGAGAAGCTCGTCTCACAGGAGGCGAAGACCTGGGTCCAGACCGTCACGTACGAGCGGCTCTCGAGCTTCTTCGAGGAGAACCCGAAAGTGGCCCGCCGGGTCGTCGAGAAGATCGTCGACGCGGCGCGGGCGCGCGAGGCGGCGCGCAAGGCGCGCGAGCTCGTCCGCCGGAAGGGCGCGCTGGACGGCGCCGGCCTCCCCGGCAAGCTCGCGGACTGCCAGGAAGGCGATCCGGCGCTCTCGGAGATCTTCATCGTCGAGGGCGACTCGGCGGGCGGCTCGGCGAAGCAGGGGCGCGACCGGCGCACCCAGGCCATCCTCCCGCTCAAGGGCAAGATCCTGAACGTCGAGAAGGCGCGCTTCGACAAGATGCTCGCCTTCGCGGAGATCCGGTCGCTCATCCTCGCGCTCGGCGCCGGGATCGGCGAGGACTTCGATCCGGACAAGATCCGCTACCACAAGATCATCCTCATGACGGACGCCGACGTCGACGGCAGCCACATCCGCACGCTCCTCCTCACGTTCTTCTTCCGCCAGATGCGCGCCGCGATCGAGCGCGGCTACCTCTACATCGCGCAGCCGCCTCTTTTCCGCGTCGTGGAAGGGAAGAAGGAGACGTTCCTGAAGGACGAGAAGGAGAAGGCGCGCTTCCTGCTCGCGCGCCTCGGGGAGGACCGCACGCTCGTCTCCGAGACGACCGAGCGGGCCGCGTCCGGTGCGGCGCTCACGGCGCTCGTCGCCGAGATGCAGGAGTGGCGCTCTCTCGTCGCGCGCCTCGCGATGCGCGGCTTCCCGGAGGCGCTCCTCAGGACCCTCGTGAACGGAGACCTCACGGAGCCCGCCGCCCTCGCCGACCGCGCGCGCCTCGAGCGCGCCGCCCAGGAGCTCGCCGCCGTCGTCGAGGCGTTCGAGATCCGCGTGGACGAGGAGCACGGCGGCCACGCGATCCACGTGACGCAGTCCGTCAACGGCGTTCCGAAGACGGGCGTCGTCGACGCCGCGTTCCTCGGCGGGTACGAGATGAAGAAGGTCGCGGACCTCGCCGCGAAGATCGACGGATTCCTCGACGGTCCGTACCGGCTCCTCGCGAACGGCTCCGGAGCCGAGCAGGCGCTCGCGACGCTCCCGGAGGCCGTCGACGCGGTGCTCCAGAGCGCCGAGAAGGGCCTCACGATCAACCGCTACAAGGGCCTCGGCGAGATGAACCCGGAGACGCTCTGGGAGACGACGATGAACCCCGCGTCGCGACGCCTCCTGCAGGTGCGCGTCGAGGACGCCGTCGAGGCGGACGAGATCTTCACGATCCTCATGGGCGACGCGGTCGAGCCGCGCCGCGAATTCATCGAGGCAAACGCCCTGAACGTCTCGAACCTGGACATTTGAGAGAGACGAAAAGAAAAGACTTTGGTTTTCGGATTTTCTTTGAAAGGGGAGAGGGAAAGCGGCGGCGCCGCGGAGGCGAGGCCGCGCAACCCGCGGGCCTCCGGCCATTCACCTTCTAAGAAAATCTTCTCTTTCCCGATTTCCCCGATCCGCATCGAAAGCAGTCTTCAGCGATGAGCGACACCCCCGAAAAGCCCCCCGTGTTCGACCCGACGGAGAAGATCCCCGTCTCCATCGAGGAGGAGATCCGGCGGAGCTATCTCGACTACGCGATGTCCGTCATCGTCGGGCGCGCGCTGCCCGACGTGCGCGACGGCCTCAAGCCCGTCCACCGCCGCGTCCTCTACGGGATGTGGGAGCAGGGGAACCGCGCGGGCCGCCCGTACAAGAAGTCCGCGCGCATCGTCGGCGACGTCATGGGCAAGTACCACCCGCACGGCGACTCGGCGATCTACGACACGATCGTCCGCATGGCGCAGCCGTTCTCGCTGCGCGAGCCCCTCGTCGACGGGCAGGGCAACTTCGGCTCCGTCGACGGCGACGCCGCGGCCGCGATGCGGTACACGGAGATCCGCCTCGCCCGACTCGCCGAGGAGCTGATCGGCGACGACATCGACAAGGAGACCGTCGACTGGACGCTGACGTACGACGGCTCGCTGCAGGAGCCCGCCGTCCTGCCGACGACGTTCCCGAACCTCCTCGTCAACGGCTCCGAAGGGATCGCGGTCGGCATGGCGACGAAGATCCCGCCGCACAACCTCGCCGAGGCGTGCGATGCGGCCGTGCTGCTCCTCGACGACGCAAGCACCGATCTCGCTGCGCTCCTCGGGGTACTTCCCGGCCCGGACTTCCCGACCGGAGGGATCATCCTCGGCCGGCAGGGGATCGTGGACGCGTACCGCACGGGGCGCGGGATCCTCCAGGTGCGGGGCAAGGCGGAGATCGAGAAGAGCAAGAAGGGCGACCGCGAGGCGATCGTCATCACGGAGATCCCGTTCCAGGTGAACAAGGCCCGGCTCATCGAGCTCATCGCGCACCTTGTGAACGAGAAGCGCCTCGAAGGCATTTCCGCGATCCGCGACGAGTCCGATCGCGAGGGCATGCGGGTCGTCGTGGACGTCAAGCGCGGCGACGTCGCACAGATCGTCCTGAACCAGCTCCTCGCCCTGACGCCCCTGCAGTCGTCGTTCGGGATCATCTTCCTCGCGATCGTCGACGGGCAGCCGCGGGTCCTCCCGTTGAAGATCCTGATCCGCCACTTCCTCGACCATCGCCGCGCGGTCGTCGTGCGCCGCACGCAGTTCGACCTGAAGAAGGCCGAGGAGCGCGCGCACATCCTGCTCGGCCTCGCGGTCGCCCTCGCGAACCTCGACCGCGTCATCGCGATCATCCGGGCGAGCAAGGATCCCGCCGAGGCCAAGGAGCGCCTGACGGCCGAGATCTCCGTCGAGAAGGCGGCGCTCGAGAGGTTTCTCGGCGTCGACACGCTCGAGGTCTCGGCGTCCGCGCGCACCGGGGACGGCCTCCTGAGGCTCGACGCCGCGCAGGCGCAGGCGATCCTCGACATGCGCCTCCAGCGGCTCACGGGCCTCGAGCGCGAGAAGATCCTGACCGAGTACCGAGGAGTCCTCGCCCTCATCGCGGACCTCAAGGACGTCCTCGCGAAGCCGGCGCGCGTCTCGGCGATCATCCGCGCCGAGCTTCTCGCCGTGAAGGAGCGCTTCGGGAACCCGCGGCGCACGGAGATCCAGGCGGAGGCCGGAACGCTCGAGATGGAGGACCTCATCGCCGAGGAGGAGGTCGTTCTCACGATCTCGCGCGGCGGGTACGCGAAAAGGACGCCGCTCTCCGTCTATCGCGCGCAGCGCCGGGGCGGCAAGGGCCGGACGGGCGCCGCGACGGCGGCCGAGGACGTCGTCGAGCACCTCTTCGTCGGCTCGACGCACGATTTCCTCCTCGCGTTCACGAACAAGGGGCGCGTCCACTGGGTGAAGGTCTACGATCTCCCGTCGCTCGCTCCCGCGACGCGCGGCAAGGCGCTCGTGAACTTCCTCGCGCTCGAGGAGGGCGAGCGGCTCGCCGCGATGGCGACGACGCGAACGTTCCCGGACGACCGCTACGTGATCTTCGCGACGAAGAACGGCACCGTGAAGAAAACGGTCCTCTCGGCCTACGGGAACCCGCGCGAGAAGGGGATCATCGCGATCAAGCTCGAGGACGGCGACGAGCTCCTCTCGGCGCAGATCACGGACGGCACGCGCAAGGTCTTCCTCGGGACCCGGAACGGGATGGGGATCAAGTTCGAGGAGACCGACGTCCGCGCGATGGGCCGCGACACGACGGGCGTCAAGGGCATCGAGCTGCGCAAGGGCGACGTCCTCGTGGAGATGGACCTCGTCGAGGACTCGTCGACGCTCCTCGCGGTCACGGAGAAGGGATACGGCAAGCGGACCGACATCGCGGAGTACCGCCGGCAGGGCCGCGGCGGCACGGGCGTCATCAACGTGAAGGTTACGGACAAGAACGGCCCCGTCGTCGGCGTCTCGTCCGTCACGGAGACCGACCATCTCCTCCTCATCACGGAGCAGGGAATCCTGATCCGGATCGCGGTCTCGGACGTGCGCGAGACGGGCCGCGCGACGATGGGCGTCAGGCTCATCGACCTCGCCGAGGGCGACCGGGTCGTCGCGGTCGCGAAGCTGGCGGGCGAAGACGTGCCGAACGGAGAGGGCGAGCCTCCGCCGGAGGCTCCGCCTCCGGCCGAGGGCGCGCAAACCGGCTAGACTCCGCCCCCCATGCGCTTTTTCCTCGACACCGCCGACGCCGACGAGGCCCGCCGCGTCCGCGAGTGGGGCCTCCTGGACGGGATTCTCCTCCGCCCCGACGCCGCGGAGGCCTCCGGCCGGGACGCGCGCCGCCTCCTCGCCGAGCTCGCGCAGGTCGGCGACGGGCCGGTCGTCGCGACGCTCGCGGCCGGCGATCCGAAGGCGATGTACAAGGAGGCCCGCGAGCTCCACAAGCACGGGAAGAACGTCGTCCTCCGCGTCCCGATGACGCGCGAAGGGCTGCGCGTCGTTCGCCTGCTCGGCGACGAGCAGATCGCGACCGACGTCGGCCTCGTCTACACGGCGTCCCAGGCGCTCCTCGCGGCCCGCGCCGGGAGCGCGTACGTGAGCCCGTCGGTCGGGGAGCTCGACGACGCGGGACAGATCGGGATGGACGTCGTCGAGTCCATCGTGCGCGTCTACGACAACTACGGCCTCGAGACCCAGATTTGCGTCCAGGGGATCCAGAACCCGATCCACGTCCTGGACGCGGCCGCTCTCGGCGCCGACGTCGCGACCGTCCCCTTCGCCGTCCTCGACAAGCTCTTCGACCACCCTCTCACGGCGAAGGGCGTCGCGCTCCTGCGGGCGCCGGCGGGCGACGGGCCCCGCCGGATCCACTGATATGTTCTCGGGGAACCCGGACGTCGGGTTCCCCGGACCCCTCCGCACGAATCGCAAGGAGTTTCGAGTGGCCCTTTCCCGCGAGCGCGCCGTCGACCTCTCGCACCGGATGGTGGAGCGCCTCGGCAAGACCCCCGGCGTCGCGGTCGTCGCCGAGCGCGAATTCCTGAGGAACCACATTCTCCAGGCGCTCCTCGCGTGGGACAGGGAAAACGAGCGGATCACGGAGGCCGTGAAGGCGAAGATCGCCGCGCGCTCGCGGCGCGTCGTCGAAGGCACCCGCGAGTGGGACCTGCTCGTCGCCGAGGAGCTCGAGCGCGCGTACGCGGCGCTCCTGGCGCACGGGGAATAAGGCCCGGCCGGCCTCCGCGCGCTCTTGGTTGGCCAGCCGTGGGGAGCGATTTGACGTTGGTCTAGGCCAAGATCTAACGTAACGGGCATGGCGACGACCGCGCCCGAGCCCGCGATTCCCGCGACGCGCGTGCCCCTGTACCGGACGATCGCGGACGCGATCATCCGGGACATCCGCCGGGGCCGTCACCTCGAAGGGGAGCGCCTGCCCGCGTCGCGGGACCTCGCACGGGCGCTCGAAGTGAACCGGGCGACCGTCCACCAGGCCCTCCAGGTCCTCAAGCGGGAGGGCTGGATCGAGACGAACAAGGGCGGCGGGACGCGCGTTGCGCGCCGCTCGAGCGCGGCCCCCGTCCTCGGCCCCGCGCCCGCCTGGGACCGGATCGCGTCGTCCCTTCTGCTCCGGATCGTCGCGGAGCCGCCGGCCGCCGAGCCGCTCGAGTCGCACTACGATCTCTCGCGCCTCGCGCCGGACGAGCGGGACTTCCCGGCCGCGGCGTTCGCGGCGCTCCTCGCCGAGGTCGCGCGCGACGGGGCTCTCCTCGCGTACGGCTCTCCGTTCGGCTACCGGCCGCTGCGCGAAACGCTCGCCGAGCGCCTCGCGCGCCGCGGAATCCCGGCGGATCCCGACGCGCTCCTCATCGTGAACGGCGCCCAGCAGGGGCTGGACCTCATCACGCGGGCGCTCGTCGACCCGGGCGACGCCGTGGCGGTCGAGAGCCCGAGCTACGCCGGAGCCCTCTCGCTCCTGCGCGCGCACCGCGCGCGCCTCCACGGGATCCCGCTCGACGCGGAAGGGATGGAGCTCGGGGCGTTCTCCCGCGCGCTTCTCGAGAGCCCGAAGTTCGTCTACGCGATCCCGGATTTTCAGAACCCGACGGGCCTCCTCGCCTCCGCGCCGCGCCGGGCGGAGATCGCGCGTCGCGCGGCCGCGGCCGGCGTCCTCCTCGTCGAGGACGCGTTCGACGCGGACCTCCTCGTCGAGGGCGAGCTCCCGCCACCGCTCGCGGCGCTCGCGCCCGGGCACGTCGTACACCTCGGGACGATCAGCAAGGCGCTCTTCCCGGGCGTGCGGGTGGGCTGGATCGCGGGCCCGAAGGAGTTCGTCCACCGCCTCGCGGCGCTCAAGCGCGTCGGGGAGCTGACGTCGCCGCCCGTCCTGCAGGCCGCCCTGAACCTGTTCCTGATCCGCGGCGACTACGACCGCCATCTCGCGAAGACGCGCGCCCGCCTCAAGAACCGGCTCGCGCTCGCGCACCGCGCCGTCCTGAACCGCTTTCCGATCGGCTCGTCCGTGGAACGCCCGGCCGGCGGCTGGGTCCTGTGGGTGCGCCTGCCCGACGGCGTCTCGGGCCGCGCCCTCGCGGCGGCCGCGCGCGAGCGTGGCGTCCTCGTGTCGGCGGGCGCGGACTACCTGCCCGACCAGTCCGACGTGCCCGCGATCCGCGTCTCCGTCGCGCGCGGGACTCCCGCGGACCTCGAGAAGGCCCTCGGGCTCGCGGGCGCCTGCGCCCGCGAGCTCGCCCGCCACGCCGCGCGCCAGAAGAAGGGCCGCGCGAAGGGCGCCCGCGACGCGAGCGACGCCCAGGAAGCGGCGCTCATCCAGATCTGAAGGAAGGAACCCTCATGACGACTCCCGTGTTCTCGTCCCCGTTCTCCTCCGACGCGTTCCGCGTCAAGGTCGGCCTCGCCGAGATGCTCAAGGGCGGCGTCATCATGGACGTCGTCGAACGCCGAGCAGGCGAAGATCGCCGAGGACGCCGGCGCGGCGGCCGTCATGGCGCTCGAGCGCGTCCCCGCGGACATCCGCCGCGACGGCGGCGTCGCCCGCATGTCGCCCGTCTCGAAGATCCGCGAGATCGAGGCCGCCGTCACGATCCCGGTCATGGCGAAGTGCCGCATCGGCCACTTCGCGGAGGCGCGGATCCTCGAAGCGCTCGGCGTCGACTTCATCGACGAGAGCGAGGTCCTGACGCCGGCCGACGACGAGCACCACGTCGACAAGCACGCGTTCAAGGTCCCGTTCGTCTGCGGCTGCCGGAACCTCGGCGAGGCCCTCCGCCGCATCGGCGAAGGCGCCGCGATGATCCGGACCAAGGGCGAGGCCGGAACGGGCGACATCGTCCAGGCCGTCCGGCACCTGCGCGAGGTCACGCGCGAGATGCAGGCGCTCGACCGCTCCTGCCGAAGGAGAGTGCATGGCGGCCGCCAAGAACCTCGGCGCGCCGTTCGAGCTCGTCGTCTGGGTCGCGCGAGCACGGGCCGGCTGCCGGTCCCGAACTTCGCGGCCGGCGGCATCGCGACGCCCGCCGACGCGGCGCTCTGCATGGAGCTCGGCGCCGAGGCGGTCTTCGTCGGCTCCGGGATCTTCAAGTCCGACGACGCCGAGCGGCGGGCGCGCGCCATCGTCAAGGCCACCACGCACTTCGAGGACGCGGACGCGCGTCGCGAAAGCGTCCGAGGCTGCTCGGCGAGGGCATGAAGGGCATCGAGGCCGCGAAGCTCACCGAGGCCGAGCAGCTCCAGACGCGCGGCTGGTAGGTTCCTGGTCCCGATCGGCGTGCTCGCCCTGCAGGGCGACTTCGAGGCCCACGCGGCGGCCCTCGGCGGGCCGGGGTCGCGGCGGCGAGGCCCGTCCGGACGCCGCGAGGACCTCGCGCGGCGTCGACGGGCTCGTCCTGCCGGGGGCGAGACGACGACGCTCCGCGACGCTCGATGGCGGGCCCTGGGATCGAGGCCGCGATCCGCGACCTCGCGGCGCGCGGCGCCCGTGCTCGGAACGTGCGCCGGCGCGATCCTCCTCGCGCGCGACGTCACGCCCCGAGCAGCCGAGCCTCGGCTCCTGCCGACGTCACCGTCGCGCGCAACGCCTACGGCCGCCAGGTCGACTCCGCTCTTGCGGCTTTCGGCCCTCGACCGCGGCGCCTCGGCGAGCACCGCTCGAGGCCGTGTTCATCCGCGCGCCGCGGATCACGGCGGTGGGCGCGGGCGTCGACGTGCTCGCCCGGCGCGACGGCGACGCCGTGCTGGTCCGGAAGGACAACGTCGTGGCCGCCACGTTCCATCCGGAGCTCACGGAGGACCGGCGGGTGTTCGACCTCTTCCTCGCGGCCCGCGTGAGAAACTCCGCGCGATGAGCAGCGAGCCGCAGGCCGCCGCCACGCTCGACCGGCCGACGGACCTCCTCGTCGAGGACCGCGGCGGGATCCGGATCCTGTCGCTCGCGCGCGGGAAGGCGAACGCCCTCTCGACGGACTTCGCCCACGCGCTCCACAACGCGGCCCTCGCCGCGCAGGACGACGATTCGGTGAGGGGCGTCGTCCTCACCTCGACGAACCCGAAGATCTTCTCCGCGGGTTTCGACCTGAGGAAGCTCGCCCACGCGACGGACGAGGACTTCGGGCGCTTCGTGCGCGTCTTCGACGCGCTGTTCTTCGACCTCTTCCTGCTCGGCAAACCGCTCGTCGCCGCGCTCACGGGACACGCGGTCGCGGGCGGGGCGCTCCTCGCGTCGACGGCCGATTTCCGGCTCGCGGCCGAGGGCCCGGGCACGATCGGGCTCCCGGAGGTCACGCTCGGGATCCATGTTCCGCGGCACTACCTCGAGGCGATGCGGACGACCGTCGGGGAACAGGCCCTGACGCACTGGGCGCTCCTCGGCGAGACGATGCCGTTCGAGGAGGCGCGCGCGCTCGGCGCGATCGACCGGATCGTCCCGGCGGACCGTCTCGTCGAGGAGGCCGTCGCGTTCGCCGGGCGCCTCGGCGGCGCCTCGAGCGAGGTCTACGCCGCGATCAAGCGCGACCTGCGCGGGACCGCCGTCGAGCGGGCGCTCGACATCCAGCCCGACGCGCGCAAGGCGTTCGTCACGTCGTGGTTCTCCGAGACGGGGCAGCGGGGCCTCGCGCGCGCCCTCGCGCGCTGACGCCCGCGGAGCGCGCCTGACGTCCCCGGCCGCCCGCGCCTGGCTCGAGGCCCTCGGCCTCGAGCCGCGGCTCCCCGACGGCCGGTTTCTCGAGGATCTCTTCCTGCGCTTCCAGCGCCGCGTCGCGTGCGAGACGCTCACGCGCCCCGCGGGCGATCCGGCGGCATTCGACGCCGAGGCCTTCGCGGCGGAGTGGCCCGACGACGAGCGCGGGTTGACGGGGGAGGAGCGCGCGCGCGCGTTCGCATGGCTCGCGGGGGAGCTCGGGTTCACATGCGAGGTCGTAGATTCTCTTTGCTCCCGACCGTGGGCGCCCGGATCTCGCGACGGGTTGCGTTCCGGCGAGGGCGAGGGTGGCTTTTCTTCGAAGGTGAATGGGGGAGAAACGCACCGGTCGGTCGTCGCCACGATCGAGGGGCGGCGCATCCTCGCCGACGCGGGGTTTCCGTTACCCGTCCTCGTGCCCCTCGACGCGCCTCCGCTGGAGATCCCGACGGGCTTCGGAACCCTTGCCGTCGCGCGCGGCGAGGGCGGTGGCGACGAGACCCGGATCACGTGCGATGCGCGCGGGGAGGTGGCGGACCTGCTTCGCCTGACGCCCGGAGCGAGGCCTGCCCCTCTTCCACTCGAAGAAATTCTCAGACCGTCTCCCGATGCACAGACAGCGCCCGAGGCGGGAGAGGCGGGGGCGCGCGGCTCGACGCCGCGCGCCCCCGCCCCTTTCGCCCTCCGCGTCCTCGACGACCGCGTCCTCCACTGGACGGGCGGCGTCATGACGGTCCTCGACGCGTGGAGCATCCTCTCGTATCCGCTCGCGGGGACCGAGCGCGCCGCGTTCGAGGCGCTGTTCGCGCTCGACCTCGAGGGCGTCCACCTCCCCCCCGTCCACGCCGTCACCCTCGAGCCTGCCCTCACGGTCTTCCACGCCGTCGCGCTCCCGCCCGACGAGGTCCGGAAGGGTCTCGGCCGCGCCGCGGCGGCCCCGTCCGCGCTCGTCGCGTCCCGGGACGCGGTCGTCGAGGCCGCGCCGGGCGGCTCACGGATCGCGCTGACGGTGAAACTCTCCGCCCCCGTGCCTCCCGCGGGCCCGGGCGAGTCCGTGCGCAAGACGCTCGTCTTCCATCTCGCGATGGAGCTGCTCGGACTCGGCGCGGCTCCGGCCTAGAACGTCAGGTCGTCGCCGTCCGCGAGGACGACGAGGCGCGGGTCGCCCAGCGCGGCGATCTCGGCGGCGAGGCGCGCGAGAGCGGGCGGCTTCATGTGATAGAGGTAGACGGGGACGCGCTCCGGGAACTTCGCCATCTCGACGCGCAGCGTCGCGGGCGTCAGGTGGCACGAGACGTCCGCGACCCGCTGGAGGTCGCTCGGGAACGAGCACTCGACGAACAGGGCCCTGAGGTTCGTGACGCGCCGCGCGGCGGCCCAGATGTCCTCCGTCGGCCCGGTGTCGCCGGAGAAGACGACCGCCGCGTCGCCGTCCGAGAGGACGTACCCGTACGTCGGAACGACGTGCGAGACCCTCACGGCCGTGGCCATGAGCCCGTCGGCGGAGAAGGGAATCCCGACGGGCACGGCGCGGAAGTGAACGCTCGGGCCGCTCTGCCCGGGGATACGCGAGAAGTCCGGCCAGAGCGCGTCGTTGAAGAGGTGAGTCCTCAGGGACTCGAGGACGTCCTCGGGCGCGAGGACCTCGAGGGGGCCGCGCGTCCGCCCGAAGACGTTCTCCACGAGGAACGGGAGGGACGCGACGTGGTCCATGTGCGAGTGCGTCACGAGAACCGCGCGCACCCGCTCCTGGTCCTCGAGCGAAAGTGCGTCCGTGACGGCGCCCGCGTCGACGCAGAGCGCGTCGTTCACGAGGAACGAAGTCTGCCTGTGGCGGGGGGTGGAGCCACCGTGGGCTCCGAGGACGCGTATGCGCACGGGTCCTGGATTATGAGGCCGCGGGGCGCGAGGCGAGAGCCGCGTGACCGCCCTCACACAGTGCGAGGGTCACCTAGAACGTCGTCCCGACGTAGAACGTCGTCTGCCAGTCCGAGAGCGTGTGCTTGAAGTCCCACTGCTTGGCGAAGTCCACGTTCCAGGGCAGCCCGAGGAAATAGACGGAGAAACCTCCGCCGAACGACGCCTTGCCGTCCCGGAGCGCGCCGTCCTGGATGAAGCGGAAGGGCTGGTCGTTCAGCCAGGCAGCTCCGACGTCGAGGAAGATGTGTCCCCGCACGCCCTGGAACGCGAGGATCGGGGTCGCGAGCACGTCGATGAGGGGGAATCGGAACTCGCTGTTGACGTAGAAGATGTTGTTCCCGATGACGGTCGCGTAGTCGTAGCCGCGGAGCGTGTCGAGCCCGCCGAAGGAGAAGACCGTCGGCGCCGAGCCGCGCGAGAACCCGCCGAACGCGCGGAACGCGAAAAGGACGCGCCGCGAGAGGGGGAAGTAGATCCGGCCCTCGCCGAACGTGTCCCACGAGAGAGTCGACTCGCCCGTCTTGAACGACGGCGAGTACTGTGTGTTGAGGTCGAGGCGGTGACCCGCGAGCGGCCCGAAGTACGAGTAGCGGGTCGTGTCGTTCGAGAGTCCGACGCCGAGCGTCGGGACGTTGTCCGACCGCGCCTGGTACACGAACTGCTGGGAGCCGTCGATGTTCGTCTGCAGGAGAGGAAGGTCGAGCGAGCGGCTCAGGAACCCGATGTTCCCCTCGACGCGCGTGTACCGCGTGAACGGATACGTCCCGAGGATCGAGACACCCGTGTCGCGCGAGATCCGCCGGTCGCGAACGATGTCGCCGGTCTGGTAGTCGTAGCCGTAGAAGTAGCTGCGGTCGTCGTAGATCTGCGCGCCCCACTGGAAGCGGTGCGCGATGTTGAAGTAGCCGATCCGGAAGTTCGAGAACGTCGAGACCGAGTCGAACTGGAAAAAGCCCCGGCGGTCCCCAAGGTAGTCCGAGAACGAGAGGAGGACCTGAGAGACGAACGTCTGGTCCGAGTTGATGCCCGCGATGAGGGACGCGTTGTCGAGGAAGAGCTTGAACTTCGGGCGCGAGAGCTTCTCGGGATCCACCGAGACCTCGACGGACGGCACGAAGGCGGAGGACGCGTCGTACGTGAACGGCGCGGGAGGAGCGGCCTTCTCGTCGAGCTTCTTGAACGGCTTCTTCGCGTCCGCCATGTAGAGCTGGAAGCGCCCGCCCTGATAGCCCGAGAACACGACCTTCTCCTGGCCGTCCGGGCCCACGAACGCGGCGGGGCCGACGGCGGCGCCGATGACGTCTGTGTACTGGACCATCTCACCGGTCGCGAGGTCCTGGCCGTAGACGTTGTAGATGCCGCCGCGCGAGGAGGCGTAGTAGAGCCTCTTGCCGTCGGGCGAGAACGCGGGGTCCTCGTCGCTCCCCTCGCCCCAGGTGACCTGCTCGATCTTCGTCGGGTCCGAGAGCGGAAAGCGCACGATCTTTGCGCGACCGGCGACGATCTTCGAGTGGTAGACGAACTTGCCGTCGGGCGAGAAGACGGGCGCTTCGTCGTACGCGGGGTCGTTCGTGAGGTTCTTCACGACGTGAGTCTTCAGGTCGAGGAGGAAGATGTCTCGGCTGTTGCCCTCGATCGCCGAGAAGACGATCTCGTTTCCGCTCGGCGACCACGACGGCGCCATCGGAACGTCCGGCGCGACCGCGATGCGCTGGAGGAGCCCGCCGCCGCGCGCCGAGAAGATCAGGAGCTTGCGGCCGCGCTCCTGGCGCCCGAAGACGGCGATCCGGTCGCCGTCGGGGGCGAAGGAGAGGTCCCGCCCGCTCTCGGGTCCCGTCGTGAGGTACTGCCCGACGATGTACTCGTACTTCGTCGTGCGTCCCGCCGAGAGGTTCTTGTAGAACTTCCGCTCCTTGACGGAGAGGAGACCGATGTCGACCTCGTCGCGGATCGTCGTGAGCGTCGCGATGAAGTCGCCGGACGGCGACGGCGCCGCCCCGATCTCGAAGGACTCCCGGCCGTACGGGCCGACGCGGAAGCGATCGCCGTACTCGGACGCCTCGCCCTTGACGGCGAGAAGCGGAAGGTACCTGCGCCGCAGGTAGCGCCGGAACTTCAGGTCGAAGTCGTCGGGCTGGATCTCGAACGTCCGGCGGAGGGCGACCGAGATGTCCCGCCCGAGGAACGAGCGGAACTCGAAGACGAAGTCCCGCACCCCGTCCTTTCCCCACTCGGACTCGATGAAGTCGAAGACGGCGTGGCCGTAACGGTAGGCGGGATAACCCTCGATCTGGACCTTCGTGATCGGCGGGATGAGGTCCGCGTTCACGGCGTCCCTCAGGTACATGCGGTCCTTGTCGTCCTCGTCGTTCCCGAAGTAGGAGGCCATCCCCTCCATGAACCACGTCGGCGGGTTCGCCGTGAGGGCGCGCGAGAGGCGGCCGCCGAACAGGATCTCGTACTGGAAGACGTGCGTGAGCTCGTGTTGGATGAGCGCCTGGAGCTTCTCGTCCGGCACGTCGATCGGAAGGACCATGCGGTTGCGCGCGGGCTCGGCGAAGGCCCCGACGCCCTCGGGGATGAAGTTGAGCTCGATGTTGTTCTGCTCGAACTCGGCGTGCGTCGAGTAGTAGATGATCGGGATGCGCTTCGGGATCTGGTAGTTCAGCCGCCGCGAGAGCTCGTCGTACGCGGACTCGGCCATCGAGACGACCTTCTGGAGCGTCGCCTTCTCGCGCGAGTAGTGGTAGACGTCGAAGTGCGTGGACTGGTAGATCGACCAGTCGAACGTGTCGTAGACGATCTTGTTCTGGCCAGCCGCGAAGAGATTCGTCGAGAGCGAAGAGAGGAGAAGAACCCCGGGAAAGAGGGAAAGGGGGGCGCGCCTAGTCGAAAACATACCGGTTGGCCTCCCTCTCGCGCACGACGAAGAGCCCGAGGAGCTGGTTCTCGAGGGAGAACAGGTTCTCGAAGAGGCCGGCGAGCTGGTCCGCGGCGCGAACGTTCTTTTCCTTCGTGTCGCGGAAGTTCTCCTGGAACAGCCGGCTCCCCGTGCGCCCGTCCATCGCGAGGACCGTCACGTCGAACGCGAAACCCGTCGATTCGACGAGACGCTGGCGGTAGTACTTCCGGTTGTCGATCGGGCTGATGTACTCCTCGGCGCGGTAGCCGGACTTGTTCTCGACGCTGAAGTCGACGACGCCGGAGAGGATGATGTCGGCGCCCGTGCGCGCGCCGATCCCGCGCCAGAAGTCGGCGGCTTCGCTCAGCTCCTTGAGGTGCTGCGTCGGGAGCCGGACGTCGGCGGGCATCGTGACGACCGTCATCTTCGTGCGCTTCGCGAGCTGCTTGCCGAGGTAGCGGCGGAATTCGGCGTCGAGGTCGAGGTCCTTGTACTTGGGCGCGTCCTTCTTGTCCGAGAGCCGGGACGCGACGATGAAGGGGGCGAGCGTGATGCGCTCGCGTCCGGTCACGGCGAGCTTCGGACGCAGCGGCAGCTTGAGCTTGACCTCCTTCGAGGTCGAGCAGGCGACGACGGATGCGGCCGCGAGGGCGGCGGCCAGCGCGCGGCGCCTCACGTCGCGGCTCCGGAAGGCGGCGTGGGCGCGGGCGTCGGCGCGACGGGCGCGGGTGCGGGCGCCGGCGCCCCGGCCGGCGGCGCCGGAGAAGAGGGAAGAGACGGGGGCGGGACCGTCTCGGGCCCCGGCCCGGCCGGGGGAGCGCCGGACGGCTTCGGAATCGAGACGCCGGGCGTCTCCGGCTTCGGCGCCTGGGTCCGGGCCGACGAAGGCGCCGGGAGCGACGCGGCGCGCTGGACGGACGTGTAGTACTCCGCGAAGCGAGCGTAGTTGCGTTTGATCTTCGCGTCCTGGGGCGCGAGCTGGAGGGCGCGCTTGTATGCCGCGAGCGCGTGCGAGGTGTCGCCGATCGACTCGTACGCGACCGCGAGGTTGTTCTGGATTTCGGCGTCGCCCGGCTTTTCGGCGGCGGCCTTCTCGTAGCGGAACAGGGCCTCACGCCAGAACCCCTGCTTCGCCATCCGGCTCCCGTACGCGTTCTCGGCCTTCCAGGACGTGTCCGTCGCGCGCGACGACGAGCATGCGACACCGATCGCGGCGATACCCGCGACGGCGGCAGCGGCGACGGCTCGGTGAAGACTCGTCACGGTGCGGTCGGGCATTATAGACAGCGACTCCTCCGCAAATTCTCGCAAGAGAGGTGCCGCGTTCTGACAGCCGCCGACGCTCTCCGGACAGGACTCGCGTGGTCGCGCCTCGCCCGCGGACGGCGCGCCCGTGCGCTGCGACACCTTCTCGCCGCGGCCGGGGACCCGTCGCGCGTCCTGGCGCTGTCCCCCGCGGAGGCCGCCCGGATCGCGGGCGAGGCCGAGGACGTCGTCGCGCCGCTCCTGTCTCCCGACCTCGCCGCGACCGAGGCGGACCGGCGCCGACTCGAAGAATCCGGATCCCGGATCCTGTTCTTTGGAGAAGCCGCGTACCCGGAGCTTGTGCGCGAAATCACGGATCCACCGCCCCTCCTGTTCGCGCGGGGCGTGCCGCTCCCCTCCGCCCCCTCGATCGCGCTCGTCGGGGCGCGTCGCGCTTCGCGTGCCGCGCTCGAGGTCGCCGGTCTCCTCGCACGCGGCCTCGCGGAAGCGGGAGTCGTGGTCGTCTCGGGCTTCGCGCGCGGCGTCGACGCCGCGGCGCACCGCGCGGCCCTGGGCGCCGGCGGTCCGACGGTCGCCGTCTTCGGCTGCGGCATCGACGTCTGCTATCCCGCCGAACACCGCGCCCTCCTCGGCGCGCTCCTCGCCTCGGGAACGGCGCTCTCGGAATTCCCGATGGGCGACGAGCCCGAGCCGTGGCACTTTCCGGTCCGCAACCGGCTGATCGCGGGGCTCTCGCGCATCGTCTGCGTCGTCGAGGCCGCGGAGAAGAGCGGCTCTCTCATCACGGCGCGGTGCGCGGCGGGCTACGGGCGCGACGTCGCGGCCGTGCCGGGCTCGGTCCTCGCGCCGCTCGCCGCGGGCGGAAACGCGCTTCTGAAGGACGGGGCGATCCTCGTCCGCTCGGCCGACGACCTCCTCGCCGAGCTGCCCGAGGAGGACCGGCGGCGGCTGAGCCGCGCCGTCGCCGTGCGCGCGGTGGCGGCCCTGCCCGATCTTCCGCCGGACGCCGCCGCCCTTTTCGCCGCGCTGGACGCCGACGAGCCGCGCGAGGCGGACATCCTCATTCCGGCGGCCGGCCTCGACGCGGCGCGCTTCTCGGCGGCCCTCCTGCACCTCGAGATCGAGGGCCTCGCGACCGCGCTGCCCGGCGCCCTGTTCGTCCGCTCACGCGTGAGGAGTTGACAGCCGTGGCATCGTGGCGGGTCCGGTATGGCGAAGTCTCTCGTGATCGTCGAGTCCCCCGCGAAGGCCGCGACGCTCGGAAAGTTCCTTGGGAAGGACTTCTCGGTCATGGCCTGCTACGGCCACGTCCGCGACCTCCCGCGCAAGGGCATCGCGGTGGACCGCGAGCACGGATACGCGCCGACGTACGAGATCCTGCCCGGCAAGGAACGCACGGTCGCGGACCTGAAGCGCGCCGCGAAGGGCGCCGAGACGATCTACCTCGCGGCCGACCCCGACCGCGAGGGAGAGGCGATCTGCTGGCATCTCCAGGAGATCCTCCGGCCCGGCGCGCCGAAGACGACGTTCCACCGCGCCGAGTTTCACGAGATCACGAAGTCCGCGGTCACGCGGGCCGTCCAGAACCCGGGAACGATCGACCAGAATCGGGTGAACGCGCAACAGGCGCGCCGGATCATCGACCGGCTCGTCGGCTACGAGGTCTCGGACCTGCTCTGGTCGAAGGTCTGGCGCGGCCTTTCGGCCGGGCGCGTCCAGACGGTCGCGCTGAGGATCATCGTGGAGCGCGAGAGCGAGCGGGAGCGCTTCGTCCCGGTCCCGTACTTCTCCGTGCCCGTGACTCTCCGGAAGGGCGACGTCTCGTTCCCGGCGCGCGTCGTCGCGTGGAAGGGCGAGAAGCTCCGCTTCGACGGGACGGACCCGCGCCTCGCGACCGCCGAGCAGGCTGACGCCGCGCGCACCCACGTCGCGGCCTCGGCTCCGGTCGCGGCGAGCGTCGACGCCAAGGAGCGCCGCACGAGCCCGCCGCCGCCGTTCACGACGTCCAAGCTGCAGCAGGGGGCCGCGCGCGCACTCGGATTCAGCGTGCGCCGGACGATGCAGGTCGCGCAGCGCCTCTACGAGGGCAAGACGATCGGCGAGCGGGGGACGATCGGCCTCATCACGTACATGCGTACGGATTCCACGCGCACGGCCGAGGAAGCGCTCGTGGCGGTCCGCGACTTCATCGGGAGGACGTACGGCGCCGCGGCTCTCCCGGAGGAAGCCCGTCGCTTCCGCCAGAAGAAGGACGCGCAGGACGCGCACGAGGCGATCCGGCCGACGTCCCTGGACCTGCCGCCGGAGGCCGTCGCGCGGGCCCTGTCCCCCGAGGAGCTGAAGCTCTACCGCCTCGTCTGGAACCGCTTCGTCGCGTCCCAGATGAGCACGTCGCTCTCGGAGATCACGACGGTCGACTTCGAGGCGCGCCGCCCCGGCTCTCCCGACCTTGCGATCGTCCGCGCGACCGGGTCCGTCCTCAAGGATCCGGGCTGGCTCCGCGTCTATGAAAAGGAAGCGGACACCGCGGAGGAAGAGGCCCCGGCCGAGGGCGAGGAAGGCGACGCCGCAAAGGTCCGGCTCCCCGCGCTCGCGGAGGGCGAGTCCGTGTCCGTGGCCGAGGCGCGGAGCGAGGGCCACGAGACGCAGCCGCCGCCGCGCTTCAACGAGGCCTCGCTCGTGAAGTTCCTCGAGGAGAACGGGATCGGTCGGCCGTCCACGTACGCGGAGATCCTCCGCAAGATCGAGGACCGCGAGTACGTGAGGAAGAAGGACCGGCGCTTCACGCCGACGCCGCTCGGGCGCGTCATCGTCGACCTCATGCGCGAGGGCTTCGACGACTTCTTCCAGACGGAATACACCGCGAAGATGGAAGAGGAGCTCGACGAGGTCGAGGAGGGGAAGCTCGACTGGAGGAAGGCCCTCGCGGAGTTCGACGGGAAGTTCGTCAGGGACCGTGAGAAGGCGAAGAAGAAGATGGTCTCCCTCAAGGCGGGCCTCCCGCTCAAGGACGTGAGGACGCGGTTCGTCGACTTCCGCCTCACGAACGACCCGGGCGACACGTGCCCGAAGAGCGGCCATCCCCTGAAGCTCCGGATGGGGAAGGCGGGCCTCTTCATCGCGTGCAGCGGCTACCCCGACTGCGACTTCACGCAGGACATTCCGGAGGTCGAGGAAGACGAGATCGACGCGTCCGAGCTCGAGGGCCAGACGTGCGAGGAGTGCGGCAGCGCGATGAAGCTGCGCACCGGCCGGAACGGCTCGGCATTTCTCGGCTGTACGGCCTATCCCGTCTGCCGCAACACGGTCCCCGTGAAGGTCGCGGGCGGCAAGGCCGAGGCCAAGCCCGACGTTCCGACCGGCGAGACGTGTCCGAACTGCGGACACGGCCTCGTGACGCGCCACGGCCGGTTCGGCGACTACGTCTCCTGCTCGAACTATCCGGCGTGCCGGTTCAAGCCTCCCAAGCCCGTCACGCTCACGGGCGTCAAGTGCCCCGTGTGCAAGAGCGGCGACATCCTCGTGAGGCGCGGGCGCTTCGGGCCGTTCTACGGCTGCTCGAACTACCCGTCGTGCGAGAAGAACTTCAAGGCTCGACCCGTGCCGAAGACGTGTCCGAACTGCAAGGCGCCCTATCTCCTCGTGAGGGACCGCAAGGCGGGCGCGTTCTACGTCTGCGAGACGGAGGGCTGCGGCCTCGACGTCCCCGCGGGCGACCTCGACGCCTTCGAGCCGACGACGCGCATCCCGGAAGGCGCGCTCGAGGCCGCGATCGCCGAAGCCCGCGCCCCCGCGCCCGTCAAGGGAGCGAAGAAACGCCCGGCGCGGGTGAAGGCGGCGGCGAAGGAATCCGCGTCGCCCGATGATCCTCGGCCGAGTACCGCACGTTCACGGAAGACGCCTTCCCGCCCTCGCCGAGCGTGAACGTCACCGTCCCGTCCCCGAGCGGAAAGTAGAACCGGCCCGGCGAGAGCGGGATCAGGCCCACGGTGTACCGGCCCTTCAGCGCGACCGTCAGGAGGTCCTTCTCCTTCGTGACCGTCAGCGTCTTGCCGTCCGCCATCGCGTAGACGCCTTCGAGGCGCGCGTACTCCCCGGGGGTCAGCGTCGCGACGGGCCCATGGACGGGCATGTCCCACGGCAGGCCGAGCACCATCGCCGAGACGTCGCGAACGACGGAGGAAAGGCGGGCGCGGTCGAGGTTGCAGAGGAAGACGAGCGTCAGGCCGTCGTCCGGGAACTTCACGAAATCCGCGGTGTAGCCCGGCAGCCCGCCGTTGTGCCGGTAACGACGTCGCTTGAAGCCCTCGCCGACGAACCAGCCGTAACCGTAATTCTCGAGGCCGGGCGTGAAGACTTCGTCCGCCTCGGCCTTCGGGACGAGGGCGCTCCCGTCCATGACGCGGCTCCACGCGAGGAGATCGTCGACGGTCGCGTAGAGGCCGGCGTCGCCGGCCGGCGGAGTGAGGGGGAGGCGCGGCCGCGCCACGAGATGGCCGTCCGTCAGGGGCATCCCGGCGAGGAGCTTCACCCACCCGAGATCGGGATGCGTGTAACCGACGGCGAGGCCGTCCGGGATCGTCTTGCCGTCGAACATCCCCGCGCGCGTCATTCCGGCCGGACGCAGGAGCTTCTCGGTGACGAACGCGTTGAACGGGACGCCGGCCGCCGACTCCACGACCTGGGCGAGGACGAGGTAGCCCGTGTTGCTGTAGGAGAACTTCGTGCCCGGCGGGAAGTCGAGCGGCTTCTTCTTCGCGTCCTCCACGAGTCGGCGGCTCGTGCCCTCCTGCGTCATGACCGCGAGGTACTTCTCCGACCCGAGCTCGAGCGGTTCCTCGTAGTCGGGGATGCCGGACGTGTGGCGCATGAGCTCCTGGACGGTCACGGGCTTCCAGGCGTCCGGGCAGGCCGCGAGATGCGCGCAGACGGAGTCGTCGAGCTTCAGCTTTCCGGCGTCGCGCAGCTTCAGAGCCGCCATCGACGTGAACATCTTCGTGATCGACGCGACGGCGTGCCGGGTCTGGGGGGTATACGGCACGCGCCGCGCGACGTCGGCGAAGCCGTAGCCTCTCCGGAAGAGGACGCGGTCGCCCTTCGCGACGAGGACCGCACCGCTGAACCGGCCGAGCTCGGTCCGCGCCGCGAGGTAAAGGTCCAGAGAGTCCGCGAGGGGAGCGGGTGGGGCCGTCGCCGCGGAGAACGCGAAGAAAGCGAAGAATGCCAAGAAGGCTAAGAAGGCGAGTGGAAAACCGGACCGCGCGCCTCCCCTGGGGGGCGGTCGCCGGACAAATCTCCCTCTAAGCATCTTCATCTTTCCTTCTGAAGACGCCACGAACGCGCTCGAGGTTTCGCTTCCAGGGCTAGACGTCGATCTCGCCGCGCATCATGAGGACCGCCCCGCCCTCGACGCGGACGCCCATCGGGCGGCCACCCTCGACGAAAACCGTCACGCCGAGCTCGGAGGGCCGGCCCATCTCGACACCCTGGTCGATCGTGAACCGGCCGCGCCCGTCCGCGACGCCGCCGGGGACTGCGCCGTGGAGCGTGAGGTAGACGGCCACCGGCCCGGCCGCCGAGCCTGTCGCGGGGTCCTCCGGGACCCCGGCGCCCGGCGCGAACATCCGGGCCCTCAGGCGTACGCCGGCCGGCGTCTCGTCGAACGCGAAGAAGAAGAGGCCGAGGACGCCGAGAGTTCTCTCGACGACGTTCAGCATCCGAGTGTCCGCGAGGGCGGCGGAGACCGCGGCCACGGACACGAGCGGCACCATGAGGAACGTGTTGCCGGTCCCGACGGCTTGCGGCGGAAGGTCGGGGTGGAGCGCGTCGAACGGAACGCCGAGCGCGGCCGCGATCTGCCCCTTCACGTCGTCGCCCGTGACCGGCGCGTTCCATTCGGGCTTGCCCTGCTCCATCCTCACGCGCGAGACACGGCCGTCCTTCTTCAGGAGCTCGAGCCGGAGAGGCCCGAAGCCGACTTCGATCGTGATCGGGTGGACGCCGTCGGGCGCGCCGGCCGCGGCCCTCCCGAGCGCGGCCATGACGACCGCGGTCCCAACGGTCGGGTGGCCCGCGTAGGGGATCTCCTTCACGGGAACGAACGTGCGCTGGAGGTAGGCGTGCGCCGGGTCCGACGCCGGCAGCACGAACGTGGACTCGGAGTAGTTGATCTCGCGCGCGACCGCCAGCATCTGCGCCGTCGTCAACCCGCGTGCGTCGGCGACGACGAGGAGGGGGTTGCCCGCGAAGGGCCGATCCGTGAAGACGTCGCAGGTGACGAACGAGACCCTCATGGAGGGGACGTTACCGCCCTCAGGCACGTGCGGAAACGGCAGAGGCCGACCATCGGAAGCGCGCGGTCGAGGGCCCCGAGGACGGGGTACGGGCTCGCGGAGAAGAAGAGGTCCTCGACGCGGAACCCGGCGGCCTCGACGAGCGCGACGACGCGCGCGGCCTCCCGGACGGCGATGTGGTCCTCCTGCTGGAGGCGCGGCACGGCGGCCTTGACGCGTTCGGCCCAGTGCCCGAGGTTCGGCGTGTAGATCGCGAGGCCACCGCCGGCGGCGAGGGCCGCGCGCGCGCTCGAGAGGCAGGGCGCGAGCACGTCGTCCAGGACGTGCTCCACGAAGTCCGCGAGAAGCACGACGTCGAACGGAGCGCCCGGCACGCGGGCGAGGTCGCGCGCGTCCGCCTCCTCGAAGCGCACGTTCGCGACCGCGCGAGCGGCCATTTCCGCGCGCGCCGCCGCGACCGCCGCCGGAGCGGCGTCGATCCCGACGACCTCGGCGACGCGCGGCGCGAGGAAAAACGACGTGTCCCCCCGCGCCGACCCGACCTCGAGGACGCGTGACGACGGCGAGGGCCGGACGATCCGGAGGAGCGCCGCGTCGCGCTCTCGGTATTTCCGCCGATTGCGGAAGAACCAGTGCGGACGGTACATCCTCGCGTAGTAGTCGGCGCCGTAGACCTCCGCGTTCGGCGCGAACCCTCCGCGCGCGTCCGTCACCGCGTCACCGCCCCGAGGAGGATGCGGTACCGGAACGTCGCCCCGACGAGCGGCAGGGGCGAAAGCGCGCCCTCGAGGAGGCGCACGAGGGGAAACGGGGACACGGACCACGTGTCGAGGTCGACGGAGAACCCGGCGTCCGCGAGGAAGCGGCGGTACGCGGCCGCGCGCCTCACCGCGATGTGCTGCGGGAACTGCCTCAGGATCAAGTCGTGGGCCTTGAGCCGCTCGACGTAGTGGGCGCGGTCCGGGGTGTAGAGGCCGAGCCGGCCGCCGGGTCTCAGGACGCGCCGGCTCTCCCTCAGCATCGCCTCGAGCGTCGGGTCGTCGACGTGCTCGACGAGGTCGATCGCCGCGACGGCGTCGAACGAGCCGTCCGCGAACATCGAGAGGTCCGCGACGTCGCCTTTCACGAAGGAGACGTTCGCGAGGCCGCGCGCCGCGCGGGCACGCTCGGCGATCTCGAGCGCGTCCGCGGACGCGTCCAGGCCGACGACTTCCCGGGCGTGCGCGGCGAGCAGGAACGTGATGTCCCCCCGCGCCGACCCGAGCTCGAGGACGCGGGCCGTCGCCTCGGGCGCGACGACGCGCAGCGCGTCGCGGTCACGCTCCGCGTACTTGCGCGGCGGGTTCGTGAACCAGTGGCTCTTGTGGAGCCCCTCGAAGTAGCCACGGTCGTAGAGGTGACCCTCGAACGTCACACGCCGAGTCTAGCGGCGCGCCGCATGGAGCGACCGGCAGGCCCGGCGGACGGTCAGCGCGCGCTGCCCTGGACGACGACCTCCACGCGCCGATTCTGGCTGCGGCCAGCGGCAGTCGAGTTGCTCGCGACGGGCTTCGTGGCCGCGTAGCCGTGCGTCTCGATGCGGTCGGGCGAGACGCCGTGGGCGACGAGGATCGCCTTGACGGATTCCGCCCTCAGATCCGACAGTCTCTCGTTCGTCGCGGCCGATCCGGTCGAGTCCGTGTGGCCCTCGACGAGTAGCTTGCGGTCCGGGGCTCCCGCGAGCGCCTCGGCGATCCGGGCGATGCGTTCGGCGGCGCCCTTCTTCACGTCCGAGCGGCCCGTGTCGAAGTACACGCTGCCGGGAAGCGTGAGGACGATGCCGCGCGCCTCGACGCGGGCGGACCTCTCGATCGCCTGCAGCCGCGCCAGGAGATCGCCCTGCGCCTTTTCGCGGGCGGCGGCCTGCTCGGCTTCGCGCTGAGCCTCGGCCGCGCGGGCACGCTCCGCCTCCGCGGCGCTGCGGGCGGCGGCGACCTGCTCCTCGGCGGCCCGGTGCGCGGCGTCCGCGGCCTTCTTCTGCTCGTCGATCTGCGCCCGCAGGGAATCCATCTGCGCCTGCTGCTGCTGCTCGGCCGTCTTCTGCCGTTCGGCGTCGAGCTGCGCCTGGAGCGCCCGCACGCGCTCTTCCGCCGCCTGCTGCTCCGCCTCGCGGGCCCGCGCCGCGGCTTCCATGCGCTCGCGCTCCTCGCGCGCCCGCACCTCCGACGCGATGCGTGCCTTCTCGGCGTCCGAATGGGCGCGCACGGCCAGCGCCTTGATTTCGGCGTCGCGGACGGCGACCTCGAGCTCGGCCCGGTGCCGCGTGGCGGCCTCCACCGACGCCCGCGCGTTCTTCGTGATCGTCCGGTACTGGGCGTCGCGCGCTTCCGTCTCGGCGAGCCGTGCGTAGTGCACGGAAGCCTCGAGGTCGCCGGACGCCTTGAACGTGTTCTCGGCGTTCGTCAGGTGGGCCTGCGCGGCCGCGAGAAGATCGGGCGCTCCGTCCTGGGCTCCGGCGCTCCGGGCATCCTGGATGGCGAGGCGCGCGTCGTGCAGCTCGATGGGTTCGGGCTTCGTCGACGCGCAACCCGAGAGGAAGAACGCGGTGGCGGCCGCTCCCGCGAGGGAAGCCCGGACGCCGTGCGCGAATCGCGTGTGCTTCATGGTCGTCCTCCTACGGGCGCTCGGCCTGGGCGTTGAACTCTCGAATCCGCCGCTTGATGTCGTCGAGCTGGCGGTTCAGGGCGGCCTCCTGCTCCAGGGCCTGAACCGATTTGGCCTGGCTTTCGGCGGCGCTGGCCGCGGACCGCGCCTCTTCAAGCCGGGCCCGCGCCGCGTCGCCGTGGCTCTTCGCGCGCTCGCTCTGCGCAGCCGACAGGGCGCTCCGCGCCCGGTCGAGCAGGGTCTTGGCGTGCTGGGTCGCGGTGGCGTTCTCGGCGGACCGGATCGAGAGCTCGACGTCGGCGACTTCCTTGTCCGAGACCCTCGCGCCGGACGCGCAGCCCACTGTGGCCGCGAGCGCCAGCGCGACGGAGGCGGAAGCGAGGCCTCTTCCCGTTCCTGACCTTTTCAGCTTCGTCCTGCTCATCGAGCCACCTCCTGAGAATCCGGCCCGCGGCGGCAAGAACGCGCGGTCCCGGGAGCGGCGGGGTCGGAATCTGTTACACGCCGTCGCTTTGTCGGCCCAAAGACGCAAGGGGTGTGCCGAGATCGACGAGAGGCGCTTCAGCGGTCAGAATCCTCTCGTGGGAGCTCTTCGACCGCCCGTCACGGTGATCGGCGGCGGCTTCGCGGGGGTGGAGTGCGCGCACCAGCTCCTGCGCCGCGGGCACGCCGTGACGCTCGTCGAGATGCGGCCCGTCCGCACGACGGACGCGCACGCGACGGACCGGCTCGCCGAGATGGTCTGCTCGAACTCGTTCCGGTCGGACAACCCGGCGAACGCGGTCGGCCTCCTGAAGCGCGAGATGGAGGCGATCGGCTCCCTCGTCCTCGAGGAAGCCCGGAAGGCCGCCGTGCCGGCTGGCGACGCGCTCGCGGTGGACCGCAGCGTCTTCGCGGATGCCGTGACGCGCCGGCTCGCGTCGGAGCCACGCCTGACGCTCCTCCGGGCGGAGGCCGAGGTGCTTCCGGATCCCGGCGACGGCTTCGTCGTCGTCGCGACCGGCCCGCTGACGTCGCCAGCTCTCGAGCGGGCGCTCCTCGCGGTGCTCGGCGAGAAGTACCTGTACTTCTACGACGCGATGGCGCCGATCGTCGAAGCGGCGTCTCTCGACGCGTCGAAGCTCTACGCGCTCTCGCGGTACGGCAAGGGCGGCGGCGACGACTACCTGAACGTCCCCCTCGCGCGCGCGGAGTACGAGGCGTTCGTCGCGGCGCTCCTCGCCGGCGAGAAGGTCCCGTTCCACGACTTCGAGAAGGCCGTCTACTTCGAGGGTTGCCTCCCCGTCGAGGCGATGGCCGAGCGCGGTGTCGAGACGCTCCGCCACGGGCCGATGAAGCCGTTCGGGCTCGCCGACCCGAGAACGGGGCGGGAGCCGTACGCCGTGGTCCAGCTCCGGCAGGACGACCTCGCGAAGGCGCACTTCAACCTCGTCGGCTTCCAGACGAAACTGAAGGTCGGCGAGCAGCGCCGGATCTTCCGGATGCTGCCGGGGCTCGAGAACGCCGAGTTCGTGCGGTACGGGATGCTCCACCGCAACACGTACCTCAACGGGCCGGCGCACCTCGACCGGCTCTTCCGCTTTCGGAAGGACCCGCGCGTCTTTTTCGCGGGCCAGCTCACGGGTGTCGAGGGGTACCTCGAGTCGGCCGCGACCGGCCTCATGGTCGGCGCGACGCTCGCGCAGCTCGTCGAGGGGAGGGAGCCCGCGCCGCTGCCGTTCACGACCGCGCTCGGCTCGCTCGCGCGGCACGTCTCGACGCCGCGCGACGGCGCGTTCACCCCCATGAACGTGACGTTCGGCCTCATCGACGACACGGACGTCCCGCCGTCGCGGGACCGGGGCGCGCGCCGCGCCGAGATTGCCCGCCAGGCCCTCGGAGAGGTCGCGCGCTGGAAGGAAGCGGCGCTTCCCGTGCCCGCCATCACGGCCGCCCACCGGGAGCCTTCCTAGAATCGCCGCGGAGGGAGATCCGTGAAGAAGAACGCCATCGCCGTGCTGTCCGCCGCCCTCGGCGCTCTCGCCGCCGCCGCGCCGCTCGCGGCCGCCGACGCGGACGCCCGGTCCGAGAACTTCCAGACGCATTGCTCCGTCTGCCACGGCGACGACGGAAGAGGCCAGACGGAAGAGGGCAAGAAGAAGGGCGCGCGCGACCTCACGAACGCGAAATGGCAGGACAAGATGGATGACGCGCGGCTGATCCGGTCGATCACGAAGGGGCACGACAAGATGCCCTCCTTCGAGAAGAAGCTCTCGGCCGACGAGATCAAGGCTCTCGTCGCCGAGGTGCGGACGCTCGCGAAGAAATAGTGCGCGGCCGCCTCGCGGAGGAGCTCGCCGCCTTCGACCGCCACCTCGCGGACGAGCGCGGCGTCTCGCGTCACACGCGGGCGGCCTACGCGGCGGACCTCGCGCGGTTCGCGGAATTCCTGTCGAGTGTCTTCTGGAACCGGCCCGTCGAGAAGATCGCCGCCGCGGACGTCGACGCGCTCACCGTCCGCTCCTACCTCGCGCACTTGAGGGCCGGGGCGCTCGGGAAGGCCTCGATCGGGCGCCATCTCTCGGCCCTGCGCACGTTTTTCGCGTTCCTCAAGCGCGAGGGGCGCGTGGGCGCGAACCCCGCGAAGGCGATCGCGACGCCGCGCCGGGAACGGTCGCTCCCGCGGACTCTCTCCGTGACGGAGGCGGGCGCCGTCGTCGAGGCGAAGGGGCGCGAGGGCGCGCTCGGCGCGCGCGACCGGGCGCTCCTCGAGCTCCTCTATGCGACGGGCCTCCGGGTGTCGGAGCTCGTCGGCCTGAGGCTCGAGGACGTGGACCTCTCCGCGCGGCAGGTCCGCACGGTCGGAAAGGGAAGGAAGGAGCGGATCGTCCCATTCGGGCGCGCGGCCGCCGACGCCGTGAAGACGTGGCTAAGGGCGCGGGAGGAGCTGCGGCCGTCCGCGCGGGACGCCGCCGTCGTGTTCCTGAACGCGCGCGCGGGCCGGCTCACGGACCGGAGCGTCCGCCGCATCCTCGACCGGGCGATGTCCGCCGCGGGCGTCGGCCGCCACGCCTCGCCCCACGCGCTCAGGCACTCGTTCGCGACGCACCTCCTCGCGGCAGGCGCCGACCTGAGGTCGATCCAGGAGCTGCTCGGCCACGCGTCGCTCTCCACGACGCAGAGGTACACGCATCTCGACGCCGAGCGGCTCCTCGAGGTCTACCGCCGGAGCCACCCGAAGGGCGAGGAGAGGGAGTGAGCGGGGCCCGGCGCTAGACTCCCCGCGTGGCGCTGCCCGTCTTCCACCACACGACGATTCTCTGCGTCCGGCGCGACGGGACCGTCGCCCTCGGCGGCGACGGCCAGGTCACGATGGGGACGACGGTCATGAAGCACGGGGCCTCGAAGGTCCGCCGGCTCCTTGACGGAAAGGTCCTCGCGGGGTTCGCGGGGTCGACGGCCGACGCCGTGACCCTCTTCACGCGCTTCGAGAAAAAGCTCGAGGAGTTCCACGGCCAGCTCGAGCGCGCCGCCGTCGAGCTCGCGACGGACTGGCGGACGGAGAAGACGCTCCGGCAGCTCGAGGCGCTCCTCGTCGTCGCGGACGCGAAGACGTCCCTTCTCCTTTCGGGGACGGGCGACGTGATCGCACCGGACGAGGGCGTCCTCGCTGTCGGGTCCGGGGGGCCCTATGCGGCGGCGGCGGCGAAGGCGCTGCTGAGGCACTCGGCCCTCGACGCCGCGACGATCGTGAAGGAGGCCCTCGCGATCGCCGCGACGATCGACATCTACACGAACGACACGATCCGGGTCGAGTCGCTGCCATGACGCCGTTCGTCCTGCGCGACCTTTCGCCGCGGAAGATCGTGGCCGAGCTGGACCGCCACGTCGTCGGCCAGTCGAAGGCGAAGCGCGCCGTCGCGATCGCGCTGCGCGACCGGTGGCGGCGCCAGCGCCTGCCCGCGGACCTCGCGCGCGATACGACGCCGAAGAACATTCTCATGATCGGACCGACCGGCGTCGGCAAGACCGAGATCGCCCGGCGGCTCGCGCGGCTCGTGGACGCCCCGTTCGTGAAGGTCGAGGCCTCGAAGTTCACGGAGGTCGGGTACGTCGGGCGGGACGTCGACTCGATCGCGCGCGACCTCGTGGACGCCGCGATCCGCCTCGTGAAGGAGGAGCGCCGCGCGCGTGTCGCGGATCGCGCGGCGGCGGCCGCCGAGGAGAGGCTCGTGGATCTGCTCGTCGTCTCCCTGTCGGCCGGACCGGGGGGGCGTGCGGACGGAGGCGCGAGCGCGGGGCTCCAGGACGGGCGGGAGAGGATCCGCCGCGACCTGAGAGAAGGGAAGCACGAGTCGCGGGAGGTCGAGATCGAGATCACGGACGACCGCACGCCCCAGATCTCCGTCATGGGCCCGCAGGGCCTCGAGGAGATGGGGATCGACATCCCGGGGATGCTCCCCGGCCTTTTCGGCGGCGCAAAGAAGAAGAAGGTCCGCGTCCCGGTTTCCGAGGCGCGGCCGCTTCTCCTCGACCGCGAGGCCGACGCGCTCACGGACGAGGCGACGATTCCCCAGGAGGCGATCCGCCGGGTCGAGGAGACGGGCATCGTCTTCCTCGACGAGGTGGACAAGATCGCGGGGCGCGAGGGCTCGCGCGGCGGGCCGGACGTCTCGCGCGAGGGCGTCCAGCGCGACCTCCTGCCGCTCGTCGAGGGGACGACCGTCAAGACGAAACACGGGATGGTGAGGACCGACCACGTCCTGTTCGTCGCGGCTGGCGCGTTCCACGTCGCGAAGCCGTCCGATCTCATTCCGGAGCTCCAGGGCCGCTTCCCGATCCGCGTCACCCTCGACGCGCTCTCCGAGGACGATTTCCTGAGGATCCTCACCGAGCCCGAGCACGCGCTCCCGAAGCAGTCGGCGGCACTCCTCGGCGCGGACGGGATCGCGCTGGAGTTCTCCGAGGACGGCATGAAGGAGATCGCCCGGGCGGCGGCCGAGGTGAACCGCAACCTCGAGAACATCGGCGCGCGCCGGCTCCACACGATCCTCGAGACCGTCCTCGAGGAGATCTCCTTCGCGGGCCCGGACGCGGCCGGCGCCCGGATCGTCGTCGACAGGCCCTACGTCGAGCGCGCGCTCGCGGGCCTCGTGCGCGACCGGGACCTCTCGCGCTTCGTGCTGTAGGCGGGGCGAGCGGATGGAAGAAGAGAAAAGAGGAAGAGGAAGAGTTCTGCTATCGGGGGCCGCATTCGCGGCCCCCGGAGGAGAAACGTATTCGTCGGTCTCCGGCTGTCAAGGGCCTTCGGCCGCTACGCGGCGCGCGGAGCGCGCCCTTGACAGCCGGAGACCGACCCCAGATTCCTTCCCTCGGCGGCTGCGAATGCAGCCGCCGATAGCAGAAATCTTCTCTTCTTCTCTCTTCCTCGTCTTTCTCTTTCCGCTCTTCCTGCTCCCCGGCTGCGGGAGGAAGCTGCCGCCCGTGGCGCCGCTTCTCGTCCTGCCGGCGCGCGTCGAGCCGCTCCGGATCTCGCAGGAAGGCTCCGACGTCGTCCTGAGGTTTCCGCACCCGACCGTCACGAATTCCGGCGCGACGCTCACGAACCTCACGAGGGTCACGGTCCTGCGCGAGATCGCCGGGATCCGAGAGGGCCAGCACGTTCCGCCACCGCCGCCCGACACGGCCCAGCGCGAACGCGAGGAGAAGCTCTTCCGCGCGCGGGCCGAGACGCTCGCCGATCTGACGCCGCAGGACCTCGACGGCAGGACGGCGGGCCCGGACGTCGTCTACCGCGACCCGCTCGTCCCTCTGTATCGCGAGCGGAGGCTCGGGCACGTCATGCTCCGGTACGCCGTCACGGCGACACGGGACAGGAAGCGCGTTTCGGACCTCTCGACGATCGTGTCGATCGTGCCGCGCGTCCCGCCCGAGAGGCCGCTGCGCCTCGTCGCAACCGTCGAGGAGAGCCGTGTCTGCCTCGACTGGTGGCCGCCCGCGGCCATGCTGGACGGCGCGGCACCGGCGCTCGTCGCGGGGTACGCGGTCTACCGGCGGGACGCGTCGGACGAGGAGTACGACGACAAGCCGCTCGGCGTCGTGATCGGCGCGACGACGTACGTGGACGGATCGGTGCGCCCGGACCGTGCCTACGTCTACACCGTGCGCGCGGCGCCCGTTGCCGAGGTCCCGCTCATCCTCGGCCCGGCCGCGGACCAGGTGCCCGTCTCGACGCGGGACGTCTTCCCGCCGTCCGCCCCGGAAGGAGTCCTCGCGCTCGCCGAGAGCGGTGGGACACGGCTCGTCTGGAACCCGTCGCTCGCGCCGGATCTCGCGTTCTACCGGGTCTACCGGCTGGACGGCGGCGAGAGGACCCGGCTCGCCGACGGCCTGAAGGACCCGCTCTGGTTCGACGCGGGCGCGTCCGGCCGGTCGTACGCGGTGACCGCGGTCGACAAAGCGGGTAACGAGAGCCCGATGGGGACGGCGAAGTGACGGCCGCCTCGTTCGGCGCGCTGCCCCCGCGCTTCACGAAGATGAGCGGCGCCGGGAACGACTTTCTCGTCTGGGACGCGCGCGTGAGCGTGGGGGAGGCGGAGGTCGCCGCGATCCGGAGACTCTGCCGGCGCGGGACCGGCGTCGGGGCGGACGGCGTCCTGTTCGTCGCCGCCGACGGGCCGGGCCGGGCCGCGGCGGACTATCGCAACGCGGACGGCTCCGTCGGGCGGTTCTGCGGGAACGGCACCCGCTGCGCGGCGCGCTTCGCGTTCCTGCGCGGCCTCGCTCCCCGGGAGATGGTCGTGCGGACCGGGTGGGGCGACGTTGCCGCCCGCGTCGACGGAGCCCGCGTCACGCTCACGCTCCCCGAGCCCGTCGCGGTCGGCCGGGCCGTCTCCTCGCTCGACGCGACCGGAACGCTCGAGCCGGACGCCTTCGCGCTCGCGGTCGGCGTGCCGCACGTCGTCGCCTTCGTCGCGGGGAAGACGGACCTCGCGACGCTCGACCTCGCGCCGTTCGGGCCGGCGCTGAGGCACCACCCCGGGATGCGCGAGGGCGCGAACGCGAGCTTCGTCCAGGTCCTCGGGTCGTCGCGCGTTCGCGTGAGGACGTGGGAGCGCGGCGTCGAGGCCGAGACGCTCGCGTGCGGCGCGGGAAGCGTCGCGACGGCCGTCACGGCCGCGGCGCTCGGGCGCGTGACGCCGCCGGTCACGCTCGAGACGCGGTCGGGCGAGACGCTCGCCGTGAATTTCGCCTGGGCGGGCGAGGTCGCGCGGGACGTGACGCTCGCGGGCGGCGCCCGCGTCGTTTTCGAAGGGACCCTCGATCCCGACGAGTGGCAGGAATCGCCGGGCGGCGATCTTCCCGGCGGCGGCGCGCGGGACCCCCTCTCCTAGGAACGCGAGGGGCCCGCGAGCGCCGCGAGCAGCCGGCGCGGAAGATTTCCGAACGAGCCCGAGGACATCGCGAGAACGACGTCACCCGCGCGGAGCTCGGGCAGGAGCGTCTCGAGGAGAGCGTCCGCTCCTTCGGCCGTGAAGGCCGGGTGGCCCGATCGCGCGAGACGCTCGACGAGCGCCGCGGCGTCGAGCGCGCCGGGCCCGCCGGGTCGCGTGAGACGGGCCGCGTGGTAAGGAGCCGCGAGCGCGACGGCGTCCGCGTTCTCAAGCGCGCGGAAGGTGGGCTCGAGGAATTCCGCGCGCCCCGCCGTCAGCGACCGCGGCTCGAACGCGGCCCAGAGGCGGCGCCCGGGGAAGCGCATGCGTGCGCCCGCGATGGTCGCCGCGACGGCGGTCGGATGATGCGCGAAATCGTCGACGACCGTCACGCCCGACTCCGTCCCGAGAACCTCGAGGCGC
The DNA here is from genome assembly GCA_963836285.1 of uncultured Acidobacteriota bacterium. Taxonomy (GTDB): domain Bacteria; phylum Acidobacteriota; class Thermoanaerobaculia; order UBA5066; family UBA5066; genus Fen-183. Next base: position 802,727 of record CAWIIN010000002.1, on the reverse strand, counting down.
CGGCGGACCCCGCGGAAGGACGCGAGAGCGTACGCGAGCTGGCCCGGAGTCAGGCCGAACCCGAGCGCGGCCCCGATCGCGGCGAGCGCGTTCGAGACGTTGTGCCGGCCCGCGAGCGGCGAGGCGACGGAGAACGGCTCCCGGCCGGCCCGGTGCACCGTGAAGCGCGTGCCGGCCGCGTCCTCCACGACCTCCGTCGCGAGGAGGTCCACCCTTCCCGCGTCCGCGGGCCTCGGGCCGACGCCGTAGAAGAGCACGGGCGCCTGCGCGTCCGAGACGACCGCGCGGACGTTCGCGTCGTCGGCGTTCGCGACGAGCGTCCCGTTCGCGGGCACGAGCCGGGCCCCGGCGCGAAACGCGGCCCGAACGGCCTCGAGGTCGGCGTACAGGTCGGCGTGGTCGAACTCCACGGACGTCAGGACGAATGTCTTCGGAGCGTAGTGAAGGAACTTCGGCCCCTTGTCCGCGTACGACGTCGAATACTCGTCTCCCTCGACGACAAACGCGGGTCCGGTTCCGGGCGCGGCGGGGCCGGGGAAGTTCAACGGCTCGCCGCCGACGAGGTAGCCCGGGTCCTTTCCGGCGGAGGCGAGGAGCCATGCCGTCAGGGCGGCGGTCGTCGTCTTGCCGTGCGTCCCCGCGATCACGACGGGGTGCCGGCCCGCGAGGACTTCGTCGTGGAGCGTCTCGGGCATCGAGCGCACGGGAAGGCCGCGTCGGAGCGCCTCGAGGATCTCGGGATTGTCGCCGCGCGCGAGGTTCCCCGCGACGACCGCGTCGACGTCGGCGCCGACGTTCGCCGCGTCCCAGGCCGGCTTCACCGCGACGCCGAGGGCCGCGAGCCGGTCGGACATCGGAGGGTAGACGGGCCCGTCGGAGCCCGTCACCCGCGCGCCGCGCGCGAGGAGGAGCGCCGCGAGAGGCGTCATGGCCGTCCCCCCGATGGCGACGAGATGAAACGTGCGTGGGGAAGGCGGCACCGGGCGCGCAGTTTGCTAGACGTCGTCCCGTGCCGTCAAACGGCGCCTCGCTGGCGTGCCGCGTGCGCCGCCGGCACGGCGCGCGACGTATACTCGGGCGGCTCGGTTTTCGAGTGTTTCAGCGACCGGCGAGGCCGGTCCCGCCCCTGAAGGAGGCTCCCGGACATGATCTCCCATCGCCCGTCGCGACTCGTCTCCGCGCTTGCCGCGTCCGCGCTCGCGCTCGCATTCCTCCCGACGCCGCTCGCCGCGCAGGCGAAGGCCGCGGAGACGTCGGGCCCCAGGCTCGTGATCCCCGAGGACAAGAAGGACGTCGGGCAGGTCGCCAAGGGCGAGCCGATCAAGCACGTCTTCATCATCAAGAACACGGGGAACGCGGACCTTCACATCACGGACGTCAAGCCGTCCTGCGGGTGTACGGTCCCCGAGTTCGACAAGGTCATCAAGCCCGGCGGCGAGGGCAAGATCACGCTCACCGTCGACACGAAGAACTTCTCCGGCCCGATCTCCAAGACGGCGCTCCTCATCACGGACGACCCGGCCGTGCCGCAGAAGACGCTGTTCCTGTCCGCGGTCGTCAAGCCGTTCGTCGACACGCTTCCCTACGGCTTCCTGAGGATCACGGCGCTCTCGGGCGAGTCCTCTTCCGCCGACGTGATCCTCGTGTCGGACGAGCCCGACTTCAAGCCGACGAAGGCCGAGGCGCCGAACTCGTTCCTGCGCGTCTCGCTTGCGCCCGTGCCGGAGGCCGAGCGCGTGAAGGACCGCAACCCGAACCAGTGGAAGGTGACGGTCACGACGGCGCCGGACGCCCCCGAGGGTCTCCTGGGCGGGGCGGTGAAGGTCGCGACCGGCGTCAAGAAGCAGCCCGAGGTCGACATCCCGATCTCCGGCTTCGTCAAGCCGACGGTTTCCGTGACGCCGCTCTCGATCAACTTCGGGAACTTCGACCCGAAGGGCGATCCCCAGAAGCGGAACGTGATGCTCGTGAACAACAACGCCGCGCTCGAGAACTTCTCGGTCATGAAGGCCGAGACGAACGTCCCGGGCATCTCGGCCGAGGTCGTGCCCGTCGACAAGTCCCGTGTGCAGGTCGTCCTCACGGTCGACCAGAAGATCAAGAAGGGCATCTTCGAAGGCGACCTCACGATCAAGACGAACGACAAGGCCAAGGCCGAGGTCAAGGTCCCGATCAAGGGCGTGATTCTGTAAGGACCGCCGCGCGGCCTGCGGACGCGGAACGGGGGCTTCGGCCCCCGTTTTCTATTTCCTCTTCCGCCCGGACGCCGTCGGCTGCGGCGAGGTCGGGACGTCGTGGAGCGGCGGGTACGGGAGGCTGGCGGCCTCTTCCGCGATGGCCTTGAAGAGCCGGAGCGCGAGGAGCCGGCGCGCGCGGCGCGGCCCCGCGTAGGCGGGGGACAGCAGGGCCGAGAACGGGGAGTCCGCGTCGTAGTGCGAGGCCCACGTGAGGTCCGTCGTGCCGTCCGGGCGGCTCTCGACGAAGAACGAGATCGTGAGCCTTTCGACCTTCTCGTCGAGGAGATCCGCGTCGTCCGACTTCAGGAGGAACGCGAGGATCTGGCCGGGCTGGAACGCGATCACGGTGAGCTCGACGTGGCGCGGGCCGTTCACGGTCGTCGCGTCGATCGTGAGGACGTCGCCCTTGGAGGCCGTGAGGCCCTTCGTGTACCGCGCGCGGCGCGGAACGATGTCGGGAATGCCGGCAAGCGCCCAGGTGCTGATCGTCTCGGGGCCGACGAGCAGGCGCCACACGACGGAGTGCGGCGCCCGGATCGAAACGCACTCGGCTCCCTGGAACGTCGCGATCGGCGTCTCGGTGAACGCCTTGAGACGCGTCGACCACACGTCGGGCTGCTGTGCCGACGCGCTCGCCGAGAAAACGGCCAAGCCGAGAATCCCGAGGGGGCGTCTCACGCGGCCAGCATAACGGGTATCCGGCCCCTACAATTCCCGCGATGCACGGTCCGCGCTCGACCGCGTTCGCCCTCCTCGCGGTTCTCGCGAGCGCGGCGCCCCCGGTGCGCGCGCAGGAGACGGCCGCACCTTTCCGTTGGGAGGGCCTCGTGCGCCGCAATCCCGGAGTCGTGCTGTTCCGGAGCCGCTGGAACCCCGGCGTTCTCGAGCTGAGGGACGACCTCGTGCGCTGGCGGGACCGCAGCGATCCGGGAAAGAACCTCGTGATCCCCCTCCGGCGCCTGACGGGTCACGTCCTGAAGTGCGGCCGAGAGCCCGGGTCGCCGTGCACGGAGTGGCACGTCTCGACGAAGACGGAGACGTATGTTTTCCGCGAGTCGCCTCCCGTCGCGGGCGCGACGCTCCGGCGCGCGTTCGACGCCCTGCGGGCCGCGTACGCGGACGTGCCGTCTTCCGAGGTGCGCTGAACGGCCCGCGCGCGGCGCGCCTAGCGCCGGACCTCGACTCCGGACGCGACGAAGACGGCGTGCCCGTCGCGCACCTCGGCCTTGCCCTCGGCCGCGAGCGAGCCGCCGGAGAGGCCCGGCGGGAGCGCGTACGAGCCGTCCGTGACGATCGGCAGGATCGCGTCGCCGTCCTTCAGCTCGGGACGGCCGGCCGGTCCCGCGTTCTTCCCCTCGACCCGAACGGCCTTCGAGGCGTACCTCTCCGGCGCCGCGACGACGGCGGCGACGCTCACGGGCGTGAGGCCGCGCAGCGGCTTGCCGAAGAGGTCGGCCCCGCGCGCGCTCGCGGAGGAGGCGGCGAAACAGGCGACGGCGAGAGCCGTCGCGGCGCGGAGTGCGAAACGCGTCATGGGACGAGCGTGTACGCCTTCGCCCCGGCGAACGGGTACGGCGCCGGGATGCTCAGGCCCGGGCACGGGTTGCCGCTCGACCCGGACGCGCGCGTGTAGTTGAGGGTCCCGGTGACGGTGCCGTCGTATTTCAGGAAAACGGTACCGTTGAACGTCGCGTCCGCCTGGGCCCCGGCGAACGAGATCGAGCCGTCCGTGTTCGTGACGAAGCTCGTGTTGCTGTCCGTCCCGAAGGACGCGCCGAGCGCCTGGAAGTAGAAGACGTAGTTGAGGGGGGGCGTGCCGCAGTTCGGGACGACGACGGCCATCGTCATGTAGTCGCCGCTCCCGTTGATGATGTCGAGGGCGCCCGCGAACTCGAATCCGCCGTCGTTCAGGACGAGGCCGTACGTGCCGTTGTTCGCGCGCGCGACCTTCACGGGCGGCGAGTAGGAGATCGACGCGATCGCGTTGTCGATGACGGACGCTCCGGTCGCGACGGGGCCGCCGCTCTTGACGGTGACGGTCGCCGTGAGGTTCGTGTCGACGCCGGAAGGCGTGTAGCCGAAGAACGCCGCGACGTTGTTGATTTGCGTCTCGGCGAGCTTCGCGAGCGAGAGGTCGCGCGACCCGAGGACGGTCCCGTCGCCCTTCGCGAGCTTGACGGTCACGACCGTGGGGGACGCGCCGTTCGCGGACTGCAGGAAGAGGTTCGTCCGGTAGCCGCTCGACGCGCTCGCGGACGCCGAGACGTAGGGAACGTAGGCTGTCTCGCCGGCGGCCACGAGCTGGTCGGGGTTCTGCGACGGGATCGCGAATCCGTTCGTGCCGGGAACGCCCGTCGAGCTCAGCGCGTTCACGACGAGCGTCTGCGAGAGGACCCAGACGGCCTGCGGCGTCGTCCCGGTGGACGTGATGCGAAGGCCGCCCGCCGGGGCGCTCGAACCGAACTTCGTCCCGATCACGTCGTCGATCGCGAGCGTCGAGTTCGCCGGGATCGAGACCGCGACCGTCTGCGCGCCGCTGTTGTCCCCCGCCGCGTTGCCGCTGCCGTCGAGCGCGCTCTGCGGCAGGAACGTGATGTCGACCGGCGCGGCGACCGCGTTCGGGTTCACGAGGCGCAGCGACGTGACGTACTGGTTGCCGCCGAGGCCCGTCACCTTGGCGGACGCGACGATCCACTGAGTCGTGGCCGGCGTGTCCGCGAGGAGCGCGGCGGGCGTGAGGAGCGCGGCGGCGAGGAGAGAAGCGGGCTGGAGGCGCATGCGGGGTTCCTCTCGAGGCGATTTTGACCCGGATGAGACGCGAAAAGGCCCGGGAAGTTGCGGCCCCGCGCGAAGGAGTGTCGCGCGTCACGCGCGCCTCACGATTCAGAAGAACGGCCCGGGGGCTCCGGCGAGCCTGCGAAAGTCGCCCCGGCGCCGGAGGGTGAGGAGCGGGACCGCGTCCCGGGCTGAGAGGCCCGTGCGCCGGGCGGCCTCGAGGAGAGCGACGGCCTCCGCGGGCACGCGGACGACGAGCCGCGTGGCTCCCGACGCGCGCGCGCGGGACGCGAGCGCGAGGAAGAGCTGCGCGGCGGCGTCGGGGCTCTTTCCCGCGGCGGGCCCGATGAAGGCCGTGCCGGCGGCGCGGCGGAGCGCGCCGACGGCCTCGGGCCGCCCGCGGCCCCTTAGGGCGAGGACCTCGCCGTTCAGGACCGCCCGCTCCCACTCGGGAACGCGGGCAAATCCGCGCGTCTCGCGGTCGAGCGCCGCGACCCACCCCGCCAGAGGGGCCCCGAGGCCGACCGGTTCGAGCGCGCCCGAGGTCGCCGCGTCCCGCCGCGGCGCACCGGAGAACGAGAGGACGAGCGAGCGGACGGAGAGGCCGGCTCGGAGAAGGAAGGCGACGCCTGCCGCACCGGACGGTGCGAGAGCCTCGAGAGAGCGCGCGCGGCGCGCGGCACCATACGCGCGGACGGCCTCGAGGAGGGCGCGGCCGACGCCGGCTCCCCGGTGGCCGGGGTCGACCTCGAGGCGGGCGAGAAGAAGCGCGTCCTCCCTCACCGCGGCGGAGGCGCGCCCGAGGACGCCGCCTCCCTCCGCGACCGCCACGAGGACGCCTTCGGGGTCGGTCGTCAAAAGGGCCGCGTCGGAGGCGGCTTTCGGCCACTCGCCCGCGCGGGCGGGCCGGACCCGGAACGGAGCTGATCTCGGTGCGGCCACCCTGGGAACGGACGATAGTCCAGGCCCGCGCCGCCGGTCCGTTTCCGCGAGGCGGCCGATCTGCGCTTCCCTACAATCCGGTCACGGCGAGGAACCGGAGCTGGGCATGAAGAGGCGAAGCGTCGGCAGACCACGGGACGGAGACCCGGCGGAAACGCGCCGCGGGATCCTGAACGCGGCGGAAGAGGTCTTCGCGGCGTCGGGGTTCTCGGGCGCAACGACCCGCGCGGTCGCCGCGCGCGCCGGCGTGAACGTCGCGACGCTCCACTACCACTTCGGGAACAAGGAGCGGCTCTATTGCGCGGTCCTCGACGGGGCGATCGCGGGCGAGCTGCCGGAAGACGGTGCAGACCGCCCGCCCGCGGACCGCCTCGCTGCGGTCGTCGAGGCCCTCTGGAACGCCGGCTGGACGCGGCCTTCGCTCTCGCGCCTGAGCCTCTTCCACCGCCTTGCCGGCCCCGCGTCCGCGGGCGGCGGCGCGCGCGAGCCGCTCGACGACCCGCGCGCGAGGCTCCTCGCACGGACGTTCGCGGCCGTCGCGGCGAAAGGGGCCCCGCCTCCCGACGAGGCCGCACGCCTCGTCCTCGTCCTGCTCGACGGCGCCCTCGTCGCGGCGCGCGGCGGACCCGCGTCCCGTCCCGCGTCTCCGCGGTTCGGATGCCCCGCGCCGGGCGGTCGTCGCCGCGGCCCTGCGCGTGGCCGGGATCGGCTAGCGCGCCCGGCGCACGCCGCACGCGAGGACGAGCGCGTTCATTCCGGTCCCCGCGAGGACCGGGTCGATCCCGAGGACGTGCGCGAACCGCTCGAGCATCGCCGCCGCCCCGCCGAGGAGCATCGCGGCGCCCGCGAACCGGGGGTCGAGGCGGATGCGGGGAACGAACGCGACGAGCGTCGGGAGGATGAGCCCGGACGCGAAGAGCGTGTACCCGAGCCGGAACGTCTCGACGAGGTCGTCGAGGACGAGCGCGACGGCGAGGCCCGCCGCGCCGTAGAGGACGACCGCCGCGCGGGCCGCGCCCACGCCCGAGCCCGGGAGGAGGTCGTTTGACGTCGCCGCCGCGGCCGAGAGCAGGACCGAGTCCGCCGAGGACTGCATCGTCGCGAGGAGCGCGACGAGGAGGAACGGCGCGAGCGCCGGCCCGGCGAGGGCGAAGACGGCACGCGGAAAGAGCTCCGCCGCGGGCCCGCCGACGCCGCGCGCGACGCCCGCGAGCGCGATCGCGGCCGTCGCGAGGCCGAACGCGAGCTTCACCGCCGCGGCGCCGAGGGCGGCGCGCCGCGCGGCTGACTCGTCCCGCGCCGAGAGGATCTTCGCCCAGACGTCGCTCCCGACCGCGTGCGGGAGCCCGACGAGGACGAGGAGCGCGGCGACGTCCGCCCAGCCGAACGCGGGGCCCGTCGGGAACGTCAGGAGAGACGCGGGCGGCGGCGTGCGCGCGAGCTGCCCGAGGGCGAGCGGCAGCGCAACGCCGAGGAGTCCGGCGACCATGAGAGAGAACTGCAGGAGGTCCGTCCCGACGACCGCCCGCTGGCCGCCGAGCGCCGTGTACGCGACGAAGAGCGCCGCCGTCGCGACGAGGACGCGGGCGGGATCCCACCGGGTCGTCGCGACGATCACGGTCTTGTCGCCTGCGTCAGGAGCGCGAACCAGACGATCTCGGCCGCGACGACGAGCACGGCCGCGATGCGCCGCACGCCGCGTCCGTACGTTCGCCCGATGACCTCGGCGATCGTCGTCGCGCCCGTCGCCCGCACGCGGGCGGCGAGGAGGCCGCCGAGAGCGAGGAGGCCGAGCGCGCCCGCGAGGTCCAGCCAGAGCGCCGGGAGGCCTTTCGCGGCGACGAGCGCCGCGAGGACGAGCGTCGTCGAGCCGCCGATCACGGTCGAGGACAGGGCGACCCCGGCGCGAAAGGCGCCGAGGCCGCGGTCCGCGACGAGGAACGCGTCCTTCGAGCGGGCGGCCGCGCGCGCCGAGGAAAGGCCGACGAGGAGGACCGCGGCGCCGTAGAGGCCGAGCGCGAGCGCGAAGACCACGCCGCCTCAGGCCGCGAGGACGTCGCGGGCGAACGCGGCGAGGAGGCGCGCGGCGTGCGGGAGGGCGCGCTCGTCGAAGTCGAAGTCCGGCGCGTGGTGCGGCCCGCGCGGCCCGTCCGAGCGCGCGGCGCCGACGAACGCGAAAGCGCCGGGGGCGCGGAGGAGGAACTCGGAAAAGTCCTCCCCGCCCATCGTCCGGCACGCGGACGACACGCGGCCCTCCCCGAGAACGCGCGCGGCCACCCGCCGGGCGCGCTCGGTCTCCTCGGGATGGTTCACGAGCGCGGGGGTCAGCATGCGGTAGACCGTCTTCGCGGCGCAGCCGGCCGCCGACGCCGCGAGCCCCGCGATCTCGGGGACGAGGGCGCCGAGGCGCGCCCGCACGTCGGGGTCGAACGACCGGCAGGTCCCCGTCAGCGTGACGGACGCGGGCAGGACGTTGAAGGCCGAGCCGCCGTGCACCGAGGTGACGGAGACGACGGCGGGCTCGAGCGGCGAAAGGCGCCGCGCGACGACCGTCTGGAGCGCCGTCACGACCTGCGCGGCCGCGACGACGGCGTCCCGCGTCTCGTGCGGCGAGGCGGCGTGGCCGCCGGGGCCCGTTACGTCGATGCGAAACTCGTCGACGGCCGCCATCATCGCTCCGGGGACGACGCCCGCGTGGCCGAGGGGGAGCGAGGTCCAGAGGTGGACGCCGAACACGGCGTCGGGCCGCGGGTCGTCGAGAACGCCGTCGGCGATCATTGCCGCGGCGCCTCCCGCGCCTTCCTCGGCGGGCTGGAACGCGAAGACGACGCGGCCCCGCGCGGGCGGTGACAGGAGAAGGAGGTCGGCGGCGGCGTCGAGCGCCGCGATGTGCCCGTCGTGCCCGCACGCGTGCATCCGGCCGTTCGTGGACGCGAACGGGAGCCCGGTCTCCTCGGCGAGGGGGAGCGCGTCGAGGTCGGCGCGCAGGAGGACGGTGGGGCCCGGCCTTCCCGTGTCGAGGACCGCGGCGACGCCCGTCTTCCCGAGCCCGCTCCTCACGACGAAGCCGCGCTCGCGCATGCGCGCGGCGGCGAGGCGCGCGGTCTCGAACTCCTCGAAGGCGGTCTCGGGCCTCGCGTGAAGCGTCCGCCGGAGCGCGACGGCCGCGGCGTCCGCCGCGGCGGCATCCCTCGAGAGCGGCTTCACGCCGCGATCATAGGCCGCGTCGCGCTATCCTTCAGGCGTGACGGAGCCCGTCCGAAAGACGTTCACGTTCGACGAGGCGCGCGCGCTGCTTCCGGCGGTTCGCGAGAAGACGCGCCACGCCCTGCAGGCGCTCGACGGCCTCGCCTCCGTGTCCGACGAGGATCCGGACGCGGCCCGGCGGCGCATGGAGGCCGCGGTCGAGGGCATCCTGAACGGCTGGCGTGAGGAGGTCGAGGCGCTCGGAATCGAGGTCAAGGGTCCCTGGCTCGTCGACTTCGACTCGGGGGCCGGCTACTACTGCTGGAAGTGGCCAGAGGAATCGCTCGAGTTCTTCCACGGTTACGAGGAAGGCTTCGCGGGGCGCGTGCCCCTTCAGTAGCGCGTCAGGCGATCCCGAGGATCCGCTTGCCCTCGGGCGTCATCATCTCCGCGCTCCAGGGCGGGTCCCACACGAGCTGGACCTCCGCCTCCTGGACGCCCGGGACGTTCCTGATGCGCGACTGCGCGTCGGCGGCGATCGCGGGGCCCATGCCGCAGCCCGGGGCCGTGAGCGTCATCTTCACCTCGACGCGCGTCCCGCCGCCTGCACCGGCGAGAAGGCGCAGGTCGTAGACGAGGCCGAGGTCGACGATGTTCACGGGGATCTCCGGGTCGTAGACCGTCCGGAGCTGGTCCCACAGAGCGTCCTCGCTCACGGGACCCGTCGCGGCGGCGGTCTCGGCTTCGGCGGCGCCCGCCGTCAGCCCGAGGGCGCCGGCATCCGAGCCGGAGATGCGAAAGAGGCCGCCGAGCGCGGGCGCCTGGACCGTCAGCGTGCCGCCGAGCGACTGCGTCAGGAACACGTCGGTGCCTGCCTTCAGCGTCACGGGCTCGCCGGAGGGGATCCGGATGGCGGGACAGTCGCGCTGGAGCTGGTGGGCGGTCGGGACTTGCGGCGTCATCTCGGGGCTTCCTCCGCGCCTCTCGGCGCTTCGGCATTCTCCCTCAGGAGGCCGGCCGCCGAAAGCGCGAGCGCGGCGGCCTGCAGCGCGGCCGCGGCCCAGTGCGGCGCGTCCGGCCCGACGCGGAGATAGAGGTTCTCGCCGCCGAACGGGCCGAAGACGCGCCCGAGAGACGCCATGGACTGGTAGGCGCCGAGGATCTCGCCCTGCTCGCCGGCGCTCGTCCGCCGGCTCACGAGCGAGGAGAGCGTCGGCGTCGTGACGCCGATCCCGAGCGCGATGACGGCGACCGCGAAGAGGAGCCGCGGCACGTCCGTCCCGAGCCTGAGGAGGAGGAATCCGGCGACGAGGAGGATCGCACCGAAGACGACGAGGCGCGCCTCGCCGAAGCGCGGCGTCAGGCGCCGCACGAGGCCGCCCTGGACGATCGCCGAGCAGACGCCGACGAAGACGAAGAACCAGGCGACCATGGACGGACCCGACCCGAGCCTCAGCGTGATGAATTGCGCGAACGTGGCCTCGAAGTTCGCGAAGGCCGTCGTCGTCACGAAGGACAGCAGCATGAGCGCGCCGATCTCCGGGCGCCGGAACGCCTTCACGAGCGGGCCCGCCGAGAAGAGCGGGACGGACGGGGCCACGGCGGCTTCGGGCCGGGTCTCGGGCAGCCGGAAGAACGCCCACGTGCATGCCGCGAGCGAGAGGCCGGCCGCGAACAGGCCGGGCGCGGCTTCGCCGAGGTGCACGGCGAAGCCCCCGATCGCGGGCCCGAAGATGAAGCCGAGCGCGAAGGCCATCCCGATCATCCCCATCCCGCGCGCCCTCTCCGCGGGCGCCGTCGAGTCCGCGATGACGGCCTGCGCGGTCCCGATGTTGCCGCCCGTCGCGCCGTCGAGGATCCGCGACGCGAACAGGACCGCGAGCGAGTGCGCGAACGCGAACAGGAGGTACCCGATCACCGTCCCCGCGAGCGAGACGAGGATCACGGGGCGCCGCCCGTACCGGTCCGAGAGGCGCCCGAGAAGCGGCGCGCAGACGAACTGCAGCGCCGAATAGCTCGACATGAGGAGGCCGAACGCGAGCGGCGACGGGTGGTACTTCTCGGCGTAGAGAGGCAGCAGCGGGATCACGATCCCGAAGCCGAGGAGGTCGATAAAGACCGTCAGGAAGACGATCTTCAGGATCGAGGAGTTCTTCACAAGCGTACGCGGGACGCGGAGCGTCCGAGCGGAAGGGTGAGGGAAACCCGCATGACGGGCTTCCCGGTCACGTCGGCCTCAGCTGAACGACTTGCCGCAGCCGCAGCTCGACGTCGAGTTCGGGTTCTCGACCGCGAAGCCGGCGCCGCGCATGTCCTCGACGAAATCCACCGTCGAGCCGTGGAGCTTGAGCGCGCTCGCGGGGTCGACGATGACCTCGATGTCCTTCACGGCGAGGACGTGGTCGGTCGGCCGCTTGTCGTCGAACGTGAAGCCGTACTGGAAGCCCGAGCAGCCGCCGCCCTGGATGAAGACTCGGAGAGGCTTGTTCGCCGCCTCGGGCATCTTCGCGGCGAACTCCTTCACCTTCGCGACGGCGCGGTCCGTCACGCTGAGGAGGAACACGGACGGGGACGTGGCCTGCGTGGCGGTCTCGGGAACGCTCGACATCGATTTCCTCCCGCGGCTTCGCGCCGCCTGTGGAATATGGCCGGTCTGGCCCGCAGAAGTCAAACGCGGAACGGGCTTTGCGAATTCCCGGGCCGTGTTGAAAACCCCACCATCTAGTGGCCTCTTCGTGTAAAAACACTATCCGTAGCGTTTTCCCCTTGAAATCCGATCTCAGCAGCACTACCTTGTCCGACAGACCTGACAACGACCCGGCGATCACGCAACGTCGTCTTCCCCGGCCAGACGAGGGCCCGAGGTGCCGCCAGGCGGCGGCAAAAAGCAGGACAACCCGCTCCCGGCAGAACAGAGTGAGAGGGAGGCTTTTTCGTCCATGAGCAACACGAGCGCGCGCGAAACGAAGACCGGAACGAGGACGGAGACCGGCGGCGCCCCGCGCTCCGGCGCGAGGGGACTCACGTTCCACCGCGTTTACACGGACGGGGTGACGCCCCCGTTCGACGCGGTCGAGTGGGAGCTCCGCACGGCCGCGATCACGAACGAGAAGGGCGAGGTGTTCTTCGAGCAGAAGGACGTCGAGGTCCCGAAGGCGTGGTCGATGACGGCGACGAACATCGTCGCCCAGAAGTACTTCTCCGGAAAGCCGGGCACGCCGCAGCGCGAGCGCTCCGTCCGCCAGCTCATCGGCCGCGTCGTCGAGACGATCACGGGCTTCGGCGTCAAGGGCGGCTACTTCCGCACGGCGGCGGACCGCGACGCGTTCTCCGACGAGCTCACGCACATCCTCGTGAACCAGGCCGCGAGCTTCAACTCGCCCGTGTGGTTCAACGTCGGCGTCGAGCCGAAGCCGCAGGCCTCCGCGTGCTTCATCAACGCCGTCGGCGACTCGATGTCCTCGATCCTCGACCTCGCGAAGACGGAGGGCATGCTGTTCAAGTTCGGCTCGGGCACGGGCTCGAACCTCTCCTCGCTGCGCTCGTCGACCGAGAGCCTCTCCTCGGGCGGCATCGCCTCGGGCCCCGTCTCCTTCATGAAGGGCTTCGACAGCTTCGCGGGCGCGATCAAGTCCGGCGGCAAGACGCGCCGGGCGGCGAAGATGGTCATCCTGAACGTGGACCACCCGGACATCGAGGAGTTCATCCTCTGCAAGGAGAAGGAAGAGAAGAAGGCCTGGGACCTCATCGACGCCGGCTGGGACGGCTCGTTCAACGGCGAGGTCTACGGCAACATCGCGTTCCAGAACGCGAATCATTCCGTGCGCGTGACGGACGCGTTCATGCGAGCCGTCGAGTCGGGCGGCACGCACACGACGAAGGCCGTGACCTCCGGTGAGCCGATGGGGACCTTCGACGCGAAGGCCCTTCTCGTGAAGATGGCCGAGTCCGCGTGGGTCTGCGGCGACCCGGGCATGCAGTACGACACGCTCATCAACACGTGGAACCCGTGCAAGGCGACGCACCGCATCAACGCCTCGAACCCCTGCTCGGAATACATGTTCATCGACGACTCGGCGTGCAACCTCGCCTCGCTGAACCTCATGAAGTTCGCGCGGGAGGACGGCGGCTTCGACGTCGAGAAGTTCGCGCACGCGGTGGACGTGATCTTCGCCGCCCAGGAGATGCTCGTCTCCGAGGCGTCCTATCCCACACCGGCGATCGAGAAGAACTCGCACGACTTCCGCCCGATCGGCCTCGGCTACGCGAACCTCGGCGCGCTCCTCATGTTCAACGGCCTCCCGTACGACAGCGACGAGGGCCGCCACTACGCGGCCGCGGTCACGAGCCTCATGCACGGGCAGGCATACCTGACGTCCTCGAAGATCGCCTCCGAGATGGGGCCGTTCGCCGGCTACCCGCCGAACCGGGACGCGTTTCTCGAGGTCATCTCGATGCACCGCGACGCGGCCTATTCCGTCGAGAAGGCCGGCGTCCCGAAGGACCTCTGGGAAGCGCAGCGCGCCGTGTGGGACCTCACGCTCGAGTCCGGCCGGCAGCACGGCTACCGCAACGCGCAGGCGACCGTCCTCGCGCCTACCGGGACGATCGGCTTCATGATGGACTGCGACACGACCGGGGTGGAGCCGGACCTCGCGCTCGTGAAGTACAAGAAGCTCGTCGGCGGCGGCAACATCAAGATCGTCAACCAGACCGTTCCCCACGCGCTGACGCGCCTCGGCTACTCCGTCGACGAGATGCACGCGATCGTCCGGCACATCGACGAGAAGGGCACGATCGAGGGGGCGCCCGGCCTGAAGTCCGAGCACCTCCCGGTCTTCGACTGCGCGTTCAAGGCGCTCGGCGGGACGCGGTCGATCGCGCCGATGGGCCACGTCCGCATGATGTCGGCCGTCCAGCCGTTCCTCTCGGGCGCGATCAGCAAGACCGTGAACATGCCGACCGACGCGAGCGTCGAGGACATCGCGGACGTCTACATGCAGGGCTGGAAGCTGGGGCTCAAGGCGATCGCGATCTACCGCGACGGCTGCAAGAGGACGCAGCCGCTGAACACGTCCGCGTCCCGGAACGACGACGCCGTAAAGGGCACGCGCGACGCGCGCGGGAACACGATCGCGCCGCCGGCGGCCGCTCCGATCGCGTCGGCGCTGCGCCGGCACAAGCTGCCGGATGAGCGCCGCGCGATCACGCACAAGTTCTCCGTCGCGGGGCACGAGGGCTACGTCACGGTCGGCCTCTACGAGGACGGGATGCCCGGCGAGATCTTCCTCACGATGGCGAAGGAAGGCTCGACGATTTCCGGCCTCATGGACTCCTTCGCGACCGCGATCTCTCTCACGCTGCAGTACGGCGTGCCGCTCGAGGCGCTCGTCGAGAAGTTCAGCCACATGCGCTTCGAGCCGGCCGGCTACACGAAGAACCCCGAGATCCCGATCGCGAAGAGTCTCGTCGACTACATCTTCCGCTGGCTCGCCTCGAAGTTCCTCACGGCGGATCTCAAGGAGAAGGCCGGCGTCATCCCGCGCGAGGAGCCCCATCCCGCCGCGGCCTCGACGGGCTTCAAGACGCTCGCGTCGCTCACGCCGGTCGCCGAGGCGGCCGCGGCGCCGATCGCGGCGGCGTTCCAGGCGATCGCGGGGATCCGGTCCGATACCCCCGCCGAGGCGGCCGAGCCGCGCCCGATCGGGTTCGCCGTTCCTTCCCCGTCGGCCTCGCGGCTCACGTTCGAGAACAGCGCGGACGCCCCGAGCTGCCACGAGTGCGGAAGCCTCATGGTGCGCGGCGGCGCCTGCTACAAGTGCCTGAACTGCGGGGCGACGTCCGGCTGCAGCTAGTTTGTCCGGGAAACCGCGTGCGAGACTGGGGCACCCCATGGTCCGCGCGCTCTTCGGCGCCTTCGTCGCGATCGAGACGTTCGCCCTCCTCGCGCGCGCGGACCGCTGGGGCGTGCTCTTCTTCTTCACGAAGGAGACGTGGCTCTATGTCCTGCTCCTCTGGCTAAAGGACCTGGCGCTCGCCGCCGCAGCGGGCGCCGGGGCGGTGTGGCTCCTCGCGCTCCTCACGCGCGCCGCCGCGCGCGTCGAAGACGAGCCGCCCGCGCCGCTCGCCCGCGCGGCGGAGGCCGCGTGGGTCGTCCCGGCCGTGGCCCTCGGCGGCGTCCTGCGCTGGGCGTTCCGCGCCTGGAACCCGCCCGGACTCTGGGTCGACGCCGTCTACGCCGCGCGGCCGCTCTTCGGCGGCACCGTGCCGCCCTGGGGCGCGACGCCGTTCGGCGAGAACCCCGCGAGCCACGAGGTCGTCTCGAACCTGTACGTGA
Organism: uncultured Acidobacteriota bacterium; assembly: GCA_963836285.1. Lineage (GTDB taxonomy): Bacteria > Acidobacteriota > Thermoanaerobaculia > UBA5066 > UBA5066 > Fen-183. The sequence continues at coordinate 787,250 of CAWIIN010000002.1, read as the reverse complement.
CGTTCGTCCGCGCCGTCTTCGCGCTCTTCGGGAGCGGCGAAACGGGCTTCTTCGCGATCTCCGCCGTTCCGGCCTGTCTCGCGCTTCCGGCCTTCTGGTGGCTCGCCCGCGAGGCCTTCGGCGCGCGGACGGCGGTCGTCGCGGCCGTCCTCGGCGCGCTTCTCGGCTGGCCGATCCTCCTCGGCCGCTGGACGACGACGGCCGCGCTCCTCCTCGCGCTCGTGCTCCTCGCGGCGGCGGCCGCGCTGCGCGCGCTCCGGACGGGTCGCCCCGGCGCCGCGGCGTTCTCGGGTTCCTGCGTCGGCCTGTCGCTGCACACGCACGCCTCCGCCGGCGCCGTCGCCGCGGGCTTCGTCGCGTTCGCGCTCCTCGCGGCGAGGGAGAAGCCCGCGCGCCGCCTCGTCGTCGCGGCGTGCGCCGCGGCCGTCCTCTCGTTCGCCCCTCTCGGCTGGGCGTTCGTCGCCGGCCCCGCGCGCCTCGGAGGGCATTTGCGCGACGTCCGCATCGGGACCCCGGTGAAGAACGCGGACGGGCCGCGCGCCGCGGGCGCTCTGCGCGTTCCGGAGGCGCTCGCCGCGAACGCGATCGACTACGGCGGCGTCCTCCTGTGGACGTGCGACCCGAACGCGCGGCACAGCGCGGGCGGCCGGGTCGTCTCCCCGGCTCTCGGCGCGGTCGTCCTCCTCGGGATCGGCCTCGCGGCGACGCGCCGCCGCCCCGCGGACGTCCTCCTCCTTCTCGTCGCGGCCGGCAGCCTTCTCGCCGGCATCCTCTCGAACCCCGGCGGGGCGCCGAACACGCTGCGCGTTTCGGCGCTCGCCGCGCCGGCGGTCGTCCTCGCGGCGTTGGCCCTCCAGACGGGTTTCGCGCGCGCCGCACGCGCCGGGGCCGCTTCGTGGAGCGTCCTCGTCGCCGGGCTCGCCGCGGGCGTGCTCGTCGCCGAGACGCTACCCGCTCTCGTCGCATTTCCTGACCAGCCTGGTGTCGCGGCCGCGTTCGGCGCGGCGGAGACGGAGGCGGGCCGGATCCTCGCGCGGCTCGGGAACGCGCCCGTCGTCCTCGAGGCGGGCGCCGTCCGGCATCCGGTCGTCGTCGAGGCGGTCGCGCGCGGGGCGAACCGCGCCACGCCGCTCGACCGCTACGCGCGGCGGACTCCCGACGCGCTGCGAGCCGCGCCTCCCGCGGACGCGTTCTGGCTCGTCGCCTCGCCGCGCGGCCTCGCGGATCTCGCCGCCGGCGGTTTCACGTCCGGGCGCGGGATCGCGGTCGGCGGCGACGCGTCCGGGCTCCTCCTCGTGCGCGTGAGGCCCCCGCGGTGAGGGTCCCGGCCGGCCCGCTCGTTCACGCCATCTTCGAGCTCCTCGCGTACGTCACGGGGTTCGCGCTCTCGCGCCGCGCCTGGGCGCGCGAAAGGCGGTCCTTCGCGGCCCGTCCCGGCAGCGGCTGGATCGCGGTCGCCGCGATCCTCGGCGCGGCGGTCGGCAGCAAGGTCCTGTTCCTCCTGCAGTTTCCCGACTTCGCCTTCGCACGGTTCCCGTCGGCCGAAGCGCTCCTCTCGGGCAAGACGATCGTGGGCGGCCTCCTCGGCGGCCTCCTCGGTGTCGAGATCGCGAAGAAGAGGCTAGGCGTCTCCGACTCGACGGGGGACCTGTTCACGTTTCCCGTGATCGCGGGGCTCGCCGTCGGCCGCCTGGGCTGCCTCGCGACGTCGTGCAAGTCTCCGGCGGCGAGCCGACGCTCCACCCGGACTTCTTCGCGATCCTCGACGCGGCGCGCCGCCGGCCGATCCGCCACCTGATGGTCAACACGAATGGAATCCGGATCGCGACGGAGGAGGGCTTCGCCGAGCGTCTCGCGTCCTACGCGCCGGGCTTCGAGGTCTACCTCCAGTTCGACTCCCTGAGGGATGACGCGAACCGCGCGCTTCGCGGCGCGGCGCTCGCCGAGACGCGGCTGAAGGCCCTCGACCGGCTCGACGCGCTGAACCTCTCGACGACGCTCGTCGTGACGGTCGTGCGCGGGCTCAACGACGGCGAGATCGGCGACCTCGTCCGCTTCGCGCTCTCGCGCCGCTGCGTGAGGGGCGTGACACTCCAGCCCGTCCAGGTCGCGGGGCGGACGGACGGCGTCGAGCCGGAGCGCGACCGGCTGACCCTGACCGAGGTGCGGCGGCGCCTCCTCGAGCAGACGGACGTGTTCCGGCCCGCCGACGTCATCCCCGTCCCGTGCAACCCGGACGCCCTCGCGATGGGCTACGCGCTGAAGGCGGGCGGGCGGGCGGTCCCGCTCACGGGCCTCCTCGACCCACAGGTCCTCCTCGCCGAGGCGCGCAACACGATCGTCTACGAGAAGGACGACTTCGTGAAGCGGCACGCGCTGAGGCTCTTCTCGACGGGCATCGGGCCGGAGGCCGCCGCCGGGACGCTCCAGGAGCTCCTGTGCTGCCTGCCGAAGGTCGGCGTCCCGGCCGGCCTCTCCTACGAGATCCTGTTCCGTGTCCTCATCGTCGCGTTCCTCGACGCGCACGGATTCGAGACGCGCGTCGCGAAGCGCTCCTGCATCCACATGGTCCAGCCGGACGGGCGGCTGATCCCGTTCGACACGTACAACCTCTTCTATCGCGACGGTGCCGCCGCGCGCCTGACGGCCCTGAGGGCGGGAGTCGACGCCGCGCTCCGCCCGGAGGTGACCCCGCCACGTCGTGTTCAAGAGACAGGGCCGCAGCGCCTGCATCCGCGGCCTGTGGATCGGCGCGGGCGTCACGTTCCTCCTGAACGCGGGCTGCTTCGGAATCGTCATGGTGTCGCTCTCGAGCGGAAGTTTCCGCTAGGAACGGCCCGCGCTCAGCGGCGAATCTCGTTCCAGAGGCGCCGCAGGTCGCCGGGCTCGGGCGGCGGCGCCCCGGGCGGCGGCGCCGGGAGGCGCACCTCGTCGAAGAGAGGCGGGGGGTCCGCGGGCGGGAGCCCGAGGACGGCGGAGGCCGCGGAAAGCGCCGGGTCGCGCGCGACGAGGGCGACGCCGGGCTGGAACCGCCGGAGAGCGTCCGCCACCGCCTCGCCCGTGCGCGGCGCCTCGACGAACCAGATCCTCTCGATGTGGCGGTAGTTGTAGAACTTCGCGATGTCCTTGCCGCGCGGCGCGACGAGGAGGACGCGAAGCGCGGGATCCGCGTCCGCGAGGTCGCGGGCGCGCGCGCTCATCGCGTTCATCGCGGGAAGGTACGGCGCCTGCGCGGCGGGCGACGCGCCGAACGCGCGCGCGTACTGCGCGGCGCCGAGCGAGCCCGGCACGAGGAGCGCGGCGGCGAGCGCGGGCCGCGCGCGCGGCCACGCGTTCCACGCGCGCGCAAACGCGAGCGTCGCGAGGAGGACGCCCGCGGGCTGGAGGAGGAGGAGCCGCGTGAGGCTGGGCCCCGAGACCCCGAGGAGGAGAGCGCCGGTGCCGAGCGCCCAGAGGAGATACGCGAGGCCGGCCGAGCGCGGCCCGCGGAACGCGAGAACGAGGCCACACGCGAACGCGACGGCCGTCACGGGATCGACGGGACTCACGCCGGAGCCCGTCAGCGTCACGGCCGTCGCGTCGAAGTTGTGCCCCGCGCCGAGCCACCGCGTGTAGAAGCGCGGGTGGTAGAAGGGCAGGAGCACCGTCCAGAAGACGTTCACGGCCTTCCAGGCCCATCCGCCGCGGTAGACGTAGTAGCCGCGGAAGAGGAACTCGGAAGGCTCGCGGAGGAAGAACAGGAAGTTCGGGATCGAGACGACGGCGAGGCCGAGAAGGCCCGGCCCGAGCGCCGCGCGCAAGCTCCGGCCCGCGCGCGGCGTGCGCAGCTCGTCGGCGAGCGCCCACAGGAGCCACGCGAGCGCGAGGATGCGGCAGGAGCTGTATGCATACACGGAAAGTCCGAGGACCGCGCCGCAGGCGGCCTTCGCCCGGAACGACGCGCCCTCGGCCGCGCTCGCGTCCACGAGGAGGACAGCGAGAAGGAGGAAGAGCGGCGCGGCGATCGCGCGCAGGCCGATCTCCCCGTAGTGGAAGAGCCAGACGGAACCCGCCGAGAGAAGGAACGGGACGGCCGGCGGCGCGTCGGGAAAGAGCCGCCGCGCCGCGAGCACCGTGAGGGCGACGACCGCCGCGCTCGCGAGGATCGACGGGAGGACGACGGAGATCCAGCGCGGACCGAGCAGCTCCACGCTCGCGCCAACGACGTAGAGCCAGAGCGTCTCGGCGGACGGTCCGATCGTGAACGACATCACCTCGAACCGCCGCCTGAGGACGAGGTGGACGCCGCGCAGCGCCTCGACAGCCGCGCCTCCCTCGAGGCCGGCCGGGACGCGCCCGAAGGAAAGGGCGTGGAGGGCGAGGAGGGCCGGAAGCCCGAGGGCGAGCGTCCCGGCGAGTGCGGCGCGGGAGCGCGACCGGCCCTCTCTCGCGCGCGAAATCGGCATCGACGGCGATTCTAGGGGCCTCCCGGCCCCGAATGGTTCAAGTGAGGGATGGACGGACCCCTTCCGACCCTTGACATTGACCATGGATGACTCTCTCTCGCATTCCCTTCCACCGGCGGCTCGGCTTCAAGATCACGGCGACCGCCGCCGCCGCGATGCTCGTGCCCGTCGCGATCATCGCGGCCGTGACGATCCGCGCCCAGCACGAGGAGCTCGTGGCGCGGGCGCAGGGGAGCGCCGCGATCCTTTCCGAGACGGTGCGCAGCGCGACGCACGACTTCATGCTGAAGGACCAGCGGGAGGACGCGTACCGGATCGTCGAGATCGTCGGGCACGAGAGCCTCCGCAAGGACAGCTCCATCGAGAGCGTCCGGATCTTCAACAAGCAGGGGACGACGGTGTACTCCACCGACCGCGAGGAGATCGGGCGCACCGCCGACAAGAGAGCCGGGGTCTGCGCGCCGTGCCACGTCGGCGCCGGCGCGCCGATCACGAACCCGGACCCGACGACGCGCAGCCGGATCACGACCGTCGGCGACCACCGCGTCCTCTCGTTCGTGACGCCGATCTACAACGAGGTCACGTGCGCCGCGGCCGGGTGCCACGCGCCTCCGAAGGACCAGCGGGTCCTCGGCCTCCTCGACGTCGCGCTCTCCCTGCGCGACGTGGACGGCAGGCGGGCCGCCGCGACGTGGCGCATCGTCGGGCTCTCGCTTCTCGCGCTCGTCGTCCTGACGGCCCTCGTCTCGGCGATCGTGCGGATGCTCGTCATCCGGCCCGTTTCCGAGATGCTCGCGGCGACGAAGAACCTGGCTCTCGGCGGGACGCCCGTGCCGCTGAGGGTCCGCTCGCCGGACGAGCTCGGGATGCTCGGGGGCTCGTTCAACGAGATGAGCGCCTACCTCCAGTACGCACGCTCGCGCCTCGAGGCCGCGGCCGACGACCTCGAGCGCCAGGTCGAGGAGCGCACCGCGGCCCTCAAGCAGGCGCAGGAGGCGCTCGTCACCTCCGAGAAGCTCGCCTCCCTCGGGACGCTCTCGGCCTCGATCGCGCACGAGATCAACAACCCGCTCGCCGGCATCCTGACGTTCGCGCGGCTCATGAGCCGGACGCTCGAGACGGGCGAGGTCGACGATGCGGCGCGCGCGGCCTGCCTCAAGAACCTGGGCCTGATCCAGCGGGAGACGGAGCGCTGCACGCGGATCGTGAGGAGCCTCCTCGACTTCGCGCGGGCGCGGCCCATCGAGCTGCGGGAGGTCGACGCGACGGCCGCTCTCGAGGAGGCGCTGTCCCTCACGCAGCACAAGCTCCAGCTCCAGCAGGTCGTCCTCACGAAGGATCTGGACGGGGGCGCGATCGTGCGCGGGGACTTCGGCCAGCTCCGGCAGGTCTTCGTGAACCTCGTCCTGAACGCGTGCGACGCGATGCCGGACGGCGGGACGCTCACGACGACCGCGAAGAAGGTCGACGACGGCAAGAGCGTCGAGATCTCCGTGACGGACACCGGAACGGGCATCGCCCCCGAGAACCTCTCGCGCATCTTCGATCCCTTCTTCACGACGAAGCAGATGGGGACGGGCCTCGGGCTCTCCGTCGTCTACGGCGTCGTCGAGAAGCACGGGGGGTCGATGAAGGCGCAGAGCCGCCTCGGCGAGGGGACCACGATGACGATCCGGCTCCCGCTGGCCGGAGAGGCGGCGGCGCCGGCGGGCGCCGCCGCGTGAGCGAGGTCCTCCTCCTATGGATCGGAAAGAACGATCCCGCGCCGGATCTTCTCGACGGCGTTCGACGGACCGTCGCGCGCGAGTACGCGCGGCCCGTTCACGTCCGCCTGTCGCCGGACCGGCCCGACGACGCGTTCGACGCGCGCCGGGGCCAGCACTCCTCCAGCCGCATCCTCGCGTGGCTCAGGGACCGGCGCCCGGCAACGGGCCGGGTCCTCGGCGTCACGGACGTCGACCTCTTCATCCCGATCCTGACGTTCGTTTTCGGCGAGGCACAGCTCGGGGGCGTCGCGGCCGTCGTCTCGACGGCCCGCCTCGGAGACACGCCGCTCATCCCCGGAGAAGCGGGGCGCATCGCGCTGCGTCTCCAGAAGGAAGCCGTGCACGAGCTCGGTCACACGTTCGGGCTCCTGCACTGCCGCGACGAGCGCTGCGCGATGGCCCGCTCTCCGAGCCTGAGGCACGTCGACGCGAAATCCCCCGTCCTTTGCCGCGCCTGCCGCGCGAGGACCCTCGAACTCTCGGAGAACGGAGACGTCCATGAGCAAGAAGAACACGCGAATCCTGATCGTCGATGACGAGGAGATCATCCGGGAGTCCCTCTCGGCGTGGCTCGAGAAGGACGGCTACACGATCGGAACGGCGCCGGAAGGGGCCACGGCGCTCCGGATGATGGGCGAGCATCCGTGGTCGATCCTCCTCGTCGACCTCAAGATGCCGGGGATCGACGGCCTCGAGGTCCTCAAACGCGTCAAGGAGAGCCGGCCCGAGACGGCCGTCCTCATCATGACGGCGTACGCGACCGTCGACACGGCGGTGAACGCGATGAAGGCCGGGGCCTTCGACTATGTCGTGAAGCCCTTCGACCCCGAGGAGGTCAGCCTCGTCGTCGAGAAGATCGTCGCGCAGCAGGCCCTCGTGAGGGAGAACGTGATCCTGAGGAAGGCGCTCAAGAAGGAGTACCGCTTCCACGATCTCGTCACGAAGAGCCCGACGCTCCTCGCGACGCTCGAGCTCGCGAAGACGGCCGCGAAGAGCCCGTCGACGGTCCTCGTCCTCGGCGAGAGCGGCACGGGCAAGGAGCTCCTCGCCCGCGCGGTCCACGCCGAGAGCCCGCGGCACGGCAAACCGTTCGTCGCGGTCTCGTGCGCGGCCCTCACCGAGACGCTCCTCGAGTCGGAGCTCTTCGGGTACGAGAAAGGCGCGTTCACGGGAGCGAACGGCCGCCGGGAGGGGAAGTTCGAGGCCGCGAGCGGCGGGACACTGTTCCTCGACGAGATCGGCGACATCAGCCCGAAGCTCCAGCTCGACCTCCTGCGCGTCCTCGAGGAGAGGCGGATCACGCGCGTCGGCGGCACCGAGTCCCTGCCCGTCGACGTGCGGATCATCGCGGCGACGAACCGGGACCTCAGGCGCGCCGTCGAGGAAGGACGCTTCCGGCAGGACCTCTTCTACCGGCTGAACGTCATCACGATCACGCTCCTCCCGCTGCGCGACCGCAAGGAGGACATCCCGCTCCTCGTCGACCGGATCATCGAGCAGCTCGCCTCCGAGCTGAAGCGAGACGTCGAGGGCGTGTCCCCGGATGCGATGGCGATCCTCCTCGCGCACGACTGGCCCGGGAACGTCCGCGAGCTGCGCAACGTCCTCGAGCGGGCCATCGTCGTCTCCGACGTGCCGGTCCTCGAGGCCCGGCACCTCGGCCTGAACGCTCTGGAGGGCGCGACGGGCGCCCAGCACCCGGCCTCCCTCGAGGAGGTCGAGCGCCGGCACATCGGGAGCGTCCTGAGGCAGACCGCTGGCAACGTGACGCAGGCCGCACGCATCCTGGACATCGACCGCGTGACCCTTTACGCCAAGATCCGCAAGTACGGGCTGAAACGCGCCGAGGACGGGGAGTTCGAACCCGCAACACCGGCCCGCTGAGAATCACAACCCCCCGTTGAGAAAGCGAACGCGCGGGCCTCTCGCGCAGTTCGCGCCTTCCGGAGGGCAACTCGCTGCCGCGAAGCGGCTTGCGCGCGACGCGGCGCCCCGGCCGGACGGTGGCCCGAACCGTGCACTGTTCGGGGTCGCCATGTCGACGACACCCACGACCACCTGCCCCTGGCTGAAGCAAGTCGTGATGCTTTATTGCGACGCCTGCCCGACGAAGAAGATGGTTCCGAGAGACCAGCTCGTGTCCCTGGGTCCGTGCCTCGCCGGCTCCTTCGAGGAGTGCGCGATGTACGGCGAGATGGTCCGGCGGATCCAGGGCGGCGCCGAAGACGCGGAAGCGGGCCTCGAGCCTGCCTCCGGGAGGGAGATCCCGTCATGATCGCCACCGTTCCGCTCGCGCTCCTCGCGCTCCTCGCGCTCCTGACTCTCCTCGCGATGACCCGGCCGGGCCGGGTCCGCCCCGCGTGAAGGAGAGAGCCGCGATGAGTCTGAATCGCCGCAACCTGTTCCGGATCGCCGGCGCCACGGGCGCGGCGGCGGCCGCGACGGCCGCGGGCCGCGCCCTCGCGTCCTCGTCCTCGCGGGGCGCCGCGAGGGACGCCGTCGGCGTCCTCGTCGACACGACGCGCTGCGTCGGCTGCCGCGCCTGCGAGGCCGCGTGCTCCGAGGCGAACGGCCTCGCGACACCCGACAAGCCGGGTGACGCCGCCGTGTTCGCGTCGCGCCGCAGGACGTCTCCGACGAGCTTCACGGTCGTCAACGAGTCGACGGTCAAGAGCCCCTCGGGCGAGGACCGCTTCGCGAAGAGCCAGTGCATGCACTGCGTGACGCCCGCCTGCGCGTCCGGGTGCGTCGTGAAGGCTCTCGAGAAGACAGCCGCCGGGCCGGTGATCTACCACGAGGACCGCTGCCTCGGCTGCCGCTACTGCATGATCGCCTGCCCGTTCGGCGTGCCGAAGTACGAGTACACGAAGGCGGCGCCGCTCGTCCGTAAGTGCACGTTCTGCGCGGCGCGCCAGGCGAAGGGCCTGCCGCCCGCGTGCACGGACGCCTGCCCGTCGGGCGCGCTCACGTTCGGGAAGAGGGCCGACCTCCTCGAGGAGGCGAAGACCCGCATCTACCAGAACCCCACGAAGTACATCCACGAGATCTACGGCGAGGACGAGGCCGGCGGCACGAGCTGGCTCTACATCACGGACGTCCCGTTCACGAGCTTCGGGCTCCCCGCGGACATCGCGAAGAAGTCCTACCCGGAGATGGCGGACGGCGCGCTGTCGGCGGTCCCGTTCGTCGTGACGCTCTGGCCGCCGCTCCTCATGGGCCTCTACACCTTCAGCAAACGCCGCGACGACGTCGCGCGCGAGAACGGTCGGAAGGGAGAAGGCCATGAGTGAACAGACGCTCGACCAGGCCACGTTCTCGACCTTCGTGCGCGAGAAGGTCCTCCTCGGCATGGCGCCGAAGGCGTACGCGAAGAGCCTGTTCACGAAGACGAACGCGATCTTCGCGGCGATCCTCGCGATCGGCCTCCCGACGATCGTCTGGCGCTTCTGGAAGGGCATGGGCGCCGTGAGCAACCTGTCCCAGACGAACCCGTGGGGCATCTGGGTCGCGTTCGACATCGTCTGCGGCGTCGCGCTCGCGGCTGGCGGTTACACGGTCGCCGCGGCCGTCTACCTGTTCGGCCAGAGGCAGTTCCGGCCGGTCCTCAGGCCCGCGATCCTGACGGGCTTCCTCGGGTACCTCTTCGTCGTCGTCGGCCTCATGGTCGACCTCGGCCAGCCCTGGAGGCTCCCGTACCAGTTCTTCCTGACGCCCGGCACGACGGCCGTCATGTACGAGGTCGGCTGGTGCGTCTTCCTGTACCTCATGGTCCTCGCCCTCGAGTTCCTCCCCGCGGCGCTCGAGTGGCTCGGCTTCGCGAAGGTGCGCCGGTACATGGAGCGCATCTCGATCGGGATCATCGTCCTCGGCGTCACGCTCTCGACGCTCCACCAGTCTTCGCTCGGCGCCTTCTTCCTCATGTCGCCGGGCAAGCTCCACCCGCTGTGGTACTCGCCGTTCCTCCCGGTGTTCTTCTTCATCTCCTCGATCGCGGCGGGCATCGGCATGGTCATCTTCGAGAGCACGGTCTCCCACCGGGCGTTCCGCGACCAGCTCGACCCGACGGCGCACGTCGATATGAACGCGCTCCAGCTCGGGCTCGCCAAGGGCGGCGCCGTCGTCCTCTTCGCCTACTTCTTCGTGCGGCTCCAGGGCCTCGCGGGCAGCGGCCGGTGGGATCTCCTCCTCACGGGCTGGGGCGCGTGGTACGCGCTCGAGATGCTCGGCTTCATCCTCCTGCCGTCGCTTCTCTTCGCCTTCGCCGTGAGGACCCAGAGCGCGCCGCTCGCGCGCGCCGCCGGCGTCATGACGGTGCTCGGCGTCGTCCTGAACCGCTTCAACGTGTCCCTCATCGCGTTCAACTGGAACGTCCCCGACCGTTACGTCCCCGCGCTCGGCGAGATCGTCATCTCGGTCACGATCGTGACGCTGGGAGTCCTCGTGTTCCGCTGGATCGTCAACCGCATGCCGGTGCTCCACGAGCATCCGGAATGGCGCGGCGTCCACTGAAAGAGCAGAGAAGAAACATGAACGAAAGCAGCCTCCTCAGTCCGCACGCCACGAAGGCCATCGAGTACCTGCTCGCGGTCTCGTACCTCCTGCTCTTCATTCCCTTCTGGCGCTTCCTGAACGGCGCGACCGTCGCCCAGGCCTTCACGCTCGGCTGGTTCCAGGTGCCGGAAAACGTCCACCTGCACCGCGGCCACTCCTGGGCGCGGACGTTCGGCGGCGCGGTCGCCGTCGGACTCGACGACTTCGCGCACAAGCTCATCGGCCCGCTCGACGAGGTGGCGTTCCCCGCCGTCGGGTCGGCGCTGCGCCAGGGCCAGAAAGCGTTCACGGTCGTCGCGGACGGCAAACCCTTCGACGTCCTCTCGCCGGTCGACGGCAACGTCGTCGCGGTGAACGAGGTCGTCCGGGCGCACCCGGCCGACGCGGTCCGCGACCCCTACGGCACGGGCTGGCTCCTGAAGGTCGAGCCCCGCTGGCTCACGGCGAACCTCAAGAACCTCGTCTCGGGCGACTCCGCGCGCCGCTTCCTCGACGCGGCGGCCGAGGCGCTCTCGGGGCGCATGAGCCCCGAGCTCGGCGTCGTCCTCCAGGACGGCGGCACGCCCGTCCACGGGATCGCCCGCGAGATCGACCCGGAGCACTGGGACACGCTCGTGAGGACCGCCCTGAAGGGCGCGTGAGGAGGCCCCGATGAAACCCACCCTGCGCTCTCTCGCCGCGGCTCTCCTTCTCGTCCTCTCCGGGGCGCTTCTCGCGGGCGCGCTCCCGAACCTCCCGAAGGACTTCGCTCTGCCGCAGGGCGACGGCAGCCCGGGCGTCGTGACGTTCAGCCACGCCTCCCACGTCGACGCCGCCCGGCCCGACTGCACGACGTGTCACCCGGTCCTCTTCCCCATCGTCAAACGCACGGCCTCTTCGGCCGCCCCCGCCGCGATCCGCCACGCCGACATGGAAAAAGGCAAGAGCTGCGGCTCCTGTCACGACGGCAAGAGCGCCCACGGCCTCGACGACTGCGGGACCTGCCACAAGGACAAGTGAGGTGAGCCATGACGCCTCTTGAGTTCCTCCAGCTCGCCGGGATCTTCCTCGCCGGCCTTGTCGTGCGAGCCCTCGCGTTCGTGCTCGTGCTCGCGGTCTGCGCGCTGCCGATCGTCGCGGCGTGGGCCCTGTGGCGCGCCTTCCAGAAGCTGCGCGACCGGCGCATCGGCCTCGTGGACGTCGGCGGGCTCGAGCTCGCCGAGGCGCACCACTACGCATCGGGCCACACGTGGCTCGCCCGCGCGCGCGGCGGCACCGTCCGCGTCGGCCTCGACGAGATCGCGGGCCGCCTCCTCCACGCCCCGACGGGCGTCACCTTGCCGAAGCCGGGGACCATTCTGGCGGCCGGTCTGCCCGCGGCCACGGTGACCTGCGGGGTCCGTGAAGCGGCGATCCCGGCACCGGTCTCGGGCACGGTCGTCGCGGTCAACCCGGCCGTCGCGCGGGACCCCTCGATCCTCGAGGACTCCCGCTACCGGAACGGCTGGCTCTTCACGATGAAGCCCGCGACCGCGGCCTTCCTCACGCTCCCGACGGGCGAGGCGGCGCGCTGCTGGTTCCAGGACGAGACGGCGCGCTTCTCGCACGCGCTCGAGACGGAGCTCGGCCTCCTCGCGGCCGACGGCGGCGAGCTCGTCGTCGAGGCGCCGGCGCTCCTCTCCGAGGAGAAGTGGCAGCGCCTGGTCTCGGAGTTCCTCAGGGCCTAGGAAAGGGATTCGGATTCGGAGTTTCTTAGAAGGTGACTAGGGCCATGGCTCGGCTCCGCCCTCGATCACCCTTCTAAGAAATCTCTCGGTCCCCTCTTTGATCCGCGCCCTCAGCGCTTGCCGAAGAGCTTGTCGAAGGCCGAGCGCGCGCCGTCGGGCGTGTCCGCGGCCTTCGAGCCCGTGAGGTCCATGCTCACCACGGGCGCGTAGAGCGCGCATGCGTTCGCCGTCGTCTTGGCGGCGATCGGTGCGGGGATGTCCGCGCGGCATTGCCAGCGCGCGGCCCCGTCGAAGTGGCGGCACTGGTTGCACGCGTGGAGCCCGGCTCCGCACTTCCGGCAGACCGCTGCGGCCGACACCTCGGGGTCGTTCTTCTCTCCGCAGACTTTGCAGCGGAAGACCTCGTCGCGGTGGCGGTCGGCGCCGCGGCCGCGGGGGGCGCCCTCGAGGCGTGCCGGCCGGTCGGACGAAAAGCCGCCGCCGCCGCCCGACCCTCCCGCGCCGCCGGTCCGGGCTCCGTCCAGATAGCCCTTCGAGCGGTACTTGCGATCGGCCATCCGCATCATTCTACGGTCGGTCGGTCGGGCCGTAGAATGCGCGGCCGGGGATACATGAGATTCCTTCTGCGCATCCTCGTGAACGCGGCGGCCCTCTGGGTCGCGTCACAGCTCCTGCCTGGGATTCGCGCGGGCGGGCCGGGCTCGTTCCTCGCGGTCGCCGTCGTCTTCGGCGTCGTGAACGCGTTCGTGCGCCCGCTCCTGAAGCTCCTGAGCTGCCCGATCATCTTCCTGACGCTCGGGCTCTTCACGCTCGTGATCAACGCGCTCATGCTCATGCTCACGGCGTGGGTCGGGGCAAAGTTCGGAATCGACTTCACGGTCGACACGTTCTGGCCGTCGGCTTTTCTCGGCGCCCTGATCGTCTCCATCGTGTCCACGGTCCTGTCCTGGCTCATTCCGGACAAGGCCGATTGAACAGAAACGTCCGAAAAAGGAGCTCTTCCCTCATGCGCGTCTCGGTCTCCCTGATCGCTCTCGTCGTCCTCGCAGGCTGCTCGAAGCAGCCCGAATCCCCCGCGGCAAAGCCCGCGGCGCCCGCGGCCGCGGCACCCGCGACGAACGTGGCCCCGGCCGCCCCGCAGCCTCAGCTCGTCACGGTGTCGGGCACCGTCCTCGAGACGATGGACGCGTCCGACTACACCTACATGCGCCTCAGGACGGCGAGCGGCGAGACGTGGGCCGCGATCACGAAGACGAAGATCGCCAAGGGCGACGCGGTCACGGTCGCGAACGCGATGGTCATGGACGGGTTCCAGAGCAAGACGCTCAACCGGACGTTCGATCACATCCTGTTCGGAGTCCTCGCCGCGCCGGGCGCCGCCGCCCCCGCGGCGGGTGCGGCCGCGGCAGCGCTTCCCATGGTGTCCGATCACGCGCCCACGGCCGGGACGACCGGCGGCGAGACGCCGCAGCAGATGGCCGCCCAGCACGGGCAGGCCGCCGGCGGACCGCCGGACGCCCCCGACGTGAAGGTCGGGAAGGCGGAAGGCGCCAACGCGAAGACGGTCGCCGAGCTCTGGGCGCAGCGCGCGGCTCTCAAGGGCAAGGACGTCACCGTCAAGGCGAAGGTCGTGAAGGTCACGAACGGCGTCATGGGGAAGAACTGGCTCCACGTGCGCGACGGCTCCGGCTCCAAGGCGGCGAAGGACAACGACCTCACCGTCACCTCGGATGCGACCGCGAAGACGGGCGACGTCGTCACCGTGACGGGCGTCGTCTCGATCGACAAGGACTTCGGAGCGGGCTACGCGTACCCCGTCATCATCGAGAACGCGAAACTGAAGTAGTGCCGCCGACTTGACGACCGGAGTACTCTCTCCCTCGATGAACGGGCCCTTCACGTTCGGCTTCCTCGCGTTCGCCGGGTATTCCTATACGCCGGCACGGAGGGGCGCCGCCGAGTAGGCGACACCGAACCCGGGTTGATTCCCGAGGCCCCCCTCCGAAGCGCGGAGGGGGGCCTTTTTGCTTTTGCTCCCAAGGAGGCTTCCCATGGACGGACCGACACCCGACGGCGCGAATCCCGACGTCCCGACGCCGCGCGCCGGGTACCAGGGCGAGCCCGGCTCGTTCTCGGCGCGCGCCGCCGCGCGCGCCGGCCGGCCGCTCGCGCACGCGACGTTCGACCGGCTCCTCAGGGCGCTTCTCGCGGGCGAGGTCGACGTCGCTGTCCTTCCGGCCGCGACGTTCGGCGCCGGCCCCGTCGTCGAGCCGCTCGAGGCCCTTTCGCGGGTCCTCGAGGGCGGCGGGGTTCCTCTCGAGGTGAGGGACGAGATCGTCGTCCCCGTCCGTCTCGTGCTCGCCGCGCCGCCCGGCGTCGCCGAGGAGGCCGTCCGGGAGATCCACTCCCAGCCGCCGGTCCTGAGGCAGTGCGGGCGACTCCTCGCGCGCCGCGACGCGGTGCCCGTCGAGACGCACGACACGGCGTTCGCGGCACGGCGCGTTGCCGAGCTGGGCGGGCCGCGCGCCGCCGTGTGCTCCGAGGAGGCCGCGCTCGAGGCCGGCCTCGTCGTTCTCGAGGAGGACGTGTCGGACGTCAAGCCGAACGCGACGCGGTTCTGGACGGTGGGGCGCCGGTCGGACACCGAGCCCTCCGTCCGCGCCCTTCTCTTCTCGGGCACACGCCTCGCCGCGGCCCTGCACGACGCGGGCGCGGAGATCCTCATGCTGCCGGGCCGCCCGGGCGCGGCCGTCGGCGGATTCGCGACCGTGCCGCCGGCCGCGCTCGCGAAGGCGGCGGGGCTCGGGGCGCGCGCGGGGGAAGCGCTCGTCTGGCTCGGCCCGGCGCCCGACCATGTGCCGCTGCCGCGCCTGCGGGAGGCCCCGCTCGCAACCGAGGTGCGGGCCGCGACGGTCGTCACCGCCGGCGTCTTCGCGGTCGGCGGCGGGCGCCGCGCCGTCATCGCCGGGCCGTGCGCCGTGGAGTCGCCCGAGCAGGTCCTGCGCCTCGCGAAAGCCGTTGCGCGCGCGGGAGCGACCGCGCTCCGCGGCGGTGTCTTCAAGCCGCGGACGTCCCCGTCGGCGTTCCAGGGCCACGGGCTCGCGGCGCTCGGCTGGCTGCGCGAGGCGGGGGACGCGGTCTCTCTCCCGATCGTCACGGAGGTCATGGCGCCCGCGCAGGTCGAGCCCGTCGCGCGCGTCGCGGACGTCCTCCAGATCGGGGCGCGCAACTGCCAGAACTACGACCTCCTGAGGGAAGCGGGCGCCGCCGGACGGCCGGTCATGCTCAAGCGAGGCTTCGGGACGACGGTCGAGGAGTGGCTCAGCGCCGCCGAGTACATCCTCGCGGCGGGCTGCAAGGACGTCCTCCTCTGCGAGCGCGGGATCCGGACGTTCGAGAGGGCGACGCGCGGGACGCTCGACCTCGGCGGCCTTCTCGCGGCGCGAGCGCTCACGCACCTGCCGCTTCTCGCGGACCCGTCGCACGCCGCGGGCCGGAAGGAGCTCGTGCCGGGCCTCGCGCGCGCGGCGTGGGGCGCAGGCGTCGACGGCCTCATGATCGAGGTCCACGACGCGCCCGAGTCCGCGCTCTGCGACGGGCCCCAGGCGCTGCTCCCGGACGACCTCGAGATGCTTCTCGACGAGTTCGGCCTGCTGCCGGGGCGCACGGGGTCGGTCGAACGCGTGCGCCGCGCGATCGACTCCGTGGACGTCTCGATCGCGTCACTCGCGGCGCGGCGCCTCGAGCTCTGCCGGCGCGTCGCGGAGGTCAAGAGGGCGACGGGCCGGCCGCTCCGCGACGAGGCGCGCGAGGCCACCGTCCGCGCGCGCTTCGCCGAGAGCCTCGGGAAGGACGCGACGAAGGCCGCGGGCCTCGCGGACGCGCTCATCGCCCTCGGCCTCGAGGCGGAGGGCTGGGAGGGGGAGACTATTCCCCGATGATCTTGATGAGGATCCGCTTCGGCCGGCGGCCGTCCCACTCGCCGTAGAAGATCCGCTCCCACGTTCCGAAGTCGAGGCGGCCCTTCGTGATCGCGACGACCGCCTCGCGGCCCATGAGCTGGCGCTTGATGTGCGCGTCCGCGTTGTCCTCGCCCGTGTCGTTGTGCCGCCACTGCCCGACGGGGTCGTGCGGGACGAGCGTCTCGAGGAAGCGCGCGTAGTCGGCGTGCAGGCCGCGCTCGTCGTCGTTGACGAAGACGGACGCGGTGATGTGCATCGGGTTCACGAGGCAGAGACCTTCCGTCACGCCGCTCTCCTTCACCGCCTGCTCGACCTCCGGCGTGATGTTCACGAAGCCGATGCGGCCGGGAACGTTCAGCGTGAGGACCTTGCGGTGGGACTTCACGGGGATTTCTCGCCTTTCTCCGCCGCGGGCGGCGCGTCGAGCTCCTTGAGCGCCGTCTCCGCCGCCTTGGCGGTCTCTCCCGCGGGCGGCGCGACGTGGAGGATCTCCTCGTAGAGGCGCCGCGCGTCGCGCGGCCGACCGGAGCTGCGGTAGAGGCCGGCGAGACCCACGCGCGCCGGCAGCGCCTCCGGGGAGCCCGGCGCCTCGCGCAGGATTTCCTCGTAGAGGGTCTGTGCCCGAAGTGTTTCCGGTCCCTTCTCGGCCGCCTGGGCGAGGCGCAGGGTCGCGGTCCGGGCGGCCTCGGCGTCGTCGCCGGAGCGCGCCTCCTCGTAGGCGCGCAGGGCGTCGGGTTCGTGCCCGAGGCTCTCCAGGTATTCCCCGCGTCGGAGCAGGGACTCGCCGTGCGCCGCGGGGATCGCCGCGAGTGAGTCGAGAGACTTCAGGATGCGTCCCGGGTCGCCCGCTCGCCGCGCGAGGTCCGCCGCCACGCGCAGGAGCGCCACTTTCGTCTCGGGGCGCGCGGCCCGCCCGGCGGCCTCCGCGTAGAAGTCCCACGCCTTTGCGGGGCCGCTCTCCTTCTCGATGGCGGCTCCCCGCTCGAACGTCTTCGTGAGCAGCTCCTCGCCCGGTGCGCTCGGCCGCGCACCCGCGAGCGTCACGGGGGCGACCGCGAAGCCCGCGCCCCCCGGGAGCCTCGGGGCCCTTCGCGCCCACCACGCGCCGAGAAGGACGACGGCGGCGACGCCGGCGGCGCCGAGCGCGAGGTTCAGGCGTCCGAACGCGCGCGCCGGCGGCGAGGCCGGGACCGTGCGGGGGCTCGCGGGGACGGATGCGGGCGCGCCGCGCGCCGCGAGCAGGGAAGCCGGGTCCTGGGAGAGCAGCGAGGCGATCTGCCCCTGCGTGTACGGGTCGGGCGGCGCGAGGACCTGGAGCTTGCGGAAGAACCGCATGAGGTTCACGAAGTCCTTTTCGAGCCGGTAAAGCTTCGCGAGCTGCAGGAGGAGCGGGAGGCTGTCGGGCTCCTTGCGGAGCGCCTCCTCGAGGGCGCGGATCTTCGCGTTGTCGAGCGGCTTCTCGCGCTGTCCCGCGCGCATCGCGGCCGTCTTGAAGAGCTCCTGCGCCTTCGGATCGTGCGGGAGGCACGCGACGGTCCGGTACGCCGCCCAGAGCGCCTCCTCCGGCCGCCCGGAAGCGTCTCCGAGGAGCCGCTCGGCCGTCGCCGCGGATTCCCCGGCGATCCGCGCGTTGCGCGCGGCGACGAAGGCTCCCGGGTCGTCGAGAAACGTCCGGAAGACGACGTCGGGCCGCTCGACTTTCTCCGCCTCGAAGACCGCCCGGAGCGCCCGCGACGCCGTCGCCGCGTCGCGGAAGCGCGCGGCGCGATCCTTCGCGTGCAGCTTGCGCAGGAACGTATCGACGGCGGGAGGGATCGTGGGATCGAGGAGCGACGGAAGTTCGGGCTCGGTCTCGGCGACGCGCCGGAGCGTGACGGCGATCGCGTCCGCCGTGAACGGGTTGTAGCCGCAGAGGAGCTCGTAGAGGACCGTCCCCATCGAAAACAGGTCCGTGCGCAAGTCCAGCGGCTCTCCGCGCGCCTGCTCGGGCGACATGTGGGCGGGCGTCCCGACGACGGTCCCCGTCATCGTGAGACGGGTCAGATGCTCGGCGTGGCTGATCCCGAAGTCGCCGATCTTCACGCCGCCGTCCTTCGTCCACATGATGTTCTGGGGCTTGATGTCGCGATGGATGACACCCTTCGCGTGCGCGGCGGCGAGGCCGTTCAGCGCCTCGTCGACGGCGAACAGCGCGATCTCCCACGGGAAGCGGCCCGTCTCCTGGCGCAGGGCGTGGAGCTCCCCGCCATCCACGTACTCCATGACGATGTACGCGTTCGCCGGCGCCGGGCTGCAGTCGACGAGCTCGACGATGTTCGGGTGCTTGAGGGAGATCTGGATCCGGATCTCGTGAAAGAAGCGGTCGAGGAAGTCGGGGTCCGTCGCGAGGTGGGGCAGGATCTTCTTGAGAGCGACCCGGCGGCCCGTCTTGTCGTCCACCGCGAGGAAGATCTCGGCCATCCCGCCGAGCGCGAGCCGGCGGACGATCGTGTAATGGTCGATCCGCTCCGGCGCCGGAGGGCCGCCGCTCTCGGGCATGATCCGGAGATCTTACGCGGCTACACTCCCCCGGCCGTGCCGGCCCCGATCGTCCCGCCCGTCCTCGCCGTCCTCGACGTCGGGTTCTTCCGCCACCCGGACCTCACCGCGCGCCGCGTCCTCGCCTGCGTCGACGCGACGGGCCGCCGGATCGCCCCTTTCCGGTACGGGGCGCCGGGAACGGGCGCCGAACACGGGACCCGCACGCTCCTGCTCGCGGCCGGGAGCGGCCGGGCGAGCGGCCTCGTTTCGCCCGCGCCGCGCGCGAAGGTCGTCCTCGTGAAGGTCGGCGCCGGTGCCCGCGTCCCGCGCGAGGCGATCGTGCGCGCCTTTCGCTGGCTCCTCGCGCGGGGGGCGCGGTACGGAATCCGCGTCGTCCTCTGCCCGTTCGGGGACGATCCCGAGGTCCGGGGCGAGAGAAGCGACGTGCCGGCGCTCGTCGCGAAGCTCGACGCGCGCGGCTTCGTCGTCGTGGCCGCCGCCGGCTGGGATCCGGCGAACGAGGTCATCTCTCCGGCGCGCTCGCCGCACGCGATCGCCGTCGGCGGCTGGGACGTCGCGGAGAACCGCCCCGCGCGCGGGCCGCGCGTCGGCCTCGTCGACGGCGTCCTCAAGCCGGACCTCCTCGCGCCGGCCGTCCCGCTCGACGTGCCGTGCCTCCTCGGGAGCCGGAGGCACGAGCGAGCGGGCGGAACGTCGTTCGCGGCCTCCCTCGTGGCGGGCGCCGCGCTCCGCGCCCTCGAAAGGGAGCCGGGGCTCGGGAAGCAGGGCGTCCTCGCCCGGCTCGCCGCGCGCGCCCGCCCGGTCCCCGGCCTCCCCCCGTACCTGTCCCTGCGGGCGCTCCGGGGGGGGTGACCTGGCGGTTTCCGCGGAATTTCCGGCGTTCTGCGTCTGGACTCAGATGCAACTGCACCATTCCAATCCGTTTCCCGGGGGGTATCGTTTCCTCACCATGAGCGGAAACACCGACGAACGCCGCGTCTTCGACGAGTTCCTCAAACGCAAGGGTCTCAAGGTCACGCGCGAGCGGACCGCCGTGTTCGACGAGATCTTCTCGACCCACCGGCACTTCGACGCCGACGATCTCGTGAGCCGGATGCGTGAACGGGGCACGAAGATCAGCCGGGCGACGATCTACCGGACCCTCGAGCTCCTCTACGGCTGCGGCCTCGTCGGTCGCGTGCGCCTGAACGAGGAGAAGTACCGCTACGAGAGGCTCCGCAAGGGCGAGCACCACGACCACCTCGTCTGCACGAACTGCGGCAAGGTCGTCGAGTTCGTCGACGGGGCCATCGAGAAGCGTCAGGACGCCGTCTGCAAGGAGCACGACTTCGTCGCGACCTCGCATTCGCACCAGATCTGGGGGCTCTGCGGAGCCTGCCGGAAGGTCGCGCTGAAGGCTCCGGGCCGCGCCCTGACGACGACCGCCGCGTAAGACCGCTTGCCGGTCGCCGTCGCCTGGCTGCGGCGGAATCTCCGCCTCGACGACAACCGCGTCCTCGACGCGGCCCTCAGGGCTGCGGACGCGGTCGTGCCCGTCTTCGTCGTGGACGACCACGACCCGACCGAGGACGTCTCGCCGCCGCGCCTCGCGTTCCTGTCCGAGTCGCTCGAGGCGCTGGCCGCTGCGCTCCGCGGAAAGGGCGGGCGGCTCGTCGTCCGCGGCGGGCCTTCTGGGCCCGCGCTCGCCGCGCTCTGCCGCGAGACCGGCGCGGGGGCCGTCTTCGCGCACGCGGACCACGAGCCGCACGGGAAAGCGCTCCTCACGGAGGCGCGGCGCCACCTCCTCGAACAGGGAGCCTCGCTGTACGTCGTCGAGGACCTTTTCGTCCTTCCCCCGGGCGAACTCGCGACGCGGGAGGGACGGCCGTTCACGGTCTACACGCCGTTCTCGCGCCGCTGGCTCGAGTCGGACAAGCCTGCGCCGGTCGCCGAACCCGCGCGCGTGCCCGTCCCGGACGCCGTGCTCTCCGATGCGTTTCGCTCGATCCCGCTCGAGAAGCCGGGTGCCCCCAGGGAGAGAGGCGCGCCGCGGAACCCGCGGGGCGGGTCCGACGAGGCGCGCCGGGTGTGGGACGCGTTCCGCGCCGCCGCGCTCTTCCGCTACGCGGACGAGCGGGATCGGCCGGACCTCGCCGGCACGTCGCGGCTGTCGCCGCACCTGAGGTTCGGGACGATCGGCGCGCGGCGCGTTCTCGCCGAGGCGCGGGGGGCGTGGGGCGAGGCCTCGCCCGGCGGGAGACGGGGGATCGAGACGTTCGTGAAGGAGCTTGCGTGGCGCGAGTTCTACGCGGGCATCCTCGACGCGTTCCCGCGGGTCCTGACGGAGAGCTTCCGGAAGGAGTTCGACGCGTTTCCGTGGGTCTCGGGCGACGAGGCCGAGCGGCGTTTCGCGGCGTGGGCCGCGGGGAAGACGGGGTACCCGATCGTCGATGCGGGGATGCGGCAGCTTCGCGCCGAGGGCTGGATGCACAACCGGGTGCGGATGATCGTCGCGTCCTTCCTCGCGAAGGACCTCCTCGTCGACTGGCGCCGCGGCGAGACGTTCTTCCGGCGCCACCTCGCGGACGGCGACCCCGCGTCGAACAACGGCGGCTGGCAGTGGGCCGCGGGCTCGGGCACGGACGCGCAGCCGTTCTTTCGCATCTTCAATCCTGTCCTGCAGGGCCGGAAGTTCGACCCGGACGCCGCATACGTGAAGAGGTGGGTCCCGGAGCTCGCGCACGTCGACGCGGCGCCGGCGGATCTCCACGCGCCGTGGACGCTCGACATGCCGCCCGCGGACTACGCCGTTCCCATCGTCGACCACGCCGAGGCCCGTCGCGCCGCCCTCGCGGCGTTCGCGGCGCTGCGGACCCGTTGACCTAGGGCGCGGCGGGAGGGGCGGCCGCGAGCCGCGGCGCGGGGGCATCGACGGAGAGGCCGTAAAGCGCCGCGTACGCGCCCTGGAAGTAGAGAACGCGCTTGACGTAGGCGCGCGTCTCGGCGATCGGGATCGACTCGAGGAACTCGTCGGGCGGCACGGCGCCGGCCGCCTTCTTCCAGGACCTCACGCGCCCGGGTCCGGCGTTGTACGCGGCGACGGCGGCAGCCGTGTCGCCCTGGAACTGGGCGAGGAGGTCGCGGAGGTAGGTCGCCCCGAGCCGGACGTTCGAGGCGGGGTCCCTCAGATCGGGGCGCCCCCTCTCGCCGGTTTCGCGGCGATAGAGCGTCCGCCCCGTCGCGGGCATGACCTGCATGAGGCCGAGCGCGCCCGCTCTCGAGCGGACGTCGGCCGTGAAGACGCTCTCCTGCCGGATGACTCCGAAGAGGAGCGATGCGGGCACGCCGGCGCGCGCGGCCTCGGCCTCGACGAGCGCGGCATGCGCGACCGGGTAGAAGGCGCGTCGCGCCTCGGCGGGGACCGCGCCTTCCTCGGGCGTCCCGAGCTCGGGGTAGCGGCGCCTGAGGAGCACGGCGGCGCGCCGGTAGTCGCCGGTCCCCGCGGCGACGCGCGCGGAAAAGATCGGATCGAGCGTGCCCTCGAGTTCGGCCGCGTCGCCCGCGAGGTCGGGGAAGCCGCACAGCATGAGCTCGCGCGACGGGGCGAGCGGCATGTCGCTCTCGGCCGGGCCGGTCTCGGGTGCGGCCGGCGTCGGCACGGCGACCGACATCCCGAGAGCCGCCGCCGCCCAGCGCGCGTAGAGGTCCGGGGCCGCGCCCGACACGAGGTTCGCATAGAGAGAACGCGCGCCCGCCTCGTCCCCGAGACGCTCCTTCGAGCGCGCGGCCCAGTACGTCGCCCGACGCCGCACGGAGACGTCCCGCCAGAACGCACTCTGCTCGTCGAACGCGCGCGCCGCCTCCACGAAACGGCCGTCCGCGTACAGGTCGAACGCGTCGCGGAACGCGTCCGAGGATCCAGCGTCGCTGCCGGGATCGATGTCGAGGAGGCGCGGCAGGAGAGCCCGCGCATCGTCGCTCCGGCCCGCGCGTCGCGCGAGGTGAACCGCCGTCTCGAGCAGCCGGCGCCGGTCGTCGTCGGCGATCGCCCGCGCGAGGAGCGCCGGGAGCTCCGCGATACGGCGTCCCGCCTCGGCGCGCTGCGCGGGTGACAGAGAGGGCGTGGCTCTCGCGGACGGCTTCCGTCCGCGATGCCGGACCGGGCGGCGGCGCGCCGGCACGAGGATGCGGGCCTCGGCGATCCAGGACAGCGCGGCGCGATGAAGCGGCTCGGCGTCGCCGAGGCCGTCTGGCGAGGGGAGTGCGAGGACGCGGCGCGCGTCCTTCGGGCTGCCGGCCGCGAGCCAGGCCTCGGCCACGGCCGTTCTCACCGCGGCCGGCGGCGACGCCCCGAGAGACTTGAGAAGGGCCGTCGCCTGCTTCGAGTCGCGCCCGGCGACGACCCGCGCGCGCGCGGCGCGCGCGCCGGGCGGCGCAGTTCTCATCGCGGCGTCGAACGCCGCGCGGTCCGTGTCGCCGAAGAGGTCGGCCGCTCGCTCGGGCGCGTCCGGCCACGCGGCGGCGAGATCCGCGAGCGTCCGGTGCGCCGCGTCTCGGGTGCGGGCGACGCGCGCGAGGGCCAGGGCGCGCGCGATGACGGCGCGCGCCGCCCGCGCCTCGGGAGCCGGCCTCGCGTCGAGGGCGTCCCGGACGGCACGCTTCTCGCCCGGCGTGAGCGCGAGGCGGGAGGCCTCCTCGAGGGCCGCGCGCGCGAAGACCTCGGCCTGTGTCGCCGCGAACCCGAGCAGGGCGGCGACGGTCGTTTTTCGTTCCGCGATCCCGGCGGAGAGGCCGATCCACGGCGAGAGGCCCGGGAGCCCGAGCGGGGCGCCGTCGAGCCCGGCGGCGCGTGCGGCGGCCGAGCCGTCCGCGCTCGCGAGCGCCGCGGCGGCCGACGCGAAGCCGCGGCGCAGCTCCGGGAGGCGCGGCGCGCCTGCGGCGGGAGCGTCCGGCCGGAGAGCCGGCGCCGCGAGGACGGCGACGAGCGCGAGAGCGGTGGGGTTCAGGGAAATTCCGCTCAGCCCATGGATCCGAGTGACTCGGCGCGCCCGTCGGCGAGGATCCTCACGAGCTCGTCCTTGAAGAAGTCGTTCTCGCGGCGGATGTGCTCCGGCGTGCGTTCGTCGTAGACCTGCCGGCTGCGTTCGATGTCGTCCTTGAGACGCTCGTAGAGATCGCCCGCGGCACGCCCCTCGTCGACCTTCTTCTCGTTGTAGAGCTTGATCTCGGAAATCAGGAGGCGGGCGAGGCGCCGCGCATCGTCGAGAGCGCGCTGGGGTCCCTCGGCGGCGCCCGCGCGTCCGCGCGGCACGAAGCCCGAGATGGGGCGGACGCCGCTGAGCTCCTTCGGCGGAATCACGGCGGAGACGCCCGTGCGCGGAGCGGGCTTCTGGACCGTGACGTCCGCGGCGCCGGGTCCGGCCGCACGCTGGGCCGCGCTCGACGCGCGGAGGGCCTCGAAGGCGCCCGTGAAGTCGCCGGTCGAGGCTCCGGAGAGCGGGGACGGGATGCCGGAAGCCGGTGGCGGGGGAGGAGGCGCGCTGACCGAGGGCGGCGGCGTCATCGAGGGGAACGAGAGCGAGGCCGCCGGCGCGGGCGCCGGGGGCGGAGGCGGAGGCGGAGGCGGGGCCGGAGCGCCGAGCGACGGAATCGCGCTCGTGAGGCCGGGGTCCGAGAACGTGTGCCGCGGCGCGGAGACGGGCCGCTTCCCGGATTCCTCGATCGCGCGCAGCGCCTCGCGCGCGTCCGTCGGGCGCGGCCGCGTCGGTGAAGACGCGGGCGGCGCGGGGACGGAAGGCGGCGCCATCGTCGCTCCGGGCCCGGCCATCGAGAGCCGGTCGGGCTCGGACGCCACGGGCATCCGCATCGTGGCGCCGGGCGGGATCGCCTCGAGGCGGGCGATCTTCTCGCCTGTCGGTGTGAGGGTGGGAGACGGGATCTTCTTGCGGGCCGCGAGAAGGTCCACGGCGAGCCCGGTCACGAACGTGAGGACCTCGATCGCGGCCTCGTTCAGCCGACCCTCTTCTCCCGGCAGCTCATCGGCGCAGACGAGTCCGGCGAGGCGGTCTCGGATCACCATCGGGACGAGGAGGGTCTTCGCGGGCGCGGGGCCGGAAAGCGCGCGGCGCAGCGGCGAGCTCTCGTCGGGCGGCTCGGCGAGCATCGAGCGCTGCCCCTTCAGGACGGCGGCGACGAACGGATCCTCCTCGCTCGAGAGGTCCACGGCGCGGACGGTCTCGTCGCGCCCGCCCGTCGCCTCGTAGCCGACGGACTTCCAGCCCGTGAGGCGGTCGTTGCGCAGGACGAGGAGCGCGACGCGCGAGGCGTGCGCCTGCGTCTGCGCGAGGAAGCGCGAGAGGACGTCCACCTGCGTCCGCGCGGACTCGACGGCCGCGAGCGAGCCGCGGACGAAGGTCCAGTCCGCCTGCGGAGGAGGCACGGGCGCGGCCGCCCGGGGCGCGGACGCCGCGACGGGCGACGCGTCTTCGAGCATGAGAGCGACGATGTCCTCGGGGAAGAGCGGCTTGGCCTGGGCCGGGATCCTGTCGGAGATCGCCGCGAGCAGGGACTCGATGTCCCGGCGGGCATCCACGAGCGACGACTTCCACGTCGCGAGGTGGTCCTCGAGGTGCGTGGACAGTGATTCGATCAACCGGCGTGTCGCGGCGGGATCCACCGACATACGTCTCCTGACGGCGCCAGTCCTGGGCCCTTTCGGCGTCGTGTCCCGGCATTATATTCAGACGGAACGACTTGGGGTCCTCTTCGACCCTCGGATTGACGGGGGGCGCCCCGGCCCTTAGCATGTGGGGTTTGCCCGCGTCCGGGATGCCCGTGTCCGGACCAGTCGGGGCGCGGAAGGAGGGATTCCACAAGTGCCGCTGATCCACGTCAAGGAGGACGAGTCGTTCGAGAACGCGTTGCGCCGCTTCAAGCGCAAATGCGAAAAGTCCGGCATCCTCTCCGAGCTCAAGAAGCGTCAGCACTACGAGAAGCCCTCGGCCAAGCGGAAACGCAAAGCCATCGCCGCCCGCAAGAAGATGCTCCGCAAGCTGGCGGAAGAGCGCCGTACCGGGATGTAGATTCCCGGTCCGTGTCGTCCTCCCCGGCTCACTCCGAACTCGACTGGCCCGGCGTGCTGCGGCTCGCCGGGCGCTTTTGTTCCACGGAGAGGGGCCGGACGCGCCTCCTCGCGACGCCTCCCGCGGTGGATCCCTACGAGGTCGCTCGGCGCCTCGGCGTGACCCGCGATCTCCTCGCGCGACGCGCGCGGCGGCCCGCGATCGCGCTCGCGGGTGTGGACGAAGGGGCGCCGCTCGTCGCGCGGCTCGGTCCGGCGAACCGCGCTCTCTCCGCGGAGGACCTCCTCGATCTCTTCCTCCTCGTCGAGCGCGCCGAGGGCGCGCGCGCCGCGGTGCCGGTCGAGGGCGTGGACCTCCCCGATCTCGCGGAGCTTCTCCGCCCGCTCGCGCCGTTCGAGGACCTCCTCGCCGAGAGGGATCCCACGTTCGAGCCCGACGGGAGGATCAAGGACACGGCGTCCGCCCGCCTCTACGCGCTCCGCGCCGCCATCCATCGCCTGCGCCGCGACGTCGTGAGGAAGCTCGAGGAAATCGCACGTCTCCAGGGCGACGCTCTGTCCGGCGGCTACGTGACGGAGAAAGGCGGGCGCTACTGCCTTCCCGTGCGCGCGGACCGGCGCGACGCCGTGCAGGGACTCGTGCACGAGAGGTCCGGCTCCGGGCAGACGTTCTTCGTCGAGCCGCTCGGCGTCGTCGAGGACAACAACGCGCTCGCCGAGGCGATCGAAGAGGAGCGCGAGGAGGTTCATCGCATCCTCGTCGCGCTCACGGCCCGCTTCTCGCAGCGCCGCGCCGAGCTCCTCGGCGCCGTCGAGGTTCTCACGGAGCTCGACGCCGCGCAGGCGCGTGCGGAGTTCTCGTCGGCTTCGGGCGGGGTCTTCCCGGAATTCGGGAAGCGGCTCGTCCTGAAGGGAGCGCGGCATCCGCTCCTCGACAAGCGTCTCGCCCAGCTCCGGGCGGAGGTCTTCGGCGAGGACGAGGAGCGCCACGCGGACGCGGTCCCGCTCGACCTCGACCTCCCGGAGGGGACCCGGACGCTCCTCCTCTCCGGCCCGAACGCGGGCGGCAAGAGCGTCGCGATGAAGACGGCGGGCCTCTTCGCGCTCCTCGCGCAGTCGGGCTTCGCGATCCCGGCCGGCGCGGGCTCGACCCTTCCCGTCTTCGACCGCGTCCTCGTCGTCGCGGGCGACGCGCAGGACCTCCTCGGCGACCTGTCGTCCTTCGCGGCCGCCATGGCGCGCACGGCGCGCGTTCTCGCGGAGGCGACGCCGCAGAGCCTCGTCCTCCTCGACGAGCTCGGGAGCGGGACGGACCCGGACGAAGGCGCGGCGCTCGCGATCGCGGTCCTTTCCGAGGACCTCGCGCGCGGCGGCTTCACGGTCGCGACGACTCATCTCTCGGCGGTGAAGGAGTGGGCGCAGGACCGGCCCGGCGTGCTCTCGGCGGCGATGGAGTTCGACGAGAAGGCCGGCCGGCCCACGTTCCGCGTGCGGCCGGGCGCGGTCGGCCGCTCGCGTGCGCTCGCCGTCGCCGAGCGTGCGGGCCTTCCGGCGCGCGTCCTCGCGGCGGCCCGGGCGCGCCTCGGCAACAAGTGGATGGCGGCGGACGCGGCGCTCCAGCGCCTCGAGTCCGAGACGCGCCGCGCGCGCGAGGAGGCCGACGCTTCGCGGACGGCGACCCTGAAGGCGCAGGCGCGCCTCGCGGATCTCGAGAAGGACCGCGCCGCTCTCGCCGCCGACCGCGCGAAGGTGAAGGAGAAGGCGAAGGAGCAGATCGAGAAGGCGCTTCTCGCGCTCCGCGAGAGGACGCGCCAGGAGCTCGAGCGGCTGCGCGAGGAGCTCAGGGCGGGGCGCAGCGTGTCGCGGGGCGCGCTCATGACCGTGACCGAGAGCGCGCGCGAGGCGGCGCTCAGCCTGTTCGGGGGGGAAGAGCCGGAGGCGCCGTCCGGTCCCGTCGCGCCCGGGATGGACGTGAGGGTCGCGCCGTTCGGGTCGGTCGGGCGGCTTCTCACGCTCTCGGCGCGCGGCGAGGCGGAGGTCGAGGTGAAGGGCAAGCGGATGCGCGTGGACGCGAAATCGCTTTCTCCCGCCTCCGCCGTCCCGACAAGCCAAGCGAACCTGGAACACGCAGGCCGCGCGGCTCCCGGGGACCCCCTTTCAAAGAAGTCTCCCTCTTCTCCCCGGTCCTCCGATCTCTCGCCCGCCTCTCCCGCCGTCGTCGCGACGGCCGAGCTCGTCCTCGTCGGCCAGCGCGTCGACGCGGCGCTTCCGCTCGTGGAGCGCGCGATCAACGACGCGCTCCTGTCGGGCAAGGGCGCGCTCAGGCTCGTTCACGGCCACGGCACGGGCCGCCTCGCGGCAGCGGTCCGCGACTTCCTGACGTCGCACCCGGGCGTCGCGTCCTTCCGGTACGCCGACGCCTCCGAGGGCGGCCCCGCCGTCACGATCGCGAGGCTCGATGTCTGACGTCTCGTACGACATCAACGACGACGTCAAGCGCGACGTCCTCGCCGCGACCGACCTCGTCTCGCTCATCGGCTCGGCGACGTCGCTCAAGAAGATGGGAAAGTCGTGGAAGGGCCTCTGCCCGTTCCACGGCGAGAAATCCGCGTCCTTTTACGTGCATCCCGACAAGGGCTTCTACTACTGCTTCGGCTGCGGGGCGAAGGGCGACGCGATCACGTTCGTCCGCGAGACCGAGCGGCTCGACTTTCCCGAGGCCGTCGCCTACCTCGCGCGTCTCGCGGGGATCGCCTTGCCCGTCCGCAAGAGCGGGACGCGGGCGGACCGCGGCCGCGACTCACGCGCGTCCGAAGCGCTCGCCGCGGCGGCCGCGTTCTTCCGCGCGAACCTCGAGAGGCACGCCGCGGCCCGCGCCCTGCTCGAGAGGCGCGGTCTTTCGCCCGAGGAGGGCGCCGCACTCGGCTTCGGCGCCGCGCCCGACTCGTGGGACGCGCTCAAGACCGGACTCGGCGCCCGATTCACGGAGGAGGCGCTCGTCGACGCCGGCCTTCTGCAGAAGAACGCGGAGACGGGCCGCGTCTACGACCGTTTCCGTAACCGCCTCACGGTCGAGATCCGCGACGCCCGCGGCGAGATCCTCGGCTTCGGCGCGCGCGCGTTCGGCGACGACCAGCCGAAATACCTGAACTCGCCCGAGACGTCGCGGTTCTCGAAGGGCAAGCTCCTCTACGGGCTCGACCGGGCGCGCGAGGCGATCCGGAAGGAAGACGCCGTTCTCCTCGTCGAGGGCTACTTCGACCGGATCGCGTGCGAGAGGGCGGGTCTCGGGTGGGCGGTCGCGTCGATGGGCACCGCGCTCACGCCCGCGCAGGCCGACCTCCTCGCGCGACATGCCAAGAGGATTGTCGTTGCATACGATGGGGATGCTCCTGGCGGAGCTGCCGGCCTCAAGGCGATATCTCTGTTGCTCCAGCGCGGCATGGATGTGGAACTCGCCCGCTTCCCCGGCGGCCACGATCCGGACTCTTTCCTTCGGGATAAGGGCGCGGAAGAGCTTAGAAGGGTGTTCGAACACCCCGCGCCGCTCACCAATGCCCTTCTAGAGAATCTCCCTACGGCGTCCCGCGCGGAGCGCGCCGAACGATTTGGGCGAGCCCTGGAGATCGTTCAGGCTTGCACAGATCCCGGGATGCGATTGCAATACGAGAGCGAAATCGCGATCAACGCTGGAATGACCACCCAGGCGCTCTTGGAGCGCTTTGGGAAGAAAGCAACTGGCCAGACGGTTAGGTCTGTACCGGTGGCGCCACAACAGGAGCTACCGGATCAGGAGGCCCGAGTCCTTTCCGCGATCCTGTCCGACTGGCCCGAGAGCGCACCGCTCGTGGAGCGCATCCCGGTCGAGCTTTTCACTCATCCCATTAGCCGGGAAGTATTTGCGGCCTTGAAAGATTTCGTGTCTCAGCCGGGAACCCTTGATTTTTCGTCACTTACGACCCATCTTGGGGCGGATGCAGGGCCCGTGGCCGCCCAGCTCCTCCTCAGGGAGGGCAGCCCAAGGGCGGACGGCGGGGGCGTGGCGAGCTCGGAGGGGCTCAGCCGCATCCATATCCCATTGATGCAACTAAAGATACGTCTTCTGGAGGAGACTGCGAGAAATCTCCAGCCGGAGATCCAAAACGCCTCGTCCGCCGGGGATCCTTCGGCGCAAGGGGCCGCAACGCGACGGAAACAGGAGTTGGCCGAGGAAATCCGCCGCCTCAAAGCGGAACTGAAAGCCGAGACCGCGAGACGAATCTGAGTGGCGCCCGGAGAGGCCGGAGCGCATGGAAGTGAGAGACCGGTGACCGTAGAAGAAAAACACCCTGAAGTCCGGACGCTGATCAACCTCGGCAAGGAGCGCGGCTACCTCCTGTACGACGAGATCTACCAGGCGCTGCCCGAGGAGCTCGCGAACGCCCCCGAGGAGCTGGACGAGATCTACATCCGATTCGGCGACTTCGGGATCGAGGTCGTTGACGTTCCCGAGAAGGCAACGAAGAAGGTCGCGGCGCCCGGCACCGAGACGACGGTTCCCGATCCGGCCACCGTCGAGAAGACGAACGACCCCGTCCGCATGTACCTGCGCGAGATGGGGACGGTGAAGCTCCTCGACCGCGAGGGCGAGGTCTCGATCGCGCGCCGCATCGAGAACGGCGAGGCGAAGATCTACCGCGCGCTCTCGACGAACCGCGTCGTGCTCGAGGAGATCCTGAAGATCGTCGAGCAGGCCAAGAAGGACAAGAACGTCGCGCGCGGCTTCCTCGAGTTCGCCGCCGCCGCGCTCGAGGACGCGGACGAGATCGACCCGCGCACGGCGCACCGCATCGAGGGGATCCTCGGGCACTTCAAGAAGGTCGCGAAGCTCGACGGAGAGCTCCGCAAGCTCGCCGACAAGAAGAAGCCCGCTCCGAAGCCGAAGAAGCTCACGGTCAAGGCGTTCGCCCTGTCGCGGGCGCACGCGAAGGCCGGCGGCAAGCCGGTCCCGCCGACGAAGCCGGTCCCGGTCGTCGACCCGGCGATCGACCGGCGCATCTCCGAGATCGCGCGCCTCATCCACGCGATCGACTTCACGCCCGCGACGCTCCTGAGGATGGTGAACATCCTCCGGGACATCGACCGGCAGTTCGCGATGCCCGAGGCGACGATCCGGCAGGACCTCGCGAACATCAAGAAGGAGAAGAACGAGGTCCGCCGCGACTTCTACAAGCGCCGCGTCTCGAAGTACCGCCAGATGCTCAAGGACCTGGAGGAGAAGTACGGCGTCTCGCACGACGAAATCAAGAAGACAATGCGGCAGATCCGCGAGGGCGAGGACGAGGCGGACCAGGCCAAGCAGGAACTCATCGTCGCGAACCTGCGCCTCGTCGTCTCGATCGCGAAGAAATACACGAACCGCGGCCTCCAGTTCCTCGACCTGATCCAGGAGGGGAACATCGGCCTCATGAAGGCCGTCGAGAAGTTCGAGTACCGCCGCGGCTACAAGTTCTCGACGTACGCGACGTGGTGGATCCGCCAGGCGATCACGCGCGCGATCGCGGACCAGGCCCGCACGATCCGCATCCCGGTCCACATGATCGAGACGATCAACAAGCTCACGCGCACCCAGCGCTCTCTCGTCCAGGAGCTCGGCCGCGAGCCGACGGCCGAGGAGATCGCCAAGCGCATGGACATGCCGGCCTCGAAGGTCCGGAAGATCATGAAGATCGCGCAGGAGCCGATCTCCCTCGAGACGCCCATCGGCGAGGAGGAGGATTCGCACCTCGGCGACTTCATCGAGGACCGCCAGGTCATCTCGCCGATCGACGCCGTGATCGTCGCGAACCTCAAGGAGCAGACGCGCCGGACGCTCAAGACGCTCACCCCGCGCGAGGAGCAGGTTCTCCGCATGCGTTTCGGCGTCGGCGACGGCTCCGAGCACACGCTCGAGGAAGTCGGCAAGAGCTTCAACGTCACGCGCGAGCGCATCCGGCAGATCGAGAGCAAGGCGCTCCGGAAGCTGCGGCATCCGAGCCGGGCAAAGAAGCTGCGCCCGTTCGTGGACGTCGGGCAGTAGCCCCCGCGCCGTGTTATTCTTCGAATTCGGCCGTCGGGGTCCGTAGCTCAGCGGTCAGAGCCACCGGCTCATAACCGGCGGGTCCCTGGTTCGAATCCAGGCGGACCCACCAGTTCGGCGGAGAAGGAGTTCGACAATCCGGGCGCGACGAAATCATTCCGATCCCGCGGGCGCTTCCGAGCGCCGGGGGTTCGTCCAGGCGGGCGCTGTCAGGCGCCCGCTTTTCGTTTTCAGGGGGTCCTTCGAGACTCCACCACACGAGATGGGAGCGAGACGTTGAGCACGGGCACCACCGGGGCGTTGGACAGGCTGTTTCTTCTCCAGGAAGTCCTCATCGAGGTCCACCAGAAAACCGAGAAGCGCGGGCGCACGCCGGAGCACCTCGCGCACATCGAGGCGGCGTACCGCGACGCGCGCCACCAGCGCGAGGAGACCGAGAGGGGCCTCGAAAGCGCGGCCGAGCGCAAGAGGGTCCTCGAGAGCGAGATCCTCGACCTGAACGAGAAGCTCAAGAAGTACCAGGGCCAGCTCCAGACGGTCAAGACGAACCGCGAATACGGGGCTCTCCTGAACGAGCTCGACGTCGTGAAGCGCGACGTGAGGTCGCGCGAGGACGAGATCCTCTCGCTCGAGGAGGCCGTGTCGGTCGCCTCGGCGGAGCTCGAGAGGCGGAACGAGGCCTTCCCGGTCGAGGAGGCGGGGTACGAGGAGCAGATGAAGGAGTGGCGCGCCGAGCAGGCCGCCCTCACCGACGAGATCGCGAAGGCCGAGGCGAAGGCGAAGGCGCTGCGCGAGGAGCTCGACGGGCGCCTCCTGTCGACGTTCGACCGGCTCTCCCGGGTGCGCGCCGGAATTGCCGTCGCCAAGGTGGACATGGTCGGGACGCAGACCGCCGCGTGCTCCGTCTGCCACGTGCGGCTTCGGCCGCAGCTCCTCTCGGACCTGCGCCTCGGGCGCGAGACCGTGACCTGCGAGAGCTGCAAGCGCATCCTGTACTGGGCGGGCGCGTGACGGGCGCGGGGCGACGCGACCGTGGCGTCGCTCCCCTCGTCCTCTATTTCGACGGCGCCTCCCGCGGAAACCCCGGCCCCGCGGCCTACGGCGTTTGGTCGCCGTCGGGCATCGAGGCGGCGCTCGCCCTCGGGACGACGACGAACAACGTCGCCGAATGGCGAGGCTTCCTCGCCGCGCTGGACCTCGCGGTCGCCTCGGGCGCCGAGGACGTCGAGATCCGGGCAGACAGCCAGCTCGTGCTGCGCCAGTTTTCGGGAGAGTACCGGATGAAGGCGAGGCACCTCTCCGAATACCTGCAGGAAGCGCGGGCCAAGGCGCGGAAGGTGAGGAGCCTGCGCGTCCTCCACGTGCCGCGCGCCGAGAACCGCGAGGCCGACGCGCTCGCGAACCGCGCGCTGGACGAAGAGGCGCGGCGCACGCGGGGGGCCGGGACGCCCGCGTGACCCGGGCGGAGGAGATCGCGCGGCGCGTGGCCGACGTCCGGGAGCGGATCGCACGGGCAGCGGCCCGCGCGGGTCGCGACCCGTCGTCCGTGACGCTCGTGGCCGTCGGCAAGACCCGGCCGCTCCAGGACCTCCTCGCCGCGCATGCGGCCGGCGTCCTCGCCTTCGGCGAGAACCGCATCCAGGAAGCCGAGACGAAGTTCCCGAACCTTCCAGGCGGGTGCGCGGCGCACCTCATCGGGCCGATCCAGACCAACAAGGTGAATCGCGCCGTGAAGATCGCGACCGACGTCGAGACGATCGACTCGGCGGACCTCGCGCGCCGGCTCGACCGGGCGGCGGACGCTCTCGGAAAGCGGCTCGGCGCGTTCGTCCAGGTCCGCCTCGGCGGCGAGGCCACGAAGTCGGGCGTCGAGCCGGGCGACGTCGCCGCCCTCGTCGAGGCCGTCCGGAGCCTGACCGCGCTCGACCTTCGCGGCCTCATGACGATCCCGCCGCCGGGCGACACGCGGCCGCACTTCGCGGCGCTGCGTCGTCTCGCGCAGGATCTGGGCCTTTCCGCGCTTTCGATGGGCATGAGCGACGACTTCGAGGCCGCCATCGAGGAGGGTGCGACGCTCGTGCGCGTCGGCTCGGCGATCTTCGGAGAGAGAGAGAAGGCGAAGATCGAAATTTCTTAGAAGGAAAGAAAGCTGGCGCGGCGGCCGGGCGCGTCGACGAGCGCCGAAGCTCGCGCCGCGGCGGGACGAACCACGAAGCGCCGCGACGCTTCCCGCCGTCCGATTTACCTTCTAAGAAATCTTCTCTTCTCCTTCCCCTTGTTAATCTTCCGTCGATGAGCCGCCCGTACGCCACGCGATTCGCCGCGCCCCCGGGCTGGCGGCGCATTCCGGCCGTATGCCGCGCGCTTCTCGTCCTCGTCGCGGCGGGTTACCTCCTGACGCTCGCGGCGCCGGCCGCGGCCGTCTGGCTCGTCGACGTCCCGGGCGCCGTCCTCGCGGGGCAGGTCTGGCGGCTCCTCACGTACGCCTTCGTGAACACGTCCATCGGAGCCGTTCTCGTGGACCTCCTGCTCCTCTGGCAGATCGGCAGCGAGCTGGAGCCTCGATGGGGCTCCCGGCGGTTCGGCGCCTTCGTCGCGGCATCGACGCTTCTCGCCGGGGCGCTCGGCCTTCTCGTCGGAGGAGGCGCGGGATTTGCGCCGACGATCCTCGCGCTGATCTTCGCCTGGATGCTCGAGGGACCCTCGCAGAGCCTCCTCTTCTTCGGCGTCTTCCCGATGACGAGGCTCGGGTTCGCCGCGCTCGCGTTCGTCCTCGTCGTCTTCGGCGAGCTCGAGGCGACGCGTTCGCTGCCGCGGCTTCTGTTCGTCCTCGGCGGACTCCCCGTGAGCTGGCTTTTCGTGCGCGGGCCGCGCGGCGGGCCGCGCTTTCCACGGATGCGCAACCCGTTCCGGCGGCGGCGCTTCACGGTCGTGAGCCCGGGGCCCGATTTCCGGGTGCACTGAGGCCCGCCTTCCGCGGGACTGAGCGTCGCACCTCTTTGTACGGCAAGGGTTTATAATCCCTCCATGCGCCCGACGATCAGCTCTCTCGAGATCCGCAAGCGGCAGTTCCCGAAGCGTTTCCGGGGCTTCGACCCGGCCGAGGTCACGCAGTTCCTCGAAGCCATCGCCGAGGATTTCGAGGAGATGTCGCGCGAGCTGGACGAGCTCGAGCGCGAGAACGCGCACCTGCACGACGAGAACTCCCGTCACCGCGAAACCGAGGCGACCCTGAAGGAGACGCTCCTCCTCGCCCAGCGCTCGGCGGACAGCCTGCGCGAGACGAGCGAGAAGGACGCCGGCCGCATCGTCGGAGAGGCCGAGTCGAAGGCCGAGCGGATGATCCAGCAGGCCCTCGACCGCATGGCCGAGACCGAGAAGAAGATCCGCGAGCTCCGGATGGAGCGTCGCAACTTCCACATCAAGTTCCAGGGGATGCTCGACCTCTTCCAGCAGGTCCTGAAGTTCGACAAGGAGGAGGACGAGATGGAGGCCTCGATCTCGGTCCACCGCCCGAAGCGGAAGGAAGGGGAGGCCGGCTGACGGACGTCCTCACGGTCCGGCGCCTCGCGGAGCTCGCGACGCCGGAGGGGACCGTGGCCCGCGGCGGCGCCGCGCAGGGCGCGATCCGGCGCGTCACGAACGCGGCGCTGCGCTTCGAGGGCGGCCGCGTCGCCTTCGCGGGAACCGACACTGAGTTCGTGAGGCGCTACGGCGAAGCGCCCATGCCGGGGGAGACGATCCTGGACGGACGCGGCAAGACCGCCGTGCCCGGGTTCGTCGACGCGCACACGCATCTTCCCTGGGACGGCTTCCGCGAGGACGAGTTCAACCGCCGTCTCAAGGGCGAGACGTACGCGGGGATCGCCGCTTCGGGCGGCGGGATCGTCGCGACGGTCGCCGCGACGCGCGCGGCCTCCGAGGAGACGCTCGCCGCGAACGTGAGGGCGCGGCTCGACCGGATGCTCGCGCACGGGACGACGTTCTGCGAGGCGAAGACGGGCTACGGCCTCGACCTTCCGAACGAGACAAAGCAGCTGCGGGCGCTCCTCGCCGGCGCGAAGGGCCACGCCGTCGGCCTCGCACCGACGGCGCTGCCGGCCCACGAGTTCCCGCCCGAGCGGCGGGCCTCTCCCGCCTTGCGCGCGCGCTACGTCGCGGAGTGCCGCGAGGAGATCCTGCCCGCGCTCGCGGAGCTCGGCGCCCGTTTCGTCGACGTGTTCTGCGAGGAAGGCGTCTTCTCGCTCGAGGAGTCGGCCGCGATCCTCGGGACGGGGCGGACCCTCGGCCTCGTGCCGCGCATCCACGCCGACGAGCTCACGCCGCTCGGAGGCGCGTCGCTCGCGGCACGGATGGGAGCCGCGTCGGCCGACCACCTCCTCTTCGCGACGGACGCGGGCATCGAGGACATGGCGGAGGCCGGCGTCGTCGCGACGCTGCTTCCGGGCACGTCCGTGTTCCTCCGGATGAACCGCTACGCGCCGGCGCGGAGGATGGTCGCGGCAGGCGTCCCCGTCGCGCTCGGGACGGACTGCAATCCCGGCTCCTCGTATACGGAGTCCCTTCCGGCCGTCGCGTTCCTCGCGTCCGTCGGGATGGGACTGACGGTCGAGGAGACTCTCACGGCGATGACCCTCAATGCGGCGGCGTCCCTCGGAGAGGGCGCGCGCCGCGGCACGCTCGAGGACGGCAAGGCCGGCGACGCCGTCCTCCTCGACGGAGCTTCTCTCGAGCATCTCGTCTACCACTGGGGCGTGAGTCTCGTGACGGACGTGATCGTGCGCGGCCGCCACGTGGTCGTCCGGGGCCTGCTACGCTGAGGGCATGAACCGCCTCGCCGCGCTTTCCGTGTCCGATTTCGCCGCCGCCCTCGCCTCCGACGCGCCCGCGCCCGGCGGCGGCTCTTCGGCGGCGGCCGGCGGCGCGAACGCGGCCGGCCTGCTCGGGATGGTCGTCCGCCTCACGCTCGGCAAGGAGAAGTACAAGGCGGCCTGGGGGGACCTCGCCCCGCTCGCGGACCGGCTGGACGAGGCGCGCGTGAGGCTCCTCGAGCTCGTCGACGAGGACGCCAACGCATTTGAAACCGTCATGACCGCGCGGCGCCTCCCGAAGGAGACCGACCTCGAGAAGGTCGCACGGAAAAAGGCCGTGGACGCGGCGAACCTCGTCGCGACGACCGTCCCGATGCAGACGGCGTTCTTCGCGCACGAGGCCCTCAAGTCCGCGCCGCTCGTTCTCGAGAAGGGAAACCCGAACGCGGCCTCCGACGCGTGGGCCGGCGCGCTCGGCGCGTGGGCGGCCGTCCTCGCCGCGCTCGCGAACGTGAGGATCAACCTTCCGGGCGTCTCCGACCCCGACCTCTCCCGTGGCTTCGGCGAGGATGCGGACGCGATGGAGAAGGCGGCCGGCGAGGCGCTCGAGAGGACGCGCGCGCTCGCCCGCGCCCGCGGCCTCGCCGCTTGACGTCGAAGGCCCGGCTCGCGGGCGCCGCGCTCGCGCTCGCGCTCGTGAGGCCCTCGGGCGCCTCCGTCCTCGGTTTCGACCGGCCGGAGGACGCGTTCGCGCCGTCTCCCGGCTACCGGCTCGGGGTCGACCCGGCGGACGACCGCTCCGGGGGCGCGCCCGCGCGGCCATCCCCTGCGACCGAGTCCGTGCCGTCGCCGCCGCGCCTCTGGGACGCGAAGACGACGGTGATCACGGCGGCCGCCGTCGTCGGGGCACCTCTCCTCGGCTACTTCGCGTGGTGGAAGGACTCGAGCCGCAGCACGTTCAAGGTCGCGCACGAGGGATTTTTCGAGGAGAACACGTATGCCGGGGGCGCCGACAAGGTCTCGCACGCCTTCTGGGGCTACTTCGGATCGCAGGCTCTGACGAGCGCGTATCGCTCCGCCGGGAGGACGCCCACCCAGGCGCGCGGCCTCGCGCTCGCGGTCGTGACGGTCACGGGCGCGCTCATCGAGGTCGGCGACGGCTACTCGCAGTATGGCTTCGCCTGGCAGGACATCGCGGCGAACTCGATCGGCGCGCTCGCGGCTTTCGGGATCGACGCGTGGAGGCTCGACGACACCGTGGGCCTGAGGGTCGGGCTCATGGAAACCCCGATCCCACCGCCGTGCTGCCGGTTCGGAGGCTACGGCGACGACTACTCGAAGGAGATCTACACGCTCGATCTCAAACTCGCCGGGCTGCTCCCGCGCATGCACGCGCGTCCCGGAATCGCACGTTTCCTGCTCGTCTCCGGTACGTACCAGACGAAGGGCTACCGCTACTCGCCTCCCGAGAACCGCCGGCGCGAGATCGGGATCGAGGTCGGTCTGAACGTGCGGGAGATGCTCGTCGCGGTGGGCGTCACGTCGAACGTGTGGTGGGGAAAGGTGCTCCTCGGCTTCGCGACGTATTTCCGGATCCCGTATACGGGCTGGGGCTGGCGATACGACCTCAACCGCGGATCCTGGACGGGGCCGAACTCGGGGAAAGGCTACGATCCCGGCTCCGTCATCTACGACTGAGAGACTCAGCCCGCGCGCCGCTCCTCGAGCCAGTCGCCGAATCGGTCGCGCGACCAGCTGTTCACGACGCGCTCGGCGGGGACGCCCGCGAGCCGCGCGACCGCGAGGCCGTAGTCGAGGAACGAGAGATGCGCGGCCGCGTGCGCGTCGCTCGAGATCGAGAACAGGCAGCCGGTCCGGACGGCGATCCTCGCGAGCGCGGGCGGCAGGTCGAGCCTCTCGGGGCAGCCGTTCAGCTCGATCGCGACGCCGCGGGAAGACGCGGCGGCGAAGACGCGCGGCCAGTCGGCGCGAACGCCGTTCCTCATGTCGTAGAGGCGCCCCTTCGGGTGGCCGAGGACGGCGACGCCGGGCGTCTCGATCGCGCGCACGAGGCGTGCGGTCTGGTCGCGCGCGCTCCTGAGGTCCGTGTGGACCGAGGCGACGACGGCGTCGAGCTCGGGGACGGTCCGCGGCGTCACGTCGAGCGAGCCGTCCTCCGCGATGTTCGCCTCGGCCCCCATGAACATCGCGAACGTCGCGGAGCGCGCGTTCAGCGCGTCGACCTCACGCCGCTGGGCCCGGAAGTCGGCCGGAAAGAGGCCGCCGGCGACGGCGCAGTCGCGCGCGTGATCCGTCAGGAGAGCGTAGGCGTCGCCGCGCGCCTCGAGCGCGCGGTGGAGCGCCGCGAGAGGCATCCGGCCGTCCGAGCGGTCCGTGTGGAGATGGGCGTCTCCCCTGAGGTCGGCGTGCGAGAGGCCGTGCGGCGCCGAGAGGATGCGGTCCACGTCTGCCCGGGCGAGGAAATCCTCCTTGCGACGGGCGGCCGGGTCGGCGCGGTCGAGCATCGCGGCGAGTGCATCTCCGACGTTCTCGTCGGACCCGCACGCGAGGAACGTCGCGACGGCGTCCGCGGCGCGCGGGGAGATCCCCGGCAGCGAGGAAAGTGCGACGCGGCGGCCGAAGAGATCGGCCGCGAGCTGCCGGAGGGTCCGCGCGGCGGCGCGGTACTCGGCGGCGCGGCGGCTCACGGGGTCCTCGGCGGCCGCGAGCGCGAGCAGCGCGGACGCGAGCCGGGCGTTCGTCACCGGAGGCGGCGGCGGGAAAGACGGGACGGATCGGGGAGACGGGAGAGCCGACATCGCGCCTCCGGCCGATTCTACGTGCGGCGCGGATAGACTCGTTCGCGATGGCGACCTCTTCCGACCGGCCGACGCTCTCCCTGATCGACGCCTCGAACTACCT
Source organism: uncultured Acidobacteriota bacterium (assembly GCA_963836285.1). Lineage (GTDB taxonomy): Bacteria > Acidobacteriota > Thermoanaerobaculia > UBA5066 > UBA5066 > Fen-183. The sequence continues at coordinate 747,428 of CAWIIN010000002.1, read as the reverse complement.
CTACCGCGCGTTCTACGCGATCCGCGGCCTGACGGGCCCCGGCGGAAAGCCGACGAACGCCGTCTACGGGTTCCTGAACATGTGGCGGAAGTACGTCGCGGACCGCAAGCCGGACGCGGTCGCCGTCTGCTTCGACCGATACGAGAAGACGTTCCGCGAGGAGATGGACGCCGCGTACAAGGCGCAGCGCCAGGCGATGCCCGACGACCTCGTCCCCCAGATCGAGGACGCGAAGCGCCTCTGCCGCCTGCTCGGCCTCTGTGTCCTCGAGGAGCCGGGGTTCGAGGCCGACGATCTCATCGGATCGATCGCCGTCGTCGCGAAAGAGGGCGGCTTTGCCGCCGAGATCTGCTCGGCCGACAAGGACCTCTTCCAGCTCGTGAAAGACCCGGACGTGGTCGTTTGGCATCCCGTCCGGGAGATGCGGCTCGACGAAAAGGGCGTCCTCGAGTTCTTCGGCGTCGCGCCCTCGCAGGTCGTCGACGTCCTCGCGCTCATGGGCGACTCGTCCGACAACATCCCGGGCGTGAAGGGCGTCGGCGAGAAGACCGCGAAGGAGCTCGTCACGACGTTCGGCTCCCTCGACGCGATCTACGCGCGCCTCGAGGAGGTCAAGGGCAAGAGGAAAGAGCTCCTCGCCGCCGGGCGCGCGCAAGCGTACCGCTCGCGGACGCTCGCGACGGTTCGCTGCGACCGGCCCCTCCCGGCTCCGCCGGGCGAACTCCTCGAGCACCTCCGCATCCGCCCCCTCGACGAGAAGGCCGTCGGGGGCCTCGCGGCGTTCTACGACGAGATGGGGTTCTCGAAGGTCAGGAAAGAGCTGCTCGATGGCGCGCTTCCGCCGAAGGGTCCCGTCGGAAAGGCCGCCGCGACGTCCGAGGCCGCGACTCTCTCCCTGTTCGAGGAATCTCCCTCTTCGAATTCCGATTCCGAGGGCCTGCGCTGGATCGCGGACGCGGCCGGGCTCGACGCTCTCGTCGCCGCGGCCGCGGCGGCAACCCGCGTCGCGATCCACGTCGAATGCGGTCCCGGCTGCCCCTGGCCCGCGCCGCCGCTCGCGGCCGCCGTCGCGATTCCGGGCGGCGCCGCCGCGGCCTTCGCCCTGGATGCGGCCGGGACGCGGGCGCTCGCGGCGCTCTTCTCGAGGGCCTCCCTCGTGGCGCACGACGCCAAGCGACTCTTCCTCGCGGCGGACACGCTCGGAATCGCGCCGCCCGCGCGCTTCTTCGACGCGATGCTCGCGAGCTACGTCGTCGCGCCCGGCATCCACGCGCACGATCTCGCGGGCGACGCCCGCGGGGTCCTGAACCTCCCGCCGGAGTCCGTCCCGACCGCGAAGGAGCTGAACGGCGGCGCGGCTCCGTCGGAGGCGACGCTCGCGTCCGAGGACGGCCGCCGCTGGCTCCTCCCGCGCGTCCTCCTCCCGCTCGCCCTCGCGGACGCGCTTGCACCGCGCCTCTCGCAAGGCTCGCCGCTCGCGCGCGTCCTCGACGAGATCGAGATCCCGCTCGTGCCGGTGCTCGCGCGGATGGAGGTCGCGGGTGTCGCCGTCGACCGCGGCGTCCTCGCCGGCCTCTCGAAGGAGTTCGACTCCCGCCTCGCGGCCCTCGAGGCGAAGATCCACGAGGCGGCCGGCGAGCCCTTCAACATCGGCTCGCCGCTCCAGCTCGGGCGGATCCTGTTCGAGAAGCTCGCCTATCCCGCCACGAAGAAGACGGCGAAGACGAAGTCCTACGCGACGGGCTCCGACGTCCTCGAGGAGCTCGTGGCGCTCTCGAGCGGTCCCGTCCCCGGACTCGTCCTCGAATGGCGGGAGATCTCGAAGCTGAAGGGGACGTACGTCGACGCGCTGCCCGCGTGCATCGCCGCGGACGGACGCATCCACACGCGGTACGACCAGGCCGTCGCGGCCACGGGCCGGCTCTCGTCGAACGCGCCGAACCTGCAGAACATCCCGATCCGCACGGAGGCGGGCCGCGCGATCCGGCGCGCGTTCGTCGCGCCCGAAGGGAAGAAGCTCGTCGCGGCGGACTACTCGCAGATCGAGCTCAGGATCCTCGCGCACCTCTCGGAGGACGAGGCTCTCCGCGAGGTCTTTCGCCGCGGCGAGGACATCCACCGCGCGACGGCCGCGAAGATCTTCGGCGTCGAGCCGGCGGCCGTCACGGCGGACCAGCGTCGCAGCGCGAAGACGATCAACTTCGGCGTCCTCTACGGGATGGGCCCGTTCGCGCTCGCGGCGCAGCTCGGCGTCCCGCGCGCCGAGGCGAAGGAGTTCATCGCGGCCTACTTCGACCGCTTCCCGAAAATCCGCGCCTGCCTCGACGCGATTCTCGAGAAGGCGCACGCGACGGGCGGGACCGAGACGATCTTCGGGCGCGTGCGCCCGATTCCCGGGCTCCACGACCGCAACCACAACGTCCGCGCGAACGCCGAGCGCATGGCGATGAACGCGCCGTTCCAGGGCTCGGCGGCGGACCTCGTCAAGAAGGCGATGCTCGATCTGGACGCCGCGCTCGCGAAGGAGCTGCCGGAGGCGCGGGTCCTCCTGCAGGTCCACGACGAGCTCGTCCTCGAGGTCCCCGGGCCGCGCGCGGAGGAGGCGGCGGCGATCGCGCGCCGCACGATGGAGGGCGCGGCGCGCCTGAGCGTGCCGCTCACGGTCGACGTCGGGACGGGCCTCAACTGGGCGGAGGCGAAGTAATCGCGGCGAGGCCCTAGAATCGGGCCATGCGGAGGCTCCCCGGGCTCCTCGGTGTCGCCATCCTCGCGGCGAGCGCGGTCGTCCGTGCGCAGACGCCGGTGCTCAAGCCCGTCGAGGCGCTGCCGGATCCCGTCCGCCTCGCGCCCGCGGAGGTCGCCTACTCCCACCCGCTGTTTCTCCCTCTCGAGGAGCCGCCGAGGGTCGTCGAGCGCCCGAACCCCGTCGATCTCGACGTCCGGGTCCCGCTCGCGCTGACGGCCCGCGTGCTCGCGACCGGGAAGGTGAGCGAGATCGCCCCCGTCGAGCCGCCGCTCAGGGCGTTCGCGACGCCTCTCCCGGCGCTTGCGCCGCGCTGGCGCTTCGCGCCGCCGACGAAGGGCGGTCAGCCCGTCGCCACGTGGGCGACGGTGATCCTCGACCTCGCCGTCTCGCTCGAGAAGCCCGTCTTCAGCGCCTTCCAGCTCGAGCCGCTCCGGAAGGACGACCCCCTCGAGAAGATCTTCCGCGAGAACGACGGGGACGAGTGGATGGCACGCTACCCGGCGGAGATCGACCCGAAGGACTCCGACGCGGTCTCCGTCGAGGAGCTCGACGCGCTCCCGGTGGCCCACAAGACGTCGTGGAGCTTCGACGCGACGCGCCAGCGCGCCCGGCTGACGGCGCTCGTGGAGGTCTCGGCGCAGGGCGCGGTCTCGCGCGTCCTCCCGACGGGCGACGCCGAGCCACTCCTCGTGCGCTGGCTCAGGCAGAGCGCCGCGAAGTGGAAGCTCGCCCCGGGCAAGACGGGGGGCAGCCCGGTCGCGTCGTGGATGACGCTCGACGCGACGCTCGACTACACGATCGACTCGGCGAAGAAGAAGGGCGAGCGCTCGGTCAAGAAGAACCTGAGATCGATCCCGCCGCCGTGACCGCGGGGAACCCGACGGGAGAGCCCCGGCGCGCCGCCGACCCTCCTATTCGACCTTGCGGAGATCCCCGACGCGGTGCGTGAGCTTCCGTGAGTCGAAGTACTCGAGGAGCGGGATGAGCGTTTTGCGGGTGAGGCCGAGGAGGTCACGGAAACCCGCGACGGCGAGCGTCTGGCCCTTCACGCTCTCGAGCTTCGCCTCGGCGGAAGCCGCGACGGACCTGTGGACGACGAGGTCGGGCGAGAGCCTCACGAGGAGGCCCGACTTCACGAGGTGCGAGACGAGGCCGTCCACGACCTGCGGCTTCGTCCCGAGCGTCTTCGCGGCGGCCGCGTGCTTCGGCGGGTCGAAGCCGGCCTCGAGGTAGAAGTTCTCGAGCCGCGCCGCGAAGGACGCGGCCTCGCTCGACAGATCGGCCGCCCGCGCGCCGGGCGGCACGACCCGGTCGCCCTCGAGCGCGATCGTCCGGCCGGCCGCGAGGGTCGCGAGCCAGCCGTCCGCGGCGGCCGGGGAGAGCCCCTTCGCGAGACGCGCGAGGAACTCCCCCTTCCCGAGCGCGAGCGCCGCCGAGCCCGACTTCCTCCGTTCCGCGAAGAGCGCGGACGCGCGCGTCGCGAGAGCCGAGGCGACGGAGGAGTGGGCGAAGAGAGCGGGTGCGATGCGCAGCGACCTTCCCGAGGCGAGCAGGGACTCGAGGAGATTTGCCGCGGCCGCCGAGACGATTCCGAGCCGCAGGCCGAGGCGAGCCGACGTCAGCCCGGCCGGACCCGCCTCGAGGAGGAAGAGGTCCGTGAGGGAGTTCTCGTCGCCCGACGCGAGAACGGTGAAGAGCGCGCCGTCCGCGGCCGCACGCCGCTTCATCCGCGGCCTTCCGGTGTCGAGGACCCGCCCTCCTCCGAGCGTCTCGGCCGGCGAGGGGCGGCGCACGATGAAGCGGTCCCCGGGGCGCGCCGCGACGGGCTCCTCGAGGAGAAGCTGCGCGAACGCCGTCTCGCCCGGCGCGAACGAACGGGTTGCCGGTCCGGGGACGACCAGAGACAGCCGGCCGGCGACGTCGGCGGTCCCGAGGTGGACGCGCACGCGCGTCCCGTCGGCGAGGGGCGCCTCGACGGAGGGCAGGACCGTCACCTCCGCCGTCAGGACAGAGGACGCCTCGAGGGCGCCCTTCGGGACGAGCGCCTCGCCGCGCCGGAGGTCCGCGCGCTCCACGCCCGCGAGGTTCAGGCTCGTCCTCTCGCCCGTGAAGGCTTCGCGCCGCTCCGCGCCGTGCACCTCGACGCGTCTCACGCGAACATCCCGCCCTTCGGGCAGCAGGGTGAGAACGTCCTCCGGCGCGATGCGTCCGGCGTCCAGCGTTCCCGTCACGACCGGCCCGAAGCCCTTCATCGTGAACGCGCGATCGAGGAAGAGACGCGGGACTTTCCGCGAGCGGTCCTCGCGCACGACCCGGCGCGCCGCGGCGAGGAGCTCGGCCTTCAGGGAGTCGAGTCCCGCGCCCGTGACGGCCGAGCACGCGACGATCGGGGCGTCCGAAAGGAACGAGCCCTTCACGAGCGCGCGGATCTCCTCCTCGACGAGTCCGCCGGTCTCGGCGTCGACGAGGTCGCTCTTCGTTCGCGCGATGACGCCCGTCGAGACGTTGAGGAGACGCAGGATGTCGAGATGCTCTCTCGTCTGCGGCATCACGGAGTCGTCCGAGGCGACGACGAAAAGGACGAGGTCGACCCCCTGCGCGCCCGCGACCATCGTCCGGATGAACCTCTCGTGTCCCGGGACGTCCACGAAGGAAAACGTCGTCTCGCCCCACGCGGCATGCGCGAAGCCGAGGTCGATCGTGATCCCGCGCGCCTTCTCCTCCGGGAGGCGGTCCGGGTCCGTGCCCGTCAGCGCCCGCACGAGCGAGCTCTTGCCGTGGTCGATGTGGCCGGCGGTGCCGACGAGGACGCGGCGCATGGGCGCCGATTATCGTCTGTCGAACGAGGGACGTGTCCGGGCGTCCGATGCGCGCCGTCGTCCCGGCGGCCGCCGCCTCAGTACTCCGGCCCGTTGAAGATCGTCGCCTTCTCGGGCTCGAGCGTCTCGCCCGCGAGCCTCGCGCGCACGTGCCGCGCGACGCGCAGCCCGTCGAGCGCCGCCGAGACGATCCCGCCCGCGAAACCCGCGCCCTCGCCCGCGGGATAGAGGCCGCGCACGGACGGGCTCTCGCAGCGTCCGTCCCTTTCGATGCGGACGGGCGAGGACGTGCGCGACTCGGGGGCGAGAAGGACGGCCTCCTCGGAGACGAAGCCCGGCATCCTCCTGTCGAAGGCCAGGAGCCCATCGGCGAGCGCCTCGAGGTACGGCTCGGGCAGGATGCCGTCGAACGGCACGGGCGTGACCCACGGACCGTACGTCGTCCGCGGGAGCGGGCGCGGCGAGATCGGCCGTTCGCGGCTCTTGAGGAAGTCGGTGACGCGCAGCGCGGGAGCCGCGTATGTGCCGCCAGCCGCCGCGAACGCCGCGGCTTCCACGTGGCGCTGGAGCTCGCGCCCGCGCAGGAGAGGGGGCCCGTCCATCGCGTCGAAGTCCTCGTCCTTCGTCTGGACGACGATCCCCGCGTTCGCGTAGCCGGAGGACCGCTTGTAGCGCGACATCCCGTTCGTGACGACGCCCCCGGGCTCGGACGAGCACGCGATCACCTCTCCGCCGGGGCACATGCAGAACGTATAGATCCCGCGGCCGTTCCCCGCGACGTGCGCCTGCTTGTAGTCCGCGGGCATGACGCCGCAGGCCGTCGAGACCTGCGCGTACTGGATGAGGTCGACCGCGTCCTGCGGGTGCTCGATCCTCAGGCCCATCGCGAAGTGCTTGCGCACCATCGCGACGCCGCGCGCGAGGAGCATGTCCATCGTGTCGCGCGCGGAATGCCCGAGCGCGAGGATCGCGACGTCCGCGGCGACCTCCTCTCCGGAGGCGAGGCGCAGCGCCGCGAGCGCCCCGTCCGGGCGCACGACGAGGTCCGTCACCTTCGCGCGGAAACGAAGCGTCGCGCCGTGCTCGAGGAGGTGCTTGCGCACGTTGCGGAGGACGACGACGAGCCGGTCCGTCCCGATGTGCGGCTTCGCGTCCACGAGGATCGACGCGGGCGCGCCGAAGCGGTGGAACGTCTCGAGGACGATCTTGACCTTGTCGTGCTTCTTGCCGCACGTGAGCTTGCCGTCCGAGAACGTGCCGGCGCCGCCCTCACCGAACTGGACGTTCGACTCGGGATCGAAAACGCCGGAGGTCCAGAACTTCATGACCCTGCGGTAGCGATCCTCCGCGGGGTCGCCGCGCTCGAGGACCGTGACGGGGACGCCCGCGTCCACGAGCGCGAGCGCCGCGAAGAGCCCGGCCGGCCCCGTCCCGACGACGGCGACCTTCCTCGCGGTGTCGAGCTCCGGCAGGAGGAGCTCCGGGGTCCGCGCGGGCTCGGCCGCTCCGAGGCGGAGGGGCGGCGCCGGCGCGAGGTCGAGGTCCCGCTCGGACGTGAACTCCACGGCGAGCTCCCAGAAGAGAACCGGCTTCTGGCGCGCGTCCAGGGAGCGCCTCACGACGGCGAAATCCGAGAGCCCGTTCGGGGGGATGCCGAGCAGCCGCGCGACGGCCGCGAGGTCCACGCTCCGCGGCGCGCGCGCGCGGACTCCCGCGAGACGGTAGCGCGGCACGGGCGTATTGTGCGGCCGCGCCTACTTGAAGTCATGCACGGACCTCGTGAAATCGAGACGAAGTTCCGCGTCGCGGACCGCGCGGTGCTCGAATCGCGCCTGGCGGCGCTCGGCGCACGGCCAGGTCCCCGGGAGGACGAGACGAACGTCCTCTACGACGAGCCGGGCGGCCGGCTGAGGGCCGAAGGATGCGCGCTGCGCGTTCGGACCGTGAACGAGCGACGCGGCCTCCTGACGTTCAAAGGACCTCCGATGGTCTCCAAGGGGATCAAGAGTCGCCTCGAATGGGAGAGCGAGGTCGAATCGCCGCGGGCCGTCGCCGAGATCCTCGAGTCCCTCGGCTATCGACCCGCCTTCCGGTACGACAAGCTGCGAACGACGTGGACGTTCGCCGACCCGAGGCGCCCCGTCGTCGTCGTGGACGAGACGCCGCTCGGGCTCTTCGCCGAGATCGAAGGGGACGACGCCGCCGTGCGCGCCCTCGCGCGCGAGATCGACGTCGCCGAGGAGGACTTCATCGCCGAGTCTTACGTCATGCTCTGGTTCGCCGCGCGCGCGAAGAATCCGTCTTTATCTGCGGACATGGTCTTTCCGGGATCATGATCGCGTTCGTCCTCGCCGCCGGTTTCGGCACGCGCTTCAGGCCCGCGACGCTCACGACGCCGAAGCCGCTCCTTCCGCTCGCGGGCCGGGCGATCCTCTTTCACGTCTTCGACCATCTCCTCGAACAGGGCGCCGACCGGTTCGCCGTGAACGCCCACCACCTCGCGGAGACGCTGTGCGCTGCGGTCGGGGAGTCGTATGCGGGCGTCCCCGTCGCATGGTCCGTCGAGAAGCAGATCCTCGGCACGGCGGGCGGCATTCGGCGTGCGTTCGAGCGCGGCCTCCTCGCGGACACGTTCCTCGTCGCGAACGGCGACGTCCTGACGACCCTTCCTCTCGGGCGCCTGCTCGCCGCGCGGCACGCCCCGGGCGTCGTCTCGGCCCTCGCCGTTCTCCCGAACGAGCATCCCGACCGCGACACGCCGCTCTGGGCGACGGCGTCCGGCCGGCTCGCGGCCGTCGGCGGCGTACGGCCGGAGGGGGCGACCGGTCCCTGGCTCTTCACGGGCATTCAGGCCGCGACGGCGGCCCTCGCCCTTCGCATCCCCGAAGGCGTCGCCGAGCTCGCGAAGGACGTCCTCGCTCCCTCCGCCGAAGCGCGGGACGGCGCCTTCGCGCTCGTGCCGTACGCGCCCTCCGACGGCCTCTGGTTCGACCTCGGCACGCCTGAGCGCCTCGCGTCGGCCGAGGAGGCTCTCCTGGCGCGCTGAGCCGTTCGCGCCCCGCCTCACCAGCGCGCGATCCACTTCTGCTTCTTCCCGTGCCAGGTCCAGATCTGGATTTTTGCGGTCGCCGGCGACACCCGCACGGCCGCCTGCCGCCGCTTGCGGTTCGACAGATAGACGGTGCCGGGCGACGCGTTTCCCACGGGCGAAAACGAGCAGATGTTCGACCTGCCGAACCGGACGGGGTCCGAGAGGTCGCCGATCGGCGCTCCGCCCGGATCGGCGCCGTCCATGCCGGGCACGAACGAGAAGTTCACGCCGGGGTAGCGGCTGCCGAGCCAGTACGGGCCGGCGACGAGGCGGTCGACGCCCTTCTTGATGTCGACGGTCGTGACGCCGTTCCCGTTGCCGTCCTGGTAGACGGTCAGGACGAGGTCGCCCGCGTTCGCGACCCATTTCACGCCGACCTCGGCGCCCTGGAAGACGGCGCGTGCGCGGGCGGCCGTGAGGATGCCGGCAACCTCGCGTGACGCGGTCGCGAGCGCCTCCTCCGCGAGGATCTCCCAGAGCGCGGGGACGCTCATCGCGAAGACGAGACCGAGGACGGCGAGAACGGCGGTCGTCTCGGCGAGCGAGACGCCGCGATCGGAAGAACGCATGGAGCCTCCTGGGGAGGGAGGGGGGCGGCGCGGCGGGCGGAGGGCGTCTCCGGAGCCCGCCGCGCCGTCCCGGGAGGGGAGGGACGCCGGCCGGTCAGGCCTTCGCCTTCGCGGTCTTCGTCCCGGGGGAGGTGGACTTCGCCTTCGACTTGCCGCCGCGCGACCCCTTCGACGAGACCTTCTCGGCGAGGGTGGTCGGGCCCGACACGGCGACGTACGGCTTGAGCGTCGCGAAGAGCTTCTCGCCCACGCCCTTGACCTGCATGAGGTCCTCGGGGCGCTTGAACGCGCCGTGCTGTGTGCGGTGCTCGACGATGCGGCCGGCGAGCTTCGCGCCGACCCGCGGCAGGCGCGTGAGCTCCTCGGCGGAAGCCTGGTTCACGTTGACGACCTTCTGCGGGGCCGCGACCTCGCCCTCGGCGACGGCCGGGTGGGCCGCGATGCCGGAGAGTGACAAGCCGAGGACGGGGACGACGAGGGCACGGACGATCGGACGGAGAGTCATCGGAAGCTCCTTTCTGGAGTTCGGTTGTCGTGCGTGGATTGATCAGGGTGGGAACGAAAAGGGATTCCGGGGTTCGGGGGTGTTCCTTCCGCTTCGTCCCGGCGCGTCCGGGTGCGCGTTCGGCCTCAGCTCATCCATGACTCCTTGAGGGGATCGCATCGCACGGGCTGTGCCGGGCGGCGCGGCCGACGCGCAACGCACTGGCGCTGAGAGATTTCTTCTTAGAAAGGGAAGAGGGGCGAGTCGATGCGCGACAAGATCTCTTGTCACGCGCCGCGGGCGCCTGCGCCCTATCACCTTCTAAGAAGATCTCTTTCTTCTCTTCACCCGAAAGCGACGAGCGCGACAGGAAAACCTGTCGCGTGGAAGAATCGGGCGATGGCGGCGCGAAGCGTGGGCGGACCGAAAGACCTCATCCTCGGAATCTCCGGGGCGAGCGGCGCCCGCCTCGCGCTCCGGGCGCTCGCCCTCTTCGCGTCGTCGCCCGACCTCGAGCGCCTCCACGTCGTCGTCTCGCCGCGCGCCCTCGTCGTCGCGCGGGACGAGGTGGACGCGTCCATCACCTCCGTCGAGGCCTTCATCGACGCGGCCTCCCTCGACGCCGCCGCGCGCGGCCGTCTCGTCCTCCACCCCGAGAGCGCGATCGACGCCCCGATCTCGTCGGGGTCGTACCGGACGCGGGGGATGGCCGTGCTTCCGTGCTCGGCGGGCACGCTCGCCTCGATCGCGCACGGGACGTCCCGCGGGCTCCTGCAGCGCGCGGCGGACGTCTGTCTCAAGGAGCGCCGCCGCCTCGTCCTCGGGCTCAGGGAGACGCCTCTCTCCCTCGTCCACGCCGAGAACGTCCTCGCCGTCACGCGGGCGGGCGCGATCGTCGCGCCGCCCGTCCCCGCGTTCTACGCGGCGAGGACGGCCGACGAGATGCTCGATGCGTACCTCACGCGCGTCGCCGACCTGCTCGACGTCTCCGTCGACACGGCCGGGTTCCGCTGGACGGGAGCGCGGTGAGCCGACGCCGTCCGTGAAGCGCTATCTCTCCCTCGTCACGTTCGCCCACACGATCTTCGCGCTCCCGTTCGCGCTCCTTTCGGCCGTGCTCGCGGCGCGAGGCCTGCCGCCCTTTCCCACCCTCCTCTGGATCCTCGTCGCCATGGTTGGAGCGCGCTCGGCCGCAATGGCCTTCAACCGCATCGTGGACCGCACGATCGACGCCGCGAACGCGCGGACGCGCGGGCGCGACATTCCGGCGGGCCGCGTGTCCGTTTCCGAAGCGGCCCTCTTCTGCGCGCTCTCGGCGGGCGCGTTCGTCCTCGCGGCGTGGCGGCTGAACCCGCTCAGTTTCGCGCTCTCACCCGTCGCCCTCCTCGTCGTCTTCGGTTATTCCTTCACGAAGCGCGTCACGGTCCTGTCGCACCTCGTCCTCGGCCTCGGCCTCGCGATCGCGCCGGTCGGGGCGTGGATCGCCGTCACGGGCGGTTTCGCGCTCGAGCCCGTCGTTCTCGGGCTCTCGGTGCTCTTCTGGGTGGCCGGGTTCGACGTCATCTACAGCCTGCAGGACGAGGCGTTCGACCGCGCGCACGGGCTCTTCTCGCTCCCGGCCCGCCTCGGGGCGCGGCGGGCCCTCGCCGTCTCGACGGCCTTCCACGCCGTCTCCCTCGCGCTCCTCTACGGGGTCTGGCTCCTCGCCCGCGGCGGCCTGCTCTTCGGGCTGGGCGTGGTCCTCGCGGGGGCCTTCCTCGTCCGGCAGCATCTTCTCGTGAAGCCGGGCGATCTCTCCCGGGTGGACGGGGCGTTCTTCACGGCGAACGGCTGGCTCTCCGTGGTCGTCTTCGTCTGCGGGGCGGCCGACGTGTTCCTCCGCCGGTAGGCCGCGCGACCGGTAAACTCGCGTCCCGTGCCCGCGCCGACGCCGAAGGAGTTTCCGCTTCGCCACATCGCGATCGAGGGTCCGATCGGCGTCGGCAAGACGTCGCTCGTCGGGCTCCTCGCGAAGCGCTTCAGCGGCACGCAGATCCTCGAGGACGTCACGAACCCGTTCCTCGCGGACTTCTACGCGGGCAAGAAGGGCGCCGCGTTCCAGACGCAGATGTACTTCCTCCTGTCTCGCTACCAGCAGCAGCAGGAGATCGCCCAGATCGACCTCTTCCGGAATCTCGTCGTCGCGGACTACACGTTCGCGAAGGACAAGATCTTCGCTTACCTCACGTTGAACGACGCCGAGATCGCGCTCTACGACAAGATCTACGCGACGCTTGCCGCGAACGTCCCGCGTCCGGACCTCGTCGTGCACCTGACGGCCTCAGTCGAGACCTGTCTTTCGCGCATCAAGAAGCGCGGCCGGGCGTTCGAGAAGGCGATCTCGTCCGAGTACCTCAAGTCGCTCGTCGAGGCCTACAACTACTTCTTCTACCACTATCGCGACGGCCCCCTCCTCGTCGTCGAGACGAACAGCATCGACTTCGTCGAGAGGAAGGGCGACCTCGACGACCTCATCGCGCAGATCACGCGTCCTTTCCGCGGCACGCAGATCTACGTGCCCCGCTCCTCGAAGAGGTAGGCGTGGGGGCGGTCGAGAGGCTCCGCGAGCTCGGGGCGGGGCGCGAGATCCTCGGTGAGCCTGCCCCGCGTGAACGGGACGGCCTCCTCGTCTCGCCGCGCAATGCGGACCTGGCGCCCGAGGAGCGGGCCGCGGCTCCGGCCGTCTTCCGGGCGCTCCTCGCCGGGCAGCTCCTCTACGGGCTGGGCGAGAGGAAGAGCGCGAAGATCCTCAAGGCCGTGCGCCTGGCGCTCGAAATGGAGCCCGGCCTCACGGTCGAGGCGGCCGACGTCGTGGACGCTTCGACGCTCCGGACTGTGGAAAAAATCAACGGGCCGGCGGTCTTGATCGCGGCCGCCTGGGCGGGCAAGACCCTCGTCGCGGACAGCGTCCGGCTCGAGTAAGCGCCCTGATACCGATTCGCAATTCCTTTTTCACTTGATTTCGTTGATTGTTTCGATTCTCATTCCCTTACAAGACAGCCTGGAGAGCCCAAGGGTCAATCCCGAAGCGCCTTCGAAGGCCGTGGAAGTTCGTTCGTCGGATCGAGTTCGACAGGAGGCGTGACCCATTTCCAGCCCCGGGGGCACCATCAGGGAAACGGCCCCGTCCTCCCTTTCCGGACTCTCTGACCGGCTCCTCTCGCCAGTTCCCGGCGGTCGCCGCTCATGGTGAGCGTCGTCCGCGATTTCCATCCCACGGCCTCCGGCTGGAGCCGGCGGCCATCTTCGGAGTTCTGATGTACACGGACAAGACCATCTCCTGCATCGACTGCGGCGCTCCCTTCATTTTCTCGGCGAACGAACAGGAGTTCTACGCTCAGAAGGGCTTCTCGAACGAGCCCAAGCGGTGCAAGAACTGCCGCGACAAGCGCAAGGCCGGCGGCTTCGGCGAGGGCGGCGCGCGCCAGCTCTACAACGTCACCTGCGACGCCTGCGGCAAGACGACGCAGGTCCCCTTCAACCCCACGAACGGCAAGCCCGTCTACTGCCGCGACTGCTACCGCGAGCGCAGACCCGCCCGATAGGGTGGTGCGGGGGGAAAGGGTCGGACCCTTTCCCCCCGGCCCATGATTCGGTCGGGTGAGCGCCGGCGGCACGCTGCTAGAGTCGCCCTCTCATGAGCGACTCCCCGAAGAAACCCGGCTTCGCGACGACGTGCATCCACGCGGGGCAGGAGCCCGAGCCCGTCACGGGCGCGGTGGCCGTCCCGATCTTCCAGACCTCGACGTACGTCCAGGAAGCGTTCGGCAAGCCGAAGGACGGCTACGAGTACGCGCGGACGAAGAACCCGACGCGCCTCGCGCTCGAGAGGCAGCTCGCCGCGCTCGAGGGCGGCGCGGTCGCCCACGCGTTCGCCTCCGGCATGGCGGCGGAGACGACGCTCATGCTCTCGTTCGTCGCGGCGGGGGACCACGTCCTCGTCAGCCGCAACACGTACGGCGGCACGTACCGCTTCTTCTCCAAGATCCTCGCGAACTTCGGCGTCACGTTCGCCTACGTCGACACGACGGACGCCGAGGCCGTGCGCAAGGCGGTCACGCCCGCGACCCGGATGCTGTTCGTCGAGACGCCCACGAACCCGACGATGGAGATCTCCGACCTGAAGGCGCTCGCCGACCTCGCGCATGCCGAGGGGAGCCGGATCGGCGCGAAGATCCGCGTCGTCGTCGACAACACGTTCGCGACGCCGTTCTTCCAGCGGCCGCTCGCCCTCGGCTGCGACGTCGTCGTCCACTCGACGACGAAGTACCTGAACGGCCACTCGGATTCGGTGGGCGGGGCGGTCGTGTGCGCCGACGCCGCCGACGGCACCAGGATCGGCTTTACCCAGAATGCCGCGGGCGGCATCCTCTCGCCGTTCGACTCGTTCCTCGTCTCACGCGGCATCAAGACGCTGCCCGTGCGCATGAAGGCGCACGACGCGAACGGGCGGGCCGTCGCCGCGTGGCTCGCACGGCACCCGAAGGTGCTCCGGGTCTTCTACCCCGGCCTGCCCGCGCACCCCGGCCACGCCGTCGCGTCGAAGCAGATGTCGGGCTTCGGCGGGATGATCGCGTTCGACCTCGGCTCCGAGGACGCCGCGAAGCGCCTCCTCGACCGCGTCGTCGTCTGCGCGCTCGGCGAGTCGCTCGGCGGCGTCGAGAGCCTCATCTCGCACCCGGCGACGATGACGCACGCGAGCGTCGAGCCCGAGGAGCGGCTCGCGGCGCGGGATCACGCCGGGCCTCGTGCGGGTCTCGGTCGGGATCGAGGACGTCGAGGACATTCTCGCCGACCTCGGACACGCGCTCGAGAGCGTCTGACTCATGCGGGTTTCCCGGGCCCTTCCGCTCGGCCGCGACGCGCCTGCGCCTAGCTCTTCCGCAGGGCGAGAGCCCCGGCGGCGGCAAGCGCCGCCGCGAGGCCGAGGAGCACCGCCGGCGAGAGGGCGGGCACGTCGTCGGCCGCCGGCGGAGGGGGACCGCCGCCTCCGGCCGGGTTGTAGACGATCGTCAGGACGGGCCGGTCGGCCGCGTTCGCGGCCTCGCGCGAGCCCCAGCGGCGCGCGCTCGGAGCGGCCTGCAGCTCGTCGGCTCTCAGCTGCCAGCCGAAGTTCGTCGCGGGGTTGTCCAGCCAGCTCTGGACGTTGGAGGTCATCGCGCCCGACGGCCCGAACGAGAACGTGCCGAGCGACGTCGAGATCGGCGACGTCGCGGATGCGAGGGAGGCCGTGTCGCCGCCCGGCGAGAGCCACGAGGTTCCCGGCCAGACGCGCTTCGTCCACGTCGCGTCTCCGGCGGTCGCATCGGCGCCGCTGCCGCCGGGAAGCGGTGCATCGGACGTCCCCTCGGCCCACGCGGCGATCGCGCGCACGAGGGACACGTCCACGGGATTGCCCCGCGTGCTCGTGACGACCATGTCGAGGCGCGCCGAGACGATCGTCGCGCCTGCCGGGACAGCCGCCGCGACGTCGAAACGCACGAAGGCGCGCCGGATGAACGTCTGCGTGTTGCGCCCCGTGTAGAGGCCCTCTCCCTTCGCGTCGGAAACGTCGGGGTTCTCCTCGAAGATCGTCGTATCCGCGACGGGAGGGAGCACCACCGTCGCGCCGCCGGCGAGGCGCGCCCCGCCGAGGGCGAGGACGAGGACGAGGCAGGACGTTGTTCGACGCATCGGACCTCCGAATCGCGGGACCGGCGGGGATCGGGCGCGGGGAGTGTCGCAGATTCACGGAAACCCACGGCTCTCTTCTCGCCGCAGCGCGAAGCCTGATACCGTGCGCGCATCCTCGAGAAGATGCGCCTCGAAACGAACGCCGACCTCACGCAGTACGCGCTCCACCACGGGTTGATCGGCTGAGAAAAGCCTTCGCTCCCCCGCATTCCGGGCAGATTCCCTGATGCATCTGCTTCAGGTGGGCTGCGGCGGCGCACTCGTCAGAATCTGTGCCGGAAGTCGATGCACATGCCGCGGAGCCCCGGAACGCGATGGCTGGACCTTTCTGGCGGATTTTCCGCGTCCGGAGGCGTGTCGTACGGCGTACGACGCGCGGACTTGATCGGCGCCTGTCGCAAAATCCAGGCCGCCCGGCCCGTGCCTGCCGACTGGTTCGAGCTCCTCGCCGAGACGACGTTCGACGGCGTCGGCATCACGCAGGACGGCATCGTCGTCGAGGTCAACGAGCGCCTCGCCTCGATGCTCGGCTACGAGAGGCACGAGATCGTCGGCGCGCCTGTCGTGAAGTTCGTCGCGCCCGCGCACCGGGAGCTCGTGCAGGGCCGCGAAGCCTCCCGGGACGAGGAGCTCTACGAGCACCACGCCCTGCGCCGGGACGGGACGGTCGTGCTCGTCGAGGCCCGGGGCCGCAACTGCACGTACCGGGGCCGGCCCGCGCGTCTCGCGGTCGTCCGTGACGTCACCGAGGCCGCTCTCCGCGCGAGTCGCGAGACCGAGAAGGAACTCCGCCGGGAGAAGGAACGCCTCGACCGCGCGGCGAGCGCCGGACGGGTGGCGCTCTGGGAGTGGGACCTCGCGTCAGGGACGATCGAGTGGACTGCCATCATCGACGCGATGCTCGGCTTTCCGCCGGGCGGCTTCCCCCGGACGCTCGAGGCGTGGTCCTCACAGGTCCACCCCGACGACGTCGACGCGGTCGTCGCCGCCCTGGACCTCCACCTGAAGAGCGACGTCCCCTACGACGCCGCGTACCGCATCCGCCGTGCTGACGGCGAATACGTCTGGTGGCACGACGTCGGCTACGCCGAGCGCGACGAGACCGGCCGCCCGTTCCGGATGGCGGGGACGTGCGTCGACATCACGGAGCGGATGAAGACCGAGGAGGCGATCCGCAGCCGCGACACGGCGCTCCGGACGAGCGAGCGCTGGCTCGAGGAGGCGCAGCGCGTCGGCCGCCTCGGGTGGTACTCGTTCCACCCCGGCACGGACGCCTTCGCGGTGTCCGAGAGCGTGCGCGAGATCCTCGGAATCGGCGCGGACTACCCGCACGACACCGCGGGGTGGATGTCTCTCGTCCACCCCGACGACCGCGAGCGCGTGGGCAAGGTGCTCCAGAAGGGCGTCGCGGGGCAGCTCACGCCCGACGTCTCCTACCGCGTCGTGCGCGCGAGCGACGGGCAGGTGCGCCATGTCCACGCCCGCGCGAGCGCGATCTTCGACGTGTCGGGCCGCGTCGTGCGGATCCTCGGGACGGTCCAGGACGAGACGGAGAAAAAGCAGGTCGAGGGCGAGATCCGCCGGCTCGCCGCGGCCGTCGAGCAGGTCGCGCAGTCGGTCGTGATCACGGACACGGACGGGACGATCCAGTACGTCAACACGGCCTTCTCGGCGACGACCCTGTACGCGCGGTCGGAAGCGATCGGACAGACGCCCCGGCTCCTCCGGAGCGGGCTCCACGACGCGGCGCACTACGAGAACCTGTGGCGGACGATCCTCTCGGGCGCGACCTGGCGCGGCCGGTTCACGAACCGGCGCCGGGACGGCAGCCTCTACGAGGCGGACGCCGTGATCACCCCCGTCCGCGACTCGGTCGGAAACCTCGCGTGCTTCGTGTGCCTCGAGCAGGACGTGACGGAAATCCTGGCGTCGCAGAAGCGCCGGGAGGCGCAGGAGAGGCTCGCGGCGATCGGCGAGATCGCGGCGAACATCGCGCACGAGGTCAAGAACCCGCTCTTCGCGATCTCGAGCGGAATCCAGCTCCTCATGGAGGAGATCCTCCTCGACGCGGAGCAGCGGCGCACGTTCGAAGTCATCCACGGCGAGATCGTGCGGATGGACCGCCTCATGCGTCAGCTCCAGCTTCTGAGCTCGCGGCGCCCGCCCCAGCCGACCGTCCAGACCGTGGCGGCCCTCGTCGAGGGAGCCGTGACGCTGAATCGCGGCCTCGCGGCGGAGAGAGCGCTCCGGATCACGACGTCCTTCGAGCGCGACTTGCCCGACGTGAAGGTCGACGCGGACCAGATCCACCAGGTGCTCCTGAACCTGCTCCAGAACGCGATCTCGTACTCGCCGCCGTCGGGCCGGATCTCGATCGCCGCCGAGCGCGCTCCAGGCGGGGAGCGCGTGATCGTCAGGGTCGGCAACGAGGGCCCGGGCATCCCGGAGGAGCTGAGAGATCGCATCTTCGAGCCGTTTTTCACGACGCGGCGCGCGAGCGCCGGCATGGGCCTCGCGATCTCCCGTCGGATCGCGCTCGACCACGGCGGCTGCCTCAGGGCCGAATCGCATCCGGAGGGCGGCGCGGTCTTCGCGCTCGAGCTCCCCGCCTGCCCGCCGCCATGACCGCCAAGCTCCTCGTCGTCGACGATCAGGAATCGATCCGGGCGAACCTGAAACGCTTCTTCGGGCGCCGCTCGATGGAGGTCCTCACGGCGCGCTGCGGACAGGAGGCGCTCGACATCTGCGCCTCCTCGATGATCGACGTCGTCCTCCTCGACCTTCGACTCCCGGACATCGACGGCCTCGAGGTCCTCACCGGGATCAAGGCCTCGTCCCCGCAGACGTGCGTCATCCTCGTGACGGC
Source organism: uncultured Acidobacteriota bacterium (assembly GCA_963836285.1). Classification (GTDB taxonomy): domain Bacteria; phylum Acidobacteriota; class Thermoanaerobaculia; order UBA5066; family UBA5066; genus Fen-183. The sequence goes on along the minus strand of CAWIIN010000002.1, from coordinate 729,141 downwards.
GCACGGGGACGTCGACACCGCCGTGAAGGCGATGCAGCTCAAGGCGGACAACTTCCTCGTCAAGCCCGTCGACCTGAACGCGCTCGACGTCCTCGTCGCGAAGCTCCTCGAGGGGGCCCGGACGAAGTCGGAGGTCCTGTACCTCAAGGAGAAGGTCTCGCGCCTCTCGGGCTTCGCCGGCGGCGTGAAGCACCGCCTGCCTCCCCAGGTCGCCGAGACGATCCGAACGCTCGCGTCGAGCCCGGCGACGAGCGTCCTGATCCTCGGCGAGACCGGCACGGGCAAGGGAGTCGCGGCCCGGCTCATCCACGAGGCGAGCGCGCGCGCGTCGAGCTCCTTCGTCGACCTCAACTGCGCGACGCTCACGCCGGAGTTTCTGGAGTCCGAGCTCTTCGGCCACGAGAAGGGCGCCTTCACCGACGCGAAGGAGTTCAAGCGCGGGATGCTCGAGCTCGCCCACGGCGGGAGCCTTTTCCTCGACGAGATCGGCGAGCTCGCGCCCTCCGTCCAGGCGAAGCTCCTGAAGGTCCTCGAGGACAAGCGGTTCCGGAGGCTCGGCGGGACGTCGCCGATCCGTGTCGACACGCGGATCATCGCGGCCTCGAACGTGGATCTCGAGCGTGCCGCGCGCTCGGGACGGTTCCGCTCCGACCTGTTCTACCGCCTGAACGTCATGGCACTCGTGCTCCCGCCGCTCAGGCGCCGGCGCGACGAGATCATGCCGCTCGCTCTCGACTTCCTCGAGGAGCTCGGAGGCTCGGCCGTCCCGCGGCGCGTCTTCCACCTCACGCCCGAGGCCGAGGTCGCGCTCCAGGCTTACGCGTGGCCCGGGAACATCCGGGAGCTCAAGAACGTGATGGAGCGCGCGATCCTGCTCGTGAAGGGCGACATGATCTCTCTCGAGCACCTTCCCGACGGCCTCCTGCGCGGCCGGCGGCCGGCGGCCGCGGACGGCGTCGACGATCTCTCGCTCGAGGCGATGGAGTCCGAGCACATCTCGAAGGTCCTGAGGCTCTGCGAGGGCAGCCGCTCGCAGACCGCGCGGATTCTCGGGATCCACCGGTCCACACTCCTGCAGAAGATCGGCCGCTACGGGCTCGACGAGCCGTCGTAGCGGAGGAGCGGCGACGGCCGTCGGATTTTGCGACTGTCGGAATCTCCGACGTCGCGCGGGCGGGTCCGCAGACGACTCGGCGGACGACGACGCCGCCCGTTGCGGACCCGAACTCCTTGACCGCGCACACGTTGAATCCTGCGGCGACTCGCGCCGCGCGTCTGGCACGGCCCGTGCGATGAGCCGGCCGGACACAACCGTGTGGAGGCGAGCCGTCCTTGGCGATTGAGAAAACACGTGAACCCGCTCCCGGAACGCAGCCCTGCCCGCCGCCCCGCGTCCTCGTCGTCGACGACAGCCCGTCGGTCCTCTACGTGCTCCGCCGCGCGCTCGAGCCGATGGCGTTCCAGGTCGACACGGTCGACTCCGTCGCGGCCGCCCTCGAGATCCTCGCGCGCCGCGCATACCACGCGGTCATCACGGACCTCCGGCTCGGCGGCGATGAGCGGACGCTCGGGCTCGAGGTCGTCTCTGCCTGCCGGAGCCTGTGCCCGGAGGCCGACGTGATCATCCTGACGGGCTTCGGGAACCCGCTCGTCATGGAGAAGGCGTTCGAGCTCGGCGCGACCTTCTACTTCGAGAAGCCGGTCTCCCTCGAGCGGCTCAAGCTCGCCCTGACCGAAGGCCCGCGACCGTGAGCGTCGCCGCTGCCGCCCCCGAGAACGCGTTCGCGGGAAGGCTGGAGGACGTCCCGCTCGCGGACATCATCCAGGTGCTTCAGGTCAGCTCGAAGACGGGCGCCCTCCTCCTGCACCGCGGAGACGGGCAGGAAGCGCTCGTCGCGTTCCGTGGCGGCGCGATCATTCAGTCGACCTGCACGGAGTCCTACCAGTCGCTCGGCGACCGGCTCATCGCGAGCGGCGACCTCACGAAGAACGATGTCCACGAGGCGCTCCAGTACGTTGCGCAGTGCCCCGGGATGCGTCTCGGAGACGCCCTCGTCGAGCTCGGTTACATCCGCCGCGCGCGGATCGAGGAGGTCGTCAAGAACCAGATGGCCGAGACGATCGAGCGGCTCACGAGCTGGACGGACACGGAGTTCGAGTTCCGTGTCGGCAGCGTCGCGCTGTCGCGCGGCATGCAGGAGCTCGCGTTCGACTCCATCCACGAGAAAGGCGTCGAGCCGCGTCACCTCCTGCTCGAGGCGAGCCTCCTGCAGGACCGGCGCGCCCGCGGGGACGCGCCCGCCGCGGACGCGGCGGGGCACGCGGAGCCCGCCGACGAACCGGGAGACCGCGCCCGCGAGGTCGAGGAGGAGGCCGAGAAGATCATCCGCTGGTTCGACGAGGGCGTCCCGGCCTCGACCCCCCAGATCGAGGACTCCCTCGGCGCGCGGACGGCCGCGTCGTACCTCTCGATCAGCGAGGAGCTGTTCGCCGCGACGAGCCGTGGCGAGATCGGCCTCCTGCTCCTGAGGTACGCCGCCGAGCTCTACGCGGACGGCGGGCTCGTCCTGCGCACAAAGGAGGGCTTCCGCGTCCTCGGCCAGTTCGGCGAGGCCTTCTCCTGGCCCGACGGGCACGCGCGCGAGCCGAAGACGTTTTTCGCGGCAGGCGATTCGCCGCTCTTCGAGACGATCGCGACGAGCAAGCGGCCGTACGTCGGCTTCGTGGCCCTGAACGAGACGGGCGGTCTCACGCCCGTCAGCGCACCCGGCGCCGCGGGCGCGCGCGTCGTCCTCGCAATCCCGCTCTTCGTTCTTGGAGACGTCTCCCTGATCCTCTTCTGCCGGACCGCTCTCTCGGGCGCGCCGGACGCGCGCGCCCTCATCGCGCTCGCGCGCCAGGTCTCCGTGACGCTCGAAAACGCCGCGCTGCGCGAGCTCGCGAAGCGGGCGGCCGCGGACCGGTCCGCGATCCTCAGGAGGCCGCGATGACGCCTTCCGGCCGCGCCGAATCGATCAAGGGTCTCTTCCGCGACCTCGCCGAGCGGAGCCGCGAGCTCCGCGACGAACTCACGCGCGAGAACGAGCGCCTCAAGGGGCGCGTCCAGCGCCTCGAGAGCGGCCTCGCGACCGCCGAGACGACTCTTGAGAAAGACCTCGAGGAGGTGCAGGGCGAGCACGAGCGCGTGAGCCGCGAGGCCCTCGCCCTCGCCGAGGAGAACCTCGATCTCGCGCGGCGCTATGTCGAGCTCGAGGAGCACGCGACGGGGCTCGCGAACTTCTACGCGGCGACGTTCCAGCTCCACGCGACGCTCGACCCGTCCTCCGTCGTCGCCGCGATCGCGGACATCGCGATCAACCTGATCGGGGCCGGCGACTTCGTCGTCTACCTCGTCGACGACGCGCGCGGAGACTTCGTCGTCGCGGTGCGCGAGGGGGCTCTCGCGCCGACCCTCACGCACCTCGCCGCGCTCACGCACCGTCTCGAGCGGGACGCCGTCGCGGGGCGCCAGACGGTGTTCGCGGACGGAGACCCCGCCGCCGCCCGGGAGGCGAAGGTCCCGATCTGCTGCACGCCCCTCTTTTTCCGCGACCGCCTCGTCGGTGTCCTCACGATCTACGCGCTCCTCTCGCACAAGAAGAGTTTCTCCGAGCTCGACCGCAAGCTGTTCGACCTCGTCGGCGAGCAGGCCGCGCTCGCGATCGTCTCCTCGCAGTGCTACGTGTCCGTGGACCGAAAGCTCAAGACGGTCCAGAAGTTCCTCGACCTCGTGAAGAGCTGACGGCTCGACGAGACGAACGTTTTTCGCCGGAAGGCAAGGAGGCCGCCTCACATGGTGCGCAAACGGATCCTGCTCGTGGACGACTCGGAGACGAGCTTGATGATGGCCCGGATGATCCTGAGCAAGGCGAACTACGACATCCTCGTCGCCAAGGACGGCCAGCAGGGCGTCGAGACGGCGGCCCGGGAGAGGCCGGACCTCGTCCTCCTCGACGTCGTCATGCCGAAGATGAACGGCTTCGAGGCCTGTGCCGCGCTCAAGGCGCGCGCCGAGACGCAGAACATCCCCGTGATCATGGTCACGACGCGCGGCGAGGGCGAGAGCGTCGAGAGCGGCTTCACGGCCGGCGCCTCGGACTACGTGACGAAGCCCGTAAACGGGCTCGAGCTCCTCACCAAAGTCCGCAACGCGCTGGGGGACTGAGATGGCACCCACGTCCGACCGCGACACGCTCGAGGCGTACGTGCGGCGCGTGCAGGCGGACACGCACCGTTACGTGAACGACCTTCTCGGCGAGAACGAAAAGCTCCGCGTCGCGGCCGCGACGCTCCAGATGGACAAGGCGCGCGTCGAGGAGGAGCTCCTCACGACGAAGGAGGCCGTGAGCCGGCACCGGCTCGAGGAGGTCAAGCTCGAGCGGCGGCTCGCGGAGATCGCGGCCGAGAACCGGCGCTTCGCCGAGGAGTACGTCCTCGTCGAGCAGCAGAACACGGCGCTCGCGAACCTCTACGTCGCGAGCGTGCGGCTCCACTCCTCGCTCCAGCGCGAGGAGATCCTCGCGATCATCATCGACATCATCGAGTTCCTCGTGGGTTGCGAGGAGGTCGCCGTCTTCGAGGTCTCGGACGGGAAGCTCACGCTCGCGGCCTCGAAGGGCACGGACGCGCTCGGCCGACCCGAGATCGCGCTCGGCGAGGGCCCGATCGGACGGACGGCCCTCACGGGCCAGCCGTACCTCCCCGTCGCGCCGGGCGTGGACGACGAGGGGCTCACGGCGTGCTTCCCCGTGAGGTTCAAGGGCGACGTGGCCTACGTGATCACGCTCTTCCGGCTCCTCCCGCAGAAGAGCGGGCGCCTCGAGCCGATCGACCACGACCTCCTGAACCTCCTCGCGGCGGAAGCCGGGACCGCGCTCGCCTCCGCGACCCTGTTCTCCACGACGGACAAGAAGGCCTGATGGTCGACGCCCCGGGAAGCACGCCCTTCGCCCGCGCCACCGCGCGGGTCGAGCGCCCCGGCCCCGACGGGGGCCGGGCGGCGAGCGTGTATCTGTACCCGGGCGACCTCCTCGCGACGGCGGACGCGCTCGTCGTCTCGACCGTCCTCGGGTCCTGCGTCTGCGTGTGCCTTTGGGACCGCGCGACGAGAAGCGGCGGCCTGAACCACTTCCTGCTCCCGCACAGCTCCCGGGACGCCAGCGCGGCGCTGCGTTTCGGCGGGCCGGCGATGGAGGCACTCCTCGAGCGCGTCCTCGCGCTCGGCTGCGATCGCCGCAATCTGACGGCGCGCATCTTCGGCGGCGCCTCGCAGTTCGAGGCGTCGCGGGACCGGGTTTCGATCGGGGGTCAGAACGTCGCCGTTGCGACCCGTTTCCTCGAGGATGCCGGCGTTCCGATCGTCGAGCGCGAGGTCGGTGGCTCGCGCGGACGCAAGATCGTCTTCACGGTCGCGTCGGGGAACGTCTGGGTGAAGACGCTGTGACGACCCTCGAGTCCTCCGTCCCCGATTTCGACCGCAAGGCGCTCCTCGAGGTGTTCCTCACCGAGGCCGAGGAGCGCCTCGGGCAAATGGAGGAGGGACTCGTCGCGCTCGAGGAGCGCCCGGGGGACGACGAGCTCCTGCAGGCGATCTTCCGCGCGGCGCACACGCTGAAGGGCAACGCGGCGACGCTCGGGTTCGGGGCGCTCACGGAGTTCACCCACGTCCTCGAGGACCTCCTCGAGCGGCTGCGCAAGGGCGCGCTCGCCGCAACGCCCGCGCTCGTGACGCTCCTCCTCGAGTCCGTCGACGCGCTGAGGCAGCTCCTCGCGGACGCCGCGGCGGGCCTCGACGAGATGCGCCCCGCGCAGCGCGCGCTCCTCGCGCGCGTGTCGGGAGCGCGCGAGACGCATGCGGCCCCGGTCGACGTCGCGACCGGCCACCCCCTCCGGCGCGCCGAGGACCACGCGGGTGAGGTCGCCGACCTGAACGTCCCGACGCGCACGCTCAGGGTCGACGTCGAGCGGCTCGACCAGATGCTCGACCTCGTCGGGGAGATCGCGGTCGCGCGCGGGCGCCTGAGGCAGCTCCTCGAGCACGCCGAGGCCCTCGACGCGGCCCAGGCGCTCGAGGTCTACCGCGAGGCGGACCGTCTCGAGACGCAGCTCCAGGAGCTCGTGACGCGCATCCGCATGATCCCGATCGGCCCGACGCTCCACACGTTCGCGCGCACGGTCCGCGACCTCGCGCGCTCCCTCGGCAAGGAGGTCCGTCTCGCGATCGAGGGCGGCGAGATCGAGCTCGACATGCGCGTCGTCGAGAAGATCCGCGACCCCCTCACGCACATGGTGCGCAACGCGGTCGACCACGGGATCGAGACCCCCGCCGCGCGCGCCGCCGCCGGGAAGAGCCCCGCCGGGACGATCCGCCTCCGCGCGACGCACGATGCCGGCTCGATCGTGATCGAGCTCTCGGACGACGGAGCGGGGATCGACCGCCGGCTCCTCGTCGAGCGGGCCCGCGCGCAGGGCGTCGCGCTCGCCGACGAGGCGGGCGCGTCCGAGGCGCTGCGGCTCGTGTTCGCCCCCGGCGTCTCCACGGCCGCCGCCGTCACGGAGCTCTCGGGGCGCGGCGTCGGGATGGACGTCGTCCTTCGCGACGTCGAGGCGCTCCGCGGCTCCATCGAGGTCCTGAGCGAGGGAGGTCGCGGCACGACGTTCCGGATCCGCCTCCCGCTCACGCTCGCGCTCATCGACGGCTTCGTCGTCCGTGCCGTGGGCGAGTCCTACGTCCTCCCGATGGACGCCGTCGTCGAGTGTCTCGACCTGCCGGCCGGCGCGCGCGGCACGGACGCGGCGGGGCTCGTGAGCCTGAGGGGCGCGCCGCTCCCGTACGTGAGGCTCCGCGAGCTCTTCGCGCTCGAGGGCCCGCCGCCCGCCCGCGAGAACGTCGTCGTCGTGCGGAGCGAGGCGGGCCTCGCGGGGCTCGTCGTGGACGAGCTCCTCGGCGGGCACCAGGTGGTCATCAAGCCGCTCGGCGCGCTCTTCCGGGGCATCGCGGCGGTCGCGGGGTCCGCGATTCTCGGCGACGGCCGGCCCGCGCTCATCCTCGACGTCTCGAAGCTTCTCAAGCAGGTCCTGAGGGAACGCGCGGCCGCACCGGCCGAGGCGCGCGCGGAACGCTGAACGGTGCGGAGGGGAACATGAGATCGCTACGAATCGGACAGAGGCTCGCGGCCGGGTTCGGCCTCGTGATCGTCTTCGCTCTCGCGATCGGAGGGATCGGCCTGAGGACGACCTCCCGGCTGGACGCGCGGCTGCGCGCCGTGACCCGCGAGCGGTTCGCGCTCGTCACCCTCACGAACGAGGTCCTCGAGCGCTCCGTGGACAACGCGCGGATCACGATGCAGCTCTTTCTCGTCTCGGGGGGGCAGCCCGAGCAGACGCTCCTCGCGCAGAACCAGGAGAACAGCCGGCTCATCGCCGAAGGGCTCGGGAAGATCGAGCCGCTCCTCGCGACCGACCAGGACCGCGCTCTCTTCGCCGACGTCCGGGCGCTTCGCGGCCCGTACCTCGACAGCCGCGCGCAGGCGAAGAAGCTCCTCGAGTCCGGACAGCGCGACGCCGCGATCGCGGTCGTGAGGGACGTCATGGTCCCGAAGCTCATGGACTACCGCGCGGCCTGGTACCGCTTCCTCGCGGCGCAGAACGACGGCCTCGTGAAGGCCACGGAGGAGGCGGCGACGCGGGTCCGGGCCGCCCGCACGCTGACGGGCGTCCTCGTCGGTGTCGCGGCGCTCGTCGCGGCCGCCGCGGGCTGGGCCGTCGCGCGGAGCATTTCGGTGCCGCTGCAGGAGGCGGTCGCGCGGGCCGAGCGGATCGCGCGCGGCGACCTGTCGGGGGAAACGTCGAGCGCGCACGGCGACGAGACGGGGCGGCTCGAGACGGCCATGCAGGACATGCTCGTGAAGCTCCGGCAGGTCATCGGGGACGTGGACCACGGGGCGCGCGCCGTCGCGCAGGCCGCCGCACAGGTCTCCGCTTCCTGCCAGGCGCTCTCCGAGTCGTCGAGCGAGCAGGCGGCGTCCGTCGAAGAGACGACGGCCTCGCTCGAGGAGATGAGCGCGTCGATCGGCCAGAACGGCGAGAACAGCCGCGAGATGGAGCGGGTGGCGAGCCGCGGCGCCGAAGAGGCCGAGGAGAGCGGCCGGGTCGTCTCCGAGACCGTCCGCGCGATGCGGACGATCACGGAGCGGATCGGGATCATCGAGGAAATCGCGTACCAGACGAATCTCCTCGCGCTGAACGCGGCCATCGAGGCCGCGCGCGCCGGGGAGCACGGGCGAGGCTTCGCCGTCGTCGCGACGGAGGTCCGCAAGCTCGCCGAGCGCAGCCAGGAGGCCGCGCGCGAGATCTCCGACGTCGCGTCCTCGAGCGTGCTCGTCGCCGAGCGCTCGGGCCAGCTCATCACGTCGCTCGTTCCGGCCATCCGCAGGACCGCCGATCTCGTGCGCGAGGTCGCGGCCGCGACGGCGGACCAGTCGTCGGGCGTCGCGCAGATGAACCGGACGATGACCCAGATGGACGAGGTGACGCAGCGGAACGCCGCCGCGTCCGAGGAGCTCGCGTCCACCGCGGAGGAGATGACGTCCCAGGCCGAAGCGCTCCGCGAGCTCATGTCCTTCTTCCGGACCGAAGGCCCGGGGGCCCGGCTCGAGCCCGACTGGCGCGGCGCGGCCGCGGTCCCGTCCCGCAACGCGCTCCCGACGCCCGTGCGAGGGGCCCTGCGCTCGTCCGGGGAGATGCCGGCCTTCACGGCGCCGGCGCACACGTCGTGACGGACAGGAGAACGCACATGGATCGAGTGCCGGAACAGGCCGCGACGACCCAGTACCTCGGCTTCTTCCTCGCCGGGAACGAGTTCGCGATCGGGATCCTCAGGGTCAAGGAGATCATCGAGTTCGACGCGGTCACGCGCGTTCCCGCGACGCCGCCATGGGTGCGCGGCGTCATGAACCTGCGGGGGAGCGTCGTTCCGGTCATCGATCTCGCCGTCAAGTTCGGGTTTCCGGCGAGCTCCGTCACGCGCCGGACCTGCATCGTCGTCGTCGAGACGGAGCTCGAAGGCGAGCGCGTCGTCATGGGGGTCCTCGCGGACTCCGTGAGCCAGGTGCTGGACGTGGCGCCGGGGGACGTCGAGCCGGCGCCCGCTTTCGGAACCGCGGTCCGCGTCGATTACCTGCTCGGCCTCGGCCGCCTCGCGGACCGGTTCGTCCTGCTCCTCGACGTCGACCGTGTCCTCTCGGCCGCCGAGCTCCTTCGCGTCGCCGCCGTCCGCCCGCGGCGGCGGCCGCCGCCGCGGACGCCGTCCCCACCGCCCCGCCGGAATCGGCTTCGAGCCGCTGAATCGAAAGGAGAGAAGAATGAAACGCATCCTCTCAACGTCGGCCGCCGTGCTCGCCGCGCTCGCCCTCGCGGGTCCGGCCCGCGCCTTCGAGATGACGCCCGCGATGCAGAAGGAGCTCGGGCATCAGGCCGAGGTCGTGAAGGCCTGGGCGGCCCAGCCCGTCATCGTGAAGGCCGTCGTCGAGCAGAACGCGAAAGGCCCGATCCCGGGCATGACGAACGAGACGTGGAAGTCCGTCCGCCGCAGCGACGAGCTCGTCAAGGCGCTCGTCCAGAACCCGGCCGGCCGGCTCCTCGTCCAGAAGCTCGGGGATTCGAACGGCCTCTACGTCCGCGCGTTCCTCTCGGGGTCGCGGGGCGAGAAGGCCGCCTTCACGGAGAAGACGATCAGCTACCTTCACGCCGGGCAGGCGAAATTCGACGTTCCGTTCACGACGGGCAAGACGTGGGAGGGGCCGCCCGAGCTCGACACGATCACGGAAACGCACAACGTCCAGATCGCGGCGCCGGTCTTCTCGAACGGGAAGGCCGTCGGCGTCCTCATCGTCGGCGTGAACCTCGCGAAGCTCGAGAAGATTTCCGGAAAACCCTGAACAGAACCGGGAGGCAGCCATGAACAGGAAGCTCGTGACCCTCGTCGTCGTCCTCGCCTGCGTCCTCGCGGGCGCGGCGCACGCGACGTTCGAGATGACGGCGGCGCTCCAGAAGGAGCTCGACCGGCACGTCGAAAAGATCAAGGCGTGGGCGCTCGATCCGACCCTCGTGAAGACGGTCTTCTGGGAGAACAAGAAGGCGCCGCTCGCCGGCATGGACAACGAGAAGTGGAAGACGATCCGGCGCAGCGACGACCTCATCCGCAGCTCCATGTCGAACGACGCGGGAAAGCTCCTCGCCCGCAAGCTCGAGGCCTCGAACGGCCTCTACGTGCGCGCCTTCGTATGCGGGTCGCGCGGTGAGCAGCTCGCGTCGACGGAGAAGACCGACAGCTACATCTTCGCCGGCCAGCCCCGGTTCGACGTCCCCTACGCGACGGCGATGACGTGGCAGGGGCCGCCGGAGCTCGACATCGACACGGACACGCACGACGTGCAGATCGCGGCGCCGATCATCGCCTCCGGCAGGACGATCGGCGTCCTCGTCGTGGGCGTCAACCTCACGAAGCTCGGGAAGACGACCGGCAAGTAAGGGCCCCGCGAAGGAGATTCCCATGACCAGGACGATCAGACTCCGGACGAAGTTCATCGGCGCCTTCATCATCGGGAGCCTCGTGGGCGCCAGCGCCGTCGTCTGGAACCTCGCGAACTTCCGCTGGGCCGCGTCGGCGTTCCAGGTCGCGACGAAGGAGAACCTTCCGGCCCTCGCCGCGCTCGCGGACGTGGACCGGGACATGGAGCGGGCGCGCGTCGAGGAGCGCGGCCTCATGCTCGTGAGGCAGGCTTCCGAGGACGCGGGCCGGGCGCGCAAGGAGCACGGCCTGCGTCTCGCGCACGCGAAGGCCTCGTGGGAGCGCTACAAGGCGATCCCTCCCTCCGACGACGAGAAGGCGCTCCGGCCCGAGTTCGAGGGCGCGTATGCCGAGTGGGAGAAGAGCTCGCTCGAGGCCGTCCGCCTCCTCGCCGAGGAGTCCGCCGACGCGCGCAAGGACGCGATCGAGCTCTCGATGAGCGAGGGCGGGCGGAAGTTCGAGAAGGCGCGCGCGGTGCTCGCGCGGCTCGGCGAGATCCGGCAGAGGAACGCCGAGGCGTTCGCGGAGGGGATCCGCGTGACGTCCAGCCGGACGACGCTGCTCACGGTCCTCGTGATCCTCGCGCTTCTCGCCTCGGGCGTCGGCGCGGGTCTCCTCTTCTCGCGCCTCATCGTCGGACCGCTCGTCGACGTCGCCGGTCAGGCCCGGCGCGTCGCGGGCGGCGACCTCGCGACGCGGATCGCCGTCCACGGCCGAGACGAGCTCGGCGAGATGGGCGAGTCCCTGAACCGCATGCTCGAGACGTTCGAGGGCGTCATCAGCCAGGTCCAGCGGTCCACGATGCAGACCGCGGAGGCGTCGCGCCAGCTCGCGTCCGGCTCCGAGCAGCTCTCGAACGGCGCCGGGGAGCAGGCCTCGTCGATCCAGGAGACGTCGGCCTCGCTCGAGCAGATGAGCGCCTCGATCACGCAGAACGCCGAGAACAGCAAGCGCATGGAGGAGATGGCCGTCCGCGGCGCGCACGAGGGGGAGGCGAGCGAGAAGGCCGTCTCCGAGACCCTCACGGCGATGAAGTCGATCGCCGAGAAGATCTCCTTCGTCGAGGACATCGCGTACCAGACGAACCTCCTCGCCCTGAACGCCGCGATCGAGGCGGCGCGGGCGGGCGAGCACGGGCGGGGCTTCGCGGTCGTCGCGGCGGAGGTCCGCAAGCTCGCCGAGCGCAGTCAGTCCGCGGCGCGGGACATCAGCGCGCTGAGCGGCTCGAGCGTGTCCGTCGCCGAGCGCGCGAGCGCGTCGCTCGCGGCCCTCGTTCCGGCCATCCGCAAGACGACGGAGCTCGTCCAGGAGGTCGCCGCCGCGTCGCGCGAGCAGGCCTCCGGCGTCACGCAGGTGAACCGCGCGATGACGCAGGTCGACCAGGTCACCCAGCGCAACGCCGCCGCGGCCGAGGAGTTCGCCGCGACCGCCGAAGAGATGGCGACGCAGGCCGAGGGCCTCCAGCAGGTCCTCGCGTTCTTCCGCGGCACCGGCGCCGCGCCGCTGCCCGCGCGCGCCGAGGCGCGCGCCGTGTCGGGCACGCACCCGCGCACGCTCCCCGCGCGCTCCGTCGCGCAGCCCGCCCTCGTCGTCACGAACCGCGTCTCGGGAACGCATGCGGCCGAATCGGACCGCCACTACCGGCGCTTCTGAGCCCGGGGGGCGTGCGGCGGCGGGGGTCCCGGCCCCCATCCCGTCGCACGTCTTCCGCGGGTTCCAGGCCGTCATCCTCCGCGAATCGGGCATCAGCCTCTCGGACGCGAAGAGGGCGCTCCTCGTCGGGCGCCTCGGCCGCCGGCTCCGCGAGCTCTCGATGGGCTCGTTCGAGGAGTACCTCTGCCGCGTCGAGGCGAGCGCGGAAGAGCGGGTCCTCATGCTCGACGCGATCGCGACGAACGAGACGCGCTTCTTCCGCGAGCCGGGCCAGTTCGACTTCCTGAGGGAGAGCGTCCTGCCGCGCTGGCTCGAGGACGGGACCGCGAACCGGCGTCCGCGCCGCGTCAGGATCTGGAGCGCGGGCTGCTCGACCGGCGAGGAGCCGTTCTCGCTCGCGATGCTCCTCGCGTCCTCGTTCCCCCGCGCGTGGGACCTCGAGGTCCGCGCGACCGACCTCTCGACGAAGGCGCTCGCGCGCGCCCGCGCGGCCGTGTGGCCGCTCGAGCGCTCGAAGGAGATCCCGCCGGCCCTCCTGAAGGCGTTCATGCTCCGTGGGACCGGCCCCGAGGAGGGGAAAATGAAGGCGGGCCCCGACCTGCGCGCGCTCGTGCGGTTCGAGCGCTTCAACCTCGCCGAGGACGGCGCGGTCGCCGGGGGCCCGTTCGACGCGATCCTGTGCCGGAACGTCCTGATCTACTTCGACGCCGAGGGAAAGCGCCACGCGGTCGCGCGGCTCCTCGACGAGCTCGCGCCCGACGGCTTCTTCCTCGTCGGCCACGCGGAAACCCTGAACGGGATCACGGACCGCGTCCACCCCGTCATGCCGTGCGTCTACGCGGCGGGCGCGGCGCCGCCCCGCGGCGCGCGAACCGGAGAAACCCGTTGACCGTTTCGAACCACGCCCGCCCCCGCGTTCTCGTCATCGACGACTCCGCGCTCGTCCGCCAGGTTCTCTCGAGCGTCCTCGCCCGGCAGGGCCACGCCGTGGACGTCGCGGCCGACCCCCTCATCGCGATGGAGAAGATGAAGAAGACGCGGCCCGACGTCATCCTCCTCGACCTCGAGATGCCGCGGATGGACGGCCTCACGTTCCTGCGCCGCCTCATGAGCACGGACCCGATCCCGGTCGTCGTCTGCTCGGCCCTCACGGGGCCGGGGACGGAAGCGGCGCTGCGCGCTCTCGAGGAGGGCGCGGTCGAGATCGTCACGAAGCCGCGCCTCGGCGTGCAGGGCTTCCTCGAGGAGTCCGCGGCGCTCTTCGCCGAGACCGTCGCGGGGGCCGCGAAGGCACGCGTGCGCATCCGCGCGAGCGCCCCGCCCCCCCGCGAGCCGAGCGTGCGGGCGAAAGACGCGTTCCCCTCCCGCCCGGCGCCGCTCACGGTCACGACGGACCGCGTCGTCGTCGTCGCGGCGTCGACAGGCGGAACGGAGGCGCTCCGGAAGCTCCTCGAGGAGATTCCCCCCGACGGCCCGGGCCTCGTCATCGTCCAGCACATGCCGGAGGTGTTCACGGCCGCGTTCGCCCGCCGGCTGGACCAGGTCTGCCGGATCGAGGTCAAGGAGGCCGAGAACGGCGACCGGATCTTCGAGGGACGCGCGCTCGTCGCGCCCGGCAACCGCCACACGCTCTTGAGACGCACGGGGCGGAACTACGCGGTCGAGGTCGCGGACGGGCCGCTCGTGTCGCGCCACCGTCCGAGCGCGGACGTCCTGTTCCGGTCGGCCGCCGAGGCCGCGGGCGTCAACGCGATCGGCGTCATCCTGACGGGCATGGGCAACGACGGGGCCGAGGGCCTCCTCGAGATGCGCCGCGCGGGCGCGCACACGATCGCGCAGGACGAGGCGTCGTGTGTCGTCTTCGGGATGCCCGGCGCCGCGATCGCGGGCGGGGCCGTCCACGAGGTGCAGCCCCTGTCGCGTGTCGCGACGGCGATCCTGCGCGCGGCGCGGGGCGCCGGAGCGGCGCGATGAGGCCGCACGCCGTGCCCGACGCCGTCGACCGCGAGGTCGCGAGGCTCCTCGCGCACGGCTTCCTCTCCATGGCGTTCCAGCCGATCGTGGACCTCGCGACCGGCCGTCGCGCCGGCTTCGAGGCGCTCCTGCGCGGCCCGCGCGGGACCCCGCTCTCCGAGCCGGGGACGCTCTTCGGCAAGGGGCACGGCCTCTCGGACGAGGTCATGAGGCAGCTCGACCTCGCGTGCGTCGACGCGGCGCTGCGCTCGGGCCGCGCGCTCCCGAAGGACTCTCTCCTCTTCATCAACATCCAGGCCGGGACGATGTCGCTCGACGGTCTCGAGCTCTTCTCGCTCATGGACGCGCTCGGGGTCGACCCGAAGAGCGTCGTCCTCGAGGTCTCCGAGTCGCTCGACGGCGAGCACACGCGCGCAATCGCGAGGAGCCTCCTGCCGTTCCGCAAGAAGGGCGTGCGGCTCGCGCTCGACGACGTCGGCGTGCGCTACCCGTGGCTCTATCACCTCCTCCACCTCCGGCCCGAGTGGGTCAAGGTGGACCGCTCGTTCGTGAAGAACGTGCACGGCAGCCCGCGCATGGCCGACCTCCTCGTGGGCCTGCGCGAGCTCGCCGGGCGCATGGGCGCTTCCGTCATCGCGGAGGGGATCGAGACGCAGGAGGACGCCCGCGCGATCGCGGCGCTCGGCATCCCGTTCGCGCAGGGCTTCCGGCTCGGGAGGCCGGCGCCCGCGGAGGCGTGGCTCGACGGCCCCCAGCGCCGCGACCTCTGGAAGCGGCCCGTCGACGCGATCCACGTCCCGCCCCGGCGCGCGCGGCGCTGAGGCCCGCCGGCGCGCTCAGTCGATCGTGGCTTCGCCGGGCTCGTCTTCCTCGTCGTCGCTCGGCGCGCCGGTCGAGGACTCGGCGACCCACGCGCCGAACGCGGCGTCCACCTTTGCGGCCGGCAGGCCGACGATCTCGGGCAGCTCGTACGCGTTCAGCTCCTTGATCGCGGCGCTCACGGCCTCGAACTTCGAGGCGAGCGTCTTGATCAGGAGGACGAACTCGTTGTCCTGCTGGACCCGTCCCTTCCACCGGAAGAACGACCGCACGCCGGGCAGGATGTTCACGCACGCGGCGAGGCGGCGCTGCACGAGCGCGTGCGCGATGTCGAGCGCCTGCTGCTCCGTCGCGACGGAGGTGATCACGGCGAGGAACTCGTTTGCGCGTGCGTCCGCCTTCACGAAACCAAGGTAAAGATCCCGGGGGCTCGCGTCAAGCATCCTGATGCGTCTCGCTCGTGGCGAAGGCCGCCCCCCGGTCCTATGTTCGAACGAATGAGAAGAGAGAGGTTCGGGACGTACATCCTCCTCGCGGTCCTGCTGGCCGCGGTTGCGGGCGTGTCCGCGTGGACGCTCGTCCTGCGCGCGCCCGCGCGGCCTCCGGTCCCCATTGAGCGCAAGCTCATGGAACAGCGCCCGAGGCCCCTTGCTCCCGAGATCCTCCGCGTTCCACCACGCGAGATGCGGGCGGTCGTCCGCAGCGACGCTCTTCTGCGGCCGGACCGGCGCTTCGTCCTCGCGTTCGAGGACGTCGCGGCATTCGAGGACACGCGGTCGGAGGGTGGCGCGAACGTCTCCTCCCGGAACCGGCGCTGGACGATCGACGCGGGAGGCGGGATCCGCGCGGAGCTTTCCGACGTTCCCGGCTTCTTCGAGACGCTGGACGCGCTCAGGAAAGCGGCCGGCGCACGCGTGCCGGCGGGCGGAAAGAAGCTCGCGGCATCGGAGTCACTCCGGCTGCGGACTCTCGCCGCGGATCCGTTCGAGGAAAGCCCGATCCGGGCTCTCCGGGAGATCGAAACACGTTGGAGCGCGGGATTCGACCGGCGTGAGCTCCTCGATCTCGGGTCCGTCGCGTTCGCGACGCTCCAGCTCGAGGCGGTCGACCCGCTCGAGTTGAGCGACGACGTTGGTGGACGCGCCCTCGCCCTCCTCGCGCTCGCCGAGGCGGCGAGCGGGACGCGGTTTCCGGCTCGCGAGGCGCTCCTCGCCTACGCCCTCGGCTACGCGGGCGAGGCGCGCGGAGTCGCTCGGGACCTGCCGGAGGCCGAATCGATCCGTCCCTTTCTTCTCGGCGCGGACGGCGAGCTCGAGGCGGTCGCAGAGAGCACCGGCGCTCCCCCCCTCGCGCGGTACCTCTACGTCATCCGCCTCGCGCCAAGGGCCGATGTCGCCGGCGTCTTCGAGTGGCTGGGTCGCCACGGAAGCCCTCGCGCCGACGATCCGGCCTCCACCGCGGCGGCTCTCCTCGCGAGGGACTCCTTCGACCACCGGCTCGGGCTCAACGCGACTCTCATGATGGCGGGCTGGGCCGAAGCCGGCGGAAAAGGGGAGCGGCCGGGACCTGGTTTCCTCGCGTCGTTCGAGCGGAACCTGGCGGCCCGAAAGCCGGAGAAAGGCCGATTTCTCGAAGAAGCCGTGGTCGTTTCCCGGATACGGACCCTCTTCTATTCGGGGCTCTTCGGGATCGGTAGCTTCTACCTCGACAGCCTCGGCTCGGGCCCGGCGGCTCAGGGGTTCGCGGACTACCTGACAGGGGCCGAGCCCGGCCCGGGCGCGGACTTCAGGAGGTGGTATGGGAACCTCGCGGCGGAGTCCAACGGAGGCATTCCGGCGAGCCGGCTCGTGGACGACCTGACGAGTCTTCCTTCCCTCGGGCAGGGGGCCCTCCGACGTACCGGAACGCGCCTGGAGAACGCGCTCTATGCCACGTCTTCGGCGCGGCCGAAGGCCGCGGCCGCCCTCGAGCGCGTGCTCGACAGCCGCGCGGCCAACGATTACCTCTTCGGCGCGTTCTGCCAGAACACGCTTATGCACCCGGTCGCCTTCGAACGCTACTACCGGGCGTCGATGGAGCGCGTCTCCCTGGAGACGACCGGCCCGAACCTCTGGTTCGCGTACCTCGCGCGCGACACGGCGACGCTCACGAGGGTGGCTGCGGATCCCGGCGCGGACCCGGAGAGACGGGTCCTCGCGGTAAGTTACCTCGACGACCTCGAGGCGTTGGCGGTCGCCGAGGTCGGAACACTCGTTCGTGCGATCCTCGCCCGAACCCCCAAGGACCTCACGGCCATGAAGTGCGTCCGGCGCCTCTGGGAGAACGGGTTCCTGGACGACGGCGAGGCGTTCCTGAGGGGTTGGCTCGCGGCCCACCCCGACGAGCACGTCCTCACGCGTGCCCTCTACGCCTCTCGCCTCGAACACGTTCTCTTCCTGGGCGGCCGCTTCGACGACGCATGGCGCGCCATCGAGCCATACGTGCCGACCGGCAAGGCCGACGCGCTCTTCGGCGGCGCCGAGGCCCTGGAGGGGCTGGGCCGGCACGACGAGGCGCTCGCAATGTCCGCGGGCGCGCTGGAGCGCTATCCGGACGACAACTGGTCTCGCTCCGCCCACGCACAGCTTCTCTGGAGGCAGGGACGCTTCGACGAGGTCGGCAAAATCCTCCTCGACCCGAAGTACCCGATCGATCCCAAGCGGTGGGGCGAGGTCGTCGCGCGCGACTTCTACGACGTCTTCGCGCGGAAAGGGCCCAGCGAAACGCGCAAGGCGTTCGAGGCGCTCGTCCGCGCCAACGTGAACCCGTGGTTCCTCTTCACGCTCGCGGACCGCTTCGCGGCGCGCAAACAGTACGACATCGCGATCGACCTGCTGCACGCCGTCGCCCGTTCGAAGAATGAGGGGATCGACGGAAACCTGAGAGAGTATCGCTTTCGGATCCAGCGGGACGGGCACGAAGGTGCGAACCGGTGGTTCCGCTCCGAGGTCGCACGGAGCGCCAGCGCGTCGTGGGTCGGCCAGAAGGCGTTCGACGTGCACGAGTTCGAGCTCCTTTGGCTCCTGCCGGATTCCGACGAGCACTGGATGCTCCGCGCGCAGGCGGCGGCCTTCGAAGGAGGTGCCGCAGGCGAACGATCCGCGGCCCTCGTCGCGCACTTCCGGGACCCGAAGACGCGCCCGACGGACGCGCTCGACGGCCTCTTTCTCCTCGGCCTCGAGACGGAGGATCGTCTCTTCGAGAGCGCGACCAGCGCGGACCGACGCTGCGACGTGGCGTTCGTACTCGGGCTGAAGGCCATCGGCGAGAAGCGGCTCGAGGATGCGTGCGACTGGCTGCGCGTCTGCCAGAGGATCGGGTCGTCGGCGCGGCCCAGCTACAAGAGCGCCGAGGGGCTCCTGAAGTACTGGGACGTCCGCCGCTTCGGGCGTCGCGGGGGCCGCGACATCCCGTAGGCCACGGATCCGCGTCGGAGTCGCGACCGGGAGTGGGCGTCCGGCCCAGCCGCAGCGACCGCCGCCATGAGGCCTCCATGTCCGTCACGACCACCCCCGACCCGAAGGACTTGAAGTGGGGCGACTGCTCCGGTCCGGCGCCCGGGGGTTCTTCTCTGGACGCCTTCACGAAGCCACGGTTGCGGGTTGGGCCACGAAGGGCGCGATCGACCTCGCCGGCCCTCCCTGAAGCGGACGGTCACGCGGACGCGGCGCCGCTCAGCCGCCGGCCGATCCGGAAGAGCGGCCATCCCGCGAGGAGGAGGACCGTTCCCGCGATCGCGAGGCGCGGCTCGGAGACGGCCACCCGCGCGGCGACGGCGAGGAGCGCGAGGATGTAGAGCGCCGGGACGACGGGGGAGCCGGGAATCCGGAAAACGCCGTCCCCGCCCGCGCCGCGCCGCCTCAGGACGAAGAGCGTCGAGGCGACGACGACGAGCGTGAGCATGTCCGTGAAGATGACGTAGTTCAGGAGCTTTTCGAACGAGCCGAGGAGGAATGCGGGCACGAGCATCGTCGCGCCGAAGAGGACGAGCCCTGCCATCGACACCTGCGTCCGCGGGTCGACGCGCCGGAACGCCCCGGGCAGGACGCCGTCCTCGGCCATCGCGAGGTACGCGCGCGGCATCTGGAGGACGGTCGCGTTCACGAAGCCTGCGGCCGAGAGGAAGATGAGCGCCGAGACGACCGCCTCGCCGGCGCTCCCGAGGCTCGCCTTCGCGAGCGCGGCGGCGACGAGGGGAGAGCCCGCGACGCCCGCGGCGCCGAGCGTCCGCACGTACGCGACGTTCAGGATGAGGTAGAGCCCGACGACCGCGAGCATCCCCGCCGTGACGGCGAGCGGAAAGCGCCGCTTCGCATCCTTCACGTCCGCGCCGAGGTTCATCGTCATGTGGTAGCCGCCGTACGCGTAGAAGCACGGGATGAGCGCGGCCGCGAGGCCGGCCGCGGGGGCCGGCGGGAGAGACCCGCCGGTCGCGCGAGGCGCGAGAGCCAGGGCAAGGCCCGCGAGGCCCGCGATCATGACGATCTTCGTCATCGAGAGGACGTTCTGCGCGCCCGCGCCGACGCGGATGCCGAGGCCGTTCAGGACGAGGAGGACGAGCATGAGCGAGAGCGCGACGGGGAGGACGGCGGACGCGCGCCGCTCTCCCGGGAGGACGAGCCCGACGAGGTACTCGGCCCCGATGAACGCGACGCCCGCTGCGCCCGCGCCCTGCATGAGCGTCTGCGCCCAGTTCAGCATGAACGCGAGCGCGGGGTCGTAGCAGTCCGCGACGACGCGGTAGTAGCCGCCGGCGCGCGGATGACGCGAACCGATCTCCGCGAACGTGAGCGCCCCGACGAGGGAGACGAGGCCCGCGAGCGCCCACGCGAGAAGGAAGCGGCCTTCCGTCCCGGCGGCCTTCGCGACGATCGCGGGCGTCCGAAAGATCCCGATGCCGACGACGAGGGAGACGACGACCATCGCCGTGTCGAACGTCCCGAGGCGCGCGGAGATCGTCCCGGCGCGAGCGTCCGGCTCAGCCGTCACGCAGCGCCTCGGCGAGAAGCCCCGCGAGCCGCACGTACTGCTCCTCCGTGTTGTAGAGCTGGGCGGACAGCCGGACGAGCATCGTGCCGTCCGAGGGCGACGGGTGGAACCAGCTCTCGACGCCGCGGGCGCGCACCCGGTCGGAAAGGGCCTCGCGGTCGAGACCGAAGAGGGGAGATTCCTTCGAAGGTGTCGGAAGGAACGCCGCCGCCATCGACCCCACCATGCGGTCCGGGCACGCCGCATCCCCTCCTGACCATTCCAGGAAGATCCTCCTCGCGCGAAGCGCGAGATCCCGATTCCTCTCCATCAAGCGCCGGCCAGCCGCCGGGGAGGAGTCCCCCGAGGTACCGGATGCACTCCGGGATACGTAAGCGCGGCCGTCGGGTCGATCGTCCCGGTCCAGTCGAACTCGTCGCGGAAACGCGCCTCGCCGCCCGCGTAGCCGTGGCTGATCGACACGGGGTGGATGTCCCTTTGCCGGTCGCGCCGCACGTGGAGGAACGCGACGCTCTTCGGCGCGCAGAGCCACTTGTGCGCGTTCGCCGTGTAGGCCGCGGCGCCGAGCCGCGTCAGGTCGAGCGGCACCATCCCGAGCGCGTGAGCGCCGTCCACGAGCGTGTCGACGCCGCGCGCGGACAGCTCGGCGACGAGCCGCTCGATCGGGAAGACGAGCGCCGTCGGGCTCGTGACGTGGTCCAGCACGGCGAGCCGCGTCCGCGCCGTGACGGCCGCGAGGACCGGCCCGACGACGTCTTCTTCGCCGCCGAGAGGGAACGGAACGTCCGCCGCGACGACGCGCGCGCCCGTCCGCGACGCCACGTAGTCGAGCGTCTTCCGGCACGCGCCGTACGCGTGGTTCGTCGTGAGGATCTCGTCGCCGGGGGAGAAGGAGAGCGACCGCACCACGGCGTTGATCCCGGCGGTCGCGTTCGGGACGAACGCGAGGTCGGAAGGGTCGGCGCCGACGAACGTGCCGAGCGCGCCCCGCGCCTCGGCGAGAAGCCTCGGCGCGTCGCGCACGAGGAAGTCCACGGGCTCCCTCTCCATCCGCGCGCGCAGCTCCGACTGCTTCTCGAGGATCGCGGTCGGGCACGCACCGAAAGAGCCGTGGTTCAGGTAGGCGACGGCCGGGTCGAGGGTCCAGAGGGAGGCGAGCGGCACGCGTGGGAATCTTATCGTCCGCGGATTCGAGGTCCCCGGCGGCTGCTCGCTTGCCTGCCATGCGGAATAGTATTCGCAAAGACGCATGCGGAACGCCCGTCCTCTTCTGGCTTGGCTCGTCGCTCTGTCTGTCCCGGCGGGCGCGGCTCGCGCTTCCTGCCCGCGCTGCGCGAACGCGTCCCTGGCACCCGCGGTCCGGTCGATCGGGACGGACCTCGTCTATGCGAGCTCGGCGGCAGTCGCGGACTTCAACGGGGACGGAATTCCCGACGTCGCGGTGCGCAACTCCGAGGCCATCGCGGTCTTCCTCGGACGGGGCGCCGGCAACTTCACACCCGCGCTCGTGACGCCGGTGAAGGACGTGGACCTGAACGTCCAGATCGCGGTTGGCGACTTCAACGAGGACGGACGGCCGGACCTCGCGGTCGGAATTTTCGGCAAGGGCCTCGCGATCCTCCTCGGCGGCGGGAACGGGCGCTTTTTCGTCCAGCCGGATCTTCCAGGAGGAGCCGTTCCCATGGCGATCGGCGTCGGGGACGTGGACGGCGACGGCCACCTCGACGTGGTCGGAGTGAGCGCGAACGGCGACGTGACCATGTTCCGCGGGAACGGGCACGGCGGCGCGTCCCCGGTCTACGTGGTTCCGACGGGGCGCTCGGCGTTCACGGCCTCTCTCGGCGTCGGAGACCTGAACGCGGACGGATACGCGGACGTCGCCGTCACGTTCGGCTACCCGGGTCTCGCCGTCCTCATGGGGTCCCCCTCCGGTCCATCGCTCCCCGTTCTCCTCGATGACTTCGACGGCCATGGCGCGGTCCTCATCGCCGACGCGACGGGCGACGGCAAGCTCGACGTCCTCGCGTCCACGCCACGCTCGGAGAACACGATCCTGTTCCCGGGAGATGGCGCGGGAGGGTTCGGCGCTCCCGTCGCATTTCCGGTCGGGGGGGCGCCGAGCAGTTACGCCGTGGCCGACCTGGACGGGGACGGCACGCCCGACCTCGCGGCCGTCAGCTACCAGTACAACACGCTCGATGTGCGGCTCGGCGACGGGGCGGGCGGGTTCGGGCCGGCCCGGAGCTTCTTCTTCGGATTCGGGCCCGGAACTCTCGCCGTCGCGGATCTCGACGGCGACGGGATTCCCGACTTCGTGTCAGGCAACGGTTACAGCGTGAGCATCGGAATGGGCGACGGCACGGGTGGTGTCGCGGTCAGGACCGTCGCGGCCGGCGAGAGCCCCACGTCCATCGCGCTCGCCGACCTGGACGGGGACGGCACGCTGGACGCACTGACGACGAATTTCGCGTTCCCCAGCTTCCTGTCCATCTTCCACGGGCTCGGCGGCGGGAACTTCGCTCCGCCGTCGGTCGCCTCCGGCTACCCGCAGCCCCTCTTCATCGTCGCGGCGGACTTCACCGGCGACGGCAAGCCAGACGTCGTCATCACGAACTTCGAGGACTCGACGTTCACCGCGCTGGTGAATGCCGGCAACGGAACCTTCGTTACGTCCAAGACGCTTCCGATCGGCTGCAGCCCGGCGTCCCGGCCGGTCGTCGAGGACCTCGACGGCGACGGTTACGGCGACGTCTCGTACGCGTGCGACGACTCCGTCCGAATTCGCTTCGGCGACGGGCTCGGCGGATTCTCGGCGCCGATCTCCGTACCCGTGACCGCGCGCTGGCTCGCGGTCGGCGACGTCAACGGCGACGGCCGTCCCGATCTCGTGTCCACGGGGCCCTTCTCCGGGCAGGTCTACGTGTGCCTCGGCGACGGGCTCGGAAATTTCGGCTCTCCGATCCCGACGGACCTTCCCCACGGCAGTGCGTATGGGCTCGTCCTCGCCGATTTCGACGGAGACGGCAAGCTGGACTTCGCGACGTCGGGGTCCTCGAACGGGCAGTTCCTCGACGTCGTCTACGGCGACGGCACGGGACGTTTCGGAAGACCGCTCTCGTTCCCAATGGGCCCTTTCGCGAGCGTGACGCTGGCGGCCGATCTCAACGGAGACGGGCGACCCGACGTCGTGGCTCAGGGCCTGGGCGTCGGCGTCCTCATGAACGACGGCTCGGGAAGCTTCCTTCCGCTTCGCACGTTCGCCACGGGAGGAAATCCCGACGTGGCCGTGGGAGACGTGGACGGCGACGGCCTGATGGACCTCGTCGCCACGGACCAGAGCCGTGGCGTCTTCAGCGTCCTCCTGAACACGAGCTGCAAGGCGCGGAGGCTCGCGTTCCTGCCCTCCACGAACGCATGCACGCCCGCCGGGGTGCCGCTCGCGCCGGCCCCCGCCGTCGAGGTTCTCGACGATGGCGGCAACCTCGTCCTCTGCGCGACGGGCTCCGTCACGGCCGCGGTGAAAGAGGGGATTCCCGGGGCCGTCCTCAGCGGGACGAAGACGGAGCCCGTGGCGTCCGGCGTCGCCACGTTCCCAGACCTGAGGCTCGACCTGCCCGGGGCGTACCGCCTCGGCTTCACGCACTCGGGTGGCGCGACTCCCGCGGCCGGCGGCGTAAGCGTCGGCTCGGGGGTTTCCGTGTCGATCGCGGGTCCGCCGCTCCTGTGCGGAAGCGACCCGGCGGTCTACGACGCGGGCGCGGGCTTCGCGTCCTACGTCTGGCTCCTCGACGGTGCTCCCGTCGGGTTCTCGCGCATCTTCGCGGCGCCGTTCCTGGGCGCGGGCCCGCACACTCTCTCTGCCTTCGCCTCGCTTGGAGGCTGCGAGGGATCGGCGTCCCGGGCGATCTCGAACCTGCCACCCACGGCGTCCTCGATCTCGCCCACGACCGGCTCGCGCGGCGGCTTCACGCCCGTCCAGGTCACGGGCACGTGCATCGCATCCGGCGCGGCGCTCACGCTGGGCGGGCGCGCGGCGCACGCGGTGACCGCGCCCGTGTCGACTCTCATTCGGGGCACGACGCCGCGCGAGCCGCCCGGAGTGGTGGACGTCGTCGTGACGAACCCCGACGGCCAGGCGGCCACTCTGCCCGGCGCGTTCACGTACCTCTCCGGGACGAGCGCGGTTCCCCTGACGCCCTGCCGTGTCCTCGACACGCGGCTGCCGAACGGCCTTCTCGGCGGGCCCGTCCTTCCCGCCAGGGGCACGCGCCTCTTCACGGTCACAGGCGCGTGCGGCATCCCGGACGGCGCGGTCGCCATCATCGTGAACGCCACCGTCACGCAGCCCGCGGCGGCCGGAGGGCTCGTGTTGCAGGCCGCCGGAATCCCCGGCAGCGGCGAATTTCTGACGTTCTCGGCGGGGCAGACGCGCGCCAACAACGGTCTCCTGATCCTGCCTTTCGACGAGAGCGGAGCGATCTTCGCGTTCAACAATTCGGCGGGCACCACGCACTTCATCCTCGACGTGGCCGGCTATTTCTACTGACCCCAAAGGGCGGGACAATCCCTGCCGGGAGGCCGCCATGCCGAGCGCCCGGAGACTCGCCACCCTTTTCGCCCTCGTCCTCCTCGTCGCGACGTCCGCAGCCACCGCCGCCTCCGCGCCCGACATGCTCGTGACGCCGGAGTGGCTCCTCGCGCACCAGCGCGACAGGAACCTCGTCCTCCTGCACGTCGGCGTCCCGGCCGAGTTCGAGAAGGAGCACATCCCCGGCGCGATCCCCGTCACGCCGGCGGATTTCTCGGTCCCGAGGACGGAGGGCGCGCTCATCCTCCAGCTCCTCCCGCCCGACCGGCTGAGGTCGAAGCTCGAGGGCTACGGCATCTCCGACGACTCGCGCGTCGTCGTCTACTTCGCGAAGGACTGGGTCTCGCCCACGACGCGTGTCTGGTTCAGCCTCGACGCGGCCGGCCTCGGCGACAGGACCTCGATTCTCGACGGCGGCATGCCCGTGTGGCGGGCGACCGGAAACCCCGTCGTCGAGTCCGCGAACGACCCCGCGTCCGCCATCCAGAGAAAACCCGGGAAGATCACCGTGAAGCCGCACCCCGAGCTCGTCGCGGGCCTCGACTACGTGAGGGCGCACCTCGCGTCGAAGGACGTCGCGATCGTCGACTCGCGGAGCCCGAAGTACTACGACGGCGAGGATCCCGGCTCGATGCCTCGGGCAGGCCACATCCCCGGCGCGAAGAGCCTGCCGTTCGACACGCTCGTCACGGACGACAACCGCATGAAGAGCCCCGCCGAGACGGCGGAAGTCATGAAGGCCGCAGGCATCCGGCCCGGCGAAACCGTCGTCTCCTACTGCCACATCGGCCAGCAGGCGACCGTCATGTACTTCGCGGCGAAGCGCCTCGGCTACAAGGCGCTCCTCTACGACGGCTCGTGGGACGAGTGGAGCCGGAGGCCCGACCTGCCCGTGGAGAAGACGGTGACGAAGCCGTAGGCTCGCCCCGGCCCCGTCACCTCTTTTTGGCCTGCGCTTTCCGCTTCTTCCGCACGGGCGGCCGGTCGAACGTCTCGCCGCACGTGCGGCAGCACTTCCGAGGATCGCGGTCGCCGACGCAGCACCCGCCGAGCTCGATCAGGCCCTTCTCGGCCTCGGCCTCGGTCTGGGGCAGCGGGTAGCCGTACACGATCGGCACGACGTCGGCGCTGCCGCACATCGGGCACGCGACCTTGCGGCGCCTCAGCATCCCGGGTACCTCTTCCACCACGTGTCCGTCTCCTCGAATCCCGTCGCGAGGTCAGCCGCGACGCGCTCGATGACGTCCGCGAGCTCGAGGCGCGCGAGCCAGCGCTCCGGGATCGCGCCCCTTCCGAGCGACGCGCCGAGGATGCTCCCCGCGATCGACCCGGTGCTGTCGCTGTCGCCGCCGTGGTTCACGGCGAGGAGGACTCCTTCCTCGAACGTCTCCGACGCGAGCCCCGCGTAGACGCCGATCGCGAGCGCCTCCTCGGCGACCCAGCCCGGACCCAGCGTCGTGAGCTTCTGCGGCGTCGGCCGCGCGAGCGCCGCGAGGTCGACCGCGGCCGTCAGCGCCTCGCGGCACTCGAGAGAGCGCGCGTCCGTCTCGAGCATCCTCATCGCCTCGCCCACGGCCTCGCGGACGCCCTGGCCGTCCAGGACCGCGCGCACGATCACCGCGAGCGCCCCGCCCGCGAGCCAGCCCGTTGGGTGCCCGTGCGTGATGGCGGCCGCCTGGCAGCCCAGCTCGAACGCGTGGCCGACGCCGTCCGCGACGATCCCCGCGGGCGCCGCGCGCATCACGCCGCCGCAGCCCTTCGAATTGTTGATCGGCGCCCCGCTCGTGCGGCCGCACGCCGCGGACATGAGCGCGCCGAGGCACGTGTTCCCGGGGCCGCGACGTGCGTGCAGCTCCGGGACGTAAAGGAGCCAGCCGTTCGGCGAGGTGACGGCAGGGTCGACGCCCGGGAGGTCCTGGGTGGCAAAGGCAAATTGCTCGCTGTCCGACTCGTGCCCCTGCGTCTTCAGCCAGCGCAGGTAGGCGCCGTGAATCACGCCGACGGGGTCGCAGATCCCCTTGTGAGCCCCGCGGCACACGGCCCGCAGGAGACCCTCGGCCGTGAAGAGCGTCATCTGCGTGTCGTCCGTGACCGCGCCGACCCTCCCGTACGCCGGGCTGAAGTCCGTGAGCAGCGCCGGCCCGAACGTCTCGCGGATCTCCGAGAGCCTGAGGAACTCGATCGGCGCCCCGAGCGCGTCGCCCACGGCGCCCCCGAGGAGGCACCCGGCAATCCGTTCGGGGCGGCCCGGTCCGGCCGCGTGCGTCGTCAATTGCGTGTCTCGATCGGCCATGGATCATCTCTCCGTCCCGGTCGTGCGCAAACATAGGGCCCGGCCAAGGACATTGGCGGTCCGGGTGAGGCGTGTGTGCGGCCGGTGGCGACGGGGCCTCCCTGATACGCTCGCGCGCTGACTGCAGACGGACGGGGAGGTCGGATGAAAGCACTCACGAAATCGCTCGCGGCGCTCGCGCTCGCGCTCGCGTCCACGGCGTCGGCGCAGAGCGGCGAGGATCCCTTCCAGTGGCTCGAGGACGTCCACGGCGAGAAGGCGCTCGCCTGGGCGCGCGCGCACGACGCGAAATCGACGGCGCTCCTCGAGGGCCGCAAGGAGTACAAGCCGATCTACGCGCGGACGCTGGAGATCCTCGACTCGAAGGACAAGATCCCGACTCCCGAGCTTCTCGGCGACACGGTCTACAACTTCTGGCGGGACGACGCCCACGAGCGGGGCCTCTGGCGGCGCACGTCGCTCGCCTCGTACCGCACGCCCTCCCCCGCGTGGGAGACGGTTCTCGACGTCGACGCGCTCGCGAAGGCGGACGGCAAGGCCTGGGTCTGGAAGGGCGCCGAGTGCCTCCCGCCCGCCAACACGCGCTGCCTCGTTCGGCTTTCGCCCGGCGGCTCGGACGCCTCCGTGGTGCGCGAGTTCGACACGACCACGAAGCAGTTCGTCGCGGGCGGATTCTCGCTCCCCGAAGCGAAGTCCCAGGCGCGCTGGCGGGACGCGGACACGCTCTGGGTCGGGACGGACTTCGGCCCCGGCACGCTGACGGCCTCGGGCTATCCGCGGCTCGTGAAGCTCTGGAAGCGGGGCACGCCGCTTTCCGAGGCGAAGACCGTCTTCGAGTGCAAGGCGGACGACGTCGCCGCGGGCGGCAGCTCGGAGATCCTGAGCGACGGCCGGTACGACCTCGTCACGCGCACGCCCGCGTTCTTCAGGGGCGAGGCGTATCTGTATCTCGGCGATCGCCTCGTGAAGATCGACATACCGGAGGATGCGCGGCTGCGCGGGTTCTTCCGCGACCGGCTCCTCGTCTCGCTGCGCAGCGACTGGACCATCGGCGGGAAGACCTTCATGGCGGGCTCGCTCCTCGCGGGCGCGGTCGACGACGTCCTCCGGGGCGTCCA
Organism: uncultured Acidobacteriota bacterium; assembly: GCA_963836285.1. Taxonomy (GTDB): domain Bacteria; phylum Acidobacteriota; class Thermoanaerobaculia; order UBA5066; family UBA5066; genus Fen-183. The sequence continues at coordinate 701,059 of CAWIIN010000002.1, read as the reverse complement.
CCGCTTCGACGTCCTCTTCGAGCCTTCCGAGCGCGTGTCGCTCGCCCGAGTGGATCGCACGAAAGACCACGTGCTCATCCAGACACTCGACAACGTGCGCAGCCGCATCACGGCGCTTTCCCTCGAGAACGGCGCCTGGAAAAAAGCCGACGTCGCGCTCCCCGGCCTCGGCACGGCGACGTTCGCGGCGACGAGCGACCTGACGAACGCCTGGTTCTTCACGTACCAGGACTATTCATCCCCGACGTCGCTGTGGCTCGCCGGGATCGGCTCCGGAGCCGGAGAAACCCCGGTGAAGGTCAAGTCGATGCCCGCGTTCTTCGACGCGACGGGCGTGAAGACGGAGCAGTTCGAGGCCGTGTCGAAGGACGGCACGAAGATTCCGTACTTCGTCGTGACGCCGAAGGGGTTCAAGGCCGACGGGACGGCGCCGACGCTCCTCTACGGCTACGGCGGCTTCGAGCAGTCCGAGGTCCCGCGGTACAGCGGCACGCTCGGGGCCGCGTGGATCGCGAAGGGCGGCGTCTACGTCGACGCGAACATCCGCGGCGGCGGCGAGTTCGGGCCCGCCTGGCACATGGCGGCCGTGAAGGAAAAGCACATCCACAACTTCGAGGACTTCTCCGCGGTCGCGCGCGACCTCGACGCCCGGAAGATCACCTCCCCGCGCCACCTCGGGATCATGGGCGGCTCGCAGGGCGGACTCCTCGTGAGCGGGACCTTCACGCTCTACCCGGATCTCTTCCACGCCGTCGTCGCGCAGGTGCCGCTCGCCGACATGCGCCGCTTCAACCACCTCCTCGCCGGCGCGAGCTGGATGGCCGAGTACGGAAACCCCGACAAGCCCGAGGACTGGGCGTACATCAGGACGTGGTCGCCGTACGAGCAGCTGAAGAAGGACGTGACATACCCGACGCCGTTCTTCTGGACGAACACGAAGGACGACCGCGTCCATCCCGCGCACGCGCGGAAGATGGTCGCGAAGATGGAGGCGCAGGGCCACCCCGTCTACTACTTCGAGAACACCGAGGGCGGGCACGGCACCGGCGCCGTCAACAAGCAGACGGCCGAGGTCACGGCGCTCCAGTACGCGTACCTCTGGATGATGCTGCGCTGAGGGGGCGGCGCCTCGGCGGTTCGTCCTACTTGAACAGCACTTCCCGCACCGCCCGCTTCGTCGCCGTGTTGTTCGCCTTGCTCCTTTCCTCGTTGTCGTTCGACGCGTCGGCGACGGCCTTGACGTCCCACGCGCAGACGAGGATCGGCGGGCACTGCTTGAGGTGCGTCGTCTGGAGCGACGAGGTCGGGGTCGAGAAGCCCGTGAGCGTGACCTGATACGGACCCTTGTCCCGCAGGATCGTCTTCGATTCGCCGGGTTTCAGGGACGGAATGGCGTCGACGATGTCGGGGTACGGGTTCCCGCACGCCGCCTTGAGCTGAGCGTCCGCGCTGCCGGTGTCCATGCCGGGCGGGGGGCCGCCGAATTGCTTGGCGAGCTTCTGCATGTCCGCGCACTCCTGGGGCGTCTGAAACGGGAGGCAACTGCCGCCTCCACCTCCGCCCGGGCTCGGGGCCGGCGGCACGAACGTCGCCGTCACCTTCAGGACGCTGGCCTTCGAATCGGCGCTCCCGATGTTCTTCACGGTGAAGCCGGTCGGGAGGCCGGGCCCGCTCCCTTCGAAGCTCACGACGAGATCGGGCTTCTGCACGGCGCCGACGATCGCGACGTTCGGGACGCCGGTCTTCGTGGTCGTCCCCGAGGACGGCGGGGCGGGCTTGTCGTCGGCGGGCGCCGGGCCATTCAGGACGAGCGCGAGGGCGGCCGTGACGGCGGCGGCGGAAGTCTTTCGACGCGGCATGGAATCCTCCGGCGAGGCGGGTTCGAATGCGGGCCTCGCTGCAGAGAAAAACGGCGGATGGGCGGGCGAGGGGACAGGGCGTGTGAGATTCCGGAGGTGCTGAGATAGAGCGCGTCTCAGCGCTTCTTCGGCGCGCTCGCGCTCCGCTGGACGTCGAAAAGCGGAACGAGATCGGAACGCCCGAGGGCGTCCTCGAGGGCGGCGAGGAGCGATCGCACCCTCCCGAAATCGAAGGCGGGCTCGGCCTGGCGAAGGACGCCGCGAATGTCCTCGAGATCCTTCGGACGCCCCGCGAGGATCTTCGTCACGACGAGATCCTCGGGGCTGATCACCGGCACCTCGACTCCCTCGATCTCGACGGTCCTCGCGCGGGCGAGGAACTCTTCCTCGGGCCCGGGGCCGGCGAGGACCACGTCCACGGGAATGCGTGAGGACTCGTGAACGAACGGGAGAACGCGCGTCTCCTTGGCGAACCGTTCGACGTCGGCGACCCGGGGCACGAACCCGTTCGCCTTCATCGCCGCGAGAAAGGGCCCGAGATCGGTGCTCCGAAGGCGGACGGTCACGTCGACGTCCGCGCTCAGCCGCGGCGTGCCCCACGCCTGGACAGCCTGCGCCCCGAACACGAACCAACCGTCGCACCACTGAGGGAGGATGCGAGCGAGATCCCGGAGGAGCTCAGGGACGCCGGACAGCGTGAACGCTCCGGAGTGCGGCGGCGACCCGGATGTGGGATTCGAGGTCTTCCTGCCGGTCCTGCTCCGACGGCCAGCCCGGATGCAACCGCAGGGCGTGCCGCCGGAACTCGTCCGCGATCAGGAGTCCCTCGCCGTATCCTTCACGCGCTTTCAACGAAGCCCAGTACTCGGCCTTCTGCCGGGCCAGCCTGTCCCAGTCCCGACTGGCGAATCGAACGATGTCGGCCGCTTCCATCGGGTCGATTATCCCCTCACCCAACACCCGTCACCCCGCGCCCGTGCGCCCGCAGCGCGCCGAGCCTTGCGTTCGCGCGCTGGCCCGCGTCGTCCGCGGGGAAGCGCGCCGCCACCTCTTCGTAGATCGAGATCGCGTCCACGGTCTGCCCGCGCCGCTCCATGAGCGCGGCCGTCAGCCCCCCGAACCGCGGCGAGAGGTGCGGCCGCGCCTTGCGCAGCACCTCCAGCGCCACGTCCGCGGCCGGATCGCTCTCTCTCATTCCCAGGTAGAGCGGGATCGCCCGCCCGGCGCAGCGAACCGCGTCGGCCCCGTCGCCGACGTCGAGCGCGAGCCGCGCCGCGAGCGCCCACGCGTCGGCGTTCCCCGGGTCTTCCCAGAGAAGCCGCCTCACGACGCGCCGCGCGTGAGCGGGGTTTCCGGCGAAGCGGGCCTCCCGCGCCCGGACGAGGAGCGGGTGCGAATGCCAGCCGATCTCGGCCTCGATGGCGGGATTGATCCGGCGCCTTTCGAGATCCGCGGCCCAGACGGCCGCGGCGGCCAGCATCCCGAACGCGAATCCGCCAACGTGAGCGCCGTAGCCGATGCGGCTCCCCTCGCTTCCCAGGAGAAGCAACTGCTCCGTGAAGCCCCACAGAAGGATGATTGCCGCGCGCACGCGGATTCGAACGCCCAGGAAGGGAAGGAAGCCGAGCGGCGCGAGGAAGAACCGCAGCCGCCGCGTCCCGAATCGGACCGCGAACGCACCCTCCACGCCGAACACTGCGCCCGACGCCCCGATCCCCCAGGCGCCGCGCTCGCCGCCGAGAGCACCCCACGCGTAGTTCCCGGAAATCGCCGACGCGAGGTAGATCACCGGGAAGAGGAGCCGCCCGTAGGCGTCCTCGAGAAACGGCCCCGTCGCCAGCAGGAAGATCATGTTGCCGGCGAGGTGCCAGACGTCCGCGTGGACGAACGCCGCCGTCACGGCCGTCACCAGGCTCGGATCACTCCGCTTGAACCCCCACTGGAATGCCTCCGGATCGAGGAAGAAGACGAAGACGTTCAGGGCGACGATCGCGATCGTCACCCACGGCCAGCGCCGCACCTCGCGATCCTCCGGGCCCAACGGGAAGAGCAGCATCGATCAGCCGTGCGGGAAGGATTGGTCGCTCGGACGGACAGCCCGTGTCCGTGCGGCGCCGGGACCTCGAGCCCGCGGCGGGGTGACGTCCCGTATCGCGTCCGGTTCGCCCCATGCACCTGCATCATCCTCGCGCCGGTCGAAAAGCGCCCCCCTGAACCGTCTACAGGCACAGGAGGGGGTTCGTCGCCGCGTGCGGAGGCGCTCTCGGACATCGCCTGTCCGGGGGTCGAACCGACGTTCCCGCACGGCGCGTAACGCCAAATTTCGACTGATGCATTTGCACCTTTACCGACACTTCCCGGACACGCCACGTCCGGATGACCCTGAAAACGCGGTGGAAGGGGAATTGCTATCCACGGCCGAGCAGATCGACCAGCCGATGCCCTTCAACGACCGGCCCTACTTCCGGCGGCTCCTGGACTTCGACGACCTCGTGCGCCGGGGGCGCCCGGTCACGTGCGAGTCCCTCGCCGTGCGCTGGGAGACGTCCGGCAAGACCGTCCAGCGCTTCGTCGACCAGATCCGCACGGACTTCGAGGCGCCCGTCGTCTTCGACCGCAAGAAGCACTCCTTCGTCTACGAGGACCCGGACTGGCGCTTCCCGTTCCTCGACGTCTCCGGCGCCGACCTCTTCGCCATCGGCGTCGCCATGAAGGTCTTCCAGATCTACGAGGGCACGCCCGTCCTCAAGGACCTCAAGGCCACGTTCGACCGCATCGCTCGCCTGCTGCCCGAATCCGTTCGGATCCACCCGTCGTCGCTCGTCGACAAGCTCTGGGTCCACCCGCAGCCCGTGCGCGCCATCGCGAAGGAAGTCTGGGCCGCCACGGCGAACGCCCTGCGCGAGAAGACGCAGCTCGAGATCGACTACAGGAAGCCCACGGGCCACTCCTCGCGCCGCCTCGTCGAGCCGCTCGTCCTCGTCCACATGAACTGGGACTGGTTCCTCGCCGCGCGCGACCCCGAGGACGGCAAGACGAAGACCTTCTACCTCGCCCGCATCAAAGAGGCGAAGAACACGAACTTCCACTTCACCCCGCCGAAGGACTTCGACGCCGCCAAGCACTTCGGCGATTCGGGCATCGGCCTCTACGTCGGCGGCAAGCCCTTCCGCTTCAAGGTCCGGGTCGCGAAGGAGATCGCCCCCTGGATCACCGAGGTGCGCTGGCACCCCGCGCAGAAGCTCGAGACCCTGAAGAACGGCGACGTCGTCCTCGACCTCCCGGCCGGCTCCCTCATCGAAGCCAAGCGCTTCGTGCTGTCGCTGGGGAGGTTCGGGAAGGCGCTGGGGCCGAAGGAGCTGGTGGGGGAGATGGCGGAGGAAGCGGAGGAGCTCGCGCGGATATACGTCCCGCGGTTGGAAGGTGCCCGGTCCCGAGAACGGACCCTGAAAAGCGAGAAGAGGCAGACATCTTGAGCGGCCGGAGAGCAACGCTCCAAGCACCGGCCGGCGGTTAACTCGCGGAGAACTACTTCGAAAAGGACGGGCAGACGTTGCCCGGCGCTTTCTGACGATCGTCTTTTCCAAGAAAGGAACCCATGAAATCCACAGCGTTACTCGCCACTCTCTTGCTCGCATCTGCCTCCGCGGGGTGTGCCTTCGGTAACCGCGACGTCACCCTCACCTACCCGCCGAAAGCCGACAGCACCTCATCGGCATCCTCTTCGCCTGCCGACACGCTGTCCACGATAGTGCTGGTTGATTTCTTGGATCAGCGCACCGAGAAGGCCGCGGTCGGGGCTATTCACAACGGATTCGGAATGCACACCGCCGACGCGCAGACCAAGAGCAACGTGGCCGACTGGGTAATGAACGCGGTGACGTATGAACTTCAAAAGGCCGGCTTTAAGGTGACCAGAACGCGTTCGGTGCCCGGAGTCTCCGAAGCGTCCGTGGTTACCGGTGAGGTGCTCGCCGTTTATTGCCAGATGTATTCGAAGTACGAAGGGGCAGTGTCTTTCTCTGTGAGTGTGAAGTACCGGGGCAAGGAGCTACTCCATAAGACGTATGAAGGAAAGGTGGCCTACAAAAGCCACAGCACTAAGTTCGGGCCGCAGTTTGCCGAGGCGCTGAGTCAGTCTCTCGGAAGCGCTGCTAAGGACTTTAGTGCTGAACTGCGTCGCGACCTTCCCTCGGCGCTCGCAAGCCCGGGCCCGGCACCAGTGGCCGGCTCTGCGACGCCCGTTCCAGCGGGAGGTATGTGACCTGACGAATCGGTCAATGGTCGTTGAAGTTGAACTACGCATCGGTGACGTCGTGCTCGGCGGCCCGCCGTGTTCGTCACCGATGCCAGGTGCGCTTCGTACTTTCGCTGGGGAGATTTGGGAAGGCGATGGGGCCGAAGGAGCTGGTGAGGGAGATGAGGGAAGAGATCCGGGAGATGAGGAAGGAGTACGGAGGTGCCACGAGGGACCTGCCTGACGAGGGGACGTCTTTGACCCTGCCTGCGTTCCGGCCTACGATTCGAGGTCATGAGCGAAGTGATCTTCCTCGTGGAGGACGCGCCGGAAGGCGGCTACACAGCCAAGGCCGTGGGGGCGGCGATCTTCACGCAGGCGAAAGACCTCGATGAGCTCCAGGAGCGCGTGCGCGACGCGGTTCGCTGCCACTTCGACGAAGACTCCGCTCCGAAGCTCATCCGGATGCGAAGGTCTCTTTCTAGACACTGAGCGAATCGCGCGAGGCGTAGAGGGCTTCGGGCGCGACGTCAGCTCCGTTCGGCCACGACACCGTCCATCCGTCGACGATGAACTTCCTGAAGTAGGTCACATCCTTCAAAGGCTCGAAAACCGGGCCTTCCAGCCACTTCGAAAAGTCGATCATCTTGGTGGTGCCGTCGGCAAACGTCACGTCGAGCCGGTAGTCGGCGAGGTAGCGGGCGGCGGTCACGGACGGCGACGGGATCAAGGCTCGCCTCCGGTCGGCAGCATTCGCACCCTGATCCGATCCTCTTCGATCACGACGATTGCACCTCGGTCGAGCTCATCCGACACAGCGCCCAGGTTGAGGATGAGAAGCGCAGCCTGCCGTTCGGGCCGGCGTTGCGAAGCTCTCCTGAAGAGAATCACGGATGGAGCGCTCGCGTTTCGAAGGGCGAGCAAGGTGCCGAAGTCCGTATCGGCGGAGACGATGACCCGGCGCTCAGCCGCCGCGAGCTGGAAGATTTCCGGGTCCGGTGCCGACGCCAGCCCAAGGTCGCGAACATGAATCGCGTCATGGCCAGCGGCGTTCAGCAGCTCCGAAACAACGGGAGAGAGCGCGTTGTCGACGAGAAATCTCACGCACCGACCGACAGCGGAAGCTCCCGCTCCCGAACGGCCTCGGCCGCGTATCGAAGAGCCTCGCGGACGTCCTCCTCGACGAGATCCGGAAACGCCTTGAGGATCTCGGCGGTGGTCATCCCGTCGGCCACCATCCCCACGACCGTCGCAACCGGGATCCGCAGGCCACGAATGACCGGGACTCCGCCCATTTGCTCGGGATTGACGGTGATGCGGGCGAACGTCACGGTGGACTCCTCTACGGTGTTCATTCTATCGCGCGGCGAAGCTGGCTTATGCATGTAGTCGAAGGCTCCCTCACCCTCGCCGCCACCGACCTCGGCCGCTTCCTCGCCTGCCGGCATTCCACCGGCCTCGACATCGAGGTCGCCTTCGGCAAGCGCGCGAAGCCGCCGAAGTTCAAGGACCCCTTCCTCGAACTCCTCATCGCCCGTGGCTTCGCCCACGAAGAAGAGTTCCTCGAGAAGTCTGAAGGCCGAGGGCTCCGACGTCCTCGACATCGGCGGCATCACGAACCCCCACGCCCGCGAAGACACCCTCGCGGCGATGAAGGCCGGCCAGCCGGCCATTTCGCAGGCGTTCCTGGGCGACGACCGCTGGTTCGGCTACGCCGACGTGCTTCGCCGCATCGACACGCCAGTCACGCAGACAAGCCCAGCTCCCTCGGCCCCTTCTCCTACGAAGCCATCGACACGAAGCTCGCCCGCGAGACCCGCGGCACGCACCATCCTCCAGCTCTGCTTCTACTCCGACCTCCTCGGCGCCGTGCAGGGCGTCCAGCCCGAGTTCTTCCACGTCGTCACGCCCATCGCGTCGGAGAAGTACCGCGTCTCCGACTTCGCCGCCTACTACCGCCTCGTCAAGCGGCGCCTCGAGGAAGCGGCCGACAAGCGACACCACGGCCCTCCTTTCCGCCAACTACCCCGAGCCCGTCGACCACTGCGACGTCTGCCGCTGGCGCAAGCCCTGCGACAACCGCCGCCACGCCGACGACCACCTCTCCCTCGTCGCCGGCATCACGCGCCTCAACCGGCGCGAGTTCGAGGCGAACGACGTCAAGACGCTCGAGCGCCTCGGCGACCTCGTCCTCCCCATCCCGTTCAAGCCGGCCAAGTGCTCGAAGGAGTCGCTCGAGAAGGCGCAGGGCCAGGCCCGCATCCAGCTCGCGGGGCGCCGCGCCCACGCGCCCATCCACGAGCTGCTGCCCATCGAGGACGGCCGCGGCCTCGCCCTCCTGCCCGAGCCCTCGCCCGGCGACGTCTTCCTCGACCTCGAAGGCGACCACTTCGCCGTCGAAGGCCCGCGCGAGTACCTCTTCGGGATGACCGATCCTCGAGGCCCGCGGGCAAGACGCGCCACGTCTCGAAGTGGGCCGTCGACGCCGGACGACGAGGAGAGAAGCGCATCTTCGAAGAAATCCTCGACGAAATCTCCGCGCTCTGGAAAGCCAACCCGGGGCTCCACGTCTACCACTACGCGCCCTACGAGCCCACCGCGTTCAAGAGGCTCATGGGCCGGCACGCCACGCGCGCCCGCGAGCTCGACCGCATGCTGCGCGCCGAGCTGTTCGTCGACCTCCTGGCCGTCGTCAAGCAGGGCCTGAGGGCCAGCGTCGAGTCCTACTCCATCAAGAAGCTCGAGGAGTTCTACGGCTTCACGCGCGAGGCCGACCTGCGCGACGCGGGCGCCGCCCGCCGGGCCGTCGAGTTCTCTCTCCAGACGGGCGACCTCACCGTCCTCACCCCCGAGGTCAAACGCCTCGTCTCCCTCTACAACGAGGAAGACTGCGTCTCGGCCCTGCGCCTGCGCGACTGGCTCGAAACCCTGCGGCCCGACATCCCCCGGCCGCCGCGCAAGGACGGCGACGAGAGCGAAGAGCAGGAGCAGCGCAGCAAGGACGTCCAGGACGCGATGGACGCGCTCCTGAAGGGCGTCCCCGACGACAAGACCGAGCGCACGAAAGAGCAGCACGCCCGCTGGCTCCTCGCCCACATGCTCGAGTTCCACCGCCGCGAAGACAAGGTCACGTGGTGGGAGTTCTACCGGCTGCGCGACCTCACCGACGAAGACGACCTCCTCGACGAGCGCAAGGTGATCGCGGGAATGAGATTCCTGAAAAGGGTCGGAGGGACGAAGAAGTGCCCGATCGACCGATACACGTTCCCTTCGCAGGACATCGACGCCCGCGAAGACGACACGCTGAAGACCAGCGACGAAGGAACCCTCGGGCATATCGAAGCCATCGACCGCGACGAAGCGCACCGTCGACATCAAGAAAACGCAGAAGAAGGCCGACGAGCACCCTTCGTGGGCATTCGTGCATTCCTACATCTCCTCGAAGGAAATCGTCGCCTCCCTCATGAGCCTCGCCGCCGACATCGCGAAGAACGGCTTCACCCCGAAGTCCGCCGCCCGCGACCTCCTCCTCGGCAATCCCCCGCGCCTCAAGAAGGGCGCGTTCGGGCCGACGAAGGGCGAAGACCCGGTCGACTTCGCCAAGCGCACCGTCCTCTCCCTCGACCGCTCGCTCCTCGCCATCCAGGGCCCGCCCGGAGCGGGGAAGACCTACACCGGCGCGCGGATGATCGTCGCCTGCGTCGACGCGGGCCTGAAGGTCGGCATCACCGCCGTCAGCCACAAGGTCATCCGCAACCTCCTCGACGACGTCCTCGAAGCCGCCCGCGAGATGAAGGTCTCCGTCCCCTGCGTCCAGAAGATCAAGACCGGCGCCGAGAAGTCCGACCCGCCCATCCCCGGCATCGTCGAAGTCACCGACAACGCCGGCGTCCTCGCCGCGCTCGACGACGGCTCCGCGCAGGTCGGCGCCGGCACGGCCTGGATGTGGTCGCGCGACGAGTACGCCGGCGCCGTCGACGTCCTCTTCGTGGACGAGGCCGGCCAGGCCTCCCTCGCCAACGTCCTCGCCATGGCCCAGGCCGCGAAAAGCGTCGTCCTCCTCGGCGACCCGCAGCAGCTCGAGCAGCCGCAGCGCGGCACCCACCCCGAAGGCGTCGACGCCTCGGCCCTCGAGCACCTCCTCGCCGGCAGCAAGACCATGCCGAACGACCGCGGCATCTTCCTCGACAAGACGTGGCGCCTCCCGCCCGCCATCTGCGCCTTCACGTCCGAGCTGTTCTACGAAGGCCGCCTCGAATCGCGCCCCGAGCAGGAGCAGCAGAAGCTCTCCGGCGCGCCGCCCTACGAGGGCGCGGGGCTGTGGTTCGTGCCCGTCGAGCACGACGGCAACACGAACTCCTCCGACGAGGAAGTGAAGGCCGTCGAGGCCATCGTCGACACGCTCCTGAAGAAGGGCAGCCGCTGGACCAACCAGAAGGGCGAGACGAAGCAGGTCACGCCCGACGACATCCTCGTCGTCGCCCCCTTCAACGCCCAGGTCAACCGCCTGCAGGACGCGCTCGAACTCGCAAGGCATCCGCGTCGGCACGGTGGACAGGTTCCAGGGGCAGGAAGGCGCCGTCGTCATCTACTCGATGGCCACGTCACGGCCCGAAGACGCGCCGCGAGGGATGGAGTTCCTCTACGACCTCAACCGCTTGAACGTCGCGACGTCGAGGGCGCGCTGCGCGTGCATCCTCGTCGCGTCGCCGCGGCTGCTCGAGCCTGACTGCAAGACGCCGAGGCAGATGCGGCTGGCGAATGCGATGGGGCGGTACGTCGAACTTGCGAGACGCGACCTGCCTGGGCTCTGCATGAGCGCGCAGAGTCCTGAATCTTCGTCATGACGACAACAACGCTGGGCGTTAGTGGATTCGGGCGCCAGCACCACGCGCTGCGGGGCCGGTACACACTTCCCTGGCTGAGGAGCTGATCAATGCCCACCTTCACGTTCGACCCGTCTCGGTTCAGAACTCAGGGCAGGCGCCCAGTCAATATCAGCGGCAACTCCAGCGCGTGGCACTGGAGGGAAAGGAAGTCAGCTGCATCGAAACCGCGGTCGAGGGCGCGCTGAGGAATGTGGGCTCGTCGGGGCGCGCATCATTCGTCATTTATGGTGAGCCACAAAGCGGCAAGACGGAAATGATGATTTGTTTGACCGCCCGGCTGCTGGATGAGGGCCGGTTGTTCATTCTTCACCTTCTAAATGACAGCGTCGATTTGCTTGGGCAGAATCTCGGCCGCTTCCAGAAATCGGGCCTTGCCCCTGCGGCAAAAAACTTCACTGACATTCTGGACCCCGCTGTTCCCATTCGGGGCCGCCAGCACGTCATCTTCTGCAAGAAGAACCCGCGTGATTTGGAGAAGCTCCTGGAAAAGATTGGATGTCTAGACGACGTCGTCGTCATCGATGACGAAGCCGATTACGCGTCTCCGAACGCGAAGGTCAACCAGAGGACAAAGACTCGAATAAACGCTCTAATCTCCCAAGTCCTAGGAACTCGCGGCGACTATATTGGCGTTACTGCCACTCCGGCTAGGCTGGATCTGAACAATACGTTCGAGAACGATAGCTCTCTCTGGTGAACTTCCCGACTCATGCGCTGTATACCGGCCAGGACACGTTCTTTCCACTTGAGGTCACGAACGGTGCTAGGCCATATCGGCTAACGCTTCTTCCCCAGAATTACGACGCTCCTCGTTATGCACGAACGGCGTTTTTTGGATTTCTCGTGAGCGTCGCTTATCTGAATACTAGGCCCAGCGAGGTCGAGCAAAACTACTCGATGCTGATCCACACTAGCGGCAAGAGAGTCGATCACAGGGCGGACTGGTACGTCTTCGATCGAACGGTCGCGTCCTTGATCAGTCGAGGGGGACTTCAGTTCGATCGATATGCAAAAGAGATATGGGAGGCGGCGTCTTCCAGATACGGGGCGGAACTCGCAGATAAGGCTAACCAGTTACGTGCTCGACAACATTTCGCGGTACGCAATTTTTGTTCTGAACAGCGATCGGGATTTCATTCAGAACGGCTTGTCGGCAACGAATCCATCCGCCCTATTTACGATCATCATCGGCGGCAACATCGTGTCCCGGGGGTGACGTTTGAAAACCTGCTCGCCATGTTCTTTACTCGCGACGTAAAGCACCGCATGCAACAAGATACGTATATCCAACGCGCTCGGATGTTTGGCTCTCGCGGTGGCTATCTGCCTCATTTTGAACTAACGATTCCTGATCATCTATATGCAGACTGGCATCGGTGTTTCGTGTTTCACCGGCTGGCATTGTCCGCAATCCAGCGCGAGCTGGGATCGCCTGTATGGTTAACGGACCAGAGGATTGCGGCGGCGGCTTCTTCGAGCATTGATCGCTCGACCGTCGACGTCGACCGTGGCGAAATGGCGTTTCATCTGTTCGACTTCGATGGTCGCTACGACATGATCGCGGCGTCAGCTACCGGCGTGGTTCAGAAGCTCACAGAGCTGGCTGCGGCCTTTGGGAGCACAGTGTTTCCAGACTATCTCAGGGAGTTCATGGTTCGGACCTCACCCGACCCCGAGCGGGCTATAGCGATTCATGCGTCGTCATCGATCTCCGGCTATAAAGAGGGCAGGCCTAGATAAGACTCGCATTGAGCGCCGTCGCGGCTTCATGGGGACGACTCAGCTGGAAAAGGGTCGGTTCCCGAATGCGGTTCATCACATTAAGGTATTCTCGAACGACGTAGGAAAGGGACGCCTGTTCTACAAGTTCGAGGGCTCTATCCAGTTCGTGAGGAACATGCGCCCGTGATCCCCGAGCTCGATCGATACCACGGAGCCGTTCTCCGCCAGCTCTTGGTCGCCCATCGCGGACGAGCGGCCTTTGGGATAGCCGACTTATCAGGGCGCGTTGATGCCTTCTGTTTCGATCAAGGTGCCTTCCAGATAAAGCATTCTTCGAAACGTTTATCACCCTGGCATTTCACATACATGCCCGAACACCTCGCCGAGCTTTCGGACCTTCGTCGAACATTCGATCCGGTGTGGGTGTTTCTGGTCTGCGGAGAAGACGGAGTCGTGGGCCTGTCATTGGACGACCTGACCTCTGTCGCGCAGATCGGCGAAGGAGGCGCAGCCTGGTTGCGGGTCAGCAGAAGCCGTAACTCGATGTATAGAGTTAGCGGAGCGCTCGGCGAGCTGCCCCGGGCAACGTCCCGAGGGGTCCAAGGCTTCCTCCAACAGGTGCTCGACAAGAAAACGGGACGTCAACGGGATGAGGGCAAGCGCCTCCAGCCTTCGCGATGTACTCGGCCGCAACACCGTGCATCCGTTTCCGGCACGGATGGCGGCAGGCGTCGCTTTAGAGGCCCTAGCCGGCCTCAAACAGTCTTCGGTAGTACTCGACCCGATGGCTGGGTCAGGGACTACGCTGGCGATTGGGAGGGCGAACGGGCATCGATGCATAGGGTTTGACGTCGACCCCTTGGCGGTACTGATTTCGCGGGTCTGGACCCAAACGGTTGACGTGAACGCGGTGCGGCTAGAGGCGGCCCGGGTTCTCAAGCGGGCCGAGCGCTTCGCTGCGGGCCTTCGTAGCTGCGAGGCATTCCCGATAGGGGCGGATGAAGAAACGCGGGCATTCATACGGTTCTGGTTCGACGGTTACGTGCGCCGGCAACTCGCCGGGCTATCGAAAGCGATAGGCGAGATGTCGGCGGGTGTCACCAGAGAGACGCTATGGTGTGCCTTCTCGAGGCAGATTATTGCAAAGCATTCTGGCGTTTCTCTGGCGCTGGACTTGGCGCATAGCCGGCCACACCGCGTGTTCGACCGTGCACCTCAAAGACCCCTCAACCTGTTCTTGGACGCCGTAGAACGCGTGATCGCGGGCTGTGTAAAGCGCGGCGATCGGTTCCGTGGGCCGCGGGCGAGCGTTAGCCTCGGTGACGCACGAATGCTCCCCCTCGCGGACCGCTCCGTCGACCTGGTGTTTACATCCCCACCGTACCTCAATGCAATCGACTATCTTCGCTGTAGCAAGTTCTCACTCGTTTGGATGGGATACTCCGTGGGCTCTCTTCGAGAGATTAGAAGTCGCAGCATTGGCGCGGAAGTCCGCGGGGAAGCGAATGCAGCCGCCGACGAGATGCTAAGCCGCCTCCGCCTTAGACCGGCCTTGCCGGCGCGGCTACATGGCATTCTCCGCCGCTACATCGAAGATACAAACCGCGCTATCGTCGAGGTCACCCGGGTCCTGGCGCCACGCGGGCAGGCGATGTTTGTGGTAGGGGAGAACACAATTCGCGGCACATATTTGCCGACGGCTGATTTAGTGGTGCGGCTCGGAGCTATGGCGGGTCTGCATGTAACGAGCCAACGGTTTCGGGATCTCGCGAACAATCACCGCTATCTTCCGCCGCCGGGGGATGGCGCGACCTCAATGGATGGGAGAATGCGACGTGAAGCGATTCTCACGTTCTCACGGCGACCTCGCGCTTGAGTAAGCCAGGCGGGCGACACGGTATCGACCGCTGATGCCCCTGCCGTGTGCATGACGGGTGTGAGCGCTCATGAGAAAGTGACCCACTAACGATCACGAGAAAGGGACCCACCCATTCCCGAAGACCGGCGGCGCCTGAGAGGCTGGAAGGCCGGAGGCGGCGATGGTCAGGCTGGAGGAATGGATGGACATCCGAGCCCTTCATGAGCAGGGCATCTCGATACGGGAGATCGCGCGGCGGACGGGCCGTAGCCGCAAGGCGGTGCGCAAGGTGCTGAGGTCCTCGGCGCCGCCGGGCCAGATCAGGCGACGGCGGGCATCGGGCCTGGAGCCTTTCCAGGACCTCATCCGTGAGAGGTGGTTCGAGTACGAGCTGTCGGCGGCGCGGCTCCACGAGGAGGTGGCCGAGCTGGGCTACCTGGGCTCCGAGATCACGGTGAGGCGGTACGTGGCCGAGCTGCGGCGGAGCCGGTACGGCCCGAAGGGCGCCACGGTGCGCTTCGAGACGGCGCCGGGACACCAGGCACAAGCCGACTGGGCGTACGCGGGCCGCTTTCCTTCGCCCGACGGGCCCCTCGTGAGCGTCTACGCGTTCGTGATGGTCCTGGGCTTCTCGAGGATGCGCTTCGTGGAATTCACGACGTCCATGAGGCTTTCGGTGATGCTCGTTGTCATGCAGCGGGCCTTCGCCTACTTCGGAGGAGTGCCCGCAGAGGTGCTGTTCGACAACATGAAGCAGGTGCGGCTGCCTCTGGGGCTCAATCCGCTGCTTCTGGACTTCGCGCGCCACTACGGGTTTTCCGTCAAGACCTGCCGCGTGCGCCGGCCGAGGACCAAGGGCAAGGTCGAGAGGGCGGTACGGTTCGTCAAGGAGGGCTTCCTTCGGGGACGCAGCTTCAGCGACCTTTCCGATCTGGAAAATCAGGCCCGTCTCTGGCTGGAAAAGGTCAACGCCCGGCCGCACGGCACGACCGGTGAGAAGCCCTGTGATCGGCTGTCGAATGAGAAGCTCCAGCCCTTCGTCAGCTTCTCGCCCTACCGGCTCGCTCAGCCGGTCCTTCGCAAGGCCGACCGCGAGGGCTTCGTCAGCTACGAGGGTAGCCGCTACTCGGTCCCTCCCGAGCACTGCGGCCGCAGGCTCAGCGTCGGAGCCGCTGACCGGCGCGTCGTCATCCGGCTTCAGGATGCCATCGTCGCCGAGCACCAAGAGGCTGAGAGCCGGGGCGCGATCGTGGCCGACCGCGAGCACGTGGCCGCGATGTGGCGGATGACGCGCGAGCTGCTCGAGAGGAGGCGGCCACCCTGCCCGAGCTGGCGCCTGACGTTCGACGAGGCCGTCACCGAGCGCCCCCTGGTCTCGTACGAGGAAGTCTCTCGATGAGCGCCGCCTACGAAGAAAAAGCCGGAGCCTCGCTCGAGAAGCTCGGCCTTTCGACGGCCCTGTCCCAGCTCGACCAGGCTGCTCAAAGGGCCGCGGCCGAAGCCTGGTCCTACAGCCACTTTCTCGGATACCTGCTCGAGGGCGAGCTGCGGTTTCGGCACGAGAGGTCCGTCAAGCTCAACCTGCAGTTTGCCCGGTTTCCCTATCTCAAGAGGATCGAGGACTTCGACTTCTCCTCGCAGCCATCCATCGACTCGAGGCTGGTCGACGAGCTCTTCACGCTCAGGCTGCTCTCGGACGGCCGCAACCTCGTCCTGCTCGGGCCGCCGGGAGTCGGCAAGACCCATCTGGCCATCGCCCTGGCCGTGGCCACGGCCGAGGCCGGGCACCGCGTTTACTTCACCACGGCCATCGAGATGGCCCGTCGTCTCGCCAAAGCCCTTTCGGAAAACCGCCTCCGGCGCGAGCTTCACAACCTCATCCGCCCCAAGCTGCTCGTCATCGACGAGGTGGGCTACCTGTCGCTCGACCCCTCTCAGGCGAGTCTCCTTTTCCAGGTCATTTGCGAGCGCTACGAGAGAAACCAGCCCATCGTCCTGACCTCCAACAAGGCCTTCGCCGACTGGGGCGAGGTCTTCGCCGGCGATCCGGTCCTGGCCTCAGCCGCCCTCGACCGCCTGCTTCACCGCTCCACCGTCCTCAACATCCGCGGCGAGAGCTACAGGCTCAAGGAGAAGCGTCAGGCCGGCTCGACTGCGGTTGTCTCGACCGAAGGAGGTGACACGCGCTCGCGCTGAGCGCCCCGGAAAAAAGAAAATCCCCCTTCCCCCCTCGACCCCCTTACCCCCGGGGAGAACCTAACCAGGGTGGGTCCTTTTCTCATGATCGAAAGGTGGGTCCCTTTTCGTGAGCGTTGACAGCTGCGAAGGACGAAAGGCCGATCAAGGAGACCCAACGAGGTACGACACCGGTACCCGCAGTCAGCTCCCATTTCTGAACGCCGGACCAAGCCTCTTCCGTCGAGGCGAACTCGGGTGTGCGAAGGGCGATGTAACGCTTGATCAGGACTGAATTCAGCACGTAAAGGACGAAAGCGAGGACGATCAGCAGGGCGTAATAGGACCACGGTGCGAGCCCTAAGACATGGACCAGGAACCGGGTCGTGAAGGCGAGGGCAATCGTGAGCACGAGAATTCGAATCAAGCCGGGGTGCCTCGGCTCTGAGAATATCTCGGGGCGTGGCGCGAGCGTGCGCGAGCGCGAGGGCTGAGGACACGAGAGCGTGAGGCCCGCAAGTGCTCGCGCTCGCCAGAGCACGCGCAGTGCCACGCCTTTAGAAGCTCGCGCGAAGCGCGCACGGAAGATCGAGACGCGGACCGTGAACGAAGCCGAGACGCGTGGGCGAGAGATGACGAGAGCCCCCGGCCCCGGCGGGATTACATAGCCTTGGGTTATGTGAAAGGGCGAAGCCCCGGAGGCGCGCGGGGTGGCCCGCGTGCGCGAAGCGCACGCGCACAAGAGCAGAGCCGGGGCCGATAAACGCGTTTATCGGCCAGCGAAAGGATGCAGCGCGCGTGACGGGAAGGGGAAATTGGGGCCACGCCTGGAACGCGCGCTGCCGAGCGCCCGGCACGAACGCCCCGCGCGCCGGAGCCCCGCCGGGGCCGGGGGCGGGTAAGGGGTCGCGCTCTTCGGCGGGTGCCCGTCGAAGCGATCGACAGCTCTACGTGCAGGTCACGATCGACAAGCGCAAGAAGATCCACGACGCGCCCCCCGGGGGCAAGGCTCAGGCCGCCCGAGGAAGGCGATACCGAGGGACAGAATGCTGGTGATGACCACCGAGGGAATCGTCGCCGCGGCCCTCAAGCTCGACCTCAAGAAGCGGGCCGAACTCGCGCACCGGCTTCTCCAGAGCCTCGAGGAGCTGTCGGAGGCTGAAGCCATGCGGCTGTGGGACGAAGAGGTCGACAGGCGAATCCGCGCCCAGCGCGAAGGAAAGATCGAAGGAATCCCGGGCGAGAAGGTCTTCGCGCGTGGACGAGCCCTCCTCTCCTCGTAAGTATGTTTTCGATATTCCGGCCGAAGCCGACTACCTGGATGCGCTGAAATACTACGAAGACGAGGCAGGCCTGGGCGCGGCTTTCGAAGCCGAAATCAAAGCTGGCATTGACGCTCCTCGAGACCGTCGTCGAGGCCTCGCTCACGCGCACGACATCGCCGGCGATCGAGCAGAAGGCGCCCGCGCTCACGCTCGCCGCGCTGCGCTGCGCCCTGCGATCACATCCGCGCGCTCGCCGTCCATCGCGTGGACGTTCGCCTCTGATGGGTTCGGTGGGTCTTTTTTCGATATAGTTCGAATCATCGACTTCCTCCCCATCTGATCAGCCGAAAGGCCTCGGGCGGGGTTATTGATCCTGGCTACGCGAGCAGTTCGAAATCTCAGGGGTGGGACCTCTCGAGGACGGGTACGCAAACGTGAAGTCACGGACGAAGACGAGCTTCATGCAGCACATTGAGGGCGAAATCGCGGCCGACGCCCGGCTCCGGGACAGGGTCAAGTCCCGCTTGAATGAAATGCGGATCGAACAGAGGCTGGCAGCCCGGCGCGAGCGGTACCTTGATGTATCGGCGAGGACGGGCCGCCAGCTGGATGCTCAGGGGATCACCGAGAAAACGCTCCAGGCCGATTTCAATGAATTCAAGAAGCGCAAACGAAGCGAGCCCGAAGCCGAGGACAACGTTCCTCCGATGTCCACGGCCTGGCCCAGGGAAATCGCCCGCCGCATCAAGGATTCAAGGGATCCGATTCGGTACGTGATCGTCTCGGCGTTCTCTCGACGCCTTCTGCTGTACTACGACGCGTCGAGCGACAGCTATCCGGCGAACGAGATCGGCGGCGCGACCCTCTTCAAGCGGCTTTCAGTCGCGAGCGCGGTCATGCGGGTCCTCGGGGGCAACCATGTGCTCGTGAAAGTGAGGCTGCGAAAGGACGGGTCATCGGGCGGATGTCGTCTCTCCGCGCAGTCCTTGCGGAAGCCGTCGAGAAGATGCGCCGAGTCGAGCGAAGGAGGCGTCGCCCGACATGAGCGGCATTTGTGCCGCAAGCCTCGATCCAGCGTTCACTTGAGCCGCACCGTGAAATGGCTCAAACTCACGTTGAGATGACGTCTCCGGACGATCCCCAGCCCTTCGACGAGACGGCGGTGACGCGACCGCGGCGCCGGTGCTACTTCTGCGAGGCGGACAAGTCCGACGAGTGGAAGTTCCTCGCGCGGCTGAACGCGT
The DNA here is from genome assembly GCA_963836285.1 of uncultured Acidobacteriota bacterium. Classification (GTDB taxonomy): domain Bacteria; phylum Acidobacteriota; class Thermoanaerobaculia; order UBA5066; family UBA5066; genus Fen-183. The sequence goes on along the minus strand of CAWIIN010000002.1, from coordinate 681,810 downwards.
TCATCTGCAAGGACTGCCAGGAGCGTCTCGAGAAGGAACCCGCCGAGGAACGGAAGTCCGGCTGACGCTCAGTGGGCGCCCGGTTCACGCCGGGCGCGTAGGGGTTCCCTCCGGCCGCGTCCCTACAGGGCGGCGACGGGGACCGGTTCGATCTTCCGCACGAGCTTATCGTTCAGGTCGAGCTGGAGCCTCAGGGCGTCCTTGAACTCGAGCCCGTGCGTGTGATGGAGCTCGTGGAGGAGCGACTTGCGCGCCGTGTCGAGCAGGTGCTTGAGGTAGTCGCACTCGTGGACCGTCAGCTCGATCTGCATGGGCGCGGGCCTCCTAGTCCGCTCCGAGGGGTTTCGGCTTTTTCTTCAGGTGCGGCGCCGCCTTCTTCTCGTCGAGGAGGTGCCGGACCGCGAGGATCGGATGGGAGAGGAGCATGCGCGGCCCCGCGAAAAGCATGACCTCTCTCATCTGCTCGCGCTTCTCCCGCGAGTAGCAGTGGATCGGGCATTTCTTGCAGGTGGGCTTCTCTTCGCCGTACGGGCACCGCGCGAGCCGGTAGCTCGCGTATTCGAACAGCCCGGCGCAACCCGCGCACAGGTCGCCCTCGTCGGCGCGCATGTGCAGCGGCTGCGCGTCACACCAGATGTGGAGCATCGCCTCGATCGTCCGCTGCTCGCGGCGGAGGCGGGGAGTGGTCAGGAGGACGTCGAGATACTCCCTCGGGACGGCGCTCACCGGCAGATCCTGTCTCACGCCCGAGTGTCGCGTCTCCCATGCACGTGCATCAAGGCCTGGACCTGACGCACGTCATATCCCGGCGCGAATTGGTCACGGGAGAGACAGTCCGACGTCGAGGTGGTGCATGAGAACCTCCGGGCCCTCGAGGCCCACGCTCATGCGGATGAGGCCGGGCGTGATCCCGCGGGCGAGCCGGTCGGCCTCCGGGACGACGGCGTGCGTCATCGTGGCGGGCTGCTCGACGTACGTGATCGCCGAGCCGAGGCTCACGGCGAGCTCCATCGGGACGTCCTTGCGGGCAAGGTAGTTCATGAGCCTTTCGCCAGCGGCCGCGCCGCCCTTCACCTCGAAGGCGATGAGGGAGCCGCCGTCGCGCATCTGCTTGTCCACGATGTCCTTCTGCGGGAAGTCGTGAAAGCCCGGGTAGGTCACGTGCGCGATGCTCGGGTGCGTCCTCAGGAAGACGGCGATCGTCGCCGCGCTGTCGCTCTGCGCCTTCTGGCGGACGGCGAGGGACTGGACCGTCATCGCGTTCAGCCACGAGTCGAAGGGCGAGGGGGTCGCGCCGAGATCCTTGTACCAGGGGAAGAGGTCGTTTTTCATGAAGCGGAACGGTCCGAGGAGCGCGCCACCGACCGAGGTCGAGTGCCCGTTGACGAATTTCGTGAGGGAGTGGACGATGAAGTCCGCGCCGAGCCGGAATGGCTGCTGGAGGTACGGCGAGCAGAACGTGTTGTCGACGACGAGCGGGATCCCGCGCGCCTCCGTCAGGCGCGACACCGCCTCGATGTCGCAGATCCGGAGCGTCGGGTTCTCGGGCGACTCGAGGAACACGGCCGCGACGTTCGGGTGCCGCTCGAGCGCCCGCGCGACGTCCTGCACGTCGCCCGTGTCGCAGAAGACGGCCTCGACGCCGAACTTCGACAGGTTTCTGAGGAAGCTGTCCGTGCAGCCGTAGATGTTGCCCGCGAGGACCGCGTCGCCGGTCCTCACGAGGGACAGGAGGAGCGTCGCGATCGCGCCCATGCCCGAGGCGAAGATGAGACAGCCGATCGTCGGCTCCAGCTCGTCGGCCGCGAGGGCCTTCTCGATGACGTGCTGCGCCTCGAGGCGGAAGAGGACGCGCTCGAGGTACTCGGACGTCGGGTTGCCGAGGCGTGTGTAGATGCGCGCGTAGGGCCTCTCGCCCCCCTTCGACGTCCCGAGGAAGCGGTCGGCGCCGTCCTTCACGTCGCGGAACGAGAACGTCGACCGCTGGTGGATCGGGGGCAGGCCCGTTCCCGCGGCGAGGGCGCGGAACACCCCCTCGTCGAGCTGGCGGACGTCGTCGCGCACCCAGCGCGTCTTCCGATCGATCCACCAGTCCCAGAACGCGAAGCGGGCGGCGCCGTGGAGCGAGAGAGCCGGAGCAACAGTACTCATGCCCCCGAATTTAGCCCCACGGCGTCTCCCCGGCACGGCGAAACCGAGCGAGAGTTTGGTTTTTGGGCACCGGCGCCCTACAATTCCGGGGAAGTCGAGACCCAAGGAGACCCGTTGGCCGATTCCGCCCCGCGAGTCGAGTTGAGACGGAGTCCGCGAAGCGGCGTGCGGATCCCGATCGCCCTGCGTCACGAGGGCGAGAGGTTCAAGGGGACGACCTTCGTCGTGAACGCACACGGGGCGCTCGTGGGCGCCCACCGCAACGTCCCGATGGGAGACATCTTCGAGCTCGAGAACGTGAGAACCCGGGTCTTCTGCCACTGCCGCGTCGTCTGGCACGGTGGCCTCGCGAGCGACGGTTTCTTCCGCCTCGGCGTCGAGATGCTCGAGACGTTCCCCGCGGTCTGGGGCGCGGATTACCCGCTCGGCGACCTCTCGGTTCACTGACCCGCGAGCTTCTCCGCGGCGGCGCGCGTCTCGACGGCCTCTTCCTTCTCGCCTTCCTCGCGCAGCGTCTTGAGGCTGAACCCGCCCGCGAGGAGGAAGACGAGGCCGAGGAGCGTGACCGGGACGAACGACAGAGCGTGTGACACGAGCGCGAACGCGCCTGCCGTGTCCTTGCCGACGCCGTAGAAGCCCGTCAGGGCATACGCGACCGCCGTGTGGTACCCGCCGACGCCGCCGGGAGTCGGGATGAAGAGCCCGAGGATCGCCCACGTCAGGACGAAGAACGCGACGGGGAAGGGGAACGCGATGTCGAACGCCCGGAGCGTCGCGTGGATCTGGACGGAGATGAGGAGCCAGAGAAAGAGGGACGACGCCGTCACGACGGCGACGTCCCGCACGGTTCCGAGGGAGCCGAGCCCGTCCAGGAACGAGAGGAGGATCGCCTCGATCCGCGCGGCGAGCTTCTCCGGCAGGGGTCGGAGGACGGGCTTGACGAAGCGGTCCGTGCGCTCGGGCTTCGCGGCGAGGAACGCGAGAAGCACGAGGCCGGCGAGCGTCCCGGCGCCGACGACCACGGCCGACCGCCGGAGGAGCACGAACCGGCCGGCCGCGTCGCCCGCCATCTCGGGCGCCCACCCGAGCGCGTAGACGACGAAGAGAAGGACGCACGTCACGAGGTCGAGGAGGCGCTCGAGCGCGATGGACGCGAAGCACGGGGCCATGGGCAAGCCGGCGGACTTCGAGAGCGCGACCGGGCGGACGATCTCGCCCGCGCGCGCCGGCAGGAGCGTCGAGGCGGCGAAGCCGATCGACGTCGCGGAGTTCAGCTCGCGGAAGGTCGGCCGGCCCGCCCGGCGGAGAAGGAACCCCCAGCGCCACGAACGGAACAGGGGCGTCGCCGTCAGGCCGCAGGCCGTCGCGAGGACGAGCCAGCCCACGTGGGCCGCGCGGATCGCGCGCCCCACCGCCGCGAAGTCGAGCGTCCTCAGGAAGAGGACGAGAAGGACGGCGGCGAGCGCGATCGAGACCCCGACACGGAGGATCTTCCGGCTCGCTGCGGAGGGGCTCACCGGGCGATGGTAGCCCACGCCTGCGGTAGGCTCGTGTCGTGCGCGACGTCCCGGTCTTCTACGATCCCGTCTTCCTCGCGCACGACACGGGTCCGTACCACCCGGACACCCCGCACCGGCTCGAGGCCGCCGTCAACGCGCTGCGTGCGGAAGGGTTCCCGGTGCTCTGCCCCCCCGATCCCGAACGCACGCTCGCGGCCCTCGAGAGGGTCCACGAGCCGGGGTACGTCGCGCGCCTGAAGGCGGCGTGCGGCGCGGCGCCCGAGGCCGAAGACGGCGCGTTCTCGCTCTTCGATTCGCCGGACAACCCGATCTCGGCCGCGACCTTCTCGGCAGCGTACCGCGCGACAGGGCTCGTCCTCGCCGCCGTCGACGCGGTGCTCGAGAATCGCTCCCACGCCGTCTTCGTCGCGTCGCGGCCCCCGGGCCACCACGCCCTGAGGGCCCGGGCGATGGGTTTCTGCTTCTTCAACACGATCGCGGTCGCAGCGCGCGACCTCGTCGAGCACTGGGGCGCGACGCGCGTTCTCGTCGCCGACTTCGACGTCCACCACGGCAACGGCACGCAGGAGATCTTCTGGGAGGACGGGCGTGTGGCCTATCTCTCGGTCCACCGCTTCCCTTTCTACCCGGGGACGGGCGCCGCGGACGAGGCGGGCGCCGGAATGGGCCGCGGCGCCACGGTGAACGTCCCGCAGAAGGCGGGCGCCGGGGACGGCGCGTACGCCGGCGGGTTCTCGGCGGCCCTCGAGGCGCTCGCCGAGCGGTTCAAGCCCGAGTTCGTCCTCGTGTCGGCCGGCTTCGACGCCCACGAGGCGGACCCGCTCGGGGGCGTGCGCGTCACGACCGAGGGCTTCGCCTGGATGTCGCGCGCGCTCGAGGAGGTCGCCGAGACATTTGCGGGCGGTCGGCTCGTGTCGCTCCTCGAGGGCGGCTACAACGCGAGCGCCGTGGGCAAGAGCGCAGTCGCGCACGTCCGCGTGCTCGCCCACGGAGCCACCTTCGCGTAGCCTCGCGTAAATGGCTCATTTGACAGAGCCTTTCGGGCCCGTTAGACTCAATACGCGTCAATCTCTCTATTCGCGTCGGTGTCCGAGCGTTCCCTTGGTAGGTTCTCTCGACGCACGGAGGCTCGTGATGATTCGGAAGGCCCTGCTTCTCCCGGCGGCCGTGGCGGCTGCGGTCGTTCTCGCGGCGCCCCCGGCGTCCGCCCGGCTCGCGGACGGGCGACACGCCCTCGCGTGTCCCACGCAAACGCTGGGCTCCGTGGACGTTCCGGACGACGGTGCGACCGTTTCCGGGTACGTGAACGTCCAGGGCTACGCGCTCGACGGGAACCTGGTGTCCAACGTCGATGTCTTCGTGGACGGCACCGACGACGCGAACCGCGTCACGACGGCCGGCGGCGCGAACATCAACCTCCCGCGCCCCGACATCCTCCAGGCCTTCCCCCAGTACGCCGGCACGCCCGGGCAGTACCCCGGCTGGCGGGCGTCGTTCAAGGCGTCGAGCTTCTCGAACGGGTCGCACACGATCTACGTCCAGATCACGGACGTGAACGGCTGCACGTACTTCCTGACGCCGAAGGCGATCAAGGTCGACAACGCCGCGAACCAGTCCCCGTTCGGCAACATGGACTTCCCGCAGCCGAACAGCTCCGTGGCCGCGAACGGCGTCCTCACGGTCGCCGGGTGGGCGCTGGACGACCGCAAGGTCGACCACGTCGACGTCGTCGTCGACGGGCTCCTCGAGCGCCAGGCCGTCACGGGCATCTACCGCGCCGACGTCGCCGCGAACTTCCCGGACAACCCGTCGGCGATCGTCTCGGGGTTCGTCCTGAACATCGACTCGACGCGCTACACGAACGGCGTCCACACGGTGACCGCACGCGCCGTCGACGACCAGGGCCAGCAGGGCTTCCTCGGCTCGGCGCGCGTCCAGGTCTTCAACAACGCGCCGAACCTCGGGCCGATCGGCGAGGTCGAGTTTCCGCTCCTGAACGCGAACTGGTTCGGCAACTGCTTCCCGGTCTCGCCGGGCGGGCCGTCCGGGAGCCCGGGCGACATCATCGACCCGCGCCTCCTCATGTTCGTCAATGGATGGGCGCTCGAGGCCTCGCTCGAGAACACGGGCGGCGTCTCGGAAGTGCGGCTCGCGCTGGACGGCGTGCCGATCAAGAACTCGCGCGTGAACTGCCATCGCGAGTTCCTGCTCTCGAACGCGCTCATCGACTGCTACGGCTACTACCGCCCCGACATCGAGGTCCTCTATCCCGGGTTCGCGCAGGCCCCGAACGTCGGGTTCCAGTTCTTCGTGGACGTCGGCTACCTCATCACCCAGAAGGGCTTCAAGGAGGGCGCGCACATCCTCCAGGTCTCGGCGGTCGACAAGAAGAACACGAACGTCCTGCTCAAGGAGATCCCGCTCGAGATGGAGTGCGCGTCGGGCCAGCTCGACCCGCCGCCGCTCGGGTACATCGACGACCCGACGAACTACAAGTTCATCTCCGGCGTCTACCCGGTCATCGGATGGGCCCTCGACCTCGACGTCGTCAGGAAGGTCCGGATCCTGATCGACGGCGTCGCGCAGGTGGACGCCGTGACGGGCGTGGACTACGCCGACTACGGCTATGCGAGCCCGGACGTCGCGCTCGCGTATCCCTTCTACCCGCAGCGCGCGAACGCGCGCTTCCGCTTCTACCTCGACACGACGAAGATCTCGAACTCGGAGCACGACCTCCTCATCGAGGTCACGGACGCGCGCGACAACGTCCGCTCCGCGGGCACGCGCCGCTTCATCGTGGACAACAACACGCTCGTGCGCTGACCGGGACGGAAGAGAAGAAGAGAAGATTTCCTAGAAAGTAAGAGGGGAAGGGCCCGGCGGCTGCCGGGCCTTTTCATTTGGACACGGCCTCACCGCGGCACGGGCACCTTCTAAGAAAATCCCAAATCCCGCGGGCGCAAAGCGCCCGCTCCGGGGCGCGCGCTTCGCGCGCGCCCCCCGTGCGCCGAAGGCGCGAGCCCCGGGCGCGCCGACAGGCGCGCTCCGAAGCAAAATCCCCTATCCTCCGGTTCCTCCAGATGCAGCCCGCCCAGAAGAGGTTCCTGATCCGGTTTGTCCTTTACCTGCTGGGCTTCTACGCGCTCGTCGCGGTTCGCCCGGTGAACGACGCCGTCGTCGTCCCGTTCACGGCCCTTCTCGTGAGGGTGTCGGCCTCGATCCTCAGGGCGCTCGGGGAGAACGTCGTCACGCAAGGCACGGTCATCCGCTCGGCGCTCTTCGCCGTGGACGTGAAGAACGGGTGCAACGGGATCGAGGCGACGCTTCTTCTCCTCGCGGCGATGGTCGCGTTCCCGGCGCCGCCGAAGGCGCGCGCCGCCGGAGTCGCGGCGGGTCTCCTCGTGATCCAGGGCGTGAACCTCGTGCGGATCGTGTCGCTCTTCTGGCTCGGGGCACACCGCCGCGACGTTTTCGAGCTGTTCCACGCGGCGATCTGGCAGACGCTCCTCATCCTCCTCGCGGTCGGGATCTTCCTCGCGTGGGGCCGAAGGCTCCGTACCGGAGCGGGCGCTGAAGCCCGTCCTTAGGGCCCTCGCGGGATTCGCGGTCGGGCTCGCGCTCTGGTGGATCGCGACACCCGCGTACGACCGGGTGCTCGCCGGTCTCGCCGAGCCCGTCGTCCGTCTCCTCGAGCGGCCGCCCGCGACGCGGCTCTACGCCGACGGACGCCGCGTCGTGATCGACCGGGCCGACTTCCCGTCCACTTCCGACCGGCCCGCCCTGCCGGCCGACGACCTCACGTTCGACGTGATCCTGCTCGCGGCCCTCGCCGGCGCGACGCCGGGCCTGTTCCGGGACCGGGCCGTGCGCGGCCTCGCCGTCTCGTGCGCCGTCCTCTTCGCGCTGCACGTCGCGGCGCTCGTCGCCGCCGTCGAGTCGTTCTACGCGACGCAGCTCGGGGCCTGGAGCGCCGCGAACTACGGGGCGTTCGCGCGCAATTTCTGGGGCACCGCGACTCACTTCTGGCGGCTCGCCGGGTGCTTCGCCGCCCCGTTTCTCCTCTGGTGGGCCGCGATCCGTCCCGCCGGAGCGGTCCGCACCGCCCCCGCGGCCGGCGCGGAGGGGAGGGGGAGTCCCCGGCGGAGGCGGAAGAGGAGCTGAGGGCCCGCGGTTACGGTTTCAGCGGGCCCTTCAGGTCGGACTTCTTCGCGAGCTGCATCTGCTCGTGGGCCATCGCGAGCTTCTCGGCCTCCGGGAAGAGCGTGAGGGCCTTCTTGAGCTGGACGTCGTTCTCGAGGCTGGCCCTGTAGCCGGCCTCGCGCCCGAACTTCGCGGTCAGGATCTCCTCGCGCAGCGCGCGGTCGACGACGACCGGGTCCTTCTCCTCGGCGTAGAGCGCCCTGGCGCCCTTGTCGAGGGCGAGGTCCTGCTTGCCGTCGACGAACTTGAAGAAGTCGTCCTTCAGGGCGTCCGTGACCTGGAAGTCACGCGGGATCGCGGCGTGATGGGCGAGATAGTCGACCGCGAACTCGAAGAAGAGGCCGCGCGCGTACAGCGTCGTCGCGAAACGCGAGAGCGAGGGTGCCTTCACGAAAACGTCCGGCGTGATGCCGCCGCCGCCGTAAACGGTGCGGCCGGCGTCCGTCCGGAACGCCTCTTTCCTCTGGGACGACGCGGCGTCTCGGGCCGGGCCTGTTTCCTCGGCGTCGCCGCCCTCCTCGTCCTCGGGCGAGAGGTACTCGAGGACGTCCTTGTAGTCGCGCTGGATGCAGCGGCCCGACGGCGTGTAGTACTTCGCGGACGTGAGCGCGAGGCCCGCGCCGTCCGAGAGGTTGTAGACGGACTGGACGAGGCCCTTGCCCCACGTCGTCTGGCCGACGATGACGGCGCGGTCGTGGTCCTGGAGCGCTCCCGCGACGATCTCCGACGCCGAGGCCGAGCCCTTGTTCACGAGCACGACGACCGGAATCCGCGCGTGGCTGTTCTTTCCCGGAGCCGCGAAGCTCTGCTCCTGGGCGCCGCCGCGGCCGCGGGTCACGACGACCTTCTCGTTCCGCGACAGAAAGAAGTCCGACACGGCGATCGCCTGGTCGAGGAGGCCGCCCGGGTTGCCCCTCAGGTCGAGGACGAGCTCCTTCATGCCCTGCTTCTCGAGCCTGCTCCAGTTATCGGCGATCTCCGGCGCGGACGTGTGCGTGAAGTCCTTCAGACGAAGGTATCCGACCCCGGGCTCGACCATGAAGGCGTACGAGACAGAGTTCGTCGGGATCTCGGCGCGCGTCACGGTCATCTGGAGCGGCTCGTCCAGGCCTGGTCTCAGGATCGAGATATGGACCTTCGTGCCCTTCGGCCCCTTGAGCTTCTTGACGACGGCGTCGACGGGGAGGTCGTCGATCGGCTGTCCCTCGACCCGGTCGATGACGTCGCCGGCGCGGATCCCGAGGCGGTCCGCCGGGGAGCCCTCGACGGGCGTGATGACCGTGATCTTCCCGTTGCGCTTGCTGATGATGATGCCGAGGCCGTAGAACGACCCGCGCTGCTTTTCGACCATCGAGGAGTACTCCTCGGGTTCGAGGAAGTTCGTGTGCGGGTCCAGCGTGCCGAGCATCCCGTGAATCGACGCGTAGACGAGCTTGTTCGCCGGGACGTCGTCCGCGTACCACGCGCGGGCGGTCGCGAGGATCTCGGAGTACTCCTTGAAGCCCGGGTTCGTGGCGTCCGAGACGGCCGCGAGACGGCCTCCCACGATGCCTCCGCCCACCGTCACGGCGAGGAGGAAGGCGGCGGCGGCCAGGGCGCGCCGGAGGGCGCGCGAGCGAGGCGGAGCGGGGATTTCTGTCACGTGGAAAGGCCCTCCCGGACCCGATGAGACTAACACGCAGGCAAAGCGCGGCGCCTTGACTTCGCCCGGGGCCGAGCGGAGCATCGGCGCTCCAGAGGAGGGGGCGGGATGGGCAATCTCGGCATGCCGGAACTGATGATGATCCTGGTTCTGGCGCTGCTCCTGTTCGGCCCGAAGAAGCTCCCGGAGATCGGAAAGCAGGTCGGCAAGGCGCTCGGCGAGTTCAAGCGCGCGTCGAACGACCTCAAGCGCACGATCGAAGACGAGATGGAGAAGGCCTCCTCGGGGCTCGAGGTCAAGCTCGACGATCCGCCGCACACCGGCGCGGCGAAGGCCGAGACCGCGGCGTCCGAGGCCCCGCAGACGTCCGCGCCCGTCCTCTCGCCCGCCGAAGGCACGGTCGCACGCCCGTCCGAGACGACGAAGACCCCCGCGCCGTGACCGACCTGTCGCGGCGCGTCGGTGGCGACCCGGAGGAGGAGCTTCCGCGGATGTCGTTCCTCGAGCACCTCGAGGACCTCCGCAAGCGACTGTTCTGGTCCGCCTTCGCCGTCGCCGGCGGGTTCCTCCTGTGCTGGTGGCAGGCGAAGCCGATCTTCAACTGGCTCGCGAAGCCCGTCCTGTCCGCGCTTCCGCCCGGGACGAAGCTCGCGTACACGCAGCTCACGGAGCCGTTCATGCTCTACATCAACATCGCCCTCCTCGCGGGCGTGTTCGTGGCGAGCCCCGTGATCCTGTACCAGATCTGGCTCTTCGTCGCGCCGGGCCTCTACCGCCACGAGCGCCGCTGGGTGTGGCCGTTCGTGATCCTGTCCGTCCTTTTCTTCGTGGGCGGCGGTTACTTCGGCTACGCGGTCGGGTTCCCGATGGTCGCGAAATTCCTCGTCTCGACCGGCGCGGACTTCATGCCCGTCCTCAAGATCGACGACTACCTCGACATCACGTCGAAGATCCTGCTCGGGATGGGTCTCGTCTTCGAGACGCCGATCCTCATCTTCTTCCTCGCGCGCATGGGTGTCGTGACGGAGAAGTGGCTCCTCGCGAAGTTCCGCTACGCCGTGCTCGTCATCTTCATCATCGCGGCGCTCATCACGCCGACGCCCGACATCCCGACGCAGTGCGCGTTCGCTCTCCCGATGTGCGCGCTGTACCTGCTCGGCGTCGCGATGGCGTGGGCGTTCAAGAAGCGCGCGCCGAAGCCCGAGACGGGCCCGGAGTCCTGACGCCGCCGTCCGCCCCCCGGAGACTCATTCGCTGAGGTATCGTCCGCGCGGTGCGCGACAGGCTCACGAAGGTCTTCAAGGCATTCACGTACCGTGACTTCAGCCTTCTGTGGGCGGGCTCCTTCACGTCGAGCTGCGGGACGTGGATGCAGACGGTCGCGCAGAGCTGGCTCCTGCTCACGATCTCGGGAAACCCGCAGTACCTCGCCTGGGCCGAGGGCCTCCAGCAGGCGCCGTTCCTCGTGTTCTCGCTCGTCGGCGGCGTCCTCGCCGACCGCATGGACCGCCGGCGGATTCTCCTGCTCTCCCAGGTCGTCCAGCTCTCGTCGGCGTTCCTGCTCGCGTACCTCGTCTACGCGCACCGGATCGAGGTGTGGATCATTCTCGTCCTTTCCTTCGTCGTGGGCGTCGCGATGTCCTTCGGCGGCCCCGCGTACCAGGCGCTCGTCCCGACGCTCGTCGACCGGGAGGACCTCCCGAACGCCGTCGCCCTGAACTCGATCCAGTTCAACCTCGCCCGCGTGATCGGCCCGGTCCTCGCGGGTGCCGCGTTCGCGACACTCGGCGCCGCCGCGTGCTTCGGGCTGAACGGCGTCTCCTTCTTCGCGGTCATCGTCGCCCTCTCCTTTCTTCGGCGGGGCGCCCCGACCGGCCTCGCGAGCGGGAGCGTCCTCGACAACCTGAAGGCGGGCCTCGCGGCCGCGCACTCCGACCGCGCGCTCCGCGGGCTCATCGCGCTCTCGTTCGTCGGAAGCTTCTGCGCGTTCCCGCTCCTGACGTTCCTGCCCGTCTTCGCGAAGAGCGTCTTCAGGGGCGACGTGAAGGTCTTCGCGACGTTTCTCGCCGTCTTCGGCCTCGGGGCCGTCTGCGGGGCGATCGTGGCCGCGTGGTTCTCGCACGTGAAGCGCCGCGGCGCGTTCGCCGTCGCGATGCAGATGGCGTTCGGCGCGCTCATGATCGGCTTCTCCCTGTCGCGGACGAAGTGGATCTCGTACCCGCTCCTGTTCCTCGCGGGCGCGGCTCTCATGATCGTGTTCGCGATGTTCATGACGCTCGTCCAGACGAACGTGGACGACGCGATGCGGGGGCGCGTCGTGAGCGTCTACTCGCTCGCGTTCCGCGGCGCGATGCCCCTCGGCAACCTGGCCGCGGGCTTCCTCGTCGGGGTCATGCCGGCCCCGTGGGTGCTCGCCGGGAACGGGGCGCTGCTGCTGCTGGTGGGGGCGACGGTTTTCCTGCGGAACCATCCGGAAGGGGTCCCGAAGCTCTGACCGGACCCCTACGGCCACGTCCTCCAGTCGCTCGTCTCCATCTCGAGGGCGACGGCGCGGCGGCCGCGGTTCATGTTCAGGAACACCCGCTTCGGGATCCAGACCGGCGTCGCGTCCGGGCGGGCCGGGGAGAGCTCCTCGAACGTGGCGCGGATGAACGCGAGGTCGAGAATGCGGGGATCGACGGTCGTCTTGACCTCGATGAGCGTGGCGTTCTGCGTCTTCGGGTCGAGGTAGAGAACCGCGTCGTCCAGAGGGCGCCCGAGGCCCCGGCCGTGCATGCGCACGAGGCCCGGATGGTCGGCGTCGCTCGGCAGGATCTCGGCGCGCTTGGCCCATTCGGCGACGCGCTCGGGCGAGAGCCGCAGGTAATACTGCATGAGGTCCTGCGCGATCTCGGAGAGGCGCTCCTCCTCCGAGCCCGGGAGCGGCGCGTACACGCGCCGGCGGGGGTCGTTCTCGGCGAACGGCGTCGGCTCCGGGGCCTTGTCGAACCGGACGATCTTCTTGACGAGGCCCCCGTCCGGCCCGAGGTGGACGTCCTCCACCTTGGAAAGCCGGACGGCGCCGTCCACCTTCATCTCGGTCTTCAGGCGCCACTGGTAGTTCGCGAGACGCGCGCGCTCCCGCTGGAGCCCCTGTCCGACGTCCGGCTTGGCCGGGGCCGGCTCTTGCGCGCCGAGGGGCATCGCGCTCAGAGTGGCGAGGAGAAGAGCGGAGGCGAGCGGCCGAGTCACGCGGCGCATGGTGCCACACCTCCGCGGAGGGACCATGAGGTTCGAGACGCTGGCCGTCCACGCCGGACGGCGCCCCGAGACGGAGACGGGCTCCGTCGCTCCGCCGATCTACCTGTCGACGACGTTCGAGCGCGGCGAGACGGGAGCCCCGGTCGCGGGATACGCGTACATCCGCGAGTCGAACCCCATGCAGACGCTCCTCGAGGAGGCGCTCGCGCCGCTCGAGGGCGGGGAAGCCGCCCTCGTTCTCGGCTCGGGCATGGCGGCGGGCGTGGCCGTTTTCCAGGCCCTGCCGCGCGGCGCGCACGTCGTCCTCCCGGACGACGCGTACTACGGCTGGCGGGCCGTGGGACAGGAGTTCTTCCCGGCCTGGGGACTGACGGCGACGTTCTGCCCGATGGACGACCTCGCCGCCGTCGCGAGGGCGGTGACGCCCGGAACGAAGCTCGTCCTCGTCGAGTCGCCCTCGAACCCCCTCCTGAAGGTCGCGGATCTCGCGGGGATCGCCGCGCTCGCGAAGGCCGCGGGGGCGCTCACGCTCGTGGACAACACGTTCGCGACGCCCGCGCTCCAGCGCCCGCTCGACCTCGGCGCCGACGTCGCGCTCCACTCGGCGACGAAGTACTTCGGCGGCCACAGCGACGTGCAGGGCGGCGCGCTCGTCTTCCGGAAAGAGGACGACCTCTTCGCGCGGGTCGCCCACGTGCGGCACCTCCTCGGGGCGGTCCTCGCGCCGTTCAACGCGTGGCTCGTCCTGCGCGGGCTGCGCTCGCTCGCCGTGAGGATGCGGGCCCACAGCGCGAACGCGCTCGCGGTCGCCCGCGCGCTCGAGGCGCACCCGCGCGTTTTGGGCGTGAACTACCCGGGCCTCGCCTCGCACCCCGGGCACGCCGTCGCGGCGCGCCAGATGTCCGGCTTCGGCGGGATGCTCTCCTTCCACGTGAAGGGCGGGCGCGAGGCCGCTCTCGCGACGGCCGGGAAGGCGAAGCTCTTCGTCAGGGCGACGTCGCTCGGCTGCGTCGAGAGCCTCCTCGAGCACCGCGCGACGAGCGAGGGGGAAGGCTCGACGACGGCGCCGGACCTCCTGCGCGTCTCCGTCGGCCTCGAGCATCCGGACGACCTGATCGAGGACCTCGCTCAGGCGCTCGGCTGACTGGGAGGGAGCGCCAGCCAGGATTTCCTGAGAGGGACGGAAAGCGCGGCGACTCGGGTCTCGACGTCGGTCCGGATGGCCGCACCTTCGGGCCCGGCGAGCAGGAGCCTGACGTCGAGGAGGTCTTGCGGGCCGCCGGCCTCCAGCTTCAGGAGGACGAGGTCCGCGGGATCCACGACCGGCAGGTCCTCTCCGGCGACGTGAAGGGTCCGGCGGCGGGCCAGGACCTGCTCGTGCCACGCGGCCCGGCCGACGACGACGTCCACGGGCCTTTCTCCCTCTGCCGTGAGGCGGACCACTCCCCGAAGCGGGTCATCGAAATCACCCCGTCTGACCTCGACGTGAACTCCCTGCATTCTGAGAATCTCCCAGAACGTGTCCGAGAGGACGCGATCGTCCGCGCTGAGTAGGTCGGCGTCCTCGGTGTATCTCGTGATGCCGTGGACGGCGAGGGCCACTCCTCCGATCAACGCCGTGGGGGAGGAAGCCGCCGCGAGATGACGAACCGTTCTCCCGAGGAGCGTCATCCTCGCGGCTGTTCCATCACGCGAGAGACGCGCCGGCCGGCGTGCGTGAGGAGACGGGCACGATGTGCTGCCGCCTCGCGGCTCGTCCCCTCGGGAAGTCCGGCGAGGAACAGTTCGAGCGCGAGGGGGTCCACTCGAAGAGCTTCCGCCAGCCGGCTCTCGGGCGTTCCCCGAAAGAACTTCGCGGCCTCCGAGGCCAGGTCGCGCGCATTCGCGTCTCTGCGCATCGTCCTCCATTTTACGACGGCACTTGCCCGAACCGGCTCCAAGCGGCACCATGGACGCCCCCGTGTCGGCCTTCCGCGACCACGACAAGCTCTTCCACAGGTTCAACCCCGATCTCGGGCCGGGCCGCGTCGAGCAGGTCGAGGGGCGGCGGATCGTCGTCTACTTCCCGGCAGCGGACACGCGCCTGACGCTCGCCGCCGACGACAGCGCCCTCCGGCCCATGCCCGTCCGCGCGGGCCAGAAGGCGCGGCTCGAGGGCGAGGAGGGGGAGGTCGTCGTCGACGACGTCGCGGGCGATCGCGCCCGCCTCGCGGACGGGCGCGTCGTCGCGACCGCGCTCCTGTGGCCTCTCGCTCCGCCGGACGACCCGATCGACAGGCTCGGGGCCCTCCAGACCGACCGGGCGGCGGCGTTCCGGAACCGCCTCGACGGCCTCCTGCTCTCGGAGGTGAGGCAAGCGCGCGGTCTCGGGTCTTTCCTTGGCGGGCGAATCTCGATCTTTCCGCACCAGCTCCACGTCGCCGAGCGCGCGACGGCGAGCGACCCCGTTCGGTGGCTCCTCGCCGACGAGGTCGGGCTCGGAAAGACGATCGAGGCCTGCCTCATCCTCTCGCGCCTCCTGCGCACGGATCGGGCCGACCGTGCCCTCGTCGTCGCGCCCGCGACGCTCACGGTCCAGTGGCTCGGCGAGCTCTACCGCAAGTTCCACCAGACGTTCGTCCTCCTCGATCGCAGGCGCCGCGACGACGTCGCAAAGGAACACGGCGAGGGGTTCAACCCGTTCGAGGCGCACCGCCGCGCCATCGTCGCGCTCGAGGACCTCACGGGGGAGCCCGGCCTCGCGCGGAAGGCGGAGGCCGCGGGATTCGACCTCCTCGTCGTGGACGAAGCTCACCGCCTCGAGCGCGCGCGCGGCGACGCGGGAAGCGACGCCTACCTCGCGGTCGCTCCGCTGGCGCGCGCGGCCCGGCACGTTCTCCTCCTTTCGGCGACGCCGCTCGAGTCGGACCCGCACACGTTCTTCCGTCTCCTCGAGCTGCTTCGCCCCGACGCGTACACGAGCGAAGAGGCGTTCCTTGCCTCTCTTCGGCGCGATGCGCGGCTTCCGCCATGCACGAGCGCGACGCGGCGCGTCGACATCGGCGGGCTCCAGCCCCGGGTCCCGGTCCCCGTCGACCTCGCGCGCTCCCCGGCGGCTGAAGGTCTCACGGGCGACGAGGCGGCGGACGCGGACGATCCGCGCGTCGCGTGGATCGCCGCGCGGGACGCCGCCTGGCGCGCGGAGGGCCAGGCGAAGACGCTCGTCTTCGTCCACGAGCGCGCGACGCTCTCCGCCCTGAAGGCGAGACTCGAGTCTGCGACGCGCAAGCGCGTCGCGATCTTCCACGAGGAGCTCACGCCCGAGCGTGGCGACGTCGAGGTCGCGGAGTTCCGGCGCGCGGACGGCCCCTCGATCCTCGTCTCGACGGAGGCCGGCGGCGAGGGACGGAACTTCGAGTTCTGCCGGCGGCTCGTCCTGTTCGACCTGCCGGCCGATCCGGCCGCCGTCGAGCAGCGGATCGGGCGCCTGGACCGGATCAACCGGACCCTTCCCGTCGAGATCGTCTACTTCCGGCCGCCGGAGGGCTTCGGCCGCGAGATCGTCACGCTCTTCGAGCGGATCGGCCTGTTCACCTCGCCGCTCGGCGGCCTCGAGCGCTCGCTCTCGGAGGTCGAGGCGCGGGTCGCGCGCGCGAGGCGCCTCGGCCAGCCGCTCCCGGTCGAGGAGCTCGCCGCGGACGTCGCGCGCGCCGCCGAGGCGCGAGAGAAGGCCGTGTACCACCATCTCCACCGCGACGGCTTCTCGCCGGAGAAGGCCCCGGGGATTCTCTCGCGCGTCCCGGCGGACCTCGACGCCCGAACGGAGCGCTTCGTCCTCGAGGCGGCCGATCTCTTCGGGTTCGAGACGGCGGAGCGCGCCGGCCGGCGGACGTGGTACCTCGAGTTCGGCTCCGACGCGCTCGTCGAGCATCTGCCCGGCGTCGGGGGCGGGTCGCGCTGGCTCGGGACGTTCGACCGGGCGGAGGCCGTGGAGAAGGAGGACCTCGATTTCTTCGCGTCGGGCCACGCGCTCGTCGAGGGGATCTTCCGCGAGCTCGAGGACGGGCCGCGCGGGCGCGTCGCCCTCCTCTCGCTCGACAAGGCCGGCGTCTCGTCGGCGGGCCTTCTCTTCGCGCTCCGGCACGGGGCGGCCGTCGAGTTCGTCGCGGCGTCGCTCGACGGGCGCGAGCAGCCCGGGTGGGCCGACCTGATCGTCTCGCGGCGCGTCGAGACGCGCGGCATCCGTCCGGAGGACTGGACGGCCCTCCTCGCGCGCGCCTCGCGCTCCGGCCGCACGCCGGACTGGGCCGGCCTCGTCCGGCGGGTCGCCAAGAGGGTGCTCGCGGCCCGACCCGACCGCCGGCTCGAGGCCGTCGCCGCGTTCCGGCTGAGCCGCTGACCGGGAACCTCCGGCCGGTTCCGGGGTCATAGACTCGCGGGAGACGTCATGAGCCATGCACGCCGGGTCGCCCTCTTCGCCGCCGCAACCCTCTTCGCCGCCGCGACCGCACGCGTCGCGCTCACGTTCGCCGGAGTCCGCGTGAGCGGGCTCGCCGGATGGAAGGAGGTCGACCGGCTCGTCTCCGAGCAGAAGTTCGAGGAGGCGGCCGCGATGGCCGGAAAGATCCGCGAGGCGGCGCGCGCCGCGGGCGACGAGGCGAACGAAGCGAAGGGGCTCGTCCGCGAGGTTCAGCTCCGGACGGCGCTCCACGGCTACGAGACCGCCGTTCGCTTCCTGAAGGACCAGCCCTGGCCGCAGGCTCTGCTGCCCCGCACGACGCTGCGCCTCTTCTACGCGCAGTCGCTCGTGACGTATGCGCAGGCCTACGGGTGGGAGATCGGCCAGCGCGAGAAGGTCGAGTCGACGGGACCCGTCGACCTGAAGGCCTGGACGCGCGATCAGATCCAGGCCGAGGCCGTCCGCGCCTACGTCGACGTGTGGAAGGACCGCGAGGCGCTCGGGCGCGTTCGGGTGAACGCGATCGCGGACTTCGTCGAGCCGAACAACTACCCGAAAGAGATCCGCGGCACGCTCCGCGACGCCGCGTCGTATCTCTTCGCGGCGCTTCTCGCCGACACGTCGGGCTGGCGGCCCGAGCAGTCGAACGGCGTCTTCTCCCTCGACGCGAAGGCGCTCGTCGCCGGCGATCCGGCCGCGTCGAGGCTCGTGAGGCTCGACGATCCGGCCGTCCATCCGCTCGTGAAGCTCGGCGCCGTCCTCGACGACCTCGAGGCCTGGCACGCCGCCGCCGATGAGAAGGAGGCCGCGCTCGAGGCGCGCCTCGAAAGGCTCCGGCGCTTCGACGCGGCCCTGACGGACGCCGGGGACCGCGCCGCGATCCGCAAGGACCTCGCGACGCGCCTGCCCGCGTACGCCCTCGTCCCCTGGTTCTCCATGGCGAAGGCCCAGCTCGCGGACTTCGTCCGGCAGGAGGACAAGCCCGGGAACCTCGTGCGCGCGCGCGCGCTCGCCCTCGAGGCGATCCGCGCGTACCCGAAATCGCTCGGTGCGGAGAAGGCCCGGTCCATCGTCGGGCAGATCGAGTCGCCCGACTGGTCGATGGCCGCGATGGCATCGGACGGCGCGGGTCGCCGCTCGATCGAAGTCACGCACCGGAACCTCGCGACCCTCTACTTCCGCGCGTACGCGGTCGACCTCGAGTCCCGCCTCGGCCGGGCGCGGGACTACAACCTCCTCCCGCAGGGCAAGGAGCTCGACGAGCTCGTCGCGCGGGAGGCGCCGTCCGCGACGTTCGAGGCGGCCCTCGCGCCGACGCCGGACTACAGGTCGCACCGCACGTTCGTGACGCCGCCCGCGCTCGGGCGCGGCCTTCACATCCTCGTCGCGTCGGCGGATCCCGGGTTCGCGCCCGACAACGGCCCGCTCCACGCGGCCGGCATGATCGAGACGGACCTCGTCCTCGCGGTCCGCCAGACGGACACGAACGCCGTCGAGGCGCGCGCGCTCACGGGCACGACGGGCCGCCCGGCGTCGGGGACCCGGGTGTCCCTGTATCTCTACGACTGGCAGAAGGGCCACCGCCGGATCGCCGAGGCGACCGCCTCACGGGACGGCCTCGTGACGTTCGAGCCGACGCCCGAGCGCAGCGGCAAGCCGCTCTTCCTCTTCGCGAGGCGTGGGGACGACGTCGCGCTGGACGCCGCATCCCTCTCGATGTGGACGCGCGGGCGGCCCGGCGAGAGCGCCTCCGCGCTCGTGTACACGGACCGAAGCATCTACCGGCCGCTCCAGAAGGTGCTCTGGAAGGCGATCGTCTTCCGCGGCCGCGCCGACGAGGCACGATTTCACGTCGCGCCCGCGGCCACCGTCTCGATGACGCTCCTGGACGCGAACGGACAGTCCGTCGAGTCGAAAGCCGTCACGACGAACGCGTACGGCTCCGCGGCCGGGGAGTTCACGCTTCCGGCGGGGCGGGCCCTCGGTGCGTGGCGCGTGCGCTGCGACTGGGGCGGGGCCGCCTCGATCCGCGTCGAGGAATACAAGCGACCCACGTTCGAGGCGACGCTCCCGGAATCGAAGGAGGCCCTCCTTCTGAACCGGCCCGCCACGTTCCACGGCGAGGCGCGCTACTACTTCGGCCTTCCCGTCACGAACGGGAGCGTCGCGTGGCGCGTCACGCGCGAGACCGAGTACCCGTGGTGGTGGTGGTGGGGCTGGCTCGGCGGCGGGCGGCCCGCGGGCGCCGAGACCGTCGCGACGGGGAACGCGGCGCTCGGCGCCGACGGAAAGTTCTCCGTCACGTTCACGCCGAAGGCGGACGAGCGCGGGAGCCATGAGCTCACGTTCCGCTACCGTCTCTCGGCGGACGTCACGGACGAGGGCGGCGAGACGCGCTCTGCGGAGCGGTCGTTCCGGCTCGGGTTCGTGAGCGTGAAAGCGAGGATAGAAAGAGAAGAGAATTTTTTCCTGGAAGGAAAGAGGGGAGAGGGCGCCGCGAAGATCGTCCGGACCGATCTCGACGGTGCGCCCCGGCCTGGGAAGGGAACGTGGCGGCTGCTCCGCCTCCTCCCCCCCGACAAGACACTGCTCCCGTCCGAATTACCTTCTAAGAAATCCGAAATCTCCGATCCCTCGGGCGCGCCGCGCGCCGCGAAGGGCAAAGGGAGCGGGCTGGACGTGACGACCCCCGGCGACCTCCTTCGCCCGCGCTGGTCGGCGGACTACTCCGTCGACGAGTGGCTGCGCACGTGGAAGGACGGCGCGGAGGAGGGCTCCGGGATGCTGACGCACGGCGCGAAGGGCGAGGCAGAGCTCGACCTGCCCGCCCTGCCGGCCGGCGCGTACCGCCTGCGGTACTCCACCCTCGACGACTTCGGCGCAAGGTACGAGACGGCGCAGGATTTCCTCGTCGCGGGCGGGAAGTCGTCGCCCGCGCTGCCGCTCGTCCTCCTGGCCGAGTCGTCGTCCGTCCCGGTCGGCGGCGTCGCGCGGCTCCTCGTCGAATCCGGTCTCCGCGAGCAGACGATGTTCCTCGACGTCACGCGTGCGGGCCGGCCGATCGAACGCCGCATCCTGCGGGCCGGAGCCGACCCGGTCGTGGTCGAGCGGACGATCACCGAGGAGGACCGGGGCGGCCTCGGCTTCACGCTGACCGCCGTCCGCGACCACCAGTTCCTGAGGCAGACGCAGAGCGTCTTCGTGCCGTGGGACGACCGCGAGTTGAAGGTGTCCTTCGCGACGTTTCGCGACCGTCTACGCCCCGGGCAGACGGAGACCTGGCGCGTCACCGTGAAGGGGAAGGCGCCCGGGCACCCGCTCAGGGAGACGGCCGAGCTCCTCGCGTACATGTACGACCGGAGCCTCGACGCGTTCGTGGCCCACCACCCCCCGAGCCCTCTCGCTCTCCTCCCGAACCGAGCGACGCCGATCGCCCTTCGCGCGACGCTCGGCCAGGCACCGCAGCTCTGGCTCGCGTCGAGCGGCTTCCCGCCGCCTCCGTCGCCGCCGTACCTCTACCCGGATCGCCTGAAGTTCGAGAGCGGATACGGGATCGGCGGCCCGGGCAGGCGTGGCGGGATGGGTGGCGTCTACAACCAGGTGCTGCCGGCGTCGGCGCCGATGGCGATGAAATCGGCGGCCGTGCGGACGGAAACGGTCGCCGAGGGGAAACTCGAGGGCGGACGCGAGGACGGCGCCCGCGACGAAAGGTCTCTCGATTCTCTTTCTAAGAAGAAAGAAAACGAATCGGACAAGGCAGGCATCACCGGCGACGACTCCGCCGCCGTCCTCCGCAGCAATTTCTCCGAGACCGCGTTCTGGCAGCCGCATCTCCTGACGTCCGCGGACGGCTCGGCCTCGATCGAGTTCACCGTGCCGGACTCGGTGACGTCGTGGCGGGTCTTCGTCCACGCGGTCACGAAGGACCTGCGCGGCGGGTCCGTCGACGCCGAGACGAAGACCGTGAAGGACCTCATGGTCCGCCCGTACGTCCCGCGCTTCCTGCGCGAGGGCGACAGGGCGGAGATCAAGGTCGTCGTGAACAACGCGTCCGAGAGGCCGTTGAGCGGCACGCTCGCGTTCGAGATCACCGACCCCGCGACGGGGAAGAGCCTTCTCCACGCGTTCGGCCTCGCCGGGGGCGCGTCGAAGCCGTTTACGGCGCCCGCGGGCGGCGGCACGAACCTCACGTTCCCCGTGACGGCGCCGAAGGGCCTGACGACGGTCGCGTTCAAGGCGGTCGCGACCGCGGGAGACCTTTCCGATGGCGAGGTGCGTCCGCTGCCGGTCCTCCCGGGCCGGATGCACCTCGTCCAGTCGCGCTTCGTCACGCTGAAGAACAGGGACAAGAAGACGCTCCGCTTCGACGATCTCGCGAAAAACGACGACCCGACCCTCGTGAACGAGCAGATGGTCGTCACCGTCGACGCACAGCTCTTCTACACCGTGCTCCAGGCGCTGCCCTACCTCGTGAACTACCCGTACGAGTGCACGGAGCAGACGCTGAACCGCTTCCTCTCGACGGGCATCGTCTCGAGCGTCTACAAGGACTACCCGGCCGTCGCGAGGATGGCGGCCGAGATGGCGAAGAGAACGACGCCGCTCGAGTCGTGGGACGCGACCGACCCGAACCGCAAGATGGCTCTCGAGGAGACGCCGTGGCTCGTGACGGCGAAGGGCGGCCGCACCGACGTCGACTCGATCGACGTCCTCGACCCGCGCGTCGCGCTCGCGAACCGCGAGTCGTCGCTCGCGCGCCTGCGCAAGGCGCAGACGTCGATCGGGGCGTTCCCGTGGTTCCCGGGCGGCCCGCCGTCGCCGTACATGACGCTCTACATCCTCCACGGATTCGCGAAGGCCCTCGAGTTCGGCGTGGACGTCCCGAAGGACGTCACGACGCGCGCGTGGGGATACGTCGCGCAGCACTGGAAAAGCGACTGGCGCGCGTGCATGGCGAAGGACGGCTGCTGGGAGTTCATCACGTTCCTGAACTACGTCCTCTCGGCGTATCCCGACGTCTCGTGGAGCGGAGGCGTCTTCACGGACGCCGAGCGGAAGGAGATGCTCGCGTTCTCGTTCCGCCACTGGAAGGCGCACTCCCCGTATCTCAAGGGCTATCTCGCCCTCACGCTCGAGCGCATGGGGCGGCCCGCGGACGCGCATCTCGTCTGGGACTCGGTCATGGACTCGGCGAAGTCGAACGAGGAGCAGGGCACGTTCTGGGCGCCCGAGGACCGCTCGTGGCTCTGGTACAACGACACGATCGAGACGCATGCCTTCGCGCTGCGCACGCTTCTCGAGCTGGACCCGGCGAACCCGAAGAAGGACGGCCTCGTCCAGTGGCTGCTCCTGAACAAGAAGCTGAACCAGTGGAAGTCGACGCGCGCGACGGCGGAGGTCATCTACTCGCTCGTCCACTACTTGAAGAAGGAGGGGGCGCTCGGCGTCCCCGAGGACGCGACCGTGACGGTCGGGACGCAGAAAGTCGCCTTCACGTTCGATCCGGAGAAGTACACGGGCAAGAACAACCGGATCGTGATCCCGGGCGAGAGGGTCGATCCCAGGACGACGTCGACCGTCGTCGTCGAGAAGGAAGGGAAGGGCTTCCTCTTCGCGTCGGCCGCGTGGCACTTCTCGACCGAGAAGCTCCCCGCCGAGGACCGCGGGGACTTCTTCCATGTCTCGCGGAAGTACTTTCGGCGCGAGAACCAGGGACAGGCCTTCACGCTGACACCGCTCGCCGAGGGCGCCGCGATCCGGCCCGGAGACGAGATCGAGGTCCAGATCGCGCTCCGGACGAAGCACGACGCCGAGTACGTCCACCTGCGCGACCCGCGCGCCGCGGGGCTCGAGCCCGAGAACGTCCTGTCGAGGTGGAAGTGGGACCTCGGGATCGCGTGGTACGAGGAGACGCGCGACTCGGCGACGAACTTCTTCTTCGAGCGCCTGCCCGTCGGGGAGTACACGTTCAAGTACCGGCTCCGCGCGAACATGGCCGGGACGTTCCGGGTGGGGCCCGCGACCGCCCAGTCGATGTACGCGCCCGAGTTCAACGCCTACTCGGCGGGCGCGGTTCTCACGGTCTCGGGCGCGAGGTGAACGCGTAGAATTCCACTCATAGAAAACCCCCCCCGACGGCCCTCCCCGTGGTCCTCGACCCTGCGCGTCGGGCCTTGGGTCGTGCTCGGCTTGTGTCTCGCGGCGACTCTCTTCCTGTGGCTCACGGCGCGGCGGAGCCTCGAGGCTCGCGCCGCCGAGCGCCTCGAGCGCGCGGCGCACGCCCTCTCGAATGGAATGGCGACCCGCATCCGCGACTACGAGGACGTCGCGCGGTCCGCGGCGGGCTTCCTCGCGGGGAGCCAGGACGTCGCGCCCGACGAGTTCCACCGGTACGTCGAGCAGCTCGACTTCCCGCGCCGGGACCCGGCGTTCGTCTCGCTCGCCTTCATCGAGCCCGTCCCGCGTGACGCGCTGCCCGCGTGGGTCGAGGCGCGGCGCCGCGCAGGCGCGCTCGTCGAGGTCCAGCAGGCGAGCGGGTCGGGCGACTCGTACCTGATCCGGCTCTTCGAGGCCGCCCGGCCTGGCGGCGCCGTCGTCGGCCTCAACGCCGGCGCGAATCCGGTCAATCGCGCCACCCTCGACGCCTCGCGGGACACGGCCAGCGCCCGGGTCGCGGCTCCCCTGCCGCTCGCGCGCTTTCCCTCGGACCACGGCCTGGCCCTGCAGTTTCCGGTCTTCACGCCGGGCCCGCCGGGGACGCGCGAGTTCCGGGGGTGGATGTCGATCATGGTCCGGCTCAAGCCGCTCATGGAGGAGGCGCACCAGAGCGGCGATCCGGACGTCGCGGTGAGCGTCTCCGACGGCGGCGCGGCCGGGGCGGACCGCCCGCTCTTCGAGACGCCCGGCGCGACGGCTCGCTGGCCGCCCGCGCGGCGCGAGACGCTGACCCTGCCCGGCCACCGCTTCGATCTCCTCTTCACGCCACGCCCCGGCTTCGGGGCCGCGGTCGGCGCGGTGCGCCCGGCCGCGACGCTGTCGGTCGGCATCCTCGTGAGTCTCCTCCTCTTCTCGATCGCGTCGTCGCTCGTCTCGACCCAGCGACGGGCGACGGCCCTTGCCGGGGAGAGGACGCGCTCTCTCCGCGAGTCGCAACGGCGATACGAGGTCCTCTTCGAGCAGAACGTGGCCGGCATCTTCCGCTCGACGCTCGACGGAAGGATCCTGGAGTGCAACGACGCTTTCGCGCGGATCTTCGGCTATGCGTCGCGTCGCGAGGCCCTCGAGGACTCCGCCGCGTCGCTCTACGAAAACCCGGCCGAGCGCGAGCGCTTCATCACGGAGATCCGCGACAAGGGAACGATCCTGAACCGGGCGCAGCGTTACCACCGCCGCGACGGACGGCCCGTCTGGACGCTCGAGTACGTGACCCTTCGGCCCGAGGAGCCGGACGTCATCGAGGGGACGATCGTCGACGTGAGCGAGGCGCGCCGGGCCGAGGAAGCGCTGCGCGCGTCGGAGGAGCGCTATCGGGGCGTCTTCCAGAACTTCCGGGACGGCATCTTCTTCCTCGACACCGTGACGAAAGCCGTCTTCGACTCGAACCTGTCCCTGCAGCGGACGCTCGGGTACACCGCCGGCGAGATGAACGGCCTTTCGATCTACGATCTCGTCGCGGACGATCGAGCCGTGATCGACGAAAACGTGGCGCGAGCGGCTTCCGCGACGTTCACCCATCTCGGGGAACGGCGGTACCGCCGGAAGGATGGCGGCTCGGTGGGAATGGACGTGGAGTCGTTCCGCTTCGAGGAAGCGGGGCGCCCCGTCATTTTCGTCGTCGCCCGGAATCTCGCCGAGCGCCGCCTGCTCGAGGATCAGCTCCGGCAGGCCCAGAAGATGGAGGCGGTGGGCCGCCTGGCGGGCGGCGTCGCCCACGACTTCAACAACCTCCTCACCGCGATCCTCGGTTACTCGGATCTCGTCCTCACGGGCGACGCGCCCGAGGACGTCCGGCAGAACGTCGAGGAGGTGCGCAAGGCGGCCGAGCGCGCCGCCTCCCTGACGCGCCAGCTGCTCGCGTTCAGCCGCAAGCAGGTCCTGCAGCCGCTCGTCCTCGAGCTGAACGACGTCGTGAAGAACCTCGACGGGATGCTCCACCGGGTCCTCCGCGAAAACGTGAAGATCGTCTTCGAGCCGGACCCGCACCTCTGGCGCGTGAAGGCGGACCCGGGTCAGATCGAGCAGATCCTCATGAACCTCGCCGTCAACGCGAGCGACGCGATGCCCGAGGGCGGTCGGCTGACCGTGAGGACCCGGAACGTGACGCTCGGACCTGGCGACCTCGGCGAGATCCCGATGCGCCCGGGCCCCTACGTCCTCCTCGAGGTCTCGGACACGGGACACGGCATGGACGCCGAGACGCTCGGCCACGCGTTCGAGCCGTTCTTCACGACGAAAGAGCGCGGAAAAGGCACCGGCCTCGGGCTCGCGACGGTCTACGGCATCGTCAAGCAGAGCGGCGGCTACATCCAGGTCCTGAGCGAGCCGGCAAAGGGTGCGATGTTCCGGATCTTCCTGCCGCGTGCCCACGGCGCGGCGGACTCGCCCTCGAACGTGAGCCCGCGACCGGCGCCGATTCGGGGCAGCGAGACGATCCTGCTCGTCGAGGACGAGGAATCCGTTCGAAAGCTCGCGCACACGGTGCTTCGGGCGCGGGGCTATCAGGTCCTCGTCGCGGACTCCGCCGAGGCGGCGCTCGAGCTCTCACGCGGCCACCCCGGGCCCGTCCATCTCCTGCTCACGGACGTCGTCCTGCCGGGGATGGACGGCCACCGCCTCGCCGCGATCCTCCGCGCCGAACGGCCGGACACCGCCGTCCTCCTGTCCTCGGGATATTTCGACGCGGGCGAGGGAACGGAGGGGACGGAGCCTCTCCTCCGAAAGCCGTTCACGCCGGACGGCCTCGTCGACAAGGTGCGGTCGACGCTTCGCAAGGCGCGCGGCGCTTTCCCCTAGACGAGGGCGGCTTCCATGAACCGCGTCCCCTCGATCGGGTGCTCGTTGTACGGGGGGATGTCCACGAATCCGAGCGACTCGTAGAGGGCCTGGGCCGATTTCATCGAGGGAAGAGTATCGAGGCGGATCCGCCTGTATCCGATCCGGCGCGCCTCGCCGAGGACGGCTTCGACGAGGAGGCGGCCGAGACCCGCCCGTCGATGCGCCGGCCGCACCCAGAGCCTCTTCATTTCGCAGGCTCCCTCTTCCAGCCCTCGGAGAGCCACACAGCCTGCCGGTTCGTCCGACCGGAACGCAAGAAGGAGCCGGCCGGAGGGCGGCGCGTACGCGCCCGGCAGGCCGGCGACCTCGGCATCGAAGTTCTGAAAACAGAGGGAAATCCCGAGCGCCGTCTGGTACTCCTCGAAGAGGGTCCGTGCCGTCTCGACGTTGCCGGCAGACGCGGCCTGTCTGAGGTCGAATGCGGCGGACGATGCCGGCGTCGTCACTTGATTCCGATCGCCGTCGCGTCCGGCACGTCCGGCGGCGCCGTGCGCGCCCGCGCCTTCGCGAGCAGGCGGTCCCGGAAGAGCCCCGGCGGGATCTGCCCTTCGGACAGGAATTCCTCGTGGAAGCGCTTTTCCGAGAACCCCGGCCCTTCGATGCGGCGGCATTCGTCCCTCAGGGCGAGGATCTCGGCTTTGCCGAGGTCGTACGTAACCGCCTGGGTGGGCCACTTCGAGTAGCGGAACGCCTCCTTGCGCACGGCCTCGACGGCGGCGCGCTCGGCGGCGCTCGGGTTCGCCTTCGGGTCCGTCGAAACGGGCCCGAGCACGAACGCGACGTTTCGGGAGAGGTACGTGACGGCCTCGTCGAACGTCATGAAGCCGCAGTGCAGTCCCGTGTCGACGACGACGCGCGCGTCGCGCAGGAGCTGGTTCTGGAGCTGGAAGAGGCGCTCCTCCGGCGTGTAGAAGCCGTCGGGGAAGCCCTCGTGCGGCTTGCCGACGAGCTGCTCGCAGTAGAGCGCCCAGCCTTCGGAGGACATCGAGTCCTCCCACATCGACGCCGAGTCCTCGACGCCTCCCGGGAGAAGCCACCGGATGACGGGGATCGAAGCGGCGTGGGCCCGCGCGAACTGGTAGTACCAGTCGTGGCCGGGGAACCCCTCGTGCGCGGCGAGGGACGCGATCGCGGCGCGGGCGTGCTCGCGGAGGGCCGCGGGGTCGTTCCCCGTGGGCGTGACGTAGAACTGTCCGACGCCACCCTTCTTGAACTGGGGCGCGGGGTAGTACGCGGCGTCGACCGAGTCGCGGAGGGGAGGCGGCGTGAAGACGACGTCCAGTCGGTAGTCCGCCGGGAGGTCGAACATTCCCGTCTGCCGCCCGTAGGCGACGAGCCGCTGGCAGGCGTCCCGGTAGGACGCGAGCATCTCGTCGTCCGTCTTCGGGATCTCGTCCCAGAGCCTCGCGGCGACCGCGGCCAGCGACGCGTCGGGCCAGCCGTGCGCGAGCGCGATGCGGCGCGCGAGGGCGGTCATCTGGGAGAGCGTCGCCGCGACGGACGCCTTCCCCCGCGCGTGGAGCTCGCGCGGCGTCGCGGAGACCGCGAGGTTGTTCTTCAGGGCCCAGGCGTACTCGGCCTCCCCGGCCGCGTAGCGGTCCCGGTCGAACTCCGGCTTCAGGGTCCTGCCGTCGGCCTGCTCGTAGAGGTCGACGAGCCCCTTGCGGAAGTCGCGGAACGCGGCCGCGGCCGCGGCGGTCGCCGCGAGGAAGTTCGCCCGGCCCGCCTCGTCGAGCGACGCTCCGGCCTCCGCCGTCCGTCCCGGAAGCGTCTTCTCGAAGTAGACCGCCGTCGACTCCGCGGCCTCTATCGAGACGACGATGAGACGCCGGTCCGGAATCGCGTCGCCGGCGGCGCCGTGGCGCGCGTTTCCGAGCGCGGTCTTCAGGTAGGCGGGCACGGCGGCGGCCCGTGCGGCGATCGCCTCCCACTCGGTCCTCGTGCCGCGCGCCCCCCAGGGGCCGGGCTCCATGCCCTGGAGCGTCCACTCGATGCCGCGCAGCGGCTCCTCGAGGAACACGTCGAGCGCCTTTTCGTGCAGACGCCGTTCGTGGTTGTGGACGAGGAACGCGAGCTGGGCCTTCAGGACCGCCGCGTCGATCCTCTGCTCCTCGGAGAGCTTCCTCTGGTCGATCTTCGCGAGACGCGCCTGGAAGCCCTTCCACTCGTCTCGCTCGGTGAGGAGCGCGGCGGGGGAGTAGTCGCGCAGCTTCCCGTCCAGCGCCGCGTACGCCGGGTCGAGGCCCCCGGCGCCGAGGTACGTCGCGACGACGGGGAACCGGTTCAGAAACGTCCGGACGTAGTCGGCCTCGAGCGCGGCGAAGGGGGGCAGCTTCTTCTTCGGAGAAGGGCGGGAACGACGGGAAGTGAAAGAGGAGGAAGACGAGGAAGACGAGGAAGCGAAAAAGGAAGAAGAGGAAGATTTCTGAGAGTGCGCGGGGAGAGCCAGCGCGAGGGCCAGCGAGGACGCCGCGATTGTGGCCGGCCGCACGACCCTGCCCATTCTCATTCGAAGAAATTTGCAGATCGATGCCGGTGTTTCGGCCGTGTCACCGCCGGGGGCCCTTTCTCTCGACCTTCTAAGCAACTCTTCGGACCTCCCGGGGGCGAGTGCGCGCCCCGACGGCGATTCTGACTCACGCGCCCGGGCCGCCACCAAACCTGAGACAGCGTATCAACTCCGCCTGATAGAATCCCCGCCGTGAAGATTCTCTTCACGATGCTCAAGGAAGAGAACATCGACCCCTTGAACGTCGAGCTCCTCTCGGCACTCGCGAAACAGGGCGGGCACGAGACGTTCCTCTCCGTGCTCGAGCACGGAGAGCTCGACCGCGACCTCCGCGCGATCCGCCCCGACCTCGTCGCCTTCAGCGCGAAGACGGGGGAGAGCAACGTCATGTTCGAGGTCGCCCGTGGGATCAAGGAGTCCTTCGGGGACGACGTCCGGACGATCATGGGCGGACCGCACCCGACGTTCAACTCCGCGCGGATGCGGCTCCGCGGCGAGACGCTTGCGGCGCCCCTCCCGCGTCCGGGGGCGCAGTCGCTCCCGCTCGAGGACACGTACATGGACTTCCTCGCGGTCGGCGAGGCCGACGAGGCGTGGCCCGAGCTTCTCGCGCGCCTCGCCGAGGGACGTTCGCCCGACGACGTGCCCGGGATCGTGACCCCCTCGAACCGCCGCCCGGACGGCACGGTGCCTCTCCGCGACCGCACGAACTTCCTCGACGACCTTCCGTTCCACGACCGCGCGCTCGTCTACGAGAAGACGCAGCTCAAGTACTTCGGGATGCGGACGTTCATCTCGCAGCGCGGGTGCCCCTACCCGTGCACGTACTGCTTCAACGCGAAGTTCAACGAGCTCTACAAGCGCAAGGGCAAGACGATCAACCGCTACAGCGTCGACCGGCTCCTCGAGGAGCTGCTCGACATCAAGCGGAACTACGACACGCAGTTCATCAAGTTCTACGACGACATGTTCACGTTCCGCGCGGACGACTGGCTGCGCGAGTTCTCGGAGAAGTACCCGAAGGTCATTGGCCTCCCGTTCCACTGCCTGACGCGGTGCGATCTCGTCCACAAGGACCCGGAGATGATCGACCTCATGCGGGCCGCGGGCCTGCACTCGATCACGATGTCGATCGAGTCCGGGAACGCGTTCATCCGGCAGCACACGTTCAAGAGGACGATGACCGACGAGGAGATCCGCTTCGCGTTCGACTACTGCGCGAAGAAGGGCGTCAAGACGTTCTCGAACACGATCCTCGCGATTCCCGCGCCCGTGATTCCCAGGGTCGACGACCCGCGCTTCGACGAGAAGGCGGCGGACGTCGTCGCCCACCTCGCGACGCACTTCCCGCGCATCAAGAGGGAGGGGTTCGAGCCGCTCCTCGCGAGCCGGCCGCTCCCGGCGCCCGCGCGCCGCGAGCTCACGGACCGGCTCTACGCGCTCGGCCTGAGGCACGACGCGATCGACTACGACATCGAGTCGCTCGACATCAACGTGAACTGCCGCGTGACGTCCGGCGAGTTCGTCCAGCTCAGCCCGTACCCCGGGACCCCGCTGACGGACTATACGATCGCGATCGGGGCGTTCGACGGCGACTACGAGAAGCTCCACGAGACGTTCCAGTCCGAGTCGCCGTTCCAGTGCTTCACCGAGGACGAGAAGATGCAGCAGCTGAACATCTCGTTCCTCGGCGTCTTCCTCCTCGTCTTCCCCCGCCTGAGGAACTTCGCGGTGAAGCACCTCGTGAAGCGTCCCTGGACGCGTCTCTACTTCCTCCTCTACTTCCTCGTGCGGGGCTACGTCCTCGGGGTGCGGATCTACCCGATGCGCTATTCCTTCCGGCAGCTGTTCGGAAAGGTGCGCGCGAGCTTCGTGCGCGAGCTCACGAAGCACTTCGCCGACGAGGGCCGGAAGTTCAACCGCAAGCACGGGCTCGTGCTTGCCCAAGCGTCGGACGTCCTCGGCGGGCCCTGGAAGGGCTAGCGCCTCGGACGCGCGAGGACGAGGAGGCCGGCGACTCCTGCCGCGGCAGTCGCGAGCAGGTGCACCACGACGCCGCTGACGGCGCCGGCCGCGAGCGGAACGCCGTCCAGCGCGAGCGCCGCGATCCACCCCGACTCGGCCGTGCCGAACGTACCCGCGGGCGACGGAACGACGGCGGCGACGAGCGTCGCCGCGAGCGTCGCGAAGGCGAGTGTCGCGAACGACACGTCGAGCCCGAGCCCCGCCATCGCGAGTTTCAGACCGAGGAGATGGGCGCCGAGGAACGCGACCGAAAGGACGCAGGCTGCGGCGTAAGCGGACGGGTTCGAGCGGGCGACGGCGAGACCCTTCGCGGCCTCCCGCAGCACGCGCTCGAGACGCGGCCACCGGCCCGCGCGGGCGGAGACGGCGTCGAGGACGACGCCGCCGCCCGACGGAAGGACCGCGAGGGCGAGAGCGAGCGCGACGAGGAGCGCGGCCACCCACGGGCCGCCTTCCGCGCGCCGGACGACGAGGACGACGGCGCCGCCGGCGAGGCCGACGAGGAACGCCGCCGCGGTGTCGACGAGCTTCACGAGTACGAAGACTCCGCTCGAGCGGGACCAGGTTTCGCCGAGCTCGCGGCGGAGGAGCGCGAGCGACGCGACGTCGCCTCCGCGGAACGGGACGACCTGCACGAGGACGTGGCTCGCGCCGGAGAGCCCGTACGCGCGAAGCGGGGGAACGCGCGAGCCGGGCGGCAGGAGCAGGTTCAGCCGGGCGGCGCGGAACGCGTGCGACGCGAGGAAGACGGCGAGGCTCGCGACGAGGAGCCCAGGGTTCGCGTGCGCGAGCCCGGCGAGCGCGTCGGCCGGCGCGCGCCGGACGGCGAGGACGAGCAGCGCGGCGAGCACGAGGACGAAGACGAGAGAGAAGATTTTCTTAGAAAGCGTAAGAGGGGCGGAGCCGCGGCGCGGCCCGTCCGCGTCCGGTTTCTCCTGCGGCGAATCCGCGGCGGCCATGCGCCCGCCGCCGGGGGATTTCTTCGAAGGTGAATCGGGCTCGGGCGGGCGGCCGCCTCGATGGCCTGGAGCCGCTGGCTCAGGGGGCAAAGCTTCTCTCACCCTTCATAGGAATTCTTTGGCTCCTCTCCATTCTTCGAGCCCTGCCGCCGCTTCTCGACGACGAGCTCCTCGAGGAGCGCGCGGTTGATCGAGATGAGGTCCGCGAGGAGGCCGGAGAGGACGCAGACGACCGCCGCGACGAAGAGGACGACCGCGAGGAGGAGAGATTGGAGGTGACCGGCGGGGTTCTGGCCCGACGCGACGAACCACCCGTACCGCGCGACGAGAGCGAGACCCGAAAGAGCGAGGAGCGCGGCGACGCCGAAGAACACGGGGAGCGGCTTGTAGAGCGCGGTGATCCGGAGGATGTTCGCGCCCTGGACGAGGACGTAGTTCGACGTACGGCGGATGAGCCGCGAGGGCCTGAGCGGCGGGTTCGTCCCCACCGCCACCGAGGCGACGGCCATCTCCTTGTTGCCGGCCTGGATGAGCGTCTCGATCGTGTACGTCATCCTCGAAAACACGTTGAGCCGCATGGCGGCCTCGCGCGTGAGCGCGCGGAAGCCGGACGTCGCGTCCGGGACCTCGGTCCCCGAGGCGCGTCGCACGACCCAGGAGCCGAATCTCTGCGTGAGCCGCTTGCCGGGGGAGAAGTCCGGCTTCGTCGCGACGCCGCGGTCGCCCACGACGATCTCGGCCTCGCCCTTCAGGACCGGCGCGACGAGCGCGGCGATGTCCGCGGCGGCGTACTGCCGGTCGGCGTCGGTCGAGACGATCACGTCCGCGCCGGCGCGAAGCGCGGCGTCGAGGCCGGCGCGCCACGCGAACGCGAGTCCGCGGTGGACCGGGAGCCGCACGACGTGGTCCGCCCCGGCCCGCCGCGCGGCCTCGGCCGTCCCGTCCGTCGAGCCGTCGTCCACGACGAGCGTCTCGACGGCGTCGAATCCCTCGAGACTCCGCGGGAGCTCGGCGAGCGCGGCGGCGATCTGCTCCACCTCGTCCCACGCCGGGATCTGGATGACGAGTTTCATCGTTTGAGCGGAAGGTTAGCAGGGGCCGTGATATGAAAGAGGACCGGACAGCAGGAGGTCCCCATGAACGCTCCCGACGAAGAAAACGAACCCGACTTCTCGGATGTGACGAGCGGCAGCTCTTCCACGGCCGGCGCTCCGGCCGGCGAGGCCATCACGCGGACGTACACGGTCGTCGCGGGCGACAGCCTGTCGAAGATCGCGAAGAAGATCTACGGCGACGCGAACCGCTGGAAGGAAATCTGGGAAGCGAACAAGGACAAGGTCAAGAACCCGGACCTCATCCACCCGGGCCAGGAACTGAAGATTCCCGGCGCCTGAGACAAGGAGAAGACGATGAAGAACCGGTTCGTCCCGCCCGTGCTCGCCCTCGTGGCCGCCGCCTCTCTCGCCGCCTGCGCGAAGAAGGAGCCTCCGCCGCCTCCTCCGACGGCGGTTCCGGCGCCGACGGCCGTCCCCACGCCCGTTCCCTTCAAGGTCGTGTCCGTCGATCTCGGCAAGTCCCTCGGCGACGACAACAAGATCAAGGATGCCGCGACGACGTTCGGCCCCAAGGACACGATCTACGCGGCGGTGTCCACGGAGGGCGCCGCGGCCAAGGCCACCCTGAAGGCCCGCTGGACGTACGGCGCCAAGGACAAGCTCGTGAATGAGGAGTCGCGCGACATCGCGCCGACCGGTCCCGCCGTCACTGAGTTCCACGTCGCGAAGAAGTCGGGCTGGCCCGCCGGGAAGTACAAGGTCGAGATTTCCGCCGACGGGACTGCGGCGGCGACGAAAGAGTTCGAGGTCGCGAAGAAGTAGCGGGGGCGGGGCGGCGCTACGATTGGCGCATGGCCGCTGAATTGAACGCCGCCCGCCTCGTCGTCCTCTTCGGGATCCTGTCCTCTGCGCCGGTTCTCGCGCAGGATGCCCCGCCTCGGGAAGAGGGAGCTTTCCGCCCGCCAGACCTCGTGGAGCTCGTGACGCTCGACCCCACGATCCATCTCGACATCCGGTACGCGACGAAGAACAACCTCGTGGGGAAACCCGTCTACTCCGAGGCGCGCGCCTTCCTCGAGCGCCCGGCGGCCGAGGCGCTCGTGCGCGTGAATCGCGCCCTGAAGGCGAAGGGCTACGGTCTCGTCGTCTTCGACGGCTACCGGCCGTGGTCCGTCACAAAGGTGTTCTGGGATGCGACGCCCGCCGACAAGAAGATCTTCGTCGCGAACCCGAAAAACGGCTCGCGGCACAACCGCGGCTGCGCGGTGGACCTCTCGCTCTACGACCTCGCGACGCGGCGCGAGGCGGACATGGGGGGCGCTTACGACGAGATGTCCGAGCGCTCCTACGCGACGTGGGACAAGGGGCCGAAGGACGCGATGGCGCGACGAAGCCTGCTCGCCCAGGCGATGGAGAAAGAGGGATTCTTCGGATATGCCGCGGAGTGGTGGCATTTCGACTACAAGGACTGGCGCTCGTATCCGATCCTGAACGTCCCGTTCTCCGGGATCCCTCCGCCGCACGCGGCCTTCCCGGCGGTCGTGGACCTCGCGCGCGCGCGCGTCGTCGATCTCACGCATTCGTTCGACGGCCGGACGCTCTACTGGCCGACGTCGCCGTCGGCTTTCGAGCTGAAGACGCTCGCGAAGGGAAGGACGCCGGGCGGCTGGTTCTACGAAGCGAACGCGTTCTGCACGCCGGAGCACGGCGGGACCCACCTCGACGCGCCCGTCCATTTCTCGGAGAAGGGGGAGAGCGCCGACGAAGTTCCCCTCCGACGGCTCGTCGCGCCCGCGGTCGTGATCGACGTCTCCGCGAAGGCGGCGAAGGATCCGGACTACCGTCTGAGCGCCGCCGACGTGAAGGAGTGGGAGGCCGCGCACGGGACGATCCCGAAGCGCGCGATCGTCCTCCTGAGGACCGGCTGGGGGTCGCGCTGGCCGGACCGCAAGCGGTACTTTGGCGACGACACGCCGCACGACGCGTCGCACCTGCACTTCCCGTCGTTCGGCGCGGAAGCCGCGGAGCTCCTCGTGAAGGAGCGCGCCGTCGGCGCGATCGGCGTCGACACGGCGTCGATCGACCACGGGCCGTCGGCGGATTTCCCGGTCCACCGGATCGTCGCCGCCGCGCAGGTGCCGGGCCTCGAGAATCTCGCGAACCTCGACGCGCTCCCCGAGACGGGCGCCTGGGTCGTCGCGCTCCCGATGAAGATCGCGGGAGGCTCCGGCGGCCCGCTGAGGGCCGTGGCGCTGCTTTCGGACTGATGGCAAACCTGCGACAGCGGTTGATGATGAGGTTCGTGAACCTCTACCCGCCTTACCTCGGCGCGGGGATCCGGGTTTCGTATCCGAAGGACGATCCGCACACGATCGTCGTCCGCATGGGGCTCCACTTCTGGAACCGGAACCTCTTCGGGACGCAGTTCGGCGGCTCGCTGTATTCGATGTGCGACCCGATCTTCCTCTTCATCGTCTCGAGGAACCTCGGGCGCGGGTACCAGGTGTGGGACAAGGCGGCCCAGGTCGAGTTCCTGAGGCCCGGGAGGGGCCGCGTGACGGCGTCGTTCGTCGTCCCACCCGAGAGAATCGACGAGATCCGCGCCTCCGCCGACCGCGGCGAGAAGGTCGAGCCCGTCTTCGCGGTCGACGTCGTCGCGGACGACGGCACCCTCGTCGCGCGCGTCACGAAGCGGCTCTGGGTGAGGAAGAAGACGCGCTGACGCGCCTCCCGGTCAGTCGTCGACCGCGGCGCCGGAGAAGACAGCCCCACCGCGCGCCGCCCAGAAGCCGTAGGCGGCGATCGCGAGGACGACCGCGAGGCAGAAGACGCCGTAGCCCGCGAACCAGCGCGAGAGGTCGGGCGTGATCGGGGCCGGCCCGAGGAGCTGGTAGATCCCGAGGGCCACCGCGAGGCCGAGGAGGCCGCTGCGGAAGAGAAGCACGACGAGGACCGTCGCGCATACGGCGCCTCCTGTCATCTCGAAAAGCGGATTTTCCCGGCCGGCGAAGCTCATGAAGATGACGAGCCACGTGACGGCCGCGGCGAGCGGCGCCTTCCGGAGGACGAGGCGCCCGAGAAAGAGCGAGGCGATGACGAAGAACAGCTGAACGAGGCCGTCCGCCATCGAGAAGAGCACGTGCGCGACGAGGCCGCCGAGGCCCGCGAGCGCGTCCGGAACGACCGGCATCGGCGTCTGTCCGGGCGCTGCAAAGAGAGCGGGCGGGCTGTTCTCGACGCTGACGACCAGCGTGACGAACAGGCCCGCGAGGACGCCCCAGAGATGGTCGCGGCCAACGAGAGGGTCGTGGAACTTGCCCGAGAGGAGCCGCGTCCACGAAACGAGCAGCTCCGGGTAGCGCCTCCGGAAATACGGCTCGAGAGCGAGATAGGTGACGCCGACGAGGAGGGCCGCGGGAAGCGTGTCGCCGAGACTCTCCCAGAACGCCCGGTCGAAGGTGCCGGGCGCCAGGCTGACGTGACGCACGAGAAGATGCCCGATGAAGATGAGCAGGAAGACGACCGTCGTCAGGCGTCCGGCACCCGCCTTGTCCCCGCGTCCGAGCCGGAGATTCCGCCGGGCGAAATAGAGGCCTGCCGCGGTGATCGCGAGCGAGAGGACGAAGTAGACGATCTCGGTGATCTTCGCGCGGAGCTTTACCGGGCGGCTCGTCACTTGCGCGGCCTCGCTCCACGGCGCGATCAGCTCGAAGTAGACGGGGCGGCCTCGCTGCGAGGCCGCAACGACTTTCAGGACGGCATCCTCTTTCCCGGGCACGGTTCCGGCCCAACCTGCGAGGGCATCGAAGGCGACCGGAGGGAGCCAGGCCGCCTCGGACGGAGAGAACGCCTTGAAGTCGAGGCCCGCCTCCGTGAAAAGCGCCTCCCACGCCGGCGGGGTCTGCGCGGGAGCGCCGTCGCGCAGTTGTCGCGGGACGGCGAGGAAGCTCCGAAGCCGGCCGCGCGTGTCGAGGAGGACCGTGACCATCCCCGAGACGTCCATCGCAGGGTCGTTCCCCCGCACTTCGCCGCGGAAGTCGCGGGGCACGATCGGCCACGGGCTCTGCCGGTAACGGAAGTACGAAGGCGTCCACCACGAGGACGACAGCTGCCGCGCCCATCCGGGCGAACCGTGCCGCGCGTTCCACAGGAGGAACGGGTAGTCCCGGAGGAACTTCACCGAGGAGTCGGCGGGAGGATCGGTCCACCCGAGGCGGGTGACCACTTCGCGGGCCCGGTCCGTGAGCGAATCGCGGGACTTTTCGGGAGGCGCGAGGCCGATGTCCCGCGCGATGCCCGAGATGAGGAGAACCCCGGCGAGGAGGACGACGACACCGGCGAGGAGGGCCCAGGCCGGGCCTGCCGCTAGCGTCCCTTCCTCTCCGGCCGCGGCGACCATTTCGGGAGAAGGCGTCTCGCCCGCCGCGAGGGCGGCCGCGAGCGGGTCGCCGCCCGGAAGCGCGGAGGCGACCTGCAAGGCCGACGAGGGGCGCGCCTTCGGGTCTTTTTCGAGGCAGCGCAGGATGACGCGCTCGACGACCGGGTCGATCCCGGACGTCACGCTCGACGGAGGGGCGGGCGCGTCTTCGGAGTGCTTCCTCCGGATCTCGGCGAGAGTCGGGGCGTCGAAGGCGCGCTTGCCGGTGTAGATCTCGTAGAGGACGAGCCCGAGCGCGTAGACGTCGCTCCGCACGGAGGCGGCCTTCCCCTCGAGCTGCTCCGGAGCCATGTAGGCCGGCGTCCCGGCCACCTCGCGCACGTCGCCCGCATCCGCGCCGACGACGGCAAGGCCGAAGTCGGTGATCCGGACCCGGCCGCGGCCGTCGAGCATGATGTTCGCGGGCTTCAGGTCGCGGTGGAGGACGCCCTTCTCGTGCGCGGCGGCGACACCCGCGCAGAGCTGCCGCGCGACCTCGAGCGCCTTGTCGCCGTGGAGGTGGCCGATGCGCTTCAGGAGCGAGGCGAGGTCCTCGCCGTCGACGTACTCCATGCTGAGGAAGCTCTGGCCCTCGATCTCGTCGATGTCGTAGACGCGACAGACGTTCGGGTGGGAGACCTGCCGCGCGAGCCGGACCTCGGCGTGGAACCGCGCGAGGAGACCCGGGTCGGCGGAGACGGCTTTCGGCAGGAACTTGAGGGCGACGGCCTGTCCGAGCTTCAGGTCGTCGGCGCGGTAGACCTCGCCCATGCCGCCGCGGCCGAGGAGGCCGATGATCCGATAGCGCCCGCCGATCATCGTCCCGGGCGTGAAGGCGCCGAGGTCGATCGAGTCGGAGGTCGCGAACCGGGCGGCCGACGGCGGCGCCCCCGGCGCCCCGGGCTTCGGCGCCGTGCCCATTTCGGTCGGGAGGCGCGAGAGGGAGCCGGACGGACCTGAGGCGGCGTGCCCGCAGGCCGGGCAGAAGCGGCCGGACTCCGGCATCTCGGCATCGCACCGGGGACATCGCATCACGATTGTCGAGATGGTATCTCAGCGTGACGGGTCGGCTGAGCCCGTCGCGACAAAGGGTACCGGTCAACCGCCCAGAGCCTCCTCGGAGATCAGGGACCCGCCCCCGCGCGCGGCCCAGAAGGCCCAGGCGGTCACGGCGAGGACGAGGAGGACGAAGAAGAACCCGTAGGGGGCGTACCACGCCGAGGGGTCGAGCGTGAGCGGAACGGTGGGGAGCATGTTCCGTGCGAGGCCGTACGCGGCGATTCCGACGACGCCGAAGCGAACGAGGGCGAGGACGAGGAGGCCGGCCGCGAGCGCGGCGGCCGGCACTTCGAGGACGGCGTTTTCCTGCCCCGCGGTGAAGGCGGTCACGAGGATCCAGAGGAGGCCGATGCCGAGGGCTTTGCGGCGAAAGACGAGGGTGCCGAGGAGGACGATCGCGAGCCCGAACATGGTGTTCATGATGGTGTCGACGAGCCGGCTCGCCGCGCTCGCAATCACCGAGCGGGTGCCTGCGAGCGTCATGGGGTCGAAGTAGAACGGCGTCTGCCCGCCCGAGGCGAAGAAGGCCGGCGCCGCATTCAGGCCCATCAAGATGAGAACGGCAGTGCAGCCGAGGAGGAGGCCTCCGAGGACGTCGCGCCCGACGAGGGGGTCCCTGACGCGACCGGCGACGAGCCGGGACCACGACACGAGGAGATCGGGGTACAGCCGCCGAAAGTACGGCTCGAACGCGAGGTAGATGAGCCAGGCGAGCGCGCCGACGCCGGCCGGCCGCCAGAGGATTGGCGTGAACGTCGCGATCGGGTTGGGATTTCCGAGCGCCGCGGGGTGCAGCGAGATCGATATTGTGCAGAGCGCGAGGAACACCGCGATCCCGATCCGGGCCGCCCCCCGCCGGTCGCCACGGCCGAGCCTCACGTTGCGGCGTGCGAACCAGGCGGCGATGGCGCCGACCCCGAGGACGGTCGCGAGAAAGAGGAAGCTGGAGACCTTCTGGCGCACGGCGACGGGCTGCGGGACGTCGCGCGCCGTCTCGCTCCACGGGGCGACGACGTCGAAGGAGACGATCCGTCCCCGGAACGAGGCCGCGACGACGTTCAGCGTGGCGCCGCCGCCCGGAAACGGGCCGGAGAATCCGGCGATCGAATCGAAAGGGACCCGAGGAACCCAGACGGGCGCGGCGGGAGCGAAGGCCTTCGCGTCGAGGCCGGCCTCGGCGAGAGCCGCGCCCCAGTCGGGCGGCGACGCCGGCGGCGCGCCGGGCGGGCTCGCCTGCGGCGGGACCGCGACGAACGAGCGCAGGCGGCCCCCGGGATCGACGTCGATGCTGACCATGCCCGTCACGTCGAGCGGCGGGTCCGACGGCGTGACCGCCTCGCCGTTTTGGGGGATGAGGGGCCGGGTGCTCTGGCGGTACTCGAAGGACGCCGGCTTCCACCAGCCGGCCGCAAGGCCTCTCGCCCAGCCGGGCTTCGTGGAATTCGCGAGGGACCTTAGGTACGCGTAATCCCGGACGAAGTAGCCTGCCGAGTCGACGGGAGGGTCCGTCCACCCGAAGCGGTGCGCGATCTCTCTCGCGCGTTCCTCGAGGACGTCGGGCGGCTTTGGAAGCGGCGAGAGCCCGAGGTCCGTCGCCCAGCGCGAGAGGACGAGGATCGCGCCGAGGAGGACGACGATCGCGCCGAGGAGCGCGGCGCCGCGTGCGGTGGAGATCGCGCCCTCGGGCCCGGCCGCCGCGACCATTTCGGGCGAGGGGGTCTCGCCGGCGGCGAGGGCCGCGGCGAGAGGATCGCCTCCGGGGAGCGCGGCTGCGACTTGGACGGCCGACGAGGGGCGTGCGCGCGGATCCTTCTCGAGGCAGCGCAGGATCACGTGCTCGACGGCCGGGTCGAAGCCCGCGAGGAGGTTGGAGGGCGCCGCAGGCGTCTCCTCTTCGTGCTTGCGGCGCATCTCCGCGAGCGTGAGAGCGTCGAAGGGCCGCTTGCCGGTCGCGATCTCGTAGAGGACGAGGCCGAGCGCGTAGAGGTCGCTCCGGACGGAGGCGGGCTTGCCCGCCAGCTGCTCGGGCGCCATGTAGGCCGGCGTGCCCGAGATCTCGCCCAGGGTCGCCGCATCCTCGGTCGCCACGGCGAGGCCGAAGTCCGTGATCCGGACGCGCCCTCTGCCGTCGAGCATGACGTTCGCCGGCTTGAGGTCGCGGTGCAGGACGCCGCGTTCGTGCGCGGCGTGGAGGCCCGCGCAGAGCTGCCGCGCGATGTCGATCGTCTTGTCCACGGGCAGGTGGCCGATCCTCTTCAGGAGCGAGGCGAGGTCCTCGCCGTCCACGTACTCCATCGAGAGGAAGTGGCGCCCCTCGATTTCGCCGATGTCGTAGATGCGGCAGACGTTCGGGTGGGAGACCTGCCTCGCGAGCCGGACCTCGGCGTGGAACCGCGCGAGGAGAGCCTCGTCGCCTGAAACGGCCTTCGGCAGGAACTTCAGGGCGACCGTCTGCCCGAGCTTGAGGTCGTCGGCGCGGTACACCTCGCCCATGCCGCCCTTGCCGAGGAGGCCGATGATCCGATAGCGCTCGCCGAGCATCGCGCCGGGCGGGAAGGCGCCGAGATCGAGAGAGCCCGAGGAGACGAGGCGGCCCACGGAGGACGGCGGCCTCGGCGGGACGGGCTTCGGCGCCGAGCCCATTTCGGTTGGGAGATGAGAGAGCGAACCCGACACCGCCTGCCCGCAGGCCGGACAGAAACGGCCGGAGCCCGGCATCTCGGCGTCGCAGCGGGGACAGCGTGTCACGGCTCGTCGAGATGGTATCTCAGCGCGTCGGACCGGCCGTCCGCACCCCTTCCGGAGGTCCGAAGCGCTCCTCGCTGTGCTATCCTCCGCCGCTCCGGCGGAAACGCCGGAAATGCTCTTTGGAGAAGACGATCCGGGTCGAGGTCGGGGCTCAAAAGACGTTCCCAAGCGAACGGCCCCCGGCGGCAGCCCTCGGAGAGACAAACGCGGAACAGCCAGGCGCTTAGCTCAGCGGTAGAGCACTACCTTGACACGGTAGGGGTCAGCAGTTCGATCCTGCTAGCGCCTACCATCCGCACTCTCTCCCGTGCCGCCGCCGTACGGCAGCTCGAAGGCGCTTAGCTCAGTCGGTAGAGCACTTCCTTCACACGGAAGGGGTCAGCGGTTCGAGTCCGCTAGCGCCTACCATCCCCTCGCCCCGATTTCGTTTTTCTTCTCGAAGAGAGAAGAGATGAAGATTTTCTGAGAAAGGGGAGAGGGTCAGGCATGTCCTCGGTGGAAAGCGCAAAGCAGAGCGTCTCGTTGGCCGGTGGCGTCATCCGTCTGACGCTGCCCGATGGCTCGGTGCGGGAGGTGCCTTCCGGCACCACGGGCCGTGCCGTGGCCGAGTCGATCGGTCCCCGCCTCGCGAAGGACGCTCTGGGCGTGAAGCTCTCGGGCAAGGTCCTCGACCTCTCCCGCCCGCTGACGGAGTCCGGGACGTTCGAGGTCGTGACGCCGAGGCATCCGGACGCGCTCGAGCTCTACCGCCACTCCACGGCGCACCTCTGCGCGAACGCCGTCAAACGCCTCTTCCCGGGCGTGAAGATCGGGATCGGCCCCGCGATCGAGAACGGCTTCTACTACGACTTCGATCCCGGCCGGCCGTTCACGCCGGAGGACCTCGAGAAGATCGAGGCCGAGATGCGGAAGATCGTCGTGGAGGACAACGCCGTCGTCCGCAAGGAGATGTCGAAGGCCGAGGCCGTGAAGCTCTTCGAGGGCCAGAACGACCCGCTCAAGGTCGAGATCGTCGACGGCATCCCCGAGGGCAGCCTGTCCTGCTACGAGCAGAAGGACTTCGTCGACCTTTGCCGCGGGCCGCATGTCCCCTCCACGGGGAAGCTCGGCGTCTTCAAGCTCACGCACTCCGCCGGTGCCTACTGGAAGGGCGATGAGCGGAACCCGATGCTGCAACGCATTTACGGCGCCGTCTTCCTCACGCAGAAGGAGCTCGACGAGCACCTCGCTCGCCTCGAGGCGGCGAAGGCGCGCGACCACCGCAGGCTGGGCAAGGACCTCGGGTTGTTCGTGTTCCACCCGTGGGCGCCGGCCTCGCCGTTCTTCCTCCCGAAGGGCGCGACCGTCTACAACCTCCTCGTCGGCTTCATGCGCGAGCTGTACGTCAAGTACGGCTACCAGGAGGTCGTGACCCCGCAGATCTTCGACGTCGAGCTTTTCAAGACGTCGGGCCACTACCAGAACTACCACGACAACATGTACTTCACGACGATCGACGAGCGCGAGTTCGGCGTGAAGCCCATGAACTGTCCCGGCCACTTCCTCCTGTACGGCTCCCAGGCGTTCTCCTACCGGGACCTCCCGGTGCGCTTCGCGGATTTCGGGCGTCTCCACCGTTACGAGAAGTCCGGCGTCACGCAGGGCCTCACGCGCGTCCGCACGTTCGCGCAGGACGACTCGCACATCTTCTGCACGATCGACCAGATGGCCGCCGAGATGAACCTCTTCCTCGACTTCATCCGCGAGGTCTACGAGACGTTTGCGTTCCGGGAGGTGAAGGTCGGACTCGGGACGCGCCCCGAGAAGTTCATGGGGCAGGTCGAGAACTGGGACAAGGCGGAGAAGGCGCTCTCGGACGCGTTCGGCAAGAGGGCCGAATCGCTGCCGGGTTGGTCGTACTTCCTGAACGCCGGAGACGGCGCCTTCTACGGGCCGAAGCTCGACTTCCAGGTGACGGACGCGATCGGCCGCGCCTGGCAGCTCGGCACGCTCCAGGTCGACTTCTCGAACCCCGAGCAGTTCGATCTCCACTACACGGCCGAGGACGGCTCGAAGAAGCGTCCCGTCGTCCTCCACCGCGCGATCCTGGGCTCCCTCGAGCGCTTCTTCGGCATCCTCATCGAGCACACGGGCGGAGACTTCCCGTTCTGGCTCGCGCCCGAGCAGGTCCGTCTCGTTCCGGTTTCCGAGAAGTTCAATGAATACGGAGAAGAGATTCTGAGAAGGGTAAGAGAGGCCGGGATTCGGGCGAGCATCGACGCGCGGAACGAGAAGCTGGGCGCGAAGATCCGCCACGGGGAGCTGGAAAAGGTTCCCGCGCTCCTGATCGTCGGCGAGAAGGAGGCGGCAGCCGGGACGGTGTCCCTCCGCGTCCGCCACGGCGGCGAGTTCAAGGACCAGAGCGTCGACGAGCTTCTGAGAATGATGAGAGGGGCGGTTGCGAACCGCTCCCTCGTGTGGCACGAGCCGGCCGGTGCGCCGTCCGCCTCTTCACCTTCTAAGAAAATCTCCTAGCGGCCCTACGAGACAAGACAGACCTCGAAGCGAAGAACGAATGTCAACCGCTCGACAACAGTAAGGAGGAACTCCCCATCGCATTCTTCAGAGGTGGTCCCCGGATCCCCCCGACCAAGAACTCCCCGATCAACGAGTACATCCTGCGTTTCAAGGGTGTCCGGCTGATCTCGTCCACGGGCGAGCAGCTCGGGGTCCTCGAGCCCCAGGCCGCGCTCGCGAAGGGACGCGAGGAAGGCCTCGACGTCGTCGTGATCGCCGAGCAGGCCGACCCGCCGGTCTGCAAGATCATGGACTTCGGGAAGTTCACGTTCGAGAAGAAGAAGAAGGAGCACGAGTCCAAGAAGAAGCAGAAGGTCACCCAGGTCAAGGAAATCAAGTTCCGGCCGAACATCGACGAGCACGACTACGACTTCAAGTTCCGCAACATCATCCGGTTCCTCGAAGAGGGGGACAAGGTCAAGGCGA
The DNA here is from genome assembly GCA_963836285.1 of uncultured Acidobacteriota bacterium. Lineage (GTDB taxonomy): Bacteria > Acidobacteriota > Thermoanaerobaculia > UBA5066 > UBA5066 > Fen-183. Next base: position 637,811 of record CAWIIN010000002.1, on the reverse strand, counting down.
CGGTTCAGTTCCGCGGACGTGAGATGTCGCGACTCGACAACGGGCGGAAGGTCCTCGACCGGCTCATCAAGGACCTCGAGGGCAAGGCGCACGCCGAGTCCGGCACCGAGATGATGGGGAACCGCATGCACCAGATCCTGAGCCCCATCAAGAAGCACTAGAGATCGAAAAGGAGACCGTCATGCCCGGCAAGAGAAAGACGCACCGGGGCGCTGCGAAGCGCTTCCACAAGACCGCGACCGGAAAGTTCAAGCGCGGTCACGCGATGAAGCGTCACATCCTCACGAAGAAGAACGCGAGCCGGCTGCGGGGACTGAAGAAGTCGACGCTCGTGTCGAAGGCCGACACGAAGAACGTCCGCTCGATGCTCCCGTACGCCTGAGCCGAATTCCCTTTAAGGAGATACGACCATGCCTCGCGTCAAGCGTGGACCCAAGAGGAAGAATCGCCGCGTTCGCGTACTCCAGCTCGCGAAGGGCTACTACGGAACCAAGCACAACTGCTTCCGGATCGCCGAGCTGCAGGTCGAGCGCTCGCTCGCATACGCGACGCGCGACCGCAAGCAGAAGAAGCGCGAATTCCGCGGCCTGTGGATCGTGCGCATCAACGCCGCGGCCCGCGACCACGACATGAGCTACAGCAAGCTCATGGCCGGTCTCAAGAAGGCGGGCTCGGACGTGAACCGCAAGGTGCTCGCCGAGATCGCCGTCGAGGACCCGAAGGGGTTCGCGTCGCTCGTCGCCTCCGCCAAGTCCGCCCTTGGACTGCCGGCGGCCGCGGGCGCGAGCGCGAGCGCGAGCGCGTAGCGCGCGAGCGGTGTCGGACCTGCTGGGGGCCGTCGAAGAGAAACGAAGAGTTTTCTTCGAAGAGTTGAAGAGTGCGCAGGGGAGGGTCGCGACGAGCGGACTCCTCCCGGCGGACGTGCGCGCGCTGCACGTCAGGTGGCTGGGCCAGAAACAGGGAATCGTCACGGATCTGCTGAAGGGACTCAAGGAAGTCCCGAAGGAACAGAAGGCCGCGACTGGCGCCGCCGTCAACTTACTCAAGAAGGACGTCGAGGCTGCCCTTTCTTCACTCGAAGAATCTTCTCTTCTCTTCGAACGCGAGCAGAAACAGAAGGCGCTCGCCGTGGACGTGACACTCCCCCCTCGCGCGCCGCGCGTCGGACGGCTGCACCCGCTGACCGTCGTCAGGCGGCGCATGGAGGAGGCGTTCCTCGCGCTCGGCTACGAGGTCGCGCACGGACCGGACATCGAGTCCGACTGGCTCAACTTCGAGTCGCTGAACTTCCCGCCCGACCACCCGGCGCGCGACGCCGTGGACACGTTCTTCGTGAAGGACGGCGGGGAGGGCCGCGACCGTCTGCTCCTGCGCACCCACACGTCGCCGGTCCAGATCCGGACGATGCTCGCGCAGGAGCCGCCGATCCGGATCGTGATCCCGGGCCGCGTCTATCGCAAGGACGACATCGACCCGCGCCACTCGCCGGTCTTTCACCAGATGGAGGGCCTCACGGTCGGCGAGGGGATCACGTTCGCCGACCTCAAGGGCACGCTCGCGGCGTTCTCGCGGCGGCTCTTCTCGCCCGAGACGAAGATCCGCTTCGGCCCGACGTTCTTCCCGTTCGTCGAGCCCGGCGTCGACGTGGCGGTGTCGTGCGTGTTCTGCGGCGGGTCGGGCTCGGCGAGGGAGGGGACGTGCCGTCCCTGCTCGGGCTCGGGCTGGATCGAGATCATGGGAGCGGGCATGGTCCACCCTAACGTGCTGAGAAACGGCGGCATCGACCCCGAGAAGTACTCGGGGTTCGCGTTCGGAATGGGGATCGACCGCATCGCGTTCCTCCTCTACGGCGTCCCGGACCTGCGGCTCTTCTTCGAGAATGACGTGCGGTTCCTGGACCGCGTGTGGGCCTGACGTGAAGTTCTCCTACGCGTGGCTCGCCTCGTACCTGCCGGGCCCCCTGCCGGACCCGAAGACGCTCGGCGCGCGGCTGACGGCCGTCGGCTTCATCGTCGAAGGCCGCGAGGGCGAAGGCGACGCGACCGTTTACGACGTCGAGATCACGGCGAACCGGCCGGACGGCATGAACCACCGCGGCCTCGCGCGCGAGGCGGCGGTCGCGATGCGCCGCGCATTCGTCGACGCGGAGGCATCGGTAGGCGTGGCGGAGGCGGGGCCGGCGGTCGGGACGCGCGCCGCGGTCGTCGTCGCCGAGCCCGCGCTTTGTTCGCGCTACTCCGCCCGCGTCCTCGAGGGCGTGGCGATCCGCCCCGCCTCCGGGGTGGTCGCCTCGCGCCTCGCGGCGATCGGCCAGGCGCCGATCTCGTCCCCCGTCGACGCGACGAACCACGTCCTCTGGGACATCGGGCAGCCGCTCCACGCCTTCGACCTCGACACGCTTGCGAAGGGGGCCGACGGCCTCCCGACGATCGTCGTGAGGCGCGCGAAGGTGGGGGAGACGCTCGTCACGCTCGACGGCGTCGAACGGAAGCTCACGCCCCACCACCTCGTGATCGCGGACGCCGAGAAGCCCGTCGCGCTCGCCGGCGTCATGGGTGGCCTCGCGACCGCGATCTCGGACCGGACGACGCGCATCCTCCTCGAGAGCGCGCACTTCGATCCCGGCGCGGTCCGCCTGACGGCCCGCTCCCTCGGGATGCACACGGACGCGTCGCACCGCTTCGAGCGCGGGACGGATCGAGAGGCGACGATCGACGGCCTGGACCGGGCCGCACGCCTCATCCTCGCGGACTGCGGCGGCGAGGTCGCGTCGGGAATCCTCGACGAGCGCGCGGGCGCGCCGGCCGCCGCGCGGCTGACCCTCCGTCTCGCGCGGCTCGAGGCGTTCCTCGGGATGTCGATCCCGGAAGGCCGCGTGGTCGAAATCCTCCGCGAGCTTGGACTCTCGCCGGAGACGGGCGGCGGCTCGGTGCGCGTCACCGTCCCGAGCTGGCGTGTCGACGTCACGTGCGAGGAAGATCTCGTCGAGGAGGTCATCCGCTGCGAGGGCTACGACCGCCTGCCGGAGACCCTGCCGACGCCGTTCGTGCCACGCACGGTCCCGCGCGCCGCCCAGGTGGCCGACCGCGCCCGAGACCTCCTCGCGGGGATGGGCCTCCTCGAATGCCAGACCTACTCGTTCGTGTCGGAGGCTTCGGAGAACGCGCCGTTCGCGCAGCGGCGCCGGGTGCTCCGGTTCTCGTCGAGAACCCGCTCGGCGAGCCGTTCACGACGCTCCGCGCCACGCCGGTCATCGGCCTCCTCCAGAGCGCGCAGCACAACGTGCGGCGCGGCAACAGAGACCTCGCGCTCTTCGAGGTGGGAACGGCGTTCGGGTGGAATCCCAAGACGAAAGAGAAAGAGAAGATTGCTTTAGAAGGTGAAGATGGGAGAGAAGAACCGACCGGGGACGGGAGGGTTTCCGAGAAGCTGAGAGCCGCGATCCTCCTCGCCGGCGCCAGGAGCCGCCACTGGTCGCAGACGGAGCCGGCGCCATCGGATTTCTTCGAAGGAGCGGGAATCGCGGAAGCCCTCATGAGGGGCCTCGGCTTGGGGAATGCCTCGTCCCCTATTACTTTCAAAGAAAATCCTCGGTTCTCTTCGTTCCTTGCCGCCGGCCGCGCCGCGAGCATCCTGTGCGCGGGGAGCGAAGTCGGCTGGGTGGGCGCCCTCGAGCCCGCCCTCGCCGCTTCCTGGGACCTCGTCGACCCCGTCGTCGCCGATCTCGACCTCGGCGTTCTCGCCGCGGCGCTGCCGCCGCCCGAGACGTCCGTCGAGCCGCCGTCGAAGTTCCCGGGCAGCGAGGTGGATCTCACCGTGACGCACCCGATCTCGACCCCGTGGCGCGCGCTCGAGGAGGCCGTGCGCTCGGGCGCGCCGGCCGAGCTCGTCGCCGTGGACGTGAAGGGGCGTTACCGCGGACCCGGAGTCCCGGACGGATCCGTCAAGACGACGCTTACCCTGCGTTTCGGCTCCCCGCGCGCCTCGCTCGCGCGCGAGGACGTGAACGGCTGGCGCGACGCGGCCGCCCGGCGCCTGCTCGCCCTTCCGGGGGCGAAGGTGGACGGCGTTCCCGCGCCGGCCTGAGGAGGACGTGTGAAGGAAACGAGGAACAGGACCGACAGGGCCGAGGGGATGCTCGAGCCCGTCCTCGACGCGATCGAGACGCGCGTCGAGGCGCTCGTGGAGCTCGTGAGGGGGCTCGCCGCCGAGAACGAGAGGCTCAAGGCCGAGGTCGCCTCCTCGAAGGCGAAGGCGGACGAGGGCGGCGAAGCCGCCATGCTCCTCGCGCGGTACGAGGACGAACGCAACGCCGTGAAGGAGCGCATCGAGCGCGTCCTGAAGACTCTCGAAGACACTACGGGCGCGGGTAAGGCGTAAGACCGCGTGTTATCCTCTCCGCGCGGCCAGACAGCTGCAGCGGAATCATGGCGAAACCCAGTGTCACGCAGGTCGAGATCTTCGGGCAGACGTACTCCGTACGGGCCGCTGGAGATCCCGGTTACATCAAGGAGCTGGCCGGATTCGTCGACCGGAAGATGCGCGAGGTCTCCGAGCACGCTCCGACGATCGACGCCGCCAAGATCGCGATTCTGACCGCCCTGAACATTTCCGACGAGTTCTACCAGTTCCGTTCCAAGTCAGGCTCCGAGGGTGATCCGGGCCGTCTCGCCGCACGGGCGAGCCGACTCGTGGAAAAGCTCGACGAGGCCCTGAAGACGTCCCCGGCCGTTCCGGCGAGGGCCGGCAATGAATCGATCGGCACCCTGCGCGGTGCGTGAATGGGATATGTCCTTGAACCGATATTTCACTCGTGGAGCCTTCGACATCGGGCCGTCCTGTGACGCCCCTTCGGGGGAACTAATGGTCTGCCCCGGGGTCTCCCCCTGTCTTACGACGGGTTCAATCGACTTTTCCCACACGGCCGAGGCGGGGGGCCCTTTCAGGGCCTCTCCGGAGGGACGTCTCCAGGTTCTCGTCGCGCTCTAGGTCCGGATCACCCTCGAAAACGAACGTTTCGAGGGGGACAGACCCGTGAGTTCGACCCAAATGATCATCGTCGCCGTCGAGATCGCGCTGGCGGTCTTCGCCGTGGGCGTCCTCGTGTGGGCCTTGCGCTCCAGGGGAGCCGCCTCGCTCGCGAGGGCCGAGGCCCAGCTCGAGGCCAAGAAGGTGCGCGAGGAGGCGAAGCTCGCCGCCGAGGCCGCCGTCCGGAAGGCAGAGGCAGCCGCCCAGCGGACCGAGCTGGACGCCAAGGAGAGGCAGCTCAAGGCCCGCGAGGCCGCGGAAGCGGAGGCCGCCAAGCGCCGCGCCGAGCTCCTCGACCAGGAGAAGCGCCTCCTTCAGAAGGAAGAGACACTCGACAAGAAGATCGCGACCGCCGAAAAGCGCGAGCAGGAGTCCGAGAACCGCGCCCAGAACCTCACGAAGCGTGAGAAGCGCATCGACGAGATCGAGGAGGAGGCGAAGAAGGCGGCCGACGCGGTCGTCGCCGAGCAGAGGGCGAAGCTCGAGTCGATCGCCGGGCTCACGGCCGAGCAGGCGAAGCGCGATCTCATCCGCGAGCTCGAGAACGAGGCGCGTCTCGAGGCGACCGGGCTCGTGCGGCGCATCGAGGAAGACGCCGTCGAGAGCGCGAACTGGAAGGCGAAGCGCCTCCTCTCGATGACGATCCAGCGCATGGCATCCGACCACGTCGTCGAGACGACCGTGTCGGTCCTCGACTTGCCGTCGGACGACATGAAGGGCCGGATCATCGGCCGCGAGGGCCGGAACATCCGCGCCGTGGAGGCCGCGACCGGCGTCGACATCATCATCGACGACACGCCCGAGGCGATCCTTCTTTCCTCGTTCGATCCGATCCGCCGTGAGGTCGCGCGTCGCGCGCTCGAGCGCCTCATCCAGGACGGACGCATCCACCCGGCGCGCATCGAGGAGGTCGTCGAGAAGGTGCGCGAGGAGCTCTGGCAGGACGTCAAGACGGCCGGCGAGGCCGCCGCGTTCGAGTTCGGGATCGCGGACCTGCACCCCGAGGTCGTCAAGCTGCTCGGCCGGCTCAGGTACCGGACGAGCTACGGGCAGAGCGTCCTGCAACACAGCAAGGAGGTCGGGTGGGCCGCGTGCCACCTCGCGAGCGAGCTCGGCGCCGACGTCTCCGTCGCGAAGCGCGCCGGGCTCCTGCACGACATCGGCAAGGCCGTCGACCGCGAGCAGGAGGGCACGCACCTCGAGCTCGGCCGGCAGATCCTCAAGAAGTACGGCGAGACCGAGGCCGTCATCCACGGGATGGAGTGCCACCACGGCGACTACGAGCCCCGCACGATCGAGGCGGTGCTCGTGAACGCCGCGGACGCGATCTCGGCGGCGCGCCCCGGCGCCCGGCGCGAGATCCTCGAGACGTACGTCAAGCGGCTCGAAAAGCTCGAGAAGATGACGGACGGCATGAAGGGCGTCGAGCGCACGTTCGCGATCCAGGCGGGCCGCGAGCTGCGCGTGATCGTGGACGCGAAGAAGGTCACGGACGACGAGTGCCTCTGGATGTCGAAGGACATCGCCAAGCGCGTCGAGGCGGAGCTGCAATATCCCGGGCAGATCAAGATCACGGTGATCCGGGAAACGAGGGCTGTTGATTTTGCTAAATAGAAGAGGAAGAGAAGATTTTCTTAGAAGGGCGAGTGGGGCCGGAGCCTGCCGCGGGGCCTCAGCGGTGGCTCGAGCGGCTGCCTGCCATTCACCCTTCGAAGAAACTTTGCAGACCGAAACCCGGATGGGCCGGCGCCTGCACGCGCGGTCGGGAGCGAGAATCTCTTGAAGCTCCTCTTCATCGGCGACGTCGTCGGCAAGCCCGGGCGCCGCGCGCTCGGCATGCTCGAGAAGCTCATCGCGCGCGAGCACGTCGACTTCACGGTCGTGAACATCGAGAACGCCGCCGGGGGCTTCGGCGTCACGGCGGAGCTCTTCGCGGAGATGTCGAAGCTCCCGATCGACGTCTTCACGTCGGGAAACCACATCTGGGACAAGAAGGACTTCGTCCCGCTCCTCGACGACCTCGAGAACCTCCTGCGCCCAGCGAACTACCCGCCCGGCAACCCGGGTCGCGGCTGGACGATCCAGACAACGGCCGCGGGGATTCCCGTCGGCGTCCTGAACCTCCAGGGGCAGGTCTTCATGGTGAACACGGACTCGCCGTTTCGCATCGGCGACGCGGCGCTCGCGGAGATGCACGCGAAGCGGCCGGGGACGAAGGTCGTCGTCGTCGACATCCACGCGGAGGCGACGTCCGAAAAGCAGGCGATCGGGTGGTGGTTCGACGGGCGGGCGTCGCTCGTGATCGGGACGCACACACACGTCCCGACGGCGGACGCCCGGATCCTCCCGAAGGGAACCGCCTACCAGGGCGACGCGGGGATGACGGGCGCCTACGAGGGCATCATCGGGTTCGACCCGAAGAACATCCTCGAGAAGTTCCTCCACCAGACGCCGCGCTCGATGGAGACGGCCACGCGCGACGTGCGGATGTGCGGCGCGATCGTGGACGTGGACGAGGCGACCGGGAAGGCCCGGTCGATCACGTCGATCCAGGAGAAGCTGACGCCTTGAGGGAGAAGAGAAGTAGAAGATCTTCCTAGAAGGTCGAGTACGGTCCGGGCCGCGATCGCGGCTTCGTCGCGCACTCGAGCGGCCGTCGTCCACCCCCCTTCGAAGAAATCTCTAGAATCCTGCCCGATGAAAATCGTTGTCGGACTCGCGGCGGCCGTGCTGTCCGTCACCGTGTCCGCATCGGCCCAGACGGGCGAGGCGCCTTGCGCGGCCGTGGGGTCCGCCACGGCGACGCCCTGCGATGCGCCCGCCGTGACGCCGGCGTCACCCGCCCTTGCGACGGTCGACGGCGCGCCGCTCCGGTCGGCAGATCTCGACGCCGACCTCCGCAAGCGCGCCGCGGGCGTCGAAGCAGCGGTCGCCGAGGCGCGGCGGGCGGCGCTCGACGCGGAGATCGCGGAGGTCCGGCTGCACCTCGAGGCAGAGCGACGGGGCGTGCCGTTCAGGGATTTCTGGGAAGCCGAGGTCCTGCGCAAGACGCCGAGGGCGACCGAGGCGGACCTCAAGCCGCTCTACGAGAAGTGGAAGGCGGGGTTCCCGGGCAAGGCGTTCGACGACCTGCGGCCGATGCTCGAGGGCGTGATCCTCGCCGCGAACCGTCAGAGGCGCGAGGCGGAAGTCGCGGACGCGCTGAAGGAGCGCTTCCCGGCCACGGCAGGCGCGGACCCGAATGCGCCGGGCCTCACGCCCGACGCGGTCCTCGCAACGGTGGGCGCCCGGAGGATCACGGCGGCGTCGGCCGCGACGCGCCTCGACGCCAAGGGCTTCGGGGTCCGCCGGGACCTGCATTACGCCGAGCAGGACGCGCTCGAGGCGGTCGCTCGCGCGCGCCTCCTCGGGTCCGAGGCGGAGAGGAGGGGCGTGAGCGCGGAATCCCTCGAGAAGGCGAACGTCAGGGTCGACGAAGGACACACGTTCCGGTTCCTCGTCGATCTGCCGGCGGCGCCGGTCCTGTCCCTCGACCTCGACGGAGCCCCGTCGCGCGGGCCGGAACGGGCGCCCGTGACGGTCGTCGAGTACGCGGACTTCGAGTGCCCGCACTGCGCGAAGACCTGGCGGGCCGTCGAGGAGGCGCTCAAGCCGTACGGGGGCAGGGTCCGGTACGTCTTCAGGAACTTCCCGCTGCCGTTCCACGAGCACGCCCTCGAGGCGGCCGAGGCCGCGCGGGCCGCACAGGCGCAAGGCCGCTTTTTCGAAGTCGCGGATCTCCTGTTCCGGAACCAGAAGGCGCTCGACACGCCCTCCCTCAAGAAATACGCGGCCGAGGCCGGTTGCGACGCCGCGCGCTTCGCGGCGGACCTCGACGGAGGGCGCTACGCCGCCGACGTGCTCCTCGAGGCCCGCGACGGCGAGCGCGTCGGCGTCGCCGGCACGCCGATGTTCTACGTCAACGGCGTCTGGCTCAGGTGGGAATCCGCCGACGTCGCGGGCATCCGCGCCGCCGTGGACGCGGCGCTCGGGGGGGCCGCCCGTCCCGCCGCGAAGGCCGCCCGTCCGTAGTGGAAACACGCGCCCGCCTCCTCGTCCTCGCGGTCTTCGCCGTTTCGCTCGGCTTCGCCGCCGAGCCGCTTCTTTCGGGTCGGGGGACCGACTTCCGGGCCTACTTCGAGGCCGCGGGAGCCCTGCGCGCCGGACGCGACCCTTACGCGGGGGTCTTCCCGTATCTCTATCCGCCTCTGCTCGCCGTCGTCCTCGTGCCCCTCACGCTGCTGCCGGCGGCGGCGGCCGCGTGGCTCTGGGCGGCGGCCTCGGCGGCGGCGCTCGCCGCGAGCGCCGCGCTCGTCGCGAAGGGATCGACACGCGTCCTCCTGGTCGCGCTTGCGTTCGCGCCTTTCGCGGCGACGCAGTGGAACCTCCAGGCGAACGCCTTCGTGCTTCTCGTCCTCGTGCTCTCGCGCGAGCGGCTCGATCGCGGGTTCGAGGCGAGTGGTGGCGCCCTCCTCGGCCTCTCGATCGCGCTCAAGCCCTTCGGGCTCCTCGCGGCGGCCGGCCTCGTCCTCGCGGGGCGATGGCGCGCCGGGCTCGCGGCCGCGGCGGCGGCCCTCCTCCCGTTTCTCCTCGTCGTCCCGTTCTCCGGTCTCGCCGGCGCGGCGGGCGCGGTCGGCTCGGTGCAGCGGATCCTCTCCGCGTCCTGGGTCGAGACGTACGGCGGCAACGTCTCGCTGAACGGCTCGCTCGACCGCCTCGTCCGGGCGGACGCCGGACCTTCCCGGCACGCAGCCGTAGGGCTCGCGGTCGGGGCTTTCACGCTCGCGCTCGTGGCGGCGTCGGCCGCGGGCGCCGGGCGCGGCGGGAAGCGCGTGCGCCCGTCGGCCGTCGTGGACGCGTCGCTCGCGGCGACGCTGCTCGGCGCCTCGTCGTCCTGGCTCCACCATTCCGCCATCCTCTTCCCGGCGATCGCGGCGATCACGCCGACCATGCAGGCCGCCGTCGTCGTCCTCTACGCCGCCGCCGCCGCCTGGCGGGCGTTCGGATCCGTCGCGGCGGGTCTCGGGGCCGCGGCCTCTCTCGCCGGGACAGCCGCGCTCGTCGTCGTGTGGATTCTCGCCTGCCGCCGCGTCGCGGAACCCTGCTAGGATCTCGGCGTGGCGGTCGACAAGGAACTGCTGGACATCCTCGCGTGCCCGGCGTGCGACGCCCGGCCGCCGGTCGTCCTGTGCACACTCCGCGGGGACGCGGCGAAGGCGGTCGTCGAGAAGTACCGCGAGTCCCTGAAGGACGAGGAGCCGGTCGTCACGCAGGGCCTGTCGTGCGCGGCGTGCGGCCGCGTCTATCCGATCGTCTCGGACATCCCGGTGATGCTCGTCGAGGAGGCGCTTCCGGCGGACGCCCGGGAAGCCTGAACCTCCCCTGAGGCTCCTCCCCGAACCGATCGCCCGCCGGAGCGGCCTCGAGCGCGCGACGTTCGTCTTCTTTCTTCTCGGCATCGGAACCGTGCCGGGCATCGCGGTCGCGAACGTCTGTCTCGCGCTGTGCCTCGCGTCGGCCCTCGCATGGCGCTGGGGCGCGCGCCGCGAGGGACAGGACTTCCTCGGGCCGTTCCGGCGGACGACGCCCCTGCACGCGCCTCTCGGCGCGTTCGTGGTCCTTTCGATCCTCTCCTGCGTGTTCTCGACGCTCCCGTCGAGGTCGCTCGGAGAGATCAAGGGGTTCGGGACGTTCCTTCTCGTCGTGTTCGCGGCCGCGCTCCTCGACGACGCCGACGACGTCAAGTTGGCCGTGGACGCGTGGCGGATCACGGCCCTCTATCTCGTCCTGCGCGGCTTCGCGGAATGGATCTCGGGCTCGCCGAGCCTCGACTTCCGGATCGCGGGCGGGTTGTCGGTCTACATGACGTATGCGGGTCTCGTCCTCGTCTTCGTGCCTCTCCTCGGGGCGCGGGGGATCTCGGGCGGCTCGCGCGGGGCCCGCGCGTTCGACCTGGCCGTCGCGCTCGCGGGCGCCCTCGCGATGGCCCTCACCCTGACGCGCGGCGCCTACGTGGGGCTCGCCGTCGGCATTCTCGCGGCCCTCCTCGCGGGGCGTCCCCGCATCGTCCTGCTCGCTCCCGTCGCGTTCGCTCTTTTCTTCCTCGCCATGCCGCTTCCCGTCCGCGACCGGCTCGCATCCGCCACGAACCCGCGCGACGTCACGATGAACGACCGAGTCGCGATGTGGAAGGCGGGCCGGGGGATGATCGCGGACCGGCCGCTCCTGGGCGTCGGACCGGGGCGCGTCAAGGAGCTCTATCCGCGCTACCGCGTTCCGGGCTGGGTCGATCCGCGCCCGGGACACCTTCACAACAATGTCGTCATGATCGCCGCGGAGACCGGGATCCCGTCCGCGCTCGCGTACCTCGCCTTCGTCGGCGCGTTCTTCGCGGGAGCGGCCCGGATCGTGCGCGTTTCCCCCCGGGGCGATCCCGCGCGCGGCGTGGCGCTCGGGGCGATCGGGGCGATGGCGGCCCTCTTCGCGGCCGGGATGTTCGAGTACAACTTCGGCGACGTCGAGGTCCTCATGGCGACGCTCGTCGTGGCGACCCTGCCGTTCGCGGCGGCGCGCGCGGGCCGCCGCGCCGACTAGAATCGGCCGATGTCGAGCCGCTTCCCGGGCCGCGGGTCCGCCATCCGCCGCGTGACCGTGCGCCGAGTCGCCGAGACGCAGATGTCGTTCGGGGACGCGGGGCCGGACGCGACGGCGATGACGGTGGCGCAGGTCCTCGCCGAGATCAACGGGATGCTCCGCTCGAACCTTCCGAACGTGTGGGTTCGGGGCGAGGTCTCGGGTTTCAGGGGGCCGGCCGCGTCCGGGCACTGCTTCTTTGCCTTGAAGGATGAATCGGGCGGCGCCACGCTGCGCGTGAAGGTCTTCGCGAGCGACTACCGTCGCATTCCATTCACACTCGAAGAGGGTCTTCTCGTCCTGGCCCGCGGCACGCCCGACGTCTACCCGGAGCGCGGCGAGCTTTCGCTCCGCATCGTCGAGATCCAGCCCTCGGGCATCGGCGCGCTGCAGCTCGCCTTCGAGCAGCTCAAGGCCCGGCTCGCCGCCGAGGGCCTGTTCGATCCCGCGAAGAAGCGGCCCCTTCCGCTCCTCCCGCGCCGCATCGGCGTCGTGACGTCGCGCCACGGCGCGGCGCTGCGCGACATCCTGAAGGTCCTTGGCGCGCGCTTTCCGAACGCGCACGTGACGCTCTACCCGGCCTCCGTGCAGGGCGCCGCGGCGCCGGGGGAGATCGGCCGGGCTCTGCGGGCCTTCTCGCGGGTGACGGGCGCGGCCGACGTCGTCATCGTCGCGCGCGGCGGCGGGTCGAAGGAGGACCTCGCGGCCTTCAATGACGAGGCCGTCGTCCGGGCCGTCGCGGCTTCCGCGGTCCCGGTCATCTGCGCCGTGGGCCACGAGACGGACGTCTCGCTCGCCGAGCTCGCCGCGGACGTCCGCGCGGCGACGCCGTCGCAGGCGGCGGAGCTCGTCGTCGAGCGGCTGGACCGCTTCGAGGAGCGGCTTGCCCGCGGGGAGCGCGATTTGAAGATTTCCTTGAAAGGAAGGCTGGACCGAGCGGCACGCGATCTCGCGAGGCTCGCCACCGCATCCTCATTCGCAGGATTCCCCGCGGCGGTGGGGGAGGGCCGCCTCGAGTCGCGCGCGGCGACGGCCGGGTTGCTTTCTTCCTTTCGAAGAATCCCCTCTTCTCTTTCCTCCCTCGTCTCCCGCCACGAGCGGAGCGTCCGGGCGTGGGCCGACCGCGCCGCGTTTCCCCACCTTCTCACGCGTGTCGCCCAGGAGCGGCGCGCCGCCGCCGACCGGATGGCGGCGCGCGTCGCGGCTGCGAATGAGAAGCTCGGCGTCGCGGCGGGTCGGCTCGAGGCCCTGAGTCCGCTGCGCGTCCTCGCGCGCGGGTACGCGATCGTGACGAAGGAAGGGGAGGCCGCGCCCGTCACGGACGCCGCGTCCCTCGCCGAGGGCGACGGGGTTCGCCTCAGGCTGGCCCGGGGGCGCGCCGCCGCCCGCATTCTCTCGACGGAGACCGAATGACGAAGACGAAGTCCCTTCCGAAGAACCTCTCGTTCGAGAAGGCGCTCGAGCGCCTGCAGGAGATCGTGTCGGCGCTCGAGGACCCGGAGAAGGGGCTCGAAGCGAGCCTCGAGCTTTTCGAGGAGGGCGTCGCGCTCTCGCGCTTCTGCCGCTCGCGCATCGACGAGATCCAGAAGCGCGTCGACGTGGTCCTGAAGGAGACCCCGGAGGCCCTCGTGACCGGCCCTCTGGACGAGGAAGCCGAGGACGAGGGCGATCCGGGCGAGGAAGACGACGACGACGAGGACGCCGCGCGATGACGGGCGTGCGCACCGCGCGGGCGTTCCCGGCGGCGCTCGAAACCCGCCGCCGGGCCATCGAGGCCGCTCTGAAGGGCGTCCTGCCGCGGGAAGGAAGCGAGCCGCGCGCGCTCGTGGCCGCCATGCGCTACAGCGTCCTCGGGGGCGGCAAGCGGTTCCGCCCGCTCCTCTTCTTCGCGGGCGCGGAGTCCGGACCGGAGAGGCTCCCGGAAGACGCCGTGGACGCCGCCGCGGCCCTCGAGCTCGTCCACACGTACTCGCTCGTCCACGACGACCTGCCGTGCATGGACGACGACGCCCTGCGCCGCGGCCAGCCCACGTGCCACGTGAGGTTCGGCGAGGCGACCGCGCTCCTGGCGGGAGACGCCCTTCAGACGCGGGGATTCGAGGTTCTCGCGACGCGCCCGACGGGCGAGGAGCGGGCCGCCCGGCGCGCCCTCGCGGTCGCGATGGCGGCGCGCGCGATCGGCGTCGAGGGAATGGCGGGCGGCCAGGCGCTCGACCTCGAGGCGACGGGTCGGGTCCTGCCGCTCGAGGAGCGGCCGTCGCGTCTCAAGAGGATCCACGCGCTCAAGACGGGCCGCCTCGTGCGCCTCTCGCTGGAGCTCGGGGCGCTCCACGCGGGGGCGGAACGCGTGGCCCTGGAAGGCGTGGGGCGGTTCGGCGATGCTCTCGGTCTGCTGTTCCAGATCGCCGACGATCTCCTCGACGTCACGCAGGACACCGCGACGCTGGGCAAGACCGCGGGGAAGGATGCCGAGCAGGACAAGCTGACGTATCCGGCCGTATTCGGCCTCGAAGGGGCGCTGCGCGAGCGCGACCGCGCGCTCGAGGAGGCGCGCGCGTCGGCGGCGGAGGTCGAGGGCCCCGGCGGCCTTCTCGCGGCGCTCGCCGACTACGTCGCGGGTCGGGACCGCTGAGGGTCTCACGCGTTACAGTCCGCGGTGTGAGGTGGACGCCGGGAAATAGGGCGAGGCTTCTCGCGGGCTCGATCGGGCTGGCGTCGATCGCGGTCGCTGCAGGGCTCCTCGTCCGCGCGGCCGCGGCCGAACGTCGCTCGATCGCGGGGGCCGAAGAGGCGTGCGACGCGGTCGCGGCCCGGGTGGCGACGACCGTGGGCTCCCTCCTCGCTTTTCGTGACGCGGACGGCGCGATCGAGGCCATCCGGGACGCGACGCGGGACCGCGGGCCGCTCTCGACCGTGGTGCTCGACGCGGCCGGCCGCGTGAGCGCCGCACGCGCGGTTCCCATCCCGGGCCTCGCCCACGTCTCGAGGGCGGAGGTCTTCTTCGAGGGCCGCCGCGTCGGGACGGTCGTGCTCGGCTTCTCGCTGGACGACGTCCGCGAGGCGGCGGGGCGACGTCGGCGGTGGTCGGACGCCGCCGCCGTGGGCTTCGCGATCCTCGGCCTGTCGGCGCTCCTGACGGCGGCGTTCGGGCAGTTCCGCTCGAGGCTGAAGAGCGTGTCGGCCGAGCACGAGCGGGTCGCGCTCGAGCGAGAGGCGCTCGCGGAGCGGGCGGCGGCCATGGAAGCCCGCCTCGACCTCGAACGCCGGGACCGCCGTTTCGCCGAGAGCGCGCTGTCGAGCCGGGACCTCTTCGAGATCGAGAGGAGCGCGATTCTCGAGATGATCGCCCGGGGCGACGTCCTCCCGTCGATCCTCTCGAACCTGGCCGGGCTCGTCGAGCACCACCGTGCCCGGTCCGTGTGTCTCATCGCGCCGCTCCGCCAGGGCGTGCTCCCGGTCGGCTCGGCCGGGGACGGCCCCACCCCGTTCGGAGGCCGGAGCATCCCGATCTCGATCGGATCCACGGCGCCGCCTCTCGCCCTTGCGGCCGAGGTCCGCGGGCCCGTCGTGACGCGGGACGTGCCCGACGATCCTCTCTGGCAGTCGAGCCGCGAGCACTTCGCTCCCCACGGGATCGCGGCGTGCTGGACCGTGCCGATCGAGGCGGGTACCGGGACGGTCTTCGGGACGCTCTCGGTGCTCCTCCCGGAGGCGGCCGCTCCCGGGATCGCCGATCTTGCGTTCCTGGAGAACGCGGCACGGCTCGCGGCGATCGCGATCGAGCAGCGCCAGCTCTCGGATCAGCTCGCGTTCCAGGCTCACTACGACCGGCTCACGAACCTTCCGAACCGGGTCTACCTCGAGGAGGCGGCCCGCGCGGCGGTTTCGCGGGCAGCGCGCCGCGGGGAGCGCGTCACGCTTCTTTTCGTGGACCTCGATCGTTTCAAGCGCGTGAACGACACGTTCGGGCACGCCGGCGGAGACGCGCTGCTCGCCCAGGTCGCGCTGCGCCTCGTCGCCGCCGTGGACGAGGGCGACATCGTCGCGCGGATGGGCGGGGACGAGTTCTGCGTCCTCCACGTCGGCCGGAATCCCGCGAGCCCCGACCACGTCGAGCTTTCCCGGCGTCTTCTCGACGCCCTGCGCGCTCCGTTCGACCTCCTCGGCGAGAAAGTCGTCGTGGGTGCGAGCGTGGGAGTAAGCATTTTTCCGGATGACGCCCACGACGCCATGGCGCTCCAGATCCACGCGGACGCCGCGATGTACGCGGCGAAGGGCGACTCCGGGAACGGCTTTCATCTCTTCGAACCGGGGCAGACGTTCCGCGGCGGTGACCGCCTTCGGATCGAAAACGAGCTGCGCCGCGCGATCGCCGGCGGGGAGCTGAGCCTCGCGTTCCAGCCCCAGACGGACCTCGACGGGCTCCTGAAGGGGGCCGAGGCGCTCGTGAGGTGGAAGCACCCCATTCTCGGCGAGGTCAGCCCGTCCCGCTTCGTGCCGATCGCCGAGGAAAGCGGGCTCATTCTCGAGGTCGGCGCGTGGGTGTTCGGGGAAGTGTGCCGCCGCATTTCCTGCTGGCGGCGGCTGGGCCTTTCGGTCGTACCCGTTTCGGTCAACGTGTCGCCCGTCCAGTTCGCCCGCGCGGACCTCGTCCGGATGATCGAGACGAGCCTCGCCGCCCACGACGTGCCCGCGAATCTCATCCGGCTCGAGCTGACCGAGACGCTCCTCATCAAGGATGCGGCCGCGACGATGGGGCTTCTCGGGCGGCTCAAGACGCTCGGCGTCGGCCTCGCGGTCGACGACTTCGGGACGGGCTATTCGTCTCTCTCCTACCTGCAGGTCCTGCCGATCGACGAGCTCAAGATCGACCAGGCGTTCGTGCGCGAGATCAGCGGGCCCGCGGAGACGGCGGGCCGCGCGCCGAAGCTCATCCAGTCGATGGTTTCGCTCGGGCACAGCCTCGGGCTCGAGGTCGTCGCCGAGGGAGTCGAAACCCGCGCGCAGATCGATTTCCTGACGCGCCTGGGCTGCGACAGGCTCCAGGGCTACATGATCGGCCGGCCGATGCCGGGCGAGGCGATCACGCGCCTTCTGGCGGTCCCGGGCCGGCCCCTCGCGCTGCGGCTAAACTCGCCGGCGTGACGACACTCCCGGAGGACCGCCGGTTCGGCTGGACCGTGGGCGGCGTGCTCTCGGTCCTCGGCGCGCTGCTTCTCTGGCGGCGGCGGACACCCGTCGGAGCCGTCTTCGTCTCGGCCGGAGGCGTGCTCCTCATCCTCGCGGCGGCGGCGCCGCGCCTTCTCGCCGCTCCGCACCGGATCTGGCTCGGGTTCGCGAAGACCCTCGGCCGGGTGAACTCGGCCGTGTTTCTGTTCCTGACGTTCTTCCTCGTCCTCACGCCCCTCGCGTTCGTCCTGCGCCTCCTCGGGCGCGACGAGCTTCGGCGCCGGGGCCCGGCACCCGTGTCCGCCTGGGAGCCGTATCCCGAGCGCAACGCCGACCCGCGTCACTACGAAAAGATCTGGTGATGAGCAGGCGCGACGTCCTGGCGCAGCTCTGGGAGTTTCTCAAGTACCGGAAGAAATACTGGCTCATGCCGATCGTCTTCCTGCTGGTTCTCGTCGGGCTCCTCCTCGTGCTCGCCGAGAAGAGCGTCATCGCGCCCTTCATCTACACGCTGTTCTAGTGGCGGCGATTCTCGGCCTTTCGGCCTACTACCACGACTCGGCGGCGTGTCTTCTCGTGGACGGGAAGATCGTCGCGGCCGCGCAGGAGGAGCGCTTCACGCGGAAGAAGCACGACGCGGGATTTCCGCGGAACGCGGCGCGCTGGTGCCTGCAGGAGGCCGCGCTCCCGCTCGAGCGCCTCGACCACGTCGCCTTCTACGACAAGCCGCTCCTGAAGTTCGAGCGCCTCTTCGAGACGTATCTCGAGTACGCGCCCCGGGGCTTCGCCTCGTTCCGCAAGGCGATGCCCCTGTGGATCTCGGATCGCCTCTGGATGAGCGAGCGGCTCGGGACGGACCTCGGCTGGGGCGGGAAGGTCCTCTTCGGCGAGCATCACGAGTCGCATGCCGCTTCGGCGTTCTACCCGTCGCCGTACGAGGACGCCGCGGTCCTCACGATGGACGGCGTGGGGGAGTGGGCCACGTCCTCGATCGGGGTCGGGCGCGCGAGCGAGCTCACGATGCTCTCGGAGATGCGCTTCCCGCATTCGATCGGTCTCCTCTACTCGGCGTTCACGTATTTCTGCGGGTTCCGGGTCAACAGCGGCGAATACAAGCTCATGGGCCTCGCCCCGTACGGGGAGCCGAAGTACGCCGACCTGATCCGCGAGAAGGTCGTCCACGTCTGCGCCGACGGGTCGATCCGCCTCAACATGGAGTACTTCGATTTCGCGACGGGTCTCACGATGACGGGACGCGGCTTCGAGCGTTTGTTCGGGGGCGCCGCGCGGGAGCCCGAGTCGAAGCTCACGCAGCGCGAGATGGACCTCGCGCGGTCGATCCAGGACGTGACCGAGGAGATCGTGCTGAAGATGGCGCGCCACGTGCGGAGGGAGACGGGCGCGAAGTACCTCTGCCTCGCGGGCGGCGTCGCGCTGAACTGCGTCGCGAACGGGAGGCTCCGCGAGGCCGCGATCTTCGACGACCTCTGGATCCAGCCCGCCGCGGGCGACGCCGGCGGCGCCGTGGGCGCCGCGTTCTCGATCTGGCACCGCCACCTCGGCATGCCGCGGGAGAGCGCGGAGAAGAGGGGAACCTGGAGGCTGGGAGGGAGAGAGAGAGGAAGAGAAGAGAAGATTTCTTCGAGTGGAATAGGGCAGGGCGAGGCCGAAGCGGCCGCCGCGGCAGGCGAGCGGGCCGCCAACGGCACACAGGCGGTGCCCCGCTCCTCATCATTCGAAGAAATCTCTCCTTCCTCTTCTTCTTCGCTGCCGCCTTACGAAGACGGCATGTCGGGCGCGTTCCTCGGTCCCTCTTACCCTTCAGAAGAAATCTCTTCGTGGCTCTCGTCGAAGGGCTACCCGTTTCGCACGGTGGAACCCGCGGCACTCCCGGTCGCCGTCGCGGATCTCCTCGCGGCGGGGAAGGTCGTCGGCCTCCTGCAGGGCCGGATGGAGTTCGGGCCCCGCGCGCTCGGCGGACGGAGCATCCTCGGCGACCCGCGCTCGCCCGCGATGCAGTCCGTCATGAACCTGAAGATCAAGTTCCGCGAGTCGTTCCGCCCGTTCGCCCCGTCCGTCCTG
Organism: uncultured Acidobacteriota bacterium; assembly: GCA_963836285.1. Lineage (GTDB taxonomy): Bacteria > Acidobacteriota > Thermoanaerobaculia > UBA5066 > UBA5066 > Fen-183. The sequence goes on along the minus strand of CAWIIN010000002.1, from coordinate 618,860 downwards.
CGCGAGGACGTCTCCGCGTGGTTCGAGTTCGACGGAGACTCGCCCTACATGCTTCTCTGCGCGGACGTGGCGGCCGGGCGTCGCCGGAAGATGACCGGCGACGAGAACGCGCTCTGGGGCATCGAGAAGCTGAACGTCCCGCGCTCGTCGATCCCGGCCGTCACGCACGTCGACTATTCCGCGCGGCTCCAGACGGTGAGACGGGAGACGAGCCCCGTCTACCACGCGATCCTCACGGCGTTCCGGGACCGGACGGGCTGCCCGGTCGTCGTGAACACGTCGTTCAACGTGCGCGGGGAGCCGATCGTGTGCTCGCCCGAGGACGCCTACCGCTGCTTCATGCGCACCGCGATGGACGCGCTCGTCCTCGAGAACCACGTCCTCCTGCGGGAGGGGCAGCCTCCACTCGCAGAAACGGCGGACTGGCGCCGCGAGTTCACCCTGGACTGAAAGAGGGTCAGGGGAAGATCCCGAGCTCCAGATAGCTGACCGCGATCTTGTCGATCGCCGAGATGAAGGCCGCCGTGCGCAGGTCGGGCACCTTCGGGTTGCGGCGCTGGACGTCGCGGATCTGCTGGAACGCGACGCTCATCGTCTCCTCGAGGCCCGAGTTGACGAGGTCCTCCTCGGCCGCGCCGTGGATGAGGAGCTGGCGTTCGCTGTCCGAGAGCGACTTACCCGTCGCGCTCTCGATCGACTTGACCATGCGCGCCGCGCTCATCTCCTCGTAGCGCTTCTCCATGCGCCCGAACCGCACGTGGGAGAGGTTCTTGAGCCATTCGAAGTAGCTCACGGTCACGCCGCCCGCGTTCAGGTACATGTCGGGGATCACGACGATGCCGTTCTTGCGCATGATTGCGTCGCCGTCGGCCGTGACGGGCCCGTTCGCGCCCTCGGCGACGATCTTCGCCCTGACGCGGGCCGCGTTCGCGCCCGTGATCACGTTTTCGAGTGCCGCCGGAACGAGCACCTCGCAGTCCAGGTAGAGAACGTCCTCGGCCGCGAGGTCCGCCGCGCCGGGGAAGCCCGAGATCTTCTTCGTCGCGGCGCGGTGCTTCACGACGGCGTCGACGTCGAGGCCCTTCGGGTCCGCGATCGCGCCTTCCCATTCCGAGAGCCCGACGATGACGGCTCCGTGCTCCTGAAGGAACTTCGCCGCGTGGTAGCCCACGTTGCCCAGGCCCTGGACGGCGACGCGCTTGCCCGCGAGTCCGGCCGTCAACCCGAGGGTCTTCAGGAGATCGGCGTCCGCGAGCGCCTCCCTGACGCCGAAGAAGACGCCCCGGCCCGTCGCCTCCTTGCGGCCGCGGATGCCACCCTGGCTGATCGGCTTGCCCGTGACGCAGCCGATCGCGTCGATTTCGCCCGGGTGGAACTGAGCGTACGTGTCCGCGATCCAGGACATCTCGCGCGGACCGGTGCCGTAGTCGGGGGCGGGGACGTCCACGCCCGGGCCGATGAAGTTCTTTTTCGTGAGCTCGGCCGTGTAGCGCCGCGTGATCCTCTCGAGCTGTTCGATCGACACCTTGCGCGGGTCGATCTTGATGCCGCCCTTGGCCCCGCCGAACGGGACGTCGACGATCGCGCACTTGAACGTCATGAGCGCGGCGAGGGCGAGCACCTCGTCCTCGTTCACCTCGGGGGAGAAGCGGATGCCACCCTTGACGGGGAGCTTGTGGTGGCTGTGCTCGGCCCTCCAGGCCTCGATGACCTCGTATCCCCCGCCCTCTTTCCGGACCGGGAAGCGGAACTTGTAGACGCTGTTGCAGACCTTGATCTGGTCGAGCAGGCCCGGCGGGTAATCGAGGAAGCCGGCCGCGGCGTCGAAGTTTCGGTTGACGCTCTCCAAAAATCCGGTGGACTGGGACATCAAAACCTCCGGTTGACCGAGTTTAGTGGACTCGATATAGGATGCGATTCCAATGGAAGATGGGGTCGCGGGCGTGGCGCGACTGGGTCGCGCCGCACTGGACCGCCTGAGCGCGGAAGCAGTGGCGTCTCCCCGCCTTCGAAAGAACCGAAACGTCCACGCGATGGAAGATCCGGTGCATCGTCTGTTCAACGCAATCGAGCCGGGGAGCTACATCCGGCCGCACCGGCACCTCCACCCGCGGAAGACGGAGACGATGATCGTCCTGGCGGGCAGGCTCGGTTTTCTCGCGTTCCACGACGACGGGAGCGTGGCCGAGCGGGTCGTCCTCGACGCGGCGGGAGAGACGTTCGGGATCGACGTCGCGCCGGGCGTCTGGCACACGTTCGTGTCGCTCACGCCGGGTGCCGTCGCCTTCGAGACGAAGGCCGGCCCCTACGCGGCACCCGTGGAACGGGACGCGGCCGCCTGGGCGCCCCCCGAAGGAGACCCGGCGGCGGGGCGGCTCGAGGCCGGGTGGCGAGGCAGGTTTCTTCAGCAGGCGGGGTCCTGATTCATGCGGATCTTACCGTCATATGCCAGTTTTCCCGGCCGTGCCGGGCTAATCACTCTCGATTCCATGGAAGGGGTGCGTACATGATGAAATTGCGTCGATCCTTACTGCCGCTCGCCACGTGCGTGGCGGCCTCCGTGTTTCTCGCCGTCCCGGCGTTCGGCCAGGAGACGACCGGCTCTCTCCAGGGAGCCGTGGCCGTCAAGTCGGACAAGAGCCCTCTCCCCGGCGTCTCGGTGGAGGCCATACACGTTCCCACCGGCACCCGTTACGCGGCGGTGACGTCCGCGACGGGCCGGTTCACCATTCTCAACCTCCGCGTGGGCGGACCCTACACGGTGACCGCGAAGATCGGCGGCTTCAGGGCCGAGACGGTCAAGGACGTCTCCGTCGCGCTCGGTGAGCGGCGCGAGGTCGACTTCGAGATGCAGCTCGAGTCGAAGGCGGAGAGCGTCACCGTCACGGCCGAAGCCGCGCCGCTGATCAGCCCCGACAAGATGGGCTCGACCCAGTCGATCTCGCAGGACGAGATCAAGAGCCTGCCGACGGTCCGCCGGCAGTTCCAGGACTTCGCGCGCACGAACCCCTACGTCAACGTGCAGCCCTACGATTCGACGCAGACGGCCGTCTCGATCGCGGGAATGAACAACAGGTACAACACGATCCAGATCGACGGCGCGGTCAACAACGACCTGTTCGGGCTCGCCGCGACCGGCACCCCGGGCGGCCAGACGGACACGCAGCCCATCTCGCTGGACACGATCCAGGAGATCCAGGTCGCCGTCTCGCCCTACGACATCAAGCAGGGCGGGTTCACGGGCGGCGCCATCAACATGGTCACGCGCAGTGGGACGAACGAGTTCCACGGGTCCGTCTACGGCCAGTCGCGGAACGAGAAGTACATCGGGAGCAGCGTCCCGCAGGCCTACGGCGACGCGCTCGACAAGCCGCTCGCGACCTTCAAGTCGGACCAGTACGGCGCGCGCGTCGGCGGGCCGATCATGAAGGACACGCTCTTCTTCTTCGTGAGCGGCGAGCGGAACAAGCTCTCGCAGCCGACCGGCGGCTCCGCCGACGGATCCACGAGCAACACGTACAGGGATCCCGCTCAGGCCGCCCAGTTCCAGAGCATCCTCACGACGACGTACGGCTACAACCCGGGCGGCCTCGGCGACTACAACCAGCGGACGAACAGCGACCTGCTGCTCGGAAAGCTCGACTTCAACGCGGCCGCGAACCACCAGCTCTCGCTCCGCTACAACTACGTCGACGCCCTGAGCGACACGCTCGGCCAGAGCCGAAGCTCCAGCGCCTACGCGTTCCAGGGGGCCGGGTACACGATCACCGACAAGACGAACTCGGGAGTCCTGCAGGTCAACAGCGTGTTCGGCTCCGAGTCGTTCAACCAGGGCCGCGTCGGCTACCAGACGATCCGCGACGCCCGTGCGACGCCCGAGGCGTTCCCCTCGGTCTACATCTGCGGGAGCCCCAACCAGTTCTGCACGGGAGGCGGGACGTACCAGCTCGTCGCCGGAACGGAGCGCTCGTCCGGAGCGAATGGGCTCAACCAGGACATCCTCGAGGTCACGGACGACTTCACGATGATCAAGGGGAACCACACGCTCACGCTCGGGACGCACAACGAGTTCTTCAAGTTCGAGAACCTCTTCATCCAGGACGTCTACGGGACGTACTTCTTCAACAGCAACGCCGACCTCGCCGCCGGGAACGCCGCCCGGTACCAGGTCAATTTCAACAACGGGTCCGATCCGCGAGGGTCGACGAAGTGGGCCGCCCAGCAGTGGGGCCTTTACGCGGGCGACCAGTGGAGGGTCAGCAACAAGCTCACGCTGACCCTCGGCCTGAGGTTCGACCTTCCGCGCCTCACGGACAGCCCGAACCACAACCCGCTCGTCCAGGCCACTTACGGAATCGACACGAGCGACGTCCCGAGCAACAAGCTGACCATCTCGCCCCGCCTCGGCTTCAACTGGAACCCGAGCGGGTCGGGAAAGGACCAGGTGCGCGGCGGCATCGGCGTCTTCGCCGGGCGCACGCCGTTCGTCTGGATCTCGAACGTCTACGGCGGCGCCGGGATCGGGGACGGTACCGTCACGAAACTGACCGCGACCAACGTCCACTTCAACCCGGATCCCAACAGCCCGCCGACGAACTTCCCTCCGGGAACCGCCGCTCTGTCCGTCGACACGATCGACCCCAACTTCAAGTTCCCGCGGGTCCTACGGACCACGCTGGCCTACGACCGCGAGCTCCCGTTCGGGATCCGCGGGACGATCGAGGGGATGTTCACGAAGACGCTCCAGGACGTCTTCTACGAGAACATCAACAAGGTCCCCTCCGGCCAGAAATCGTTCTTCGGCGGGCCGATCTACCAGAACGCCAACAGCGGGTTCAGCAACGTCACCTATCTGACGAACACGACGAGGGGCGAGCAGCAGAACCTGAACGTGCAGCTCGAGAAGCGTTTCCCGTTCGGACTCTACGTCATGGGCTCGTACGCCTACATGAACGCGAAGAGCGCGTTCGAGGCGACTTCCAGTGTCGCGTTCTCGAACTGGCAGTTCCAGACGGGGGACGGCGACATCTACACGCCGGAGCTCACCCGTTCCTTCTTCGACGTGCCGAACCGCTTCAACATCGTCCTGACGCAGGCCTTCAAGACGGGACCGCTGACCCACAACGTCGGGTTCGTCTACTTCGCCCAGTCGGGGCAGCCCTACTCGATCCTGATGGGCGGCGACGTGAACAAGGACGGCGCCTCGGGCAACGACCAGCTCTTCGTTCCGACGAATTACAACGACATCGTCTGGAAGGGAGCGGGGGCTCCGACCGAGGACCAGTGGAACACGTTCCTCGCGACGACGGGCCTCGACAAGTACCGCGGCCGTGTCGCCCCGCGCAACGCGCTCGACGCCCCGTGGATCCACACGCTCGACTTCCATTACGACCTGACGATTCCGATCTCGGTCGTCCAGGTGCAGCTCTCGTTCGACGTCCTGAACCTGATCAACCTGATCGACCACAACTCGGGGCTCATCCGCTACGTCAATTTCCAGACGTACACCGCGCTCAACTACTCCGGGACCGACACGGCCACGGGCAAGCCGATTTACACGGTCAACGCGAACGCGCTCAACGAGGGGCGTCAATATACGACGGGCGACCTCCGCTCGCGCTACCAGCTGAAGTGGGCGGCGCGCGTGTCGTTCTAGGCGATCAGCCGCTCTCCTCACGGAACGCCGGGGCTTCGGCCCCGGCGTTTTTCTTTTGGTTTTCGGAGTCGGCTTTTTCGGATTTCTTAGAAGGTGCCCGAGCGCGGTGAGAACTCGTCGCGCGAGCCCTTCCGGCCTGGTGCATCCACCTTCTAAGAAATTCTTCTTCTTTCCGATATTCTACGAACCCGGAGGAGTTTTCTGATGCCCCTCACCACCGAGACGCCCGCGATCCCGCCCGTTTCCGTCCTCGGAGACCACGAGCGGGAGCTCGCCGAGGGCGTCTACGACTTCGCGGTCGAGTCGATCGGCCCTCTCTCGGCGCGGATGGATCGCGAAAACGTCATGGATTCAGAGCTCATCCGGAAGTTCTTCGAGCTCGACCTCATGGGGATCGAGATCCCGGAGGAATACGGCGGACTCGGCGCGAACTTCACGACGTCCATCGCGATCATCGAAGCGCTCGCGCGCGTCGACGCGGCGTGCGCCGTCGTCGTGGACGTCCAGAACACGCTCGTGAACAACGCGATCAAGCGCTGGGCGTCGCCCGCGATCCAGAAGAAGTACTTTCCGCAGCTCGCGAAGCTCAAGGTCGCTTCCTACGCGCTCTCCGAGGCGGGTTCGGGCTCGGACGCGTTCGCCCTCGCGACGACCGCGACACCGAAGGGCGACCGCTGGATCCTGAACGGCGAGAAGCTCTGGATCACGAACGGCCTCGAGGCCGAGCTGTTCCTCGTCTTCGCGAACGCGGACAAGAGCAAGGGATACAAGGGCATCACGGCCTTCCTCGTGGAGTCGTCGTGGAAGGGCTTCTCGAAGGGCAAGAAGGAGGACAAGCTCGGGATCCGTGCGTCCTCCACGCTCGCCCTCGCGTTCGAGGACCTCGAGGTGCCGGCCGAGAACGTCGTCGGAAACGTCGGCGAGGGCTACAAGATCGCGATCGAGACGCTCAATGAGGGGCGCATCGGGATCGGAGCGCAGATGCTCGGGATCGCGCGCGCCGCGCTCGACTACACCACGAAGTACGTGAAGGAGCGCAAGCAGTTCGGGCAGCCGCTCGCGCAGTTCCAGGCCGTGCAGCACGAGCTCGCGCGGATGGACATGGAGGTCGAGTGCGCGCGCCTCGCCGTCTACAACGCGTCGCGCCTGAAGGAAGCGGGCCTGCCGTTCGTGCGCGAGGGCGCGATCGCGAAGCTCAAGGGCTCCGAGGTGGCCGAGCTGTGTACGTCACGCGGGCTCGAGCTCCTCGGCGGCTACGGCTACGTGAAGGACTATCCCCTCGAGAAGCTGTACCGCGACGCGAAGATCGGTAAGATCTACGAAGGCACGTCCTTCATGCAGCTCAACACGATCGCGAAGGACGTCCTGAAGCGCGGCTGACGTGAGGCACGTGCATCGGGTAAGGTGCGCGGAATGGCCGGGCGGGCGGAGGGCGGGAGCGGTCTGAGGCGCGAGATCGGCCTCTGGCAGGGGACCGCTCTCAACGTCATCGACATGGTGGGGATCGGCCCGTTCGTGACCCTTCCCCTGATCCTCGCCGCGATGGGCGGGGGACGGGCGCTTCTCGCGTGGATCCTCGGTGCCCTCCTCGCGATTTCGGACGGTCTCGTGACGGCCGAGCTCTCGGCCGCGCTCCCGCGCGCCGGCGGCTCGTACGCGTTCCTGCGCGAGGCCTATGGACCGGAGCGCTGGGGCAAGCTCGTCTCGTTCCTGTTCCTGTTCCAGATCGTCTTCTCGGCGCCGCTCTCGATGGCCTCGGGCGCGATCGGCTTCGCCCGCTACCTGCGCTTCGTGTTCCCCGGCATCCCGGAAGGGTGGGAGGCGCCCGTCGCCTCGGCGCTCTGCGTTGCCGTCACGCTTCTCCTCATGCGGCGCATCGGCGCGATCGGGAAGTTCTCGATCGTCCTCTGGGTCGGCGTTCTCGCGACGCTCGGCGTCGTGATCGCGCTCGGGCTGCCGCACCTGAAGATGTCCGCTCTGCGCTTCTGGGAGGCTCCCGTCGTCTCCGCGCCGGGCATTCCGCCGCCGGGCGTGCTCGGCGGCCTCGGCGCGGCCCTCATCCTCGCGATCTACGACTACCTCGGCTACTACAACATCTGCTACCTCGCCGAGGAGATCGTCGAGCCCACGAAGACGATTCCGCGCGTCATCGTCGTGTCGATCCTTGCGGTCGCCGTCCTCTACGTGCTCATGAACGTCTGCATCGTGTCGGTCCTCCCGATGGGGGCGGCCATGACGTCCAAGTCCACGGTCGCGGACTTCGTCGCGATCCTCGCGGGCCGGCCCGTCGCGCGGGCCGTCACGGGCCTCATCCTCTGGACGGCGTTCGCGTCGGTCTTCTCCGTGACGCTCGGGTACTCGCGCATCCTGTGGGCGGCCGCCCGCGACGGGAACTTCTTCAGGGTGTTCGGGCGCCTGCATCCGACCGAGGGGTACCCGATCGTCGCGATCGCGGCGCTTGGGGGCGCCGCGGCGCTCTTCTCCTTCCTGAGCCTGAAGGTCGTCGTCTCGGCCATCGTCTCGATCCGCGCGCTCATCCCGTTCGTCGCGCAGGTCGCGGGCGCGCTCGTCCTGAGGCGCACGCGCCCCGACCTCCCGCGCCCGTTCCGGATGTGGCTGTACCCGCTTCCGGCGCTCGTGGCGCTCGGACTGTGGGGCTTCGTCCTCGTTTCGCCGGAGAAGGGCTTCAAGGTGGCGGGGCTCCTCGTGATCGTGGCGGGCGTTTCGGCGTTCCTCGTGAGATCCCGTCTCGCGCGAGAATGGCCTTTCGCCGGGTCGGCCGGCCAGGAGACGCCCGCGTCATGAAGCGCATCGCCGTCCTCACGAGCGGGGGGGACGCCCCCGGCATGAACGCCGCGATCCGGGCGGTCGTGCGCGCGGGGCTCGCGCAGGGCGCGAGCGTGATCGGCGTGAGGCACGGGTTCGCCGGGCTCATCGCGGGCGAGCTCGTCCCGCTCGGGGCGCGCGCCGTGGGCGGGATCCTCCAGCAGGGCGGCACGATCCTCGGGAGCGCGCGCTGCGCCGAATTCCGCACTCCGGAGGGGCGCGCCGGCGCGATCGAGATCCTGCGCCGGAACGAGGTCGAGGGGCTCGTCGTCATCGGGGGCAGCGGGTCCCAGGCCGGGGCGCACGAGCTGCAGAAGCTCGGGTTCCCGGTCGTCGGCGTCGCGTCCACGATCGACAACGACCTCTACGGCTCGGACATCACGATCGGCGTCGACACCGCCCTCAACATCGCGCTCGAGGCGATCGACCGGCTCAAGACGACTGCCTCGTCGCACGAGCGCGCGTTTCTCGTCGAGGTCATGGGCCGCGACTGCGGTTACCTCGCCGTCATGGCGGGCATCGCGGGCGGGGCCGAGGCCGTCGTCGTGCCCGAAGTCCCCGTCGACCCGGAGGAGCTCGCGCGCGACCTCGATGCTTCCCGGGAGCGGGGCAAGAAGCACGCGATCATCGTCGTCGCCGAGGGCGCCTCCTACGACGCCGAGGGGCTCGCCCGCTACTTCCGCGAGCACAAGAAACGCCTCGGCTTCGACCTCAGGGTCACGATCCTCGGGCACGTCCAGCGTGGCGGCGTGCCGGGCGCGTACGACCGGCTTCTCGCGACGCGCCTCTCGGCGGCGGCCGTTCAGCGCCTCGTGGCGGGCGAGGCCGGCGTTCTCATGGGCATCCTGGACGGAAGGATCGCGGCGACGCCTCTCCGGGACGTCGCGGGAGCGCGAAAACCCCTCGACCCGTCCCTCTTCGAGCTCGCGCGCGTGATGGCGAAGTAGGCTCGTCCCGGTTAAGATCCGCGTCCGGCGTTCGGGGACGGCGACGTACCCAAGTGGTTAAGGGAAGGCTCTGCAAAAGCCTCATTCGTCGGTTCGAATCCGACCGTCGCCTCCATCCTCGTCTCGCCCGAGCAAGCCGCGCCGGAAGGCGAGGGACACGGCCTCGACCTGGCTGTGAACCTCCATACGCCGGAGCAGATGCTGGACGTGGTTTCGTACGGTCGCGTGCGAGAGGCCGAGCCGGGCGGCGATGTTCACCGAGCCGTAGCCTTCCGCGAGGAGCGTGAGGATCTGGCGTTCGCGCGGTGAAAGCTTGATGCTGGGCTCCGGCGGGCCGGTGAGGGCCTCGCTCGGCCTCGCGACCGCCTCCCGCACCCGCAGGACGATCGACGACAGCGAGACCGGGTCCCCGCTCTCGAACATGTGGACGAGGCAGGTGTAGCTCGAGCCCGGAGCGGGAAACGCGAGCGTGCGGGTGACGAGACGGCGCTCCTCGCCGTTGCGGTTCCGCACGTCCATGACGAAGGGTCCGGGGGACTCACCCCGGAGGGCTCCCACCGCGATTCCGCAGTCCCGGAAGCAGCAGGCGTTCCCGAACACGTCCCGTCCCGCGAACGCGTCGTAGCACTTTTTCCCGAGCACCTCGCCGGCGGTCCAACCAAGGAGCGCGGCGGCGGAGTCGTTCCAGTAGACGATGCGGTGGCGGCGATCGATCCCGCAGGCCGCGGTCGCGGTCTCCGCGATGAGCTCGAGAGCGTCTTCGTCGACGCGCGCCGCGCTTGTCTTCATGGGAACCCCCATGCCGGCGGGCGCGGTGTCCCTCCGCGGGCGACGTCGACTTGAGACTCAATATCACTTCTCGCGGCCCCGCTGTCAAGCGGGCTCTCCAGCACGGCAATGGCGTGCGCCGGGCGTAAGCTGATCCCGCCGGAGTGGCGGAATGGCAGACGCAGGGGACTTAAAATCCCCGGGCTCCAACGAGCCGTGAGGGTTCGAGTCCCTCCTCCGGTACGACGCGGTCCTCGGAGGTGAAAGCCCGGCGAGTCTTTTTCGCATCTACTCTCAGGGACGGCTCCTTTCTCAGGGACGGCCCCCTCGCCGCCCCGGGGAGGCCTCATGCGAACACCCCGATTCGCGTCGCGCCTCAGGGCGCGTCGGGCGCGCGATCGAGGGCTACGCGTCGACCTGGAGAGGCGGCTCGCCGCTCTCGAGCAGGGCCGGCGGCCTTAGACTCACCGGAGTGGACGCCCCCGAAAGCACCCTGGAAGCCGTTGAGCGTGCGCTCGGGCACCGCTTCCGGGACCGTCGGATCCTCATCCGCGCGCTGACCCACTCCTCGTTCGCGAACGACGATGCGGACGCCGAGGACAACGAGACGCTTGAGTTTCTCGGCGACAGCATCCTGAGCTACCTCGTCTCGCAGCTTCTCTTCGATGCGTTTCCGCTCGAGGGAGAGGGCACGCTCTCGAAAGCGCGGTCCGTTCTCGTCTCGGAGAACCACTTCGCGTTCCTCGCGCGCCGCCTCGACCTCGGGGCGGCGCTGCGCCTGTCTCCGGGCGAAGAGCGCGCGGGCGGCCGCGACCGCGACGCGCGCCTCGCGGACGCCTTCGAGGCCGTCTTCGCGGCGCTCGCTCTCGACGCCGGCCTGCACGCGGCGCGCGCCTTTGCGCGGAGGCTCTTCGCGGAGGACATCGCGTCGCTCGATCTGGGCGGCCTGCGCCGCCGCGACCCGAAGACGGCGCTGCAGGAGCGCGCGCAGGGCGAAGGCCTGCCCCTGCCGCTCTACCGACTCGTGGGAGAGAGCGGCCCGCCGCACGACCGCTGCTTCGTCTACGAGGTGACGTACGGCGCGAGCGAGAAGGCGACGGGGGAGGGGAGCTCGAAGAAGGAAGCCCAGACCGCCGCGGCAGAGGCGATGCTCAGAAAGAGGGAAGCAGCGAAGAGAGAGGAAGAGACGGGGATTTCTTAGAACGGTGATGGGGCCCCGGCGGTCCCCGCCGGATGCGCGCCACGTAGCCGCGTATCGCCCGGTTCACCTTCAACGAGATCTTACTTTTCGTCTTTCTCTCTTTCTTTCCCTATCTCGTCAGGTCCGCTTTCAACAGCACCCAGCCCTCGAGAGCCTTCCGGACCCGCGCGTCCGTGAACGTCTTGTGATCGAGCTCCTTGCACGGCAGGCACCAGTCCGCGTAGAAGTCGATCATCACGGGCTTGCCGGCGGCCTTCGCGGCCGCGACGGCGGCGTCCGAATACGGCGCAAACGCGAGCTCGGCGCCCGCCCTGCGCGGGAGCGCGAACGCGGCGCCGGCCGCGAGAAGCGCCACGGCGACGGCCACCTTGACGGCAGCGAACCCGCGCAGCGAGGCCCCGCTCTTCTCGAAGAAGAGAAACCAGACGCCTCCGGCAAGGAGCGGCAGCGCAAGGCCCAGCTCGTAGAGGCGCGGGGACAGGAGCGCCCGCAGGAAGTAGACCGCGAGCGCGAGGAGCGCGAACCCGAAGACTTTTCGGATCGCCTCCATCCACTCGCCCGAGCGCGGGAGCGACTTGAGGCTGCCCGAGACCGTGCCGAGGACGAGGTACGGCAGGCCGAGTCCCATCGCGAGGGTGAAGAAGAGCCCGAGGCCGAGCGGTGCGGATCCCTTCGCCGCGACGTACGTGAGGAGCGACAGGACGAACGGTCCGATGCAGGGCGCCGCGACGAATCCGACGAAGAGACCCATCGTGAGAGCGCCGAGCGCGCCGGCCTGCGACCCCGTGCGGTCCGTGATGAAGTGCGGAGCCTGGATCTCGAAGAGCCCGAACATCGAGAGCGCGAGTGCGACGACGATCGCCGCGATCCCGACGAGGACGGCCGGCTTCTGGAGCCAGGCGCCGAAGAGCGAGCCCGAGAGCGCCGCGAAGACGCCGAGCGCCGAGTACGTGACGCTCATCCCGAGGACGTACACGACCGCGAGCCCGAACGTCCCGCCCGCCCTCCCGCCGCTCTGCCGGCTGAAGAACCCGAGCGTGATCGGGATCAGCGGGTACACGCAGGGCGTCAGGTTCAGCGCGAGGCCCGACACGAAGACGAGGCCGAGGAGGAGGGGGAGCGACTTGCCCGCAAGGCCGCTCGTTGCGGCGGCGCCGCCGCCCTGCACGCGCCCGACGAACTCCTCGGGAGGCTCGAAGCCGACGACGCGCCCGCCCGTCTCCTCACCGCCCGGCCCGATGAAGAGGATCGTCGGGACCCCCAGGACATGCCACTTCGCCCTCAAGGCGGCCGTCCCGCCGGGCTCGCCGCCGGAAGCGGTGTCTCCGCTCCCCGCCGCGTCCGCGCCGGGCGCCCCGTGCGGGCTCCCGCCGGCCGGGGGCGGCGCGAAGACGTCCGCGTTCGCGGGCTTCGCCTCGCCCGACCGCGCGACGTCGATCGCGAGCGTCGCCGTGAGCGTCGCGGGCGGCAGGCACTGGTTGTCGTTGCAGGGCTGGTAGGAGAGCGTGGCCGTGATCGTGCGCGGCCCGGGAGCGGCCGACGCATCGACGACGCCGGGGACGACGAAGACGGTCTTCCCGGCGTAGACGGCGAGCTTCTGTTCGGCGAACGCGAACTTCACCTCGAGCTGCCTCGGGTAGGCGACCGCCGACAGCTTGAGCCCGGAGACGTCCTTGACCTTCACCTCGGTGGGGATGAGGAAGTCTTCCTTCGGCGTGTGGCTGTTCACGTGCCACCCGGCGCGGATGTCCGCGACGACCGCGAGGCGGAACGGCTTGCCCGAGACGAGCCGATCCGCGTCCGCCACGAGCTTCGGCACGACGACGTCCGACGACTTCGGAACGCCCTGGGCGGCCGCGCTCCCGGAGCCGGCGGCGAGGACGGCTGTCGCGAGGAGCGCCAGGAGGCTGCGCGTCGGGGCCATCAGTTCTCCTTCGCAGCCGGAGGCGGGGGCACCGGCGGCTTGTGCTGCAGGGCGTCCAGGAGCGCCTGGGCCTCCGCCGCGAGCGGGGACTCCGGATGCGCCTTCTTGAACTCACGGAGCCGGTAGGACGCGAGATCCGTGCGGCCGCGCGCGACCTCGACGTCGGCCCGGCGGAGCTCGGCGCGCTCCCGCAGCGCGGGGTTCTTCGCGTCGCGGATGAGGTCGTCGAGGATCCGCGTCGCCTCCTCGAGGCGCCCCGCGTCGAGGTCGATCGAGGCGACGTACGCGTTCGATTGCTCGCGGACGTCCGGGGTGGTGTTCGGGTCGATTGCGAGCCGCCGGAAGCGCCCCTCCGCCTGCTCGCGCGCGCCGCGCCTGTAGAGCTGGCGGGCCACCTCGAAAACGGCGGCCGTGTCGCCCGGGTTCTCCCTCTCGGCCTCCTGCTCCCTCCGGAACGCGAACCAGCCGCGCTCGCCCTGGACGAACGTCTCCACCCAGCCCTGCTGCGTCGTGACCCCTTCCTGGCGGCTGCACTCGAGGAGGTCGGGTGTCGCGACGATCCACGTCGGGACGCCGACGACGTGCATCTTCTGCGCGAGCTTGAGTCCTTCCGGCTTGCCGATGGAGACGGGCACGGGCACCTTGTCGCGCGTGAACGCGTAGAAGGACGTGGACGGCGCGATGATCTTCAGCATGCGCGCGCACTCCCCGCAGTCGTCGTCCGTGAAGAACAGCAGGATCCGGCCGTCCTTCATCCCGCGGGCGCTCTCCTCCGCCTGCGCAACCGTCGGGGCCCAGATCACCTCGAGGCCCGCGGCACCCGCGTAGGCGCTGCCCGTGGGAGAGGTGGTGGAGGGGGCCGACAGGGAGGCCCCCTCCACGGCAGGGGTCGGAGTGAGTTGCGCGAGCAAGACGAAAGCGGCGAAAACCATTCGACTTCCTTCGGTTGACTATTCTAGGCGCGCCACTTATAACGCGCAGGCGTATCGGGCGATTCCCTCCGCAAGAGGCATGCCCGTGCGCGCGGCCGAGCGCCCAGGTAGCTCAGTTGGTAGAGCACGCGACTGAAAATCGCGGTGTCGACGGTTCAATTCCGCCCCTGGGCACCATCATTCTGAAGCGGGTGCGAGAACGCGCAGGGCGCGGGGGAGGATCCTGATCCGGAGCGGCTCGGGGTTCGCGACGCCGGTCGCGAGGTTCCCGTCGACGTGCGCGGTGAGCGGACGGTCCGACGCCAGAACGACCTCGCTTCCGCGCAGGATCGTCGCCCACGGCAGGCGGACGTGCGAGCCGTCGAGCGCCTTGGGAAGGTGGCGCAGGGCTTCGAGCTTCCCGAGGTCTCCGAGCCGGCAGACGTCGAGGAGCCCGTCGTCCGGCTTCGCGTCCGGCGCGAGGAGAAAGCCGCCGCCACTCCGGGGTCCGTTCGCGACCGCCGCGAGGAAGGCCGGGCCGGTGACCGTGCGCCCGTCGACCGTGAGCGTCAGCTCGAAATTCTCCCACGTCCTCAGCACCGTGAAGACCGACCAGAGGTAGGCGGGGAAGCCCTTCAGATACCGGATTTTCGCGGCCTGTTCGGCGACGGAGCCGTCGAATCCGAGGCCGACGCCGTTCGCGAAGAAACGTCCGTTCACTTCGCCCGCGTCGAGGAGGCGCGTCCTGCCCGAGGCGATCACGCGCGCGGCGCCGTCCAGGTCGCCCGGCCTGAGACCAAGCAGATACCCGTAGTCGTTTCCTGTTCCATCCGGGACGACTCCGAAGGCGGGGCGCGCCTCTTCGGACACGCGGAGCAGCCCGTTCACGACCTCGTTGACCGTGCCGTCGCCCCCGATCGCGACGACGGCTTCGGCGCCGTCCCGCGCGGCGTCCTCGGCGAGGGTGACGCCGTGGCCGGCCCTCTCGGTCTCGACGAATCTCCCTCCGGCGCCGGCCTTCTCGAGAGCGGCGCGGATGGCGTCGCGATCGCGGACCGCGCGGCCCTTGCCCGCGGCGGGGTTGAACACGAAGACGGTGCGGATGCCGGATTGTAGGCGGACGGCCCTTACAATGGCCGCGTGGCGATCCTGAAAGTCGCGAAGCTCGGAGCACCGGTCCTGCGTCGGCGCGCCTTGGAGATCGAGACTCACGACCTCAAGAAGGGGCGGCTGAGGCCGTTCTTCGAGGACATGATGGAGACGATGATCGAATATCACGGCACGGGCCTCGCCGCTCCGCAGGTTTCGACGGGGCTGCGCGTCGTCCTCTACGAGGTCCACGGCGAGAAGCGCGGCAAGGACGTCGTCGAGGTGCCGCCGACGATCCTCGTGAACCCGAGGTTCGAAGTCCTCGACGCGACGGAGGAAGAGGACTTCGAGGCCTGCCTCTCGGTCCCGTTCCTCGCGGCGAGGGTCCCGCGGCCGAAGAAGATCAAGGTGACGGCGCTCGACACGAGCGGCAAGGCCGTCACGTACGTCGCGGAGGACTTCCACGCCCGCGTCGTCCTCCACGAGAGCGACCACCTCGATGGCGTCGTGTACCTCGACCGCGTGCGCGACAAGGCGTCGATCCGCTATACGGTGGATTTCTAGGAAGAGAAAGAGAAGAGGAAGAGGGAGAAGAAGAGAACGGGAGATTTCTTAGAAGGTGGAAAGAGGGACGCGCCGCTGCGTTTCGCCGGGGCGAGTGTCGGGGCATGCCCCACTCACCCTTCTAAGAAAATCCGAATCCGAATCCGAATCCGAAAACGACATGTCCGCCGCCCGCCCGCTGACCACCGAGGAAAAACGCCAGCTCATGCTGCTGAAGTTCCGGCCCGTGTGCATCTGCAATACGATCCGGGGCCCGCGCGTGACCGAGGCGATCACCCGCGGCGCGCGGACGGTCGAGGACGTCGCGAAGGTGACCGGCTGCACGACCGGAGAATGCGGGGGCGAGCGCTGCCGCCCCGTGATCGAGGCGATGCTCGCGGAAGCTCAGGCGAAGGTGTAGGTGCCCGCCATGAGCTTCTTGACGACGTCCTCGGTCTCTTCCTTGCCCGGCACGCAGAGCGAGAGGTTCTTTTCGGACCCGTTCGCGATCGCCTTCGCGTAGCCCTCGCAGTCGTAGCCGCAGGCCGTGCAGTCGGTCTGCGCCATCGCCGCGTAGAGCTTGAGCGCGAGGTCGCCCGCCTTCGCCATCTCCATCCGCTTCGGGAGCGCGATCGTCTCGTCGTGGAACGGCGGCGCCTCTTCCTTCTTCTTCGTCGGCGGCGCCGTCGACTCGTCCTTCTTGTCCGTGTACTCCCACGTCCCGAACGAGAGGCACTTCGGGCAGCAGAAGCTCCAGTCCCACTCTCCGGGGAACCGGGTCGCCGGAATGCGCTTGACGTAGAGCGGCTCGAAGTCCTGCGGGCAGACCGGGTTCTCGCGCTCCTTCGCGTCGCGGACCATGGACTTGATGTGCGACGGGGAGAACACGATCTGGCGCGGCTTCTGGTCGAAGCGGAAGTGCTCGCCCTTCGTCCCGATCATGACGACCTGCGGCGCGAACGTCCGCTCGACGAAGAACGCGCGCATCGGCCGGCCGGTCCTCGGGGAAGGCACCGGCTCGCCCGACCAGAACTTGTGGAGGAGCTGCGCGCTCTCGTCGTACGTGAGTCTCATGTGCGGGGATTATAAGGAGATCACACCGGCTTGTAGCCGGGGTCGCCGATGAAAGGATTGCGGCGGCCCTCGTCGGCGACCGTCGTGTCCGGACCGTGTCCCGGGATGACGCGCAGGCCGCCGGGAAGCGTCAGGATCTCCCGCCGGATCGAATCGAGGATCTTCTCCATCGACCCGCCCCAGAGGTCCGTCCGGCCGATCGAGCGCCGGAAGAGCGTGTCGCCGGAGAACAGGATGTCGCCTTCGGCGCCTTCCATGCGGAACGAGAGGCTGCCGGGCGTGTGGCCGGGCGTGTGCAGGACGTGCAGCGCCCCCGAGCCGACGGGGAGCGTGTCGCCGTGGACGAGCGTCCGGTCGATCTCGCCCGGCTGGTCCAGGGAGAGCCCGAACGCCTTCGCCTGCTCGTCGAGGTTGTAGTAGAGCGGGCCGTCTTCCTCGTGCATGAGGATCGGCGCGCCCGTGATGCGCTTGAGGAGCGCCGAGCAGCCGACGTGGTCGAAGTGCGCGTGCGTGTGGACGAGGGCGATCGCCTTCAGTCCGGCGCCGGAGAGCACCTCGAGGATCCGGTCCGGCTCGTCGCCGGGATCGATGACGACGGCCTCGCGCGTCGCGGGGTCCGCGACGATCGCGCAGTTGCACTGGAGCTTTCCCACGGGGAACGTCTCGATGAGGTAGAGGCCCATTCGGGTGGGATTATCCCTAGACTCGGCCGAATGCCCCAAGCGGACGTCCTCCTCGAGATTTCGCGCGTTCTCGTCGGGCTCGGCCTGTCCGTTTTCGTCGGCGTCCCGCTCGCCCGCTTTTTCGGCTCGATGACGAGAGGAGAGGAAGAGAAAGAGAAGAAAGAGAAGAGGATTTTCCTAGAAGGGGAAGAGGGGAGAGAGCACCTCGGGCGGGCGCGCTTCGTGGCTGCCGGAGCCCTTCTCCTCGGGGTCCTCCTCGAAGTGCAGGTCATGGGCAGCTCGCTGCCGCCCCGGCACGTGTGGCGGGCCGGCGCGATCTTTCTCCTCGTGGCGTCCCTCGTCTCGACGGTCATGGTCGTGCTTCCCCGGGAACGCTACTACCTCGAAAGATCTCTTTCACTCGAAGAAAATTTTCGGCAGCCGTGGGTGATCCGAGCCGATGCCGCGCGGCGCCGGGCGGTGCGAATCGACTTCCTCGGCTTCCTCCTCGCCCTCGCCGCGCTCGTTCTGGGATGATCGCGGCATGAGCGCCCCCTTTTCCGACTTCCGCTCCGACACCGTCACGAAGCCCACGCCGCGCATGCGGCAGGCCATGGCCGAGGCCGAGGTCGGCGACGACGTCTACGGCGAGGACCCGACCGTCCGCCGCCTGGAGGAGAAGACCGCCGAGGTCCTCGGCTGCGAGGCGTCCCTGTTCGTCCCGACGGGCTCGATGGGAAACCAGATCTCCCTCCGCGTCCACGGCCGCTCCGGGACCGAGGTGATCCTCGAGGCGCGATGCCACATCTTCCACTACGAGATGGGCGGCATGGCGGCGCTTTCCGGCCTCCTCCCGAGGCCGATCGAGGGCGTGCGCGGACGCCTCGCCCCCGAGCAGGTCGCCGTGTGGATCCGGCCCGAGTCCGTCTACTACCTGCCGCGCACGTCGGTCCTCGCGCTCGAGAACACGCACAACGGCGCGGGCGGCGCCGTGACGCCGCGCGAAGCGCTCGAGCCCCTCCTCGCGCTCGCGAAGGCGCACGGCCTCAAGGTCCATCTCGACGGCGCGCGCCTCTGGAACGCGGCGGCGGCTCTCGGCGTGACGGAGGCCTCACTCGCGGCCGGGTTCGACTCGGTCATGACGTGCTTCTCGAAGGGGCTCAGGGCTCCGGTCGGCAGCGCCGTCTCGGGCTCGAAGGCGTTCGTCGCCGAGGCGCGCCGCGTGCGGAAGCTGTTCGGCGGCGGGATGCGCCAGGCCGGCGTCATCGCGGCCGCCGCGCTCGTCGCCCTCGAGGAGGAGCGCAGCCGCCTGCCGGAGGACCACGCGCGGGCGACGAAGCTCGCCGCCGGCCTCGCGGGGCTGAGCGGCATCCGCATCGACCCTGCGGCCGTCGAGACGAACATCGTCCGGTTCTCCCTGGAGGGGAACTGGGGCGACGCGGCGTCGGTCCTCTCGAAGCTGTCGGCGCGGGGCGTCCTCGCGGGGGACGCGGGCCCGGATTCGCTCCGTATGGTCACGCACGCCGACGTCAACGACATCGACATCCAGCGCGCGCTACGGGCGTTCGAGGAGATCGCGAAGGGGCACTGACCGGAGCGCTTAGGGCAGGACCGTCCTCGGGTCATTCGTCTTCTGGTCGATGACGGCGGCGTAGGTCGCGAGGCGGGCTCCGGGCGTCGTCGTCGAGACCCGGAGGACGGCGTTCGTGGTGCCCTCGAGGGCCGCCCCCCCGAGGTTCGTGATGACGGTCCCGATCTGCCGCATTTCGTAGGGCAGGAGGTCCGCCGAGCCCGTCGCGAGCGTCGCGCCCGCGGCCGACAGGAGCGTGAAGTCGACGTGCGCGGGCTGATCGGTCGCGTTCGCGATCACGGCGTTCGTCCGGAACGCCGCGTCCTGCCTCAGGCCCACGAGCGTTTTCGGCGCGGCGAGCGTCACGAAGTCGGCGGCGCCCGCGGCGGGGACCGACTGGCCGAACGTGCCGACCTGGTTCGGCGGCGGAGTCGACGTCTGGCTCAGCACTTTCAGGTTCGTCGAGTTCGAGGTGATGAGGATGGACCCGTAGCCGCTCGAAAGGTTGAATTGCGAGCCGAGGACGTCCGCAAAGGTCACGACGGAATCCCCGGGCACGGTCCGGACGACCTCGGGTCCGCCGCGCCCGTCCTGCTCGTGGCCGAGGAACTTCAGCGTCACGGCCGCGTCCGCCGAGCCCGGGTTCCCGAGAGTGAGGTCCGTCGTGTAGAACGCGTTGTTTTGTCCGGGCGCGTGTGCGCTCGACGGGAGGAGCCAGGCGCCGTTCGTCCCGAGCGTCCCGAGCGTCACCGGGAAAATCGTTCGTGGGTCGTTCGTCGTCTGGTCGATGACGGCCGCGTACGTCGCGATGCGCGCGTCGCCGGTCGTCGTGGAGACGACGAGATAGGCGTCCTTCGTCCCGTTCGCCCCGCCGAGAGACGTGACGACGAGGCCGATCTGCCGCATCTCGAGCGGGGCGAGGTCGGCCGTGCCACCTCCGATCCGCACGCCGGAGGACGAGAACAGGTCAAGGACGACGTGGGCGGGCGCCTCCGTCGCGTTCGCGATGATCGCGTTCGTGCGGAACGCGGCGTCCTGCCTGAGGGAGAAGAGGGCCTTCGGGGCCGCGGTCGTCACGAAGTCGTCGCCCGTCGCGGCCGGGACGGCCTGTCCGAACGTACCGACGCCCGACGGGGGCGGCGTGGAGGTCTGGCTCACGACGATCAGGTCGTTCGTGTCCGCGGCGATCTGGATCGCGCCGTAGCCGTTCGGCACGCTGAAGAGACTGCTCAGGACGTCCGTGTACGTGACCGTCTGGCCGGCGGGGACGACCCGTGTGACCTTGGCGCCCGTGCGTCCGTCCTGATCGTGTCCGAGGAACTTCAGGTCGAGGTTCGCGGCGACCGTTCCCGTGTTCGTCACGGTGAGGTCGGTCGTGTAAAACGCGTTGTTCTGCCCCGGGGCGTGCGCGCTGGACGGGAGGAGCCACGTCGTCGGCAGGTTCGTCGAGCCCTGGAACCAGCCGATGTCGCGCATCAACGGGAGCGTCGCGTCGAGCGCGATCGGCAGGTCCGCGCTGATGTTCGGCTCCATGAGGAGGTTCGGGGACGCGCTCGTGTCCCAGTGGGAGATCGAGGAGCCGCCCTCGAAGGGATTCGGCGCGTAGACGAGGAGCCGTCCCGATGCGTTCGTGCCCGCGCGCGCGATGGGATCCGGTCCGATCGTGGCGGACGTCGGGAGGTCGCCCCTGAGCTTCGTCCCGTCGGCGAGCGTGATCCGCACCGAAGGGATCGTCACGGTGGGGTCGCTTCCGGACATGCCGGCGATGCCCTGCACGACGTTGTCGACGACGATCATCCCGACGGCGCCCGCGTTCTGGACGTTCTTCGCCTTGGAGACGAACGTGCACGTGCCGCGGTCGACGAGCGCGATCTTGCCGGCGAGGGCGGCGCCGTTCGTGATCGCGCTGCACGCGTCCGTCGTGGACGGGCCCGACGTGTTCGCGGCGTCGGTCGCGACGACGACCGGCGCCGTCACGGAGACGGCCGACGCGCTCGCGCCGAAGTCGGCCGTCCCGACCTGGTAGATGCCCGCCACCGACGCGGGCGCCACGACGTTGAGAACGGCCTTTCGGCTCATGGTGGCGAGGGCGAACTGCGTCGCCCCGGCACCGGTCCAGACGACCTTGCCCGTGTTCGTGCCCGACGTGACCCGCTCTGCGTCCGTCATCTGGTCCCAGGTCTTGCCGGACGTCTCGTCGAGGAGGAACCGGTCGTAGGCGCCCGGGAAGATGCTCGTCCCCGAGCCGAAGAACTTGCCGTTCTGGTCCGCCGCCGACGTGAAACCGAGCCCGTGGCCGAACTCGTGAAGCACGACCGTGAGGAGGTTGATGTCGTTGCCCGCGTTGTTGTCGAGGCCGAGGTAGAAGAACACCCCCGTGAGACAGCCGGATGTCCCGAGGTCGCTGTTGAACCGCGCCTTGATGGAGTTCGCGTTCGAGCCCTGAGGGGCGCCGGCGAATTTGTCGGCTTCGGGCTTGTTGAACCAGGTGCCGGCGATCGGGGCGTTCGTGAAGTTCGCGTGGATCGTCGTCGCGCCCGCCGATCCGAGGACGGCGGAGGACGCGTCGCAGGTTAGCGGTTCAAAGCTCGAGGCGACCCTGATCGGGACGTCGCTCGGGAGGAGCGAGCCCCAGATGCGCGCGGCCTCCTTGAAGACCGCGAGGCGCTGGGCGCCTATCGTCGTGCCCGTGTTCCCGCCGACGGGTGTCGCGGGTGTCGTGTCGTTGAAGCCCACGCCGGCTCCGTCGGTCACGATGATCTGGATGTCGGCCGCCGCGAGAGGGAGCGTGGAGACCGCGAGCGCGAGGACCGCGCCGCGGAGAAGGGCGTGCGTCTTCAACGGCGCCTCCTCAGCGGTCCGACTTCGGTTCCGAGACGATGGCGGGCGGCCGAGGCGCCTTCGATGCGGGCGCGGCCTTCAGGGCGGCGGCCTCGTCTCCGTGGACGCAGGCGCTCGTAATCGTGCCGTCCGGGTTCTTTCTCGCGACGGCGTAGTTCATGTCCGCGTCGGTCATCTCAACCATCTGCGAGCCGTCCGGCAGCGTCACGACCCGGTGCTCGGCGGAGACGAGCGGCCGCCGGCCGAGGAGCTTCTCGCGCTCCGCCGGCGTGGCCGGGCGGAGCTCTCCTGTCACGGGATCCTTCGTGACGACCATGTTCGCCGCGCCGGCGGCGGGCTTCGAAGCCGCTTCCTCCGCGGCGTGGTTCGTCGTTTTCGCGGGCGGCTGCGTCGCCGACGGCGCCGGATCCTCCGCGAAGGCCGGAAGGGCGAGGAGCGCCGAGAGCGCGAAGATGGCACGGGTACTCTTCATGGAATCTCCTCCGCGGCCGTCCCGGCCGGCGCGAACGCCTATTTTAGCGTCGCGACGAGGTCGATCTCCACCCGAGCGCCGGCGGGAAGGGCGGCGACCTGGACCGTGGAGCGCGCGGGGCGGTGGCCCCCGAAGCGCGCCGCGTAGACCTCGTTCATCTTCGCGAAGTCGGCCATGTCCATGAGGTACACGGTCGCCTTGACGGCATTCGCGAGCGTGGCCCCCGCGCCCGCGAGAATCGACTCGAGGTTGTCGAAGACCCGGTGTGTCTGCGCCGCGATGTCGCCGGCGACGAGCGTCATCGTCGCGGGATCGAGCGGGATCTGGCCCGCCGTGAACAGGAAGCCGCCGGCCGCGATCCCCTGCGCGTAGGGTCCGATGGCCTTCGGGGCGTTCTCGACGACGATCGCTTTGAGGTCGCTCACGCGGCGCTCCTCCCGTGCTCTCTAGGTTTTCGGGTTCCAGACGGCGACGTGCGGCAGGTTCCGGTACTTCTCGTCGAGGTCGAGACCGTAGCCGACGACGAACTCGGGTCCGATCTCGAAGCCGAGGAAGTCGACCGGGATGTCCCGGTTTTCCGGCAGCCTCTTCTTGAGGAGGGCCGCGATCCCGAGCGACCGGGGGTTGCGCGAGGAGAGGAGCTCGAGGATCTTGCGCAGGGTGAGCCCCGTGTCGACGACGTCCTCGAAGAGGAGGACGTCCTTGCCGGCGACGTCCATCGAGAGGTCCTTGACGAGCTGGATGTTGCCCGAGGAGCTCGTCCCGGCGTAGGAGCGCACCTGCATGAAGTCCACGCTCACCGGCACCGAGAGACGCTTCAGGAGATCGGTCAGGAAGAAGACCGACCCCTTGAGGATCCCGATCGCGAGGAGGTCTTTTCCGGCGTATCTGGCGTCGATCTCCTTCGCGAGCGCGTCGAGGCGTTTCGCGATGGTCTCCTCGGACAGCAGGATGTGGTCGATCACGGCGCGCAAGCCTACCACCGCGAAAATCAGGGGAGGCCCCGGGATTCTGTAAGATCGTCGGCCATCGTGAGCGAGACGGAACGAGACTCCGAAAGCGTGTCGCGGGCGTACGCCCGGCTGTCCGAGAAATTCAAGGCCCTCTGGATGTTCCACCAGTTCCTGCAGGGCGTTCATCGCACGAGCCTCAAGGGGGCGCCCGTTCCGGACGTGCCGTTCGCGCCGCTCTACGAGCAGATCAAGCGCATCAAGGAGACGAAGGGCGTCGAGCCGGACGACGCGACGAGGGCGGCGATGCAGCACCTCGACGTCGAGCTCGACGGCCTCCACGCCGCGCTCGCGGACGACGACCGGCTCATCCCCCCGAGCACGCTCCGGCAGTTCTTCGAGCGCGTGAAGGCGGGCGACGAGGAGCTCCTCCTCTCGATCCTGAAGTTCTACTACTACGCGAATGTGCTCGGGCCCGACGAGATGGACAAGGTCGACTTCCTGCTCACGCGGCTCGGCACGGCCCGCGACACGGGCGGGGAGTACACGCTGCGTTCCGCGGCCGATCTCGCGAAGCTCTCTGGCTCTCTCCTCGGTCTCACGGCCCGCCCGCCGATCGCGCCGGCCGAGGTCCAGGCGGTCATCACGCTCCTCGACGTCCTGAGGCGCGACCTCGAAGCCTGCGAGCGGTTCGAGGACCTGACGAAGAGAAAGACGCTCGAGAATCTCCGCACGCTCAAGCACCGGCTCGGCGCCGCGTTCTACTCCCCGGAAGTCATGGAAGCGGTTCTCGCGTCGAACGTCGCGTTCAAGAAGAAGTTCCAGCTCCTCTACACGGAGGAGGAGCGGCGGATCCTCGAGGCGTCGCGCGACGTGATCGCGAAGGAGCGGGACCTCGAAAAGGACCCCCGTTTCGTGAGCCCGCAGTTCCTGGAGGACCTCGAGCGGTTCCGCCGCGACAAGGAGGACTTCGAGAAGGCGAGCCGCCGGCACGGCGTGAGGCCACGGGACGTGAAGCGGCTCAAGGAGTCGCTCCACCGGCTCCTCGCGCGCCTCGACCCGGCCGCGGCAGACGAGCTCGACATCGGTTCCGACTCGACGGCGGGCAGCGGGAGCGGCACGGGCAGCGGCGTGAGGCGGCGCAAGGCCGGGTCCTCCGGGCGGGTGACCGCACCGAAGGCCGCCGCCGCGTGGCGGGCCGAGAACGACCGCGTCACGAGCGATACGGCGCGGCGCGTCCTCTCGGCCGTGGACCTCGTCCGCTCGGGCGGCGGGCCCTCGGTCACGGACCCCCCGGCGCGGCTCGAGGACTGGGAGGTGCGGTCGGCCTTGCGCGTGTACCGCGCGAATCGCGAGGCCGACGTCGAGCTCACGCCGCACGAGCGGCTCTTCTTCAACGCGGCGGTCCTGCGGAGCCGGATGGACGAGGAGGCGCACAAGCTGCGCGATCTCGTCCAGGAGGTCGGCGAGTCCTCGGCCTCGGATGCCACCCTCTCCCCGTCCGGGAAGTGCCTCTCGCGCGCGCGGGACGTGGACCAGATGTTCCGCGAGGCCCTGCATGCCGCCGAGGGCGATCGCCCCGCCTGGAAGCAGCTCACGCGCTCGCGCTTCCGGCACCTCCGGGCGTTCGCGGGTCTCTGGCTCCTGTACAGCTCGCTCGGCGGAGAGTAGCGGCCGGCCCGGGGACGTGCGGGATGGTCTAATCCGCCTCGATGGGTGAGAGCGAAGAATCGAAGAGCCCCGAGGCGGACGTCCCGGAACAGATCGCGAATCGCCGTTCGTCCCGCGAGCGCATCGCGGCGCTCGGCCGGCCTCTCTACCCGAACCGCTGGGACCCGACGCATCTCGTCTCGGAGGTCGTCGCCCTCTGGTCCGGCAAGGACGCGGCCGCTCTCGACGCCGAGGCCGAGCCGGGGCGACGCGTGCGCGTTCCCGGCCGCATCCTCGCGGTCCGGAAGATGGGCAAGGCCGTTTTCGTCGACCTGTCGGACGGCGCCCACCGGGTCCAGGCGTACCTCAAGAAGGACCTCCTCCGGCCCGGGGACTGGGAGCTCCTCGAGCAGCTCGACCTCGGCGACCACGTCGGTGTTTCGGGAACCGTCTTCAGGACGCGAACGGGCGAGCTCTCCGTCCGGGCCGAGTCGATCGACTTCCTCGCGAAGTCTCTCCGGCCCCTCCCGGACAAGTGGCACGGCCTCACGGACGTCGAGCGAAAGTACCGCCAGCGCTACGTCGACCTGATCGTCTCGCCCGAGGCGCGGCGGACGTTCGAGGTACGCGCGAGGATCGTCGCGTACATCCGGCGCTTCTTCGACGCGCGGGGGTTCGTCGAGGTCGAGACGCCGATGATGCAGACGCTCGCGGGCGGCGCCGCCGCGCGGCCGTTCGTGACGCACCACAACGCGCTCGACCTCCCGCTCTTCCTGCGCATTGCTCCCGAGCTCTACCTCAAGCGCCTCGTCGTCGGCGGGTTCCCGAAAGTCTACGAGATCAACCGCAACTTCCGGAACGAGGGCATCTCGACGCAGCACAACCCCGAGTTCACGATGCTCGAGTTCTACACGGCGTACGCGGACGCGCGCGACCAGATGGCGCTCACCGAGGAGCTCTTCGCGGGCGCCGCGCAGGAGATCCTCGGGACGACCGAACTCGCCTGGGGCGACGAGACGATCTCGCTGAAGGCGCCGTTCCGCAGGGTGAGCATGGTGGACGCGATCCTCGAAAACATACCGGCGGCGGAAGAAGAGAGAGAGAAAGAGAAGATTTCTGCGAATGGTCCCGAGCCGGCGGGTGGGCGCATCGCGGTCACCCGCGAAAGCCTCTCTGATCTTCACCTTCTAAGAAAAACAGCCTCGTGGTTTGGTGTGGAATCGGTCGAGAGATTCGGCGAGTCGAAAGGGAAGCTACTCGCAGAAATATTTTCGGCCGTCGCGGAGCGACGGCTGCTCCAGCCCACTTACGTCATCGACTACCCCGCGGAGATCTCGCCGCTCTCGAAGACGAAGCCGGGCGACCCGTCGACGGCCGACCGCTTCGAGCTCTTCATCGGGCGCATGGAGGTCGCGAACGGCTTCTGCGAGCTGAACGACCCGGACGAGCAGGCCGAGAAGTTCCGCGCGCAGGTGGCGGAGCGGACGAAGGGCGACGACGAGGCGATGCTCTACGACGAGGACTACGTCGAGGCGCTCTCGTACGGGATGCCGCCGACGGCGGGGGAGGGCGTCGGCATCGACCGCCTCGCGATGCTCTTCACGGACTCGCGCTCGATCCGCGACGTGATCCTCTTCCCGCTGATGCGGCCGAAGAAAGACGGGGAGAGGGACAAGGAGAGAGTAGGAGAGAAAGAGAAAGATAAAGATGCTTAGAAAGGTATTCAGGCCGGTCGCGGCGAACCGCGCGAGCGTCGCCCGCGCCTGGGCGCGGGCGTTTCCCTCTTCACCTTCTAAGAAGATCTTCCTCTTCTCTTTCTCTTGATTTCTTTCTTCCTCGCCCGTCGCTATCTCCTCGCGTCGCGGCGCGACGCGCAGGTGGGGGTCGTCGCGCTCGCGGCGTTCCTCGGGCTGCTGCTCGGCGTCGCGGCGCTCGTCGTGTCCCTCGCGCTCCTCTCCGGCTTCCAGACGAACATCAGGAAACGCCTTCTCGCCGAGACGCCGCACCTCCTCGTGACCCCGGCCGGACGCGGGGAGTTCCACGACGCGGACCGGCTCGCGGGAAAGCTCGCGGCGGTGCCCGGGGTCGCGTCCGTGTCGCCCGTCGCGCGAGGCCGCGTGTGGGTGAGCCTCGGCCGCCAGGCGACGCCCGCGATGGTCGTCGGCCGCGAGAGCGTGAAGGGACTCGTCCTCGACGTGACGCAGGCACGGCCGATCGGCCTCGTCGCGGGCGAGACCGTCACGCTCGTCTCGTCGCGGTCGCGGCTGTCCCCGCTCGGACCGGTGCCGATCGTCGCGACGATGCGGATCACGGGCGTCGTGCCCTCCGCGACGGGCCGCAAGGCCGCTGAGGGGTCGATGCCCCTCGAGGACGCCCGCCGCCTGTTCGCGCTCGGGCCGGACGGCTCCACGGGGTACGAGGTCCGCCTTCAGGACCCCTCCCGCGCGACCGAGGTCGCGGGGGCCGTACGGGCCGCCCTCGGCCCCGCGGTCACCGTCGCGACCTGGGAGGAGCAGAACCGAGCGCTCGTCCTCGCGCTGCGCCTCGAGCGCTTCGTCCTCTTCGCGGCGGTCTTCCTGATCGTGATCGTCGCCGGCCTCAACCTCGCGGCGACGTCCGCGGTTCTCGCCGCGACCCGCTCGTCGGACGCCGCCGTCCTCTCGGTGCTCGGCGCCTCGCCGCGCGCCGTCGGGCGCGTCTTCCTCGCCGCGGGCGCGGGCGTCGGCGCGGCCGGCACCGCGGGCGGGATCGCGCTCGGCGTCCTCGCCGCGGTCGTCCTCGACCGGGCGGGTCTCATCCCTCTCCCGGCGCAGCTCTACGGGATGACCCATGCCCCGTTCCGAGTCGTGCCGCTGGACGTCGCGGCGGTGGGGGTCCTCTCGATCCTGTGGTCGCTCCTCGCGGCCTCGCTTCCGGCGCGCACGGCCGCGAGGCTCTCGCCGGTGGAGGCGCTCCGTGGCGCCTGAGGCCGCTCCGCTCCTCGCGGCCGAAGGGCTCGCGAAGGGCTTCGGCACGGGCGCGGCGCGCGTCGAGGTGTTCCGGAACGTCTCGCTCCGGGTCTCGGCGGGGGAGCTGCTCGCGATCACGGGGCCCTCCGGATGCGGGAAGTCGACGCTGCTCCACCTGTTCGCCGGTCTCGACATGCCGGACGCCGGGCGGGTATGCGTGGACGGGACCGACTGGACGGGCCTGACGCCCGAGGCCCGGGCCTCCGTACGCGGCTCGACGATCGGGTTCGTCTTCCAGTTCCACCACCTCCTCCCCGAGCTCACGGCCGAGGAGAACGTCGCCCTGCCGCTCTTCCTCGCCGGGGTGTCCGAGCCGGCCGGCCGACACGAGGCGCGGGAGGTCCTCGAGCGCGTGGGCCTGTCGGCGCGCGCGTCCGCCCTGCCGCGGACCCTCTCGGGAGGCGAGCGTCAGCGCGTCGCGATCGCGCGGGCGGTCGTGAGGCGGCCGCGTCTCCTGCTCTGCGACGAGCCGACGGGGAGCCTCGACGCCGCGCACGCGGCGGCGGTCTTCGACCTTCTCACGTCCGTCGCGAAGGAGCGCGCGGGGGCCGCGATCGTCGTGACGCACGACCCGGAATGGGCGCGTCGCTGTGCTAGCATCAAATCGTTGGGAGAAGAAGGCTTGAGCGCGGTCGCCTAGGCGTTCTTCGCCCGCTTTCAGGCTCGAAACGGCAGTCAAACACGATGTTCGAAAAATACAACGAGAAGGCGCGCCGGGCACTGTTCTTCGCCCGGTACGAGTCCTCGAAGCTCGGTTCCAAAGTCATCGAGTCCGAGCACATCCTCCTCGGGATCCTCCGGGAGGGCGAGGACATCATCAAGGAGATCTTCGCGCGCTTCAACGTGAAGCCCGAGGAGATCCGCCGCGAGATCGAGGGGGACCGGGTGTTCGTCGAGCGCGTGTCCTCGACGCAGGAGCTCCCGCTCTCGGAGGAGTCCAAGAAGATCCTCGCGTACGCCTCGCACGAGGCCGAATCGATGATGCACCCCTACGTCGGGACCGAGCACCTCCTGATCGGCATCCTCCGGGTCGACCCCTGCGTCGCGGGCCGGATCCTCATGGCGCACGGCTTCAACCTTTACGGGGTCCGCGAGGAGACGATCGCGCTCATCAAGGAGCGCGAGGCCTCCAAGCAGAAGAAGGAGCTGCCGTTCCTCGCGGAATACGCGCGCGACCTGACGGCCCTCGCGCAGACGGGCTCGTTCGACCCGCTCGTCGGGCGCGACGTGGAGGTCGAGCGGATCATCCAGATCCTCTCGCGACGCACGAAGAACAACCCGATCCTCCTCGGCGAGCCGGGCGTCGGCAAGACGGCGATTGTCGAAGGCCTGGCGCAGAAGATCGTCGAGGGCGGCGTCCCGCTGTTTCTCGCGCAGCGGAAGATCCTCGCGCTCGACCTCTCGCTCATCGTCGCGGGCACGAAGTACCGCGGACAGTTCGAGGAGCGCCTCAAGGGGATCCTGAAGGAGCTCAAGGAGAACCTGGACCTCATCGTTTTCATCGACGAGATCCACTCGCTGATCGGTGCGGGCTCGGCCGAAGGCTCGCTGGACGCCGCGAACATCCTCAAGCCCGCCCTGTCCCGCGGCGAGATCTCGTGCATCGGCGCGACGACGCTCAAGGAGTACCGCAAGTACATCGAGAAGGACCGCTCGCTCCTCCGGCGCTTCCAGGCGATCACGGTCGCGCCCCCGGACGAGGAGGAGACGCTGCAAATCCTGGAAGGCGTTCGCGAGCGTTACGAGAAGTTCCACCACGTGCGGTACACGGCGGATGCGATCAAGACGGCCGTCTACCAGGCGAACCGCTACATCCCGGACCGTTTCTTCCCCGACAAGGCGATCGACATCCTCGACGAGGCGGGCGCGAAGGTGAAGCTCCGCAAGACGGCGGACACCCAGAACCTCCGGCGTCTCGAGAACGAGGTCCGCCAGATCGTCAAGGAGATGAAGAAGGCGATCTCGGAGAAGGACTTCGAGCGCGCCGTGTACCTGCGCGAGCGCGAGATCGAGATCAAGGAAGAGATCGAGCGAACGAAGACGGCCTCGCAGGACGAGTCCGCGGCCGTCGACGTGACGCGGACCGATGTCGAGGAGGTCATCTCGAGCTGGACGGGCATCCCCGTCACGTCGCTCCAGATGGAGGAGGCCGAGAAGCTCCTCCACATGGACGAGACGCTCAAGAAGCGCGTGATCGGGCAGGACCGCTCCATCGGCGCGATCAGCCGCGCGATCCGCCGCTCGCGGCTCGGCGTGAAGAACCCGAACCGGCCCATGGGGTCGTTCGTCTTCCTCGGGCCCTCGGGCGTCGGGAAAACTGAGGTCGCGCGCCGGCTCGCGGAATTCCTGTTCGACCACCAGAAAGCGCTCGTGCGCTTCGACATGTCCGAGTACATGGAGAAGCACGCGGTCTCCAAGCTGATCGGCTCGCCCCCGGGCTACGTCGGCCACGAGGAAGGCGGGCAGCTCACGGAGCGCATCCGGCGCCAGCCCTATTCCGTGATCCTCCTCGACGAGATCGAGAAGGCGCACCCGGACATCGCGAACCTTCTCCTGCAGATCCTCGAGGACGGGCAGCTGACGGACGCGTACGGGAACGTCGTCGACTTCAAGAACACGCTCATCATCATGACCTCGAACATCGGGACGAAGTACCTCGTGACGGGCAGCCGCATGGGCTTCGGCGAGGGCAAGAACGCCCCCGAGAAGCGCGAGGTCGAGGAGCTCGTCCTCAAGGAGCTGCGCCGGGAGTTCTCGCCCGAGTTCATCAACCGGGTCGACGAGGTCATCGTGTTCAACGCGCTCGGCCTCGAGGAGCTCCGCGCGATCGGCCGGCTCCTCCTCGACGACGTCGCCGAGACGCTCAAGCACCGCTCCCTCACGCTCGTCGTGAGCGAACCCGCGGTCGACTGGCTCCTCAAGGCCTCGGGCCACGACGCGCATTCCGGAGCCCGCCCCCTCCGCCGGACGATCCAGCGGCACGTCGAGGACGCGGTATCGGAATTGCTCATCGCGTCCCGAGAGCCGATCGAGTGCGTCGAAGTGACCGTGGAAGGGGACGAGCTCAGGGTCCAGACCCGGGCCCCGGAACCCGTCGGGACGGGCCGGTAGACGCCTTGACGCCTCGACGTCCTTCCGGCGGCCCCGCCGGGAACGCCGCCCGCTCGATTCGCGCCCTCGCGAGAGTGGGCCTTTTCGGCGCCGCGCTGCTCGCCGGCGCGAACGCGTACGCGCAGTCCCCGACGCCGACGCCGACGCCGACGCCCGGCCCGGACGCGGCGTTCGGAGGCAAGTCGGCGTCGCCTCTCACGGGTGCCATGGGCGCCTCCCCCTCCGTGCGGCTCGCGCCGGAGCAGGCACCCGCGAGCGCCGCTCTCCCGAAGCTCCTCCGGATCGTCGTCAAGGGCGGCAAGACCACGGCACCCGAGACGATCGGCTTCTATCTCGGCCTGAAGCCGGGGGACCCGTACGACGACGCTCTCGTCAAGCGGAACTTCACGAAGCTCTGGGACTCGAGCCTCTTCGAGGACGTCACGCTCGAAAAGGACGTCACGCCCGGGGGCGTGATCCTCACCGCGACGGTCGTCGAGCGCCCCACGGTCGCCGACCTGGAGTTCCGCGGCAACAAGAAGCTCACGACGTCCCAGCTCAAGGACAAGCTCAAGGAAGGGAAGGCCGAGATCCGGATCGGCGCTCCCGTCTCGCTGCGCGACGTCGCGAAGGCGAAGGGTGTGCTCCTCGACGCCTACAAGGCGGAGGGGTTCCGCTCCGCGGTCGTCGAGGCGCAGCTCGAGACCGTCTCGGCGGCCCAGCGCCGCGTCGTCTTCAACGTCGACGAAGGCGACAAGATGAAGATCGAGAGCATTCGCTTCTCCGGTAACACCGTCTTCGGCCAGCAAAGGCTGCGCAACGCGATGAAGAAGACGAAGACGGCGCACTGGTGGCGCTTCTTCGACAGCAAGTCCACGTACAACCAGGCGAGCTACGACGAGGACGTCGAAGGCCTCCGGAAGGTCTACCAGGACGCCGGGTACAAGGACGTCGTCGTGAAGGACCCGATTCTCGAGACCTTCGTCGTGAATCCGAAGGAAAAGAGGCCCGATAAGATCAAGCGCCGCGCGAAGATCACGATCCCCGTCGTCGAGGGCGACCGTTGGTATTTCGGGAAGCTCGACGTCGAGGGGTCGACCGTCTACAGGCCGGAGGTGCTCGAGAAGTTCTTCCCGTACAAACCCGGCCGGCCGCTCAGCCACGCCGTCCTCGCGGACGGGATGAAGTCCATCGAGGCCATTTACCGGGGGCACGGCTACATCTACGTCTTCATGAATCCGGAATACACCGAGAAGCCGAACCACGTCGTCGACGTGACCGTCAAGATCGCCGAGGGCGATCAGTACCGGCTCGGCCGCATCGAGTTCCAGGGCAACAAGACGACGCGCGACAAGGTCCTTCGCCGCGAGCTGCAGCTCTACGAAGGCGACATCATGGACATGGAGACCTTCAAGAAGAGCATCCAGAAGGTCTCGCAGCTCGGGTACTTCAAGGTCGAGGAGGACCCGGACTTCAAGGTCAACCCCGACAGGAAGACCGTCGACATCACGATCAAGGGCACCGACACGAACCGCAACGAGGTCCAGTTCGGGGCCGGCTACTCGCAGCTCGACGGGCTGTTCGGCCAGTTTCAGTTCAACACGCGGAACTTCCTGGGCCGCGGCGACACGCTCGGACTGCAGTTCCAGCGCGGCAACCGCTCGAATTTCTTCGACGTCTCGTTCTCGGAGCCCTGGTTCCTCGACCAGCGGATGTCCGTGGGAGGCGCGATCTTCAACCGAACGCTCGACTACAGCGACGTCGCGGGCGGGCTCGACCAGCGCTCCAAGGGCGTGAACCTCTCCCTCGGAATCGGCCTCGGTGTGTGGGACGTCGTCTCGATGTTCTACGGGTTCTCGGACACGAACAGCCGCTACCAGGTCTATCCGCCGCCGGCGCCCCCGGGCGCGGGCATCACGCCGACGGCGTTCGCGGACTACACGGGCCGGACGTCCTCGCTTACGCCGGGGTACCGGTACGACAGCCGGAACGACCCGTTCGACCCGACGCGCGGCGTGCGTTACGGCGCGTCCGTCACGCTCGCGGGCGGCGCCCTCGGCGGCGACTTCTCGTTCGTCAAGCCCGCCGCGAACTTCACGGGCTACCTCCGGGCCACGAAGGCGTCGAACTTCGCCGTGAACCTCGAGTTCGGGATGCTGCGCCCGTACGACAGCCAGTCCCAGCGCGACTCCGGACGCGACACGATCCCGATCTTCGAGCGCTACCGCATCGGCGGCGACCGCTCCGTGCGCGGCTTCAATTACGGCGGCATCTTCCCGCTCGACGACCAGAACAGGGCGTTCTTCGACCAGAACGGTGCGCTCCTCGGCGGGGACAAGTTCCTCGTCTTCAATCTCGAGTACGTCTACCAGCTCGCGGGGCCGCTCAAGCTCGCGGCGTTCTTCGACGCGGGCAATGCCTGGATCGAGGGGCAGACGATCAACCCGCTCAAGATGCGGGCCTCCACGGGCCTCGAGATGCGAATCTTCCTTCCCATCTTCCAGGCGCCGCTGCGCTTCATCTATGGCATCAACCTCGACCCGAAGACCATCCTGGATCGCACGGGCGCCCCTCTCCAGAACGGCAAGGAGAGCCGGACCGACTTCCAGTTCTCCATCGGGACGACCTTCTGATCGGGGGAAACGTCGTCCGTCGGTTCATCGGGCGATTCGGGGTTCGTTCCCCCCCGAGCCCCCCTGACCTTCTCTAATTGTTATCATCCGGCGCTCGGCCGACCAACGGCCCCACGGACATCACCCTTAAGGAGTCAGATCCCATGAAGCGCATCGTCACGTTCGCGGCCGGCCTTCTCGCCGTCGCCGCCGTTCCGGCCTTCGCGCAGACGGCCGCGGCCCCCGCCCCGGCCGTCGCCACGAAGATCGGCGTCATCGAGGTCCAGCGCATCGTCCAGGAGTCGGCGATCGGCAAGGAAAGCCTCGCCCGGGTCCAGAAGCTCCAGCAGGCGAAGCAGGAAGACCTCACGAAGCGCCAGAAGGAGCTCCGCGACCTCGAGCAGAAGATCCAGGACCAGGGCAAGGCGCTCTCCGAGGACGCGATGGAGAAGCTCCAGAAGGAGTACCAGGCGAAGGCCGTGGAGCTCAAGCGGTTCCAGGACGACTCCCAGCGCGAGCTCGAGGAATCCCAGCGCAAGGAGCTCGGCGACCTCGAGAAGCGGATCATGCCCGTCATCAACGACGTGGCGAAAGAGCAGGGCTATCAGCTCGTCTTCAACAAGTTCAACAGCGGGCTGCTCTTCGCGGACGACAAGTCCGTCGACCTGACGGAGGCGGTCATCACGAGGTTCAACTCGCAGATTGCCGCACCGAAGCCGGCCGCCAAGCCGGCCACGGCCACGGCCGCGCCGGCCGCCACAAAGCCGGCCGCCGCCGCGCCCAAGAAGTAACGGCGGCGTGGCTTCGTTCACCGTCGCCGAGGTGGCGGCCGCCTGCGGCGGGCGCGTCGTCGGCGACGGGAATCTGCGGCTGAGCGGCGTGCGCGCGCTCGAATCGGCGGGTCCGGACGCTCTTTCCTTCGTGGTCGACACGAAGGCCCTCAAGCGGGCCGCGGCTTCGGGTGCGGGCGCGTTCCTCGCGCGCGCGGCGTCGGATCTGCCCGGCCGGACCGTTCTCGAGGTGGCCGATCCGCAGCGGGCCCTCATCGGAGTGCTGCTCCTCTTCCATCCGCGTCGGGCCGCGCGGCCCGGCGTTCACCCGACGGCCGTCGTGGATTCCGCGGCTGCCGTCGATCCTTCGGCCGAGGTGGGCCCGTACGCCGTGATCGGGCCCGACGCCCGGATCGAGGCCGGGGCGATCGTCGAGTCCCATACGGTCGTCGGCGCGCGATGCCGCGTCGGCGCCGGATCCTGGCTCCACCCCCACGTCGTCCTCTACGACCGCGTCACTCTCGGCGAGCGCGTCGAGGTCCACGCCGGATCGGTCCTCGGTGCCGACGGATTCGGATACGCGACGACGGTGAACGGGCTCGTGAAGATTCCCCAGGTCGGCGTCGTCTCGATCGGCGACGACGTCGAGGTCGGCGCGAACACGTGCGTCGACCGCGCGGCCCTCGAGACGACGTCCGTCGGGGAGGGGACGAAGATCGACAACCTCGTCCAGGTCGGCCACAACGTCACGATCGGCCGGCACGACGTCGTCTGCGCGCAGGTCGGCGTCGCGGGCTCGGCCGTGATCGGGAACGGCGTGGTCCTCGGCGGCCAGGTCGGCGTCGCGGGCCACCTCGTCGTCGGCGACGGCGCGAAGGTCCAGGCCCAGAGCGGGATCGGCGCCGACGTGCCGCCGGGGCAGGCGCTCCACGGGACGCCGGCGTTCGGCTACCGTGACTACCAGAAGTCCTGGATCGAGCTGCGGCGGCTGCCGGAGACGGCGCGCCTCGTACGCCGCCTCGCGGAGAAGGCCGGGCTTCTCAAGGGAGGGGACAGATGAGCGAGCCCGGCCCGGCGGCCGACATCCTCGAGATCCTCCGGCTTCTGCCGCACCGCTACCCGTTCCTCCTCGTGGATCGGATCCTCGAGGTCACGCCGGGCCCGGTCGTGCCGGGATCGAAGGTCGTGGGCCTCAAGAACGTGAGCGTGAACGAGCCTTTCTTCCAGGGGCACTTTCCCGGCAACCCGGTCATGCCGGGCGTCCTGATCGTCGAGTGCATGGCGCAGGTCGCGGGGTGTCTCTTCTTCCTGAGGGAGCCCGACCCGACGGCCAAGCTCATGTTTCTCTCCGGTGTCGACAAGGCCCGTTTCCGGCGTCCGATCTTCCCCGGAGACCAGATCGTCGCGACGGCCGAGATCGTGAACGTCCGGCTCGGCCTCGTGAAGATCAAGGCGGAGGCCCGCGTGGACGGCGTTCTCTGCGCGGAGGCCGAGATCATGTCGAGCCTCGTGAACCGTCCGGGAGCCGCCTGATGCCGATTCATCCGACAGCCGTCGTCGACCCGACGGCTTCGATCCATCCCACCGCCGACGTCGGCCCGTACGCGATCGTCGGTGCGAAGGTCACGATCGGCGCGCGCACGACCGTGGGAGCCCACGCGGTGATCGAGGGCCCGACCACGATCGGCGAGGACAACCGGATCTGCGCTCAGGCCGCGCTCGGCGGGCCGCCGCAGGACCTCAAGTACAAGGGCGAGCCGACGACGCTCGTGATCGGGAACCGGAACATGTTCCGCGAGTTCTGCACGGTGCACCGCGGGACCATGACGGGCCACGGGACGACGATCATCGGCGACGACAACCTCTTCATGGCGTACGCCCACGTCGCGCACGACTGCACGATCGGGGACCGCACGGTCTTCGCGAACGGGGCCTCGCTCGCGGGTCATTGCACGGTGGAGGACGACGTCATCCTCGGGGGCTACGCGGCGGTGCGCCAGTTCCTGAGGATCGGCCGCCACGCGTTCGTCGGCGCGTTCTCCGGCATGAACCGCGACGTCCTGCCGTTCGTCTGGAGCTCCTCGGACCGCGACGTCAAGGCCTACAAGGTCAACGCGGTCGGACTCGAGCGCAAGGGCTTCTCGAAGGAGCGCGTCGCCGCGCTCCAGAAAGCCTACCGGGTCCTCCACAAGCACCGCCACGACCGCACGGCGATGCTCGCGGGTCTCGAAGCCCTCGCCGCCTCGTCGGATGACGTGAAGTTCCTGCGCGACTTCATCGCCTCCTCCAAGGAAGGCGTTCACGGGCCGTAAGACGAATCCGAAACTCGGCCGCGTGCGGGTGCTAGGATCGCTCCGGCGTCATGGAGCCCGAGCCGATCGCCGCCTCCGGTCCCCGCGGTCCGGACTCCCTCACGTTCGAGGCGCTGTACGACGAGCTGCACGCGCTTGCGCACCTGCAGATCCGGCGTGCGCGTCCCGGCGAGACGCTGCGCACGACGGCGCTCCTCCACGAGGCTTACCTCAAGCTCGCCCGGGGCGCTCCCGTGAAGGACCGCACCCATTTCTTCTCGCTCGCGGCCCGGGCGATGCGACAGGTGCTCGTCGACCACGCGCGAAGCCACGCGGCGCTCAAGCGCGGCGCCGGCCGTCCGGTCGCGACGCTCGGCGACGTCGCGTCCGAGGTCGAGGCCGACGCGGACGAGCTGATCGCGATCGACACGGCGCTCGTGAAGCTGCAGGGCGCGAACGAGCGGCTCGCCCGAGTCGTCGAGCTGCGCTTCTTTGGGGGCCTTTCGGTCGAGGAGACGGCGGAGGCGCTCGACGCGTCGACCGCGACGGTCAAGCGTGACTGGCGCGCGGCACGGGCATTCCTGCTGGCGACGCTCTCGCCTTCTCCGCCGTGAATCACGACGGGGCGTGGGGCCGCGCGCTCGAGATCTTCCAGGAAGTCGCCTCTCTCGCGCTCCCGGAGCGGGACGCGCACGTCGCGGCCGCATGCGGCGGCGACGAGGCGCTCCGCAGGAAGGTCGCCGATCTCCTCGCGGCCGATTCCGGAACCGATTCCCCCCTCGACCGAAGCGCTGCAAGCCGCTTCGCGAGCCTCCTCGACGATCGCGAAGCCCCTCTCGACCGCTGGGTCGGGCGAGAGATGGGGCCTTACCGCCTCGTCCGCGAGCTGGGACACGGCGGCATGGGGGCCGTCTTCCTCGGCGAGCGCTGCGACGGACTGTTCGAGCAGCGCGTCGCGATCAAGGTCGCGCGCCTCGGTCTCGCGGGCGACGAGGCCGTCAGGCATTTCCTCGCCGAACGCCGGATCCTCGCCGGGCTCGAGCATCCGCGGATCGCCCGTCTGCTCGACGGAGGGGTGACGTCCGACGGCCTCCCGTTCTTCGCGATGGAGTACGTCGAAGGGGTGCCGATCGGCGACTACTGCGATGCGCAGGGCCTCTCGCTGCGGCAGCGCATCGAGCTGTTTCTGGGCGTCTGCGCCGCGGTCGACCACGCCCACCGCCGGCTCGTCGTCCACCGCGATCTCAAGCCTTCGAACATCCTTGTGACCCCGAGCGGCGAGGTCAAGCTCCTCGACTTCGGAATCGCGAAGCTCCTCGACGCCGGCGATGAAGGAACAGGGACTCTCGAACGCCGCCTGACTCCGGCCTACGCTGCGCCGGAACAGATTCGCGGCGAACGGGTCACGACGGCGACCGACGTCTGGGCGCTCGGGGTGGTCCTCTACGAGCTGCTCGTCGGGCGCCGGCCGTTCTCCGGCCCGGGAGCTTCGGACGAGGCCGCCGTCGCCCTGGTCGGCGAGGGGCCGGCCCGGCCCAGCACGGCCGTGCCCGTCACCGGCCGCGGAGAGTCTTCGCGTCGGCGGCTGCGTCGCGCCCTGCGCGGGGACGTCGACACCATCCTTCTCACCGCCCTGCGAAACGAGCCCGATCGCCGGTACCCCTCGGCCGCGGCGCTCGCCGAGGACCTCCGGCGGCATCTCGCGCTCCTCCCGATTCGTGCCCGGCCGGACAGCGTCCGGTATCGCGCCGGGAGATTCGCGGCCCGCCATCGCTGGACGCTCGCAATTGCCGCGACGCTTCTCCTCGCGCTCGTCGGGGCCCTCGCGGCGGCGCTCGGACAGGCACGGGCGAAAGCGCGCGAGGCGCGGGCCTCGCAGGAGGTGACTTCGTTCCTCGTCCGACTGTTCGAGAGCTCGGATCCGACCCTCGCCCGGGGGGCGTCGCTCACCGCCCAAGAGCTCCTCGACGCCGGCGTCGACCGCCTGCGCTCCGACCTCGCCGCCGAGCCGGCGGTTCGTGCCCGGCTTCTCCACGCCATGGCGGCGTCGTACGTCGGACTCGGCCTCTACAGCCGCGCCCTGCCGCTCGCCCAGGAGGCGTTGCGGCTGCGCCGCCAGACATTTCCCGCCCGGAGCGTGGAGGTCGCGGCGAGCATGGACCAGCTCGGCGAGCTCTTCCGGCTCGAGGCGGATTTTCCCCGAGCGGAACCGCTGCTCCAAGGCGCGCTGGCGGCTCGTCGCGCGGGTCTCGGTCCGGACGATCCGGCCGTGATCCAGAGCCTCGGGCACCTCGGCCGGCTCCTCGAGGACAAGGGGGAGTTCGCGGGCGCCGAGGGGCCCTACCGCGAAGCTCTAGCCGCGAGCGAGCGCCGCTTCGGGCCGGACTCGCCGGAGAGCGCGGCCTGCCTGGACGACTTCGCCACGAATCAGTCCGATCTCGGACGCGAAGCGAAGGCGATCGATCTCCTGCGGCGGGCCCTCGCGATCCGCGAGAGGGCGCTCGGCCCGGACGCGCTCGGCGTCGCCGCCTCCCTCCAGAGTCTCGGACTTCACCTCGACGGCTGGGGCGCGTACCCGGAGTCCGCCGCCGCGCTCGAACGCGCGCTCGCGATCCGGCAGAAGGCCCTCGGGCTCGCGCATCCGCTCGTCGGTGCGACCCGGCTCGATCTCGCTGGCGTCTACGACGACGAGAACCGCCTCGACGCCGCCGAGGAGACGGCCCGGAGCTCGCTCGAGGTCCTCCGGGGCGCGCTGCCCGGGGATCATCCGAAGGTCGGCGAGGCGCTCAACATGCTCGGCGTCATCCGCACCTCGCGCCGCGACTTTGCCGGAGCGGTGCCGGTCTTCCGGGAGCTGCTCGCCCGATACCGGCAGGCCTCGGGAAAGAGTCATCCCGACACGCTCGCGCTGGAGAACAACCTCGCGATCACGCTGCTCCACGCCGGCCAGGCATCCGAGGCGGAGTCGCTGGAGCGCGAGGTCCTGGCCGAGCTGCGCGAGGACAACGGTCAGCCGACGGGAGCCCTGGCCCGGGAGAATCTCGCGGCGACTCTCGAGCAGGAAGGGAAGCCTCGTGAAGCGCTCGGGCTCGCGCGGCAGGCCCTCGATCTGCAGCGGCGGCGTGAAGGCGAGGCTTCGGGCAACGTCGCGGTGGCCTTGCGGTCGGTGGCGATCGCCGAGGAGCTGTGCGGCGAGGCGGGACCCGCGGAACGGGACTTTCGAGCGAGTCTCCGTCTCGGAGAGAAACTCGCGCCCTCCCGGGACAACGCGACGTACGAATGGAGAATCCCTCTCGCCGATTTCCTGGTCGGCGCAAATCGCTGTTCCGAGGCCGAGCCCCTACTCGCCGGAGCACTCGCGGAGATCGATGGTGCCCACCGTCCCGTGGACCCGATCTGGCGCCTCGAGGCACGGCTGCTGCGAGCGCACTGCGCGCGGCCTTCCGGCGGAAGATCCGACGCCGTGGCGCCGGTCCTCGCGGCCCTGCGCGCTATGCCGGCCGTCGAGGTCGATCTCTATCCCGCCGCGCGGACGCTGCTCGCCGGGCGCGGGAGCGCTCGCGCCCCCCGTTAGCGACCCGCCGCGTTCCGGCCGTCGACATCGCGGGGAATGATCCCTGACTGCCGGCGATTCCGTTCCTTCCAAATGAGGGTCTCGACGATCGGAATGCCCCTCGGAGGCGGGGGCGGTCCCCGTCGCGGACGGACGTCGCCTGGGGAAGGAGATGCGTCGTGAACGATCTGGCGAAATGTCGGAAATGCGGAGCTCCGATCTTCGGGAATGACGGGTTCTGCGCGAATTGCGGCGAGCGCGCCGGCAATGCGCCGCAGGCCGTCCCGAGCGGGGCGCCGGGAGCGTCGACCGGGGGGAAGGTGATCCTCTGGGTTCTCGCCGTCGTGGCCGTGGTGGGGGTCGCCGCCGCGGCCGGCGTTTACGTGGTCGGCCGTCGCGTGGTCAGAGCGGTCGGAGCTCGCGTCACGGGTAGCGCCGCCGCCTCCGGAGCTGTCGGGCGCGTGGCTCGCAGCCTGGGGACGATGGCTCGCGAGGAGAAGAGGCCCGAGTCTTACGGCTGCAGCCTCCTCTCCAGGGAAGACGCCGCGGCGATCGCGGGAACGGCGGTCACGCGGACGGAGTCGACGTCGGATACATGCGTCTTCTATGGGATCCCGGATCCCTCGCTCAATCCGGAGGCCGTTTCCATCAAGAGCATACCGGGAGTTTCGACAGATCCGCAGGTGTCCAAGATGGTCGATCAATTCACCGGCGCCATGCGCGCGTCGGCGGAAACGAAGGATCCGGGCGCACGAGCCGGGCCGGGCGGTGAGCGGCCGCTCTTTTCCGTTCATTCCTCCGCCGCACTCTCCGCGAGCATGGAGGCCGCGCGGAGCGTCTCCGGCACGAGCCTCGGCGGCGAGGCGGTGCCGGGGATCGGCGAGGAGGCCGTCTTCACCGCCGCGCATCGGATGTTCTTTGTCCGTAAGGGAACCAGCTACATCCTGATTCAGCCGCAGTTCGTGAAGGACCCGCGTGGAGTCGCAGTGGCCGCGGCGAAGAAGGTCCTGGAGTCGCCGAATCTCGGCGGATGAACGCGGCGAGAGCACCAGACGGCCGAAGGAGATCGCGTCATGAAGTTCAACGCATGGATCCTCACGTTTCTCGCCGGCACGGTCTTCGCGGCGTCTGCCCGTGGTGCGAACACGTGCGACGCGCTCTACGAGGCCGGAATCAAGGCGGTGCAGACGCCGCACCACGTCTATGCGACGAAGACGGCCGGGCGAGCCGGCAAGGCCGTCCAGTCCACCGAAGCGATCTTCTCCGGCGGCGTCGAATACTTGAGGGTCGGCGGCCGGTGGCGGCGCAGCGCCGCGCCGCAGGGCGCCATGCTCGAGGCCGCGCGGGAAAAGTTGAAGACACATCCGGACACCTGCACCAGTGCCGGCGATCGGACCGTCGACGGTCAAGCGGCGACGACGTACAGGGTCCACGACCGCGAGAACGGGACGGACTCGATCGTCTACATCCTGAGGTCGACCGGCATGCTGCTGGGACAGGACCTCACGCTGCCGGATGGCTCCCTCATGAAGACCCGCTACGAATACCGAGGCGTCCAGCCGCCTGCCGGCGTGAAGTGACCCGCGGGCAATGATCCCTGGATCTCCTCCTTTCCGTTTCTCCGGATGACGGGAGGTGCCCCATGAGATCCAACGGGTCGAGCGAGACGAGGCGAGACGTCCGAAGCGCCGCGCGGGTCCGAGTTGCCGTCGCCTTCGCCGCGGTCCTTCTCGCGGGCGCGGCGAGAGGTCGGGCGGAAACCTACGTCCTGCCGTCGTCCGCGTACAGCACGGGAGCCGGAGGCGCCGAATTCCACTCGGACGTCCGTCTCCTCAACGTCACGAGGTCGGCGGTCACGGTGACGGCGACGTTCTACGACCAGGCACACGGTGCGACGGTACCCGCGTCGCCGTTCACGATCCCGGCGCGGAGCCAGGCGTCCTACGACAACATCCTCAGCTCCCTCTTCGGGGCCGGTCTCGGCTCGTACGGCCCGATCCGCTTCGAGGCGAGCGGGGCCCTCGTCGTCTCGTCGAGCGTGAACAACGTGAACGCGTGCGGGTCGGGGGCGATCTCCGGACAGTGGCTGCCGGGAATCGACGCCTCGCAGGCGGTGCGGGGGGGGATCCTGGGTCAGCTCGCGCTCAGCACGAGCTCGGCGACGGGTTACAGGACCAACGTCGTCTTCATGAACCCGGGCACCTCAGGCGCGACGGTGACGGCGACGCTGCGGCACGGGGACGGATCGTCGATCGGGACCGTGACCTACCCGTCGCTTCCCGCGGACGGGTTCCGGCAGGTGTCCCTCGGCGGCTTTCCCGGCGCCTCCGGGACGACGGACACGAACCTCTTTCTCGAGTTCACGAGCGACCAGCCGGTCCTCTCCTTCGCGTCGGTCATCAACAACGCGTCGGGCGACCCGTTCGCGATCGTCGCCGCGGCGGACACGGCGAGCCAGGAGCTGACCGTGACGCTGCCCGGCGGCGTCCCGCTCGTCCTCGTGAAGATTCCGCACGGGACGTTCCTGATGGGATCGCCGGCCGCGGAGCGCGGGCGCGGCGACGACGAGACGCAGCATCAGGTCACGATCTCGACGGACTATTACATCGGGAAGACGGTCGTGACGCAGGCGCAGTGGCAGGCGGTCATGGGCAGCAACCCGAGCTACTTCGCGAACTGCGGAGGCACCTGCCCGGTCGATGAGGTGTCCTGGGACGATATCGCGGGGAGCGGGGGATTTCTCGAGAAGCTGAACGCCGCGCTGGGGCTCAGCGGGGCTTCCGCCTTCCGGCTTCCGACGGAGGCGGAGTGGGAGCGGGCGGCGCGGGGGGGCACGACGACCCGGTTCTCCTTCGGGGACGCCCTGGACTGCGACGATCAGTGTGTCTCCTGCGCCAGCGCGGACCCCTACATCTGGTGGTGCGGGAACCAGAAGAGCGCGCCGCAGCCGGTGGCACAGAAGCAGCCGAACCCCTATGGGCTGTACGACGTGCACGGGGACGCCCAGGAGTGGGTGCAGGACTGGTACGCCGCCTACCCGACGACGGCGGTGACGGACCCGGCGGGCGGCAGCCCGCCGCAG
Source organism: uncultured Acidobacteriota bacterium (assembly GCA_963836285.1). Taxonomy (GTDB): domain Bacteria; phylum Acidobacteriota; class Thermoanaerobaculia; order UBA5066; family UBA5066; genus Fen-183. Next base: position 575,370 of record CAWIIN010000002.1, on the reverse strand, counting down.
AGCAACAGCCGCGTCGAGCGGAGCGGCACCTGGAACAACACCCTCGCGACCTGCCGATCCGCGTACCGCGACAAGTCCGTCGACACGTACCGCACCCCCAACTTGGGGTTCCGCGTCGCGAAGTCACACTGACCGGAGAGGAAGACGGAGAGAAGATCAAGAGAAGAGGAGGATTTCTTTGAAGGTGGAAAGAGGTCAAGGCCGCGAATCGCGCCGGGGCCCGTCGAAGGCGCGACCCGCCCACTCACCCTTCTAAGAAGATCTTCGGCGCGAAGCGCCGCTAATTCCTCTTCGTCTTCTCCGCGACCCGCTCGATCACCTTGCAGAGCCGCTTGACGCCTTCTTCGATGACGTCCGGTGCCGGGTAGGAGAAGTTCAGGCGCATCGTGCGCTCGCCGCCGCCGCAGGGGTAGAACGCGGCGCCGGGGACGAACGCGACCTTTTCTCGGATCGCCTCGTCGAGGAGGTTCATCGTGTCGAAGCCCTCGGGCAGCGTCGCCCACAGGAACAGGCCACCGCCCGGCCGCGTCCAGCGCACCCCCGGGGGAGCGTGGCGGTCGAGGGCGCGGAGCATCGCGTCGCGTCTCTCCCCGTAGACGCTCCGGATCTTCCGGACGTGGCGATCGAGGAACCCGCCCTTGGCGACCTCGTGGGCGACGTGCTGGCAGAACGTCGAGGTATGGAGGTCCGCGCCCTGCTTGATCTTGACGAGCTTCGCGATGACGACCTCCGGCGCGACGACCCAGGCGATCCTCAGGCCGGGGGCGAGCGTCTTCGAGAGCGTCGAGAGGTAGAGGACGTTTCCCGTGAAGGTCCTTTCGCCGTTCGCGCAGCCGTGCATCTCGGCGTCGAGCTTCACGAGGGACGGAAGGTGCTCGCCTTCGTAACGGAGCTGACCGTAGGGATCGTCCTCGACGATCGGGATCCCGAGAGCCGCCGTTCGCTCGACGAGGCGCCGGCGGCGGGCGAGACTCATGGTGACCCCCGCGGGGTTCTGGAAGTTCGGGAGCGCGTAGACGAACTTCGGACCGCCCCGGAGCTGCTCTTCCAGGGCGCGGAGATCCATCCCGTCGTCGTCGACCGGCACCGGGAGGTAGTCCGCCTGGTAGACGTTGAACGCCTGCAGGGCGCCGAGGTAGGTCGGGGCCTCGGTCAGGACGCGGTCGCCCGGGTTGATCAGGAGCTTTCCGATCAGGTCGAGCGCCTGCTGCGAGCCGGACGTCACGAGGACGTTCTCCGGCTTCACCTCGACGCCGTAGCGGCCCATGTGGCGGACGAGGAGCTCGCGGAGGGGCCGGTAACCCTCGGTCGTCGTGTACTGGAGCGCCGTCGACCCGTGGTCCCTGAGGACCCTGTCCGTGGCCTCCCGCACCTCTTCCACGGGGAAGACCTCCGGCGCGGGCAGTCCGCCGGCGAACGAGATGATGTCGGGCCGCTCCGTGAGCTTCAAGAGCTCGCGAATGAGCGAGGCGGTGATGCGCTGCGTCCGCTGGGCGAAGCGCTCCTTCCACAACGTTTCGGCGGCGGGAGCGGACGGGCGCGTGATCGTCCCGTCCGCGATCAGACTGCCGAGGAGGTCCTCCCGGTCCGTGACGATCGACATGGGCACACCCCCGCAGGAAGGTTCGCCCCGGGGCCTGCCGGGCGCCATGATGCGGGCTGATCAGGACGAAAGAAGGCCTGTTGCGGGACCGTCGAAGTCTCGGTCGAAGTCTGATAGACTCATGGCAATGAGTAAGCGGCTGCAGGTGCTTTTCGACGAGCCGGAGATCCGGGAGATCCAGCGCGCGGCGCGCGCGAAGCGGATGACGGTCGCGGAGTGGGTGCGCGGAGCCCTGCGGGACGCGCGGCGGAAGGAGCCGGTCGGCGACGTCGCCGAGAAGGTCGCGGCGATTCGCCGAGCCGTGAAGCACCAGGGGCCGACCGGGGACATCGAGCAGATGCTCGCCGAGATCGAGAAGGGCTACGGCTCGGGCGAGTGATCTTCGTCGACTCGAACATTCCGATGTACCTCGTCGGGTCGGCGCATCCTCACAAGGTGGACGCTCAGCGGCTCGTCGAGCAGCTCGTCACCGAGAGGCGGCGGCTCGTGACCGACGCCGAGGTCCTCCAGGAGATCCTTCACCGGTACGCGGCGATCGAACGGCGGGACATGATCCAGCTCGCATTCGACGTCCTGCTCGGCGTCGTGAGCGACGTTTTTCCCGTTCAGGGGTCCACCGCGAGCCGCGCGAAGGACATCCTCCTCGCGCGCCGCAGGCTTTCGGCGCGCGACGCCCTCCATCTGGCCGTCATGGAGGAGCAGGGCGTGTCGGAGATCCTGACGTTCGACGCGGGATTCGACGGCTATCCCGGCGTCTCCCGCCTTCATTGAGTGGCCGAGACGAGGCCACCGGAGCGGGGATTTCTTCGAAGGTAAGTCGAGCCGCGGGCGCGACTTCCGCCTCAGCGGCACGGAGCGGCGGCGCGCCCACTCACCCTTCTAAGAGAATCTCCGGGTCTTCTCTTCTCGTCTCTTCTCTTCGCTCCCGCCCCTACTCCTCGACGACCTCCACCTTGCGGTGCTTCGCGCGCTCGGCAATCAGCTTCTCCTGGATCGGGCGCGGGACCTCCTCGTAGTGGTCCATCTCCATGTGGAAGCTGCCGCGGCCCTGCGTGATGGACCTCAGGATCGACCCGTAGGAGATCATCTCCGCGAGCGGGACCTCGGCGCGGATGACGGCGTCTTCGCCCTCCTGGTCCATGCCCGCCGGACGCCCGCGCCGGGACGTGAGGTCGCCCATGAGCTCGCCCATGTACTCCTGCGGCGCCTGGATCGCGACCTTCATGATCGGCTCGAGGATCGTCGGCTTCGCCCGCTCCATCGCGTCCTTGTAGGCGAGCGAGCCCGCGATCTTGAACGCCATCTCCGACGAGTCGACGTCGTGGTACTGGCCGTCGTAGACCTCGACGCGGAAGTCGACCATCGGGAAGCCGGCGAGATAGCCGCGCTTGCGGATGTCCTGGATGCCCTTCTCGATCGCGGGGATGTAGTTCCGCGGGATCGACCCGCCGAACGTGTCGTCGAGGAACTCGAAGTCCGCGCCACGCGCGAGCGGCTTGACGCGGATCTTGCAGTCCGCGAACTGGCCGTGCCCGCCCGTCTGCTTCTTGTGCCGGCCGTGGGCCTCCGCGCTCCGCGTGATCGTCTCGCGGTAGGGGACCTTCGGGGGGTGCAGGATGACCTCGACGCCGCTCTTTCTCTTCATGCGCGCGACGGCGATCTCGACGTGGAGCTGCCCCGCGCCCGAAAGGAGGAATTCGTGCGTGTCCGCGTCGCGCGAGAAATGGAGCGACGGGTCCTCCTCGATGAGCTTCGCGAGCGCGGACGAGATCTTCTCCTCGTCGCCCTTGGCCTTCGGCTCGATCGCGAACGAGATCGCGGGCTCCGGGAAGCCGATCTCGTCGAACAGGAACGGCTTGTCCTTCGTCGAGAGCGAGTCGCCCGAGAGCGTCTCCTTGAGCTTCGCGACGCCGCCGATGTCACCCGCGGGGACCTCGGGCACGGTCTGCAGTGTCTTGCCGAGAGGCGCGAAGACGGGCCCGAAGCGCTCCGCGACCTCGCGCGAGGCGTTCCAGTAGGTGCCGTCGCCCTTGATCGTTCCCGAGTAGACGCGGAAGAGCGTGAGCCGGCCCGCGTAGGGGTCGGAGATCGTCTTGAAGACGAACGCAGCCGGCGGGCCCGCGGGGTCCACGGCGAGCGCCTCGGCGGAGCCGCTCTTGCCTTTCGCGACGGCCTGGAATGCGTCCGCGGTCGGGAGGAGATCCTCGATCTCGTCGAGGAGCTTCTCGACACCCGTCTCGTGGCTCCCGCTCGCCGTAAAGAGGACGGGAGCGATCTTGCGCTCCTGGATCGCCTTCTTGAGGGCCGGCTTCATCTGCTCCTCGGTGAGGTTTCCCTGCGAGAAGAACGTCTCCATGAGCTTGTCGTCGCCCTCGGCGACCATCTCGACGAGCCCCTCGTGCAGCTGGGCCGCGTCCGACGCGAACTCGTCGGGGATCACGCCGGCGCCCGTCTTGCCCGCGTCGTCCGTGAGCCAGCCCTGCATGCCGACGAGGTCGATCACGCCGCGGAAGCCCTTCTCCTTGCCGATCGGGGCCTCCACGGCCACGCAGGCCCGGCCGAACTTCTTCTGGAGCTGGTCCATGACGCGGCCGCCGTCGGCGCGCTCGCGGTCCATGCGGTTGACGACGACGAGGCGGGGGAGCCCGAGCTCCTCGCACGCCTTCCAGGCCTTCTCGGTCTGGACCTCGACGCCCGCGACGGCGTCGACGACGATGAGCGCGGCGTCCGCGGCGCGCAGGCCGCAGAGCATCTCCGACACGAAGATGCCGTAGCCCGGAGTGTCGATCAGGTTGATCTTCTTCTTCTTCCACTCGAGCGACGCGACCGCGAGGCCGATCGAGATCTTCCGCTCGATTTCCTCCGGGTCGAAGTCGGTCGGCGCGTTGCCTTCCTCGACGCGGCCGAACCGCGGCGTGGCGCCGGCTTCGTGGAGCAGCGCGGAGACGAGCGTCGTCTTTCCGACGCCGTTGTGCCCCACGACAGCGACGTTGTGGATGGCGGACGCGGGATAAACCTTCATGAACCCTCCGATCCCCGTGTGAAGGGAACGGTGATTATAGGAAGAGCGGAGCCGCGGTCGAGCCCCGGCAGGTGCATCAGAGACGGAGTCCGTGTGCGCACGTTCCGGACACCGGCGGAGGACGGCCGCAGCCCGGGATGACAGGAGCCCGCTGCTAGAATCCGGCCTTGCGCTCCACGCGCTCTTGGAGGTCGTCTGCCGCCCGAACCAGGCACGCCGAACCCGCCGCGTAAGTTCGCGCGTTACGAGGTGGAGCGCGAGCTCGGCAAGGGGGCGATGGGGGTCGTTTACCTGGGCCGCGACCCCGTGATCGGCCGGCGTGTCGCGCTCAAGACGATTCGCGCCACGGCCGAGGACGACTCGGAGCAGCGCGAGTTCAACGAGCGGTTCATGCGCGAGGCGCAGGCGGCGGGGACGCTCTCGCACCCGAACATCGTCACGATCCACGACGTCGGCGAAGAGGTCGAGACCCAGACGTCCTTCATCGCGATGGAGTACGTCGAGGGCAAGAACCTCAAGCAGCTCCTGAAGGAAAAGGTCTCGTTCTCGTGGGACCGCATCGCGGAGATCGCGATGTCCGTCGCGGACGCGCTCGACTACGCCCACCGCCGCGGGATCGTCCACCGGGACGTGAAGCCCGCGAACATCATCCTCACGAACGACGGGACCGTGAAGATCACGGACTTCGGGATCGCGAAGATCGAGGCCTCGTCGCTCACGGAGACCGGCCAGTTCCTCGGGACGCCGAACTACATGTCGCCCGAGCAGGTCACGGGAGAGGTCGTCGACGGGCGGAGCGATCTCTTCTCTCTCGGCGTCGTCCTCTACGAGCTCCTCACGAAACGGAAGCCCTTCTTCGGCGACAACCTCACGTCGATCTCCTACAAGATCGTCCACGAGGAGTACCCGGCGCCGCAGACCTACGACGCGGCGATCCCGATGGAGCTGAACCCGATTCTCGCGCGGGCGCTCGCCAAGGATCCGGCCGCGCGCTTCCAGAGCGGCAAGGACTTCCTCGCGGCGCTCGCGGAATTCCGGACGCGGCACGCCGAGATGGAGATGCTCAAGGACCTCGGCGAAATGGTCGCGCAGGCGGACAACCTCGGCCCGGTCTCGACCGTGGAGTCGAAGCAGACTCCGCTGTCCGCCCCGCCGCCGGCGACGGGCGCAGGCGCGAAGCTGGGCCCCATCGGCCTCGGGGGCGGGGCGACGAGCCTCGAGGATCTCGCGCGGAGGGGACGGAGCGACCTCAACCCCGCCCTCGTCGGTCCCGCGACCACGAGTTTCGACAGCTCCATTCCCGACTGGAGCCTCGACACCGACGCGCTCAAGTCGCCCGCGGAGCGCGAGGCCGCAAGGAAGAAGGAACAGGCCGAGTCGATCCCGTCCTCACCCGGGACGCTCATCTCGGACCTCCAGGGTCGGAAGGCAAAGAAGGTCGCCGGGGCACCGCCCCCGCCGACGCCGATCTTCAACGAGGAAAACCGGCCCACGGAGAGGATCCAGACGATCCCAGGCCCGCCCGCGTCGGCCGCGTCCCAGGCCGCGAAGATCTCGACGGGCGAGATCCCCCGGCCGCCCGCGTCCGCGCCGCTGCCCGAGTCGGCGATCCCGACACCTCCACGCGGGGTCGCTCCCCTGAACGGGCCCGTCGCGCCGCGCGTCATCGCGCCCCCGACTCCCGTGCGGGGCGTTCCCCCTCTCGCTTCGAACGCGGCGTCCGCGCCGGTGACGCCCGTGCGGGGAGTCCCGCCGCTGCAGGCGTCGCCGACGCCCGCGGTTCCGCCGCGGACTCCCGCGCCGCCCGTCGCCCCTCTCCCTCGCGCCTCCGCGCCCCCGGCTCCGCCGGCCGCGACGTCGATCCCGGCCGGGGGAACCGTGCCGCCGATCCGTCCCCCCGCGCCGCCTCCCGGCCCTCTTCAGGCTCAGGCGGCAGCCCGCCCCGCGGGACCGCCCGCGGTTCGCGACCTGTCCGCACCCGTCCCACAGCTGCGCCCGGGCGGGCCGCGACCGGCTGCGGCCTCGCGGCCGCCAGCGCGCGACATCACGGGCCCCATCGGCTCGCGGCCGCCGACGGGCGTCCAGCCGATCGGCCAGGGGGCGGGCGCGGCCGAATCGCTCCCGAAGAGCCTCCGGGAAGCCTTGCAGTGGGACGTGAACAAGCGCTGGGCCTTCGCCGTGATCGGCGCCGCGCTCGTCGTCGGCGTCGTGATCGTCGGGCTGCTCCTCCAGAGGTCGTCGGCGATCGCGGGGCGCGAGGCCGACGATGCCGCGGCCCGTCAGACGCTCGAGAGAAGGAAGCTGCTCGAGGACGGGACGCGCCTCCTCGGCGCGGGTCAGCCCGCCGAGGCGCGCGCGAAGTTCCTCGAGCTCGTCCGGCTCGCGCCTGAGTCCGCCGCGGCGCGGACCGCCCTCCAGCAATCCGAGCTGCTCCTCGCGAAAAAGCAGGAAGAGGAGCGAAAGGCCGCCGAGGCCGGGGCCTACCTCGCCGAAGCGCGGCGCGCGCGCGCGGCGTCGGACTGGGCGCGTGCGGTCGTCGAGGCCGAAGGCGCGCTCGCAGCCGACCCGTCCAGCGAGGAGGCGAAGGAGATCCGTGACGCGGCGCAGGCGGAAATCCGGAAGCAGAGCCGTGCGGCGCAGAGGAAGGCGGAGAGCCAGATCCGGGCTCTCAAGGCCTCGCCGCGGCCGAAACCAACGGCGCCGCCCGAGCCGACGGCCACGGCCGCAACGCCCGTCGCGACGCAGCCCTCGCCGGTGCCCGCCCCGCCCGTGCGCGTGCGCCTGCGGATCTCCTTCAAGGCCCCGATCGCTCAGGGCTACGTCATGATCCGGCGGAACGACGTCGAGATCTGGCGGCGCGTCTTCGACTTCGGACGCAAGTCCGGCGGCGGGAGCCTGGAGGGCGAGGTCGAGGTGCCGTCGGGCGCGGGGGAGTACAAGCTCTGGGTCATCGCGACCGACCGCAGCGTGAACGAGTACCAGGTCGTCCCGCTGAACGTCGGCGAGGGCCGCACGCTCGCGCTCGACGTGGGGCCGCAGAAGAAGCTCCGGGTTTCGCTGCGGTAGTCTGCGGGCGATGCGCGCCCGCCTCACCGCCGCTGCCCTCGCCGCCCTCTGCTTCGCCGTCACGACGGGTCGGCACGCTCTCCGCGCGCAGGCCGCGGCCGTTCCTCCCGCTTCGGCCCCGTTCGGTCCCGCGCGGGTCGCGCGCTCGCGCATCGGCGTCGTCGCGTCCGCGACTTCCGAGGCGACCGCGGCAGGCACTGTCGTTCTCGCCGCCGGCGGAAACGCCGTGGACGCCGCGGTCGCGACGGCCTTCGCGCTCGCCGTGACCTACCCGTCCGCCGGGAACCTCGCGGGCGGCGGGTTCGCCGTTGGCAGCACTCCCGCCGGCGAGCTCTGGGCTCTCGACTTCCGCGAGACCGCCCCCGCGGGGACGTGGCGCGACAGCTTCCTCGGCCCGGACGGGAAGGCACGGCCGAACGCGTCGACGACGGGAGGACTCGCCGTCGGGACGCCGGGTACGGTGCGCGGGCTCGAGGACCTCCACCGGCGCTACGGGAAGCTGCCTTGGGCGCGGCTCGTCGCGCCCGCGATCCGCCTCGCGCGCGCGGGCTTTCGCGTTCAGCCCGGCCTGACGCGGATCCTCGCGGCTTACGAAGCCGACCTTGCGCGCGACGCCGAGGCGTCGAGGATTTTCCTCGAAAAGGGCCGGGCGCTCGCGCCCGGGGCGCTTCTCGTCCAGGACGACCTCGCACGCACCCTCGAGGAGATTGCGGACCGGGGCGCCGACGCATTTCATCGCGGAGAGATCGCGCACCGGATCGCCAGTTTCGTCCAGTCGACGGGCGGCGTCCTCACGGAGCAGGACATCGCCTCGTACCGGCCCGAATGGAGACCCCCGTTCGTCTTCGACGACGGCCCCTTCCGTCTCGTGACGATGCCGCTTCCGTCGTCGGGCGGGTTCCTGCTCGCGTCGATCCTCGGACAGCTCCGGTTCGTGCACGGCTCGATCGCGGACCGCGACGCGGTCGACTCGATTCACCTCGTCGTCGAGGCGGAGCGCCGCGCGTACGCGGACCGCAACCGCTTCCTCGGCGACCCGAGCTGCGTCGACGTCCCTCTCGCGTCGCTCCTCGCACCGGCGCGGCTCGCGGCGCTCGGCTTCTCGATCGACCCGTCGCGCGCGACGCCGTCGTCCGCGATCCGCGGAGGCGCGTGGCCGAAGGAGCCCGACCAGACGACGCACTTCGTCACGGCGACGGCCGACGGCGGCGTCGTGTCCGTCACGTACACGCTGAACGACACGTTCGGGAACCACACGGTCGTCCCCGGCGTCGGCGTCCTCCTGAACAACGAGATGGACGACTTCGCCGTGGAGCCGGGGGCGGCGAACTCCTACGGCCTCGTCCAGGGTGAGTCGAACGCGGTCCGCGCGGGCGCGCGGCCGCTCTCTTCCATGACGCCGACGATCGTCCTCGAGGCGGGGCGACCGCGTCTCGCGCTCGGCTCACCGGGCGGCGCCGTCATCCCGACGACCGTCCTGCAGGTTTACCTGAACTATTGCCGCCGGGGCGAGCCGCTCGGCGAGGCCGTCGCGGCGCGGCGCTTCCACCACCAGCACCTCCCGGACCGCATCGAGCTCGAGACCGGGGTCTTTCCCGGGGACGTGAAGGCGGCGCTGCGCGCCAAGGGCCACACGCTGTACGAAAGGGGCACCCGCTACACGGAGGGGATGCTCGGGCGCGTCCACGCGATCGCGTTCGAGAAGGACGGCTCGCTCACCGCGGCGGCCGACCCGCGCTCCTACGGCGCGGCGGGCGCCGCGGAAGACGCGGCGAAGTGACCGGGTGCGGCCTCCGTTCGGCGCTACGACTTGACCGTCGGGAGGACCCCTCCGACGCGCCCGCGGTGGAACCGTAGCCGGCCGCCGGAGAGCGCCTTCTGCGTCTCGCCGGCGGATCCCTGGAAGAGTCGTCCACGCTCGTCGATGACGCAGGTACCGGCATCCTCGGGCGGGAGCGCGGAGACTATTTCGTCCGCTTCCGTCAGCATGCGTCGCCATTCGCGTGCCAGCTCCTGAGCGTCCGGAGGAGGGCCCGCGAAGGAGAGCTCGGAGATCTCCTCGCTCGTGTAGTGACCCGACCGACGGGCATGCTCGAGCAAGGCTCGCGGGCTGAAGCCGGCGTCCTTTCCGCAGGCTCCCCACGCGAGGAACCCGAGAGGCTGGATCCGCTCGTCGCAGTTGACGAGATCCACCCAGTCGCGGACCTCGAGTCTTCCGGCGAGGGCGAGCAGCTTGTTCGTGGCGAGGTCGTAGGGATGGAGCGTCAAGCCCAGGTCGGCGTGGCGCTGGAGCGGGAAGAAACGGAACGCGCTATCCCTCATCCACTCGACGAGAACGGACTCCCCGGCGCGCGAGACTTCGGCCTCCACGAACGTGGGCCGCTCGCGCAGCGGGTGGACCGCGAACCCGGAGCTCTCGAGGAGCCGCCTGTCCGCGTCCCAGCTCGCCCGAAGCGCCTCGTCCGTGTCGTGAAAGATGTCGATGTCCCGCGACGTTCGCGGCGCGTCGATGACGGTGTTGAGCGCCGCTCCGCCCGCGACGTAGCTTTCGCCTGCCGCGATGCGGTTCTCCGCGACTACGCGGCAGACGGCGCGCTGGAGATCCGTGAGAGCCATTGCCTGAGCCGCGCCGCCTCCTGGAAGGCGCGGCGGTCTCCGTATCGTTCGATCCGATCGAGCGTCCGCCGGATCTGCTCGTCCGTTCCGGGGTAGTAGTCCGCCGCGAGGAACCAGAGCGTGCTCGCGCGGTACTCGTCCACGAGGGCCCGGACGGCGCGCACGAGGCCGGGGCGTTCGTCTCGCATGGACATCACGTTAGCAGACGCGCCGGGGCCGAGGCGTGGCAGAGCCGGGCGGAACGGCGCGAGGCCGCGTCTACGGCGCCGGCTCGTCGTCGGAGGCGCAGAGGAACGAGGGGTCGCCCGAGACGTTGTCGATGACGGTGACGTAGGGGAAGACGGGAGCCGTGGCCGTGACGACGAGATAGGCGTCAGTTGCGGCCGTCGAGCCCACGCCGAGCAGATCGAAGATGTTCGGGGAGAGCTGATACGCCTCGTTCGGCTGATACGTCCTGGCGTAGGTCCCGAGGTTCGTTCCGTCCCCCCTGTGCAGCGCGAACGTCACGTCGACGGGGACCGCCTGCGGGTTATAGGCCCCGGCGTTCGAGCGCGACCCGGATGCCGGGCCGCCCCCCGACGCGAGGCCGACGAACACCGCGTGCATCTTCGCGTCCGAGAGCGCGAGAGCGGGCACGAGCGCGCCGAAGGCGGGAGCGGGCGGGAGCGGCGTCGTGACCTGCGAGGAGGCGCTCACGGGGCCGGACGTCGTGGGCCAGGAGATCTCGATGGCGCCGGAGGAGCTCGGGGCGCCGAACGTCCGTCCGATCACGTCGACGAGCATCGTCGACTGGCGGGGCGCGAGGACGACGGGCTGGACGGGGTTACCGCAGGCGAGCCCGGTCGCGCAGCGGAACGTGAGCGTTACGACCGTCGTGGCGGTGAACGAGCGGTTCAGGAGCCAGAGGTCGGAGTGGAAGAACGTGCCGTTCGCGCCGGCGGACGAGGCGGCGGCGGGAACCGTGAGTGTCACCTTCCCGGAGGCGGGCCCCGTGAGCGAGAGGCGTCCCACCTTTCCCGCTTTCGACTCCGTGAACCAGATGTTGCCGTCCGGCCCGACGCAGATGGCGGCGGGCTGGCTGTCGGGCGTCGGGACGTCGAACTCCGTGATGACGCCCTGCGGCGTGATCCGGCCGATCTTGTTGGCGTTCATCTCGGTGAACCAGAGATTGCCGTCGGGCCCGGCGACGATGTCCAGCGGGTAAGCGTGTGCCGTCGGAAGGGCGTACGGGGTTGCCGCGCCGGTGGGTGTGATCTTCCCGACGAAGCCTACGGCGTCGTTGAAGAGATTGTCTGTCGGCGCGGCGTACCAGACGCTCCCGTCCGGCCCAACCGTGAGCGCGCTCGGCCACGAGATGGGTGGCTGAGTCACGATGGCGGTTGCAACGCCCTGGGGCGTCACGCGTTCGAGGCCCGTAGACGAGCCGCCGGTGCACCAGAGGTTCCGGTCGGGTCCGATGGTGATCCCCGCGGCTTCACCGGACGGGTAGTGAGTCAACGAGCCACCCGGCGTGAGTCTTCCGATCCCGACCGGAAGGGGAAGTTCCCCCCCCCCCCGGGCAGTGGCAGGTGCCGTCGAATTCCGTGAACCAGAGGTTTCCATCCGGACCGGTGACGATGCCGATCGGTGCCCTTGGGAGCGGAAACTGCACGACGTCGCCGACGACCGAGATCCGGCAGATCGCGCCGGCCGCGGTGAACCAGAGGTTCCCGTCTGGCCCGACGGCGATTCCTCCGGGATAAGGCACCTTGAACTCAGCGATCTCGCCTCGCGGTGTCATCCGAATGACACTCGAGCGTGAGGAATGCGTGAGCCAGATGTTGCCGTCCGGACCTGTCGTCATGGCGCGCCCATACCCGCCAAAAAAGATGGGCGTCACACCGCCACCATTGAGCGCACCAGGAAGCGGGAACTCCGTGATCGTCTGGCCCCGCGCACGTCCCGGGACGAGAACGATCCAGAAAGAGAAGAGCAACGTCAGGGCCGGGGCCTTCCGCATTTGTTGATAGTGCTCTTTCGGCGACGGATCCTTCGTTTTTCTGCGGTTCGCCGCGGGCCATGCACCTGCATCACGAGCCGTCGATGAGGTCGATGAGGAAGTCCAACGTACCCAGGGCCGCGCCTTATGCGGGAGCGAGCGGAGTCGGGTGCGCGGCGCTCTCGGCCTCGTCGAGACGCCGCGCGAGAAAGCGCTTCTCGGGCTCGTTGCCCGCGAGCGCGAGCGCCTCGCGGTAGCTCTCGGCGGCCTCCGCGTGCCGGCCGAGCCGCCGGAGGAGGTCGGCCTTCGCGGCCGGGAGGAGGTGGTAGCCGTCGAGCGCGCCGGAGCGCTCGACCTCCTCGACGAGAGGGAGGCCCGCCGCGGCGCCCGCGGACATCGCGACGGCGACGGCACGGTTGAGCGCGACCACCGGCGTCGGGCGCACGCGCTGGAGCGTGCCGTAGAGCGCCGCGATCTGCCGCCAGTCGGTCCCCTCCGGCGAGGCGGCCCGCGAATGCAGCGCCGCGATCGCGGCCTCGACCGCGTACGGCCCCGGCGGCGACCCGGCGAGCGCACCCGGCAGGAGCGCGAGACCCTCCTCGATCCCGGCGCGGTCCCACAGGTCCCGGTCCTGGTCCTCGAGGAGGACGAGGTCGCCGTGCGCGTCCGTTCGCGCGGCGCGGCGCGCGTCCGTCAGGAGCATGAGTGCGAGGAGGCCGCGCGCCTCGTGCTCGTCGGGCAGGAGCTCGACGACGAGCCGCGCGAGGCGGATCGCCTCGGCCGAGAGGTCCCGCCGCACGAGCGCGTCTCCGGCGGTCGCCGCGTAGCCCTCGTTGAAGACGAGGTAGAGCGTCGCGAGGACGCCGTCGAGGCGCTCGACGAGCTCGGCGCGGGCCGGCACCCGGTACGGAATCCCCGCGTCGCGGATCTTCCGCTTCGCGCGCACGAGTCGCTGGGCGAGCGTCGACTCCGGGACGAGGAACGCGCGCGCGATCTCCGACGTGCTCAGCCCGCCCAGCGTGTGGAGCGTGAGCGCGACGCGCGCCTCGAGCGCGAGCGCCGGGTGCGAGCACGTGAAGAAGAGCCGCAGCCGGTCGTCCGGCAGCTCGTCGGGAGCGTCGAAGGAACCGGGTTCCACGGCCTCCTCGTCCCTCAGGAGCGCGGCCTTGTCCGCGAAGACGCGCTCGCGGCGCAGGCGGTCGAGCGCCTTGTGGCGCGCCGTGCCGACGATCCACGCCCGCGGGCTGGCGGGAACGCCGTCGGCGGGCCAGCGCGCGGCGGCGACGGCGAACGCCTCCTGCATGGCCTCCTCGGCACGGTCGAAATCCCCGACGAGCCGGATGAGGCTCGCGAGGATGCGACCGGACTCTTCGCGAAAGACGCGTTCGAGGTCCACGGGCGAACGGAGATACGTCCGCCCGCGGACGGGGGTTGCGGACCCGCACGGCGTTTCCCCCTTCGTGGCGACGGTCACATCTTCTGGATCGGGCGCACCTCGATCGAGCCCATTCGCGCCGACGGGATTCGCGCCGCGAGCGCGATCGCCTCGTCGAGGTCCTTCGCGTCGACGAGGTAGTACCCGCCGAGCTGCTCCTTCGTCTCGGCGAAAGGGCCGTCCGTCGTGAGCGTCTTGCCGGCCTTCACGCGGACCGTCGTCGCGGTCGCGGTCGGCTGCAGCGGGTTTCCACCCTTGTAGTTCCCCGTCTTCTTGATGTCCTCGGTGAACGCCATGTACTCGCCGTGGATCGCCTGAAGCTCGGGCGGTGCCATCGTCTCCCAGCTCTTCTCGTTCGAATAGATGAGCAGCAGATATTCCATCGGTGCCTCCTCGCGGCCCCTCTGGGCCTTTCTCTCTTGTCGAACGGGGGTCCCGGAAATCGACATCCCGTGTTATCGTCCGCCCTCCTCGGGGCGTAGCGCAGCCTGGTAGCGCACACGGTTCGGGACCGTGGGGTCGGAGGTTCGAATCCTCTCGCCCCGACCATCTCACTCGTCTGCCCCGCTTCCCGAAAGCGGGGTTTTTCATTCGCGAACGGTCGATCGGTAAGATCGGGCCGCCATGACGCGACCCGTCCGCCCCGACCCCCGCGGCGGAGGCGTCCTCGCCCGGAGGCGCCCGCCGTCGCCGCACGTCGAGACGAAGCGGCGCGCCAAGAGGGCCCGGATCCTCGAGAGCGCCGTGAGGAGCTTCGCCGCGAAGGGCTTCTACGGGACATCGATGGACGACATCGCCGAGGATCTCCTCCTGACGCGGGGCAGCCTCTACTACTACTTCAAGGACAAGGAAGAGATCCTCGCCCTCTGCCACGAGACCGCGCTCGAGGCCATGCTCGAGGTGACGGGGCGCGTGCGCGCCTCGCAGCTGCCTCCCGACGAGGCGCTGCGGCGCATCGTCGTCGAGCACGCGCGCGTCATGGTCGACAAGTTCCACGGCACCGCGCTCGCTCTCCAGTTCGACGCGCTCGACCCGAAGCGCCGCGCGGCCGTCGTCGCCGCGCGCGACACGTACGAGCGGAGCGTCCGCGACGTGATCGCGGACGGGATCGCGCGGAAGGTCTTCCGCCCCGTCGACCCGAAGCTCGCGACGTTCGCGATTCTCGGGGCGATCAACTGGCTCGCGCGCTGGTACCGGGCGGGCGGCGGGTCGTCCGTGGACGACGTCGGCGAGGCGTTCGCGGACCTGTTCCTGGCCGGCCTTCTCGCGAAGTAGAGGCGGCCGTCAGCGGTCGACGATGTCGAGTGTCCCGAGGAAGCCGTCCTGAGGCGGTCCGACGGCGCCGCGCGTGCGGAGCCGGACAGCGTAGGCCGCCGCCGGTGGAACGCCCGGCGGGAGCCGAACGGACAGTTCGCCCTCGTCCGAGTCCAGTGTCGGCAGCTCCCCGGAGTCCCAGGCCGCGCGCCCGCCGGTTTCGAGCGCGACGCCGAACGCGACGGCCCCCCGCGCGAGCGCCGGGCGCGGGACGACGAGGAGCAGCGCGCCTCCCCTCGGGCGCCGCACGCGCACGAGCGAGGGACCGGTTCCGTCCGGCGGCGCGAGGACAACGGCCTGGGCGAGGGGGACGACGCCCGCCCGCGCCGCGTCATCCGCGCGCGGGGCGCGGTCCGCGAGCTCCTGACGGGTGCGGGCGAGAGCGCTCTTGAGGAACCACGCGGACGCGAGCGACGCAACCGTGAGGAGGACGAGAAGGCCGAAGCCGACCCCGATCCCGGTCCCGCGCGGGAACAGGCGCGCGTCGGGCGCGCCGGACGCGCCGGACGCGGGCGCCGCGGCACCCTTCGTCGCGGCGGCCTTCTTGCGGAAGAAGCGCTCCTCCGCGAGCCGGAGCTTGATGCTGCGCGTCGTCTCGACACGGTCGCGGTAGTACGGCGTGTCGAGGAGCGAATCCTCGAAGAGGTGGCGCTCCGCGTCCGAGAGGCGCCCCATGACGTACTCGGCCACGAGGAGGTCCTCTTCGCTCTCGATGCGGTCCAGCAGGCGGTCGTCGCGGAAGTAGGCTTCCTCGAAGCGGGTCCGCGCCGTCTCCGTCATCCGTCGGAGAAGATAGTCGCGGATCTCCGGGGAGCCGGGAGCCGTGGCGCTCAATCCGGCCCTCCGCCTCCCGGCGGCCGCGACCCTTCGCGCAACGCCTTCTCCTTCTCCGCCTTCTCCTTGTCCATGCGCTTCTTGAGCTCGCGCTTGGCGCGGTAGACGCGCATGTCGACGGCGTCCGTCGTGATGCCCTCCTCGCGCGCGATCGCCCGGGAGGGCACCTCCTCGACGAAGCGTTTCACGAGAAGGTCGCGCATCCGCTCGGGGAGAAGCTGGAGCGCCCGGCGGAACCGGAGGGCCTGGCTCGAGATCAGGACGTCCGAGAGCGGGTCCTCGATCCCGGCGAGATCCACCGCCCCCGAAAGGCCGTCGTGGGCGTTCGCCTTGGCGACGCGGCGGCAGTATTCGAAGAAGACGTTCTTCGCGACGCCGAGCGCGTAGGCCTCGTGCGAGTCCATCCGCTCGCCGCGCGAGATCCGCTGGAGGACGCGCAGGAGGGTCTCCTGTGCGAGGTCCCGGGCGTCGTCCTCGGTCCTCACGCCGCGCGAAAGGAAGAAGCGGCGCAGCTTCTCCGGAAGCCGGCCGATCTCCGCCTCGTACGGATCCGCGATATGGGAGGAATCCACTACCGGGCCCGCCGCGTTCCCGCTGCACAGCGCATGTGCGCATTCTAGCCGCCGCGGGGCCCGGCGGCGTGCCCGTGTGTCCGAAAATAGGTGTTGACATGGGGTCGCGATGCATGAATATTCTGCGATGTGAATATTCATGCGAGCGGTTCCGCGCTCCGGCGCCGCGACGAGATCCTGCGGGTCATCCGGGACGGGAACGTCCACTCGCAGGAGGAGCTGCAGCAGCGGCTCGCGCGGCGGGGAATCGACGTCGCGCAGCCGACCCTTTCGCGCGACATCAAGGACCTCGGACTCGCGAAGTCCCCGTCGGGATACGTCCTTCCCGGCGAGAACGGCGCAGTCCCGGACGCCGCGCGCGGGGCACGCGCCATGGAGAAGCTCGACCGCGCGTTGCGCGAATGGCTCCTGGAGGTCACGGCCGCCGGGTCGCTCGTCGTCCTCAAGACCCCTCCCGCCGCGGCGCACCCGGTCGCCCGGGCCGTCGACGAGGCCGGCCTCGAAGGGATGGCCGGCTCCATCGCCGGCGACGACACGATCTTTCTCGCGACGCCGTCGCCCGCCGCCGCGGCGAAGCTCGCCCGCTTCCTCGAGGGCCCTCTCGCCGGCCGCCGTCCGCGGCGGCCACGCCCGTGAGCGCCGCCGCGGTCCGTGCCTCGGTTCTCGGCGCGACCGGCTACTCGGGGGGCGAGCTCTGCGCGATCCTCGCGCGGCATCCGCGCGTCGCGGTCGCGTCCGTCTTCTCTTCCGGGAAGCGGGAGGCCGGTCCTGTGCCGTTCTCGCGCCTGCACCCGTCGCTCGGCGGCGTGACGGGCCCGCCGGCCGGGGCGTACTCCCTCGAGGCGCTCGCGGATTCGAAACCCGACGTGGTCTTCCTCGCGACACCGAACGAGACCTCGGCGGAAGTCGCGGCGCCCATCCTCGCGGCGGGGGCGAAGGTCATCGACATCTCGGGAGCGTTCCGGCTCCGGAACGCCGCCGACTACCCGAAATGGTACGGCTTTCCGCATCCGTCGCCCGCGCTTCTCGCCGAAGCCGTCTACGGGCTGACGGAGTGGTGTGGGAAAGAGCTCGCCGGCGCGCGTCTCGTCGCGAACCCCGGGTGCTATCCGACGTCCGTCCTCCTCGCGCTCAAGCCCCTGCTCGGGCTCCTCGAGCCGGGTTCCGCCGTCATCGCGGACTGCAAGAGCGGCGTCTCGGGCGCGGGAAAGAAGGCCGAGCTCGCGTACTCGTTCGCGGAGCTCGCGGGCAACTTCAAGGCGTACGGCGTCGGCACCCACCGGCACGCGCCCGAGATGCGCCAGGAGCTCGGATTCCCGGAGGACGCTCCGTTCGTCTTCATCCCGCACCTCCTGCCCGTGGTGAGGGGAATTCTCTCGACCCTGCACGTGACGTTCCGCCCGGACGTCGCGGCCGCCGACGTCGCGGCGGCATACGCGCGCTACGCGGACGCCCCGTTCGTGTCCGTCCGGCCCGCGGGCGATCTTCCCGACCTCGCGAGCGTCGTCGGGACTCCGCGCGCCGAGATCGGCTTCTCCCTGCTCCCCGGAAACCGGGCCGTCGTCGTCTCGGTGATCGACAATCTCCTCAAGGGGGCGGCGTCGTCGGCCGTCCAGAACATGAACCGTGTCTTCGGATTCGCGGAGACGGAGGGACTCGTTTGAGCGCGAACCGCCCCGGGCGCCCGATCGTCGTGAAGCTCGGAGGCAGCATCCTCGAGGACGCCGAGCCGCGGGCGCGCGCTCTCGCGGCGATCGCCGCGAGCTGGACGTCCGGCGAGAACGTCGTCGTCGTCCACGGCGGCGGCAAGCGCATCGACGCGTCGCTCCAGGCGCTCAAGATCCCGAAGAAGACGTACCGGGGGCTCAGGATCACGGACCCCGAGACGCTGGACGTCGTGGTCTCCATCCTCTCGGGTCTCGTGAACAAGTCGCTCGTCGCCGAGCTGCGCTCCCTCGGCGTCACGGCCGCGGGCGTCTCGGGCGCCGACGGAGAGACGCTCTGGGCGGAGTTCCACCCGCGGCTCGACGGCGTGGACTTCGGGTACGTCGGACGCGTCACGTTCTCGAACCCGCGTCTCATCCGGGCGATCCTCGGCGCCGAGCTCCTGCCGATCGTCGCGTCGGTCGCGCTGGGGCGCGAGGGGACGCTCCTGAACGTGAACGCGGACTCGGCCGCGTCGGCGCTCGCGGCCGCGCTGCAGGCCGAGCGGCTCGTCTTCCTCACCGACGTCGAGGGCGTCCTCGACGCGGAGGGAAGGGTCATCGACGGGCTTGATCCCGACGCGACGTGGGAGCTCCTGAACTCGGGCGCCGTCGCGGGCGGGATGCGCCCGAAGCTCGTCGCCTGCCTCGAGGCGCTCAAGGCCGGCGTCTCGCAGGTCGTCATCGCCGGCCCCGGGCGGCACGCCTCGGCCCTCGCCGAGGGAATCGGAGGGACACGCCTTGCAAACATCGTCTGAAGACACCGCGGCCGTCGAGGAGCGCGACGCGCAGTTCATCCTCGGGACCTACAAACGCACGTCTTTCCACCCGCGCACGGGCAAGGGCGCGAAGCTCGTCGACGCGAACGGGAAGGTGTACTGGGACCTCCTCGCGGGCATCGCCGTGAACGCGCTCGGGTACCGGCACCCCCGGCTCGTGAAGGCGATGAAGCGGGAGGCGACGAACGTCCTCCACGTCTCGAACCTCTTCTACCACCCGGCGCAGGGTCTCCTCGCCGAGCGGCTCGTCGCCCTCTCGGGCTTCCCGAAGGTCTTCTTCTGCAACACGGGGACGGAGGCCACGGAGGCCGCGGTCAAGCTCACGCGCCTCGCGACACCTGGCCGGAGCCGGATGGTCGCTCTCGAGGGCGGCTTTCACGGCCGCACGATGGGAGCTCTCGCGCTCACCGGCAACGAAGCCTACCGAAAGCCGTTCGAGCCCCTCGTCGGGACGACGGTCTTTCTCCCGCCGAACGACGTGACGGCTCTGAACGCGGCCGTCACGCCCGACACGTCGGCGATCTTCCTCGAGCCGATCCTCGGCGAGGGCGGCATCGTGCCGCTCACGCCGGAGTACGTTCTCGCGGCGCGCGCCGCGGCGGACCGGGTCGGCGCCGCGCTCGTCTTCGACGAGATCCAGAGCGGCCTCGGGCGCACGGGTCATCTCTTCGTGTTCCAGGAGCTCGGCGTCACGCCCGACCTCGTCCTCCTCGCGAAGCCGCTCGGCGGCGGCCTCCCGCTCGGGGCCGTCCTCGTCGGGCCGAGGATCGCGGCGCTCGTGAAACCGGGCCAGCACGGAACGACGTTCGGCGGGAACCCCGTCGCCTGCCGCCTCGGCCTCGAGACGCTGGACGAAATCGTGGAGGGCGGGCTCCTCGCGAAGAACCGCGAGTCCGGCGCGTGGTTCGAAAAGAAGCTGAAGACCGCGAAGAGGAGGAGCAAGGGCGCCATCGTGGACGTGCGCGGCCGGGGCCTCATGTGGGGCGTCGAGCTCGACCGCGACGCCTCCGAGATCCAGAAGAGACTTCTCCAGAAGGGGTTCATCGTCGGGACGTCCCGCTCGAACGTCCTCCGACTTCTTCCTCCCTTCGTGATCCCGCGGCCGGCGTTGAAGGCGTTCCTCGCGGCGCTCGCGGAGGTGCTCGCCGAAACGACCGCGCCCAGCAAGGAGAAGAGCTCGTGAAGCCGAAGATCAGGAAGGCCTGCCTCGCCTACTCGGGCGGGCTCGACACGTCCGTCATCATCCCGTGGCTCAAGGAGAACTACGGCTGCGAGGTCGTCGCGGTCGCCGTCGACGTCGGCCAGGCTGAGGAGACGTCCGGCCTCGAGGAGAAGGCGAAGAAGACCGGCGCGTCGGAGTTCCGGCTCGTCGACGCGAAGAACGAGTTCGCGAAGGACTACATTTTTCCGGTCCTCAAGGCGGGGGCCGTCTACGAGCACGACTACCTCCTCGGGACCGCGACCGCGCGCCCGCTCATCGCGAAAAAGCAGGTCGAGATCGCGCTGGAGACCGGCTGCGACGCCCTCTCGCACGGCTGCACGGGGAAGGGCAACGACCAGGTCCGCTTCGAGCTCGCCTACATGGCGCTCGCGCCGGAGCTCGCGATCGTCGCGCCCTGGCGCGAATGGGACATCCGCTCGCGCGAGGACGCCATCGACTACGCGGCGGCGCGCGGGATTCCCGTGCCCGTCACGAAGAAGGACCCGTACTCCCGCGATCGCAACCTCTGGCACATCTCGCACGAGGGCGGGCCGCTCGAGGAGCCGGGCTTCGAGCCCGAGGCCTCCATGTTCAAGCTCACCGTCGATCCCGAGAAGGCGCCGGACGAGCCCGAGCGGGTCGTGATCGCGTTCGAGGCGGGCCTCCCGGTCGCCGTGAACGGGAAGCGTCTCGCGCCGGTCGCGCTCATCGAGGCGCTCAACGCGCTCGGCGGGAGACACGGCGTCGGCCGCGTGGACCTCGTCGAGAACCGCCTCATCGGGATCAAGTCCCGCGGCGTGTACGAGACGCCGGGCGGCACGCTCCTCGTGCAGGCGCTCCGGGCCCTCGAGACGCTGACGCTCGACCGCGACAGCGTTCACGAGAAGGAGAAGCTCGCGGCGCGCTACGCCGAGCTCGTCTACTTCGGCCAGTGGTTCTCGCCGCTGCGCGAGGCGCTCGACGCGTTCATGAACGCGCTCATGCCGACCGTGACGGGCGACGTGACGCTGAAGCTCTTCAAGGGCGGCTCGTCCGTCGTCGGACGCACGTCGCCGTACGCGCTCTACTCGACGAGCCTCGCCTCGTTCGACATGCGCGGCTACACGCCGGCCGACGCCGCCGGGTTCATCCGGCTGTTCGGGCTGCCGACGAAGGGCCGCCTCCACCTGAGGCCGGGCACGTATCAGGCGGTCGTCGCGGGAGAGGGCTGAGTTGGCGCGCAAGCAGCTCTGGGGCGGGCGCTTCGCCGAGCCGCCCGCGCAGGCCCTGAAGGCGTTCAACGACTCCTTCTCGTTCGACCGCGCGCTCCTCGCCGAGGACGTGCGCGGGTCGATTTGCTGGGCGCAGGCGCTCGGCGCGGCCGGCGTGCTCGCGGCGGCGGAGGTGCGGAAGCTCGTCGTCGCGCTCGAGGAGGTCGCCGCCGAAGCCGCGAAGGCCGGCATCCCCGCGGACGCGGACGACGAGGACGTCCACTCGTTCGTCGAGGCGCGCCTCGCCGCGAAGGTCGGGCCCCTCGCGGGAAAGCTCCACACGGGCCGCTCGCGCAACGACCAGGTCGCGACGGACCTGCGTCTCTACGTCAAGGACGCCCTCGCGGAAGGTGCGTCCGCCGCGCGCGCGCTCGCCCTCGCGCTCGCGCAGCGCGCCGAGGCCGAATCCGCGACTCCGATGCCGGGATACACCCACATGAAGCGCGCCGAGCCGGTCACGTTCGGGCACTGGTGTCTCGCGTACGTCGAGATGCTCCGGCGCGACGCGGCCCGCTTCGACGCGGCGCTCTCGCGCGCGGACGAGTGTCCGCTCGGCTCGGGCGCGCTTTCGGGCACGCCGGTCCCCGTGGACCGCGAGGCGCTCGCGCGAAGCCTCGGCTTCCTGAGGCCGACCGCGAATTCCCTGGACGCCGTGTCGGACCGCGACTCGGCTGCCGAGTACCTCTTCACGGCCGCGCTCCTGTTCGTCCACGTCTCGCGCCTCGCCGAGGACCTCATCGCGTTCACGTCCGACGAGTTCGGATTCGCGGCGCTCCCGGACGCGCTCGCGACGGGGTCGTCGCGCATGCCGCAGAAGAAGAACCCCGACGTCCTCGAGCTCGCGCGCGCTCACGCGGGCCGGACGATCGGCGAGCTCACGGGCCTCCTCGCGATCCTGAAGGGCCTTCCGCTCGCCTACGACAAGGACCTGCAGCTCGACAAGGAGCCGGTGTTCCGGGTCCGCGGCGTCCTGCCCGTCGCGCTGCTCGCGCTCACGGGCCTCGTCGCGGGCCTGCGCCTGGACCGCGCCCGCATGGCGGCGGCCGCGTCGGACGACCGCCTCCTCGCGACCGAGCTCGCGGACGCGCTCGCGAAGCGGGGCATCCCGTTCCGCGAAGCCCACGAGACCGTCGGCCGGCGGATCGCCGAGGCCGAGGCGCTCGGCGCCTCCCTCGCCGCGCTCGGGCCGAAGGGGGACATCACGGAAAAGGACCTCGCGGCCCTCGACGTCCGCCGCGCGCTCGCCAAGCGCGACGTCACGGGCGGGACGGCGCCGCGCCAGGTGGCGCGCGCGGCCCGTGCGGCCGTGCGCCGGCTCTCCGGAGGCGCGTCGTGAGGCTGCCGCGGGGCTTCCTCGCGTCCGGCGTACGCGCGGGGATCCGCAAGAACCGTCCGGACCTCGCGCTCTTTCTCGCCGAGAACGGCGCGAACGCCGCGGGGCTGTTCACGAAGAACCGCTTCCAGGCGGCGCCGGTCGTCCTGGGCCGGGCGGACCTGAGACGGAGCGGCGGCCGCGTGCGCGCGGTCGTCGTGAACGCCGGCTGCGCGAACGCCGTGACGGGGAAGCCGGGCCTGGACGCCGCGCGCCGCGTCCGCGACGCGGCCGCGGACCTCTTCGGCGTCCCGAAGCGGGAGGTCCTCGTCGCCTCGACGGGCGTCATCGGCGTCGTCCTGCCGGACCGGAAGGTCCGCGCCGCCCTGCCGGACGCGCGTGCGCGCCTCTCGCCGTCCGGCGTCGAAGCGGCCTCGCACGCGATCCTGACCACGGACGTCGGTCCGAAGGTCGCGCAGACGACGTTCTCGTGGAAAGGCCGCCGTGGCCGGGTCGTCGGCATCGCGAAGGGCGCCGGGATGATCCACCCGAACATGGCGACGATGCTCGCGTTCGTCCTGACGGACGCGGCGGCGACTCCGGCGTACCTGCGGTCCGCCCTCGAATCGGCCGCGGATGCGAGCTTTCACGCGATTTCCGTGGATGGCGACACCTCGACGAACGACACAGTGCTCCTCCTCGCGTCCGGTGCGATGGGGGGGGCCGCGATGTCGGCGCCCGACGACGCGCCGGACTTCCGCCGCGCGGTGACGGAGGTGTGCCGGCGGCTCGCCTGGCTGATGGTCCGGGACGGCGAGGGCGCGACGCGTGTCCTCGACGTGACCGTGACGGGGGCGCGGAGCGCGGCGGACGCGAAGCTCGCGGCGCACGCGGTCGCGACGTCTCCGCTCGTCAAGACGGCCGTTCATGGCGGCGACCCGAACTGGGGGCGCGTCCTCGCGGCCGTCGGGCGGAGCGGCGCGCGCTTCTCGCCGGGCCGCGTCTCCCTGCGCCTCGGGCGCCTCGTCCTCGTCGACCGCGGCCTTCCCGTGGCGTACCGCGAGACGGATGCCGCGAAGGTCTTCCGGCTGGAGCGCGTCCCGATCGTGATCGACCTCGGGGCGGGGAAGGCCTCGGCGTTCAAGCTCGCCTCGGACCTCGGGCACGACTACGTGTCGGTCAACGCGGACTACCGGAGCTGACGGGAGAAGAGGGCCCACGGGCTTCCCGCGGGCCCTCGGGCGCCGGAACGCCTACTTCTTCGCGGCGGCGGCGGGCGCGGCGGCGGCCGGCTCGCCGGCCGTCAGGCCGAGAGCGGACATCGCGTCCCCGACCCTCGCCTTCACGGCCTTGCCCTTCGCGACGGCGTCCGTCAGGTTTCCCGCCTTGAACGCGTCGGTCGCTTCGCCCCACGCCTTCTCGATCTCCGCGAGCTCCGTCTTGCTGGCCTCGACCTTCGTCCTGTCCATCCCCTTCGGGAGCTTTTTCATCGCGGCGAGCGCGTCGACCTTCGTCTTCACCTGCTCGACCATTCCGGGGACAGACGCCGAGAGCTCCGTCCACGCCTTCGTGAGCTCGTCCTTCTTCGCGGCGACGGCGGTGGCCGCCTCCTGCGCCTTCGCGGGAATCGCCTGCGCAGCCGCGAGGGCTGCTTTGTAGTCACCCTTGTCGAAAGCTTCACGGGCTCCGGTCATGGACGCGAGGAGCGCCTTCGCCTGGTCGGGCGCGTACATGGCGGCATCGGCCTTCACGCCGTCGACGGCGGCCTGCGCCGTGTTGAGCGCGGCCTCCGCGGGCCCCTTCTGGCTGCACGCGACGAGCGCGACGCAGCAGAGGACGAGAGCGGTCAGCTTCAGGGCGTTCTTCATGCGGTTCCTCCATTTCCTTTCGTGTGTGGCGCCGCGGAAAACGCGTGCCCGCGGCGGAGTCGATCAGCCCGGGGGCGGTGCGGGAGGCGCGGCCGGCGCAGGCGTCGCGACGGGCCTCACCGGCATCGGCGAGGCGGCCTGCGCCGCGGCGATCGCGCCGCTCAGGGTCACGGCATCCTTCTTCCAGAGACCGTGAACGACGACCGGTGGCGAACCGCCCGTCGTGTCGATGACGACGTCTGCGAAGACCGGTCCGGCCTGCACTTTCACGGCCGCGACCTGTCGGAGCGTGATGGAGTCCTCCGTGTGGCCGAGGAGGCTCGGCTTGTAACGCGAGACGTGGTCCGCGAACACGGCGACCTGGACCGGGAAGATCCTGTTTCCGGAGGTGAGGCGCGAGGCGCGAATCACGACACGGTCGGTCGCGAACTTCCGGTTCGAGAGCCAGAGCAGGCCGCCGCCGATGACGAGCGCGGCGACGAGGATCGCCACCGTCCAGCGGACGAGCTTGCGGACGAACGTGCCCCGGGCGGGAGGGACGGAAGGCGACGGCTCACTCGAGTCGGGCACGAGCGCGGATCTTATCGCGTGAGTGCAGAGGAGACGCTTGACGGAGTTTAGATTTACGCCTATCTTGCGTCGAAGATGGGAAACAAAGAAGCGAAAGAGATCTTCTTGGAAAGTGAAGAAAGCCGGCCGCGGCCTGTGCCGCACCGCCATCATTCGCGCATCAGCACACATTATATTCTAAGAAATTAAGGAAAAATCAAAGGTTAGCCTAATAAATTATGGCACTGACGCTGACGCCCAGACAGAAAGAAATTGCCGACTTCATCCGGCGCTATCGTTCGAAGAACGGGGTGTCGCCGACGCAACGCGAGATCTGCGAAGAGTTCGGGTACTCCTCGTTCGGGACGCTCCAGAAACACATCCGGCTCCTGCTCGAGAAGGGCGTGCTCGTACGCGACTGGAACAAGCGACGCTCCCTCGCGCTCGCCGAGGAGGATCGTCCCGCCGGGGCCGTCGAGATCCCGCTTGCGGGGCGCATCGCGGCCGGCCAGCCCATCGAGGTCGAGCCAGAGGGCGAGACGGTCGCCGTGCCCGAGGCGCTCACGCGCAAGGGGCAGAACTACGTGCTGCGTGTGAACGGACACTCGATGGTCGACGACGGCATCCACGACGGCGACTACGTGGTCGTGAATCGGCGCGAGAAGGCGGCGAACGGCGAGATGGTCGCGGCCCTCGTGAACGGCGAGGCGACGCTGAAGCGCATCTACAGCGAGGGCGACGGGCGTGTCCGCCTGCAGCCCGCGAACGACCGCATGGCGCCGATCTACGCCGCCGAGGGCGACGTGAAGGTGCAGGGCGTGGTCGTCGGGCTCATGAGGAAGTATTGAGCCTCAGGTGAGGCTGCGGCGTCTTCACATCTCCGGAGGCCTTTCCGTCGCGTGCCTCGACGCGGGCGCGTCGCGCCCCGGCGGGCCCCCTCCGCTCGCCCTCCTGCACGGGATCGGCGCGGATCACCGCGAGTGGGCGCTCTCTCTTTCGAGGCTCGCGCGCCGACGGCGCGTTCTGGCGTTCGACCTCCTCGGGCACGGCGCGAGCGACAAGCCCTCCGGGCCGGGCGTCGTCTACCGGGTCCGGTTCCTCGCGGAGGTCGTCGTCGGCGGGATCGAGGCGCTGCCGGATCCGCCTGAACGCGTGGACCTGCTCGGCCATTCGCTCGGCGGCGCGGTCGCGCTCGTCCTCGCGCGCCGGCACCCGCGTCTCGTGCGGCGCCTCGTCCTCGTTGACGCGGCGGGCCCGCCTGTCGAGCGCGCGATCGACCCGCTCGCGGCGTCGCTCCCGTTCGTGCCGGGCAGCTTCGAGGACTCGCGCCGGCTCCTCGCGACGAGCGTCAACAACCGCTTTCTCTCGCATCCGCTCGTCGCGCTCGCGGCCGCGCTCTACAAGGGCCGCCGGCGCAACCGCCCGCAGCTTCTCAAGCTCGTCGCCTCGATGGCCGCGGGGGAGGACGCGCTCGCCTCGCGCGACCTCGCGCGGATCCCGCACGAGGCGCTCGTCCTGTGGGGCGACCGCGACCGCATCTTCCCGCTCGCGACGGGACGCGCGCTCGCGCGCGCGCTGCCGAACGCCCGCCTCGAGGTTATCCCGCGCTGCGGCCACGTCCCGCCGACGGAGCGGCCGGTCGCCTTCGCGCGCCGGGTCGTCGGATTTCTCGACGAATAGAATCCGGACATGCGCACGACACGCTTCACGGTCGCGATGCCGCGGCCCGAGACCCATCTCTACGAGATCACGATGGAGATCGACGCCGGCAGGGCCGCGACGCTCGATCTCGTCCTCCCCGTCTGGACGCCGGGCTCGTACCTCGTTCGCGAGTTTTCGAGGCACGTAAGGGATTTTTCCGCGAAAGAGAGAGAGATTTCTTCGAAAGGAAGAGGGGCCGGCGGTCGCCGTGCGGGCGCCGGGGGCGCGGGGCGCGCGGTGTCAGTCGAGAAGATTTCCAAGAACGTCTGGCGTCTCTCTCTACCTTCTAAGGAATCTTCCTCTTCCTCTTCCTCTTCGTCCCTGATCCTCGTCACTTACCGCGTCTACGCCCACGAGCTGAGCGTGCGCACGTCGCACCTCGACTCCTCGCACGCCTACGGCAACGGCGCGCTTCTGTTCTTCTACGTCGAGGGCCGCAAGGACGAGCCGCAGGAGGTCGCGTTCCGTCTCCCGAAGGGCTGGAAGACCTCCATGGCACTGCCCGCGCGAAGCGGCGTCTTCCGCGCCGAGAGCTACGACGAGCTCGTGGACTCGCCGTTCGAGTGCGGGACGCACCGCACGGTCGACTTCCGCGTGAGAGGCGTCCCCCACACGCTCGCGATCTGGGGCGAGGGCAACGAGGAGCCCGCCCGGCTCGTCCGCGACCTGAGGAAGCTCGTCGAGGAGGCGGCGTCTCTCTTCGGGGGAGTTCCGTACGAGCGCTATCTCTTCCTCGTCCACCTCGCGCCGGGCGCGCGCGGCGGCCTCGAGCACCGCGCCTCGCAGTCGGTGGCTCTCGACCCGTGGGCGTTCCGCCCGGAGAAGGCGTACCGGGACGCGCTCCTCCTCTTCTCGCACGAGCTCTTCCACGCGTGGAACGTGAAGCGCGTCCGTCCCGGGGCCCTCGGCCCTTTCGACTACACGAAAGAGGTCTACACGAAGGACCTCTGGGCGATGGAGGGAGTCACGTCGTACTACGAGGTGCTTCTCGCGGTGCGCGCCGGTCTCCTGACGCCGGCGCAGGGTTTCGAGGCGTGGATGACGTCGTGGACGGGCCACCTCGACACTCCCGGCCGCACCGTCGAGAGCGCCGAGACGTCCTCGTTCGATGCGTGGATCCGGTTCTACCGGCCCGACGAGAACTCCGTGAACGTGGCGGAAAGCTATTACCGGCGCGGGCAGCTCCTCGGGCTCGCGCTCGACCTGTCGCTACGCCGCGCCACGAAGGGGCGGCGCGGCCTGGACGACGTCATGCGGCTCCTCTGGCGACGCTGGGGGTCGAAGGGGAAGGCCTATCCGGAGGGCGCCGTCGAGGACGCGGCGGCCCGCGTGACGGGCTCGCAGGCGCACGCGCGCCGGTTTTTCGACCGATACGTGCGCGGCACCGGCACTCCCGATCTCGCGAGGCTTCTGCCGGCCGCGGGGCTCGCTCTCCGGCTCGCACCGGAGGCCGAGGAGGGTGTGACGGACACCGGGCCCGTGAAGACGCGCGGAGATTTCGGATGGAAGACGAAGACGGAAAACGGAAGAATTCTCGTCGCCGAGGTTCTCGAGGGCGGCGCGGCTCAGCGTGCGGGGGTGAACGCCGCTGACGAGGTCGTGGCGGTGGACGGCACGAGGGCCACCGAAGATTTCCTTCGAAGGATTGCGAGCGAGCGCGGCCCCCGCGCGCGAGCGAGCGTCACCGTGTTCCGCCGCGAACGCCTGCGGGTCTTGTCCCTCGCCCTGGGGGCGCGGCAGGCGGGCGTCTGGAAGATCGTTCCTCTTTCGAATGCGGCGCCCCGCGCGAAAAGGCTCGCGCGCCGCTGGCTGGGCGGTCCCGTCAGCGCTTGAAGAATCCCTGCTGGCCCGTGGGCGTCGCCGCGACCGCGGCCGCCCCGCCGGTCCCGAGGAGCCGCTGGTTCAGGTCGCGGATGCGCTCGTTGAGCTGGGCGACCTTGGCCGCCATCTCCTGCCGCTGGCGTTCGGCGTCGGCGCGGAGCCTCTGGACCTCCCCCTCTGCCTCGGCCCCCTGCTGGGCCTTCGTCTGGACCTGGCGCTCGCGTTCCTCGATGTCGTGCTCCAGGGAGGCGATGACGTCGTCCTTCTCGGAGAGGCGCTGCCGCCACTTGTCTTCCTGCTCCTCGTAGAGGCGCTTGATGTCCATAAGCTCGGTGATCGCGGAGAAGTCGTTTGCGGACGCCATGATTCCTCCTCGGCCGCGCTCCTCGATCTTCGGGAAGAGCTTGCGGAGCTTGAGGGACAGATCCTCGGGATCGGTCGACAGCTTCATTGCGGCGTCGACGTCGATCGCGCCGTTCACGAGCAGCGCGATGAGGGACTGGTTCATCGACTGCATCTTGAAGTAGGCGACGCTCGACTCGACCTCCTCGAGGATCTCCTTCGTCTCGCCCATCTCGATCTGCTTCGCGATCTTCGGGGAGTTCACGAGGACCTCGGTGACGGGGATGAGGCCGTGTCCGTCGACGCGCTCGATGAGCTGCATCGAGACGATCGCGCGGAGCACGAGCGCGAGCTGCCGCCGCACCTGGTTCTGCTGTGCGGGAGGGCACGAGTCCATGATGCGGTCGATCGTCTGCGCCGCGCTGTTCGTATGCAGCGTCGAGAACACGAGGTGTCCGGTCTCCGCGGCCGTGATCGCGGTGGACATCGTCTCCCAGTCGCGCATCTCGCCGACCATGATGACGTCCGGGTCCTGCCGCATGACGTTCTTGAGCGCCTCCTGGAAGGAGACCGTGTCGGTCCCCATCTCGCGCTGCGAGACGGACGCCATGTTGTCCTGGAAGAGGTACTCGATCGGGTCCTCGATCGTCACGATGTGGACGGGGTGCCGCTCGGTGATGAGCTTCACGAGAGCCGCGAGCGTCGTCGACTTGCCCGATCCGGTCGGGCCCGTGACGAGGACGAGGCCGGCGGGGAGGTCCGCGAACGTCTCGAGGACGTCCGGGAGGTTGAGGGCCGCGACATGGGGGATCTGGAACGGAATCCGACGGAAGACCGCCGTCCACGTTCCGCGCTGGAGGTAGATGTTGCCGCGGAAGCGCGCGACGCCCGTGATTCCGTACCCGATGTCGACCGCATAGTTCTGCTGGAGCTTGTCCCGCTGGTAGGGCGTCAGGATCGGGAGGACCATGTCCTCGATCTCCTTCGGCTGCAGCGGATCCGTCTTGAGGGGGACGAGACGCCCGTTCACGCGCAGGAGGGGCGGTCGGCCGGGCTTCAGGTGAAGGTCCGACGCCTCCTTCTTGGTCACGAACTTCAGAAGCTCGGTCAGGTCCATCGTGTGTCTGTCCTCGGAGGGGACCCTCTAGGTTACCAGCCGGCGGGGCGGTTTCAAAACCTTCCCGCGAGCCGAGAGCCAGGCGCGGACGGCGCTCTCGCCACGGATCTCTCCGGCGGCGAGCGCGAGGTCGAGATCCGCGAGCGCCCGCCCCAGCTCGGGGCCCTCGGCGAGGGAGAGGGCGCTTCGGATCTCTTCGAGTGGAAGAGGGCGAACGGGCTTCAGGATCCGGCGGAGCGCGGCGGGTCGGCGGCGCGTCCTCTCGGCGGCGCGCGCGAGCTCCCGGACGCGCGCGTCGCCGGCGGCGAGAAGGAACGCGACCGATTCTCTTTCGAAGGGGGACGAGCGCCGGAGCAGTGCGGCTATGTCCCGGCGGGTGGGTGGGCGGCGCGAGGCGCGCCGCCCACCGCCCGAGTCAGCGCCGCGCGAGAATGCGAAAAGCAGGCTCGCGAGCCTCTGCTCTTCCCGGGGGGTCTTCCACCTTCTAAGCAATTCTTCCGCTCTCTTCGGACCCAGCGGCAGGAGGAGAAGCGCTCGAGCGACGCGGGGGTCGTTCGAGTCGAGCCGGGAGACGAGAGAGATGCCGCGCCGCATTCGCGGCGCGCTGCTTCGAAGGAGTGCTTGCAAGGCGCCGACGCTCGCGAGAAAGCGCAGCGCGCGGGCTCGGTCCGCCGCGGGTGCGCCAAGGAGTTTGTCCATTTCGACGAGGCGTCTCTCCTCCGAAACCATTCGAAGAAATCTCCCGGCGGCCTTGAGTTCTGCCTCGGCGCTCCGCGCGATGCGAAATCCGGGCAGCCGCGCGAGGAAGCGCGCCGCCCTGAGGACGCGCAGGGGATCTTCGAGGAAGACCCCGGGCCGCGGCGGTCGGAGGATCTTCCTTCGAAGGTCCTCTTCGGCTCCGGGCGCCGCGGAGAGCGCGCCGGACGGGAGGTCGAAGGCGATGGCGTTGATCGTGAAGTCGCGCCGCAGGAGGTCCTCGGCCCCCCCTTTCTCTTCTTCCCACACGTCGATCTCCCGGCCCCGGAAAGGGACCTTGAGGATCCGCCTCGGTGACGACCCGACGGCGACGACCCGCGTCCCCGCGCGGGCCGCGAGCCGTTCGGCGAACGCGCCGGCCCGCCCCGCCGCGACGGAGAGGTCGAGGTCGCCGCCGGGGCGTCCGAGGAACGCGTCGCGCACGGCCCCTCCCACAGCGCGAACGCGGTCCAGCGGATGCGCGCACGAGGCCGCGAGGGCGACGTCGGGCCTCCGGGCAAAGCGGCGCCAGGCGCGGTCGGCCGCGGCGTTCACGCCTTCGGGCCGGGCGGATCCGGCTCGGCGATGAGCCATGCGACGCTCTTCACGTTCGAGCCGTCGGGCGCCGCGTAGGCCACCAGCTCGGCTCCCATCGCGTCCGCGAGGCGGCGCGCGACGGAGAGACCGAACTCGCCGCCTCCGCGTGCCGAGCCGACGTCGTCGAAGAGGTGGCCCGTCTTCTCGGGCGACAGCGTCGGCGCGCGGTCCACGACCCGGAGCAGGGCGCGGCCGTCCTCGAACGTCGCCTGGAGCCGGACTTCGGAGTCCCCGCGCGGCGAGCGGCGCAGTGAGTGGTCCACGAGATTCATGACGAGGCGTTCGACCTTCTCCCGATCCCCGGCGACGCGCGGAAGGCCCTTCGGGACCTCGACGGTCAATCGCACACCGCGCTTGAACGCGGTCGCCGAAAGGGAGGGGGCGAGTCCGCGGACGACCTCGCCCAGGTCCAGCTCGGCGAGATGGAGCGTCGAGCGCGCGCGGCCGCTCACCGCCGCGTCGAGGACGTCCGAAATGAGCCGCTCGAGTCGGGTGAGGCTCTCGGAGGCCGTCTTCAGGAGCTGCGTCGGGTGCTCCGGGAGGTCTTCGGCGAGGTCGCTCAGGACGACTTCCAGGTAGCTCTGCGCGATCGCGAGAGGCGTGCGCAGCTCGTGAGCCGCCGCCGTCCAGAAACGCGCCCGCACGACGTCCCCTTCCCGTGCGCTCCGCTGGAGGGCCTCCGCCTGGCGCGTCGTCTCCTCGAGGTCGCGCTGGAGCGCGAGCTCTCGGGCCTCGCGGGCGTCCTCGCGGCGGCGGTCGCGCAGGGTGATCGTCGACCAGCCGGCCTTGCCCGCCGTCTCGTCAGGCGTCGGGATCGACAGGACCTCGACCGGGATCGTCTCGCCGGCCGCCGTCACGAGGCGCGCGCGGGTCGTCGCGACCGGCGATCCGGGCTGGGGCGTCAGCGTCGTGAACGCGTCCTCCGGGGCGAGCGGCCGGAGAAGGGAGCTCACGTCGAGGCCGACGAGCTCGGATTCGAGCCGGCCCGTGAGGGCGCAGAACGGCGGGTTCACGAGGAGGATCTCTCCCGAGGGTCCGACCATCGCGGTCGCATCCGGGATGCCCGTGAGGATGCGCTGAACCGTCCGCATGCGCTTGCGGTCCGGGCCCTTCTCGAGGGGCTCGGGTGTCCGGCTCGCGGCGCTCGCGGCCTGGAGGATCCGGGCCGTCGCGGCGAGGAGCGCGATGTCGACGAGACCGAACGGCGTGCCCTCGCGCACCGCGTGGAGGTAGACGTCGCTGCCGTCGCCCGGCAGGAGCTGGCAGAGGAGCGACCTCCTCGGCTGCCCGGAGAGGTACGGGCTGACCGTCTCCATGAGAGGGTCGCGCTCGACCTCCTCGACGAGGACGGCGCCCGAGCGCGCGGCCGCCGCGCGCAGCTCCGGGTAACGGACGATCTCGACGGTCCGCCCCACTACGCCGGCGCCGAGGCTGGAGGCTTCCACCGTGGCCTCCGGAGAGCCGGCCTTCCAGCGATAGACGGTCACGCGCGAGGCGCCGAGCGCGAGCGAGAGGGAACGGAGGGCGTGCTCGGCGAACCCGGGGGCCCCTTCGGCGACCTGCTCCCAGAGGTCGATGAGTCCGGTGAGCTGCACGCGCGACAGGAGAAGGGTGGGGGCAGGATCGTCCGAGCCCTCGCCGAGGGCGGCCGTCGCGCGGGTCCAGGGTCCGCGCGCGACCGTCTCCAGGGCCGCGGGCCGGTGGGGCGCGCCCTCTTCCTCGAGGACGAACACCGGCGGCGGGAGGCCGGTCGCGGGGAGGCGCGAGAGGAGCACGGCGCCGTCCGCCACGGTCCCCGGCGGGACCACGAGGACGATCTCGGGCTGCGAAGACGCGGCAAGGGAGGCGGCCTCGTCCACCGTGGCCGCGACGAGCACGTCGCTGCCCGCCCGCTCGAGCGGGAGCCGCACGGACTCCGGGACTCCGCCTCCCGGCCGGTACAGGAGAAACGGCCGCATCGAACGTCTGCGGGCACGGTACGGGCCGCCGCAAGGCGCGTCAAGACGACTGCTAGAATTTCACGGTGAGGATCGACCCGGCGCTCGTTTCTCGCGTCGCGTCGCTCGCCGGGCTCGAACTCACCGGGGCCGAGCGCGACGCACTCTCGGGACAGCTCACGCGGATCGTCGAGCACTTCGAGACCCTCCGCGCGATCCCCGACGACCTCCTCGGGACCGAGGCTCCGGCGCCTCCCGGGGCGCTCCGCGCCGACGAGGCCCAGGACGGCTCGCCGGGCGCGCTCGTGGAGGCGAACGCGCCCGAGTTCGCGCACGGGCACTTCGTGGTCCCGCGCGTCGTCTCGAGGGACGCGTGACGGCGGAGCCCGCGGGCCTCCTCGACGGCCCCTTCTCCACCCTCGCTCGGGCCGTCTCTTCGAAGGCGGCGACGGCGCGCGGCCTCGCGGAGCTCGCCCTCGCGCGCGCGACGAAGGCGCGCGACCTCTATGGGGCTTTCCTCTCGATCGACGAGGGACGCACGCTGCGCGAGGCCGAGGACGTGGACCGGCGGGTCGCCGCGGGCGCGCGGCTGCCGCTCGCCGGCGTGCCCCTCGCCGTCAAGGAC
This sequence comes from uncultured Acidobacteriota bacterium, assembly GCA_963836285.1. Taxonomy (GTDB): domain Bacteria; phylum Acidobacteriota; class Thermoanaerobaculia; order UBA5066; family UBA5066; genus Fen-183. The sequence continues at coordinate 541,393 of CAWIIN010000002.1, read as the reverse complement.
AACATCAACGTCGCGGGCCGCCCGACGACGGCGGGCTCGAAGATCCTCGCGGGGTTCGTGCCGCCCGACAACGCGACGTGCGTCGGCCGACTCGTCGAGGCGGGGGCCGTCGTCGTCGGCAAGACGAACTGCGACGAGTTCGGAATGGGCTCGTCGAACGAGAACTCCGCCTTCTTTCCCGCGCGAAATCCCTGGGACCCCACACGGGTTCCGGGGGGTTCTTCGGGTGGCTCGGCGGCGGCCGTCGCTTCGCGGGCGGTGCCGCTCGCGATCGGGACGGACACGGGCGGGTCCGTCCGCCAGCCCGCGGCGCTCTGCGGGCTCGTCGGGTGGAAGCCCACGTACGGGAGGGTTTCGCGCTACGGGCTCGTCGCCTTCGCGTCGTCCTTCGACCAGGCCGGAGCGCTCGCGCGCAACGTCGACGACGCCGCGCGCGCGTTCACGGTCATGGCGGGTGTGGATCCAAGGGACGCGACGTCCCTCGCGACGCCGGTTCCGGATGCCGCCGCGGGCCTGGCGGCAGGGGTGAAGGGGAGGCGGGTCGGTCTCCTCGCGGAAGCCGAGTCCTCGGAGGGCGGCCTTCACCCCGCGGTCGCCGGGACGTTCTCGCTCACTGCGGACGCCCTCCGGGCTGCCGGTGCGGCGGTGACCCGGATCTCGGTGCCTCGCGTCGCGTTCGCGGTGCCCGTCTACTACCTCACGGCGACGGCCGAGGCCTCCTCGAATCTCGCGCGCTTCGACGGGGCCCGGTATGGCGCGCGCGCGGGTGCGGGCTCCCTCGACGCCCTGATCCGGGGCACGCGCTCTTCGGGCTTCGGGGCCGAGGTGAAGCGCCGCATCCTGCTCGGAACCTTCGCGCTTTCGTCGGGCTACCACCACGCCTACTACGGCCGGGCGCAGAAGGTGAGAGCGCTCCTCGCCCGGGACTACGCGGATGCGTTCCGCGAAGTGGACGCCATCCTCTGCCCGACCTCACCGGAGCCCGCGTTCTCTCTCGGCGCCAAGGCGGACGACCCGCTCGCGATGTACCTCGCGGACGTCTTCACGGTGCCGCCGAGCCTCGCGGGGCTCCCCGCGGTGTCCGTGCCGGCCGGCTTCTCGACGGAAGGTCTTCCGATCGGCATGCAGTTCGTCGGACCCGCCGACTCCGAGCCTCTCCTCTTCGCGCTCTCGCGCGTCGTCGAGGAGGCGTTCCGGGCGGGGGAGCGGCGGCCCCCGGGCGCGGTGAGTTGAGCGGCCGGCGAGGCCTCGCCGCCGCGGCCGTCGCGGCGCTCGTCCTGCGCGCGGTCCCGTCCCTTGGTGCCGCCCCGCCGCGTCGGGTCGAGGTCTCGCGGGACTTCGCCGTCGAGCTGAAGGACGGTGCGATCACGGTCGAGGCGCGGCCCCTCGACGGGGAGAGCCCGATCCAGTTCGCGCGGCGGCTCGCGAAGGACGAGTCGACCGCCCAGCGGATCCTCGCGCTGCCCGGCGCCTTCTCGGGCCGGGGTGCGACGCTCTCGTGGGGCGCGCTGTCGCTCGAAGCCCGCGGCGCCGCGATCCAGGCGCTCTTCCCTTCGGACGTTCGCGCGACGGCCGCGTGGCTTCACATCGCGGTTGCCGAAGAGCGGCTCACGTCGCTCGCGGAGTGGTTCGCGGGCGACGCCGCGCGCGCCTCGGACCTCGAACGCGAGAACGTTTTCCCGGGCGGCGTCGTCCCGCCCGGTGCGACGGTGCGCATTCCCACCGAGCTTCTCGTTCCGCCGTTTCGCGACGTCGAGCCGGTCCCGGAGACGGAGCCGCCCAACCTCGTGTTCGCCGGCGACGCCAAGGGGCGCTACGCCGTGTACCGGCTGCGCAAGGGGGAGGCCCTCTACTCGGCGGTCGTCGTACGCTTCACGGGCCGCCTCGACGCCGCGGACGTGAACGAGCTCGCGCTGAAGCTCGCGGAACGGTCGGGGATCGCGGACGTTCACGCGATCCCGGTCGGCTACCCGGTCAAGATTCCGCTCGAGTTCCTCTCGGACGAGTTCCTGCCGAAGGACGACGCCCGGTACGTCGAGAGGGCGCGCGAGAAGGCCGAGACGGCGCAGTTCTCGAGGCCCGAGGTCGCGCGCGGCCTCGCGGGCGTGCGCGTGATCCTCGACGCCGGGCACGGCGGGCGCGACACGGGGACGCTTCATGCCGGCGTGTGGGAAGCGACGTACGTCTACGACGTGGCCTGCCGGCTCCGGAAGATCCTCCGCGAGCAGACCCACGCCGAGGTCCTCATGACGACGAAGGACGGCACGATCGGGTGGACGGTGCCGGACCAGGACCGGCTGCGACCGCGCCGGGAGCAGGTCCTCCTGACGCGGCCGCCCTACGCGCTCGCGGACCCGACCGTCGGCGTGAACCTGCGCTGGTACCTCGCGAACAGCCTCCTGCGCCGGCCGGCCGCCGACGGCGCGAAGGTGCCGCCCGAGAAGACAGTCTTCCTGTCGCTCCATGCGGACTCGCTGCACCCTTCCGTGCGTGGCGCGATGATCTACGTGCCCGGTGAGCGCTACCTCCGCGACCGTTACGGCAAGTCGGGTGTGGAGTACGCGTCGTACCGCGAGGTCCGCGAAGAGCCCGTCGTCTCCTTCAACCGCAAGGAGCGCGTCGCCTCCGAAGGCGCGTCGACGGCGCTCGCCTCGGGCCTCGTCGCGGCGCTCCGGGAAGCGGGGCTCCCCGTGCACAGCTTCTCGCCCGTACGCACGCACGTAATCCGCGCCGGGCGCGAGTGGGTGCCGGCCGTCCTCCGTTACAACCGCGTCCCGAACCGCGCCCTCGTCGAGATCGCGAACCTCGGCAACGAGGAGGACCGCGCGCTGATCGTCACGAGAGAGTTCCGCCAGGCGCTCGCCGAGGCGCTCGCGTCGGGTCTCGTCGCGTTCTTCGGCGGACCGCCGCCCGACCGCTACGGGCCGGTCCCGCCGAAGTTCACGGTACGGTCGGCCCCCCGGCCGACGCCGAAACCGGCACCGGCCCCGAAGAAGAAGAAAAGGACGGCGCGGACGAGGCGCTGACGCCGAGCCCCGAGGCCGCGAGGAGGCGCTCGACCTCGCCGGGCGTCGCCCCGAGCTTCGGGGCCGCCTCGCGCAGGTCGTCCCCGTCCACCGGGAACCAGTTGCGGCGGCCCGCGTCGAGGAGACCCGCGACGTCGAACGGCGCGACCGTCCGGGAGATCTCCTCGAGGAGCCGGGCGCGGGACTCCGGTGTCAGCGGCGTCCGCGCTTGCTCGCAGATCCGGCGCAGCGCGGGCCCGTAGGAGGGATCCTTCGAGAGCAGGAAGGAATTCGCGAGGTGCTCCTTCCCGAGGCGCCTCGTGGCCTCCGAGAAGCTCGCGGCGGCGAAATAGAGCCTCGCGAGCGCGGTGAAGAGCGGAAAGTCCTCGAACGCCGCGTAGAGCGCGCCGACGAGGCGCGCGGCCGCGTCGGCTTCCGAGAGAGTCGTCTCGCCGTACGCGCGGACCCTGTCTCCGAATCGGGGCGCTCCCCAGTCCTCGGCGAGCGCGAGCCCGAGCCGCTGGATCCCGAGGAGCGCGAGCGGGAACCCCGTCGACAGGAGCGGGTCACAGAACGCGGCGGCCGAGGGCAGCAGCGCCCACCCGTCGCCCGCAGCCCGCGCTCGGCGGAACGCGAGACGGGGCGCGTGGACGAACGGGCGCGAGGCGTGCGCGTCCGCGAACTGCGCCGCGACGGAGGGAAAGCGGCCGAGCAGTCTGTTCCAGGCCGTCTCTCCTTCTTCCAGCCGGAGCTCGCGCGCGAGCCAGGCCTCCGCCGCGACGCCGGCGCTCGTGATCCCGTTCGAGAACCGGAGCACCCAGATCCAGCCTCCGGGGAACACGTGATGCAAGGCGGCGTCATCGACGGGGTAGGGCGGGGGAGCCGAAGACGCGAACTCCGGCAGCGAGTCCAGGCGGCGGACCTTTGTGAAGTGAGTAAAGAGGGATTCCGTCGAAGGAAGTCCGGCGGGCGGCGCGTCGCGCGCGTCGAGCGCCGCAGCGAGAGCTCCCGCGGGGCCCGAAGCGTCGACGAGGAAAGACGCCCGGATCCTCTGCGGCGTCCTCTCCTTCTCTCTTTCAAAGGAAATCTCCCATCCCCCGTTCCCCCGCGCCGCGCCCTGCAAGGCGACGCGATCGAAATAGTGGACGCCCGCGGCCAGCGCTTCCTTCAGAAGAAATTCATCGAACTCCTCCCGGTACCAGTGCGTGTCGGCGACCTCGTCGTTCGGGCTCGCCGCGACGAGGAGCTGATCGGAGCGGTCGGGCGCGCCCGCGAACGGCCGGCCCTCCTCGTGTCGGTAGAACGTGAAGCCGCGCTTCAGGCCGACGGCGATCCCGGGATAGGCGCGGCGCCACGGGCCCCACGCGCAGAGCGGGAGAAGGCGGGGGAGATCAAAGCGCGTCGCGATCTCCTCGAGGACGAGGTTCGCGAGCGGCGAGGTGGATTCGCCGATCGCGAAGCGCGGGTGCGCGCCCTTCTCGAGGAGGACGACGGATCGCCCCGCGCGCCGCGCGACGAGCGCGAGGAGGGAGCCGGCGAAGCCGGACCCGACGATCGCGACGTCGACGGGCTCGTTCACCGGCAAGAGGGACAAAGAGGAAGAGGGAGATTTCTTTGAATGATGTTCATCGAGCGAAGGCGCTCCACGCGAGCCGCGGCGCAGCAGCGGGGCGCGTGCAGCTCGTGTGCGTTCCACAGATCGGCGAGGACCATCCCCCGCGCGCCGCCCCGCCCCTCTTCACCTTCGAAGAAATCTCCCAGCGCCATTTCGAGATCGCGAAGAGTTGGAGGCGTGAAGCCGCCGGTCCTCTGCAGCTCCTCCAGCGTCCCGTTCCCGAGACGTGTCGGAATCAGCGAGACAACCGAGGCGCCGGCGGAGAACGAGAGGTCGACGCTCGCGCGGGTCGCCGCCGCCCACTCTGCCTTTCTAAGAAAAGGAACTCCTACGAGGATGAAGGAGCGCAGCCGGATGCCGCTCGACACGAGCCGCCGGGCGCAGCGCTCGAAGTCCTCGACCGTCATCCCCTTGTTCAGCTTCTCGAGAGCCCGCTCGTCCGCCGTCTCGAGCCCGACCGCGACCTCCAGCGCCGGCCCCGCGAGGAGGTCGCGGAAGCGCAGGACCGCGTCTCCGACGAGGGCCGGGTGACACTCGACGACGACCCTCTCGAAGCCGCGGACGAGTTCGGCGATCTCCGCGTGATCCGCGGGCGGAACGGCGGCGCGGTCGAAGAAGCTCCCCGCGCTGTAGAGCTTCACGTGCCGCGCCGCCGGCAGGCGCTCGAGCGCCCACCGGATCTGCTCCGGAATCGCGCCGGGCCGCGTCGGGGCATCGAGCGTGTTCTTCCAGAGGTCGCACATCGTGCAGCGATACGCGCATTCCGCGTTCGTGAGAAAGACCGTCGCGACGGGAGCGGTCTCCCCGGGCCGCACGGGCTCGTCCTCGACGAAGAAACCGTACGGCCGGCGCGGGTCGAGCGTGTGTTTCTCCGGCCGGCGCTCCGCCACGAACCGCTCGCGAGCGGGGCGCGTCGCGGGAAACGCGGCGCTCACGCTGCTCCCGGGAAGGCCTCGAGGAGCGCGCGGCGGTAGCGGGCCTCGCCATACGGAAAGCGCCGGGCGTGGACGGCGGCGCCCCCGGCCCCGTGCTGGAACCGGCGCTTCGGGAAGACGGGCATCGTCAGTCCGGTGACCGACTTCACGCCGCGGGCGACGATCTCGCCCTTGAGCGCGTAAAGCATCTCGACGCTTCCCCGCGTGAGGTCCGCGAACGGAATCCCTTCGGCGACCGCGACGACGCGCGGGCGCGTGAACGGGCTGAATCCCGTGAAACCGAACGTCCGGAGCGGCGCGTACGTGCGCGCGTATGAACGGCTCTGCCCCCCCGAGTAGGTGTCCGAGTGCTTGAGCGACCCGACACCCCAGCCTTCCTGGTACAGCATGAGGTTCGACACGACGCTCCGGATCGTGAGCTCGGGGTTCTCCTCGATCGGATAGTCCTTGAGGTTCTCGTCGCCGCCGTCGCCGTCGAGAAGATGCGTCCACTCGGGGTAGCGCGCGCGGATCCCGCGCAGGAGCGCGATCGCCATCGTCGCGGACTCGACGTCGAGCGGCTTGTAGTCCTCGATGATCCGGACCGCCTCGAACGGGTCCAGCGACTCGGCGTCGGCCTCGACCGCCTCGAGGAAAAAGCCCATGTCGAGCGCCTGGAGAAACGCGCGGGCCTGCGCGAGGTCCGGTCCCTCGCCGAGCGTGAGCGTGAACGCCTTGAGGCGGGCCGGGCTCATCCCGAGCTTCAGGAGGACGTGGTGCGTCACGAGGAAGACCGCGCCGCTGTCGATCCCGCCCGAGAAGCACACGCCGAGCGGCGCCTTCGCCGGCAGGGTCTCGAGCCATCGCGCGATCTCGTCGGAGAGTGCCGAGACGTAGAGCCGGCCGATCGCGTCGAGATCCGCCGGCAGCGCGTTCCGTTCGGGCGTGAACGTCCGGACGTGGGTCGGAGCGGGATCCGGGCAGCCGACGAGGCGCAATGTCGTGAGGTGGTGCGCGGGGACCATGCGCGTGTAGCTCGGGTGGAATTGATCCGCGTGGCCGTGCGCCGAGAGCCAGCGCGCGATCGAGTCGATCCGGTCCGCGACGACGAGGACGGGGCCCGCGGCCTCCTTTGCGAGAAAGTAGCGCAGCGGCCGGTCGAGCGAGCGGGCGAGGCGCACCGTGATCCCGTCCACACCGACGAGGGCGTACGACCCCTCGAGCTGGGCGACGGCTCCGGCGTCGCCGCTCGCGACGCGCGCGCGGGCGTCCCCGAGGGAGACGCCGTTGAGGTTCGTGAGGGCGGCGTCCGTGAGATCGACGACCTGGGCGACGGGCTGGGACATCGAGCCTCCTCGACGTTCGATCCTAAGCCCTCGCGGTTTCCGCGGCGAGAGGCCGGCGGCCCACGCGCGTGAGGGCGAGGCCGAGCAGGACGACGCCGGCGGCGAGGAGCTTGCCGGCGTCGAACCGCTCGCCCGTCCAGAGCGCCGACGCGACGCCCGCGAGGACGGGGGTCAGGAAGCCGAGGCTCGTCGCCTGCGCGACGCCGAGCGTCCGCACCGCCTCGGGCCAGAGACGGAACGCGAGGGCGAGCGGAAGGAGCGCGGAAAGGACCACGATGACCCACGTGCCGGCGCTCACGTTCCGATAGTCCTGGCGGAGCATGTCGGGGAGCGCGTAGAGCACGATGAGGAGCGTCCCGCCGGCGAACGTCGACGCCTGCGCCGTCATCGCCGACATCCGGCTCCCGACCCGGGACCACGCGACGTTGTACGTGCCCCAACAGGTCGCGGCCCCGAGGCAGAGGAGGTTGCCCGCCGTGCTCCCGAGCCCGGAGCCGCGCGCCGCGTTCACGAACAGGGCGACGCCGGCCCACGCGACGAGCGAGCCGGCGACGGCGAGCGCCCCGGGCCTCTCCCAGCCGAGGACCGCGACGAGGAGCAGCGCGACGAGCGGCGAGATCGAGTTCAGGATCGCGGCGGAAAAGCTCGTCGTCGAGGCGAGCCCCTGGGAATAGAGCCACTGGTAGACGCCGACGCCCGAGAGCGCGAGGACGGCCGCGAGGCCGCGCGCGCCGCGCGGCGGGACGACGGGCTCGCGCCGCGCGCGCGCCTCGGCGAGGAGGACCGCCGTCGCGAGAAGGAAGCGCCAGCCCGTGAACGCGAGAGGGGAGAGCTCGCGGAACGCGACCTTCATCGCGGGGTAGTTCACCGCCCAGATGACGACCGAGAGAAGCGCGCCCGCAAGCGCGAGAGACCGCCGGGCGTCCTGTCGCACGGCCGCGACTTTCTCACGGGCTGCTATATTCCGGGACGCTTCCGACGCCCCGGGGGCGATACGCCCGCAGGCGGCGCCCTTCGCGGAGGTCATACAGAGAGATGCTCGAAGTTCAGGGTCTTTCGAAGTCGTTCTACGGGACTCCCGCGGTCGAGGACGTGAGCTTCCGGGTGGAGACCGGAGAGATCCTCGGCTTCCTCGGCCCGAACGGCGCCGGGAAGACGACGACGATGCGGATGATCACGGGCTTCCTCCCGCCGACGGCCGGCCGCGTGCTTCTCGCGGACGTCGACGTCACGGAGAAGCCGCTCCTCGCCAAGCGCGAGCTCGGGTACCTTCCGGAGACGCTCGCGTTGTACCCGGAGATGCGCGTCAAGGAGTACGTCGGGTTTCGCGCCGAGCTCTGCGGCGTGCCTTCCTCCGAGAAGCGGGCACGCGTCGACGAGGCGATCCAGAAGTGCTTCGTCGACGACGTCGCGACGACGCCGATCGGGAACCTCTCGAAGGGCTACCGCCAGAGGGTCGGGCTCGCGGGCGCGCTCGTTCACCGGCCGCGCGTGCTCGTGCTCGACGAGCCGACGGTCGGCCTCGACCCGCGCCAGATCGTCAAGGTGCGCGACCTGATCCGCGACCTCAGGAAGGACCACACGATCCTCCTCTCGACGCACATCCTTCCCGAGGTCGAAGTCCTCTGCGACAGGGTCCTCATCATCGACCGCGGGCACATCGTGGCTTCCGGCACGCCCGACACGCTGCGCCACGACATGTCGCAGGCGCCCGCCGTGACCGTGGTCCTCAAGGGAGAGGTTTCGGAGGCCGACGCGGTCCTCCGCCACCTCCCGGGCGTCACGCACGCGGCGCGCATCGGCGCGGGGGGCGAGACTCGCGTCTCGCTCGCCGGCGCCGCCGGCTCCGACCTGCGCGAGCCCGTCTTCCGCGAGGTCCTCGCGCGCGGCTGGACGCTCCTGGAGCTCACTCCCCGCCAGGCGTCCCTCGAGGACGTCTTCGTGCGCCTCGTGTCGCGAGACGCGGCCGCCGAGGAGGAGACGCTGCCGGGAGCCGGCTCGACCGACGACCCACCTGCGCTCGGGAGCGAGGCGCCGCGGTGAGTGGGCTCAAGGCTTTCCGCGCGATCGTGAAGCGGGAGTTCTTCTCCTACTTCGTCTCACCTCTCGCCTACGTCGTCCTGACCGCGTTCCTCCTCATCCAGGGCTACACGTTCTACCTGATCGTGCTCGCGCTGAACCAGCCGGACACGCCGCGCACGGCGCTCATGTCGCTCTTCTTCACGAGCGTCTTCTACTGGATCTTCATGATGCTCGTGTCGTCCGTGATCGCGATGCGGCTCCTTTCGGAGGAGCGCAAGACGGGCTCGATCGAGGCGCTCCTCACGGCGCCCGTCTCGGAAGCGACCGTCGTCGCCGGGAAGTTCACGGCGGGCTGGTGCTTCTTCCTCTTCCTCTGGCTCCCGACCGTCCTCTATCCCGTGCTCCTCTCGCGCTTCGGGACGCTGGACTGGGGCCCGATCGCGTCGGGATACCTCGGGATCGCGCTTGTCGGGGCGCTCTTCATCGCGGCCGGCACCTTCGCGTCGGCCCTCACGAAGAATCAGATCGTCGCGGCGATCGTCGGCTTCGTCTTCATCCTCGGCGTCTTCATCGTGGGCGTGTTCCGCGACTTCGTCACGGACCCGGCGTATCGCGACGCGCTCTCGTACCTGAACCTCCTCGAGCACATGGACGACTTTTCGCGCGGGATCGTCGACACAAGGCGAATCCTCTACGTCGCCTCCACGGTCGTCTTCTTCCTGTTCCTCTCCACGCGCGCCCTCGAAGCGAACAAGGGGCGCTGAGATGACCACCGTGACGCCTTCCTCCCGCGGCACCTACCGCGCGACCCTCGCGATCTCCGTTCTCCTCGGGGTCGGAATCCTCGCCCTCGTGAACTACATCGGCTCGCGCCGCTACGTGAGGTTCGACTGGACGTCGAGCGGCCTCTACTCGCTCTCGGAGAAGACCCGGAACGTCCTCAAGGACCTCAAGAGCCCGGTCAACGTGACCGTCTTCATGACGCCCGGGACGCCGCTCTACCCCGAGGTGGACGAGCTGCTCAAGCGTTACAAGGCCGCGTGCCCGATGCTCACCGTCGAGACGCTCGACCCGACGCGCAATCCCGTGCGCGCGAAGGCGTTCGTCGAGGAGACGGGCGTGCGCAACCTCGCCGTCGTCTTCCGTGCGGGGGACCGCAAGAAGATCGTCACCGAGGACCGGATCGTGGAGTACGACTTCTCGCGCGCGCGGATGGGTGGGGAGCCGACGGTCAAGAACTTCCACGGCGAGCAGGAATTCACGTCCGCGATCCTCGCCGTCACGCAGCAGAAGACCCCGAAGGTCGTCTTCACGACCGGACACGGCGAGCGCCCCTTCGACTCGCCGCGCGCGCGGGACGGCTTCTCGGAGGTCGCCGAGTCCCTGAAGAACGACAACTGCACCGTCGAGGCGTGGGCGTCCCTCGGCGCGGCGGACGTCCCGGCCGGGACGGACCTCGTCGTCGTCGCGGGCCCCCGCACGGCCTTCACGGAGCCCGAGCGCGGCGCGCTCAAGAGGTATCTCGACGGCGGCGGCCGCTCGCTCTTCTTCCTCGACGTCGAGCTGACGCCGGGCAGCCCGGCCCTCGCCGATTTCGGCCTGAATCCGCTCCTCGCGGAGATGGGCCTGACGCTCGACAGCGACGTCGTCCTGGACCCGAAGAACGCGCTTCCCCTCATGGGCCCCGAAACGGTGTTCGCGAAGTCCTTCCGGACGCATCCCGTCACGCGTCTCCTGACGGGCTCGGCCGTCGTCTTCCCCCTCGCCCGCTCCGTGAGCGTCGCCGCGACGCCCGCTCCGGGCTGGACGACGACGCCGCTCGTCGAGACCTCTCCGGACGGGTGGGGGGAGACGGACATCAAGGAGCTCCAGAAGTCCGGCCGGCCCGCCAAGGACGACAAGGACGTCAAGGGTCCGGTTTGTCTCGCGGCCGCCGCGGAGTCGGCCGCGCCGGGCAAGGCCATGGAGAAGGCGGCGAACCCGACGTGAAGCCGGACGCGGAGGCCGAGCCGAAGAAGCGCGCCCGCGTCGTCGTCTTCGGGGACGCCGACTGGGCTTCCAACGCCGGGATCGCGAATGCCGCGAACCGGCTCCTCGTCTCCTCGGCCGCGAACTGGGCGCTCGAGCGCGAGGCGCTCGTCGCGATCCCGCCGAAGAACGCCGACCAGGTCGCCGTGACGCTCTCGCGGCGGGACGTCGGGATGATCGCCTTCTTCGTGCTCCTCCTCCTGCCCGCGGCCGCGGTCGCCATGGGTCTCGCGATCTGGGTGAAGAGGCGCCGCTAGTCGATGTCGACCAAGAAGCTGCTCGCGCTGACGGGCGTCTTTCTCACGCTCCTCGCGTTCGTCGTCTTCTTCGAGCGCAAGCAGCCGAATTCCGAAGAGCGTGCGCGGGCGGCGAAGCGCCTCGCCGACTTCAAGGCCGACGACGTCGTCTCGGTCACGATCGAGCGGCCCGACCTCCCGAAGGTCGAGCTCGTGCGCAAGGCGAAGGGGCGCTGGACCGTCACGAACCCGCCGGCCTCGCCCGCCGACGGTCTCTCGGCCGACGCCCTCCTTGCGGACCTCGCGCGCCTCGAGGTCGTCGGCGAGACGCGGACGTCCTTCGACCCGAAGGAGTACGGGCTCGAGGCCCCGAAGGCGAAGGCGACCGTCGCGTTCGCGGACAAGTCGTCGAGGGTGTTTTCCTTCGGCGCGCCGATCCCCGGCACGGACGCCGTCGCCGCGGCCGCCGGGGGAGTCTTCGGCGCCGTGAAGTTCGCGCCGCTCGCGGCGCTGACGAAGCCCGTGGACGAATACCGGAGCAAGCGGCTCTTCGACGTGCCGACGCAGGAGATCACGCGCGTGAGCGTGACGCGCGGCCCGAACACGGTCGTCGTCGCGCGGGCGGCGAAGGGGCCGGGCGGGACGCCGGGCACGTGGCGACTCGAGAAGCCTGTCGCGGACCTCGCGTCCGAGTCCTTCGTCGAGCGGCTCCTCGGGGACCTCGGAGGCGCGCGGATCTACGAGTTTGCCTCGCTGCCGGACGCGGACCTCGCGCGCGTCGGCCTCGCGCCGCCCCTGACGACCGTCGTGCTCGACAAAGAAGCCGAAAAGGTCGCGACGATCGGGTTCGGGGCGCAGAAGGCCGAGGGCGCGAGCGGGAGGATGTACGCGAAAGCGGGCGGCCTCGTCGTCGTGATCGACGACCGCGTTCGCGAGGACCTGGACAAGGAACTTTCGGCCTACCGCGAGAGTCGCGTCGCGCCCGTGGAGACGTTCACCCTCAGGCGAGTCGCGTTCACGTCCGACGATCTCCGCGCCGGAGCCGACAAGGTGGACGGTCAATGGCGGTCCTCCGGGAGAGACGTCACCGCCCTCCACGCCGAGGGCCTCGCCGGCGTTCTCGCGCGGGCCGAAGGGCGCGGGTTCGTCCCGACGAAACCCGGGAAGGCGCCGCCCGAGAAACCCCTCGCGACGGTCGACGTCGCGGGGGAGGGGGACGGAACAACGTGGACCGCGACCTTCTATCCTGCGCCGGCCGGGTCGTCGCCCGACCTCGTCGCCGTCCACGTGACGGGGCGGCCCGAACGCCTCCTCGTCGACCGGAGCGTCCTGGACGAGATCCGGAGGGAGGCGGTGGCGCTCAAGGACGAGGCCGAGGGCAAGCCGAAGGACGCGAAGGCGCGGGCGAAGGCGCCCGAGCCGTCGCCGGTCCCCGGCGGGCTCGTGAGGCCCGCGCGCGCGCGGTAGCGCTCAGTTTTTCTTCGGCTGTCCGGCCGAGGGGCGCGACGAGGTCATCGTGACCGACGGCTTCGGGGCGCCGGCGTCGTCGCGCCGGAACCCCAGCGCCCGCGCCCGTTCGTCCGCGGCCTTCTCGAGCGCGGCGAGACGCTGGAGCCGATCGATTTCCTTCGCCTTCTCGATCTGCTCGGTCTTTTTCTTCGCGGATCCGAGCAGGGAGCTCGCGGCGAGGACGAGCTTCAGGTGGAATTGGCCGGTGAACTTCGCGTTCTCGCCGAAGGCGCCCACGAACGACGAGCCGCCGAGCCGGGCCTCCGTGAAGTCGGCGCTGCCGATGTTCGCCTGCTTGAACTGGGCGCCGTCCAGCTTGGCGCCGACGAGCTGGGCGAAACGCAGGTCGCTCGCGGAGAAGTCGGCGTTCTCGGCCTCGACGCCGAAGAGGTTCGCGCCCGACAGGTTCGCGCCGACGGCGTTCGCCTCGGAGAGACGCGCCCGCTTCAGGGTCGCCTTGCGGAGGTTCGCGCGCGCGATCTTCGCCTTCGGCATGATGCAGCCCTCGAGGTTCGCTTCCTGGAGGTCGGCGCCGGAAAGGTCCGCCTCCGTGAAGTTCGATCCGCGCAGGTTCGCGCGCGCGCCCGTCGCCTCGATGAGGCGCGCGCCCGTGAAGTTCACGAGCTTCATCCGCGGCGACCTCAGGTCCATCTTGTCCATCGCGGCGCCCGCGAGATCCGTCTCCTCGAGCTGCGCGTTCACCCATACCGCGTTGCGCAGGTCGGCGCGGTGGGCGGCCGCCTTCTTCAGGACGGCGTCCGTGAAGTTCGCCCCCTGGGCGCTGGCGCGCTCGAAGTCGGCTTCGGAGGCGTCCGCCCCCGTGAAGTCGGCCCGTGTGAGGTCGGATCCCCGGAAGACCGTCCTCTGGAGCTTCGCGCCCTTGAAGGAGGTCCCGGCGAGCTTCGCGTCCCGGAAGAACGCGAGCGTCAGGTTCGCCTTGTCGAAATTGCCGGCCTTGTAGGTCACGCCGTCGAAGACGGCCTGCGTGAGGTCGCAGCCCTCGAAGACGCAGCCGTCGATCCCGGCGCCGCGGAAGTTCGCGTAGAGGAGCCGGCCGTAGGAGAAGTCCGTCGCCGAAAAGTCGGTGCCGTCGAGTTTTGCGCCCGTGAAGTCCGCCGCCTTCATGACCGCCTCGCGGACGGTCGCGCTTCGGAGCGTCGCGTTCCGGAAGTTCGCCCCGACGAAGGACACCCGGTCCAGCAGAAGGTAGTCGAGATCGGTCTCGGAAAGGTCGGCGCGGTCCAGATTGGACCCGTTCAGGGAGAGGCCCGTCACGTGGGCGCGGGAGAGGTTCGCGCCCTGGAGGACGCAGCTCTCCAGCTTCGACCGGGAAAGGTCCGCCCCGGAGAGGTTCTTCCCGGAGAGATCGACGCCGTTCAGCCGCATGTCGGTGAAATCGGGGGTGAAGGCGGGCCGGGCGGCGCGCCACTCGTTCCACTCGGGTTTCTGCAAGAGCTCGAGATGTTCGGGATTCACGCGCCGTAGTCTACCGAAGCCTGCTAGATTTCCGCACATGGCCGAACCACCGGTTCGCGGCGCGGAGCGCCTGAGACGGGCGCTCCTCGGCGGATATCCTCTCCTGTACGTCGTGTCCTGGGAGGAGGGCCGCGTCGAGCGGGCGATCCAGGCTCTCGCCCAGAAGTTCTACGAGAAGCCCGTCCCGTACTGCGTCTGGACCTGCGTCGACGGACTCGTGGCCGGCGGGGAGCGCCGCCCCGACACGGCCGACCCCGTGAAGGCCCTCGACGCGATCCTCGCCGACCAGGGGCCAGGTTTCGTCCTCTTCAAGGACCTCACGTCCCACCTGGCGCGGCCGGAGGTCGTGCGGAGGCTGCGGGACGCCTACCGGGCCCTGCGCGGCCGCGGGCGCTTTCTCGTCCTCGTGTCGCCGCGGCTCGTCGTGCCCGACGACCTCCGGAAAGAGGTCTACGTCCTCGACTACGACCTGCCGGACGAGGCCGAGATCCTCCTCCTCCTCGCCCACCTCGGGAAGCGTTTCTTCGGCGAGAAGGGCCTCGTCGATGCCGACGCGAAGAAGCTCGCGATGGCGCTCAGGGGCCTCACGGCGGACGAGGCCGAGCACGTCATTGCGAAGGTGTTCTCGCGCCGGCCCGTCTTCGACGAGGAGTCCTACTTCGAGGTCCTCGCCGAGAAAGAGCAAGCGACGCGGAAGGAAGGCGTCCTGGAGTTCGTGCCGCCGCGCTTCTCGCTCGAGGACATCGGCGGTCTCGAGAACCTCAAGGAGTGGCTCCTCAAGCGCAAGAGCCTGTTCACGAAAGAGGCGCTCGACGCCGGGATTCCGGTCCCGAAGGGCATCCTCCTGATGGGGATGTCCGGCTGCGGCAAGTCTCTGTCGGTCAAGGCGATCTCGGCGCTCTGGAACCTGCCTCTCTTCCGGCTCGACATGAACCTCGTCTTCGGGACCGACAATCCCGAACAGACCTTCCACCGCGCGCTTCGCACCGTGGAATCCCTCTCGCCGGCGCTGCTCTGGATCGACGAGATCGAGATGGCGATCACGGGCGGACGCGAGGCGGGCGATGGCGACTCGTCGCTCGGGCGGATCTTCTCGACCTTCCTGACGTGGATGCAGGAGAAGCAGGGGCTCGTCTTCGTCGCCGCGACCGCGAACCGTATCCAACTGCTCCCGGCCGAGGTCATCCGCAAGGGACGCTTCGACCAGGTCTTCTTCATCGACCTTCCGAACGAGAACGAGCGCAAGGCCATCTTCAACGTCCACGTGCGGAAGGTCGGCGCGGACCCGAGCCTCTTCGACGTCGTGTTCCTCGCGAAGGCGACGAAGGGGTTCGTCGGGTCGGAGATCGAGGCGGCGGTCCAGGCCGCCGCGATCGAGGCGTTCAACCAGGGCCGCAAGCTTTCGGAGGACGATCTCTCGAAGATGATCACGAACACCGTCCCGCTCTCGAGGACGATGGACGAGCAGATCAAGGGCATCAAGAGCTGGGCGCACGACCGCGCGATGCCCGCGTCGAAGCCGTGAGCCACCGGCGCCGGAGGAGTCGCCCTCAGCGGAGCGGCGGCGGCGGGGGCGCGCCTCCCTCGGACGCGACGACGACGGCGGTGCCGTAGCAGAGGACCTCCGTGACGCCCTGCATGAGCTCGGTCGCATCGTAGCGGACGCCGACGACCGCGTTCGCGCCGATCTCCCGCGCGTGCGAGAGCATCATCTCGAACGCTTCGTTGCGGGTCTTCTCGCAGAGCTCGGTGAAGAGCGAGATGTTCCCTCCCACGAGAGTCTGGAGCGAGCCTCCGATCGTCCCGAAGATCGACCGTGAGCGCACCGTGATTCCGCGCACGACGCCGAGCGTCCGCGCGATTCGGTAGCCGTCGAGCGTGAAGGTCGTCGTCGTCATGGGATGGGTCATCGCCGCCTCCTCGTCTCAGTTCATCCGGACGTCCGCGTCGGGACGCCGGAACGGAGCCAGGAAATCCAGCCGCCTCTGGACGCCCTCGATGTGCGCGAGCGTCCAGCCGTAGCGCTGCTCGAGGCGCTCCATCGCGAGCAGCCGGTAGGCCTCGCCCGGGTCGAGCGCGAGCCGGGTGATCGCCTCGTTCACGAGCCCCTCGTCCGAGAGCCGGCGGGGGAGTTCGCGCGCGGCGGCGCGGCCGACGGAGTCCGCGAGGCGGCGCACGCTCTCGGCGAGGAGCCTCCGGAGATCCTTGGGCGTCCGGCCGTCCGCGTCGGCGCGCGGCAGTGGGGCGATCGCGATCGGGGTGACGTCGGCGACGCGCCATGGTGTGTCCGTGGGCGGCTCGGCCTCGATCCGGTACCGGAACGCGCCTCTCAAAAGGATGTTCGACCGCCCGTCGTCGAGCGGCTCGTGATGGACCACCTCGCCCGCACACCCGATGGAAAACAACGCGGGCCGGGCCTCACCGTCGCTCTCCCCGGGCCTGAGAAGCTGCATCCCGATCAGCCGGTCCGAGTCGAGGGCGTCGGCGAGCATCGCCCGGTAGCGGGGCTCGAAGACGTGGAGAGGCACCGTCGTCTCGGGCAGGAGGACGACGTTCGGAAGCGGGAAGAGGCGGACCCGGCGGCGCTCCGGCATCCCGCGCATGATGCATCCGGGAGGGCCGTCCCGCTCGGGGAGCGTGCTATCTTTCGCGCCGATGGCGAACAAGGACGACCGCTACGAGGACAACGCCCCCGGGAAGTTCTACGTCGATACCCAGTGCATCGACTGCGACGTCTGCCGCGTGACGGCCCCCGCGAACTTCTCCAGGCAGGAGGAAAAGGGCTACTCGTACGTCGTCAAGCAGGCCGCGACCCCCGAGGAAGAGGCCCAGTGCCAGGAGGCGATGGACTCCTGCCCCGTGGAAGCGATCGGAAACGACGGGGAATAGGGAAGAAGAGGGGGGAAGAGAAGAGGAAGATTTTCTTAGAGGGTAAGAGGGGAAGAGCGCGTCGGCGCACCTCGGCCCGCGAGCCGGCTGCGATGCGCCCCCGGCCCATTGACCTTCTAAGGACTCTTCAGTCCCGCGGCTCCCGCCGAGAGCGCCCTTCTCGCGTGGTAGCTGGATCTGACGAGCGGCCCTGACTCGACGACTCCGAACCCCATCTCGTCGCCTTCTTTCCGGATCTCCTCGAACTCCTGCGGCGTGTAGTACCGCTCGATCGGGAGGCGCCGGGCGTGGGGCTGAAGGTACTGGCCGACCGTCACGACGTCGACGCCGGCCGCGCGCAGGTCACACAGCGTGGCCCGAAGCTCCTCGCGAGATTCGCCGAGCCCCACCATGATCCCGCTCTTCACCTTCAAAGAAATCTTCTCTTCATCCCTCCTCGTCGCCGCGCGCGCGAGGAGCTCGAGTGACCGCGTGTAGATCGCGTCGGGCCGCACGCGGCGGTAGAGGCGAGGCACGGTCTCCACGTTGTGGTTCAGGACTTCCGGAGCCTCGTCGAGCACGGTCTTCAGGGCGGCCTCGTCGCCGAGGAAGTCCGGGATCAGGACCTCGACGGTGACGCCGGGGACGAGGCCCCGGATCGCGCGGATCGTCGCGGCGAAGTGCCCCGCGCCGCCGTCGGCCAGCTCGTCGCGGTTTACGGACGTGACGACGGCGTGCGCGACGCCGAGCGTCTTCACGGCCTCGGCCACGTGCCGCGGCTCCTCCGGGTCCAGGGGCCGGCCGATCCCCTGCGTCACGGCGCAGAAACCGCAGTGCCGGGTGCAGACGTCGCCCATGAGCATGAACGTCGCCGTGCGCAGGGCGCCCCAGCACTCGGCGAGGTTCGGGCAGCGGGCCTCCTGGCAGACCGTGTTGAGGCGCTTGTCCTCGACGAGACGCAGGATTTCGGGCTCCGACCCGGTCGCGTGCACGCGGACTTTCAGCCATTCGGGACGGGCCGTGATGCCGTAGCGGGGGCGGGCGTCCGCGCTCACGGATCGAGTGTAACGGGGCGGGATAGGATCCGCCCGAGAATCGATTTCAGGACAAGAGGAGGCCCCGATGGTCACCATCGCGTCGCTCTGGCTGCCGATCCTGCTCTCGGCAGTCGCCGTCTTCATCGTGAGCTCGGTCATCCACATGTTCCTCGGTTATCACTCCGCGGACTACCGGAAGGTGGCCGCCGAGGACGAGCTCATGGCCGCGGTCCGCAAGCTCGACATCCCTCCGGGCGATTACATGGTGCCGTGCCCGACGAGCCACGCGGCGTTCAAGGACCCGGCGTTCCTGGAGAAGTTCCAGGCCGGCCCGAGGGCGATGCTGACCGTCCTGCCGGGCGGCCCGATCACGATGGCGCCGCAGCTCGTCCAGTGGTTCCTGTACTCGATCCTGATCTCGATCACGGCGGCGTACATCTCCGGGCGCGCGCTCGGCCCGGGCGCCCACTACCTCCAGGTGTTCCGGTTCGCGGGCGCGACCGCCTTCTACGGATACAGTCTCGCGCTCTTTCAGGCGTCGATCTGGTACAAGAAATCCTGGGGGACGACGCTCCGGAGCGTCTTCGACGGCCTGATCTACGCTCTCGTGACGGCCGGGTTCTTCGGGTGGCTCTGGCCGAGGTAGTCCTAGCCCCGGGCGCGGATTCCCTCGCGCGCCGCCCATTTCCAGACGGCGTCCCACGCGTGGTAGACGCAGCGGACGCCCTCCACCTCCTCTTCCGCGACGGGGGACGGGAAGCGGACGCGGGCCGTGCGCTCGACGGCCCCGCGGGCGGCCTCGCGGACGACGAGCCACTCTCGCGCGTCCTCGGCGCTCTCGTGGTACGGGTCGACGCCGAGCGTCAGGAGCGTCGGGAGGTTCTCGGGCTTGCCCTCCGCGTCGAGGATGCGCACCGCCTGGAGGCGGTTGCGTCCGTCGGGATCCCCGAGGAACTCGCGGACGGCGACGTCGAGGTCGTCGGGATCGAAATATGCGAAAGCCATGAGGGCGTCGCACCGCACGCCGGCGTCGCCGTCGAGGAGGAGCTCGCGCACCTTCGGCGCGAGCGGGCGGAACGGGTCCAGCCGCTCTTTCGAGTCGTCCTGCAGCCCCGCGAGGACGAAGAGCCCGGCGCGGCGGGTCTCGGCGTCCTCGTCCACGAGCGCTTCGGCGACGAGTCCGACCGTCTCGTCGTCGATCGGCGCCCGCACGATGCGGTCGAAGTGGATCGTCTCGCCGCCGCCCTCCCCGGCGTACGGGGCGAGCCGCGCGGTCAGGAGCTCGTAGATGCCGCGAGGAGCCCGTTCGCCCATGTGCCTGTCTCCCTCCCGAAAACGTCGGCGAAGTGCGACACGAATCGTCGGGCGACGTCTCCGAGCGGCGGCGCCGGCGCTCGCGAGGCGCTCGCGAGCGACGTGACACCGCCGTCGGCGATGCCGCACGGGATGAAGAGCGAGAAGCGTGCCAGGTCCGTCGAGACGTTCAGCGCCGCCCCGTGAGTCGTGATCCACCGCGAGAGGTGGACGCCGATGGCCGCGAGCTTGTCGTTTCCGACCCAGACCGAGGCCCAGCGCCCGGGCACGGGACTGCGCGCCGCCTCGACGCCGAAGTCGCGCGCGGTACGGATGAGGACCTCCTCGAGGTCGTGAACGTAGCGCCTCACGTCGCGGCGGTCCGGGGCGAGATCCAGGACGGGATACGCGACGAGCTGTCCGGGGCCGTGGAACGTGAGCTTGCCGCCGCGGTCCGCGACCCTCAGCGCGATCCCGCGCTGCCTCAGGAACTCCTCGGTGACGAGAAGCTCACCGAGGCCGGCGTTCCGGCCGACCGTGACGACGTCCTCGTGCTCGAGGAGGAAGAGCGTCTCGGGCCCGCCCGCCTTCACCCGCGCCTCGGCTTCCTTCTGGAGCGCGAAGGCCGCGTCCCACGAGACGCGGCCTTCGGAGAGGAGCGAGACGACCTCGGTCCGGCGCATGCGGAATGTTACAGCGCGCCGGCCGGGACCGCGAGGGTCACTCCAGCTCGGGCCAGGTCCCCTCCTCGAGCGTCGACTTCACGACGTTCACGAAGGCGTCGCCCTCGGAGCCGTCGATGAGGCGGTGGTCGAACGTGAGCGCGACGTAGCCCATGGTCTTGATCGCGAGAGAGTCGGAGCCGTCCGGCATCTCGACCACCTTCGCGCGCTTCTCGATCGCCCCGACGCCCATGATCGCGACCTGCGGCTGGTTGATGACGGGCGTCGCGAAGAGAGAGCCGAAGGACCCGTGGTTCGTGACCGTGAACGTCCCCCCCGCGACCTCGTCCGGGAGGAGCTTCTTGGCCCGCGCCCGCGACGCGAGATCCGTCGCCGCGCGCGCGAGTCCCACGAGAGAAAGGTCGTCCGCGCGCCGGATAACGGGGACGATGAGGCCCCAGTCGAGCGCGACGGCGATTCCGAGATTCACGTCCTTGTGGAAGACGACGTCGTCGCCGACGATCGACGCGTTCACGAGCGGTCGGGCCTTCAGAGCTGCGATCGCGGCGCGCAGGATGAACGGCAGGTACGTGAGCTTCGTGCCGTACTGCTCCTCGAAGCGCGCCTTGACGCGGTTGCGGATCTTCGCGACGTTCGAGTAGTCGACCTCGAAGACCGTCGTGACGTGCGCGGAGGTCTGCTTGGACTCGACCATCCGCTGCGCGATCTTCCGGCGCATCGGCGTCATGGGCTCGATCGAGACGTTTCCGCCGGGGAACGCGAGCGTAGACGCCGGGCGGGCGGCGACAGGGGCCTCGACGGGTCGAGCGGCAAGGGGAGACGGAGAGGGAGCCGGAGATTCGGATTTCTGAGAAGGCGCGGGGGCCGCCATCGCAGCCGGGGAAGCCGGTGTCGCGGCGGTTTCCGGCTGCACACCCTTCGAAGAATCCTCCGGCGCGGCCGAAGGCCGCGCCTCTGCGGGTGCCGCCTCGGGCGGCGCTCCGGCGCCGGCGGCGGGGCCGCCGGCGAGGAACGCCTCGATGTCCTGCTTCGTCACGCGGCCCGAGATCCCGGTGCCCGTGATCCGCCCGATGTCGACGCCCTTGTCCTCCGCGATCGCACGCACGACGGGCGACGAGCGCCGCTTGAGCAGCTCCTCCTTCGACTCCCCGGGCTGGGGCGGAAGGAAAGGAGAGGATGCCGAGGAGGGAGAGGGAGCATTCTCAGAAGGCGCGGGGGCCGCCGTCGCCGCTTGAGCGGCCGGCGCCGCGGAGGCTGCCGGCTGCGCACCCTTCGAAGGATCTTCGGATTTCTGAGCCTGCGCGGGAGCGGTCGGTGCGCTGGGGGAGGCCGTCGCCGCGGCGCCCGCCGCGCTCTCCACCTTCGAAGAATCCTCTCTTCCGGCCGCCGGCGCAGCCGGCGGCGGCGCAGCAGCCTGTTCTCCCGCTTCGGCGAGCCTCGCGACGACCGTGTTGATCGCGACGGTCTGGCCCTCGGGAACGAGGATCTCGAGGAGCGTGCCGGACGCGGGCGCGGGGATCTCGGCGTCGACCTTGTCGGTGGAGATCTCGAAGAGGGGTTCGTCGCGCTTGACCGGGTCGCCGGGCTTCTTGAGCCACTTCGTGAGCGTTCCCTCGGCGATCGACTCGCCCATCTGCGGCATGATGACGTTCGTCGGCATGGTGGTCTCCTCGGTCAGTACCGGGCCAGCTGCCGCGCGGCGGCGAGCAGCGTCTTCGCATTCGGGAGGAACGCCTCCTCCAGGGGAGGAGAGTACGGCACCGGGGTGTCGGGCGCCGTCACGCGCAGGATCGGGGCGTCGAGCCACTCGAAGGCCTTCTCGGTGAGCGTCGCGGAGATCTCGGCGCCGATTCCCGCGGTGCGCGTGTCCTCGTGCAGGATCAGGCACTTGCCGGTCTTCTTGACGGACGTCAGCACCGCATCCTCGTCCCAGGGAAGGAGCGTCCGCAGATCGACGATCTCAGGCGAGATCCCGTCCACTTCGAGCGCCGGCGCGGCCTCGAGGGCGGTCCAGAGCATCGCCCCGTACGTCACGATCGTGAGGTGCTTCCCGGGACGGCGCACGGCGGCCCTGCCGAGCGTTCCGGCGTCCTCCCCGGGGACGAGCCGGTCGCGCACGCGGCGGTAGAGGAACTTGTGCTCGAGGAAGATCACGGGGTCGTCGTCGCGGATCGACGCCTTCAGGAGGGAACGCGCGTCCGCGGCCGTCGCCGGCGCCACGACCTTCAGGCCCGGCGTCTTCACGAAGTACATCTCGGGCGACTGGGAGTGGTAGGGACCGCCGTGGACGCCCGCGCCCGTAGGGCCGCGGACGACGAGCGGGACGCCGATGCCCGTCCGGTAGCGGTTTTTCGCGGCGAAGTTCGTGAGGAGATCGAACGCGCGCGAGATGAAGTCCATGAACTGCATCTCGGCCACCGGCCTCAGCCCCCGAATCGCCGCGCCGATCGCGGCGCCGACGATCGCCTCCTCGGCGAGCGGCGTGTCGAGCACGCGCGCGGAGCCGAAGCGCTCGAGGAGGCCCTCGGTCGCCTTGAAGGCGCCGCCATACGTGCCGACGTCCTCGCCGAGGACGAAGACGGAGGGGTCGCGCTCCATCTCCTCGAAGAGAGCCTGCCGGACGGCCTCGAGGTACGTCGTTTCGACACCTGGCCCCTCGCCGGCCGTCAGCGTGTACGTGACCCCGCCTCGCGCGACGCGCGGATCGGCCATCAGAAGCCTCCCGTGAAGACGCCGATACGAGCACGCTCGGTGAGCGCGTCGTCCGCCCACACGCCCTTGAACGCGAGGGAGGGTTCGGGGAAAGGGGACGCCTCCGCGAACGCAACGTCCGCGTCGAGACCGCGCTCGATCTCCTCGTGCACGGCCCTGAGGTCGGCTCCCGTCATCGTGCCGGACTCGACGAGGACCTTCGCGAGCCGGGCGAGCGGGTCCTGCGCCCGCCACTCTGAGAGCTCCTTCGGGTCCACATACGACTGCGCGTCGTGCTCGGCGTGACCCTTCATGCGGTACGTCTTGCACTCGAGGAGCGTGGGCCCGCCTCCGGACCGCGCCCTCTCCACGGCGGCGCGGGTGACCTCGTAGACGGCGATCGCGTCGTTGCCGTCCACGACCTCGCCCGGGATCCCGTACCCGACCGCCTTGTCCGCGAGCGTCTTCGCGGCGCACTGCTTCTCGAACGGCGTCGAGTACGCCCAGCCGTTGAACTCGACGACGAGGACGAGCGGGAGCTTCTGGACCGCCGCGAAGTTGATTCCCTCGTGAAACGCGCCGACCGACGTCCCGCCGTCGCCGAGGTACGTCATCCCGACGACCGCGTTTCCCTTCATCCGTTCGGCGAGGAGCATCCCGGAGACGACGGGAACGAGCGTGCCGAGCATCGCGATCGGGGAATAGACGCCCTTCGCCGGCACCGAGAAGTGAAGGTTCGCGTCCTTTCCGTGCGACGGCGACGTCGCGCGGGCGAGGTACTGCGTGAGGACGTCGCGGGCCGGGATCCCGCGCGCGAGGACCGAGCCGAGGTTGCGGATGAGCGGGGCAAGAAGATCGCCCGGTTCGAGCGCGAAAGCCGTCGCGACGGACGTCGCCTCCTGCCCGAGCGAGCGATAGAGGCCGCCGACCACCTTCCCCTGCCGGTACAGGTTCACGAGCCGCTCCTCGAGCAGGCGGTTCAGCAGCATCGTGCGGTAGAGGTCCTTCAGGCGTTCGGGGGAGAGGGACGTCGTCATGTGAGGGTTCGCCGCGCGAACGCGGCGAGGAAGGCGATTATCGAAGCCCTTCCCCGGGGGGGTCAAACCGGCTTCCGGGGAGTATCGAGCGCCCTCACGTGCGCCGCGTCACCGACGAGCGGAGCCGGTCGCGTACGGACCATGCGCTTTCGCTCACGGACAACCGATCCGGCTTGCGGCGGAGAGGATCGGCCCTAGATTGAGACTCGTTAAAGGAGGTCCGTATGCGCTTCGTCGTCACGTCCGGGGCCCTCGTCCTCTCTGCCGCCCTCGCCGCCCCCGCCCTCGGGGGGCCCATCTTCATGCAGTACGAAGGAGTGAACGGCGACGCGATCGCCGCGGACCACAAAGACTGGATCGAGGTCCAGTCCTATCAGTGGGCGACGCCGCCTCCCGCCGCTCCGCGGGCGCCGGCACCCGCCGGGGTCGCCGTTGGAGGCCCCGGCCGGGTCAGCCTCGTCCGGAGAGTCGACAAGGCCTCGCCCCTTCTCAGGAAGGCGGCGACGACCGGGAAGCTGGTGCCGGCCGTGAACCTGGACGTCCCGAAAACCGCAGGCCAGGGCACGACGCCCTACATGCGGTACGAGCTGAAAAACGTCATGGTCTCGTCGTACTCGAACGCCGGGGTCGGCCTGGACGATGTCGGCCGCCGCTCTCTGGCGGTCCCGCATGTTTCCTCCGCCGGGAGCGCAGCGCCGACGGAAACGCTGTCGCTCAACTACACGAAGATCGAGTACCGGTACGCGGAGCAGAAGGCTCCGCCGAAGTTCGCCGCTCCGAATCGCGCCGCGGGCGCCGGCAACATGTCCGCCGCTCCCGCCCCGTCTCCCACGAGACCCGCCAAGTGACGGTTCACAGGAGACTCCCATGAACGCACCCGGCCTTTCGGTCGCCGCGCCGAAGGTGCCATGACGCGACCGGGCGCGCCGAGACAATGGAGGATCCGATGACGGCATCCCGTTTTTCGCTCACATTCCTTCTCGCCGCGGGCCTGTCCCTCGCGCTGCCGGCGCCGGCGGCCCTGAACGCCTACATGAAGATCGACGGCGTCACGGGCGACAGCCGGAACCCACGCCACATGGGCTGGATCGAGATCGGCTCCGTGCAGCTCGACCAGATCCGGAACTCCCTGTCGGCGGGCGGCGCGACGAGCGGCGCGGCCGCCAGCAAGATCCACTTCCAGGAATTCTCGATCGCGAAGAAGGTGGACGCCGCGACGCCGAAGCTCTTCGAGGCCGCGACGAAGGGCAAGCACTTCGCGACCGTGACGATCGAGATGCGGAAGGCCGGCGGAGGCCCGCAGGAATACCTCGTGATCAAGCTCGAGAACGTCCTTGTCTCCTCCTACCGCGCCGCCGGCCCGGGAGGCGCAGGGCCCGAGGAGTCGATGACGTTGAACTTCACCAGGGCGACGATCGAGAACCCGCCCGGACCCCCGCGCGCGGGCGCGACCGCGCAGCTTTCCGCGGGCGCGGCGCCCCTCGTCGCGCAGCCCCCGAGGATCACGGCGGCGTCCGGCCGCGCCGCGCCTTACTGGCCCGGACCGAAGAAGACGACGCCCGCCCAACCGAACGACTGCGCGGGGTGGGCCCCCATCGTGAACGTGACGCTGCGGAGCGCGGCGGCCGCGGCGCCGATCCTCCGCTAGTGTGCAGAGTATTGTCCCGCCGGGCCCGGGGCTCGACGGAGATCGAAATCGAGGAGGTGCAGGATGAAAAGAACGGATGCTCTTCTATGGACCTTTGCCGTCCTGTTGCTCGCCGGCACGACGCCGGCCCGAGGCGAGGGCTTCATGTACTTCAAGGACAGTCCGATCCGCGGCGAGGTCACACGCCGCGGCCACGACGGCTGGATCGAAGTCCAGTCCGTACAGTGGGCTGGCGGCGGCCCGAGTCTCGACGCGAGACAGCCCGGCCGGACGGTCACCGGCGGACCCGGGACCCTGAAGGTCGTCCACAGGCACGGGCCCGCCTCGACGCAGCTGAAGCTGGCTTTCGACTCGAAGAGGCCCGTGGGCCGGGTCCAGATCGAGATTCCCGATCCTCGCAAGCCGACGGCGTATCACGGGATCGAGCTGACGAACGTGAGGATCACGAGCTACTCGGAAGGCGGCGCCGCGGCCCTCAAGGAGCAGGTCACGTTCGAGTACGGAGGGTTGGTCGCGAATTATGTCGAGCCCGGACCTCCCGGCTCTCTCAAAGCGCCGACTGTGAAGTAGTAGCGACCGGGCCCCGACGTCCGGAGGTCCGCGAGGGGCGCGCACCTCCCCGATGGCGGAGATTCCAATTGCCATACAGGAGGTTTGAATGAAGCGCTCCCTCGTCCCCCATGTTCTCGCCCTCGTCGCCGGACTCGCCCTCGCGGCGCCGGCCCTCTCCGAGCCCATCTACATGAAGTACGACGGCATCGACGGCAGCGCCACCGTCGCGGGACGCCCCGGTTTCATCGAGGTGCAGTCGTACAGCCTCGGCGCCATCGAGCAGCAAGTCGCGAAGGCGGCGCCCCGCGGGGGCGCGAATATTCCGGTCAGCATGTCGAGCATCCAGATCACGAAGCGGCTCGACGCGACGAGCCCGAAGCTCGTGCAGGCCTCGACGAAAGGCCATCATTTCCCGACTGCCGTCATCGCGATCATCAAGCCCGGTGAAGCGCGGCCCTACCTGACGCTCCATCTCTCGGACGTCCTGATCTCGTCGTATCAGACCGGTGGTAGCGGGGAGCGGCCGATGGAGAGCCTGTCCCTCAACTTCACGAAAATCACGGCGGACTTCAAGCCGCAGGGCTCTCCTGCGCGCGCTCTGTCCGTCAAGCCGCAGGCCGCGCCGGCCGCCGCGCCCGTTCACTGAGGCGCGGCGCTCCTTGACACCCGGTCCGCTCTCCGCCTAGTCTTCGCGCCCATGAACGCCGCCGTCCTTTCCCGAAAGCGGATGACCGCGAAGAAGACGACGCCGCCGCGCGGCGGGCGATGGAGCGTTCTGTAGATCGCGCGATCTCGGCGATCGTCAGGAGACACCAGGGCCCGCCGGAAACGGCGGGCCTTTTTCGTTTCGAAGGAGCCCGGCATGTCAGGACCCGATTTCCGCATCCCGGTGGCCGTGCTCGGCGCGACGGGCGCCGTCGGGCAGCGGCTCGTCTCGCTGCTCGAGGGCCACCCGCAGTTCGTTCTTGGCGAGGTCGCCGCCTCCGAGCGCTCGGCGGGAAAGACGTATGCCGAGGCCACGCGCTGGATCCTCGCCGGCGACGTCCCGAGGGAGGCGCGCGGGCTCGTCGTGACGCAGGTCGACGCGGACTTCGCCTCCCCGGTCCTCCTGTCGGGCCTCGACGCCGCCGTCGCCGACACGATCGAGCCGCTCCAGGCCGGGCGCGGGAAGCTCGTCGTCTCCAACACGAAGTCGTTCCGGATGCGGCCGGACGTCCCGCTCGTGATTCCGGAAGTGAACGCAGACCACCTCGCGCTCCTCGACGAGCAGCCGACGCGCGCCGTGGGCGGCGGCATCGTGACGAACCCGAACTGCTCCGTCGTCGGCCTCGCGCTGGCGCTCGCGCCGCTCCACCGCGCGTTCGGGATCGAGGCCGTCGCCGTCACGACGCTCCAGGCGCTCTCGGGCGCCGGCTATCCGGGCGTCCCGTCGCTCGACTCGAACGCGAACGTCATCCCGTTCATCGACGGCGAGGAGGAGAAGATCGAGCGCGAGCCGAAGAAGATCCTCGGCCGGCTCGAGGGCGGGCGCGTCGTGGACGCGGAGTTCCCGATCAGCGTCTCCGTCAACCGTGTGAGCGTCCGGGACGGCCACACGGAGTCGGTCTTCCTGAAACTGGAGAGGAAGGCGTCGCTCGCGGACGTCCGCGCCGCGCTCGAGGGGTTCACGGGCGAGCCGCAGCGGCTGAAGCTCCCGTCGGCGCCTGCGCGGCCGATCGCCGTCCGCGACGAGCACGACCGGCCGCAGCCGATCCGGGACGTCGAGGCCGGACGCGGCATGACGGTGACGGTCGGCCGCCTGAGGCCCGATCCCGTGTACGACGTGCGTTTCACGCTCCTCGTCCACAACACGGTCCGGGGCGCGGCGGGCGCGGCCCTCCTGAACGCCGAACTCCTCCTCGCGCAGGGCCGCCTCGCGGCACGAACGACCCCGCGGTGAGGCGTTGACCGACGTCCTCAAGTTCGGCGGGACCTCGGTCGGGACGGCCGAGCGGATCCGGGACGTCGCGTGCGTCGTCGCGCGCCGAGGAGGAGACCCGTGCGTCGTGGTCGTCTCGGCGATGGGCGGGGTCACGGACTCTCTGGAGAGTCTGAAGATTTCTTCGAGTGAAAGAGATCGGGATGCGACGGAGCGCACGAAGGCCACGCTCGTGCGGCGCCACGAAGAGGCGCTCGACGGTCTGAGCCTTCCCTCAGCAGAGCGCGATGCGGCGCGCCTCGCGCTTCAGGCCGAGCTCCGGCGCGTCGAGGAGCTCTGCTCCGGGATCTTCTTACTCGAAGAAATCTCTCCTCGGACCTCGGACGCGCTCCTGAGCCTGGGCGAATTGATGTCCTCCCGCCTCGTCGCCGCGGCGCTCCGCGCCGCGGGCGCCGCGGCGGTCTGGGTGGACCCGCGCGAGATCCTCGTGACGGACGCGAACCACGGGGCCGCCCTGCCCGACGAGGCCGAGACGGCGAAGCGGCTCGCGGCGCGGGTTCTGCCCGAGCTCGAGGCCGGCCGCATCGTCGTGACGGGCGGCTTCGTCGGTGCGACGGCGGGCGGCGTCACGACGACTCTCGGGCGCGGCGGGTCGGATTACTCCGCGGCGCTTTTCGGAGCGGCTCTGAAGGACACGGGGCGCGCCGTCGGTGCCATCGAGATCTGGACGGACGTCGACGGGATCCTCACCGCGGATCCCCGCGTCGTCCCGGGCGCACGGCTCGTGGCCGAAGTCAGCGCGGCCGAGGCCGCGGAGCTCGCGTTCTTCGGCGCGAAGGTGCTGCACCCCGCGACGATTCGGCCGGCCGTGGCGCGCGGCATTCCCGTCGCCGTGCGGAACACGTTCCGGCCGGACGCGCCCGGCACGGTCGTGCGCGCGGCGGCTCCCGGGACGGGCGTGCGCGCGCTCGCGATGCGGACGGGCGTCGCGGCCATTTTCGTGGGCAACCCGCGCATGCTCCTCGCGCACGGCTACGCGGCGCGCGTGTTCTCCGTCTTCGAACGGCACGCGGTGCCCGTCGACGTGATCGCGACGAGCGAGGTCTCGATTTCGATCACGGTGGACGCGAAGGCACCTCTCGAGGCGGTCGTTCGCGACCTCTCGGCGTTCGCGGAGGTCTCGGTCCTTCCGGGCCTCGCCGTCGTCTCCGTCGTCGGCAAGGCCCTCCGCACGACGGCGGGGATTGCCAGCCGCGTCTTCCAGGCTCTCGGCGTCGTGAACGTCGTGCTCATCTCGCAGGGTGCCTCGGACACGAACATGACGTTCGTCGTTGCCGAGGCGGACGCGCCGGAGGCTCTCCGGCGGCTGCACCGGGAGTTCTTCGAGAGGGAAGGGCGATGAACGCGCTGCTCGTCGGTTACGGGAAGATGGGACGGGCGATCGAGGCGGTGCTCGTCCAGCGGGGGCACGGCGTCACGGGAAGAGTCGGAAGAAGAGAAGAGGGAGATTTCTTAGAAGGTAATAGGGCATCTGGCGACGACGTCGCCTTCGAGTTCACGGCGCCCGACGCCGCGCCGCGGCTCGTTCCCGTCCTTCTCGCACGCCGGATCCCCGTCCTCTCCGGGACCACGGGCTGGGACACGGCCGAGGCCGTGCGGATCGCGAAGGAGCTCTCGGTCCCGTTCCTGCACTCCGCAAATTTTTCTCTCGGCGTCGCGGCGCTGCGGCGCGCCGTCGCGGCGGCAGCCGCGGCGCTGGCGCCGTTTTCCGAGTACGAGCCGGGGATCCTGGAGCGGCACCATTCGAAGAAGAAGGACGCTCCCTCCGGCACGGCGCTCTCCCTCGCGTCCGCGCTGGAGGCCGCGTCGGGACGCTCGGGGACGCCGATCGCGTCCCTGCGCCAGGGTGGCGCGCCTGGAGAGCACCGGGTGTTCTTCGAAGGGACCGACGAGACGCTGGAGCTCGTCCATCGCGCGCGCTCGCGCGCGATCTTCGCGCAGGGCGCCGTGTGCGCCGCGGAGTGGCTCCTCAAGTCCGGGCGGGAGGGTCCAGTCACATTCGACGATTTCTTCGAGGCGATGACGAAAGCCGACGCGGCTCACGGCAATGGGAGGCGTAACCCGTGACCTCTTCACGTTCTCAGAATCTTCCAGTCCCGAATCTCCCCTCTCCTTTCTCCGGCGTCTACACCGCGCTCGTGACGCCGTTCCGCGAGGACGGCGCCCTCGACGAGCCCGGTCTCAGGCGCCTCGTGCGGCGGCAGATCGCGGGCGGCGTCGCGGGCCTCGTGCCGTGCGGGACGACGGGGGAGGCGGTTACGCTGGATCCTGACGAGCACGAGCGCGTCGTCGCGATCACCGTCGAGGAGGCGCGCGCCGCCAACCGCCGCGTCAAGGTGATCGCGGGCTGCGGCTCCAACGACACGCGGAAGTCGCAGCGCCTCGCGGAGCGCTGCCGCTCGGCCGGGGCCGACGCGCTGCTCGTCGTGACGCCGTACTACAACAAGCCGACGCCGCGCGGCCTCGTCGCGCATTTCTCGGCCGTCGCGGACGCGGGGCAGCTCCCGGTCGTCGCCTACAACGTGCCGGGCCGCACGGGCCTCAACATGCTCCCCGAGACCGTGCTCGAGCTCGCGAAGGACCCGCGCATCGCGGGCGTGAAGGAGGCTTCCGGAAGCCTCGACCAGGCCTGCGAGATCCTCCGGACGAGGCCGCCGGGTTTCGCGGTCCTGTCGGGCGAGGACGCGCTCGCGCTGCCGATCGTCGCCTGCGGCGGCGACGGCGTCATCGCCGTCGTCTCGAACGAGGCGCCGGCCCTCCTCGTCGAGCTCGTCGCGGCCGCCCTCGCGGGCGAGCGCGCGCGTGCCGCGGCGCTCCAGGCGCGCCTTCTCCCGCTCATGAAGGCGAACTTCCGGGAGTCGAACCCGATTCCCGTGAAATGGGCCCTCGAGCGGCTCGGCCTCGTCGCGGGCACGCTGCGCCTCCCGCTCGTTTCGCTCTCGCCCGCCCACCACGAAGCTGTCGAGCGGGCTCTCGCCGCCGCCGGGCTCCTCGACTCGGCCGGCCGGCCCGTCGAGTCGGTGGCCGCGTGACGCGCGACGAGGTGCTCCGTCTTCTGGACGCGCTCGAGAAGGGGGACGTCCGAGCGGCGGAGCGCGGCGCGGACGGAAACTGGGCGGCGAACGCGTCCGTGAAGGAGGGCATCCTCGCCGCGTTCCGGCTCGGCATCGAGGAGCCGTCCGGCGCCGGCCCGCTCCTCTTCCGCGACCGCGACACGCTCCCGCCCCGCAGCCCGCTCCCCGAGGGCGTGCGCGTCGTCCCGGGCGGAACGGCGCTGAGGCGCGGGGCCCATCTCGCGAAGGGCGTCGTGGTGATGCCGCCCGCGTACGTGAACGTCGGGGCGTACGTCGACGAGGGCTCCATGATCGACAGCCACGCGCTCGTGGGCTCGTGTGCGCAGGTCGGGAGGCGTGTTCACCTTTCCGCGGCCGCGCAGGTCGGCGGCGTCCTCGAGCCGGCGGGGGCGGTCCCGGTCGTCCTCGAGGACGAGGTCTTCGTGGGCGGAGGCGCGGGCGTGTACGAGGGCGTGTGCGTGCGGCGGCGGGCCGTCCTCGCGGCCGGCGTGATCCTCACGGCGTCGAGCGTCCTTTTCGACCTCGTGCGCGAGGCCGAGCACCGGTCGACCGCGGAGCGGCCCCTCGTCGTGCCCGAGGGCGCGGTCGTCGTCATGGGCGCGCGCCCCGCGCCGGGCGCGTGGGGCAAGTGTCACGGGCTGTCGCTCGCGGCGCCCGTGATCGTGAAGTACCGCGACGCGAAGACGGACGCGCGGACGGTGCTCGAGTCGGCGCTGCGATGACGGCCGCAAGAGGAGATTTCTGCACGCGGCCTTCGGCCGCGCGGCCGGGGACTCGGATTTCTATAAGGTGACGTGGACAGCAGGAGAGTCCGTGCTGGTTCGTGCAGCGGCGAGGTTCGGGACGCCGCTGTATCTGTATGACTTCGACGTGATCGCAGAGCGCGTCCGCGCGCTCCGCGCCGCGGTGGGGCCGCGTTTCGAGGTCGCCTACGCGGTCAAAGCGAACCCGTCGCTCGGGATTCTTCACGTTCTAGGAAGATTCGGTCTCTCTTCCGACGTGGCATCCCGTGGAGAGCTCGCCGCGGCGCGCAGAGCGGGATTTTCCCCTTCGAAGATCCTTTCCACCGGCCCCGCGAAGTCCGACGCCGACCTCGAGGCGCTCGTGCGCGCCCGGGTGTCGATCATCCACGCGGAAGGCGAGTGGGAGCTCGAGCGGCTCGAGGAGATCGCCGCGCGACTCCGCGTCCGGCGGCCCGTTTCCGTCGGCCTCCGGCTGAACCCTTCGTGGGGGATCGCGGAGAAGAAGGTCATCATCGGCGGGCCGGGCGCGAAGAAGTTCGGCGTCGACATCCGCACCGCCGGGAAGATTCTTCGAACGAGGAAGGGCGGAGGCGGCGCTCTGTTTCCCCATCTCGAGTTCTGCGGGTTCCAGGTCTTCAACGCGTCGAACGTCCTGGACGCGTCGCTCCTCGTCGAGAACACGCGAAACGTGCTGGATCTCGCTCTTTCACTTTCGAAGAAGTTTTCCGTACCCCTCCGCTCGGTCGATTTCGGCGGCGGCTTCGGCGTGCCCTATGCGGCGTCCGAAGAGCCCCTGGATCTGGGAATTCTGAGAAAGGGGCTGAGAGCGGTGGCGCGCGATGCGTCGTGCGAGCCGCGGCTCGCGGGGACGCGGCTGGTCTTCGAGCCCGGCCGCTTCCTCGTCGCCGAGGCCGGGACGTACGTCGTCAAGGTGCTCGGGACGAAGAGAAGCCTCGGCGTCGACTACGTCCTCGTGGACGGCGGCGTCCACCACTTCCTCCGGCCGGTTCTCCTCGCCAGCCCGCACCGAGTACGGCTGATCCCAACGCGGGGCCGCGGCCGCCCGCTGGACTCTTCACCGTCTAAGAAATCGCTGGTCATCTCCGGTCCCCTCTGCACTTCCCTCGACGTCCTGCATCCAGGGGCGCGCCTGCCGCTCCCGCGCCGGGACGACCTCCTCGCGTTCGAGAACGCCGGCGCCTACGGGTACACGGAATCGATGCCGCTCTTCCTCTCGCACGAGTGGCCGGTGGAGGCCGGCGTGCGCGGCGGCCGCCTCGCGCTCCTGAACCGCCCGCCGCGCGTCGCCGAGCTGCAGCGCGCGCAGAGGCTGCCTTTCTAGCGCTCTTCACCTTCAAAGAAATACAATCTGCGGATGAACGAGAAGTCTGCCGGGAACGCGGCCACTTTGCCCCTGACGTCCGAACAGGAGCGGATCCGGACCGCCAAGGACGCCTGGCGACAGAGGGCCGCCGCCGCGTTCGCGAAGACCCCCGTGTGGCGGAAGGACTTCACGACGGTCTCGTCGGCGGAGGTCAACCCGCTCGCGACGCCGGACGACCTCGCGGGCTTCGACTACGCGCGCGACCTCGGCTGGCCGGGAGAGTTTCCCTACACGCGGGGCGTGCAGCCGACGATGTACCGCGGCAAGCCCTGGACGATACGGCAGTTCGCGGGCTTCGGGACGGCGCGGCAGACGAACGAGCGGTTCAAGCAGCTCCTCGCCCACGGGCAGACCGGGCTCTCGACGGCCTTCCACCTCCCGACGCTCTACGGGTACGACTCGGATCACGCCATGGCTGCGGGTGAGGTTGGGAAATGCGGTGTGGCCGTCGACACGCTGCGCGACTTCGAGGTCCTGTTCGACGGGATCGATCTCGGCGCCGTCACGACGTCCATGACGATCAACTCGACGGCCCCGATCGCCCTCGCGATGTATCTCGCGGTCGCCGAGAAGCACGGGACGCCCTGGTCGAAGGTCGGAGGAACGCTCCAGAACGACATCCTGAAGGAATACATCGCGCAGAAGGAGTACATCTTCCCGCCACGCCCCTCGATGCGGCTCGTGACGGACCAGTTCGCGTTCTGCGCCCGGCACGTCCCGAAATGGAACACGGTGTCGATCTCCGGGTACCACATCCGGGAGGCCGGATCGACGGCGCTCCAGGAGCTCGCGTTCACGCTGCGCGACGGGATGGAGTACGTGAAGTACGGGATGGACGCGGGGCTCGACGTCGACGCGTTCGCGCCGCGCCTCTCTTTCTTCTTCAACGCGCACAACGACTTCTTCGAGGAGATCGCGAAGTACCGCGCGGCTCGCCGGATCTGGGCGAAGGTCATGCGCGACCGCTACGGCGCGAAGAAGGCCGAGAGCTGGAAAATGCGCTTCCACTCGCAGACGGCCGGCGTCACGCTCACGGCGCAGCAGCCGTACAACAACGTCGCGCGCGTCGCGATCCAGTCGCTCGCGGCAGTGCTCGGCGGGACGAACTCGCTGCACGCGAACGCGCTCGACGAGACGCTCGCGCTCCCGACGGAGTTCGCCGCGAAGATCGCCGTCCGGACGCAGCAGGTCATCCTGCACGAGACGGGGGTCGTCAACTCGATCGACCCGCTCGGCGGCTCGTACCTCGTCGAGGAGCTCACGAATCGGATGGAGGCGGGCGCCTTCGACTACTTCCGGCGCATCGACGCTTTCGGCGGCATGGTCGAGGCGATCGAGGCCGGCTTCCCCCAGAGGGAGATCATGGACGCCGCGTACCGCTTCCAGCGCGCGTTCGACGCGAAGGACAAGGTCATGGTCGGGGCGAACGCGTTCACGGAGTCCCTTCCGGAGGACGAGGTCCCGACCCTCGTGATCTCGGAGGAGACCGCCGCCGAACAGGTCGGCTTCCTCGGCGAGGTGCGGCGCTTCCGCGACTCGAAAGCCGTCCTCAGGACGCTCGCGGACCTGAAGTCGGCCTGCGCGACCGGCGCCAACGTGATGCCGCCCCTCGTGGAGGCGGTCAAGGCGTACGCGACGGTCGGAGAGATCTCGGATGTCATGCGCGAGGTTTTTGCGACCTACGAAGAGCCGGCGGTCTTCTGAAGACGTGAGGCGGCCCGGTTCTTGCGGGTTAGACTCCCGCATGATGCCGGTACGACGCGCCTTCACGACCGCCGCCCTGCTCCTCGCGATGGGGTTCGCCCGGCCGGCGGGCGCCCAGACGTCCGCCCCCGCGCTCTCGCCGCAGGAAGCGAAGCGCAAGGAGGCGGTCGAGCACTACTTGAGGGCCCGGCTCTTCGCGCAGGACACGGAGTTCGAGGAAGCGGTCAAGGAGTTCCGCAAGGCCGTCGATCTCGACCCTCAGGACGGCGCGCTGCGCCGCGAGTACGGCGAGCTCCTGCGGGACATCCCGATCTACCCGGAGGCCGAGCGCGAGGCTCGCAAGGCGGTCGAGCTCATGCCGAAGAGCGCGGGGGCGCATCGCCTGCTCGGACAGGTCCTGCTCGCGACCTCCAAGGACAAGCCGCATCTCGAGGAAGCCGCCGCCGAGCTCGCCAAGGCGGCCGAAATCGGCCCGCCCGACCCGCAGGGCGCCGTCGCCCTCGCGCAGGCGAGTCTCCGGCTGGAACGGCCGAAGGACGCGGTCGCCGCACTGGAGTCGGTCGCGGACCGCGCGCACGGACCGTCCTTTCTCCTTCTCTACGGAGAGGCGCTCGAGCGCGACGGCCAGACCCAGAAAGCGGAAGACGTCTACAGGTCGCTCCTCAGGCAGGACCCGGAGGACCGCGCCGCCTCTCTCGGCCTCCTGCGCGTGTACGACCGGTCGCATCAGTTCGACAAGGAAGCCGCTCTCCTCGAGGGGCTTCTGAAGGGCCAGCCCGGGAATCTCGCGGCGCGCACGCAGTACGCCACGGCCCTCCTGCGCGGGCGGCGATTCACGGATTCGCGGAAGGCGTTCGAGCAGGTCCTCGCGGCCGACCCGGGGAACCGGGACGCGCTGCGGATGTACGCGGCCCTGCTGTCCGAGACGCGCGAGACGGACAAGGCGGAAGAGGTCCTGAAGAAGCTCCAGTCCCTGGATCCCGACGACCCCGAGGTCGCCTATCGCCGCGCGATGAATTTCCTCGAGGCGCGGCGCCTCACGGAGGCTGAACGCGTCCTCGAGGAGCTCAAGCAGTCCCTCTCCGCGAAGAAGACGGACGGGTCCGAGTCCGGGCAGATCGACGGCCAGCTCGCGTACATCGCATACCTGAGGAGGGACTATGCCCGCGCGACGTCACTCCTGACGCCGCGTCTCTGGGACGCCGACGGGCTCAACTCCCAGGCCTTCAACCTCCTCGCGCAGATCGCGCGCGACCAGGAGGACTGGTCCGGGGGCCTGCGTCTGAGCCGCGAGGTCTTCGAGAAGAGCGTGAAGAAGACTCCGAACGTCCGGGCGACCTACGCGGAATTCCTGCTGCGCTCGCCTCAGGCCGCGGACAAGGCCGAGGGCGAGAAGGTCCTCGCGGCTCTCGCCGCCGAGAACAAGGCGGGCGTCCTCGCCGCCGCGGACGCCTGGCAGCGTCTCGAGCAGTTCGGGCGCGCCGCCGACGTCGCGCGGAAAGGTCTCGAGCGCGACAAGGAGGACCCGGAGCTCCTTTTCCGTCTCGCGGCGTCCCTCGAGCGCGAGAAGAAGGTCGGAGAGTCCGAGGCGGCGTTCGAGGCGCTCCTGAAGATCCGGGGCGACCACGCGGCCGGCATGAACTACCTCGGTTACATGTGGGCGGACCGCGGGGAGAACCTGCCGCGCGCGCTCGAGCTCATCCGCAAGGCCGTGGACCTCGATCCGTCGAACGGCGCGTATCTCGACTCGCTCGGGTGGGTCTACTTCCGGCTCAACAAGCTCGACAAGGCCGAGGAGAACCTCCGGGCGGCGTCGAGCCTGAACCCGGACGACGCGACCGTCGAGGAGCACCTCGGCGACCTCTGGGAGAAGAAGGGCGACCTCGAGAAGGCGCGCGACAGCTGGAAGCGCGCGCTGACTCTCAAGCCCGAGACCGAGAACAAGCTGCGCCTCGAGGAGAAGCTCCGAAAGACCGACAGCGCCGACGCGAAGAAGTGAGGACGCGAGGATCCGGAAGCCCCCGTTTGCTTCGGGTTGCCGGTCCGGCATTCGCTTCCGTGGTTCTCTTCTTAGAAGGTGGATGTGGCAGCGGGGGAGCGGCTCCCGCGTCGACTAGCGCCGGGGTGACTGCAGGCGCCGAGGCGACTCTCTCTTCCCCTTTCGAAGAAAAATCTTCAGCGCCGCCTCCCGCATCGCGGCTGGAGGCCTACGAGAGGCTTCGCGCGAAGACCTGGGATCCCTCCCGCCGCTTCAAGGCTCTGTTCAGGGCGGAGGTTTCGCCGAAGGTCGGAGCGATCGGTCGCGGCTACCTTTCCGTCTGGTGGGACGGCGAAGCCCGTGCGCTCGCGTGGAGGACTTCGGCGCCGATCGCGGGGGCGGGAAGAGGCGGAGTGCTTCGAATGAGAGAGAGCGATCGCGGCGCCTCGGCAGGCGAAGGGAACCTGCCGCTCGCCGCGAAGCTGTCGGCGCCGGACCTCATCGCCTGCATCCTCGGCACGCCGGCCGCACCCGCCGAGCCCTCATTAACATTCGAAGAAACACCGAGAGGCTTGCGGCTGCGCGTCGATGCCTCGAAGCGCACCGCCCTTCTGAACGAAGAGGGCGAACCGGTCGAACTCTCGTTCCCGAACGGCGAGGTCGTCACGCTTCAGCCCGGCGCCGGTGTGCCGCACCGCGTCGAGGCGAAAGGGCCCGATGGCCGAGCCGTCCTCACACTCGAGAGCTACGGTCCGTGGCCCCCTGGCGAAGAGGTCGCGCCGCTGTGACCGGCGGCCACGCGGGTCTGCGCGTCACGTCGTTCGCGAAGATCAACCGCGACCTGCGCGTCCTCGGGAGAAGACCGGACGGTTTTCACGAGCTGGACACGGTGCTCCAGACGGTGGACCTTTCGGAGGAGATTCAATATTTCTTAGAAGGTGAAGAGGGGAGCGGTGCGGAGGGGAACCTCTCGCTCACGATCGAGGGCGCCGAGCTTACCGCCGACGACAGCAATCTCATCCTCCGCGCCGCCGCCGCCCTCCGCGAGAAGTTCACGGTGCGCGCAGGCGCGCACATTCACCTTTCAAAGAAAATTCCCATCGGCGGCGGCCTCGGCGGAGGCAGCTCCAATGCGGCCGCGACGCTGAGGGCGCTGTCCGAGCTCTGGAATCTGCCCGCGACCCGCGAAGATCTCCACGCCGTCGCGGCCTCCCTCGGCTCCGACGTCCCGTTTTTCCTCCTCGGCGGACGCGCCCGCGGACGAGGCCGCGGGGAGGTCCTCACCCCGCTGCCGGATGGACCCGAGGAGTGGGTCCTCCTCGTCTTCCCGGCATTTTCCCTTTCCACCGCAGAGGTTTACGCCCGCCTGAAGGCCCGCTCCTTGACGGGAAGTCCTTCTGCCACTAAAGTTTCCGGTTCCGAGACCGGTGGCGGGCCGGAGCGGAACGATCTCGAGCAGGCGGCGGAATCTCTCCGGGGTGAATTGCGCCGCATCCGGTCCGCGCTCGCGGGAGCCGGGGCGCGCGGCGCCCGGCTTTCCGGGAGCGGCTCCACCGTGTTCGGGACGTTCGGGACGAAAGGCGAGGCCACGCGGGCGATGACGTCGCTCGAGGGGCTCGGAAACGAGACGAAGGCGAGGATGGAGATCGTGAAGACCGTTTCCCGGGCCGAGTTCGCGCGCCGCGCGGCTCCCGTCCGGTTTGCGCAACGCGGATGAGACCCGCCTGCGCGACAATCCACGTGAGGCTTCCGGATGGGGAGTCGACAAGTGGTAAGTCAGCGGTCTTTGGAACCGCCTACCGGAGGTTCGAATCCTCCCTCCCCAGCCATCTCTCCTGAACGGCCGAACTGAAGATGGAACGATTCGCATACGGTGACCTGAAGGTTTTCGGCGGCCGGGCCCACCCCGCGCTGACGGGCGAGATCTGCCGAAACCTCGGGCGCGAGGCCGGCCGCGTCACGCTCTACAACTTCTCCGACGGCGAGAACTACTGCCAGATCGACGAGAACGTGCGCGGCGCGGACGTCTTCGTCGTCCAGCCCACGGGACCGCCGGCGAACCACAACATCATGGAACTCCTCATCATGCTCGACGCCTTCAAGCGCTCCTCGGCGTCGCGCGTGACGGCCGTGCTCCCGTATTACGGCTACGCGCGCCAGGACCGGAAGGACAAGCCCCGCGTCCC
Organism: uncultured Acidobacteriota bacterium; assembly: GCA_963836285.1. Classification (GTDB taxonomy): domain Bacteria; phylum Acidobacteriota; class Thermoanaerobaculia; order UBA5066; family UBA5066; genus Fen-183. The sequence continues at coordinate 502,386 of CAWIIN010000002.1, read as the reverse complement.
GATCACGGCGAAGCTCGCGGCCGACCTCATCACGACTGCGGGCGCCGACCGCGTTCTGTGCATCGACCTCCACGCGGCACAGATCCAGGGCTTCTTCAACATCCCGGTCGACCACCTCTTCGCGGCTCCGGTCCTCCTCGACGCGATCCGCGACTCCAGTCTCGACCCGCTCACGGTCGTCTCGCCGGACGCCGGCGGCGTCGAGCGCGCGCGCGCCTTCGCGAAGCGTCTCGGCGCGGGTCTCGCGATCGTCGACAAGAGGCGCAAAGGGAAGAACGAGGTCGAGGTCCTGCACGTCATCGGCGACGTCAAGGACCGCAACGTCATCGTCGTCGACGACATCATCGACACGGCCGGGACGCTCATCAATACCGTGATCGCCCTGAAGGACTCCGGGGCGCGCCGCATCTTCGCCGGCTGCGTCCACGCCGTCCTTTCCGGCCCGGCGATCGACCGCATCAACGGCAGCCCGATCGAGCGGATCTTCTGCGCGAACACGCTCCCGCTCGAGGAGAAGCTCGCGCGCTGCCCGCTCCTGACCCCGCTCTCGATCGCCCCCCTCCTCGCGGAGGCGATCCAGCGCATCCACCAGGGAGCCTCCGTCAGCTCGCTCTTCGTGTAACCCACCGGACCGCACGCCCGGGAAATCCGTCCCGGACCGTGCGCCCGAAGAAAGGAACCATGCTCCAGGAACACATCGTCGTCGAAGTCGAGAAGAGGCTCGAGACCGGCAAGAACGCCGCGAACCGCCTCCGGGCCAAGGACCTCATCCCGGCCGTCCTCTACGGGGGCGGCAAGGGGATGGACACCTGGTCCCTCCAGGTCTCGCGCAAGACCCTCGCGACCCTCCTCAACAAGGGTCTGCATGGCAACGCGATCTTCAAGCTGCAGCTCAAGGGCACCGACCAGCTCCGGCACGTCATGATCCGGGACCTCGCGCTCGACCCCGTGACGCGCGCGATGCTCCACGTCGACTTCGTCCGCGTCCTCCTCGACAGGAAGCTCCGCGTCAAGAGCGACGTCGAGGTCGTCGGCGTGCCGAACGGCGTCAAGAACGCGGGCGGCATCCTGAACATCGTCACGCACGAGGTCACGATCGAGTGCCTCCCGGCCGACCTCCCGGAGTCGATCAAGGTCGACGTTTCGGCCATGGAGCTCCACGACTCCTTCCGCGTCGCGGACCTGAAGGTGGGCGACAGGATACGGGTCCTCGAGAACGGGGACCGGGTCCTCGCGCACGTCGGCGTGCCGAAGGCCGAGGAGGTCGCCGCGCCCGCCGCGGCCGCCGTCGAGGGCGCCGAGGTCGCCGTCGCGGGCGCATCCGCCGAGCCCGAGGTGATCAAGAAGGGCAAGAAGGAAGAGGAAGGCGCGGAAGCCGCGCCCGCGAAGGGAGCGTCCGCGAAGGCGGAGCCCAAGGCGGAGAAGAAGGAAAAGAAATAGGAACGGACGGCCTCTTCCTCGTGGTGGGACTCGGCAACCCCGGCGACCGGTACTCCGGGACGCGGCACAACGTCGGTTTCGACGTGGTCCAGGCGTTTGCCCGGAGGGTGGCCGGGGGCCCGGCGCGTCTCGACCGACTCGACTGCCGCGCGCTGACCGGGCGCGTGCGGATGGGGGACCGCGCGATCCTCGTCGCCAGGCCCCAGACGTACATGAACGCGTCGGGTGAGTCCGTGAAAGGGCTCGCGCTCAAGTACGACGTGCCTCTCGAGCGGCTCGTCGTCGTGTCCGACGACACGGCCCTTCCGGTGGGCACGATCCGCGTCCGGAGGTCCGGGTCCTCGGGCGGGCAGAAGGGACTCCAGTCCGTCCTCGAGTGCTTCGGAACGAACGAGTTCCCGCGCCTGCGCCTCGGCGTCCGCGGGGAGAACTTCCAGCCCGGAGAGCCGCTCGACGCGTACGTCCTCTCCCGCTTCTCGAAGAAGGAGCGCCCGCTCATCGACGACGCGATCGCGACGGCTTGCGACGCGCTCGAGACCTTCGTCACGGACGGCATCGACACCGCCATGAACCGTTTCAACCGTTCGCCCGAGGAATCGTCCCCGGCGAACTGACGATCAACCCTTGGCTCGGCGCCGGACCGGAGGTCCACAGCCGCGCCTCGCGACGGGCGAGCCCGCCGCGATCCAGAAGGAGGAACCCCGTGGCCACCCCGAACACCCAACGCCAGTACGACATGGTCTTCCTGGTCGTCCCCGAAAAGGACGAGCCCGGAGCCCAAGGCGTCGTCGAGGACTTCCGCAAGCTCCTCGTCGACAACGGCGCCACGATCGAGAAGGACGAGACGATGGGCCGCCGCCGGCTCGCCTACACGATCAAGAAGAGGAACGAGGCGACGTACCACAACTTCCTGTTCCGCGGCTCGTCGGCATGCGTCTCCGAGGTCCAGCGCAAGCTGCGTCTGTCGGAGGACATCCTGCGTTACCTCACGGTCCGCATCGACGAAGAGGTCAAGCACGGCCTCAAGGTCGCCCGCAATACGAAGCCCCGGCGCCCGCGGCCCGAGATGACGGACGCGCCGTCGGCGGCCCCCGCTCCCGCCTCCCCTCCCGCCGCCCCCCCCGCCGCCGCCCCCCCCGCCCCCGCCGCCCCCGAGGCCGCGGAAGGGCGCGAGTAGGAGTCTCCGATGGCCGCACCCGTCCGCAAGCCCGCCAAGAAGAAGTTCTTCGTCCGCCGCAAGCGCGTCTGCAAGTTCACTGTCGAGAAGATCGGCTACATCGACTTCAAGGACGTGAAGCTCCTTGCGGGGTTCGTCCCCGAGCGCGCCAAGATCCTTCCGCGCCGCATCAGCGGGACCTCCGCCTTCTACCAGCGCAAGCTCGCCACGGCGATCAAGCGGGCCCGGTACCTGGCGCTGCTCCCGTACGTGTCTGATTAGGAAGGCGTTCTCCGCCTTCTGGGCGGCGCTGGCCGCGGCCGTCACCGCGGCGGCGCCTCCCTTCGGCGTCTTCCTGCTGCCGTTCGCGGCGGGGCGACTCGGCGTCGCCTCGCTCACGACCGAGCGCGTCGTATGGGGATTCCTGCTCCCCGCGTGCGCACCGCCGCTGGCCCTCGTGCTCGGGGCGATCCTCGCGCCGGGCGCCGCCGGTCCCGCGTTCGTGATCGCCCTGGCGTTCGTGTCCCTGCCCGCGGCCGCCCTTTACGTCACGGGCCAGGGAGGCCTCCGGCGCGACCGCGCGCTTCTCGTCGTTTTCGCCGTGACGGGAATCGGCGCGCTCGCCGCGCTCGTCGGAGCGGACGTCGCGACGGGGCGCGATCCGGGCGAGGTCGCGGCAGCGCGCTGGGCCGCGGCGGTGCCCGAGATGCTCGGCTACTACCGCTCGAGCGGCTGGGGCGAGTCGTCCGTCGCGACGGTCGCGCGCCTCTTCGAGGTCCTGCGCGTCGTCCTGAGGGACCAGCTGCCGGGGATCGTTCTCGCAATCGCGATGGGACACGCCGCGCTCGTCGTCTACGGCTTCGCGCGCGCGTCCGGCATCGCGGGCGCCGACTGGGAGGAGCCGTCCTTCAGCCGTTTCCGCACACCGCTCGCCGCTGCGGGCCTGTTCGTCCCGGCGGGTCTCCTGGCCGGGATCGGGGGGCCGGACCTCCGCCGTCCGGCCGTCGACGTCCTGCTTCCGCTCTCCGTCTTGTTTTTTCTGCGAGGTCTGGCCATAATCCGCGCTCTTCTCGACAGGGGAAGGGCCGGCCTTCTGGGCCGGGCTCTCGTTTACGCGCTGGTCTTTCAGATGCCATTTCCCGTTCTCCTGGCCCTCGGAGGGCTCTTCGACGAGTTCGTCGACGTGAGGGCTCGGCTCGACCGGGTCCCTCCGCCGGGCGGCGGGCCGGAAGACTTCTGAGGCCCGCGCGATGACCGAGCTCGAAGAACACCGAGAACCGAGGAGTCCGCGATGAAAGTGGTCCTGACCGACGACGTGAAGGGGCTGGGGAACCGGGGCGACGTCGTGAACGTCGCCGACGGATACGGCCGGAATTTCCTCCTTCCGAAGACGCTCGCGTACCCGGCGACGGCCGGGAACCTGAAGCGCCTCGAGCAGGAGAAGAAGCGCTACGACGCGCGCGTCGCGAAGGAGAAGGACCAGGCCGAGGCGGTCGCGAAGACCGTGGAGGGGACGAAGATCGTCCTGCACAAGAAGGCCGGCGATGGCGACCACCTGTACGGATCGGTCACGGCGGCGGAAGTCGCCGACGGCCTCGCGGGCAAGGGGATCACGATCGACAAGCGCCGCGTCGAGCTCGAGGAGCCCATCAAGCGCCTCGGGACGCACACCGTGCACGTCAAGATCCACAAGGACGTGACGGTGGCCGTGACCGTCGAGGTCCTCCCGCTCGCCGCATCCTGAAGAGGACCGAAGAAAACCGAAGAAAACCGAAGAGAACATTTCTTAGAAATGTGAAGAGGGAGAAGACGCCCGCCCGGGGCGCCGGCCGTGGGCGGGGATCGCCGCAGCCCCTCTTGCCTTCCAAGAAAATCGCCGGTCCGAATTCCCCCTCCGAAGCCCCCGTTCCCTGCTCCCGTAGAATCGCGACACGTTCTCATGACGCTCGCGCCGGGCACCCGTCTCGGGTCCTACGAGATCCTCGCGCCTCTCGGCGCCGGGGGGATGGGAGAGGTCTACCGGGCGAGGGACCCGAAGCTCGCGAGAGATGTCGCGGTCAAGGTACTGCCGCAGGATCTCTTGGAAGGTGAAGAAAGGCGGGAGCGCTTCGAGCGGGAAGCGAAGCTGCTCGCCGCGCTGAACCACCCGAACATCGCCGCCATCTATTCATTCGAAGAAATCCCCTCTTCCTCTTCCTCCCCCGATTCTCTTCGCCCCGTTCTCGTCATGGAACTGCTCGAGGGCGAGACGCTGCGCGCGCGCCTCTCCGGCGGCGCGCTGCCCGTGAGGAAGGCCGTCGACTTCGCCGCGCAGATCGCGCGCGGCCTCGCAGCCGCGCACGAGAAGGGCGTCGTCCACCGCGACCTGAAGCCGGAAAACCTCTTCGTCACGAAGGACGGACGCGTCAAGATCCTCGACTTCGGCCTCGGGAAGCTCGTCGAGGGCGGAGTGGGGAGCGGCGCCACGAATCTACCGACGCAGTCGAAGGGGACGGAGCCGGGGGCCGTCCTCGGGACGCTCGGGTACATGTCGCCCGAGCAGCTGCGCGGCCTCGCGGCCGACCACCGGACGGATCTCTTCAGCTTCGGCGCGGTCCTCTACGAGATGCTCTCCGGGCGCCGGGCGTTCCGCGGCGACACGGCGGCCGACACCGTGTCGGCGATCCTGCGCGAGGAGCCGCCGGACCTCTCCGCGACGAACCGGACGATCCCGCCGGCGCTCGAGCGCATCGTGCGCCACTGTCTCGAGAAGAGCCCGGACGAGCGGGCCCGTTCCGCTCACGATCTCGCGTTCGACCTCGAGTCGTTCTCGACGGCGACCTCGGGAACCGCCGCGGAGTCGGTTCCCCGGATCGCGATTCGGCGTCCCTCGACTTCCGTGCTCCTCGCGGCCGCGGCCTGCCTCGGCGTCGGCGTCGCCGCCGGCGCCTTCCTCTGGAAGAGACCGGCGCCCTCGCCGCCGACGTTCCACCGGCTCACGTTCCGGCGCGGGAACGTCCTGGCGGCGCGCTTCGCGCCGGACGGCCGGACAATCGTCTACGGCGCGGCGTGGGGTGGGAAGTCCTCCGAAGTCTTCACGGTGAGGACCGAGGGGCCCGAGTCGCGGCCCCTCGGCCTGGCGAACGCCAGCGTCCTTGCCGTGTCCTCCACCGGCGAGCTTGCGATTCTGACGCGCGAAGACATGAACGACGTGGGCAGGTGGGGCACCCTCGCTCGCGTTCCGCTCTCGGGCGGCGCGCCGCGGCCGCTCCTCGAGGAGGTCACGGACGCCGACTGGACGCCGGACGGCGGGGACCTCGCCGTGATCCGGAACCGCGAGGGCGGGGGGAGGCGCATCGAGCTGCCTCCCGGGAAGGTCCTCTACGAGTCGCCGAAGAGGAGCGTGTTCCTGCGAGTCTCCCCGGACGGCTCGCGGGTCGCGTTCGCCGAGTTCGGGGACGACACCGGCTCGCTTCGCGTCGTGGACCGCTCGGGAGGGGTGCGGACGCTCGCCGGAGAGATGCCCGTCTTTTCGGGACGCTTCGCGTGGACCCCATCGGGCCGGGAGATCTGGTACTTCGGAGGAAAGGACCGGAAGGACGCGGCGCTTCGCGCCGTGGACCTCTCGGGGCGGACGCGGACGATTTATCGGTCGACGGGTTACCTCTTCGTCCACGACATCTTCCCGGACGGCCGGGTGCTGCTCGAGCATGCGGTCAGCCTGCGCGGTCTCATGTTCGGCCGGGCGGGCGACAGGACCGAGGTGGAGCTCTCGTGGTTCGACGGCTCGCAGATCACCGATGTGGCCGCGGGTGGCCGCGCGATCCTGTTCAACGAGAGCGGCGAGGCGCTCGGAGGCCGGTCGCAGGCCTTCTTCCGAAGGACGGATGGATCGCCGGCGGTGCGCCTCGCGGACGGCGAGGCCCTCGGATTTTCGCCGGACGCGGCGCGCGTCCTCCTGCGAACGGGCGGCGGCCTGACGATCGCGCCGGTGGGCGCGGGGGCGCCGCTCCCGGTGGCGCTCGGACCCGTGGCCGAGGTCGCGACCGCGAAGTTCTTTCCCGACGGCAGGAGGATCCTCCTCCACGGGTCCGAGAAGGGGAAGCCGCCCCGGTACTGGATCGTCGATCCGCCGGTTCCTCCGCGCGCGATCTCGCCGGAGGGCATGCTCGGGGCCGCCGACCTTCTGTCCCCCGACGGCCGATCGGTGCTCTGCTGGTCCGCCGACACGTCCGTCATGTCGATCCTTCCGATCGACGGAGGGCCCGTCCGACTGCTCACCGGGACCGAGCACGAGGACGTGATCGGTTGGACCGCCGACAGCCGCGCGCTCTACTCCCGCGCGAGCCCGGGTCAGGGGCGCCAGATCTACATGCTCGACGTGAGCACGCTCGCGCGCAAGCCGTGGAAGGACCTGGCGCCGCCCGACCCGGCGAGCGTGACGCACGTTCCCTCGTTCGTGTTCGCGCGGGATGGCTCCGCGTACGCGTACTCGTACCGCCGCGTTCTCACGTCCGACCTCTACGTCGTCGAGGGGCTCAAGTGACGGGGGGAATGCGGCGCGGAGCGCCGCGCTTCGCTCGCGATTCTGTCAGCCCGGTGGGCCGCCTGCTTTCGGGGCCTTCGGGGGTGGGGCCGCGAGCTTCGGCGCGTCCGTGAGTGTGACCTCCTCGCCCTTCGTCTCGCCGCGCTTCGGCGCGTAAATCGCGCGCTGGAGGTACTGCGGGAGGTTCGCGACGGCGTGCGGCTGGTCGCCGCACATCTCGGTCGGCTGCGTCCCGTTCACGAAGGCCATGAGGACCGTCTTCGTGCAGCCCGGCGTCGCACGGTAGCCGGTCGCCTCGTCGACGGGCACGAGGACGACGCCGGGCGGCCTCTCGAAGTCGTCGGCTGCCGACACGACGCCCGCCTCCTTCATCTTCTCGACGATCCTCATGAAGATCGGGAGCGCGACCTCCGCGCCCTGCGCGTGTGTGCCGCCCGCCAAGGGCTTCCTCGTGTCGTGGCCGATCCAGATCGCGATCGTGTGCTTCGGCGTCATCCCGATGAACCAGGCGTCCGAATAGTCGTTCGTCGTGCCGGTCTTGCCCGCGATGTTCAGGCCGAGCTTCGCGACCGCCGCCCCCGTGCCGCGCTGCGCGACGCCGCGCATCATCCCGAGGAGTACGTAGGCGGAGGCGGGCGACGTCGCTTCCTTCGGCTCCGGGGTCCACTGCTCGAGCGTGACCCCGTCCGCGTTGCGGATCTTCTCGATGAAGGCCGGCTTGTAGACGAGGCCGCCCGCGGCGACCGACGCGTACGCGGAGGCCATCTCGAGGGGCGTGACCTCGAAGGCGCCGAGCGCGAGAGAGGGGTACGCGAGCAGGGTCTGCCGGATCCCGAGCCGGCGGGCCGTCTCGAGGACGGTTTTCGTCCCGACGAGCAGGTCGACGCGCACGGTCGCGAGGTTGATCGAGTGCTCGAGCGCGTACTGGTACGTGACGATCCCGTGGTACTCGCGCTCGAAGTTCTGCGGCTGCCAGGGCTCCTGCTTCGGGTCGATGATGATCGAGATCGGCGCATCGAGGACCGTGTCGGCGGGCGTGAAACCCTGCTCGATCGCCGTGAGGAAGACGACGGGCTTGAAGGCCGAGCCGACCTGCCGGAGCGCCTGGACGGCGCGGTCGAACTTCGAGCGGTTGAAGTCGTAGCCGCCGACGAGCGCGCGGACGGCGCCGGTCCCGTTCTCGAGGATCACGGCCGCCCCCTCGACGTTCGGGTCCTGCGCGACGATCGTCTCGCTCTTTCCCGCGTCGTTCACGAACGTCTCGAGCTGGATGACGTCCCCGCGCGAGACCGCCTTCGCCGGGCCGCCCGCGCGCGTCCAGGAGAACGCCGACGCCGGGAGCGCGAAGCGCCTGTCGCCCACCCGGACCTCCGCTCCCGTCTTCGTGGCCGAGAGCACGACCGCCGGGACGACGTCCGGCGGGGAGCCGGAGGCCGCGTCCGACCACGAGGGGTCTTTCCACGTCTCGACGTCGAGGCCCTCGGCGAGGAGACTACGCGGCTTGCGGAAGCCGGCGCGGCGGTCCTGGCGCCTCAGGCCCCAGCGCAGCGCAGTCTCGGCCCAGCGCTGGAGCCTTGGGTCGAGCGTCGAGTCGACGCGCAGGCCCTCCCGGTAGAGCTCGGACTCTCCGTACTGTTTCTCGAGGTACTGGCGCACCTCCTCGCAGAAGTACGGTCCGACGGTGGACTCCCGTGTCCCCTTCGACACCTCGACGGGCGTCGCCGCCGCCGCCGCGCGCTGCGCTTCCGAGATGAACCCCTCGTCGCGCATCCGGCGGAGGACGAAGTCGCGGCGCGACTTCGCGACGAGCGGGTTCCGGACGGGCGAATAGTAGGCCGGCCGCTGGATGATCCCCGCGAGGAGCGCCGCCTCGGGTAGCGTGAGGGTCCGGGCGTCATGGCCGAAGTACCAGCGTGAGGCGGCCTCGACGCCGTAGTTGCCGTGCCCGAAAGGGATCTGGTTCAGGTACATCGTGAGGATCTGGTCCTTCGAGTACTGCTTCTCGATCTCGACCGTCAGGAAAACCTCGTTGATCTTCCGGGCCCACGTCTTCTCGGACGTCAGGAACACGGCGCGCGCGAGCTGCTGCGTGAGCGTCGAGGCGCCCTGGGACATCCGGCGGGTCGCGATGTCCTTCAGCGCGGCGCCCCCGATCCGCACGAGGTCGATTCCGCTGTGGTCGAAGAAGCGGGCGTCCTCGGCGGCAAGGAGAGCCTTGACCATCGTGTCCGGGATGTCCTTGCGATCGACGAGGACCCGGCGCTCGATCGCGAAACGCGCGACCGTCGAGCCGTCGGCGCCCCGGATCTCCGTCACGATGTCGGGACGGTACGTCGCGAGTTCGGAGACCCTCGGGATCCGGATCGCGCGCGAGAGTCCGTATCCGGCCGCGACGCCGAGACCCGCGACGAGAAGGACGGGGACGAGCAGGACCGCGAGGGCCGCGACGCGGCGTGCGCTCACGGCCCATTCTCGCACGCGGGAAACGCGTGGTACCGTCTCGCGCGCGGAGGACGCATGTCTGAGACGTCAGGACCGCCCGTGCCCGGGCCGCTGGTCCCGAAGCTGCCGACGACGCTCCCGTTCGAGGACGAGGCCGGCCATGCGCGCCGTGCCGGGTGCCTCAAGTGGGGCCTCTTCGGGTGTGCCGGCGCCTCCATTCTCGTGATCATCGGGATGCTCTTCATCCTCTCGAACGCGAAGAAGCTCATGGGCCTCGCCTTCGAGAAGATCGGCGACCAGGTCGTCGCCGCGTGCGCTCCCGACGTGTCTCCGGAGCAGAAACAGGAGTTCCGGTCGAGGCTCGGGGAATTCGCCGAAGGGGCCAAGAGCGGGACGATCAAGCCGGCGGACGTACAAGCCTGGCAGTCGACGGTCACGAGCTATCTCTCGCGAGGCCGGATCACACCCGACCAGCTCCAGGAGCTCACGCGCTGGCTCGAAATCCATGCGCGGCCCTCCGCGAGCTCAGGCGCGGCGCCGCCGACGCCCGCGAAGTAGCTCCGTGCCGGACTTCGAGGTCCTCTCCCCGCTGACGCCGCAGGGCGACCAGCCGCGCGCGATCGAGCAGCTCGTCGCGGGTTACCGCGAGGGCCGGGAGAAGCAGGTCCTCCTCGGCGTGACGGGCTCGGGCAAGACGTTCACGATGGCGAAGGTCGTCGAGGCCCTGAACCGCCCGACGCTCGTCCTCTCGCACAACAAGACGCTCGCCGCGCAGCTCTACCAGGAGTTTCGCTCGTTCTTCCCGAAGAACCGCGTCGAGTACTTCGTGTCCTACTACGACTACTACCAGCCCGAGGCCTACGTCCCGCAGTCCGACACGTACATCGAAAAGGAAACGCAGATCAACGACGAGATCGACAAGCTGAGGATCGCGGCGACGGCCGCGCTCTTCGAGCGCCGTGACGTCCTCATCGTCTCCTCGGTGTCCTGCATCTACGGCCTCGGGAGCCCCGAGTCGTTCGGGAAAATGGCGATCGAGATCGAGAAAGGCGCCAAGTACGGGATGACGTGGTATCTCAAGCGGCTCGTCGAGGCCCAGTACGAGAGGACGAACCTGGACCTGAGCCGGGGAACGTTCCGCGTGCGCGGGGACGTGCTCGACGTCGTGCCGTCGTACGAGGACCTGGGGCTGCGCGTCGAGTTCTTCGGGGACGAGATCGAGCGGATCACGAGGTTCGAGGTCGTGACCGGGAGGAACGTCGGCGAGATCGCGCGGTTCGAGCTCTTCCCGAAGTCGCACTACGTCACGCCCGAGGAGATTCGAACGCGCGCGCTCGGGTCCATCGAAGCCGAGCTCGTCGTCCGGCTGGAGGATCTCAAGGCGCAGAACAAGCTGCTCGAGGCGCAGCGCCTCGAGCAGCGCACGCGCTTCGATCTCGAGATGATGCGCGAGATCGGATACTGCGCCGGGATCGAGAACTACTCGCGCCACCTCTCGGGCCGCAAGCAGGGCGAGCCGCCGCCGACGCTCCTCGACTACTTCCCGTCCGACTACGTCACGATCGTCGACGAGAGCCACCAGACGATCCCGCAGGTGCGGGCGATGTACCACGGCGACCAGTCGCGCAAGGGCACTCTCGTCGAGTACGGCTTCCGGCTCCCGTCCGCGCTCGACAACCGCCCGCTGAAGTTCGAGGAGTGGCTCGAGCGGACGGGGCAGAGGCTCTTCGTGTCGGCGACGCCCGCGCCGTACGAGCTTTCGGAGACGGGGGGCGAGGTCGTCGAGCAGGTCCTGCGCCCGACGGGCCTCCTCGACCCGCCGATCGTCGTCCGGCCCGTGAAGGGGCAGGTGGACGACCTCCTCTCGAGCGCGCGCGAACGCGCCGCGAAGAACGAGCGCACGCTCGTCACGACGCTCACGAAGCGCATGGCCGAGGACCTCACGAACTACTTCCTCGAGCTCGGCGTGCGCGTTCGCTACTTGCATAGCGACGTCGAGACGCTCGAGCGGGTCCAGATCGTCGGTGACTTCCGCCGCGGCGTCTTCGACGTCCTCGTGGGCGTGAACCTTTTGCGCGAGGGGCTGGACCTCCCCGAGGTGTCGCTCGTCGCCGTCCTCGACGCGGACAAGGAGGGGTTCCTGAGGTCCGAGACGTCGCTCATCCAGACGGCGGGCCGCGCGGCGCGCAACCTGAACGGCCTCGTCGTCTTCTACGCGGACCACGTGACGGACTCGATGCGCCGCGCGATGAGCGAGACGGAGCGGCGGCGGAAGATCCAGGGGGACTGGAACGAGGCACACGGGATAGTGCCGGAGTCGATCGTGAAGTCCCTCGACTCGCCGCTCCTCCAGATGGCGGAGCTCGACTACCTCGAGCCGAGCCGCCTCGAGCGCCGGCCGAAGGCGAAGGATGCGCCCTCCCTCGACCGCGAGATCGCGGACCTCGAGAAGGAGATGAAGGTCGCGGCCAAGGAGCTCGAGTTCGAGAAGGCCGCGCAGCTCCGCGACCGAATCCGCGAGCTGAGGCAGATGAAGCTGTTCTGACCCGCGCGGTCCTTGACGCCGGGACGGCCCGGACGCAAGATTCTGCCAAGGACATGAAAACACAATTGGTGATGTGTCTCCTTCTCACGGCGTGGCCCGCCCGTGCGGGAGAGATCACGGGTCGCCTCACGCGCGACGACAGACCCGCCTCCGGCGTGACCGTCTCGGCGCTCCCCGTCGAGCGCGCGGCCGACCAGGCGAGGCGCGAGGCGCGCCGCGAGCCGCGCCCCGACGCGCTCGCGAGGGCCGTCACGAACGCGAAGGGCGAGTTCCGTCTCGGGTTCGAGACGGCCGCCGGAGAGCCCGGGACGCTCGTAAGCCTCGCCTGCGCCGGCGGCGGCGCGGCCTCGGCCTGGCTGCCGGGCCGGTTCGACACGGCGGACGTCGAAGACGCCGGGGACTTCGCCGTCCGCAAGGGTGTGCCACTCTCGGGCCGCGTCGTGGACGCCGCCGGCAAGCCGCTCGCCGACGTGCAGGTCGAGCATCCCACCGGGCCGGAGTCGGTGCGGACCGGGGCCGACGGCAGCTTCGCCTTCGGGGGCGTCGTCGAGAGCGGAAACGACGTCGAGGCCCGGATGCCGGGCTACGTGGCGGCGAAGGCGCGGAACGTCCGCGGGGGTCGCAAGGACGTGACGATCGTTCTCCGGGGCGCGCTGCGGCTCGACGGGGTCGTGGTCGGTTCCGACGGAGCTCCCGTGGCGCACGCGGTGCTCCGCGCCGACGGAGGCGACGCGCGGGGTTTCGCCGAGACGGACGCGGAGGGCCGCTTCTCGCTCGCGGCTTTCGGACCCGGCCGGATCGCCGTCGTCGCGGACGGCGGTGAGCGCGGCGTCCGCGAGGAGACGGGCGTCGCCCTGCCGCGCCGCGAGGAGGAGCCTCTCCGCCTCGTTCTCGCGCCCCCCCGGGTCCTCGTCGGACGCGTCGTCGACGTGACGACGCGCAAGCCCGTCGCCGGCGCGGTCGTCGACGCGCCGGGAAACCGGCGTACGTGGGCGCGCGCGGGGGCGGACGGGACGTTCACGCTGCGGCCTGCCCCGCCCGGAGACCTGAGCCTGACCGTGATCGCCCCGCGCTACGCGCCCGAGCTTCGGTCGGTGCCGGCCGCCGAGGTGGGCGGCAAGCCCGTCGACGTCTTCCTGCGCCCCTCGGCGAGCGTCGCCGGCCGGGTTCTCGACGAGCAGCGTCGCCCGGTGGCGGGCGCCCGCCTCCGCGCGTTCGAGCCCGAGCGGCGTGGGTTCACGGGGCCGCCTCCGACGACGGTCGCTCGCGAAGACGGCTCGTTCACGCTCCGCCGCGTCCCTGCCGCCGAGACCCTCCGGGTGCTCGCGACCCACCCCGACTTCGAGCCGCTCGCGCTCGCCGGCCTCGGCCTCAAGCCGGGGGAGACGCGCGCCGGCGCGGTTCTCACGCTTCGGCGCGGGGCCTCCGTCACGGGCATCGTCACCGCGGGTGGCGAGCCGCTTGCCGGCGCGGTTCTGTCCGTCAGGCCCGGCCGGACCGCATACGGCACGCCGCCGCGCTCGCTCTCCGGGCCGCAATGGAGCTGGCCACGCGTGACGACGGGCGCGGATGGGCGCTTCCGCCTCTCGGGACTGTCGCCGGGCGAGTACGTCCTCAACGTCTCCCGTCCGGGCTGGGCCACGGAGTCGCGCGACGCGACGATTGTCGAGGGCAAGGGCCCGGACCCGTTCACGATCGCGCTCGCGCCGGAGGCCGTCGTCTCGGGCCGTGTCGTGGGCAAGAAGGGTGGAGGCGTTGCGGCCCAGAACGTTTATGCGCAGGCCGTCGAGACGCGGGAGCGCAGCGCCGGCTTCGACCGGACGGCTCCGGACGGGTCGTTCCGGCTCGACGGTCTCAAGGCCGGCGTCGCCTACAACCTCTACCTCTACGGGACCGGGTCGAACACGCCGAAGGCCGTCGTTACGCCGCCGGCCGAACGTGTCGAGGTCGTCGTGAACGGCACCGGGCGCCTCGCGGGCCACGTCGTCGATCCGGAAGGCCGTCCCGTGACCGCGTACCAGATCACGGCCCAGGCCGACCGCTCGTCCGGCGGCTCGGGGTGGTTCGACTCCGTGCGGCAGGACGTCGCGTCCGAGGCGGGGGAGTTCGCCTTTGAAAACGCCCCCGCCGCCGCGCTCGAGCTGCGCGTCGTCGCGAAGGGGTATCAGGCCGGGCGCCTCGGCGGCGTCGTCGTGGAGGAAGGCGAGTCGAAGGAGGGCGTCGAGGTGCGCCTTTCGCGCGGCGCGACGCTCAAGGGGCGCGTCGTCGAGGCGCGCGGCGGGGCGCCCGTTGCGGGCGCGGAGGTGTCCGCCGAGTCCGCGCCGGTGCGGGCCACGGCGGACGCGGACGGCGCGTTCGAGATGGAGGGGCTCGCGCCCGGGAAGGTGCGCGTGACGGCGACGTCCCCTGAGTTCGCCTCGACGACCGAGACCGTGGACGTCGGCGAGTCGGGCGGTTCCGTCGAGCTGAAGATGTCGACGGGCGCGTCGATCGCGGCGACGGTCGTCACGCCCGGCGGCGAGCCGGTGCCGGGCGCCGAGGTCGCGCTCGCACCGGGCGGCCAGTCCTGGAGCAACACGCGGAGCGTGAGCGGCGCCGACGGGAGCGTGCGGTTCGCGCATCTGACCCCGGGCCGTTTCTCGCTGACCGCGGGCAGCGCCGGCCGCCGCTCGAAGCCGGTCGACGTGACGCTCGAGGCCGACCAGGCGCGCGACGATGTGCGGATCGTGATGGGAGGCGGTGCGACCGTGGTCGTGACGATCACGGGCGTCGCGCCGGAGGAGAGGGGGCATCTGAGCGTCGGAGTCGGAGGAAGGGGTTACCTCGCCGCGCAGGAGCTGCCGGACGGCCGGTTCGAAGCGCGCGACGTCCCCCCGGGCCGCGGGCAGGTTTACGCACGTACCGGGGACTTCGGCGCGACGCAGGCGCGGAGCGTGGCCCGGCCCATCGACGTGCCCGAGGAGGGGACCCTCGACGTCGAGGTGCCGTTCGTGGCCGGTGTCGTGCTCACCGTCCGCGTCGTGAAGGACGGGCAGGGCGTCGAGGGCATCTACGTTTTCGCGCGGCCGGCGGCGGCCGACACGGCGACGATGGGGCAGGGCGTGACGGACGCGTCCGGCTCGACCCGTCTCACGGGACTCAAGACGGGGAAATACGAGGTTCACGCGTATGCGCCCTCGGGCGGCGTGGAGGCGCCGATGCAGAAGGTCGACCTCGCCGGCGACGAGACGCTCGAGATCGCACTGCCCTCGGGCCGCCTCGCGGGACGCGTCGTCGCCTCCGGGACCCAGCAGCCTCTCTCGAACGCGACGGTGTCCGTGAAGTCACCCGCGGCGGACGCGAGGCTCGGCCGCACTCAGCAGGCGACGACGGACGACGCGGGTCGCTTTCAGTTCGACGGTCTCGAGACCGGCGCCCTCACCGTCACCGTATCGCGCAAGAGCTACGTCGTCGAGACGAGGACCGTGACGGCGGACACCCCGGAGGATCTCGTGATCGAGCTCGCGCGCGGCGACGGGCTGGACGTGACCGGCCGTGACGGCCTCCTCGGTACGCCGCTCGCGACGCTCTGGGTCAAGGTCTACGACGGCACCGGAGCCGAGGTTCTCGACTCCTCTGCCCGCCTCGACAGCGCGGGCCGCGGGGAGATCCCGTCGCTCAAGCCGGGTGCGTACACGATCGTGGCGGGGGCGTGGACCGGCTTTGCGCCGGCATCCTACGAAGGCGTCACCGTCCCCGGTCCTGCGCTCGCCGTCGTGCTGACGCCCGGCGGCACGCTAGAGGTCGACGTCGCGCCCGAGAAGTTGAAAGCCGGCCGCCTCGCCTGCGTCGCAACGGGACCGCGCGGCCGCCTCGCGTTCCAGGTGTGGGGAAGTCGTGGCGAGCTGTCCGTCTACTCGTCGTCTCTCCGCCTCACGAACTTCCCGCCCGTCTCGGGCCTGCTGTCGTGCCCCGGATCGCCGGCCGTCCCGTTCACGGTGACCGAGGGCGGCGTGACCCGCGTCGCCGTACCCTGACGCGGCGCTCCGATCGAGACCACGGGCCGACGAGGGGGAATACACTCGCCCGTCCGGATCGGAGCCCGTCATGCGATTTCGCTGCGCCGCCCTCGTCTGTGCGTCCGCCGTTGCCCTCGCGTGCCCGCCTCTTCGCGCCGAGGAACGACGCGACGAGTACCGCGTCGTGTTCGCGTCCCGCAAGGACCTCGGCCGCCAGATGGAGTCCGCGGGGCGCGAGGGATATGCGTGCGTGGCCGTGGCGCGCCCGGATCCCGGCGCCGCCCCGCCCGGGGTCGTCGTCCTCCTCGGCCGAACGGCCGGGGCACCGCCCGCCGCGGCCGCGAATCGCGTCGTCGTCGCGGGGTGGGCGGGCCCGGACCTCGAGGCGCCGCTCGAGAGCGCCGGCGGCGAGGGCTTTCGCCTCTGCGGCGCCGTGCTCGACGAGGGCCCGCCGAATCCGGCCCTCGTCGCGGTCCTGAGCCGGCGCGGCGACGCGCCGTCCCCGGCGCGCTACGCCGTCGAGATCCTCAAGAACTACAAGGAGAGTCTCGTCCGCCTCAACGCCCGGGGTGCCGAGGGATTCGTGCCGGTCGCCGCGGCGCCCGTGAACGACAACCGCGTGCCCGAGATGCGAAGCTGGCTCGTCGTGACCGAACGCGCGGGGTCGACCCCGGCTCCCCGCGAAGTGGCGGTGCGCTCGAACTCGGGGCCGGAGGGCTTCGGGAAGGCTCTCAACGAGAACGGCGGTCAGGGGTATCGCCTCGACGTCGCCTGGAAGGAAGGGAACGACTTCGTCGCGATGATGTCCCGGCCGCGTGGCGACGCGAAAGGAGGCGTGGCGTTCGCGGTGGACGCCGCGACCGTCGACAAGATCCACTGGCTCAAGGGCCTTTACCTCGTCGACATGCCCCACCGCGGCGACGAGCGCCTCGTCATCCGCGACGCCGGCCGGGCGTCGTCGATCGAGGTCGAGGAGGATCCGCTGCCCCCTCTCGGGAGGACCGGACTCGTCGACTCCGAGGCGCTCGACGTGGTCGGCGGCCACCTCTCGCGCCACCGCGGCTTCGCGCCCGTGGCCGCGCGCATCCACCGCGCGTCCGGCGGGGGCTTCAAGCTCCTGACGGTCCTCGTCTCGCGCTGACACGAGAGAATGGTGGGCCCGACAGGAATCGAACCTGCGACACGCGGTTTAGGAAACCGCTGCTCTATCCAACTGAGCTACGGGCCCGGCCTTTCGGGGGACGCTGATTGTCTCCGGAAGGCCTCGACGGCGCTAGACTCCACCTCGGAGCGGCCCCCCGGGCCGCGGAGAGGCGCATGAAGCAGGAGCGGCGGAGCAGCGAGCGGGCCAAGACCGTGATGCCCATCGGGGTTCGCGTGGGCCGCCGGAAGCTCTCCGCAGGGTGCACGCTCGACGCGGGCCCGACGGGCGCCCTCATCCTCTGCACGGAGGACGTCGCGGTCGGAACCCTCCTCCACGTGACCAACCTGCAGTCCGACGAGTGGTTCATGTGCCGCGTCGTGCGGCGCGCGGGACGGGACGAGTCCGGGCGCCACGCGGTCGGCGTCGAGATCCTCGGCCCGGGCGAGGAGCCGCCGAAGGAGCCTAGCGTCCGTCCGTCTTCGCGCCACGGAGGCGGGCGACGTTCCTCCTGAACGCCGGGAGGAGCGGGTTGCCCTCGGCCTCGGCGATCCCAGCCGCCCTCTCGTAGCTCGCGAGGGCGTCGTCCTTCTTCCCGGCGCGGTCGAACGCGTCGCCAAGGCTGTCCCAGACGTTCGCGGAATCGGGGTAGGTCTCGGCGTTCAGGCGGAAGAACGCGAGCGCGCGCTCCGTCTCGCCGCGCGTCAGAGCCTCGTATCCCATGAGGTTCACGACGGCCTCCGGCGGCGTCACGGGGATGCCGAGCCGCTCGCCGATGGCCGTGTAGCGCTTCTTCACCTCCTCGACGGAGCCGAGGAGCCGCTCCGTGCGCGGGTCGAACGGGAGCATCCATCCGTCGAAGACGAAGCGCAGCCCGTCGTAATAGCTCCTCAGGACGGCCGAGGCGTGGCTCTCCTGGGGATATCGCGCCGTCGCCCATCGGAGCGCGCCCCGCGGACGCGCCTCGAGAGCGGCGGCAAGCGCGTCGAGCGACGCCCGCATCGCCGGACCCTCGTTGCCGAGCGAGAAGTACAGGACACGCACCCTCGCGGCGTCCGTCGCGAGAAACGAGCGCAGCGCCTTCAGCTCCTTGCCCTCGTCCCAGACGAGCCACGGGCTGGACGCGACGATGGCCTGGAAGAGCGCGGGCCGCTCGCGCATCGCGTGGAGCGCGAAGAGCCCCCCCGCGGAGGTGCCCGCGAGGACGCGGAACGGCGCCGTGCGGTACGTCGCGTCCGTCCACGGAACGAGCTCCTTCTCGAGGAATTCCAGGAAGCGGTCCGCGCCGCCGCTCGTGGGCGCGGGCGTCGTGCGGCCGTCCTCCGTCACGTCGGCGTGCGTGGGCGTCAGGTCGCGCGTCCGGTCCGTGTTCACGACGCCGACGACGATCATCTCGGGGAGCGCGCCCGCGCGGGCGAGGAAGTTCACCGTCGCCCGGGCGTGCGTGAACTGCGATTCGGCGTCCGTCAGGTAGAGGACCGGATAGCGCGCCTTCGACCGCGCGTACGTGTCCGGGAGCGAGACGAGGAGGGTCCGCTCCTCTCCGAGAACCTTCGACGGGATTGGGAGACGCTCGCCGACGGGGATGGGCGTCGCGGCGCTCGTGACGAAGGGCGCCGCGAGGAGGACGAAGACGGCCGTGCGCGTGATGCGGGTCATTCGTTGCCTCCGGTCGGTTGTCGTGGCCCTTCCGGAGTTACGCGCGGCGACCGGAGAAGTTGCGACGGGTCAGGCGTCAGGCGTGCGCTCGCTCTTCACGTGCGCGATCTGGAGGACGCGGTTCGCGCGAACCGCCCCGCCCTCGCCGATGGGAAGGAAGTCGTCCTCCTGGCGGGCGACGTACTTCGCGAAGGAGTCCGTGACGGTCGCGACGTCGTCGAGCTCGTGGAACATGTGGAACTCGACGGGCTCCGGCAGGCCTTCCACGACGAGGCGGAACGTGTGCAGGTACTTGTTGTCCATCCGGAGGTGCCTCCGGCCGGCATTGTCGCCCGGCGCGCGAAACGCCGCTCGTCGTATCGTTGGGCCTCGTGACCGCGACTCCGACCCGCCTGCGCGTGCCCCTCCTCGTCGCGGCCGCCGCCGCCGCGCTCTGCCTTCTCGCCGCGGCGGGCCGGGACTTCTGGGCGCCGGACGAGCCCGACTTCGCCGAGCACGTCCGGGAGATGCTCCAGCGCGGCAGCCTCCTCCTGCCGTACCAGAACGGCAAGCCGTACTCGGAGAAGCCGATCCTCTACTACTGGGCCGTGGCCGCGACAACGCCGTTCACGGGAGGTGACGTCTCGCCCTTCGGCACGCGCGTCCCCTCGGCCCTCGCGGCCGCGGCGCTCGTTTTCGGCGCGGCGTCGCTCGCGGGCCGGCGCGGCGGCGAGAAGGAGGCGCTCGTCGCGGGCGCCGCGACGGCCGTGTCGCCGATCGTCTTCTGGCAGGGGCAGTACGTGCAGGTGGACGCGCTCTTTTCCTGTCTGCTCCTAGCTGCGTTCGTTTCGTTGTTTCTTCTGGAAGATGAAGAGGGAAAGTTCTTAGAAGGTGAAGAGGGGAAAGCCCGCGCGAATCGCTGGCGGTGGGCGTTGCGGGTGAGCCTCGCCGCGGCCGTGCTGACGAAGGGGCCGCTCGCGGTCGTCCTTGCCGGCCTCGTCGTCCTCACACGCTGCGCCCTCCGCCGCTCGTGGGCTCCGCTGCTGGCCACGCACCCGTTTCGAAGCCTCTTCTTCTTCGTCCTGCTCGTCGTCCCCTGGTACTTCTTCGCCGCCCGCGCCGGCGGTCCGGCGTACGCCTACGACCTCGTCGTGAACCAGAACTGGAACCGCTTCTTCCGGGCGTTCGACCACGTCCAGCCGTGGTGGTTCTACCTGGAGAGCATGTGGAGCGACTTCTTCCCGTGGACGGCGCTCGCGCTCGGCGCACCGTTCGTCCTCGCGCGGCGCGGGCTCTTCCGCGATCGGCCGGAGCTCGGCTTCTCGGCGACCGTGGCGGCCGTGTGCTTCGTGTTCCTGTCCGTCTCGCAGTCCAAGCAGGGAAAGTATCTTCTCGTGGCGTATCCGTTCGCCGCCGTGCTCGTCGCGGCACTCGTCGCGGCCGTCGACCGGCCGCGCGACGGACGGGACCCGGCCCGCGCGTACGTCCGCCGGTATCTGGGCCTGGCGGCCGGAATTCTCCTCGGAGTGGCGCTCGCGCTCGCGCCGGTCGTCGTGCGCCGGGCGCCGGAGTTCGCGTCGCTCGCGCCGCTCGTCGCGCTCCCGCTCGGCCTCGGCGCGGCGGGGACGTTCCTCGTCCTCTTCCGCAGGCGCGAAGCGGCCCCCGCGGTGCTCGCGCTCGCCGCCGCGATCGCGGCGGGGGAGGCGGCGGCGGGAGCGGCCGTTCTGCCTGCGCTCGACGTCCTGAAGACGGGGCGGCCGTTCTACGAACGCATCCGGCCGTTCGTCTCGGCCGGCCAGCCGCTCGCGTATTTCGGCGGTACGTACCGCTGCTATCCCATCCTCGTCCTGCATCGCAGGACGGAGCACTTCAGGACCGACCGGGACCTCGCGGACTGGGTCGAGAGGACGCCGGGCGCGTTCGTCCTCGCGGACCGAAGCGAGCGGGAGCACTGGAAGGACGAGCGGCTCGGACGCCTCGTCGTCGTCGACCGGCAGCGCGTCGGCGGCGACGTCGCCGAGCTTCTCCGCGGCCCATGACGTCTCTCGCCGATTCCCTGACATTCTCCCCGGAGGGCGTGCGCCATCCCGGACGGCACGTGGTCGTCGAGGCGGTCTTCGAGCGCGACGGCGAGCGGATCCCTGCGGTCGTCAAGAAGGTCCGCGTCGCGCGCGGACGCGACCGGGCCGCGCGCTCGTGGGAGGCCGCGCGGGCGCTCGTCGCGCGCGGGATCGACACGCCGGAGCCGCTCGCCGTGGGACGGGTCGGCGACGAGGGCTGGTACGTCGCGCGACGGCTCGAGGGAGCCGAGCAGGTCCGCCGCTGGTTCCTCCGGCGCGACGACGCCGGCAGCCCCGCCCCGTCTCTCCCATACGGGTTCGAGGAGATCGTGACGGCGCTCGCCCGGCTCGCCCGGAAGCTGCACGAGCGGGGCGTCTTCTTCCGCGATTTCACGGACGGCAACGTCCTCGTCACCCGCGGGGACTCCGGCCCTCGCCTTTGGCTCGTCGACCTCGACCGGGCGCGCGTCAAAGACGCGCCCGTCCCGGTCCTGCACCGGTTCCGGGATCTCGCGCGGCCCGGCCTGAACCGGCTGGACGACATCAAGCTCTTTCTTTTCAGCTATTTCGACCCGGACCCCGTTCCGCTTGCTGCCTCCCTCGGTGTCCCCGCGCTGCGCCTCAGGATCGTCCTCTGGGACCGGTTCAAGGCGCGAGCCCGGCCCTGGCGGAAGTAGCCGGCCCGCAGAGGCTTATCCTTGGTAAACCGGCCCGGGCCCCGGAGCGTCCAATCCCCGTGGCCGGACACGCGATGGCGAAGGTCCTGAACTTCCCGCACCGGGACGAAACGAGCGCGAGCGCGACGGACGCGCTGCGCGTCGAAGACGAGGCCCGGGCGCGCGCCGAGAAGCTCCGGGTCGAGGAAGAGATCCTCGCGCGCGTCGTCGGAGGCGACGTCGACGCCTTCGAGTACTTCGTGAAGACCTACCAGCGGCGGATCACGCGTTTCGTCTTCGCGCTCCTGCGCGACCCGGCGGAGTCGGACTGCGTCGCGCAGGACGTCTTCGTCAAGGCCTTCCGCGGTCTCGCCGAGTTCAAGGGCGAGTCCGCGTTCGAGACGTGGCTCACCCGTATCGCGATCAACACCGTGCGGGACCGCATCCGCCGGCGCCGGCCCGTCGTGTCGTTCTCCGACCTGCGCGACATCGACGACGACGACGGCCCGGAGATCCCGCCGTCGCTCGATCCCGCGGACGGGACGTCCCCGGAGAGGGACGTTCTGTCGGGCGACATCCGGCGGCGCATTGCGGACGCGCTCGTGACGCTGTCGCCGCGCCAGCGCGCGATCTTCGTGATGAAGCACTACGAGGAAAAGTCCATCGCCGAGATCGGGGAGACGACCGGACTCGACGAGGGGACGATCAAGTCCCATCTCTTCCGCGCGGCCCGCAAGCTGCGCGTCTGCCTGGAGGATCTGCGATGAGCGCCACGTCCCACCTGAGCGCCGACGAAGTCGTCGCGCGCGTGTTCCCGGAGGAAGGCGGCCCGGCAGCCGTGCCCGCGCACCTCGCGGGATGTGCGGCGTGCCAGGAGCGCGTCGCGCGGCTGCGCGAGGCGTGGCTGCTCGACCGCGGGGCCGTCTCCGGTCACATGGACGGGCTCGGCGAGGCCTTCTGGCGGGCGCAGGCGGATCGGACGATGGAGGAGATCCGGTCGCAGACCTCGCCGAGAACCGCCGCCCGGAAAGTCCCGTCGCGCGCTCTTCGGCACCCGCTTCTCACGTTTGGGAGCCTCGCGGCCGCGCTCGTTCTCGTCGCGACGGCCACGATCTCGCGTGTCGCCTCGCGGGCACCCGTCGTCCAGAGCGCCGTCGTCGTCCGCCCGACTCCCTCGCCCGTCGACGCGTCCGACGAGGAGCTGCTCCGCTCGATCGACCGCGTGCTCGACGATTCGTCGCTCGCGCGCCTCGAGGACACGCTGTGAGGAGTCGCTTTCTCCTCGTGCTCGCCGTTGCTTTCGCGATCGCCGCGCCCGTGTTCGCCCAGCTGCCGGAGACTCCCCCCGGCAAGTGGTGGAAGCGCCCGCGCGTCGTCCAGCTCCTGAAACTCACCGCCGAGCAGCAGGACAAGCTCGAGGCGATCTTCGCGCGCAACCGCCGTTCGTTCATCGACCTCAAGGCCGACGTCGAGAAGAGTCAGATCGACGTCGAGGAGCTCGTCGCGAAGAAGGACGCGGATCCGAAGAAGGTGTCCGAGGCGATCGACGCGCTCGAGCAGGCGCGGGCGAAGCTCCGGAAGTCGGTCGCGATGATGTTCCTCGACCAGAAAGCCGTCCTGACGCAGGAGCAGTGGGCTCAGTTCCTCGAGCGGCGCGACGACTGGCGCCGCGAGCGCATGGAGGATCGGCGCCGTGGCGAGATGGAGCGCCGGGGCGGGATGGGGCCTCCGGGGCAGGCGCCGGCGCGTCCGGAGCCGGACTCGAGGCCGCAGTAGGCCTCAGGGCGCGGGAGTCCCGAGCGCCCGCGGCGAGCCGCCGCGGCCGCGCGCGACGGCGAGCGCGAGGAGGGCGAGGACGCCGGGAAGCATGAGGAAGACCGCGTAGGGGACGGGCGTTTCCCCGCCGGCCTGGAGCCGGTATGAGAGCGCCGTCGCGCCCGCGATGAGGAGCGCGCCCGGAACGAGACGGAGCGGCTTCCAGCGGGCGAAGACGACGAGGGCGAGCGCGAGGAACCCGCGGCCGGCCGTCACGCCCTCGACGAACGTGGGCGAGACCGTCAGGACGAGGACCGCCCCCCCGGCGCCCGCGAACGCGCCCGCCGCGACCGACGCGGCCGACCTCACGCGCACGACCGAGCCGCCGAGCGCGTCCAGCCCGAGGGGATTCTCGCCGGCCGCGATCACGGCGAGGCCCGGCCGCGTCTGCGTCAGGAAGACCTCGAGGAGCGCCGGGAGGACGAACGCGAGGAGAACCGCGGCCGGCAGGCCGAAGAGGAACGGCGGCAGCGTCGCGATCTCGAGGACCGATCCGGTCGCGCCCGCGAGGAGCCGGTACCCGAAGGCCGTCGCGCCGAACCCCACGAGGTTCCAGGCCGTTCCGACGAGGACGGGATCGGCGCGCCCCGCGACCGCGAAGAGCGCGAAGGCCCCGCCCGCGAAGAGCCCCGTGAGGACCGCGGCCCCGAGCGCCTCCGTGGGCCCGGCTCCCTTCTGGGAGGCCGCGAACGCCGTGAACGCGCCGAGGAGCATCGTGCCCTCGACCCCGATCTGGATCGAGCCCGCGCGTTCGAGGAGGAGCTCGCCGGCCGCCGCGAGGAGGAGCGGCGCGGAGAGAAGGACGGTGATGGCGACAAAGCCGCTCACGTCGCGCTCCTCCCGGAGCGTGCGCGCGCCGCGAGGACCGCGAGAACGAGGACGCCGGGGACGAGCGAGGCGAGCGCGGCCGGCACGCCGGTGTCGCGCTGCATGGCGGACGACCCGGCGCCGAGCGCCGCGAAGAAGAGACCCGCGAAGGCCGAGGGCACGGGCTGCGCCTGCCCGAGGAGCGCCGCCGCGAGGCCCGTGTAGCCGATCCCGGCCGAGAACGGGTCGTAGAGCCGGCCCGTGACGGCGAGGACCTCGAGTCCGCCCGCGAGCCCGGCGAGGGCCCCCGAGCCCGCGAACGCGAAGAGCCTCAAACGCCTCTCGGGCAGGCCGATGGCCCGCGCCGCCGCCGGCGCGAGTCCGACGGCCCGGAGCCTCAGGCCGAGCGGCGTCGCGGCGATCAGGACGGCGAGCAGCGCCGCGGCGCCGAACGCGACAAGGACGGCGGAGGTGGCGCGTCCTCCCGCGAAGAGAGGTGCGAGACGCACGGCATCCGGCAACGCGCGGCTCTGCGGGTAGTCGGCCGCGGGGTCGCGCAACGCGCCGCGTACGAGTCCGCCGACGGCCGTGGCCGCGATCAGGTTCAGGAGGATCGTCGAGAGAACCTCCGGGACGTCGCGCCTCGCGGCGAGGACGGCAGCCGGAACGACCCAGAGCGCGCCGGCGAGCGCGGCGGCGGCGAGAATCGCGGCGCGGGCGAGGAGCGGGACGCCCGCGAGCGCCGGGCCGACCGCGGCGGCGGCGGCGGCGCCCGCGAGAAACTGGCCCTCGAGGCCGATGTTGAGGACGCCGGCGCGCAGGGCGAGACACGCGCCCGCCGCCGTGAGGACGAGCCCCGTGGAGCGGAGGAGCGTCTCTCCGAGCGCGGCGCGCGAGCCCGCGCTGCCGGACGCAAGCGCCTCGAGGGCCCCTGCGGGAGACGCGCCCGCCAGGAACGCGAGAGCCGCGAGCGTCACGAGCGCCGTCCCGGCCGCCGCGAGCGGAACGAGAGCGCGGCGGGGCACTCTCACGCGGGGAGCCCCGCCATGAGCCGGCCGAGAGCCGCCGGAGGCATTCGGGGCGGGACGTCGACCGAGACGCTTCCGCGGTTCACGACGCGCACGGTGCCCCCGTAAAGGAAGGCCTCGTCGGGATCGGATGTCGCGACGAGGGCCGACGCGCCGGCGGCACACGCCGCGGCGAGGCGCGCACGCACGGCCGCGGACGCCGCGAGGTCCAGGCCGCGCGTCGGGTGGATCGCGACGACGAGCCGCGGCGAGCCGGCGAGCTCGCGCGCAAGGACGAGCTTCTGCTGGTTCCCGCCCGAGAGCGCGCCCGCGCGGATCGACGGCGAAGGCGCGCGCACGGCGAACGCGACGAGGCGCGCCCGGGCGTTCTCGCGCATCGCCGCGCGATCGAGGAGCAGGCGCCCCGGGGGCCGGGGCAGCGCGAGGTTCTCGGCGAGATCGAGGTCGAGGACGAGCCCTTCCTCGCGCCGGTCCGCGGGCACGAACGCGCCGCCCGCGGCGCGGAACGCGAGCGGGTCGCCGGCGGGCGAAAGCGCGGCGCCGCCGACGCGCACCTCCCCGGTGAACGGCGCGAGGCCCGCGATCGCCGTTGCGATCGTGTCGGCGCCGTTGCCGTCGATCGCGAGGAGGACGAGGAGCTCGCCGGGGGAGAGGGACAGAGAAAGAAGTTCTTGCTTCGGAGGTGTACCGGCCGGCCTGAAGTTGCGGACTTCGAGGTTCTGGTCAGGGCGCTCTTCTTCGAAGGTGAATGGGGGACCGGGAAATGCGGCGCTTCGCGCCGCTTGCTTAGAAGGGTGTGTTTCGCCTCCACGCGCCGCGAGGCCGGGGCGAGATTCGAGTGGCACGCGCGCGCCTCCGCTCTCTTCACCTTCTAAGAAGATCTTCTCTTCTTCTTCTTTCTCTCGCTGTCTTGCGTCCTGCCCGGAACCCGCGATCAGCAGACCGC
The DNA here is from genome assembly GCA_963836285.1 of uncultured Acidobacteriota bacterium. GTDB lineage: Bacteria > Acidobacteriota > Thermoanaerobaculia > UBA5066 > UBA5066 > Fen-183. The sequence continues at coordinate 476,189 of CAWIIN010000002.1, read as the reverse complement.
CGATCTCGGCGGCCGTCGTCTCGTCCGTCCGGCATGTCCTGACGGTCCTCCCGCGCGACAGGAGCGTGAGGCGGTCGGCTCCGGCGAAGACCTCGGCGAGTCGGTGGGTGATGAGGACGATCGCGGCACCGGCCTCCGCACTGTTTCGCAGGGCCGTGAAGAGAACGGCGGTCTCGTCCGGCGAGAGGACCGCCGTGGGCTCGTCGAGGATGAGAACGCGGGGCTCTCCCGCGAGTGCACCGGCGATCTCGATGCGCTGCCGCGTCCCGACCGGGAGGCCGTCCGCGCGCTCGTCCGCGTCCCCGAGGACGAGGCCGAACGTCTTCGTGAGCCGTCTGACGCGGGCCCGCCGCACGCGCGCGGTCTCGAAGAAGCGCGCGCGCCGGTCGAGGAGCGCGAGATTGTCCGCGACGCTCGCGGCTCCGACGAGAAGGTCGTGCTGGGGGACCAGGGCGAGGCCCGCGTCCCGGGCGTCCCGCGCGCGACGGAAGCGAACGGTCCGCCCGTCGAGGCGGACCTCGCCCGCGTCGGCCTTGAGCCGCCCCGCGGCGATCGAGACGAGCGTGGACTTGCCCGCGCCGTTCTCGCCGAGGAGCGCGTGGATCTCGCCGGGCAGGACGACGAGGCTCGCCTCGGAGAGAGCCTGCGTCTCGCCGAAGCGCTTCGAGATGGCTCTCAGTTCGAGAGCCGGGATGGGGAGAGAGAGAAAGAGGGGGATTTCTCAGGAGGTGGAAGAGGCGGCGGCGCGCCGGAACCGCCGAAGCCGAGACCCGCCACTTCGCTGATTCACCTTTCTAAGAAACGGCGCGCCGCAGGCGGGCGCCCGGGCGCGCCCCCCGGCGGCGCGCAGCGCCGCCGCAGAATCTTCGTCCTGCCGTCAGAAGTTCCCTCTCGGCACGACGAGCGTCCCCGCGCGGATCTTCGCTTCCGCGGATTTGAGCTCGTCGCGCACTGCCTGCGGGATCTTCGCCGCCGGAGAGATCACGAAGGCGACGACCCCGCTCGCGAGGCCGTAGCGAAGCGGCTGGCCGTCGAAGGTCCCGTTCCTGACGCGCTTTGCCGTCTCGACGAACGCGCGGGGCATGTCGATCACCGCGGAGGCGAGGATCGCGGGGGAGAGCGCGTTCTGGTCCTTGTTCGTGCCGAAGGCCCCGATCTTGCGCTCCTCGGCGGCCTTGAAGACACCGAGCGCCGCGGCGTCGGCGTTCTGGAAGAGGAAGTCCGCGCCACGGTCCGCGAGGGCGAGAGAGGCGGCCTTGGCCCCGGCGACGTCCTCGAACGACCCCGTGAAGACGGACGTCGCCGTGCCGGCGGGATCGGCCGCCTTGAAGCCGCCCTCGAACGCGAGGAACGTGGACTTGATGGAGGGCAGCTCGACGCCCCCCACCATGCCCGCCTTGCCCGTCTTCGTCATCCGCCCGGCCGTGAGGCCGCACAGGTACGCCGCCTGCTCGAGCTCGAAGACGATCGGCGCGAGATTCGGCGCGGTACGCGACCCGGAAGTCGTCACGAACACGGTCTTCGGGTACTCCTTCGCGACGCGCGCGGCGGCGTCCTGGAACTCGAAGCCGTGCCCGAACACGAGACTCGTGCCCTTCGCCGCGTAGGCGCGGAACTGCTCCTCGAATTCCGACGGCGACTTGACCTGCACGTGCGAGATGCCGGCGCCGAGCTCCTTCTCGATCGCCTTGAGCCCGTCGTACGCGCCCGCGTTCCATCCGGCGTCCGAGATCGGGCCGGGGGTCAGGAGGGCGACCGTGAAGGGCGGGCCCGGCGGCCTCTGGGATTCCTTCGGCGCTCCCGGCCCGCAGGCGGAGGCGAAGAGGAGGACGGCGGCGCAGGCGGTGAACGGGCGCGGGAAGCGGCGTCTCACGGGTCCTCCTCGTCGGCTCCTTATGATCATGCCATGCCGCTCGCTCTCGACGCCGACGCGAAGGCGCGGATTCTCGACTTCGTGAGGCCGCTTTCCGTCGGCCTCGACGGCGTGACGAACTTCGGCTTCGTCGAGAGGAGGATTCGGATTTCGGAGAATCTCTTAGGAGGTGAAGAGGGGGAGGGCGGGGCTGCGGAACGCCCGGGGTTCGATCCGGGCCGGCTGTTTCTTCTCGCCGCCTTCGCGGGACTTCCTTCGGCTCGCCGTATCACGCCGGAGGGCCGCGAGTCTCTGCTCCTGCGCTCCCTCCGTATTCCATTCGAAGAAATCTCCTCTCTTTCTCTTTCTCTTTCCCGGGTCGAATTAGGGCCGCGAAGCCTGGAGGAGAGGATCGTCCACGACGCGATGCTCCTCGAGACCGTCGGCGCGTACGGCGTGACGCAGATCCTCGTTTCGGGCTCCCGCGAGCGCATGACGCTCACGGAGATGGCCGACGAGATCGCGGCAAAGATGAACGTGGCGCGTTTCGTGACGGAGGCGGGGCGCCGTCTCGCGCGCGAGCGCCTCTGCTACGCGAAGGACTTCGCCGCACGGCTGCGGGAGGAGGCGAAGGAGTTCGAGGCGACCAGCCGGGCGCCCCGCTAGACGATCGACCTGCCGGCGTCGACCGTGACGACCTGGCCGGTCATGGAGCGGTTCTCGAGAATCGCGACGGCCATGGCCATCAGGTCGGCAACGGCGACCGGCCTGCCGAGCGGCGTCTTCCCGACGAGCGCCGCCACGGCCTCGGGGCTCATGTCCGCGGGTGGCATCACGACGCCCGGCGCGATCGCGTTGACGCGCACGCGCGGGCCGAGCGCGACGGCCAGGTTGCGGACGAGGGCGTTGATCGCCGCTTTCGCCGCCGCGTGCGGCACGTGCGTCGGCCACGCCTGTGTCGCCGCCACGTCCGAGACGAACAGGATCGAACCCGACGCGCGCGCGAGCTCGGGCGCGGCCGCCTGGGCCAGGAAGAACGCGGCGCGCGGCCCGGCGCGGAAAACGGCCTCCCAGTCCTGGAGCGTGACCGCCGCGACCGGCTTCGGAATCCAGGGCGAGGCGGCGTGGACGAGGGCGTCGAGGCGGGGAGAATCGGAGTCGGAAGAGGAAGAGGAAGAAGAAGAGGAAGGAGAGGAAGGAGAGGAAGGAGAGGAAGAAAAGAGGGGAGAAGAGAAGATTTCTTCGAATAGTTTGATCGGCGCGCCGTCAACGGCGAAGTCGGCGCGGAATGCCTCGGCGCGGATTCCCTCTTTCCTTCTAAGAAGGATCTCTCTTGCGGCCTCCGCTTCGGCTCGGCTCGTGCGGTACGTGAATGCGATCGAATAGCCTGCGTCCGCCAGCGCCTTCGCGAACTCGAAGCCGAGCCGCTTCGCGCCGCCCGTGACGAGGGCGACCTTCACGCGCCTGCACCGTCCGCGGCCGGGGGGATGAGCGTCGCCGCCTCGTCCATGAGCTGGTTCGTCTCGGCCATCGCGACGACCTCGCGACCGAACGCGCGGATGTGGAGAAGGATGGCGAGGACCGCAGACCAGAGGTGAAGCCACGCCGGGGTTGCGCCCGTGTGGGCGCCCGCTCCGAGGAGGCCGGCAGCGAGTGCCGAGAGAGGGGCGAGGGTCGCGAGAGCCGACGTTCTCACCTTGAACTCCCTGACACGCCTCAGGATGTAGGCGCGTCCCTCGTCGTCCGGCCTCCTCGCGGCCGCTTCCTTGAGGAGTTTTCCGGTGCCGATGAAGAAGAACAGGACCATCGATTGCGTGAAGAGGGAGAAGAGAACGGTCGGAATCGCGACGGCGATGTGCCGGGCGGCGGGCAGGCCGCCGAGCCCGTGTGAGAGCGCCCAGCCCGACCAGACGGAGAGTCCGAGGCCGGCGAGCGTAAACACGGACAACAACGAAAGCGCGAGCGCCACGGCGGGATCACTATAATCCGGGATCCCGGCAACACATTTCGGAGGGCACGCGTCATGACGCCCCGCACATTGGTCGACATCTTCAGGAACCTCGAGAAGACTCCGAAGCCCGATTTGCTCCTCGCGAAGAAGTCCGGAACGTGGACTCCCATCTCGACCGCCCAGTTCATGGACAGCGTCAAGGCCGTCGCGGGCGCGCTCGACGGGCTCGGGGTCAAGCAGGGAGGGCGCGTCGCGCTTCTCTCCGAGAACCGGCCCGAGTGGGCGATCGTCGACTTCGCCTGCCAGTGCTACGGCGCCGTCCTCGTGCCGGTCTTTCCGACGATGGTTGCAGAACAGGTCGCCTACCTCCTGAAGGACTCCGGCGCGACGGTTGCGTTCGCGTCGGGCGACGAGCAGGCGAAGAAGGTGCTCAAGGCGCGCGACGATTCCCCGGAGGTCAAGGCGGCGCTCCGGCACGTCGTCGGGTTCGAGGCGTCGGCGCTGCCGGGCGTCGAGCCGTTCTCCGACGTGCTGGAGAAGGGCCGGGCGGCGTATGCCGCCGACCCCGCCGCGTTCGAGAAGCGGGCCGACGCGCGCACCCCGGACGACCTCGCGACGTTCATCTACACCTCCGGAACAACGGGCGAGCCGAAGGGCGCGATGCTCACGCAGCAGAACTTCGTCTCGAACGTCGTCGCGGGCTGCTCGATCCTGCCGTTCGACTCCACCGGCGTCGCGCTCTCATTCCTCCCGCTCGCGCACGTCTTCGAGAGGATGCTCGAGTACTGCTTCTACCACCGGGCGGCGACGATCGCCTACGCCGAGTCGATCGACAAGCTCCGCGACAACATGGGAGAGGTGAACCCGCACCTTTTCGGGGCGGTCCCGCGCGTCTACGAGAAGATCTATGCGCGCGTCCAGGAAAACCTCGCGAAGTCGTCCCCCGGCAAGCAGAAGCTCTTCCAACGCGCGATCGAGGTGGGCAAGAAGGTCGTCGCGCTGAAATCGAAGAAGCAGACGCCGGACTTTGCCCTCGCGCTACAGCACTTCGTGTTCGAGCGCCTCGTGTACCGCAAGGTGCGGGCGGCGCTCGGGACGCGGTTCCGGTACGCGGTTTCCGGCGGGGCGCCGCTCGCGAAGGAGCTCGCGGAGTTCTTCTGGGCCGTCGGCGTCGAAGTGTACGAGGGCTACGGTCTGACGGAGACGAGCCCCGTCATCGCCGTGAATTGCCCGTCCGCCTGGCGCCTCGGAGCGGTCGGGAAGATCCTGCCGGGCGTGGAATGCCGGATTGCTCCCGACGGCGAGATTCTCACGCGCGGGCCCCACGTCATGAAGGGCTACTACAACAAGCCGAAGGAGACGGCCGAGGCGATCGACCCGGAGGGCTGGTTCCACACGGGCGACATCGGCGTCATCGACGCGGACGGGTTCCTCGCGATCACGGACCGCAAGAAGGAGATCCTCGTCAACTCGAACGGCAAGAACATTGCTCCGGCGCCGATCGAGAGCTTCCTGAAGAGTCAGGACTTCATCTCGCTCCCGGTCATCATCGGCGACAAGCGGAAGTTCCTCTCGTGCCTCATCATCCCGAACTTCGAGAAGCTCGCGGCGTGGGCGGAGTCGAACGGCCTCGGCGGCCGGCCGATGGAGCAGCTCGTGAAGGAGCCGCGCGTCGTCGCGCTCTTCCAGTCCGCGATCGACCGCTGGAACGACGGCAAGGCCCACGAGCAGCTCGTCCACCGCTTCGCCGTCGTCCCGCAGGACCTGACGATCGAGAGCGGAGAGCTCACGCCGACGCTCAAGGTCAAGAGGCGCGTCGTCGACCAGCACTACAAGCACCTGATCGACGAGATGTACGCGGGGGTCGGCGCGTAGACTGGCCGCGGGACGGAACGGATGCGCGTCGTCGTCGCTCTCGGGGGGAATGCGCTGCTGCGCCGCGGGGAGCCCATGACCGCGGAGAACCAGCGCGCGAACGTACGCCGGGCCGCCGACGCGCTCGCGCCCGTCGCGCGGGATCACGAGCTCGTGATCTCGCACGGGAACGGCCCGCAGGTGGGCCTTCTCGCCCTCCAGTCCGAATCGGGGCTCGACGCGGCGCATTTCCCGCTCGACGTCCTCGGGGCGCAGACGGAGGGGATGATCGGGTACATGATCGAGCAGGAGCTCGGGAACCTCCTCCCGTTCGAGAAGCCGTTCGCGACGCTTCTCACGATGGTCGAGGTGGACCCGGCAGACCCCGCCTTCCGCAACCCGAGCAAGCCGATCGGGCCCCTCTACTCCGAGGAAGAGGCGGGCCGTCTCGCGAAGGAGCGCGGCTGGTCCGTCGGGCGGGACGGTCAAAGTTGGCGGCGGGTCGTCGCGTCGCCGCAGCCGAAGCGGATCTTCGAGATCCGGCCGGTCAAGTGGCTCCTCGAGAGGGGGACGATCGTCATCTGCGGGGGAGGGGGCGGCATCCCGACCGTGTACGGCGAGGACGGCAAGCTCCACGGCGTCGAGTGCGTCATCGACAAGGACCGCGTCGCGTCGCTGCTCGCCCAGCACCTCGACGCCGACTACTTCATCATGGCGACGGACGTCTCGGCGGTGTCCGTCGGCTGGGGCACGCCGGCGGCGAAGGCCGTCCGCCGCGCGTCGCCGGCGGCGATCGGACGCTTCGACTTCGCGTCGGGCTCGATGGGGCCGAAGGTCGAGGCGGCGCGCGACTTCGCCGCGCGCACGGGGAAGACGGCCGCGATCGGCGCTCTCGGGGACATCCCGGAGATCCTCGCGGGCGAGGCGGGCACGCTCATCTCGAACGGCGTCGCGACGATCGAATGGGCGCCTCAGCAGGAGACGCTCACCCTCTTCCAGGAGTAGTCCCGGGAGCAGGCGCCAGGCCCTTGACACCCTGGCGCCGGGTGAATAGTCTACTGAATGATGGCTCATTCATCCGGCCGGGAGGGCACCGGAACGGAGGTCGCCGCGCTCGCGGCCGTGGAGAGGCCGACGCCGGGAGCCGATCCCGGGAAGCGCCGCCGGATCCTGGACGCCGCGATCCGAACGTTCGGACGGCGCGGGTTCCACGAGGCGCGCATCGCGGACATCGCCGCGGACGCGAAGGTCGCGGAGGGCACGGTCTACCTCTATTTCCGAAACAAGGAGGACCTCCTCGGCGTCGTCTTCGACGAGTCGATGGACGACGTCCTCGAGAAGGGGCGCACGATCGTGCGCTCCGGCGCGCCCGCGGCCGAGCGCCTCGCGGGGCTCGTCGATCTTCACCTCCAGTTCATCGGCTCCGACCGTGACCTCGCGTCCGTCTTCCAGATCGAGCTGCGCCGGAGCGCGCGGCTCGTCGAGCGCTTCTCGCGGAGCAAGCTCGTCGAGCACTTCCGCCTCCTCGGCGACGTCCTGCGCGACGGCATCGCGCGCGGCGAGTTCCGCAGGGACCTCGACCCGCGTCTCGCCGTGCGGATCCTCTTCGGCGCCGCGGACGAGATCCTCTCGGAGTGGTTGCTCTCGGGGGACAAGAAGCCGAGCGCGGACGCGAAGCAACTCGTGGGAACGCTGCTCGGTGGATTCTCGGAGAATGAGAAGACGAAGATTCCTTTGAAGGTGAAGAGGGCGGCGGGAAGGGCCGTCGCGAATCGAGGGACGTCCGGGCAGCCGCGCGCGAGGCATTCCCCCCTCGAAGCACGCGCCGAAGGCGCGTCCCTCCCCCCCTCTTCTCCATTCGAAGGACGCGGCGAAGCCGCGAACAGTGGTACGCGAAGACAGAGGACAGCCAGGAGGCAGAGGAGCAATCCCAGGTGAGCAAAGCCGCTTTCATCCTCAACGGCGCGCGGACGCCGTTCGCGCGTATGGGCACGGACTTCACGGCCGTCTCGGCGGTCGACCTCGGCCGCACCGCGGCCGTCGAGGCGATGGCCCGCTCGGGCATCGAGCCGGCGGCCGTCGACCAGTCGATCTTCGGAAACATCGCGACGCCGGTCGACGCCGCGAACATCGCCCGCATCATCGCCCTCCGCGCGGGAGTTCCGAAGGAGCGGCCCGCCCACTCGGTCTCGCGCAACTGCGCGTCCGGCATCGAATCGGTCGTCGAGGCGGCGCGGCTCATCGCGACCGGCGAGGCGGACGTCGTCCTCGCGGGCGGCGTCGAGAACATGACGCAGATCCCGTTTCTGTACCGCGACAGCGTCAAGGGCGTGTTCGCGAAGGCGGGGATGGCGAAGACGGCCGGCCAGCGCGTCGGCGCACTCGCCGGAATGCCGTGGAAGGACCTCCTGAATCCCGTGATCGGCCTCAAGCAGGGGCTGAACGACCCCGTCTGCGACCTCGGGATGGGCGACACGGCGGAGATCCTCGCCAAGGAAGACCACATCACGCGCGACGAGCAGGACCGCTTCGCACTCCGCTCGCACCAGCGGGCGGCCGAGGCGCGCGCGAAGCTCGCTCTCGAGATCGTGCCGGTCCCGGTCCCGCCGGACTACGACCGCGTCCTCACGTTCGACAACGGAGTCCGCGAGAACCAGACCATGGAGGCGCTCGCGAAGCTCAAGCCCGTGTTCGACCGTCGCTACGGCACGGTCACGGCCGGCAACTCGTCGCAGATCACGGACGGCGGCGCGGCGGTCGTCGTCGCGTCGGAGGATTTCGTCCAGAAGCACGGCCTGAAGCCGATCGGCCGCGTCGAGAGCTGGGGATTCGCGGGGCTCGAGCCCGAGCGCATGGGCCTCGGGCCGGCGCGCTCGACGCCCCTCGCCCTGAAGAGGGCCGGCCTCTCGATGAGGGACATGGGCCTCGTCGAGATGAACGAGGCGTTCGCGGCGCAGGTCCTCGCGAACCTCAAGGCGTTCGCCGCCTCGAGCGAGCTCGGGGAGATTCCGGAGGACATCCTGAACGTGAACGGCGGAGCCATCGCCCTCGGACACCCCGTGGGCTGCACGGGCACCCGCCTCGTTCTGACGCTCCTGCTCGAGATGCAGCGGCGAAATGTCCGCCACGGCCTCGCGACTCTGTGCGTCGGAGGCGGTCAGGGGGCTTCGATCATTCTGGAGAGCACGTAGGGAGATGTTTCTCGGAAAGAGTTCTTAGAAAGGGGATCGCGGCGGGGGCGGACTCGTGGCCGCACGAGGAAGCCCGCCGCGGAACGCAGCCGTGCCCATCACACTCGAAGAAATAAGCGCCGACGCCCCTGCGAAGACGACTCCTGGCGCGTCCGCCTTCCGTCTCACGGTCGAGGCCGACGGCCTCGCGGTCCTCGAGTTCGACACGCCGGGCGAGAAGGTCAACAAGTACTCGCGGCCCGTCATGCACGAGCTCGAACGCGTCCTCGACGGCCTCGCCGCGCGGACGGACGTCAAGGCGCTCGTCCTCATCTCCCGAAAGCCGGGAATTTTCATCGCCGGTGCCGACGTGAACGAGATCGCGACCGCCGACGCGGGCTCGGACCCCGAGATGATCCGGGGCGGGCACCGCACGTTCAACAAGCTCGCGAACCTGCCCTTCACGACGGTCGCCGCCATCGAGGGCGCCTGCGTGGGCGGGGGCTGCGAGACCGTCCTCTCGATGGACTGGCGCCTCGCGTCCGACTCGCCAAAGACGCAGATCGGCCTGCCGGAGATCAAGCTCGGGATCCTGCCGGCATGGGGCGGCACGACGCGCCTGCCGCGGATGATCGGTCTCGCGGGCGCGCTCGACATCATTCTGGCGGGCAAGGTGCTCGACGCGAAGCGGGCGAGGAAGGCCGGTGTTGTGGACGAGGTCGTCCCGGCCGTGCTTCTCGAGGAGGTCGCGAAGGGCTACGCCCGGAAGAAGATCGGGGCGAAGAAGCGCTCGAACGCGGGGCCGGGCGGCGGTCCCGTGCGCGTACGGGTGGCTTCACTCGCCGAGCGCATCCTCGAGGGTCCGGCGAAGGGCGTCGTCTTTTCGAAGGCCCGCGCTTCCGTGATGAAGGAAACGAAGGGCCATTACCCGGCGCCGCTCGCGGCGCTCGCCGTCGTCGAGAAGGGCTTCGGGGCGCCGTTCCAGACGGCCCTCGGCTACGAGGAGGAGGGGATCGGGACGCTCATCGGGACCCCGACGATGCGGAATCTCGTGGGCCTCTTCTTCCGGATGGAGGAGGTCAAGAAGGAGACCGGCGTCGAGGCGCTCGGCGCCTCCGCCGTGAGGCCGCGGAAGATCGCGCGCGTCGGCGTCCTCGGAGCCGGCGTCATGGGCGGCGGCATCGCGCAGCTCGCGGCCGACAAGGGCCTCCCGGTGCGGATGAAGGACATCAAGCCCGAGGCGCTCGCGCTCGGGTATGCGCAGGCGGCGCGGATCTGGAAGGAGAAGGTCAGGAAGCGCCGGATGACGCGCGCCCAGTTTGCCGGGAAGATGGCGCTCCTCGGCGGCTCGCTCGACTACGCGGGCTTCGAGACGTGCGACATCACGATCGAGGCGGTCCTCGAGAAGATGGCGGTCAAGCACGCCGTCCTCGCCGAGTGGGAGAAGGTCGTCCCGGCCAGCGCAATCTTCGCGTCGAACACGTCCACGCTCCCGATCACGGACATCGCCGCGAACGCCGTGCATCCCGAGCGCGTCGTCGGCATGCACTTCTTCAACCCGGTCTACAAGATGCCGCTCGTCGAGGTCATCTACGGGAAGAAGACCGATCCCGAGGTCACGGCGACGATCTTCGACCTCGCGAAGAGGATGGGGAAGACGCCGGTCGTCGTGAAGGACTCTCCGGGTTTCCTCGTGAACCGGATCCTCGGGCCCTACATCGCGGAGGCCGCGCGCCTCGTCCTCGAGGGGGTCGACTTCACGGTGATCGACAAGGCCATGCGCGCGTTCGGGATGCCCGTCGGCCCGATCGAGCTTCTCGACGACGTCGGGATCGACGTGGCATGGAAAGCCTCCGAGACGCTCTCGAAGACGTGGCCGGACCGCATGCCCGCCGACCCGGCGCTCGAGAAGCTCGTGGAAAACGGACGAATCGGGCGAAAAGCGAAGAAGGGTTTCTATTTCTATGAAAGTGAGAGGAGGGGCGACCCCGATCCCGAGGCCTATCGCGACCTCGGCCTCTTTTCACCTTCTCGGAAATCTTCCCTTTCCCCCTCCGAAATCCAGGAGCGTCTGATCCTCCCGATGATCAACGAGGCGGCGTACTGCCTCGCCGAGGGCGTCGTCCCGAGCCCCGCAAAACTGGACCTCGCGATGATCTTCGGAACCGGTTTTCCGCCGTTTCGCGGAGGCCTGTGCGCGCACGCGGACGCGCTGGGTCCGAAGGCCGTCGTCGAGGGCCTCCAGAGGCTCGTGAAGGACCAGGGCGGCCGGTTCGCCCCGGCGCCGATGCTCCTGGCGATGGCGAGGACCGGAAAGAAGTTCTTCGAATGAGGGGAGCCGAAATGTCCACAGTCAAAGACGAGACGATCGCCAAACCCGAGACCACGACCGATGTCGAGTCGTTCCTCAAGACGCTCTTCCAGGGAAACATCGCGGAGGACCTCGTCTTCCCGTACCCGGAGATCCCGGCCGACGTGAAGGAGACGGTCGAGGCGTTCGCGGACGCCTACGCCGAATTCGACGCGGCCCATCTCGACTCCGAGAAGATGGACGCCGAGCACCACTTTCCGCGCGAGGCCGTCAAAGCCATGGGCGAGCTCGGGGTCCTCGGGATGACGATCCCGGAGGAGTACGGGGGCAGCGGCTTCAGCTCGGCCGCCTACTGCCGGATGACGGAGAAGGTCGCGCCCCTCGACGCCTCGGCCTCGATCGTGGTGGGGGCTCACCTCTCCATCGGGTGCAAACCTCTCGTCCTCTTCGGAACCGAGGAGCAGAAGAAGAAGTGGCTGCCGGAACTCGCGACGGGCAGGCTCGTCGCGGCGTTCTGCCTGACGGAACCCGAGGCGGGCTCGGACGCCGGCTCGCTCCGGACGACGGCCGAGTACGACGCCGCCACCGACACGTACGTCCTGAACGGCACGAAACAGTGGATCTCGAACGGCGGATTCGCGACCTATTTCTCCGTTTTTGCGCGCGTGCCCTCGGGCGGTTCGGAGGGCCACAAGGAGATCTGCTGCTTCGCGGTCGTCACGAACCCGGACGGGACGCTCCCTGGCCTGGCGCGCGGCGCCGAGGAGAAGAAGCTCGGCCTCTGCGCGTCCTCGACGTGCCAGATCGTTTTCGAGAACTGCCGCATCCCGGCCGCGAACCTGATCGGCGGCAAGGGCCACGGCTTCAAGATCGCCCTCGAGACGCTCAACACGGGGCGCACGTCGCTCGGCGCGGGCTCGGTCGGCGGGTCGAAGATGATGATCAAGCTCGCGGTGGACCACGCGACGCAGCGCAAGCAATTCAAGGCGCGCATCGCGGACTTCGAGATGATCCGCCACAAGATCGCCCGGATGACCGCGACGACGTACGTCCTCGAGTCGATGGTCTACCTGACGGCGAGCCTCGTCGACCGCCACGTCGGCGACTACTCGCTCGAGGGGGCGTGCTGCAAGGTGTTCGGCACCGAGGTGCTCTGGCAGAACATCAACGACGGGCTGCAGATCGCGGGCGGCAACGGCTTCATGAACGAGTATCCGTACGGGCGCGCCCTCCGCGACAGCCGGATCAACATGATCTTCGAGGGCACGAACGAGATCCTCCGCCTCCTCATCGCGCTCTCGGGCATGAAGGAGCTCGGCGACTCGCTCAAGGAGGTCCAGAGCGCGCTCAAGAGCCCCCTCGCCCAGCGCGGGATCCTCACGGAATACGCGCACAAGCGCCTGAAGGGCGTCATCACGCACGACAAGCTCACGAAGGTCCACCCGTCGCTCGCGCCCGAGGCCGACCAGGTCGGCCGGTACTGCGGCATCTTCGCGAACGCGTGCGAGACGATCCTGCGCAAGCACGGCAAGAAGGTCGTAGACCGCGAGTACCAGCAGGAGCGCCTCGCGGACGTCCTGATCGACCTTTACGCCCAGATCGCGACGCTCTCACGCGTCACGGCGTCGATCGAGAAGAAGGGCGAGGAGAAGGCGGCCGGGGAGGTCGAGATCGCCCGCTGGTTCTGCAACGAGGCCCGCCACCGCATGGTCGGCAACCTCAAGGCGCTCGACAAGAACCGCGACGCCGACTGCACCTCGATCAGCGACCGGGTCTACGAAGCGGGCGGCTATCCCTACGATCTCTGGGCGTGAGGCGCGGAACAGACGAGAGAAAGAAGAAAGAAAAAGAGGAAGAGGGGATTTCTTCGAATGGTCATGGGCGCTGAGGCGCGCCGCGGTGCCCCCGTCGAGCGGGTGCGTACCGGCGCGCCGAGACGTCGGCTCTCTTCATCATTCATAGAAACTCTTCCTCTTCCGACTCCCTTCCCCGTCGGTCCCGTGAACGTTCACGTGATCCTCCGCCATCCGATCACGCTCGTCGATTCCGGGCCGCTGACGGACGACGCGTGGGAGGCGCTGTCGGCGGGCCTCGCGCGCCACGGCCTCGCCGTTGCCGACGTCGAGCGGATCCTCCTGACACACGGGCACCATGACCACTACGGACTCGCGGCGAAGGTCGCCGAGGCGTCGGGCGCGGAGATCTTCGGCGGCGTCCTCGATCGCCACAACTTCCGTCAGGAGCGGCACCCGAAGCTGCTCCTCGACGACATGGCCCGCTCCGGCTTCGGTTTCGGGACGCGCTTCGCCGTGATGGCGTCGGTCGCCGCCGTCGACCGCTTCGCGAAGCCCCTCGAGGCGTGGGACGAGCTGAGGGGCGGGGAGACCCTGGCCGGCGACGGATGGAGCGTCCGCGTCCGGTCGACGCCCGGCCACACGCCGGGCAGTCTCACGTTCGAGGTGCCCGAGGCAGGCGTCCTCTTCACGGGCGACACCGTCCTCAAGGAGATCACGCCCAACGCGGTCGTGGACGAGGATCCCCTGGAGCCGGGCCGGCCGTTCCGGAGCGTCACGAGCTACTTCCGGACGCTCGAGGAGATCGGACGGACGAACGCCGGCGAGACCCTCCTCACGGGACACGGGTCGCCGATCCCGGACTGGCACGCTCACAAGGGCCGGCTCGACCGCCGCTATCGGCTGCGGGTCGACCAGATCCTCCGCGAGCTCGCGAAGGCGCCCGCGACCGTCCGCGACCTCGTCGTCACGATCTTCCCGCGCGTGAAGACGCTCAATGTCTTCCTCGCATACAGCGAAATCCTCGGCTTTCTCATGTACCTCGAGGACACGGGGCGCGTCGAGAAGCGGGCGGAGGTGACGCGGGACCGCTACCGGCTCGTCGCCTGAGCGGCCCCGCGCGATCGGGTCACTTGCAGCGGATCCTGAGCGAGGACACGGTGTCCTCGCCGACGGCCGTGTTCTTGAGGTTGTTGTCGCGCTCGCGGAATTCCGTCCGTCGGCCGCGGAAGCCCGGAAGCTCGTAAAGGGTGACGAGACAGCCGGGCGACACGTCGATCGAGCTTGCCATCCGGGAACCGAACCTCGTGCGGTCGAGGTCGGAGACGTCGCGGTTGAAGAACGCGCGCGGACCTTCTCCGTCGCGGTCGCGATAGAGAATCGCTCCGCGCTGGCCGGACTCCCAGTGCCCCCAGCCTTCGCCGGAGCCTCCGTGATGCGGCCGATCCGGTTCGCGCTCCGTGTTCCGGCCCCGGTCGTTTCCGCGGCACTTCACCCTCATCGAGGAGACGGTGTCTTCGCCGACGTTCGTGTTCTTCAGGTTGTTGTCGTCGGCGTGGAAGGTGGTCGAGCGCCCGCGATAGTAGGGATGCTCGTAGAGCACCGCGTCGCAGCCCGGCGGCACGGCGATCGAGCTCGCCCGACGGCTCCCGAACTGCGTGTACTTGAGGTCGGGGACGTCGTCGTAGAAAGTCTGGCTCGGGCCGCTCAGGTCGCGGTCACGATAGAGGGTGACGCCCTGTGCACGGGCATCGGCCGCGGCGAGACAGAAAACAACGAAGACGGCCAGGGAGCAGGCGAATTTCCGGAGAGTCGGGCCTCGCATGGCGGCCTCCTTTCGTCGGAAGACTAGCCCCGTGGCGGCCCCGGCGCGAGCAGGTCGAAGGACAGGCGGCCCCCGACCCCGGATGCGGTGGCCGCCGCGATCGCGCTTCGCACGAAGGCGAGCGCGTGCTCGACGGCATCGGGCAGGGTCTCGCCTCGAGCCAGGAGCGCCGCGATCGCCGCCGAGAGGGCGTCCCCGGCACCCGCGACGGCGCCTTCCCCGATGCGGCGGGACGCGAAGGCGCGCCAGGTCCTTCCGTCGAGGAGGCCGTCGACGAGCACTTCACCCTCCGCGTGCCCGCCTTTGATGAGGACCGCGCGCGGCCCGAGGGCCTGGATCGCGCGGGCGGCTCTCTTGGCGTCCGCCTCGCCCCGGATCGGGAACCGCGCGAGGAGAGAAGCTTCCGGGAGGTTCGGCGTCACAATGGCCGCAGCCGGAAGGAGATCCTTGAGGAAGGCAGACCAGGAGGGTGCGGGCAGCAGGCGCGGGCCCGTCCGAGAGACGAGGACGGGGTCCACCACGGCCGGAACGCCCCGGCGGACGAGGTCGGCCGCGACGAGCCGCACCACGGGTGTTTTCGAGACGAAGCCGACTTTGACGGCGGCCGGAATCGGCCCTTCCAGGACGGCCTGGAGCTGCGCCCGCACCGCCGCGACGGGGAGCTCGTGGAGGACGCCGGCCGCGGGGCCGGAGCGCGCGGCAACCGCGGTGACGACGGACGCGGACCTCACGCCGAGCGCGGCGAAAACGGCCAGGTCCCCCTGCAGGCCGCCCGTTCCGGTCGGATCGGCCGCGTGCAGGGAAAGGGCTGTCGCGGGCGCCACGCCCACTAGCTTACTTTGCTATTCTCCGGCGCCGGAGGAATCGCGCTCATGTCCGAAGAAAACCAGGCTTCCCAGCCGCTGACCGCCGGGTCGACGGCCCCCGATTTCACTCTCATGGCGCGCTCCGGGAAGACGATCTCTTTGCACGATTTCGCGGGGCGGAGGGACGTTCTGATCTATTTCTATCCGAAGGACGACACGCCGGGCTGCACGCGCGAGTCCTGCAGCCTGCGCGACTTCTGGGCCGACCTGACGAATGCCGGGATCGAGGTCGTCGGCATCTCGCGCGACGACGCCGCGTCGCACAACGCATTCGCGGCGAAGTACAACCTGCCCTTCGAGCTCCTGTCCGACGCGGACCACTCCGTCCACGAGAAGTACGGTGCGTGGGGTCAGAATCCGAATCCCGCCTGGGGCGTCGGCCCGCTCCGCAAGTCGTTTCTCGTCGGCAAGGACGGGAGGATCAGGCACGTGTTCGACAAGGTCGACACGGAGCATCACGCCGAGCAGGTCCTGAGGGCGATGGGCCTCGCCCCGGCTCCGAAGCCCGCGCCGGCTCCCACTCCGGCTCCCGCCGCTGCACCGAAACCGGCGGCTCCCGCGGCGCCCCCCGCCGCGGCGCCCGCTCCGAAGCCGGCAGCGCCACCCGCCCCGAAGCCGCCCGCTCCAAAGCCTGTGGCCCCGAAGGCCGCCGCTCCGGCGAAAAAGGCCGCTCCGGCGAAGAAGGCCGCGCCCAAGAAGAAGGCCGCGCCCAAGAAGAAGGCCGCGAAGAGGAAAGCCGCAAAGAAGGCCGCGCCGAAAAAGAAGGCTGCGAAGAAGAAGGCCGCGACGAGGAAAGCCGCAAAGAAGGCCGCGCCGAAAAAGAAGGCCGCGAGGAAGCCGGCCCGCAGGGCGGCGAAGAAGACGAAGAAAGCCGCCCCGAAGCGCAGGGCTCGCAAGGCCGCCGGGCGGAAGAAGCGCTAGGGGGCCATGGCAAGACTCACGAAGGCTCAGCTCCGAACCGACCAGCTTCAGCACGCCCTCACGGACGCACGCGACTACGTCTCGAGCCACCGCAACGAGACGACGCGTTGGGTCGTGCTCGGCGCGGCCGCGCTCGCCGTCGTCCTCGGCATCTGGGGAACCCTCACGTGGCGCAACAACCGCGCCGCCGCCCGCTTCTCCCAGACGCTCGCGATATTCGACGCCCCGCTCGCGTCCGACCCGAGTCCGGCTCCGGGCGTCACGACCTACAAGGACTCCGCGGCTCGGACGGACGCGGCGAAGAAGGCTCTCCAGGGCCTCGTGAAGGACAGCCCGTCCTCGACGCCCGGCCGCGCGGCGGCCGTGCTCCTGCTCGGTCTCGAGGGCGGACCCGCCGCGACGGGAGCGAACCTCGACGCCGCGCGTGCATTCGCCCGGAGCGAGAAGGGGACCGTCGCCGGGGGCGTCGCCGCGGTCGCCGCGCTCGACGCGGAGTCGGCCGCCGGCCGCCCGAAGGAAGCCCTCGAAACGGCCAAGAGGTATCTCGACTCGACGGACGCCCCGCTCCCGAAGGACGTCCTCGTGTACACGGTCGCGAAGCTCTACGAGAAGACGGGGCAGAACGTCGAGGCAAAAAGCTTCTACCAGCGTCTCGTGACCGACTTCCCGGACTCGCCGCTGCGCGCCGAAGCGCAGCAGAAGCTCGCGGGTCTGTGATGTCCAGGGAGAACCCGGGCACGGGTTCTCCCTGACCCCTCTCCGCGCCGGACCTGGGAACGGGGGAGAAGCATGAAGCGACGGGCGATCGTCATCGTCTGCGACGGCCTCGGCGTCGGCGAGGCGCCGGATGCCGCGGCGTTCGGCGACGCCGGGGCGCGGACCCTCCAGCACATCATGCGCGACGGGAGGCCCGTCCTTCCGAACCTCACGAAGCTCGGGCTCCTCCACACGATGTACGCCGAAGCGCCCGCGGGGCTTCCCAAACCGTCGGGCGCATTCGGCCGCCTCGCCGAGGCCTCGGCGGGGAAGGACTCGACGACCGGTCATTGGGAGCTCATGGGGCTGACCGTCCCCGTCGCATTTCCTCTCTACCCGCACGGATTCCCGCCCGAGGTCGTCGAGCCGTTCGAGAAGGCGGTGGGGAAGAAGGTGCTCGTCAACCGGCCCGCCTCGGGAACCGAGGTCATCAAGCAATACGGTGAAGAGCACATGCGGACGGGCCGCCCGATCGTCTACACGTCGGGCGACTCCGTCTTCCAGATCGCGGCGCACGAGGAGATCGTCGCCATCGACACACTCTACCGCTGGTGCGAGATCGCGCGCGGGATCCTCGTCGGCCCGCATCGCGTCGGGCGCGTCATCGCGCGCCCGTTCGTCGGCAGGGCGGGCTCCTTCACGCGAACGCACCGGAGGCACGACTACACGGTCCCGCCGGACGGCCCGACGCTCCTCGACGAGCTCGCGACCGAGGGCAAGCGCGTCTACGGGATCGGGAAGATCGAGGATCTCTTCTCGGGACGCGGCATCGCGCGGGCCGTCCACACGGAGTCGAACCGCGACGGTCTCGAGAAGACGGTCGCGGCGCTTTCCGGGGACGACGACTTCGTGTTCACGAACCTCAACGACTTCGACACGAAGTTCGGGCACCGCAACGATCCGAACGGCTACGCGCGCGCCCTCGAGGAGATGGACGCGTTCGTCCCGGCCCTCCTCGCCGGTCTGCGCGAGGGCGACGTCCTCATGATCACAGCGGACCACGGCGGCGACCCGTCCGACGTGTCCACGGACCACACGCGCGAGTACGTGCCGATGGTGGCCGCGGGCCCGCGCGTGCGCGCCGGCACCGACGTCGGGACGCGCGCGACGTTCGCGGACCTCGGAGCGTCGGTCGCCGAGCACCTCGGCGTGCCGCCGCTCGCGGGCACGAGCTACCTCTCCGCGATCCTGCGTGGTTGACGCGCGCGGCCGCGAGCGGCCGACGCGCATCCGCGCTCCGTATACTTCGAGGCATCCCCACATGACGATCAACGCGGGCACTCGCCTCGGCCCCTACGAGATCCTCTCGCCCCTCGGGGCGGGAGGGATGGGGGAGGTCTACCGGGCCCGGGACACGCGCCTCGCGAGAGAGGTCGCGGTCAAGGTATTGCCGGAAGAGTTCTTCGAAGGTGAAGAGAGGAGACAGCGGTTCGAGAGGGAGGCGCGCCTCCTCGCCGCGCTCAACCATCCCGGGATCGCCGCCATCTACTCATTCGAAGAAATCCCCGGTTCTCCCTCTTCGCCGTCGTCTTCATCCTCTCAAGCGACGCGGCACCTTCTCGTCATGGAGCTCGTCGAGGGCGAAGGCCTCGACGCGCGCATCATTTCCGGCTCGCTTTCGCTCGAAGAATCTCTTTCCTTCGCGCGGCAGATCGCCGAGGCGCTGGAGGCGGCGCACGAGAAGGGGATCGTGCACCGGGACCTCAAGCCGGCAAACGTGAAGGTCACGAACGAGGGGCGCGTGAAGCTGCTGGACTTCGGCCTCGCGAAGATCTTCGAGAGCGAAGCGAGCGTCTCGAACCCGTCGATCTCGTACTCGCCGACGTTGACGGCGCGCGGGACGGCGGCGGGGGTGATCCTCGGGACGGCGGCGTACATGTCGCCGGAGCAGGCGCGGGGAAAGCCGGTCGACAAGCGCACGGACGTCTGGGCGTTCGGGTGCGTGCTCTACGAGATGCTCGTCGGCAGGAAGGCGTTCGAAGGGGAGACGGTCAGCGACACGCTCGCGGCGATCCTGAGGGGCGAGCCGGACTGGGCGGCGCTGCCCCAGCAGACCCCGGGGAAGATAAGAGATCTGCTTAGAAAGTGCCTGAGGCGGGAGGCGAAGCAGCGCCTCCACGACATCGCGGACGCGCGGCTGGAACTAGAGGAGGCGCTGGCGCCGCAGCAGGGCTCCGCCCGCGCGTCCGCTACGGGCTCATTCACCTTCGAAGAAAATCCCAGGTCGCCAAGCCCCACTGGTGCAAGCGCGGAACGAGCGGTTCGTGAGCGAGGGAGCAAGAAGTTTCTCTCTGTCTTCCTCCCCTGGGCGCTCGCGGCCGCGTTCGCGGCCGCCGCGGGGGCGCTCGCGCTGCGCGCCCGCGCCCCGCACGCGCCGGCCCCCGTCATACGCTTCGAGCTGCGGCCCCCGGAAGGCACGTCGTTCTCCACCTCACTCGCGCTCTCGGCGGACGGGCGGCAGCTCGCCTTCAACGCGACGGACGAGAAGGGCGTCGAGCGCCTCTACGTGCGCGCGCTCGACCAGGTCCAGGCCCGCGTCCTCCCCGGCACGGAGGGGGCGCGCTTCCCGTTCTGGTCGCCGGACGGAAGCGCGATCGGGTTCTTCTCTCAGGAACGTCTCATGCGCGTCGCGGCGTCGGGCGGCGCCGTCCTCACGCTCTGTCCGGCGCCCGACGGGCGCGGCGGGACGTGGTCGGCGGACAACGTCATCGTCTTCGTGCCGAACATCCGGCAGCCCCTTCACCGGGTGTCGGCCTCCGGCGGGACGGCGACGCCGCTCACGGCGTTCGCGAAGGGCGATTTCACGCACCGCTGGCCGAAGTTCCTGCCGGACGGGAAGAACTTCGTCTATCTCGCGCTGTCCGAAGAAGCCGGGAAGAGCGGGATTTACCGCGCATCGCTGGACGCGCCGAAGGGAACGCTCGTCGTCGAGTCGCGCGGGAAGCCGGATTTCGCGGACGGCCGGCTCCTCTACATCCGCGAGGACACGCTCTTCGCACAGCGCGTCGAAGGCGCAACGCTGAAGCCCCGCGGCGACCCCGCCCCGCTCGCGGACGGCCTGTCTCCCGAGGGCGAGTCGGGATGGACCGGGCTGGTTGCGTACGCCGCGGCCTCGGACGGGACGCTCGTCTACCGCCGGAGGGCGCAGCCGAAGCTCCGCCTCGCGTCGTTCGACCGCGGGGGAAAGCCGCTCGGCACGCTCGGCGAGCCCGCACTGCTCTCGGAGCCCGAGTTCCTGCCGGGCGGGCGTCGCGTCGTCCTCGGCCTCGTCGACCCGAAGACCGAGTTCTCGGACGTCTGGCAGGTGGACCTCGCCCGGGACGCATGGTCGCGCCTCACGTTCGGGCCGAAGAACGCGACCTCGGCGACCGTCTCCCCGGACGGGGAGTGGCTCTACTTCTCGTCGAACCGCGACGGCCGGATGGGCATCTACCGGCGGCCGCTCGCGGGAACGGGCGGAGACGAGCTCCTCTACAAGGGTAATACCGACGCCTACGTGGCGTTCCTGACGAAGGACGGAGCGTCGATCGTCTTCGAGGCCTTCGGAACGACTCCGCGCAACGAGCTCTGGACGATGCCCCTGAAGGGCGAACGCAAGCCGGCCGTCCTCCTCTCGATGCCCACTTCGAGCGTCGCGCATCCCGGGATCTCTCCGGACGGGACGCTCTTCGCGTACGCGTCGGACGAGACGGGCCGCGCCGAGGTCTACGTCCAGACGTTCCCGCCGACGGGCGCGAAGTGGCAGGTCTCGACGGCGGGCGGCGACCAGGCGCGCTTTTCGGGCGACGGCCGCGAGATCTTCTTCGTCTCGCGGGACCGCAAGCTCATGGCGGCGACGCTCGCCCGTGGCAAGCCTCTCGAGATCGGCCCGCCCAGCGCGCTCTTTCCCCTGCGCATCCCCCCAAACTCGATGTCCGACTTCCGCACGCAGTACGCCGCGGCCCCGGACGGGCAGCGTTTCCTCGTCCTCACCCTCGTCGGCGACCGCGACGACGCTCCCGCGATCGTCACGCTGAACGGTCTCGGCGGGCCTCGGTGATGCGGGCCCTCCTCCTCGTCGCTCTCCTCGCGGGCCGCTCCCTGGCCCAGGGGCTCGCGGCGGCTCCACCCGAGTCGGTCGGGCTCGCGCCCGACCGACTCGCGCGCGTCGACGCCGCCTTCCGCGAGGCGGTGGCGGAGAAGAAGATCGCCGGCGCGGTCGTCTTCGTCGCGCGCGCGGGCCGCGCCGTCGATTTCGAGGCGGTCGGCTGGCAAGACGTCGAGCGGAAGCTCTCGATGCGGAAGGACACGATCTTCCGGATCGCGTCGATGTCGAAGGCGGTCACGACGGTCGCGGCGCTGATGCTCTTCGAGGAGGGACGCCTGACGCTGGACGCTCCGGTCTCGCGGTACGTCCCCTCGTTCGCGAAGACGACGGTGTACGTCCCGCCGCCGAAGGACGCGCCGGCGGGGGCGGAAGGCAACGTCGTGCCCGCGATGCGCCCGATCACGATCCGCGACCTCATGACGCACACGGCCGGGATCTCCTACGGCTCGGGCGCGCTCGAGGAGCGCTACAAGGCCGCGAACGCGTACTGGTGGTACCTCGCGGACAAGGACGAAACGATCGCGTCGTTCGTCGACCGACTCGCGACGCTGCCGTTCGAGGCGCAGCCGGGCGAGCGGTTCGTCTACGGATTCTCGACCGACGTCCTCGGGCGCGTCGTCGAAGTCGTATCGGGGCAGAGTCTCGACGCGTTCTTCGCGACGCGGATCTTCCGGCCGCTCGGGATGCCGGACACGTCGTTTTTCCTGCCTCCCGGCAAGCGCGCGCGCCTCGCGACGGTCTACGGCCTCTCGGAAGCCGGGACGCTCGTGCGCGGCCCGGAAGCGGGCCCGGCCGGGCAGGGAGCGTACGTCGACGGGCCGCGGAAGTGCTTCTCCGGCGGTGCGGGTCTCCTCTCGACGGCGGCGGATTACGGCCGCCTGCTCCAGATGCTCCTGAACGGCGGCGAGCTGGACGGCGTCCGCCTGCTTTCGCCGAAGACGGTCGCGCTCGCGACGTCGAACCTCGACGGGTCGCTCTACGATGAGGGGCGCCTCGGGTTCGGCCTCGGGTTCGAGGTGACCGAGAAGGTCGGTCCCGCCGGCCGCCTCGACTCCCCGGGGGCTTATGGGTGGGGGAGCGCGTACTATCCGCGGTACTTCGTCGACCCCGAGGAGAAGCTCGTCGCGTTCTTCCTGGCGCAGCTCGTCCCGGCTCGCGACTACGATCTCCACAGGCGGTTCCGGACGCTCGTGTACCAGTCTCTCGTCGGAGGATCGAATTGACGCTGTCGAAGGGAGCGATTCTCGGCGCGTACGAGATCCTCGCGCCCCTCGGGGCGGGCGGGATGGGAGAAGTCTATCGGGCGAGGGACACGCGCCTCGCGAGGGAGGTCGCGGTAAAGGTATTGCCGGAAGAATTCTTTGAAGGTGAAGAGAGGAGGACGCGCTTCGAGAAAGAGGCCCGCGTACTCGCGAGCCTGAACCATCCGGGGATCGCGTCGGTCTATTCCTTCGAAGAAATCCCCGGTTCTTCTTCTCCTTCTTCTTCTTCGCGGCACATCCTCGTCATGGAGCTGATCGAGGGCGAGACGCTGCGGCAGGCGTTCCCGCCGGAGCCTCTCGCGACGAAGAAGATCCTCGAGGTCGGCGCGCAGATCGCGGACGGCCTCGCGAAGGCGCACGCGTCCGGCATCGTCCACCGCGACCTGAAGCCCGAGAACGTCATGGTGACCCGCGACGGCTGGGTGAAGATTCTCGACTTCGGCCTCGCGAAGCTGACGGAAGCGCGCTCGCAGGAGCTGTCGATGGCGGCGACGGCCTCGGGGACCGTGCCGGGGATTGTCATGGGCACCGTCGGGTACATGTCGCCGGAGCAGGCCGCCGGAAAGCCAGTCGACTTCCGCTCCGACCAGTTCTCGCTCGGGACGATCCTGTACGAGCTCGCGACCGGCCGCCGCGCGTTCCAGCGCGCGACGAGCGCCGAGACGATCGTGGCCGTGATGCGCGAGGAGCCGGAGCCGATCGCGAAGCTCAACCCACGCGTGCCGGTGCCGCTGCGGTGGATCATCGAGCGCTGCCTCGCGAAGGACGTCGAGCAGCGTTACGCCGCGACGCGGGACCTCGCCCGAGACCTCGCGAGCCTGCGCGACCACCTCTCCGAGCTTTCCGGCGACGTCGCCGCGGGCGCCGCCGCGGAGGCGCCCGCGCATCCGACGTTCCAGCGCCTCAGCTTCCGCCGGGGCACGATCCTCTCCGCGCGGTTCGCGCTGGACGGGAGCACCGTGATCTACGGCGCGGCGTGGGAAGGCGAGCGCTGCCGGCTCTTCTCGACGCGGCCGGAGAGCCCCGAGTCCAGCCCGCTCATGCTCCCGGACGCCGAGATCCTCGCGATCTCGCGCACGGGACAGCTCGCAATCTCCCTCGACCGCCACTGGGCGGGGCGCTTCGTCTGGAGCGGCACGCTCGCGCAGGTCCCGCTCGCGGGAGGGGCGCCGCGCGAACTCCTCGAGGACGTGCAGTCGGCCGACTGGGGTCCGGACGGCGCGCACCTCGCCGTCGTGCGCTCCGTGGCCGGGAAGACCCGCCTCGAATACCCGATCGGCAAGGTGCTCTACGAGACCGGCGGCTGGGTGAGCCATCCACGCGTTTCGCCGAAAGGGGATCTCGTCGCGTTCCTCGACCATCCGGCCCTCGGCGACGACGAGGGATCGGTCGCGGTGGTCGACCGCGCCGGGAAGACGACGCTGCTCTCGAAGGACTGGATCACGGCGTACGGCCTCGCGTGGTCGGGCGACGGGAGGGAGATCTGGTTCACGGCGACGCGGGTCGGCGTCGCCCGTTCCATCTGGGCCGTGTCTCTCGAGGGAAAGGAGAGGCTGCTCGTCCGCACGCCCGGGGAGCTCACGATCCAGGACGCGGCCGCCGACGGCCGAATCCTCATGACGAGCGACAACGGGAAGGTCGGCATCATCGGAAGGCCGCCGGGCTCGGAGAGCGACCGCGACCTCTCTCTCCTCGACTGGTCGCTCGTGCGGGACCTCTCGCCGGATGGCAGGCTGCTCCTCTTCGACGAGACGGGCGAGGGGGGCGGCGCGCGGCACGCGCTCTACATGCGCAACACCGACGGTTCGCCGGCCGTCCAGCTCGGCTCGGGCTGGGCGGGCAGCTTCTCGCCGGACGGGCGCTGGGTCGCGTCGACGACGCACGCGCCCGGAGGCCGTGAGATCGTGCTGCTTCCCGTGAAGGCGGGCGAGCCGCGCGCTCTTCCGCGGAGCGATCTCGCGATCCACCGCACCTGGTGGCTGCCGGACGGCAGACGCATCCTCGTCGCGGCGAACGCTCCCGGAGAAGGGCTGCGCCTCTTCGTCCAGGGTCTCGACGGCGAGCCGGCGCGGCCGATCACGCCGCCCGGGATCGGTCTCGGCTTCTTCCCGGTCTCGCCCGACGGGCGGATCGTCGTCGGGCAGGGGCCGGACCGGCTCTTCTACGGCTATCCGATCGAGGGAGGCGACCCGGAGTTCGTCCCGGGGCTCGTCGCGGAGGATCGCCCGATCCGCTTCTCGCCCGACGGCCGCGCGCTGTACGCGTATCGCCGCGGCGAGCTTCCGGCGCGCGTCATCCGGCTGGATCTCGAGACGGGCGAGAAGAAGGCGTCGCACGACCTGATGCCCGCGGACCCGGCCGGCGTCGTCGAGGTCGTGTCGGTCGCGCTCACGCCGGACGTCTCGTCGTACGCGTACAGTTACCACCGCATCCTGTCCGATCTCTTCCTCGTGGAGGGAATCCGATGAGAGCGATCCGCCGCGTCCTTCTCGCCGCCGTCACCTTCGCCTCCTTTTCTCTCTTCGCGCAGGTTCCTCCGGACGCCGATCAGGCGAAGGACGCGCTCGCGAAATCGCCGCGCCACGGCGAGTGGGTGGACGTCGCCCTGCCGGGCGGCGGGAAGCTCGTCACCTGGGTCGTCTACCCCGAGACGAAGGCGAAGGCCGGCGCCGTGATCGTCATTCACGAGATCTTCGGCCTCACGGACTGGGCGCGCGGCGTCGCGGACGCGCTCGCGAAGGAAGGGTTCATCGCGCTCGCCCCGGACCTCCTGTCCGGCATGGGTCCGAACGGGGGCGGGACGGACTCGCTCGGCGCGGACGCGACGAAGGTCATCCGCAACCTGACGCCGGCGGACGCGGCCGCGCGCCTCGACGCCGTTCGCGCGTACGCCCTCAAGCTCCCCGCGGCGAACGGGAAGGTCGCGAGCATCGGGTTCTGCTGGGGCGGCACGACGAGCTTCGGCTACGCCGTCGCCCAGCCGAAGCTGGACGCGGCGGTCGTTTACTACGGGACGTCGCCCGAGGCGCCCGAGGACTACGCGAAGATCGGCGCTCCGGTCATGGCCTTCTACGGAGGCGAGGACGCGCGCGTGGACGCGACGATCCCGAGGGCCGAAGAGGCGATGAAGAAGCTCGGAAAAGTCTACATGCCGAGCGTGTACGAGGGCGCCGGGCACGGTTTCCTGCGCCAGCTTTCGGGCCGGGACGGCGCGAACCGCCGCGCCGCGGAGAAGGCGTGGCCCGCGACGCTCGCGTTTCTCCGCGAACGCCTGAAGTAGCGCGCACCGGCGCCCGCGACTTGGTCGCGGCTAGAATCTGTCCAAGACATGACGATCGCCGCCGGAACGAAGCTCGGCTCGTACGAGATCCTCGCGCCCCTGGGGGCGGGGGGGATGGGAGAGGTCTACAAGGCAAAAGACGGCCGCCTCGGGCGGGATGTCGCTCTGAAGGTCCTGCCGGAAGAGTTCTTCGAAGGTCAAGAGAGGCGGGAGCGCTTCGAGAGGGAAGCGCGGCTGCTCGCCGCGCTGAATCATCCCTCGATCGCGGCCATCCATTCATTCGAAGAAATCCCCGGGCTTTCTCCGGCGTCGACGCGCCACATCCTCGTCATGGAGCTGCTCGAAGGCGAGACGCTTCGCGCGGCGCTCGCGGGAGGGAAGCTCTCGACGCGCAAGGCGCTGGACTTCGCCCGGCAGATCGCGGGTGGACTCGCCGCCGCGCACGAGAAGGGGATCGTTCACCGGGACCTGAAGCCCGAGAACATCTTCGTCACCAAGGACGGGCGCGTGAAGATCCTGGACTTCGGCCTCGCGAAGCTCGCGCAGCCGGACGGCGCCGGGAACGTCACGAACCTGCCGACGGCGACCCAGGGCACGGCGGCGGGCGTCGTCATGGGGACGCTCGGGTACATGTCGCCCGAGCAGGTCAAGGGGCTGCCGACGGATGCGCGGTCGGACATCTTCAGCTTCGGGGCGGTCCTCTACGAGATGTTGACGGGGAGCCGCGCGTTCAAGGGGGACTCGGCGGCCGAGACGATCTCCGCGATTCTGCGCGAGGACCCGCCGGAGATCTCGACGACGAACCAGAGCGTTCCGGCCGGTCTCGAGCGCGTCGTCGCGCACTGCCTCGAGAAGAACCCCGAGCAGCGCTTCCACTCCGCGCACGATCTCGCGTTCGATCTCGAGACGCTGACGGGCTCGACGGGCGTTTCCGCCGTCGCGTCCGCTGCGGCTGGCGTCCGCCGCACGAACCCACGCAGGCGCTTGATCCTGCTCGGCGCCCTCGTTCTCCTCGCGGGAGCCGCGCTCGGCTTCGTCGCTCGGGGCCTCCGCGGCGTGCCCCGGCCGCCGTCGTTCCATCGCCTGACGTTCCGGCGCGGCACGGTCTGGGCGGCGCGCTTCGCTCCGGACGGCCAGACCGTCGTCTACGCCGCCGCCTGGGAGAACAATCCGATCGAGGTCTTCCTGACGCGCCCCGAGAGCCCGGAGTCGCGGTCTCTCGGCCTCAAGGACGCCAGCGTCCTCGCGGTCTCCTCGACCGGCGAACTCGCGGTCATGCTCGACGCGAAGACGACGACGAGAGGATACGAACGGTTCGGAACGCTTGCGCGCGTCCCGCTCGCCGGTGGATCGCCCCGGCCGGTCGTCGAAGACGTCCGGTACGCGGACTGGGGCCCCGACGGCAAGGAGCTCATGGTCGAGCGCGTCGTCGCGGGCCGAAACCGCATCGAGTACCCCATCGGAAAGACTCTCTACGAGTCGGCCGTCCGGCTGGACTCGCCCCGTGTATCGCCCGAGGGGGACGCGGTCGCGTTCTTCGAACAAGCGGAGGCCGGAGGCGTGACGATCCGATTCGTCGACCTCGCGGGTAAGGTCCGGACCCTGGCGTCCGCGAAGGACTGGTGGAACCTCGCCTGGTCGCCCGACGGCCGTGATGTCGTGTACGCGGCGCCCGAGGAAGGGGCGGCTCCGAACACGGCGTCGTTGATGGCGGTTTCGCGGACGGGGAAGCGGCGCCTGCTGCTGCGCTTTCCGGGGACGCTCGAGCTGCACGACGTCGCGCGGGACGGACGCGTCCTCTTCGGACGCGTGGGCCTTCGGAATCAGGTCGTCGTCTCGACCGCCGGCGAGAAGGGCGAGCGCGAGCTCTCCTGGCTGGACGGAGCAACTCCCGTCGGCCTCTCGACGGACGGAAAGACGATTCTCATCAACGAGGGCTCGGAGGGAGGCGGCCCGAACGGCTCGATCTATGTCCGCGCCACGAGCGGCTCGCCGGCGACCCTCATCGGGGAAGGCCGGAGCCTGGCGCTTTCGCCGGACGGCCGCTTCGTGCTCGCCGCGGCCCCGGCGACGCCCGGCGGGCTCGTTCTCCTGCCGACCGGGACCGGAGCTCCGAGAAAGCTGACGTTCGAGGGAGTCTCGGCGGACGCACGAGGAACCTTCTTTCCGGATGGGAAGCGTCTCCTCCTCGTGGACGCGCAGCCGGGACGCCTCCCGCGCACGTACGTCGCCTCGATCGAGGGCGGAAAGGCACGCCAGCTGGGGACGGACGGGCTCGTGCCTCCGACGTTCGGGAACCCGGTGTCTTTCGACGGCCGTTTCGCGGTGCTCGTCGACGGGGACCGACGGAGCGTGCTTTGCCCGACGGACGCGGGGCCGCCGTCGCCGATCGCCGGGATGGAAGCTGGCGAGTTCCCGATCCAGTGGAGTCCGGACGGGAGGTTCCTCTACATCCATCGCGGAGGAGGCGTCCCGGCGAAGATCTGGAAGTTCGAGATCGCGACGCGGCGCCGCGAGCTCCTCCGGGAGATTGCGCCGGCCGATCTCGCCGGGGTCACGTCAATCGAGCAGGTCCTGCTGACGCCCGACGCCCGCACGCTCGTCTACGGCTATTACCACAACCTCTCCGACCTCTACGTCGTGAGCAATCTCAAGTGACGCTCGCGCCGTCCGCGAAAACGCTGACGTTCGTCCAGAACTGGACTGCGCTCGTGACGGCGAAATGAGATCCCTCGCGCTCGCCCTCGCGCTCTCGCTTGCCTCGCCGGCTGCGGCCGACGACCTTCAGGCCCTGGCGCGCGACTTCTGGACGTGGCGCGCCGTCACCCAGCCGTCGGACCGCGACGACGTGAACCGGATCGTCCGCCCGCACGGCTGGACGCCCGACTGGTCGGTCGAATCCATCGACACCCGTCATCGGACGCTCGCATTCTTCGAGGAGCGGCTGAAGAAGCTCGCCGACCGGTCGCGGCCGGTTTCGTGGCAGGTCGACTACCGCCTGATGGGCTCGGCCCTCGCGCGGGTGCGCTGGGAGCTGGACGTGAAGCACTCGTGGCGGCGCGACCCGACGTTCTGGGTGGACCAGACGCTGCCGATCCTCGTGGACGTCATGCTGTCGCCGCCGCCCTTCGGAGAGGAGCGCAGCGCGGACGTCGCGGCGCGGCTGGAGTCGATCCCGCACACCCTTGACGAAGCGCGCGCGGCGCTCGACGAGGCCTCCGCGCCCTTCGCGAAGCTCGCGATCGACGACCTCATCGGCATCGGGCCGAGGCTGCGCGCGTCGATGGCGGCACTCGCGCCGCTCCTCGACCCGGCGGCGCGCGCGCGCGTCGCCTCGGCGACGGGGCCGGCGGTCGCCGCGCTGGACTCGTTCCGGGTCTGGCTCGAGGCCCGCCTGCCGCTATTGCCGGACCGGAAGCCGGTGGGTCGCGACGGCTACGTCTTCTTCCTCCGGAACGTCGCCCTCGTGCCGTTCGCGCCCGAGGAGATTCTCCTCATGGGACGGCAGGAGTACGACCGGTCAGTCGCCCTCGAGATCTACGAACGCCAGCGCGACGCGGGCGTGCCCGACCTTCCGATGGCCCCCGACCAGGCCGCGCAGTCCGCGATGACGCGGCGCGCCGAGGCCGAGATCCGCCGCTTCCTCGAGGACGAGGGAATCGTCTCCGTCCCCGAGTGGCTGCCGCATTACGTCGACCTGCCGGTGCCGCCCTACCTCGAGGCCCTGGACGGCTTCGGCGAGTGGACGCTCTTCGCAAACACGGCGCGGCCGGGCGAACCCTCGATCCGCTGGATCCCGAAGCCATCGCCGCGGCTCGGCTACTTCGCTTCCTCGATGGCGAGGGACCGCCGGCCGCACATGTCGCACGAGGGAATCCCGGGGCATGCGTTCCAGCTCGCCCTCGCGGTGCGGCACGAGGACCCGATCCGTCGTGCGTTCTACGACTCGGGCCCGATCGAGGGGCTCGCGTTCTACTCCGAGGAGCTCCTCCTCTCGTGCGGCCTCTACGCGGACGCGCCGAAGGCCCGGGAGATGGTCGCGAACTACATGCGCCTGAGGGCGCTGCGTGTGGAGGTGGACGTGAAGCTCGCGCTCGGGACGTTCACGATTCCCCAGGCGGCCGAGTACCTCAGGACCCGCGTGCCGATGGACGCGGAGACGGCGCGGTCCGAGGCCGCGTCCTTCGCGACCTCGCCCGGGCAGGCGATCAGCTACGAGATCGGCAAGCTCCAGGTCCTGCGGCTCCTCGCGGAGGCGAAGAAGGCGCGGGGCGACGCGTTCCGCCTGCGTGCATTCCACGACTTCGTCTACAAGAACGGAAACGTTCCGATCGCTCTTCTGAGATGGGAGCTCCTGGGACAGGAGGACGACCATAGATGACGATTCCCGCCGGGACCCGCTTCGGAAACTACGAAATCGTCGCCCAGATCGGCGCGGGAGGAATGGGAGAGGTCTACCGGGCCCGGGACCCGAAGCTCGCGAGAGAAGTCGCGATCAAGGTCCTGCCG
The DNA here is from genome assembly GCA_963836285.1 of uncultured Acidobacteriota bacterium. GTDB lineage: Bacteria > Acidobacteriota > Thermoanaerobaculia > UBA5066 > UBA5066 > Fen-183. The sequence goes on along the minus strand of CAWIIN010000002.1, from coordinate 445,752 downwards.
AAGGAATTCTTCGAAGGTGAGGATTCGAGGCTGCGCTTCGAGCGAGAGGCGAAGCTGCTGGCCTCGCTGAACCATCCGAATATCGCGGCGATCTATTCATTCGAGGAAATCCCCGGTTCTTCTTCGTCCTCGACCCGGGAGCTGCTCGTCATGGAGCTCGTCGACGGTGAGTCGCTGCGCGACCGCCTGCGCGCGGGCGCCCTGCCTCCGAAGAGAGCCGTCGAGCTCGCGACGCAGCTCGCCGAAGGCCTCGCGGCGGCGCACGCGCGCGGGATCGTTCATCGCGACGTCAAGCCGGAAAACGTCCTCCTCACGAAGGACGGCCGCCTGAAGATCCTCGACTTCGGTCTCGCCAAGCAGCTCCCGAAGTGGGCGGGCGCGAGCGGGCCGCACACGAATCTCCCGACGGAGGCGCCGACGGGGGCTCGCACGGAAGCCGGCGTCGTGATGGGGACGGTCGGGTACATGAGTCCCGAGCAGGTCAGGGGCGAGCCCGCCGACAACCGCAGCGACGTCTTCAGCTTCGGTGCGGTCCTCTACGAGATGCTCTGCGGGCAAAAGGCGTTCGGCGGCGCCAGCGGCGTCGAGACGATGAACGCGATCCTCAACGAGGAGCCGGCCGCGCTCGTCGTCACGAAGGGCCAGATGCCGCCCGCGCTCGAACGCGTCGTTCTCCACTGCCTCGAGAAGGCTCCCGAAAACCGCTTCCAGTCCATGAAGGACGTCGCGTTCGACCTGACTTCGCTCTCGACGATCTCGGCCGTGGACCGCGGCAAGACGGGGGGGCGGCGGCTGCGCGGACGCACCGTCTGGGCGGCCGCCGGGGCGGCGGCGGCGCTCCTCGCGGGCCTGGTCGCGTGGGCGACGGGAGCCGTGCATCTCGGCCGGCACGAGCAGCCCGTGTTCCACCAGGTTTCGTTCCGCCAGGGGCGGATCGCGAAGGCGCGCTTCGCGCCCGGCGGCCAGGACGTCATCTACGACGCGAGCTGGCAGGGCGAGCCGTGGCAGCTCTTCGCGACGCCGATCGTCGACCCGAAGGAGCGGCCGCTCGGCCAGAGCGACGTCCAGCTGCTCGACCTGTCCCGCTCGGGAGAGCTCGTGCTGCGCCTCAAGAGCAAGGTCGCGGACACGTGGCAGTTCGAGGGCACGCTCGCCCGGTCCGCACTCGGAGGGGATCTCGCGCCGAAGGCGATTCTCGGCGGGGTCCTGCAGGCGGCGTGGGCGCCGAAGTCCGAGTTCGCGGTCGTCCGTGCGACGGGCGGCCGGTCCCTGCTCGACTACCCGCCGGGCAAGGTTCGCGTCGAGTCGGCCGGATGGATCGGCGACCTGCGGTTTTCGCCGGACGGGAAGCTCCTCGCGTACGTGGACCATCCCGCCGCGGGCGACGACGCGGGACGCATCGCGGTGCTCGACGTCGCCTCCGGCAAGACGCGGATCGTGTCGAAGGACTTCGGAACACTCCGCGGTCTCGCGTGGCGGGGGCAGGAGATCTGGTTCACCGCCGGCACGCACATCCTGAACCGCGCCCTCTATGCCGTGGATCTCTCGGGAGTGGAGCGCGGCGTCTTCACCCAGGCCGGCGGCCTGCAACTCCACGACGTCGGGCCGGACGGCCGGGTCCTCATGAGCCGCGAGGAGATGCGCGGCGGGCTGGTCGCGATGGTCGAAGGGCAGCAGCAGCCGCTCGATCTCTCCTGGCGAACGTGGAGCTATCTTCTCGACACGTCGGCCGACGGGACAACGCTTCTCTTCGAGGAGGAAGAGGGTGATCCCGCCGGCTACGATCTGTTCCTCAGGCCGACGTCGGGCGGCCACGCAACGCCCCTCGGAAAGAGCGCGGGGTACGGCGCGCTCTCTCCCGACGGGACGCTCGCCGTGGCGTGGCTCGTCAAGCCGGCTCCACGCTGGGTTCTCTATCCGACCGGGACGGGTTCTCCGCGCGACATCCCGGCCCACGGGATCCGCAGCATCAAGTCCGTCACCTTCTCGCACGATGGCAAGAGCCTGATCTTCATCGGGCAGGAAGGCGACAAGGAGGACCGGGTCTGGTCGCAGGGCCTCGACGGGAATGCCCCGAAGCCGCTCACGCTGGAAGGGGTCACCGGCCTCGAGACGTGGCCGCTCCTGAGCCCGGACGGAAAGACGTTTCTCGCCCGCGAGAAGGGCGGCTGGGCGATCTTCGACTTCGCGAAGTCGGATACCCCCGCGAGGCGAGTCGCCGGCCTCGAGGACGGCGAGGTCCTGACCCAGTGGCGCCCCGACGGCCGGTTCCTCGTCACCCGGCCCGGCGCGTTTCCCGTCGAGGTCGATACGCTCGACCCCACGACCGGGAAACGCCAGCGGTGGAAGACGGTCAGCCCGGCGGGCTACGTGGGCTCCGACTGCTCGACGATCCGGTTCAGCGACGACGGCAAGCGCATGGCGGCGCGTTACATCCTCCAGCGCAGCACGCTTTACGTCGTCGAAGGGCTGAAGTAGCGGTCAGGCCGCGCGAACCGGCGCGGGGACGATCTCCGGCAGCGCCGCGAGGAACGCGGCGACCTCCTCGCGCTTTCCGACCGTGACGCGCAGCCAGTTCGGGAGCGACGGGAACTTCCGTCCCACGAGGATCTTCTTCTCGCGGAAGGCGTGAATGACAGGCGTGACGTCGCCGCCCACGTCCACCATCACGAAGTTCGCCTCGGACGGCATCGTCCGGTAGCCCTGCCTCGCGAGCTCGCCGACGAGCCATTTCCGCGTGTCGTTCAGCAGCTTCCTCTGCCGCGGAACGAGGTCGGGGTCGGCGAGGCCTGCGATCGCGGCTGCGAGGACGGCCGCGTTCGTGTCCGCCCACGACGCGAGCGGCTTCATCGCGGAAATCGTCTCCTTCGAGCCGACCGCGTAGCCGAGCCGCATCCCGGCCATCCCGTAGATCTTCGAGAACGTCCGCGCGACGACGACGTTCGGGTGCTTCCCGATCAGCTCGAGGCTGGATCGATATCGGGCGTCCTCGACGAAATGGTGGTAGGCCTCGTCCACGAGGACGATCGCCGACGCCGGGACCTTCGCCGCGAAGGCCGCCATCTCGTCACCCGTGACGATCGTGGCCGTCGGGTTGTTCGGGTTGCACACGTAGACGAGGCCCGTGTCCGGGCCGCAGGCCGCCGCCATCGCGGGCAGGTCGTGGCGGAAGTCGGTCGTGAGCGGGACTTTCACGCCGTCCGCCCGCGCGACCTTCGCGTACGCGAGGACCGCCTCGAAAGTCGGCTCGGCCGCGACGACCTTCTTTCCGGGTCCGGAAAACGCCTGATCCGCCATCTGGAGGATCTCGGAGGAACCGCAACCGAGGAGCACCTCGTCGGCCGAGACGCCGTGCAGCTTCGCGATCGCCGAGCGCGTCTCGTCCTCGAGCGCGTCGGGGTAGCGGTTCACGGCGGCGGTCGCGGCCGCCGCGAGCGCCTTCGGCGACGGGCCGTATGGGTTCTCGTTGGAGCTGAGGATGACGGCGTCGGCGGGTCGGGGGCGCCTCGCGGACGCCTCCGCGACACCGGTGACGAGGGGGGTGTCGAAGATCGCAACACCGGCGGCGGCACCGAGGGAGCCGGCGAAGGCGCGGCGGGAGATTCGGAGCGGCATGAGGACCTCCTCGTCGAGACGCGCCGCATCATCTCGCAATCGGCGCACGTCGCGCACATGCGTCTCTTTCGCGGCTAGAATCCGATCAATCAGATGACGATTGCTGCGGGAGTCCGGCTCGGCCCCTACGAGATCCTCTCGCCTCTCGGGGCGGGAGGGATGGGAGAGGTGTACCGGGCGAGGGATCCGCGCCTCGCGAGAGAGGTCGCGATCAAGGTTCTGCCGGAAGAGTTCTTCGAAGGTGAAGAGAGGAGAGCGCGCTTCGAGAGGGAGGCGCGTCTTCTCGCCGCGCTCAACCATCCCGGAATCGCCGCTATCTATTCGTTCGAAGAAGACGAGGGGCGACACCTCCTCGTCATGGAGCTCGTCGAGGGAGAAGGCCTCGACCAGAAGATCTCTTCCGGCGCTCTTCCTCTCGAAGAATCTCTTTCTCTCGCCAAGCAGATTGCCGAGGCGCTGGAGGCGGCGCACGAGAAGGGGATCGTGCACCGGGACCTCAAGCCCGCGAACGTGAAGATCACGCCGGACGGCCGGGTCAAGCTTCTGGACTTCGGCCTCGCGAAGATCTTCGAGAGCGAGGCGACGGTCTCGAACCCGTCGATCTCGTATTCGCCGACGCTCACGGCGCGCGCGACGGCGGCGGGTGTGATCCTCGGGACTGCGGCGTACATGTCGCCCGAGCAGGCGCGGGGAAAGCCGGTCGACAAGCGGGCCGACGTCTGGGCGTTCGGCTGCGTGCTCTACGAGATGCTCGCGGGGAAGAAGGCGTTCGAGGGCGAAACCGTCTCGGACACGCTCGCCGCGATCCTCCGGGGAGAGCCGGACTGGAGCGCGCTTCGCGCGCCGCTTTCTTCGAAGGTGAGAGAGCTGATGCGCCGGTGCCTCCAGCGCGACGTCAAGCAGCGCCTGCGCGACATCGGGGATGCGCGCATCGCCCTCGAGGAGGAGACGGCCCCCGGGTCGAGCCTGACCGCCTCTTCGGCCTTCGAAAAAAATCCCGCGGAGTCAGACCCCACCTTGGTTCGGACCGACGGGACGAGAGTGGAGCGAGGGAGCAGAAAGTCTCTCTCTCTCTATCTCCCCTGGGCGCTCGCGGCCGCGTTCGCGGCCGCGGCGGGGGCGCTCGCGCTCAACGCTCGCGCCCCGGAGGGAGCCGTCGTTCGCGCGAAGATCCCGCCTCCGGACGGAACGACCTTCTGGCTCGAGGCGAACGGTCCGGGGCCGGCCGTCGTCTCGCCGGACGGGAGGCAGATCGCGTTCACGGCGGCGGATTCCGCCGGCAAGTTCAACCTCTACGTGCGTGCGCTCGACGCGCCCGAGGCGCGCATGCTTTCGGGCACCGAGAGCGCGCAGTACCCGTTCTGGTCGGCGGACAGCCGCTCGCTCGGCTTCTTCTCGCCGGGCAAGCTGAAGACGATCGACCTCGCGGGCGGATCGCCCCTGACGCTCTGCGCGGCGGCCGAGGGAAAGGGGGGCGCGTGGAGTCCCGCCGGCGTCATCCTGTTCGCGGCGACGCCGAACGGCCCTCTCTTCAGGGTGGGCGAGAAAGGCGGCGAGCCCGTTGCCGTCACGAAGATCGACGCCGCGCGGGGGGACAACTCGCACCGCCAGCCGCGGTTTCTCCCGGACGGGAAGCGCTTCCTTTACGTTGCGCGCTCCTCCGCCTCCGCCGCCGAGGGGTTCCCGATCGTCCTCGCGTCCCTGGACGGCGGACCGGAGAGGGTCCTTCTCCGGTCGCCGGCAGCTCCCCAGGTGGCGTCGGGCTCCCTCCTCTATCTTCGCGACGCGACCCTGATGGCGCAGCCCTTCGACGCGGCGAGCGCGACGTTGCGGGGACGCGGCGCCTCTCGCGGACCGCGTGATGATGCCGTCGGTGCAGACGGCGGTTGCGGTCTTCTCGGCCTCTCGGAACGGCGTCCTCGTGACGCAGGCCGCCCGCGGCGAGCTCGCGTCGCGCCTTCAGTGGTACACGCGCGACGGTAAGCCGGACGCGTTCCTCGGGGACTCGGGCGAATACCAGGAAGCCGTGCTCTCGCCCGACGGCAGGCTGGCCGCCGTGACGGCCCTCGACCCGGCGAGCGCGACGTACGACGTCTGGATCCTCGACGTGGCGCGCGGTGTGAGGACACGCTTCACGTTCGATCCCGGCACGGATCACCACCCGATCTGGTCGCCGGACGGTAAGTCGATCGTCTTCTCGTCGAACCGGAAGGGACACGAAGACCTCTATCGAAAGGCTCTCGACGGCGCCGGCGACGAGGATCCGATCCTCGTCTCCGACGTCGACAAATCGCCGTCGGCGTGGACGCCGGACGGCCGGGCGATCGTGTTCACCGAGGACGGGAAGGACGGTGAAACGGAAATCCGGACCCTCGCCGTCGACGGTTCGAAGACGCAGGAGCTCTTCCTGAAGTCGAAGGCGAACATGGTCGCCTCGCCGCTCTCGCCGGACGGGAGATGGCTTCCCATCAGCTCGGACGAGTCTGGCCGGTGGGAGGTCTACGTCTCGTCCTTCCCGAAAGCGGGCCGCAGGTGGCAGATTTCTGCGGGAGGCGGCGCCTACGCGTTCTGGAGCGCCGACGGAAAGGAGATCGTCTACCACGACATGACGGGCGTCGTCCGCGCGGTGCCCGTCGAAGTGCGCGGACAGAGCCTCGAGGTCGGCGCGAGCCGTCCGATCATGCACGTCGTCGGGCCGAGCCCGGCGGCGCCCAGCTTCTGCCCGACGGCCGACCACCAGCGTCTCCTCGTCGTGGGGGAGGGGCAGAAGCCCAACGCCCTCCTCGATCTCGTCCTGAACTGGCCCGCGCTCCTCCGGAGGAAGCCATGAGCCCAATCACGCTCGCCGTCTTCGAGGCCAGCCTGAAGCGCTGCGAGGCACGGCCGGACTTCTTCGACGTCTTCTACGAGAATTTCCTCGCGGCCTCGCCGGAGGTCGCCGAGAAGTTCGCGGGCACGGACTTCACGCGCCAGAAGGAACTGCTGCGCATCTCGCTCCACCACCTTCTTCTCGTCGCGCGGGACCCGAAACAGGGTCCGGACCCGTACCTCGAGGACATCGCGGTCCGGCACGGGGCGGGACAGCTCGCGATCGGCGCGCACCTCTACGACCTCTGGCTGGACAGCCTGATCGAGACCGTGCGTGTCTGCGACCCGGAGTGTTTTCCCGAGGTCGAGAAGGCCTGGGAAGAGGTCATGATGGTCGGGATCCACTACCTCTGCACGAACTACGACGGAAGGCACCGACGTTGACGGACGCGTACGAGCTCCTCGCGGGCCGCATCCGCCGCGACGGACGCAACCTCGGAGGCGGGATCCTCAAGGTCGACGGCTTCATCAACCACCAGGTGGACCCGCGGCTCATGGACGCGTGCGGGATGGATCTGGCCCGCCGCTTCGCACCGGAAGGGGCCACGAAGGTCCTCACGGCCGAGATTTCCGGAATCGCGCCGGCCGTTGCGACCGCGCTCCACCTCGGGATCCCCGTCGTGTATGCGCGGAAGACAAAGCCGATCACGATGCCGGATCAGGTCTTCCTGACCCTCGCACCGTCCCACACGAAGGGACGAACGGTCGAGCTCATCGTGTCGCCGGAATACCTGGGCTCCTCGGAACGTGTCCTCATCGTCGACGACTTCCTCGCCTCCGGCGCGACGATCCTCGGCCTCGCGCGCCTCGCCGGCGCAGCCGGCGCGCGTATCGTCGGCGTTGGGACCCTCGTCGAGAAGACGTTCGAGGGCGGCCGCGCCGCCGTCGCTCCGCTCGGCGTGCCCGTCGAGGCGCTCGTGAGGATCAAGTCGATGGACGGTGATTCGATCGTGATCGAGGAGGAATCGTGACGCTCGCGGCCGGCTCACGCCTCGGGCCCTTACGAGATCGTCTCGCTGCTGGGAGCGGGAGGGATGGGGGAGGTGTATCGGGCGAGGGACCCGAGACTCGCGAGAGATGTCGCGGTCAAGGTACTGCCGGAAGATTTCTTAGAAGGTGAAGAGGGGAAAGCGCGCTTTCAGCGCGAGGCGCGCACGCTGGCGAGCCTGAACCATCCGGGGATCGCCGCCATCTATTCCTTCGAAGAAATCCCCTCTTCTTCTTCGTCTTCCTCTTCCTCGGCGACGCGGCACATCCTCGTCATGGAGCTGATCGAGGGCGAGACGCTCATGGTGCGCCTCGCGAAGGGGCCGATGGCGCTCGAGCAGCTCCTGCCGATCGGGATGCAGATCGCCGACGCGCTCGACAAGGCGCACCGGCAGGGGATCGTCCACCGGGACCTCAAGCCGGGGAACGTCATGCTGACGAAGGGCGGCGCGAAGCTACTCGACTTCGGCCTCGCGAAGGTCCTCGCGCCCGCCGCCCACACGTCCGGCGCCACGTCGCTGCCGACGATGGCCCCGCCGCAGAACCTCACGCAGCAGGGGACGATCCTCGGGACGTTCCAATACATGGCGCCCGAGCAGCTCGAGGGCGGCGAGGCGGACGCGAGGAGCGACATCTTCTCGTTCGGGGCGGTCCTCTACGAGATGGCGACGGGGAAGAAGGCGTTCGCCGGGAAGAGCCAGGCGAGCCTGATCGGGTCGATCCTGAAGGACAACCCGGCGCCCGCCTCGTCGATCTCGCCGATGACGCCTCCGGCTCTGGACCGCCTGATCGCGACCTGCCTCGCGAAAGACCCTGAAGACCGCCTCCAGACGGCGCACGACGTGAAGCTCCAGCTCCAGTGGGTCGCCGAGGGCGGCTCGCAGGCCGGGCTGCCCGCGCCCGTCGCCCACCGCCGCAAGAGCCGCGAGAAGTTCGCGTGGACGCTCGCGGCCGCGGCGGCCGTCGCAGCGGCGGGATTCGCCGTCGGCTTCGTCAAACGCGCGCCGGCCCGTCCGAAGCTCGTGCGGTTCGAGATCCCGAACCCCGAGGGAATCACGACGATCGACGCGCCGCGCATCTCCCCGGACGGGCGCTTCCTCGCATTCAACGCGATCGACTCGACGGGAAAGAATCGCATCTGGATCCGGGCGCTCAACGACCTCAAGGCGCACCCGCTCGAGGGCACGGAAGGGACGACGCGGCCCTTCTGGTCCCCCGACAGCCGGTTCCTCGGGTTCTTCGCGGAAGGCAAGCTCAAGAAGGTGGAGGTGACGGGCGGACCGACGCAGAAGCTCTGCGACGCCCAGGGAGGCTCGGACGGGTCGTGGAGCCCGGAGGGAGTCATCCTGTTCGACGGGACGGGCTCCCAGCCGATCTACCGGGTGCCGGCCGCCGGGGGGACGCCGGCCGTCGCGGTCAAACAGGACGCGTCGCGGAAGGAGCGGACCGTGGCATGGCCGGAGTTCCTCCCGGACGGCCGCCACTTTCTCTACATGGCGACGGGGGAGAAGGCCGAGGACAGCGCGTACCGCGTCGGGCTCCTCGACTCGACGGAGTCGAAGCTCCTCGCGCCGGCGCAGACCCTGGTCACCTATGCGCCGCCGGGGTACCTCCTGTTCGTGCGCGACAAGACTCTCGTCGCCCAGCCGTTCGATGCGAACGCCCGGAAGACGACCGGCGAGCCGATCCCGCTCGCGGAGCACATCGGCACGAACAGCGTGGGCCTCGCGACGTTCTCGGTCTCGCGCGACGGCACCCTCGTCTACCGGACCGGCGAGACCGGAGACCGGATCCTCTGGGTCGACCGTTCCGGCAAGGAGGGCGACGGCGTCGGCGACCCGGGCGACTACCACAACCCGACGTTCGCGCCGGATGGCGACCGGCTCGCCTTCGACCTCGCCGATCCACGCAGCGGGAAGCCCGACATCTGGGTGCGAGACCTCAGACGCGGCGTCAGCTCGCGGTTCACCTTCGGGTCCGGCGACACGTTCTGCCCCACGTGGTCGCCGGACGGGCGCTCGATCGTGTACACCGTGGGCGACGACCTCTACGAGAAGGGCGTCGAAGGACTCGGCGAGGAGAAGATCCTTCTGAAGTCGGACGAGCTGAAATTCTCCTGCGACTGGTCCCGCGACGGGCGATACCTGGCCTTCTGCAGCCAAGCGAAGGAGACGGGCTGGGACATCTGGGTCGTTCCCATGCACGGCGACCGCAAACCGATCCCGTTCCTCAAGACCCAGTTCCAGGAGCTCATGCCCGCGTTCTCCCCGGACGGCCGGTACGTCGCCTATCAGTCGAACGAGTCCGGGCGCGGCGAGGTCTACGTCCAGAGCTTCCCCGGTCCCGGAGGAAAGTGGCAGATCTCCACCGCGGGAGGCCTCGAGCCGCACTGGCGGGCCGATGGCCGGGAACTCTATTACCGCGCTCCGGGCCAGAAGCTCATGGCTGTCGAGGTCCAGACGGGCAGCGTGCTCACGGCCGGCACGCCACAAGCGCTTTTTCAGGGCCATTTCGACATGGGAGTCGCTCGCACCCGCTATCTCCCGGCGGCGGACGGAAAGCGCTTTCTCACGGTCGCGCCGCTCGGACGCGACGCGATGACGCCCACGACCGTCGTCCTGAACTGGAACGCGGACCTGGGACGGTGACGTGACGCTCGCGCCCGGCACCCGCCTCGGGGCCTACGAAATCCTGAGCGCGCTCGGGTCGGGGGGAATGGGCGAGGTCTACCGGGCGAAGGACACACGGCTCGGCCGCGACGTCGCGCTGAAGGTGCTCTCGGGCCGCCTCACCACGAACGCGGGAGCGCGCGAGCGATTCGAGCGCGAGTCGAAGGCCGTCGCCGCCCTGTCGCATCCGAACATCCTCGCCCTCTACGACGTGGGCCTCGAAGGCGACACCGCCTGGGCGGTCACCGAGCTTCTCGAGGGGCAGACGCTCCGGAAGGCTCTGCAGCCGGGGAGCCTTCCCATCCGGAAGGCGCTCGACTATGCGACTCAGGTCGGGAAGGGTCTCGTGGCCGCCCACGAGAAAGGGATCATTCACCGGGACCTGAAGCCCGAGAACCTCTTTGTCACGCGCAGCGGCCACGTCAAGATCCTCGACTTCGGGCTTGCGAAACTCTCGCTGGCCGAGTCGGAGGGCTCCGGCCCGGCGGGCATCTCGAACGAAGGGCAAACGGAACCCGGCCGCATCCTCGGGACCGTCGGGTACATGTCGCCCGAACAGGCGCGGGGCCAGCCGGCGGACGCGCGCTCGGACATCTTCAGCCTCGGGGCGATCCTCTACGAGATGCTCTCGGGCAAGAGGGCTTTCCACCGGGACTCGGGCATCGACACGCTCTCGGCGATCCTCAAGGAGGAGCCGCCCGATCTCGTCCTCACGAATCAGCTCGTCCCGCCGGGTCTCGACCGCCTCGTGCGCCACTGCCTCGAGAAGGACGCGGCGCTCCGCTTCCAGACGGCCCGCGATCTCGTCTTCGATCTCGAGACGCTCTCGAGCGACTCGTTCTCCGGGTCTCTCGGGATAGCGCCGCAATCCGGGGGCGCCTCGTTCTGGATGCGGTCGCGCGTGTTCCTCGGGATGGCTCTCGTCGCGGCAGTGGCCGCCGGGACGACGTGGGTTGTCGCCACCCGCGGGCGTGGCCGGGGCCCGGCAGGAGCGCCCCGGCTCACGTTCCAGCGCCTGACGTCGCAGCCCGGCGGCGAGACCAGGCCCGCCCTGTCGCCCGACGGCGAAACCGTCGCCTTCGTGAGCACGGCCTCGGGAAGCAGGGATATCTGGATCCAGCGCGTCGGGAGCGACAAGGCGATCAACCTCACCGCGGACTCCTCCGTCGACGAGATGGACCCGGCGTTCTCCCCCGACGGCTCCCTCATCGCCTTCCATTCCGACCGCGACGGCGGAGGGCTCTTCGTGATGGGCCCGGCCGGCGAATCCGTGCGTCGCGTGACGGCGGAAGGCTTCTCGCCGGACTGGACGCCGGACGGCAAGGAGATCGTCTACGCGGACGAGGAGATCACCTCGCCGCTCCTGCGCAGCCGGAGCAGGATCTGGGCGGCGAACGTGGCGTCGGGCCAGAAGAGGCCGCTCGTCGCGACGGACGGAGTCGAGCCCGCGGTCTCCCCGCACGGCCTGCGCGTCGCGTACTGGGGGCTCAGGGGCGACACCGCCCAGCGCGATGTCTACACGGTCCCGCTCGCGGGCCTCACGGAGGGAGAGACCGCCGTCGCCGTGACCGACGATGCCGCGGTGGACGTCAGTCCGTTCTGGTCGCCCGACGGGAAGACGCTCTATTTCGGCAGCGACCGCGCAGGGAGCTTCAACCTCTGGCGCGTTCCGATCGACGAGAGGACCGGCCGGGCCGGTGGCGAGCCAGAGCCGGTCACGCTTCCGACGACGTGGGAGGGGATCTTTCCCGGTTCCTTCCGCGGCGCGAGGTCCCGCTCTCGCATCGCCTTCACAGCGCCCGCGGAGCTCATGACGATCGAGAGGGTGACGCTGAACCCCCGGACCCTCGAGCCGGCGGGTGCGCCCGTCGTCGTCCGCCGCGGTTCGACGATGTTCCTGGACCTCGAGATTTCGCCCGACGGCTCTACCCTCGCGACGCGGACGCAGGGCGCTGCCGAGAACCTCTGCGTCCTCACCGCGGACGGTTCGAGCCTCCGCCAGCTCACGCGGGACTCCTTCCGGAACCGCTGGGCGCGCTGGTCGCCGGACGGGCAGAGGATCTTCTTCTACTCGAACCGCAGCGGCGCGTACGGCGTCTGGACGATCAGGCCCGACGGCAGCGACATGACGCGCGTGCCCGGCCTCCCCGAGGCGAGCTGGGCGGCCCCCGTCCCGTCGCCGGACGGCACCCTGATCGCGCTCGGAAGGCCGTCCACGAGCCACGTCGTGATCGTCCCGCTCGCGCCGGCGGCGCCCGGTGTGGCGCCGGCGCCGCCCCTCGAGCTCGAGGGGAAGTGGGCCTGGGACTGGTCGCCCGACGGGCGGCAGCTGCTCGTTTCGCGGAGGGGAGCGGTCTCTGCGTCCGGGGTGCTCCTGTGCGACGTGCCCGCTGGCCACTGTGACGTCGTCGCGCCGAACGCGGAGCAGGGGCGCTTCTTCCCCGACGGGCGGCACGTCGGCTACGTGGAGCGCGGCCAGATCCAGGTGCGCGATCTCGCGACCGGTGGGTCTGGAGTGCTCGTCGCCGCGAACGCGGATTCCCCGATCACGCGCTTCTGCATTTCCCGGGACGGCCAAACCCTCTACTTCCTCCGTGACGTGAGCGAGGGCGACATCTGGATCGCGACGTTCCCATGACGCTCGCCGCCGGCACGACGCTCGGTCCCTACGAGATCCTCGGCCAGATCGGCGCGGGTGGGATGGGAGAGGTCTACAAGGCCAGGGACCTTCGCCTCGGACGCGACGTCGCGGTGAAGGTATTGCCGGAAGAGTTCTTTGAAGGTGAAGAGAGGAGGGAGCGGTTCGAGCGCGAGGCGAAGCTCCTCGCGAGCCTGAACCATCCGGGGATCGCCACTCTCCATTCATTCGAAGAAATCCCCTCTTCGTCTTCTTCCTCCGCTGCCCGCCACATCCTCGTGATGGAGTTGCTGGAGGGCGAGACGTTGCGTGCGGCTCTCGCCGGAGCGAAGGTATCGACGAAGAAGGCGCTGGAGTGGGCGCGTCAGATGGCGCAGGGTCTCGCGGCCGCGCACGAGAAGGGGATCGTCCACCGGGATCTGAAGCCCGAGAACATCTTCGTGACGAAGGACGGGCGTCTGAAGATCCTGGACTTCGGCCTCGCGAAGGCGACGCAGGCGGAGGAGGGCTCTGGCGGAACGAACCTCCCGACCGCCACGCGCGGGACGGAGCCCGGTGTCGTGATGGGCACCCTCGGGTACATGTCGCCCGAGCAGGTGAAGGGCAAGCCGGCGGACGCGCGAAGCGACATCTTTTCGTTCGGGGCGATCCTGTACGAGATGCTCTCGGGCCAGAGGGCGTTTCATCGCGAGACGGCGGCCGAGACGATCTCGGCGATCCTGAAGGAGGACCCGCCGGATCTCTCGATGACGAACCAGAGCGTGCCGCCGGGGCTGGAACGACTCGTCGCGCACTGCCTGGAGAAGAACCCCGAGCAGCGCTTCCGCTCGGCGCACGACCTCGCCTTCGACCTCGAGTCGCTCTCGACCACCTCGGGTGCGAGAGTCGTCGTCCAGTCCAGCGGCGGGCCGGCTCCGCGCGTCGGAAGGCTCGCGCTCGCGGGCCTCGTCGCGGTTGCCGCGGCGGCCGGACTCCTCGCGGGGCGGGCGATCTGGAAGACGGCGCCGGACGCTCCGCCCACGTTCAAGAGGCTCACCTACGGCCGGGGGCCCATCGCGTCCGCCCGGTTCGCGCCCGACGGCCAGATGATCGTGTACGCGGCGTCCTGGGACGGAGCCCGGAAGCCCCAGCTCTACTCCGTGCGAGAGGAGAGCCCGGAGTCCCTCCGGCTGGCTCTTCCGCCGGGCCAGGTCGAGTCCATCTCGAGCAAGGGCGAGATGCTCATCCTGAATTTTCTCAGGTTCTCGACGGGGTACGCGCGGGTCGGCACGCTTTCCTCGACGCCCTTGTCCGGAAGCGCGCCCCGTGACCTTCTCGAAGACGTGGGAAACGCCGCCTGGTCTCCCGACGGCAGCTCGATGGCCGTGGTCCGTGCGCCCCAGTGGCGTTACCGCCTGGAGTTTCCGGTCGGAAAGGTCCTCTACGAGACGACGGGCTGGGTCAGCCACCCGCGGGTCTCTCCGAAGGCGGACCGCATCGCCTTCCTCGATCACCCCGTTTTCGGGGACGACCGCGGCTCCGTCGCGGCGATGGACCTGTCCGGGAAGAAGACGACGCTCTCGACCGGCTGGGAGAGCGAGCAGGGGGTCTGCTGGTCGGCCTCGGGTGAGGAGATCTGGTTCAGCGCGACAAAGGCCGGCGCCTCCCGCGCTCTCTACGCCGTCACGCTGTCGGGGCGCCTGCGCCCGGTCGTGAGGACTCCGTCCGACATGACGCTCCAGGACATCGCCCGCGACGGGCGTGTGCTGTTCGTCGCGAGCAACGCGCGGCTCGGGTTCCTCGGGCTCTTCCCCGGCGAGGCGAAGGAGCGGGATCTCTCGGGTCTCGAGTGGTCTTTCAGCCCGATCCTCGCCCGGGACGCGAAATCGGTCGTCTTCACCGAGCAGGGGGAAGCCGGAGGCTCGGGTTACTCCGTGTACCTGCGCAAGACCGACGGGTCGGCGCCCGTGCGGCTCGGAGAAGGAGCCGCTCTTGCCCTTTCTCCGGACGGGAAGTGGGTGCTGACGGCCCTCATCCGTCAGACGCCCTCGCAGATCGTCCTGTTGCCGACCGGGGCCGGCGGGCCGAGGCCGTTCCCGAAGGACTCGATCGAGCATGCGAACGGGTTCTTCGGGGCGTTCCTGCCGGACGGTAAGCGGATCCTGTTCAACGGCAACGAGCCGGGGCGGCCGCCGCGCGTCTTCATCCAGGACCTCGAGGGAGGAGCGGCGAAGCCCGTCACGCAGGAGGGGGTCGAGGCCAGGCTCCTCTCGGCCGACGGCGCGTCGCTCGTCACCCGCTCGCCCGAGCAGGGGCTTGCGATCACTCCGCTGGAAGGCGGGCCGGCGCGCGCGATCCCGGGCCTCAAGCCCACCGACACCCCGCTCCGGTTCACGGCCGACGGGCGATTCCTGTTCCTTTCCGAGGAGTCGACGGAATTCCCCGCACGCGTCTTCCGGCTCGCCGTCGCGACCGGACGCCGCGAGGTCTGGAAGGAGCTCATGCCCGGCGACCCGGCGGGCATGATGCTGCTGGCCCCCGCGGCCATATCCGAGGACGGAAAGACGATCCTCTTCATCTACTCGCGGGTCCTCTCGGACCTCTACGTCGCGGAGGGGCTGAGGTGATCGCGCCCGGCACGAAGCTCGGCGCCTACGAGATCCTCGGCCAGATCGGCGCCGGCGGAATGGGGGAGGTCTACCGGGCGAAGGACCCGCGCCTTGGACGCGACGTCGCGGTCAAGGTACTGCCCGAGGATTTCTTGGAAAGTGAAGAGGGACGGGAACGCTTCGAGAGGGAGGCGCGGCTGCTCGCAGCGCTCAATCATCCCTCAATCGCCGCGATCTACTCATTCGAAGAAATCTCCGGGCAGCATCTCCTCGTCATGGAGTTGCTCGAGGGCGAGACGCTGCGCGCGAAGCTCGCGGGCGGCGCGATCGCGCCGCGCAAGGCCGTGGAGTACGCGCTGCAGGTCGCGCAGGGTCTCGGCGCCGCGCACGAGAAGGGGATCGTCCACCGGGACCTCAAGCCCGAGAACCTCTTCGTGACGAAGGACGGGCGCGTGAAGATTCTCGACTTCGGCCTCGCCCGACAGGCGGAAGGGAAGCTGACAGAGGACGAGACGAGCGCGCCGACGGCCGCACGGCACACGGACCCCGGGATGGTGATGGGGACGGTCGGCTACATGTCGCCGGAGCAGGTGAAGGGCCTCCCCGTCGATAACCGGTCGGACATTTTCGCGTTCGGCGCGATCCTCCACGAGATGCTCGCGGGCAAGGGCGCGTTCAAGCGCGACACGGCGCCCGAGACTTTGACCGCGATCCTGCGCGAGGAGCCCGAGGACCTCTCGGGTCCGAACCGCGCCGTCGACCCCGCGCTCGAGCGCCTCGTCCGGCACTGCCTCGAGAAGAGCCCCGAGGAGCGCTTCCAGTCCGCGCGCGATCTCGCGTACGCGCTCTCGACGCTGTCGTCCGCGTCCGGCGCCCTCAGCGGGGCGACGGGCCGCGTCAGCGCGCGCGCCGGCGACCGCCGCCGGCCGAGGCTCGCCGTCCCGGCGGGCGTCGCCGCCGGCGTCCTCCTCGGGGCGCTCGGCGCGCGCGCGTTCTTCTGGCCGAAGGCGACGACGCCGCCCGAGTTCGAGGTCCTGACGTATTCCGGCGTCGACGGCCAGCCCTGCGTCTCGCCGGACGGGAAGACGATCGCCTTCGTCTCGACGCGCGACGGGAAGAGCCGCATCTGGATCAAGCAGGTTGCCGGGGGCACCGAGGCCGTCCTGACGGAGGGCCCGGATGCCTACCCGCGCTTCGCCCCGGACGGCTCGGCGGTTCTTTTCGTCCGGACGACCCCGGAAGAGTCGGCCGTCTACCGCGTGCCGCTCGTCGGCGGCGAGCCGCGGCGAATCGTCGCCGACGTGGTCGAGGCCGACTGGTCGCCCGACGGCAAGAAGATCGCGTTCGTGCGTTCGGGCCAGGAGGGAAGCAGGATCGGATCGTCGGTCCACCTCGTCGCGCTGGACGGGACGAACGAACGTACGGTGGCCTCGGTGACGGAGCATCTCCTGACCGGGCCGCGCTTTTCGCCGGACGGCGCGACGCTCGCGGCCCTGGAGCTGCAGGGGACGGGAACGCCCGCTCCGAGGGTCATCCTCTTTCCCCTCGACGGGAAGCCTCCGAGGCGTTTCGACCCGAAGGGGTCGGGCGCGGTCGCCGGCCTGGCGTGGAACGGAGACGGTCGAAGCCTCGTTCTCCTCGGCGGGACTTCTTCGGATTCCCTGGGCCGGTCCCGGACCACGCGCGTCTTCCTGAAGGACGTCCGGTCGGGCGTTGCGCGGATGCTCTTCTCGGGGATCGACCTCGGCCACGGCGTCGAGGTCTTCGGTTCCCGCTCCCTCGTCCTCACCACGGAGACGCGGCGGTCCAACCTGAGGGAGGTCCCGCTCGCGAAGAGCGGCGAGACCGGCCGCTGGCTCACCCGCGGCGGCAGCATCGACCGCCAGCCCGTGTACGCGCCGGACGGCGAGTGGGTGGCCTTCTCGTCGAACCGGAGATCGAATCAGGACATCTGGGAGGTGTCGACGAAGACCGGCGCCGTCCGGCGGCTGACGGACGATCCCGCCGACGACTTCGACCCCGCGTTCACGCGCGACGGCAGGCACCTGATCTTCAGCTCGAACCGCTCGGGCCACTTCGAGATCTGGATGGCCGCGCGCGACGGGAGCGGCGCGCGGCGGGTGACCGACGACGGCTTGGACGCGGAGAACGCGTCCGCGACCCCCGACGGGAAGTGGCTCGTCTACGCGTCGGGCAGCCCGGAGAAGCGGGGGATCTGGAAGATTCGGGCCGACGGAACGAGCGCGACGCGGCTCGTCGCGGGTCCCATGGTCCTGCCGGAGATCTCGCCCGACGGCACGTTCGTGTCGTATGTGAGCGTGAGCGGCCCGGCCGGAAATGTCGGCCCCCGGGGCAGCGCGACGAGCACGATCGGCGTCGTGCGGCTCGCGGACGGGGCCCCCGCCCCGTTCGAGGCCGTCGTCACCGGGACGATCACGAACCGCGGCCGCCACCGCTGGACGCCGGACGGCCGCGCGCTCGTGTTTCTGACCGGCGACGGGAAGGGCCTCCTGGGCCTCGTGCGGCAGGAGTTCACGCCCGGCCGCGACAGCTCCGCGACGCGACGCGCGGTGGCGGGGTTCACGCCCGACTCCGTGACGGAGTCCCTCGGCATCTCGCCGGACGGGACCCGGCTGATGGTCAGCGAGTTCCAGCTCTCGACGGGGCTCCTCCTCGCGGAAGGGGTCGAAGGCGTCGCCGGTCGGCCCGGGCCGGGAGCAGGCCGCTGACCTCCTCCGCCGATTCCGGGAATCGCCGCGACGAGCCCATTCGAAGAATCTGGATCTGATCCCTAGGGCGACGGCTCTCCCTTGAAGATCTTCCCGTCCTTCATGACGAAGCGGACGTGCTCGAGGACTTTCACGTCCTTCACCGGGTCGCCGTCCACCGCGACGACGTCCGCGAGCGCGCCCGGCGCGAGGACGCCGAGCTCGCCGGCCCTGCCGAGCATCTCGGCCGCCTTCGACGTCGCGGCCTGGATCGCCTGCATGGGCGTCATCCCGAACTCGACCATCCGCGGGAACTCCTGCACGATCGGCTCGGACCACGAGAAGCCGCCGACGTCCGTCCCGAAGACGATCTTCACGCCCGCCTTGAGCGCCCTCGTGAAGGACGGTCCGTGCAGCGCGACGCGCTTGCGGTCGCGCTCGCCGGCCGGCGTCCACGCGGGCGCCCAGCCCTCGTAGTAGATGTTCAGCGTCGGGCAGTACCACGTGCCCTGCTTCACCATCTGGGCGACGTCCGCGTCGCTCAGCTCGAGGCCGTGCTCGATCGAGTCGCAGCCCCCGTCGAGTGCGCGCCTGAGTCCGATGCCGTTGTAGGCGTGGCACGCGACCTTGCGCCCCCAGCCGTGCGCCTCGTCCGTGATCGCCCGGATCTCCTCGAGCGTGAGCGTCGGCTGCGAGACGAGGTTGCCTTTCCGGTCGAGCCAGGAGCGGTGCGTCATGTAGACCTTGATCCAGTCGGCGCCGTTGTCGAGCTGCTCGCGGGCAGCCTTTCGCGCCTCGACGGGACCGTCCACGATCTGCGCTCCCTTCGGCACGACGATCTCCGGCGCGTAGCCTTCGAGCGGGTAGCCGCCCGTCGTCGAGATCGCCCGCGTGACGACGAACATGCGCGGCCCGGCAATGTACCCGGCCTCGATCGCCTCCTTGATTCCGACGTCGCCGTCGCCCTGCAGAAAGATGTGCGTATGGCTGTCGATGAGGCCCGGCAGCACCGTCGCGCCCGAGAGATCGACGATGCGCGCGCCGTCCGGCACCTTCACGGACGCGGCGTCGCCCACGCTCTCGATGCGGTTCCCGCGCACGACGATCGTCTGATTCCAATGAGGCTCGGCGGACACGCCGTCGATGAGCGCCCCGGCGCGGATCACGGTGACGGCAGCGGGCGGCTTCGGTGCCTCGGCGGCGAGGACGGGCGCGTTCGGGAGCGCGAGGTACAGGAGGGCGGCGGCGGCGCACGCGAGACGCATGGTGTGACTCCTCCGTGCGAGTCTTGCCCGTTCGAGCGCGGGACGCAATCGAGACGCCGGACCGGAGTGCGCGTCCGTATACTGAGACGCGCCTTCCGATGACACTCGCCGCGGGCACCCGTCTCGGACCGTACGAGATCCTCGCGCCGCTCGGGGCGGGAGGGATGGGGGAGGTCTACCGGGCGAAAGACGTGCGGATAGCCAGAGCCGTGGCGCTGAAGGTGCTGCCGGAAGAGTTCTTTGAAAGTGAAGAGAGGAGGGGACGCTTCGAGCGGGAGGCCCGCATGCTCGCGAGCCTCAACCATCCGGGCATCGCCGTTCTCTACTCATTCGAAGAAATCCCCGGTTCTTCTTCACTTTCTTCTTCTTCTTCTCTTCTTCTTCTTCTTCGCGCCACCTCCTCGTCATGGAGCTGGTCGAAGGAGAGGATCTCGGGCAGCGCCTGGTCTCCGGTCCTCTTTCACTCGAAGAATCTCTTTCATACGCCCGGCAGATCGCCGAGGCGCTGGAGGCCGCGCACGAGAAGGGGATCGTGCACCGCGATCTGAAGCCCGCGAACGTGAAGGTCACGCCGGACGGGCGCGTGAAGCTCCTGGACTTCGGCCTCGCGAAGATCTTCGAGGCGGAAGGGGATTCCTCGAAGGCCGGCCCGGGCGGAGCCCTGACGCAATCACCCACGCTGACGGCGCGGGCGACGGCGGCGGGCGTGATTCTGGGGACCGCCGCGTATATGTCGCCCGAGCAGGCGCGCGGAAAGCCGGTCGACAAGCGGGCGGACGTCTGGGCGTTCGGGTGCGTTCTCTTCGAGATGCTGACGGGGAAGCGGGCGTTCGAGGGAGAGACGGTGAGCGACACGCTCGTGTCCGTCCTTTCGAAGGACCCGGACTTCGCGGCGCTGCCGGAGCGGACGCCGGCGAAGACGAGAGATCTTCTTAGAAGGTGTCTGAGGCGGGAGGCAAAGCAGCGCCTTCACGACATCGCGGATGCGAGGCTGGACCTCGAAGAGCTCGCCGCGGCGGCCAGCTCCACCGGCCAATTACCCTTCGAAGAAAATCCCGCGGCTCCCAGACCCACTGTCGGTCGAAGTGGCTCGGCGGGAGTGGAGCGAGGGAGCAAATCGTCCTTCCTTCCCTGGGTTCTTGCGGCCGCGTGCGCGGCCGCGGCGGGGGCGCTCGCGCTACGCGCGCGCGCCCCGCAGACGGCACGTCTCCTCACCCGGTCGGCCCTGCTGCCCGCGGACGGCTCGACGTTTTCTTTCGGGGGACAACAGCCTGGACCGCCGAGCGTCTCTCCGGACGGGACGCGGATCGTGTCGGCACTGCGAGGGAAGGACGGCGCCACGCAGCTCTGGGTTCGTGCGCTCGCTTCGGAAGGCTGGAGCGCGCTGCCCGGGACGGCGAGAGGGTCCTATCCCTTCTGGTCGCCGGACGGGATGTCGATCGCGTTCTTCGCGGACGGCAAGCTGAAACGCGTCGCCGCTGCCGGCGGCCCGGCGCTCACCCTGTGCGACGCACCGTACGGAAAGGGCGGAACGTGGAGCGACGAGGGGACGATCCTGTTCGCGCCGAGCTACGACTCGGGCCTGAAGAGGATTCCGGCCGATGGCGGCCAGGCGAGGGACGTCACGACGGTGGATCGCGCCCTTCACGAGAACAGCCACCGATTCCCGCAATTCCTTCCGGACGGGCGGCGCTTCATCTTCCTCGTCCGGATCTCCGGCGAGGGAGCGGCCGACGAGCTGATGGTCGGCTCCCTCGAAGGCGGGGCTCTGAAGCCGCTCATGAAGTCGCCGGCGAACGGCGCCTTCGTGTCCGGGCGTCTCCTGTACGTCCGCGACCGCGCTCTGGTGGCGCGGCGGTTCGATCCGGAAAGCCTGCAGCTGGAAGGCGAGGAGGTCGTGATCGGCGACGACGTGCGCGTCCTGCCGGCCGCCTCTCTCGCCGTCTTCTCGGCGTCCCGGACGGGGACGCTCGTTTACGACAGAGGCTCGGGGGGCCCGCTCATGGCCCTCCGCTGGTTCGATCGCAGCGGCCGGGACGGCGGTACGGTCGGCGAGCCCGGCCCTTACTACGAGTTCGCTCTCTCGCCGGACGGCCGGCGGGTCGCACTTTCCGCCGAGGACCCGAGGACCGGACGGCTCGACATCCTCGTCCTCGACGTCGCGCGGGGGGTTGCCGAACGCCTCACGTCCGGCAAGTCAGACAGCTCCATGCCGGTGTGGCGGCCGGACGGAAAACGCGTCATCTTTCGCGCCCGCGAGGGCGGGCTGCTCGACGTTTACGAAAAAGGCGTCGACGGCGGCGGAGACAAGACATTGCTCCTCACGACGGAAAGCGACAAGGAGCCCACCGACGTCTCTCCCGACGGCCGCACGCTGGCCTTCGGCGTGAGCAACACGAGCGTGTGGCTGCTGCCGCTCTCTCCCGCGGGAGCTCCCTATCCGTACCTCCAATCCGGCTTCAACGAGGAGGACGCGCGCTTTTCGCCGGACGGCCGTTGGGTTGCGTTCGAATCGGTCGAGGCGGGGCGCAAGGAGGTCTATGTCACGAGTTACCCGAAGGCCGGCGCCCATTTGCGGATCTCGTCGGGAGGCGCGCAGGCGCCCCGATGGAGCTCGGACGGCCGGGAGCTGTTCTTTCTGACCCCCGGCAACACCCTCATGTCCGCGGCCATCCGGCCCCTGAGCGGTGGCGCGCTCGACGTGCGGCCCGCGACCCGCCTCTTCGACGTGCCGTCACGCGTCTTCGGCTCCGACCTCGCGCAGGGACAGAGCGCTTCCTACGCCGTCCGGGGGGATCGATTCCTGTTCCTCGTGGAGGAGAAGGCGCAGGACCGCCACCCCGTCACCCTCGTCACGAACTGGACCGCGGCGCTCGAGCGGCCGTGACCCGGGGGGCGAGTTCCGCCGGACACGCGTCGAGACGCATTCGGGCCGTGACGTGCTCGTCCTCCTCCTGAAGATCGTCCTCGCGCTGTGGCTCCTCCGCGCCGCGAACGCGGTCCTTTCGCTGCTCGTCGTTCCGACGCTCGCGCCCGCACCCCGGCGGAAGGAGGGCGGGCCGTTCGTCTCGATCGTCGTGCCCGCGCGCGACGAGGAACGCGCGGTGGAGGTGGCGACCCGGAGCAAGTGCCGGCAGGACGATCCCGCCTTCGAGGTCGTCGTCGTGGACGACCGTTCCTCGGACGGGACGCGCGCGATCCTGCGCCGCCTCGAGGCGGAGTTCCCCGGGACGCTGCGCGTCGTCGACGGCGTCGAGCCGCCGGCCGACTGGCTCGGAAAGCCGCACGCGCTCGACGAGGGAGCGCGCGTCGCGCGGGCGGCGCGCCCGGACGACTGGCTCGTCTTCTCGGACGCCGACGTCGTCTTTGCGCCCGACCTCCTCGCGAGGGCGCTCGCACACGCGGAGAGAAACCGTCTGGACTTCCTGACGCTCCTCCCGCAGATGGAGGCGCGCGGCTTCGGCGAGCGCCTCATGGTCCCGACGATTCCGGCCGCCGCGTTCTGCTACCTCCCGGGCTGGCTCATGAACGTCCCGTCGGCGCGCGCGTTCGCCGGCGGGGGAGGTGTCTTCAACCTCATCCGCCGCGACCTCTTCGACCGCGTCGGCGGCCACGAGGCGCTGAAGTCCTCCGTGATCGACGACATCCAGCTCGGCCGCAACGCGCGCAAGGCGGGAGGCCGCACGGGCCTTGCCCTCGCGCTCGACTCGATCTCGCTGCGCATGTACCACGGCTTCGCCGAGATCTCGAAGGGTCTGGAGAAGAACGGCTTCTTCGGCCTTCTCGCGAGCGTGTCGCTGGCCGTCGTGTCACTCGGGTGGGTTTTCGTTGAAGGTGAATTGCCCTTCGCGGTCCTCCTCGGCGGCGCTTTCGAGCGGGCCGTGGGACGGGGCACCGGCGGGACCCCCGCTTTCTTCACACTCGAAGAGGTCTCTCTCTCCCTCTTCATCTTCGTCGGGATCCTCGTCGTGCGCGGCGTCCTCGACCTGCGCCTTCGCCTCGGACTGCTCTCGACGCTCCTGCATCCCGTGTGGATCGCATGCCTCACGTGGATCTTCGCGAAGTCCACGTTCGTCAACGGCATCCTGCACCGGAACGAATGGCGGGGGAGGGTGCGGGACGCGCGCGACCTCAGGACCTGATCAGATCGCCGTCTCGGTCGGAGCGTCGGACGACGCCGTGACGAAGATCAGGGCGACCTTGCCGAGACGGATCTCGTCTGCGTTCCCGAGAGTGACGCGCGACGTGACGCGTTCCCCGCCCCGCCACGTCCCGTTCTTGCTCCCGAGATCCTCGATCGTCGCCGTGTCGCCGCGGATGTCGATCCGGGCGTGCTGCCGGGACACCGAGCCGTCAGCCACGAGGACGTCGGCGGACGCGTCACGTCCGAGGACCGTGGATCCCTCCGGGAGAGCCACCTCGCGACCGGCCCAGTGCAGCCGGTGGCGGGCGAGGGGCGCGCGATCAGTCTCCCGGGCGCCGTCCGCTCCGGCGAACGCGTAACCGAATCCGTAGACGGTTCGGATCCAGGTCGGCGACCTCGCGTCGTCGCCGAGCGCCGCGCGGAGGTCGTTGACGAGGCCGGCGAGGTTGGACTCGGAAACGAACGTCTTCGGCCAGAGCGCGTCCATGAGATCGGCCTTCGCGAGGGCCCGAGGCCGGGTCTCGAGAAGGACCCGGAGGAGGTCGAACACGCGCGGGGGGACGGCGACCGGAAGGGTGCCGTGAAGGAGCTCCCGCGTCTCGTCGTCGAACGTGAAGGTGCCGAACGTGACCCGCATGCGGGCGGGATTATCGGCCGGGGCGCCGGAAACCAGAGGATCCCCATGAGATCGTCAAGATCGAAGGCGCCCCCTGTCCCCAGGTTGGGGCATGGCGGCGACACTCCGGTCCCGGCTCCTCTTCGCGGCCCTGTTGCTCGCCTCGGGCCAGGCCGACGCGGGGGACTCCCTCGTGGGAGCCGCGCTGGAGCGGGCGAGGGCACGGGCCGGCGAGAAGCTCGAGTCACCCGCCTGCCGCCTCGTGCTGACGGATTTCAGGGACGAGTCGGGTCGGACGCTGGACGAGAATCTCGCGGAGACGGGGCTCTCCGCGGCGGCGTACCTGCTCGGACTCGAGCTCCGGAGCGGGCGCAACGAGGACACGTGCCACCGCGGGCACATCGACGCTTTCACGCACGTAAGCGCCTCGACCGTCTGGGTCTGCGCGGGCGGCAGCCTCGACATGACGTCCCCCCGCGTCGCGCTCGGCCCGAACACGCTCATTCACGAGATGCTGCATACGCTGGGCCTCGGCGAGAACCCCCCGAGCACGTTCGAGATCACCGAGCGCGTGAGCGCCCGCTGCGGGCCGTGACGCCGGGTCGCCTCGTCGCGGGTGCGCCCCAGCGCGGTCGAGGTCCGACCGCCGCTCCGGCTCTCCTTCGCGTTCGGGGTATCCTTCCGGGCTCACCCCCTCGGGAATGGAGGATTCGTGGAGCGATTCACGGGACTGATCGGCCTCGCGGTGGTGTGGGCCGTCGCCCTTGTGCTGTCGAAGAACCGCAAGGCGATCCGCTGGCGGACGATCGGCTGGGCGTTTGCGCTGCAGATGGCGTTCGGGCTCGTCGTCCTCTATTGGGAGCCCGGCAAGCAGGGGCTCGAGTCGTTCTCGAACGGCGTCTCACACGCGATCGGATACGCGGACCAGGGGTCGTCGTTCCTTTTCGGCTGGCTCGCGGGCCCGATGGACGAACTCGGCGTGAAGACGGGCGTCGGGATGCGGGGGATCATCTTCGCGTTCAAGGTCCTCCCGATCATCATCTTCATCTGCTCGTTCTTCTCGATCCTCTACTACTTCGGCATCATCCAGATCATCGTCCGGGGCATGGCCTGGGTCATGCAGAAGACGATGAAGGTCTCGGGCGCCGAGGCGCTTTGCGTCGCCGCAAACGTCTTCATCGGACAGACGGAGGCGCCGGTCCTCATCGCGCCGTACATCGGGCCGATGACGACGTCCGAGCTCTTCACGATGATGGTCGGCGGCATGGCGCACGTCTCGGGCGCCGTCATGCTCGCGTACGTGCTGATGGGTGCGCCGCTCAAGTACCTCATCACGGCGTCCGTCATGGCCGCGCCGGGCACGTTCCTGATCACGAAGATCATGTGGCCCGAAACGGAGAACCCGGTGACGATGGGAACCGTCAAGATGCAGGTCGAGAAGAAGGATGCGAACTTCATCGACGCGGCGGCGACCGGCGCCTCACAGGGCATGACCCTCGTCCTGAACATCGCGGCGATGCTCATCGCCTTCGTCGCCCTCATCGCGATGATCAACGGCTTCCTGGGATGGGCGGGCGGCCTCTTCGGCTATCCGGCATTCACTCTCCAGACCGTCTTCGGGTGGGTCATGAGCCCGCTCGCGCTCGCCCTCGGGGCGCCGAAGCAGGACGCCGCCACCATCGGGAACCTGATTGCGAACAAGACGGTCATCAATGAGTTCTTCGCCTTTTCGATGTTCAAGGACGTCGTCGGCGGCCTCACGGAGAAGGGCAAGATCATCGCGACGTTCGCGCTCTGCGGCTTCGCGAATTTCTCGTCCATCGGGATCCAGATCGGCGGGATCGGCGGCCTCGCGCCTTCGCGCAAGTCCGACCTCGCCCGGCTCGGGTTCCGGGCCCTTCTCGCCGGCTCGCTCGTCAGCTTCATGACGGCCGCGATCGCCGGCATTCTGATGAGCTGAGGAGACGACGCGCATGGACCCGAAACTCTCCGCGGCGGCCGAATGGCTCCGCGAACGCCTCCCGCATCCGCCGCTCGTCGGCGTCATCCTTGGTTCGGGTCTCGGCGATTTCGCGGGCGGGGTGGGCGAGGCGGTCGCGATCGCGTACGGGGACATCCCGGGTTTCCCGGCCTCCGCGGTCGTCGGCCACGCCGGCACGCTCGTCGCCGGCAAGGTGAGCGGGGTGCCGACGGTCGTCCTCTCGGGGCGCGTCCACTTCTACGAGGGGCATCCGATGGCGTCGGTCGTGTTCCCGGCGCGCGTCCTGGGGCTTCTCGGCTGCCGCACCGTGATCGTGACGAACGCGGCCGGCGGCATCGACACGTCGTTGCGGTCCGGCAACCTCATGCTCATCGAGGACCACATCAACGGGTTCGGCACGAACCCTCTCGTCGGCGCGAACGAGGAGGACCTCGGACCCCGGTTTCCGGACATGTCGGACGCGTACCGGAAGGACCTCCGCGCCGTCGCGCTCGCCATCGCGAAGAGGGAGCGCGTCACGCTGAAGAAGGGCGTCTACATCGGCGTCCACGGCCCGTCCTACGAGACGCCGGCCGAGATCCGCGCGTTTCGCCGCTGGGGCGCGCACGCCGTGGGGATGTCGACCGTGCCCGAGGTGATCGCCCTGAACCAGATGGGCATCGGCGTCATCGGGATCTCGTGCATCACGAACATGGCGGCCGGCGTCCTGAAGAAGCCGCTCGTGCACACCGAGGTCCTCGAGACGACCGAGCGCGTGAAGGGGGAGTTCGTGAGGCTCCTCACGGCGCTCGTCCGCGCCCTGGGCGAGGGGCGTTCGGGGGCGACGGAGGACGCGCTCGCGCCGAAAGAGGCGCCGCCAAAGGCGGCGGCCCGGACGCGAGGTGGGCAGGGGAAGGCGCGCCGATGAGCGCCCGGCCCCTCACGCCGGACGAGGAGGGCCGTCTCGTCGCGGCGGCGGCCGCGGTGCGCGAGAACGCGGCGGCTCCGTACTCGAAATTCAAGGTCGGCGCGGCCCTCCTCGCGGAGGACGGCCGGATCTTCACGGGCTGCAACGTGGAGTCCGCGTCGTACGGCCTGACGATCTGCGCCGAGCGCACGGCCGTCTTCAAGGCGATTTCCGAGGGCGCGAAGGGCTTCCGGGCCGTGGCCGTCGTGACCGACGCCGAGCCGCCGGCCTCGCCGTGCGGCGCGTGCCGGCAAGTGCTCTGGGACCAGTGCCGCGATGTCGACGTCGTGATCGCGACGCCGCGCGGCGTCGCGACGCGCACGCGCCTCGCGGCGCTCCTGCCGCTCGCGTTCGAGCTCTAGGGGGACCCATTTTGGAAGAAAGAGAGAGAAAGAGAGAAGAGAAGATTTCTTCGAAGGTGAAGAAAGCGGTGGGCGCGGCTGCGCGCGCGAGTCGCGGTGCGGTTTTTCTCCTGTTCTGGGTTGCCGTCGCCGGCGCGGCGCCGCCGCTTGCGGCCGCAGGGCCCGCTCACGCGCCTTCTAAGAAATCTTCTTCTTCCTCTCTCACCCCGGTCGACACGCTCGTGACCGCCGCGCACGTCCTCACGATGGACGGCGCGGACCACGTCTTCACTCCGGGCGCGGTCGCGATCTCGAAGGGCGCGATCGTGGCGGTGGGATATCCGGGTGACCTTCTCGCCCGCTATCGCCCGAAGCACAGGATTTCCCGTCCCCGCTCCGTCGTCCTGCCGGGGCTGGTCAACACCCACACGCACGCCGCGATGGATCTCCTGCGCGGCGTCGCGGACGATCTGCCGCTCATGGACTGGCTCCACAAGTTCATCTTCCCGGCCGAGGCGAAGAACGTGTCTCCTGGCTTCGTGAAGGCGGGGACGCTCCTCGCGTGCGCCGAGATGGTCCGCGGCGGCACGACGACGTTCGCGGACATGTACTACTACGAATCCGACGTCGCCTCGGCCGTCGACCGGTGCGGCATGCGCGCCGTCCTGGGGGAGACGTGGCTCGACTTCCCCGTGCCCGACCACAAGGACCTCGCCGAGTCGATCCAGGTGACGCGCGCGTTCCTCGAGAAGTGGAAGGGGCATTCGCGTATCACGCCCGCGATCGCCCCGCACGCGCCGTTCACGAACTCGAAGGAGTCTCTCGTCGCGGCGCGGGACCTCGCGAAGGAGTTCAACGCGCCCCTCCTCATTCACCTTTCCGAGACGCGGGACGAGCAGACGCAGATCGCCGAGAAGTACGGCGGCGCGACGCCCACAAGGTGGCTCGACTCGATCGGTTTCCTCGGCCCGAACGTTCTCGCGGCCCACTGCGTGTGGTGCGACGCGGACGACCTCCGCCTGCTTTCCGAGCGGCACGTCGGCCTCGCGCACAACCCGGAATCGAACATGAAGCTCGCGTCCGGTGTCGCGCCGGTCGTGGCCGCGCGCAGCGTCGGCATTGCCGTCGGTCTCGGGACGGACGGCGTCGCGGGGTCGAACAACGATCTCGACATGTGGGAGGCGATGGATTTCGCCGGGAAGCTCGCGAAGGTCTCGACGATGGACCCGACGGCGCTGCCCGCGAAGGACCTCCTCCGGATGGCGACGATCGAGGGCGCGCGCGCGATGAAGATGGACGACCGGATCGGCTCGCTCGAGCCGGGGAAGCGCGCGGACCTCGTGGCGGTCGATCTCGTCCGCGCCGGGACTCAGCCTGTTTGGGACGTCTTCTCGTCGCTCGTCTACGTCGTGAAGGAGAGCGACGTCTCGCTCACGATGGTCGAGGGGCGCGTGCTCTGGGACGGCCGGCGCGTCCGGACGCTCGACGAGACCCGGGTGATCCGGGACGCCGAGACCTGGCGGAAGAAGATCGCGGCCTCGCTCGCCGCGCCCGCCGCCGCGAAATGAGCCTTTTCGTCCGGACGATCATCCGAAAACGCGACGGGGCCGAGCTGTCCGAGGGCGAGATCGCGGACTTCGTCGCCGGCGTCACGGACGCGTCGATCTCGGACGAGCAGGCGGCGGCCTTCCTCATGGCCGTCTGCTGCCGCGGGATGACGACGCGGGAGACGGCGGCTCTCACGTTCGCGATGATGCGGTCCGGCGAGACCTGGGACCTCTCCCGCCACGGATTCGTCGCCGACAAGCACTCGACGGGCGGCGTCGGGGACAAGGCGACGCTCGTTCTCGCGCCGCTCCTCGCCGCCGTCGGCGTCAAGGCCGGGATGATGTCGGGGCGGGGCCTCGGGCACACCGGGGGGACGCTCGACAAGCTCGAGGCGATTCCGGGGTTCCGGACGGGTCTCCCGAAGGCCGATTTCGACCGGCTCCTCGACTCCGTCGGCTGCGCCCTCATCGGCCAGACGGACTCCATTGCCCCCGCGGACCGCCGTCTCTACGCGCTGCGGGACGTGACGGGCACGGTCGAGTCGATCCCGCTCATCACGGCCTCGATCCTCTCGAAGAAGCTCGCGACGGGCGCGCACGCGGTCGTCTTCGACGTGAAGACGGGGAACGGCGCGTTCATGGCCGACCCGAGGGACGCCGAAAGGCTCGGGAGGGCACTCGTCGACACGACGCTCGCGACGGGCCGCAAGGCTTCGGGTTACCTCACCGCGATGGACCGTCCGATCGGGGAGGCCGTCGGGAACGCGAACGAGGTCGCGGAGTCGATCCGGATGCTCGGCGGCGAAGGGCCGGCCGACCTCCGCGAGAACACTCTTCTCCTCGGCGTCGACCTCGTTCTCGCGTCCGGCCTCGAGACGAGCCCGAAAGAGGCGCGGCGGCGCCTGAACGCGGCGCTTTCGGACGGACGGGCTCTCGAGACGTTCGCAAAGCTCGTCGCGGCGCAGGGCGGCGACGCGACCGTCTGCGACGACGTCACCCGCCTCCCGCAGCCGGTCGCGAGGCGCGACGTGCCCGCGCCAGCCGGCGGTGTCGTGGCCGGGATCGCGACGCGCGAGATCGGCCTCCTCGCGATCGAGCTCGGCTGCGGCCGCGCGAAGAAGGACGACGTGATCGACCCCGCCTCGGGCTTCCGCGTGAAGAAGAAGCCCGGCGACATCGTCGCGGCGGGCGAGCCGCTCGTCGTCGTCGAGATGGGGCCGACCGCGAAGCCGAAGCCGGATTTCTTCGACCGGCTCGCGGCCTGCTTCACGATCGCGGCGGCGGGGACGCCCGTCGAGTCGCTTCCGTTCGTCGTCGGGACGCTCTGACGGGCCGGGCACGCACCCGTTCGTTTATCCTCCCCGGCGGTGCTGTACCGCCTCGAAAACGTCCGCAAGAGCTTCGGGACGAAGGACGTCCTCGTGGACGCCACGTGGCAGCACGATCCGGGCCGGATCGTGGGGCTTGTCGGCCGCAACGGGGCGGGCAAGTCCACCGTCCTGAAGATCGTCCAGGGCACGCTGGAGCCCGACGGCGGGAAGCGGTACCTCGCGGGCGGCACGACGTTCGCCTCCCTCGACCAGGCCGTCGAGCCCGAGGGCGGCGAGCCGCTCCGCGCGTTCGTCGCGCGGGCGCAGGAACCCCTTCTCGATCTGGAGCGCACGATGCGCCGGCTCGAGGAGGAGATCGCGGCCCACGGCGCTGCGGGCGACGCGGATGAGCTCGAGGAGCTCCTTCACGAGCACGACGGGATGCGCGAGCGCTTCGAGCGAGGGGGCGGCTACGAGGCCGATTCGCGCATCGACCGCGTGCTCGAGGGCGTCGGCCTCGCGCGCCCGCTCTGGGGCCGCCCCGTGGGCGACCTGTCGGGTGGGCAGAAGCATCGGGCGCAGATCGCCCGCCTTCTCCTGACCGACGCGTCCGTTCTCCTCCTCGACGAGCCGACGAACCACCTGGACGTCTCCGGGATGGAGTTTCTCGAAGGGTGGCTCGTCGAGAGGAAGGTGTCCGCCGAGCTCTCCGCGCTCGTCGTCTCCCACGACCGTCGCTTCCTGAATGCCGTCGCGGACCGGATCGTCGAGGTCGCGAACGGCCGCCTCGAGGACTACCCGGGGGACTACGCGACGTACCGCAAACTGAAGGCCGAACGCGACCGCGTGCGCGCGAAGGAGGCCGAGAAGCAGCGGCAGATGATCGAGCGAACCGAGGAGTTCATCCGCCGCAACATCGCGGGGCAGAAGACGAAGCAAGCCCAGGGCCGGCGGAAGATGCTCGCGCGGATCGAGCGTCTCGAGGCCCCGAGCGAGGATGCGAACGACGTCACGATCCGCTTCGAGGAGGCGCGGATCTCGGGGGGGCGCGTCCTCGAGGCGAAGAGGGTCGTCCCGGGCTACGCGGAGACGGGACCGCTCATGGAGCCCGTCTCGTTCCTCCTGCGCCGCGGGGACCGCATGGCGCTCTGGGGACCGAACGGCTGCGGCAAGACGACGCTCCTGAAGAACCTCGCGCGGATCCTGCCGCCCCTCTCCGGGTCCGCGGTTCCAGGCGTCGGCGTCCTCCTCGGGTACTACGACCAGGAGATGGCGGATCTCGCTCCGGGCGCGACCGCGCTCGACGTCGTGATGGACCTCGACCACTCGATGAAGGAGGGCGAGGCGCGCGACTTCCTCGCGCTCTTCGACTTCCGGGGCGACGAGGTCTACCAGAAGATCGCGACGCTGTCGGGCGGAGAGAGGGGACGTCTCTCGCTCGCGCGGATCGTCTTCGGAGGCGCGAACTTCCTCCTTCTCGACGAGCCGACGAACCACCTCGACCTCGACGCGCGCGAGGCGCTCGAGGACGCGCTCCTCGAGTTCGAGGGCGCGATCGTCTTCGTGTCGCACGACCGCTGGTTCGTCGACCGCATCGCGACGCAGATCCTCGAGATCGCGCCGGGGGGCGCGGTCGAGGTGCACGACGGCAACTACAGCGAGATGGTCCGAAGGAAGAAGGAGAAGGAACGGGAGAAAGACGAAGAGAAGATGTCTTCGAAAGGTGAAGAGGAGGGCGGCGCTTGCCGGACCGCCGGCGCGCGCTCCAGCGCAACCCGCACCGCGCGGACGCGGCCCGGCGCTTCGTCGGCCCCCACACCTTCTCGGAAATCCTCTCTTCCGTCCGAAATCCCCGGGGCGGCGGGCGCCGCCGCCGGCGGCGCCCGCCGCCCCGATCGCGCCGCCGAGAGGCGGCGCATCCGAAACCAGAGAATCCTTTCCGACCTCGAGGAGGCGATCTCGAAGCTGGAAGAGGAGATCCGCACGCTCGACGTCTCGCTCGCCGACCCCGACGTGTACCGCGACGGCGAGAAGGTCCGCGGTGTGAAGGCCGCCCGCGAGGCGGCCAGGAAGGCCCTCGAGGCGAAGCTCTGGGAGTGGGAGGAAACCTCGCGCAAGCTCGAGCCGCACGAGGTGCCGGTATGAGCACGGCCGCCGGACCGCGGGCGGCCTCGATCCTCGCCGTCGGAAGCGAGCTTCTCGAGACGACGCGCCTCGACACGAACTCGCTGTTCCTGACGGGCCGCATGGATGCGCTCGGCATCTCGACCGTCCGGAAGGTCTGCGTCGGGGACGGTTGGGACGACCTCGTCGCCGAGATCGCGGCGGCCCTCGAACGCGCGCCCCTTCTCGTGACGTCCGGCGGCCTCGGGCCGACGGACGACGATCGCACGAAGGAGGCCGTGGCGCGTGTCCTCAGGAGGCCGCTCGTGCGCGACCAGGAGATCCTCTTGCGCCTGAAGGAACGCTTCCGCAAGCGCGGCTACGCGATGCCCGAGGTGAACGCGAAGCAGGCCGACGTCATCGAGGGCGCGACGGTCCTCGCGAACAGGCGGGGGAGCGCACCCGGCTTCCTCGTCGAGCAGGGGGGCCGGACCGTGGTTCTCCTGCCCGGCGTCCCGCACGAGCTGAAGGCCATGTGGGACGATGCCGTCGCGCCTCTCCTCGCGCGGACCGCCACGGCGGGCCTCCACCGGCGCGTCCTGAAGGTCGCCGCGATCCCGGAAAGCGTCGTCGAGACGCTCATCAAGCCCGTGTACGCGGCGTATCCCGAGGTCCCGATCACGATCCTGGCCGCCCCGGGCGAGGTGCAGCTCCACTTCGCCTCCCGCGGGACTCCGGACGAGGCCGCGGTCGTCCTCGACCGGATCGAGGCCGACTTCCACAAGGCGCTCGCGGGGGAGATCTTCGGCCGCGACGAGGACACGCTCGAAGGCGTCGTCGGCGACCTCCTGCGCCTGAGGCAGAAGACGCTCGCGCTCGCCGAGTCGTGCACGGGTGGCCTCGTCGCGGGGCGCCTCACGGACGTCGCGGGATCGTCCGACTACTTCCTCGGGTCGGCGGTCACGTACGCGAACGCCGCGAAGGCGGACCTCGTCGCCGTCTCGGCCGAGGCGCTCGAGCGCTTCGGGGCCGTCTCCGAGGAGACGGCCCGGGAGATGGCCCTCGGCGCGCGCCGCCGGTTCGGGGCCTCGATCGGTCTCTCGATCACCGGCATCGCGGGGCCCGGAGGCGGCACGCCCGAGAAGCCCGTCGGGACCGTTCACGTGGCACTCGACGATGCCGAGGGCACGCGTCTCCACCGCAGGCTGCTCATGCCGGGAGACCGCGCGCTCGTGAGACGCTGGAGCACGTCCGCGGCGCTCTCGATGCTGCGCCACCACCTCCTCGGTACGACGGGGTGGCGGCCGTGACGCGCGAGCTCCTCGCGCTCGGGGCGGCGTACCTTCTCGGGTCGGTGCCGTTCGCGATCGTCCTCGTCCGCGTCTTCCGCGGCGTGGACGTGCGGACCCAGGGCTCCGGGAACGCGGGAGCGACGAACGTGCTGCGGACGGCCGGAAAGGCCCTCGCGGTCGGGACGATGCTCCTCGATGTCGGCAAGGGCGTCGCGGCGCTCTTCCTCATGAAGGCCGTCACGTACGACCCCCGCTGGCTCGGGGCCGCCGCGGTCGCCGCCGTCCTCGGGCACGTCTTCCCCGTGTGGTTCGGGTTTCGCGGCGGCAAGGGCGTCGCGACGGCGATCGGGAGCTTCGGTGTCCTCGCCCCGGGAGCGGTTCTCGCGGTCGTCGGGGCGTTCCTCCTCGTCGCCCTTACGACGCGCTTCGTCTCGCTCGGGTCCATCACGGCGGCCTGTCTCCTGCCGCTCGCGATGCGGCTCGTGTTCCATGCGCCGGACGCCGAGGTCGTCGCCGCCGCGGCCGTCACGCTCGTCCTCGTCGTCTCGCACCGGGCGAACATCCAGAGGCTCCTCGACGGCACCGAGCGCCGCCTGGAACGGAGGAACCCGTGACGCAGATCGCCGTCGTGGGCACCGGCGCGTGGGGCACGGCGCTCGCCGTGCACGCGGCCAACGCCGGACACGACGTCCGGCTCCTCGGTCGCCGCGCCGACGTCGTGGAGCGGCTGCGGACGACCCGCCAGCATCCCGCGCTCAAGGGCGCGCCGCTCATCCCGGAACGCGTCGTCGTCACCGCGGACCCGGCGGAGGCCTTCCCGGGCGCCGCCGCGGTGCTCTGGTCCGTCTCCGTCCAGGCGACGGCCGCCGAGCTCGCGCGCCTCAAGGAGCACCTGCCCGCGTCGCCTCTCGTCGCGACGTCGAAAGGCATCGAGATCGGAACCCGACGGCGGACGACGGAGATCATGACGTTCGTCACGGGCCGGACGGCCGGGCTGGCGGCCCTGTCCGGCCCGACGTTCGCGGTCGAGGTTGCTCGCGCGCTGCCGGCCGCCGCCGTCGTCGCGTCGGGGGAGCCCGAGCTTTCACGCTTCCTGCAGGGCCTGATGTCGTCGCCGACGCTCCGGCTCTACCGGTCGAGCGACGTCCTCGGGGTCGAGATCGCCGGAGCGGCGAAGAACGTCATCGCGATCGCGGCAGGCATCGTCGACGGCCTGAAGCTCGGGCACAACACGCGCGCCGCGACGCTCACGCGGGCGCTCGCCGAGATCCGCCGGCTCGGGACGCAGCTCGGCGGGGCGCCGGAGACGTTCTCGGGCCTCGCCGGAGTCGGCGACCTCATCCTGACGGCGACGGGCGACCTCTCGCGGAACCGGCGGGTCGGCCTCGCCCTCGCGACGGGGAAGTCGCTCGCGGACGCGATCGCGTCGCTCGGGGGCGAGGTCGCCGAGGGCGTCGCGACGGCGCCGGCCCTCCTCGAGCTCGCGGCGGCGGCCGGAGTTGAGATGCCGATCTCGGAGATGGTGCGCGGCATTCTCGCGGGGGAGACGTCGCCCGCCGACGCCGTGCGCCGCCTCATGACGCGGGCCCTGAAAGAGGAGAAGGTCTGATCGACGCGACGCTTCCGCCCGAGCGTCCGCCCGCGCCCGGCACGCAGATCGTCGTGCCGGAAGGCCTCGGGCTCTTTTATGCCCGGGTGAGGACGCCCGCCGACGAGCCGCCGCCTGAGCCCGGCGTCGTGGACGTCGCGGTCCTCGACATGCACCACGGGTACGCAAACCTCGGCCATGCGTCGATCGTCGAGAGCCTCCTGAACTACGCCCACGACGAGCGCGTGCGGCGGCAAGGCTCGGCCCCTGGCGTGCGCGTCCTGAGCTACGACGTGCGAGCCGGCCACGCGATCCCGTCCCCGATCGCCCGGTTTCCGCTCGTCGTCGGCACGGGAGGTCCGGGCGCGCTCGACCCGCGCGAGAACGACGGCGTCTCGCCGGGCTCGCAGGGCGTGTGCGAGGACCCCGCGTGGGAGGCGCCGCTGTTTCGCTTCTTCGACGACGTCATCCGCACCGAGGGAACGGCCCTCCTCGGGATCTGTCACTCGTTCGGGGTCCTCGCGCGTTGGTCGGGAGCGGCGCTCTCCGCGCTGCGCCCGGAGCGCAAGGGCGGCAAGAGCGCCGGGATCGTCACGAACGTCCTGACAGACGAGGCCTGGGGTCACCCGTTTTTCGCAGAGTACTTCGCGGAAAACGGCGGCCCCGAGGTCAAGGTCCTCGACAGCCGGCTCTACGACCTTCTCCCGACCGGGAACGGGGCCGCGCGCCCGCTCGCGTTCGAGTGCGAGCCGGGATGCACACGGCCCGGGGAGGCCGTCACGATGCTGGAATTCGCCCACGTCGCGGGCGCGGCGCTCCCTCGCGTGTGGGGCGTGAACCACCACCCCGAGATCGGCGACGTCGGCCTCCAGCGCGAGAGGCTGCGGCGCCTCTGGGAGAACGGCGGCGTGACCGAGGCGTGGTTCAAGGAGAGGCTGAGCGCGCTGGACGCATGGAACGCGTCGGCGGCGGCCGAGCACGGTCTGCAGAAGACGACGGCCTGGACGTTCGAGCGGCCGCTGCGGCTGCACCTGGCGAGGATTTTCGACGAGCGAGAGTAAGAGGGGACCGAAGAGAGGATTTCTTAGAAGGGTAAGAGGGGCGGCGGCGCGGAGCATCGGCCCCGGCCGGGCGTGAACCTACAGCGCAGTCATCGACGAGCGCAGGCGGCCCCGGCTCCGCTCCGGCCGTTCCCTCGGCCTGATCACTTTCTAAGAAATCTTTGTTTTTGTCTTTTCTTCTCTATCGTTCTCAGAGCTTCCCGTGGAGGTCGCAGTGGCCGGCGTGCGGGTGGTGGAGCGCGCCGTTCACGTCGTAGTCCACGTGGTCTCCGTGCGGGACGGGCTCGTCGCCGGCGTCCGCGTGGGCGCCCGCGCAGGTGCATTCGACGGGCGCGCACGCGCCCGGCCGCCGTCGGTCGACGCCGAGGCGGTGCTCGTCCGCGTGGCCCTCGTGCGGGGCGTGCAGGTGACCGTCGTGCAGGTAATCCGCATGATCGCCGTGGCGGACGGCCTTGTGGCCGCAGCCTACGCCGTGGCGGTGGGGATGCGGCCCGTGCTCCGGACATGTCATGTCGGCATCGTCTCGCGCCCGGCGGCCTGGGTCAACCGTGGCATAATCATACAGATGCAACTGCGTTGCATGATCGTGGCCGTCGCCGCGCTCGCCCCGGTCGCCCCGGTCGCTTCGGCGGCACAGGCCCGCCCGCTTGCGGCCGCGACGATCTCCCCGCTCGCGAGCCTCGTCGCGGACGTCGCGGGGAGCGGGTGGGACGTCGTCACCGTGGTTCCGCCGGGCATGTCGCCCCACGTCTTCGAGCCGGGCCCTCGAGCCGTGAAACGTCTCGCGAAGGCGCGCCTCGTCGTGACCGTGGGCGCCGGGTTCGACTCCTGGGCCGAGAGGCTCGTGGCGGCCTGCGCCGCGAGGGCCGTCGTCCACGACGCGGGCGCCAGCGTCGGAGTCCGAACCGTTGCCGGCTCCGGCGGCGAGGGCGACCACGAGGGAGAGATTGGCCGTGATCCGCACTGGTTTCTGTCGCCGCGGCGGGCGGCCGCCGCGCTCGGTCCCCTGGCCGGGGTCTTCGCACGCCTCGACCCGGCGGGCGCGGAGGGCTACCGGGAGCGCGCGGCGCGGGCGGCCCGGTCGCTCGAGGCGCTCGACGCCGAGATCGCCACGATGCTCGCGCCGGTGCGCGGGCGATCGGTCGTTTCGACGCACAATTCCTGGACCTACTTCCTCGCCGACTACCACCTCGTGAACGGCGGGTCCGTCGAGCCGGTTCCCGGACACGAGCCGACGCCTCGCGAGCTGCGCGACTTGATCGACCTCGTTCGCGACCGGCACATTCCGGCGCTCTTTACCGAGCCTCAGTTCCCGCCGTCCGCGGCGCGTGTCGTCTCCCGCGACGCCGGCATCCGGCTCGTTCTCGCCGACGCTCTCGGCGGGGTGCCGGGCCGCGAGACGTACGCGGAGCTCCTGCGCTTCGACGCGCGTGCGTTCCGGGACGGCCTTCGGTGAGCGGGTCGCCGAATCCGGGCGTCGGAATCCGCTTTGAAGGCGTCGGAGTCACGTTCGACGGCCACGAGGTCCTCCGTGACGCGTCGTTCGAGATCCGTCCGGGGGAGCGCACGGCCTTCGTCGGGCCGAACGGAGGCGGGAAGACGACGATCGTGAGGACCCTCCTCGGAATCCTCCGCCCCCACTCGGGCCGGATCGTCTTCTTCGAAGAAGGGAAGGGTGAGATCCCGCGTCCCCGAATCGGCTTCCTTTCCCAGCGCTCGACCCTCGCATTCGACGCGCCGCTCTCCGCAATCGACCTCGTCGTGTTCTCCCTTTCGCCGAAGGCCGGATTCCGGCGAGGGACCGGGCCCAGTGAGGAGGCGCGGGCCGCGCTTCTCCGGGTCGGTCTGGAAGACAGACTCCTCGACGTCCCCGTCGGTCTCCTGTCGGGCGGTCAGCGCCAGCGCGTCCTGCTTGCCCGGGCCGTCGCGGGGGCACCGCCGCTCCTCGTCCTCGACGAGGCGGACACGGCGCTCGACTCCGCGGGCCTCGCGACGCTCCGGCGGCTCGTCTCCGAGGAGGTCGCGGGCGGCCGAACCGTCGTGTACGTGACGCACGACAGCGACGCGATGGGCGGCGCCGACGCGGTCTTCCGGGTGGACGGCGCCGTCGTCGAGGAGCCAGTGGACGCGTGATCGAGTTCTTCTCCTACCCGTTCTTCCAGCGGGCTCTCCTCGCCGGAGCCCTCACGGCCCTCCTGTGCGGCGCGCTCTCGTTCTTCGTCGTCCTGAGGCGCCTCGCCTTCGTCGGCTCCGGCGTCGCACACGCCGCGTTCGGCGGCGTCGCCGTCGCGACGCTGTTCGGCGTCCCGCCGCTCGCGGGCGGCCTGGCGGCGGCCCTTCTCGTGGCGGGCGCCACGGCGCGGGCGGCCGAGGGAACTTCCGTGAGCGAGGATTCCGCCGTGGGCGTCTTCACGGTCGCCGCGATGGCGCTCGGCGTGGTCGCGCTCGGTTTCGTGAGGACGAACGTCGACCTGTTCGGCCTCATGTTCGGCAACATCCTGACGGTCGCCCCGGTGGACCTCGCCGTCCTTGGCGTCGCGACGCTGGCCGTCCTCGTGGCGCTCGCCGCCTTCTTTCGGCCCCTCCTCCTCGCCTCCGTGGACGAGGAGGGCGCCCAGGTCGCGGGAGTGAGGACCGGCGCCATGCGCCTTCTCGTCCTCGTCCTCGTCGGAATCACCGTGGTCGTGGCCTTGAAGGTCGTCGGGATCCTCCTCGTCTCGGCTCTCCTCGTCCTGCCGGGAGCGGCCGCGCGCTCCCTGGCGGCACGCTGGCCGGCCCTCCTCTCGTGGTCGATCGCCGTCGCCTTCGTCTCCGTCCTCGGCGGCCTGCTCCTCTCCGTCGCGGTCGACGTCGCGCCGGGGGCCGCGATCATCCTCGTGGGGGCTGTCCTGTTCGTCGGCTCGCTGATTGCCGGCCACGTGCGGCGCCGCTGAGCGGCGGTCTATGCTTCGCGCATGAGCAGCGCGGCCCTCCGGAACAGACTCGTTCTCGTCCGACACGGCGAGAGCACGTGGAACCTCGAGAATCGCTTCACCGGCTGGGTGGACGTCGGACTGTCGCCGAAAGGCGTCGAGGAGGCGCACGCCGCGGGCACGCTCCTCGGGGCCGAGGGCTTCGCCTTCGACCGTTGCTTCTCGTCGCTCCTCAAGCGCGCGATCCTCACGCTCCAGATCGTCCTCGAGGAGCTCGATCAGATGTGGCTGCCCGTCGAGCGCTCGTGGCGGCTGAACGAGCGCCACTACGGGGCGCTCCAGGGTCTCAACAAGAAGGAGACCGCACAGAAGTACGGTGACGAGCAGCTCTTCGCCTGGCGCCGCGGGTACGCGGTCACGCCGCCACCTCTTTCCGTGGCCGACGCCTCTCACCCGAGGTTCGATCCGCGCTACAGGAGCCTGCCGCCGGAAATCCTCCCGTCCGCCGAGAGCCTCGCGCTCGTCGTGGACCGGTTCCTTCCGTACTGGTACGACGCGATCGTTCCGTGCCTCGCGCGCGGAGAACAGGTGCTCGTCGCGGCGCACGGGAACAGCCTGCGCGCGCTCGTGAAGCATCTCGACGGGATTTCCGACGAGGACATCCCGGCGCTGAACATCCCGACGGGGATCCCGCTCGTCTACACCCTGGACGCGTCCTTCCGGAAGCTCGAGAGCCGCTACCTCGGCGACCCCGAGGCGGCGAAGAAGGCGGCCGAGGCCGTCGCGAAGCAGGCGAAGACCTAGGCCGCGGGCATACTAGGGGTTCCCGGGCTGAGGCCCGGAGGAGGTCGCAGATGCCCCGCATTTTCGCGCGCGTCCGCGGCGTCCCTCGGTTCGTTCCTGCTCCTCGGCGGGCCCGCGCCCGCCGCACCTCCCGCGCCGCCGCTCCCGTCGTATGCGCTCACGGCCCGCTATCCGGTCGGCGGCGACGGAGGATGGGACTACCTCACGGTCGACGAGGCGGCGCGTCGTATCTACGTCTCGCGCAGGCACGCACGTCGCCGTCGTCGACGCCGACTCGGGCAAGATCGTCGGGGACATCCCGGGCACCGAGGGCGTCCACGGCATCGCCCTCGCGCCCGCGCTCGGGAAAGGGTTCACGAGCAACGGCCGCGCGGGGACCGTGACGGTCTTCGCCCTGCCGTCTCTCGCGGCAACGGGGACGTGGAAGACGACCGGCGACAACCCGGACGCGATCCTCTACGAGCCCTTCACGAAACGCGTCTTCACGTTCAACGGGCGCGGGAAGAACGTGACCGCGTTCGATGCCGCGACCGGGACCGTCGCCGGGACGATTCCGATCGGAGGCAAGCCGGAGTTCGCGGTCTCCGACGGCTCCGGCCGCGTCTACGTGAACGTCGAAGACACGTCGGAGGTCCTCGCGATCGACCCGGCGAGCCTCACGGTGAAGGCGCGCTGGTCCCTCGCGCCGTGCGAGGAGCCGACGGGCCTCGCGCTCGACGCGAAGGGCGGCGTTATGTTCGCGGGCTGCGGGAACAAGCTGCTCGCCGTCGTGAGGACCTCCGACGGAAAGGTGCTCGGGACGCCGCCGATCGGGGCGGGGTGCGACGGTGTGGCGTTCGACGCCTCGAGCGGGACCGCCTTCGCCGCGAACGGCGAGGGGTCGGTCACCGTCGTGCGCGAGTCGGCATCGGGGACGTGGACCGCGGTCGAGACGGTCCCGACGCAGCGGAGCGCGCGCACGATCGCGCTGGACGGGAAGACCCACCGGCTCTACCTTTCCGCGGCGAAGCTCGGCCCGCCGCCGACCCCGTCTCCCGGCGCGCCGCGGCCGAGGCCGCCGATCGTGCCGGGCTCGTTCGAGATCCTCGTCGTGGGGCCGCGCTGATCCGTCGTGCCCTGATTCTCGCGGTGTTCGCGGCGACGACCGCGCTCGCGCAGGGCGCGCGGAACGGGATCACGCTGGAGGCGGCGCTCTCGCGCGCGGCGGCGGCGCCGGACGTCGTCGTCGCGCGCGCGGCGCAGGCGATCGCGGAGCGCGGGGTCGACGCCGTCAAGGCGCCTGGAGCGCCCACGCTCACGGGCGCGACGCACACGGAGGTCGCGCGGCTCGCGCTCGCCCTCTCCGTTCCCGTCCGCTGGGGCGGCCAGCGCGGCAGTGCCCTCGACGTCGCGCGGGCCGAGCGCGACGCCGCCGTCGCCGACACCGCGGCAG
Organism: uncultured Acidobacteriota bacterium; assembly: GCA_963836285.1. Classification (GTDB taxonomy): domain Bacteria; phylum Acidobacteriota; class Thermoanaerobaculia; order UBA5066; family UBA5066; genus Fen-183. The sequence goes on along the minus strand of CAWIIN010000002.1, from coordinate 404,337 downwards.
CGAGCGACCGCGCGCGAGAGGCCGTGACCGCCGCGTGGTTCCGGCTCGCCGGCGACGAGGAGCTCGAGCGGCTCGCCGTCGCGCGCTCGGACCGCCTCGAGAGAACCGCTGCGGCCGTGAAGGACCTCTTCGAGGCGGGGCGCGTCCCGCGGCTCGACGTCGTGCGTACCCGCGCGGAGGCGGCGTCGGCGAAGGCCGACGTCCTCACGGCCGCCGCCGAGCGCCGCGTCGCGGCCGCGAGTCTTTCGTTCCTGGTCGGCGAGGAGCCGTCGGCCGATCTCGCCGCGGCGGGAGAACGGCCCGCCCCGTTGCCTCTCCCGGCGCTCGGGTCGCTCCAGTCGCGCGCCGCCACCGCCGCGGAGGTCCGCGCCGCCGAGGCCCGGGGCCGGGCCGCGGACGCGCGGATCGAGAAGGCGAAGCGCGAGGGCCTGCCCGCCCTCACGCTCGAGGGCGGCGTCGACTACGACGATCCGACGGTCGAGGGGACGGACAAGCACGTGGGCCTCGGCCTCACGATTCCGATCGGGGCGCACGCCACGGTCGCCGTCACGAGCGCCGAGCGCGAGCGGGCGGCCGCGGAGCGCGCGCGCCTCGTGCGCTCGATCGAGGCGGAGATCGTCGGGACGTGGAACCGGACGGAGGCCGCCCGGCAGCGGCTCGAGGCGCTGGACGCGGCGACGCTTCCGGCCGCGCGCGAGGCCGCGGAGCTCGCCGCCATCGCCTATCGGGCGGGCCGGCTGGACCTCCTGCGGCTGCTCGAGAGCGAGCGCGCACTCCTCGCCGCCGGCGTGAGCCGCGTCGAGACGTGGGTGCTCTGGGGGACCGAACGGGCGAGCCTCGAGCGGCTCGTGGGAGGAAGGCTTTGAGAATCCGGACGTGCGTCCCGCTCCTCGCGGCGGCCGTGCTCGCGGGCTGCGGAGCCCACGACGCCGGCGAGAGCGGGGCGCGGCCCGTCAAGGCACGCGTCGCGAGCGTCGCGCCGCACGATTTCGTCGTGACGCTCCGCGCGGCGGGTCGCATCGCGCCGCCCGTCGACCGGCAGGCCTCGGTTTCGGCCCCGGTCGCGGGGCGCGTTCAGGAGGTCGTCGCGCGCGAGGGCGAGCACGTGCGCAAGGACGACGTTCTCGCCCGCGTGGACACGCGCCTGCTCGACGACGCCGTGCGCTCGGCCGAGGCGGCACTCAGGCGCGCGGAGGCCGACGCGACCTACCGGCGGGACGTCGCGAAGCGATCGCGCGACCTCTACGAGAAGGGCGTCGTCGCGCGCCAGGAGGCCGACGCGGACGCGTCCGCCGCCGTCGCCGCCGAGGCCGCGGTCGTCGAGGCGACCTCCGCCCTGTCTGCCGCCAGCCGGAACCGCGGGTGGGCCGAGGTCCGGGCGCCGTTCGACGGCGTGGTCGTCCGCATCCTCAGGCATCCCGGCGAGCAGGTGGACGGCTCCGCGGCCACACCGATCGCCGAGGTGGCGGGGATCGACCCGCTCGAGGTCGCGCTGGACGTGCCTCCGGACGCCCTCGCGCGCCTGCACGTCGGCGACGAGGCTGAGGTGAATGCGGGCCGGGGCGTGCCGCTTCCGGCGCGGGTCACGCGGATCGCGGGAGCGCTCGACGCGGCCTCGCTCGTCGGCGGCGTGCGGTTGAGGTTCCGAGGTGGAGGCCCCGCGCTCGCGCTCGGGACCCCCGTGGACGTGAGCCTGACGCTCGAAAGGCTCACGGGCGCGCTCGCCGTTCCGAAGCGCTCCGTACGGCGGAACGCCGAGGGTGCCCCGGAGGTCGTCGCCGTCGTCGACGGGAAGGCGAAGGCGACTCCCGTCACGCTCGGGCCCGAGGACGGTGCGCTCGTCGCCGTCCGGTCCGGGCTGAAGGCGGGCGACGTCGTCGTGGTCGACGACCCGCTCGGCCTTCCGGACGGCGCTCCCCTGGAGATCGAGCATTGACCCTGTTCGCCCGGCTCTCGCGCCAGCGCGCGCTCGTCTTCGCCGCGACCGCGGGCGTGATGCTCGCGGGGGCCGTGTCGCTCGCGCGGCTCGGGACGGGCATCTACCCGGAGATCGAGTTCCCGCGGATCGTCGTCGTCGCGCGTGCCGCGGACCTTCCTCCCGAGCAGATGGAAGCCGCCGTCGCGCGCCCGCTCGAGGAATCGCTCGCCACGGTCCTCGGGGTCCGCCGCCTCCGCGTGAGGATCATCCGCGGCGCGGCCGAGTTCGCGCTCCAGTTCGCGGACGGGACGGACATGTGGCGGGCCCTGCAGCTCGTGGACGCCGCGACCGCGGAGGCGCGCGCGAACCTGCCGCCGGGCGTCGAGACCGAGACGCAGAAGGTCACGCCCGCCGACTTCCCGATTCTCTCGTACAACCTCGTCGGCGGGGACGCGACGATCCGGCGCGAGGTCGCCGATCAGGTCGTGCGGCCCGTCTTCTCGCGCGTTGCCGGCATCGGCCGCGTCGAGGTCGTCGGCGGAGACCCTCGCGAGATCGAGGTCGTCGCCGACCCGGCGCGCCTCGCGGCCGCCGGCCTGAGGCCTTCCGAGCTCGCGCGGCGCGTCGGCGAAGGGATCGCCCGGCGCGCCGTCGGCCGCCTCGACACGTTCCGGCAGACGACGACCGTCCTCGCGGACCCTGCGTTTCTCGACCCGGCGCGTCTGGCCGACCTGCCCGTCGCCGCGAGCCGGCAGGGCAGCGTCCGCCTTTCTTCGATCGCGCAGGTCTTCGAGGGGGCGCCGGATCGCGTCCTCGCCGTCCACGGACCGGAGGGCGACGCGGTGCAGGTCAGCGTCTCGAGGATGCTCGGGGCCTCGGCGCCCGACGTCGTCCGCGGCATCGAGGACGCGGCGCGGACGCTCCGGCTCCCGCAAGGGCTCGCGCTGAAGGAGGTCTACAACCAGGGCGGCCTCATCCGCGAGTCGATCGTCGGCATCCGCGATGCGATCGCGCTCGGAATCCTCCTGACGATCGGCGTCCTCGCGTTCTTCCTGCGCGACGCGCGCGCCGGCCTCCTCGCGGCGCTGTCGGTGCCGGTCGCCCTCGTCTCCACGTTCTTCGGGATGTCCGTCGCCGGGCAGACGCTGAACCTCATGTCCCTCGGCGGGATGGCGATCGCGATCGGCCTCGTGATCGACGACGCGATCGTCGTCGTCGAGGCGATCGTGAAGCGGCGCGAGGAAGGCGCGTCGCCTCTCGACGCCGTCACGGAGGCGCTGGGCGAGATGACGCCGCCCGTCGTCGGGACGACCGTCACGACGATCGTCGTGCTCCTGCCGCTCGCGCTCATGACGGGCCTCGTCGGGAGCTTCTTCAAGGCGCTCGCCCTGACGCTCGCATCCGCGGTCTTCGCGTCGCTTCTCTTCGCGATCCTCGTCCTCCCGCTCCTGGCCGCGAGGCTTGGAGGCCGGAGCGCCGGGCGCGGCGCCCGCCTCGAGAGCGCGCACACGGCGCTTCTCGGAGGCGCCGGGCGCCGCCGCGCGGTCGTCGCCGCGGTCACGGCCCTTCTCGTCGTGGCGGGGGCCGCCGTCGCGCGGCGGATGCCGTCGGGCTTCCTGCCCGAGATGGACGAGGGAGCCTTCGTCCTCGACTACTTCATGCCCGCCGGGACGTCCCTCGCGGATACGGAGAAGGCCGCGCTCCGCCTCGAGGCGATCCTCGCGGCGACTCCCGGCGTCGAGTCGTGGAGCCGAAGGACCGGCGCCGAGCTCGGCCCCGTGACGGCGACGCTCATGAGCCGCGGCGACATCGCGGTGCGGCTCGCTCCGCGGAGACGTCGGAAAGGGGCCGAGGAGATCATGAGCGACGTGCGCGCGCGCATCGAGGCGGAGGCGCCGGGCGTGCGCGTCGAGTTCGTGCAGATCCTGGAGGACGTCCTCAACGACCTCGCGGGTGCGCCGCGGCCGGTGGAGGTCAAGCTCTTCGGACCGGACGAACGCATCCTGCGCGGCCTCGCGGGCAAGCTGTCCGAAGACCTCGCGGGGATCCCCGCGCTCGTGGACCTCTATTCGGGCGTCGAGGGGCAGGTGCCGCTGCGCGTGTTCAGGGTCGACGGTGAGGCGGCCGTTCGCGCGGGGCTCACGGCCTCGGACGTCGCGGACGATCTCGCGACGGCGCTGCAGGGCAGCGTCGTCGGCTCGCTGCCGCGCCTCGACAGGCTCGTGCCGGTCCGCGTGCGCTTCCCGGACGCCGTGCGCTTCGCGCCGGAGGCCGCCGGGGCCTTCCCGGTCGCGGTCGCGGGCGCGACCCTCCCGATCTCGCGCCTCGCGCCGTACGCCGAGGAGAGCGGCGCGAGCGTTCTCTACCGCGAGAACCTCTCGCCGGTCGTCCCGGCGTCGGCCGACGTCGAGGGCGGCGACCTCGGCGGCGCCGCGCGCGCCGTCGAGGAGAGGCTGGCCCGTCTCGAGCTGCCGCCCGGGTACCGGTCCGAGATCGGCGGCCGCGCGGAGAGCCAGGGCCGCGCGTTTCGCGATCTCGCACAGGTGCTGGGGCTCGGCGTCCTCGCCGTCTTCGCGGTCCTCGTCGCGCAGTTCCGCTCCGCGAAGGCGGCGGTTCTCGTGCTCCTCCTCGTCCCGGTCGCGCTCTCAGGAGGCGTCCTGTCGCTCTTCCTCTGCCGGGTTCCGCTGAACGTCTCGTCCGTGATGGGGCTCGTTCTCCTCGTCGGGCTCGTCGTCAAGAACGGGATCCTCCTCGTCGAGAAGGCCCAGGATCTGATCGCGGGCGGCGAGGCTCCCGCGGCTGCGCTCGCGACGGCGGCGCGCCGGCGGCTCAGGCCGATCCTCATGACGACGCTCTGCACGGTCTTCGGCCTCCTGCCGCTCGCGTTTGCGTGGGGGGCGGGGTCCGAGCTCCAGCGGCCGCTCGCGATCGCCGTGGTCGGGGGGCTGCTCGTCTCGACGCTCGCGACGCTCGTCGCGCTGCCGCTGCTCGGCGAGGCCTTCCTGCCGGCCTCCGCAAGCCGTTGAGATTCCATGGAGTTGCGCCCGAATACGCGGCTCTGGTAGGATCATCTGCTCTGGGCCATAGGAGTTTCGAGATGTCCGGAATCTGTCAAGTCACGGGAAAGCGCGCGACGTCGGGAAACAGGGTGTCGCACGCGAACAACAAGACGAAGCGCCTCTTCAAGCCGAACCTGCGCCGGCAGCGGTTCTGGGTCGAGAGCGAAAAGCGCTGGGTGCGCCTGCGCGTGTCGACGGCCGCCCTCAGGACGATCGACAAGAAGGGCATCGACGCCGTCGTCGCGGACATGCGCCGCGAAGGGAAGAGGATCTAGTTCATGCGCGAGAAGATCAAGCTCGTCTCGACGGCGGGCACCGGGTACTTCTACACGATCACGAAAAACAAGAAGATCCATCAGGACAAGATGGAAGTGAAGAAGTACGACCCCAAGATCCGCAAGCACGTCGCGTTCAAGGAGTCGAAGATCTAGGCTTCGGACGAACACGAAGACTCGGATTCGGAAGAAGATTCGGATTCGGATTTCTTAGAAGGTAATTCGAAGATCAAGAGGCGCCGGGGCATGAGCCGCGGCGCCTTCTTCTTCGAGGCGCCGGCCGACGGAGATCGCGGCGACCCCTCGGCGCACGCAGCCTCGTCCCTCTTCAACTTCTAAGAAAGTCTTCTTCTTCTTTCCTCATTTCCTAAGGGTTCTTCATTCTCTCCCCCCAGCCGTCGACCTCCGTCGGCGCGGGCAGCCCCGCCTCCTTGAGCTGCGGAAGGATCGTCGCCCTGTCGCCCACGAGGACGAGGACCGCGCGGTCGAGCGGCACCGCCGTCTTCGCCTGCGCGTTGACGGCGGCGGCGGTCGTCGACTGCATCGCGGAAAGGTCCTCGCCGAGCGTCGCGAACGGTGCGCCGAGCTCGACGTAGGCCGTCGCCGTCCCGACGATGCCCGAGAGACCCGAGAACGCGCCGACGGAGTCGTTCCTCACGAGGCCGCGCGCCTTGCCCACCTCCGCGTCCGTCACGTCGCCCGTTCCGAGGCGCGCGAATTCCTTCAGGAACTCCTTGAGCGCCGCGCCAGTGTCCTTCGCGGTGACCTCGGCTCCGGCGGAGAACGTTCCGAGGGCGGGCCCGAGCGAGAACCGGGCGCCCGCGCTGTACGTGTAGCCGTGCTTCTCGCGGAGGTTCTGGTTCAGCCTGCTCGTGAAGCTGCCTCCGAGGATCGTCCCGAGGAGCCGCAACGGAACGCGAGAGGCGTCCTCGAAGCGCGGCGCGGGTGCGAGGAAACGAACGGTCGTCTGCGGGGCGTCGGGCCGGTCCACGAGGAACACGCGCAGACCGGTGCCGGCGGACGCGTAGGCGGCCGGAACGGCAAGCGCCTTCGGCGCGGGAGAGGCCGCCTTCCAGTCGCCGAACGCTTTTTCGAGCGTCGCGCGGACTTCCGACGGGGGCCGGCTGCTCGCGACGACGAGCGTCGCCGTCTCGGGCCTCACGATCGCGGCGAGCGCGGCCCTCGCGTCGTCGAGCGTGAGGGCGCCGACCGAGTCCGCCGTGCCGTCCTCCGGCCAGGCGTACGGATGTGCGACGCCGAAGAGAGCGCGCGCGGCGACCCGGCCGGCGACGGCGGGAGCGTCGTCGGCGGACTGGGCGATCCCGTCGAGCGTGAGCCGCTTGACGCGCTCGAAGTCCGGGGCCGCGAGGCGAGGCCGCCGGACCGCGTCCCCGAGGAGCGGCACGCCCTCGGCGAGGTTGCGCGAGAGGATCGTCAGGCTCGCCTGGACGGACCGCCGCGACGCTCCCGAGGAGAAGCTCCCCCCGAGGCTCGCAACGGCTTCGCCGAACGCGAGCGCGTCAAGGGTCCCGGCGCCCTCGTCGAGCATGTTCGCGGCGAGGGACGCGAGGCCCGCGCGGGGAGCGGCGGTGTCGAGGGCGCCCTCCGGGCGGAAAACGGCCGACACGCGCGTAAGCGGCAGGTCGGGCGTCTCCCAGAGCTCGACGGGAATCCCGTTCGCGAGCCGGAAACGCTCGGGCGGCGTCGGCCGGAACGCGGAAACCGGCCCGTCCGGGGGCCGCGCGTCGCGCGCCGACGGGGTCCTCTTCGGCTGCTCGGGCAGCACGCGGAACACGACGCGCGCGTTCGGCGTCAGGACCTGCTTCGCGGTCGCGAGAACCGACGCGGGCGTCGCGGTCCGGTAGCGGTCGAGGTCGCGCTTGAATCCGTTCGGATCGCCCCACGCGTCCTCGTAGTAGTTCATGAGGTCGGCGCGTGCCTCGAGGCGCTGGAGCGCCGAGAGCTTCGAGAGCTCCGTCGTCTCCTTGCGCTCGGTGAGCTCGTCCGGGCGGATTCCGCCCGTGAGGAGCCGGGCGATCTCCTCGTCGACGGCCTTCTCGACGCGGTCGAGGTCCGCGTCCGGCCTCGCCTGGACGTCGATCCGGAGGTACGACCCGAGCTTCTGGCTCGCGTTCGAAGCCGAGACGGACGAGGCGAGCCGGTCGTCGATGACGAGCCGCTTGTAGAGGCGGCTGCTCTTGCCGTCCGCGAGGACGGAGGCGAGGAGGTCCGAGTCCGCGTCCCCCTGCGTCAGGCCGGGAGGCGTGTTGTAGGCGAAGGAGACGAGCGGGAGCTGGACCTTGTCGTACATTGCGCCGCGCTTGACGCCGTCGAGCGCCGCGGACGGGACGGGCTTTCGCGGCGGCTCGCCGCCGCGCGGCAGCGTCCCGAAGAGCCGCTCGACGAGCGGCCTGATGGCGGCGGGGTCGAAGTCTCCCGCGACGACGAGGCTCGCGTTGTTCGGGACGTAGTACGTGGCGAAAAAGTCCTTCACATCCGCGGCGACGGCCGCCCGGAGGTCCTCGGCGGTCCCGATCGTCGGGAAGTGGTACGGATGCGACGGGGGATAGAGGAGCTGCTGGATCGCGAGGTCGGCCCGGCCGTACGGCTGGTTCTCGTAGCTCTGGCGCAGCTCGTTGAGGACGACGTCCCGCTGGAGGTCGACCTTCTTCTGGTCCATCGCGCGCGGCAGGTCCTCGAGGCGATCGGCGTCCAGCCAGAGGAGCGTCGGAAGGAGCGAGGCGGGCCCGGAAGAGTAGTAATGGGTGCCGTCCGCGACGGTCGACGCATTGTTCGAGCCCCCGGCGGCTTCCATGATCCGGTCGAATTCGCCGTTCGGGACTCGGTCGGTGCCCATGAACATGAGGTGCTCGAACAGGTGCGCGAAGCCGCTCCGGTGGGCCGGCTCGTCCTTGCTCCCGACGCGGTACCAGATGTTGATTGCGGCGATCGGCAGCGTGTGGTCCGGGTAGAGGATCACCGTCATCCCGTTCGGGAGCTTGTACTTCTCGACCGCGAAGCTCTGGCCCCGGGCGGTAGAGGAAAGCGCGAGGAGGGTGACGAGGAGGATCGGGACCGCTCGGACCAGCGCGGCGGGGGTTCTCTTCATGGACGGAGAATACGGAGAATGTCTTCGAATGGTTAAGAGGGAGGGACGGGACGGCCCGCGCGGGGGACGGCTACGCCGGGGCGAGGGCGTTCCCCTCTTCACCTTCTAAGAAATCTTCTCTTCTCTTCTACCTCTTCTTCTCTGTCTTTCTTCTCCTCGCACCCGTCACAGAGTCCCTTGACGAGAATCTCCACGGCGTCCTCCCTCAGCGCGCGCGGCACGCGTGCGCCCCTCCGCAGGGAGACCCGGAGCGTGTCGAGGCACGCGAGCGAGCCGCACCGCGTGCAGAGGAAGTGGGGGTGCTCCCGGCCGCCCGGGCGGGCACCGGCCGCCTCGAAGCGCCAGACGTGGTCGCCGAGGTCGCGCCGGCGCGCGAGCCCCGCCTTCACGAGCTCGACGAGGTTCCGGTACACGGTCGCACGGTCCGGCACCGCGTTCCCGAGCGCGGACGCGAGGTCGGCATGGCTCGCGGGCGCCGTCCGTCCGCGCAGCGCCGCGAGGACCGCGAGGCGCGCCGGAGTCACGCGCAGGCCGGCGCGGCGCAGGTCGGCGGTTTGGTCGGGCTGCGGGGATTTCGGGGGGCGCGACGGCACGCTCGAAGCGTAGCAGGAGCAGAATCGAGGTTCGGAGGACTGTCATGACCGACCAGAAGAACGACCGCCGGGATTTCGTCAAGACGGCCGCCATCGCGGCGGCCGGCATGGCGCTCAAGGACGTCGCGGCTCCCGCGATCGCGAAGGGCGCGACCCCGTTTACCCTCCCCGCACTCCCGTGGGCCGACAACGCCCTGGAGCCCTACATCTCGAAGAACACGATCGGCTTCCACCACGGCAAGCACCACAAGGCGTACGTCGACAACCTGAACGGCCTCCTCGCGGGCAAGCCCGAGGCGGACCATTCCCTCGAGGCGATCGTGAAGGCGTCGGCCGGCAAGCCCGACCAGACGGCCGTCTTCAACAACGCGGCGCAGGTCTGGAACCACACGTTCTACTGGAACAGCATGCGCCCGAAGAGCGACGCGAAGATCCCGAAGGAGGTCGCGGACCTCGTCGGGGCGTCGTTCGGGAGCCACGAGGAGTTCGTCAAGCAGCTCACGGCCGCCGCGATGGGGCAGTTCGGGAGCGGCTGGGCCTGGCTCGTCGCCGAGGGCGGCAAGCTCAAGATCGTCAAGACGCCGAACGCGGAGAACCCGCTCACGACGTCCGCGACGCCTCTCCTGACGCTCGACGTCTGGGAGCACGCGTACTACCTTGACTACCAGAATCGGCGGAAGGATTACGTGACCGCCGTTGTCGACAACCTCCTGAACTGGGACTTCGCGCTCAAGAACCTGCCGAAGGCCTGAGCGGACCTCGCGTCAGGCCCTCTCGCTCTCGAGGCGGCGGACGTACCAGTCGACGCCGTCCTCGAGGGCGACAGACTTGCGCGCGAACCCCTGCTTCCTCAGGCGGTCCATCCGCGCCTCCGTGAAGTACTGGTAGCGCCCCCGGATGCCTTCCGGCGTGTCCACGAAGACGATGCGCTCCTCGACCCCGAGAGACGCGAAGACCGCCCTGGCGAGATCGAGGAACGTTCGCGCCTTGCCGGTCCCGACGTTGTAGATGCCGGCCGCGATCGGCTTCTTGAGCGCGAACCACATCGCCTCGACGGTGTCCGACACGTCCACGAAGTCCCGCGACTGGTGGCCGTGGGCGACGCCGTCCTTGTGGGAACGGAAGAGGCGGATCTCGCCCTTCGCCTTCACCTGGTCGTAGCCGTGGAGCACGACGCTCGCCTGAGGGCCCTTGTGCCGCTCTCCGAACCCGTACACGTTGAAGAAGCGGAAGCCGGCCCATGCGGGCGGCGTGCGGCCGGCCGCGGACTCCTCGAGCGCCCACAGGTCGAAGCGCCTCTTGGACTCGCCGTAGGGGTTCAGCGGCTTCAGGCGCTCGACGAGCGCGACGTCGTCGTCGAAGCCGAGGGCGCCGTCGCCGTAGACCGCCGCGCTCGAGGCGTAGACGAGCGGGATTTCGAGCCGGCGGGCCTCGTTCCAGAGATTCTTCGAGTAGTCGACGTTCAGGCGCTTCAGGACGGCCTCGTCGAGCTCCGTCGTCGCGGAGATCGCGCCCATGTGGACGATCCCGGCGAGATCCGGGCGCCCGTCCGCGAGCCAGGCCGGCATCTCCTCGATGTCGAGGATCTTCCCGAAGTCGATGCGGCGATGTTCGGGCCTCGAGTCGAAGCCGTCTTTTCGGTCCACGCACACGACGGGGACGCCGCGGGCATTGCAGGACTCGACGAAGCGCGCGCCGATGAAGCCGGCGGCTCCCGTGACGAGAAGCGTGTCGGAAGTCACGCCTCGGATCGTAAGGGATCTCGCTTGGCAACTTCATCCCTTCTTCCTATGCTCCGGCACATGACGATCACTTCGTTCGTGAAGCACCACTTCCGCCACTTCAACGCCGCGACGGTCGTGGACGCGGCCGAAGCCTGGAACGGCCTCCTCGCGGGCGGCGGGAGGATGTTCCTCACCATGGCGGGCGCGATGTCCACCGCCGAGATCGGCCTCTCCCTCGCCGAGATGATCCGGCGGGACAAGGTTCATGCGATCACGTGCACGGGGGCGAACCTCGAGGAGGACGTCTTCAACCTCGTCGCGCACGACCACTACGTCCGCATCCCGCACTACCGCCACCTGAGCCCGGCCGAGGAGGAGGTCCTCCACCGCAAGCACCTGAACCGCGTGACGGACACGTGCATCCCGGAGGAGGAGGCGATCCGCCGCATCGAGGAGGCGGTCCTCGAGGAATGGAAGGCGGCCGAGCGCGTGGGCGAACGCCGGTTCCCGCACGAGTTCCTCTACCGGATCCTCCTCTCGGGTTCCCTGAAGGCCTCCTACCAGATCGACCCGCGGGACTCGTGGCTCCTCGCGGCCGCCGAGAAGGCACTCCCGATCTTCGTCCCGGGCTGGGAGGATTCGACGCTCGGCAACATCTTCGCGGCGCACTGCATCGAAGGAGACCTCAAGAACGTCCATACGGTGAGGACGGGCATCGAGTACATGCAGGCGCTGGCGGAGTGGTACACGGAGACCGCCCCGAAGAGCCCCGTCGGGTTCTTCCAGATCGGCGGCGGGATCGCCGGCGACTTCCCGATCTGCGTCGTCCCGATGCTGCAGCAGGACCTGCGCCGCGAGGGCATCCCGCTCTGGGCGTACTTCTGCCAGATCAGCGACTCGACGACGAGCTATGGCAGCTATTCCGGCGCCGTCCCGAACGAGAAGATCACCTGGGGGAAGCTCGCGGGAACGACCCCGAAGTTCATCATCGAGTCGGACGCCGCGATCGTGGCGCCTCTCATGTTCGCGGTGGTGCTCGGATGGTGAGGACGCTCGCGGTCGCGCTCGGTCTCGTCGCCGCCCTCGGTTGCGGCCGCTCCGAGGCTCCGAAGGCCGCGGCCCCCGCGGAGAAGCCGTACCCGCTCAAGGGCGTCGTCGTCTCCGTCGACACGGCCGCCTCGAAGGTCGTCGTGCGGCACGAGGAGATCCCGGGCTACATGGACGCGATGACGATGCCGTTCAGCGTCGCCGAGCCGGGGATGCTCGCCGAGCTCCGGCCGGGCGACGAGATCGAGGCGAAGCTCGTCGTCGGCCAGAAATCTTCGCGTCTGGAAGGGATCGTCGTCTCGCGTCACGGGACGGCTCCGGCGGTTCAGACCATCCCCGAGCAGGGCCCGTACGGCAGGCCCGGCGACGCGGCGCCGCGGACGGTCCTCGTCGGGCAGGACGGCCAGCCACTCTCGCTCGCGGACTACCGGGGCAAAGCGGTCGCGCTGACGTTCATCTTCACGCGCTGCCCTCTCCCCGAATTCTGCCCGCGCATGAACGCGCAGTTTGCGGAGATGGAGGCCGCGCTCGCGAAGGACCCGACGCTCTATGGCAAGACGCAGCTCCTCTCCGTCAGCTTCGACCCGGAGCACGACACGCCTCAGGTACTCCGGGAGTACCGCGAGCGCTTCCTCCGCGGCGTCAAGGGGGTGGACCCCTCGCACTGGAGGTTCGCGACGGGGACGCCCGACAGGATCAGGGAATTCACGACGTTCTTCGGCCTCACGTACCTGAAGTCGGGCGACCAATTCGTCCACAGCCTCGCGACGGCCGTCCTCACGCCGGACGGAAAGGTCTTCTCGATCCGACGCGGCAACGACTGGGAGCCTGCGGACGTCATCGGCGAGCTCCGGAAGGCCGCCGCGGGCGAGGCCCCGAAGGTCGCGCCATGAGCGGCAAGATGCTCGCGCTTGCCGCCGTCTTCCTGCTGGCGGGAGGCGCCGCCGCCCAGTCCGTCACCCCCGCGTCCCGCAAGGACGGCCGCGGCGAGAGGGCCCCGGACTTCACGCTCCTGACACAGGACGAGAAGGTCTTCACGCTCTCGAAGGACGGGCGCTCGAGGCCCGTCCTCCTGACGTTCATCTTCACGAGCTGCCCGGGCGCGTGCCCCTACGTCGTCGAGGAATGTCTCCGGGCCGCGCGCGCGGCGGGCGCGGGCCGCCCCGCGAAGGACCGCCCGCTCGTCGTCGCCGTCTCGTTCGACCCGGCGGTCGACACGCCGAAACGCCTCCGTGAGCACATGAAGGAGAACGGGCTGAAGCGCTCCGAGATCGTCTTCCTGACGGGCGGCAAGGGCGCCGTCGGGAAGACCGTCCGGGACTGGGAGGTCAACGTCGGCCGGGACGAGAAGGGGGACATCTTTCACGGCTTCCAGACGGCCGTGCTCGACCGCGAGGGGACGATCGTCGCGCGCTACTACGGTGCGGGCATCGACATGAAGGCGCTCACGGCCGACGCGCGGGCCGCGGCGCGCTGACGCCGGCTTCCCTATACTCCCCGGCGTGCCGATCCTCGAGGCCCGAGGCCTCACGAAGACCTACCGTCTCGGCGAGGAGAGCGTCGTCGGGGTCGTCGACGCCTCGCTGACGCTCGAGAAGGGCGCGTTCGCCGTTCTCGCGGGCCCGTCGGGCAGCGGGAAGACGACGCTCCTCAACCTGCTCGGCCTCCTCGACACGCCGGACGCCGGAACGCTGCTCTTCGAAGGAGCCGACGTCGCCGCGCTCGACGAGCGCGGTCGCGCGAGGCTGAGGCGCGAGAGGATCGGCTTCGTCTTCCAGGCCCACCAGCTCGTCCCGGTCCTCTCCGCGGAGGAGAACGTCGCGCTCGCACTCTGGATCCGGAAGCTCCCGGACGACGTGTGCCGCGCGCGCGCGCGGGCCGCGCTCGCGGCCGTCGGCCTCGCGGGCCTCGAGGCGCGGCGCCCGGACACTCTCTCGGGCGGACAGCGGCAGAGGGTCGCCGTCGCGCGCGCGATCGTCGGCGAGCCGGCGCTCGTCCTCGCGGACGAGCCGACGGCGTCGCTCGACTCGGAGACGTCCGGCAGGCTCCTCGACCTCTTCGCGCGGATCCACGAGGACCGGGGTGTCGCGTTCCTCTTCTCGAGCCACGATCCCCGCATCGTCGAGCGCGCGAGCCGGCGCCTCCGGCTGTCGGACGGCCGGATCACGGCCGACGATCGCGCGGCCGCGGGAGCGAACGCGTGAGCCGCTGGGTCGTCCTCGCCGCGCGGAACCTCCTCCGGCACGGCCGGCGCACCGTCCTGACCGGCTCCATCGTGGTCGTCGGCTTCGTCGCCGTCACGATGACGGCGGGGTTCGTCTCGCAGACGTTCCGGTCCCTGAAGAACGCGACGATCCGGAGCGTCGGAGGCCACCTGCGCATCCTCGACCCGCGCGCCGCGGGCAAGACCGACGACGAGGCGGCCTCGATCCTCCTGGACGACTGGCCGGGCCTCGCCGAGCTCCTGTCCCGCGACCCCCATGTCGTGCAGGCGATGCCGAAGCTGTCGTTCTTCGGCCTCGTCGTGAGGGGTGACAAGAGCGCCGCCTACCTGGGCACGGGGACGATTCCCGCCCTGGAGAAGCAGGCATCGCTCGCGGCGGACACGGTGCAGTCCGGGAAGTTCCTCGCGGACCCCGACGCGAACGAGGTCATGCTCGGCGGCGGCCTCGCGCGGGCCATCGGGGCCCAGACGGGCGACCTCGTGACGGTCATGACGACGACGCCCGACGGTGGCATCAACGCCGTGGACGCGACCGTCACGGCGATTCTCGGCTACCCGATCAAGGAGCTGGACGACCGGATCCTGTTCATGCCGTACGGGGCCGCGGCGCGCCTCCTCAAGGCGGAGGGCCGGGCGAACTCCGTCGTCGTCCTCCTGAAGGACGACCGCGAGACGGCGCGCGAGGCTGAGGATCTGCCGAAGGCGCTCGCGGCCGCCGGACGGCCCGTCGTCGTGAAGACGTGGCTCGACACGGCGACGTTCTACAAGCAGGTGAAGCTCCTCTACGTCGCCATCTTCTTCTTCATGGGGCTCGTCCTGTCCATCGTCGTGATCCTCGCAACGGCGAACACGATGACGATGTCGGTCTTCGAGCGGACGCGCGAGATCGGGATGCTCCTCGCGATCGGGATGGAGCGCGGGTCGGTCCGGGCGCTTTTCCTGCTGGAGGGCATCCTCCTCGGCCTCTTCGGGTCCGGGCTCGGAGCCGTCCTCTCGCTCGTCCTCAGGGTCGTGCTGAACGCGTCGGGAATCATGCTGCCGCCGCCTCCCGGCGCCACGCACGGCAACGTCCTCCACGTGGATTTCATCCCGCTCGCGTATGCGATCGGCTTCGCCGTCATGTCCGCCACGCTTCTCGTCGCGGCGTGGTGGCCGGCCCGCCGCGCGTCGCGGCTGAACCCGGTGGAGGCGCTCGGGCATGTTTGAGGAAAGAAGAGGAAGAGGAATAGGAAGAGGAATCGGAATAGAAGAGAAGATTCTTAGAAGGGTGAGAGGGGCCGTCGGCGCGCCGGGCCGCCCCGGCACGCGAGGCGGCGCTGCCCCGCGCCGCGCGGCTTCCCCTCTTCACCCTCTAAGAAAATCTTCTTCCTCTTTCTTTCTCTTCTTCTTTTTCTGTCTTCTCTCTCTAGGGTCGTCGGCGGCGCTGCGCGCTGCCGACGACCCCGCGGCGCTGCTGCGGCGCGCGGACCGCGTGAAGGACGCGTGGCCGGAGGTCGTCATCACGATCCGCGTCACGACCACGAAGCCCGGCGCTCCGCCATCCGCCGGGACGTTCAAGGTCGAGGCGAAAGCGCGGGACTCCCGCGTGACGTTCCTGGCGCCGGCCGACGCGGGGAAGGCCATCGTGTCGAAGGGCGACGACTCGTGGCTCATCCTGCCGGGCACCCGGAACCCGATCCGGATCCCGAAGAGCCAGCGCCTCGCGGGTGGATTCTCGGCCGCCGACATGTCGAAGACGCGCTTCGCGGAGGACTACGACGCCGTCCTCGAGAGGACGGACGTCCTCGACGGCCGGGAGTGTTCGGTGCTGCGCCTGACCGCGCGGAAGGGAAGGTCGCCGACGTATCCCGTCGCACGCGTGTGGATCGACGGCAAGGAGGGCCTCTACCGCAAGGCCGTCTTCCTCGTCTCGTCCGGCAAGACCGCGAAGGAGACGACGTTCGACGCGTACCGGGCCTTCCACGGGACGCTCTCGCTCGCGAAGATGACGATCGTCGACGAGCTTCGGCCCGGGACGACGGTCGTGGAGTACCTCGACTACGAGAGGGCGAAGCTCCCGGACTCGATCTTCGAGCCGAGGGCCAAGCCCTAGGGGCGGGAAGTCCGGCCTTCCGCCCGGAGCCGGGCCGCGTCAGCGGCGCGACCCGCCTTCTCGTAGGCGTCGGCGAGCGTGCTGCGATAGTCGGACGCCTCCGGGTCCAGCCGGCGTGCCGTCTCGAGCTCCGTGACCGCCTCGTCCAGCCGGCCGTCCTCGAGAAGCGCCCGGCCGAGCTGCCAGCGCGCCGTGGCGTTGTCGCGGTCGAGGTCCACGGCGAGGCGGAAGTGCTTGAGGGAGAGCGCGCGGTCGCCCTTGGCGCGGTAGTACTCGCCGAGGTGGACGTTCCACCAGCCGAGAGGGTCCAGCTCGAGGAGCCGCTTGCTCAGGGCGAGCGACTCGTCCCAGCGCTTCTGCTGGATGAGGAGGTGCGAGTACCAGTGGAGCGCGTCGAGGGAGCTCGCGTCCAGCTCGAGGGCACGCTTGAACTCCCGCTCCGCCGCGCCCAGGTCGCCGGTCAGCATCGTCGCGTGGGCGAGGACCGCGTGGGCGTCCGCGAGGTCCGGGTCGAGCTCGAGGGCCTTCCGCGCCGCCGCCTTCGCCTTCTCGAAGGCCTCGGGAACCGGACGGCGGTGCGTGTACCCGAGCACGTCCCACGTCTCGGCGATCCCGGTCCAGGCCCTCGCGTAGCCGGGGTCCGCCTCGCGCGCTTTCTCGAAGTACTCGAGCGCCTTTTCGAGATCTGCCTCCTTCCGCCCGCTGGCCCAGAATTGACGCCCCCGAAGCCAGAGCTCGTAGGCCTCGCGGCTCCCGGTCTCCTTCCGGGCGAGGCGCGCGCGGTCCTCGCCCGAAAGGCGGAGCCGGAGCCTGGGGGCCACGGCGCTGGCGATCTCCGCCGGCAGTGACGCGATGCCGTCGAGCGAGCGTTGGTACCGGTCTCCCCAGAGGTGGCGCCCGTCCTTCGCGTCCACGAGCTCGACCGTGATCGAGACGCGGCCCGACCTCCCGACCGCGCGGCCGGTCAGGACCGCCCGCACGTTCAGGGCGCGCGCCGCCGCGAGCGGATCCACCCCCGGGCCCGCGAACCGGGCGACGGCGGACGAGGCCATGACCCGCAGATTCGGCGCCTGCGACACGCGCGAGATGACGGAGTCGGACAGGGAGGCGCAGAGATCGGCGAGCTCGGGATCGCTCCCCGAGCTCGAGAACGGGAGGACGGCGAGGGATTCGATGGGGGACGCGTCCCTTCGCGCGGCGAGGAAGACGGCGGCGGCCGCGGCGGCCGCGAGCACGGCGGCCGCCGCGACCACGCTGCGGAGGCGGGGCCGACGGAGCGGGGCCGGAGCGTCCGGCGCGGCCGGGAGGAGGGCGGTCTCCGGAACCGGCGCGAGGCCGGAACCGCCCGCGAGCGCGCGTCCCGCCTCCGCGACGTCCGCGGGCCTCCGGGCCGGGTCCCTCTCGAGACAGCTCGCGATGAGCGCCCGAAGCTCCCCGGACGTTTGCGGCCCGAGAGCCTGCCAGTCGGGGTTTCCCGCGAGAACGGCCGCGAGAGTCTCCACGGCGCTCCGGCCCGCGAAAGCCCGGGAGCCGGCGCACATCTCGAACAGGACGCAGCCGAAGGACCAGACGTCGGTGGCAGGTCCGACCGGCTCGCCTCGCACCTGCTCGGGAGACATGTAGCCCATCGTTCCGACCGCCGTTCCCGCGTTCGTCAGCGCGGTGGCGGTCTCCATCCTGCTGATGCCGGGGCCGACGCTCGACGCCGGTGCCGGCCGCGCGATGCCGAAGTCGAGGATTTTCGGACCCTCGGACGTGAGGAAGACGTTCAGCGGCTTGAGGTCGCGGTGCACGAATCCGAGCTCGTGCGCCCGCGCGAGGCCGCGCGCGATCCCGGCGCCGATGCGGCGCACCTCGGCCTCCGGGAGCTGTCCGCGGTCGAGACGCGCCGCGAGCGTCTCCCCCTCGAGGAGCTCCATGACGAAGTAGGAGACGTCTCCCTCGGAGCCCGTGTCGAAGAGCGTGCAGACGTTCGGGTGCGTGATCTGGGCCGCGATCCTTGCCTCGCGGGCGAACCGCCTCGGCGCGTTCGGATCGTCGCCGTGCCGGCTCGAGACGATCTTCAGCGCGACGTCGCGGTCCAGCCGCGTGTCCCGCGCGCGGTACACCTCGCCCATGCCGCCGGCCCCGAGCGGGGCGACGATCTCGTAGGGACCGAGGCGCATCCCGGTCTCGAGCGTCACCTGACGGCGGCATCATCGTCGGGAATCCTCCGCGAGGCAACGCGATAGAATGACCCGCGCGGCCCGACCGACCTCCGGCGGGCACGCGCGTCGTTCACTGATATTCCCGGAAACGCATCTCACTTCCCCGGAAGGAGACAGCGACATGAGCACGGTCCCGGCTGCGGCGCGCGTCACGCCGCGCACATTCCACGCGAAGAAGTCCCGCGGTGAGCCCATCGTCGTCGTCACGGCGTACGACTACCCGTCCGCGAAGGCGGCGGACGCCGCGGGGGTCGACGCGATCCTCGTCGGTGACTCGCTCGGGATGGTCGTCCTCGGCTACGACGACACGCTGCGCGTCACGATGGAGGACATGCTCCACCACGCGCGCGCCGTCGCACGGGCGCGCACGGCAGCGATGAGGATCGGCGACCTCCCCTTCCTCTCGTACCAGGCCGACGTCGCCGAGGCCGTCCGCAACGCGGGCCGGTTCCTCGCGGACGGCGGGATGGACGCCGTCAAGCTCGAGGGCGGCCGCGAGCGCGCCGGCACGGTCCGCGCGATCGTCGAGGCCGGGATCCCCGTGATGGGCCACCTCGGCCTCACGCCGCAGTCGATCCGGGCGCTCGGCGGATACCGCGTCCAGGGTGCCACCGCCGAGGCCGCGCGGCGCGTCCTGGACGACGCGTTTCGCCTCGAGGACGCAGGCTGCTTCGCGCTCGTCCTCGAGGCCATTCCGGACCGCGTCGCGGCGCTCGTCACGAGCCGGCTCGCGATCCCGACGATCGGCATCGGCGCGGGCGGGGCGTGCGACGGGCAGGTGCTCGTCTGGCACGACCTCCTCGGATGGGAGGACCGGATCGCGCCCCGGTTCGTGAGGCGCTACGCCTCGATGGCGGAGAAGGCGCGCGAGGCGCTCGCCGCATACGCGTCGGACGTCCGGGCGCACCGTTTCCCGGCACCCGAGCACTGCTATTCGATCGCCGACGACGAAT
This sequence comes from uncultured Acidobacteriota bacterium, assembly GCA_963836285.1. Taxonomy (GTDB): domain Bacteria; phylum Acidobacteriota; class Thermoanaerobaculia; order UBA5066; family UBA5066; genus Fen-183. The sequence continues at coordinate 385,136 of CAWIIN010000002.1, read as the reverse complement.
GGCACCGGCTCGAGGCGGACCTCGCGGCCCGTCCGCCGGTCGGACGCCGCCGCGCGACGCTCGCGTGAGGATCGTCGCCGGCCCGGACGAGGCGCGGGCCGCCCGGCGCGCCCTGGGCGGGACCGTGGGATTCGTCCCGACGATGGGCGCGCTCCACGCGGGGCACCTTTCGCTCGTACGCCGGGCCCGCGAGGAGAACGACGCGGTCGCGGCGAGCATCTTCGTGAACCCTGCCCAGTTCGGCCCGAAGGAGGACCTCGGTGCCTATCCCCGCCCGCTCGAGCGGGACCTCGCTCTCCTCGAGAAGGATGGCGTCTCCCTCGTTCTCGTCCCCGAGCCGGCGGCGATGTACCCGCCCGGGTTCGAGACCTGGATCGAGCCGGGGCCGCTCTCCGTACGGCTCGAGGGCGAGCTGAGGCCCGGGCACTTCCGCGGCGTCCTGACGGTCGTCGCGAAGCTCCTCAATATGGTCGAGCCAGACCGCGCGTACTTCGGGCAGAAGGACGCGCAGCAGGCGATCCTCATCCGGCGCATGGTGCGGGACCTCGGGTTCCCGGCCGAGGTCGTCGTCTGTCCGATCGTGCGCGAGGCGGACGGCCTCGCGATGTCGAGCCGCAACGCGTACCTGACGCCGGAGGAGCGGCGGGCCGCCCCGGTCGTCGCGCGCTCGCTTGCGGCCGCCGCGGCCGCCTGGGACGCGGGCGAGCGGCGTGGCGACGCCTTGCGGCGCGTCGCGCTCGCGGTGCTCGCGACCGAGCCCCTCGCGCGGCCCGACTACGTTTCCGCGGCCGACCCGGCGACGCTCGCCGAGTCCGACGGAGAGGCCGGGCGCCTCCTGATCTCGACGGCCGTGCGCTTCGGCGCGACGCGGCTTCTCGACAACGCCCTCGTACCCCGCGGGGCCGGGCTCTGAGCGGAGGAACGATGCTGCTCGCGATCGACATCGGCAACACGACGATCACCCTCGGGCTCTACGACGGCGAGACGCCGGGCCCCCGCTGGCGCCTCGAGACCGTCCGGACCCGACTCGCGGACGAGTACGGGCTCGTGCTCTCGTCACTCCTCGCGACGGCCTCGCTCTCGCCTGCCGACGTGAGCAGGGCCGCACTCTCCTCCGTCGTGCCGCCCCTCACGGGCACGTGGGCGGACGTCTGCCGGCGAACGCTGCGGCTCGAGCCGCTCGTCGTCGGCTCGGGCGTGAAGACGGGCGTGCGCGTCCTCTACGACGATCCGAAGGCGGTCGGCGCCGACCGCATCGTGAACGCGGTCGCCGTCAAGGAGCTCTACGGCGGGCCGGCCTGTGTCGTGGACTTCGGCACGGGCACGACGTTCGACGCGCTCTCGGCGAAGGGCGAGTATCTCGGCGGCGCGATCGCGCCCGGCATCGGCATCGCCGCCGAGGCGCTCCACGCGCGCGCCGCGAAGCTCCCGCGCGTCGACCTCGTCCGGCCGCCCTCCGCGATCGGCCGCAACACGGAGCACGCGATGCAGTCCGGGCTCCTGTTCGGATACGTCGGCCTCGTGGAAGGCATGGTCGCGCGCTTCCGCGCGGAGCTCGGACCGAAGACGAAGGTGATCGCGACGGGCGGCTACGCCGAGCTCGTCGCGAAAGAGACGAAGGTCCTCGCGAACGTCGCCCCGTGGCTCACGCTGGACGGCCTGCGCCTCATCGCGGCGATGAACCGCTGAAGGCCCGGGTCAGTACTTCGCGGCAACTCGCGTAAGGACCCAGGCGTCGAAGATTCTCTGGAGGGGGTGGGCGTCGGTTCTCATGGCCGCGTAAAACGCGTCCGCACCCGACGGGCCTCCCGCGGACACGGAGGCGAGAAAGCCGCGAAAACGATCGGCGCGGGGACCACACTTCGCCTCGCCGCTGCTCGGGTAGGGGGCGGCGAGGTCGCGCTCGCCGTCGAGAAGGAACCTCACGAGGAGCGCCGAAGCGGTGGCGGCCTGCCGCGAGACGCCCCTGAGGAAACCACCCTGGACCGGCCCGAGGTGCGCGTCGTCCGTCTCGAGGAGCACCCGAACGGACGGCCCTTCGCCGCTCGCGTGCAGGCTGTAGACGTAGTCGTCGAGGGCGGCGCTCGGCCCCTGCGAGTCGACGTCGATCTGCACGCCGCCCTTCATGAAGAAGAGTCCCTGGATCGACCCGAGTTGCAGCCGCCCGGTTTCGTCCACGCGGCACCACGCGAGATCCTCCGCCATGCCCTCCGACAGCCAGCGGGGGAGCGGTCCGGGCAAGGCGCGGCGCTGGAGGAGATGCGTGAGCTCGTGGACGAGATGGATGCGCGCGAGCTTCGGCCCGTCGCGGAGGCTCGAGGCCACGATCCCGCCCTCGACGTGGCTCCGCGCGCTCACGTCGACGGCGCCGACGCGCGTCTGCATTGCGTTCGGGTAGCCGCCGGATTCGAGGAACGCACGGTAGTCCTTCAGGTGCGTGAAGAGCGCGATTGCCTGCTCGCCCGGCGGCTCGACCTTCAGGCCGTAGCGTTCCGTGAAGCCCTCGGCGAGGTGCGTGGCGACCCGGGCGAGCGGCTCGAGGTCCTTCGCGGGCGCGTCGGTGAGGGCGGTCCACGGCCCGATCCGCGCCGCGCGCCCGAGGCCCCTCATCGACGTCCTTGCGTCGGCGAGACGCTCCTCGAACGTGTCGGCCGTGACGCCCACGGATGCCGTCACGCCGATGTCGAGCGGCGGGATGTACGCGTCGCCGGGTAGGAAGTAGCCCCTGAGGCCTTCGTAGGCGACCTCGACCCACGTGCCGCAACGCGCCCGCACGGGCACCGTCAGGTCCGCATCGACGAGAGTGAGCGAGCCGGCGCCGTGGCGGGGCCTTGCGTAGAGGCGCGTCCCTTCGGGCACCTCGACCGTCTCGCCCGGCGCGCCCGGCGCGCACGGCAGAGGCTTCTGCGCGGCGCGGGCGGACAGCGAGGCGAGCGCGAAAAGGGTGAGGACAGCCAGGGCGCGTCTCATTCGACGATTCGGATTCCCTTGGCCGCCGGTGAGAGCGTGATCGACTGGGGGAGGTGGTCGCCTTCCACCCAGACGATCCTCTGCGCGGCGACGTCGTCGAGCACCCTCTGGGCAGCGGCGAGGAACGCCGGGTAGTCGCGGATCAGCGTCACCTTGCCCCAGCGCTCGGCCTTCTTCGCGCTGGCGCCGTCGACGGCCCAGACGTAGAGGGGCACGTGCAGCTTCGCGAGGAACCGGCGTGCGACTTCCGGCGACAGGCGGCTCGCGTCCGTGGATCCGCCGGTGATGTAGAGGACGGCCCGCGCCCGGTTGCGCCCGGACGCCGAAAGCGCCGCGACGCTGATCGCGTCCGCGAAGCGCGGCTTCGACGAAATGGCGGGCGCCCTCGGGACGGACAGGAACGCCTGAAGACCACCCGACGCCGCGCTCAGGTCGGGCGACCGCATGAAGACGTCGTAGCTTTTGGAGACCTCGTCGGCGGGCCGCGTGACGGGCCAGCAGAAACGGAGCTTCTGGCCGGGGCGGAGCGTCATGTCGAAGAGGAGCCTCGGGGGCATTCTCCGGAGCGGCTCGCGAGCCTCCTCGTCGCGGACGACGACGATCTCGCCAGGCCCTTCCTCGACGGCGGACACGACGACAGATTTGCCGTCGGCCCGGAACGCGCCGCCGAGCTCCGCGGCATCCGGAGCCTTTCCCGCGAAGATGACGGGAACTCCCGTGAGTTCGGTCCGCGCCTCGTCGCGGTCATGGCCGCCGAAGATGACCTCCGCGGAGGCGACGAGGTTGTCGGGGAAGTCGAGGTCCGCGCGCAGGAAATGGACCTGCTCGGGCACGTAGTCGGGAAGGGGGATCTCGCGCGGCGTCTGGAACGCCACCGGCCTTCCGTCGAGCGTCACCGCCACGCGCTCCGGCGGCATGCCGAGAGCCGACTCCCACGTGAGGCGTGCGGTGCGTCCGCGTCCGCCGGAGCCCGGGAGCAGGACGAACACGGCCTCGGCGGGCTGGCGGGGCAGGTTCACCATCTGCCGGGCGCGGCCAATCTCGGCGCCCGCCGCGTCGCGCCCGATCGCGACGAGCTCGTGCGGCTCCGGTTCCGGGCCGAAATCGGCCGTCGTCTTCCAAGGCGGGCGGGTGAGCGTCGCGAGCGCGCGCGCGTCGAGCCTCAGCTCGACCGTCACGACTCCCGGCCCGACGGCGATCCCCACGGGCCGCACGCCGGTCGTGATTCCGAGAAGGAGCGTCAGGAACGTGATCATGCGTCGGTCCCCGGATCCCGGGTGGGACGCATGGATTGTGCCTGACGGTCAGCGGTAAACCGTCTCCCCGGCGGGACGCCCAGACCCGAGCCACTTCGCGAACCACTTCACGAGGGCAACGTTTGCCCGGATCCGGTTTGGCAGCTTCTGGAAGCCGTGGCCCTCGTCGGGGAAGAGGATGTACTCGACGGGCACCCCGCGCTTCTTCAGGCTCTCGACGACCTGCTCGGCCTCGACGACGGGCACGTTCGTGTCGTTCGCACCGTGGAGGACGAGAGTCGGCGCCCTGACCTGGTCGATGCGCGTGAGCGGCGAGAGGCGGTCGAGCATCTCTCCCTCGGTGTCGGGGTCGCCGTACTCGACCTTTGAGATCGCCGCCATCCAGGCCTCCGTGTGCTTGAAGAACGTCTTGAAGTTCACGACGCCGAAGAGATCGGCGCCCGCGGCGAACATGCCGGGGTACTCGACGAGGCCCGCCATCGTCATGTAGCCGCCGTACGAGCCGCCCATGATCCCGATGCGCTTCGGATCCGCGACGCCGGCCTTCACGACGGCGTCCACACAGTCCCGGATGTCCTTCACGGCGTTCACGCGCAGGGCGCCGTTGTCGAGGTTCACGAAGCGCTTTCCGAATCCCGCCGAACCGCGGACGTTCGGCGCGAAGACGGTGATGCCCTGTGCGACGAGCGCCTGATAGTCCGCGCGGAATGACGGCACTTCCTGTCCCTCGGGTCCGCCGTGGAACGACAGGACGATCGGCCCGGGCCCCGTCGCGCCACGCGGGCGGTAGAGCCAGCCGGAGAGCGCCTCGCCGTCCTGAGCCTTGAACGTGAGCAGTTCGGGAGACACGAGCGCGGAGAGGTCGACGCCGGGATGAGGCGAGTCCGTGATGCGGACGAAGCGCCCGGGAAGAGATGAGGAAGGGGAATTCTCTTCGAATAGAAAGATGTCGGGCGGCGCTGTCGCGCTCGAAATGGCCATCGCGAGGGCGCGACCGTCGCGCGACCACGTGACACCGGACACGAGGTCTCCGGGCAGTTTCGGCCGCGCCGTCTCTCTCCTTCCAAGCAGATCTTCAATCTGCATTTCGTGTCTGCCGCTGACGTTCCAGACGAGGACGGCCTTCTCGCCCTTGTCGTCGATCGCGAACGACTGCAGCTCCGCGTCGTCGCGTGCCGCGACGATTTCGACGGGGCCAGGTTTGCCGTCCGCCGCGAGCGCGATCCGTCCGAAGGCAAGGCGGTCCCGTCCTCCATTCGAAGAAATCCACACGGCGTCGCCCGCTGGCGAGAACGCTCCCGAGTAGGACCCCGGCCCCTCGTGGGGCGTGAGCAGCGTTTCCTTCTTCGTCGCGAGGTCCACGAGGTAGAGGTCGTTGCTGCCGCGGTAGCGCAGCCGGTTCAGGAGGGCGCGCCTGCCGTCGCGCGACAGGTCCTCGAAGCCGCCGATCCCGGGGTTCTGGACCGACAGGGCGAGGGAGCCCGTCTCCGTGTCGTAGAGGTACGCGTCGATGGCGGCGCCCGTCCGCCGGTTCGAGCCGAGGGCGAGCGTCCCGCCGTCGTGCCGGAAGCCGCCGAGGCGGTTCGTCTCCTTGCCGCCGTCCGTGAGGCGCTTGAGACCCGTCCCGCCGGGTTTCACGAGGTAGACCTGCGCGTTCATCCCCCCGCCCGGCGCGAGAGAGAAGGCGATCCACGTGCCGTCCGGCGACCACTCGACGTTGCCGACGGGGTCGTCGAACGAGGTCACGAGCCGTGGAAAGCCGCCGGAGGCCGGGACGGTCCACACCTGCGGGACGCCGTTCAGGTTGGAGACGAAGGCGATCGTCTTCCCGTCGGGGGAGAAGCTCGGCGACCGCGAGAAACCCACGCGCGACATGCGCGAGACGGCGGTCTCGAGATCGTCGGCGGCGGGGGACGTGGCCGGGGGGCGCGCAACGTTCGTCGGCGAGGCCGCGAGGAGGATTTCTTCGAGTGGAAAGAGCAGGGCCGCCGCGCCAAGAAAGCCGGAAACGAGCAGCCGCGCCGGCATGTACGCCCCCTTCGAAGAAATCTTCATTCCTCCTCCTCTCCTTTCGCATCGGCCGGCCTCACGCGCATGAGGATCCAGTAGAGGCCTCCGGCCGCGAAGAAGCCTACGAACCACGCATAGTCGTAGAGAGGCCTCATTGGCGGGATCACGAGGCCGCCCCACGCGAGGAAGCAGCCCGCAAACGTCGCGATGACGGCGGCGGGATTCCAGCCGCCGTAGGCGCCGTCCTTGAGGTAGAGGGCGCGGAGGTCGAGCGTCCTTCGCCGGACGATCCAGTAGTCCGCGACGAGGACGCCCGCGATCGACCCGAGGCCGCCCGAGTACCCGAGGAGCCACGTGAAGATGTACCCCTTCGGGTCCGCGAGGAGCCGCCACGGCTGCATCGCGATGCCGACGAGCCCCGTGACGAGCCCGCCCGTCTTGAAGCTGATGAGCTTCGGCATCGCGTTCGCGAAGTCGTTCGCGGGGGAGACGACGTTCGCCGCGATGTTGACGGCGAGCGTCGCGACGACGACCGAGAACATCGCGACGGCGACGATCAGGGGATTCGTGAACTTCCCGACGAGCTTCACCGGGTCCCAGATCGCCTCGCCGAAGATGATCGCGCTCGCGCTCGTGATGAGGACGCCCATGGCGGCGAACGCGAACATCGTCGTCGGAAGCGCGACGACCTGTCCGACGATCTGCTCCCTCTGGCTGCGGCCGAAGCGCGTGAAGTCCGGCATGTTCAAAGAGAGCGTCGCCCAGAACCCGATCATGGCCGTCAGGGACGGCACGAAGACCGGGAAGAACTCCGCGAACGTGTGGAACTTCCCCGGCTGCGCGAGGAGCGGCCCGAGGCCCTTCGCCTCCCGCACGGCCCAGACGAGGAGGACGAGCGTCACGGCGAGGACGTACGGTGCCGCCCAGTTCTCGACCTTCCGGAGGAGATCCATGCCGCGGTAGATGACGAAGACGTTCAGGCCCCAGAAGAGGAGAAACGAGAGCCATTCCGTCGTCGTGTGACCCGAGAAGCCGGAGCCGAGGAGGGTCGGCCAGCCCGGGAAGACGGCCGTGAAGAACGTGTGGAGCGCTTCGCCGCCGATCCAGGCCTGGATGCCGAACCAGCCGCACGCGACGAGCGCGCGCATGAGAGCGGGGAGATTCGAGCCGGCGGTCCCGTACGCCGCGCGCGCAAAGACGGGAAACGGAATCCCGTACTTCGTGCCCGGGTGGGAGTTCAGGAGGATCGGCGCGAGGACGATCGTGTTCCCGAGGAGGATCGTGAAGAGCGCCTGCTTCCAGTCCATCCCCGAGTTCATGAGGCCCGAGGCGAGCATGTACGTCGGGATGCAGTGCGCCATCGAGATCCAGAGGGCCGCGAAGTTGTATGTCGTCCAGTTCCGCCGCGCGATCGGGACGGGCGCGAGGTCCGCGTTCCAGAGCGGGCTGGCCGCCAGGGTCGACGCGTCCGCGAGCTCCACGCGCCCGTCGGCATGGACGATCTGTCCCGTCTTTTCGGCCATCGCGATGCGCCGATCGTACCAGCCGTTCGCGTTCGAGACTCAATCGTCCTATGCTGGAGGTTCACCCTTTTCCCGCGATTTCAGGGGAGGACGCGATGGCCGCCGATCTTTCCGTCGTCTTCACCGGCATCCGGTTCGAGAACCCGTTTCTCCTCGCGTCGGCGCCGCCGACCGAGTCCGACACGAACATCCTGCGGGCGTTCGAGGCGGGGTGGGGCGGCGTCGTCACGAAGACGATCGGCCTCCACCCGGTCGCGAACGTCGCGGGCCCGAAGACGAAGTTCCTGAGGGCCGACGCCCACTCTCCGAAGATCTCGATGAAGGCGCGACCCGATTCCGTCCTCCACTCGTCGTGGAACTGGGAGCTCATCTCGGACAAGCCGATGGACTGGTGGGTCGGGCGCCTCGCGCGGATCAAGAAGGCGCACCCGGCGAAGGTCCTCGTCGCGTCGATCATGGCGGGGTCGGGCAACGACAAAGAGCTCGCGAACTGGCAGCTTCTCGCGAGGACGTGCCAGGACGAGGGCGTCGACGCGCTCGAGCTGAACTTCTCGTGCCCGCACATGGACCGCGAGGACATGGGCTCGAACATCGGGAAATCGAGCGTCCTCACGTCCACCGTCACGAAGGCCGTCAAGGAGGTCTCGAAGGTCCCCGTGTGGTGCAAGCTGACGCCGTCGACGACGGACATCGCGCTCGAAGCGGGCGCGGCCTTCCGGGGCGGCGCCGACGCGATCACGTCCTCGAACACGTTCCCGTCCATCCCGCTCGTCGACCCCGAGACGCTCGACTTCGAGATGAACGTGGACGGCTACACGTCGTCCGGCGGCCTCGGCGGCCCCGCGATCCTGCCGCTCGCCCTCGCGAAGATGGCGCAGCTCACGCACGCCTTCCCGGAGGGGGCGTTCTCCGGCATCGGCGGCATCTCCGACTTCTCGCACGCGCTCAACTACTTCCTCCTCGGGTGCGGCACCGTGCAGGTCTGCACCGCGGCGATGCTCGATCACGCGATCGGGCCGAACGTGATCCGGACGCTGAAGGACGGCATGTCCGCGTTCCTCGAGAAGAACGCGCACCGGGGATGGAAGTCGCTCGAGGACTTCCGCGGCCTCAGGCGGGATCGGGTCGTCCCGCAGTCCGCGATCCGCCGCCCGAACCCCGGCGAATACCACGGCGGCCACGAGGCGGAGGGCTACGCAGCGCCGGAAGCGGCGGCCGAACTGTCGAAGAAGGTCTGAGCGACTTTCCGGACGGCCGCCACGTCAGGCCGGTTGCCACCGCGCCGGTGTCGCGACACCCTTGATGAGCAGCCACAGCGCGAGCACGATCTGGAACGCGAGCGCCGGCAGCCACTGGATGTAGCCGCTCAGCGGCCCCGTGGGGAAGCCGGCGAGCTGAAGGGGCAGTGCCACCACGAGCAGCCCTGAGGCGAAGACGCCGAGCCATGCGATTGAGACGGGGACCATCCGTCCGCGCAGGAAAAGCCAGGAAAAGATCAGACTCCCCACGGCAAAGAAGATCGCACCGATGGGGACGCTCGGGACCGGCATCAGCAGAAACGTACGCAGCGCGTTCGTTGTGGGGATGTCGGGGGCGCCCGTCCCGCCCCCTGGCTTCGCCAGCCACAGCAGTCCCAGGTAGTTCGGGATTCTGAGCGCACCCAGCACGCCCTCGGCAACGCGACACACCAGCCCCATCACCGCAAGCTCGTGGTCCACGACACGCGTGATGCCGTACAGCGTCACGCCCAGCACGAGGGCCGAGACGCTTTCGAGTACCACGATCAGAATGCTGAAGCGCACGTTTGTCGCATGCTGACCGATGCGCACGAGTTCCGCGGCACCACCGTCGACGCCCCGTGCCTGGTGCATCAGCAGCTCAATGCAGATACCGATCGCCGCGTAGAAGAGGTACGTGAACCCGGCGACTCTCGCGCTCGTGAGGCGCGTCATGCCGACTCCCGCACTCCATGGGGAGCGACTCCGGAAGGTCGTAGCCCCCTCAGCAGAAGCCAGAAGCCCATCGTCAGTTCGAAGAAGAAGATAGGAGCTCCATAGATCTCTACGGGGACGATCTTCGCAAGCTCCGGAAAGATGATGAACGAGAATGCCGACGCACCCATCAGAGAGGATGCAACGACTCCCCACGCCGCCAATGCGCTCGGGATGAAGCGGGACTTGAGCCACAGATAGCAGAAGGCCGTACTTCGAAGCCCGGCGAAGACCAGGCCGACGTTGTAGGCATCGCCATGTGCGCCGACCGACAGCCTCGCCAGGGCCTGCAACCGGCTCGGCTCGAAGGCATGCAAATAGTCCGCGCCGCTCAGGATCCGCAAGACGTCGAAGTCGCTGAGCGTCACGACGATCAGGGTCGCGGTCTCGATCAGGCCCCAGCCCGCTGCGACGAGGGCCAGACCTCGATTGACCGGCTCGAGGACCACGTACAGAGCCATGATCAGGACGACATCGAGCGCGAAGACGGTGAGATTGCTGGCGGTGCCCAGGCGAAAGAGCCGTTCGTGCGCCATGATGTTCTGCGCCGTGAGCGCGGCATCGTGGAAGGCGATCAGTCGGGCGCGTACATAGAACTCGGCGAAGATCGCCGGCGGCAGCGCTAACAGATACGACAATCCGACAACGGTCGCGGCTCTGCGTTGCGCTGCGCCGATGGTGCCGATTGGCATTCCGCGTCCCCACCCGTCTCCGCGCCGCGAAGCGTTCGGTGTTACCCCCGGATCGACAGGTTCTCGTACTGGACGATCGGCTGGCCGAAGCCGACGGCGAGGCCCTCGACCTCGGGCCGCGCGAACCGGTACACCTGCTCGTGGAAGAGCGGCATCATGAGCGCCTCGCCCGCGACGATGTCCTCGACCTCCCGGTAGATCGACTCGCGTGTCCTGGGGTCGATCTCGGTCCGGCCGCGCTCCGTGAGGCCGTCGACCGCGGGCCGCCCGCAGTAGCGGCCGTAGACGCCCATCCGTGAGTGGAGGACTCCCTGCGTGAACGTGTCCGCGTCCGGATAATCGGCGATCCAGCGCCCGATCGCGATGTCCGTCGGTGCCGTGCTCTGCGCGTCCATGAACTCGGCCATTGTCTTGTTCACGACACGAATCGCGTAGCCCATCTCGCGGAACGCCTGCGTCAGCTCCTTCGTGAAGGCGCCGAACTCGCCGAACATGATCGGGTTCACGACGGCGGTGACCTCGACGGTCTCGCGGGAGACCGTGTGCGCGCCCGAGACGTGCCCCGAAGCCTTCGGGCGGCTCCTCGGTTTCGAGACGTAACCGAGGAGGCCGGGCGGAATGAGGCCGTTCGCCGCGATCGCGTGGCGGCCGAGCGTCCGCCGGACGATCCCAGCGGCGTCGATCCCCTGGGCGACCGCGAGTCGCGCCCGCGCGTCCGCGAAGACGCCCGTGTTGACGTTGAACGCCACGAAATATGTCAGGAGGCTCGGGCTCTCGCGGTACGTCGCGCGGAAGCGCGGATCCTGGCGCAGGGCCTCGGCGTCGGCCGGGAGGAGGTCCGACGCGAGGGAGAACCGCCCCGCGACGAACTCAGAGCGGATCTCCTCCGGCGGAACGCCGAACCGGAAGACGACACCCTCGTTCCTGGGAAAGCCCTCGCGCCAGTAGGCGGGATTTCTCTCGAGCTCGAGCTTCCTGCCCGGATCGAAGCTCGCGACGCGGTAGGGCCCCGTCCCGATGCAGCCCTTCCTCCAGCTTTCTCCGATCACCTCGGTCCCTTCGGGCACGACGCCCGCGCCTGGCCACGAGACGAGAACGGGGAAGAAGGAGAGGGGCTTCTCGAGATCGATGACGAACTCCGACGGCGAGACGATGTGGAAGCCTTCGAGATCCGAGGCCTTTCCGTCGATGAGGCTCTGGGCGCCTCGGATCGGGGCGAGGAGGAAGCGGCCGCTCGCCCCCTTCTGGAGAAGGCGCTCGAACGAATAGCGGACGTCACGGGCGGATAGCGCGCGCCCGTCGTGGAAGCGCAGCCCCCGGCGGAGGCGGAAGCGGAAGCGGGCTCCGCCCTCCTCGGGGATCACGTCCGAGGCGAGCCACGGCACGACGCGCCCGCCCTCGAGATCCCGTGTCAACGTTTCGAAGACGAGCCCGACGGTCTCCGCCTGCTCGAACGTCCCCATGGACGCCGGGTCGTAGTCGGTCACGACGCCGCCGATCGGGACCTGCAGGACACCGCCTCCCCATTCGTGCGGAACGTGAATGGCGGCGGCCTCGGACTTACCGATCTCGGGGTAGTTCACGAACGGGGGGCTGCTGCGCAGCGCGAGGGCGCGCACGCCGGGACCGGCGATGCGGTAGTCGACCTCGTGAAAGAGCGGGATGAAGGCGGAGGAGTCGAGGAGGAGGCTCTCGAACTTCCGGTAGAGGCTTTCTCTCAGCGCGGGGCGGCTCTCCGTGCGCGCGTCTTCGGCGAGACGGTCCGTCTCGGGCGACGAGAAGAACGTCCGCATGTGGCCGCCGGCCGAGTGGAAGAGCGCGAACGTGAAGTCGTCCGGGTCCTCGTAGTCGGCCATCCACCGGCCGATCAGGAGGTCCGCGCTCCCGTGGGCCTGCGTCTCGAGGTACGCCTTCATGTCCGACGTCGCGGACGCGACCTCCACGCCGAGCACGGCCCATGTCTCGAAGAGCGCGGCCGTGAGGGCCTTGTGGCGGTCCTGGAGGATGGGGTGGACGGCGGCCGTGAGCCGGATGGGCGGCGTCAGCCCGGCCTTCTTCAGGAGCGCGAGCGCTTCGTCCCGCGAAAGCAGCGGCCGGCGCCGGCCCGCGTCGTGCCCGAGAATCCCGGGCGGCAGGATGCCGGTGGCGGGCACCGCGAACCGCCCGAGCGCAGCCCAGACGAAGTCCTGGCTGCGCGTGACGCCGGCGAGGGCTCGCCGGAAGGCGACGTTTCCGCCGAGGGGGCTGTTTGAATTGAAGAGCGCGAAGTACGTGCCCTTCTTGGGCGTCTCGACGAGGCCGGCGCGCAGGCGCGTTTCGCGGAGGATTGCTTCGAGGTCCTGCGGCGAGAGATCGCGGGCGACGTCGATCTCCCCGGCGCGCAGCCCCGCGCCGATCGCCGAGGCGCTCATCCCCGTCCGGAACTCGATCGCGTCGAGGCGCGCCGGCTCCTTCCAGTGGTGCGGATTGCGCTCGAGGAGGAGGCGGTCCGCGGCCCGCCGAGCGACGACGAACGGTCCCGTGCCGATCGCGGTCTCGCCGCCGCTTCCGGCGGGCACGACCTTCACGATCGCGGTCAGGACGTCCGGGAGGAGCGCGGGGAAGATCGGGAGCGGTTCGTCGAAGTCGAATTCGAGGCGGTTCTCGGAGACGGCCCGGATGCCGACGACGTCGGGTGCGTCGCCTTTTCGGTGCGCGACGGCACCGCGGACGGCGGCGAGCGCCGCGGGAATCCCGTCGGGCCGGAGGCGGACCGCGCGCTCGAGCGACGCCTTTGCCGCAGGCGCGGTCAGGGGAGACCCGTCGGAGAATCGCACGCCGTGCCTGAGGCGCAGGTGGGCGGACCGGCCCCCGTCCACGAGGGCCCACTCGTCGGCGAGCGCGGGGACGAGCTGTCCGTCCGCGTCGGTCGTGAGGAGCGTCTCGAAGACCGTGGAGAGAACCTCGGTCTCCTCCACGATGTGCCGCATGGCGGGCTCGGCCGCGGTGATCGGGTTCGTCATCGCGACGGCAAGCCTGCCGCCGGACGGGACGACGTCCTCGTCCCGCTTCGTCTCGCCGCCGAGCCGCTCGAGCTGCGCGCCGTACGCGGCCGCGCGCGCGTAGTCGCCGCGGAGATTCGCGACGGTCGCGGCGAGCGAGAGGAGCTTCGGCAGGTGCACGGTGTCGCGGGCGGCGGCCGCGGCCTCGATTCCGCGCTCCACGAGTCGCCGCGCCTCGTCCACCTTCCGGGCGTTCCACGCCGTGTCGGCGGCGAACAGGATCGCCTCGACGGCGCGCTCCGGCTGCTTCTCGCCCTCGAAGATCCTCCCGGCCGCCTCGGCCTCGCGCAGCGCGGCGTCCGCGTGCCCCGAGAGGCGCGAGGCCTGGGCGAGGAACAGGCGGGCGTCGCCCTCCAGCGCCTTGTCGCCCTCCCACTCCTCGTCGCCGAGGTAGTCGAGCGCGGTCTTCGCGACGCGCGCCGCCTCCTCCGGGCTGAAGGCGTCGAGGGCCTTGCGCGCGAGCTTCAGGCCGTAGTCCACGGCCTTCTCGGGCACGTCGCCCTCGGAGAAGTGGTGGACGAGCTCGGGATACACGCGGTCGAGGCGTCCCTGGTGGCGCTTCTCGAGGTGGTTCGCGTACGCGCGGTGGAGGGTCCGGCGCTTGCGCCGCGACAGGGCGCCGTAGAGGACGTCGCGGACGATCCCGCTCGCGAAGGCGAGCCGGTCGCCGCGCGACTCGCGCTCCTCCTCGAGGATCCCGTCCTTCACGAGGCGGTCGATCGCCTCGTCGAGCCCCTTCGCGTCCTCGGCGACGGACTCGAGGTCCTTGAACTCGAAGCTCTTCCCGAGGACGGACGCGACCTGGAGCACCTCGCGCACCTCTTCCGGGAGCCGCTCGATCCGCGCCTCGACGGCCTGCTGGATCGTCTCGGGCAGGGCGTCGGACGAGATGCCCGTCGCGCCCGAGAGGTTCAGCGCGCCCGAGTCGTCCCGCGCGATGCCGCCCGAGTCCAGGAGCGATCTCACGAGCTCCTTCGTGAAGAGGGGGTTCCCCTCGGTCGCCGTCAGGAGGCGCGAGGCGAGGTCGTCCGAGAGCTTGCCGCCGCCCGCCGACAACTCGACGAGGGCCCTGTGCTCGGACGGCGTGAGCGGCCCGAGCGTGAGCGCCACGAATCGCGGGTCGCCTCGGAACGAATCGAGCATCTTCGCGAGTGGATGCCGCTTGTCGACTTCCGTCTGGCGGTACGTCCCCACGATGAGCGTCGGCGTCGGCCCGAGGCGGCGCACGACGTACTGGAGAGCCTCGATCGAGAGCTGCGCCCCGTGCAGCTCCTCGAGCGCGAGAAGGAGGGGCTTGCCGCCGGCGATCCGCGTGAGTGTGCGGGCGATCAGTTCGAAGATCGCGATCTTGTCCTCCGCCTTCCGCGCGTCCGGGCTCGTCACGGCGCCCGAGTCGGTGCTCGCGGCGCTCCGGAGCTCGCCGATCTCGGAGAGGACGGGGAAGAGCGCGAGGAGGTCGCCCGCGAGGTCGGTGAAGTCGGGGCGAGAGGTTTCGGAGAGACCGGCGTCCTTGGACCGGAAGTAGTCCTGGACGAGCTCGCAGAAGCCCTGGTGCGCGAACGCACGGTCGTGCTCGACGAAGCGACCCGAGAGGACGCGGATCCTCCGGGCGCGCGCGAGGCTCTTGAGCTCGTCCACGAGGCGGCTCTTTCCGATCCCGGGCTCGCCGGCGAGAACGACGAACTCGCACTCGCCCGCAAGCGCCGCGTGGAGCCGGCGCTGCAGCTCGGCCATCTCCTTCTCGCGCCCGATGAACGGCGCGGCGATGGCTGGGCGCGGGAGCATCCGGCTCGCCGTGAAGACGACGGACTTGCCGAAGTCCTCCTCGCGGAGCTTCGACCGGTAGCGCCGGAGGGCCTCGGCGAGGTGCGCGCCGCGCTTGGGCCGCTTCTCCGGGTCCTTCGCGAGGCACTGGAGAATCGCGGCCTCCAGCTCCTCGCTCACGTCGGCGCCGAGGTTCCGCATCGACTGCGGCAGCTCGTGGACGACGCGGTAGAGGACGGACTGCACCTCGCCCGCGAAGGGCGGCTCGCCCGCGAGGCACTCGTAGAGGACCGTCCCGAGCGCGTAGATGTCCGAGCGCCCGTCGAACGACCGCGACGTGACCTGTTCGGGGCTGAAGTAGACGACGGTCCCGACGAGCGTACCCGTCTTCGTGAGACGGTCCTCGCTCGTCGCGAGCGCGAGGCCGAAGTCCATGACCCGCGCCCGCACGTGCCCCGTCTCGTCGCGCGAGGTCATGATGTTCTCGGGCTTGATGTCGCGGTGGACGATGCCGCGCGCGTGGCTGTAGTCGAGCGCGTCCGCGACCTGCGTCCCGACGTCGAGAACGTCCCCGAGGCGCAGCGTGCCTTCGCGGATGAGCTGCCTCAGGTTCGTGTTCGCGAGGACCGGCATCACGAAGAAGAGCGAGCCCTCGTGGCGGCCGAGGTCGTAGATCGGGACGATGGAGGGGTGGTCCATCTGGGCGACGATCTGCGCCTCGCGCTGGAAGCGCTCCTCGGAGTCCTTCGTGAGGTTGCCCGGCGGGATGAGCTTCACCGCGACCTCGCGGTTCAGCACGGGGTCCTTCGCGCGGTAGACGACGCCCATCCCTCCGCGCCCCAGCTCGGACAGGATCTCGTAGCGGTCGGCGAGCCTCGTTCCGATCACGCGCGCGCGACCGCCGCGTCTGTTCTGACTCTGAGTCCGATGCGCGGGATCATAGCGGAGATCGGGATCGTGCCCTCGCTATTCGTACCGCAGCGCTTCGATCGGGTCGAGGCGGCTCGCCTTGAGCGCCGGGTAGAAGCCGAAGCCGACGCCGACGACGGCGGAGAAGACCACTGCGATCACGATCGCCTGCGGCTGGATCGCGACGGGCCAACCGGCAAGGCGTGCGACGAGTCGCTGGATTCCGAGCCCTCCGGCCACCCCGACGGCGCCGCCCGTAACGGCGAGCGCGACGGCCTCGACGAGAAACTGCGCCTGGATGTCGCGCCCTTTCGCGCCGATCGCCATGCGGACCCCGATCTCGCGCGTCCTCTCCGTCACCGAGACGAGCATGATGTTCATGATCCCGATCCCGCCGACAAGGAGCGAGACGCCCGCGATCGACCAGAGGAGCGCGCTCATCGTACGGTTCTGCGCCTCGGCCTGCTGGAGCATCTCCGTCTGCGACCGGATGATGAAGTCGTCGTCCTGCCCGCGGAGGATGCGGTGCCGCTGCCTCAGCAGCCCCTTGATCTCCTCCTGGGCCGCGCTCACGAGATCGTTCGTCGCGGCCGAGACGAGGATCTGCCCGACGGCGTTCGTGCCCATGACCTTCTTGCGGACGGTCTCGTACGGGGCGACCACCAGGTCGTCCTGGTCCTGGCCCACCGTCGAACCGCCCTTGGACTCGAGGACGCCGACGACGCGGAACGGGATGTTCTTGATGCGGATCGCCTTCCCGATCGGGTCCTCGTCGCCGAAGAGGTTCGTCACGACGGTCTGGCCGAGGACGCAGACCTTCGCGGCGGCCTTGTCGTCCTGCTCCGTGAAGAACATTCCCTTCTCGACGTTCCACGAGCGCACGAGCGGCCAGTCCACCTCGGCGCCCTGGATCGACGTCGACCAGTTCTGGTTGCCGTAGATGACCTGGGCGACGGTCCGGATCGAGGCCGAGACGTAGGAGACCGTCGAGACCTCATTGCGGATGGCGTCGACGTCGTTCTCCGACAGCTTCGAGCTGGCCCCGAAGCCGGCCCGGGCGCCGCCGGACGTCACGCTGCCGGGGAGAACCATGAGGAAGTTCGTCCCGAGGGACTTCAGCCGGTCTTCGCTCTGGATGCGCGCGCCCTCGCCGATCCCGACGACGGCGACGACGCAGGCGACGCCGATGATGATGCCGAGCGCCGTGAGGAGGGAGCGCAGCTTGTTCCGCGAGAGGGCACGGAATGCGACCTTCAGGATGTTCGAGGCTTTCTTCGAGTTCACGGCAGGCCCCCCTGGGACGGCGACTCCCCCGGTGAGACGCGTTCGCGGCGCTCCCGGATGACACGGACCTCCTACGCCCAGCCGGCGAGGGACTCGTCGAGGATCCGCAGGGCGTCGTCCACCTCGGACGCCGAGACGATCAGGGGCGGCGAGATCCGGATGACGTTGCCGTAGAGGCCGCCCTTGCCGATCAGGAGGCCGCGCTTCTTCGTCTCCTCGAAGAGCCGGACGGCCTTTTCGGGCGCGGGCGTGCGGTCCTGCACCGTCTCGTCCACCACGAGCTCGAGACCCTGCATGAGGCCCAGGCCGCGCACGTCGCCGACCGTCTTCGGATATTTCTTCTTGAGGCCGTCGAGTCCGGCCCTGAGACGCGCGCCCATCTCGGCGGCGCGCCTCGGGGCGTCGATCTCCTCCATCACGGCGATCGTCGCGTTCGCGGCGGTCGACGAGACCGGATTCCCTCCGAACGTCGAGATCGTCATCGCCTTGAACGAGTCCGCGATCTCCGGCGCCGCGATCGTGACGCCCATCGGCATGCCGTTCGCGACGCCCTTGGCCATCGTCATGATCTCGGGCTCGACGTTCCAGTGCGAGATGCCGAACCAGTGGGTTCCCGTGCGACCGAAGCCGGTCTGGACCTCGTCGCAGATGAAGACGCCGCCGTACTTCCTCACGATGCCGACGGCGATCTCGAAGTACTCCTTCGGCGGGGTCACGAACCCTCCGACGCCCTGGATCGGCTCGGCGAGGAAGCCGGCGACCTGGCCCGTCGTCGTCGTCCGGATCAGCTCCTCGAGATCCTTCGCGCAGGCGACCCCACATGACGGGTAGGTGAGCTTGAGCGGGCAGCGGTAGCAGTACGGCGACGGGGCATGCTTGATCCCCGCGACCTGCGTCGGAACGGCCCGCCACGGCGCGTGGGCCGTGAGCGACTGGGCGAGGATCGAGCGTCCCGAGTAGCCGTGACGCAGCGCGATGATCTCGAGCCGTCCCGTGTAGACCTGCGCGAGGACGACTGCCGTCTCGTCGGCCTCCGTGCCCGAGCCCGTGAAGTACGACTTCCGGA
This sequence comes from uncultured Acidobacteriota bacterium, assembly GCA_963836285.1. Taxonomy (GTDB): domain Bacteria; phylum Acidobacteriota; class Thermoanaerobaculia; order UBA5066; family UBA5066; genus Fen-183. The sequence goes on along the minus strand of CAWIIN010000002.1, from coordinate 366,630 downwards.
GCCGGCCCGGCGTGATGCGCGCGAGCGTCTCGGCGAGCTGGACGATCGGGAGCGTCGGGTAGAGCGTCGAAACGTGGCCGAGGCGGTCGACCTGCGCCTTGACGGCCGCGTTCACCTTGTCGTTCGCGTGCCCGACGGAGACCGTCAGGATCCCGCCGAAGAAGTCGAGGTACTTCTTTCCGTCCGCGTCGGTCAGGGTCATCCCCTTGCCCGACTCGAGGACGACGGACTCCTTGTAGTAGTTCGTGACGGAGGGGAAGAGGAATTCCTTGTGCTTCTCGCGGACGGAGGAGGAAGAGACCGGGGAGGAAGAGGGATTCTTTGCTTCGGAAATCGTGCTCATGGGAGGGCTCCCTTCGAGGGTGGCTCAGGAGCAGGCCGCGAGGCCGCATTTCTTAGAAGGGTGATTATGCTCCGCGCGCTCGAGGCGGGATTCGGCGGTGGGCGCGGCGGGGCCCCGATTTTCACCTTCTAAGAAACTTTGCAGACCGCCGCCCGTTGCTCGGACGCCTGCATTTACGAGCGGGTCGTTCTTCGCAGAAAATCCCCTCTGCCGGCTCTTCCCAGGAACTTCCCTTCCTTCACGATGATCTCGCCCCGCGCGATCACGACGTCCGCCGCGCCCTGGACGACGCGGCCCTCGTACGGTGTGTAGTCCACGCGCTGGTGGAGCGTCTTCGCGGAGAGCGTGACCTTGCGGTTCGGATCGAAGACGACGAGGTCCGCGTCCGAGCCCGGCGCGATCGTGCCTTTCTTCGGGAACAGGCCGAAGATCTTCGCGGGCGACGTGGACGTCGAGCTCGACGAAGCGGTTCGGCGAGATGCGCCCCTTCACGACGCCGCCGTCCCACAGGAGCGACATCCGCGTCTCGATGCCGGGCGCGCCGTTCGGGATCTTCGAGAAGTCGCCCTTGCCGAGCTCCTTCTGCTCCTTCATGCAGAACGGGCAGTGGTCCGTCGACACGGCCTGCAGGTCGTTCATCTTCAGCCCGCGCCAGAGCGCCTCCTCGTTCCCCTTCGCGCGGAGCGGCGGGCGACATGACGTACTTCGCTCCCTCGAAACCCGGCTCCTCGTAGTTCTCGTACGAGAGGAAGAGGTACTGCGGGCAGGTCTCGGCGTGCATCGGGAGCCCACGGTCGCGCGCCTCGGCGATCCTCTCGAGCGCCTCGGCGGCCGACAGGTGGACGACGTAGAGCGGGACGTTCGCCATCTCGGCGAGGCAGATCGCGCGGTTCGTCGCCTCGGCCTCGGCGCGGGGAGGGCGGGTGAGCGCGTGCCATTTCGGAGCGGTGTGGCCCTCGGCGAGCGCCCGCCTCACGAGGACGTCGATGACGTCGCCGTTCTCGGCGTGCATGCAGATCGTCCCGCCGTTCTCGCCCGTCCTCAGGAGGGCCCGGAAGATCGACCCGTCGTCCAGCATGAGGACGCCGCGGTACGCCATGAAGAGCTTGAACGACGTCACGCCCTCGGCGACCATGACGTCCATCTCCTTCTCGACGGCGTCGGGAAGGTCCGTGATGATCATGTGGAAGCCGTAGTCGATCGCGGCCTTGCCTTCGGCCTTCTTCATCCAGGCATCGCGAGCTTCGCGGAGCGTCTGGCCCTTGTACTGGATCGCGAAGTCCACGATCGACGTCGTCCCTCCGTGCGCGGCGGCGATCGTGCCCGACTCGAAGTCGTCGGCTGACGTCGTCCCGCCGAACGGCATGTCGAGGTGCGTGTGCGCGTCGATGCCGCCGGGAATGACGAGCCGGCCCGCCGCGTCGAGCGTCTCGACGTCGGCCGGGGCGGCGGCGCCATGCGCGAAGATAGCGGAGACCCTTCCGTCCTCGACGAGGACGTCTCCGGCGTAGTCGTCGACCGCGGTGACGACCCGCCCGCCTTTGACGAGAAGACGACCCATGTGGACTTATCATGGCACAGCCGCATTGCGATCCGATCCTTCGAACCGACGGGCCGAGGAGCGAGCGCCGGTTCCCGACGCGCGCGGTACGGGATCTGCCCGCCTCTGGCTGACCGCGGCCGCCGGGGTGTTTGCCTTCCTGGCGGCGGTCCCGTGGCTGACGCCCTTTGGTCCGCTCACGGGGGGCCTGCCCGGGACGGCGGCGGCGCTCGTCGTGACGGCGATTCCGGGTCTCGTCTTCCTCGCCGCGTCGCGCCGGGCCGATCTCCTTGGGAGGCTCCGCCAGGCGCTGCTTCTCCTCGGGGTCTCGATCCTCCTGACAGCGGCGGGCAACGCCCTTCGCTTCGTCGACTCGCTCGGGTTCTCGTTCCCGTCCGTCCCGGGTCTCGACCTCGTGACGACGTTCGCGATCTGGGCGCTCGGGTTCGCGGCGTTGATCCGGATCCCGCTCGCGCCGCTCACGCCGGGCGCGGCGTGGCGAATCGCGACGGACGTGACGACGGCGGTGCTCGGAATCTCGCTCGCGGTCGTCGCGATCTGGACGTTGCCGGGGATTCACGCGGCGCCGCAGGCCATTCATTTCAGGCTGGTCCTCTACAACGTCATGGCGACGGCGAACCTCGTCGTCCTGAACCTGATCCTCGTGCGCGGGCCGCGGCGCCCGATCCGCCGGGCGATCCTGTGGCTGGCGGCGACGATCGTCATCGAGACCACGTACCTCGTCGCGCTCGAGTACGCGCTCGGGCGCCAGGCGCACGACTTCCGGCTGAGCAACAGCCTCTTCTTCGTCGACTACCTCGCCTACCTCTGCGCCGCCGTCTCCTTCCTCCTCGACCCGCAGTCCGAGCGGGACGGCCCGCTGCTCCCGGAGAGGTTTCGGGCGTTCAACCCGCTGCCCGTCGCGGCCGTCGTCGGCGTCGGCGCCCTCCTGATCCTCGCCGCTCTGCGGCCGTCCGATCCGGCGCTCGTCCCGCTCGCGGTCGGGATCGTCGTCCTCGCGCTTCTTCTCCTCGCGCGCGTCGCCGTGGCGTCGGAGGAGAACCTGCGCCTCCTGCGGGAGGAGGCCGCGGAGGCGCAGCGCCGCGAGGTCGAGAAGAAGGAGCTGACGGGGCGGCTCGCGGGCGGGATCGCGCACGTCATCAACAACCTGATGACGGTCGTCCTCGGGCGCTCGGAGCTGGCGCGCGCGGGCGCGGGGCGCGTGCACGGGCTCCCGGAGAACCTGGACGCGATCGCCGAAGCCGCGCGCCGCGCCTCGGGCCTCGCGGAGCGCCTCCTGAGCGCGAGCGGGCGGCGGATGCGGGACCGCAAGCAGATGCGGATCATCGACCTCGTGCTGAGCCAGCGCGAAGCCGTGGGGCGCATGGCCGGGCCGGACCGCGTTCTCACCTGGGACCTCGCCGAGGGCGACGCGCCCGTCTCGCCCTCGGACCTCGAGGCCGTACTTCTGGAGATCGTCTCGAACGCCGTGGATGCGACGGCCCCCGGAGGCCGGATCGCGATCCGTCTCCGCGACGAGACGTTCGAGAAGCCTCCCGCGGGCATGTCGGCGGATCCGCGCCCGGGCCGTTACTCGGTCCTCGAGATCGCGGACGACGGTCGCGGCATCGCGGAGGACGACCTTCCGCACGTCTTCGAGCCCTTCTACACGAGCCGGCCCCGCCACGAGGGCCGCGGCCTCGGGCTCTCCGTCGTCTACGGGATCGTGACGAGCCGCGGCGGAGGGCTTCTCCTCGACGCCGGGTCGGCCGCGGGAACCCGGGTCCGCGTCCTCCTTCCGCTCGTCGCACCCGCGTAGCTAGCGGTAGTAGCCGTTCACGTCCAGGACGACGTTCACCGCGTTCGGGGCGTTGTTCTTCGCGACGACCCGGCCCGTGCCGTCCGACGCGAGGAACAGGTGCGTGTTGTTCGCCCGTGTGGACCCGACGCGGAAGCTGATCGTGGACGTCGGCGGGGGAGAGGCGAGCGTCGCGGGATAGACGACGAGGTCGCCGGCCGAGCCGGGATTCACGACCGTGACGTTCGCGGACACGACGCGGGCCCCGGTGGGGATGCCGCAGACGCCGATGAGCGTGAACGTGCGCGACGAGCCGCCGCCGACGGCAGGCCCGCCGAGCGGTCCCGTGGGGTTCCGCGTGTCGACCGCGCGGCAGGGCGCGAGCGAATAGAACGAGGTTGCGCCGGGCGGAAGGGTTCGCGTCGGCGTGGGCGTCGGAGTGGAGGTTCGCGTCGGCGTGGGAGTCGACGTGCCCGACGCGAACGTCGGTGTCGCGGTGGGAGTGCGGGTCGGTGTCCGGGTGGGAGTCGGCGTCGGCGTCCCTGGTGTGACCGTGGGCGTGGAGGTGGGTGTCCGGGTCGGCGTGGGCGACGGTGTCGCCGTGCCGGTGAACGTCCGCGTCGGCGTCGGCGTGGCGGTGGGTGTCGGCGTGCTTGGCGCGACGGTCGGGGAGGGCGTCGCGGTGCGCGTGGCCGTGGGCGTCGAGGTTGGCGTACGCGTCGGCGTGGCGGTTGCCGTGGCCGCCGGGGTTCCGGTGGGCGTGCGGGTCGGCGTCGGCGTGGGCGTGGGTGTGGCTGTCGGTGACACTCCCGTCCCGTACGCGTACGCGGCGACCAGGGTATCGCCCTGGTTTCCGGGGTTCTTCACCGTCACGTCGACGAGACCATCCGCGTGCGCGCCCGTCGTCGCCATGATCGTCGTCGCGTTCACGACGTTGACGCCCGTCGCCGCCACGCCGCCGACCGCGACCGTCGCGCCGCCCGCAAAGCCCGATCCCGTGATCGTTACCGGCGTGCCGCCGGCGGTCGGGCCGGCGGCGGGCGAGATCGCCGCGACGACGGGTCCCGGGGAGGTGCCGAAGCAGCTCGTATGGCTCTCGACGTAGTTCCGGATCCTCGTCGTGACGGCCTGGCTCGTCTCGCCCGCCACGCCGAGGAACATCTTGATGTTCGAGTAGCCCCCCGAGAGAAGGTGGCAGTAGCTCATGATCGTCCCCTTTTCGGGGGGAACGCTCGTCGGGCCGCTGTAGCAGCCGCCCTCGCCGGAATAGCACTCGTCGACCGTCGGGCTGTAGCAGTGCGTGTGGGGCGATCCGAAGTTGTGCCCGAGCTCGTGAGCGACGACCATGAAGTCCCAGTACGTCTTCGAGATGCTCGTCGGGGCGACGCCGGAGAGGCTCGCGCTGACGCCGTAGCCGAAGCCGCCGCAGAGGGCGCTCAGGTAGGCGATGCCCCCGCCCAGGCCCTTTCCGGAGAGCATGTGCGCGGTCGACCGCGGAACGGCCGTACGGTTCGCGTTCCAGTAGTTGAGGAACTCGTTCAGCGCGGTCGACGTGGTCGTGGCGCTCCACGGGTCGGCGGACGTCGTCCAGATCGAGAGGTAGTTCACCTGGAGCGTCACGAGGACGTCGCGCTGGTACACCGCCGAGACGAATGAGAAGAGGTCGCCGACGTAGTTCGTCAGGTTCGGCGTCGAGTTGAACTTCGCGTAGAGCTCGTAATCCGTCTCCACGGCGATCCCGGCGTAGTACATGACGTTGCTCAACGGCCGGCGGCCGACGCGGACCGGGTCGGCCGCGTCGGGCGGAACGGGCAGCGTGTCCGTGCCGCACGTGAAGTGGCGCATCGCGTCGGGGACCTCGGTCTCCGGATCCAGAGTCCGCACGAGGATGCGCCCGGGCGGACCGTCGCCGTAGGGGTGGCGCTCCGCCCCGAGGACCGACACGTGTCCGTCCGTGACCAGGAAGCCGCGGAGCGCGCGGCCGCGCGCGAGGACGACGACCGACAGAGGATCGCCGGCGACGTGCCCGGTGAACCAGCGGTCGGTCGGAAGCGGAGCGAGGACGTCGCCGAGCGGGCCGTGGACGACGATCCGGGCGTCCGGCGCGAAGACCTGGAAGGGAGAGACCTCGAGCGCCACGTCCGTGCCGTCGTCGAGCGTGAGGGGCCCGGTCCTGACGCGGGCGTCCGGCGCGAGCGGCCCGTCGAGCGTGCGGAAGATCCTCTCGTCGACGACTCTCTCGGCGTCGGCTCGGGCGGCTCCGAGGAGGACGACGGCCAAGGCGACCGCCACAGCGACACGCCGACCCGACCGACCGCCTGACCCCCGTTTCATGGACACACTTCCTGCAAGGAAGTGTCAGGCACCAACGGGAGGAGGGGAAGAGGGGAAAGAAGGATTTCTTAGAAGGTGAAGAGGAAGAGGGGGAGCGGCTCGGAAGCTCTTCGAGCTCCGTGTCAGAGCGCGACGAGCCCGTCGTAGGTCTCCGGCCGCCTGTCCCGGAAGAACTGCCAGGTGCGGCGGACGTCTTCGATCATGTCGAGGTCGCACGTCGCGACGAGGAGCTCGTCCCTGTCCTCGCTCGCGGTCGCGAGGAAGTTACCGCGCGGGTCGACGACGTACGAGGACCCGTAGAAGCGGCCAATGTTCCACGGCGCCTCGGTTCCGACGCGGTTCGACGCCGCCACGAAGTAGCCGTTCGCGACCGCGTGCGCCGGCTGCTCGAGCTTCCAGAGGTACTGCGAGAGCCCGGCGACCGTCGCGGACGGGTTGAAGACGATCTCGGCGCCGTTCAGCCCGAGCAGCGCGCGCGCCCTCGGGGAAGTGCCGGTCGTAGCAGATGTAGACGCCGACCTTCGCGTGGCGCGTCTGGAAGACGGGGTACCCCATGTTGCCCGGCTTGAAGAAGTACTTCTCCCAGAAGCCGGACGTGTGCGGGATGTGGTTCTTGCGGTACTTGCCGAGGTACGTCCCGTCGGAGTCGTAGACGGCCGCGGTGTTGTAGTAGACGCCGGCGTCCTCGCGCTCGTAGACGGGCACGACGACGGCCATCCGGTGCTTCTTCGCCGCCTTCGCGATCGCCTCGGTCGTCGGCCCGGGCACGGGCTCGGCCGCGTCGTACCACTTCGCGTCCTGGGAGGGGCAGAAGTAAGGCCCGTTGAAGATCTCCTGGAGCCCGAGGATCTGGACGCCCTTCTTTCCAGCCTCGGCGAGGAGCTTCAGGTGCAGGTCCATCGCGGCCTTCTGAACCTTCGCAAGAGAGGCCTTCGGGTCCGACACGGGATTGTGCGTCTGGATCAGGCCGACGGTGACTTTGCGCGGCATTCGGGGACCTCCCGTCGAGAACGATTCTCGCATTGTGCGCCGGAGAGACCCGAGAGTAGGAGATCATGGCCGGATGTCGCGGCTCGATCGCGTCCTGGTCTGCGCGGTCGTCGCCGTCGCCCTTGTGTTCGGTTGGTCCGGCCTGACGTCGGGCTACGAGGGACCCTACGACGAGGGCAACACGCTCTGCGCCGCGACGCGCGTCCTCGCGGGCGAAATCCCGTACAGGGACTTCTGGACGCTGCACCCGCCGGGCACGACGTGGATCCTCGCCGACGCGTTCCGTGTCTTCGGCGCGACACTCGAGGTCGAGCGGGCGGTGAAGCTCGGCGTCGTCGCGCTCGCCGCGGTCCTCCTGTTCCTTCTCGCGCGTCTCGTGGCGCGGCCGCTCGCGGCGGCCGCGGCGGCTCTTCTCTTCATCGCCCTCCCGACGCAGACGCTGTCTCTCAGGTCGCGCGACACGGGCCTCGTTCTCGTCCTCGCGGCGCTCCTCGCGGCCTGCGCTCCGTGGAATCGTCCGCGAAGAGGCGCGTTCGTCGCCGGCCTTCTCGCGGGACTAACCGCGTGGTTCAAGCAGGATTTCGTTCTCGCCGCGGCGGCGGGGGGAGCGGTGGCCGTCGTGCTGGGCGCCGCGGCCGGGCCCCCACGCACCGCCAGGAGCGACGGGCCGGGAGGTGGAACGAGGGCGCTCTTCTTTGAAGGTTTATTTCCATTCGCCCTCGGGCTCATCGCCGGCCCGGCCTTGCTGGCCGCGACGCTGGCCGCGCACGGGACCCTCGAAGATTTCTTCCGGCAGGCGATTCTCTTTCCCGCGACGACGTTCGGGCGCTTCCGCTCCCTCCCCGTCTCGCTACGGTTCGAGCAGCTCGCCTCGGCCTTCGGCCCGGGGATTTCTTCGAGAGGGGCTCTGGACGCGGGAGCCGTGCCGGTCCTCTTCCTTGCGGCTCTTGTGGCGGCGCTGGCGGCCGCGACGTATGGGGTGAAAGCCCTTCGGCGAGATAGGCGCGGCGCGGCCGCCTCTTCCTCTTCGCCCGTCCTGCTGGCGTCTTCCGCCGCCTGCCTCCTCCTTCTCGCGGCGCCGTTCCAGCGCGCCGACCTCGAGCACCTGAACCCGGCCCTTGCGCTCTCGCTCGTGGCGCTCGCGGGTGTCGCGTCGCCTCGCGAGCCTGCTCCGGTCCCCCGGCCTCCTCAAATTCTCGGAATCTCTCTCGGTCTTCTCGTCCTTCTCTTCGGCGTCCCATCCGTTTTCGAACGCGCGCGCCTGCTGAAGACCCGGCTGCTCGCGCCCGCGTCCGCAGGTGTGACGGGCCTGCCGGCCGCGCCGCGCTGGATCGGCCTGCCGCCGGACGTTCTCGAGACCGCGCGGTTCGTCGCGGCCGTCTCGCGTCCCGCCGAATCCATGTTCGTCGGCAACGCGCGACACGACCGCATCGTCTACGACGCGCCGCTCGTCACCTTCCTCGCGGGCCGCCGGAACGCGACGCGCTACGACAACCTGCACCCGGGCTCGGCGACGACGCGCCCGGTCCAGGAGGAGATCGTGAGGTCGCTCGAGGCGGCCGGCGTGAGCTGGATCGTCCTGTGGGACGGGCCGCCGGCCGACGAGCCGAACGAGAGCTCCCGTTCCTCGGGAGTCCGCGTCCTCGACGCGTGGATCGCGCGCCACGCCCGCGAGGCCGCGCGCTACGGGAGCTTCCGTGTCCTCGAGGTCACGCCTCCGACCACTCCGCCTCCGCCCGCGCGCTGACGCCTGCCTCCGCCGCGAGCCCTTCGTCCAGCGTCCGCGGCTGGTAATCGCACGCTTCGGTGAACGGCGCGTTGTCGAGATCCGCGTCCTGGTTCAGGCCGAGAAGGGCCTCCGGCGTCAGGAAGAAATCCGGCGAGATGCGCACCGCGAGCTTCGCGAGGGCCATTGCGAGCGGGAGGGGCACGTGGAGGAGGCGCCGGCGCACGCCGAGAGTGCGCGCGATGCGCTTCACGAGCTCGTCGAACGTGACGACGGTCGCGCCCGACACGCCCCACGTCCCGCCCAGGGCCGCGGGGTTTTCGAGCGCGATCCGGATCGCGTTCGCCACGTCCGAGACGTGCACGGGCTGGAGCTTTGCCGTCCCCGGCCCGAACACGGGGAAGACGCCCGGCGCCTTCCCGACGAGCGCGGCGAGCTTCGCGAAGTGCAGGCCGCCGCCGTCGCCGTAGACCATCGTGGGCCTGAGGACCGCCCAGGGAATCCCCGACGCCGCGACGAGGGCCTCCGCCTCCACCTTCGACTGCCCGTAGCTGTTCTTCCTGGGATACGCCGCCGAGACCGCGGAGACGTACACGAAACTGCGGACGCCCCAGCGCCTCGCGGCCCCGAGGACGTGGCGCGTTCCGTCCACGTTGACGCGGCGGATCGTCTCGGCCGGGTTCGGGAGCATCGCGGCCGCCGCGTGGACGACCGCGGTGACGCCCGCGCCGTGCGGCTCGAGCGTGGCGGGCTCGAGGATGTCCCCGCGCACGAGCTCGACGCCCGGGAGGTCCGCCGGGAGCGTCTCTCGTTCCGGAACGAGGCCGCGGACGCCGTGCCCGGACGCGGCGAGGAGGCGGGCGACACGCCTTCCGACGTACCCGGTGACGCCGGTCAGGAAGATCATGGGCGGGAGTCTGCCAGAGGTCCTAGAACCACCGCTCGATGACGACCTTCTGGTCCGTGTAGAACGCGATGCCGTCACGGCCGTGCGCCTTCACGTCGCCGAAGAAGCTCTCCTTCGCGCCCCCGAACGGGAAGAACGACATCGGCGCCGCGACGCCCACGTTCACGCCGACCATCGTGGGAGGCGCCTGGGACGCGAACGTCCGCGCGGACTTCCCGCTGGACGTGAAGATCGACGTCGCGTTCGCCTGCGGGTGGTCGCGCAGGAGCGCGAGCGCGCCCGGGAAGGTCCGGGACGTTCATGAGCGAGAGGACGGGGCCGAAAATCTCCTCGCGTCCGACCGCGGATTTCGGCGGGACCTTGTCGAAGATCGTTGCGCCGAGGAAGAACCCGTTCTCGTGCCCCTTCACCGTGTGGCCGCGGCCGTCGAGGACGAGCTCGGCGCCCTCGGCGAGGCCCTTCTCGACGTACGACAGGATCCGCCGGCGCGCCGCCTCGCGGATGACGGGCCCCATCGTGACGCCCGGCTCGAGTCCGTCGCCGACCTTGATCGCCTTCGCGGCGGCGACGAGCCGCTCGCGCACGGCGGCGTGGTGGCTCGCGCCGCCCACCGTCACGACGATGGAGCCGGCGAGGCAGCGCTCGCCCGCGCAGCCGTAGCAGGACTCCGAGACGATGCCGATCGACCTGTCGAGGTCCGCGTCGCTCATCACGACGATGAAGTTCTTCGCGCCGCCGAGGGCCTGTACGCGCTTGCCCGCGTGCGACGCCGTCCGGTAGACGTGCTTCGCGACGGGCGTCGAGCCCACGAACGAGACGCCCCTCACGTCCGGATGCTCGCAGAGGCCGTTCACGACCTCGACGCCGCCGTTCACGAGGTTCACGACGCCGGGCGGGACGCAGCCCTGGAGCAGCTCGTGCATGCACTTCTGCGAGAGAGGGACGAGCTCGGACGGCTTCACGACGAACGTGTTGCCCGTCGCGACCGCGAACGGGAGGAACCAGAGCGGGACCATCGCGGGGAAGTTGAACGGCGCGATCGCCCCGAAGACACCCATCGGCTGGCGGTGGACGTCGCAGTCCAGCCCGCGCGCGATGTCCTCGAGGCCGTAGCCCATCATCATCGAGGGCGTCCCGCACGCGACCTCGACGGCCTCGATCCCGCGCCGCACGGATCCGCGCGACTCGTCCAGCGTCTTGCCGTGCTCGGTCGTCACGATCCGGGCGAGCTCGTCGAAGTGCTCCTCGAGCCGGTTCTTGAACGCGAACATCGCCCGCGCCCGCTCGACGACCGGCGTCGCGCGCCAGCCGGGGAACGCGGCCTTCGCGGCCGCGACGGCGGCGTCCACGTCGGCCCGCGTCCCGAGCGGCGTCCGCGCGATGACCGCGCCCGTCGCGGGGTTGAAGACGTCCACGTGGTCGGTCGCGCGGGACTCGACCCACTCTCCGCCGACGAAGTCGCGCAGCACGGGAGCGTCCGTCGCGGCGGGGGAAGCGGACCGTTCGGTGGTGGTCGTCGCGTCGGGAGCCATGCGGCACCTCCTCAGCAGGGAACCGCCATTCTACGGCCCTGAGAGCGAATCTCGGCCTGCCCGGCCTTCCCTCAGCGGGTCTTGAGCCATTCGAAGAACTCTCTCTGGACCTCGGACCCCGACAGTCCCAGGGCGGCCGCGAGGGCACGTTCGTCCCCGTCGCCGCCGAGTGAGACCGCCCTCAGGAACCCGCGGAACGCGTCCGCGCGCGCCGGCTCGGCGAGACACCAGCGAACGAGCATCGCGCTCGCCGTCGTCGCGTCGCGCCGCGCCGCCGCATCGGAGAAGAGCCGCGAGTCTGGCTCGAGGAGCGCCGCGAGCGGCGGGATTCGTCCGAGGCGTGCCCTTTCCAGCCACGCGTCCCGCGTCGCGCGAGGACCGGATGTCTCGACGACGAGGGATCGCGCTCCGGCGCGAGTCTCCTCGAAGGAGTCGAGCGTGTCCGGCTCGAGGCGCCCCTCCGAGTCGACGCGGCACCAGGCAAGGTCCTCGGCGATCCCCTCGTCCAGCCAGGCGGGGATCCGCTCGCCGAGCGCGCTCTGCGAGAGGAGATGCGTGAGCTCGTGCACGAGGAGCACCCGCGTCTCGACCGGATTGCGGCCCATCGCGAACGCGGCGAGGCCGCCGCCCGCGTGGCCGCGCGTCCCGGGCATCGCGCCGCCGTCGGCCGCCGCGAAGGCGCGGTAGCGCGCGTCGCTCGCGAAGATCACGAGCGACTGCTCGGGCCCCGCGGCCGTCGCGAGGCCGTAGCGGGCCCGGTACGCGTCCGGGAGGTTCCGCGCGACGGCGTCGAGCCCCGTCAGGAAACCGCTCGCGACGTCCGTCAGGAGACGCCAGGGCCCGAGGATCGCGTCGCGGCCGAGCGGGCGCATCGCGTTGCGGGCCTTCGCGATCCGCGCGGCGTCGGGCACGCGCGCGCCGCGCTCGACGGAGGGGCCGCTCGTGTCGTCGGGCCGCACCCAGGCCCGGTAGCCGTTCCAGCGCACCTCCGCGTACGCGCCGCAGCGCGAGGAGACGGGAAGCGTCACGTCCGCGTCGACGACCGTGACCGCGATCGCGGACGGATCCGGCCTTGCCCTGAGGCGCGTGCCCGCCTTGACGGCCGTCTCCGCGGAGGGGCCCGCCTCCTGCGCGCAGGGTGTGGGGGCGTGGGCGCCGCGGCGAGAACGGCGGCGAGAGCGAGGGGCGCGAGGGCGGGCGTCATCGCCCGTCAGCGTACGAGAGTCACGCCCGAAGCCGAAGCGGAAAGCTCGACGTCCTGCGGGAGGTGGACGCCCTCCAGCCAGACGATGCGTTGCCTGGCGACGTTCGCGACGAGGCGCTCGGCCGCGGCGACGAAGAGCTTCGTGGTCGAGACGTCCGCGGTGTCCGCGCCGCTCCAGGCGCGCCCCACGACCGCGCCGGACGGCCCGGCCGTCCACACGAAGAGCGGGACGCCGAGCGCCGCGAGGTAGTCGCGGGCTCCGCCGGGGGAGAGGCGGCTCGCGTCGGGCGAGCCGCCGAGGACGAGGACGACGGCGCGCGCCCGGTTTCGCGCGACGGCCGAGAGCGCGGCGACGGCGACGGCGTCCGCGAGGCGTGGCTCCGGCGGGACGCCGGGCGCGAAGACGTGCGTCAGGAGATAGAGGAGCCCGCCGTCCGATCGGCCGAAGTCCTCGGTCCGCGGGAAGATCTCGTACGTCGTCCCGCCGTTCACGAACGTCTCCGTGAGCGGCCAGACGAAGCGCGCGCGCTGCCCGGAAGCGAGAGGGCCGATCTGCCGGAGCATCCGCGACGCCGCGAACGATCCGAGGCGCGGGTCGTCGATCGCCCTTTCATAGCGCCCGGCGACCGTCGCGAGGGCCGGCCGCGCGGCCTCGTCGAAGACGAAGGCGATTTCCCCGGGCCCGTCCTCCTCCACCGCCGCGACGCGGGCCGGCGCCCCGCGCACGGTGAAGAAGCCCTCCAGCGGCCCGAGCTTTCGCTTCGCGCCGGCGAGGACGGCCACGGCGGTGAGCTCGGCCTGCGTCTCGTCCCGGCTCTGCCCCCCGAACGTGATCTCGGCCGCCGCCGTGACGTTCCGCGGGAAGTCGAGCTCGGCCCGCATGAAATGGAGCTGCTCGGGAACGTAGTCGGGGAGGGGGATACGCGCCGGGTCGGCCACCGGGAGCGGCCTGCCGTCGAACGAGACCGACGACCGGGACGGCGCGGCCGCCACGGCGCACTGCCACGACAGGCGGGCGAAACGGCCCTTTCCGCCGCTGCCCGGAAGAAGGAAGAGCCTCGCTTCGGCCAGTGAACGCGGTAAGTTTATTCGCTGGAATATTTTGGCGATCTCCTTGCCATTCTTGTCGAACGCGGTCGCGGAAAGCTCATGTGGTTTAGGTGTTTCACCAAAATCCACATTGATTGACCACGGTGGGCCGGCCATGCGCCCGACCGCCCGGTCGTCGAGTCGAACCTCGACGGCGGCCACGCGGTCCCCGACGGCGACGTCCACCGTCCGGAGGCCGCTGACGAGACCGAGGAAGAGGGTCAGAAAAGTCAGCACCGGATCGGATTTTCCGCTTGACACGGCGTCGTTTGTGACAGAATTCCGCCAGGATCAATGCGGAGCACCTGCGGTGTAGCGGGCGAAGCTCCTTTTGGAGAGGTTCTCATGGGTGCATGGGACCCCACGGACGGCATGCAGCCTGCGCTGGCGGGCGGAGGAAGCCTTTCCGAGGCGGCGGTCCTGCGCGCGGTCCTCTCCGACGAGCTTCCGGCGAATGACGACGTCGCTTCCGAGGCGGCGGGCACGACGCCGGGCGAGTGGGACTGGAACGCGCTGAACAACGTCCTCAGGCCGAAGCTCGTGAGCCTCGCGATGCGGAAGTACCGCTTCAGCCGCGAGGAAGCGGAAGACGCGGTGCAGACGGTCTACATGCGCGTCCTCGCGCGCGACCCGCGCGTGAAGGACCCGATCGGCTACGTGAAGATCGCGTTCCTGAACACCTGCCTGAACATCGCGACGTCGCGCGAGCGGCGCACGGAGCAGATCCCCGAGACGATGGACGTCGCCGATCCCTCCTGCGAGAAGGTCACGGCGCGGCTCGAGGCCGTGCGCATGGTCAACAAGGCGATCCGCAGCGCGGGCCCTAAGTGCAAGCGCATCGTGCGGCTCTACTTCGGCCAGGAGTACAGCCTCGCCGAGATGACGAAGGCGACGGGCTATTCGCAGAAGACCGTCTGGAAGAGGATCTGGGGCTGCCTCGACAAGATGCGGAGGGTGCTCGCGTGAGCGCGAACCCGACGAACCCGCGGCTCGCCTGCCCCGAGCACTGGCAGCTCTTCGAGCTCGTGACCGAGGGCACGACGGAGCTGAACGCGCACGTGAAGCAGCACGTCGAGACGGGCTGCGCGGCCTGCAACGCGAAGCTCTCCGACATCCAGACGATCGAGCGCGCGCGCGTCATGAAGGACGAGTTCGACGCGTTCTTCGACGAGCTGCCGACCGACGACGCTCCCGTCGAGGAGCGCGAGAAGTTCCTGTCGCAGTTCAAGAGGAAAAGCCGCCCCGCCGACCGCCTCGGCCGCCTGTCGTTCGACGGCCGGCAGATCGCGGCCGAGATCGTGAAGCTCGCGGGCGAGCAGGGGATCGAGGCCGCGCAGGCGCGCCTCGCCGCGATCGAGGGCGACCCGGCCCGCGGCTACGCCCTGCTGTACGCGGCGCAGCTCGCGATGCCGAAGGTCTCGAGCGACCCGGCGATGTTCGTCGAGCTCGCGAAGGCCATCGCGGCGGCGTCGCGCAGCCTCCCGTTCCTGAAGGACAAGGGCCCCGCGCAGCCGGTCTGCCGCGAGCAGGTCATGGGCGAGGCGCAACTTCTGGAGTCGAGCGCGCTGAATACTCTCGGATTGAGTGGCGACGCCCGGGAGGCCGTGCGACGTGCACGGTTGAGTTTCATCGACGCAAACGAGGACTCGTTTGCCCTCGCGCTCGCAGACTTCTTCGAGGGTTCCGCGGCAAGCTTTGAAGGTGATTCGTCGGGGGCTTGGCGCCTCTTGAGGCGCGCCCACGCCGAGTTCCTGCTCTACGGGCAGGAGAACTGGGCCGGCAGGGCAGAGGCGGCGCTCGGCACGCTGCTTCTGAACCGGGATAGAAACCAGTCTGCGCTCCACTTCTTCGATAGCGCCCTGAGAAGCCTCCATCCGCAGCTTGACCTCGCGGCTTATATGTCGACGCTCGTCAACCGTGGGGGATCGTTGCTTCTCTTGAATCGACTTGAGGCTTCGAAGGCGGCCTACGCGAAGGCGTTGGGATTTGCGCGTCGGATGGACTCGAAGATCGCGCTCCTCACGATTCGCTACGGTCTGGCGTCGATCGACCTGAAGCAGGGACAGTTCCTCCGTGCGATGAACTCTTTCCAGAGGCTCAGCGAGGACGCTCGGAAGGACGGAGTGGAGCAGAGGGCCCTCGCAGCGGACCTGAGGGTCGCGGAGTGCGTCGGGCGACTCGGCGATCGAGAGGAAATGCTCACGCGCGTCCGGGCGCTCAGGCGAATTGGGGAAGGTGTTTCCATCGAATGCGACCCGCCGCTTCGCGACCTCTTCGCGCAGGCCGATACGGCAGACGTCTCGAGCGAGCTAATCGCTCACGTTGTCGAGTACCTCGAGGCGCGCGATCGCGGCGTTCAAAAGGGGTACAGGCCGTTCAAGCTGGTGTCTAACGGCAACTGATCTTTCTCTAGACAACGTTCATTGATCAGGGGGCGGGGTGCCATGATTCGGGTACCTCAAAAAAATCTTTTCGAGAGGGGGGTCAAAGGTGTGCCCCCGTCTGTCCGTATATATAGCCCACGCTTAGAGGAACCTAATTTCGACCAAATGTGGGCCACCCGGCGCGGCCGGGGGGCCTGGGAGGACTCAGATGCATTTCATGCTTGATCTTTTCTTCAATTTCTTCGGTGGTGGCGTCGAATGCGACCCGACCTCGAATGAGAGCATTACGGCAATGCCGGTGCAGGGTAGGTGCCCGCAGGTCACCGCGATGCCGGTTCAGGGCTAGTTACTAACCACCTTTCGCTCAATTTGTCCGGCTGACCCGGCCTAGGGACGGGTGTTTTCGTGTGTCTTGGTGGTTCCATTGGGAAGAGCTTTCGAATGGCGCCCTGCCGTCAGGGCTGTTTCCTTGAGGCAAGTGTCAGGCGGACGGAGGTCACCTGACCCGCTTGCACGGCTGACTGGTACCGATAGGGCCCGCCCCCGGGCCCGCTGACGTCGGGGACGATGAGCTCGATCTCGCCCGGCTCGAGGTCGGGAATCACGAGCAGGCCCTGGGCGTCGGAGACCGGGCTTCTTCCTCTCAGCGCCAGGTGCTTGATGACGATGGCCGGTTGGATGACGGCGCCGCCCCGGGAGAGCACGACCTGTCGGCCCTGCAGAGGCCTTCCATGCTCGTCCTCCAGGAGCACCTCCAGGGTTCCCGACTGGCTCGGGAGGAAGAACAGGTTCTCGTCGAGCCCCGCGTCGTAGGCGTCGCGCGACGTGAGGGGGATCTTGTCCCCGAGGAAATAGAGACGGAAGAAGCGAACGCCGTTCGACGATGCTTCGAACCGTCCTTCCGCGTCGGTTCGCGGCGAGGCCGCGATGACGCCGCCGCCCTCGCCGAGAGCGACGACGAGCGCGTCCCGAACGGGCTCGGCGAGGCCGGTCGTGAGGCGCCCGTGATACGCCTTGCTCCTCTCGAGAATGATCGTGACGACCGAGGACGAATCGTCGGCTCCGCCCACGAACGGGCCGCGTTCGGCGGACTGATATCCCTGCGCCGAGACCTTGAGCGTCGCCGACTCGTCCTTCTGCAGGGTGATGGAGGCGCGGCCGTCTGAATCGAGCGGCACGGCGCCGCTCTTCGTCATCCCCTCGGGGCCGGGAGCCCTTCGCACGGCCGTCAAGCGGGCGGTGGGTACCGGTTTCCCGGCGGAGTCCACGATCTGACACCGGAGATCGGACTCTGCGATGTCGAAGTTGACCTCCGTGTCTCCGCGGACGATCACTCGCCGTTCCGCGGCGACACCGGGCGGCGAATCGGACACGACGTACGCGTCGTAAGGGCCGTCCTTGAAGACCGTGACTTCGAATCGGCCGTCCTCGTTCGTCCTGCCGACGAGGCTCTCGGCGTTGCGTGTGATCGTCTTCACGGTGCGGGGCGGAGCCGGAAGGACCCCGATGGCAAGGTCCTTCACCGGAGTCTCGCCTCTCCGGACGACCCCGAAGACGATCCGTTTCTCGAGTACGATTTCCACCCGTCGAGGTTCGCCGTCCTCGAGGTCCACCGACTGCTGAAAGGGAGGCTTGCCGGCCTCGGGCCTGACTACGATCGTCCACGCGCCCGGGGGGACGCGGTCTGCCACCCAGAGTCCGTGCGCATCGGTGCTCCCGGACGGCCCGCCTTTCAGAGTCTCATCCCACGGATCCTGCGTAACCTCGGCGAGCCGGATCCGCGCCCCGGGGAGCGGCTTGCCGTCCAGGAGCACCGAGGTGGACAGGTGGACCCCGATCGGCAACGCGACCGTCTGGACGAAATCGGGCGCGGAGGCGCTCAGGCGGACCTCCGCATCGACGGGCAGCGCGGCGGCATGGCGCGCACGGAGAAAGAGGCGCCCCGGCTCGCCGCGAAGGACGGCATAGCCGTCCTCGGTCGTCGATGCCAGTACCTTCGTGCCCGATTCGAGCACGGCCTCTTGCAGGGGAGTCGCCTGCGAGCCCAGGATGCACCGGACGACGCCGACACCGCCAGGAAGAGGTTCGAGAGTGACGGGTCGCCGCTCCGCCGGAGCAAGATGGAGGGCCTGGACGTCGATCGAGTCGTTCGTGGTGCCGACGACGAGGATCGGCCCGGAGGGGACCATGACGTCTGTGTGCCGGTCCACGCGAACGTCGATCGCGGCGCGTCGAAGGTCGCCCGACTGCAGCGAGACGACGCGGAACCTGATCGGCACGGTCGTCGCGACGGCCAACGAGGCCTTCCGGGGAACGACGACCGTCACCGTCGGTGGTCGCGGCGACGAGAGAAAGACGCGGGCCGGCCCATGGTTCGCGCCCTCGACGAAGAATTCACCGTCTGGAGCGGAGTCGACCACCGTTCCGTTCTGAACCGTCAGACAGTCGCCGGCGTCCGCGCAGAGCTGGAGAGGGACGGAGACGGCGATCTCACGGTCGTCGACGACGTGCAGAGTCTGAGAAACGCCCGCCGCCTCCGGCGCTCGAGGCTGCGGGCTTTCGTCTCATTGGGCGCCATGAACATTCCGAAAACTGGACAGGCCCCGAGGACACGCCGGTGCAGTTCAGCGACGATCCGGCCTTTTCTCCTCTCATCGGGGGCGCCGTGCCGAGGACTTTCGAGGGCGGAATCGTTCGCGTCGCGCCCGCGACGAGCTCATCAGGGCCAAGCTGCGCGCGGCCGGGGACCGGGCCCGGAGACCTTCGAAGCGGCTGCGGGTCCTTGCCGACGCCCAGGCGCTCATCGAGCGGGATCCCGACCTCGAGCGAGAGCTGTCGGACGCGGAGCGCGCTCTTCTCCGGCGATCCCTCTGAACGTCACTCCGCGTGCTGCTCCACGCCGCGCTGATATTCTTTGCCTCGTGGACACGCCGGACCCGGTCCCTCCCGAGACGCTGATCCTCAAGACGGAGCCGGGCCTGTCTCCCGAGGGCCGCGAGCTGAAGTTCGAGCTGGACTTCCTCCTCGGCCTGACGGCCCATGCCCGCTTCGAGATGATGTTCGAGCGGTCCCGCCAGATGGCGGAGGCGCTGGAGAAGAATGGAAATCGAGCGCCTGCTTCGATCCTTAAACGACCGTAGCGTCCGCTACGTCGTCATCGGCTCGGCGGCGTTCCCGGTGCACGGGTACGCCCGGGCGACGCTCGACGTGGACTTCTTCATCGACCCCGAGCGCGGCAACGCGGAGCGCGTCCGCGCCGCGCTCGTGGAGTTCGGCTACGACGTCTCCGACCTGACGGTCGACGACCTGCTCGCGCAGCGGGTCCTCCTCCGCCAGTTCCGGCTCCAGACCGACTTCCACCCGTCCGTCTCGGGGCTGACGTTCGCCGAGGTCTGGGGCCGGCGGGTCGAGTCGGCCATCGGGGAGACGCCCGCGGTCTTTGCATCGCTCGACGACCTCATCGCGATGAAGGAGGCGGTCGGCCGGCCGCAGGACGTCGCGGACCTGCGCGTGCTCCGGGAGCTCCGGGCGCGCAAGGGCGGCTGAGGGATCAGCTCTCGACGAGCGTGTGCCCCGCGAGCGTGAGGGCCGCGATCGCCTGTTTCGCGTGGATCCGCTTGACGAGGACGTAGTCCGTGTCGAACGTCGAGATCGTGAAGAGGCCGATCGCCGCGTCCGCGAGCGGCCGCGTGACGGACGCGAGGACGCCGATCGCATCGAGCGGGAGCGGGCCGAGGAGCTTCAGGAGAGCCCAGCCGCGGTCGGCCTGGAACTCGACGCCGTCGAGGCCGGCCGGGAGGCGGCGCTCCTCGCAGACGATCGAAAGCTCGTCGGACGTCCGCGTGACCGACGAGAACGCCCGGCCCGCCCAGCCCGGGACGGCGGCGTTCGCGGGGAGCCGGCAGATCGCGTAGGTGCCGGGTGCGACGGAGAACCTGAGGCCGGTCATGTCCGCAAGATAGTCCACGCGGGCGTCGGGCGCATCCCCCGGCGCGTCAGGTCCCGGTGCCTTCGTCGGCGGGGCGCGGCCCCATGTGGTGCTTGATGATGTCGCCCTGCGCGATGTAGATCGTCTCCTCGCCAATGTTCGTCGCGAGGTCGCCGACGCGCTCGAGGTTCCTCGAGATCCCGATGATCTCGAGGCAGGCCGTGATGAGGGACGGGTTCTCCGCCATGTACGTGAGGAGCTCGCGGATGATCGACTTGTTCTTCTCGTCGAGGAGGTCGTCGCGCTTGCAGACGGCGAGCGCGAGGGCCGCGTCGCGGCGGACGAACGCGTCGAGCGAGTCCTGGAGCATTCCGCGCGCGATCTCCGCCATGTACGGGATGTCGACCCAGGGCTTGAAGGGCCGGTAGCGCGACATGCGCTCGGCGGCCTCCGCGATGTTCACGGCGTGGTCGCCGATCCGCTCGAGGTCCGAGTTGATCTTGAGCGCCGAGACGAGAAGCCTGAGGTCGCCGGCGACGGGCTGCTGGGTCGCGAGGAGGTCGATCGCGTCCTCGTCGATCCGGATCTCCATCTGGTCGATCGCCTTGTCGCCCTCGATGACGGCGCGCGCGCGCTCCGCGTCCCCGGCGACGAGGGCCTCGATCGCCGAGGCGATCTGGCTCTCGGCGCGCGCGCCCATCGCGATGAGCTGGCGGCGCAGCGTCTCGAGACGTTCGGAAAAGTGTTCCTTCATGTCGGCTCCTCGGTCTGCGCGGCGGGAACCTCGTGCGGCGTCCCGGCGGGCAGGGTGACGGTGAAGCGGCTGCCCTTGCCGGGCTCGGACTCCACGCGGATCGACCCGCCGTGGAGAATCAGGATGTGCTTGACGATCGCGAGGCCGAGGCCCGTCCCGGGGACGGACTTCGCGCGCGAGGGGTCCACGCGGTAGAAGCGCTGGAAGATCCGGCTCTGCTCGGAGCGCGGGATCCCGATGCCGCGGTCCAGGACGTGGATGACGCAGCTCGAGAGCCCGCCGGGCGCCTCGGCGCCCCTCTCGGCGAGGACGTCCACGCGCCCGCCGGGCGGCGAGAATTTCACGGCGTTGTCTACGAGGTTCCGGAACACCTGCGCGAGACGGCGGCGGTCGCCGGACACGGCGAGGCCTTCCGGCGTCTCGACGACGACCGTGACGCCGCGCGCCTCGGCGCCCGACTGGAGGTCGCGGACGACGGACGTCAGGAGCGACTTCATCACGATCCGCTCGGGCTGGAGCGTCACGGCGCCCGACTCGATCTGCGAGAGGTCCGTGAGGTCCGAGACGAGGGCCTCCATCTCCGAGGACTGGCGCTCGAGGATGCCGAGGAGGCGAGCGAGGTCGCCGGGGAGCTCGTCCTCTCCCGCGAGCGTCTCGACCGCCGCGCGGATGGCGGCGATCGGCGTGCGCAGCTCGTGCGAGACGTCCGACACGAACCGGCGCCGCATCGTCTCCATGTGCTCGCGCTCCGTGACGTCGCGGACGACGCCGATCGCCGCGGGCTCGCCGGGGGCTCCGCGATGGGGGACGGACCGGACCGTGATCTCGAGGACCTGCTCCGGCGTCAGCTCGCCACCGAAGCGGAGGACCGCCGACGACGGCGCGGCCTCCGGCGAGCCGTCCGCGACCCCCGCCTCGAAGAGGCTGAGGGCGTCCGGGTGCCGCACGAGGTCGACGAGCGCGGCGCGGGGGGCGCCCGCGGGGACGTGGAAGAGCGCGAGCGCCGCCGGGTTCGCGTCGAGGAGCGCGAGGGAGCGGTCCACGACGAGAAGGCCGACGGGGACCTGCTCGAAGACGGTGCGGGCGAGGAGCCGCGCCTTCTCGCTTCCCTCGCGCTCGGCCGAGACGAGGCGCGCGAAGCGCGCGAGAGCGAGGAAGACTTCCTGCGTCTCCTCCGAGCCTCCGGCGGGCGGCTCGGGGTGGCGGCCCGCCGCGGCGTCCGCGACGCCCGCGCGGACGCGCTCGAGGTCGCGCGCATGGCGCTGCCGGATGAACGTGACGACGACGGCCACCATGAGGCCGGCGAAGAGAGAAATCTGAAGCAGCGTCCGGCGGAACGGCTCCTCGAGGGCGTCCAGGTCGTTCTGGCTGATCGCGAGGCGGACGTAGCCGAGCGGCGCCGCCTCGTCTCCGACCCGCCGCGCGACGTAGACGAACGGCGCGAGGACCGTCGCGGACTCCCGGGCGCCGAACCCGACGCCCGCGCGGCGCGCCGCGAGGACCTCCGGCCTCGAGCCGTGATTCTCGACGCGCTCGATCCGGTTCGGGGGGACCTCGCTGTCCGCGATCACGGTGCCGTCCCCCTCGATGAGCGTGAGGCGGGCGCCCGCCTGGCGCGCCGCGAGCCCCACGCGCTCCGGCGACGCCGCGCGCGCCACGAGGTCGGCCTCGAACTCCGGCGCGAGGCGCTCGAGCCTGAGAACGAGCTCCTGCCGGCTCCGCTCCTTGACGGCGCCGTCGAGGACGCGGCCGAGGACGAACGCGAACGTGGCGCCGAGGACGAGGCCGGCGAGGGCGGGCAGGGCGGCGCGGCGGAGAAGGGTCATTTCGCGAACTTGTACCCGACGCCCACGACGGTCTCGATGACGTCCTCGCCGACTTTTTTCCGCAGCGAACGGATGTGGACGTCCACCGTTCGCGTCTCGATGTCGGCCGCGTAGTCCCAGAGGCGGGACAGGATCGTCTCCCGCGAGACGACGCGGCCGCCGCTCCGGATCAGGAGCCAGAGGAGGTCGAACTCCTTCTTCGTGAGGTGGATCTGTTCGCCGCGCACCTCCACGGTGTGGCGGGCCCGGTCGACCCTCAGGCGCGGGTCCTCGAAGACGTCGTCCGCGGAGTCCGGCGAGGCGGACCGCCGCAGGTGGGCCGCGATGCGGGCGAGGAGCTCCTTCATCGAGAACGGCTTCGTGACGTAGTCGTCGGCGCCGAGCTCGAAGCCGAGCAGCTTGTCCCGCTCCTCGGCGCGGGCCGTGAGCATCAGGATCGGGATCCGCCGCGTCTCGTCGTGCTTCTTCAGCTCCCGGCAGATCGTCAGGCCGTCGACGTCGGGGAGGTTGAGATCGAGGAGAACGAGGTCGGGCGGGCGCACGAGCAGCTCGTCCATCGCGACGAGACCGCCCGCGTAGCGCTCGACGTCGTAGCGCCCGTCCTTCTTGAGGTTGTAGACGAGAGTGAAAGCGAGATCCTCGTCGTCTTCGACGACGGCGATCCGCTGCCGCGGCGGGCCCGGCGCCGGCCGGGAAGCCGCGTCCCGCTCGGAAGCGGCGCGAGGCTCGCGGGCGGTCATCCGAATCTCCCCGTAATGTAGTCCTCTGTCGTTTTGACGTGGGGCTTCGTGAAGATCGTCTCGGTCTTGTCGAACTCGATGAGCTTGCCGAGCATGAAGAACGCCGTCTCGTCGGATACGCGCGCGGCCTGCTGCATGTTGTGCGTCACGACGACGATCGTATAGCGCTCCTTGAGCGCGAACATGAGCTCCTCGACCTTCGCGGTCGCGATAGGGTCGAGCGCGGAGCAGGGCTCGTCCATGAGGAGGACCTCGGGCCCGACGGCGAGGGCCCGCGCGATGCAGAGGCGCTGCTGCTGGCCGCCCGAGAGGCCGAGCGCCGAGGTCTTGAGGCGGTCCTTGACCTCGTCCCAGAGCGCGGCGCGCACGAGCGCCGACTCGACGCGCTCGGTCAGCTCGGAGCCGCTCAGCCCGCTGTTGATTCTCAGGCCGTACGCGACGTTGTCGTAGATCGACTTCGGGAACGGGTTCGACTTCTGGAAGACCATGCCGACGCGCCGCCTCAGGTCGACGATGTCGACGTCCGGGCCGTAGACATCCCGCCCGTCGAGGAGGACGTCGCCGTCGACCCGCGTGTCCGGGATGATGTCGTTCATCCGGTTCAGGCACCTCAGAAACGTCGACTTGCCGCAGCCCGACGGCCCGATGAACGCGGTCACGGACTTCTCGCGGATCGGAATCGAGATGTCGTGGAGCGCCTGGGTCGGGCCGTAGAAGAAATTCAGGTGGCGCGCCTCCATCCGGACCGGGAGCGGCGACTCCCGGGCGGGCGGAGAGCCGGCGGCCGTGGACGGCTTCGGGAGGGTGTCGGCGGCTCTTTCGGTCACGGCGGTCTCCATCATGTGCGGTGCATCCTCTCGAGGCGCCTCGTGACGACGCGGGCGAGGACGGAGAAGAGGAACACGGCGCTCACGAGGACGAGCGCGCCGGCCCACGCCTGCCGGTGCCAGTCCTCGTACGGGGAGATCGCGTACGTGTAGACCTGCACGGTCAATGACGCGATCGGCTGCGTGAGGGTCGTCGACCAGAAGCGGTTCGAGAACGACGTGAACAGGAGCGGCGCGGTCTCGCCGGCAATGCGCGCGAGCGAGAGCAGGATTCCCGTGATGATGCCCGGCAGGGCCGCGGGGAGCATGACCGTGAACGCGGCGCGCGACCGCGTCGCGCCGAGGGCGAGCGCGCCCTCGCGCAGGTTCGTGGGCACGAGATTCAGGAGCTCCTCGGTCGTCCGCGTGATGATGGGGATCATCATGAACCCGAGCGCGACGCCGCCCGCGAGGGCGCTGAAGTGCTTCACGGGAAGGACGACGAGCGCGTACGCGAAGATGCCGATCACGATCGACGGGATCCCGTTCAGGACGTCGGCCGTGAAGCGGACCGCGGTCGCGAGCTGCGACTTCGGGTACTCGGAGAGGTAGATGCCGGAGACGAGGCCGACGGGGATCGCGAGGGCGGACGCGATGCCGATGAGGATGAGCGACCCGGCGATCGCGTTCGCCATTCCGCCGCCCGCTTCTCCGACGGGCTTCGGCATCTTCGTGAAGAAGTCCCAGCTCAGCGACGAGAAGCCCTGCTTGAGGACGTAGAAGAAGACGAAGAAGAGCGGAACGAGCGCGAGCACCACCGAGGCGCCGCAGAGGCCGACGACGAGGTTGGAGATCGCCTTGCGGCGGAAATTGCGGCTCATGCGGCCTCGGACGCCGATGGCTCGAGAGTCGCCGCGGGCCGGGCCTCGGCCCTGATCTCGCGGTTCACGTTCCAGATGAGGAAGCGCGACGCGGCGTTGATGAGCAGCGTGATCGCGAACAGGACGAGGCCGATCTCGACGAGCGCGGAAAGGTAGAGGTCGTCCGCCGCCTCCGTGAATTCGTTCGCGATGACGGCCGCCATCGTGTACTGGGGCGCGAAGAGGGACGCGGTGACGCGCGGGCTGTTGCCGATCACCATCGTGACGGCCATGGTCTCGCCGATCGCGCGGCCGAGGCCGAGGATCACGGCGCCGAGGATCCCGGTCCTCCCGTAGCGCATGGCGACCTGGATCGCCTCCCAGCGCGTCGCGCCGAGCGCGTAGGCGGCCTCGCGCTGCGTCGCGGGAACGGCCTTGAGAACCTCGCGGGCGACGGACGACGTGAACGGGATGACCATGACCGCCAGGACGAGTGCGGCCGCCAGCATTCCGACGCCCACGGGCGGGCCCGAGAAGAGCGGGGTCTTCCGGAGCCCTTCCGGCATCGCGACCTCGAGCTTGCGCACGAGCGGCACGAGGACGAAGACGCCCCAGAGGCCGTAGACGATCGAGGGGATCGCGGCGAGGAGCTCCGTCAGGAAAGCGAGCGGCGTCCTCAGGAAGCGCGGGGAGAGCTCCGACAGGAAGATCGCGATCCCGAGGGCGACGGGCGTCGAGATGAGGAGGGCGAGGAACGAGGAGTAGAGCGTGCCCCAGATGAACGGGAGGGCGCCGAACTCGCCCGAAACGGGATCCCACGTCTTCGTCTTCCAGAAGCTGAAGCCGAACTTCGCGATGGAAAGGCGGGACTCTTTCCAGAGCACGAACGCGATCCCGGCGACGAGGAGGACGACGAGCGCCGCGAAAAAGCCCGTCCCTGCGCGGAAACCGAGGTCGTGGCCTTTCCACCGCGGGGCCGGGCTCTTCGACATCGGCTCTCCTAGAGCTTGATCTTCCCGAGCGCCTTCATCTCGAGCGCGACGACCTCCTTCGGAAGAGGCGCGTAGCCGAGGTCGGCGCAGTACTTCTGCCCGTCCGTGAGGGCCCACTTGAAGAAGTCGACCATGATCTTCGCGCGCGCCTTGTCCTTCGGGTTCTCGTAGAAGAGCATCCACGTGAAGGACGAGATCGGATACGCGTTCGCGCCCGGTGCGTTCGTGATCGAGACCCGGAAATCGGAAGGCATGGCGTTCACCGCGCCGGCGGCCGCCGCAGTCGTCGTCTCGAGCGAGGCGCGCAGGAACTTCCCGTCGTGGTTCTGGACGTCGCCAAAGCTGATGCTGTTCTGGAGCGCGTAAATGAGCTCGACGTAGCCGATCGCCCCGGGCGTCTGCTTGACGAGGCCGGCGACGCCTTCGTTGCCCTTGCCGCCGACTCCGCCGGGCCAGTTCACGGACGTCGCGATGCCGACCGTCTTCTTGAACTCCGGGGACACCTTCGAGAGGTAGTCGCACCAGATGTAGTTCGTGCCCGAGCCGTCGGAGCGGTGCACGGCCGTGATGTCCGTGCCGGGAAGCGTCACGCCGGGATTCAGCTTCGTGATCGCGGGGTCGTTCCACTTCGTGATCTTCCCGAGGTAGATCTCGGCAAGGACGGTGCCGCTGAAGTTGAGGCTGCCCGTCACGCCCGGAATGTTGTAGGAGGGAACGACGGCGCCGAGGACGGTGGGGAAGTGGAGGATCGCGCCGGGCGCCGAGCCGAGCTGGTCGTTCGTCATCGGGCCGTCCGAGGCGCCGAAGAATACGGTCTGGTTCGAGAGCTGGCGGATGCCGCCGCCGGAGCCGATCGACTGGTAGTTGATCTCCACGTCCGGGTGCGCCTTGTGGTACTCGTCGAACCACTTCGAGTAGATCGGGAACGGGAACGTCGCGCCCGCGCCGTTGATCTGGACCTTCTGGGCGGCCGCGGGAGCGGCGGCGATGAAGGCTCCGAGAAGAGCGGGGAGGAGGGACCGAAGATTTTCTTTGAAGGTGGTCTTCATGACTGCTTTCGTCTCCTGGAGTCGCGGCGGATCAGCCGCCTCCTTCGTGGGCCTCACGATGTGAGATGCGGATGAAGTTCGCGTGAAGTTCGCCCGCAACTCGTTCATTCGAAGGAATTTCTTTTTCTTCTTCCGTCTTCGTCTTCCTCGTCAGAAGTTGAAGAGCGTGTGAAGCGCGTAGAGCTTGTTGTCGGCCTTCGCGGGCGTGAAGTTGTCGAACGTCTCCTGCGTGTAGTCGGCCATGAGCGCCGCGACGACGCCGTGGCCGAAATTGAACCAGTACGCGACGCCGAAGATCGTCCGTTTCTGCTTCTGGTCGGTCGTCTGGTTCGGCTTGAGCTCGTCGTAGCGGAAGAGGGCCTCGAGGCCGAACGGGGTGCGGGGGGTGACCCAGATCGACCAGTCCTTCGGCTTGACTTCGGCCGACCCGGGAGAGGCTTGGTTCGTCGCCTCGACGTACGTGAAGCCCGCGTTGACGTACGGGTGCTCGAACGTCGTGTCGACGAGCCAGCGGTCGCGCTTCTGGTCTTTCGCAACGTGGTCGGTGTTCCAGTAGCCCGTGATTCTCCAGCCCTTGATGATCGCGATCCCCGGCAGCGGTCGCAGGGACCCGCGGATCTGGAAGCCTTTCTGGTCGTTCGCCTCGGGGTGGTTGTACCCCTCGCCGTTGTAGTAGCCGAGGTGCACGTCGCCGAAGTTGTTCGGGAAATTGAAGTGGCCGGAAATCCCGAGGTCGGACGACGTCATGAAGCCGTCCTTGTCGACCATGGTCGGGCTCTGGAACCGGTACCGGTAGATGCCCTCGGCGTAGTCGATGTAGGGCGTCTGCTGCTGGCCCAGGCGGATCCACGACCCCTTCACGAGCCAGTCGTCCATATTGAACTGCGCAAAGGCGTACTTGATCCGGACCGCGTAGCTGCCGGAAAGCGTCCCCGTCGCGTCGGTTACGCGTACGAGGTCCGTCGTGACGCGGTACGAGAGAAGGTGGTGGAGCTGGCCGGTGAAGTTGAGGTACGCGCGCCCGACGTTGAACGAGCTCGGGTTGTAGGTGGAACCGTCGGCGTTCTTCGCCGTCGGTGAGTCCGTGTTCGTGTAGTCCAGGAACAGTGTGGTGCCGACCTTGAACGAGGGCGTGTCGTTCGGGGGAACGTAGCCGGCCGCGGGCCTGACCTGTGCGAGGGCGGCCGGCGTGAGAGCGGCCATGAGGGCCCCGATCGCGATCGCGAGACCGGGGCGCCGGGCGGCGATCGAGCGTTTCGGCATGAAAAGTCCTCCTTTACGGCGCGGACTCTCCGCGAACGCGATCAACGGCGCGCGTGGTCGGCGTAAAACCTGCGTGAAGAGCGCCACGCCGCGGGGCCGGAACGGGGCCGGTTCCGCCCGGTCACCGCGACATCTGATTGACATCGGGGGGCCGGCAAACTAGCTTTCGCCTGCACCTGCGTCTCAGTACCTTTTTCCCTTCGAAGGATCTCTTTTGGCAGGAGGATTCGAATGGCGCCTTCAACGCGTAGCGTTCTCCGTCTGCTCGCCGTCGCGCTCGTCCTCGGGCTCTCCGGGGCCGCGTTCGCCCAGTCCCAGGCCACGACCGGCGTGATCGAAGGGATCGTGTCCGACAGCGGCGGGGCGCCTCTGCCGGGCGCGACGGTCGCCATCCGGAACACGGCCACGAATTACGAGAAGACGACCGTCAGCGGGCCGGACGGCCGCTTCCGCGGCCTGGCTCTCCCGCTGGGTCCGTACCAGGTCACCGCCAGTCTGCAGGGGTTCACGACCTTCGTGCGCAAGGGCCTCGATCTCGGCGTCGGACAGACGATCAACCTCACGCTCACCCTGTCGCTCTCGCAGAAGTCCGAGGCGATCACCGTGACCGGCGCCGCACCGGTCGTCGAGACGGCGCGGACCGAGGGCTCGGTCCAGATCGACAACGCGTCCATCGAGGGCCTGCCGACGAACGGCCGCAACTTCCTCGACTTCACGAAGCTCACGCCGGGCGTCGCCACCGTCCAGGGTCCCGACGGCGACGAGCTCACCGTGAACGGCCAGAAGGGCATCCAGAACAACGTCTCCGTGGACGGGAACGACTTCAACAACCCGTTCTTCGGCGAGCAGCGCGGCGGCCAGCGGCCGCCGTTCACGTTCAATCTCGACGCGGTCAAAGAGGTCGTCGTCGTCTCGGACGGGGCGACCGCCGAGTTCGGGCGCGCGTCCGCCGGCTTCGTGAACGTCGTGACCAAGTCGGGCACGAACGAGCTCCACGGCAGCCTGCACGGCTTCTACAAGGACGACGGACTGTCGTCGGCCCCGGTGAATCCCGACGGCTCCTCGGCCGAGAAGTTCGACCAGAGCCAGCTCCAGGCCGGCTTCACGCTCGGCGGGCCGTTCGTCAAGGACAAGATCTTCTTCTTCACGGCGTTCGACTACCAGCGAGGCCGTTCGACGAAGCAGACCGACCCGGCCCGCATCGACCCGGCACTCGTCGCGTACTTCGCGTCGGTCGGTGCTCCCGGCCAGAACGACCCGATCGACCGCACGAACGACGCGCGCGTCTTCCTCGGGAAGATCGACTGGGCCGTGAACGAGAGGCACCTCGCGACGGTCCGGTACAACTACACGTGGTCCGAGCAGAAGAACGGGACGTTCGACGTCGACCCGTGGGCGACGAGCGCAAACGCGATCGAGGACGACCACTCGAACGCCGTGAGCGGCGCGCTCCAGTCGACGTTCACGAACTCGATGCTGAACGAGTTCCGGTTCCAGTGGGCCCGCGAGGACCGACCCCGCCCGTACGAAGGGCCGCAGGTCCCCGCCGGGGGGCGGCCCTTCCCGGATACGGGCGTCGATTTCGCTGGCGGCTACCGGTTCGGCGAGCCGTTCTTCATCCCGGTGGACTACTACGACACGCGCCTGCAGTTCAACGAGAACATGACGTTCCTCACGGGGAACCACACGATCAAGGCGGGCGTCGAGTACAACCGGACGAACGCGACGCAGACGTTTCGGGGCTTCGCGAACGGCCGGATCATCTTCGGCTCGGTCGACGGGTTCCTGAACTTCACGAAGAACAGCAGCTACGTCGAGTGCTCGGACCATACGTCCAACACGACCGGAAACTGTCCGGCGGGAACCTCGATCACGGGCCCCGTCGTCCTCTACCTCCAGCACGTGCCGGGGCCGGGCCTCACGATCGACCAGGCGGGCACGCAGAGCATCGTCCAGGAGGAGCCCGCGGTCTTCATCCAGGACAAATGGCAGCCGACGCCCAACCTCACGATCAGCCTCGGCCTGCGCTGGGAGGCGCAGATCGAGCCCGACCCGATCACGCCGCCCGACCAGGTCTTCTTCGCGCCGTTCATCGGCAAGACGTCGATGGGGCAGGACTTCCCCTCCGACGGGACGATCCCGTCCGACAAGAGCATGTGGCAGCCGCGCTTCGGGATCACGTACGACCCGACGAACGACGGCAAGACCGTGATCCGCGCGAACGCCGGCATCTTCGCGGCGCGCGTCCCCGGGCTGAACCTCGCGTCGACGCGGTCGACGAACGGCACCCTCGGCTACGACCTCTATCGGGACAGCTCCCTCACGAACATCCTCGGGCCGGTTCCGGCCTATCCGAGCATCATTCCGCTCTCCCAGCTCCCCTCGACCCCGTTCCAGCCCGGCGTCTACGTCTTCAGCAAGGACTTCAAGAACCCGCGCACGTACGCGGCGAGCGTCGCGATCGAGCGCGAGGTCGCCAAGGACGTCGCGGTCTCGCTCAAGTACAACTACGCGCACACGGTCAATATCGCGCGCTTCATCAATCGCAACGACCCGCTCCTCGGCTCGCCCTGGTCGACCGGCCTTCCCGGCGGGAACGGTCTCGGGTCGCTCACGGTGGTGGAGTCGTCGGCGCACAGCGTCTACAACGGCATCACGCTCGGGGTCGTCAAGCGGTACACGCACAACCTCGAGTTTCAGGGCTTCTACACGCTGTCGTGGGACAAGTCGGATGACGACAACGAGCGCGATCCGTTCACGTACCGCTACGCGAAGGTCACGGACCTCGGGCCCGAGTACGCGTACTCGGACCGCGACCAGCGGCACCGCGTGAACGCCTACGTCCTCTGGACGGCTCCCGGTGAGATCAACGTGAACGCAAGCTGGCAGTACCGCTCGGCGCAGCCGCTGTCCCTCACGGCGACGGGCGCGGTCGCGAACACGCCCCAGGACCGGATCAATCCGGACGGCAGCGTCACGGAGCGCAACCTCGGCCGGAAGGACAACCAGTACAACTCGTTCAATCTCCGGATCTCGCGCGCGTTCCAGGTCGGGGCCGTCTCGATCGAGCCGATCGTCGAGGTCTTCAACCTCTTCAACAGCAAGAACCTCAAGAAGCCCGAGTCGACGGCGCTCCTGTTCAACTTCGACGGCACGGTCCAGAGCGGCCTCGGCGACCCGCGCCAAGTGCAGCTCGGCGTGCGCGTCGTGTTCTAGCCCCTTCCACGGGCGGGGCGCGGGTCGGCCGGGCTCCGCCCCTCTTTCCCCGCGCAAGCGCGGCGTCAGCCGAGCGCGGGCGCGTGGCGGGACGGGAGCAGGAGCGTCCCGGGTCCGAGCCGCGCGCGATGGCCGTTCCAGTCGACCTCCCTCGAGAGGTACGGAACGGCCAGCGTCACGAGCTGGAGGACGTCCTTGACCGGCAGGAGAAGGAGCTGCCCGGGCGCGTGGTCGGCGCGCGTCGCCCGTGCGAGGGCGAGGCCCTGCGCGAGACGGAGAACGACGAGGGAGCCTGCGAGGAGAGCCGCGGGCGGGAGGGCTCGCGGAGCGAGCGGGGCGGCGGCCGCGCAGGCGAGGAGTGCGATCGGAAAGGGATTCAGGAGCAGCTCGCCCGTGTAGGTGAGCTTCGAGAACGCGAAGCGGATCTTGCCCCAACGGGCCTGCCGCGCGAGGGCGCGCCCGAGCGAGCGGTGCGTCGTGACGTTCCGGACGACGATCGGGCTGAGGACGAGACCGAAGCCCGCCGACTCGACGGCGCACCCGATCGCCTGGTCCTCGGCGAGGACGTCGGCGAACGACGCGAAGCCGCCGATCGCGTCGAGCGCCGGGCGGGAGAGCGCCATCGACTTCCCGACGACGCAGGTGACGCCTCCCCATGCCGCGAGAACGGCCCCGGGCAGGACGAACGTGAGAAGGTGCAGGCTCTCGATCACCGCGCCGAAGGAACGCGACCGCGCGCCGGTGAAGAGGCTCGAGACGCAGCCGACGCCCGGGTCGTCGAACGCTGCCACGATCCGGGCGACGTCCGTCGGTTCGACGCGCACGTTCGAATCCGAGACGAAGAGGATTTCGCCGCGCGCTTCGCGCGAGGCCGCGACGAGGCGGTCGATCTTCGGGTTCGCGAGGGCGACGCCGGTGCCGCCGCCGACGACGAGACGGAACGCGGTCCCGGGGAACCGCCGGATCACACGCTTCGCGACCGCGACGGCCGGATCGTCCGCGCGCGCGGCCGAGAGGATGACCTCGTACGCCACCCCCTGAAGAGCGGCGAAAGACGCGAGATTGTCCTCGAGGCCGTCGTCATGCCCGGAGAGGGGCTTCAGGATGGAAACGCGGGGCGTCCCCGTGGAAGCGGCCTGCCGGGAAGCGCCCGCGGCCCGCTCGCGCGGGCGCGGCGCGAAAGGGCGTGTCTTTCTCAGGAAGCGAATGACGAGGCCGGTCTGGAACGTCGTCACGAGACCGCCGGCGGCGGCCAGAGCGAGGAGGACGAGCGTGAGCGTCATGCCCGCCTCACGCGGTCGCCGGCTCGACGAAGCCGGGGATGACGGTGCAGGGCGCGTGCGGCTGCGTCTCACGGGGAACGCGCGCCGCGACGGGGACGGGATCCAGAAGGCGCGTCACACCGAGGCCGGCGCCGGAGCGTAGCGCCGAGACCACCGCCTGCGGAGTCTTCGCGCACTCCATGAGCGTCTTCCACGCGAAGAGGTGCGGCCGGTCGTGGAAGTCGCTGTTCCCGAGGTACGGCAGGCGCGCGCGCGACACCTGCGGAAAGAGGTCCCAGCGGCACGCGAGCTCCCAGAGGTCGACGAGACCGGCGACCTCGTGGCGGCGGTTCCACAGGTAGAACGTGTTCGCGAACCAGTCGGACTGCTCGTTCGGGTGGCAGGCGACCGTGATGGCGCCCGCCTCCCGCGCGCGCGTCAGCATGTCCTCGACGGGGCCGTCGGCCGAGACGAACCGGTCGAGGTTCAGAGCGAGGGCGTGCGCGGAGCGCTTGCCCGTCAGGGCGTTGCGCGTCAGCTCGACGCCCGGGAGGACGACCATCCGGTACACGTCCCAGGCCCGCTTCGTCTCGCGCTCGAGCTCGTCGCGATACGCGTCCCAGTTGTCCTTCGTGATCGACAGCCTGCAGGAGTGGGCGATCTTCCCGAGAAGAGAGTCCTCGTTGACGACGTGGTCCGTGATCGCGATGACGTCGTGGCCGGCACGCCCGAACACGTCGACGATCTCCGGGATGGCGAGGCGCCCGTCCGACCAGGTGGAGTGGATGTGGAAGTCGGCCAGGAGCATGAGGTGCCCTCCTGCCCGGGAAACATGGGACCGGCGGGTGCGGACGCGATGAATCAGCCGTTGGGATTCTGTTAAATCTGCACAGGAAGCTGTGCATCCCGCTCCGGCAACCCGTTGCCGAGGAAGGCTCTTCCGAGATCGCGGAATACGGCGACCGAAGGGCGGGGGCGCCGTTCGAGCGTCTCGCGGTCCAGCGCGTAGAGGCCGAACCTCGGGCCGTAGCCGTCCAGCCACTCGAAGTTGTCGACGAGCGACCAATGCAGGTATCCCGAGACCGGAACGCCCGCGCGCTCGGCTTCGAGGAGCGCCGCGACGTGCGCCCTCAGAAACTCGCCGCGCCGCGTGTCGTCCCCGTCGGCGAGGCCGTTCTCCGTGACGAGAACGGGGAGCCCCGTTGCCGCGGCCTCCCTGAGGAGGGGGCCGAACGATCCCGGCGAGACTTCCCAGCCGTTGTCGGTCAGGCCCCGGCCGTGCGGATCGCGGTAGTCGAAGTGCGTGAGGACGCGCGTCGCGGCCGGGCACCTCACGTGCAGGCGCGAGTAGTAGTTCACGCCGACGAAGTCGAGTGAGCCGGCGAGCGCGGAGAGCCGCCCGCGCAGGCGCGTGAACGGGGGAACCCAGAGGTCCCAGGCGCCGCTCACGAAGGCGTCCAGGAACGCCTCGTTGTAGAGACGGCGCGCGTGGGCGGCGAGCACCCGATCCGGCGGCCAGGCCGGCCGCGCCGCGACGAAGTCCAACATGTTGTGCGCGAGGCCGATCGCGGCCCCCGGGGCGACGTTCCGGACCGCGGCCGCGGCGGCGGCGTGGGCCGCGAGGAGGTTGCCGAGTGCGAGGCCGGCGGCGCGGGAGTCCGCGAGGCCGGGCGGAATCTGCCCGTCGAGATACCCGCCGAGCACGAGGACGAGCGGCTCGTTCAACGTGACCCAGACCCTGACGCGCGGCGCGAGCTCTTTCGCGACGATCCGCGCGAAGCGCGCGAAGGCGTCGACCGAGGACGGCGACGTCCACGGTGTCTCGGCGTGAAACCACTCGGGGTGCGTGTAGTGGTGGAGCGTGACGACGGGCTCGAGCCCGAGGGCGAGGAGACGGTCCACGAAGCGGCCGTAGCGCGCGAGAGCCGCGCCGTCGAACGCGCCGCGCTTCGGCTCGATCCGGCTCCACGACACAGAGAAGCGGAAGGCGTTCGCGCCGGCCGCCGCGGCGAGGCCCGCGTCCTCCTCGTAGCGCTCCCAGGAGCCCGCGGCGCGCCCGCAGGCGCCGCCCTTCGTCCGGCCCGCCGCCTCCCACGCCGTCCAGTCGCAGCGGTCCCCGCCCTCGACCTGGTAGTGCGAGACGGCGACGCCCCAGAGTCGCGGCCGGTCCTGCAGCGGGAAGACGCCCATCTTCAATCCGAGATTACAGGGGCTGCGATAAGGTCAGCCGGGATGGCCACCGGGAAAGTCCTCGCGGCGATCGACGTCGGGTCGAACTCCATCAAGCTCCTCGTCGCGCGCCGCGAGCCGCGGGACCCGGACCACGCGGTCGAGATCCTGCGCGAGAAGGAGATGGTGCGCCTCGGCCAGGAAACGCTCGCCGCGGGCGCCCTCTCCGAGGAAGCGATGGAGGACGGCCTCGACTGCCTCGCGCGGTACGCGGCGCTCGCGCGGGCGGCGGGCGCCGAGACGATCGCGGCCGTCGCGACGTGCGCCGTGCGGGAGGCCTCGAACGGAGGGGAGTTCGTGAGGCGCGCGCGCCGCGAGACCGGCATACGGCTCTCCGTCATTTCGGGCGAGGAGGAAGCGCGTCTCATCACGCGCGCCGTCCGCGCGGACCTGCCGCCGTCGTGCGACCCGCTCCTCGTGCTCGACATCGGCGGCGGCTCGACGGAGGTCGTCGTCGCGACGGGAGACAGGATCCTCCTCGCCGAGAGCCTCGACCTCGGTGCCGTGAGGCTGACCGACCTCCACGTCTCGACGGACCCGCTCGCGGCGCGGGAGCAGAAGGACGTGCGCAAGGCGATCCGATCCCGTGTGGAGCGGCTCGAGAAGCCCGTCGCGAAGGCGCGCATCAAGACCGCGGTCGGAACCTCGGGCACGATCCTCGCCGTCGCGGAGATCGCGGCCCACCTCGCGGGCCGCGCCGGCTCGGGCGGCGGTCACAAGTCGATCTCGCGCCGGGACCTTCGCAAGGTCGTCGGGCTTCTCGTCTCGACGACGCTCAAGCAGAAGGCGCGCATCGGCGGGCTCGACGCGGACCGGGCCGACATCGTGACCGCCGGCGCCATCCTCCTCGAGGAGCTGTTCCGGGCGTTCGGGATCGAGACGATCCTCGCGTCTGAGCGCTCGCTGCGCGACGCGCTCGTTCTCGAGTCTCCGGCGCCGCCGGCCCGGCGGCGCGCCGGCGAGCGCAACGTGCGGCGCGAGTCCGTGCGCCGGCTCGCGGGCCGCTCGGGCGTGCCGCCCCGTCACGCCGAGCGCGTGCGCGACCTCGCTCTCGCGCTCTTCGACCAGACGCACGCCCTCCACCAGCTCACGGCCCTCGAACGGGAGTGGCTCGAGCACGCGGCCCTCCTGCACGACCTCGGCCTCTCGGTCGCGTACGCGCGGCACCACCACCACTCCCACTACCTGATCCTCCACGGCGACCTCAAGGGCTTCACGCAGGACGAGGTGGAGGTGATCGCGCTCGTCGCGCGGTACCACCGCAAGGCTCCGCCCGGGCCGTCGCACGACGCGTTCCGCGCCCTCGACCCGTGGAAAAAGCCGGTCGTCGAGAAGCTCGCCGCCCTCCTGCGCGTCGCGGACGCCCTGGACCGGACGCATCGCGGCCTCGTCCAGCGGGTGCGCGTCACGCTGCGCGGGAAGAAGGCCCACCTGTCGCTCGGGGCCCGCGCGGCTTGCGACCTCGAGCTCTGGGCGCTGAAGAAGAAGGGGAAGCTCTTCGAGAACGTGTTCGGGGTCAAGCTGGTCGCGCGGGCCGTTGTCGGATAATCGGCGGATGCTCCTCCCGCTCCTTCTCGCGGCCGCGGCCGCAGCGGCGCCCACGCCGACTCCGACGCCGACCGCGACGCCGACGCCCGCGGAAGCGCCGAGGCCGCGCTCACTCGCGGACATCGCCCGCACGCGAAAGCTCGTCCCTCCCAAGGCGGACGTGGTGGACACGGGCGCCGCCGAAGCGCCGGGGCCGGTGCGCGTCGAGAGGATCCAGGACAACGGCGCCGTCGCGGACGGCTTCCTCTCCGTCTACGGCAGGGTGCGCAACACCGGTGCGGTTCCGGCGTGCCGGGTGCGCCTCTTCCTGCGGCTCTTCGACGAGCACGGGGTGCTCCTCTCGAAGGGGGAGACGACGACGGACCTCAAGGTGGTGGCGCCGGGAGAGTCCGTCCCGTTCGGCGGCCGTCTGCGGGTGCCGCCGGGCGTGCGCGGCTCGGAGGAGCGCCCTCCCGACGTCCTCGAGGAGGGCCCGACGAAGACGAACGGGCAGGTCGTCTCGCGCGTGGATGGAGAGGTGCTCGACTATTCGGAGGATTGCCGGTGAGCGCGCTGGCTCTCGCGCTCGTCCTCTTCCAGGTCGCGGCGGCCGCGCCGACTCCAGCGCCCACGCCCACGCCGACGCCGCGGCCCGTGTCCGCGGGGCCGCGCACGCTGCAGGACGTGGCGCGCGAGCTGAAGCTGAGCGGCGCCAAGAAAGGGAAGGGCAGTCTCGGGGTCCTGAGCGTCGGCTCCTCGACGGCTTCTCCTGCGCCGAAAACGACCCCCGGCTCGTCGGCGACCCCCGAGGCGACCCCCGAGGCGTCTCCCGAGGCCACGCCCGAGAGCGGCGCCTCGACGGCGAGCGTCCGCGTCTCGACGGTCACGAACGACGGCATCGTGGACGGCGTCGGCGCGGTGCGCGTCAACGGTACCGTCCGCAACACGGGGTCCCGGAACGCGTGCAACGTGATCATCGAGATCAAGCTCCTCGACAGCCGGGGCCTCTTTCTCTCGTCCGGCCAGGCCTCGCCGGACGTCGCCGTCCTGCCGCCGGGGGACGTCGTGAGCTTCCACACGCTCGTGCAGGCGCCGCCGGGCGTGCGTGGGGCGCGGACGAATCCGGACCGCAAGGACACGACGGAGGGGTCGACGACGATGGGCGGGGACTGGAAGCTCCTCGGCGGGACCGAAGCGACGGTCGCGAGCGCGTCCGAGGACTGCGGCCGGTAGGCCCTCAGCGAGCGGGTGCGGGCGGCTTGCCGCGCGCGAGGGCCTTTTTCGCCTTCACGTAGCTGCTGCAGATCGTGAGGATGGCGCCGCGCGTATTCGGGTTGCGGGTGAAGAGAGCCTCGCTCGCCTCAGGACCCACGGACTTGTTGCGCCACACGAAGTCCTCGATGAACTTGTTCGGCTGCTCGCCGCGGCCCCAGCCCTCCTGCAGGTCGCGGAGGATCCGGTCCGCGGAGAGAGGCGGGATCTCGATGTAAACGTCCGAGAAGCGGTTGCTCCAGTACTGGTAGACGATCTTGTCGACGGGCGCGCCGCCCCAGGTGAGGTCGTCCGACGCGAGCCGGCAGAACTTCTCCTCGCCGACCTCGTCGAGGACCTCCATGTCCTTGCGGGGCGCGTCGCCCCACTTCATCTCGCGAAAGCCCGGTTTCAGGCCGCCGCTCGCGCCTCCGCCGCCCTTCGAAAAAAGACCCACGCGACGCTCCTCCGGTGCCCTGAGAATACTCCGCTCGGCCGTCAGCCCGGAGTGTCGAGAAGGTCGCGCACCTTGCGGGCGAGGGCGAGGGGCGAGAACGGTTTCTGGAGGAACGCGACGCCGGACTCGACGACACCGTGACGCATGACCGCGTCGTCCGTGTAGCCGCTCATGTAGAGGACCTTCAGGGCGGGGAGGTCCCGCCGGATGCGCTCGGCCAGCTCGCGCCCGCTCATCCCCGGCATCACGACGTCCGTGACGAGCGCGTCGAGCCGTTTCGCGTGCGTGCGGGCCAGCTCGAGCGCCTCGGCGCCGCCGCGGGCCTCGATGACCTTGTAGCCCGTCGACTCGAGCGCGATCTTCACGACGCGCCTCACGGCGTCCTCGTCCTCGACGACGAGGATCGTTCCCGTCCCGCGTGGCACGGCCGGTAGCGATGCGCCGGAGCCGCTGCGTCGCGGGGGTGGATGCGAGGGGAGGAGGATCGTGAACGTCGACCCCTTGCCGGGCTCGCTCTCGACCGAGATGTCCCCTCCGCTCTGCTTCACGATGCCGTAGACCGTCGCGAGCCCGAGGCCCGTGCCCTTGCCGACCTCCTTCGTCGTGAAGAACGGCTCGAAGATGTGAGGCCTCGCCTCCGGAGAGATGCCGGCGCCGGTGTCCGAGATCGAGAGCGCCACACGCGGGCGCGCGCGACCGCCGGTAGACTCAGCGACGTCGGCGAAGAGGTCGGCTTCGGCGTTCCGCGTGCGGATCGTGAGACTCCCGCCGCGCGGCATGGCGTCGCGCGCGTTGACGGCGAGGTTCATGACGACCTGCTCGAGCTGGCCGGGGTCGACCTTGACCCAGCTCGGGTCCGCCGCGAGGTCGGTCGCGAGGAGCACATCCTCGCCGATGAGACGGCGCAGCATCTTCTCGATCCCCGCGACGACCTCGTGCACGTCGACGAGCCTCGGCTCGAGGATCTGCCTGCGGCTGAACGCGAGGAGCTGGCGCGTGAGGTTCGCGGCGCGATCGCCGGCGGCCCGGATGTCCACGAGGGGCGCGCGATCCGGGTCGTCGGCGGCCGTGGCCCCGAGGAGGAGATCGCAGTTCCCGGAAATCACGGTGAGGAGGTTGTTGAAGTCGTGCGCGACGCCGCCGGCGAGCTGGCCGACCGCCTCCATCTTCTGCGCCTGCCGGAGCTGCTCCTCGAGCCTCACGCGCGCCGTCACGTCCACCCACGACCCCACCACCTCGCTGGAGCCTTTCTCGGGATCGCCGAGGACGCGTTTTTCGTCGTGGATCCAGAGCCAGACCCCATCCTTGTGTCGGAAGCGGAATTCGACTGTCGCGTTGCCCGCCTCGAGAACGGACCGGTTCGCCGCGACGACGCGCGAAAGGTCGGCGGGATGGATGCCCTCTCTCCACCAGCGGTCCACGTCGGTCGCGAGGACCTCGGCATGTGGGTACCCCGTCAGCGCATGGATATTCTCGGAGAACCAAAGGACGCGGAACCCTTCCGGGCCGACCCGGAGCGCGTAGATCACGGCAGGACTCGCCGCGAGGAACCGTGCCGAGGCCTCCTGGGCGCGGTTGCGCTCGAGATAGAGAGCGACCTGGCCGCCGAGCATCTCGACGCTCGCACCGAAGGCCGGGTCGAGCAAGCCGATCTCGGGCGCGAAGAACTCGACGATCCCGACGACGGCGTCGTCGCGCAGGAGGGGAAATCCGACCACGGCGCGGAGACCGGCGCGGGCCGCGACGGCCGCGCGGGGGTGGTCGGACCGGTCGAGGGCGGGCTCGTGGCAGAGGCGCCGCGAGGCCCAGACGACGCCGGGAATCCCCTGCCCCGGTCTCACCACGAGTGCGCGCGTGGCGCCGTCCAGCTCCGTGCAGCGCGCGGCATCGGCGCGCCAGGTGTGTGCGCAGCGGAGCGCGCCCGTCTCGGCGTCGAGCTCCCACCAGGCGCCGAACGTCATCCCCTCGCTTTCGCCGAGGGACCGGAGGATGCGCGGCAGGGCCTCGGCGAGGCTCGAAGCCTCCGCGAGGACGCGCCCCATGTCCGCCTGGAGCGTGAGCCGGCGGGTCGCCCGCGCCCGCTCCGTGACGTCGCGGCCCACCGTATGCACGAGGTGGGCCCCGCGGATCTCGACACGGGAGTTGTTGAACTCGACGGCGACCTTGCGGCCGTCCTTCCGCCGAACCGGCGCCTCCGAAAGGACCCGCTCGCCCGCGAGGATGCGGTTGTGGAACGCGCGGAACGGCCCGAGGTCGGCGTCGTCGTGGAGATCCGGGATGCTCATCCCGAGGAGCTCGGCACGGGAATAGCCGGTCAGCTCCTCCGCGGCGTGATTCACCGCGACGAGGCGGCCCTCGACGTCGCTCAGGAAGACCGCGTCGCGCGAGCCCTCGAAGATCTGCCTCTGCCAGTCGAGAGCGTCCTCCAGCTCGCCGTGGAGCCGGGCGACCTTCTCCTCGTTCTCCCGGCGCTTCGTGATGTCCTCGATGAACCCGACCGTCCGCGTCGGCTTCCCGTTGGCGTCGCGGAGGACGATCATGTTCACGTTCACCCACGCGACGGTCCCGTCCTTGCGCACGTAGCGCTTCTCGTTGCGGTACTCCGGCGCTTCGCCTGAGACGACCTTCTGGAAGAGCTCCCAGTCCCGGGCGCGGTCGTCCGGGTGGGTGAGCTCGGGGACGCGCCTCGCGAGGAGCTCGTCGGCCGTGTATCCCGTGATTGCGCACATTCTCGGGTTCACCGCGATCCACCGGCCCGTCGCGGGATCCGCCTGCGCGACGCCTATCGGCGCGGATTCGAAAATCGCGCGGAAGCGCTCCTGGCTCTCGAGAAGCGCGGCCTCGGCCGCCCGGCGATCGGTGATGTCCGTGATGACACCGTCCCACAGGAGCGTGTCGTCCGGCGTCCGGCGGGGATTCGATCGGGCCTCGACCCAGATCTCGCCTGCCTTCGGGTGAACGTAGCGGAACTCGTGCGCGAAGGTCTCGAGCGTGCGCGCGGAACGCGCGATCGCGTCGCGGATGCCGCCCAGGTCGTCGGGGCGGACGTGGGAGAAGAAGCGGGCGGCCGTCTCCTCGGGGCTTCCGGGCTCCAGCCCGAGGCGCTTCAGGAAGTCGGGTGACGCGAACGGGACCGCGTACGCCCCGGAGGGCGTCAGGCGGAACTGGTAGAAGGCCGCGGGCGCGCCTCGGGCCGCCTCGACGAGCGCGGCGTCCGCCGACGCGGCTGCCTTCGCGCGCCCGTCCGCCGTGCGGTCCATCTTTGCCCTCCGATTGTGGCGATTAGAAGCCCGGAGCTCGTCCCGCCGACATGATGCAACCGGCTCAGCGCGGAAGAAAGGGACGGTCGCCGGCCCGGGGTCCGGGGCGCCGCTCGTCGGGCGAGGCCCGGATCCGGAAGACGCTCGCGCCGCGCAGGGCGTGGTGGCCGATCAGGGCGGCGGCCGCGCTCCAGCCCTGCTCGCGCGTGCCGCCCGGTGCGAGGGTCTGGCCCTGCACGAACTCGGGGAACGACCAGCCTGCGCCGTTCATCTCCAGCGAATTGGCCCGGTGGATCGCCTCGAGATGGAACCGGGCCCGCTCCTCCTGCCCGCGCCGCGCGAGGTCCGCGACGTAGAAACCGGTGATCATCGGCCAGAGTCCGCCGTTCTGGTACTCGTACGGCCTGTTCTTGAAGCTGTTCGAGAACATGACCTGGAGCTCGCCCCAGTCCTGGTCGACCGGCTCGATGACGGGGTGGAAGGCCGGCAGAAGTGGCAGGTCGCGGCGGACGAGGTCGTTCGCGATGAAGTCGTCCACCGCGCGGCGCTGGGCGTCGTCGGCGAGGTCGAGGAGCGAGGCGAGGACGTTGCCGAACGCGTCGAACCGGTAGCTGTAGCCGCTCGGCGAGAAGGACGGCATCCAGTAGCGGCCGGCGCGGCGCCCCGACGCCTTCCTCCCTTTCTCGAACAGGACCTCATGGTAGACGTCCTCGCGGGCCGGCTGCTCGTCGCCGAACCAGTAGTTCGCCCGGAGGAGGCGGAGGAGGCTGGCTATCTTTGCTTCGAGAGCCGAATCCGGCTTGCCGTCGAGAGCGTGACGGATCCGGGCCAGGACTCTCAACGCCTGGAGGTAGAGCAGCTGGTCGTAGAGCACGTACCCGTTGTGCAGGTACTCGTCGGCCCAGTCCCCCGTCAGCGGGACATAGAGCAGGCCGCGCTGGTTGAACTCCCACGCGCCGAGGAGGAACCGCACGCGCTCGAGGCTCGGCCGCAGGTCCTCCAGGAACGCGTCGTCGCCGGTCTCCTGCCAGACCTCGCCGCAGCCGATCACGAACCAGAGGTCGGCATCCACCCGGCCTGCCGTGTCTCCGAAGTGGGCGTGGCCCGACACCGGGTCGACGTAGCTGGGGATCTCGCCGTGCGCCCCCTGGTGCCGGGCGAGCAGCCGGAACGTCCGGCGTGCGGTTTCGATCAGGTCACCGTCACCCGTGAGCAGAGCGGCGAGAGAAAGGACCGCGCCGTCGCGGCTCCAGACGCGCCTGTAGTTCAAGCGGTCGGTCGGCGAAGCCAGGAATCCCTCTGCGCCCGCGCAGTCGCGCAGGACGAGGAGGGCGCGGCGTGCGCCTTCGAGGAAGAGCGCGTCGTCCTTCGAAGCGTCTCTCTCCACCGGCCTCCGTCCGAAGGCGCCCTTTGCGGGGTGGCGTCGGGACCGTCAAAGGATGTGGTCCCGCGATCGCCTCCGGTGGGCAGAGGATAGCTCCGAAGGCGCGGTCAGCCCCTACGGCTTCGGCTCGGCGAGACCCCGCTTGAAGAGAAGCGGCTCGACGGAAGGCTCGCGTCCGCGGAAGCGCTTGTAGAGCGTCATCGCGTCCTCGGTGCCTCCCTTTTCGAGGATGTTCTTCCGGAACGACGTCGCCGTCGCCTTGTCGAAGATCCCCTTCTCGCGGAAGGCCTCGTAGGCGTCGGCGACGAGGACGTCCGCCCAGATGTAGCCGTAGTACCCGGCCGAGTAGCCGCCGCCGGGCCCGAAGACGTGCTGGAAGTACGGGCTCCGGTACCTCACGACGATCTCCGGGATGAGGCCGATCTTCCCGAGTGAGGCCTTCTCGAAAGCCGTCGCGTCCATCTCCTTCGGCTCGGGGAGGGTGTGCCAGTCCATGTCCAGGTACGACGCCGCGAGGTACTCCGTCGTCCGGAAACCCTCGCCGTACGTCCCGGACTTCTCGATCTTCCTCACGAGATCGAGAGGCAGCGTCTCGCCGGTCTTCCAGTGCTTCGCGTAGACGTTCAGGACCTCGGGCTCGAGCGCCCAGCTCTCCATGATCTGGGACGGCAGCTCGACGTAGTCCCGCGCGCTGCGGCCCATGGAGCGGTACGTGACGCGCGAGACGAACCCGTTGATCGCGTGGCCGAACTCGTGGAAGAGGGTGCGCACCTCCTCGAGAGAAAGGAGGGCGGGGGCGTCGCCGGCGGGCCGGGTGAAGTTCGTGACGTTCGTGACGATCGGTCGAACGTCCTTTCCGTCGCGGACCCACGAGGGGCGGATCCGGCCGCACCACGCGCCGCTCCGCTTGCCCGGGCGCGGGAAGTTGTCGGCCGTGTAGAGGGCGAGGAACGAGCCGTCGGCATCCCGGACCTCGAAGACGCGGACCTCGGGGTGGTACTTCGGCACGTCCTTCCGCTCGGTGAACGTGAGGCCGTACAGGCGGTTCGCCACGTAGAAGGCTCCTTCGCGCACCCGGTCGATCGGGAAGTACGGGCGAAGCGCCTGGTCGTCGAGGTCGTAGCGGGCCTTCCTGACCTTTTCGGAGTAGTACCGCCAGTCCCAGGCCTCGAGCGCGAAGTCCTTTCCGTCGGCCTTGATCGCGGCCTGGAGGTCCGCCGCCTCCTTCTTCGCGACGTGGAGCGACGCGGGCCAGACCCGGTCCAGGAGGCCGTACACGCCGGCCGGCGTCTTCGCCATGTTCTCCTCGAGGACGAAGTCGGCGTGGGTCTTGTAGCCGAGGAGGCGCGCGCGCTCGGAGCGGAGGGCGGCGATCTTCGAGAGCGTCGTCTTGTTGTCGAGGGCGTCGCCGTGGTCGCCGCGCGAGGTGTAGCCGTCGAGGATCTTCTTTCTCAGGTCCCGGTTCTCGGCGAACGTCAGGAACGGAAAGATCGAGGGCGCCTGAGGCGTGAACACCCACTTTCCTTCGAGCTTCTCGGCCTTCGCCGCGTCGGCCGCGGCCGAGACGAGCGCCGGGGGAAGTCCGGCGAGGTCCTCCTTCCGGTCGACGACGAGCCGGAACCCGTTCGTCTCCTTCAGGAGGTTGTCCGCGAACTTCAGGCCCAGCGCCGACAGCTCCTGGTTGATCTCGCGGAAGCGCTTTCTCTTCTCGGGCGCGAGGTTCGCGCCGCCGCGGACGAAGTCCTTGAACGTCTCCTCGAGGAGCTTCTTCTGCTCGACGGTGAGCGTGAGCGTCGCGCGCGCCTCCCAGACCGTCCGGACCCGCGCGAAGAGCTTCTCGTTCAGGAGGACGTCGTCGCGCAGCGCCGAGAGCTTCGGCGCGACCTCCTTGTTGATCGCCTGGAGCGCGTCGTTCGTGTCGGCGCCCGTGAGCGTGAAGAAGACGTCGCTCACCTTCGCGAGGGCGAGTCCGCCGTTCT
Source organism: uncultured Acidobacteriota bacterium (assembly GCA_963836285.1). Classification (GTDB taxonomy): domain Bacteria; phylum Acidobacteriota; class Thermoanaerobaculia; order UBA5066; family UBA5066; genus Fen-183. The sequence goes on along the minus strand of CAWIIN010000002.1, from coordinate 322,000 downwards.
CCAGCGCCTCGACCGTGTTCGCGAACGTGGGTGCCGCCGAGTTCGAGGCGATGGCCTCGACCTCCTTCTTCCGCTCGGCGATCCCGGCCTCGAACGCCGGCTTGAAGTGCTCGGCCTTGATCCGGTCGAATGGCGGCATCCCGAACGGCGTCTTCCACTCCTCGAAGAACGGATTGGAAGACGGCGGGGCCTGCGCGGCCGCCGGAACGGCGGCGAGAAGCGCGGTCAGGGCGATGGCGAGACGGGCAACTGTGAGCGGCATGTGAGCCAGCCCTCCTTCAGGAGACGGTCCTCCGACCTTACCGCCGCGCGGGCGCGCAAGCGCCTGATGCAGATGAAAGGGGGGAGAGCCGGAAGGAATGGTACCCCCAGAGGGATTCGAACCCTCGATCTCCACCTTGAAAGGGTGGCGTCCTGGGCCGCTAGACGATGGGGGCACCCGAGGAACGGCGGATTCTAACGGCTTTTGCCGCGATCCGCCGGGACGGCTCCGGCGGTCTATGTCGCCCGCACGGCCCGCGCGTCTTATCGTTCGAGCCGCGGAGGATCCGGATGAAGCCCACTCTGACTCAAGCACTCGTCGTCGCCGCGATCCTGGCCGGCTCTTCGGGCGCGGCCCTCGCGGCGGACGCGCCCGTTCGTGCACCCGTGCGCCTCGCGGAATTCCAGGGCCTTTCGAAGGCGCAGGCGAAGCAGAAGTTCAGTGCGCTGCCGGACGACGCGGCCATCCTCCTGCCCGACGGCCGGAAGACGACGAAGCGCGAGCTCGTCGCGGCGGCGAACCGGAAGCCGAAGCCCGACTTCGCCGCGAAGGCGCCCGGCGGCCAGGGCGCGACGCTCGCCGAGGCGACCGCCTCGCTGCGCGCGCGCGAGAAGGCGAAGGCGGACGCGAGCCTGCGCGCGATCGGCGCCGAGTTCCAGAAGTTCAAGAAGATCGCCTCGACGCCCGTGCCGACGGCGGTGCCCTGCCCGGCTCCGAAAATCGAGTCTGTCTTTCCGTTCTCGAACATCACGCCGGGCGGCAGCGTTCTCGTGAAGGGGTGCGGGTTCGGGAGCGCGCCGGGCCAGTTCACCCTCGTTCTTTCGCAGAACGGGGCCGAGATTCCCCTCGGGGGCCTGCAATGGTCGCCGACAGGCGTCGCCGGGACGATCCCCGCGGATCATCCTGCGCTCAAGACGGCCGCGACGCAGCCGGCGATCCTGCGGGTGAAGCAGCCGGTTGGGACCGGAACGAGCGATTTCGTCACGTATCGCGCCGGCCACGAAGTACGGAGGCTGCCGTTCAGCAAGGTCGCGCGCAACGTCTCGACCGAGAGCGACGACGACCGTTGCTACGACTGGGGAGGCGGCCCGACGGGAATCTGCACGCATTACACGGGGCCCTGGGATCCGGCGGGAGGGGACAAGGGCACCGATCACTTCACCGTCTCGCTCAAGAACGGCTGGACGCTCCATTCGTGGGTCCTGACGCGCGGGGCGGGGAGCACGAACTGGTTCATGACGAGCCACAAGGACGAAGGGCAGAGCGTCGCGAAGAACGACGTCTCGTGGCTCATCTTCTGCGGCGACGGCTGCCACTGCTGGTATTACCTCGACGTGTACGTGGAGGGGGAGATCGGGACCTCGCCCTTCTAGGGCGCGGCGCGCCGCGTCAGTCGGGCAGGACGAACGCCTGTTCGAAGCGGCGGACGATCTCGTCGAGGCTCGGCTCCGCCTTGGGGGCATTTCGCGTGAAGACGCCGGAGATCTTCTTCAGGACCGACGGCTGGGCCCTGGGCCGCGCGGCCAAGGCCTCCTTGAGAGCCTGGTGAACCTCGCGCACGACGCGCGGGTGGGGCTCGTGGTCGCTCCTCACGGAGTGCTTGAGCAGCTCGGCGTTCGAGATCTTCGGGCTCCCGCCCGCGCGGAGGACCTCGAAGGCCTCGGCCGCCGCGCGCAGGCGGAGACTGCGTTTCGCCGGTGAGATGACCATTTCCCGTCCTCCGGCCACGGGTCGCCTTCCCGCCGGCCGCTACCGGGCAGATCCTACGCCACGCGGACACGACGGTTCGCCTCGAACGGGAGCAATGGGTCGAAGAAGAAATGGTGAGCCGTGTCGGACTCGAACCGACGACCCCCTGCTTAAAAGGCAGGTGCTCTAACCGACTGAGCTAACGGCCCGCACCAACGGGAGGAGTGAGTCTATCCGACGGCCCGGGCGTCCGAGGGAAAGTCAGCCGCGCTGGGGAACGGGGACGTTCTTGAGCCAGGCGTCGAGGATCGTGCCTCCGCGGAGGATCGTCTCCTCGCGTTTCGGGCCGGTCGACAGGATGACGACCCGGGCGCCGACGATCTCCTCGAGCGCCGTGACGTATTCGCGCGCCCGTGCCGGGAGCGCGTCCCACGTCTCGATCCCCGCCGTGGACGTCTTCCAGCCCGGAAACGTCCGGTAGACGGGACGCGCCTTCTCGTAGTGGTCCGCCCGCGCGGGAATCTCGCCGACGGCGCTGGCGTCGATCGTGTAGCCCGTCGCGATCCGGATCTCGTCGTGTTCGTCGAGGACGTCGAGCTTCGTGAGCGCGATGCCGTCGAGGCCCGAGACGCGGACGGACGTCCGCGCGACGACCGCGTCGAACCAGCCGACGCGCCGGGGCCGCCCCGTGACGGTGCCGAACTCGTTCCCGCGCGTCCGGATCCTCTCGCCGGTCTCGTCGTGGAGCTCCGTCGGGAACGGCCCGGAGCCGACGCGCGTCGTGTAGGCCTTCATGACTCCGACGACGGCGCCGAGCGCCGAGGGCGGGATCCCAAGCCCCGTGCAGGCGCCGCCCGCGGCGCAGGACGAGGACGTCACAAACGGGTAGGTTCCGTGGTCGACGTCGAGCATGACGCCCTGCGCGCCCTCGCAGAGGAGCTTCGCGCCGGTCGCGAGCCGCGCGTTCAGCCAGGCGCTCGTGTCCGTGACGAAGCGCGCGAGCTTTTTCCCGCATTCGACGTAGGTCGCGAGCGTCTCCTCGATCGGGGCGCCCTCGACGCCGTAGAAGTGCGAGAGGACGGCGTCGTGATGCTCGAGCACGGGGCGCGCCAGGGCCCGGAAGCGCTCGGGGTCGACGAGGTCCGCCATACGCAGTCCCGTGCGGTTCGCCTTCGTCTCGTAGGCGGGGCCGATGCCGCGCGAGGTCGTCCCGATGTTCGCGCCGCCGAGCGCCTTCTCGCGCGCTCCGTCCAGGAGCGCGTGCGTCGGGAGGATCACGTGGGCGCGGTCCGAGACGAGCAGGTTCTCCTCGATGCGGACGCCGGCGGCGCGGAGGCTGTCGATCTCGGAGAGCATCGCGCGCGGATCGATGACGAGGCCGTTGCCGACGACGTTCGTGACGCCCGGGCGGCAGATGCCCGAGGGGATGAGGCGGAGCGCGAAGTGCTGGTCGCCGAACTTGACGGTGTGGCCGGCGTTGTGGCCACCCTGATAACGGGCGACGAGGTCGAACGACGGCGAGATGAGGTCGACGACCTTGCCTTTGCCCTCGTCTCCCCACTGCCCGCCGACGATGGCGAGGGCGGAGCCCTTGATGTGTGTCACTTGCGGATTGTACCGGAGGAAGAGAGGAATACTCTTGCTTAAGAGAAGAAGAAGAAGAGGAGAGAAGATCTCTCAGAAGGTGTGAGTGGGGCCGCGGCGAGGGTGGCGCCCGGGCGGTCACTCGACCGGCCCGGCGCCCCTTTCACCTTCTAAGAAAATCCCCGGTTTCGTTTTCCGGTGCGCTTCCCGGTGCACAATGTCTCACCGTGCGACCGACCGTTCTTCTCGATGGGGATTCTCTTTCACTCGAAGAACTCTCTCTCGTCTCCCGCGGCGAAGCCGCGGCGGCGCTCGCCCCGCGCGCCGCCGCGCGCGTGGACGCGGCGCGGGCCGTCATCGACCGCGCGGTCGCGGAGGACCGCGTCGTCTACGGCGTCACGACGGGCTTCGGCAAATTCGCCGACGTCGTCATTCCGCGCGAGAAGCTCGGCGAGCTCCAGCTCAATCTCGTGCGCAGCCACGCCGCCGGGACCGGCGCCGCGCTCGGCGCGACGGCCGTCCGCGCGGTGATGCTCCTGCGCGCGAACTGCCTCGCGAAGGGCTTCTCGGGGATCCGCCGCTCGACGCTCGAGCTCCTCCTCGCGTGCCTCGAGGCGGGCGTCCATCCCGTCGTCCCGGAGCAGGGCTCCGTCGGGGCCTCGGGCGACCTCGCGCCGCTCGCGCATCTCGCGCTCGCGCTCGTCGGGGAAGGCGAGGCCGAATTCCGCGGCCGGCGCATGCCGTCCGCCGACGCGCTGCGGGAGGCGGGCCTTTCGCCCGCGGTCCTCGAGGCGAAGGAGGGGCTCGCGCTCATCAACGGGACGCAGCTCACGACGGCGCTCGGAGCCCTCGCGCTCGGGCGCCTCGTGGAGCTTCTGAAGGCCGCGGACCTCGTCGGCGCGCTGACGCTCGACGTCCTCAAGGGGACGGACGCTGCCTTCGACCCGCGCATCCACGCGGCGCGGCCGCACCCGGGCCAGGTCGCGTCGGCCGCGAACCTCCGCGCCCTCCTCGCGGGCTCGCCGCTCCGCGAGAGCCACCGTAACTGCGGCGTCGTGCAGGACGCCTACACGCTTCGCTGCATGCCGCAGGTGCACGGTGCGGCGCGGGACGCGGCGGCCCACGCGCGGCGCGTTCTCGAGATCGAGATGAACGCCGCGACGGACAACCCGATGGTCTTCGCCGAGGCGGGCGAGCTCGTTTCGGGAGGGAACTTCCACGCGGCGCCCGTCGCGCTCGTCTGCGACCTCCTCGCCGCCGCGACGGCCGACGTCGCGTCGATCTCGGAGCGGCGCGTCGAGCGGCTCGTGAACCCGTCGCTCTCGGGAGACCTGCCCGCGTTTCTCGTGCGGGACGGAGGCCTGAACTCGGGACTCATGATGATTCACGTGACGGCGGCGGCGCTCGTCTCGGAGGCGAAGGCGAACGCGTTCCCGGCGTCCGTGGACTCGATCCCCACGTCCGCGGGCAAGGAGGACCACGTGTCGATGGGCCCGATCGCGGCGCGCAAGCTCGCGCGCAACGTGGAGCTTTTCGAGACGGTTCTCGCCATCGAACTTCTCGCGGCCTCTCAGGCGCTCGACCTGAGGCGTCCGCTCGTGTCGTCGCCGCCGCTCGAGGAGCTGCACCGGGTCCTGCGCGCGCGCGTGCCGTTCTGGGAGCGCGACCGCGCGGCGGCGCCCGCGATCGAAGGGGCGCGGGTGGCTCTCGCCGGCCTCGGGACTCTCCTCTCCGCGCTCGGCTGAGCGTCAGCTCAGGAGGGCGTCGGCGAGCGCGGACACGAGGTCGTCGGGAGACGCCGAGCTCTCGAGCAACGCGCGCGCGGGAAGAGCGGCCAGGCCGGCGGGGAGCGTCAGGGTCCTGCGCCGCTTCTCCGCCACGCGGTTCAAGAGGAGTCCGGCCGCCGCGCCGCGCGCCTCGAGGCGGGAGGCGACCTCGGAGGCGGTCCCGAGGGACGACGCGTCGGCCGACGAGGCGACGAGGAACCGGCCCCGCGTGAGGAGGCGCGCGGCCTCGGCGCTGCGGACCCGGAAGCCGTCGTAGAGCCCGTCGAAGGCGCGGAAGAAGTCCGCGAGGTCCGCGAGGAAGCCGAACCCGAGAACCTTGTCCGCCGCGCGCAGGAGGGCGGCGCCACCGCGCGAAGCGCCCGAGAGGGCCTTGCCGAGGAGGCTGTCCGAGCGGAGGAAAAAGCGCAGCGCGTCGTTCTCGAGGAGCTCGACGAGACGCGCGGGCGCCGCGAGGAAGTCGAGACCCCGCGCCGCGGGAGGGGTGTCGAGGACGATCAGGTCGACGCCGGGGTCGGCGGCGTGCTCGTGCAGCGCCTCCACCCCCATGTACTCGAGGACGCCGGGAAGCGAGTCCACGAGGCCCGTATAGAGGCGGTTCCCGTGGATGCGCGCGAGCGCTTCCGGGCTCGCGACGCGCGCGAGCAGGCGCTCGAACGTCGCCTTCGGGTCGATCTGGAAGGCGCGCAGGCTCCCGCCACGCGGCAGCCCCGGCACGCGTACCGCGACCGGCTCTCCGCGCTTTGTGTCGGCGGCATCGAGACCGAGCGCCTGCGCGAGCCGCCTCGCGGGGTCCACGGTCAGGACGAGCGCGGCGCGCCCGCGGCGCGCGGCCGCGAGGCCGACGGCGGCCGAGAGCGTCGTCTTTCCGACGCCCCCGGGGCCCGTGAGGACGATCAACTTCTCGCCGTCGAGCCAGGGGGCGAGGTCGAGATGCGGCTGGTTCGGAGGAAAGAAAGAAGGAGGAGGAGAGGAGAAAGATTTGCTCAGAGGGTCCCGAGCGGAGGCGCGGCCGGAGCGCTTCGGGCGGGAGGAGCGCGAGGGCTCGGGCAATTGAAGATTTTCTTCGAAGGTGGTGAGAAAAGCCGAAAAGAACGGCGACGCTGCTGCGGCGACCCGGCCCCCACGCTCTTCGGATCCCCGCCGCACGGGACCACTCGAAGAAATCTTCTCTTCCTCTCTTTCTTTCTCTCTCTCTGTCTCCTCGTCCTCTTCGGCCGCGTCGTCGTCGATCTCAGGAATCTCGACGAGCGGGATCCCCGTCTCCTTCTTCAGCAGAATCTCCTCTCTTCCTCCCCGTCCGACCCGGTTCACGACGACGAGCGCCGTCGAGAGGCCCGCGGCGCTCTTCGCGCCCGCGACGAGTTCCTCGGTCTCGGTGGCCGCGAGCTCGGCCGGCTCGGCGACGGCAACGAGCGCGGTCTTCGCCGGGTCGGAGAGGAGTGCGTCGACGTCGAGGGCGAGCTTGCGCAGCGGGCCCGCGGGAACGGTCTTCAGGATCGTGCGCGGGAGCGCGAGGAGGGAGAGCGCGTGGCCCGTGGCGGGCGCGTCGAGGACGACGAGGTCGTAGCTCGGCTCCTTCGCCGTCCCGCGCGTCCGCTTCAGGATCTCGCGGATCTTCCCGAGAAGGAGGAGGTCGGGAAGGCCGGGCGTCGCGCGCGTGAAGAAGCGGAAGACGGGGAGGGCGAGCATGCGGTCCCCGAGGAGGCGCACCGGGGCGACGGCGTGGACGAAGTCCGTCAGGAGCGCGTCGAAGTCCGTCGTGATCGTGCGGAGTCCCGGCGCGAGCGGCGCCTCGTCGTATCCGCGGTCCTCGCGTCCGAAGAGCGCGGGAGCGTCGCCGCGTCCGTCGGTCGACACGAGCAGGACCGAGCGGTCCGGTCGCGCAGCGAGGGCGGCGAGCGCGGCGGCGACCGTGGTCTTCCCGACGCCGCCCTTCCCCGAGACGACGAGGACGGTCCGGGACGCGAGGGTGTTTCGGAGGTCGGGCGCGCTCACGGGCCTGCCGCGGTCAGGCGGCGCCCGCCCGGAATTCCTCCTTCCCTCGGAAAAGGGACATAATCGGTCACTCTAGCAGGTGGCGCCGGACGAGCGGCGCTCCGCGGAAGGCGAGCGAAATGGGCGATTCCCTCTTCGACCAGATACGGGCCCGGGGCGAGAGCTTCCTGACCGAGGTTTCGAACAATCTGATGGCGAACCCGGCGTTCGTGGAGATCCTCAAGAAGGGCGTCGCGGCGAAGGAAGAGGTGGACAAGAAGGTCGCCGAGGGCCTCCGCGCGATGAACGTCGTCACGAAGAAGGACCTCCACCGGCTCGAGGCCCGCGTCGCCGAGCTCGAGAAGGAGCTCGCAGCGCTCCGGTCGCGGCCCGCGAAGAAGGCCGCGCGGAAGAAGTAGGAAAAGCAGGATGGTGGAGACGGCACCGCGCTCGCCTCGCGCCCGCAGGAGCGGCGGCGGGCGGATCGTGACGTTCCCGAGGGCGGAACGGGTGGCCGCACCGCGGGCGAAGATCGTCGTGACCGGAGGCGCCGGCTTCTTCGGGGCCCGGCTCGTCCGGTCCCTGCTCCTGCGCGGCGGCCGCGACGTCGTCGTCTTCGACCTCGTCCCGCCCGCCGAGATGCCGGGCGAGGTGCGCCACCGCTTCCTCGACCTGAACCTGCCGTTCGCGGACGGGACGCTCTACAAGCTCCTCCTCGAGGAGAAGCCCGACGTCATCGTCCATCTCGCCCAGCTCAGGAGCCCGTCGCACCAGGCGACGTACGCCCACGAGCTGAACTCGATCGGCGCCCTCCACGTCTTCGCGGCCGCGGGCGAGGCGAAGGTCCCGCGTGTGATCCTCGGGTCCACCTCGCTCGTCTACGGCGCGCGGGGCGACAACCCGAACTTCCTGACCGAGGACCACCCGCTCCGGCCGGATCCGCAGGACCGTTTCGTGAGGGACTTCGTCGAGGCCGAGTCGCACGCGCGCGAGCACGTGAGGCGGCATCCCGAGACCGCCGTCCAGATTCTCCGCTTCGTGCCGCTCCTGTCCCCCGAGGTGCGCGACTACCGGGCGAAGCTTTTCGCCTCGCCCGTCGCGTGGACTCTCATGGGCTACGACCCGCTCGTCCAGGCTCTCCACCCGGACGACGCGGTCCAGGCGCTCCTGCATGCGCTCGACCGCCCGGAGGTCCGCGGCGTCTTCAACGTGGCCCCGGAGGGGATCCTTCCGCTCTCGACCGTGCGCCTGTTCTTCGGCTCGTTCGGCATCCCGGTTCCGCACGGCCTCGCCTACGGGCTTTACGAGGCCGCGTGGCTCGCCGGCGTCGGCGTCATGCCGGGAGTGCACGCCCACTATCTGCGCTATCTCTGCGTCGTCTCGAACGACAAGGCGCGGGAGGCGCTCGGCTTCGCGCCCCGGCGCACGACGCTGGACTGCGTGCTCGAGACGGCTCGCGCCCGGTTCGGAAACGGCCGGCTCGTCGACTTCGACGTCCTGGCCGAAGCCTCGAAGGCCGCCGACTTCGCCTACGAGCGCCGGGTCCACCCGCGACGCGTGCACCGGGCTCCCCACAAGGAGGCCGCGTCGTGAGTGCGCACCGGACGGTCCCGATCAAGCCCTTCGTTCCCGTCTCCGAGGCGCCCGAGCCTTCGGGCGGATTTGCCCCCTCCCTTCTCCCGAAGAAGGAAGACGACCTCGTGCACGCGCTGCTCGGAGAAGCGGCGCGCTTCCTGGACGCGCACCCCGAGCTGAAGGGGCCGCGCGCCGCGGCCGACCTCTGGAACCTCTTCCGGCACCGAAACCGGACGGTCGCGCTCGACGACTTCGGGTACGACGAGGCGGCCGCCAAACCGTGGCACGAGCTCTACGACTTCCTCTACACCGTTTGGTGGCGCGTGACGCTCTCCGGCGTCGCGAACATCCCGCAGCACGGCCCCGCGCTCCTCGTCGTGAACCACTCGGGCGTCCTGCCGTGGGACGGCGCGATGGTCAAGCACGGGATCATGCGTGAGCATCCGGCGCACCGCGACGCGCGGATGCTCATCCTCGACATGTTCACGACCCTGCCTTTCCTGCAGCCGTGGCTCAGGCACCAGGGCGAGGTCCGGGCCTGCCCGGAGAACGGGGAGAGGCTCCTGAACCGCGGCGAACTCGTGGGCGTGTTCCCGGAGGGCGTCAAGGGCGTCGGAAAGCTCTTCCGCGACCGCTACCGGCTCGCGCGTTTCGGGCGCGGCGGCTTCGTTCGGCTCGCGCTCCGCACGGGCGCGCCGATCATCCCGGTCACCGTCGTCGGCGCCGAGGAGATCTATCCGAACCTCTTCCGCATGGACATGATCGGCCGCCCGATCGGCCTCCCGTACTTCCCGATCACGCCGTTCTTCCCGGCGCTCGGCCCTCTCGGCGTGATCCCGCTCCCGACGAAGTGGTGGATCGACGTCGGCAAGCCGATCCCGTTCAACCACGGGCCCGAGGTCGCCGACCGCCCGATGATCGTCAACGAGTTCGCCGACCACGTGCGTTCGACGCTCCAGACGATGATCGACTCGCGCCTCTCGCGCCGCGGGAACGTCTTCACGGGAGAGTGACGGGCCGGGATCAGCGGCCGCGGGCCGCGCTTCGGCGCTCGAGATCCGCCTCGAGGGCCGCGAGCGACGCCGCGAGGCGGGCCGGAAGCGGGTCGCCCGCTCGCTCGGGGCGGTGCTTCACGCGCGAAAGATCGCGCGCGCAGGCCGGCCTCAGGACGAGCCCGTGGCGCGCGAACACCTTCTGCAGACGCCTGAAGTCCGCGTCGAGCGTCGCCATCGTCGAGCGGTACGCGTATTCGGCGATGCGGATGCGCCCCGACGTGCGCATGATGTTCCGCATGTAGCGGGGGAGATCCTCCGGCCGCGGCTCGAACACGATGACGTCGGCCGCCGGCGCCTCGCGCCGGTAGCGGCTGAGCCCGTACTTCAGCCGCGAGTGCAGCGTCACCCGGAAGACCTGGTCCAGGATCGTCGGGAGGCCGCGCCGGCGGAGAGAGCCGGCTCCGTGGCCATTCGTGTCGCTCGGATGGAAGCGGACGGGAACCAACGGGTTCACGCAGACCGTGAGCCCGCAGCGCTCGCGGAGCGCGAGCGAGATGTGGGCGGTCTTCTTGACCCCCCCGTCGACGTAATCGACTCCCTTGATCCGCACCGGTCGGTAGAGCCCCGGGATCGCACAGGACGCCGCAACGGCCCTCGAGATCGGGACGTCCTCGTGGCCGAGAGATCCGAACGCGGCCGTGTTGCCGGAGTCGAGGTCGATGGCGACGATCCTCAGGCACTTCGCGAGCTTCCGGAAGTCGTCCGTTCGCCCTTCCTTCGAGAGCCATCCCCGCATCCACGCCTCGAGCCCCTCGTTCTGGAAAATGCCCGAGGGCAGCAGCTGGCCGAGGGCCTGGACGAGGTCCGTGAACGTCGTCTCGTGACGGTTCTTGTAAAAGTCCCATGCCGCGTCCAGGACCGTGAAAGGCGCCTTCGCGAGGCGGGACGCGATCTCCTCGACGTTCACGCGGAAGAGCGCGAGGTCGTCGATGTCGGTCCGGGTCCCGGCCGAGCGCGTCGCGTTCCGGAAGAGGAGAGCGGGCGTGACGCCGTTCGCGAGCAGCGCCGAGATGTAGGCGCCCGCCGAGACGCCGACGAAGACGTCGAAGTCCGTGAGCGACACGTTCTCGAGGCGGTCCTCGAGGGCCGCCAGGGCGCCGATTTCGTAGATCGCTCCCGTGACGCCCCCGCCCGCGCAGACGAGGCCGAGCTTCTTCGGGCTCGGAGAGGGGAAGGGACGGAATCGCTCGCCCGAAGCCAGGTCGGGCGGCAACCCGGGTCGTTCGCGATGAACGGTCATTCTCTGAAATGAAAAAGGGGCGCCGTTTCGAAGGGCGCCCCGAGTGTATCCGATCCTGGACCGGCCGATCAGCGGGCGCGGCGGGCCTTCGCGGCCGGCTTTCTCGATTTGAGCGTGTCGATCTTCCGGCCGAGGCTGTCGACCTTGGCCGCGAGCGTGCGCAGCTCGACGCGCGTCGGGACGTTCAGGCGGTGCAGGCCCTTCTCGACGGCCGTGCCGACCGTGTCGCCGACCATCTTGGAGACGCCTTCGGCGCGACGAGCCGCCGCCTTTCCGGCCTTCTGCACGCGGACCGTCACGTCCTTCGTGAGCTTCTCACCGAAGCCCTTGCCGGACTCGACGACGTCCTCGACGAACGCGCGCGGGTCCTTCCGGATGGTCTCGCCCGTCTTCGCGAGGTCGCGCGCGGCGACGCGGACTTTCTTCTCGGCCTTCACGGCGGCGGTCTTCGCGCGCGCGCCGAGGCGGTCGAGCTCCGTGCCGGCGTTCTTGAGCGCCTTCTTGACGGGGGCGGGGACGGCGAACGGGAGCTTCGGGGCCGTCTTGCGGGTCGTGGTCTTCATCGATTCTTCCTCCTCTGCGTTGCGGACGCGGACGCGCGACGGGGCTTTGCCGTGGCGCGCTCGCGCGGGGTTTCGGGAAACGACTTCTTGGCGAGCGATTCGAGCTGGGCGAGGCGTGTCTTGATCTCGGCGACGTCCCGGGCGAGCTCGGGCTGGCCGCCGAGACGCGAGCCGAGCTCCCGGACGCTGCCCGTGAGGTCGGCGAGACCCTCGCGGAAGACGAGGCCGACGTCGTCGCGCAGGCGGGCCCCTTCCTCCCAGGTCACGCGGCCCTTCTCGACGAGGCCGCCCACGATCTTCTCGATGTCCTGGCGCGCGTCCTCGATCCTGCGGGTGATGGGCTCGAGCTTCTGGCCGAGCTTCTCCGGGCGCGCCGCGTTTCTCAGGCTCGCGGCGACCGCGGTGGCGCCGACGCGCTCGACCGCGCCCGCGACGGTCTCCGCGGCTTCGCTGCCGGCCCTGAGGAGCCGGGCGAGCGTGTCCGCGGAAGCCGTGACGGGCGACTTGCCCGACGCGAGGGCCCGGGAGAGGACTCGGGCGGTGATGTCCTCGCCCGTGTCGGCCGCGATGACCTCGATGCGGACGCCCGTCGAAACGGCACGGGCAAGGTCCTCGAGCGTCACGAAGCGGCGTTCCTTGGCCTCGTAGAGCTTTCGGTTTCGGTAGCGGACGATTCGTCTCACGTCGCTCATGGGATCAAGATAACGCGTTGCGTAATGTCTGTCAAGAGAAAATTGTGCAACGCGTCATGCCGCCGTGCGGCGCTAACATCCGGACCATGTCCGCGCCCGCTGCCGCCCCTCCCTACTCCCCCCCCGCAGTCCCGAAGGGCACGGCGAGGTCCTGCCGATCGTGGCTCACGGAGGCCCCTTACCGCATGCTGCTCAACAACCTCGACCCCGAGGTGGCCGAACGCCGGGAGGATCTCGTCGTCTACGGCGGGTCGGGCAAGGCGGCGCGGAGCCCGGAGTGCCTCGAGGCGATCCTCCGCGAGCTCCGGCGCCTCGGCGACGACGAGACCCTGCTCGTCCAGTCGGGCAAGCCGGTCGGCGTGTTCCGCACGCACCCGGACGCCCCGCGCGTCCTCATCGCGAACTCGAACCTGGTGCCGAAATGGGGCACGTGGGACGAATTTCGTCGGCTCGAGGCGCTCGGACTGACGATGTACGGGCAGATGACCGCGGGATCGTGGATCTACATCGGCACCCAGGGAATCCTCCAGGGGACGTACGAGACGTTTGCCGAGGCCGCGCGGCGCGACCTCGCGTCGGCGGACGGTTCGCTTTCCGGCCGCCTCGCCGTCACGGCCGGGCTCGGCGGGATGGGCGGGGCACAGCCTCTCGCCGTCACGATGTGCGACGGGACGGCCCTCGTCGCCGAGGTCGATGCGGAACGGATCGAAAGGCGCCTCGCGACGCGTTACCTTGACGAGCGGATCGACGGCCTCGACGCGGCGATCGACCGGGCCCTCGCGGCGCGGGCGGCGAAGCAGGCCCTGTCGATCGGCGTTCGGGCTAATGCGGTGGATCTCCTCGAGCGCCTCCTCGCGCGCGGGATCGTCCCCGACGTTCTCACGGACCAGACGTCCGCCCACGACGAGCTGAACGGCTACGTCCCGCACGGGCTCCCGTACGACGAGGCCCTGCGCCTGAGAAAAGCCGACCCCGAGGCCTACCGGCGCCGCGCGATCGCGTCGATGGGCGCCCACGTGAAGGCGATGCTCGAGCTCAAGCGCCGCGGAGCCGTGACCTTCGACTACGGCAACAACCTCCGCGCGGGCGCGGTCGAGGCTGGCGTCGCAAATGCGTTCGAGATCGTGGGATTCGTTCCGCTCTACATCCGGCCGCTCTTCTGCGAGGGCAAGGGACCGTTCCGCTGGGCCGCTCTCTCGGGAGACCCCGCGGACATCGCGGCGACCGACCGCGCGATCCTCGACCTCTTCCCGGAGAACGCCGGGTTGCGCCGCTGGATCACGCTCGCCGGTGAGCGGGTCGCGTTTCAGGGCCTGCCGGCGCGCATCTGCTGGCTCGGCTACGGCGAGCGCGCGAAGGCGGGTCTCGCCTTCAACGAGCTCGTGAAAAGCGGTCGCGTGAAGGCGCCGATCGTGATCGGTCGCGACCACCTCGACTGCGGGTCGGTTGCCTCGCCGAACCGCGAGACGGAGGCGATGCGCGACGGCAGTGACGCGATCGCGGACTGGCCTCTCCTGAACGCGATGCTGAACACGGCCGCCGGCGCGACGTGGGTCTCGATCCACCACGGCGGCGGAGTCGGGATCGGCTATTCGGTGCACGCGGGAATGGTCGTCGTCGCGGACGGCACGGATGCGGCCGCCGCCCGTCTCGAGCGCGTCCTCACGACGGACCCCGGGACGGGCGTGATCCGCCACGCGGACGCGGGCTATCCCGAGGCCCTCGCGTGCGCGCAGAAGAACGGCATCCCCGTCCCGATGCGCCGTTGAGCGACGGGCCCCGGCGCCGCCTCGCGGTCGCGACGGGGGCCGCCGCCGGCCTCGCCCTCGTCGCGGCCCTCGCCCTGAGGCTCGGCTCCGTCGATGCCGCTTCGGTGCGGGCTCGGGTCGACGGCTTCCGCGCGGGAGCTCAGGCGCAGCTCGAGCGCGACCTCACGGACCTGCGCGGCACGGCCGAGCGCCTTCAGGCCTCGCGCGACTTCTCGTCGATCGTGGACGGAGGCGGCGCCGAGGTCCGGCCCGCCCACCTTTTCACGCTGCTCGGCGACGCCCTGCCGCCGGGGCGCGGCTTCGGGGCGGTCTTCTTCGATCCGGCCGGACGACCCGTCGCGTGGGCGGGGGAGGCCGCCGGGCTCGAGGCCGAACGCGGCGCCGCGACGAGCGGCGTCGTCGTCTCGTATCACGTGACGCGAGTCTTCGTGGGATGGGTTTCGCCGCGCGGCGAGAACGGCGTGCACGGGACGCTCGTCGTGACGCGGCGCTACCCGACGGGGATCATCCGCCCGGACCTCATTGAGTACCTCCGCCTCCCGGGAGGACCGTCGCCCCTGCGCCTGAGGCTGCGCGCCGCCAGCGGCCGCGACCGCCTCTTCTCGTTCTTCGTCGAGCCCCGGCCCTCCGGCGTGGCGGCGGACGACGTCGCGCGCCGGCGCGCGCTCCCCGCGGCCCTCGCGTTCGGCGCCCTCGCCGTGGTGCTCGGCGCGGTGGTGCGCCGCCCCGTGACGGGTCTCGCGGCCGCCCGCTTCGCCCTCCTCCTCGGCATGCCCCGCGGCGTCTCGGGCCTCTACGCGCCGATCCCGCCGGGCGGATCCGTCCTCGGACTCTTCGCGACGCCGGCGGACGTCCTCCTCACGGGGCTTCTCGCCGCCGCTGTCGCGGGCGCGCTCACGCGCGCCCGCCCGTTTTCCGGGCGGTTCGGTTCCGCCGCGCTCCTCGGGACGCCGCTCGCCTGCCTGCCGTGGCTCGCGGGCCGCTGGGCGGGTGAGGCGCGCCCCGCGCTGCTCGAGGGGATGAGCATCGTCCCCGCGGGGGCGGCGGCCTTCGCGGAGCAGACGGGCCTCGTCGCGCTCTCCGCGGCCGGGCTCCTCGCATCGGCCGCGCTCCTCTCGCGGCTCCTGCCGCGGCGCCGCCACGGAGTGATCGCCGCCTTCGCCGTCGCGGCCGCCGGAGGCTCCTTCGTCGCCTCGGGCGGGCCGCTCGCGGCTCCGTTCGGCCTCGTCGCCGCAATCCTGGCGGCCGCGTCGCTCGCGCATCGCGCGGTTCCGTCCGAGCGCGACGACCTTCTCGCCCGCGCCTCGACGGCCGTCTTCGTCGTCGCGGCGGCGACCCTTCTCTTCGGCGCGGGGCTGGCGGACGGGGGGAGGCGCTTCGTCGACCGGGCTCTTCTCAGAGCCGAACGGGCGGCGGCGGGGGACGCGCTCGAATCGCGCCGAACGTCGATCGCCGGCTGGGAGGCGCGGGTCGGCGACCCGAGGCTCGAGCCCTGGCTCCCGGCGGCAGACCGGACCCACAACGACGACCTCGCGCGCGCCCTCTGGGTGCGCGGTGCCGACGAGGACTTCCCGGCGCTCGGCGACATGCTCACGATCCGCAGCCCTCTTCAGGCGACGACGTCGTCGTTCGGCGTCATGCGTCCCGGGAGCCGCGCGCCGGACTCCGTTCAGCCGGTCACGATCCCGTCCGCGTTCCCGGCGACGTTCCTGCACGTCGCGTGGCCGCGCGAGGCGGACCGCGATCCGCTCCTGTCCTGGGTCGCGTCCCGCGAGGTGCCGGACCGCGTGGCGGCCGAGCGGCTCGAGTGGGACGCGGCGGGCCGGCCCTCGGGTCCGCGCGGCGAGAGCGTCGAGCTGCCGCCCTCCCTCCTGGCGGCGGCGCGCCGCAAGGGCAAGGCCGTCGGGGTCGTGGCGACGGCCGACGGCCCCCGGCGGGTTCATGTGAGGTCGGTTCCGGACGGGTTCGCGGGTTTCGCGGCCCCCGTGGATCCGCCGTTGACGTCGGCCGGGGCGTCGGTGGCCGCCGGTGAGGCGGCTCTCGTCCTCCTCGTGCCGGTCCTGTTCGCGTTCCGGCCCTCTCGCGGCGGCCCACGCGCCCCGGGGCCGAGGTTTTTCGGCACGTTCCGCGCGCGGCTCGTCGCGCTCGTGGTGCTCTTCGGCGCCCTGCCGCTCGCGGCGAGCGTCGTCCTCGTGCGCCTCGCACTCGCGAACCACGCGACGCGGGAGACCGGCCGCCGCGCGCGCGATCTCGTCATGGAAGGACGGCGCGTCCTCCAGAGCGGCGAGGAGGGCCTCGCGACCTCGCCTGAAGGGGAGCTGAACCGTGCCGCCGCCGTCATCGGGACGGACCTTCTCCGCTATCGCGACGGGACGCTCGTCGCGGCCTCGCGGGCGCTGCCCGTGTCGGCCGCGATCGCGCGTGAACGCCTCTCCGCCGCGGTCGCGCAGGGACTCGCGGAGGGTCGACCCGTCGGCCGTCGCGGCGCGGCGCACGAACACGCCCGGGGCCCCCCGCGTCGTCGAGGCCGCCGAGGCGCTCTCCCGCGACGGGCGCGACGTCCTCGCGGTCGTCGTCGGTGAGGACGAGGCGCTTCGGTCGGCGGCCGACGGGCTCGTCCTGCTCTCGGTCGCCGTCGCGCTGGCGGCGCTCGGCCTCGGAGGCCGCGCGGCCCTCGCTCTCGGCCAGCCTCTCGAGGATCTTCTCGAGGCGACCGGAAAAGTCGGCGAGGGGCAGACGTTGCCGCCGCTCGAGCGCCCGGAGAACGCCGACCTCGCGCGGCTCGTCGACGCGTTCGGCCGGATGTCGGCCCGCGTCGAGGAGCGCACGCAGTCGCTCGCGCGCGAGCGCGCCTCGGCCGTGGGCCTCCTCGCGAACCTCACCGCCGCCGTGATCCTGTTCCGGCGCCGCGACGGCGCGGTCCTTCTGTCGAACGAGGCCGCGGACGACGTCCTGCCTGGCGGAACCCTCGCGGAACGGATCGGCGGGTCCGAGTGGGCGCCTCTGAGGGCGGCGCTCGACGCGGCCGTCTCGCGGCCGTCTCCGTTCGAGACGCGCGTCGCCGTCGGCGGCCCCTCGGGGGGTAGGCTCTTCCGGGTGGCGATCGTGACCCTCCCGGAGGAGCGCGAGGAGGGACGCGCGATCCTGCTCCTGGAGGATCTGACCGAGTTCACGCGCGCCGACCGGCTCGCGGCGTGGGTGGACGCCGCGCGCGCGATCGCGCACGACATCAAGAACCCGCTCACGCCGATCCGCCTCGCTGCCGAGCGCCTCGGGCGCTTCGAGGGGCGCCGCGACGACGCGCCCCCGGGCGCCTTCGCGGACATCTCGTCGAACATCCTGCGGCAGGTCGGGATCCTCACGGAGCGGATCGGGAGGCTCGGCCGCTTCGGAGATCCGGCGGCGCTCGACCGCCAGCGCCTCGACGCGACGGCCGCGCGCGCGCTGCTCGAGGAGGTCGCCGCCGACTTCCGGTCGCACGAGCGCCTCGCGGTCTCCGTCGAGGCGGCGGCGGACCTGCGGGCTTTCGCGGCCGACCGTCTCCTCCTGCGCGACGCGCTCACGAACTTCCTCGTGAACGCGGCCGAGGCGCTCGCCGAGCGCGGCGGCTGCGTCGTCCTCTCCGCGAGGAACAGCCGCCTGCCCGACGGGGCTCCCGGAGTGCGGTTCGCCTGTGCCGATGACGGACCGGGGGCGCCCGAGGGACTCGCGGATCGCCTCTTCGAGCCGGCGTTCTCCACGAAGGCCCGCGGCTCGGGGATGGGCCTCGCCGCGGTTCGGCGGACCGTCGAGCGGCACGGCGGGGCGGTGTTCGCCGAGGCCGGCTCGACGCGAGGCCTCGTGATCGGCTTCACGCTCCCCGCGCTATCATCGACTCCGTGAGCAGCGGCATCCGACGCCGCGGCCTCCGCGCCGCGATCCGGGTGGCCGCGCTGTCTCTTGCGGCCGTGGTTCTTCTCGGCGGTTGTCGCCGCGGAGGCGAGCCCGGGGGCACGCCGCCGCCGAGACCCCGATCCCCGCGCGCGGACGCGCTTTTCCTCTCGGAGGCTCCCGCACTCGTCCCCGACGACGCGGAGGCGGACCTCGGCGCGATGGGAATCGCCCGCCTGTATGTCGTCGCGGCGACGCTCGGGCGGGACGGCCGGGCCACGCCGGCGCCTCCGCCGCCCACGCCCCTGAAGCGGCCGATCGTCCTCGTCCTGATGGGAGAGGACGGCGCCGCCTCGACGCTCACGGGCCGCGGTGCCGAGGTCGGGGCCGAATGGTCCCGCGCCGTCGCGCGGGTCCTCGCCGATTCCGGAAGCTGGGGCCGCGTCACCGGGGTCCACGTTCACGTCTGGCCCTCGCCCGAGCAGGCGAAGGATCTCGCGACCGCGCTCGCGACGCTCAAGAAGTCGATCGGCGGGGCCCCGGTGTCCGTGACGCTTCCCGCGGCCGGCGACCCCGCTGCCTGGAAGCCTCTCGAGGGCGCCGCCGACGAGGCTCTCGTCTTCGCGTTCGGCCGGCGTCCCGAGCTGGGCGGACGGATCGTGAGCGAGATGCCGGAGGAGTCCGTCGCCGCCTTCCCGATCCCGTTCCGCCTCCTCATGGCCCTCGGCAGCTACGGCCGCACGGGCGACGGGCACGACTTCCTGGGGCGGATTCTCCAGGACGGCAGGATCGACGACCTCTCGGAGGACCGCGGACTCGACTTCGAGTTCGGGCAGCAGGTCTTCTCGTCCGAACCAGGCACGGTCTACACGTTCAAGCCCCGCGCCGGAGGACGCTCGTCGCTTGCGGCCGACGGCGGATGGGCCCGCTTCCAGATCCCGACGATGGGTGAGTGCGTGCGCGCGCTCGCGACTGCGTCGCGCTGGACGGCTCCGACGTATCTCGGCCGCGTGTTCCTCGTCGGCGGCATCCCGAACGACGGCTTCCTGCTCGGATACGCCGCCGTGAGGGCGCTCCTCACGGGCCGGGCGCTCGAGCCGCGCCTCTCGGTCGAGGTCGTCCCCGGGGCGGCAGGGCACGGCTGGGCGGAAATCAGCGTCAAGTCGACGAACATAGGACCGTCGCCGACCGACCTCTCGCACTACAACAGCTACGTCCAGCTGCGCGTCGTGGGCGGCACGGTAGCTTCCGTGCGCGCGGGCGATTTCGACCGCTACGAACAGCTGACGTCGGAAGCGGACGGCTTCCGCCCGACGACGTCCAGCCGCGCGGTCGTCTGCCGTCTCTTCGAGAATCTGTTCGCGCCCGGAGAGGCGGTCCTCTCGGGCCCGATCCGCGTCGACGGCGCGCACCCGAGCGTCCATGTGAGCTGGCACCTGACGGCCCCGGACGGCAAGGTCACCAAGGGTGCGGAGGTCGAGGTCCCCGTGACGGCGCCCCCGAAGCGACGCTAGGGCGCGATCCGCCCCGCGCGCAGCGCTTCCTCCGCGAGCCGCACGGCGAGGAGCGCGCCGGCGCGGCGGAGGTGGTCCGCCGCGAGCGCGAGCCTCACTCTTCTCCCGGAGGACGCGACCCCGAGGACGAGCGTCTCGTCCCGCCCGGCCGACTCGACGGGCCCGGAGAGGTTCTCGGGGTCGACGACGTCGAAGGCGTCCTTCTTGGCCCGGAACGCGTCGAGAACGGCCGCCGTGGGCGGCGCGTCGGCGCCGAGTCGGAGCTCGAGCCTGAGAAAGTGCCCGTGGAAGACGCCCGTGCGCGCCGAGAGGACGCCGAGCGGGAGCGGCCGTCCGAGCAGCGCGGCGACATCGTGCGCGATGCGGTCCTCGAAGGCGTCGGAGTCCGCCGGCCGCCAGGCGTTGAACGCGCCCTGGGTGCCGAGGATGTCCTTCGGGACGGGCCGGAAGGCGGCGAGGGCGACGGCCTGCGCGAAGAGCTCGTCGAGCGCGGCCTTCCCGAGCTCGCTCGCGGGCCGGTCGACGGCGACCGTCGCCTCCGTGACCGGTGTGAGCGCATCCACCGTCGCGATCGCGTCGGCGAGCACGAAAGCGACGGGATGCGGCAGGACGAGGACGTTGCCCGGCGGCAGGGGCCGCGGCGCGCCGTCCTCGGAGGGCACGGCGAGCGGTCCGGCGCCACGCGCGCCGGACAGATCGATCGCGAGGCAGGAGTCCGTCCGGGCGGCGAGGAAGCGCTCCGTGTCGGCCGCCGATCCGCAGAAAAACGCAATCGCGCATGTCTCGAGCGCGTCGGGCGTCAGCGGGGCCACGAACGCGACCTCCTCGTCGTCCTTGGTCAGGATCCCGCCGTCCTGCGGGGCCTGATGAAACAGGTGGATCTTCGACGCCGGAAAGGCGCGCTCCTTGAGCGCGGCCCTCACGTCCCTCCCGAGGAGCGTCGTCGGCTCGACGAGCGCGACCGCGAGTCCGGGACCGGGCGGCGTTCGCGTCACGCGGGCGTGTCCGAACGGCGCCGAAACAGTCCGGAGAGCCGGGCAAGGGGCGCCGAGGCGGCGTACGTCACGAGGAGGCCCGCGAGCGCGTACTGGCGGAGCCCCCAGATGAGCACGAGGATGCCGGCGATCAGGAGGAAGTAAAGACGCCCGCGCTTCGACTTCAGGTCGACGTCCTTGAACGACCGGTAACGGAACGTCGAGACCATGAGGAACGCGAGCGCGGCCGTGACCGCGAGGAAAACGGCACGAACGGAGTCCGTCAGCCATTCGGAGGGGACGGCCCAGATGAGGCCGCAGAGGGCGCCGGCCGCCGACGGGATCGGGAGCCCCACGAAGTGGCGCTTGTCGACGACGTGGATCTGGACGTTGAACCGCGCGAGGCGCGACGCCCCGCAGACGACGAAGAGGAACGAGACGAGGAGCCCTCCGCGGCCGAACCCCGAGAGGCCCCAGCGGTAGACGAGGAACGCGGGCGCGACGCCGAAGGAAATGACGTCCGCGAGGGAGTCGAGCTGCTCGCCGAATGCCGAGGTCGTTCCGGTCATGCGGGCGACGCGCCCGTCCACGCCGTCGAGGAATCCCGCGACGAAGATGAGGATCGCCGCGTACTCGAAGGCCCCTCGCGTCGAGGCGTCCAGGGAGAGGTAACCGCAGAGGATGTTGCCGGCCGTGAAGAGCGCGGGCAGCACGTAGATTCCCCGGCGTACCCCGCGCCGCGGGGGAGACGAGGGCGGCTCTCCCAACAGGGTTCCTAGTGGGCGGAGATCCGGGCGCGATGTTCGCGCGCGATCTCTTCCATGCGGTCCTTCAGGTGGAGTTTTTCCTTCTTGAGTCGCTTTTCCTCGATCTCCTCGTCCGTGGAGAGGAAGGTCTTCGTCGCGAGCTCGGCCAGCCGCCGTTCGTGTTCGTGATGGTTCCGGAGCAAGGATTGGAACTCGTCGTTGTGGCCAGCCAGTTCCTGCTTGATCTCGTCGGTCAAGGACGTCATCGCCACCTCCTCAGTCTTTGGTGCCCGGGGTGCCCCGGGGCGGGGAGTCTGTAATCTCGCCCTGACCGCCGTCAAGGCGCCGAATGTCTCATGCTCCGGACCAGGACGAGGGCGTCTTCCCCGTCCAGGTAGTAGCGGTTTCTGCGGCCGGCCTCCCGGAAGTCGAGGCCCGCGTAGAACGCCCGCGCGGGACGATTCGAGACGCGGACTTCGAGGTAGATCTCCTCGATGCCGGTCCGCGACGCGAAGGCGAGGACCTCGTCCATGAGGAGCGAGGCGACGCCCCGGCGGCGGTGCCGCTCCGAGACCGCGATCTTGTTGACGTGCAGCTCTCCTGCGGCGAACGCGCAGAAGACGTAGCCCGCGAAATCGCCCTTCGGCCCGACGGCGACGCGGTTGAGGCGGTGGGCCGCGCCGATCTCGACCGCGAAGTATTCGCGCTTCCACGGGATCGGGAAGGCGGCTCCCTCGAGAGCCGCGATCGCGTCGAGGTCGACGGCTTCCGCGTCGCGCGTCGTGACGGACTCGGCGAGCGCGCTCATCGAGCGACCTCGGGGGAGGCCGCGAGCCTTTCCTCGGCGGCGCTCGGCCGGCCGTATGCGACGCGGCCCGGCTCGGCCCCGGCTCCGGCGGCGAGGCGCGCGGCCGCGGACGCGAGAGGCAGGCCCGCCTGCGCGAGGTCGACGACCGGAACCCCGCCGGCGGACGCCTCAGAGAGGACGGCCTCCCGCGGACGGGGCGCGGGCTCTTCCGCGAGCCTTCCGGCGCTCCGTCGCGCCGCGTGGACGTCGCCGCGCCCCGCGTCCAGGACGAAAACGACCTCGGCGTGCCCCGGGAACGCCGCGGAGGCGGCGCCGAACGTCGGCACGAGAACAAGAGGAATCCCGCGCGCCCTCGCCAGCCCCCGCGCGAACGAGATCCCGGCCCTGAGGCCCGTGAACGATCCGGGGCCCGAGAGCACCGCGACGCGGTCGAGGTCTCCGACCGCGAGGCCGGCGTCGGCGAGCGCCCCGGCGACGGCCCGGGGCAGGGCCTCGGCCGCCGCGATGGGCAAGGTGCGGACGCGCCCGTGGCCGGCCTCGTCCGCGACCGTGAGCGCGGGACTGGGGGTAGCCGAATCGACCGAGAGGACGCGCATCGGCGAGGTGTGCGGCGATGCTAGCATCCCCGCCTCCTCATGCGCGCGACGCCCATGCTCGAGCAGTACTGGGCACTGAAGCGGGAAGCGGGGGACGCGATCCTTCTCTACCGCCTCGGGGACTTCTACGAGATGTTCTTCGAGGACGCGGAGATCGCGGCGCCCCTTCTCGGCCTCGTGCTCACCGCGCGCCACAAGGACAGCGACATCGAGGCGCCGATGTGCGGGATCCCGCAGCACGCCCTCGAGACGTATCTCGCGCGGCTCGTCGGCGCGGGGAAGAAGGTCGCGATCTCCGAGCAGACCGAGGCGGCGGCCCGGGGCCGTGCGCTCGTCGCGCGGAAGATCGTCCGCATCGTGACGCCCGGCACGATCGTCGACCCCGAGCGCCTCGACGCGCGGCGCGCGAACGAGATGGCGTCGGTCACCTGGCACGGCGGCGGGGCGGCCGTCTCCACTCTGGACCTCTCGACGGGCGACTTCTCCGTCCTCCCGATGCGCGACGCCGAGGCGCTGCCCGAGTGGCTCCTGCGCCGCGCGCCCCGCGAGCTCGTCGTCTTCCCCTCGGACCGCACGCGTGCCGAAGCGCTTCTCGGGGTCCTGCGCTCCGCCGGTGCGGACGTTCCCGCCCTGTCGCCGCTCACGGTCGAGTCTCCGCGCGGAGCGAGCGCCGCGGAGCTCCTGAAGCGCCACTTCCGGACCGCGACGCTCGAGCCGTTCGGCCTCGGCGAGAACGACGCGTCCGTGGACGCCGCGGCCGCGCTCCTGTCCTATGCGCGGGCGACCCAGCGTTCGGACTGCGACCACGTGCGCTCTCTGAGGCGCGAGACGGAGGGCGAGGGGCTCGTCGTCGACTCGGTGACCGCGGGCCACCTCGAGATCTTCCGCTCGGCGCGCGACGGGACCGCGAACGGCACGCTCGTCTCCCTCCTCGACCGCACGGGAACGGCGTTCGGGGCGCGGACGCTTCGCCGCCTTCTCGAGCGGCCGCTCGGGAAGATCCCCGAGGTCGAGGCCCGGCTGGACGCCGTCGAGGAGCTCGCGGCGGACGCGGCGCGCCTCGAGGCGCTCGCGAAGAGCTTCCGCGAGATCCCCGATCTTCCGCGCCTCGTCTCGCGGCTCGCGGTCGGCGCGGGCTCGCCGCGCGACCTCGCGGCGCTCGCCGGCGGCCTCGTCCGGGCCGGGCGTCTCGCGGGAACCCTCGACGGCGTCTCGTGCGCGCTCCTCGCGCCCGACGGCGACGCCTCACCGGACGGCGTGCCGTTCGGGCTCGGGGAGTCCGTGTCCGTGCGCCTCGTGCCCGAGCCCCCGCAGACGGCGAAGGACGGAGGGCTCTTCCGCGACGGCGTGGACGCGCAGGTTGACGAGATCCGCACGCTGAGGCGCGAGTCCGCGACCGTCCTGGCCGCGCTCGAGGCGGACGAGAAGGCCGCGCGCGGAATCCCGACGCTGCGCGTGAAGTTCAACCAGGTCTTCGGGCACGTTTTCGAGGTGCCGGGCGCCGCCCGCGCGAAGATTCCCGAGGGAGCGCTCAAGCGCCAGACGCTCGCGAACGTCGAGCGCTACGCGACGCCGGCGCTCGTCGAGATCGACGAGAAGCTCCGCTCTGCGGACGCGCGGCTCGCCGCGCGGGAGCTCGACCTCTTCCTCGCGGTCGTCGGCGAAGTCGTGGCGGCGTCGGGCCGCATCCTCGCGGCGGCCGCGCGCCTCGGGCTCCTGGACGCCCTCGTCTCGCTCGCACGCGTCGCCCGCGGCGCCGGCTGGTCGCGCCCGCGCCTCGTCGAGGAGCCCATACTCGCCGTGGAGGGCGGCCGGCACCCCGTCGTCGAGGCCCTGCGCCCGCGGGAGCCGTTCGTGCCGAATGACGCGTCCCTGGGAGGAGAGGGGTCTCACGTCGTCGTCCTCACGGGGCCGAACATGGGCGGCAAATCGACGTACCTGAGACAGAACGCGATCCTCGTCCTCCTCGCGCACGCCGGCTCCTTCGTGCCGGCGGCCTCCGCCCGCGTCGGGCTCTGCGACCGGATCTTCACGCGCGTCGGGGCGTCCGATTCGCTCGTGCGCGGGGAGTCGACGTTTCTCGTCGAGATGGCCGAGACCGCTCACATCCTGAGACACGCGACGGAGCGGAGCCTCGTGATCCTCGACGAGATCGGGCGCGGGACCTCGACGTTCGACGGCCTTTCCCTCGCGTGGGCGATCGCCGAGCACCTCCACGACACCGGGGCCCGGCGAGTCCTTTTCGCGACCCACTACCACGAGCTCACGGAGATGGCGCTCGTGAAGCCGGACGTCGTCAACCGCACGATGACGGCGAAGGAGTGGAACGGCGAGGTCGTCTTCCTGCGCAAGGTGTCGGACGGGACGGCGGACCGCTCGTACGGCGTCCAGGTCGCGCGTCTCGCGGGCATCCCGGAGCCCGTCCTCGCGCGGGCGCACGAGATCCTCGGCAACCTCGAGCGTCACCAGCTCGACGTGGGCGGCCGGCCCGTCCTCGCCGAGCATGCGGGCGCCCCTCCCCAGAAGGACACGCAGCTCGACCTGTTCCGCGGTCAGGGCGAGCTCGTCCTCGATGCGATCGGCAAGGCCGACGTCGACTCCATGACTCCGCTCGGGGCGCTCCAGCTCCTCGCGACGCTGCAGCATCGGCTTCGCGGGGAAGAATGAAGAGAAGAAAGAAAGAGAGAAGAGAAGATTTTCTTAGAAAGTGAAGAGGGCGATGGCCGGCGCTGAGCGCTTCGTATTCGGGCTGCGCGGCCCCGGCCTGGACGCGGATGAGAAGGCGTTCTTTTCGGCGCATCCGCCTCTCGGCTTCTTACTCTTCAGAAGAAATCTTCGAACGGCGTCGCAGACGTTCGAGCTGCTGGAGGCGTTGAGAGGGGTCTCGTCGCCGGAGCCTCTTCTCTTCGTCGACCAGGAGGGCGGGACCGTGGACCGGCTCGGCCCGCTGCTCGGCGTTCCGTTCGCCTCGGCGGCCGCGTGCGCGGAGGCCGGCACGGACCGCGTGCACGAGAACGCCTACCTCATGGGCCGCGCGGCGCGGCTCCTGGGCTTCGACGTCGACTTCGCGCCCTGCCTCGACCTCGGGCAGCCGGGGGCCGGCGCGGTCGTCCTCGAAGGCCGATGCTTCGGGTTCCACGCCGAAGACGTCGTGATCGGCGGGATGGTGTTCCTGCACGGCCTCGCGCGCGCGGGCCTCGCGACCTGCCTCAAGCACTTCCCGGGCCTCGGACGCGGTGCGGTGGACTCGCACGCGACGCTGCCGGTCGTCGACGCGCACGACGTCGACCTCATGGTCACGGACGTCGCGCCGTTCGCGAAGCTCGCCCGAGGCGCGGACGGCGTCATGGTCGGCCACGCGGCGTATCCCGGCTTCGAGGGAGGGGCGATCCTGCCGGCGTCGCTCTCGCCCCGGATCCACGGAATCCTGCGCGGGCCGGTCCGCTTCGACGGCGTCGTCTACTCGGACGACCTCGAGATGAGCGCCCTCGAGGGGACGCTTCCCGAGCGCGCGGCGCGCGCGGCGGCCGCCGGGTGCGATGTCGTGATCCTCTCGAAGACGTTCGAGGCGTACGAAGAAGCCGTCGCGCGCGTGGACGCCCTCGGGCCCGACGCCGCACGCTCCGCGCGCCTCGAGGGCCTCCGCCGCCGCGTCGCGGGCGCCCCGCGCCCGCGCTTCACGGAGGAGACCTGGGCGAAGCTCGCGGAAGAGGCGCGGGCCTTCGCGGATTTGATGTCCAGGCCGAGAGAAAAGAGGAGGGACGAAGACTTCGGAAGATTTTCCTAGAAGGTGAAGAGGGGCGTCGGGGCGCTACCCGCAGTCGGGGCGCCACTCGACCTTCTAAGGAATCCCCGGGCGGCCGCGAAGGCGGCCGCTCTTACTCTTGGCAGAAGTTCTTCTCTTCTTCTTCTCTTTTCCCGCGTCAGAACGGGACGTCGTCGTCCGCGTCGCCGCCGCCGTCCGGCGCCTCGGGCGCCGCGCCGCCGCCGCCCGCCCCCGCGCCGGCTCCGGCGCCCGCACCGTCCGGACGCCCGCCGAGCATCTTCATGTCGCGCGCCTTGATCTCCGTCGCGTAGCGCTTCTGCCCGGACTCCTTGTCGTCCCAGCTGCGCGTCTGCAGGGACCCCTCGATGTAGACGAGCCGGCCCTTGGACAGGTAGCGCTCGCAGATGCTCGCGAGCTTGTCGAAGGCGATGACCGTGTGCCATTCGGTCTTCTCCTGCTTCTGCCCGCTCGTGCGGTCGTTCCACGTCTCGGTCGTCGCGACCCTCAGGCGCGCGATGGGGACGCCGCCCGTCGTGGCGCGCATCTCGGGGTCGGCGCCGAGGTGTCCGATCAGGATGACTTTGTTGACGGATCCCGCCATGGCTCCTCCGATCGGCCCGGATCCTACAATCCTCCGGCTTGAGCGACACGCGGAACCTCGTCCGGTCGACCTGGGGCATCACCGCGTGGACGGTGCTCTCCCGGCTGGCGGGCGTCCTGCGCGACGCGACGATCGCCCGGTTCCTCGGCGCCTCGGCGCTCTCCGACGTCTTTCTACACGGCGTACCGGCTCCCGAACACGTTCCGCGCGATCGTGGGGGAGGGCGGCCTCCCGGGGGCTTTCGTCCCGATGGCGAAGAAGGTCGAGCGCGAGCGCCCGGGCGAAGAGGGCGCGTACGCGGGGCGGATGCTGCTCCTCCTGCTCTGCATCCTCGTCGGGTCTCGTGCTCGCGCGGAATCCTCCTTGCCGGGCCCGATCGTCGCCCTCTTCGCGAGGGTTTCAAAGCGACGCCGGGGAAGTTCGAGCTCACGGTCCTGCTGACGCGCTGGATGTTCCCTTACGTCCTTCTCGTCTCCGTGGCGTCCCTCTTCGAGGCCTATCTGAATTCGAAAGGGTCGGTTCCAGCTCTCCGCCTCGACGCCGATCGCCTGGAACCTCTCCGATCATGGCGGCCGCCTGGCTCCTCGCGCCGGCGGGCGTGCCCCCGCTCGCCGCGCTCACGGCCGGGGTTCTGTTCGGAGGCGGCCTGCAGGTCGCGTTGCAGGGACCGGCGGTCCGCCGGCTCGGCCTGCGCTTCGAAGGCTCGCCGTTCCGGGATCCGGAGGTTAGAAGCACGGCTCTCCAGATCGCTCCCCGCCTCTACGGCGACGGCGTCGGCCAGCTCTCGTTCCTCGTCTCGAGCCGGACGCTCGCCGCTCTCGGCGACGCGTTCGTGACGTACAACTTCTGCGCGTTCCGCATCGTGGACTTCGTCCTCGGCGGTTTCGTCGTCTCGCTGACGCGCACGGTGCTCCCGTCGCTCTCGGAGCAGGCGCTCGAGAAGGATCGCTCCGCCTACAAGGCGACCGTCGCGTTCGCGCTGCGCCTCATCGGGTTCGTGACGATCCCGGCGATGGTGGGGCTCATGCTTCTCGCCGAGCCGATCGTCGACGTCGTCTTCCGGCGGGGGCGGTTCGCGGAGGCCGACGTCACGAAGACCGCGCTCGCGGTCGTGTTCTTCGCGCTCGGCCTCTACGCGGCGGCGGGCGTGAAGATCGTGACGCAGGCGTTCTACGCGCTCCATGACACGCGGACGCCGGTCGTCGTCGCGACGTTCGACCTCGCCGTCTTCTGGACGCTCTGCGTCTGGCTCGCGAAGCCGATGCTGCACGCGGGCGTCGCGCTCGCGACGTCCGCGGGCTTCTGGATCGACTTCCTCCTCCTCGTTCTCCTCCTCTGGAGGAGGCTCGGGTCGCTCGGCGGGCGCGTCGTGATCGCCGCGCTCCTCCGGCATCCTCCTCGCGAGCCTCGGGATGGGCGGCATCGTCTGGCTGCTCGCGCACCGCCTCGTGCCGTACGACTTCCGCTGGGCGTTCCTCGTCCGCGCGGGCTGGGTCGTGGGCGTCGCCGCGCTCGGCGCCGCGGCCTTCCTCGCGTTCGCGGCGCTCCTCAGGGCGCCGGAGGTCGACGAGACGTTCGGCGCGCTGCGGCGGAAGAAAGCCGCGCGCGCTTGACCGTGCGCGCGGGACCTTATATGGTTGCCATATGGCATCGCTCAAGACGACCGTGTATCTCGACAGCGACGACTACCGCAGGCTGAAGACGATCGCGCGACAAGCGGGCCGGGCCCCGGCCGAACTCGTTCGCGAAGCCGTGTCGGAATACGCGAGGCGCCACGGGCGCCGGCGGCTTCCGAAGAGCCTCGGGGCCGGACGGGGAGCGACCGACGATGGCGGGACGCGTGCCGAGGATCTGCTCGCCGGTTTCGGCCGTTCCTGATGATCGTCGCGGACACGGGTGCGATCTACGCGCTCGTGGATTCCCGCGACCGCGACCACCGAATCCTTCGAAAGCTCTTCGAGTCCGATCCCGACGCCTGGATTCTTCCGTGGGCGATCCTTCCCGAGGTCGACTATCTTGTCGGGACGCGGCTGGGTTCCCGCGTCGGGGAGGAGTTCCTCGACGATCTCGCCGAAGGGCGCTTCGCGGTCGCCTGGGGCGACGAAGAAGACCTCGCCGCGGCGCGCCGGATCTGTCGCCGCTATTCTTCGCTGAACTTCGGTCTCGTGGACGCCGTCGTAATGGCGGTGGCCGAGAGGCTGAAGGCCGAGGCGATCGCGACGCTCGACGTGCGTGATTTCGGGGCCGTCGCCCTCAAGGGGTCGCCGAAGCTCTATCCCCGCGACCTCAGGGCCTAGAAGCAAGAACGCCCGCCGGTCGTCCGGCGGGCGTCGCACATCGAGAGAAACGACAGGTCGGTCAGTGCCCGTCGAGGCAGCCCCTCTGCCCGCTGCTGTTCGGGTAGCCGGTGCCGGCGGTGTACGCCGCGTTCGACCACTCGCCCTGCACCTTCCACTTCGAGCCGTTCGAGAACGTGACCGATGGGACGTTGAACGTCCAGGCGCACTTGTCGCCGTTCTCGGCGCCCGATGAGTCGTACCAGCCGCCGGGGCTGCC
This sequence comes from uncultured Acidobacteriota bacterium, assembly GCA_963836285.1. Lineage (GTDB taxonomy): Bacteria > Acidobacteriota > Thermoanaerobaculia > UBA5066 > UBA5066 > Fen-183. The sequence continues at coordinate 292,379 of CAWIIN010000002.1, read as the reverse complement.
CGGGTCCGTACGCGCCTCGGAGAGCTCGTGCGCCGAGACGTTCGCGAGGGCCGCGAGTCCCTGCGGGTTCCCGGTCGTCGTGTCCTGCGGGTCGCAGCCCGCGTCGCCGTCGAGCTTCCAGAAGAACGCGAAGCGAACGGTGGTCCCGCCGCACGTGCCGGAGCTGTGCCAGGCGCAGTAGCCCGCGTGGCCGCGCGGGAGGTCCGTATAAACGGCGTAGTAGGCCGTCCCGTCGTTCGGGCCCGTGAACCACTTGCACGCCTCGGCGAGGATGGGCGAGGTCCTGCTTCCGCCCGACGCCTTCGTGTTGTCGACGATCGGAGGCAGGACCGACACCGTCGGCCCGACCTGCCCGTTCGACCCCGTGTATTCGTCGGACGTGATCGCGTAGTGGCTCTGGTTGAATCCGGTGTAGAAGCCCTGGAGCCCGGCGATCTTCGCGTCGCTCCCGGACCAGCTCGTGCCCCAGAAGATGTTCTTGACCGTCGAGGTCGGCATGATGAGACCGCCGTGGTACGTCATGTTCGGCGATCCGCCGCCTCCGGGCTTCCTGAGCGCCTGACGTCCGACCGCCTTCTCGTGCTCCTCGCGCGTCAGGAAGATGACCGTCGGCGCGTCGGTCGGCGCTCCCTCCACGTCCGAGGCGGCGACGGTAGTGTCCCCGTCGCCTCTCACGGCGCGAACGTCCTCCGCGAACGCGGGTGCGGCCGCGAAGGCGAATGCGGCCGCGAGGACCAGCCCCGGGATCAGCCCCTTCTTCATCGAAGTCTCCTCCTGAACGAAACGTATCTCGCCGTGAAGGGTGAGCCGGACGGACGGGCAGCGAGTACCCCGCCCGAGGCCTGGTTGGTTGCTGGAGAGGAACACTAACAGAGAGCAAGACTCTCTCTCAACGGAAACGGTATGACGCGGGGCGTCAGGCACGGCGCGTCAGGCGGGCGTCAGATCAGCTCGAGCGGGATCGGGGCGAAGCACACGACGAAGATGAGGAGCACGGCGGCCGCGACGAGCTTGCGGCGGAAGTCGAGCGGCGCGTCCTCGTCGAGGACCGGGGGATGCCGGAGCCCCGTGAAGAGCGTGAACGCGACCCAGATCCACCAGCCGGGCCAGTGAAGACCCATGAAGGCGAGGACGATGAGCAACGGGATCGCGATCGTCCGCTGCCACCGCCCGAACACGGCGTAGATCGCGTGGCCGCCGTCGAGCTGCCCGAGCGGCAGGAGATTCAGGGCCGTCACGAAGAGCCCGAACCAGGCGGCCATGAACATCGGATGCTCGATCGTGTCGACGCTCGTGAAGGTGGCACTGAGGAGGATTTTCTGGAAAGGGTAATGAGCATCGGATAGTGAAAGATCATCGTCCCGTGTGACAGAACCGGGTCGAGGTTCGGCCGCGAGTGAGTGACACCCCACGCGAGGAAGGGAAGGGTGACGACGAAACCGGCAATGGGCCCCGCAACCCCGATGTCGAACAGCTTCTTCTTGTCGGGGATCTGCTCGCGGATGCGGATGAAGGCACCCATCGTGCCGGGGAAGTCGACCAGGCCGGGGATCGCGAACGGGATGAAGTACGGGGGCGACGCGTCTATGCGGTAGCGGCGCGCCGTCAGGTAGTGCCCGAGCTCGTGGGAGACGAGAATGCGGAGAAGCGGGAGGGAGAAGTCGAGACCGCCCCTGAGGAGCGCGAACCGCGCATCCCAGACGTTCGACATTCGAAGTATCTCCGGGCGAAAGCCGACCGTGAAATAGATACCCGCCCACTCGGTCGTCAGGAAAGTCAGAAACAAAAGGAGCCCGTGGAGCCACCACCTCTCGCGGCGCCGGGGCGGCGTCGCGTGACTCCAGGGGGCGACGGGAGCGTCAGGTGCGGGCGGCGGGGGCGGGGGAGTCGTGGCTGGGCTCCTTCGATTCCGGTTCTGCGGGGCCGGTCATGTCGCGGAGCTCCTTGCCGGGCTTGAAGCGGATCGTGAAGCCGGGCGGGATCTGGACTTCCTCGGTCGGGCGTTTCGGGTTCCGGCCGATGCCGCGCTTTCTGGGCTTGACGAGGAAGACGCCGAAGCCGCGCAGCTCGATGCGCTCGCCGCGCGTGAGGGCCTGGCGCATGACGTCGATGATCGTCTCGACGGCCAGCGTGGCCTTCTGCCGGGGCACGTCGGCCGCCTCGGCGACGCCGTTGATGATGTCGTTCTTGATCACGTGCCCGCGGAGTCTACCCGGTCCCGCCCATCTCGTTCAAATCGAGCCCGTTAGCCCGGTCAGAGGCGGTTCAGCCGGCTCTTGAGCAGGACGATCTCGAGGCCCGTCGCGGCCATCGCGGCGAGGCGCTTGAGGGCGGGCACGGAAGGGGGCTTCGCGCCCTCGGCGGCCTCGCCGTAGAGGTACACGACCGTCTTCCCCTTGAGGTTCACGGGCACGACCGCGACGAGGCCGAGGCCGTCCGAGCCGAGGGCCTCGAGCGCCGCGGCCGTGCCCGGCAGGTCGGGCTGGGGCCCGACGTAGAAACCCTCTGTGTTGCGGAGCGTCGCGAAGACGGAGGGCTCGGTGTCGGGGAGGCGGAAGCGGCCGAAGCTTTCATGCGGCGCGGGCTTCGCGGCCCACCCGGAGACGTGGGCAGGCTGCGCGATGAAGAGCGCCGCGCGCTTCACGTACCGGAGCGCGTCGTCGAGGATCGCCTCGGCGACGTCCTCGCGATGGCGCGCGGCCGAGATGCGCGAGAGCAGACGCTCCTCGGCCGCGGCCTCCGGCGTCGGCTCGGGGCGTTCCGGGAAGTCCATGGACTCGGGCTGCGGGTCGAGGACCTCGAGCGGGTCCTCGAAGATCTCGGGCTCCGACCTGCGCCGCAGCGCCGACGCCGCGAGCGTCGCTCCCTCGGCCTGCCATGGATCCCCCTCGTCCATCCGGCGGATGCGCTGCGGATACGGCGAGAGGATCTCGGGCGGCGGCGGGGGTGGAACGACGCGGAGGCCGGGCTTGCTCTTCGGGCGCCCGACCTTCGGCTGCGTCGCCTCGTCCGTGTCGTCCGTCCGCCGCGGCCCCGCCTCGCGGAGGTATGCCGCCGCCGAGAGGTAGCGCGGCTCGACGTCGGCCGCGTAGAAGCGGTAGAGGAGCGCGTACATCCTCACCTCGAGGGCCGCGTGAGGCGCGATGCGGAGCCCCGTGAGCGCCGCGAGCTCGTCGAGGGCGGGCAGGTCTCCGGGGTCGCGCATCGCGACCGAGAGGACGCGCCCTTCCTTGCGGAACGGGACGGCGTGCAGTCGCTGCGCGACGCGGCCCGGGACGAGCCGGAGCACGTCGGAGCGGATCGACTCGAGCGCCTCGGGCACGGCCGGAGGAACGCGGCTCTGCACGGCGAGGCCGTGCGCGACGACGTCCTCGGAGGTTTCCTCCTCGAGGAGCGCCGTTCCGAAGCGTCCGCGCAGGCGGCCCTGCCGGAGGACGGCGCGCTGCCTCTGCTCCTCGCTGACGAGCTTGCTTTCGACGAGAAGGTCTCCGAGCCGCGGCATCAGGATGTGTCTCGCAGAAAGTTTACACCGCGGAGGACGCGTAGAATCGCGGCCATGAGCGAGCGTCCCATCCGCGTTCTCGTCGCGAAGCCGGGTCTCGACGGACACGACCGCGGCGCGAAAGTCATCGCCCGCGCGCTGCGCGACGCCGGGATGGAGGTCATCTACTCGGGCCTCCGCCAGACGCCGCAGCAGATCGCCGCGGCCGCGGTCCAGGAGGACGTCGACGTCGTCGGCATCTCGATCCTGTCCGGCGCCCACAACGTCCTCGTGCCGGAGGTCCTCGCGGCTCTGAGGGAGCGCGGCGGCGAGGGCATCCCCGTCGTCGTGGGCGGGATCATCCCCGACAAGGACATCGCGCCGCTCAAGACGAAGGGCGTGCGGGAGATCTTCCTGCCCGGGACGAGCACGTCGGCGACGGTCGACGCGATCCGCCGCCTCGTGGCCGAACGGGCCGCGGCGACCTGAGCGTCTCCGGGCGTCCGCCGCGCCTCGTGCGCGGCGCCCGTACAATCGGTCCGTGAGCGAGACCCTCGTCTCCAACCTCTCGCCGTCGTCCGGCGAGTTCCAGGAGAACGCCGCCCACCACCGGGCGCTGGCGGCGCACCTGAGGGCGGAGCTCGCGAAGGCCCGCGAGGGAGGCGGGGAGAAGGAGCGCCAGCGCCACGTCTCGCGCGGCAAGCTCCCCGTGCGCGAGCGCATCGAGCTCCTCCTCGATCCCGACACGGCGTTCCTCGAGGTCGCGCCGCTCGCGGGCCACGGGCTGTACGACGGCGCCGCCCCGGGCGCGGGCCTCGTGACCGGGATCGGCAAGGTCGAGGGTCGCGCCGTGATGATCGTCGCGAACGACGCGACCGTGAAGGGCGGCACGTACTACCCCGTGACCGTGAAGAAGCACCTGCGCGCGCAGGAGATCGCCCTCGAGAACCGCCTGCCCGCGATCTACCTCGTCGACTCCGGCGGCGCGTTCCTCCCCCTCCAGGCGGAGGTCTTCCCGGACCGCGACCACTTCGGACGGATCTTCTACAACCAGGCGCGCATGAGCGCCGCCGGCCTGCCGCAGATCGCGGCCGTGCTCGGCTCGTGCACCGCCGGGGGCGCGTACGTTCCCGCGATGTCGGACGAGACCGTCATCGTGAGGAACCAGGGCACGATCTTCCTCGCGGGACCGCCGCTCGTGAGGGCCGCGACCGGGGAGGACGTGACCGCCGAGGAGCTCGGGGGCGGCGACATCCACACGCGCCTCTCGGGTGTCGCGGACCACCTCGCCGAGGACGACTCGGACGCACTCGCGAAGGTGCGCGGGATCGTCGCGCATCTCGCGCCGCCGCCGCCGCCGCCGCCTTCCTCCCGCGTCGCGCCCGAGGAGCCGCGCTACCCGGCGGACGAGATCTACGGGATCGTTCCGAGGGAGACGCGCCGGCCGTACGACGTGCGCGAGATCCTCGCGCGCGTCCTCGACGGGTCGCGCTTCCACGAGTTCAAGCCGCGCTACGGCGCGACGCTCGTTGCGGGCTTCGGCCACGTTTCCGGCTACCCGGTCGCGATCCTCGCGAACAACGGCGTCCTCTTCTCGGAGTCGGCGCTCAAGGCGACGCACCTCATCGAGATGGCCTGCCAGCGGGGCGTGCCGCTCGTGTTCCTCCAGAACATCACGGGATTCATGGTCGGACGCGCTTACGAGCAGGGCGGGATCGCGAAGGACGGGGCGAAGATGGTCCATGCCGTCGCGAACGCGGCGGTCCCGAAGATCACGTTTCTCGTCGGAGGCTCGTTCGGCGCGGGGAACTACGGGATGTGCGGACGCGCCTATCAGCCGCGCTTCCTCTTCACGTGGCCGAACGCCCGCATCAGCGTCATGGGCGGCGAACAGGCCGCCGACGTCCTCGCGACCGTCAAGGACGACCAGCGCGCACGCGAGGGCGCGGCGCGGATGACCGAAGCCGAACGCGCGGAATTCCGCCGTCCGACGCTCGAGAAGTACGAGGCCGAGGGGAACCCGTATTACGCGACCGGCCGGCTCTGGGACGACGGGATCGTCGACCCGGTCGAGACGCGCCGCATCCTCGCCCTCGCGCTCGCGACGGCGTTCCGCGCGCCGGGAGGGGAGACGCGGTTCGGCGTCTTCCGGATGTAGGCCGATGAAACGCGCGATCCTCGCCTCCGCGCTCCTCCTCGCCGCCGCGCCCGCGGTCGGGCAGACGCGCTTGACGTGCGGGACGGTCGAGTCGCTCGAGGTGACGTCGCTGACGCGGACGAAGGCGACCGCGTTTCTTCGAACGACCCTTCCGGCCTCGCCGCCCGGATCGAAGATTTTCTTCGAAGGGAAGATCGAACTCGCGAACACGATCCTGCCGGTGGCGCAACCGGTGATGGCGCTCGTCCAGCATTCCGAGGGCAGCCACGAGGTGGTCTTCCTCGCCGAGCTGAATCTCGCAAAAGTGCCCGCCGACCTGCTCGGAAGACTGCACGCCGCCGCCCTGGATTTCACACTCGAAGGGAATCTCCGGACCTCCGCCGGCGCGACGCCGCACCCCGTTTGTGCCGCCGGCGTCCTTCGCGTCGGGACGGGCGACATTCGGGCGGCGGGTCCCGTCGGCCAGGACTTCGCGAGGTTCTCCGGCGCGCGTTTCCGGGGGGTCTCCCTCTCCGAGACGCGGGGCGAGGCGACCGTGGCCCTTTACAACCCGCTGTCCTTCGCTCTGGACGTCAGGGACCTCACGTACGAGATCCGTGCCGGCGGCAGCAGGGTCGCCTCCGGCGAGCGCCACGGCATCCGGATCCACCCAGGCCGCGAGACTTCGGTCGACCTCCCCATCGTCGCGGACAACGCCGATCTCGTCGCCGCCCTCGCGGGCGCCGCCCTCGCCGGCGGGCGCGTCGAGGGACGGCTCCTCGCGACGATCTCGGTGAAGGTCGGAAAGGACCAGGTGATGACCCTTCCGCTCGATCTCCCCGGGGCGATCCAGGTGGGCCCGTGAGCGGGCCGAAGGTCCTGCTCGAGAAGGCCGCCGACCCGCGCGTCGCGCGCCTCGTCCTCAACCGCCCGGACGTGCGCAACGCCTGGGACGGCGAGACCGTCTCGCTCCTCCAGCGCGCGCTGCGCGACCTCGCCGCGGACGCTTCCGTGCGCGTCGTCGCCCTCTCGGGCGAGGGCCCGGCGTTCTGCGCAGGCGCGGATCTCGAGTGGATGAAACGCGTCGCGAACTTCACGATGGAGGAGAACCGGCGCGACTCGGCCGAGCTCGCGCAGCTCTTCCGCGCCCTCGACGAGCTCGACAAGCCGGTCGTCGCGCGCGTGCAGGGCGCCGCTCTCGGCGGCGGCACCGGCCTCGTCGCGGCGTGCGACGTCGTCGTCGCGGCTGAGGGCTCCGTCTTCGGGACGACGGAGGTGCGGCTCGGGATCATCCCCGCCGTCATCTCGCCATACGTCGTTCGCAAGATCGGAGAATCCCACGCGCGCGCGTGGTTCCTGACCGGTGAGCGCGTCGGGGCCGAAGAGGCCCGCCGCGTGGGGCTCGTCCACCACGTCGTCGCGGAGAAGGACCTCGACAAGACGACGAAGGCCGTGATCGACGCGATCCTGCTCGGCGGGCCGGCCGCCGTCCTCGAGGCCAAGCGGCTCGTGCACACGGTCACGACGCTCGCGCCGCGCGAGGCCGGCGCCTGGGCGATCCAGCGCATGGCCGAGCGGCGCGGCTCCCCCGAGGGTCTCGAGGGCCTGAAGGCGTTTCTCGAAAAGCGCCCGGCGAGCTGGACCACGAAGGGCTCGTGACGCGCGGGAAGCCCTTCCGGCGCGTCCTCGTCGCGAACCGCGGCGAGATCGCCGTGCGCGTCGTGCGCGGCTGCCGCGCGGCGGGCCTCGAGTCGGTCGCCGTCTTCTCGGAGGCGGATCGGGACGCGCGCCACGCCGCGCTCGCGGACGACGCCGTCGAGATCGGCCCGGCGCCGGCGAAGGAGAGTTACCTGTCGATCCCGAGACTTCTCGCCGCGGCGAAGGAGAAAGGCTGCGACGCCGTGCACCCCGGCTATGGCTTCCTCTCGGAGGACGCGGCGTTCGCGCGCGCCGTCGAGGAGGCGGGGCTCGTGTGGATCGGCCCTCCGCCGGAGGCGATGGAGGCGATGGGACGCAAAATCGATTCGCGCGAGCGCATGAAGAAGGCCGGCGTCCCTGTCGTGCCCGGCGCGCTGATCGCGGAGTTAACGGAAGAAGAACCGAAAAGAAGATTTCTTTGAATGGTAAAGAAGCTGGGGCGCAGCCGATCGGCGCCTTCGAGGCGCGCCGCCCGCCCCGCCGAAACCTCTGGCACCTTCGAAGAAAATCTCTCTTCAGTCCTCTCCCTGGGTCTGCCGGTCGTCGTGAAGGCCTCGGCAGGCGGCGGAGGCAAGGGAATGCGCGTCGTCCGCGACGTCTGCGGAACTCTCCGAAGCCATCGCGTCCTGTCGCCGCGAAGCGGCGGCCGCGTTCGGCGATTCGACCGTCTACGTCGAGAAGTACCTCGAGAAGCCGCGGCACGTGGAGGTCCAGATCTTCGGCGACTGGCAGGGCAATGTCGTCGCGATCGGCGAACGGGAGTGCTCGCTCCAGAGGCGGCACCAGAAGGTCGTCGAGGAGTGCCCGTCTCCGGGCGTCACCGCCGGAGCTGCGCGCGCGGCTGGCGCACGCGGCGATCGAAGCCGCGAAGGCGGTGGGCTACGTGAACGCCGGGACGGTGGAGTTCCTGCTCGCGCCCTCGGGTGACTTCTACTTCCTCGAGATGAACACGCGCCTGCAGGTCGAGCACCCGGTCACGGAGGAGGCGTTCGGCGTGGACCTCGTCCTCCTTCAGCTCGCGGTCGCGGCGGGGGAGAAGCTGCCGCCGCTTCCTTCCGCGCCGACCCGCCACGCGATCGAGGCGCGCGTCTACGCCGAAGACCCGGAGGCGGGGTTCCTGCCGCAGGCCGGGCGCGTGCTCCTCTACCGCGAGCCCGCGGGGCCGGGCGTGCGGGTGGACTCCGGCCTGACCGAGGGCCGGGCCGTCGGCGTCCACTACGATCCGCTTCTCGCGAAGGTCGTCGCCTCGGGCGCGACGCGCGACGAGGCCCGGCGGCGGCTCGTCGCCGCTCTCTCGGAGACAGTGATCCTCGGCGTCTCGACGAACGTGTCCTGGCTGCGCCGGGTGCTCGAGACGCCCGAGGTCATGGAGGGCGCGATCCACACGGGCCTCCTCGAGACCCTTTCCGTTCCACCGCCTCCGGCACCGCCCGACGGAGCGTTCGCGGCGGCGGCGGCGGCGCTCTCCGGCGCGGCCTCGCCGTCAGGATCGGGCGGTCCCGAGCTCGGCGACCCGTTCGACGGCCGGTTCCGGGCGGGAGGCGGATCGTGAAGCTCCGCGACGCCGCGACGGGGCGCACGCTCGACGTCCGCCCGGGCGAGATGCCGCGCGGCGCGTTCGCCGTGCGGAACGGCGACGTCGCCTGGGTCTTCCTCGGGGGCGAGACGTGGCGCATCGCGAAGGCTCCGGCCCCTTCCGCACGACCTCCGGAGGAGGAGCACGCCCTCACGGCGCCGATGCCGGGCAAGGTGTCGGCCGTGCGGGTCTCCGAGGGGCAGGCCGTCGAAAAGGGCGAGATCCTCGTCGTGCTCGAGGCCATGAAGATGGAGCACGCCGTGAGGGCCCCTCGAGCCGGGAAGGTCGTGCGCCTCGCGGCCGAGCCCGGGAAGATGGTCGGGCTCGGGGACGTTCTTCTGGACGTGACATGAGCGCGCGCCGCGTCACCGTCGTCGAGGTGGGTCCCCGCGACGGCCTCCAGAACGAGGCCGCCGTCGTGGCGGCCGACGTGAAGGTCGCGTTCGTGGACGCGCTCTCGGCCTCCGGCCTCCCGGTGATCGAGGCGACGGCGTTCGTTTCGCCGCGGTCGATCCCGCAGCTCGCGGACGGCGAGGACGTCTTCCGGCGCATCGTGAAGCGGCCCGGCGTCCGCTACCCGGTCCTCGTTCCGAACGAGAAGGGTCTCGACCGCGCCGAGGCCGCCGGGGTGCGCGAAATCGCGGTCTTCACGGCGGCGTCCGAGACGTTCAACCGCCGGAACGTGAACGCCTCGATCGAGGAGTCCTTCGCGCGTTTCGCGCCGGTTCTCGCCCGCGCAACGGCGGCGGGAATGCGCGTGCGCGGGTACGTGTCGTGCGCGTTCGGCTGCCCGTACGAGGGGCCGGTTTCTCCCGACGCCGTCGCGCGTGTCGCGGCCCGCCTCGTCGAGATCGGCTGCGCCGAGGTCTCCATAGGTGACACGATCGGGATCGGCGTCCCGACGCAGGTGCCGGAAGTCGTCGGGCGCACGGTCGAGGCGGGCGTCCCGCTCGACCGCGTCGCCCTCCACTTCCACGACACGCGGGGGACCGCCGCGGCGAACGTCGTCGAGGGGCTGCGCGAGGGAGTCCGGATCTTCGACTCCTCCGCGGGAGGCCTCGGCGGGTGTCCGTATGCGCCCGGCGCCGCAGGCAACGTCGCGACGGAGGACCTCCTGTGGCTCCTCCGCGGGATGGGCTACGAGACCGGTGTCGATCTCGAGGTGGTCGCGGATGCGTCGCGGATGCTCGCGCGCGCGACCGGAAGGCATCCTTCCTCGCGCGTCCTCCAGGCCCTCGACGCGGCGGCGGCCCGGCGCCCGGTGTAAACTCCGTTTCAACCATGCCCTCGCGCATCCTCTTGGCGGACGACAGTCTCACCATCCGCAAGGTGGTGGAGTTGACGTTCTCGGGCAGCGAGTTCGAGCTTCGGGCCGTCGGCAACGGCGACGAGGCCGTCGCGCTCCTCGGGGACTTCCAGCCCGACATCGTCCTCGCGGACGCCGTGATGCCCGGACGGACCGGATACGAGGTGTGCGAAGAGGTGAAGCGCCTGCCCGGCGGCCGCTTCGTGCCCGTCATCCTCCTGACGGGGACGTTCGAGCCGTTCGACAAGCCGCGCTCGGAGCGCGTCGGCGCGGATTCCGTCGTGACGAAGCCGTTCGACTCGCAGGGCCTCGCCGCTCTTGTGCGGGACCTCGTGCGTCGCGCCGCCGAGGCGAGGGCGTCCGCTCCTCCCGAGCCGCCGCCCGCTCCCGAGCCGCCTCCCGTTCCGGAGCCGCCTCCCGCCCCAGAGCCCCTGCCTCCTCCGCCCGACGCCGAGCTCGGGGAGAGCACGGACCCGACGTTCTCGGGAGGCGGGCCGTTCTACACGGCGCCCTTGGCGGCGCAGGCGCCGCCTCCTCCGCCACCACCCCCGGACGACATCTTCTCGACCACCGCGATCCCGGTCTTCTCCGGAATCGAGGCGGCGCCTCCTTCTTCTCCTCGTGCGAGCGGCGAGTTCGAACCTCCGACGGAGCCGATCGCACCGCTCCCGCCGCCGCCGCCGACTTCGGGCGAGCGCGGGTACGAGATGGACCTCGACTCGCTCGACGAGACGCCCGAGCCCCAACGCCGCGACCTCGACGAGGACATCGCGGCATTCGAGCAATCGGATCGGGGCAAGACGCGCCGACCGGAGCCGTGGGAGACGCTCGCGGCGTCGACCCCCGGGGCCGCGCCGTCGCCGGAGACGGCCCATTCCGAGCTCGAGGCTCTCGCCGCCGAGGCGAGCCTCACGGACCTCAAGAGCCTGATTCCGGACTCGGCCCCGATGGTCTCTCCGGCCGGATCGGCGGCCGGGCCGCTCTCGGACGCCGAGATCGACCGTATCGCGCGCCGGGTGCTCGAGCTCGGCGGCGAGCGCGTCGTCCGCCGCATCGCCTGGGACGTCGTCCCGGAGCTGGCCGAGCGCCTCGTCAAGGAGCGCCTCGAGGAGCTCGAGCGGGCGGACTGACGGGGAGAGCGGCCGCAAGCCGCGCCCGGGACCGAGGATTGAAGATTTCTTAGAAGGTGAAGAGGCGGTGCGCCGCCTGAATACCGCAGTGCGGCAACATGCCGCCACGGCCGCACTCACCATTCTCGGAAAATCCGAAATCCCTCGTCGCTTTCTCTCATTCGAAGAAATTCCCCTTTCCGATATCCTTCGCAGCCTGTGAAGGAGCTCGACAAGACGTTTGACCCGTCTGCCTTCGAGTTGCGCTGGTACGAGGCGCAGGAGAAGGCCGGCCTGTTCCGCCCCGAGATCGCCGGCGACGGGGCCGAGCCGTTCACGGTCGTCATTCCGCCCCCGAACGTCACCGGGCGCCTGCACGTCGGTCATGCGCTCGGGCGCACGCTGGAGGACGTCCTCTGCCGCTGGCGGCGGATGCAGGGCCGCGCCGTTCTCTGGGTTCCCGGCGTGGACCACGCCGGCATCGCGACGCAGATGGTCGTCGAGCGCGATCTCAAGGAGCGGACGGGCAGGACGCGCCACGACCTCGGCCGCGAGGCGTTCGTGGCGCTCTGCCGCGAGTGGGCGGACGCGCGGCGCGGGGACATCCTGAACCAGATTCGTCGCCTCGGCTGCTCGTGCGACTTCACGCGCGAGTACTACACGCTCGACGCAATCCGCTCGCGCGCCGTGCGCTTCGTCTTCACGACGCTCTACGAGCAGGGTCTCGCCTACCGCGCCGAGCGGATGGTGAACTGGTGTCCGAGCTGCGCGACGGTGCTCAGCGACCTCGAGGTGAACCACATCGAGACGTCCGGGCACCTGTGGTCGATCGCCTATCCCGTCGAGGGCGGCGGTGAGGTCGTCGTCGCGACGACGCGGCCCGAGACGATGCTCGGCGACACCGCCATCGCCGTGCACCCGGACGACGAGCGGTACCGCGCTCTCGTCGGGAAGGCCGTCGCACTCCCGCTCACGGGCCGGACCATTCCGGTGATCGCGGACGCGTTCGTCGATCCGAAATTCGGGACCGGCGTCGTGAAGGTGACGCCCGCGCACGATCCGAACGACTTCGAGGCGGGAAAGCGCCACGACCTCGCGTTCGTCACCGTCATCGGGTTCGACGGGAAGATGACGAAGGACGCGGGCGCCGTCTACGCCGGCCTCGACCGCGCCGAGGCGCGCAAGAAGGTCCTCCGGGACCTCGACGCAGAGGGCCTGCGCCGCGGAGAGAAGAGCTACGTCCTCCCGCTCGCGCGCTGCCAGCGCTGCGATACGGTCGTCGAGCCGCTCGTCTCGATCCAGTGGTTCGTGAGGATCGGCCCGCTCGCCGAAAAGGCGGTCGCCGCCACGGAGAAAGGCGAAACCCGGTTCACGCCCGAGCTCTGGAAGAAGACCTACGACGAGTGGATGCGGAACATCCGCGACTGGTGCATCTCGCGCCAGCTGTGGTGGGGCCACGAGATCCCCGCGTGGTACTGCCCGGACGGGCACGTGAACGTCCCGAAGCCCGGGGCGCCCGACCCGGTCGCGTGCGGCACGTGCGGCAAGGACCGGCTGACGCGAGACCCGGACGTCTTCGACACCTGGTTCTCCTCCTGGCTCATGCCGATGTCGGCCCTCGGCTGGCCGGAGAAGACCCCGGATTTCGCGCGCTTCTACCCGACGAGCGTCCTCGTGACGGGATTCGACATCCTGTTCTTCTGGGTGGCTCGGATGATCATGGCGGGCTCGTGGTTCGACGGCCGCGCTCCGTTCGCGGACGTCGTCCTTCACGGCCTCGTGCGCGACGAGAAGGGCCAGAAGATGTCGAAGACGAAAGGAAACGTCGTCGACCCGCTCGAGATGTGCGACGAGTTCGGAGCCGACGCCGTGCGGTTCACGCTCGCCGTCCTCTCGGGCACGGGCCGCGACCTTCCGTTCGGCAAGACGCGCGTCGCCGGCTACCGCGCCTTCGCGACGAAGGTCTGGAACGCCGCGCGCTTCGCGCTCCCGCTCGTCTCCGAGGGGGCGTGCGCGGACGTGGACACGCTCGCGTACGGTTCGCTGTCCACCGTCGACCGCTGGATCCTCGCGCGCTTCTCGGGCGCAGCGGGCCGCGTCGGCGCGTCCCTCGAGGCCTGCCGGTTCGACGAGGCGGCGCACGCGCTCTACCATTTTTTCTGGTCCGAGTTCTGCGACGGCTACGTCGAGATGATCAAGCCGGTCCTCCGCGGAGCCGACGTCCCGGAGGCCGAGAAGGCGAAGACGCGCGGCGTCCTTAAGCGCGTCCTTCTCGACTCGCTCGCGCTCCTGCACCCGTTCATGCCGTTCGTGTCCTGCGAGATCCGCGAGGCGCTGAACGGCGACGGCCTGAAGCTCGCGCTCGAGCCGTTTCCGGAGCCGCGGGCCGAGTGGAAGGACGACGCGGCGGTGGAGGCGGTGGAAGCGGTCCGCGCCGTCGTCACGCGCGTGCGGAATCTGCGCGCGGAAAACGGCCTCGCGCAGACCGAGGCTCTCGCCATCGGCCTCGAGCTCCCGGATGGACCCCTTTCAAGGGAATTGCAGCGTCAGGTTCCGCTCCTCAGCCATCTCGCACGGCTCAAGGACGTGAAGATTTCGTCGAAGGTGGAGATCGCAGGAGCCTTCCGCGACGCTCTGGCCGGAATCGGGCTGGTCGTCGAGCTGCCCCGGAAGGAGATTTCTTCCGAAGACAGAGGAAAGCTGGCGCGCGACGTGGAGCGCCTGCGCGCCGAGGCGGCGAAGATCGAGAGCCGGCTCTCCGACCAGAGCTTCCTCGCGCGCGCCCCCGCGGCCGTCGTCGAGAAGACGAAGCAGCAACTCGAAGAAATCTCCGACCGGATCGTCCGCCTCTCCGGCAACCTTGTCGGGACGTCCGGCCGGTGAGCGCGGGCGCGTCCCTTCCGCCCGGGGGCTCCGTGCTGGGAGCGCTCGCACCGCTCGGGGGGAGGCGGTTCGCGCGACTCCACAACCTCATTTTCGTCGCGACGACGCCGTCCACGAACGACCTCGGGAAGATTATCGTGGAGCGGATGCTCGCCGAGAGCGAGGAGATCCGGCTCACCGTCATCGTCGCGGGCGAGCAGACCGCCGGCCGCGGGCGATCGGGCCGGACGTGGACGCCCCTGCCCGGTGCGCTCGCGCTCTCGGCGATCGTGCCCTGGCCGGAGGGCCCGGGGCGCATCCGCCTCCCGATCGAGACCGGCATTCTCCTGGCGCGCGGCCTCGCGGCCGCGTTCGGGGTCGACGTGCGGCTCAAGTGGCCGAACGACCTCCTCGTCGACCGGAAGAAGATCGGGGGGGTTCTCGTCGAGGCGCGTTCCAACGACGAAGGCGAAGGCTGGGCCGTCATCGGCTTCGGGCTGAACGTCCACGGGACGCGGGAGGAGCTCGACGTGCGCGGTCTGAAGGACGCAACGTCGCTCGAGGCCTGCGGCGTCGCGCCCGCGCTCCTCGAAGGGGAGGAACCGCTCGACGCCGTCCTCTCCCTGCTGGACGAGGGGATCGGCGAGCCCTGCACCGACCCGCTCCCCGAGGCGTTCGCGGCCGTGTCGGCGCACGCGCCGGGAGACCGCCTCACGGTGACCGACGGACCGCGCACCCGCAAGGGGGCCTTCGCGGGGGTCTCGCCCGAAGGGTTCCTGCGTCTCGTGACGGAGGAGGGCGACGAGACGCTCGTGTCGGGGGACGTCGTCCTGTTCTGACATGGATGCCCGCGTGCCCGACGAAGAGGCCTACGCCACGAGCGTGGAGGAGGCTTTCATCGCCGAGCGCGGGACGCCGTTCCTCCTCTCTCCGAAGGACTGGTCGCTCATCCGCGGCTGGCGGGAAGCCGGGATCCCCGTCGACACGGTGATCCGGGCCGTGCGCGAGACGTTCGAGAAGCGCCGCGCGCGAGGACAGGCCGGCAAGATCTCGTCCATCGCGTACTGCGCGAACGCCGTCGAGGAGCTGTGGGAGATGGAGAGGCGGGGGCTCGTGGGGAAGTCGGCCGAGCCCCCCGCGTTGGGCGCGAACGCGCCCGCGAGAGAGGAGTCTCTTGCTTTGCTCGCGGAACGGCTGCGTGCGGCGAGCGAGCGGATCGCGACGGGAGAGGGCGCTGAAGAGTTTCTTGGAAGGGTGAGTGGGGCCGGGGCGACGGGGCGCGGCGGCGCGGTTCCTCCCGCAGCGACCGATTCTTCCGCCTTCGAAGAAATCCGAAAACTCCGAAAGCCTCTCCTCGCCGCCGCCTCGAAAATCGAGGCGCTGGCGCGCGATCTTTCGTTCGAAGAATCCGAAGAGAAGCTGTCGGCGATCGAGGCCTCGCTGTTGAAGTCCGCCCTTCGCAGTCTGCCTGCGGAGCAGCAGTCTCTCGTCGAATCCCGCGTCGCCTCCGCGCTCGGCGATGTCTCGGGCGTGTCGCCCGCCGTCGTCGAGCGCATGCGCCGCGCGCTCACGCGCCGCGAGGTGCGCCTGCTCCTCGGTCTGCCGGCCCTGACGCTCCTCCATGGCTGACGTGCGGCCGGGCGACGCCCTCGAGGTCGTCGTCGAGCGCGTCGTGCCCGGCGGGGCGGGCCTCGCGCGGACGGAGGGGGTCGTGACGCTCGTCGCGGGCGCCCTGCCCGGGGACCGCGTCCGGATGCTCGTGGAGGAGGCGTCTCCGCGACTGGTCCGGGGACGCGCCGAGGAGGTTCTCGAGCCGGGCGACGCACGGCGGCCGGACGCCGACGTGTGCGTCCTCGCGCGGAGCGGCGCGTGCGGCGGCTGCGACTGGCCCGCGGCGCGGCCGGAGCACCATCGCGCCCTCAAGACGTCGCTCGTTTACGACGCGCTGCGGCGCGTCGGCGGCCTCATGCCCGGCGACCTGCCCGAGCCGCGCTGGCTCGGGTCCCCTCCGAACTACCGCATCCGGAACCGTCTGCACGTCGACCGCGCGGGACGGCTCGGCTTCTTCGCGCCGCGTTCGAACGCGGTCGCGGACCTCGAGGGCTGCCAGATCGTGTCGAAGCCGTTTCTCGCGCGCCTTCCCTCCATGCGTGAGCACCTGCGCTCCCTCGGGCGGCTGGAAGGCGAGCTCCTGACGCTGGAGTCTCGCGATGGCGCGGTCGTCCTCGGCGAGTTGCGGATCTCCTCGGGCGACGGTCTGCAAATTCCGTCGAAGGTGAAAGACAGAGGGAAAGGGCCGTTCGACGGGTTTCGGGTCGTCGATGCGGGCGGGCGGGTCGTTTCGGCGGACGGGCCATCGGAGCTGACGCTCGCCGCCGGGGGCGTTACGTTCGAAGTTTCCGTGTCTTCCTTCTTTCAAGGAAATCTCTTTCTCCTCGATTCGTTCCTGGAGGAGATCCGGACGGCGCTTCGCGCCGGAAGAGAGGAAGAAGATTTTCTTAGAAGGAAAGAGGGGAGCGGCGCGCCGCTGCGGGCGGTGGATCTCTATGCGGGCGTGGGGTTCATGACGCGCGCGCTCGTGGAACTCGCGGCGGAGTGGGGCAGGACTGGCGAGTCGGGTGGGGGCGAGGTGACCGCCGTCGAAATCGATTCGTCTTCTTTCGATTCACTTTCCAAGAATCTCCTCTCCTGGTCTTCCTCGGACCTTCCCCTCGCGCGCGCCGTCCGCGCCTCGGCCGAATCGTTCTTCCACTCGAAGAGATCCGAATCTCCCGTCTCTCTTCTCCTCGCCGACCCCCCGCGAGCCGGTCTTTCGCCCGAGGTGCGGAAGGGAATCCTGCGGCTCGCGCCGGAACGCCTTCTCATGGTCTCGTGCGACCCGCCGACCCTCGCGCGCGACCTCGCGGCGCTGAAGGCGCGCTACGCCGTGACGCGGCTGACGCTCCTCGACCTCTTCCCGCAGACCCACCACGTCGAGACGGTGGCCTTGCTCGCCGCGCGTCCGATCGGGTAGAAGCCGACCATGAGGCGCTCGTGGTCGCCCGGGGCGGGCGCTCCGTCCTTGCCGGCCGCGTTCGCGATCGCCACGGGCATCGCTGCGGCCGCATCCTTCGCGGTCCCGCCGTCCGCGGCCCTGGGCGGCGCGCTCGTCCTCGCCTCGATCGCCGGCATTGCCGCGGGACGAGGGCACGGACGGGCGGCGACCCTCGGCGCCCTCGTCCTCGCGGCCGCCGCGGGCTTCTGGTCGGCCCGCTCGCGCTGGTTGCTCCCCGCCGGACGAACGGAGGTCTCCGCGCGGAACGCGATCGCCGAGGCGCTCGTCCGCGACCCGGTCGCGGGCGGCGCGCTCGTCGAGGCCGTCGGGCGCATCGACGCGCCGTGGTCGCCGAGCGGCTCGCAGCGCCGGACGCGACTGGACGTGGAAACGGCGTCCGGCGACGGAGGGCCGCTCGTGTTCGACGGGCCGGTCGCGCTCGTCGTCGCCGGCGAGACGGATCCGTCGCCGATCGCTGAGGTCGGGGACCTCGTGCGCGTGAAGGGGACGCTGCGCCTTCCCGAGCGCGGCGGCCCGCGCCGGGCGCCCGTCGACCTGCCGGACGAGCCGCACCTGCTCCTGAAGAGCGGCGCCCAGATCGAGAGGATCTCGGGACCGTCCGGGCTCTTCGGCCCCGTGCAGGTGGCCCGCGCCGCGCTCAAGCGCAGACTCCGCGCGAACCTCGCCGGCGCACCAGAGGCGGACCGGACGGCCCTCGCTCTGCTCCTCGCGTTCGTCCTCGGGGACACGCAGGACGTCCCCCTCGCGGCCGTCGGCGCCTTTCGGGACGGGGGCGTCGCCCACATCATCGCGATCTCCGGCCTTCAGGTCGCGCTCGTCGCGGCACTTCTCGGCTTCCTCGTGCGCCGGGCCGGCGCGTCCCTGCGCGGGCGCGACGCGATCGTCCTCGCCGCGACGCTCCTCTTCGCGGTCTTCGCGGGCGGGCGGCCGCCCGTGTGGCGCGCGGCCCTCATGATCGGCCTCTACCTCGCGGCGCGGCTCCTCGGGCGCCCGACGTCTCCCGAGCACGTTCTCGGGTTCTCGGCCTCGGCCATCCTGCTCGCGGAGCCGTCGGCCCTCTTCGACATCGGGTTCCTGCTCACGTTCGCGGCGGTCTTCGGGCTCGCGGAGTTCGGCGCCCCCGTCGTCGCGGCGCTGCGGCACCGCGGCGTTCCGGCGCCGCTCGCGGATGCGATCGGGGCGACGCTCGGGGCCGAGCTCGCGGTGCTGCCGATTCAGGCCTTCGTCTTCAATGTCGTTCCCTTCGTCGCCCTTCTCTCGAACCCGTTCATCGTGCCGCTGTCGGGGGTCTTCCTTCTCTCGGGTCTCGCGCTCCTTCCCCTCCTTTTCGTCTCGCCCGGCGCCGCGGCCTTCGCGATCGTCCCCCTGCGCCTCCTCTCGGACGTGCAGTTCGGGATTCTCGAGGCGCTCGACCGGCTGCGTGCCGTCCGCGTCGTCCCGACGCCGCGCTTCGCGCTTGCGGCGGGCGCGGCCGGACTTCTCCTTCTCGCGGGCTTCGCCGCGTCGCGCGCCGTGAGGCGTGGAGCCCTCGCGGCGGGCCTCCTCGCCGTCGGGACGATCGTCGGCGCGTCTCCGGCGGCGGCGCCGGAGGGCACCGCGGTCCTCCGGTCGCTGGACGTCGGTCAGGGCGACTGCTGGCTCTTCGTGACGCCCCGCGGTCGCGTTCTCATCGACGGCGGCGGCAGTCCCGACCGCGCGTACGAGTTCGGCCGGCTGCGGCTCATCCCGAAGCTCGCGGACCTCGGCGCGGTCGCGCTCGACGCGGTCGTCCTCACGCACCCGCACCCGGACCACGCGCGCGGCCTCCTCGGCGTCCTCTCGTCGTTGCCGGTCGGACGCGTCGTCCTGCCGCGTGCCGCGCCGCGGAACGCGTTCCTCGACGAGGTGCTCGCGGTCGCGACGAAGCGGCGCCTCGTCCTCGAACGTCTCGGCGCCGGCACCCGCTTCGAGGCCGCGGGGCTCGCGTTTGACGTTCTCCATCCGCCCGACGCCGCGTATCCACGCTCCCCGGAGAACAACGGCTCGCTCGTCCTGAGGACCCGTGTCGAGGGGCGCACTCTGCTCCTGACGGGCGATGTCGAGGCCGCCGCCGAGAGGGATCTCGTCGCATCGGGCGCGGACCTCTCGGCCGACGTCCTGAAAGTCCCCCACCACGGGAGCCGCACCTCGACCACGCCCGAGTTCCTCGCCCGCGTCGCCCCTCGCGTCGGCCTGATCGGCGTCGGCCGGCGGAACCGGTTCGGACATCCCGCGCCGGAGGTCAACCGGCGCCTCGCGCTCGCCGGCGTACGGGTCTTCCGAACCGACCGGGACGGGGACGTCGCGCTCATCCTGGCGGCGGGACGCGTACTTCCGGAGTTCCCGGAGTCCGTCGCGAGGGCCGGCCCGTGACGCCTCCGTCGGGCGTCCTCGCGATCCTCGGCCCGACGGCGACGGGAAAGTCCGACCTCGCCGTCGCGCTCGCCGAGCGCCTCGGCGGCGAGATCGTGTCGGCGGACGCGTTCGCCGTCTACCGGGGGTTCGACGTCGGGACCGCCAAGCCGGGACCCGAGCTGCGCGCGCGCGCTCCGCATCATCTCGTGGACGCACGCGAGCCGACCGAGCCCTGGAGCGCAGGCGCGTTCGCGGCCGAGGCACGGCGGGTGTGCGCGGAGATCCTCGCGCGGGGCCGGCTCCCGATCCTCGCGGGTGGAACCGGCTTCTACGTTCGCGCGTTCTTCGGCGGGCTTTTCGAGGGTCCGCGCCGCGACGACGCCGTCCGGCGCGCCCTGGAGGCGGTCGCGGCTCGCCGCGGGCCGGGCTTCCTGCAGCGGATGGTCTCGCTCCTCGACCCGGAAGTCGCGACCCGGCTCGCGGACGGCGACGACTCCCGGGCGATCCGCGTGCTCGAGATCCTGTTCCTCTCCGGCGCACGTCCGTCCCGGCTCTTCCGCGAGCGGCCGGGTGCCGCCTGGACGCGGCCGGCCGTGAAGATCCTCCTCACGTTGCCGCGTGCGGACCTCCATGACAGAATCGCGGAGCGATTCCGGACCCGCTTTGCGACGGCGTTCCCCGAGGAAGTCCGCGACCTTCTCGCGGCCGGCGTGCCGCTCACGGCGCCCGCGTTCTCGGCCATCGGTTATCGTGACACGGCCGCGTTCCTCGCCGGGACGCTCTCGGAGGCCGAGTGGAAGGAGCGGATTCTGAGGGATACGCGCCGCTACGCCAGGAGGCAGGAAACCTGGTTCCGGAGGGAGCCGGGGCTCCTGCCGGTGTCCGCGAAGCGCCCCGACCTCGTCGAATTCGCGGAGCGTCTCGCGCGCCCGCTTCTTGCTTCTTCTCCGGGGAGTGAAGGGAGCCTTGCATGATCGGTCCGCCGAAACCGCCCATCAACGTCCAGGATGGGTTCTTCTACCAGCTCCGGAAGGACAACACGGTCGTCGAGGTGACGCTCCTCTCCGGTCGAATGCGGGTCGGGCGCATTCGCCGCTTCGACAAGTACGCCGTGGTCGTCGAGGTCGACGGCCGCGAGGAGATGATTTACAAGCACGCGATCGCTTCTGTGGCCTCGACCGGGACGAACGCTGCGCCCGCGCCCCCGCCCGTCCGGACCCCCGCGGCTTGACGCGCCGGCTCGTCCTTGCCCTCGCCGTCCTCCTCGGGCTGGGATGCGCGACGGCGCCGCCGCGGGAAGACCCCGCGATCGCCCGCGCCCGCGAGACGGCGGCGCGCGCCGAGACCGCGGCCTCCGAGGGTCGTCTGCGCGACGCGCTCGACGGGTACCGGGACGCCGTCCGCCTCGCTCCGGCCGACGCGCGCTACGCCGTGCGGAGGCGGGAACTCGAGGACGCGCTCGTCGCCCGCCGCGGGGCCGAGGTCGACGAGGCCTTGAAGAAGAAGAACGTCGCCGCGGCCCGCCGTGCGGCGCTCTCGATCCTCGAGATCGATCCGAACGCCGCGGCCGGCTACCGGGCCCTCGCGAAGGCGGCCGAGGCGGAAGGCTCCCTCGAGGACGCGTGGGCCGCCGCCCGGCGGGCGCACGACTGCGACCCGGCGGACCCCACCCTGACGGAGTTCCTCGCGCGTCTCGCGACGAAAACGGGGCGGTGGGCCGAGGCCGAGTCGCTCTACACGGCGCTCGGCAGGATCGATCCCACGTTCCGCGCGAAGGCCTCCGCCGCCGCCGTCGAGTTCCGCGTCCAGAACCTCCCGGCGACGGCGCGGAGAGCCGCCCTCTCGCCGCGACTGACGCGTGCGCAGCTCGCGGCGCTCCTCGTCGAGCTCTCGCCGGAAGTGCGCGACGCAGGCATTCCGCCCGGGGCCGACGTCGCGGTGGACGTCGTGGACCGGCCCGAGCGCGCGGCGCTCGCGCGGATGATCGGGCTCGGGTTCTTCGCGGTCTCGCCGGGATCGCACCTCGTCGGCCCGGACGTTCCCGTTTCGCGCGCCGAGATGGCGTCTCATCTCAGGAGACTCGCCACGCTCGCGGGCGGCGGCCTCCCGTGCACCGCTTCGCTTGCGGAGTGCGGCATACTTCCGGAAGGAGCCCGGCAGGTCGGCGGGCGGGAAGCGGTGGCCGCGATCGAGGCGACCCTGCGGACGGCGCGCGCAGGAGGATCCTCATGAACGTCACGGAGCTTTTCTCGAAGGTCCCCCTTTTCGAGGGGATCCCGCCGGAGGACCGCGTCTCGCTCGCGAGGGCCGCGATGCTTCGCACGTACCGGCGCGGGGAGACGATCGTCGAGCAGGGCGAGCCGGGGGACGCGTTCTACGTGATCGTGAAGGGCCGCGTCGCCGTCGCGATCGTCGCGCCGGACGGGCGTGAGGTCGTCCTGAACTCGCTCGGCGAGGGCGATCACTTCGGGGAGATGGCGCTCCTCGACGACGCCCCGCGGTCCGCGAGCGTGATCGCGCAGGAGAAGTCCGAGCTCGCGATCCTCTCGCGCAACGTCTTCTTCGATCTCCTGAAGTCGAATTTCCTCCTCACGCGTGGCCTCCTCGGGGCGTTCTCCGCGCGGCTGAGGCGCGCGAACGCGACGATCGAGGGCCTCGCCTCGCTCGACGTCAAGGCCCGTCTCGCCCGCTACTTCCGCGAGCTCGCCGTGACGCGCGGGCGGAAGGCGGGAGGCGGCTGGTCCGTCGTCGTGCGCCCCTCCCAGCGGGAGATCGCGGACACGATCGGTTCCTCGCGCGAGACCGTCTCGCGCACGATGTCCCAGATGGCGGTCGAGCAGCTCATCGTCCCGAAGGGGAAGGCCGTGTACGTCCGGCTCGAAGGGGGCGACGCGGGCGTCGCGCCGCCCGCCTGAGGGGAGGCCCGTGGAGCTCCGCCCCTGGACGCTGCCGAACTTCCTGACGTTCGCACGGCTCGCCGCGCTCCCGTTCCTCGTGATGGCGATCCTCGACGGCCGCGCGTGGGCGGCGCTCGTCATCTTCCTCGTGGCGGCCGTCACGGACATCGTGGACGGGTATCTCGCCCGCCGGTTCTCGATGGGTTCTCCCCTCGGGGCATGGCTCGATCCGATCGCGGACAAGCTCTTTCTCGTCTCGTCCTTCGTCGTCTTCGCGCTTCCGGGGACGCCGACGACGGTCAGGATCCCGATCTGGCTCCTCGTCCTCACGATCTTCCGGGACGTCTTCATCCTCGTGACGTGCCTCGTCCTCTTCCTCGCGCTCGGGATCCGGTCCTTCCCGCCGTCGCTCCTCGGGAAGCTCACGACGTTCCTCGAAGTCTCGACCGTCACCGCGATCCTCCTCGCGAACGTGAAGCGGCTCGAGCCGGTGGTCGCCACCGTCTGCATGTGGCTCGTGGCGGTCTTCGCGACGGTCTCGGCCCTCCACTACACGTGGCGGGTCGTCACGCAGCTGCCGCGCGGCCCGCACCCGCCGGCCGCCGCCCCCGCGGGATGAGCGCCGCCGGCCGGCTCTTCCGTCGCCGGGCCGCGGCGCCGCCTGCGCTGCGCCTCCTGACGCGTCCGGGCTGCCACCTGTGCGACGAGATGAAAGCGACGGTCGCGCCGATCGTCGCGCGTCTCGGCGGCGTCCTGACGGAAGTCGACGTCGACTCGGATCCGGGCCTCTCGGAGAGGTTCGGCCTCGAGATCCCCGTCCTCCTCGACGCGGAAGGGCGGGTCGTCGCCAAGGTCCGCGACGAAGCCGAGCGGATCGCGAAGCGTCTCGGCGCCTGAACGGCCAGAATGCGGGGACGATGAGGATCCCGGCCGCCGCGCTCCTGCTGCTCCCCGTGCTCGCGGGTTCCATGCGCGCCGAACGCCTGCCCGTTCAGCGCCACGGAGTCGCCGAGGGGCTCGCCGAGGAGACCGTCACGGCACTCCTCAAGGACTCGCGCGGATACTTGTGGGTCGGCTCCCTGAACGGGCTCAGCCGCTACGACGGCGAACGCTTTCGTGTGTATGGAGTCGACGACGGTCTTCCGAAGCCGCGCATCTACGCGCTCGCCGAGGGAGCGGACGGCTCGGTCTGGGTCGCGACCGCGGGCGGGCTCGCCCGAATCGGGGCTGCCGATCCGGCGACGCGCCCCGTGTTCCGGCCGGTCGGGCCGATGAACGGAAGGCCCGTCGAGATCGTGTTCGCCGGGCCGGCCGCGAAGGTCTGGTGGGGCACCGCGGGAGAGCTCTACGAAGGCGGGCCCGACGGGCGGGCCGCGCGTGCGGCCGGCCTCCTCGCGGCGACGGGCGGCGGCGCCGTCGTACGCGTTCTCCGCCTCGCGCCGGACGGCGAGCTCCTTGCCGGTACTTCGAAAGGTCTCTACCGGATCCGTTCCGGCGAGCCGCCGCGGCGCATCGCGCTTTCGAAGGATCCGCGGGTCGAGGACGTCCGGGGCCTTCTCGTGGACCGCGACGGACGGCTCTGGACCTCGACGCCCGGCCGCGTGCTCGTCGCGGCGAAGGGCTGGGAGCGCGGGGAGGCCGGGGCGCCGAAGCCGCTTCTCGAGGACGGAGATCTTCGCTTGCCGGATGCCCCGGGAGAACGGCGCGTGCTCGACGCGGTCCCCGGCGCGGGTCCCTCCGCCTGGCAGCGGATCCTCGAGCAGCGAAACGGCCGGGTCGTCCTCACGACGACGGTCGGTCTCGCCGTCGTCGACGGTCCGCGGCTCGAGCTGTTCGGGCGGCGGCACGGTCTCGGCGACGGGATTCTCGGAGAGATCCTCGAGGACGGCGAACGCAACCTCTGGATCGGGACGCAGAGCACGGGCCTCCTTCGCGTGAGGCCGACGGGTTTCACGTCCTTCGCCGAGGAGGACGGCCTTCTCGACGCGCAGGTCGCCGCCGTCTTCCGGGGCCGGGGGGGGTCGCTTTACGTCGCGTCCCGCGGGAACACGGCGCTCGCGCGCCGCGAGGGAGGCGGATTCCGCTCCGTGCGCTGGCCCCGCGCCGCCGCGCCGGTCCTCGGACGCCTCATCTGGGGGCGCTCGGTCCTGCGCGAACGGTCCGGCGCCTGGTGGGTTGCGTCGCCGGGCGGCATCCTCCGACTGCCCGCGCTCGAGTTCGGGGACGCGCTCGCGCGGGCGACGCCGCGCACGTACGGGCCGGGCGAGGGCGTGTCGAAGGAGATTTCCGCGCTCTTCGAGGCCGCGGACGGGACGCTTTGGGCGGGCCTCTACGGCGCCGACGAGCCGCTCCTTCGGTTCGACGCGGCCGCCGACCGCTTTGGCGCGGTGAAAGTGCCGGGTGGCCTGCCCGCGGGCGCGCCGCTCGCGTTCCAGGAAGACGGGCAGGGCGGCCTGTGGATCGGCTTCGGGAACGGAGGCGCCGTGCGCCTGAAGGACGGCCGCGCGGACCGGCTCGACCGCGCGACCGGCGCCCCCGGGGGGTTCGTGCACGACTTCCTCCTCGACCGGGCAGGGCGCCTGTGGGTCGCGAACGGAAACGCGGGCCTCCTTCGCGTGGACGACCCCGCGGCCGCGCACCTCACCGCACGGCCCGTGCCGGTCGAGAGCGGCGCCGTCGAGGGCAGCGCTCTCTGCCTCGCCGACGACGCCAAGGGGCTCGTCTGGGTCGGGACGACACGGGGGGTCGTGCGCCTCGACCCGGCGACGGGCCGGCAGGTCCACTTCACGACGGCGGACGGGCTCGCGAACAACCTCGTCACGTCGGCGGCCCGCGACGCCTCGGGCGCGCTCTGGTTCGGGACCCCGGAGGGCGTCTCGCGACTCGTCCCGACGCCCGAGGCGCCGCCCGCGCCTCCGCGCGCGGTCATCGCGTCCTTCCGGGTGAACGGAAACGCGAAGCCGGTTCCGGAACTCGGCGCCGCCGCATTGACGGGAATCGCGCTCGCGCCCGACGAGAACCGCATTCGCGTCGACTTCGCGTCGCCGAGCTTCACGCCGGGCGGCCGCGTCCTCTTCCAGACGCGGCTCGAGGGCCTCGACACGCAGTGGAGCACGCCGACTCCCGACCCCACCGTGCGCTACGTCGGCCTCGCGCCGGGCGCGTATCGCCTCGCCGTCCGCGCCCTCTCGCCGGACGGTGTCCCCGGGCCCGAGGCGACTGCGTCGTTCCGCCTGCGGCCGCCGTTCTGGAGGCGCCCGGAGTTCCTCCTGTCCGCCGCCGCCCTCGTCGCGCTCGGCGTCCTGCTCGTACACCGGCAGGGCGTGAGGCACGCTGTCGCGGTCGAACGCGTGAGGACCCGGCTCGCGACGGACCTTCACGACGACGTCGGTTCCAGCCTCGCGCGCATCTCGATCCTGTCCGAGGTCGGGCGGCGTGACGTCGACGCCGCGAGCGAGGCGGCACGGCTGTTCGAGGAGATCGGCGAGACCTCGCGGGGCGTCATCGACGCGCTCGGTGACGCCATCTGGTCGATCGACCCGCGCCACGACGACCTCCAGAGCCTCGCGGACCGTCTCCGTCACTTCGCGTCGGACCTCCTCGAGGGGCGCGGCATCGTCTGCCGCATCGAGGTCCCTGCCGGCGCCGCGGGGGTCGATCTGCCCGCCGAGCCGCGGCGCCACCTTTTCCTCCTGCTCAAGGAGGCGGTCACGAACGCGGCGCGACATTCCGGGGCGCGGTCCGTGACGATCGCGTTCCGTCTCGAGGGGCGCGGCCTCTCCGTCGAGGTCGCGGACGACGGCGCGGGATTCGACGTCTCCGCGCGCGACCGGCCCGAGGCGCAGGGGCGCGGGCTCGAGAACATGCGCGCGCGCGCCGCGGCCCTCGGGGGAGCGCTCGAGATCGCCTCGTCGCCCGGCGGCGGAACGCGCCTCTCGATCGTCGGTCTTCCGCTGCCGTTCAGCGCGGGGGCCTGAAGGCATGAACATGCTCTGGCCCGACGCCGGATCCCGGCGCACGCTCCCGGGGTCGTGAGCGCCGTGCCCGATCCCGCTGCCATCCGCGTCGCCGTCGTCGAGGACGATCCGGGCCTGAGGGAGAGCCTTCGCCTCCTCATCGGAGGAACGCGCGGATTCTCGTGGGTCGGCGGCTATCGCTCCGCCGAGGAAGCGCTCCAGCGCCTCGGCGCGTCCGCGAGCGGGTCGCCCGACGTCCTCCTCATGGACATCCACCTGCCGGGCATGCCCGGCTCCGAGGCGGTGCGTCACGTGCGCGAGGCGCACCCCGAGATCGCCGTCCTCATGCTGAGCGTTTACGAGGGGGAGGATCCGATCTTCACGTCGCTGTGCAACGGCGCGTCCGGCTACCTCTTGAAGAAGACCGCCCCGGCGAAGCTGCTCGAGGCGATTCGCGACGTCAAGGAGGGCGGCTCCCCGATCTCTCCGGAGATCGCGCGCAAGGTCATCAGCGCCTTCCGGAACTCCGTCCCGGCGGGCCGTCCCGAACACGACCTCACGCCGCAGGAGGTGCGGCTCCTGAAACTGCTTTCCGACGGCGCGAGCTACCAGGCCGCGGGGGACAGGCTCGGCATCAGCATCAACACCGTCCGGAACTACGTGCGGTCCATCTACGAGAAGCTCCACGTCACGTCCAAGTCCGCTGCCGTGAGCAGGGGCCTCAAGGACCGGATCATCTGAGAACCGCCGGGGCGCATGTCCATGCTCTGAGCGCGGCCCCCAGGGCCCGCTAGCCTTCCTAAGGGCGCTCCCGCGCTCTCTGGAGGATCCATGAACGAGGAACCGGACACGCCGGCCGGGCCAGCCCCGGCGAGGCGGAGCCGCCTCCGGTTCGTCGTCGCCGCCGCCATCGTCGTGATCGTGGCCGCGGCCACGGCGCGCGCGCTCGTCAAGACCGGCGGGAAGGGCGGCCCGCGCGCGGAGGTCGTGCCCGTGCGCGCGGCGACCGTCGCCGAGAAGTCGATCCCGCTCACGACGCGCGCGATCGGCAACGTCGAGGCCTTCTCCACGGTCGTGATCCGCGCGCTCGTCTCGGGCGAGCTCGTGAAGATCCACTTCAGGCAGGGCGCCGAGGTCCACAAGGGGGACCTTCTCTTTACCATCGACCCGCGGCCGCTCCAGGCGGCGCTCGACCAGGCCGTGGGCACGCTCGCGAAGGACACGTCGCAGCTCGCGAATGCCCGCGCCCTCGAGAACCGATACAAGAAGCTCTTCGAGGAGGGGATCGCGTCCAAGGAGGACCTGGACCAGTACCGGACGAGCGCCGACACGTCCGCCGGGGTCGTCGCGGCGGACCAGGCGGCCGTCGAGAACGCCCGCGTGCAGCTCTCCTACGCGACGATCCGCTCCCCGATCACGGGCATGGCAGGCAACCTTCTCGTCTACGAGGGGAACCTCGTGAAGGCGAACGACACGACGCCTCTCGTCACGATCACGCAGGCGACCCCGATCTACGTCACGTTCGCGGTGCCGGAGGGTGAGCTCGGGAAGGTGAACCGCGCGCGCGCCGCGGGTCCCGTGCGCGTCGAAGCCGCGCTTCCGAGCGACGAGTCGCACGCCGCCGCGGGCGTCCTCTCGTTCGTGGACAACGCGGTCGACTCGACGACGGGGACGATCCGGCTCAAGGCGACCTTCGACAACCCGGATCGCCGCCTCTGGCCGGGCCAGTTCGTCAAGGTCACCGTCACGACGGGCGTCGAACCGAACGCGCTCGTCGTCCCCGCCCAGGCCGTCCAGACGGGGCAGGACGGCCCGTACGTCTACGTCGTGAAGGCCGACCTCACGGTCGAGCCGCGGGCGGTCCGGCCCGGCCCGAGCGCCGACGGCGTCGTCGTGATCGCGAAGGGCCTCGCGGCCGGAGAGCGCGTCGTGACGGACGGGCAGCTCCGCCTCTTTCCGGGCGCGAAGGTGGAGTTGAAGGTCGAGCCCCAGCCCCGCGGATGAGCATCACCGAACCCTTCATCCGGCGGCCGGTCATGACGACGCTCGTCATGGCGGGAATCCTCCTGTTCGGCGCGATCGGGTTTCGCTCCCTGCCCGTCAGCGACCTCCCGAACGTCGATTTCCCGACGATCCAGGTCACGGCGAGCCTGCCGGGCGCGAGCCCGGAGACGATGGCGGCGTCCGTCGCGACGCCCCTCGAGCGGCAGTTCTCGGCGATCGCGGGCCTCGACTCGATCAACTCGACGAGCTCGCAGGGGACGACGCAGGTCACGCTCCAGTTCGCGCTCGACCGCAACATCGACGCGGCCTCGCAGGACGTCCAGACGGCGATCGCCGCCGCGGCCCGGCAGCTTCCGCCGGGCATGCCGTCGCCGCCGACGCTCAAGAAGGTCAACCCGGCCGACCAGCCCGTCCTCTACCTCGTCCTCTCGTCGCCGACGATGCCGCTCACGGCGGTGGACGAGGTCGCCGAGACGCTCATCGCGCAGCGGCTCTCGACGATTTCCGGGGTCGCGCAGGTCCAGGTCACGGGCGCCCAGAAGTTCGCGGTGAGGGCCCGTCTCGATCCGTCCCAGCTCGCCGCCCGCGGGATCGGAATCGACGAGGTCGCGACCGCGATCCAGAGGCAGAACTCGAATCTCCCCGTCGGGACGCTCTACGGCGTGCACCAGTCCCTCACGGTGCAGGCGAACGGCCAGCTCTTCGACGCGGCGGCGTACCGGACGATGATCGTCGCGTACCGCAACGGCTCGCCCGTGGCGCTCGGGGACCTCGGCGAGGTCGTGGACGGAGTCGAGAACGACCGGATCGGGAACTGGTACGACGACCGCCAGGTCATCACCCTCGCGATCCAGCGCCAGCCGGGCTCGAACACGATCGCGGTCGTGGACGCCGTCAAGGCGAAGCTCCCGTCGCTCAGGGCGCAGCTCCCGGGCGCGCTGAGGCTCGACGTCCTCTTCGACCGGTCCGTCCCGATCCGCGAGTCCGTCCACGACGTCGAGTTCACGCTCGTTCTCACGATCGGCCTCGTCGTCCTCGTGATCTTCCTCTTCCTGCGCAACGTCCGCGCGACGCTGATCCCGAGCCTCGCGGTCCCGGCCTCGATCGTCGGCACGTTCGCGGCGATGTCGCTCCTGAACTTCTCGCTCGACAACCTCTCGCTCATGGCGCTCACGCTCTCGGTCGGCTTCGTCGTCGACGACGCGATCGTCATGCTCGAGAACATCGTCCGGCGCATGGAGGGGGGGGAAGACGCCCTCACGGCCGCGCTCAAGGGCGGCAAGGAGATCGGATTCACGATCCTGTCGATGACGATCTCGCTCGTCGCGGTGTTCATTCCCGTCCTCTTCATGGGCGGTCTCCTCGGGCGGCTCTTCAAGGAGTTCGCGATCACGATCAGCGTCGCGATCCTCGTCTCGGGCTTCGTGTCGCTCACCCTGACCCCGATGCTCTGCAGCCGTTTTCTGAAGTCCTCCCACGTCGTGAGCGAGGGGCGTTTCTTCCGCACGACGGAGCGGATCTTCACGGCGTGGCTCGGGCTCTACGAGCGCACGCTCGGATGGATTCTCGAGCGCCGGACGGAGACCCTCGCCGTCTCCGGGGTCCTGTTCGTCGTCACGGGGCTCCTTTTCCTCGTGATCCCGAAGGGCTTCCTCTCGAGCGACGACACGGGGCAGTTCATCGGGTACACCGAGGGCCTCCCGGGCGTCTCCTTCGCCGAGATGGAACGCCACCAGAGGGAGGTCGCCGACCTCATCCGGAAGGACCCGGCCGTACGCGGCGTCTCGTCGACCGTCGGCGCAAGCGACGCGAGCCCGGCCGGAAATTCCGGGAGCCTCCTCGTCCTCCTCAAGCCGCGCAGCGAGCGGCGGCGCGGCGTCGACGCGATCATCGAGGACCTGCGTCCGAAGCTCGCGTCCGTCGCGGGGATCCGCGTCTTCCTGCAGAACCCGCCGTCCGTGTCGATCGGCGGCCAGGTCACGCGGAGCCCCTACCAGATCACGCTGCAGGGATCCGACCGCGCGGAGCTCGCGCGCGCCACGGAGCAGCTCGAGGCGAAGGTTAAGGCCCTCCCGGGGATCATCGACGTCACGACGGACCTCCAGAACAGGAACCCGCAGCTCGCGGTCACGATCGACCGCGACAAGGCGTCCGCGCTCGGCCTCACGGCCTCGCAGGTCGAGGACGCGCTGAACAACGCGTACGGCACGCGCCAGGTCTCCACGATCTACACGCCCACGAACGAGTATCAGGTCATCCTCGAGCTCCTCCCGCAGTACCAGGCGAGCCCCGCGGCCCTGTCGCTGCTCTACGTGCGCAACGCCGCGGGCACGCTGATCCCGCTGTCCGCCGTCGCGCGCTTCGCCGAGAACGCCGGGCCGCTCGCCGTGAACCATCTCGGGCAGGTGCCGTCCGCGACGCTCTCGTTCAACGTGCGGCCGGGGGTCGCGCTCGGGGACGCGACCGCTCGGGTGAGGAAGGTCGCGAGGGAGATTCTCCCGATCACGGTTCCGGCCACGTTCCAGGGCACCGCCCAGGTCTTCCAGTCGTCCATCGGCGGCCTCGCGTTTCTCCTCGTGATCGCGATCCTCGTGATCTACCTCGTCCTCGGAATCCTCTACGAGAGCTTCATCCACCCGCTCACGATCCTGTCGGGGCTTCCCTCGGCGGGCCTCGGCGCGCTCGTGACGCTCCTGCTCTTCGGCAAGGATCTCAACGTGTACGGGTTCGTCGGGCTCATCATGCTCGTCGGCATCGTCGAGAAGAACGCGATCATGATGATCGACTTCGCGATCGAGGCCGCGCGCACGGAGGGCAAGGGTCCGGAGGAGTCGATCCGCCGCGCCGCGATCGTGCGGTTCCGCCCGATCATGATGACGACGATGGCGGCCCTGATGGGGACGCTTCCGATCGCGCTCGGGATCGGCGCGGGCGCCGAGTCGCGCCAGCCGCTCGGCCTCGCGGTGGTGGGCGGCCTTCTCGTTTCGCAGGTCCTCACGCTGTACCTGACGCCCGTCGTCTACATCGCGTTCGACGCGCTCCAGGCGAAGCTGACTCCCGCGCCGCTTCCGGACCTGCCGGAGGACGCCGAGCCGGAG
Source organism: uncultured Acidobacteriota bacterium (assembly GCA_963836285.1). Taxonomy (GTDB): domain Bacteria; phylum Acidobacteriota; class Thermoanaerobaculia; order UBA5066; family UBA5066; genus Fen-183. Next base: position 260,827 of record CAWIIN010000002.1, on the reverse strand, counting down.
CCCGCGACGTGAGCCGGGTCGGCGGGCTCAGGCCGGTCCAGGCCAACGTCTCCGGCCTCTTCATCCGAAGACCCGTCATGACGACGCTCGTCATGGCGGGAGTCTTCCTTTTCGGCGCGATCGGGTATTTCTCGCTCCCGGTCGCGGACCTCCCGAAGGTGGACTTCCCGACGATCCACGTCCGCGCGAGCCTCCCGGGCGCCAGCCCGGAGACGATGGCGTCCGCCGTCGCGACGCCGCTCGAGCGGCAGTTCTCGGGGATCGCGGGGATCGACTCGATGAACTCGACGTCGAGCCAGGGCTCGACGTCGATCACGCTCCAGTTCTCCCTCGATCGCGACATCGACGCGGCGGCACAGGACGTCCAGACCGCGATCGCGGCGACGCTCTCGCAGCTCCCGCCGTCGATGCCGACTCCCCCGAACCTGCACAAGGTCAATCCCTCGGCGTTTCCGGTCCTCTTCATCGTCCTGTCCTCGCCGACGCTCCCCATGTACGAGGTGGACGAGTGGGCCGAGACGGTCCTCGCCCAGCGGATCTCGACCGTCAGCGGCGTCGCGCAGGTGAACGTCTACGGCTCGAAGAAATACGCCGTGCGGGTCCAGGTCGATCCCGGCGTCCTCGCGAGCCGGGAGATCGGAATCGACCAGGTCGCATCCGCGATCGCGGCGGGGAACTCGAACCAGCCCGTCGGGATCGTCTACGGCCCCGAAAAGGCGCTCGCGGTCCAGACGAACGGCCGACTCCTGAACGCGGCCGCGTACCGGCCCCTGATCGTCGCCTGGCGCGGCGGCGCTCCGGTGCGCCTCGGCGAGATCGCGAACGTCGTCGACGGCGTCGAGAACGACAAGCAGGCCGCGTGGTTCCAGGGGAACCGGTCGATCGTGCTCGCGATCGCGCGCCAGCCGGACTCGAACACGATCGAGGTCGTCGACGCCGTCAAGGCGCTCCTCCCGGCCTTCCGGCAGCAGATCCCGGCCGCGATGCGCATGGACGTCATGTTCGATCGCTCGCAGGGGATCCGCGCGAGCGTGCGCGACGTCCAGCTCACGCTCCTGCTCACGGTCGTCCTCGTCGTCCTCGTCATCTTCCTGTTTCTGAGGAACGTGCGCTCGACGTTCATCCCGTCGATCGCGCTTCCGACGTCGCTCTTCGGGACGTTCGCGGTCATGGCCGTCCTCGGGTTCAGCCTCGACAATCTCTCGCTCATGGGGCTCACGCTCTCGGTCGGTTTCGTCGTGGACGACGCGATCGTCCAACTCGAGAACATCGTCCGCCGGATGGAGAAAGGCGAGAGCGCCGCGGTCGCGTCCCTCAGGGGCTCGAAGGAGATCGGCTTCACGATCATGTCGATGACGATCTCGCTCGTCGCGGTCTTCATCCCCGTCCTCTTCATGCGCGGGCTCCTCGGCCGGCTCTTCCAGGAGTTCGCGGTCACGATCAGCGCCGCGATCCTCGTGTCCGGGTTCGTGTCGCTGACCCTGACGCCGATGCTCTGCAGCCGGCTTCTCCGCCGGGAGCGTCCTGGGGATGGAGCCCACGGGCGGATCGCGAACACCCTCGAACGCGCGTTCAACCGGATCCTCGCCGCATACGAGAGGACGCTCCACGTCGTCCTCCGGCACCGGCGGGTCACGCTCGCGACCCTCGTCCTCATGGCCGTGCTCGCGGGGTTCCTGTTCTGGGTGGCCCCGAAGGGCTTCATCCCGAACGAGGACATCGGGTTCCTGAGGGCGAGCGTCGAGGGCCTGCAGGGAATCTCGTACGAAAACATGCGGGACCGCCAGAGAGCGGCGGCCGACATCGTCCAGGCCGACCCCGGCGTCCAGTCCGTCCAGTCTTCCGTCGGGTCGGGAGGGCCGAACGCGTCCTCGAACTCGGGCTCGATGTTCGTCACGCTGAAACCCCGCGGGGAGCGCGCCTCCTCGGACGAGATCATCGACCGCCTCCGTCCGAAGCTCGCGAAGATCCCCGGGCTTCGGTTCTTCCTCTCGAACCCGCCGGCGATCAGCGTCGGGGGGCAGAGCACGCGGAGTCAGTACCAGCTGACACTCCAGAGCACCGACATCGACGCGCTCTATGCGAACGCGGCACTTCTGGAGCGGAAGATGCACGGGATTTCGATCATCCGCGACGTCTCGAGCGACCTCCAGATCAAGAACCCGCAGCTCGACATCACGATCGACCGCAAGAAGGCCTCGGCGCTCGGCGTGACGGCGGGGCAGATCCAGCGCGCGCTCGCTCTCGCGTACGGGACGAGCCAGATCTCGACGATCTACACGGCCACGAACGAATACCAGGTCATTCTCGAGGTCAAGCCGCAGGACCAGCGCGGTCCGGCGGACCTCGCGTCGCTCTACGTGCGCGGCTCGAACGGGACCCTCGTGCCCCTGAACGCGGTCGCGACCTCCTCGAGCAGCGTGGGCCCGCTCCTCGTGAACCACCTCGGCCAGCTCCCTTCGGCGACGATCTCCTTCAACCTCGTCAAGGACGTCGCGCTGAGCCGGGCGACCGCGGCGGTCGCGAAGCTGGCCCGCGAGACGCTTCCGGGCAAGATCACGACGAGCTTCCAGGGACAGGCCCAGGTCTTCCAGTCCTCCCTCCAGGGGATGGCCGTTCTCCTCGTGGTCGCCGTGCTCGTGATCTACCTCGTCCTCGGAATCCTGTACGAGAGCTTCGTCCACCCGCTCACGATCCTGTCCGGGCTGCCGTCCGCCGCCGTCGGCGCGATCCTCACGTTGATCCTCTTCCACAAGGACCTGGACGTGTACGCGTTCTTCGGCCTCGTGATGCTGATCGGGATCGTCAAGAAGAACGCGATCATGATGATCGACTTCGCCCTCGAGGCGCAGCGCGGGCAGGGGATGGAGCCGGAGAAGGCGATCTTCACGGCCTCGACGACGCGCTTCCGGCCGATTCTCATGACGACGATGGCGGCGCTCGCGGGGACGCTCCCGATCGCGCTCGGCCTCGGGCGCGGGGGAGAGTCCCGGCAGCCGCTCGGCCTCGCCGTCATCGGCGGCCTGCTCGTTTCGCAGGTCCTGACGCTCTACATCACTCCCGTCGTCTACCTCGCGTTCGAGTCCCTCGGCGCGCGCTTCCGCGCGCGGCGGCGGGCGCCGGCGCAGGCGCCGGCGCCCGCGTAGGCCTCTGTCTTCGGATTCGGATTCGGATCCGGATTTCGTAGAACGTGGGTGAGCGATGCGCTCGCGGGCTGGGCGCCGGCACGGGGCTTCGTTCGGGACTCAGCCGGCCGACGGCCGGCGCGCGAGGCGGAAAGCCCAGCCTGACAGCCCCGCGCTCGCGAGGCAGATCGCCGCGGGCGCGAGGACGGACTCCGGTTCCGGGCGCTCGAGGCGCGCGTGCTCGTACGCGATGAATAGGTGCGCGACCGCGAGGAGGGCGAAGATCGTCCCCGAGACGACGAGGTACGCTCTCAGCCTAGACCTCGGCTTCCTCGCCGAGGTGAGAGTGCCGCTCGGCGACGAGGCGCTCGAACGTTTGCTCGGAGACGGGCGATCCCTCGGCCCAGACCCGCGTCACGAGAAACGGCCGCGGCGGGTCGTCGTCCCACGCCCACGCCTGGAACATGTCGGCGTCCGTGGAGACCGGAACCCCCACGTCCCACAGCCTTTCCGTCGCGACCTCGTGCCCGAACCGGTCCATTGCGTGCAACACGATCACAGCCCCCCGAGAGAATTTAGTGCCGGGGAGGGAGCCTTGCCACCCCTTGAGTCCCGGGACGTGGCGCTCCCTCCTTCCGGTTCTTTCCGGGGCCCGGCAGGTCGGCCTTCACGGCGCCGGCGAGCCGCTCCTCTATCCCCACCTCTTCGATCTCCTCGAGGCTCTCGAGCCGTTCCGTGCGAACGTCGGATTCAACTCGAATGTGGAACGGGCGGCGAATCCGACTCGTCCGGGAGGCGATGTTCGGCGGCCCCGAACCCGCGTGCTGCGCCGGCTGCTTCCGGACCTTCCGGGTCTGAACCGAAGGGTCCCGTTCCCTCAGAGCTCCTGCACGGCCGCGGAGAGGCGGTTGAGGCTGCTCTTGGCGTCTCCGAACAGGAGGCCGGTCACGGGCTTGAAGAACAGCGGATTCTCGAGGCCCGAGAAGCCCTTGCCGCGCCCGCGCTTGAGGACGACGACGGATTTCGCCCGGTCGACCTCGATGATCGGCATGCCGGCGATCGCGCTCTTCGGGTTGTCCCGCGCCTCGGGGTTCACGACGTCGTTCGCGCCGATCACGACGGCGACGTCCGTCGTCGCCATCTCGGGGTTGATCTGCTCGAGCTCGTAGAGTTGCGAGTACGGGACGTTCGCCTCCGCGAGGAGGACGTTCATGTGCCCCGGCATGCGGCCCGCGACGGGATGGATCCCGTACTTGACCTCGACGCCGCGCCCCTCGAGGTGGGCCGCGAGCTCGCGGACGGCGTTCTGCGCCTGCGCGGTCGCCATCCCGTAGCCCGGCACGAAGACGACCTTCCGGGCGTAGGCGAGCTGCGTCGCGACGTCCTCGAGCGAGACCTCGCGCATGACGCCTTCCTCGCCTGGTCCGGCGGTGGCGGCGTGGTGCCCGAACGCCCCGAACAGGACGTTCGTGATCGAGCGGTTCATCGCCTTGCACATGAGGATCGAGAGGATGAAGCCGGAGCCGCCGTCCAGCGTCCCCGCGATGATGAGGACGTTGTTGCCGAGCGCGAAGCCCGTCGCCGCCGACGCGAGGCCGGCGTACGAGTTCAGGAGCGCGATGACGACGGGCATGTCGGCGGCCCCGATCGGCAGGACGAGGAGCACGCCGAAGAGCAGCGCGAGCGCGCACATCGCGTAGAACAGGATCGTGTGAGAGGGCGAGAGGACGAGCGAGATGAAGATGACGAACGCGCTCCCGAACAGGAGGAAGTTCCCGACGTTCTGGCCCGGGTAGACGATCGGCGTCCCCTTCACGAGCTCCTGGAGCTTCGCGAACGCGACGAGGCTGCCCGTGAACGTGATCCCGCCGAGGAGGATCTCGAAGCCGAGCGCCGTGACCTTGAACGTCCCGAGGTGCTCGCCGTGCCGCAGGAACTCCGAGACGCCGACGAGCGCGGCCGCGAGGCCGCCGAACGAGTGCGAGAGCGCCGTCCGCTGCGGCATCGCGGTCATCGGGACCCAGACGCCCAGCCAGACGCCGATCGTCGAGCCGACGAGGAGCCCGACGATGACCCACTCGTAGCTCACGATGTCGCGGTGGAGCAGCGTCCCGACGATCGCGATGAGCATCCCGAACTCGGCGAGGAACATGCCGCGCCGCGCCGTGTCGGGATGGCTCAGTCCCTTCAGGCTGAGGATGAAGAGGATCGACGCGACGAAGTACGTGCCTTCGATGAAGAGGGTCTGCGTGCTCACTTCTTCTCTGGCCCCTTCTCGCGCTTGAACATCTTGAGCATGCGGTCCGTGAGGATGAAGCCGCTCACGACGTTGATCGTGGCGGCCGTGACGGCGATGACGCCGAGGATCGTGCTCACGGTGTTGTACTTCGCCCCGGCCGTCACGATCGAGCCGATGAGCGAGATGCCCGAAATCGCGTTCGTCGCGGACATGAGCGGCGTGTGCAGGAGAGGCGGCACGCGCGAGATGACCTGGTAGCCGAGGAAGGCCGCGAGGACGAAGACGTACAGGCCGGCGAGGAGGACTTCGTTCATCGGGCCACTCCGGTGGGCGCGGCCGGCGCGAGAAGCGCGGCGACGCGGGGATTCACGGGCTTGCCGTCGTGCGTGGCGCACGCGCCGGCGACGACGTCGTCGTTCAGGTCCACGGTCAGGGCGCCGCCCTCGCCCACGAGGAGCTTGAGGAACGCGGCGACGTTGCGGGCGTAGAGCTGGCTCGCGTGGAACGGGACGGTCGCGGCGAGGTTCAGGGGCCCGAGGATCGTGACCCCGTTGACGACGACGTCCTCGCCGGGCTTCGTGAAGGCGGTGTTCCCGCCCGTCGGAGCCGCGAGATCCACGATGACGGCGCCGGCCTTCATCCCGCGGACCGCGGCCTCGTCGAGCATGAGAGGCGCCCGGCGGCCCGGAACCTGCGCGGTCGTGATCACGAGGTCGGCGTCCTTCGCGTGCTTTGCGACGAGGTCGCGCCCGCGCTTGAGCGCCTCGGGCGAGAGCTCCACGGCGTAGCCGCCGGCGTCCTGAGTCTGAATCCCGCCGAGGTCGACGTCGAGGAACCGCGCGCCGAGCGAGCGGACTTCCTCGCCCGCGGCCTGGCGGACGTCGTACGCCTCGACGTTCGCGCCGAGCCGGCGCGCCGTGGCGATCGCCATGAGCCCCGCGACGCCCGCGCCGACGACGACGACCTTCGCCGGAGGGACCGTGCCCGCGGCCGTCATGAGAAGCGGGAACATCTTCGGGAGCCGCGCGGCGGCGACGAGGACGGCCTTGTAGCCGGCGATCGTCGCCATCGAGGAAAGCGCGTCCATCGCCTGTGCCCGCGTCGAGCGCGGGACGAGCTCCATCGCGAACGCCGTCAGGCCCGCTTCGAGGAACGGACGGAGGCCCTCGGGTTCGTCGAGGGGACGGAGGAAGCCGATGACGGCGGCGCCTCTCCGGAGGCGCGCGACGTCGGCGGGCTCCGGCCGGTTCACGCATGCGAGAAGATCGGCCGCGGCGAGAAGCGCGGTCCGGTCCGCCTGCACGGCGGCGCCGACGGCGGTGAAGTCGGCGTCGGAGAAGCCGGCCGTCAGGCCCGCTCCCGATTCGACGTCGACGGCGATTCCGGAGGCGACGAGCTTCTTGACGGTGTCGGGGGCCAGGGCGACGCGCCGCTCGTCGGGGCGCGTCTCCTTCGGGATGGAGACATTCATGCGGGCCGCGATGATACACAGACGCGCCGCCCCGTCCGCCCGCTGCGTATCATGGACGAACCGCATGCCGGATCAGGACACGCAGGTTCTCGGCCGCTATCGCCTCGTCTCCGTTCTCGGTGAGGGCGGGATGGGAAAGGTCTACAAGGCCTGGGACGCGACGCTCGAGCGCAGCGTCGCGCTCAAGATCCTGCCGGCCGAGATCGTCCGCGACCCCTCGCGGGTCGAGCGCTTCGTCCAGGAGGCCCGTGCGGCCTCGACGCTCAGCCACCCGCATGTCGTGACCGTGTACGACATCGGTGAGGAGTGCCCCGTGGGCGGCGGCGAGCCGGTCCGGTACATCGCGATGGAGCTCGTCGACGGCGTCACGCTGCGCGCTCTTCTCGATGCGGGCAAACTCGAGCTTCGCAAGGGCCTGAAGATCGCCACGCAGGTGGCCGAGGGCCTCTCGGCCGCACACGCCGTCGGGATCGTGCACCGCGACCTCAAGCCCGAGAACGTGATGGTCAACTCCGCGGGCTACGCGAAGATCCTCGATTTCGGGCTCGCGAAGCTGCGCGCGCGGGAGGCGACGCCGGAGGGCGCCACCGAAACGATCGCCAAGCTGAGCGAGCCGGGCACCGTCATGGGCACCGCCGGGTACATGGCACCCGAGCAGGCGCAGGGACGCCCCGTGGACCACCGGGCCGACGTCTTCTCGCTCGGCTGCATCCTCTACGAGGTCGCGAGCGGCCGGCGCGCGTTCCGCGGGGATTCGGCCGTCGACACGCTCCACAAGATCATCTACGGCGAGCCGGAGCCGATCCGCGCGGTGCGGCCCGACGTCCCGCCGGATCTCGCGCGGATCCTCCGCAAGGCGCTCGCGAAGGACCCGGACGAGAGGTACCAGTCCGCGAAGGATCTCGCGATCGACCTGAAGGATCTCCTGCGCGAGATCGACTCGAACGCGAGCGGGCTCTCGGTGCCCGGCGGCGCCGCGCCCTCGTCCCCGGGTCCCGCGGCGACTCCCGCGCGACGGAAGCAGATTCCGCTCTCCGCCGCCATTCTTGCGTCTCTCCTCGTCGGCGTTGCCGGGACGTACGTCGTGTTGCGCGCACGCGTTCCGAAGAGCGCCGGGCGCCCGACCGACTCCATGCAGGTCACGCGCCTCACGGCGAACGGGAAGGTCATCTCGGCGGCCCTCTCGCCCGACGCGAAGCTCCTCGCCTACGTCGTGTCGGACCAGGGCGAGCAGGGCCTCGCCATCCGCCAGATCGCGTCCGGGCAGGCGCTGACGCTTCTCCCGCCGCGCCGCGTCGCCTTCTGGGGGCACACGTTCTCTCCCGACGGCGCGTCCCTGTACTACGGCCTCAAGGACACGACGTATCCCGCGGGCGCGATCTACCAGATCTCGACGCTCGGGGGCGCGGCGCGCAAGATCGTCGAGGAGATCGACTCGCCGCCCGCCTTCTCTCCCGACGGGAAACGATTCGCCTTCCTGCGCTCGAAGTTTCCGGGCCCGGACAAGAGCGCCGTGATGGTCGCGAACGCGGACGGCTCGGACGTGCGGCCTCTCGCGACCGTGCAGGCGCCCGAGTACTTCGCGCCGATCTTCTATGGGGCGCCGTCCTGGTCGCCGGACGGGACGCTCGTCGCCGCTCCCGTCGTCGACCGCGTGAAGCGGAAGGGGTGGATCGCCGGGATCGACGCCGGAAGCGGTGCGATTCGCACGCTCGCCGATCCGGCCTGGGTCTGGGTCGGCCAGGCGACATGGCTGCCGGACCAGAAGGGGCTCGCGGCGATCGGTTTCGGCGAGGCGCGCCGCGGACAGGTGTGGCTCGTATCGGTTCCCTCGGGCGCGGCCCGGCCCCTGACGCGGGATCTCTTCGACTACCGCATCGTGAGCCTGTCGGCCGACGGCGCGTCGCTCGTGACCGTCGCGTCGGACGCCGTGGCCGACATCTGGATCTGCCGCGACGGGGCTCTCCCGAAGAGGATCGCCGCCTCCAAGCGCGAGGGGATGTACGGCCTCGCGGCGGCTCCCGACGGGCGCGTCGTTCTGACGTCCTTCGAGACGGGGAAGTTCGACATCTTCACGATGGACGAGGCCGGCGGCTCGCGCGCTCTCCTGACGCGGGACGAGCACGTGAACCGGTTCCCGATCGTCGCGCCGGACGGGACGATCGTCTACAACTCGCAGACCACGAAGGGGACAGAGATCTGCCGGATGAGGGCGGACGGCTCGGACCGCCGCGTCCTCGCGACGACGGCCGTGAACGGAACGGAAGTCGCCGTTTCGCCCGACGGGAAAACCGTCGTCTACGCGGACCTCTTCGCGGACCCGTCCTCCCCGTCCCGGCCCAGCGCGCCCTCTCTCGCCCGCGTCCCGATCGACGGCGGACCCGCGACGCGTCTCACGAACGAATGGTTCACTCTCGCGTCGTTCTCGCCGGACGGCAAGACGATCGCCGGCTGCGTCGAGGACCCGAAGACGTCGCGCACGTATCTCGGGACGATGCCCGCCTCCGGAGGACCCGTCACGCGGATTGCGGATTTCGAGATCACGTCGAGCTCGGCTGTGGTCTGGTCGCGCGACGGGAAGGCCCTCGTCGTGAACACGATGCCGGGAGACCGTGCGAACCTCTGGCTCGTGCCCCTCGACAAGTCCACTCCGCGGCGCCTCACGAGCTTCGATGAGCACACGGTCTTCGCGTTCGCGCCTCTCTCCGACGGGAAGGGCTGGCTGATCTCGCGCGGCGAGCTCTCGCGCGACGCGGTCCTCATCACGGGCTTCCGGCCGGCCGGGTGACCGCCGGGGAACCCGCGACTTGACGGGCGAGGACGCGCGCCCCACCTTTGGTGTGGAGAGCAGGGAGGACGAATGTCGGTCCTCGCTCCGGCCGCGGTCAGGTCCCTTCTCGCGTCGGCAGTCCAACCTTTGCGCGGCGGCCCGGGCGAGTACGACCCGCTACTCGGGATCGTGGGCGACGCGCGGTTCGTTCTCCTCGGCGGAGCGTCGCCCGGCACGCACGAGTTTCACCGGGCGCGGACCGAGATCACGAGGCGACTCATCGTCGAGAAGGGTTTTCGCGGCGTCGCGGTCGACGCCGACGGGCCCGACGCACGGCGAGTGGATCGCTGGGTCCAGGGCCGGTCCGACGACGAGGACGCGGACGTCGCGCTCGGCGCCTTCTGCCGGTTTCCGGCGTGGACGTGGCGCAACACCGACGTGCTCGAGTTCGTCGCGTGGCTGCGGAGGCACAACGCGGCCGTTCACGACGAGCGGAACGCGGCGGGCTTCTGGGGCCTCGACCTCTACGGCCTGAACGCCTCGATGGAGATCGTGCTCGCGTCGCTTCGGCGGCGCGACCCGGACGCGGCCCGCCGGGCCGAGGCCCGCTACGCCTGCCTCGACCGGTTTGGCGGCGATGCGCAGGGCTACGGGGCTTCGGGGACGTTCGGCCTCGGCGTGGCCTGCGACGAGACGGTGATCCGGCGCCTCGTCGAACACGCGGCCGAGGACCTCCTGCAGCCGGCCGGGCGGGAGTCGCTCGTCGCGCGGGAAGCCCCGGCGTACTACCAGGCGATGTTCGGGAGCCCGGTTCTCCCGTGGAACCTCCGCGCCCGACAGCTGGCCGGGACCCTGGACGCCCTCTCGGAGCGCCTCGCGCGGGACGGCGGCGGTGCGAAGCTCGTGGTCTGGGCGCACAACGCCCAGCTCGGCGATGCCCGCGGCACCGAGATGGGCGAGCACGGCGACCTCAGCCTCGGCCAGCTCGTCCGCGCCCGCCACGGCGCCGAGGCCGTTCTCGTCGGGTTCACGTCGGACTCGGGCACGGTGACGGCCGCGTCCACGTGGGGCGGCCCCGCGCGGCGCCGGCACCTGAGACCGGCGCTCGCCGGCACTTACGAGCGCCTCTTCCACGACACGGCGCATCCGCGTTTCTTCCTGGACCTGCGCCCGACGGAGCTCGTCCTCGGGAGCCGGCTCGAGCGCGCGGTCGGCGCCGTCTACCGGCCCGAGTCCGAGCGCCGGAGCCATTACTTCAGCGCGCGTCTCCCGGAGCAGTTCGACGCGATCCTGCACTTCGACGAGACGCGCGCCGTCGAGCCGCTCGAGTGCACCTCGCTCTGGATGAGGGGCGATGCGGCCGAGTGGGGGCCGAAGGAGAGTTGAGCGCGGGCCTTCAGGGGACCGGTCCGGCACGGGTGTACATTGGCTCGGTCCTCGTTGAGCCCCGCTCCGGAGGCGCGAGGACGACGCGCGACGGAGCGCGCCGAAAGGAATCGAAGTGGACGAGCGCGGATGGACGGTGGACCTGGGCGGCGGCCGGCGGATCGAGTTCCCGCCGCTCCCGCGAATGCCGAGAGTTCCGCGCGGCAGTGCGCTCGCGCTGCTGGCCGCCGCGGCGGTGCTTCTTCTCGCCGTGACGGGCTACTACCAGGTCGAGCCCGACGAGGTGGCCGTCGTCCAGCGTTTCGGGAAGTTCGTGAGGACGACCGAGCCGGGGCCGCATCTCAAGATCCCGTTCGGCGTGGAACGGGTCACGAAAGTGCCCGTGAAGCGGCAGCTCAAGATGGAGTTCGGATTCCGGACCGCGCACGCGGCGGCCCAGACCGTCTACGCGCCACCGTCGAAGGAGACGATCGCCGAGGCGCAGATGCTCACGGGAGACCTGAACGTCGCGGTCGTCGAGTGGATCGTCCAGTACCGCATCAAGGACCCGGCGGCGTACCTCTTCCGCGTGCGCGACGTCCCGGAGACGTTCCGCTACACGTCCGAGGCGGCCATGCGCCAGGTCGTCGGCGACCACAGCGTGGACGAGGTCCTGACCATCGGTCGTGAAGCGATCGCGCTCGAGGCCAAGACTGAGCTCCAGCGGCTGTGCGAGCTGTACGGGATGGGCATCGAGATCCAGCAGCTCGTCCTCCAGGACGTGAACCCTCCCGGCCCCGTGAAGCCGGCGTTCAACGAGGTCAACCAGGCGATCCAGGAGAAGGAGCGCGCGATCAACGATGCCTGGTCCGACTACAACCAGGCCGTTCCGCGGGCCAAGGGGGAGGCCGAGCAGGCCGTCCGGGCGGCCGAGGGATACGCCCTCGAGCGCGTCAACAACGCCGAGGGAGACGCGAAGCGCTTCGACGCGCTGTACGAGGAGTATCGGAAGGCGCCCGGCGTGACGCGGCGCCGCATCTACCTCGAGACGCTGGCCACGATCCTGCCCAAAGTGGGACGCAAGGTCGTGCTCGACGAGAGCGCACGGGGCGTCCTGCCGCTTCTCCAGCTCGAGGGCGATCGGAAGGAGGCGAAGCCGTGAAGAGACTCGGCCTCGCCGCGGGCGCGCTCGCCGCCGTCCTCCTTCTCGCCGCGTCGGTCTACACGCTCTCCGAGACCGAGCAGGCCATCCTCACGCAGTTCGGGAGGCCGGTCGGGGGCGTCGTCAAGGACCCGGGGCTGCATCTGAAGATCCCGGTCATCCAGGAGGTCCACCGCTTCGACAAGCGCTGGCTGGAGTACGACGGGGATCCGAACGAGATCCCGACGAGGGACAAGAAGTACATCTGGGTCGACACGTACGCGCGCTGGCGCATCGCCGACCCGCTGCGGTTCTACCAGGCCGTGCGCGACGAGCGGGGCGGCCAGAGCCGCCTCGACGACATCGTGGACGGCGAGACGCGGAATGCCGTCGCGTCGTTCGACCTCATCGAGGTCGTGCGCTCGACGAACCGCCCGTTCCAGGTCACCGAGGACCTCGAAGGCATCGGAGCGGCGGAGGCGATGGCGAAAGTGACCGCCGGCCGCGGTGGGATCGCGAAGATCGTCCTCGAGAAGGCGTCCAAGATCACGCCCGAGTTCGGGATCGAGCTCGTGGACGTGAGGTTCAAGCGGATCAACTACGTCGACAGCGTGCAGCAGAAGGTCTTCGAGCGGATGATCTCCGAGCGCAAGCGGATCGCCGAACGCTCCCGGTCCGAGGGCCAGGGGCGCGCGGCCGAGATCCGGGGCCAGAAGGAGCGGGACGTCCTCGGAGCCTCCTCCGCCGGGTACAAGACCGCACAGGAGGTCAAGGGCGTGGCGGACGCGAAGGCGACGTCGGTGTACGCGAAGGCCTACGGCCGCGACCCGGACCTCTACCAGTTCCTGAAGTCCATGGAGACCCTGACCGGCGGACTCGACGAAAAGACGTGGCTCATCCTGTCCACGAACTCCGAGCTCCTGAAGTTCCTCAAGAGCGACGCGGGAGGTCCGGGGGCCGCTTCGGCTCGCCCTTCGGCGGTCCGTTGATGCCGCGCCGTGGGCGGCCGTGACACAGACACCGCTGTAAGATTCCCGCAGGGATCCCCATGATCGTCCTCCTCGTCCTCGCCCAGGTCGCGGCCGCTTCGCCCTCGCCGACGCCCGTGCCCGTCCTCGGCACGACGGCCGCGTCGGTCTCGGCGAAGCCGAAGACGCTCGCCGAGCTCGCGCGCGAGCGGAAGCTCGGGAAGAAAGGCGTCTCCGGCACGTTTTCCGTCGCGGGCGTCTCCGGGATGCCCGAGGTGCCCGTGAGCGAGAGCGGCCACGCGGGCAGAGCCGCCGCGCACGACGCGCGCGGGCGCGTGCGAAACGCGCAGGCAGACGTCCAGGCGGCGCGCCGCGCCCTGGACGACGCGGCGACACGGAGCGGGATGACGTCCGAGGACGCGGCGGCGGCCCGCCGGAAGCTGATCGACGCGCAGCGCGAGCTGAGCCGGGTCCGGGAGGAAGCGGCGCGCTCCGGCCGTTGAGCGATCACTTCCTCAGCGCGAAGGCCCCCTTCAGGATCAGGACGAGCCACGGCGTGCCGTGGAGGACGAGGTCGAACCAGTCGATCGGCTTCACGAGCGTCCCGTGGAAGAGCATGTTGAGCTTCTCGACGACGTGGGGCGGCTTGAACGGCGCGAGGCCGAGCGTGAGCGCCGCCATGATCGCGATCTGCCACGGGATCCTGTCGAGGAGCTCGCGCATCTCCGACGGAGATTAGCGCGCGCCGAGGATTGGCGGCCCTCGGGGCCGTCCACCGACAAATCGCGTCGGCCGACGGACGGTTCCGTCCGTTCGCGTGAGCCCCGCAACCTCTTCGGCACTACCCCCGAGTCTCCCGGGATGGCATGGGGCGTGCAGAGAATGTCGACACAGGGTTCTATGAGTCTGGCCGGCGACCGCTACCCGTTCGTGCGGTGTACGGGGGCCGCGCTGGCTCTACTCTCCTTCGCCGTGCTGCCGGCGCGCGTTTTGGCCCAGTGCACGCTCACGTCCCCTCCCGTGCAGTTCGAGCCGAACCCGCCCGGAGCAACGCGACCGATCGCCGGCGCTCCTCTCGGGCAGCTGTCGTCCGGGTTCAGTTCGAACCTCGGGCTCTACAGGAACGCCTCGGGCGCGAACCGCGTCCTCATGATCGAGACGTTCGGGTACTCGACCCTGAACATCACGGATCCGGTCAACCCGTCCGCAATCCGGTACGACGACCTCCGGTACGACGCGGTCTCGTCCACGACGAACCCGATCGCCGCGCACGGCGACGGGCAGAACTACATCCAGTCGATCGGAGTCTCGGCGGACGGCCAGCGCGTCGCGTTCTCGGTGACAGGCCCGGCGGAGCCGACGTGGCACACCCTGGTCGGGCGTCCGGACGGCGAGGGTTTCGGCATGTGGGGCGACTTCGGCGAATCGAGGGCCTCGGGTGCCGTCGTCCAGAAGGTCGGGTCGCGCTACATCGCGTACGCGACCTACTTCTCGACGCCCGCGATCGCGGCGGACGTCACGGCGCTCCCGACCCAGAACGCGCAGTTTTCCTCGCTGAACCTCGCGTCCGAGACGACGACGTTTCCCGCCGGCTACTCGCCCATGCTCGCGGGAACCTACCTCGTCTACATGACCTTTTCCGGCGTCGAGGTCGTCGACGCGGCGAACCCCGGGCCGAAGGGCGCCATCACGTCCGGCTACCGGAGTCTCCTCATCACGGCAGTCCCCGGCGACACGCCCGCGCGCGTGCCGCGAAACTTCACGGCGGCCGTGGATCCGCTCGACCCCACGAAGCTCTGGGTCCTCGTCGAGCTGGCGGCGCGCACCGGTGAGAACTCTCCCAGCTACGCGCTCGTGTCGGTGACGAAGGACGGCGCCGGCAACCTCCTCGCCCCGGTCGCGGCCGGGCCGCCTTTCCGCGTGCCGTCCCTATCCGGCGAGACGTGGGGCCTCTCGGGGGGCAGCGCGTCCCTCGTCGCGAGCAACTACCAGCTCTTCGCCCTGATGTGGGCGACGCGCAGCGCGCCGACCCAGCAGTTCGTCCTCTACTCGACGACGGCCTCGACGTGGGCGCAGCCGCAGGCGACGCTGCCCGTCGCCGTGCCGGGCTTCGGTCTCGCGATCACGAGCGCGGCGGCGGCCGCCGGCACCGGCGCCTCCGTCTACCAGTACCTCCCGACCGGTCCGCGCGCGTTCGTCGTCCCGCTGACGTGCGTCGCTCTCGACGCTCCCGCCGTGAGCATCCTGTCCGTCACGAACGGGGGCGCCGCCGTGCCCGACGGAGGGACCGCGTTCCTCGGCGACACGCTCACGGTCGCCCCGGCCGTCCTGCCGTCGCCCGCGATCAAGCCGCTCAGCGACTGGCGGTTCGACTTCGACTTCCACGCGGGCAGTGCCGCCGAGGACAATGGGACCTCGCCGCGCATCCGAAACCTCGACAACGCGCAGCTCGGGAACCCGGCAGCACCCCCGGCCGCGGTGACGCTCGTCGGCCCCTGCGACCCTCAGAGGAGCGGCATCCCCGCGACCGGCGCCGGCTGCTGGAACTCGGTACTCACCAACGCGAGCGTCGGCGGCCCGGACTTCACGGGCTCGGAGCCCGCCGGAACGGTGAAACCCCTGAAGATCGCGCTCGAGGCGGCGAACCAGGTCGGGATCCAGAACACGGCCGTCTTCACGGTGAACTGGAAGGTCCCCGCGGTGTCGGTCGCCTCCAATCAGCTTTTTCTCGCGCAGCCGCTCGTGAGCGCATCGGAAGGTCAGCCGCTGCCGACAGGCTTCAGGTGGTGGTTCGGCAACTCGCCCACGTCGCTCTCTCTGTCGGCATGCAGCACGTCGACGTGCGTCCCGACGCTCGACACGAAGGGTACGCACTACTTCTGGCTCACGGCGACCTATGCGAACGGGTACGTTTCGCCCGACTACAACGGCACGACGAGGGTGGGACTTCCTTACGCGGTCATCGATTTCGCGCCCGCCTTTACCGTCAACGGCTCGGCGTCCGGCCCGATCTCGATCGACACCGGGCTCAACCTGCAGATCGGGAACGGCTCGATGCACAGCCCGGGCGTTACGGGCGCCTACTCGTACTCCGTGTGCCAGATCCCGAGCGGGCAGACGACGTGCGCGGCGTCGTACGGAACGCTCACGGGCATGACGGATCCTCCGACGGGCGGCACGCCCCCGACGTACACGAACGTCGGCGGGCCGGCCACGGCGGGAAGCTATCTTTTCAGGATCAGAGTCGACTTCACGGGCGGCACCGCGTTCTGGCCGGATCCCGCCGGCGTGAACGGCTTCCCGATCACCGTCACGGCGCCGACGCCGGAGATGCACATCTTCGTGAACGGCTACGACCCGTGCGGACCGATCGGCTGCATCGTGAACCGCGTGAACGCGCGCGTCGGCGACGTCCTCACCGCGTACTCGTACGTCAACGGCTTCCCGGATTCCGGGGCCGGCTCGCTCGCGTGGGACTTCTCCGCCGCCGCTTCTCCGACGACCGGCAGCGGAAACGGCGTCGTCTTCTCGTACGCAGCTCCCGGGACGTACGACCTCGTCCTGATCCGGAACGGGATCCGCTATGCGTTCCCGGGCTCGGCCGTGATCCTGCCGCAGCCGCCGCTCAATGTGACGATCTCGGCGACGCCGACCCCCGCGTACGCCGGGAACCCCGTCCAGTTCGGATGCTCGGCGACCGGAGGGACCGGGCCGTACACGTACACGTGGTCCGTGACGGACGGCGGCGCCGGATCCGGATCGCCGTTCGCCCACGTCCTCGACCCTTCCGGCTCGTACGTCGCGACGTGCACGGCGTACGACCCCGTCACGCACCGCACGGGACAGAACACCGTCACCGTGAACGTGACGCTCCCGCCGGGGGTGGGGGGGCCGTACGCGCTCTTCGCCCTGACGCCGTGCCGGCTCGTCGACACACGGAACCCCGTCGGGCTGCGCGGCGGTCCCGCGATCCAGCGCGCGGGGACGACCGACCGTGTCTTCTCCGTGGCGTCCGTCTGCGGGATCCCCGCCGACGCGAAGGCCCTGTCGGCGAACGTGACGGTCACGAACGTGACCGCGCCCGGGTCCGTCTCGATCTACCGCGGCAACGGCTCCCAGAACGGGACGAGCACGGCGAGCCTCGTCCCCGGTCGCACGCGCGCGAACAACGCGATGCTCCAGCTCGCGATGGACGGCTCGGGGACGGTGAAGGTCCAGAACACGTCTCTCGGCACGTTCGACCTCATCATCGACGTCAACGGCTACTTCCGGTGACGCGGGCGGCGCCGCGCGCCGCGGGCGCCCGGTCGAGAGCGGTTCTCGATTCAATCGGGCGTGGTAGCGTCGCGGGCCGAAGAGAAACGACTCGTGCGAACGGCAGCCTTCGGAGTCCTCGCGGGAGCTCTCACCCTGGGCGCGGCAGGCGCGGCTCGAGCGCAGAACCTCGTCCCTGACCCCGCGTTCACGCACGGCGTCGGTGCCTGGTCGCCGACGGGAATCACGGGCAACTTCACGATGACGTTCGTGCCGGATTTCAGCCACCGCCCCGGATCGGGTTCCGCGCTCCTTTCGTACACGAGTCCCGAGGCGGGCGGGTTCACTGTCTGTGTCCCCGTGGTCGGCGGCCGGCCTTATGACTTCGGCTACTCGATCTACTTCCCGGACGCGAACAGGGTGGCCGGTCTGAACGAAGGGTGGGCGGCGTTCGACACGCCCGACTGCTCGGGCACGAGCGCCTACGGGTTCCTTCTGCCGATCTTTCCCCAGCCGGGCGAGTGGTTCAGTCCGGAATCATCGTGGCTGATGCCGGCGACGAGTCGGAGCGTGCTCCTCCGGTTCGGGGCTCTCGGTGTCGGCGGGGCCCAGCCGATCGCGTACCTCGACGACGTGTTTTTCGCGCCCGCCGGAACCGTGCCGCCGATCGATCCGCCGCCCGACATCCCGACGCTCTCGGTGGCCGGCCTGCTCGCGTGCGCCGCGGGGCTCGCGTTCGCCGCCTTCTGCGCCTTGCGTCGGGAGGCTTAGGGACGCTCATGGCGCGCCGGACCCGAACCGGTTCTCGGTGCGGGTTCAATGGAGCGGGTGATGGGGCTTGAACCCACGACATCCAGCTTGGGAAGCTGACGTTCTACCACTGAACTACACCCGCTCGAGGCGCCGTGGCGGGCACGAAGGTACGTGCCGGCGCTCCGTTCGTCAAGCACCGTCGGGGCGGACCCGGGTCACTGCCGGGGCATTTCTTCCTCCCGTTGCGGGCACGCCGGATGGCGGCTACGGGGGAGAATGAGACGTGAACGCTGAACCGGAGCCTCCGGTCTGGCCGACCGTCGCCGTCATGGGCGCCGGTGCCGTCGGGTGCTATTTCGGCGGGATGCTCGCGCGCGCCGGCGCGCCGGTCACGCTCATCGGACGCTCGCCGCACGTCGAGGCGATCGCGGCCGACGGCCTCCTCCTCGACACGCGCGACTTCTCGGGCCGCGTAATCGTGGAGGCGACGCTCGACCCCGCTGGGGCTCGCGGCGCCGGGCTGGTCCTCGTCGCGGTCAAGACTTACGACACGGAGACGGCGGGGCGCGCGCTCGCGCCCCACCTCGAGGCCGGCGCGACCGTCCTGAGCCTTCAGAACGGCGTCGAGAACGCCGCGGTGCTCCGGGAGGCGACGGGCCGCGAGGCGTTCCCGGCGGTCGTGTGGGTCGCGGCCGAGATGACGGCTCCCGGGACGCTCACGCACGCGGGCCGTGGAGATCTCGTCATCGGCGATCCGCGCCCGGAGGCCGGAGGCGCCGACCTCCGGGCCCGCGCGCTCGCGGAGATCTCCCGCGCCTTCGAGGCGGCGGGCATCCCGTGCGCCGTTTCCGGGGAGATCGACGCGGCGCTGTGGGCGAAGCTCGCCGCGAACTGCGCGTTCAACCCCGTCTCGGCGCTCGCGCGCGCGCGTTATGCCCGCATCGGCGCCTCGCCCGGAGGGCGAAGCCTCCTCACGGAAGTCGTCGGCGAGGTCCTTGCGGTCGCGACCGCGAGCGGCGTCGCGATGGGGACGCGCGACCCGCTCGCGGCGACGCTGAAGCTCGCCGAGACGATGGCGGAGGCGACGTCCTCGATGGCGCAGGACCTCGCGCGCAGGCGCCGGACGGAGATCGACGCGATGAACGGCTTCGTCGCGCACCGGGGCGAGGCGCTCGGCGTGCCGACTCCCGTCAACCGCGCGCTCGCGGCGCTCGTGGGGCTCCTCGAGGAGGGCCGGTGACCGCTCCGGCCGCCTCGGAGACACCCCGCGGCACGGAAGCGATGGAGGACGCGCTCGCGCTTCTCGCCGAGACGGGGCCCGAATATCACGGCGGCCTCGCGAACCACGGACCGATGGCGGCCGAGGCCCTCGTCGCGCTCGGGCGGTTCGACGCCGTCGTGCCCTGGGTGGAGCGGTATCGCCGCCGCCTCGACGCGCGCCCGTCCGGGTCGCGCCCGATCGGCGACGATTGGAAGGAAGCGCTCGGGGCGCCGGGCCGCGTCGCCGACTGGAGCGCGTACTTCGGGAGGCTCGTCGGGGAGGTGCCGTGGCCCGACCTCCTCGCGGCGTGGGTCCCGCGGCTCTCGCCCGGGATCTTCGCGGCGGCCTTCCACGGGGCGATCCGCGCGGCGCACGCCGCGCGCAGCCTCGAAGCGGCCGAGACGCCCGCGCGGCGCCGTGAGCTCGGTGAGGGCCTCGCCTACTGGGCCGCGAACTTCCACCCGTTCCCCGAGACGCGCGGCGTCGCGCGGACCGGGCGCCTCCCCGCGCGGGCTCTCGCGGACGTGCCGCTCGTTCCGGCCGCGGATCAGGTTCCGCACGGCGACCTCACGGACCGGATCGCGCCCGTGGAGCGGCTTCGTCAGTTCGCGGGAGCGGCCGACCTCGTGGACCCGTCGGGCGACGCGTCCCTGTTCCTGTCGGACCTCACGGCGACGTTCGCGGGCGTGTTCCGCGCGAGCGTCCCGCCCGGCAACCTCATCGCGTTCGTCCACGGCGTGACGGGGCCGGGAGCCGTGAGGCTCCTGCTGCCGCACGTCGACGCCGCCTCGGGCCGCGAGGCCCTGCGCTACGCGTGGCAGGGGGCGGCGGCACTCTATTCAGGGTTCTCGGGCCGGGCGCCGGAGCCCGCGGGAACCGCCGCCCCGGAGGTCGAGACCCTCGTCGACGCGGCCGTCGCGACGGGGGACGAGCACGCGATCAAGTTCACCGAGGTCTGCCTCCGTGAGAACGCGCTCGCTCCGGCGCCCGTCTACCTCGAGGCGGCCCGTCACGCGGTGCGCCTCTTCGGCTGACGCATGCCGAAGAACCTCGACCTGCGCGTCTACACGAACAGCGACGACGCGACGATCGTCTGGCAGGTCACGGCGCGCATCCCGGGCTGCCGCGGCTTCGCGCTCGACCGGCGCGCGAAGGACAAGGCCGGCTCGGTCACGACGTCGGTCCTCCCGACGTGGGTCGGGTTCGAGGGCGATCCCGCAGCGCAGAGCGGCCAGCGCCGGCCGAGCACGGAATGGCCCGTCCAGCGCTTCCTGTGGACGGACTACTCGGCGCGCGACGCCGCGTCCGTGCAGTACCGCGTCGTCCCGATGCTCGGGAAAGCGGGAAGCCTCAGGCGCGCGTCGGCCGCGCGGTGCAGCGCCTGGAGCCCGTGGTGCGCCGTCGCGACCGGGCAGACGCCCGGCTTCTCGGCGTACTTCAACAGGGGCATCGTGGCCTCCCAGTGGCTCGCCCGGATGCTCGCGAACGCCGCGGGCGGCCCGGTCGCCCAGCTCCGGCGCGACATCCAGGATCCCGCCGCCCGGGACCGTCGCTTCCTCGGGGGCCGCCTGCGCACGGAAATGCTGTCCCTCCTCTCGCACACGGCGTCGTCGGGCGGCGAGATCTGGGCGGCTTTGTACGAGCTGAACGATCCCGAGCTGATGCCCGCGCTCGCCGCGTTTGGGAAGAGGTGCCACCTCCTGCTGGGCTCGGGCGCGTACAAGGCGGCGTCGAAGGGCAAGCCCGCGGTCCCGGACGAGAACGCGGATGTCCGCGCGCAGCTCAGGAAAGAGAAGAAGATCGACCTCCACGACCGGCTCGTGAAGAGCCCGCACTTCGCGCACAACAAGTTCGTCGTCTTCGCCGGAAAGGACGGCGTCCCGTCGCGGGTCTGGACCGGCAGCACGAACTGGACGGTGACGGGCCTCTGCACGCAGGTGAACAACGGGATCCTCATCGAGGACTCCGGTCTGGCGGCCGCGTACAAGGCACGCTGGGACGCGCTCGCCGCGGCAGGCGCCGGGTCCCCCGCCTCCCTCGAGCAGCAGGGCTCCGTTCCCGCGCACGCGCAGCTCGGACCGGCGTCCGTCACGGCCTGGAACGTCCCGTGCACGGGGCTCGTCGACCTCGCGGACGCGGGCAAGCTCATCCGGGGAGCGCGCCAGGGCGTCCTCTTCCTCTTCTTCAACCCCGGGCCGAAGGGCTCGCTCCTGAACGAGGTCCTCGCGCTGAACGCCGAGAAGCTCTTCGTCCACGGCGTCGTGAACCAGGATCCGGGGGGCGCGAAGCCCGTCCTCACGCTCTTCGACCGCGGGACGCCCGTGCATCCCGAGCCGGAGGTCGTCCTGCCCGCGTCGGTCAAGACGAAGATGAAGGGCTGGTTCGCGGACGAATTCATGTTCAACATGGTCATGATCCACAGCAAGGTCGTCGTCGTCGACCCGTTCGGGCCGCATCCCGTGGTCATGACCGGCTCGCACAACCTCGGCCCGAAGGCGAGCCGGGAGAACGACGACAACGTCGTCCTCATCGAGAACGCGCCGGGGCTCGCGGCCGAGTACGCCGTGAACATCCTCGGGATCTACGGGCACTACAAGTCGCGCCACAACGCGGCTCTCGCGGCCAAGGGCGGCCCGGACCTTCGGGCGGGCGCGACGTCCACGATGTGGAAGGGACTCAAGGACGCCGACTCGTGGCAGAACGAGTTCCTCTCGGGCGACAAGAAGCGCGAGCTGGACTTCTGGTTCGGACGGCTCGGGGAGCCGGCCTGACTCAGAACCCGTCCAGCGCCTTCCTGTACGCGGAGAGGTGGCGGATCGCCGCCGCGGCCTTGCCGAGCTTCTCGTAGAGGAGGCCGAGGTTGTAGTGCGCGTCGAGGAAGTCCGGGTCCGACGCGAGCGCACGCTCGTACGCCCGGGCGGCCTCGGGCAGCTTCCCGCGGTCCTCGAGCGCAACGCCGAGGTTGAACGCGGCGGCGGCGTGCTTCGGGTTCGCGGTCAGCGCGATCCGGTAGTGCACCTCGGCGGCGGCGGTCTTGCCGTCCTCGTGGAGGAGCCGTCCGAGGTTCACGTGCGCGTCCGCGTGATGAGGCTCGAGCTCGACGGCGCGGCGGTAGGCGTCGCGCGCGTCGGCGGGGGAGGCGGCCTCCACGTCGCAGCCGAGACGGTACCAGTCCGACGCGGAGAGCTTCTCGCCCTCCTTGCGCGCCTCCTCGGCCGCCCGGCGGGCGTGCGGCGCGGCGGCCGTCGCGACCTCGGCGACCGCGAAGTCGAACAGCGCCTGTCCCGACTCGGGGTTCCACACGGACGACCCGTCGCGGGCGAGGACGCGCCTTCCGTCCGCCGCGATCCTCACGCCCGTGATCGGGCGGCCCTCAGGCAGCTGGGCGCGCAGGCGCTCGAGCGAGCGGCGGACGGTCGCCGCGGGCACCTTCGCCGCGGCGAGCCCCTTGGCCGTCCTGAGGAGGACGAGGTCCTGGAACGAGAGCCGCAGGTCCGCGGAAGGATCGAGCCCGAGCCAGCCGGCCCACGTCAGAACGCGGGCAAGCGTGACGCCGAGCGTGCTGGCCGCATCGCGGGCCGAGTAGCCCTTCACAAAGAAAGAATAGAAGATTTGCTTGGAAGGGAAGACGGGGGGACGAAGACGTGCGACGTATTGCCTTCCAAGAAAATCCTCGTGCCCCGTCCCGGTCGCCGTCTTCGGTCTCTAGGCTTTCTTTCTACCGTTCCCCACGGCGCGGAGCTTCGGCCGCGCCTCGCCGCGCGTCGCGTCCGCTCGTGTCGCCGGCCGGCGCTCGGGCTTCGCGGGCGCGTCGGCGGGCCGCGCGCCCTTCTTGCCCGTGCGCGCCGCGAGGCTCGCCTTGAGGGCCTCCATGAGGTCGATGACCTGTGTCTTCGGCGCGGGCGCGTCGGTCTCGGAGATTTCCTGTCCGGCGATCTTCTTCTGGATGAGGCCTTCGACGCGCTCCTTGACCTCGTCCTTGTAGTTCTCCGGATGGAACTCGTCGGACGCGATCTGGTCCGTGAGCATGATCGCGAGCTTCAGCTCGGCGTCGTTGACCTCCCCGGCGGGCACCTCGACGTCCTGGAAGGAGCGCACTTCGTCGGCGTAGCTGAGCTGCTGCATCATGAGTCCGCCCTCGTGCCCCGTGACGGGCCGCACGACGACGAGGTACTGCTTCCCGCGCGCGGCGTACTTCGCGAGGCCGCAGCGGCCCGTGTGCGTCATCGCGGTGGAGAGGAGCCGGTAGGCCTTGTCGCCGCCCTTGCCGGGGGAAAGGTAGTAGCCCTTTTCGAAGTAGACCGGGTCGATCTTCGCGAGCGGGACGAACTCGGTGATCTCGATGACCTGGTTCGACTGCTCGTCGAGCGCCTTGAGCTCGGCCGGCGTGAAGACGACGTACTGGCCCTTCTCGAACTCGTATCCCTTCACGATGTGGTCCCGCTCGACGAGCTCACCGTCCTTGCTGCAAACGAGCTGCTGCTTCACCCGAGCGTGGTCGGCATCGTGGAGCATGTTGAAGGACATCGCGGCCTTCGACTCGCTCGCCGAGTGCAGGTTCACCGGGATCGAGACGAGCCCGAAGGAGATCGTGGCGGAACCGGTCGGCTTGAGTGCCATAAGGCCTGTAATTCTACGCCTCAGGACGCGACCGGGTCTCAACCCCGGCACCGCGGACGGGTCAGGTGGGGACGACGACGACCGGGACGGGGCTTCCCGAAAGAACCTTCCCGGTCGTGCCGCCGAGGAGTCCCGAGATCCCGCCCCGGCCCGTGCGGCCCATGACGACGAGATCGAAACCCTGCACGGCCTTCAGAATTTCGCGGCTGGCCCGACCCGTGGCGAGGTGCGCCTCGACGGCGCCCGAGCGGGCCGCGAGGGCCGCGAGACGCTCGGCGTAGTGGCGCTTCATCGCGGTGGCGAGGGCGCGCGCACTGCCCTTGACGAGGTCCTCGCGACCCTCGTCGAGCGCGGCGCGGACGTCCGAGATCGGGCGCACGTGGAGGATCGTGAGGGATCCGACCATCATCTCGGCGAGCCGACCCGCCTCGCGGAGGGCCTTCAGGGACGCCGGGGAGAAATCGACCGGGACGAGCAACGTGGGAATGGTGGCCATCGGCTCCATCCTAGGACGACGCGAGGGGGCGGCGCCAGATCGCGTGCGGGCGGCTCTAGCCGTCAAGGCGCTTGAGGCCCTCGGACCCGGCGAGCGCGAGCGCCGCCATCCCCGCGGTGCGCAGCCAGTCGAGGGCCGTGAGCGGCTCGGTTCCGAGGACCCCCGCGAGCGGAGGCCAGGCGACCGCGACCGTCTGGAGGGCGAGGCCGCCGGCGAGAGCGAGCCAGAACGGCGGAGTCATGCTCCGTCCCATGCGCCAGAACGGGCTCGTCTCGGACAGGCCCGCGAACGTCCCGACGAGGAGCGTCAGCGCGAGGGTGGCCATGACGAGCGTCTGGCCGCGTGGACCGTCCGCGCGTCCGCCGCCCGCCGTGTAGCCCCACAGGACCACGGCGGCGACAACGGCGCTCTTCAAGGCGATCCGGCCGGTTGCGCCCCACGTGAGAAGGGGCTCTTTCGGGTCCCGAGGGGGGCGCTTCATCACGTCCGTCTCGCCCGGCACGAGGACGAGCGCGACCGCGGGGAAGATGTGGACGACGAGGTTGAGCCAGAGGAGCTGGAGCGGGGTCATCGGAAGCGGCAGGTTCGTGACGACCGCAACGAGCATGACGCCGATCGTCGAGAGGCTGCAGAGCAGCAGGAAGTGCACCGCGCGCCGGATGTTCGCGTAGATCTGCCGCCCTTCGGCGACCGCGGCGGGAAGCGTCGCGAAGTCGCCGCTCGTGACGACGAGGTCGGAGGCTGCGCGCGCGACGTCCGCCGAGCCGCGCCCGATCGCGATCCCGATGTTCGCCGCCTTCAGCGCGGGCGCGTCGTTGATGCCGTCCCCCGTCATCGCGACGACGCGGCCGGCCTGACGAAGCGCGCGAACGATCGTGAGCTTGTCCTCCGGGGTGACGCGCGCGAAGACCGCGGTCTGGCGCAGGTCTTCCCAGCGGTGCTCCTCGAGGTACCGGGCGAGCTCCGCCGAGTCGAGACAGAGGTCGCCCGGCGCGGCGATCGCGAGCATTCTCGCGACGGCCATCGCCGTGCCCTTCTGGTCACCGGTCACCATGACCGTGCGGATCCCCGCGCCCCGAAGATCCTCGATCGCGCCGCGGACGTTGGCCCGCGGCGGATCGATGAGGCCGACGAGCCCCGCCCACGTGAGCCCTTCTTCGGCGGCTTCGGCGGCTTCGGCGGCGTCGCCGGGGTCCATGCGCCTGTAGGCGAACGCGAGGACGCGATGCCCCGACTCCCCGAGAGCGCGGGCGGAGGCGAGCAGACGCTCGCGGCCCGGCGCGTCCAGCGGCACCTCGGCTCCTCCGGTGAGGACGCTCGTGGCGCGCGCGACGAGGCTCTCGGGAGAACCCTTGACGAACGACCACAGCCGGCCGTCGCCTTCGCGCGCGACGACGGACATGCGCTTGCGCGCGGACGAAAAGGCGATCGCGCCGACGCGCTGGAATCGTCCGCCGTCGATTCTTCCCTTGCCCGCGAGGGCGAGGAGCGCGCCTTCCGTTGACGAGCCGTGGACGTGCCAGCCGTCGTGGTCCTCGAGCGTCGCGTCGTTGCAGACCGCGCCGATCTCGAGGAGACGCGCGAGATCGTCTCCCGGAGGCGCGGCCCTTCCGCCGTCGAGGAATTGCCCCGTCGGGTCGTAGCGCGTGCCCGTGACCTCGAGACTGCGCCCGGGGAGAACGACGCGCGTCACGCGCATGACGTTCTCCGTGAGCGTGCCGGTCTTGTCCGTGCAGATGACCGACGTGCAGCCGAGTGTCTCGACCGACGAGAGCCTTCTCACGAGGCTCTCCGCCTTCGCCATGCGCCGGACGCCGGCGGCCAGGGCGATCGTCGTGACGGCGGGCAGGCCCTCGGGGATGGCGGCGATCGCGAGGATGACGCCCGTCTCGAGCATGAGCCAGAACGGCCGTTCGCGGAGAAGGCCGAGGACCGTCACGAGGGCCGAGAGCCCGATCGCGAGCAGCGCGAGCCTCCGGCCCAGCCGCTCGGCCTGCTTCTCGAGCGGGGTCTCCTCGCGGCCCTGGTCCGCGACGAGCCTTCCGATGCGGCCCAGCTCGGTGCCGCCCCGAATGCCCGTGACGACCATGCGTCCCGAGCCGCTGACGATCGTGGTGCCGGCCCACGCCATCGACGTCCGGTCGGGCAGCGGCACGGCGGATCCGACTGGGTTCGGCGATTTCGCGACGGGAACGCTCTCACCGGTCAGCGCGGACTCGTCGGCCTGCAGGTCGCGCGCGACGGCGATTCTTCCGTCCGCGGCGACGATCTGGCCACCCATGAGGACGAGGAGATCGCCCGGCCTCAGGTCCTCGGCCGGGATTTCCAGCTCGAGGCCCCCGCGAACGACGCGCGCCGTCGGGGCCGAGAGCGTCCGGAGCGCGTCGAGCGCTCGTTCGGCGCGGAAGTCCGTGATGAACCCGAAGACGACCGAGAAGACCACGGAGGCCGCGATCGCGAGGGAGTCTCCGACGTGGCCGAGGGCGAGCATGACGGCGGTCGCGGCGATCAGGACGAGGATGACGCCGCCCTTCAGCTGGTTCCAGAAGATGCGCCACGGGCCTCGCGCATCGGCAGCAGGGAGGTCGTCCGCCGGCCGCGGGGGCAGGGCGTCCGGCGACAGGCCGGTCTCGAGATGCGTCCCGAACTCGGCGGCCACTTCCTCCACGCCCTGGGCGTGCCAGGCCTGGGGCGGGTGCGAGGGACGGGGAGAGTCGATGGAGGGCATGGTCCGGGCGCGCACGAGCGTACTCCGCCCGGCGCAGGGTCCTCGCGATGAGACATTTGCATCATGGATGCAGTCTCAGGAAAGGTGGAGCATAATGTCCGGAGATGAGAATCAGTCTCAACAGGAAGGGTCCCCGACCCGCCGCCGCCGCCCGCGAGAGCCTGGCCGACCTCGCGCCGGGGGAGAGCGGCGTCCTGACGGGCCTGGACCTGCCCGAAGCCGACGCCCTGCGCCTCATGGAGCTCGGGTTCCTTCCGGGCAGCGTGATCGTCGCGGCGCGGTGCGCCCCGGGGGGGGATCCGCGGGTCTTCCGCGTGGAGGGGACGGAATTCGCGCTGCGCGGCGAGACCGCGAAGCACATGCGCCTCGACTCCTCGTCCGTCGCGCGCGCGAGCGGTGAGAGCCGTTGAGCGCGCTGCACCACTGCGACGGTTGTCCGGTCGCGACCCTGCCGCTCCGCGGCGCCGCGCGGCTCGTCGGCCTCGTCGGACCCCCGAACTCCGGCAAGTCGACGCTCTTCAATCGCCTGACGGGCCTGCGCCAGAAGGTCGCGAACTACCCGGGCGTCACCGTCGAAGAGCGGCGGGGGCGCGCCCGCCTGGACGGCGACACGGAAGTCGTTCTCGTCGACCTCCCGGGCGTCTACAGCCTGACGCCGCGCTCGGAAGACGAGCGCGTGACACGCGACGTTCTGATGGGGGCGATGGCCGGCCAGGAGAAGCCGGACGCGATCCTCCTCATCCTCGACTCGACGAACCTCAAGCGCCACCTCGTCCTCGCGGCGCCGGTCCTCGCGCTTGGCCTCCCGACGCTCGTCGTCCTGAACATGGCCGACGAGCTCGAGTCGCGGGGCGGCTCGCTCGATCCCGCGGCTCTCGCCGAGCAGCTCGGAGCCCCGGTGGCGCTCGTGAGCGCGTCCAAGGGCGACGGAGTCGAGACCGTCTACGAGTTCCTGAAAGGCGCCCTCGGCGTCCCGCGCGCGCTCGACCTTCCGACTCTCGCGGACATCCCGAAGTGCCGCCAGTGGGCCGTCCGCGTCGGCGACCAGGCCGGCTACGCCGCGCCCGCCCCGCCCGTCTGGACGCGCAGGCTGGACGCCGTCTTCCTCCATCCGGTCGCGGGACCGCTCGATCTTCCTCGCGGTCGTCGTCGCCGTCTTCCAGATGATCTTCTCCGCGGCCCGCCCGCTCATGGACCTCGTGGACGCGGGCGTCCGGGCCTCGGGCGCCTGGATCGGCGCGGTCCTTCCGGCCTCCGCGTTCCGGAGCCTCCTCGTCGAGGGCGTGTGGGGCGGGGTCGGGTCCGTCCTCGTCTTCCTCCCGCAGATCCTCATCCTGTTCCTCTTCATCGGGATCCTCGAGGACTCGGGCTACCTCGCGCGCGCCGCGCTCATCGCAGACCGGACGATGCGCAAGGCCGGCCTGCAGGGAAAGTCGTTCCTCCCGCTCCTCTCGGCGTACGCGTGCGCAGTCCCCGCCGTCCTCGCGTCGCGCACGATCGAGAACAAGCGCGACCGCATCGCGACGATCCTGATCGCGCCGTTCATGACGTGCTCGGCGCGCCTGCCCGTCTACACGCTCATCATCGCGGCCTTCATCCCGGAACGCCCGCTCCTCGGGCCGTTCCTCGGGACGCGCGCGGCGGCGATGCTCGGCCTCTACGTCCTCGGCTTCCTCGCAGCGTTCGGCACGGCGCGGCTCCTGAAGTCGTCGATCCTGAAGAGCGACGGCTCGCCGTTCCTCCTCGAGATGCCGCCTTACCGGCGGCCGACGCTGCGCCAGATCGCGCTGAGGATGTTCGACCGCTCGAAGGTCTTCCTGCGCCGCGCCGGCACCGTGATCCTCGGCGTCGCGATCGTGCTCTGGGTCCTTGCGCACCTGCCGCTCTCGGCG
Organism: uncultured Acidobacteriota bacterium; assembly: GCA_963836285.1. GTDB lineage: Bacteria > Acidobacteriota > Thermoanaerobaculia > UBA5066 > UBA5066 > Fen-183. The sequence continues at coordinate 231,744 of CAWIIN010000002.1, read as the reverse complement.
GGAAAGATGCCGGAAGTCGCGAACAGCGTCGCCGGGACGCTCGGGCGCGCGCTCGAGCCGCTCGTGAGGCCGCTCGGCTTCGACTGGAAGATCGCGATCGGCCTCGTGACGTCGCTCGCGGCCCGCGAGGTCATCGTCGGGACGCTCGGGACGCTCTACGGGATGGACCACGAGGCGGGGACCGCGGGCCTGCAGGCGGCGCTGCGCCACGACCTCACGCCGGGCGGCGCCGTCGCGCTCCTCGTCTTCTTCGCGTTCGCGATGCAGTGCCTGTCGACGGTCGCCGTCGTGCGGCGCGAGACGAACGGCTGGAAATGGCCGGCGCTCCAGTTCGCGTACATGACGCTGCTCGCCTATTCCGGCGCGTTCGTCGCGAACCGGGTCGTCACGATGCTGATGGCCTGACCGGGTGTGCCGCGGATCCCGATGGGGTGAGACTCCGTCGCATTCCGGGTATTCTTGGCCGGCGTGACCCGGAAGAAGCTTTTCGACGCTGCGGCCCACTGGGACGTCGAGACCGTCGTCGACGGCCTCCGCGAAGACCGGACCCACGCGCGCGCCGTGGACGAGCGCGGGCGGACGGCGCTCCACCGCTGCGCACGGACGAACGGGGAGAAGGACGGGCGGGACGTCGCGGCGTCGCTTCTCGTCGCGAAGGCGCTCCTCGCGGCCGGAGCGGATCCGAACGTTTCCCACGACATCCCGGACGAAGGCGGGAGCTTCAAGGCGACCCCCCTCTGGTACGCCGTCGCGTGGGGACGGAACCCGAGTCTCGTGAAGCTGCTCCTCCGGGCGGGCGCATCCCCGCGCGGCTGCCTGTGGGCGTGCGTGTGGGCGGACGATCTCGAAACGGCGAAGATGCTCGTGAAGGCGGGCGCCCCTCTCGACGAGGTCTCCAATGGCGAAACACCCCTCGACTATGCGGTCCGGACGAAGAAGGCCGCGTTCCTGAAACTGCTCGGGAAACGTTGACGGAAAGGGATCAGGCGGCGGCGGAGCCGGCCCCTTTTTCCTTCCGGGCCGCGCGCGCCTCGGAGGCCGCGCATTGGGTTTCGCAGTACATCCCGAGGTCCTCGAGCACCCTGCAGGTCTCGGTCGCGCAAACCGGGCAGCGCATGCACGTGTGGTGGCCGTCCGGTTCGTCGGCCGAGCCTCTCGCCGGGAGGGTCGGGCTCGGCTTTTGAGCTGGGCTCATGGGGCACCTCCTCAGGCAACCCGCAATATAGGGTGAATTACGCATTGCGTCAACTCAGTGCGTCAGGCCGTGGATCCGCCCCCGCTCCAGCGCGCGCGCGGACTGGCGCCCGAGGATCCTCACGCCGTGGATCATGGCGGCGAAGCGCGGGTCCGTCGTCTTGCCCTCCGCGAACCGGCGGTAGATCTGCTGCGCGATCACGGCGATCTTGAACAGGCCGAAGACGTACGCGAAGAGGACGTCGGCGTCCTGCCGACCCGTCCGCTCCATCCATCGTGCGGAGACCTCCGCGCGTGAGAGGTTGCCCGGGATGAGCGTCGCGCCGAAGGGGAGTTTCCGAAATGGCTCGGCGTCGTCCGGCTGGATCCAGTAACCGAGTGTCGTCCCGAGATCGAAGAGCGGGTCGCCGAGAGTCGCCATCTCCCAGTCGAGGACGGCGACGATCCGAGTGGGATCGCCGGGGTCGAGGACGAGGTTGTCGTACTTGAAATCGTTGTGGAGGAGGGCGGGGCGCGCGGGAGCGGGCAGGCGCCCCGCGAGCCACGCGGCGGCTTCGTCGAGCGCGGCGACGTCCTCGGTCTTCGCGCGCTGCCACCGTCCGGTCCAGCCCGAGATCTGCCTTTCCGCGTAGCCCTCGGGCTTTCCGAGGGACTTGAGCGGGCCGGACGTCACGTCCAGCGCGTGAAGGGAGGCGAGTTCGTCGACGAGGGAGAGCGAGAGCGCCCGCATCGAAGCGGGAGAAAGCGCCGTGCCCGGCGGGGGCGAGGCCCCGCGCAGGATCACGCCCCGGACCCGCTCCATCAGATAGAAAGGAGTGCCGATCAACGAATCGTCTTCGCAGAGCGCGAGCGGCTTCGGAGCCTTCGAATCGAGAGGAGAGAGGGCGGACAGGACGTCGAACTCCCGGCGCATGTCGTGGGCGGACTTGACGTTTGCGCCGTGCGGGGCCCGGCGCAGCACCATCTCGCGCCCGGCGAAGCGGACCAGATAGGTCAGATTCGAGTGGCCGCTTGAAAACTGGGAAACCTGGATCGTCTCGCCTCCCGCCGCCGAGCCGCTCTGCGGAAACGCCGTCAGGAGGAACCTGCCGAGGGCACCTTCATCGAAGCGATCCTCTCTTCGGACCTCACCCGCCGCGTCGATCTCGCTCATCCACGCGCCGGCAGCCCGTGCCGCCTCAGCGTCTGCCGACCGACGAACGAGAGATGAACCTCGTCCGGCCCGTCGTAGATTCGCGCGGCCCGCTCGTGCGCGTACCAGAACGCGAGCGGGGTGTCGTCGGTCATCCCGAGCCCGCCGAGAGCCTGGAGAGCCCGGTCGAGGACGCGCTGGAGGGCCCGCGCGGCGGTGACCTTCACGAGCGAGATCTCCTCGCGTGCGGCCTTCGCGCCTTCCTTCTCGAGGAGCCACGCGGCGTGGAGGACGACGAGACGCGCAGCGTGGACGTCGGCCCGGCTCTCGGCGACGGCGGCCTCCACGAGCTGCCGCGTCCCGAGCGGAGTTCCCGGCGCGATCTCGCGCGTCGCCGCGTGAGAGCACATGATCTCGAGAGCGCGCTCCATGACGCCGATCCAGCGCATCGCGTGGTGGACGCGGCCCGGGCCGAGGCGCTCCTGCGCGAGCGCGAAGCCGTCGCCTTCCCGCCCGAGGAGGTTCGCGAACGGAACGCGTGCGCCCTCGTAGCCGACCTCCGCGTGGCTCGCCCAGCCGGCTCCGCGATGACCCATGACGGAGATGTTTCTCAGGATCGAGAAGCCGGGCGTGTCGGTCGGCACGAGGATGAGGCTCGCGCGCCGGTGCGGCGCGGCATCCGCGCCCGTCACGGCCATGCAGACCGCGAGCGAGGCCCCGTCGGCGGACGACGCGAACCACTTGTGCCCGCGGATGAGCCAGTCGCTTCCGTCCCGTGTCGCCGTCGTTCCGAGCCAGACGGGGTTCGAGCCGGCGAACTCCGGCTCGGTCATCGTGAAGCAGCTCCTCATCGAGCCCGCGACGAGAGGCCGGAGCCAGCGTTCCTTCTGCGCGTCGGTTCCGTGCGCGAGGAGAAGCTCCATGTTCCCGACGTCGGGCGCCTGTACGTTGAACGCGTAGTGGCCGAGCGGCGACCGGCCGAGCTCCTCGCTCATGTGAGCGAACTCGACGAGGGTCAGGCCCGCGCCGCCCCACGCCGCCGGCAGGTGCGCCGCGTAGAGGCCCGTTCCCCGGGCGCGCCGGCGCACGTCCTCGAGGGCGGCCGCGACGGCGCACCAGCCTTCGTTCAGGAACCTCGGCTCGAGAGGGACGACTAAAATCGCGAATCAGGTTGCGCAGGGATTTCACCTTTTCGGGCTCGGAAAAATCCACGAGTCCTCCGTCCGGCGGCCGTTTTCCGTTATATCCTGAGTTTGGCCGACTTCCAGGCCGGAAAGGCCTCCGTGTCGGTACTTCCGAAGATCATCCAGGGGGGCATGGGCGCCGGCGTTTCGAACTGGACGCTCGCGAACGCGGTGTCCCGTCTCGGTGCGCTCGGCGTCGTCTCCGGAACCGCGGTCGACGTCATCGTGTCCCGCCGGCTCCAGGACGGCGACGCGGGCGGCCACATGCGCCGCGCGATCGCGCACTTTCCGTTTCCCGAGATGGGCGCGCGCGTCCTCGCGCGCCATTTCGTGGAGGGCGGGCGCCCGGCGGGCGCGCCCTATCGCGGGCTCCCGATGTACGCGCGGACGGGCTCGGCCCGCGAGCTCATCGAGCTGTGCATCGTCGCGAACTTCGCCGAGGTCTACCTCGCGCGCGAGGGTCACGACGGGCCCGTCGGGATCAACTACCTCGAGAAGATCCAGCTGCCGGTGCTGCCCTCGATCTACGGGGCGATGCTCGCGGGCGTCGCGGCCGTCCTCATGGGCGCCGGAATCCCGATCCGGGTTCCGGGCGTTCTCGACCGTTTCGTCCTCCACGAGGCGGCGGAGTATCCGCTGGCGGTCACGGGCGCCGTCGAAGGCGACGACAACGTCATGCGGTTCAACCCGTCCGACTGGGCCGTGGGAGATCCGGCGCCGCTGACGCGGCCGATCTTCCTGCCGATCATCTCCTCGAACACGCTCGCGCTCACGCTCCAGCGCAAGGCGAACGGGCGCGTGGACGGCTTCATCATCGAGGGCCCCACGGCGGGAGGCCACAATGCGCCGCCGCGCGGCAAGCCGGCTCTCTCGGCGGCCGGCGAGCCCGTGTACGGGGAACGCGATCTCGTGGATCTCGGGAAGATGCGCGATCTCGGCCTCCCGTTCTGGCTCGCGGGAGGGCGGGGGACGGCCGAGGGCCTCCGCGACGCGCTCGCGGACGGCGCCGCCGGCATCCAGGTCGGGACCGCGTTCGCGTACTGCGACGAATCGGGACTCGACGCCGCTACGAAGGCGCGGGTTCTCCATCTCGCCGCGACCGGAAGCGCGCGCGTCTTCACGGATCCCGTCGCGTCTCCCACCGGCTTCCCGTTCAAGGTCGTTCAGCTCGACGGAACGATGTCGTCCGAAGCGGAGTACGTCGCGCGCACCCGCATCTGCGACCTCGGGTACCTGCGCGAGCCGTACCGGAAGGCGGACGGGACGACGGGTTACCGCTGCGCCTCCGAACCCGTCGCGACCTACGTCGCGAAGGGGGGCGCGGAGGAGAACGCGCAGGGGCGCAAATGCCTCTGCAACGCGCTCATGGCGGACGTCGGCCTCCCGCAGACACGTGGCGGTCTCGCCGAGAAGACGCTCGTGACCTCGGGCGACGACGTCGCGGACATCGCGCGCTTCCTGCGTTCGGGGGCGTCTTCGTACAGCGCCGCCGACGTCGTCGCGCGGCTGCTCGAGGCGGTCTGACGGAAGAACAGAGAAAGAAGGCGAGAAAGAGATAAGAACGAAGAGAAGATTTTCTTAGAAGGTGCCCGTGCGAGGCGCTTCGCCGGGACTCGCGAGTGCGGGCGGCCCGGGGGCCATGCCCCTCTTCACCTTCTCAGGAAATCTTCCTCTTTCTCGTCCTCTGTTCTTCCGCTTCCTCTTCTTTTTCTCTTTCTCGCCCTCACGCCCCCGGCGCGGCGGCCGGGGCGCCCGCATCGACGGGAGCCTCTTCGTCCCGATGCCGCCGGCGCTTGAGCCAGCCGTCCAGTTTGTCCATGTAGACGTAGAAGACGGGGGTCACGAAGAGCGTGATCATCTGGGAGAAGAGGAGCCCGCCCACGACCGCGAGGCCGAGAGGGCGGCGCGACTCGGCGCCCGCCCCGAACCCGAGCGCGATCGGAAGCGTGCCCATGAGGGCCGCCATCGTCGTCATCATGATGGGTCGGAACCGGACGACACACGCCTCGTAGATCGCGTCCTCCGCGCCCTTGCCCCGGCGCCGGGCCTCGACCGCGAAGTCGACCATCATGATGCCGTTCTTCTTGACGAGGCCGACGAGGAGGATCACGCCGACGAAGGCGTAGATCGAGAGCTCCGTCCTGAAGATGAGGAGAGTCAGCAGGGCGCCGAAGCCCGCGAAGGGGAGCGCCGACAGGATCGTGATCGGGTGAAGGAAGTCCTCGTACAGGATGCCGAGGACCATGTAGATGACGAGGATCGCGACGAGGAGGAGGAGCCCGAGCCCCTTCTGAGAGGACTCGAACGCCTGTGCTGTCCCCTGGAAGCTCGTCTGGACGCCCGCGGGGAGCGTCTCGCGCGCCACCTTGTTGATCGCGGCGACGGCCTCGCCGAGCGAGACACCGGGAGCAAGGTTGAAAGAGATCGTCACGGCCGGCAGCTGGCCGAGGTGGGTCACGGTCAGCGGGCCGACCGTCCTCTCGAGGTGCGTGACCGCCGAGAGGGGCACGAGGTCGCCTTTGTTCGAGCGGACGTACAGGAGCTGGAAGGCGGAGGGGTCGCGCTGGAACTCCGGGAGGAGCTCCATGATGACCTTGTACTCGTTGTTCGGCGCGTAGATCGTCGAGATCTGGCGCGAGCCGTAGGCCGTGTAGAGCGCGTTCTCGAGAGACTCGGGGCTGACGCCGAGGGCGGAGGCCCGGTCGCGGTCGATCGTGAGGTAGGCCGTCGGGTTGCGGAGCTGGAGGTCGGTGTTGAGGTCCTGGAGGCCCTTGACGGACCGGAGCTTCTCCTCGAGGACGGGCGCGGACGCGTACAGGTCCTTCGTGTCGGAGGCCTGCAGGGTGAACTGGTACTGGGCCTGTGAGAGCCTTCCCCCGAGGCGGATCGGGGGCAGGACCTGCGGGTAGACGCGGATGCCCGGGATCTGGGCGAATTTCGTCCGCAGGCGCTGAATGATCGTCCCGACCGGGGCTCGCTCGTCGCGCGGCTTGAGGCGGGCGAACATCATCCCCTGGTTTCCACCGCGCGTGTCGTTGCCGCGGTTTCCGCAGCTCGACATGAAGCCGTCCACGGCCGGATCCTCGGCCATGATCGCGGCCGCCGCCTTCTGGTGCTCGACCATGGACTCGAAGGAGATGCCCTGCGCGGCCTCCGTCGGCGCGAAGATCTGGCCCGTATCGTCCGTCGGCAGGAAGCCCTTCGGGACGCGGGCGAAGAGCCACATCGTCGCGAGGAGAATGAACGCCGAGAAGGCCATCGTCCCGCGCTGGTGGGAAAGCGCCCACTTCAGGCCGCGCTCGTAGAGCGCGAGCGAGCCGTCGAAGGCGCGCTCGGACGCTTCGTAGAGGCGGCCGTGCCGCTCGTCCTTGTGCGCCCGCAGGTACCGGGCACAGAGCATCGGCGTCAGCGTCAGCGAGACGAAGCCGGACACGAGGATCGCGACCGCGATCGTCACGGCGAACTCGCGGAAGAGCCTCCCGATGATCCCGCCCATGAAGAGGAGCGGGATGAAGACGGCCGCGAGCGAGATCGTCATCGAGAGGATCGTGAAGCCGATCTCCTTCGTGCCGTTCAGGGCCGCCTCGAACGGCCTCTCGCCCATCTCGAGGTGCCGGACGATGTTCTCGAGGACGACGATCGCGTCGTCCACGACGAATCCCACGGACAGCGTGAGCGCCATCAGGGACAGGTTGTCCATGCTGTACCCGAGGGCGTACATCGCCGCGAACGTGCCCGCGATCGAGAGAGGAAGGGAGAGTGACGGGATGACCGTCGCGGACAGGTTCCTCAGGAACAGGAAGATGACGAGGACGACGAGCGCGAGCGTGAGCCAGAGGGTGAACTTGACGTCCGCCACGGACGCGCGGATGGACGCGGACCGGTCGAAGAGAACCGTGAGGCTCGCCGCCCCGGGGAGCGACGTCTTGAACTGGGGGAGAAGCGCCCGGATGTTCGACACCACCTCGACGGTGTTCTCGCCCGGCTGCTTCTGGATCGCGAGGACGATGCTGCGGTTCGGGCCGTTTTCGTCGACGTACCACGACGCCGTCTTGTCGTTTTCGACGCCGTCGACCGCGCGGCCGACGTCCCTCACGCGCACGGGCGATCCGTTTCGGTAGGCGATGATGAGGGGCCCGTACTCGGCGGCCTCCGTGAGCTGCCCGGTCGCCTGCACGGTGTAGGCCGTGTTCGCGCCCCAGAGAGTGCCGGTCGGGATGTTCACGTTCGCCGAGGCGACGGCCGCCGAGGCCTCGTCGATCCCGATCCCGCGGTAGGCGAGCGCGCGCGGGTCGAGCTGGATCCGCACGGCGTACTTCTGGGCGCCGAAGATCTGGACCTGCGCGACGCCCGAGACGGTCGAGATGCGCTGCGCCATCATCGTCTCGGCGTACTCGTTCAGGACGGGCAGCGGGAGCGTCGGCGTCGTGAGCGCGAGGTAGATGACGGGCTGGTCCGCGGGGTTGACCTTCTGGTAGGTCGGGGGCGTCGGCATACCGGGCGGAAGCTGGCGCGACGCGGCACCGATCGCCGCCTGCACGTCCTGCGCGGCGGCGTCGAGGCTGCGGCTCAGGTTGAACTGGAGCGTGATCTGCGTGACGCCGAGGATGCTGGACGAGGACATGCTGTCGAGTCCCGCGATCGTCGTGAATTGCTTCTCGAGCGGCGTCGCGACCGCCGACGCCATCGTCTCGGGGCTGGCCCCGGGCAGCGCGGCGGTGACCTGGATCGTCGGGAAGTCGACGTTCGGGAGGTCCGAGACGGGCAGGAGCCGGTAGCCGACGATCCCGAAGAACAGGATCCCGAGCATCACGAGCGTCGTCGCGACCGGCCGGCGGATGAAGAGCCCGGAGATGTTCAGGTGGACCTCCTCAGCCTTCCTTCTTGATCGCGACTTTCACGCCCGGCGCGAGCCGGAGCTGGCCGTCCGTGACGACCCTCTCTCCCGGGGAGAGTCCCTTCTCGATGACGGACCAGCCCTTCCAGACGCGCCGCACGACGACCGGGCGCGCCTCGACGGTGTCGTCCGGCTTGATGACGTAGACGAGGGATCCCGACTGGCCCGGCTGCACGGCCGTGTTCGGCGCGACGGTCGCCCCGGCGTCCGTCGCGAGAACGAGCGAGACGTTCGTGAACTGTCCCGGCCAGAGCGTGCGGTCGTGGTTCGGGAACGTCGCGCGCAGGTTGATCGTCCCGGTCGTGGCGTCCACCGCGTTGTCGATGAACGTCAGATTCCCCTCCGACGGAACGGCGCCCGGGCCGTTCGGGAGGGCCGACACCTTGAGCGTCCCGGCCGCGGCTCTCTTCTTGACGTCCGCGAGCGTCGCCTCGGGGACGGAGAACGTCACGTAGATCGGCTCGACCTGGTTGATCACGACGAGCGCCCGGTCATCGTTCGCCTTCACGAGGTTTCCCGGGTGGACGAGGAGGCCGCCCGTGCGGCCCGAGATCGGCGACTCGATCGTGCAGTAGGCGAGGTTCAGGCGGGCCGTCTCGAGGGCGGCCTCGTCGCCTTTCACGGTGGCCTTGAGGGCATCCGCGTTCGCGGTCGCCTGCGAGAACTGCTCCTTCGTGACGTAATCCTTCTTCACGAGCTCGGCGTACCGCTTCAGGTTCTCGTCGGCCTCGCGCGCCCGGGCCCGGTCCCGCTCGAGGTTCGCCTCGGCCTCTCCGAGCGCGGCCTGGTAGGGACGCCGGTCCAGCTCGAAGAGGAGGTCGCCGGCCTTCACGTCCTGGCCCTCGCGGAACGCGACCTTCGTGATCTCACCCCCGACGCGCGTCCGCACGGCGACGTTCGAGTAGGCGTCCACGTGCCCGACGGCCGTCGCCTCGAGGGGGACGTTCATCTTCTCGACGGGCGCCGCCGTGACGGGAACGGAGGGCGGCGCGGGCGGCTTTCGTTCGGCGCGCGTGCAGCCGGCAAGGGCGGCCGCGAGTGCCGCGCACGGGGCGAGGGCCGGGAGGAACCGTTTCATGGAGCTTCCTTCCGTTGTGGGACCGGGATCAGAGTCGTGTCCACCGTACCGGCGTCGTGGGCGAGCTGGGCCACGGCGAGAAGGAACTCGGCGCGGCTCGTCACGTCCTGGGCGAGAGCGTTCGCGAGGGCGCTCTCGGCGGTGAGGAGGTCGAGGATCGAGCCGACGCCCTCGCGGTAGCGGCCGCGAGCGACCTCCGCCGACTCTTTCGCGCTCTCGAGCAGATCCTTCGAGGCGCGCACCTGCTGCGCGGCGGTCTGCACGCCGAAGTAGCTGTTCCACACCTGGAACGTGACCTGCTGGGAATACGACTCGGCGCCCGCGTCCGCCGCGCGCGCGAGAGCCGCGGCGCTCCGCGTTTCGTAGACGGTCTTGAAGCCCGTGAAGAGAGGGACCCGCAGGAAGAGGCCGAGGGAGTAGTTCGTCGTGTACGGCGCGGCCTCGGTGGAGAAGTCGTAGTAGTTGCGGCCGGCGAAGGCCGAGGCCGAGAGCGTCGGCAAACCGGCGGCGCGCGCGGACGCGACGTGCGCCCGCGCGGCCTGAGCGCGGGCCCGGGCCGCCGCGAGGTCGGGCCGGTTTCTCTCCGCCTCGGCGATGAGGCGGTCCACGGCCGCGACCGAGGCGTTCTCGTGGACGTCCGCGGGCAGTTCGGCCGCGTCGATGGGGAGGTCCACGGGGACGCCGAGCGCGGTCGCGAGCTGGCCGCGCAGGATCTGGATCTGGCCGTTGACCTGGTCGTAGGCGAGCTTCTGCTGCGAGACGACCGTGCGCGCCTGGAGGACGTCCGCGATCGTCGCGACGCCGGCGCGGTGGCGCTCCTCGGCCGCGGCGTAGTTCTCCTGCGCCTGCTTGAGGCTCGCTTCCCGGGCGACGAGCAGGGCACGCGCGCCCTGGTACGTGTAGTAGGACCGGGCCACCCCCAATCCGAGGTCGTTCATCGTCGCGTCGTGCGTGAAGTCCGCCGCATAGAGCCGGCGCTTCGCCTCCTCGACGTCGGCGCCGCGTCCGCCGAGGTCGAGGAGGAGCCAGGTCAGGCCGACGGACGGCGCGTAGGTCGTCGAGATCGTCGTGACCGAACCGCCGAGCGCGCTCTGCTTCTGCCTCACGCCCGAGAGGTCGGCCTCGACGGCGGGGTAGTAGGCGGAGCGCCGGCTTCCGACGTCGGCGGCGGCGGCCTGCGTGAGGAGCCAGCTCTGGCGCGTGACGGGACTGTTCCGGAACGCGACGTCGATCGCCTCGTAAAGCGAGACGGTCCGGTTTGCGAGCGTGCCGGGCTCGATTCCCGCGGACGGGACGGGCGTGGCCGTGGGCGGCACGGCGTCTGCGGGCGGCACCCAGCGCGTCTCGGGCGCCTTCGGCACGTCCGTCCCCGAGGAGCACCCACCGCAGAGGGCCGCCGCAAGGAGGGCGGCCGGAGCGCGAAGCGGACGCGTCACGCGGCCACCCCGTCGAGCCAGATCCCGAGGAGCGCCGACACGAGATGCTCCGGAGTGTCGATCGGACGGCGCCTGAAAAGCGCCGCACGGACGAGGCCCATGAAGAACTCCGCGGCGATCGGAACGTCGAGCGGGCGCAATTCGCCGGCCGCGACACCCTCCCGCAGGATCTCCCGAACGGCGAGAAGGACGCGCCGGCGGCGCCGTTCGAGGAGACGCTCGCGGGCGCGGAACCTCAGCTCGTTGCGCTGCATGAGCGTGTAGAAGGAGGGCCTGTTCCAGAAAACGCGCAGGATCTCCCGGGCGACGTGCCGCAGCCGGGTGCCGGCGGTCCCCTCCGAGAGCGCGGCCCGCATCGCGGCGTCGAGCTCGTCGAAGCCCGCGAGGAGCGTCTCGAAGTAGAGGTCCTCCTTCGTCGCGAAGTAACGGTACAGTGTCGCCTTGCCGATGCCCGCCGTCGCCGCGATGTCGTCCGTGAGGACCTCGTGGAAGTCCTTCTCGTCGAAGGCCCGGGCGGCGGCGCCGAGGATGGCGGCTTTCGTGCGTGCGTTCTTCGTGCGGGGCAAGGCTCCTCCCGAAACGGACTCGCCAGTTCCATTATGCACATACGGCCCGCGCGGGACGGAGTTTCGATCTCGCTAAGATCGGGGCGTGCAGTTCCGCCGTCCGGCCGTTCTCGCGGCGGCCCTCGCCCTGGCCGCCTGCGGGGCGACGAAGCCCCTGCCGACTCTGGAGGACTATTCGCTCGGCGTGTCGGCGGCGGCCCGGGGGATCGAAGAATACTTCTTCGAAAGGGGCATGCGGGAAGGCGGAGCGGCGCCCGCGTCGCTCGGCGACGGGGAAGGGACCGCGGCCCTCGCAGAGCTCTCGCGGCGGTGGGGGCGCTCCTGCGCCGCGGGCTGCGCCTCGGCCGGCCGGATCATCGACCTTCAGAAGAAATCGTCTTCGTTCGTGTCCCTGCGACTCGAGGTCCGCCTCGAGGGGCTCGGCTCGACGGGGGGAGCCGATCGCGTCGCGTCCCTCGCGTTCTTCGACCTCGATTTCGAGCGGGCGGCCGATGCGGCCCCGTGGACGCTTCGGGCTTCACGAGCCGTCGAGGGCCCCGCGCCGATCCAGCGCGGCAGGCCGCACCTCTTTGAAGAGGCCGGCGCGCGTGGGCTCGCCGCGCGGCACGAGTCCCTCGACCCGGTCGAGGCGACGAACCTCTGCCTGCCCGCGACCCACCACCATCCCGGGATCCTCCTCGTGGACGTCGACGGCGACGGCGCGGTGGACGTGATCGTGCCCGGGAGGAAGCCGCGGCTGTTTCTCAACGACGGAACCGGCCGGTTCCGGGACGCGACGGCGGGCTCCGGCCTCGACCGCCTCCCGGACATGGAGGCGTCCGGCGGCGTCTCGGCGGACGTGGACGGCGACGGACTCCCCGACCTCTTCCTCACGAACCACGTGTCGCCCTGCCGCATGCTGAAGAACCTCGGGCACGGGAGATTCCGCGACGTCACGGTGGAATGGGGCCTCGCCGGGCTCTCGGCGCCGTTCACGTCGGCGGTCTTCTTCGACGCGGACCGCGACGGCCGCGTCGACCTCTTCGTCGCCTGCTACGGGGACGCGCGCAGGACGGGTCCCGCCTACGACGGCTCCAACGGGACCGGCGACCGATTCTTCCGGAACGTCCCGAGGGCCGGGCACCCGTTCTTCGTCGACGAGACCGCGGCCGCGGGCCTCGCGAACAGGGGGTGGGGCTTCGCGGCGTCGGCCTGTGACGTCGACGACGACGGCGACGACGACTTCTACGTCGCGAACGACTTCGGGGTCAACGACCTCTTCGAGAACCGCTCCACGAAGGGGCACCCTCTCTTCGTGAGCGTCACGAAAGCGAGCGGCGTCGAGGACGACGGGTACGGCATGGGCTGCACCTGGGGCGACTTCGACGGCGACGGCCGGTGGGACCTCCACGTCGCGGACTACTGGACGCCCTACAAGTGGATCCTGCGCGACTCCCGCTGGCCGATGCCGGCGCTGCCGGGCGCGTTCCTCGCGCGACCGATCATGGCGCGGATCATGACGCGCCGCACGCAGGGTGACGGGCTCTTCCGCAACCTCGGCGGGCTCAGGTTCGAAAAAGTGTCCGACCGCGCCGGCGTCGCGGACGGAGGCTGGGCCTGGGGCACGGAATTCGTGGATCTGGACGGGAAGGGCCGCGAGGACCTGCTCGTCGTCAACGGGATGTTCCGCGCGACGACCGGAAAGGACGACGAGATCGCGTTCTGGAACGCGATGGGACGCGAGGGCGTCAACTTCCACGACGGCATCTGGGGCGGGATCGACTTCGGCGTGAACGGGATGGCGTCGCGCACGCCGAAGAAGCTGTTCTGGAACAGGGGTGACGGGACGTTCGAGGAGCGCGCGTACGTCGAGGGTTTCGACACCCGCGACGACACGCGCGGGCTCGCGTACGCCGATCTCGACGGCGACGGCGCGCCCGAAGTCGTCGTGTCGTGCTTCCGCGGGCCGGTGCTGCTGTACGCGAATCGCTGGGGCGCAGACGGTGGCGGCCGCGTCGTGCTGCATCTCTCGACGCCCGTGGGCTTCAACCGCGACGCGCTCGGAACGGTCGTTCGTCTGTGGGCCGGCGGGAAGGTCCAGCTCCGCGAGGTGCGCGCGGGCTCGTCGTACCTGTCCCAGTCCTCGCACGACCTCCTGTTCGGCATCGGGCAGAACGCGAAGGCCGACCGCGTCGAGATCCGCTGGCCGGACGGGAAGACCGAATCGCTTCACGACGTGGCCGCGGGAACCAAGGTGACACTCGTGGAAGGAATGGAAGAGAGAAGAGATTTGCTTAGAAGGTGAAGAGGGCGGCGGGCGTCGTCGAGGCGCGCGAGTGGTCGATGCGTTGCGGGCGCCCGCGCACCGGCCATAATCACCTTCGATGAAGATCCTCTTCGACCGTGACGCCTCGCTGCGGGTGGCGCTCGTGTGCGGTGCCGTCGCCGTTGCTCCTCTTTCATTTGCAGGGGATTCCTCTTCTCCCAGGTTTTCCCCCGAGCAGGCGTCGAAGATCCTCAGGCTCCGGAACGTCGGCCTCGCGCAGCTCGAGGAGGACCGGCCGAAGGAGGCGCGCGCGACGTTCGCGAAGCTCGCCGGTCTCGTTCCGGGCGAGGCGCTGCCGCTCGCGGACGGCGCCGTCGCGGCGCTGCGCGAGAAGGACGTCGCGGGAGCCGAAGCGCTCCTCGCGAAAGCGGGCGACCGTGCGGACGTCTGGGCGATCCGCGCCGCGCTCGAGAACGAGCGCAACCGCCCGGCGGCGATGCGGGCCGCCCTCGAGAAGGCCGCGGCACTCGACCCGCGCGACCTCGAGTCGCGCTGGCGGTACGCGCGCAGCGTCGAGGCGGACCCTTCGGCGAGCGAGGCCGAGAAATCTCGCCGGCGGACGTACCTCGCGGAGATCGCCGCGCGGTCGCCCTCGAACCTGCCCGCGCGGCTGAAGCTCCTCCTGATCGAGGTCGAGGCCGGCGACGTCGCGGCCGGGAAGAAGACGCTCGGCGAGGTCGAGCCCCTCGTTTCGGACGGCGACGCCCGGGCTCGGAAATTCCTCGGTGACGCGAAGGGGGCGCTCGCCGGCGGCGACCTCAAGGCGGCTTCCGTCAAGGTCCGGATCCTCGAGAACATCGAGCGCGTGACCCCGCGCTACCAGCAGTCGCTCGGGGAGATGTTCGTCCAGGTCGTCGGACTTCCGGTCGAGAAGTTCTCGTCGAACGTGGAAGAGGCGTTGCGCGCGGGCGCGGGGCCGTCGATCCCGGTCACGTTTCGGGCGCCGGTCGCGTCCGAAGAGAACGCCGGGAGATTGCTGAGAAAGGTGGACCTTGCGAACTCCGGCACGCCTTCGTTGTACCCGGTACCGGCGCCGTTCAGTTCGGCCGTCTTTTTCGATTTCGACCTCGACGGGGACCTCGACGTCTGTCTCTTCGGCGGGACGGGGCCGGACCGGCTCCTCCGCAACAACCTCGACGGCAGCTTCGAGGACGTGACGGCGAAGACGGGCGACGCGGCGTTCCGCTCGCGGAAAGCGGTCGCATCCGACGTCGACCGCGACGGAGACCTCGACCTCGTCGCGATCGACGCGAAAGGCGGCCTCGTCCTGCGCGTCAACCTCCGGCAGGGGGTCTTCAGGACCGTCCCGCTCCACGTCTCCGGCGCGGCCGACCTCGCCGTGGAGGACGTGAACGGCGATGGGATCCCGGACATCGTCGTCGCGACCTCTCACGGGTTACGGCTTCTCATCGGGAAGGGAGATGGGAATTTCTTAGAAGGCACGGGGCAGGAATTCGCGGTTGGCGCCGGCGGTGCCGCGTCCCGTGCGGCCGCGCTGGTCGCGGTGCGGGCGGTGGCGCTGGGCGACTTCGACAACGACGGGTTCCCGGACGTCGTCGCGGCGTCTTCGGACGGGTTGCGGGCGTATCGCAACCTCGGCGACGGTCGGTTCACGCCCTGGTCGATCTTCTCTTCACCTTCTAAGAAATCTTCTTCTTCTTCTCTTTCCTTCTCTTCTCTGAGCATCGACGCTCTCCTCGCCTACGACGTCGACAAGGATGGGGACCTCGACCTCCTCGTCTCGTCAGGCGGCAAGACGTCCGTCCTCGTCAACGACGGCGGGAACGCGAACGGCTGGCTGACCGTGGTGCTCGAAGGCCTCGCGACCGGATCGGGCAAGGTCAACCGGGCGGGTGTGGGCAGCCTCGTCGAGGTGAAAGCGGGAGACCTCGTCGTGACCCGGACGGCGGGCCTCTGGCCGATGCACGTCGGGCTCGGAGCCCGGACGCGGGCCGATGTCGTGCGCGCGACATGGACGAACGGCGTCCCGCAGAACCTCTTCGAGCAGAAGGCGAAGACGGTCGTGAAGGAGGTCCAGCAGCTGAAGGGTTCGTGCCCGTTCGTGTACGCGTGGAACGGGCGAACCGGCGTCTGGAGCTTCGTCTCCGACGCGCTCGGCCGCGCGCCCATCGGGCTCCTCTACGACGGCGTCCACCTCGCCGGCGCCGATACGCGCGAGTGGCTTCTCGTGCCGGACGGGATGCTCGCTCCGGCGGCCGACGGCACGCTCCTCCTCGATTACACCGAGGAGCTGTGGGAAGCCGCCTACCTCGACGAGGTCTCGCTCATGGCCGTCGACCACCCGCTCGGAACCCGCGTCGTGCCGAACGAGCGGATGGTCCCCGGCGCGACGGAGAAAAAGCTGTTCACGGTGTCGGCCCCGCGCTCCGTGCGCGGGGCGTGGTCCGACGCGTCCGGCCGCCTCGAGGACGTCACGGCGCGCCTCGCGAAGGAGGACGGGGTCTACGTCGACCCAGGAGCCGAGACCGCATACCAGGGCGTGCGCCGGGAGCACACGCTCGTCCTCGACCTCGGTCCGGTCGCCGCGCGAAGCCGGGTCGTCCTCTTCATGAACGGATGGATCTTCTACACGGACACGTCGATCAACGTCTCCCTCTCGCAGCGGAGGGACGTCGTGCAGTCCGCACCCGTTCTCGAGGTGCCCGACTGCCGGGGCGGCTGGAAGGTCGCGATGGACTCCTTCGGGTTCCCGGCCGGCAAGACGAAGACGATGCCCGTCGACCTGACAGGCCTCGTCGATCCGGCCGATCCCCGGGTGCGGATCCGGACGACGATGGCGGTTTTCTGGGACGAGGCCTTCGTGACGGTGGACGATCCGCCCGTGAACGTCGTCACGACGCTCCTCCCGCCCGCGCGGGCCGTGCTCTCCGAGCGCGGCTTCTCGCGCCGCTTCCGCGCGACGCCCGATGGACCGGAGATCTTCGACCACGGCGACCTGAGCGTCGCTCCCGCCTGGGAGGACGTGCCCGGCCGGGTCACGCGCCTCGGGGACGTGACCGACCTCCTCGCGAAGACGGACGACCGCTGGGTCGTCTTCAAGGGCGGAGACGCCATCCGGATCGCGTTCGACGGCTCGGCCCTTCCGCCGCTACGGGAGGGCTGGACGCGGAACTGGGTCGTCGTCTCGGACGGCTGGGACAAGGACTTCGACAAGAACACCGTGACCGGCCAGAGCTACGCGCCGTGGCCGTTCCACGCGATGTCGGCGTACCCGTACCCGGACACGGAGCATTACCCCGACCCGAAGTTCCTCGAGGAGACGCTCGCGCGCGAGGTCGGGCCGGAGCGGTTCCGCAGGGCGCTGGGGGAAAGATAGCCTTGCTCCCTCGCTCCAGATTCGCCGGTGTGCGTCGGGCTACAGTGGGGCTCGAGTGACGCGGTCGGAAGATCTTCTTAGAAGGGCAATTGCCCTGCGCGCCGGCATCGCCCCGTCGCTGCTCGCCGCGCTCCTGCTCGTCCCTCTGCTGTCTTACTCATTCGAAGAATCTCCCTCTTCCTCCTCTCCCTCTTCCGCCCGTCCCCCGATCCGCTTCACCGACGTTACGAAGCAGTCGCGGGTCGATTTCAAATTCGCCACCGACCTTCGCCGCGGGCGGAACCTCGCGACGATGGGCGGGGGTGTCGCGATGGGGGACTTCGACGGCGACTCCTTTCCGGACCTCTTTTTCACGGGCTCGGCCGCGAGCGGGAAAAAGCCCGAGGCCGGCCCGTGCGGCGCGCTCTACCGCAACCGTGGCGACGGCACGTTCGAGGACGTGACGGGCCGCTCGGGGATCCGGTCCTGTGGCTGGAGGATGGGAGCCTCCTGGGTCGACCTCGACGGCGAAGGCCGCCTCGACCTCGTCGTGACCGGCGTCGGCAGGACGGAAATCTGGAAGAACCAGGGCAACGGCTCGTTTCGCGAGGTCTCCGCCGAGCGCGGCCTCGCAGCGCCCGGATATTCCATCGGCCTCGCGGCCGGCGACACGAACGGGGACGGGCGGGTCGACCTCTACGTCGTCGGCTATCTGGATACGGACTACGCGAACGAGAACTCGTTCGGACAGTTCGAGGTCCGCGTCCCGGAGGATTACGCCGGGCAGGAGGCGAAGCTGAACGTTCAGGGAGAGGACGGGCGTTTCGTCGAGCGCGCGAAGGAGGCGGGCGTCCTCAACGCGGGCGGGCGCGGCCTCGGGGCCGTCTTCTTCGACTACGACGGAGACGGCCGGCCCGACCTCTACCTCGCGAACGACCGGACGACGAACGTTCTCTACCGAAACAGGGGAGACGGGACGTTCGAGGACGTCACGGTCGAGGCGGGCGCTGGCCGGCGGGACCACAAAGAGGCCCGCGCCGGGATGGGGATCGCGGTCGGCGATCTCGACGGCGACGGCCGGCCGGACGTCCTCGTCACGAACTTCGCCGGCGAGCCGAAGACGCTCTACCGCAACGTCGAGGGCGCGCTCTTCGACGACGCGACGGAGTCCTCGGGAATCGAACGGCCCTCGCTCCCCTACGTCCAGTGGGGGACCGACATCGTCGACTTCGACGACGACGGTCGCCCCGACCTCGTCATGGCGTCGGGACACCTCATCCCGAGGCTCATCATGACGTTCGCGCGGCTGTTCGGGAACGGCTACAGCCTCGGGCCGTACTCGCTCGGCGACCGAAGCTACAAACAGCCTCCCATCCTCTACCGCAACGCGGGCGACGGCCGCATGGAGGACGCGACGGCGGACGCGGGCGACCTCGCGCGCCTGCGCCTCTCCGCGCGCGGGCTCGCGGCCGGAGACCTGGACGGCGACGGGCGCGTCGACCTCGTGATCGCGGCCGTCGCCGGGGGCGTGCACGTTTTGAGGAACGCGACGGCGGCGCCGGGTAATGCGCTCGAGATCCTCCCCGTCGCGGGCGCGGACCGGCGCACCGTTCTCGGCACGAAGATCGTCGTGACCGCCGGGGGAGCGCGACAGGTCCAGGAGTTCATCCTGCGGCCGTCGTACGGGTCCGGCGCATGGGTCCCGCTCCATTTCGGTCTCGGGGGCGCGGGCGTCGCGACCGTCGAGGTGATACCGCCGGGCGCGACGGAGCCCGCACAGCGGTTCGAGAGCGTCTCGGCCGGCCGCCTCTACATGCTGAAGGACGGCGCGCTCACCCAGCGCCGCGCCTTCCGCCGATGAGCGGCCCGCAGGCGGCTCACGCGGACGGGTAGGTCGCCGACTCTCGAAACGCGGAAACCCTGCCCTGCTCGTCCCGTATTCACCTTCAAGAAATGCGGCTTTACACGAGTGGAGGTATGAGATGAAACGCACGGTTCGGGTTCTTCTCGCGTTCGTCCCCGTTTTTCTGGTCTTCGTCCCAGCGGCAATCGCCCAGGTGCCCCTCAACCTGCCGCAGCCGAGCCCGGCCGCGAGCGTGAGCCAGGCGATCGGGCTCGCGGATTTCACGGTCACGTACCACCGCCCGGCCGTGAACAAGAGGGAGGTGTGGGGCAAGCTCGTTCCGTACGGCGAGGTCTGGCGCGCGGGTGCGAACGAGAACACGACCCTGACGGCGTCCACCCCGTTCACGTTCGGGGGCAAGGCGGTCCCGGCCGGAACGTACGGCGTGCACGTCCTCCCGAAGGCCGACGAGTGGACGTTCATCCTGAGCTCCGAATCCAAGGCATGGGGGAGCTTCAGCTACGACGAGAAGGAAGACGTCGTCCGGGTTCCGGTCAAGCCGGCGCCGGCCGACTTCACGGAGCGACTCGCCTGGTCTTTCGACGAGCCGACGGCCGACGGCGCGGCGCTGACGCTGCGCTGGGAGAAGCTCAAGGCCTCCGTCCCGATTGGCGTCGACACGACGGCCGTCACCCTCGCGGGCATCAAGGAGCAGCTGCGCGGGCTGCCCCGGTTCTCCTGGCAGGGCTGGAACCAGGCGGCCGCGTGGTGCCTGAGGACGAAGACGGACCTCGACGAGGCGATGAAGTGGGCCGACCGCTCCATCTCGATGACGCCGACGTACCAGAACCTGCGGACGAAGGCCGGCCTCCTCGAGCTCAAGGGCGACACGGCGGGCGCCGCCGCGGCTCGCACGCGCGCCCAGTCGCTCGCGACCGAGGCGGACATCAACAACCAGGGCTACGCGCTGATGGGCGAGGGAAAGACCGACGAGGCGCTCGCGATCTTCCGCAAGAACACGGTCGACCACCCCGGCTCGTGGAACGTCTGGGACAGCCTCGGCGAGTGTCTCGAGAAGAAGGGCGACAAGGCCGGGGCGATCGAGAACTACACGAAGGCGCTGTCCATGGCTCCCGAGGACCAGAAGAAACGCATCACGGACATCCTCGCGCGGCTCAAATGAGGCGCACGGGCTGGTCCGCGAGCTCCTGCATCGCGCCGGCCTCGTAGACGTGAATCCCGGGCGGCGCGTCGCGCGCGACGGCCACCATGGCCTTCGCGACGTCGTCCGCCCGGGTGGGCCGGTAGCGCCGCGCGGGTCCGAGCATCGCGAAGGAGATGAGCCGTGCGAGGGCGATGCCGATCGTCTCGCCGGGCCGGCTCTCGCGGCGGACTCCCACGAGGAACGACGGGCGAAAGACGTGGACGGAAGGAAAAGGGAGGGCCCTGACGAGGTTCTCCGCCTCCCCCTTGCACCGCAGGTAGAAGTTCCGCGAGCGTGCGTCCGCGCCGACGGCGCTCACGAGGAGGAACTGCGCGGAGCCCGCGCGGGCACAGGCCTCGGCGAGCCGCGCGACGTACTCGACGTCGACCTTGCGAAACGCTTCGGGTGAGCCGGCCTTTCGCAGGGTCGTGCCGAGGCAGCAGAACACGTCCTCGGCCCGCGGGAACGCGGACATGCGCCCGATCCTCTCGTAGTCGATCGTGCGCTGCTCGAGCTTCCTGTGGGTCACGTTGAGCGGGCCGCGCACGAGCGCGACGACGCGGTCGTAGGCTCCGCCCGCGAGCAGCCGTCGCAGGACGCGGTCGCCAACGAGCCCGCTGGCCCCAGCCACGATCGCGGAACGCATGAGAGCGTCGGCATCATAAGCGAGAATGCGCCCGTGCAGTCGGTCGAGACGGTACTCGCCCTCCTCGGTCTCACGACGTTCCTCGCCTTCCTCGCGCACAAGGCGAACGTCCCGTATCCGATCTTCCTCGTCGTGGGGGGAATGGCGGTCGCGTTCGTGCCGGGGCTGCCGTCCGTGTCGCTCGACCCGCAGCTCGTGTTCCTGTTCTTCCTGCCGCCGATCCTGTACGCGGCCGGCTACTTCACGTCGTGGCGCGACTTCCGCGCGAACATCGTCTCGATCTCGCTCCTCGCGGTCGGCCTCGTCGTCGCGACGACGGCGGCGGTCGCGGCGGTCGTCGTGGCCCTCGTGCCGGGCGTGCCGTGGCCCGCGGCCCTCGTCCTCGGCGCCATCGTGTCGCCTCCGGACGCCGTCGCGGCGACCGCGATCGCGCGGCGCGTGCACCTCCCGCGCCAGGTCGTCACCGTCCTCGAGGGCGAGAGCCTCGTGAACGACGCGACGGGCCTCGTCCTCCTGAAGTTCGCGAGCGCCGCGATCGTGACGGGGCACCTCGCCGTCCTCCCGGGTGTCGGGGCGTTCGCCGTGATCGCCGTCGGCGGCGTCGCCGTGGGAATCGCGCTGGGCTGGCTCTTTGCCCAGGCCCAGCGCGTGCTCGACGACGCGATCCTCGCGACGACGGCGTCGCTCCTCTTCTCGTTCGTCGCTTACGTCGTCGCCGAGCGCCTCCACGTCTCGGGCGTCCTCGCGACCGTGACGGCGGGAGTCGTGCAGGGACGCTACGTCCCGCGGATCCTCTCGTCGCGGACGCGGATCGAGAGCACGAGCGTCTGGCAGACGGTGATCTTCCTCCTGAACGCGCTCGTCTTCGTCCTCATCGGCCTTCAGCTCCCGAGAGTGCTCGCGACGCTCGACTGGCCCTGGCCGACGGTCGTGGACGGGATCTTCGCGACGTTCGGGACGGTCGTCGTCGTGCGCCTCGCCTGGATGTTCCCGGGCGCCTACCTTCCGCGCTACCTGTTCCCGAAGTACCGCAAGACCCACCCGTACCCACCGTGGCAGGCCGTCGTCGTGGTCGGCTGGGCGGGGATGCGCGGCGTCGTGTCGCTCGCGGCGGCGCTCTCCCTGCCTATCGTCCTCGCGGACGGGCGGCCGTTCCCCGCGCGGAGCCTCATCATCTTCATCACGTTCTCCGTCATCTTCGGGACGCTCGTCGTCCAGGGTCTCTCGCTCGCCCCGCTCGTGCGGTGGCTCCGCGTCGAGGAGGACCGCTCCGGCGAGAAGGAGGAGCGCGCGGCGCGTCTCGCGCTCGCCGAAGCGGCCCTCGAGCATCTGGACGGGGTGATGGACGAAAGGAACCTCCAGGCCCATCAGGTCCACGGGGTGCGGCAGGAGTACGTCCAGAGGGTGCGTTCCCTCAGGGGGCTCGAGGGGGACGGACCGGCGCACGCTCCGCTCGCCCTCTCGAGGGAGCTCCGCCGGACGGCGATCGAGGCGCAGCGGCGCCAGCTCCTGAAGCTGCGCGACGAGGAGGTCATCGGCGACGACGTCCTCCACCGCCTCCAGCACGAGCTGGACCTCGAGGACGTGCGGATGCGGTGAGGTCTAGCGTCTCGACGGTTCGGGTCATCCGCCCTCGACGAACCTGAAGAGGCCGGGGCCGTCTGCGCTCCGGCGGGTGCTCGCTCGACTCGAATACGGCGAGGCTTGACCCCTTTGGGGTAGGGCGTAGATGCTTACTTGGCACGCGCAACAAAGGGGGGCACGCAGATGCGCCTTGTGTTCGATCCGAACATCTCGGTCGATGGCGTGACGCTCGACGCTCCGGCGTACAACGGGCCGTTCGCGGGACGGGGGAATTCCTTCGAGAAAGACGTCGCGGACCTGCTGTGGAGCCTGTCCATGTTCCGCGTGGGGCGCGCGGTGATCAACGCGATCAACCGTCGCAATCAGCGCAAGCTCTTCATCATTCCTTTTATTCCGCAAGCGGCCGACCCATTCAACGCCTACGCGGATCCCGTCCAGTGGCAAGCCTCCGTCGCCCCGGGCCAGATCGGATACGAGCGCGACCTCCAGGACCCGCAGCACAGAAGCCATCCGCATCCGGAATGGGGCCTCGGAACCGGACAGGGTACCGACGTGCAGATCCGGTACACGCCGTGGATCACCAGCTACGATCGGCGGCTGTACTTTGTTGAGCACCGCGAGCGCGTACCCTGGCTTCAGATTCGAGGGACCAATCCGCTGGCCCCGGGAAACGATCAGGGCGAGATCCTGCTCCACGAAATGGTTCACGCCGTCTCGGACATGGCGGGCCGTTCCACGGGGAGCAATCCTATGCGGGGTGGGTGGGATGACGAGGACGAGTTCCGCTCCGTTATCGTCACCGACATCTATTCCTCGGAACGAGGCCGTCCGCTTCGCCAAACGCACCACAGCGGAATCGTGGTCGAGAATCCCCACCCGTGGCAGTCGATGCCGTATTTCAAGCAGCTCCTGGGCAAGTTCATCGGCGCCTTTCCGGATCTGGCCCATGACCTGGAACGGATTGATACGCCGTTCAATCCGCTTCGGGGTAACTTCGAGCTGCCCGATTCCATGCTGCCCTGGAACTGACCTGGCGCCCGAGGCCTAGCGTTTCGCGGGCTCCGGCGCTCCGCCTTCGATCCATCTATAGAGCCCGGGTGCGAGGTCCTTCGCGCTCGCGGTCGTGCCGTCCGGCCAGCGGACGTCGACCGAGTCCAACTTCGGCGCGGAGCCGAGGCCGAGCGTGATCGTGCGGTCGTTCACCGACAGGTAGCCGTCGCCCCCCGAGATCTCGTCGACGCGCTTCCTGCCGCCCATCGCGCACGTGACGCGCGCTCCGATCGCGCCGCGGTTCTTCCCGTTCGTCGCGAGGACGAGTCGGACGGCCTTCCCGGCGCCCTCCGAGACGTTCCGGAAGACGTGTGCGGGGCCGCCGTTCTCCGTGATGACGACGTCGGGGCGCCCGTCGCCGTCGACGTCCGCGACCGCGAGGCCGCGTCCGACCATCGGCGCCGCGAAGGCCGCGCCCGCCTGCGACGAGACGTCCGCGAAGCGGCCGCCGCCAAGCCCGCGAAAGACGAGCGGAGACTGGCGGTACGTGACGGTCGGCTGGACGTCCTGCACGGACGTCTCGACGTGGCCATTCGCGCCGACGAGGTCGAGAACGCCGTCGAGGTCGAAGTCCGCGAACGCGACCCCGAACGTGAGCGGAAGCAGCGACGTGCGGCCGACGCCGCTCTGGACGGACTCGTCCAGGAAGAAGTCGCCCTTCGGGCCCGTGCTCCACACGGACCACATCTCGTTCGAGAAGTTCCCGACGACGAGCGTCGTGCCGCCGTCGTTCTTCGTGTCGCCGAACGCGACGCCCATCGCGCCGCGCGCCTTGCCGTCCTCGCCGACGGCGACGCCCGCCTCGATCGCGACGTCCTTGAATTTCGGGATGCCGTCCACGGTCTCGACGTTCCTCAGGAGGTTGTTCGGCGACGTGTCGTTCGCGACGACGAGATCCTGCCGGCCGTCGCCGTCGAAGTCCCGGACGGCGACGCCGAGCGCCTTGCCGAGCGGGTTTGTGAGGCCCGCTTCCTTCGTGATCTCCCGGAACTTTCCGGCGCCGAGGCCCTTGTAGAGGCGCGGGGAGACGCCGTTGTAGCGCTCGGGCGTGCAATAGGCCTTCGTCTTCCCGTCGAGGGAGCAGAACATGTCCGTCTTCGGCGTCCAGTTCACGTACTGGCCGACGAAGAGGTCGAGAACGCCGTCGCCGTCGAAGTCGGCGAAGGCGGCGGACGTGCCCCATCCGGAGCCGGTGAGGCCCGAGCCCCTCGTCGCGTCCCGGAAGCGGCCCTTCCCGTCGTTCACGAGGAGGCGGATGTCGTCGAGCCCGGTAATCACGACGTCGGGCGTTCCGTCGCCGTCGACGTCGCCGACGGCGATCCCCATCCCGTAGAGGGAGATCGCGAGCCCCGCCTCCCGGGTCCGATCCTCGAACCGCATGGCGCCTCCGGGCTCCGTGACGTTCTTCCAGAAGGACAGCGTGGGCTGGTGTGCGGCCTTCGGATCGCCGGGCCAGTAACGCCCGTTCACGAAGAGGAGGTCCACGCGGCCGTCGCCGTCCGCGTCGAACGCGGCGACGCCGGACCCCATCGTCTCGGGCATCCACTTCTTGCCCTCGGCGCCGTTCACGTGGACGAACGAGACGCCGGAGGACTTCGTCACGTCCTCGAACCGGATCGCGGACGCGACTTTCGTGGGCTCCGGCGCGGGCGTCGGAGAAACGGATTTCGGCGGGGCCTTCACGCAGGCTGCGCCGAACAGACACAGGGAGACGCCGAAGAAGAGATTTCTTTGAATGGTCATCGGAAGGAAATGCTATCTCATGTGAGCGAGGCCCCGTTCATCGTAGAGTTGCACACATGAAGCTCCGCCGGCCCCGTCTTCCTTTCGAAGCAGCTCTTCTCTTCTCCCTCGTCTTCACGTCCGTCCTCTCGGCCGACCCGCAGCCCCCGGCCCTGCGCCTGCCCGCCGGCGTCGCGCCCGCGCGCTACGCGGCGGAGCTGTGGATCGACCCGGCGAAGGATGCGTTCCGGGGGAGGATCGAGATCGAGATTTCCTCGAAGGAGGAGATGGGCGCCGTCTGGCTGAACGCGAAGGAACTCGACGTGCAGGCGGTGTCGGCCCGCCCCGCGGGAGGGGGTGCGGCGATCCCCGGCGCTGCGGCCAAGGGGGGCAGCGATTACGTCCGTCTGACCTTTCAAAGAAATCTTTCTCCGGGTTCCTGGTTCCTGAGCCTCGAATACACGGGCCGCGTCGCGTCCAAGGACACGGAGGGCGTCTTTCACCAGAAGGACGGCAGCGACTGGTACGCCTACACCCAGTTCGAAGCGATCTACGCGCGCCGCGCGTTCCCGTGCTTCGACGAGCCCTCGTTCAAGACGCCCTGGCAGCTCACGCTCCACGTCCCGGAGGGCTCGATCGCCGTGTCGAACACGCCGGTCGCGTCTGAGACGGCCGACCCTGACGGCGGCCGGCGGTTCGCCTTCGCGCCGACGAGGCCGCTCCCGAGCTATCTCGTCGCGTTCGGCGTCGGGCCGTTCGACGTCGTGAACGCCGGCACCGCGGGGCGCAATCGCACGCCGATCCGCATGATCGTCCCGAAGGGCCATGCCGCCGACGCTCGCTGGGCGGCCGAGTCCACGGGGCCGATCCTCGACGTCCTCGAGAGCTACTTCGGGATCCCGTATCCGTACGAGAAGCTCGACAACCTCGCGATTCCGCAGACCGTCGGCTTCGGCGCGATGGAGAACGCGGGCCTCGTCACGTACGCGTCGAGCCTCATGCTCGCGAAGCCCGCCGACGAGACGATCTCCGAGCGCCGGCGTTGGGCGAGCGTGTGCGCGCACGAGATGGCCCACCAGTGGTTCGGCGACCTACGTGACGACCGCGTGGTGGGACGACATCTGGCTCAACGAGGCGTTCGCGACGTGGATGGCCTCGAAGATCGTCGACCGGTGGAAGCCCGAGTGGAACTGGGCCGTGCAGCGCGCGGGCGCGCGGACGACGGTGATGGACGAGGACTCGCTCGACGACCGCCCGGCGGATCCGGCAGCCGATCGCGGGAAACGACGACATCGCGAACGCGTTCGACGGCATCACCTACCAGAAGGGCGCCGCGGTCATCGGGATGTTCGAGGGCTGGGTCGGCGAGGAGGGCTTCCGGCAGGGGATCCGGCGATATCTGAGTTCGCACGCATGGGGCAACGCGACGGCCGACGACTTCGTCTCCTCGATCGCGGAGGCGGTGAAGAACCCGACCGTCGTGCCCGCGTTTCGCTCGTTCCTCGACCAGCCCGGCGTCCCGCTCGTCACGGTCGACCTCCGGTGCGGCGGCGGCGTCCCAACGCTCGTCCTCTCCCAAAAGAGGTTCCTGCCGACGGGGTCCACGGGCTCGTCACGGGAGACGTGGCAGTTGCCCGTCTGCGCGCGCACGGGGGACCCCGGGGCCCCGGTCGCTTGCACGCTCCTTGCCGGGGCGTCGGGCAGTCTCGCCCTGCCGGGCCCGTGCCCGGCGCGCGTCCTCGCGAACGCCGGGAACGGCTATTACCGCGTGCTCTACGAGGGGAGCCTCCTCGGCAAGGTCCTCGCCGACAACGGCAGGCACCTGACGCCTGGCGAGCGCGTCGCGACGCTCTCCGACGCGGCCGCGCTCGCGCGCAGCGGAGACGTCCCGATGGCGACCGCGCTCGCGCTCGTTCCCGTCTTCGCGAACGACCCCGACCGGGCCGTCGTCGAGGCGATCCAGAAGATCGCCGCTTCACCCCGGGACGTTCTCGTCTCGGACGCGCTGGGGCCGCGCTACCGCGAGTTCGTGAGCGAGGCGTTCGGCGCCCGGGCGCACGGGCTGGGCTGGGTCCCGAGGCCGGGCGAGGACGAGGACACGCAGCTCCTGCGCGCGGGGCTCGTTCCGTTCGTCGCGAACGAGGGTGACGAGCCCGGTCTCGTCGCGCAGGCGAAGGCACTCGCGAGGGCATGGCTCAAGGACCGAAAGGCAATAGATCCTCTCCTGACGTCCGACGTCCTCGGGGTCGCCGCGCGCCACGGCGACATGGAGCTCTTCCAGGCCTACCTTGGCGAGGCGCGCCGGGCGACGGGCCGGCGTGAGCGCGTGCGACTCCTCGGCGCGCTCGGCATGTTCCGCGATCCGGCCGTCGTCCCCGCCGCGCTCGCGCTGACGCTGTCCGGGGAATTCGACGCGCGGGAGGCGGTCTTCATCCTCCGCGAGGAATCGCTCAGCGCCGAGACGCGTCCGGAGCTCTGGGCGTTCCTGAAGGCGAGCTTCGACAGGCTCGCCGCGCGGCTTCCGCGCGAGTCGCCGGCACGGTTCCCGGCGCTCCTGGCGGGCTTCAGCGACGCCGCGCACCGGGCCGACGTCGAGGCCTTCTTCAAGGACAAGGCGCCGCGATACATGGGCGGCCCGCGCGTCCTCGCCCAGACCCTCGAGCAGATTCAGCTCCACGCGGCGCTCAAGGCGGCGCAGCAGGAGAGCGTGAGCGATTTCCTGAGACGCTACGAGCCGAGGCCGACGATCGACCTCAAGCCGCAGGCGGGGATGTAGGAAGACGTGCGTGGTTGCGGAAGTCCGGAGCGTTCCTTCCGAGAAACCTTCGGGCGTCGATGGCCGTATGCGGAGGGAGACTCTTCATGGGCCGAAAGTCCTTTCTCGCGAATGCGATCCTCTGGGCCGTGGCCATCGTCGCGTCGGCGGCCGTCGAATCGCCGTCGCTTCTTTCGACGATCCTGCTGCCGGCGCTGGCCGCCTGCTCGCTCCTGGTGACCCGGCCCCGGTCCGGAGCGGCCGGATGAGCCGGAAGAATCGAGACGCGGTGACCGGGGAGGCCACGTGAAAGCGTCCGTTTTCGTCGGGACGAGCCTCGATGGGTTCCTCGCGCGCGCGGACGAGAGGCTCGACTTCCTGCCGGACGACGGCGGCGAACCCCACGGTTACGACGAGTTCATGGCCACGGTCGACGCGCTCGTCCTCGGGCGCAACACGTTCGACATCGTCTTGAAGTTCCCGACATGGCCGTATGGAGAGAAGCCCGTCTTCGTCCTCAGCCGGCGCGCCCTCCCGCCCGTCCCGCCCGGAGCCGTCGTGGAGCGGATGGCGGGCGAGCCGGCCGATATCGCGGCCATGCTCTCCGCCCGCGGCATCGCTCACGCCTACGTGGACGGCGGAATCACCATTCAGCGCTTCCTTCGCGCCGGGCTCATTCAGCGCATCGTCGTCACGCGCGTGCCCGTCCTCATCGGCTCGGGCATCCCGCTCTTCGGCGCCCTCTCGCGCGACGTCCTCCTGAAGCACGTCGCGACGCGTTCCTACGCGAGCGGGCTCGTCCAGAGCGAATACGACGTCGTCGGCTGACATGCTCGTCGGCAGCCGTGAAGGCGGACGTGGGGGGACTTCCTAGAAGGTGAAGAGGGCGGGGGCTCCGGCCGTTCCACGAGGCAGATGCGGCAGGGCCGCTCGTGCCTCAGGCCGCCGCGCCGGCCGTCTTCCAGTACCGCACGAGCCCCGTCACGTTCATCGCGAAGGGGAGAGCCGTCCGGTAGGCCTCGAGGCCTTCGGCGCCGACGCCCTTGCCGAGCAGCCGTGCCGTGAGCCATGTCTCGAACTCCGGCACGATCTGCGGCTCCGCCTTTCCCTCGTCGAGCCGCACCCGGACGAACGCCGCCCACGCATGAAGCTCCTCCATCATCTCGTCGAGGCGAGCCGCGACGTCGCCGTGGCCGCCGAAGTGAGTCGGGTAGAACGTCTCCGGCCGTGCGCTCTTGATGCGCTCGATCGAGCGCGTCCACGTCGGGAGGTCGATGTCGGGCGGCGGCGTCGGCGGAAGGTTCGGACCGTCGCCGATCGCCACCCCCCCGACGTCTCCCGTGAAGACGCTCCCCTCGAGGAGGTACGCGTTGTGGTGGATCGCGTGGCCCGGCGTCTCGAGCACGCGGATCGCGACGTCTCCGACCGGGATCGTGGCGCCGTCGGCCGTGACCTTCAGCCGGTCGGGGGGAATCGGCTCGAGCGTCCCCCACAGCGAGTCCATCTCGTCGCGGTAGATCCGCTTCGCGGACGCGAGGAGCTTCGAGGGATCCGCCATGTGCGGGGCTCCCCGGGGGTGCACCCAGACGTTCGCGCCGGCCCTCGCGAGACGCCAGGCGGCGCCGGCGTGGTCGAGGTGGATGTGCGTCACGAGGACGTCCCTCACGTCGGACGGCCCGGCGCCGTGCTCGGCGAGCGCCGCGACGAGGTGCGGCCACGTGGAGTCGGGTCCGGTCTCGACGAGCGCGAGGTGGTTGCCGGACTCCACGAGGTAGGCCGCGATCGTCCCGCGGCGGAAGAACCCGAGGTCGAGGGTGTGAATCTGCATGGCTCGTCTATTCTCGCCTCAATCTATGACGAGGCGGCGGCCGGGCCGTCTTCCGGGAGGGAGGGACCGCGATGAGGTCGGGAGCGACTCCTGAGAAGCCGGTGCGGCGCAAGCACGAGAACGCGTTCGAGGCCGCGCAGAAGAAGCCGTGGTTCCTCTTCTGGGCGCCGTACTTCGCGCTCCTCCTCCTATTCGGGATCGACGAGGGAGCCGGTATCGCCCCCCTCTGGGCGCGATTCGGCTCCGGTCCGAGGCTCTCGGGAACGCCAGCCGAGGCCCTTGGTCACCTGCTCGACCAGGGCCCCGACTGTCGCGCGGCGCACCAGGTGCAGAAGGTGCTCGCGTCCGTCCTCCCGTTGGACGCGGCCCGGGACGTCGTCGTGGAGCGATTCCAGCACTGGACGGGCCGAACGCCGGCCTCGTACTCGCTCGGCATGGCCGGGGCCGTGGCCGTCCCTCTCCTGACACCGCTCCTCGACCACGACAAGGAGCGCGTGCGTCAGCAGGCGGCTCTCGCGCTCGGCGACGTCGGCCTCGCCGCGGCGCCCGCCGTGCCGATTCTCGCCCGGCTCGCGCGGCGGAGCCCTCCGGACACCTCGTCGCATGCGGCCATGAACGCGCTGGGCGACGTCGCCCCGTCGGGCGTCGTCGGCTGGTTCTGGAAGGTCTGGTACGAGGTCCCGCTCCTCGCGGCGATCCTGATCGTCCTCGTGCCCCTTTTCGGCGCTGGCATGTGCGGGAATTTCGCGGCCACCCGGGCGAAGGAACCCGACACGCCCGTGTTCGCGCCGCCCGCGCCGTTGTTCCTCCTCCTCGCGGGCGTTCTGGCCATCGCACTTTTCGCACTCGGTTTCGTAGATCTCCTGGGTGCGCGTTTCACGGTCGAGGCAGACGTCTGGGCGATCGCTCTGGGGCTCTGGTGCGCGGGCGCGGCCCTCCTCGCGGCGTGGCTCCGGCGGCGCGCGGCGGTCTGACCCCGGCGGCGTCTCCGCCGCCGGGGCCTGGCCTCAGTGCGACGCGAGGAACGGGACCACGGCGGCGGCGACCGGCACGCCCGGCCCCTTCCGCTCTCCCGCCTGCTTCGACGGCGGCTCGGGCCGCGCGAACGGGCGCGGCGCACCCGAGGGCCGGTCGTCCTTCAGGACCATCTCGCCCTTCGGCGCGTAGCCCTTGTAGGCGTAGCCGTTCGGCCCGATCTCCGCGATCCAGGGGGGCGGCGCCGCCTGGGCCGGGTGGGCCTCGTCGTGGACGTGGACGGGGAGCGACTCCCGGTTGTCGTACGGGTGCGCGATGCGGTAGCCGGCGAGGATGGAGCGGGAATCCTCGTCGTCCTTGAAGAACCGGTACCACTTCTCCTCGGCGGCTGCGTCCTCCGTCCGCCCGAGCGCCTTGAGGCAGAGCATCGCGTTGTAGTGCGCCGCGAGGTCCTCGCCGTCGATCGCGAGCACCCGGTCGATCGGAGGAAGCGCCTCGGCGTAGCGGCCCGCGAGGTAGAGTATCCGCGCCTTCTGGTTGAGGACGAAGCGGTCCTTCGGGTACTTGACGAGGACGCGGTCGAGGTCGGCGAGCGCGTCGTCGAGGCGACCCTCTTCTTTCGAGACGAGCGCGCGCAGGATCTGCGTCTTGCCCCAGCCGGGCCGGCGCTTTTCCGACTCGGCGAGCGCGGCCTTCGCGGCGGGCAGATCGCCCTCACGCAGCTTGCAGCGCGCGAGGTTCAGCGGCCCGTCGGCCTTGTCCCGTGCGAGGCTCGCGGCCTTCTGGAAGGCGGACGACGCGCCCGTGAGATCTCCCTGCAGGAAGAGGCCGATCCCGTAGTCGTTCCAGCGGATCCACGGGCGATCGGGGAAATCGGGATTTCCGCGAGAGGTCCCGGGTTGCGAAACTCCGGCGACCGAAAGCGCTCTCGTCGAATTCTCCGAAGAAACAGGAAGCGTGACGGAATCCGCCGAGATGCGGGTGACCGGGAGCTCCGGCGCGTCGTTCCCGCCAACGAAGATCGAGTAGTCACGTGAGAACTTGCGGTAGTTCAGCGCGGCCGAGATCGTGACGGCGCCCTTCGCGTCCTTCGGGACCGCGAAGCGGTAGTGGACGGTGCGCGCCGCTCCAGGCGGAATGAAGTTGTTGTAGAGCGGGACGTGGATGTCCTGCGGCTGGCGGCGGTCCATGGCCGACCCGTCGTGCGCGATGACGAGCTGGGCGACCTTGTCGGCGGCGGGGTCGAGACGCCCCGCGGCGTCCAGCGTGCCGGAGTCCATGATCGGGCGCGCTCCGTCCGCCGCATGGAACTCGACCCACGTCTCGTTGCTGTCCGACGTGCCGTTCGTGTACGGGTGCCCGAGCGTCCGCGTCCGAACGACCACCTCGACGTCCACGGTCTCGCCGGGACGAACCGCGGGGAGCGTGGGTCCGAGGGGAATGACCTCTGAGCCTCGCTTCAGAGCGAACAGGTCGATGGAAAGCGAGCCGAACAATACCTTTCTACGAATATCTTCGATGGTTTCCTTGTCTCCTCTTATCGCCGGCAGCGCCGTGTTCGCGGCAGGGAAGAGATGGTCGTGCAGCATCCCGGCCACGTTCCCGAACTCGTTGGAGGGAACCAGCGGCAGGTGGCAGTCGCGGCAGGCTTTCGGCTTCGGCGGGTCGTAGAACGACCGCACGGCGTTGCCGGACACGCCGGAGTCGTACCAGCCGTCGTAGTGGTTCTGGCCGCGCAGCCAATGGTAGTCGTTCAGCGGTGGCAGCAGACCGACCTTGTGGCATGTCGAGCAGAATTCCGGCGTGCGCATGAAGGGCTTCATGAACGTCTGCCGGTGGAGAGACGGCTCCATCCGGATCAGAAGCTTGTTGACCTCGTGGAGCATCTTGTTCTTCGTGAACGCGAACGGGTACTGCTTGCTCTCCTCGATGACGTACCCGCCGTTCCCGCGCAGGTCCTTGACCTCGGTGATCGAGTGGCAGGACATGCACGAGAGGCCCTGCTGCGCCTCGAACTGGTCGTACGAGAACGTCGCCATCGTCGCCTTGCCCATCTGGCCGGTGAAAAGGACGACGGGGTCGTGGCAGCCGGAACACCACTTCGTCTTCTCGCGCCCCACGCGGTCCGCCATGAGCTCGACGGAGCGCCGGTAGAACGGGTTGTTGAACGACGAGAAGCGGTGCGCGGACTTCTCCCAGCGTTTGAAGGAGTCCGGGTGGCATTCCTGACAGTAGGAATTCGCGGAGAGCCTCTTGCCGTCGAGGAGCCCCTGGTCGAACGTCTCGGCCGAGGAGAGGAAGAACTGCGTGTCGCCGTTCATGTTCACGATGCGCTGCGGCGGCTTCTCGAGCTTGTGGAGGCCGGTCATCACGAGCAGGAACGCGGCCACGGCGCCGCCCCACTGCGCGAGCATACGGAAGTGCAGCTTGTGGACGGCCGCGCGCCGGTGAAGGATGAACGCGACGAGCGCGACGGGGATCGCGAAGACGTGCGCGAGGTAGATCGGCCGGTTCGTGAGCGTCGCGCCGTTGAGCGCCATCGTGACGCCGGTGCCGATGCAGACGAGCGCGAGCGTCACGATCGTGATGCCGGCGGCCTTCGCCTTGCGGTTGCGGATGTTCGCGAGCATCCGCGCGCCGTGCGTGAACGCGAAGACGAGGAACGGGATGGCGATGAGGAGGCCCAGCGTGAGGTGCATGAGCAGCATCGCCATGAAGAACGAGGAGTACTTCGTGAACGCGACGAGGTAGATGGAGTTCGCCGCCATGAGGCCGAGCGGCACGAGCAGGATCATGTAGAGCCGCCGCTGCCACGGGTGAAGGACGCCCTTGGCGCGTACCGCGCCTTCGTTCCGCGTGCTCATGGGCGGAATTCTAGCGAAGAGAGGGAGTCTCAGCGAGCGCCGAGCTCGCCGGCCAGCCACTCGACGGCGTCGCGAAAGGCTTCGGAGGGAAGGAGGCCTTTGCTGTTCGGAGAATAGAGTTTGAGGACGATTCCGTCTCGCGCCTCCGGCGGCTCGCCGTCGAGGAGCGTCGCGAGGAAGATTTGCTTCGAAGGGGAAGAGGGGGAGGTCTCGGTCTTCGTTGGCGGAAGGACTTCGACCTTCAGCGCCGTGGAGGTGACCATGAGCGTCGCGGTTCGGGCCACGTCGACCTCGGGGCGGGGGGCGATCGCCGTGCCGCTCTGCCTGGCGACGAGGACGACCATTCCCCTCTGCGCGGCCTGGTCGAGGATTTCCGTCTCGCGGCAGCTCCCCTTCGGCGGACACACGAGGACCAGCGCCGGTCGTCCTTTCGCCGAAACGGGGACGTTCCTGTCGGGGTAGATGGAGCCCGGGAGAAGGGGAGCGTAGAGCTTCGGGACGTAGAGTTTCCCTCCCGGGACGCTCTCGGTGCTCTGCCACACGGACGACGCGCAGCCCGACGCAAGGAGCGCGGCGAGGAGCGCCGGGGCGGCGGGAAGGGACTTCAAGATTCTTCGAATAATGAACGTTGGCGAGGCGCGGAGGCATCCGGGCGCGCTTCCTCGGTGGAGTCCGCCCGATTCACCTTCAAAGATATCTCCTCCTCTCTCTTCCCTTCCTCTAATAGCCACACGAGATCCCCCGTGTCCATGAAGTAGAGCGCCGCCTTCGCTTTCTGCCCCGTGAGCGCCCCCCACGCGCGCCGGTAGTGCTCGACCTGCGGCGTGTAGTGCGCGACCAGGCCCGCGAGGCCGTCGCCGACGACGTCCGACTTCCAGTCCACGATGTGCCAGACGCCGTCCTCCTCGAAGACGAGGTCCATCGCGCCCTTGAGCAGCGTCTCTGCGGGCCCCCCCGCGAATCCGAGGTCTTTCGACGGGACGACCATCTCGAACGGCACCTCGACGGATCGCCGCGACGCTTTCCGGGCGCGCATCCAGAGGTCCGAGCTCGTGACGGACTCCGCGACGCGCAGGACGTCTCCGAGAAGCTCCGCGGGGACCTCCTCCTCGCGCATCAGATTCCCGGCGAGCGCGGCGAGGTCGACGTCCGGACTTTTCATCGCGGCCTCGAGGAGCTGGTGGATGACGCGTCCCCAGGCCGTGCCGCGGGCCTCCTCGGCCGGCGTCGGCGCGCGCGGCCCTTCCTTCTTCGCGATGGTCGTGACGGAGACGACGGCGTACGACGGCGCTGCCGCGCTCTCGCGCGCCTCGGCGAGAGCGTGGCGGGCGGTCGGAAGGCGGGCGGCGAGCGGAGGCGCCTCCCGCGGCGCGGGCGCGGCGTACGCGAGTGCGGCGGTCGGCAGGTCGCGCAGGACCGCGCGCAGGGGCGCCCAGTGACCCGTCTCCGGCTTCTCCTCGCTCAGGCTGACGACGAGCGTGTCGCGCGCGCGCGTCGCGGCGACGTAGAGAAGGCGGACGCGCTCGGCCTCCTCGAAAGCCGTCTCGACGCCCTTGCGCGCGTCCCACTCCGGGGGGACGGCGGTCACCGTCCACTGGGGCGCCCGGCCCGGCGGCCGCGTGAAGAAGCCGGCCGTGAACCATCCGCGCGAGCCGGCGCGGCCGCGCGCGATGTGCCGGCGCGGGGGAACGGGACGATGCGGCCCACCGATCTCGGCGAGGACGACGATCGGCGCCTCGAGGCCTTTGGCGCGGTGGAGATTCATGAGGCGGACGGCGTCGGAGACGACGGGCTCGATGCTCATCTCCTCGAGGTCCAGCGCGGGCGCGTCCTCGCCGAGGCGCTCGACGACGGCGCGAAACGCGAGGCCCGCGCCCGACATCCGCCGCGCGAGCGCGAGGACCTTCAGGAGGTTGCCGCTCGCGGTGCGCCCTTCCGGGCCCGCGGCGAGCCGAGCGACCTCGCCGAGCCGCTCCACGATGCGGCCGAGCGCCGCGCCCGCGGGAAGCGCCCGCACGTCCCGGCGCGAGTCGGCGAGGAGCGCGAGGCCGGCTACCAGTCGCGGGTCGGCGCCCGGCGGGGGCGGAACGAGGTACGAGAAGCGGCCCCCGAGGCGCCGGTAGGCGTAAAGCGCGTCGTCGTCCACGCCGCAGAGGGAGCCGGAGAGGAAGGCGGCGACGGAGACGGAGTCGTCGGGGTCCTGGACGGCCGCGAGGAGAGGACGGAGCTCCTGCAGGCCCCTCGAGATCGGAAATGAGCGCGTTCCGGAGACGTCCACGGGAGCGCCTACGGCTTCGAGCGCGCGGGCATACGAGTCGAGGTGGTCGCGGCCGCGCGTCAGCACGAGGAAGTCGCCGAAGCGCGCACCGCGCGCGGGGCCGTCCGACGAAACGGGCCAGCCCTCGTCCACCGCCCAGCGCACGAAGCGGGCGACGTCCTCGGGGTTGCGCTCCGGGCGGGACGGGAGACGGAACGCGCCGCCCGCCGGACCGGGGTTCGGCCGCACGGCCTCGAGCGGGGCGAACCTCGCCTGCCTTTCGTCGGCCCCGGCCGGCAGGAGACGGCGGAAGACCTCGTTCGCCGCCTCGGCGAGAGCCGGGACGGCGCGGAAGTTCGAGGTGAGCTCGACGATACGGCCGCCCGACGCCGTGAGCGCCGAGCGGAACGCGACGTACGACGCGATGTCCGCCCGGCGGAAGCGGTAGATGGACTGCTTCGGATCTCCCACGACGAAGAGCGAGCCGGGGCGCGGGACGAGGCGGGACGTGTCCTTCTCCTGCGTGTCGGTCGCCGAGAGGTAGAGGAGGATCTCCGCCTGCAGCGGGTCCGTGTCCTGGAACTCGTCCACGAGGAGGTGCGTGAAACGCTCCGCGAACACGCGCCGCACCGGCGGATGGTCGCGCAGGAGATCGCGTGTCGCGAGAAGGAGGTCCGCGTACGTGTACGGCCCGCGCCCCGCGCGCCGCGCGGCGACGTGCGCCAGAGCGGGCCGGAGCACGGCGTAGATGCGCTCGTGGAGGGCGAGCTGCCACTCGGCGAGGGCGGGCTTGATGAGATTCTGGCGAAGAGACTCGAATTCCTGACCCAGCCGCTTCGCCTCGCCTTTGTCCGGCCACTTGTACTGGGTGACACCGCCTGCGGGACGAAGAGTTCTTAGAAGGCGGGCGAATCCGGGCGGCGTGTCGAAATCGGGAAGCAGGAGCAGGTCCTTCGCCTCGAGCAGCCGCGCCTGCAGGTCGTCGCGGCCCGACGCGCCAGGCGCCTCGGGAACGAGGGGAATTACCTTTCTAAGAAAATCTTCAATCCTCTTCCGAATGTCCGCGAAGTCCGGCAGCGCGAGCGGGTCGGCGACGACGGGCTCGACGTCGGGATAGTCGGCGAAGAGAGCGAAGCTCTCCTCGAGCTCGTTCATCCGGACGCCCAGCGCGAGGAGCCCGGCGACCTCGCCGCCCGAGTCCGCGCGCTCGGCGACGAATTCCCGGAACGCGCGCTCGCGGAAGATCGCCGCCTCCTGCATCTCCACCTTCAGCGCGGCGGGGTCGATGCCGGCCTCCAGCGGCCGCTCCCCGAGGAGCAGCGCGCAGAACGCGTCGATCGTGCCGATCGTGAGCCGGTCGAGCGACCCGCGCGCCGCCTCGATGCGCGCCCGGCGCACCGGGTCGTTCGGGCGCGCCGCCTCGTCCTCGAGCGCGGCCTGGAACTTTCGCCGCAGATGGGACGCCGCCTTGCGCGTGAAGGTGACGGCGGCGAGGCTCTCCGGCGGGACGCCCCCGTCGAGGAGCAGCGCGAGCATCCGCTCGACGAGCATCGTCGTCTTGCCCGAGCCGGCGCCCGCTTCCACGAGGAGGGTCCGCCCGAGGTCCCTGCAGATCGTCTCGCGGGCCTCGGCGTCGGGGAGGGACGCGGCCCCGGGCGCCGGCATCAGACGTCCCTCCGGAGGATCGAGCGCACGGGCTCGAGGCGCGGGTCCTCGGCGGGCGCGTCTCTCTTGGCGGCGGCGCGCGCGGCCACGAGGGAGATTTCGCCGCAGACGGCCTGGAAGTCGCAGAACCGGCAGTCTCCGGGCTCGGCCGTGTGCGGGAAGGTCCCGGACGCGACGAGCGCGAAGAGATCGCCGAGCGTCCCGTCCACCGCGGCGTCCGCGGCCGCCATCTCGAAACGCTGCATGCGGCCCTTGCGCGTCGGCAGGAAGTAGCCGGAGGTCACGACGGGATCGAGGACGCCCGACCGCTCGAGGAGGCGCTTCGCCGCGCGCCGGTAGAGCGCGTGCTGCAGCAGCCTGCCGCCGTGCAGCGGCCGGCGCGCCCGGTCCTCCTCCTTGAACGAGAAATCGCCGCCCGACTTGTAGTCCCACACGGCGTACGCGCCCGGGGCCGTCTCGTCGATGCGGTCGATCTGGCCCTGCAGGAGGAACGAGCCGCCCGGCGTCGCGATCTCGACGGGATCCGGCGAGCCGAGCTCCTCGTCGCGCTTCCCGCGCGAGACCCCGAACGGCACCTCGAAAAAGCGCGGCGTCGCCGTGTTTCCCTTTTCGGCCTCGAGGAAGATGTCGCACGCCGCGAGGAGCTCGTCCTCCTGGGCGCGGAACGCCGCGTGGTGCGGCGGCGGCACGAGCTCCTTCCAGCGCGCGAGGCGGCGGCCCGCGGCGGCCTTCAGACGCGCTCCGTCGCGCGCGGGGTCGAGGCGCAGGCCCTCGGCGCGCAGACCCGACATGAAGTCGTAGAACGTCTCGTGGAGGAGGTTTCCGAACTCGCGCGGGTTCAGCCACTCGTCCTCGCGGCGGACTTCGTCGGGAGGAACGAGGTCGAGAACGTACTGATAGAAGTACATCCGCGCGCATTTCGCGAGCTTCTCGAGCCTCGACGCGGAGATCGGCTCCCGGGTCCGCCGGGCGTCGAGACCCTCCGCCGAAGAGAGACGCCCGTCCCACGCCGTGAATTCCGCGCTCGCGCGGGCCTCGTCGGCCCGTGCGCCTTCGCGCAGCCACGAATACGCGCGCGCGACCTCGACCCCGAGCCCGGGAGCGCCCGGCGTCTCCCTCAGGCGCGCGAGCCACCACTCGCTCTCGTCGAGCGGCGCGCCCTCCGGCACGAACGACGCGGCCGGCGGGAGCGCCTCTGCGAAGTCCGCCCACGATGCGGATTCCCGCCCGGGCGCGGCGCGGAAGAGGGAGAGGAGGGCGGGGGAGGGGAACCTCTCGGCGTCCTGCAGGATGTCGCGGTTCGAAAAGGACAGGACCGTGTGGCCGCGCACCCGGGCGAGAAGGGAGTGGAGCTCGGCGACCCGGCGCGCCGTGAGCGTGCGCCCGGGCAGCGCGAGCCTCACGCCTCCGCGGCCGCGGTTCAGCGTGTCGCGCTCGGAATCGAGAAGCACCGGGTCCTGACGTGGCGGACCCGGGAATCGCGCCTCGTCGAGTCCGAGGACGAACGTGTGCCCGCGGCCCGACCAGCCGGCGCGGCCCAGCCGGGCGGCGTGGAGATGCCCGGGCGAAGGGCCGGCGGAGACGATCGCGAGCCCCGCGACGGCCTCGCGCAGGCGGTGCGCCGCCTCCTCGGCGGGCAGGCGCCGATCGGGCAGCTCGGCGAGCTGGGCGAAGAGGTCGTCAAGCGCCTCGGAGGCCGCCCCGTCCAGCCCGCTCGTGCGCGCGAGAAGCGTGCGGACGACCTCGCCGCAGCTCTTCGCGAGAGCGGGCAGCGAGACGGAGCCGCGGGCGACGCGCGGCAGCGCGCCGAGGAGGCTGCCGACCCAGGACCGGAGCGCCCGGGCGGAGGCGAGGCGCTCCTCGCGTGCGGCGTTCGCACGGGCGGCGTCCTCGCCCTCGAGCGCCGTGCTCTCGCGAGCGACGAGCGCGTCGAGGCGCGGGATCCACCGCGAAAAGCCGGAGACGATGCGCGCGCGCCGCAGAAGGCGCGCGGCGTGGACGCCGGAAAGGTCCGCGGGCAGGTTTGCCCGTCCCTCGGCGAGGAGGCGCTCGAGGGACGAGGACCGGAAGTCGCGCTCGAAAAGGTCGAGGACGTCCCCGATCCCCTGTCCGGGCCGCGTATAGGCCACGGGCACGCCGCCCTCGAGAGTGCAGGGAAGTCCGTACTGCGCGGCGAGCTCGAAGACGAGGGGCCGGTAGAGGTCGTCGTCGTCGAAGACGATCTCGACGTCGTCGAGCGCGAGGCCGTCGTCGAAGACGTGGCGGAAGACGGCGCGCACCTCGTTTTCCTCGCTGAGCGCCGAGGCGAACGACGCGCGCGCCACGTCCCGCGCCGGTTCGAACGCGTCCTCGGCGAGAGGGACGGCCGCGCCGGCCCACGCGTCGAGGAACGCCTCCTCGAGGGGCGCGAGCTCGAGGCCGGCCGGCCGCAGCAGGTGCGCGGCCGCCGCGAGCCGGCGGCCTCCGGCGCAGGCGGCCGTGGCGCGCTGAAGGACCTCCGCCGCGTCGGCGGCGCCGAGCCGGGCGAGGATCGCTTCGTAGGCCTTCGCGAGCGCGGCGAGCTCCGCGCCCTTTCGCCGGTCGTCGAACGCGGCGGATCCGAGCTCGCTCGGCGTCACGCGGGCGCGGCGCAGCTCGTCGAGCGTGCGGTGGAGGGCGCGGTGGAGGCCGACGCTCCGGCGGAGCGCTCCGAAGTAGGACTCCGGCCCGAGGACCTCGTCGCACGCGCTTTCGACGACCGCGAGGAGCTGCGCGCGCGACAGGAGGCGCTTGCCCTCGGCCGCGAGCGACGGCCCGGCGATCCCGTGCGCGAGGGAGAAGACGGTCGCGGGACGGAGGTTCAGGTGCGACGAGCCGGAGCGCGCGAGCGCGTCGAGGATCTGCTGGCCGACCGGGAACGACGGGACGAGGAGGATCTTCTCGTCCACGGGATGGGCCGCGCAAAAGTCCGCGAGCCCCTCGAGAAGCGTGTTGCGTGCGACGACGGCGGCCACGGCCGGAGTCTAAAGGGCGAGGGGGCCTGTGTGATCATTCCGCCCGGATGGAAGGCATCTCCCTCGGGCTGCCGACGCTCGTCGCGATCGCCGTCTACCTCGCGGCGATCAACGTCCTCGGCGCGTGGCTCGGGAAGGGCCAGAAGGACGCGAAGGACTACTTCCTCGGCGGCCACGCGATGCCGTGGGGGGCGGTCATGGCGTCGATCGTCGCGACGGAGACCTCGGCGCTGACGTTCCTCTCCATCCCGGGCGACGCGTACCACTCGGGATTCACGTTCCTGCAGCTCGCGTTCGGCTATCTCGTCGGCCGCATCGCCGTGTCGTTCCTGCTGCTGCCCGGCTACTTCCACGGGGAGATCACGACGGCGTACGCGCTCCTCGAGAGGCGCTTCGGGGTCGGCGCGCGGCGCTTCACGTCCGTCATCTTCATGGTCACGCGCGTCATGGCCGCGGGCGTGCGCCTCGCGGTCCCCGCGATCCCGATCGCGCTCATCCTCGGGACCCCGGTCTGGGTCGCGATCCTCCTTCTCGCGGCCGCGACGGCGCTCTACACGTACGTCGGCGGCATCAAGGCGGTCATCTGGATCGACCTCATCCAGGTGATCGTCTACATCTCGGGCGCGGTGATGGCGCTCTGGGTTCTGCTGAACGCGTTCGGAGGGGGATGGGGAGGATGGGAAGAGATTCTTAGAAGGTGCGATGCGCTCGGGAATCCGGTCCGGCTCATTAACCTTTCTAAGAATCTTTCCGAACCCTATACCCTCTTTGCGGGTGTCATCGGCGGAGCCGTCCTGGCGATGGCTTCCCATGGCGCCGACCAGCTGATCGTCCAGCGGCTGCTTGCTTGCCGCGGCCTGCGCGACGCGCAGAAGGCGCTCATCGGCTCGGGCGTCCTCGTGATCCTGCAGTTCACGCTGTTCCTCGCGCTCGGCGTCGGGCTCTTCGCCTTCTACGGCGGAGCGCCGATCGGGCCCGGCGGGTTCGCGACGTCGGACGCGATCCTTCCGACGTTCATCGTGAAGAGCCTGCCGCCGCTCGTGTCGGCGTACCTCGTCGCGGGGATCTTCTCGGCCGCGATGTGCTCGGAGTCCTCGGCGCTGAACTCCCTCGCCTCGGCGCTCGCGATGGACATCGTCGCGCCGCTGATGGGGAAGAAGTACGTAGAAGGCAGGCGCGGCCTCGTCCTCGGGAAGGTCCTGACGCTCCTGTGGACGCTCGTCCTCGCGGGCCTCGCGGTCGGGTTCTCGCGCCTGCCTCAGAACGTCCCGGCCGTGCAGGTTGCGCTCGGGCTCGCGAGCGTCACGGCCGGCGGCCTCCTCGGCGGCTTCCTCCTCGCGCTGTGGGCGAGGAAGGCGACGCAGACGGACGCGATGATCGGCATCGCGACGTCGGCGGTCTTCATGTTCGTGCTTTGGCTGGGCTCGAAGGGCTTCGTCCCGTTCCCGCTCGGGAAGGCGATCGCGTGGCCGTGGTACTCCCTCCTCGGCTCGGCGATCGCGTTCGGGACGGGCTGGCTCCTCTCCCTCAGACGCGGTGCCAGGGTCGCCCGTTGACGCGGTCTGCTAGGAAGCCGACCGCCCGCCGCGCCACGATGCCCGCGACGACCGGCACGACCGCGCCGATGACGCGCATCACGATCGCGGCCGGCGGCGCTGGCTGCTTCGCGCGCGGGGCGTGCCGTTCGTCGGAGAGCGCGCTCACGGCGGAGGCGACCCGCGCCGCGACGCTCCGGACCCGGCGTGCGCGCGCGTTCCTTACGGCGCGCACGCCGGCGTACGTCGCGCCGGCAACGAGGCCGGCCGCGCCCACGGCGAGGGCGACCGCGGCCGCCGGGTGCCGGCGCGCCTGGAGCTTCAGGTCCATCGCCTCGTGTCGCCGCCGGTCGAGCTCGGAGACGAACCGGTCGAGGTCGTCGCGGGACGTCTCGACGCGCCTGCTCAGGACCCGGACGCGCTCGTCGGACACGTTCATCGCGTCACGCTCCTGATCCATGCGGCGTCGTCCTTGAGGGTTTGGTTCGTCGCCTGGAGCGGGGGACGCGTGCGCGCGTTCCGGAAGCGCACCGTGAAGATGCCCGCCCCGACGAGGAACGGCGCCGCCACGATGAGCGCCGCGAGCCATGCGGCGACGGCGGTCGCGAGGAGGAGGACGACGGCGACGAGGACGAGGAGGAGACCGAGAAAGCCGGTGCCGGCCGCGATCCCGACGTCGCGCGCCTTCCCGAGCCGCTCCTCCAGGTCGGCCGCCGCTTCGGCCTTGGCGAGATCGACCTCGGACGAGACGAGACGGCCGACGCGCTGGCCGATGCCCCGCAGGAGATCCTGGAGCGGGAGCTCGCCTATGGTTCCGGGAGGCGGAGGTGCTGGGTCGGTCGACATGCTCCTGGGCAGCGCAAGAAGCGCGCCAGCAAAAAACTACATTCCGAGCATGACGCGCGCGACGCGCGACATCATGTCGGCGTTCCAGGGCGGGTCCCAGACGAGCTCGACCTTCGCGTCCGTGACGCCGGGGACCGCCTTGACCTTCGCCTCGACCTCGCCGGGCAGCGAGCCCGCGACCGGGCACGCGGGCGCCGTGAGCGTCATCTGGACGTTCGCGGCGCCTTCGGGCGAAACAGTCACCGAGTAGATCAGCCCGAGCTCCCAGATGTTCACCGGGATCTCAGGATCGAAGCACTTCTTGAGCGCCTCGTCGATGACCTTCTGTTCCAGAGGGGAGGGGGAGGAGGAAGAAGAGGAAGATCTCTTGGAGTGCGCGTCAGGGGGCGGGGCGGGCGGCACGGCTGAAGCCGCGGCTGATGCGCCGGAGGAGGAAACCGAAGATTG
The DNA here is from genome assembly GCA_963836285.1 of uncultured Acidobacteriota bacterium. Taxonomy (GTDB): domain Bacteria; phylum Acidobacteriota; class Thermoanaerobaculia; order UBA5066; family UBA5066; genus Fen-183. The sequence continues at coordinate 188,422 of CAWIIN010000002.1, read as the reverse complement.
CTTCGAAGGCGCGTCAGAGGGCGTCTCCGGGTGCGCCGGCGGCGCCGCGCCTGGGGTGGCGGAGCCGCTGCCCGATTCACCTTCTGAGAAGCGGTTCTCTTCGGACGCCACAGGCTGGGCCGCTCCTGCGTCGTCCACTACGGCGGTGGACCCCGCGTTATTACTTTCTAAGAAAATCTCTTTCTTCTCTTCTCCCATCTTCTTCCTATTCAGTCTTGGCCACTTCATGGACGTCCTTCAGCGCGCTTTCGAGCGTGTGCCACGCGAGCGTCGCGCATTTCACGCGGACGGGAAACTCGCGCACGCCGGAGAAGACGGCGAGCTTGCCGAGGCCGGCGCCCGTCGCCTTGACGTCCGGCGGGCCCGTGAGGAGGTCGTGGAACTTGCCGTACAGCGCCTCGGCCTCATCGAGCGTCTTACCCTTCACGGCGTCCGTCATGAGCGACGCGGACGCCTTCGAGATCGCGCATCCCTGTCCCTGGAACGCGACGTCCGAGATCCGGTCGCCGTCGAGCCTCACGTAGAGCTTCAGCCGGTCGCCGCAGAGCGGGTTGTGGCCGAGCGCCATGCGGCTCGGATCCGCCATCTCGCGGTAGTTGTGGGGCGACTTGTTGTGGTCGAGGATGACCTCCTGATAAAGGTCGCGGAGGTCGCTCATCAGGCGAAGACCTCCTGCACCTTCTTCAGGGCCGCCCCGAGGACGTCGACCTCTTCCTCGGTGTTGTAGACGCCGAAGGACGCCCGCGCCGTCGCGCCGATCCCGTAGCGGTCCATGACGGGCTGCGCGCAGTGCTGGCCCGTGCGGATCGCGATCCCTTCGCGGTCGAGGATCGTGCCGATGTCGTGCGGGTGGACGTCGCCGAGGAGGAACGAGACGACGGCCGCCTTGCGCGGCGCCGTCCCGATGATGCGCAGGCCGTCGATCGCCGAGAGCGCCTCCGTGGCCCTGACGAGGAGCGCGTGCTCGTGCGCGGCGACGGCGGGAAGGCCGACCGCCGTCAGCCAGTCCGCGGCGACGCCGAAGACGATCCCGCCGGCGATGTTTGCGGTGCCGGCCTCGAACTTCCACGGCAGCTCGTTGTAGGTCGTCTTCTCGAACGTGACGGACGCGATCATGTCGCCGCCGCCCTGGTACGGCGGCAGCTTCTCGAGCCACGCCTCCGTGCCGTAGAGAGCGCCGATGCCCGTCGGACCGTACATCTTGTGGCCGGAGACGGCGTAGAAGTCGCAGCCGAGGGCGGCGACGTCGATCGGAAGATGGGGCGCGGCCTGCGCTCCGTCCACGAGGATCGGCACGTTCCTCCCGTGCGCGAGGCGGACGAATTCCTCGATGGCGTTGATCGTGCCGAGAGCGTTCGAGACGTGCGAGACGGCCGCGATCCGCGTCCTCGTGGAGAGGCGCTTCCCGAATTCCTCGACGGGGACCTCGCCGGAGTCCGTGATCGGGACGACGACGAGCCTCGCGCCCGTTCGCCCGCACGCGAGCTGCCAGGGCACGATGTTCGAGTGGTGCTCGAGGCCCGTCAGGAGGACCTCGTCGCCTTCCTTCAGGACCGAGCTCGCGAAGCCCGCTGCCACGAGGTTGATCGCCTCCGTCGTGCCGCGCGTGAAGACGACCTCCCGCGGCGCGCGCGCGCCCAGGAACCGCGCGACCTTCGCCCGGGCGCCCTCGTATTCGGCCGTCGCCTTCTCGGACAGGAAGTGCGTCCCGCGGTGGATGTTCGCGTTCGTCTCCTCGTAGTACACGCGCTCGGCCTCGATGACGGCGCGCGGCTTCTGCGTCGTGTTCGCGTTGTCGAGGTAGACGAGCGGCCGCCCGTGGACCTCGCGCGCGAGGATCGGGAACTCCTCCCGGATCTTCGCGACGTCGAAGGCGGGAGTGACGCCGGGGACGGCGGTCTCGGGGACGACGCTCATGCGTTCACCGTTTGCGGGAGCGGCAGCCAGGCGTGGAGGCGGTCCTCGAGGAGGGCCCTGACGTCCGTGGCGGCCACCTTCGCGACGACCTCGCTGCCGAACGCGTACGTGAGGAGCGCCCGCGCAGCTCCCTCGGACAGGCCGCGCGAGCGGAGGTAGAAGAGCGCGTCCGCGTCGATGCGCCCTGTCGTGGAGCCGTGGGAGCACCTCACGTCGTTGTTGTGGATCTCGAGCTGGGGCTTGCTGTCGACGAGCGCCTCGTCCGAGAGAATGAGGTTCCGGTTCGTCTGCCGGGCGTCAGTCTTCACGGCGCGCTCGCGCACGATCACAGTGCCGTCGAACGCGCCGCGGCCGTTCCTGTCGAGGATTCCCTTGTAGAGCTCGAGGCTCGTCGCGTGCGGAGCCGCGTGGTCGATGAGCGTGTGGCACTCGACGTGCTGGCCGGTCGTCGCGGCGAAGAGGCCGTACAGCTCGGTCCCGGAGCCCTCGCCGGAGAGCGTCGCCGCGATCTCGTTGCGCGCCGTCGCGGCGCCGAAGGAGTGCACGTGCGAGGTCGAGCGCGCGCCGCGGGCGTGCTCGAGGAAGAGATTCCCGACGTGGAACGCCTGGGCGCCTTCGAGCTGGACCTTGACGTGCACGAGGCGGGCGTTCTCGCCGAGAACGGCCTGCGTCACGGCGTTCGTGAAGGAGAGCTCGTCTGAGCCGAGGAAGACCTCGACGACGGTCGCGGCCGCGTTCTCCTCGAGGACGACGAGGTTCCTCAGGTGCGACATGAGTGGCGCCGGCGTCGCGCTCGCGGAAGTCGAGACGTGCACGACGACGAGGGCCTCGGGGGCCGTGAGACCCCTTCCGACGTGGACGAGCGCGCCCGTGCCGAGGAACGCGTCGTTCAGCGCCACGAACGGGTGGGTGGTCGGAGCCGTGAGGAGCGCTTTCTCGACGCGCTCCGGGGCGAGCCTCAGGACGGTCGCGAGGTTCTCGAACAGGATCTCCGGCGGGAGCGTCTGGGCGGTCCGGCGGACGAGCCGGCCGTTGACGAAGACGAGGCGCGGGCCGGGGGAGGACAGGCCGAGCGTCCCGAGGCGCGCCTCGAGCTCCACGGCCTGCGTGCGCTCGGCGATCGTGACCTCGCGCGGGGCGAGGCCGAAGATCGTGCGCGCGAGCGGGAGGAGGTTCGTGTAGCGCCAGTCCTCGGCGTGGAGCGACGGGAAGCCGGCCTTCGTGAACGCGGCGAGGCCGTCCCGGCGGAGCCGCGTGAGCCACGGCGGCCCTGCGAGGCCGGCGGCAAACTCCTCGGCCTGCGCGGCGAGGACGTCGACGCCATCGCGGATGGAATCACGCATCGCGGTCTTCGCGGAGGCGGCGGCCGTCGCCATGCTCACCGCGCCGCGGCCGCGGCTTCGCTCTCGATCCAGCCGTAGCCTTTCGCCTCGAGCTCGAGCGCGAGGCCCTTGCCGCCCGACTTCACGATCCGCCCGTCCGACAGGACGTGGACGACGTCGGGGACGATGTAGTTCAGGAGACGCTGGTAGTGCGTGATGACGAGCATCCCGCGCTTCCCGTCGCGCAGCGCGTTCACGCCGCCCGCGGCGATCCGGAGCGCGTCGATGTCGAGGCCGGAGTCCGTCTCGTCGAGGATCGCGAGCTTCGGGTCCAGGAGCGCCATCTGGAGAACCTCGTTGCGTTTCTTCTCGCCGCCCGAGAAGCCCTCGTTGACGGAGCGGTTCAGGAGTGACTCCTCGATCTCGACGAGCTTCGCCTTCTCGTCGAGGAGCTGGAGAAAGTCCATCGCGTCGAGCTCGGGCTCGCCGCGGTGCTTCCTCACCGCGTTCACCGCGGTGCGCAGGAAGTACGTGTTCGAGACGCCGGGGATCTCGACGGGGTACTGGAACGCGAGGAAAACGCCCTCGCGCGCTCGCTCCTCCGGCTTCATCGCGAGCAGATCCCGGCCGAGAAACGAGACGGTCCCCTGCGTCACGACGTAGCCCGGGCGCCCGGACAGGACGTGCGCGAGCGTGCTCTTGCCGGACCCGTTCGGCCCCATGACGGCGTGCACCTCGCCGGGGAGAATCTTCAGGTCGATTCCCCTGAGGATCTCGGTTCCATCTTCCTCGATGGAAGCATGGAGATTTCGGATTTCGAGAAGATTCATCCGACCGATCCTTCGAGCGACACGCCCAGGAGCTTCTGCGCCTCCACCGCGAACTCCATCGGGAGCTCCTTGAGGACGCGCTTGGCGAAGCCGTTGACGATGAGGGACACGGCGTCCTCCGCCGAGATCCCGCGCTGCATGCAGTAGAAGAGCTGGTCCTCGCCGATCTTCGACGTGGACGCCTCGTGCTCGAGCGTGGCCGTGCTGTTCTTGACCTCGATGTACGGGAACGTGTGCGCGCCGCACTGGTCGCCGATGAGGAGTGAGTCGCACTGCGAGTAGTTGCGCGCGCCGACGGCCGACTTCAGGATTGTGACGCCGCCCCGGTAGGTGTTCTGGCCGTGGCCGGCCGAGATCCCCTTCGAGACGATCGTCGACCGCGTGTTCTTCCCGATGTGGATCATCTTCGTGCCCGTGTCGGCCTGCTGGAAGTTGTTCGCGAGCGCGACGGAGTAGAACTCGCCGACCGAGTCGTCGCCCAGGAGGATGCAGCTCGGGTACTTCCACGTGATGGCCGAGCCCGTCTCGACCTGCGTCCACGAGATCTTCGACCGCTTCCCGAGGCACTTGCCGCGTTTCGTGACGAAGTTGTAGATGCCGCCCTTGCCGTCGCGGTCGCCGGGGTACCAGTTCTGAACCGTGGAGTACTTGATCTGCGCGTCGTCGAGCGCGACGAGCTCGACGACGGCCGCGTGGAGCTGGTTCACGTCGCGCTTCGGCGCCGTGCACCCCTCGAGGTACGAGACGTACGCGCCTTCTTCCGCGACGATGAGCGTCCGCTCGAACTGGCCCGTGTCCGCCTGGTTGATCCGGAAGTACGTCGAGAGCTCCATCGGGCAGCGGACGCCCTTCGGGATGTAGCAGAACGAGCCGTCCGAGAAGACCGCCGAGTTCAGCGCCGCGAAGAAGTTGTCGCGCGACGGCACCACGGAGCCGAGCCACTTCCTCACGAGTTCGGGATGCTCGCGGACGGCCTCGGAGAACGAGCAGAAAACGATCCCGACGGACGCGAGCTTCTCGCGGAACGTCGTCGCGACGGACACGCTGTCGATGACGGCGTCGACGGCGACGCCCGCGAGGACCTCGCGCTCCTTCAGCGGGACGCCGAGCTTCTCGTACATGGCGAGGAGCTCGGGGTCGACGTCCGCGAGGCTCTGGGGGCCCTCCTTCGCGGACTTCGGGGCCGCGTAGTAGACGATCTTCTGGTAGTCGATCGGCGGGTACGAGACGCGTGCCCAGGTCGGCTCGTCCATCGTGAGCCAGTGCCGGTACGCCTTGAGACGCCACTCGAGGAGCCACTCGGGCTCGTTCTTCTTTCTCGAGATGAGGCGGACGACGTCCTCGGAAAGCCCCGCCGGGATCGACTCCGTCTCGACGTCGGTCACGAAGCCGTGCTGGTACTCGCGCTGTGTGAGCTCGTTCAGGAGGGCGTCGCTCATGCGGGACTCCTTCCGGGCTCCGTCGCTACCGTCGGAAGGGCGCGAGACTGGAGTGAAGGTCGGGGCGGAAGGGGACGCGTCATGTCGGCGAGAGTGAGCTGGTCGAGAGAGGCGCGGATCGTGTCGTTGATCACGTGCCAGTTCGGCCGCGTCGCGCAGAAGCTCTCGTGCTCGCAGCGGACGGCCCCGTTGCACTCCGTGATCGCGACGGGGCCCTCGAGCGTCGCGATGATGGACGCGACCGTGATCTCCCGTGGCGGCCGCGCCAGCGAGTACCCGCCGCGCGTCCCGCGCTGCGAGACGAGGAGGCCGCCGTGCGAGAGCTGCTTGAGGAGCTTTCCGACCGTCGGGAGCGGCAGCCGGGTGTCGTGCGCGAGCTCCCGCGCCGTGAACGCGCGCCGGTCGTCGTGCGCCGCGAACTGCGTCAGGAGCACGATCCCGTAGTCGGTCATTTTCGTCATTCGGAACATGGCGTTCTCCCCGGATCGAGTCCCGAGAGGATATCGAACCGGATCAGTACGATATGAAATAGGACGGATTTGGTCAAGAGGGAGAGAAGACCGAGGCGAGAGAGATAAGAGATTCCCTTAGAATGGGTTACTGAGACGCATTCGCAGCCATGTGGCGTTGGCCCGAACCGGTGGCGGGCGCTGGAATGGCTCTCCGGCGGAAGCTCCGCCGAGCGCCGAGCGCCGAGCCCTCTGACTTTCTAAGAAATCCGAATCCTCTCTTCTGTTGTTCGGCTCCCCACCTCGAACGCGCCATACCCGACGACGCTGTGAGGGTCGCCCGCCGTGTCGCCCGAGGTTCTGAGGTCGAGAAGCCGGATCGGAAGGCGCTTTCGCCGGGCCATCTCGATGAGCCCCCTGAGAGGGTAGTAGCCGCAGGCGTCCTCGCCCGAGAGTCCGTCCGGCTCGCGCGCGAGGATCGCTTCCGCGGTCGTCCGATCGAGGCGGCGCGCGGTCGGAAGATCGTGGTAGTGGCTGAGGTCCGTGCTCACGAGGACGAGCGTGCCTTCCTCGCCGAGGAACTCGCCGACGAGGTCTGCCGTCGCCTTCGCCGAGATCTCCGAGACGGCGACGGGGAGGAACGTGAATCCGCCCGCGAGGACGCGCTGCAGGAACGGCAGCTGAACCTCGAGCGCGTGCTCCGGCGCGTGCGGCCTGTCGTCGATCGCCGCTCCGCACGCGGCGGCCCGGGAGCGCAGCGCGGCGTCGATCGGAACCTCCCCGAGCGGCGTCGCCCACGCGTCGGCGGAGGGAACGGCCGCGCCGCGCACCGGGACACGGTGAACAGGACCGAAGGCGACGACCCGGCGAATCGAAGCGGCGTGCGGGCGGAGGCGGACGTATGCCGTCGCCGCGACGGGACCCGAGTAGATCGTCCCCGCGTGCGGGACGACGAGGGCGAGGGGAAGGGGCTCGCCGGACGGGGCGGGCTCGGCCGCGCCGAGGAGGGCGTCGACGTGCGCGGCGAGCTCGGATTTCGAGGCGGGATAGAACATCCCGGCCACGGCGGGCGGTCGGACGCGGGAGGACGTGGCGGACCTCACGAGGCCGCCAGGTGAATCGGCAGGCGACGGGAGCCCCAGGCACCGGGGATTTCTTCGAAGTGGCCCGGGCAACGTGCGCCGCACGTGCCGCACCGGCCGCCGGCCTTCAGGCCCCACGCGCCGATCTCGTAGCCGTCCCGGCCGACGAGCCGCGCTCCGCACTCGACGCAATCGGTGCTTTGCCCCTCCGGATCGGAGACGTTCCCTGTGTAAACCCATCGAAGGCCGTTCCTCTTCGCGATCCCCCGCGCGCGCTTCAGCGTCGCCGCGGGCGTCGCGTGGATGTCGCGCATCTTCCAGTCCGGGTGGAACGCCGTGAAGTGGTGCGGGACGTCCGGCCCGAGGCGCTCGTAGACCCAGCGCGTCATCGCGTCGATCTCGGCGTCGGAGTCGTTCATCCCGGGGATCAGGAGCGTCGTGATCTCCGTCCAGACGTCCGTCTCCTTCACGAGGTACTCGAGCGTCTCGAGGACGGGCGTCGAGGTGAGCGCCACACGTCTTCGCGTAGAAGTCCTCCGTGAACGCCTTGAGGTCGACGTTCGCGGCGTCCATCGCGGCGAAGAGCTCCTCGCGCGGCTTCGGCGCGACGTAGCCCGCCGTCACGGCGACCGTCTTCACGCCGGCCGCGTGGCACGCCTCGGCCACGTCGATCGCGTACTCCATGAAGACGACGGGATCGTTGTACGTGAAGGCGACGCTCCGGCAGTTCAGGTCGCGGGCGGCCTTTGCGATCCGTTCGGGCGAGGCCTGGTCCGCGAGCGTGTCGATCTCGCGCGACTTCGAGATGTCCCAGTTCTGGCAGAAGCGGCAGGCGAGGTTGCAGCCGGCGGTGCCAAAGGACAGCACGGACGTGCCCGGCAGGAAGTGGTTCAGCGGTTTCTTCTCGATCGGGTCCACGCAGAATCCGCTCGACCGGCCGTACGTCGTGAGGACGATCTCCCCGCCGCGCGCGGCCCGGACGAAACAGTGCCCTTCCTGGCCTTCCTTGAGCCGGCAGTAGCGCGGGCACACGTCGCACTGGACGCGGTCGCCTTCGACGGCGTGCCAGTGGGTGGTCGGGTAGGTGGATTCGACGACGGAGGCCAAGACTCACCCCGCTCGCCGACAATATGCGCCCGTTCGCGCCGGGAGGCCAGTCTCAGGGCCTCGCCTCCGGCCTCTCGAACAGCCACCCGATCCCCGTGAAGATCCCGTTCAGGACGGCCATCCAGAGGAGCACGTCGAGGAGGACGAGCATGGCCGCGAGGCCGATGTCCTTCGTGGAGCCGAGCGCCGTGATCGGCGCGAAGACGTAGAGGAGAACGGGGCGCGGGCGCCGCGGGTGGTCGAGGAACGCCATGTAGAGGAAGCCGAGCGTCGGAAAGAAGATCGACGGCGGGATCGACAGCGCCATCCGCACCCCGAGCGGCGGGCCGAGGCGGCGCCTCCGGTACATGTTGTCGATCGCCATGGTCTCCCTCGGTTTCCGAAGACGGAACGGGCGGCGGTCGCCCGCCGCCCGAATCCTAGCCGGAGAGGGTCGTCGTCACTTCGCGAACACGTCCTCCACGGGAGTGATCGTCACGGCGTCGGCCTTGACGCCGAGCTTCATCGCCCCGATCACCTTGTCCTCGTCGAGGAGCGCCTTCGGCTTCTCGCCGTCATACGTGATCGGCGAGAACGCGTCGGAGACGAGCGCGTCCTTCAGGCCCTCCGCGTCCTTCGTCACGATCACGACGGACAGGTCCTTCGCCTGCAGGTGGCGCTTGATCGCCGCGTTCACGTCGGCGCGCGTGAGCTTGCCGAGCTTCGCGCGCATGTCGGTCACGTAATCCGGCAGCCCGTACCACTTCTGGTCGAGGGCGGTGCCGAGCGCGTGGTCCTGCGTCGCCGTCAGGAGGTAGACGTTCTTCATGAGGTAGTCGCGCGTCGTCTGGAAGTCTTCCTCGGAGATTCCGCCGTCGACGAGCTTGTTCAGCTCGTGGATCGCGACGCGCAGCGCCATGTGGGCGTTCTGCGGCACGACGGGGCGGATCCAGACCTCGAAGATCTGGGCGCGGCGCGGGACGTTCGGCTCCGGAAGCATCCGGAACATGCCGCCGGGGAACGCCTCGATGTAGGCGTAGTCGCCGTAGTTCATCCCACGCACCTCGCGGATGCGCTGGTAGAGGTGTGAGCTCGAGGAACGGTGCTCCCCGAGCCAGGAACGCGCGACCGAGAGGGCCGCGAAGTCCGGGCTCGTGCGCGTGACGTCGATCGGGAAGCCGAACGAGATCGCCGTCGAGCGCGTCTCCTTCTTCACGATGTCGACGTCGATGCCGGAGGGTTTCCGTCCGACGACGCCGGCGGGTGCGGGCAGGGCGGGGCCGGCCGGGAGCTTCGCGACGTCGGACCTGATCCGATCGGCGAACTCGGCCGGGACGTCGCCGGCGACGCCGACGGTGAGGGCCGCCCGCGTATAGGCCTTCCTCGCGAACTCCTTCACGTCGTCGAGCGTGATCGCGTCGATTCCGGCGACCGTGCCGAGTGTCGGGTGCCCGTACGGCGTGCCGGCGAAGATCCGTTGCTGGAGGCGCTCCTTGCCGAGCTCCTCGTCGTTGCTGCTCCTGAGGTTCTGGACGAGCGCGTTCTTCTGGGCGTCCTTGAGGCGGCGGAAGTCCTCCTCGCGAAAGCCCGGCGCGACGAGCTGCTCGAGCGCGATGTCCGCGAACGTCTTCCAGGCGTCCTTGTGGACGACGCCGGTGAAGACGGTGACCTCCCGGTCCACGCCGGAGTCGAAGCTCGCGGCGACGGGGAAGAGAGCCTTCTTGATCTCGTCGATGCCGAGGTCCCGCGAGCCGCCGTCCGCGATCATGCTCGCCGTCAGGGCCGCGAGGCCCTCCTTCCCGGCCGGGTCCTGCGCGGAGCCCGCGGCGAAGGCGAGCTTGACCTCGAGGCGCGGGAGCGGGGACTTCTGCGCGATCCACGGGACTTCGGGGCCCGGCGCGCTCCTCGCGGGCGCGTACGTCGCGAGCGCGGGCACGGCCGCCATCGCCTCGGGCATCGCGTCCTTCGAGAGCGTCGTGACGACGAGGTTCGCGTCGGTCAGGTAGGTGTTCGCGGCGGCCTCGAGGTCGGCCGGCGTCAGTGAGGCGATGAGGCGGTAGTACTCGTTGATCGTGCCGTACGAGCGGCGGAGCCTCACGAAGCGCGCGAGGAGGCCGGCGATACGCTCGGTGTCGTCGAGGCCGCGCACGAGTCCGTAGCGCGCGTTCGACTTCACGTCCGCGAGGCGTTTGGCGTCGACGGGCGCCCCGCGCAGCGCCTCGACCGCCCGGAGGATCTCGTCGCGGACATACACGGGATCGGTACCCTTCTTGAGGCGGGCGAAGACGGCGACGAGCTCGGGGTCCTCGTGAATGTCGACGTTCGGCCCGAGCGCGTCGACCTTCTGCTCCTTCTCGACGAGCTTCTTGTAGAGGTCGGACGTGGGGCCGAACGAGAGGTCGAAGAGCGCGTCGAGAGCCGGGAGGTCCTTCTTCGTCTCCGAGAACGCCGGCCCGTGGAACGCGACGACGACCCACGGGAGCGTCTCGGACGGCCAGGGCACGTGCGCCGTCACCGGACCCTTCGCGGGCGGCTCAGCCGGGATCGGGAGAGTCTTCCCGCCTTTCTTCCAGCCGGCCCAGTATTTCTCGACGAGCCGGATCGTCTCGGCGGGCTTCACGTCGCCCGCGACGATGATCGTCGTGTGCTCGGGGCGGTACCAGCGGTCGAAGAAGACCTTCGAGTACTCGAACTGGTTGGGCATGTCCTCGATGTCCTTGAGGAAGCCCATCGTCGTGTGCTTGTACGTGTGGACGTCGAACGCCTTGTCGCGCGTGACCTCGTAGAGCTTCTGGATCGGGTTCGCGCTGTTCTTGTTGTATTCGCCGAGGACCGCGCGCGCCTCGGTCTTGAACTCCGACTCGCCGTACGCGAGGTTCTGGAACCGGTCGGCCTCGATCTTCAACATCGTCTCGAGGTCTTCCTTCGGGAACGTCGTGTGGTAGTTCGTGTAGTCGTCCGTCGTGTACGCGTTCTGCCGGGCGCCCGAGCGGGTCACGATCGCCTGGTACTTCTCCGGCGGGTATGCCTTCGTCCCGCGGAACATCATGTGCTCGAAGAAGTGCGCGAAGCCGGACTTCCCGGGCTCCACCTCGTTCCGCGAGCCCGTCTGCACGGGAATCTGGAGCGAGACGATGTTCGGGAAGCCGGTCGGGACGACGATGAGCTTCAGGCCGTTCGGGAGCGTCTTTTGAGTAGCCTTGAAGGGCAGGATGTCGGCGGCGGCCTTCGGGGACTTCGCGGCCGGCTTGGCGGGGGAAGGGGAAGCGGGTTTCGTGGTCTGGGCGCTCGCTCGGGTCGCCACGAGGGCGAGGAGGATGAGGGCGACGGGCCTGATGAGGCGCATGCGGGGCTCTCCTTCGTAGACGGAATCTATCCCCTACGCATACGAAGGAGGGCCCGAATGGTTTCAGGTCAGTCCGGCTCGGGGCAGAAGTCCGAGAATCCCCGGCCGGCCTCACGCCGCGCGATCGGCTCGCGCGCTTCGCGGATGACGCCGAGCGCGACGAGCTGCGGCCGGAACTCGTAACGGATCCTCACGGACATGGCGGGTGCGTCCTCGAGATCGAGATCCACCCGGGTCACCTCGAACCGCGTCCGGCGGCCGATGCCCGTGGCGGCGAGGTCGTCGGAGAGGGAAGAGGAAGAAGAGAGAGATTTCTTCGAATGGTCGCGGGCGATCTGCTCTCGCGGGGCGGACGGTGCGGCCGCGTCCGCAGGTGCCCCGGCCGCGGGCGCTTCGAGGCGTCCCTGTCCTTCATTCGAAGAGATCTTCTCTTCGTCCTTCTCTTTCCCCCCGCTCCAGCGCTCCGATCGGTACGGCAGCCTTTCCCGGAAGAACACCGCCTCGATCGTCCCGAGGTTCGCGGTCTGGCCCAGCGCGGCCCCGTAGGATCGCTTCTCGCCCGTGAAGTAGAACTTTCGGCTCGTGTCGCCCGAGACCTGCCAGCCGGGGATCACGACGGTCTGGTAGGGGTCGAGGACCCACTTGCGCGCGTCCCGGGCCGTCGTGTGCCTCGCGTCGATCGTGTCGAGGCCGTCGACGGAAAGGGCGACCGCGACGCGCACGCCGAGGGGATTCGTGATCCTGAGCGAGAAGTCGCGGCCGCGGAGCGCCTCGACGTAGACCGTGCCCCGGGCTTGGTACTCGAGGCGGGCCGTCCCGTCCACGAGGACCTCGAGACCGAACCCGGCGGGCGCGCTCGCGAGGGCGGTTCCGGCCGTCGCGAGGAGGGAAAGAAGGGGGAGGAGCGGGGTGCGAGGTCGCATGACGTTCTCCTTCGCACCGTTGGACCCGGCCGCCGGCCGGCGGTTCCCGTCAGGACGTGACGTTCTTCACGAGAAGGGCGACTCCGACGGCGATCACGAACGTTCCGAACCACTTCCGCAGCCGCGCCGCCGGAACGTTCCGCCCGAGCCGTTCGCCGACGAGGGCCCCCGCGACGCAGACGCCCGTGAACGCGGCGGCGTAGCCCCAGGGGATCGCCTGCTCTCCGAGGTGTCCGACGAAGCCCGCGGCGGAGTTGATCGCGATCACGACGAGCGACGTCCCGACCGCGAGCGGCATCGCGAGGCCGCCCGCGAGGACGAGCGCGGGCACGATCATGAAGCCCCCGCCCACGCCGAGGAGGCCGGTCAGGAGCCCGACACCCGCGCCGAGCGGTGCGACGAGGAGCGGGTGCGGCGTGTGCGGCGCGTCCCCGGTCCGCCGGCCGCGGAGCATGAGAAGGCCGGCCGCGACCATGAGGAGCGCAAAGAGGACGAGGAGCGTGCGGCCGGTGAGCGCCCTTCCGACGCGCGCGCCGAGAAACGCGCCGACGAGCCCCGCGCCTCCGAACGCGAGGGCCGAGCCCCAGTCCACGGCCTTCCGCCGCGCGTGTGCGAGCGCGGCGACGACGCTCGTCGTTCCGACGCTCACGAGCGAGGCGGGGATCGCGAGCTTCGGATCGAGGCCGGCGGCGTAGACGAGGACCGGCACCGTCAGGATCGAGCCGCCCCCTCCCAGGAGGCCGAGGGAGAGTCCGACCGGGAACGCGAGGACGAGCGCGAGCGCTCCCGACGTCACTTCCCGAGCGCGGACGCGAAGAACGCGCCGACGTCCTTGCGAAGCTTCGCGAGCTCGCCCGTCTGGAGGTACATCATGTGCCCCGCCTCGTACTCTCTCGCCGTGATGCGCGTACGCTGCTCGGCCGTGAGTCCCATGTGGGCGAGCGTGTAGCGCGTCGCGAAGTGGGGTGTCGCGAGGTCGAAGTGCCCGGAGGCGACGAAGAGCCGCATCGAGGGGTTCTTCGCGAACGCGGACCGGAGCGCGCCGCTCGTGTCGGCGAACGTGTTCCGGGGAACATTCCCACGGGCTCCCGATCCCGCCCCCGAGGACGTAGTACGTGAGGTCGCTCTTGAACCCGAGGTCGGCCCGCACGTACTGGTTGAAGGCGGCCGTGTATGGCGGGACGATCGCGGCGATGCTCGGGTCGAAGTCGGGCCGCTCGGCGACGCCCGATCTCGTTGTCGCCGGTGAACCGCGAGTCGATCCGGCCGACGTTCTTCCGCTCGGAAGCGGAGGAGCTCGCGGCAGAAATGCTGGATCTCGATCGCGCTCGATCCGCGCGCTCGATCCACTCCGCGTCGAGCCCCGTGTACCGCGCGAGACGCGCCGCGAGCGCCTTGCGTTCGGCGGGCGTGAGGGTGTCGCCCTTCGCGAGCGCGACGGGATACTCGCCGCCCGCGAACGCCTCGACTTCGTCGAGGACGGCGCGCAACGGCTTCGCCTGCAGGTCGGCCGGCAGCTTCTTGTGGTACCAGGCCGTCGCCGCGTACGTCGGAAGGTAGAGCGAGTAGGGAAGGTCGTTGCCGCGCGTGAAGCGGCCCGTCTGGAAGTTCAGGATGGAGGAGACGAGGACGATGCCGTTGAACGCGATGCCGCGGTCGACCAGGTAGCCCGAGAGACCCGCGGCGCGCGTCGTCCCGTAGCTCTCGCCGACGAGGAAGAGCGGCGAGCCCCAGCGCTCGTAGCGCGTGAGGTAGAGCCGGATGAACTCGCCCACGGACGCGATGTCCCCGTCGAGCCCCCAGAACTTCTTTCCGAGCTCGGGCTTCGACGCCCGGCTGTAGCCGGTCCCGACCGGGTCGATGAAGACGAGGTCGGTGTCGGAGAGCCAGGTCTCCTCGTTGTCGACGACGCCGTAGGGGGGCGCCGGCATCATCCCGTCGGCGTCCTTCATCTTCACCCGTTTGGGCCCGAGGGCGCCCATGTGGAGCCACACGGAAGCGGCGCCCGGTCCGCCGTTGAACGAGAACGTGAGCGGCCGCTTCGACGCGGGAGCGGTTCCGCGATCGAGCGTGTACGCCATGAAGAAGACCTTCGCCTCGACGTCGCCGGCGTCCGTCTTGAGCGGCAGGAAGCCGGTCGTCGCCGTGTAAGCCAGCGTCGTCCCCCGGACCGACAGGGTGTGTTTCGTGACGACGGGCGGCTCTTCCTTCTCCTCTTTTTTCTTCCGGTCCTTCCTGTCGTCCTTGTCCTTCTCGCCGTCGTTCGCGTGCTCGGACGCGGTCGCGGTGGTGGCGCTCTCGGGGAGCGCGGGCCGCGAGGCGCGGCTCTGGGCGAGGAGAATGGCGAGGGCGAGGGTGGACAACATCGGGAGCCTCCGAGAGCGTCTTTGACCGGGGCGGGGCCGTACCGTACATTGCCGGAGCATGAAAAGCGATAGCGGCGCGCTCGTGCGCGTGGGGCTTCTCGGCTACGGGAACGTCGGGCGCGCGTTCGCGCGCCTGCTCGCCGCGCGCGCGCCGGATCTCGCGGCCCGCCGCGGCGTCGACGTGCGCCTCGCGGCCGTGGCGTCGCGCCGCGGGGCGAGCGCGCGCGACCCCGAGCTCGGCGAGGTCCGCTGGTCGGCGGACCTGCTCTCCGTCGCGACGGCTCCGGACGTGGACGTGGTCGTGGAGCTGATCGGGGGGCTCGAGCCCGCGAACGCGCTCATCCGCGCGGCGCTCGGCGCGGGGAAGAGCGTCGTCACGGCGAACAAGCTCCTCCTCGCGAAAGAAGGTGCGGCGCTCCAGGCCCTCGCGCGGGCAAGGGCGGTCGGCCTCGGCATCGAGGCGGCGGTCGCGGGCGGGATCCCGATCCTGCGCGCGCTCCGGGAGAGCTTCGCGGGGGACCGTGTCGTCTCCGTCGCGGGGATCCTGAACGGAACCTGCAACTTCATCCTCACGGAGATGGAGGACACGGGCCGCGCGTACGCCGACGTCCTGAAGGACGCGCAGCGCCACGGCTTCGCGGAGGCCGACCCCGCGAGCGACGTCGAAGGGGAGGACGCGTCGTACAAGCTCGCGCTCCTCGCCCGGCTCGCGTTCGGCCGCCACGCGCAGGTCCCGCAAATCGCGCGCGAGGGAATCACGCGCCTCCTTCCGTGCGACTTCCTCTACGCGAAGAGGCTCGGCCGCACGCCGCGGCAGCTCGGCGTCGCGCGCGAGCTGCCCTCGGGCCGCCTCATCCTCTCCGTGCGCACCCACCTCGTCTCGAAGGCGTCGCTTCTCGCGAAGGTGACGGGGCCGTTCAACGCGATCGAGGTCAAGGCGGCCGCGGGAGGGTCGTTCGTCTTCTCGGGCCGCGGCGCCGGCGGCGATCCGACGGCGACGGCCGTTCTCGCGGACGTCGTCGAGTTCGCGCGGTCCGCGCGCGAGCCGCGAGTGCCTCCGCTGGGGTTCGCGGACCTCCTGCCGTGCGAGGCGGCCGGGCCCGCCGAGTTCGTGTCCGCCTGGTCGCTTCGCTTCGTCGTGCGCGACCGACCGGGCATCATCGCGGACCTGGCGCGCGTCCTCGCGGACCACGGCGCGAACATCGAGGCCGTCTTCCAGGAGCCGTGGGACGACAAGCGCGCGCTCCCGTTCGTCATCACGCTCGAGCCGGTCGCCGAGGACGCGCTCGATGCGGCGCTCGCGCGGATCGCCCGGCTCGACTTCCACGTCGAGCCGCCGCTCGCGCTGCCGCTGACGGACTAGAAAGAGATCGGATTTCGGATTCGGATTTCTTAGAAGGGTGACTGAGCGAGGCGCGCTCGAAAAGCGCCGCTGCGTGGCCCCGGCCTCTTCAACCTTCTAAGAAATCTTCTCTTCCTCTTCTTCCTTCTCTCTTCTCCCTCATATCCCGTACAGCGACGGCGCCGGGCGCCGGGCGTTCTCCCACGCGAGGAGCGAGCCCCAGAAGCCGACGCGGACCATCGCGAGGACGAAGAAGCCGAACTGCCGGAAGACGAACAGGCCGAGCGTAGACGCGTTCGTCTGCGGATCCCAGCGGAGGCCCCACGACGTGAAGGCCGCCTGCACGGCGATGCCTATCACGAGCCAGACGACGGCGAGAAGCATCGCGGACGGCCGGCTGCCCCGGAGCCGGCGCTTCGCGACGCGGTAGGCCCCGCGCGCGTTCACGGCCTCGCCGCGCGCGAGCGCGACGCGCGCGAGGTCGTACCTCAGGCCGACGTTCAGGAGGACGATCGCGCCGCCGACGACGGCCCACCAGAACGCGAGGTCCGGGAGGAACGTGTGCGGGGCCGCGTTCTTTCCGAGCCTGTGGAGAAGGCGAACGGGTCCCGCGACGAGGAGCCCGAGCCAGACGGCGGCCGCGATCGCGAAGCGCACGGTCGCCCACAGGTTCGACTTGAAGAGGCCCGCGGACTCGGCGACGACGAGGCGGAAGACGGGGCGGGGCCGTCCCGAGATGATCGCGCGCAGGACGCCGCCCGTCAGGAAGATCTGGAGGAGCGCGAAGACGACGAGGGCGCCCGCGACCGCGGCGACGGCGATGCCGACCTCGGCCCACTTCGCGTCACGAGGAAGGAGAGGATCCCCCAGCCGTCCCAGCCCTTCACGAGCTCCTCGCGGAAAGCGCCCTCGTCGAAGGCGCGGAAGAGAGCCCGGATCGGCCCCCACGTGACGAGCGCGGACCCGAGGAGCGAGAGCCAGAGGACGGCGGCGAGGCGGCGGTTGCGGAGGGCGGCGCCGGCGCCGGTCGAGAACGCGCTCACAGGACACCCCAGACGGTGGAGAGCAGGATCTCCACGAGATGCAGGGCGTACGTCCGGCCCTTCGCGGCGGCGGAAGGCCCCTCGTACCGCGGCGTGTAGCGGGCGTTGTTCCAGGGGTTGCGGTCGAGGACGGTCCGGCGCTCGGGGTCGACCTCCGCCTTCACGAGCGGCGACGAGGACGTGACCCGGTACCGGATCCAGTCCCCCGTCGCCGTCCCAGGTGCGGTCGATCTTCGTTCCGTCCTTGAGCGTCAGGACGACGTGAGCCGGCATCTCGATGTCGCCGTCGCGGCCGACCACGACGACCGACTGCCACGGCCCCTTGTGCTTCCTTCTCGTCCGGCCGCTTCTTCGGCTTCTTCTTCGGGTCGGGGTCGAAGTTGACGGGCTTGTCGGCGTCGTCGTAAGCCCGTGAAGCCGTCGTCCGGATGCGTGCTGCGCCGCGAGGACCGAGAAGTCCACCCAGCCGCGGCCGTACCACGTCTTTTGGATCAGGTCCGCGACGAGCGGATTCCCCGGCGCACGCATGAAGTCGAAGAAGTCCTCGGACGTCGGAGAGTCGAACCGCCAGCGCTCCGCGTAGCCGCGGAACGCGCGCCAGAACGTCTCCTCGCCGAGGAGGAGCCGGACCTGCTGGATCGTCGTGCCCGGCTGCGGATACGAGTTGCGGCCGTAGGAATTTCCCGTCGCGTACTTCCACGCCCACGACTGGATCGGGTCGTGGTCGACGGTCAGGGCCGCCTGCGCGCGGTTCACGTCCTCGTTCGTGAAGTCGATGCCGGGCGGCACCTTGAGGTACGTGCCGTACTTGCGGTCCACCATGACGAGCTCGGTGAACGTGTTCATGCCCTCGTCCATCCAGCTCTCCTCGAACTCGTTCGAGGCGAGGAGGCCCATCCAGTAGCCGTGCGTGAATTCGTGGATCGTGACCGTCTCGGGCAGGTAGATGTCCTTGAAGGGCCAGCGCGCCATCCACGCGAACGAGAGCGTCGTGTAGATCGTCTCGTACTCCATGCCCGTCGCGCCCATGCCGTCTTCGGGCGTATCGATGATCGAGATCTGGGCGTACGGATACGGGAAGCACCAGAGCCCGGTCCACGCGAGCGCCCACTTCTGGGCCTCGATGTGCCGCCGGTCGAACGCGCGGTGGTCCGGCTGGAGGTAGAGCCGGATCGCGACCTTGTGAAAGCCCGCGAGGAGGTCGGCCTCGGAGCGCCCGAGCGTCTTCGAGGCGCGAACGAGCTCGTCCTTCGGGATGTCCTTCGCGGGATCGAAGACGTCCTCGACGACGACGTAACGCGGGTCGGCCGTGAACGCGAAGTTGTGAACGGCCTTCTGCTCGAACGTGAGCGTCTTCATCCCGCCCGACGCCTTCGTGTTGACGAGGGCCCCGGCCGACCCGACGACGAACTTCTCGGGCAGCGTGATGGCGACCTTCCAGTCGCCCCAGTCCGCGTAGAACTCGGAGTTCGCGTGGTACTCGTGGCAGTTCCAGCCCGCCTCCACCCGGCGGCGGCGGCCCTTCGGCTCGTAGACGCCGATCTGCGGGAACCATTGCCCGAACATGAAGAAGTCGCGGACGTAGCCCGCGCGCGCATGGACCTTCGGGACCTTCGCCTTCCACGCGATCGAAAGGGCCGCCGTCTCGCCGGGCGCGACGGGGCGGGGGAGCGGGACGACGAGGACCGTGCGGTCGTCGGCGTTGCCGTCGTCCGGGCTCTCGAAGCGGGCGCCCTTCATGAGCTCGGCCCCGTTCCACGTCATCGAGGTCACGTCCGTGTAGCCCCAGCCCTTGCGCGTGTCGGCCTTGTCGCCGCGGAGCTGGCCGCCGGACTCCTTGAAGAACGTCGAGCGGTCGTTGCGGAACGCGTTCCAGTAGAGGTGGAAGCGCAGTTCGCCGACGGGGCCGTCTCCGGGATTCGTCCACTTGAGCGTCTCGGACCCTTCGACGAGCTTCGTCGCGGGGTCGAGAGAGACCTTGATGTCGTAGTCGACGACCTTTCGCGGCGTTTCGAGCGCGACGGCGGGAAGGGCGAGCGCGAGGGTCGCGGCGACGACGGAAGCGAGCTGTCTCATGGTCGCCGCGGATTCTAGCCCTGCGATAGAGTCGGAAGATGCGCACGGGCGACCTCGTCGCGCTGACGGGCGGCACGGGCTTCGTCGGCAGCCACGTCGCGGACGCCCTCCTGGCGGCAGGGTTTCGCGTGCGCGCCCTCGTGCGGCGCCCGGACGACGTCGCGTGGCTGAAGAGCAAGAACGTGGATCTCGTGAAGGGAGACGTCCGCGATCCCGCGACGCTGCCGGCCCTCGTCGAGGGCGCCGCCGCCGTCGTCCACGTCGCGGGAAAGACCTCGGCCCGAAGCGAAGCCGAGTACATGGCCGCGAACGCCGCGGGCACGGAGAACATCGCCGCCGCCGCGCTCGAGCAGGCGCCGCTCGCTCACGTCGTCCTCGTGTCGTCCCAGGCGGCCGGCGGGCCGAGCCGGAACGGGACGCCCGTCAAGACGTCCGACGATCCGCGCCCCATGTCCTCCTACGGCCGGTCCAAGCTCGCCGGCGAGGACGCCCTGCGGCGTTCCGGCGTCCCGTTCACGATCCTGAGGCCGTGCGCCGTCTACGGCCCGCGTGAGACGGCGATCCGCGACCTCTTCGTGGCCGCGTCGCGCGGAATCGTGCCCGTCCTCGCGGGCGGCAGGCCACGCATCCAGATGGTCTACGGCCCGGACGTGGCCGCAGCCGTCCTCGGGGCGATCTCCCGCGGGCCCCGCCAGGAGACCTTTTTCGTGGCCCACCCGGAGGTCCTGGATTACGCGGCGATCGGAGAAACGCTCGCCGGACTCCCGATCCGGCGGCCGTTCCGGGTTCCCGTTCCGGCGGCCCTGATCCGTGGCGCGGGTCACATCGCCGGAGCCCTGTCGAGGTTCGGGAAGGCTCCGCCGGTATTCAACTCCGAGAAGGCCGAAGAGATGCTGCAGGAGGCCTGGCTCTGCGACGTCGCCGAGTCGCAAGTTGCTCTGGGGCAACCGTTTCGGACCGATTTTCGGACGGGAGCCCGCCTGACCTGGGACTGGTACGTCGCGCGCGGATGGATCGCGGACCGGGGTGGTAAAATCCGGGAAGGGGAGACCAGATGACAGAGCCTCGAACGGCGCGGCGTCCCGGCGCCGCAATCGGTGAAACGATGCCCGCGGGTTCGCGCGTGGAGTCCCCCGCCGTCGAAACCCGGTCGATTCTCGAGAAATGTCGGACTTATACGGCCCCGGACGAGCTCCGGGCGGCCGGTCTCTTCACCTTCTTCCGGACCATCGAGTCCGGCCAGGACCCCGTCGTGATGATGGGGGGGCGCGAGATGGTCATGCTGGGGTCGAACAACTACCTCGGCCTGACCTCCCATCCGAAGATCAAGGAGCGGGCGATCGCGGCGGTCCGCAAGTACGGCGCCGGGTGTGCAGGCAGTCGCCTCCTGAACGGCACGCTCGACATCCACGTCGAGCTCGAGGAGCGCCTCGCCGGGTTCATGAAGAAGCCCGCGTGCGTCACGTTCTCGACCGGGTTCGGCGTGAATCTCGGCGTCATCTCCTCGCTCGCGGGGAAGGGCGACTCGATCTACCTCGACCGGCAGGACCATGCCTGCATCTTCGACGGCGCCCGGCTCGCCGTCGGCGCCGAGGTCAAGAAGTTCAAGCACAACGATCCGGCGGACCTGAGGCGCCTCCTCGCGCTGAACGGGGACCGCAGCGGGCGCATGCTCGTCATCGACGGCGTCTTCTCGATGGAGGGCGACATCGCGCCGCTGCCGGATTACGTCCGGATCTGCGACGACTACGACATGGCGATCATGGTGGACGATGCGCACGGCGTCGGCGTCCTCGGCGCGCACGGGCGCGGGACGGCG
This sequence comes from uncultured Acidobacteriota bacterium, assembly GCA_963836285.1. Classification (GTDB taxonomy): domain Bacteria; phylum Acidobacteriota; class Thermoanaerobaculia; order UBA5066; family UBA5066; genus Fen-183. Next base: position 167,382 of record CAWIIN010000002.1, on the reverse strand, counting down.
GAGCACTTCGGCGTCGAAGACCGGGTCGACCTCATCATGGGCACGTTCTCGAAGTCGCTCGCAACCGTCGGCGGCTTCGTCGTCGGCGAGCCGGACGTCATCAAGTTCGTCAAGCACCGCGCGCGGGCGCTCATGTTCACGGCGGCGCCGCCGCCCGCGTCCGTGGCAGCCGTCCTCGCCGCCCTCGACATCATCGAGAGCGAGCCGGAGCGCCGCGACCGACTCTGGGAGAACACGCGGTTCATGCTCACCGCGCTGCGCGCGATCGGCTTCGACTGCGGCGACTCCTCGACGCCCGTCATCCCGATCGTCGTCGGCCCTGACCTCGTTGCCTTCAAGATGGCGAAGCGGCTGGAGGACGAGGGCGTGTTCGTGAACGCCGTCGTGAGCCCGGCCTCGCCTCCGGGGCGCGCGCTCATCCGGACGTCCTACATGGCGACGCACACGCGCGCGCACCTCACCCGGGCCGTCGAGGCGTTCCACAAGGTCGGCCGCGAGCTCGGGCTGGTGTCGTAGCGGCGGTCGGGAGCGCATCTGCCGGTCCGAAACTGCCGAGGCGGCGTTGGTAGCAGCCCTGCCACCCCGGCATCGTTCCGATGTCTTCCGGCAAGGAGTTCTTTGCCCTTGCTGGACCCGGCACGGCTTCGTCCGCGCTAGAACCAGTTCCCCAGAGGGGTGTTGACGGTGATGCGCGTTGCCGTGACCTGGCCCTGGACGTGGGCGAGGACGTTCCCCGCGGGGTTGAATTGATCGATCGTGAAGGTCCCCGTGAATTGATTTGAGTTGTGGCTCAACGTGACCTTTTCCTTTATCTGAACCGGGCCGATGAAATTCCCAAGAGGATCCCAGCCCAGCGCAAAGTGATTCAGCAGGTAGGCGGACGATCCGGTCCGCTGGTATACGCCGAGACAGAAATTACCGGTCGAAGGGGGACGGAAGGAATTCGTGATCTCGGTCCCATCGCTGTGCCACTGCGTGAAGCCATTGTCGACGACGGTGCCGTCGGGGATGCCGGAACTTCCCTGGGACACGAACTGGAACTTCCAGAACCCTACGATCTGGCCGTCGGAGCTTTCGTTGTCCGCCGCCCGCGAAAGCGCTGCCGGCTCTGGCTGAACCATCCCTTCCGGTGACAGAGGCTGGAGGGCTTCTGTCGCGTTCCACTGGGAATAGCCGCATTGGGCGGCGGCCTTCGAGACAAAGACAGTCCCGTGCAAAGCGATCGCGAGAACACCGATGACCGCGGTCTTGACGATGGACCTCATGAGATTCTCCCTTTCTGTTGATGAAGCGTCGCGCCATGAATGACAGTGCGGATGGTCTGGTTCTTACGGGCTGATTGCCTTCGGGCATTTGTGCGATTTCAATCGCGCGGAGGCGCTCGGGATCGGGCGGAGTCTGCTCCGGCTGCTTTCATTGCTCCCTGCTTTCCGAACAACTGTGTTGCGCTGTTCTCCGAGGAAACGGTGTGCCGCGAGGACCCCGAAGTCCTCGGCAAGTCCTGAGCGTTTTCTGAGGATTCACGCGTGCCATTGGCCGAAAATCACTCCTGGCGAATCTGAAGCCCGAGTTCAGCCATAATTGGCCGATCTCTCATGCCTCTCCGCGAGGGCTCGAAGATCGGCCCCTACGAAATCGTCGCGCCGCTGGGCGCCGGCGGCATGGGCGAAGTCTGGCGCGCGCGGGACCCGCGGCTCGGGCGCGACGTCGCGCTCAAGGTTCTTCCGGACGAAATGGTTCGCGACACGGGCCGCGTCGCGCGCTTTCGCGCCGAGGCGCGTGCGGCGTCGGCGCTCAACCATCCGAACATCGTCACGGTCTACGACATCGGCGAGGACGGCGGGCGGACGTACCTGTCGATGGAGCTTCTCGAGGGCGTCAACCTCAGGCAGCTCCTCGACGGTGGCGGGCTCCCGCTTTCGAAGGCGCTCCAGATCGCCACCCAGATCGCCGACGGCCTGGCCGCCGCGCACGCCAGAGGCATCGTCCACCGGGATCTGAAGCCCGAGAACGTGATCCTGACGACGGACAACGTCGTCAAGATCCTGGATTTCGGCCTCGCCAAGACCTCGCCGCTCGCCGGTTCCCAAGGTGACAACGAGACGACGATGTCCGCGGCGCCTGCCACCGAGGCGGGCACGCTTCTCGGAACCGTCGGCTACATGTCGCCCGAGCAGGCCGCGGGAAGCATCGTGGACTTCCGCTCGGACCAGTTTTCCTTCGGCACGATCCTCTACGAGCTCGTGACCGGGCGCCGGGCCTGGAGGAAGGCCACCCCCGCCGAGACGCTCGTGGCGATCATGAGGGAGGACCCGCCGCTTCTCTCCTCCGTCGAATCGCCGATTCCCGCACGCGTGCGGCGCGTCGTCGGGCGATGCCTCGCCAAGAGCCCGGACGAGAGGTACAGCGCAACCCGCGACCTCGCCCGCGACGTCAAGTACCTCGCGGACCAGACCTCGGACGCACACGGTCCGTCGGATCTCGGTCTCACCGTCGAACCTCCGCCTCGCCCCAGGCGCCGCCTTGCGACGCCGGCCGTCCTTGGGCTCCTGGCTCTGGGCGCGATCGTGGCTCTCGGAGCGGCGCTCTGGATCCGCCAACGAGCCGGCCATGCTGCGATCGAATCGCTCGCCGTCCTGCCTTTTGAGAACGGAACTCGCGATCCCGACAGCGAGTACCTGAGCGACGGCATCACCGAGAGCCTGATCGAGCAGATGACTCGCTTGCCGGCCCTGAGGGTCATGGCCCGCGCTACGGTCTTTCGCTTCAAGGGCACCACGAATCCGCAGGAGGTGGGGCGGAAACTGGGCGTCGGAGCCGTCCTCACGGGAACGATTTCACGGCGGGAAGACCGCCTCTCTATATCCGCGGAGCTGATGGACGTCGCGTCGGGCGCGCGCCTCTGGGGCGCCAACTACGACCGGCCGTTTGCGGACCTGCTCCACGTGCAGGACGAGATCGCGTCGGACATCTCCGCCGGGCTCCGCCTTCGCCTCACGGAGCCCGAGAAGCGCACCCTGGGCCGACACGGCACCGAGAACCCCGAGGCCTACGAGCTCTTCCTCAAGGCGCGCTACGCCGCAAGCAAGGACACCGAGGAGGGATACCTTCAGGCGAGGCAGGTTCTTTCTCCAGGCGGTCACGAAAGACCCGAGCTTCGCGCGGGCCCAACTGGGCGTGTCGGACACGTATGGCTTGATGGCCATGGACGGTTACATCCCGCCCGCCGAAGCCTTGGCAGGAGTGAACGAGGGAGCGCGAAAAGCTCTCGCTCTCGACCCGGGGTTCACGGAGGCGCGCGCCGCGCCTCGCGATCCCCCGGTTCTTTTCCGACTGGGACTGGGCCGGTGCGGAACGGGAGTTCCGGGAGATCGAGCGCCGGGGCGGGGCCGATCGGGAGTAAGAGGGCAAGTCTTCGCGCCTCCTCCTCTGGGCGAGCGGCCGAACCGACGAGGCGCTCGCGGTGATCGAGAAGGCGCGGCGGGTCGACCCGGGGAACCTGAGCTTGACGATCGACACGGCCGACTACCTCGCAAAGGCCGGGCGGTTCGAGGATGCGATCGGCCGCTACCGAGCCGCCATGGAAGCCGAACCTTCGGACCCGCGGGCGTGGTTCGGCCTGGCCGAGGTTCTGAGGCGCCAGGGCGACGTGGCGGGCGCGATCGCCGCCCTTCGCAAGGCATACGAGCTCACCGGGGAGGACGACGGCGTGAAGGCGCTCGCGGCGGCGCAGCACCGAGAAGGACTACGAGAACGCGCAGGTCGTGGTGGCCCGGGTTCGGCTCGGTGATCTGCGGGCCCTCGCGAAGGAACGGTACGTCTCTCCGCTCGATCTGGCGCGGTTGGAAGCAGAGGTGGGGGAGAAGGAGAAGGCGTTCCAGCACCTCGAGGCGGCGTTTGTGGAGCACTCCCCCGGGATCGTCCTTCTCAAAGTGGACACGGCCTGGGACCGGATCCGGGACGACGCCCGGTTCGCGGCTCTCGTCAAGAAGGTCGGGATCCCCTGAAGCGGGTCTCCGCTCGCGCCCTCAGAGCTTCGGGTTGGCGGCCTTTCGGGCCTTCGCGTGCAGGTCGACCGCCTCGTCGACGGCATCGAGGAGAGAATCGCCGCTCGCGGGCGACTTCAGCGCGACCCCCCACGTCTTGCGGGCCGCCGTGACTTCCTGGCGGGACGCGTTTGGAAAGCACGGGGACGATGACCGGACCGTGGGCTCCGGGCGGCACCAGTCTTTCTACGGTCCGCGCGTCCGCGACGTCCACGAGGACGATGCCCGGGTTCCCGTCCTTGAGGATTCTGCCCAGCTCTTCCGGAGAGGCGACGACGGCGGGGTGGTAACCCGCGCGGCTCAGGACGCCGTCGACGGACAGATTCCGCTGTCCGCTTCTCAGGGTGGAGGACAGTGGCGCATAGATCACGACCGACACGCGCGTGCCTCCACGTTGAAAGCGTGCGCCGCGCCCGGCCACGAGGAACTTGTCGCCGCAGGCGAGGAGACTGGTGCCCGCGCAGAGCCCCGCGACGCCGATGAGACCGATCACACCAACGCGGTATCTCATGAAACCCTCCCAAGCCCGCACGGCCGGTCGAGAGCCGGTCTCAGCCTGTAAGCAGACTAACAAAAAAGCCTGCTCCGCGTCACTTCGTGCCACCGAAATACCACGTCGCGCCGACGGTGTAGGCCTGCCCGTCGTGAGTGTCTTTCCCCCAGACGTACTTCGTGAACGAGGCGAAGACGTCGAAAGAGCCCATCGAATAAGAGACCCCGCCTCCTGCCTGCCAGTAGTTGTTGCGAAAGAAGCGGTGAAACTCGTGGATTCGCTCGGGGGTATTGAGGATGTCACCTCGCCCGGGAAGGGGAACGGATGCTCCACTCGGAGAGCCGACCCTCAAGCCACCATGCGTGCACTTGCCAGATGCCGGTCGCGCGGACGTAGAGCCGGCGCGTCACGGCGTACCCGATCTCGACTGTGCCGTTGCTCCGATCGTTCGGAATCCCGAGAAACTTCTCGACGAACGAGTACGTGTAGCCGGCCTGGAGACTGGCCTTTGGCAGGAGGCCCACGAGTCTCACGGACGCGTTGACGCCGACCGCGATCTCCCTGCGATCGAATCCCACGACCGCCTCCCCCTGATAGGGGTAGTCATGGCTGGGTTCGACGAGCCTCACGAGGGGCGTCACGGCCCACGGGTCGTCGCCGAGGCGATAGCGGGCCGTGAGGGCAAAATCCTGGAACGTCGAATGCCAGCAGTGGCACTCGTCGTTGGCCGCGTAGTTGTAGGGGAGGAACTGCGGGGGCGTATCGCCGCTGTACCTCGCGAAGATGTACGGGACGCCGAGCGTCGCGGACAGCGATCCGTCACGCCGTAGTCCGCCTCGACGAGAACGGTCACCGTTTCCGTTCGTCCGATCGACATGCGGGTTCCATCGCTGAACCGGCGGCCGGTGTCGTCGTAGTACTGGAGCGCGCACGTGTCCGAGACCCGACTCCCGGGGCAGGGTAAACGCCTGCGCGAGGGCGGACGCCGGAATCAGAGGCGAGCAGCCCGGCGATCGCGAGCCGACTCAGGAGATCGTTTCATTGTTCGGAATCTCCTCCAAAGATACCATTTTGCGTACTGAACCCACTATCGACGATGCCCGTCCAAATCTGGCGCCACGAAGCGGCGGAAGTCCTCATAGAATCGTGGGGATTTCCTGATGCGTGAAAGTCCGGATCCCCCGCCGCAGGTCTCGATCGGCGCCTCTCGTCTTCGATGCGGATCGTCGCCAGCTCATCGGCGCAGGCGGCGCCGTCGAGCTTCCCACGAAGGAATTCGAACTCCTGTCGCTCCTTGTCTCGAGGCGACCGGGCGCCGTTTCCAAGGACGAGATCCACGAGGCGCTGTGGCCGCGGACGATCGTCACCGAGGCGAGTCTCACGAGCCTCGTGAAGGAGCTTCGGACGAAGCTCGGGCAGACCGGACGCCGCGGGCCGATCCGGACGATCCACGGATTCGGGTACGCGCTCGCGGTCGATGGAGCGCCCGCGCCGCGCGCGTCGCTTCCACGGCTCGTGCGCGGAACGACAGAGATCGTCGTCGTCTCAACCGAGCTCGTCCTTGGACGCGAGCCGGGCCTGCCGGGGACGATCGATGACGCGTCCGTCTCCCGCCAGCATGCGCACCTGAGGAGGGATGGCAGGACAATGATCCTCACGGATCTTGGGAGCAAGAACGGAACGTTCGTAGATGGCATCCGTGTCTCGGGCCCGGTTTCGCTGGTCGACGGGGACGAAGTGAGGCTCGGTCTCGTGACGTTCGTGTTCCGGGCCGCCGTTGAGGGAGGATCGACCACGAAGACGGTCGCGTGAGGCCCTCCCGGGTCACGCTTGATCGCCCGGAACCGGTGTGAGACCGTCCGCAGCGCGGAGGGATGGACGAAGGTGAGCGATTCGACGGCCTTGCGCGTGGCTCCCGTTTCCTCGTCATCCGACCTCAAGGCCTTCGTCGACCTCCCGTACCGCCTCTACGCGAGCGACCAAGGACTGGGCGGCGCCGCTGAAGTCCGACGTCCGCTGGATGCTCGACACGGCCAAGAATCCGTTCTGGAAGCACGCGAAGCGCCGGCTCTTCCTCGCGCGGCGCGACGGGAAGGTCGTGGGGCGGATCGCCGCGATCGTGGACGACGAGCACAACCGGGTCCACGAGGAGAAGATCGGGTTCTTCGGATTCTTCGAGAGTGAAGACGACCGGGAGGTCGCGGCGGCGCTGTTCCGCGAGGCGGAGACGTGGGTGCGCGGCGTTCTGCCGGGGGCCTCGCTTCTCCGCGGGCCGGTGAACCCTTCGCTGAACGACGAAGCCGGCGCGCTCGTGCCCGCCGAGAGCGACCCGGGCATTCCGTACATCATGATGACGTACAACCCGGCGTACTACCTCGACCTCTTCGAGGCGGCCGGGTATGCGAAGGTGAAGGACCTCGTCGCGATCCTTGCGCCGGTGGACGAGAGGTCCTTCGAGCGCCTCAAGCGCCTGAACGACATCGTGAAGAAGCGCGAAAAGGGCCGCGCGGTCGTGCGCCCGATCCGGATGGACAGGTTCGACGACGACCTCGCGATCGTGAAGGACCTGTACAACCGTTCGTGGGAGAAGAACTGGGGCTTCGTGCCGATGACGTCGGAGGAGATCGACGCGATGGCGAAGAAGCTCAAGCCGATCCTCTACCCGCCGTGGGTGCTGTTCGTCGAGCTGGACGGCAAGCCGGTCGGCTTCCACCTCGCGCTCCCGGACTACAACCTCGTCCTGAAGGAGCTGCACGGCTCGCTCCTGCCGTTCGGGTGGCTGAAGTTCCTGCTCCTGAAGAAGAAGATCGACCGCGTGCGGACGCTCGCACTCGGGATCCTGCCGGAGTACCGGCGCCGCGGGTTCGACGCGCTTCTCTACTTCGAGGCGATGAAGGAAGGCGTGCGGCTCAAGTACCGCGAGGCCGAGTTTTCCTGGCTCCTCGAGGACAACCTCGACATCCAGCGCCCGCTCGAGGTCTTCGGCGGCCGGATCTACCGGCGCTACCGGCTCGTCGAGAAGCGCCTGTAGAGCGCGTTCCCGAGCGGGACGGTCAGGAAGGCGAGTGTGAGGCCCGCGAGGACGTCCGCGACGTAGTGGTACCGGCAGTAGACCGTCGCGAGGACGAGGCCGACCGCGAACGGCAGGAAGATCCAGAACGTCTTCTTCGACCGCCGCGCCGCCTCGAGGAGAACGGCCGTCACGACCATCGTGTGGCCCGACGGGAAGCAGTCGCGCTTGTTGCTTTCGAGCGTGTTCAGGGTCGCGTCGATGACGCGGGAGACCGTGCCCCGCGGGAGAGGTTCGGGGTAGTGCATGGCGAAGCGCGGGCCGACGGCCGGGACGAGGAAGTAGCCGACGTAGCTCACGAAGAAGACGAAGACCATGACGAACGCGTAGCGGTCGAAGTCGCGGGCGGCGGGCGGGCGCTCGCGGTCGTCCCGGAGGACGATCGCCCCGAAGACGATCGGGTGAAAGTAGTAGAGGGCGTAGAAGATCGTCAGGACGTCCGACAGAAGCGGCGTCGCGAAGCGTTCGAGCGCGACCGTGGGGTCGGTTCCCGTCAGCCACCGGTCGAACGCGATGAGATACGCGTCCTTGTCGACGGGGTTCACGGCGCGGATGAGCGGCCCGAGCCCGTCGAAGATCACGACGATGCAGGCGATGACGTAATAGTCCAGGAGAATTTGAAGATTCTTAGAGGGGTTCGGATTGCGGCCGCGGAGCCTTGCGGCCACGGCGGGGACGATTGCCACCAGGCCCATTCTCAGAAGAACTCCCCGGTCTTCCAGCGCCTGGAACCTGGCGAGGCCCGCGACGACCAGCGCCGCCGCGAACAGCGACGTCAGGGCGTCGACCGGCTTCCAGCGCACGGGCGCGTTCTAGCACACGAACCTATAATCTCCGCGTGCGCAGCGCCGCGATCCTCCTGCTGTCCGGCGCGCTCGCGGCGTTCGCGGCCCCGCCCGCGCGTTCCGCACCGGCCGCGGCGCCGGTCGTCGTCGCGGATCTGAACACCGAGATCCACGCCGTGAGCGCCGCGTTCGTCTCGCGCGTCCTGAAGCATGCCGAGAAGAGCGGGGCGCCGTTCGTGGTCCTGAGGATCGACACTCCCGGCGGCCGCCTCGATTCGACCCGGACGATCGCGCAGGCGATCCTCGCGTCGCCGGTCCCGGTCGTGGGCTGGGTCGCGCCGCCGGGCGCACAGGCGGCGTCGGCCGGCTTCATCGTCCTCATGGCCTGCGACGTCGCGGCGATGGCGCCCGGCACGAACGCCGGCGCGGCGTCGCCCGTGGGAGGCGCGGGCGAGGACCTGCCGAAGACGCTCGCGAAGAAGGCGGGGCAGGACGTGTCGGCGCTGCTCCGTTCCGTGACCGAACCGCGCGGGCGGCCCGTAGAGGACGCCGTCAAGGCCGTGAGCGAGGCGGCCTCGTACTCGGAGACCGAGGCCCTGAAGAAGAAGCTGATCGAGGTCGTCGCGCGCGACGAGAAGGACCTCCTCGCCCAGCTGGACGGCCGGACGGTGAAGCGGGTCGGCAAGCCCGACGTCGTCCTCCGGACGGCCGGCCTCTCGGCCGTCGCGATCACGATGACGCGCCGCGAGCGCATCCTCGGCGTCCTCGCGAGCCCGGCGCTCGCGGGGATCCTGTTCCTGATCGGGCTCGTCGGCCTCTACTCGGAGCTGTCGCACCCGGGGGGCGTGCTCCCGGGAGTTCTCGGCGCCATCGCGCTCCTCCTCGCCCTGTTCGCGATGTCGGTCCTGCCCGTGAACGCGGCCGGCGTCGCGCTTCTCCTCGTGGGAGCCCTTTTCTTCTTCCTCGAGGTGAAGCTCGCGGCCCACGGCATTCTCGCGATCGGGGGCGCCGCGGCGATCGTGCTCGGCGGGATCCTGCTGTTCCCGGAGCAGGCCGGAGCCCCGCGCGGCGAGTTTGCGCTCCTGACCGCGGCCGCCGTCGCGACCGCCGCGATCCTCGCCGTCCTCTCGTTCAAGGCCCTGGCCATGAAGCGCCTGCCCGACCGGACGGGCGTCGGCGTCCTCGTGGGTCAGGTCGTCCCCGCGCGCACCCCGATCGCCCCGTCCGGCAAGGTCTTCGCCGACGGCGCGCTCTGGGAGGCGCATTCCGCCGTCCCGGTAGCCGCCGGCGACCTCGTGGAGATCGTCGGCATCGAAGGCCTCGCGCTCGTCGTGCGGCCGGCCCGCATGGCGGGCCAGGAGCTCACATGAACAACCTCGCGTTGATCGTCCCGGTCGTCTTCGTGGCGATCATCTTCATCTCGAAGTGGATCAACATCCTCAACGAGTACGAGCGGGCGGTCACGTTCTGGCTCGGCCGCCTCTCGCCTCAGCCAAAGGGACCCGGCCTGACGTTCATCTTCTGGCCGTTCGAGACGATGATCCGGATCTCGCTGAGGACCGTCGTCCTCGACGTCCCGCCGCAGGACGTCATCACCCGCGACAACGTGTCCGTGAAGGTCAACGCGGTCGTGTACTTCCACGTGATGGACCCGTCGAAGGCGGTCGTCAAGGTCGAGAACTACCTCTACGCGACGTCCCAGCTCTCGCAGACGACGCTGCGATCGATCCTCGGGCAGGCGACGCTCGACGAGCTGCTGTCCTCCCGCGACAAGCTGAACGAGAGCCTGCAGGAGATCCTCGACAAGCACACGGACCCGTGGGGGATCAAGGTGTCGATGGTCGAGCTGAAGGGCGTCGACCTCCCGATCGAGATGCAGCGCGCGATGGCGAAGCAGGCGGAAGCCGAGCGCGAGAAGCGGGCAAAGATCATCCACGCGTCCGGCGAGTTCGAGGCGTCCAAGCAGCTCTCCGAGGCCGCGGAGATCATCGGGCGCGAGCCGGCGACTCTGCAGCTTCGATACCTGCAGACGCTCACGGAGATCGCCTCGGAGAAGAACTCGACGATCATCTTCCCGCTGCCGATGGACCTCGTGAGCGCGTTCCTCAAGAAGGACAAGGCCTGATGGCGGGGCTGGGACTCGACGACCGTCCCGAGGGTCCTCACGAGGCCCCCGCGCCCGTCCACTACCAGATCTCGATCACCGGCCGTCAGGCCGGTGCGTTCTTCCTCCTTCTCCTCGCCGCGCTCGGGCTCTCTTTCTTCTTCGGGATGAAGACGGGCGCGGCAGCACGCACGGGGCCCGGCGGTCCCGCGGCCGTGATCGCCTCCGCCTCCGACATCCCGGTTCCGACCCTGGCGCCCGCCGAGACCCCGCGCGAGGAACGGAAGGCCGACGACGCACTCGGAATCAAGCCCGAGGAGAAGAGGGCCGCCGCCGCGGAGGAGAGAGAGGCCCGGGAGGCGAAGAAGGCCGCCGGGCCGGCGCCGACGCTCGTCCCGACCGCGGTTCCTCCGACGCCCACGGCCGCTCCCGCCCCGACGCACAAGCCGGCGCCCCCGGCGAAACCGGCCGCGAAACCGGCCGCGAAGCCGGCGCCGAAGGGGCCGTTCTACGTGCAGATTCTCGCGACGAAGAACGCCGCTTCCGCGGACGAGCTCGCCAAGCGCCTGAAGAGCGAAGGGTTCAACGCCGACGTCGCCGTCATTCCCGGCAAGCCGGGGTGGTTCCGCGTCCACGTGGGGCCGATCAAGGACCACGCGAAGGCCGAGGCGCTCGCGAAGAAGATCAAGGCGACCGACAAGCAGATCAAGAACCTGCCGCTCGTGGTGCCGTGAGTCGGCCCCTGCCCGTGCGCGGCGAGCCGGCGTTGCCGCCGTGGATCCGCGCGAAGAAGCTCCGCCTCGAAGACCTGCACGCGATCAAGGCGCGGATGCGCCTCGGGAAGCTCTCCACCGTCTGCGAGGAGGCGCGCTGCCCGAATCGCACGGAATGCTTCGAGAGGAGGACGGCGACTTTCCTCATCGCGGGCGACGTCTGCACGCGCGCGTGCGGCTTCTGCCACATCACATCCGGGCGCCCCGCGCCTCTCGACCCGCTCGAGCCGGCGAGTCTCGTGGCCGCGGCGCGCGACATGGGGCTCGCGCACGTCGTCGTGACGTCGGTCGACCGCGACGACCTCACGGACGGCGGCGCGGCACACTGGGTGGCGGTCGTCCGCGCGCTGAAGGACGACGAGCCGGCGCGCACCGTCGAGGTTCTCACGCCGGACTTCCAGGGGAACGCCGAGCAGATCGACCGCGTCGCAGACGCGGGACCGGACGTCTACAACCACAACGTCGAGACGGTTCCGCGCCTTTACCCGGCCGTGAGGCCCAAATCCGATTTCCGGCGCTCGCTGGACCTCCTCGGCCGCGTCAAGTCACGGCATCTCGCGATGACGGCGAAGTCGGGCCTCATGCTCGGCCTCGGCGAGCGCGACGAGGAGGTCCTCGACGTGTTCCGCGCGCTGCGCGACGCTGGCGTCGACGTCGTCACGGTGGGGCAGTACCTCCGCCCGTCCGCGTGGAACCTGCCGGTGGTGGAGTACGCCACGCCTGAACGCTTCGCGGCGCTGGAAGCGCGTGGAATGGAGATGGGGTTCACGGCGGTCTTCGCGGGGCCGTTCGTGCGGTCGAGTTACCGCGCGGAAGAGCTTCTTAGAAAGTAAGTTCGGCTTTGGCGGCGCTCGCCGTGCGGGTGCCTTCTCGGAGAGTCCCTTTCGTCAGCGCCTCGGACTCGGCGTCGGCGTGGCGGTCGGAACGTTCTTCAGCGCCTTCTCCTTCTGCGCCTTCAGGGCGGCGATGGCCTTCTGCCTGTCCGCTTCGAGTTTCGCGAGTTGCTTGTCGAGGGCCGCGATCCGGGTTTTTTGGTCCTGCTTCGCCGCGGCCGCAGATCCGAGCTGGTCGTCGATCCGTTTCAAGTCGGCTTCCGCGATCGCGGTACAGAGGAAGACGGCCTGCGCCATCCCCGCGCGGCCACCCTTTTCGAGACCATCCACGATCTTCGACAGCTGATCCGGAGAGACGACGACGCCCAGGCCGGCGAGCTCCGTTCTGAGCTGTGCGGCGACCTGGTCCCGCTTGGACGACGCCGCGCGACCCGTCCTGCCGCCCGTATCGCGTCCCAGGGCGGCCATGAATTTCGGCAGCAGCGCGTCCATCTTCGCGGCGATCTGGACGATCTTCCCCGCCCGCTCCTTCAGCGACGCGATCTGCCGGTCGATCTCCTTGATCTTGCTTTCCAGAGCGTCGATGTCGTCCTTCGCCTGCTTCTTCAGCTTCGCAAACTGCACTTCGACGTTCTGCTCCATCGCGTCGTAGTACCGAGAGACGTCCGCGAGCGCCGCGTTCGGGCGCGGCGTCGGCTGGGGGCGGGCTGAAATCGGCTGCGCGGCCAGCGCGGGCGCTGCCGCGAGGCCGAGGGCGACGAGAGGAACGCCGGGGACGAAGCGCATCAGGTGGCGCCATTTTCCGTCCCTCGGCGACGAACCGCTAGACTGAACTCGATGCAAATGGGGATCGCAGGACCGGCGTATGCTGCCTCTCCTACCTTCTAAGAAATATCCCCGTCTTCTCTTTTCCCTCGCCTCCGGCGTGCTGCTGGCTCTGTGTTTTCCGAACTTCTCGATTCTCCCTCTCCTGCCGGTCGCGCTGATCCCGTTTCTCGCCGCGCTCGACGGCCTCCCGTGGCGCCGGGCGTTCCTTCCGGGTTTCGTCTTCGGCGGAACGTTCTGGTTCGTCTCGATCCCGTGGATCGCATACACGGTTCACCGCTTCGGCGGCGTCGGGCTGCCGCTCGCGGGCCTCGCGCTCGCGCTCTCGGCCGGCCTCATGGCGGTGCCGTTCGGTCTCATGGCGTCGCTCTACGCGGCGGCGCGGCCACGTTCCGGGATCGCCGTCGTGTTCGCGTTCGCGGCGGCGTGGGTCGTCCAGGAAGCGTTCCGGACGTACTTCTGGGCCTTCGGAGGGTTTCCCTGGAACCTCCTCGCGAACCCGCTCGCGGACGTCCCGGTCCTCCTCGGAACCGCCGCGATCGGCGGGGCGTACTTCACGTCGTTTCTCGTCGCGGCCCTGAACGCGGCTCTCTTCGTCGCCGGGACGAGGCCATCGCGCAACACGCGGCTCGTCTGGCTTCTCGCGGCGGCGATCGGCGCGCTCGCGGGGGCGGCGGCGCACCCTTCCCGCCCGCGTCCCTCGAACGAGGTCCTCCGGGTGGGCGTCGTCCAGCCGAACGTCGAGCAGGATCTCCGCTGGGACCGGGGAACCGCCGCGCGCATCCAGCGCGATCTCGAGGAGCAGACGCGCGAGCTCTGCCGCGTCGACCGTCCCGTCCTCGTCCTGTGGCCCGAGAGCGCGTCCCCCTACGCGTGGTCGTTCAACGGGCCGTACCGCGAGCGCGTCCTCCGTCTCTGCCGGGAGCTCGACGTCGCGATCCTCATGAGCACCGCGTGGTCCGACGCTCCCGCGGACGAGGACGCGCCCTATTACAACGCCGCCCTCCTCGTGACGAAGGACGGGCCCGTGCTGCCGCCGTACTTCAAGCAGCGCCTCGTGCCGTTCGGCGAGTACGTGCCGCTCGCGCCCGTCCTGCGTCTCATCAAGCCGATCACACGGGCCGTGCCCGGAGGCTTCACGCCGGGGACAGGGACCGTCCTGCTGCGGCTCGGCGACTGGAGGCTCGGGGGCGCGGTCTGCTACGAGGTCGTTTACCCGTGGATCACGCGTGCCGAGACGCGCGCCGGCGCCGACGTCCTCTTCACGCTCACGAACGACGCCTGGTACGGCCGCGCGGGGGCCCAGCGGCAGCACTGGCAGTCCGCGGTCCTCCGAGCCGTGGAGACGGGGCGGCCGCTCCTGCGTGCGGCCGTGACGGGAATCAGCGGCGCCGTGAACCCGGACGGCCGCGTCCTCGTGTCTCTGCCGGCCGGGAGAAAGGGCGCGTTCGCGGCGCCCGTCTTCCGGATGCTCTCGACGCCGCCCGCCGTCGCCCTCGGCGATGCGATCGTCTGGGTTTGCGCGGCCGGCCTTCTCGCCGGTATCCTCCGCGCGCGGTTCCCCTCGCCCCGGGGTCCCGTGGCGGCCACGTCCCCCGTGCCGCCGAGAGGAAACACGTGAACGAAGAACGCATTGAGCGCCTGCTCGAACTCGCGTCGTCCGTGAGCTCCCTCCGGGGCTACCTTTGACGTCCGCAAGGCGGAGCGCGAGAAGGCCGAGCTGGAGCGGAAGACGGGTGAGCCGGGGTTCTGGTCGAACGCGCTCGAGGCTCAGGACACGCTTCGCAAGCTGAAGCGCTCCGAGCGCATCCTCGCCGACGACAAGGATCTCAAGGAACGGCAGGAGGAGCTCGAGATCCTCGCGGAATTCCTGAAATCCGGCGAGACCGTCGAGAAGGACGCCGACAGCGCGCTCGCGACGATCGGTCCCTGGGCGCGTGCGAAGGAGCTCACGTTCAAGCTCACGAACGACGAGGATCCCCTCCCCGCGATCCTCGAGATCCACGCCGGCGCGGGCGGCACCGAGGCGCAGGACTGGGCCGACATGCTTATGCGGATGTACCTCCGCTACGGCGAGCGAAAGGGGTGGAAGACGGACGTCCTCGAGGTCACTTATGCGGACGACGCGGGGATCAAGACGGCGACGCTCCGCTTCGAGGGCGAGTACGCCTACGGGCACCTGAAGGCCGAACGCGGCGTCCACCGCCTCGTGCGCATCTCGCCCTACGACGCGGCCGCGCGCCGGCACACGTCCTTCGCGGCCGTCTACGTCTCGCCGGAGATCGACGACACGATCGAAGTCGACATCGACGACAAGGACCTCAGGATCGACACGTTTCGCGCCGGCGGCAAGGGCGGCCAGCACGTCAACAAGACGGAGTCCGCGATCCGGATCACGCACCTGCCGAGCGGGCTCGTCGTCCAGTGCCAGAACGAGAGGTCGCAGCACAAGAACAAGGACTCTGCGATGAAGGTTCTCCGGTCGCGCCTCTACCAGAGGGCGCTCGAAGAGTTGCAGGCGAAGAACGACGCGCGCGCGGGCACGAAGATGGAGATCGGGTTCGGATCGCAGATCCGCTCCTACGTCCTCGCACCGTACCGGCTCATCAAGGACCACAGGACGAACTTCGAGGTCGGGGACGTGGACCGCGTCCTCGATGGCGACCTGGACGGTTTCATCGAGGCGTTCCTGCAGACCATGGTCAAGAAGGGCGAGAAGGCCGCGAAGGACCGCCCCGGCTTCAACGCGGCCGAACCGGCGTGAGCGGCGACGGCGGCGGTGCCGCGCGTACCTGGCTCGACGACATGAGAGCCCGCCTCCTGAGGGACTGGCCCGAGCGCCGGCTCGAGCTCGAGCGAGCGTCCGACGCGGGCCCGCTCCGCGAGGCCGCCGTGCTCATCCCCCTCTTCGTCCGCGACAAGGCGCTCTGGACGCTCTTCACGAAGCGGACCGACCTCGTCGAGCACCACAAGGGGCAGATCTCGTTTCCCGGCGGCGGCAAGGACCCCTCCGACGCGAACCTCTGGGAAACCGCGATCCGCGAGACGGAGGAGGAGATCGGCGTGCCGCGGGCCGGCGTGAAGATCCTCGGCGCGCTCCCGAAGCTCGTGACCGTGACCGACTTCGAGGTCTCGCCGTTCGTCGGCGCGCTCCCGTATCCGACGGCGTTCACCCCGCACCCGGGAGAGGTCGAGTCGATCATCGAGGTTCCCGTCTCGTACCTCCTCGACCCGATGGTCGTCGAGGAACGCCCCGTCAAGTGGAAGGGCAAAGACGTCCTGACGCTCGTCTACCACTACAAGGGCCATGCGATCTGGGGCGCGACGGCGCGGATCCTCGCGGACTTCCTGACGGCGCTGCGCGCGGAGACCGCCGCCGGCTGAGCGGCCCGACTCGCCGGCGAAGGGGCCGGCACGTAGAATCGTTCTCAAAGACGTGACACTTGCCGCCGGGATGCTCCTCGGCCCCTACGAGATCCTCTCGCCTCTCGGCGCGGGGGGAATGGGAGAGGTCTACCGGGCGAGGGATCCGAGACTCGCGAGAGACGTCGCGATCAAGATGCTGCCGGGAGATTTCCTAGAAAGTGAAGAGAGAAAGCAACGATTCGAGAAGGAGGCCCGTCTCCTTGCAGCGCTGAACCACCCCAACGTCGCGGCCATCTATTCATTCGAAGAAATCCCTGGTTCTTCTTCCTCCTCTTCGCGGCGCGTGATCGTCATGGAGCTCGTGGAGGGCGAGACATTGCGCGCGCGACTCGCGGGCGGGCCGCTCCCGCTGAAAAGGCAGCTCTCGATCGCGGCACAGACCTCCGAGGCCCTCGCGAGGGCGCACGCCTCCGGGATCGTGCACCGGGACCTGAAGCCCGAGAACCTGATGGTCACGAAAGACGGGACCGTCAAGGTCCTCGACTTCGGCCTCGCGAAGCTCGTCGGGCGGCCGGGCTCGGACGGGCCGCTGACAGAGTCGCTCACGGTCACGGCCGCGACGGAGTCGGGCGTCGTCCTCGGAACCGTGGGCTACATGTCTCCCGAGCAGGTGCTCGGCGAGCCCCTGGACTTCCGCTCGGACCAGTTCGCTCTCGGTTCGATCCTTTACGAGATGGCGACGGGAAGACGCGCATTTGCCCGGAGGAGCGCGCCCGAGACGATGACGGCGATCCTTCGAGAGGAGCCCGAACCGCTCTCGACCGCGGCGCCCACGATTCCCGTCTCGCTGCGATGGATCGTCGAGCGCTGCCTTTCGAAGGACCCCGAGGATCGCTACGCGGCGACGAAGGACCTCGCCCGGGACCTCGCGCGCCTGCGGGACGGGCTGTCCGAGGCGACGTCGTCGGGAGCGGCGGTCGCGACGCCCGTGGCGGGCCGCGGCGCGTGGCGCGGCCTGTTCGCCGCAGCGGCGGCCGCCCTCGCAGCCGGCCTGTTGATCGGATTCGTCCTGACGAGATCGCCGGGGCCGAAGGGGCAGATCTGGAGGCCGCTCACGTTCCGGCGGGGGACCGTCGGAGGCGCGCGGTTCGCTCCGGACGGCAAGACCGTCGTCTATTCCGCGGCGTGGCAGGGACGCCCCGCGCAGCTCTTCACGACGCGCCTCGACAGCAGGGAGTCGACCGCGCTTCCGCTCCCGAACGCGAACCTCGCCGCGGTGTCGGGCCGCGGGATGCTCGCGATCGTCCTTCCGCGCGAGCCGCATTCGGTCGTCGCGACGGTCTCGCTGGCCGGGGGAGCGCCGAGGGAGCTCGTCGAGGGGACGCCATTCTCCCTGCCCTTCAGGCCGGCCGTGGCGGACTGGTCGCCCGGCGGGGAAGGTCTCGCGGTCATCCACGCGGGGAACCTCGAATTCCCGGTCGGAAAGGTGCTCGTGCCGGGCGCGCCGGCCGATCCCGTCCAAGGCGTGAGGTTCTCGCCGGACGGCACGCAGATCGCCTTCATCCGGGGTGTCGTCGGCCGCAATGAAATCGGCATCGTCGATCCGGGCGGCAGGACGAGGATCCTCCTCGAGGGGATGGACATCGTGACGTCCCTCGCGTGGCATCCCGGGACGGGCGAGATCTGGTTTTCAGGGCGAGAGCGTAATTCCCGTTTTGGCGTCATCGAGATCCAGGCGGTGTCGCTCTCGGGGAGAAGGCGAGTCGTCGCGAGGGCCCCGACGCTCCTGATCGTGGAGGACATCGCGCCGGACGGCGGTGTGCTGCTGCGCAGCGACGACTGGCCGACGACCATGAGGTGCCTTCCGCCGGGCGCACCTCGCGAGGTGGACCTGAACTGGCTGGATTTCTCCGATGGAAAGGACCTGTCGCGCGACGGGCGGGACCTTCTTTTCACCGAGGGGGGAGCCGGCGAGGGGGCCCAGGGTGGCGTGTACATCCGCAAGACCGACGGCTCGACGCCGGCCGTGCGCCTCGGGGACGGTCAGAACGCACGGAGCCTCTCGTCGGACCGGGAGTGGGTCGTCCAGGTATTTCCGGACCGGCTCGCCCTCCTCCCGGTCGGGCCGGGGGAGACGCGGACGATTCAGGACGAGGGCCTCGAATACCGGACGGCCGCGTGGTTTCCGGACGGCAGGCGCCTTCTGGTCGAGGCGCGTTCCGGAGGCAGGCCGGCGCGCCTCTACGTGCGCGACCTCGCGGCCGGCCCTCCGCGCCCTGTCACGGTGGAGGGATTCGGCTTCCGCGCGATGTCGCCGGACGGAACGCACGTCGCCGTCGGGGATCGGAACGGCGGCGTTGCCCTCCTCTCTGTCGCGGACGGATCGTTGCGGCCGGTGACGGGTTTGCGGCCCGGGGAGGAGATCCTGAATTTCGACTCGACCGGGAAGGGCCTGTTCGTGGCGAGGCGTGAATTCCCCGTGCGCATCGAACGGCTCGACGTCGCGTCCGGGACGCGCTCCTTCTGGAAGGAGATCGCCCTCTCTGATCCGACCGGACTCGACCACGTTCGCGGCGTCGAGCTCACACCCGACGGCGCGTGCTACTGCTACACGTTCATGCGGAGCCTGTCGCGGCTCTACGTCGTCGAGGGGCTGCGCTGAGAGGCCGGGACGTGCGGACGGGACGTCGCCTCCTCGGCTCGTGGCTCCTCGCGCTTCTCGTCGGGGCGTCGATGCGAGCCCGGGCGGACGGCGTCGACGACATCCTGCGCGGCATGCTGCGCGACCTGCACGTGCCGGGCGCGTCCCTCGCGGTCGTTCGCGACGGCAGACTCGTGACGACGCGGAGCTCAGGCTTCGCGAACCTGGAGCTGATGCGGCCCGTCACGGCCGACACGGTCTTCGAAATCGGCTCCCTGACGAAGCAGTTCACCGCGGCCGCGGTCCTGATGCTCGTGGCGCACATCCCGTCACGCTCGGGATCCCCCCGTTCGATTACGGATTCGGATGGTTCCTCGACGCGGTCCACGGAGGGCGCGTGATCCTCCACAGCGGGGGGACGCCCGGGTTCTCGAGCGTGATGCACCGATTCGCCGGGCCCGGGATCACGGTCATCCTTCTGACGAATCGCGGCGACCGCCCGCTGGACCACGTGGCGCGCGATCTGGCATCGTTCTTCGCCCCCTCTCTCGCGGTTCCGGCCCTCAGGACGCGGGTGGCGCGGCCGAGGGCGCGGATTGAGCGGCCGCCCGCACGCTCTTGACGAACGCGGCGGCGCCCGCAGCCTTCGCGCGGTTCGCCTTGTAGACCGCGACGGAGCCGTCGCGCGAGATGGCTTTGTCGAAGAAGGTCACCGCTTCGTCCCAGCGGCCGCGCTCCGTCGCGACCGCGCCCGCCTCGTTCCACAGCTCCGGCGCGCCGAGAGCGAGCGACTTCTCGAGCGTGCGGGCCGCGTCGTCGAGCGCTCCGGTCAGGCGCTCGGCGCGCGCGAGCGCCCACGCGGCGCCGACGCTCTGCGGCGCGCGCAGGACCGCCTTCTTCAGGGGCGCGATCGCCTCGGCGGCCTTCCCGCGCTGGAGGAGGAGCCCGCCGAGACCCGTGAGCGCCGGCGCGTAGTCCGGGTCCGCACGGAGCGACTCGCGGTACTCCTTCTCGGCTTCCGTCCAGAGACCCTTCTGGTGGAGCACCGCCGCGAGGTTCGCGCGGACGATTTCGCGGTTCGGCTCGACGGCCGCGGCGCGGGTGAGCGGCTCGAGGGCCGCTTCGGGGTCCTTGGCCTCGAGCAGGACGGACGCGTACTCGGTCAGGATCGACGTGTCCTTCGGCGCCGCCGCGGCGGCCGTCGCGAAGACCTGCCGCGCGTGCGCCACGTCGCCTTCGGCGCGGGCTTTCCGCCCGAGCGCGACGAGCCTGTCCCGGTTCGCCGGATTCAGCTCCGCGGCCTTCCGGAGCGTGTCGAGAGCCGGCTCCCAGTTCTTGTCGGCCATGTAGAAGTCGTAGAGGTCGAGGAGCGCGCCCTCGTTGTTCTCGTTGTACTTGAGGGCCTGCTTGAGATTCGCCTCCGCGAGGACCTTCTCACCGCGCATCGTGAACGCGTTTCCGAGGAGACGGTACGCCTCGCTCGACTGCGGGTCGATCTCGAGGAGCCGGTTCGCCGCGGCCTGCGCGTTCAGCGCGTCGCCGCGCGAGAGGGCGGCCCGGCCGAGGGCGATGTAGTCGACCGGTGGGGCGCCGGGCACGTTCCGGAGGGAACCCGGTCCCGCCGCGGCCGCCGCAGGGGCGGTGGACGCCGCCGGGGACGACGCGGTGCCCGAGGTGACCGGTCCGGCCGGAACCGGTCCGACGGGGGGGAGCGGAGCCTTCGACGGATCGGCCTTGGCCGCCCGGATCCGCGAGGCCTCGTTGAACCTCCCGAGTTTCTCGTACGCCGCCGCGAGAAGGTCGAGGCACTCGGCGTCGAGTTTGTCGCGGGGCACGTCGTACGTGAGGTCGTGGATGACGTCCTCGGCCGCCCCATCGGCGAGCTTCTCCCGCGCGACCCGCTTCAGCTCGGCGAGGTCCGCCACGGGCGCCACCGGCGCCGGCCGGAGGGACGCCTTGACCTCGGCTGCGAGCTTCACGAATTCCGGCGAATAGAAGTCCACGAGGATCTCGAGGTCCGGGCTTGCGGAATACGCGCGGCGCAGGGAGTCCTGCGAATCCGCCCGCTTGCCTTCGTTGAAACGCGCCCACGCGGATTGCACGAGCATGCGCCCCTTGCGCGAGGCGTCGCTGGCCGCGGAGGCGGCGCTCTCGAACTTGAGCGCCGCCCGGCGGAAGTCGCCGGCGTTGAATGCCTTGCGGGCTTCCTTCTCGAGCGACTCCGAGCCTTCCTGCGCCGGCGCCGGCGCGGCGAGGACGAGAAAAGCGAGTGCCGCCGCGAGAGCCATCCGGATGCGCACGGATCGATTCTAGCTACTCTTTCCTCAAATCGACCCGATAGCTCGCCTGGGCCTCCTCGTCGAGGTCGATCGCCTTCGTCTCGGTGCGGTAGCCGGGTGTCCTCACGACGATCTCGTGAGGGCCCGCCGCGAGGAATTTCTTCAGGGGCGCCGCGGAGGCCGGGCCGAGGGATACGCCGTCGACGAGGATCTCCGCTCCCGCGGGCGTCACGGTCAGGACGATCTGGCCCTTGGCCGGAAAGACGGCCGTGACGGGCTTGATGTCCGGGCCCGACACCTCGAACGTCCGGGTCGGAAGCTTCATGAAGCCCGGGACCTCGAAGGTCGCCGTGTGGGTCCCCCGCTGGAGCGCAAGGTGGGTCCCCGCCGGCAGGACCGAGCCGCGTTTCTTCCCGTCGACGGTGAGCACCGCGACCTGGTTCGAGCGGAACGTGACCGTCACGGGCCCCACCGGCCTCGGCACCGGCGTCGGCTCCGGTGCCGCCGTCGGGACCGGCGCGACGGCGGGGCCCGGCGACGCGGTGTCGGCCCCCGACGCCGTCGCGGGCGTGGAGGGCTCCGCGGTCGGCTCGGGTGCGGCCGTCGCCGTGGAGGCCGGGACCGCGCTCGCGTCGGGCGCCGGGCGCGCGGCCTTGTTCTGCGTGTAGAACCAGAACGCGGCGCCGCCGGCGAGGACGACGACGGCAGCGGAGAGAAAGACGCGCAGCGCGGGGCCCTTCTCGGCCGCGGGGGCCTCCGCGGCGTCCTCGGCGGCGAGCGAGCCGCCGGACGTGCGGAGGCGGACGTCCGCGGCGCCTCCCTGCGTCTGGCGGAGCGGTGTCGACGGGGTGAGCGGCGTGTCGAGGACGCGAGCCGGACGGGCGCCGGTCTGGTAGCCGGCGGACGGGGTCGCGACCGTGCGCTCCATGTCCTCCGGTGGCGCGGACTCGCGCGGGGCGGAGTCGGAAAGCGAGGCGAGCACGGCGACGACGTCGGCCTTCATCTCGCCGCAACTCGCGTAGCGGCGCGTCCGGTCCTTCTCGAGAGACTTGAGCACGAGGGCGTCCAGCCCACGGGGGAGACCCGGAACCTGCACCGACGGCGCGGCCGGCTGCTCGTTCATGATCTTGTAGAGAACCGTCGAGATGTGGTCGCCGGTGAAGGGCTTGGCTCCCGTGACGAGCTCGTAGGCGAGGACGCCGAGGCTGAAGAGGTCCGTGCGCGGGTCCAGGTCCTCGCCGCGGATCTGCTCCGGAGCGAGATACGACGCGGTGCCCAGCGTGATCCCGGTCTGGGTGAGCGTGGACTGCGAAACCATGGACTTCGCGATCCCGAAGTCCATGATCTTGACCGTCCCGTCCTCCAGGATTCTCACGTTCGAGGGCTTGATGTCGCGGTGGATGATGCCGGCCGCGTGGGCATAGCCCAGGCCCTCGCAGATGTCCGCGAGGATCTCGAGCTTCCTCCGGAGGGGCAGCGGGTCGCTCTTCCTGGCGAGCTTGTCGAGGTCCTCGCCGGTCAGGAACTCCTGGACGATGTAGGGCGTCCCGTCGTCCGTGACGCCGAAGTCGTAGATCGTCGTGATGTTTCGGTGGTGGAGGTTTCCCGCGAACTCGGCCTCGCGGAAGAAGCGCTTCTTGATCTCCTCTTCCTCGCTCTGACAGGTCTTGATCGCGACGGCGCGCTTGATGAACGGATCCCGTCCCTTGTAGACGGTCCCGAAGCCGCCCACCCCGACCTTCTCCTCGATCAGGTACTTCCCGACCTGCGTCAGCATGGTGAAGAAAAAAATCGTACCACGCGGCTATCATTCTCCCGTGCTCCGTCGCGCCGTCGCGCCCGTTTTTCTGCTCTTCGCGGCGGCGGCCCTCGCCGGCTGCGGGGGGTCGGACGCGCCGACGGCCCCCCCGTCCGCGGCCCCTCTCCCGAGGCCCGGGGCGTCGCGCGACGTCTACCGCCCGCCCGCCGACGGCCGCGTGACGCCCCAGCAGGTCGAGACGTATCTCGGCGTCGTCGACCGCATGCGCCTCGACCGCAAGGCGGGAAAGACTCCTGCGTCGACCGACCCCCTCACGTCCGTGCCCGCCGACGTTGCGGCGGCTCGCGCCCGCGGCGTCAACACGGAGGAGTTTCTCTGGGTGAAGGAACGCGTCCTCGAGGCCGAGGCCGCCGCGATGACCGCACGCCTGAACGCCTCCGTCCTCGCGATGCTCGATCGGACGCTCGGGGACCTCCGGGCCCGGAGGGCCGACGCCGCCGACGAGGGGTCGCGGAAGCTCGTCGCCGAGCAGATCGCGAACTTCGAAGCCGAGGCCGAGCGCGTGCGGCGCGAGTCGCGCGAGAAGGAGCCGGATTCCGTGCGCGCGAACATGAAGACGCTCGAGCCTTTCCGCGGCCGCCTCGCGGCCGCGGACGAGGCCATGGACCGCCCGCTCCTGCCCTCGGCCGCGAAGGAGCCGCCCCGGCCCGCGCCGAAGTCGTGAACGGGCCGGAGAGTCTGCGGACGCTCCTGGACGAAGGCCTCGAGCGCGGCTTCTTCGCGGGGGCCTCGGCTCTCGTCGTCTCGGGAACGGAAGCGCTCGCCGAGCGGCACGCCGGCGAGGCACGCGTCGAGCCGGCCGGCGATCGCCGGCCGGCGGGGCCGGACACGCTCTGGGACCTCGCGTCGCTCACGAAGCCGCTCGCGGGGGCGGCGCTCGTTCTCTCCTTGGTTTCGGACAAGACCCTTTCCCTGGATGACTGCGTCTCGCGATTCGAGGACCGATGGAGGAAGAGTTTCTTAGAAGGTGTGAGCCTCCGCAGGCTGCTCGCTCACGTGGGAGGCCTCGTCGACTGGTTTCCGTTGTACTCCCGCGGAGAGGGGCGCCTCGCTTACGTCCGGACGCTGGGCGAGCTCGACGCGGCGGCGATCCCCGGAACGAGGGTGATCTATTCCTGCCCCGGCTATCTCTTCCTCTCTGAGATCGTCGAGCGCGTCGCGGGCGCCCCCGTCGATGACCTGTTTCGCGAGCGCATCGCGGACCCGCTTCACCTTTCAGAGAATCTTCTCTTCTCTCCTTCGTCTTCCGGAGATCTTTCGCGGGCCGCGGGGGGCGAGAGGGACGACGCGACGGAACGGAAGATGACTGCGGACCGCAACCTGAAGTACGGCGGCTTCCGGCAGGGCGTCGTGAACGGCCAGGTGAACGACGGCAACGCGTACCGGCGCGGGAACGGCGTCTCGCTGAACGCGGGGTTGTTCGGGACGGCGGCGGCGGTCGCCGCCCTCGGGCGTGCCTGGCTCGTGCGGGACGAGAGGCTCCTGCCGGAGCGTTTTCTCGCCCTGGCGACGGAGAACGCGACCGCCGGCCTCGGCGAGGACCGAGGCCTCGGCTGGCAGCTCGCGTCCACCCCGGGAAGCGCGGGCGAGCCGCTCGGCCCGGCGGCGTTCGGGCACACCGGGTTCACCGGAGCGTCGCTCTTCGTGGACCCCGTGCGCGGACGCGTCGCCGTCCTCCTCGCGAACCGTCTCCATCCGGACCTCCGGGCCGTCGAGATGAACGCGTTCCGGCGGCGCTTCCACGAGCTGTGCGCGGCGATGTGACGCGCGTACGAGCGGCGACCCACGGCCTCGCGGTCGTGCTCGCGGCCGCATGCCTCGCCGGATGCGCGAGGGGCGCGCGCTTCGCGTTCTCCGAGTCCCCACGTTCGGGGCTCGCGTTCGTGGACGAGTCGGGGGACCCCGCGCAGCTCGCGATCCTCGAGAACAACGGCCAGGGGGTCTGCGTGCTGGACGCCGACGGCGACGGCTTCGAGGACCTCTACTTCGCGAACGGGAGCCGGCTGGACGACCTGCGCCGCGGCCGTCTCCGCCTCGGAGCCCTCTACCGCAACAACGGGGACGGCTCGTTCACGGACGTGACCGCCGGGTCTGGCCTCGCGGGTCTTCGCTGGGGCACGGGCTGCGCCGCCGGGGACGTCGACGGTGACGGCCGCACCGATCTTCTCCTTCTCGGGTTCGACGGCTCCGCCCTTTATCGCAATCGAGGCGCGTTCCGCTTCGAGGACGTCTCGAGAAGCACGGGCCTCGCTGTCCGGGGGTGGGCGTCGTCGGCGGCGTTCGCGGATCTGGATGGCGACGGACGGCTCGACCTCGTCGTGAGCCGTTACGTGCGCTTCGACCCCGGCGACTATCCGCGCGGCTGCTCGCACAAGGGGACGCCCGTCGGCTGCGCGCCGGCGGCATATCTCCCCGAGACGACGGCGGTTTTCCGGCAGACGGAGGACGGACGTTTCGAGGACGTATCGGAGCGGTCGGGAGCCACCCTCGCCCTGACGCGGGGGTTCGGCGTCGCGGCCCTGCCCCTGTTCGACGCGTCGCGGCTGCCCGACGTCTACGTCGTCTGCGACCAGATGGAGAACCGTCTCTTCCGGAACGAATCCACGCCGGGCCACATCCGGCTCGTCGACGTCGGACTCGAATCGGGCGCGGCGACGGGGAGGGCCGGCACAGCGGAAGCGGGCATGGGCCTCGCGGTCGGGGACGCGTTCGAGGACGGGCGAGCCGCCCTCTTCGTCACGAACTTCTACGGCCAGAAGAACACGCTCTACCGGAACCGCGGCGATTTCTTCGAGGACGCAACGGCCGTCACGGAGCTCGACCGGCACCGGACCGACATCGGATGGGGTGCCGGGCTCGCCGACCTCGACGACGACACGCACCTCGACGTCCTCACGGCGAACGGCCACGTGTACCCGCAGGTGGACCGCCACGGTGACGTGGCGGAGCGTTTCGCGCAGCCCATGCGGCTCTTCGCCGGGCTCGGAGGCGGGCGCTTCGCGGAGACCGCCGTTCGCGCGTTCGAGGAGCCGCGTCCGCGACGGGGCCTCGCCGTCGTCGATCTCAACAACGACGGCCTCCTCGACGTCGTCGTGTCCGTTCACGGCGGAGCGCCGCAGGTGTTCTGGAATCGCTCGGGAACACGCGGCGGCTTCCTCCGGCTCTCGCTCGTGCCGGCGCCGGCGCGCGCCGCGGAGGGGACGCGCGTGGCCGTGACGCTCCCGGACGGGTCTCGCCGCACGGCGTGGTGTCTTCCGAACCAGGGCTATCAGTCCAGCCAGGATCCACGCGTACATTTCGGCCTTTCGAGCTTCAACGGAGTCGCCTCGCTCGTCGTCACGTGGCCGGGGGGCCGGGAGCAGCGGACCGGGCCGCTGGACGGCGGAGACTGGCTCCTCGCCGAGGGTGCGGCGCCGCGGCGGCTGCGCTTGCCCGTGTTCGCGGCCCCGCGCTAGGATCGAGACTCGATCGCGCCTCACGCGGAGGAGGTTCCCATGCGCCGTTCGCCACTCCTCGCCGTCCTCGCGATGCCGCTCGTGGCCGCCGCCGCCGAGACGAAGGTCGCGCCGGCCGTCGTGAAGGGGCGCCCGACTTCGACGATCACCTGGAATGCGCGCGGCGGCTGGGACAAGACCGCGTTCAACCGGAGCGTGCAGATCGACGAGATCGGACGAAGCGCGTTCCGGATGAAGGGCCGCTATTCCCTCGAGGTCGTCGGCGCGGGCGAGAAGGGCGACGTCGAGCTGCGCTTCTTCGACGCGTCGGGGGCGCCCGTCGCGCAGGTGACGGGTCACGTGCGCGGCATCGGCGAGCGCGAGCGAGGTCTTGCGACGCGGAATCCGGCCGCGGCCGGCCAGTGGTCCAAGAGCGAGAAATGGTCGGATGCCGGGTTCGACGCCGCGAGCCCGTTCGCGACACGGAAGCTCGCGGACGGCTCGGTTCGCGTCGAGCTCCGGTCCTCGAAGCATCAGGGCCTCTTCATCGAGGCCACTCTGCCCGCGATCCAGGTCCGCACGCGCTGACCGCAGGCCTCCTCCGCGATCCGGTCTCATCCGGCGTCTGCCGCTAAGATCGCGGACCGTCCGTTGAACGGAACGGGACCGGGCAGAAGGAAGATGCTTCGAAGGCCGCCGGCGGCTCGCGCGGCGGGGGAGGGCGTGGATGTCCGAAATACGAAGAGTCGCGGTCCTCGGTGCCGGCCTGATGGGGTCCGGGATCGCCGAGGTGTGCGCGAAGGCGGGGTTCTCGGTCGTCGTCCGCGAGGTCGACGAAAAGGCGCTCGCCGCGGGCCGCCGCCGCATCGAGTCTTCACTTTCGAAGGCCATCGAGCGAAACAAGCTGACGGCCGCGGACGGCGAAGCGATCCGCAACCGCCTGCGCTATTCATCTTCGCTGGAAGATCTTTCTTCCTCCGATCTCGTCCTCGAGGCGATCGTCGAGAACCTCGGCGTCAAGCGCGAGGTGTACCGGGCCCTCGACGAACGGTGCGGGCCCGAGACGATCTTCTGCTCCAACACGTCGTCTCTCACGATCACCGAGATGGCGGCGGCCACGAAGAGGCCGGACCGGTTCGCGGGCCTGCACTTCTTCAATCCGGTGCCCGTCATGAGGCTCGTCGAGGTCGTCCGTGGCCTCGAGACGTCGGACGAGACCGTCGCCGCCGTGACCGCGTTCGCGCGGGCGCTCGGCAAGGAAACCGTCGCCTGTCGGGACAACTCCGGCTTCATCGTCAACCGCCTCCTCGTGCCGTACTTCCTCGACGCGATCCGCGCCCACGAGCAGGGGGTCGGCTCGCTCGCGGACATCGACACGGGCATGAAGCTCGGCTGCGCGCACCCGATGGGCCCGTTCGAGCTCCTCGACTACGTCGGCCTCGACACGGTGTACGCGATCGCGGAGATCATGTTCGCGGAGTACCGTGAGGCGCGCTTCGCGCCGCCGGCGCTCCTGAAGAGGCTCGTTCTCGCCGGGAGATTCGGGAGGAAGACGGGGAGGGGATTCTTTGAATATGACGAGCGGGGGAGTCGGCGTGCCTAGGCCGGCCCCGACGAAGCACGCCGCGGGCGGCGCAGGCGAACGGAGGGAGACACGATGAGAATGATCGACCCGTACCTCATGGAATTCGACCGCGAGTGCGCGACGACCCGGAAGGTCCTCTCGCGAGTCCCCGGCGACAAGCTGGCGTGGAAGCCGCACGCGAAGTCGTATTCGCTCGGCCAGCTCGCGAACCACATCGCGGGTCTCCCGCACTGGATCGCGGGGTCGCTGCTCCCCGGCGAGTTCGACATGGCGAAGGCCGGGAGCGACGGCGCCCCGAAGCAGCCGGCGAGCGCGGAAGCCGTCCTCGAGACCTTCGACGCGTCCGTCGCGGCCGCGAAGGCCGCGATGGCCCAGCTCGACGACGCGCGCGCGATGGGTGCCTGGACGCTCCGAAACGGCGACAAGGTCATCATGGAGATGCCGCGGATTGCTCTCGTTCGCACGATTCTCCTGAACCACTCGATCCACCACCGCGGCCAGCTCTCGGTGTACCTGCGGCTTCTCGACGTCGCCGTGCCTGCCATCTATGGCCCTTCCGCCGACGAGAACCCCTTCGCGTGAGTCGATGAGCGTCGTCCTCACGGAACTCTCCGACGGCATCCTGACCATCACGATCAACCGGCCGGACAAGCTGAACGCCCTGAACGCCGAGGTGATGGACGCCCTCGACGCCGCCTTCGATCGCGCACGCGCGACGGTCGCGGTGGGAGGCGTGATCCTGACCGGCGCCGGCGAAAAGGCGTTCGTCGCGGGAGCGGACATCTCGGGCTTTCGCGCGCTCACGCCGGCCTCCGCGCGCGACTTCGCCCGGAAGGGCCAGGCCGTGCTCGACCGGATCGAGAACCTCGGCAAGCCGGTCGTCGCGGCCGTCAACGGATTCGCGCTCGGAGGCGGCTGCGAGCTCGCCATGGTCGCGACCTTCCGCTACGCGTCGCGGAACGCGAGGCTCGGCCAGCCGGAGGTGAACCTCGGGCTCCTCCCCGGCTACGGCGGCTCGCAGCGCCTGCCCCGCCTCGTGGGAAAGGGCCGGGCCCTGGAGCTGCTCCTGTCGGGCGACGCGGTTGGCGCCGACGAAGCCCTCCGCATCGGCCTCGTCAACCGGGTCGTCGAGCCGGCCGAGCTGTTGCCCGCCTGCCGGGAGACTCTGAAGAAGATCCTCGGGAAGGCGCCGCTCGCGGTCCGGTACGTCCTCGATGCCGTGAACTCGGGACTCGAGATGCCGCTGCCCGCCGCGCTCGAGCACGAGACCACGCTCTTCGGCCTTTGCGTCGCGACGGAGGACATGCGGGAGGGCGTCGCCGCCTTCCTCGAGAAGCGGCCGGCGAAGTTCGCCGGCCGCTGACGGAACCCCCGCCCGCTACGGTTGGCCCGCGGGCGCGTACGGCTTGATCTGCTCGTCGATGACCTTGCGGTCGCCGACGACGACGAGCGTCGCCTCGTCCGGCCGGATGTAAGTCTTCGCGAGGCGCGTGACGTCCGCCGGCGTGACGGCGTGCACGCGCGCGACGTAGCCGGAGAGGTACGAGTCGGGCAGGCCGTGGAGCGCGAGGAACTGGAGCTGGTTCGCGATGCCGCTGCGCGAGGAGTTCTGGAGGACGAACGTGCCCGCGAGGTAGTTCTGGATGCCTTTCAGCTCCGCGGCGGTCGGGGGCTCCGCGCGCAGCCGGTCGATCTCGCCGAAGATCTCCTTGATCGAGGCGCCCGTCACGGCCGTCGTGACGTCCGCGGTCTCGGCCCAGAAAGCGCCGTGCCGGCGGACCGAGACCTGACTGAACGGTGAATAGGTGTAGCCCTTCTGCTCCCGGATGTTGCTCGTGATGCGCGAGCCGAACGAGCCGCCGAGCAGCGCGTTCGTGACGACGAGCGGGACGTAGTCCGGGCTCGAGGGGTCGATGACGGGCATCCCGAGGACGACCGTGGATTGCGAGGCGCCCGGGCGATCGAGAACCGTCAGCGTCCGCTTCGTGGAGCCCTTCGGCGAGGCGGCCTCGTGAGCCGTGGCCTTGCCCCACCCCGCGAACGCGTGCCGGATCGCGGCCTCGGTTGCCTTCGCGTCGAAGACGCCGACGACGTAGACCGTGGCGCGGTCGGCGCCGAAGTGACCGGACCAGAACGCCTTCGCGTTCGCGAGCGAATACCCCTTGAGGGCCTCGTCGGTCGGGAAGAGCCGGCCGTAGGACTGGCCGGGATACATCGCGGCCCGGAACGCCTCGGCGGCCATCTGCTGGGACTGGCTCTTCGCGATCGAGAGGCGGCGCTCGAGGTTCGCCTTCAGGCGCGCGAGCTCGGTCTCCGGAAACGCGGGGTTACGGACCACGTCGGCCACGAGGTCGACCATCGCGGGCGTGAACTCGGAGAGAACCTCCCCGCCGACCGTCGTGAGGTTCTCCCCGGCCTGGACGGCGACCTCGCCGCCCATCGCCGCGGCGTCCTGCGCGATCCTGCTCGCGCTCCTGGTCTTCGTGCCCTCGAGGAGGAGGTCGCCCGTCAGGTCGGCCATCCACGTCTGGCCGGCGGGGTCGTCCGCGTTCCCCGCCTGCACGGTGACACGGACGAGCGCCTTGGGAATCGTCCCGTAGGGAACGAGCGAGACCTTGAGGCCGTTCGGGAGCGTGAAACGCGTGGGAGCGGGGAGCTTGAACGGCAGCGGCGCGCCCGGCTCGGGCGGCTTCTCGCGGACGGGCTCGTCGGCCCACGCGGCGGCCGGGGCGAGCGCGAGGAGCGCGGAGGCGGCGAGGAGAGAGAGGGGGTGTCGGGTCGTCATGGCGTCCTTCCTCAGACCTTCGGGCCGGGGAGCTTGGGAGCCTCCGGCTTCGGCTCGATCGCGAGGATCGTGCGGTTCGTGGAGCGCAGGTACTCCTGCGCGGTCTTCTGGATCAGCTCGGGGGTGACCTTCGCGAACTGCTCCTCGAGGTGGTTGATCCGGCCCGGGTCGTCGTCGAACAGCGCGAACGAGGCGAGGAGGTCCGCGCGGCCGAAGCCGAACAGCCGCTCCTGCATCCCGTAGAGGTCGGAGCGCATCTTGACCATCGCGCGGTCGAGCGTCGCCTTGTCGACGGGCGTCGTCCGCAGCTTCTCGATCTCGGCGTCGAGCACCTTCAGGATCGCGTCCGGCGTCTTCTCCCGGTCGTGGAAGAGGGAGAGCGTGAAGAGCGTCGGACCGGCGATGTCGAACTGGTTGCCGAGACCGTTGATCGACGAATCGACCTCGCCGGTCAGCCCGCCCTTGCGGACGAGAGCCTCGTAGAGCCGGCTGTCGTTGCCGCCCGCGAGGATCTGCTCGATGAGGCCGAGCGCGTAGTACTCGGGCGTGTCGCGCTTCGGCGCGTGCCAGGCCACGGCAAGAGCCGGCCTCGGCGCCTGCGGGTCCTGCCGGGAGACGCGCTTCTCCTTCTCCTGGCGGGGCTCGGAGATGTCCGGGATCTCCTGGTGCGGCGCCGACGGGATGGAGCCGAAGTACTCCTCGACCCATTTGTAGGCCGCGGCCGGCTCGAAGTCGCCCGTGACGACGAGAGCGGCGTTACCCGGCGAGTAGAACGACTTGAAGAAGGCCTGGGCGTCCGCGAGCGTCGCCGCGTCGAGGTCTTTCAGGTCGCCGTAGAAGTTGTGCGCGTTGTACCAGTTCTCGTTCGCGACCTGCGGCATGTCGAGCCACGGGAAGCCTCCGTACGGGCGGTTCAGGACGTTGACCTTGACCTCGTTCTTGACGACGCCCTGCTGGTTCGCGAGGTTCTCCTGCGTGATCGCGAGGCCGCGCATGCGGTCCGCCTCGGCCCAGAGGGCCGTCTTGAGCGCGTTCGCGGGCACGACCTCGAAGTAGTTCGTGAAGTCGAAGCGCGTCGAGCCGTTCAGGATGCCCCCGTTCGACTGGACGAGCTTGATGAACTCCATCTTGCCGAGGTTCTTCGAGCCCTGGAACATGAGGTGCTCGAAGAGGTGCGCGAAGCCGGTCCGGTCGCGGGGCTCGATGCGGAAGCCGATGTTGTAGTAGACGGCCACGACCGCGGTGGGGGAGGTGTGGTCGGGGGAGAGGACTACCTTCAGGCCGTTCGGGAGCTTGCGGTAGTCGACGGGGATCTGCGCGCGGGCGGGGGCGGCGGGGACGGGAGGCTCGGCGGCGGGGGCGAGCGGCCCGATTGTCGCCGCGAAGGCGACCGTGGCCGTGACGAGGCGTAACTTCATCGTTCCTCCGTTTCAGGCATCGGAAGAGATACGACGGCGGGCCGCCAGGAGTTTCAGGAGGCCGGCTCAGGCCCGAGGCGCGTAGCCGAGCGCGGTCAGCTCGGCCGCCAGCTTCTTTCGGGCCAGGTGAAGCCGCGACCACACCGTGCCCTCGGGAATGCCGAGAGTCTCGGCGATCTCCCGATGTGAGAGGCCCTTGAGGGAGGAAAGCGCGAGGGCCACTCGATGGGCCGACGACAGGCGCGACAACGCGACCCGCACCCTTCGCGCGTCCTCCCGCCGGAGGGCGGGATCGCCGGGCTCGATCGCGGGATCGACGTCGAGGCTGGCGGTCTTCGGGCGGCGCGCCCGCACCCGAAGGGCGCTTCGGATCGCGATCCGATAGATCCACGTCGAGATCTCACATTCGCCTCGAAAGCGCGAGAGGCCACGGAGGACCGCGACGAAGGTGTCCTGGACGGCGTCCTCGGCATCGGCCTCGTGTGCCGTCACGTGGAGGCAGAGCGCCAGGACGCGCGTCCGATACGTGGCGAAGATTTCCTCGAAGCCCAGCACTCAGCCGATCCGCGGGATCTCGGTGAAATCGGGCAGGTCCTGCTGCTCGCGTTCAAGTCGGGGGAAGTTGACCACTCGATCCCAAAGAGAGAAAGCGGCGATGCAGACCGCGAAGGCGACGCCGAGGGCGCGTACGGGGCCACTCACGGTGTGATTCCACGAGATATCGAACGCGTACAACGTGAAGAGCACCGCCCAGAGAAGTCCGTTCCGTGCGGTTCTGATCCGCCCGGACAGGTCACGTCGGTAGAAATAATCGAGGTAGGCCGGAGACGTGGCGTTGCGGACTTCGCGGATGCGTCGCAAGGCAACGATGGCAAGGAGTGCGAGGGAGAGCAGGACCAGGAGGAACTGGTAAACACCCGGCGCCGGCCCTGACTCGGTCGGCCGTCCGAGAGCCGAGAGCCACGTGTCGATCGCGGCGATCACGACGAACGCCCCCGTGAGCGTGACAGCCCCGAGTTCCCCGAGTCGACTGCGAAGGATCGAGGCCCTCAGCGCGGCCCAGTCCGTTCCGAGATCGGCAGCCGCCACCACGTCCCGAAGGGCGCGGTCGATCGCTTCGTCGGTCCAGGCGTCGTCATTCGCTGTCGCCATGCGTCCATCCCTGTCCTTTGGAGCACGCCGACCCCGAAACCTTCACTGCCCTCGGCGATAAAGGTGGGACTCAGCCCGGGATCCAGCTGTCGTGGTAGCCCGGGGACTCGAGGGCGAGGGCCTGCGCCGTGAGGCGGAGGGGGGCGAAGGTGTCCATCATGACGGCGAGCTCGTCCGTCGAGCGCGTCCCGATGGAGCCCTCGTAGGCTCCCGGGTGCGGGCCGTGCGGCACGCCGGCCGGGTGGAGCGAGACGGCCTTCGGCCCCACGCCCTTGCGGCTCGTGAAGTTGCCCCGCACGTAGTAGATGATCTCGTCGCAGTCGACCGACGCGTGCGGGTACGGGCAGGGGATCGCGTCGGGATGGGTGTCGGTCACGCGCGGCACGAACGAACAGACGAGCGCGTTGCGCCCCGCGAACGTCGAGTGAATCGTCGGCGGCAGGTGCACGAGCCCCGTCTTCGGCTGATACTTCAGGATGTCGAACGCGAACGGCCATACGGTGCCGTCCCAGCCGACGACGTCGAACGGGGAATTGACCGGGACGCGTTCGACGAACGCGTCGTCCTTCTTGACGAGGATCCTCTTGGGGCCCGGGCGCGGACCCGTGAAGGCAGGCCTGACGAAATCGCGGTGCGTGTAAGGCGCATCCATCCGGAGCTGGCCGACGGGATTCCGGAACTCGCGAGGCAGGTGTAATCCGCCGCGCAATTCAAAGAGAATTCCTTCGAATGGTTTAGAGATTCGCAGGCGGTGGACGACACCGCGCGGAATGCAGACATAGTCGCCGCCGCGGACCGGGAGATCGCCGAAAGGCGACTCGAGCGTCCCCTCACCTTCATAGAAAAAATACAGGTCGTCCCCGTCACCGTTGCTGAATCCGTCGGGCGACTCCGCTTCCCGCGGCAGCCTGAAGAGCGACGCCGTCACGTCCTCGTTGTAAAGGACGGGCGTGTAGCCCTCGGGGGCCTTGGCGCCGAGGAGGAGGCGCCGCCTCAGCGGCTGGTGCTCGGCAGGGATGGGGACCTTTCGTTCCCAGCGTCCGGGAGTCGCGGGGCCGATGAGCGCGTCCGTCATCGGCGGTCCCTCGTGGTACAGGATCGAGAACTCGCCGTCGAACCCGCGGCGCGTGAGGCATTCCTCGAAACGCAGGGCGCCGGAGGAGGACCGAAACGCCGTGTGCGGCTTGGCGGGCACCTCGCCCGCGACCATGCGGTCGATCATGAAGACGTCCGAGGACGAAGAGGAAGAGAAGATTTCTTAGAAGGTGAAGAGGGAGGACGCCGCCCGACGGCCGGGGCCGCGCCACTTCTCGCCGTCTCTCTCTTACTCATTCTAAGAATCTCTTTCTCCGTCTTTCTGTGTCTTCTTGCTCTTTGTTCTCTTCCGGCTCCTAGCCCACGACCTCCAGGGCGCTCGAGTCCGCGCGCTGCGCCGACTCGATGGACTCGAAGAGCGCGCGGAAGTTGCCGTACCCGAAGCCGCGGTCGCCCTCGCGCTGGATGAGCTCGTAGAAAAACGGGCCCGCCTTCTCGTCGCCGTACATCGCCATCGCGTCCAGCATGAAGATCTGGAGCATGTACTTCTCGTCCGCGCCGTCCACGAGAACGTGGTTCCGTCGGAGAAGGTCCATCGGTTCCTTGATCTTCGAGACGTTCACCTCCGCCATGCGCTTCGGGAGACGGTCGTAGTACGCGCCCGGCGCGGGCAGGAATTGGATCCCGCTCGCGCGCAGCGCCTCGACCGCGGGGATGATCTCCTTGACGAGGAACGCGATGTGCTGGACCCCGGCTCCGTGGTGGTCCTCGCAGAAACGGTTGATCTGGCTCTCGCGGAAGAACGGGCGCATGGGCTCGTTCGTCGCGAACTTGATCCCGCTGCCGGGGTCCGCCATGACGATCGAGCGGAGGCCCGATCCCGCCATCCTCTTCGAGCTCCCGATCTCGGACGTGTGGAACTCGACGTCCCAGTAGTGCGTGAAGCCGAGAACGTCGCGGTACCAGTTCACGACGGGAAGCATCGTGTACGCGTTCGAGGTCACGTGGTCGATCGTCGCGAAGCCGTGAGCGTTCTCCCGGGGCTTGCCGTCGCCGAGCGTGTCGAACCCCGGGGCGAAGCTCGGGTAGGCGCCGTCCCGCTGGATGAACCGGAACGTGACGTCGTCGAGCGGCGTCGCGACGTTGAACGTGCGGAAGGAGCCGTCCCGGGTCTCGTCCGTCTGGATGTCGGAGAGGAACGTGGCGCCGCGCCCGTCCAGGAAGGTCCAGGCGGCCTCGATGTCCTTCACGCGTAAGGCGAGCGACGAGATTCCGTCGGGGTGGATCCGGAGATACCGCGCGGCGCGCGAGTCCTTGCGGGAGGGGGTCGAGACGAGGACGCGGATGTGGCCGGCGCCGAACACGGAGGCCTCCTCGCCACCCCGATCGACCTTTTCCCGCGCCGCCCGGGCCACTTCCGTGAACCCGAGGGCCTCCTCGTAAAACCGCCGGCTCCGGGCGAGATCGGAGACGACGAAGTGAAACGAGTCGTAGCCGACAATCCCGAGCGAATCGACCATAATCCGAGTGTAAGCCGGTTGGAGCCGTCGGAGGAAATACCCCCGGCGCCGTGAGGGAAGATGGATCGCAGCCGCCTCGTCTACGACTGGAACCGCGCCGCAGGGGAGGGCCGGCCGCGCCACGTGCCGGTCGGGCTCGTCGACGAGACGCTCCGGGACGGCCTCCAGTCCCCGTCTGCCGTCGCCCCGACGGTCGAACAGCGCTTCGAGCTCGTCTGCCTCATGGAGAGGCTCGGCGTGGAAACGGCCGTGCTGGGAATCCCGGCGGCCGGTCCGACGGCGCGGGCGGAAGGGGAGGCGCTCGCGCTCCTCGTGACCCAGGCGCGCCTTTCCGTGCAGCCCGGCTTCGCGGCGCGGACGCTCGCCGCCGACATCGAGCCGGTCGTGGAGATCGCCCAGCGGGTCGGGCGCACGCTCGAGATGACGACCTTCATCGGCTCGTCGCCGATCCGGCAGTACGTCGAGGACTGGGATCTCTCGAGGATGATGAGGCTCACCCGCGACGCCGTGACGATGGGCGTGCGGGAAGGGTTGCTCGTGACGTACGTGACCGAGGACACGACGCGGGCGCGTCCCGAGGACCTCGTCGCGCTCTACGGCACCGCGATCCAGGCAGGGGCGACACGGATCTGCGCCTGCGACACGGTCGGGCACGCGACGCCGGAGGGCACCGCCGCCCTCGTCGGCTTCCTCGCCGAGTTCGTGTCGCGCGAGAACCCGAAGGTCCGCATCGACTGGCACGGCCACCAGGACCGCGGTCTTGCCGTCGCGAACTCGCTCGCGGCGTTCCGGGCCGGCGCGCACCGCGTGCACGGCTGCGGTCTCGGGCTCGGCGAGCGCGTCGGAAACGCGCCGCTCGACCAGGTCCTCGTGAACCTGCGCCTTCTCGGCTGGATCGACCGGGATCTCTCGGCGCTCGCCGAATACGTCCAGAAGGTGGCGCTCTACGCCCGGGTTCCGATCCCGGACGGGTACCCGGTCGTCGGCCGCGACGCGTTCCGGACGGGGACCGGCGGACACGCTGCCGCGATCGTGAAGGCGCGGGCCAAGGGCGACGACTGGCTCGCGGACCGGGTGTACTCGGGCGTGCCCGCGGGAATGTTCGGGCTGAAGCAGGTCATCGACGTCGGCCCGATGTCGGGCGAATCGAACGTCGTCGCGTGGCTGAAGGATCGCGGCGTCGAGGCGGAAAGCGGGCGCGTCGCTGCGATCCTCCGCGCCGCGAAGCTCGCGAATCACGTGCTCGCGGATGCCGAGATCCGCGCCATTCTCGACGCCCTGCCGGAGGCCGGCGAGCCGGGGGAGGTCCGCGACGCGGGCCCTCCGGCTTCCGTAAACTCCTGACGTGAGCCCTCGAATCGCCGCCGGTGCCCGAGCGGGCGTGTTCCTCGATCGCCACCTGCCTCTCTATCTCGACTACCTGTCGGCCGAGAAGGGGCTCGCGGCGAACACGCTCGAAGCGTACCGGCGGGACCTCGCCGGCTTCGGGGCCTTCCTCGCCGGGAAGGGCGTCGACTCGGGGAAGGTCACGCGCGGCGACGTCGTCGCGTATCTCGGAGCGCGGCGGGCCGACGGGCTCTCGCCGCGCACGCTCGCGCGTGAGACGTCCGCGCTGCGCGGGCTCTACGGTTTCCTCGCGGCCGAGAAGATCCTAGCGGAGGATCCGACCGCGGACCTCACGAACGCGCGGCGCTGGGCGATGCTTCCGAAGACGCTCTCCGAGGACGAGGTCGTCAGGCTCCTCGATGCGCCCGACGTGACGACGCCCAAGGGCCTGCGGAACCGCGCGATGTTCGAGCTCCTCTACGCGTGCGGCCTCCGCGTCTCCGAGCTCGCCGCTCTCCCGGTCTCGAGCCTGCGCCTCGCGGAGGGCTTCGTCCTCGTACGCGGGAAGGGGAGCAAGGAACGCATCGTGCCCGTCGCCGACTCTTCCGGGCGCTGGGTGAGCCGCTGGCTCGCCGAGGGGCGCAACACCACCGGCGCGGGCGGCCGCTGGGTGTTTCCGGGCACGAAGGGCAAGCCGGTGACGCGCCAGACGGTCTTTCTCGCCCTGAAGGCGGCGGCCGTCAAGGCTGGGATCCCGGCCGCGTCGGTCTCGCCGCACGTCCTGCGCCACGCGTTCGCGACGCACCTCGTCGACCACGACGCCGACCTCAGGGCCGTCCAGCTCATGCTCGGGCACGCCGACATCGCGACGACCGAGATCTACACCCACGTCTCCCGCTCGCGCGTGCGCAAGGTCTACGACCGGACGCACCCGAGGGCGTAGCGATGGTCGCGATGCTCGAAGAGCGCGGAAGAGGGAGAGAGAGAGAAAGACAAGGACAGAGAGAAAGAGAAAGAGAAGATTTTCTGAGAAGGGTGAGTGAGGGTGGAGCGCCGGCTCGCGCCTCGACTCTGCCCGGGCGGCTCGCCGTCCATTCACCTTCTAAGAAGATCTTCTTGCGCCCCCTCATGTCCCTGCTTGCGCTGTTCGTCACGTGCGGGTCTTTCCTCGCGGCGGCTCCCGCCGCCGCCGCGCTCGTCGTCTTCGAGGACGGGCGGCTCCTGCGGGTGGAGAAGTGCGAGGTCCTGCGCGGACAGGCCGCGGGCGGGGAGGACGACCGCGTCTCGATGACGTTCCCCGGCGGCGGCTCGATGACGGTCTCGATCGACGTCGTCGACCGCATCGTGGACGACGAGTACGAGCGTCCTCCGGTGGTCAAGGCCGGCGACGGCGACCGCACCGCGGCCGGGAGGCTCGCCGGCGCGAGCCGCTCCCTCCGCACCCCCTCGGAAACTCCTCTTCCTTCTCTCTCTTCTCCGTATTCCTCGCAGATCCTCGCGGCCGCGAAAGAGCACGGCGTCGATCCGTCCTTCATCGCGGCGGTCATCCGGGCCGAGTCGAACGGCGTCCCGACGGCCGTGTCGCGGAAGGGCGCGCGCGGTCTCATGCAGCTCATGCCGGCGACGGCGCGGCGTCTCGGCGTGCGCAAGCCGTTCGACCCGAGGGAGAACATCCGCGGCGGGACGGCCTATCTCGCCGAGCTCGCCGCGCGGTACGGAGACACGCGGCCCGATCTCGTCCTGGCCGCCTACAACGCGGGGGAGCGCGCCGTCGAGGAGCACAAGGGCGTGCCGCCCTACCGCGAGACGCGCAGCGTACGTCCGGAGGGTGCTCGCCTTCTGGACGGGGGCCGCCGCGCCGGTCGCGTCCGCGGCGTCGGCGTTCTAGATGTTCCGGACCGCCCGCGCGTTCCTGCTCGTCCTCCCGGCGGCGTTCCTCCTCGTCCTCCTCGCTTACCTCATCGCGCACCCCGGCGCCGCCACGTCGTTCGTGGCCTATCCCTTCCTCGCCGACTCGATCGGCTCCTGGGTGGGCAGGCGGCCCCTCCTTCGCTTCATCCTCGCGTCGGCCGCGTTCTTCGTCCCGCCGTACCTCGTGGCGGGCCTCCTCCTGTTCGTCGCGGACGCGGGCGTCTCGGCCGCGGCGCCGCTGTGGGCGAAGGGGAAGCGGGCGCGTCCGGCGAGCGCCGCGCCGCCGCCCGAGAGCCGCTGGACGTTCCTCGGCGTGAGTCTCGTCTCCGCCGTCGCTTTCGGCCTGCTCCTGCATCGCGTCGCGCACGG
This sequence comes from uncultured Acidobacteriota bacterium, assembly GCA_963836285.1. Classification (GTDB taxonomy): domain Bacteria; phylum Acidobacteriota; class Thermoanaerobaculia; order UBA5066; family UBA5066; genus Fen-183. The sequence goes on along the minus strand of CAWIIN010000002.1, from coordinate 127,813 downwards.
CGGCGACCTCTCCGGTGGGGTGAACGTCGCGCCGGTCCTCGTGGTCGTCGCGGCGTTCGCCGCGATCGGGGCCGGCCTCCTCGCGGGCGGCGTCGTCGCGGTGCCGCGCGCCGTGGCCCGGCGCCTCGGCGCCTCGATCTGACGTCCGCCGCCGCGCCTCTATACTTCGCGCCGTGAGCGCCGCCGCCGACACCGTCGTCGTCCTCGACTTCGGTTCGCAGTACACGCAGGTGATCGCACGCCGGATCCGCGAGGCGCGGATCCGGTCCGTCGTCCTGCCGTTCGACGCGAGGGCGTCCGAGGTCGCGCGGCTCGCGCCGAAGGGAATCGTCCTTTCCGGCGGACCCTCGAGCGTCTACGACCGCGGACGCCCCGCAGGGCGACGCGGGCCTGTTCGACCTCGAAGGTCCCCGTCCTCGGGCTCTGCTACGGGATGATGTGGCTCGCGCAGCGCTACGGCGGAAGGGTCGGGAGCGCGCCCGGACGCGAGTACGGCCGCGCGCACGTGAACGTCTCGGGTGGGCGGCTCTTCCGAGGACTCGGTCCGGTCGAGACGATCTGGATGAGTCACGGCGACCACGTCGAGGCGGCCCCGGAGGGCTTCTCCGTGACGGCAACGACGGCCAACGCGCCCGTCGCGGCGTTCGAAGATCCGGCGCGGGGTCTCTACGGGATCCAGGGGCATCCGGAGGTCCATCACTCCGAGCACGGGGCGCAGATGCTCGAGAACTTCCTCTACGACGTCTGCGGCGTGAAGCCTTCGTGGACGATGGCGGGTTTCCGCGACGCGACGGTCGAGCGCCTGCGCGAGGACGCTCGGGAGGGCGTCGTCCTCGGCGCGCTGTCCGGGCGGCGTCGACTCGACGGTCGCGGCCGTCCTCCTGCGCGAGGCGGTCGGGGACCGCTTTCGTGGCGTCTTCGTGGACACGGGCCTCCTGAGGAAGAACGAGGGCCGCCAGGTCCTCGAGGCGTTTCGCCACCTCGGGCTCCCCGTCACGGGCGTGGACGCCTCCGAGCGCTTCTTCGCGGGGCTCGCGGGCGTCGTCGAGCCGGAGCGGAAGCGCAAGATCATCGGGGGCCTCTTCATCGACGTCTTCACCGAGAATGCGAGGGCCGTCGACGGCGCCCGCTGGCTCGCGCAGGGGACGCTCTACCCGGACGTCATCGAGTCCGTCTCGATCAAGGGCCCGTCTGCCGTCATCAAGACGCACCACAACGTCGGCGGACTGCCCGAGAAGCTCGGCTTCACGCTCGTCGAGCCGCTCCGCGAGCTGTTCAAGGACGAGGTGCGGCGGCTCGGTGAAGAGCTGGGCATCCCGAAGGAAATGCTCTACCGGCATCCGTTCCCGGGCCCGGGCCTCGCCGTGCGCATCCCGGGCGAGGTCACGCCCGAGCGCGTGCGCATCCTGCAGGACGCCGACGCGATCTTCATCGAGGAGCTGAGGGAGTCCGGCTGGTACGACCGCACGTCGCAGGCGTTCGCCGTTCTCCTTCCCGTGAAATCCGTCGGCGTGATGGGCGACGGGCGGACGTACGAGAGCGTCCTCGCCCTGCGGGCGGTCACGACGGAGGACTTCATGACGGCCGACTGGGCCCGCCTCCCGCACGACCTCCTCGATCGCGTCTCGCGGCGCGTCGTGGGGGAGGTGCGCGGCGTGAACCGCGTCGTCTACGACGTGACGTCCAAGCCCCCCGGCACGATCGAGTGGGAGTGAGGCCGAGCGGAAGCGCCTCGCCCGGCACCCCGCCCCGAAATTTCCTGAGGATTCTCCGAGGACTCCGCGCCATGGCGGCCCCACCTTCGAGCAAAGGCGAAGGGAGGAGACCATGACGAGTGCATCGGAACGCGAGAAGTCGTCTTCACGTGCGAGGGAGTCTCGATCGCGGCGGCCGTGGCGCGCCGCCGTCGTCCTGGCCGCCGGGGCCGCCGCGTGGTGGGGCGCCCCGGAGGCGCTTGCCGCGAGCGGGCGGACGCCGGCCGCCCCCGGAACGGTGACGGTCTTCGCGAGCGGGCTCCAGACGCCGCGCGGCCTGAAGTTCGGGCCGGACGGTTATCTCTATGTGGCCGAGGGCGGAACGGGGGGCGCGACGTCCACGGTCGGCCAGTGCGAACAGGTTCCGCCGCCGATCGGCCCCTACACGGGCTCGCCGGGCGGGGCGCGCATCTCGCGGATCGACGCGCACGGGAACCGCACGACCTTCGCCTCCGGCTTCCCGTCCTCGCAGACGAGTGCGGATTCCGGAGCGCTCGTGAGCGGCGTCGCGGACGTCGCGTTTCTCGACGGGACGCTCTACGCGATCCTCGCGGGGGCCGGCTGTTCCCACGGCGTCGCGAGCCTGCCAAACGGGATCGCGCGTGTGGCCTCCGACGGGAGCTGGAAGCTGATCGCGGACCTCAGCGCGTTCCAGAAATCGCATCCTGTCCAGAACCCCGAGCCGGACGATTTCGAGCCGGACGGCACCTGGTACGGAATGGTCGCGGTGGACGGCGTTTTCTATGCCGTGGAGCCGAACCACGGAGAGCTCGACCGGATCACTCCGGAGGGCCGCATCCAGCGGGTCGCGGACATTTCGGCCAGCCAGGGACACGTCGTCCCGACCGCGATCGCGTACCACGACGGCAGCTTCTACGTCGGGAACCTCAACACGTTTCCCATCGTCGAGGGCTCCTCGAAGATCTACCGGATCAGTCCGGGCGGACAGGTCCGGATCGTCGCGCGCGGCCTCACGACGGTGCTCGGCGTGGCGTTCGACGACTGCGGGCGGATGTACGTCCTCGAAAACACGACCGGAAACCCGTTTCCTACGCCGGGCACCGGGCGGGTCGTTCGCGTCACGAAATCGGGAGGGCTCGACGTGATCGCGTCCGGCCTTTTCCTCCCGACGGCGATGACGTTCGGGAGCGACGGCGCGCTCTACGTCTCGAACATGGGCTTCGGACCGCCGGTGGGCGAGATCCTGAGGATCGTGCTCGCCCCGACGAGCGACTGCGCCGACGCGGACGCCGCCTCGTGGCTCCTGCCGTCCGCCGCCCACCTGACGTCCGCGGTCTCGGGGACGACGCTCGCGACGGACCTCACCGTCGTGAACCCGACGTCGCGCGACGGGGGGTTCTCCGTCTCGTTCCTCGGCCACGACCGGGACGGCACGACGCCTCTCGCGACGAAGTCGTTCGCGCTCGCCGCGGGCGCGACAGTGACGTACCGTGACCTGCTTCCGTCGGTCCTCGGGACCGCGGACGGCTGGGGCGCCGTCGAGGTCCGGTCGGACGTGCCGGATCTCGTCGTGCAGAGCCGGACGCTCGCGCTCACCGGTGGGGGATCCGTCGGCTCGACCCTGCCGGCGTTCGGCGCCGGCGACCTCCTGCGGACGGACCAGGTCGCCACGATCGCGTCCGTCGACGAAGGACGCCGGCACGCGGACCAACCTCCTCCTCGCGAACGCGACGGACGCCGAAACAGACGTCGACATCCGGCTCGTCACGGCGGCCGGGAAGACCTTCGGCCCGATGCGCGTCCACCTGCTCCCGAAGGGCATGGCGCAGGTCAATCGCGTCGCGAGTACCCTCGGCGCGACGGGCGAGGTGTCGGGCGCGTATCTCATGCTGACGAGCCCGACGCCGGACGTGGCATATGCGGCGGCCGCGACCGCGATCGACAACCACACGCAGGACACGAGAGTTCTCCTGCCCCGGTGAGACGGCGGGGCCCGGCGGCGCGGCCGCGCCGGGCCCGCTCCTTCCCCGCGGCTCAGCTCGCCGTCTTCGTCGTCGAATCACCCGACGCGCGGGGAGAGCGGAACACGAGGAGAACGAGGCCCAGCCGGACGTCGTCGCCGTCCTCGAGAACGACCGGATCGGCGATCCGCGACCCGCGCACGAACGTCCCGTTCTTGCTCCCGAGGTCGGCGAGCGTTGCGCGCGTACCGTCCCACGTGAGCCTCGCATGCCGGCGCGAAACCGACGAGTCCTCGATCGTGCCCGGCATCCCCGGCTCGCGCCCGAGAACGAGGGCCGGGCCCGTGAGCACGATTTCCGCCGTGCCGCGCACGAGACGGGGCGCGTCGCGAGTCGAAGACGCCACCCCCTCGTCGGCGAGCGCGTAGCCGACGCCGTGCACGGTGCGGATCGGGCCATTCCGTCCCCGCTGGCCGATCTTCCTCCGCAGCTCGTTGACGAGCGTCGAAAGGCTCGTCTCCGTCACGAGGCTGTCCGGCCACAGTGCGTCCTGGATCTCCTCCTTCGACAGGACCCGGGGCCTGTTCTGAAGCAGGAGGGCGAGGAACTCGAACTCCTTCGGCGAGAGAGCGACGCGTCCGCCCGGGCCGGCGAGCTGCCGGCGCAGGGCGTCGAAGATGGCGTCTCCGATTCGCGGGGATTCGAGTTCGGCCATGTGGGTCGCGGAAGCGGTCATTTCACCATTGCGACGGCCGCGCCGTCGGACGTTCTCTGCCCGGGTGCCGCGCCGTCGTTGATGGCCCCGTACGCGATCCAGGGCGCGCTTCCCGCCGTGCGCGTCAGCTTCACCCAGCCGTTCGCGACCTGGATGTCGCTTCGACCCAGGAAGTTGTTGAGCTGCTGCCATTGGCCCGGCTTGAGCGTCAACGGGACGGCCGACCCCTTCGGCGCGCCGCCCGCGTCGCCGTCATAGGCCTGGATCGAAAGCGTGATGTCGCCGTCGTCCGGATCTCCCGTGTTCACCGCCGCGACGTTCGAGCGGTTCTCGGCGTCCGAGCGCAGGCCGTTGATGGTCGCCTCCGTGTCGCCCTCGGCGCCCGGCACGATCGACGGCGTGAACAGCCCGAACGCACCGCCCGCCGGGGACGGTGCCGACGTGCGGGCGCCGACGTACGTGCTGACGAGCGACGCCCCCGACACCTCCACGTGGAGCGACCCCGCGTGGTCGGCGGAGCCGGCCGCGCCGATCGGGATTCCGTGCGTCCGGAGGTAGTCGATCGCGTTCGGGATCACGAGCTGACTCTTCGCCGGCACGGAGATGTTCGTCGACCCGCCGCCGGAGCCGGCGAGCGACTCGGTGTACTCGACGTGGAACGTGGCCGACGCCGCGTCCGAGTTGGCGAGGACGAGCTCGCTGACGAAAGAGCCGGTCTCGACGAGGACCGGGAGGTTCACGTAGGAGGGGACGGCCGGGTTCGCGGCCGGGTCGACGACGGAGCCGTCGTTCGTCTTGTTGTCGTTGATGACCCCGTAGATCCCGAACGAGCCCGCCGTCGACACGCGCTCCACGGTCACCCAGCCCTGGGCGAACCCCGGCCCGTCGAGGACCGCGTTGTACTGCTTCCAGCCCCAGGGCGGCAGCGTGTCGGATGCGGCGATGACCGCCGAGGCGCCGCCGCCGGCACCGGACGTCGCCGTCACCTTGAACGTCACGGGCTGGTTCGACGTGTTGTAGACGGCCACGTTCGAACGGTCCACGGTGTTCGACCTGAGCCCGTAGACGGTCAGGGAGCCCGACGAGCCCTGCTCCGGGTCGATCGCGCCGTAGGCGAGACCCGCCCGCCCCACCGGGAAAGGCGGACCCGTGGCGGCAGTCGTGCGCGCCGTGACGATCGGGAGGGTCGTCGCCGATACGTTCGAGAATGTCAGCAGCAGGGTGCCGCCCTGCGCGCCTCCGGCGGGAATCGCGAGGTTCTTGCCACGCAGGTAATCGAGGACGTTCGGGATGATGAGCTGCCTGCCGGCCGCGATGGAGTCCGACACGGTCCCCGAGCCGGCGCCGCCGAGAGACTCGGCCGCCGTGTACTGGAGGCTGACCTCGGCCGCGGTCGTCCCGTGGTTCGTCAACGCGAGCTCCGTCGTGTAGTGCGCGCTCCCCGTGTCGACGTCGAGGACGATCGGGACGAGCCGCCGGAACCGGATCGGCAGTGAGTAGCTCGTCACGCCCCGATGGGCGGTGCCGACCCAAAGGCGGCTGCCGTCGACCGCGAGGGCGTACACGGGTGCGGTGCCGAGAGCCCGGCTGAGGACGCTCCAGGACGCGGCCCCGTCGTAGCTGACGTAGAGGCCCTGCGACGTCGCGGCGAACAGGACGCTGGACGCCGCAGCCGCGCTGCGCGCCGCAAAGCCGGCCTGTACGGGAGAGCTGTTCGCGGCCTCGGCCAGGTCGTACACATAGGCGCCGTCCGGGATCCCTTGGCCGGCGGCCGTCAGGCTCGTCCCTGACGGACTGCTGAGGGCGATGTTCCAGCCGGACGGATTCGCGTACCCGCCGAGGAGGACGTTCCCGTTCGTCAGCGGGATCCCCTTGTACCCGACGAAGGGCTGTCCGTCCGACCGGTTCGCTCCTCTCGTCCAGGAATAGCTCGCGGTTGCGAAGAAGTTTCCCTTATTCGTCAGGGCGACGACCGTGCCGGGGGAGCTCGCGAATCCGTTGACGTACGCCGTCGTGTCGAAGCCGCTGTTCTCGGGGACATACGAGGTCCCGACGAGCCGTCCGACCCCGCCCGATCCGAGGCCGCCGAGGACCGTGTCTCCGAACTTCCCGAGCGACGCCGCCGCGCCGCCTGGCACGGTGACCTCCTGGAAAGCCTGCTGGCCCGTGGGCCGGAGCCACGTCCCCGTCGAGCCGGTGATGTAGGTTCCCTGACTCGACGTCGCGACGTAGCGGGCCGAGAGCCGGAGCGAGGACGGATCGGAGGTCCACGTCTTGCCCGCGTCCGTCGACTCGGCATAGCCCGTGAGGTTGCCGCCGACGCCGAGCGTCGAGCCGAACACGTCGAGAGCGAGCGCGTAGGACGCGCGCTTCAGGCAGTCGTCGAGGGCGGTCCAGACGTTGTTCTCGTACGCGTAGGCGCCCCGCGTCGTGCCGAGGATGACCCGGTTTCCGTCCCTCTCGAGGCCGTAGCCGTAAGCGACGAAGGGATTCAGCGCAAGAAGAGTGCTCGTCCAGGCCGTTTCCGTCTTGAGCCTCTTGTAGACCTGAAGGTCGGGATAGTTGCAGACGACATAGAACCAGGGGTCGATGAACGTCACGCCGGCGCAGCCCTGCCCGAGCCCCGTGTTGTCGGCGCTCCAGGCGCCGCCGTGGCCCGCGCCCTTGTGGGCGCCGAGGCTGGTCGTCACGACGAGATTGCCGTCGACGCCTCCGATGCCGTAGTTCGTCGCGTTCGTCGGGAGACTCTCCGCGAAGAAGTTGATTCCGTCCGGGGAGCTCTTCGTCCCGACCGTCGTCAGGACGTAGTACGGGGGACCCGGGAAGCCGCGAATCGCCTTCACGCCGTCCCCGGCCTTCGTGCTCACCGGGCTTCCCGCGGCCGCCGAACAGACGCTGGCGGAGAATGCGGTCTGGCACAGGTAGAGAAGGGGAATCCCGGCGCTCGCGGCGCTGTCGAGGCCCGCGAAGACGCCGCCCTGCGGGCGTTTGATGAGCGTGCTGATCGCGGGGTTGCTCGACGGGAGGCCGGTGAACTGCCGGAGACTTCCGTACTTCACGTTGTAGCCGACGAGGCCGCGGTCGGAGCCGAGGTAGAAGTACTCGTCGTCCTCGCGCGCGAGGCCGGTGATGAAGAAGGACTTGCCCTCGAGCGTCAGGCGCGGCGGGGCGATCCACTTGCTGCCGTCGAGGATGGAAGGTCGAATGCCCTTGAGCCCGACCCGCGGCCCGAGGGTCGGTCCCGCGTCGAACGCGAAGAGGTAGTACGCGTTCGTCTCGAAGGGTTGAGCGCGTGGTCCCCAGCCGACCGGGTCCACGAGGGGAACGGAGTCGCCGCAGTCGCAGTCGAGGCATCCGGTCGAGACGAGAGAAGAGGCCAGGACGAGCGCGAGGGCGAAGCCGCGACCCCGAGCGGTGACGAGTTCCAACACACGGTGCCGTCGCATCGGCGTACCTCCTTGCGGGAATGAGTCGCTGTCTCGCGAGCCTACCTCCGCGGGCGGCCGAAGAACAAGTCTGCCGGGCTCGTGCCGGCATTCAGACGTGAGCGCGAACCTTCGCAGATTCGTCCCTCACCCCGGACGCTAGAATCCGGATCGGATGCCCGGCGACTTCGTTCACCTCCACCTGCACACCCAGTACTCGCTCCTCGACGGCGCCAACCGCGTCAAGGAGCTCGTCCAGAAGGTGAAGGCATCCGGCATGGACGCCGTGGCCGTGACGGACCACGGGAACATGTTCGGCGCGTACGACCTGCAGACGACGGCCCTCGACGCCGGGATCCGGCCGATCGTCGGAGTGGAAGCCTACGTGGCGCCGGGCTCGCGATTCGACCGCGAGAGCGTCCGGACGTTCGACGGCGAGGGCAGCAACTATCACCTCACTCTTCTCGTCGAGACGCCCGAGGGGTACAAGAACCTCGCGCGGCTGGTCTCCGAGGCGTTCCTGTCCGGCTTCTACTACAAGCCCCGGATGGACTGGGAGCTCCTCGAGAAGCACCACGACGGGATCATCGCCCTCTCGGGCTGTCTGAACGGGGAAGTCCCCCGGCGTCTCCGGGCCGGCGACTACGACGGCGCGAAGAAGGTCGCGCTGAAGTACCACGCCCTCTTCGGAAAAGACCGCTACTTCATCGAGATCATGGATCACGGCCTGCCCGAGCAGCGCCAGATCCTGCCGGATCTGCTGCGCCTCTCGAAGGAGACGGGAATTCCGCCCGTCGCGACGAACGACTCGCACTACCTCACGCGCGACGACGCGGCCGCGCAGGACGTCCTTCTCTGCATCGGAACCGGGAAGACGCTCACGGACACGAAGAGGATGAAGTTCTACAACTCGGAGTTCTACGTCAAGAACCCGGACGAGATGAGCGACGTGTTCCGGCCGTACACGCTCGAGGCGGTCCGGAATACGGCTGCGATCGCGAACAGAATCACCCCGAGCGTCATCATCGACACGGGACTCAAGATCCCGACGTATCCCGTCCCGGTGCCGGATCGAAACCCGGACGAGTACCTCGAAGACCTCGCGAAGGAGGGCCTCGCGCGGCGCCTCGCGCGCCCGACCCCGCTCCCGGCGGGAGCGAAACCCCCGAAGACGCGTCCGGAGTACGACGAGCGCCTCATGTGGGAGCTCTCCGTCATCCTCAAGATGGGCCTGTCGAGCTACTTCCTCATCGTGTGGGACTTCATCAAGTACGCGAAGGACGAGGGCATCCCCGTCGGCCCCGGCCGCGGCTCGGCGGCCGGGTCGCTCGTGGCCTGGGCGCTCGGGATCACGGACGTGGACCCGCTGCGGTACGACCTCCTCTTCGAGCGCTTCCTGAACCCCGACCGCATCTCGATGCCCGACATCGACGTCGACCTCTGCGAGCGCCGGCGCGGCGAGGTCATCGAGTACGTGCGCCGCAAGTACGGACGCGACAACGTCGGGCAGATCATCACGTTCAACTCGATGAAGGCCCGGGCCGTGATTCGCGACGTGGGCCGCGTCCTCGACGTGCCGCTCGCCGAGGTGAACCGCCTTTGCTCCCTGATCCCGGCGAACCCCGGAAAGCCGACGACCCTCGCGGAGGCCCGGCGCGACGTCAAGGAGCTCGCGGAGGCGCTTCGCGACAACGAGACGTACCGACGGCTCTTCGACCTCGGGGAACGCCTCGAGGGAGTGTCGCGGCACGCGGGCGTCCACGCGGCGGGCGTCCTCATCGCCCCGCGGCCTCTCGTCGAGTACCTGCCCCTCTACCGGAACAGCAACGACGAGATCACGACCCAGTTCGAGATGAAGTCCGTCGACCGCATGGGGCTCCTGAAGATGGACTTCCTCGGCCTCATCACGCTCACGATCCTGGACGACGCCCTCGGCTTCGTCGAGAAGAGGAGGGGCGCGAGGCCGGAGCTCGAGACGATTCCGCTCGACGACCCCGAGGTGTACCGGCTCTTCGCCGAGGGGCGCACGGACGCCGTCTTCCAGTTCGAGTCGTCGGGCATGCGGGACCTTCTCCGGCGCGTGAGGCCCGAGGTGTTCGAGGACCTGGCCGCCCTGAACGCGCTCTATCGTCCGGGCGCGCTCGACGCGGGCACCGTCGAGACCTACATCGAGAGGCGCCGCGGGCTGAAGTTCGAGTATCCGCTCCCGCAGCTCGAGCCGATCCTGAAGGACACGCACGGCGTCCTCGTCTACCAGGAGCAGGTCATGCTCGCGGCGCGTGCCGTCGCGGGCTACTCGCCCGGCGAGGCGGACAAGCTCCGCAAGGCGATCGGCAAGAAGGACGAGGCGCTCCTCAAGGCCGAGGGCGACAAGTTCATCAAGAAGGCCGTCGCCGCGGGCACTCCGAAGAGGAAGGCCGAGGAGCTCTGGTCGCTCATCCTGCCGTTCGGCCGCTACGGCTTCAACAAGTCTCACTCCGTCGTCTACGCGCTCCTCGCCTACCGGACGGCGTGGATGAAGGTCCACCATCCCGTCGAGTTCCTCGCCGCGACGCTCACGGCGTCCTCCGGAAGCTCGGACGACGTCGTGAAGTACGTCAACACGTGCCGGGAGATGAAGATTCCGGTCCTGCCTCCCGACGTGAACAAGTCGGAGCTGTCCTTCACGCCCGACGCCGACGCGATCCGTTTCGGGCTCGGCGCCGTGAAGGGGGTCGGCGAGGGCGCCGTCGCGTCGGTCCTCGGCACGCGGGCGGGGGACGGGCCGTTCAAGTCGCTGACGGACTTCTGCTCGCGGGTCGACCTCAGGCTCAACAACCGCCGCGTCATCGAGGCGCTCGTGAAATCGGGCTGCTTCGACTCGCTCGGCAAGACCCGGGCGGCCCTCCTCGACGGGCTCGACACGGCCATCGACGTCGCCGCGGCGGCGCGCGAGGCCGCGACGTCCACCCAGAGCCTCCTTTTCGAGGTTCCCGCAGACGCACAGATCGAGGACCGGTTCGCGGACAAGCCCGAGATGAGCGCGGACGAGAGGATCCGCTTCGAGAAGGAGACCCTCGGCTTCTACATCACGGGACACCCGCTCACGCGCTTCGAGGACGAGATCCGGATGTTCGGCGATGCGACGTGCGAGACGCTCCACGAACGGCTCGACGCGCCCGTGAAGCTCGTCGGGCTCGTGTCCTCGGTCAAGAAGAACCAGATCAAGAGGGGCCAGAACGAAGGGAAGCTCATGGCGAAGGCCATCGTCGAGGACCTCACGGGCACGGTTCCCGTCACCGTGTTTGCGAGCCTCCTCGAGCGAGTCAACGGGTGGTTCGCGCCCGGCAGGGCGGTCCTCGTGACCGGGACCGTGCGCTCGTCCATGCCGATGGGAGCCGCCGCCGCGTCGGCCGACCACGAGGGCGAGGGCGCCTCCCTTCCCGTCGAGGTCATCGCGCGCGAGATCCAGCCGCTCGAGGGGATGAAGGAACAGAGCGCCCGGCACGTCGTGGTCGCGCCGTCGAATTTCGACACATTCGACGAGAAGTCCCTCGGAGAGATCCTCAGAAAATTTCCCGGTTCGACGCCGGTCTTCCTCGAAATGCGCCGGGCCGGGCAATTCGCGGCACCGCTCAAGCTCTCCCCGGAATTCTGGGTTCGTCCCACGCCGGACTTCACGGCGTCGATGGAGGCACTGCTCGGGCCCGGCTCGATCCGTTACGGCTACGCTCCGTCGTCATGACGAGCCCCCTCGCGGAGAGCCCGGCCCACGCCGCAGAGGATCTCCGGGCCTTCCTCTCCCGCATCGGCGAGACGGCCGACCGCCGGGAGATGGCCCTCTGGCTCGTCGGGGGAGCGCTGCGGGATCTCCTCCTCGGCCGCCCGACGCGGGACGTCGACCTCGTCGTCGAGGCCGGCGCCGCAAGCGCGCTCCGGCTCGCGGACCGGCTTGCGTCGATCCCCGGCTGGTCCCTCCGCGCCCGGCACGAGCGCTTCGGCACTGCGACGCTGGACGCGCCGGGCGGCCTTCGCGTCGACCTCGCGGCCACACGACGGGAGGAGTACCCCGCACCCGCGAGCCTTCCCGTCGTCACGGGAACGGCGACGATCGACGACGACCTCGGCCGACGCGACTTTACGGTCCATGCGATGGCGCGCCGCATCGGGACGCGCGGGCTCGTCGGCGCGACTCTCGATCCCTTCGGCGGGAGACGCGATCTCGCGGCGAAGACCCTCCGTCTCCTCCACCCGAAGTCGCTCGTGGACGACCCGACGCGCGCGTACCGCGCGGTGAAGTATGCGGTGAGACTGGGGTTCGCGTGGGACAGGGAGTTCGAAAAGGCGTTGAAGGCGGCGAGAGCCGCGAATACATTCCAGGCGCTGTCCGGCGACAGGATGAGAAGAGGGATAGAAGAGATTTTCTTAGAAGGTAGATGGGACGAGGCGGCAACCCTCGCGAGCAGCCTCCACCTGTTCGGCGACGTCCTGGCTGGTTGGGCGGGCCCCTCTTCACCTTCTGAGAAATCTTCAAGCGCCGATGCGGAAGCTCCTGCGGCGCACGACGCGCGACCGGGCACGGGTGCGCGTCCGAAACCAGAAGAAGTCTGGCGCCGGCTGCTCGAGCCCCTGCCGGGGCCCGAGCGCGCTGCCGCCGCCGCGCGCCTCAACTTCTCGCGCGCGCTGAGGAGAGCGGCGGGCGTGGCGGCGTGAACCCCGCTTTCGCCCTCGCCGCGGCGCTCGCGCTCGCCCCCGGCGGCGCGCCGGCGCCGTCTCCGGCGCCCGCGCCGACGGCCACACCGACGCCCGTCCCGACTCCCGAGGTCCGGAATCCGCACCTCGTCATCGCGCTCGAATCGTGGCAGGGCCTGGGCCGCGAGCGCACCGCGCTGTTCGACGACGGAACGCTCGTGAGGGTGGTGAGCTTTCGCGGCGTCGACACCCTCGAGCGGCGCGTCGTCGCGCCCGAGGAGATCGAGGTGATCAAGCGCGTGTGCCAGGACGCGCTCGTCGTCGAGCGCCGGGACGTCGAGGACCCGGGAAGGATGGTCCTCGGAGACACGGACGCCCGGCGGCTGCGGCTCGAGATCGCGGACGGTCCCGGCAGGATCCGGGCCTATCCGTTCGACGACCTTGCGACCCTTCCCCTCGCCGTCGGGCGCGCGCGCGGCGCGATCGAGGACCTGAGGGCGCGCTTCGCGAAGGAGGATCCCTCGGAGCTCCGGTGGGAGACGAAGGGCCTTCGCGCGGGCTCGCTCCTCAAGAGGAGAGCGGACGGCGTCTGGTACCGGGTCGTCCACGACGACGTGCTCGACCACGATTTCGAGCTCGAGGAGCTCGAGGCCACGGGCGGCGAGGCGAGCCACGCGATCGACCTCTTCGTGTACCGCGGGGACATCCCACGGCTTTTCGAGAACCCCGAGCGCGCGGGGCCCGGCCCGACCCCGGTGCCTCCGGCGCGGAGGCACTGATGGTCCGGATCACCGGCGGGGAGTGGCGCGGCAGGCGGCTCGCCGTGCCGCCCGGAATCCGGCCGACGACCGAGGTCGCGCGCAAGGCGGCCTTCGACATCCTCGGCGAGGCGGTCCGCGGCGCGCGCGTCCTCGACGCGTGCGCGGGCTCCGGGGCTTACGGCCTCGAAGCTCTCTCGCGAGGCGCGGCGCACGCGACGTTCGTCGAATTGGATCGGAAAGTCGTCGACGTCTTGGGGGGGAACGTGCAAACGCTCGGTGCGGGGGAACGGTCCTCCCTCGAATCAACGTCGGTGGCCCGTTTTTCTTCGAAGGTGAATTTGCCTTCGGAGCGCCCGAGCGCATCTCGCGTCGCGGCCGGCGCCCGTTTCGACGTGGTCTTCCACGATCCACCTTTCGAAGAATCCTCGTCCGAATCCGATCTCGGTCTTCTTCTTCCGCTCGTTCGCCCCGGAGGCTGGCTGTTCCACGAGCGTGGCGACGATTCCGTGCTCTCGCCCGGAGGGATCCTCCCGGCCGAACGCCGCCGTTACGGGCGCACGCGCTTCCTCATCTATCGGCCCTGAGGACGCGGTTCGCCTGCTAACATCCGCCTCTCGCCGCACGCGGCACGGAGACCTCCATGAGCAAGAACCGGCACCTCTTTACGTCAGAGTCCGTCACGGAAGGCCACCCCGACAAGATCGCCGACCAGATCTCGGACTCGATCCTCGACGCGATCCTCACGGACGACCCGACCGGGCGCGTCGCGTGCGAGACGCTCGTGACGACTGGGCTCGCTCTCATCGCGGGTGAGATCACGACGAGGACCTACGTCGACATCCCCGGGATCGTGCGGCAGACGATCAAGGACGTCGGCTACACGCGTGCGAAATACGGCTTCGACTACGAGACGTGCGCGGTGATCTCGACGATCGACAAGCAGTCGCCGGACATCGCGATGGGCGTCGACACGGGGGGAGCGGGGGACCAGGGGCTCATGTTCGGTCTCGCGGTCCGGGAGACCGAGGAGTTCATGCCGCTTCCGATCACGCTCGCGCACAAGCTCACGCTCCGCCTCGCGGAGGCGCGCCGGAGCCGCACGCTCGAATGGCTGCGGCCCGACGGCAAGAGCCAGGTCACGGTCGAGTACGCGGACGGCAGACCGGTCCGAGTCGACACGGTCGTGATCTCGACCCAGCACGCGGAGTCGATCCCGACGCCGGAGCTGCGCGAGGCGATCCGCGAGGAGATCATCCGCCCCGTCGTGCCGGCGGCCCTCATGGACGACGCGACGAAATTCCACATCAACCCGACGGGCCGCTTCGTGACGGGCGGGCCGCAGGGCGACACGGGGCTGACGGGCCGGAAGATCATCGTCGATACGTACGGCGGATACGGCCGGCACGGCGGGGGCGCATTCTCGGGAAAGGACGCGACGAAGGTCGACCGCTCCGCCTCGTACATGGCGCGCTACATCGCGAAGAACCTCGTCGCCGCGGGGCTCGCGGACAAGGTCGAGGTCCAGCTCGCGTATGCGATCGGCGTCGCCGAGCCCGTCTCCGTATACGTGGACGCGTTCGGGACGTCGAAGGTGGACCCCGAAGGGCTCGCGAAGCTCGTGAGGGAGCACTTCCCGCTGACGCCGAAGGGCATCATCGAGGCGCTGCAGCTGCGCCGGCCGATCTTCCGCAAGACGGCCGCGTACGGCCACTTCGGGCGGCGGCTCCCCGAGTTCACCTGGGAGCAGACGGACCGCGCGGCCGCGCTCGCCGCAGCCGTGGGCGCCGCCGTCCCGGCGAACGTGTGATGTCGCATCAATAAACCCTGATCATGTGATATAAAGCCGCGGTGCTTGACGCCGCCCCCGCCCTCGCCGCGCTCGCCGATCCCCTGCGCCTGAGGGCCGTGAGGCTCCTCGCGAAGGAGGAGCTGCAGGTCCGGGAGATCCAGCGGATCCTCGAGGCGGCGCAGTCGCGCGTCTCGAACCATCTCGCGGTCCTGCGCCACGCCGGCCTCGTCGAAACGCGGCGGTCGAGCGGGGCCGAGCGTTACGCGGCGACGGCAGCCGGAGCACGTCTCTGGGAGTCGGTGTCGGGCTCCGTCGCCGACGACGCCTTCCCTTTGGACGACGAGCGGCTGCGCGACGTCCTCGAGGAACGGACGGCGGCGGCACCCGAAGCGGCGTTCGACGCCGTCGCGGGGGACTGGGACCGGATCCAGGGACCCTTTTACGCGACGGGCGCCCGTGAAGCCGCCCTCCTCAAGCTCGTCCCCCGCGGGCTCGCCGTCTGCGACGTCGGCTGCGGCACGGGCCTTCTGACGCTCGGCCTCGCCGCCGTCGCCCAGACCGTCCACGCGATCGACTCGAGCGAGCGCATGGTGCGGCTCGCCCGCGAGAAGGTGCGCCGCGCGGGCCTGTCGAACGTGACGGTGAAGAAAGCCGCCGCGGAGCGGCTCCCGTTCGCCGACGCCTCGCTCGACGCGATCTTCGCGTCCCATCTCCTGCGGCACCTCGTGCGGCCGGTCGACGCGCTCGTCGAGTTCGGCCGCGTCGTGAAGCCGGGCGGACGCGTCGTCCTCCTCGAGCTCGAGCCGCACGGCCACCGCGCCCTGCGCGAGGCGACGGGGTCCGTGCACCTCGGTCTCCCGCGCGAGAGCGTGCGCGCGGGACTCAAGCGCGCCGGCTTCGTCGAGCCGCATTTTTCGGCCCTGGCCGCCTACCGTGTCCCCTCGGGGTCGGGGGAGACCATGCTGCCCACCTATCTCGTCGACGCCGTCCGCACCGCGGGCGGTGAAAAAAAGGAGCCCTCATGACGACCGCCACGTTTCCCGTCCACGACGTCAAGGATCTCGCGCTCGCCGCGAAAGGCCGCCTCCGCATGGAGTGGGCCGACCGATCGATGCCGGTCCTCGCGCAGATTCGCGAGCGTTTCGAGAAGGAGAGACCTCTCGCGGGCATCCGGCTGTCGGCGTGCCTGCACGTGACGACGGAGACCGGCAACCTCGCCCGGGCGCTCAAGGCCGGGGGGGCCGACGTCGTCCTCTGCGCCTCGAATCCGCTCTCGACGCAGGACGACGTCGCCGCGGCCCTCGTCGCCGAGTTCGGGATCTCGACGTACGCGATCAAGGGCGAGGACCACAAGACGTACTACGCGCACATCCAGGCGGCGCTCGCGCACCGCCCGAACGTGACGATGGACGACGGCGCCGACCTCGTGTCGTCGCTCCTGTTCATCTCGCTCGGCAAGGAAGGCCAGCTCGAGCCGTCGCTCGCCGCGTGGGTGAGGGCGCTCGCGCCCGCCGAGCGGAAGGCGCTCGTGGACGGGATCATCGGCGGGACGGAGGAGACGACGACGGGCGTCATCCGGCTCAAGGCCATGGAGAAGGAGGGCGTCCTGAAGTTCCCCGTCGTCGCCGTGAACGACGCCGAGACAAAGCACTTCTTCGACAACCGCTACGGCACCGGCCAGTCCACGATCGACGGGATCATCCGGGCGACGAACCTCCTCATCGCGGGGCTCAACGTCGTCGTCGCCGGGTACGGGTGGTGCGGCAAGGGTGTCGCGATGCGGGCCAAGGGGCTCGGCGCGAACGTGATCGTCACCGAGATCAACCCGGTGCGCGCGATCGAGGCGGCGATGGACGGCTTCCGCGTGATGCCGATGGCCGAGGCCGCGAAGGTCGGCGACATCTTCGTCACCGTCACGGGCAACAAGAGCGTCCTCGCGGACGAGCACTTCGCCGTCATGAAGTCGGGCGCGGTCGTCTCGAACTCGGGCCACTTCAACGTCGAGATCGACATCCCGTCGCTCGAGAAGCGCGCGGGCGCGCGGCGGATGATCCGGGAATTCGTCGAGGAGTTCCGCCTGAAGGACGGACGCACGATCTTCCTCCTGGGCGACGGGCGCCTCATCAACCTCGCGGCCGCGGAGGGCCACCCGGCCTCGGTCATGGACATGTCCTTCGCGAACCAGGCACTCGGCGCCGAGTTCATGGTCAAGAACCACGCGACGCTCGGAAAAAAGGTCTACGCGATCCCGCAGGCGATCGATGCCGAGATCGCGCGCCTCAAGCTCGCGTCCATGGGTGTCGCGATCGACGTCCTGACCCCGGAGCAGGAGAAGTACCTGGCCGGTTGGGAAGAGGGGACGTAAGGCGGGAAATCGGAAGGGAGAGGAAGAGAAGATTTCTTAGAAGGTAAGAGGGGCAAAGGGCAGGCCTGCCCGGCGCCGGCGGCATTGCCGCGCAATCGAGGTCCGCGGCGTGGCGCCGCCCGCGCACCCCGCACGGGCACCTTCCAAGAAAATCTCCCTCTTCCTCTTCTCGTTCTTTCTCTCACGTCCTCACGCCCAGCAGCCCCCACGCCGCGCCGAGGCCGAAGAAGACGTTCGGCGCCCAGGCGGCGAGGAGGGGAGGGAGGGATCCCGATTCTCCGAACCGGACGAAGAGGGACGTCAGGAACAGGTAGGCCAGGCCCAGGAACAGCGCGACGCCGATCCCCGCGACGGCGCCGCGCTTTCCGTACTTGAACGCGAAGGGGAGACCGACGAGCGTCAGCAGAAGCGCCGACCCCGCGGCCGCCGTCTTCTGGTAGAGACCGGTCGCGAGGACGGCCGTGTCGGCGCCCGCCCGCCTCCGGGCCGCGATGAAGCGGCGGAGCTTCAGGAACGTCATTCGTTTCACGTCCGACGGCCCGGCAACGAAGGCGGCGGCGGCCTCTGGCGCGTCGATGAGGAAGTCGTCGTCGCGGCGCGCCGCCATCGCGGAGGGACCGGTGAAGGTCCGCAGCCAGCCGCCGCGCGCGACGAGACCGCGCCCGGGCACCACCGTGGCGTGCTCGGTGTCCGTGCGGGCCTCGAGGTGCCAGGTCTTCGGGTCGATCTGGAGCATCGTCAGTCCGTCGACGCGCCGGGTCGCGGGATCGTAGGCCGCCGCCGCGAAGAAGCGCCCGTTCTCGCCGCGCACCCAGATTCCCGTCGCGCCCGCCGAGGGCGGCGTCTGACCCTTGAGGAGATACCGCAGGCGGTCGGACTCGGCGGCGGCCGCCGGGACGACCCTCTCGCCGAAAAAGAAGAGAAACGCGCCCGCGACCGCGGCCATGACGAGGAGGGGCGCCGCCGCCCGGTGGAGCGAGACGCCGTGGGACAGGAGAGCCGTCGTCTCGGAGGCGCGGACGAGGCTCGCGGTCGTGACGAGCGCGGCGACGAGAAACGCGAACGGGACGATGTCGAGGAGGATCGGGGCGACGAACGCCTGGTAGTACCTCAGGACCAGCGCGAACGGCGTCTTGTGTCGCGCGATGTCGTCGGAGATTTCCAGGTAGTCGATGAGGACGTAGAGGACGGCGATCGAGGAGACGACGAGCGCGAACGCCCCCAGGAATCGTCGTGCGACGTACCGGTCGATGAGGAGGAGGCCCGGAAGGCGCAGGGGCCGACGCCGCGCGGGCGGCGGGGCGGCTGGCGAGTCCGCGCGGGGGGCCGAAGGAGGGGCAGGCCTCACGGGCGCGCGGAAGCCGAGCTCGAAGAGGGTCTTGTCCCGGCGGATCCTGGCGAGCGCGAAGAGGCCGAAAACGAGCAGGAGAATGTTCGGGAGCCACATTGCGAGGGCGGGCGACGTCCGCCCCTCGATCGCGCGCGCCTCGCCGGTCGCGATGAGCGCGTAGTAGAGAAGGACGATCGCAACGGAGACGGCGAACCCGGCCGCGCGCCCGCCCCGGCGGTTCACGATCCCGAGCGGGAGTCCGATGAGACCGAACACGAGGCATGCCGCGGGCAACGCGAACTTCTTGTGGACCTCCGTCATCGCGAGGCGGCGGTCTTCGGGGCGGCGGGCGAGTGCCGCGCCTCGGGCGAGGAGCTCGCGGAGGGTCTGCTCCCGGATCTGCTTCTCCTGCGTGAGGCCCGCGGGGCCGTTGTCCTGAAGCACCATCCGCTGCTTCGAGAAGGAGGTGACGTCGTAGTGCGAACCGCCTTCCTCCTGGTGGTGCGTCTCGGCGTCCTCGACGCGGAGCCAGAGGCGCCCCTGGTCCTCCTCGAGTTCCAGCCAGCCTCGGCGGGCCAGCGTGAGCCGATCGCCCTCGGCGGGGTTCGAGCGGTCGGAGATGATGAGACCGGACAGCTCGCGGCGGTCCGCGGACGCCTTCTCCACGTAGACCCTCAGACCGCCGAACTCGGGACTGAAGACGCCCGGCTGGATACGCTGTGCGAAGGCGAAGCTCGAGAGACGGAGCTTCATCGCGTAGAGCAGATGGTTCGTCCGGGGGACGACGGCGAGCATGAGGAAGAGCGTAATTCCGGAAATCCCGACCGCGAGGGCGCCGATCGGGCGGTAGAGGCCGGCGAGGTCGATCCCGGCGGCGCGGAGGGCCGTCAGCTCCGAATCCGCCGAGAGGCGACCGATCCCGATGAGGAGGCCGAGGAGGAACGCGACGGGGAGCGTCAGGACGACGATGTGCGGGAGCGACAGCGCGAGGACGACCCCGGCCTCGGCGAGGGGCTGTTCGCTCTGGACGAGAAGCTCGGAGAACTGGACGAGGCCCCGGACGGCCATGAACCCCGTGTAGGCAAGGAAGCCCACGAGCGTTGGCGCGAGCACCTCGATGAAAACGTACCTGTCGATCCGCCGCAGCACCATTCGATGGTAGCCGGAAGAGGAGAGATTCTTCGAGGGGAAAGGGGGGCGCCCCACTCCTGACGGGCGCGTCTGAGCCGCGAACGGCACTTGTCTTGCCGGCCGATACGCAATGTCCGATAATATTTATTATGTTAAATATTGTATATGGCCAGCCTTACTTTGTTCGGCCCGGCAGAGGGAGAGGCAGTCGAGGGATCTTCTTAGAAGGTGTTCGAAGCGGCTCCGCACCACGCTCGGCACCGCGGTTACTCGGCGCCCGTGCGCAGGATGCGAGTCGGGCCGCCGGCGTGCGTCTTAGTTTCCTTCCCTCTTAACCTTCTACGAAATCCTCCGTTCTCTTCGAACGGTCGGTGCGGCGCGAAGAGTTACTTCTTCGGCTTCGCCTTCACGAAGCGCCCCTGCGCCTCGAGGTCGATCTCGCCCGCTTCGATCCGTCGCGCGAGGTCGCGGATGGCCTCGAGGATCTCGTCCTTCTTGTGCAGCTTCCCCTTCAGGACGAGGCTGACCTTGTAACGCCGGTCCTCGGGCGCGAAGTCCAGCGTGTACGCCCTCTTCAGCGCTCCCGCTTTCGCGGGGGCGGCGCCTCGGCGAGCGGCGCTCTTCGCCTCGCGCAGGACGTCACGCGACACGTCTTCGCCTCGCGCCATTGCGGCGACCATCGTCAACATGAGGTCTTCGTCCTTCAGCCGTCCCAGCTCGAGGAGGAACGAACGGGACTGGATGTCGGCGCGCCGACATTCCTGCTGCACGGTCTCTGGAAGGCGGCCGATCGCCAGCGCCTCCGTGATCGTGACGCGCGATTTCCCGACGGCGTCTGCGATCTGTTCGTGCGTGTATTCGTGCTTCTCCTGAAGCGCGCGATATCCGTCGGCTTCTTCGAACGGACTGAGGTCCTTGCGCTGCAGGTTCTCGATGAGCGCGATCTCGAGGAGCTCGTTGTCGGAGACCTCCATCTCGATGCACGGGATCTCGCTGAGACCGGCGTCGAGCGAGGCCCGGAAGCGCCGCTCACCGGAGATGATCGTGTAACGGCCGTCCTCACGCGGCCGGACCAGGATGGGCTCGAGGACGCCCTTGTCGGAGATCGATTTCGTGAGCTCCGCGAGGTTTCCCATCGACGTGCGCGGCTGGTCCGGATTCGCCTCGATGAGGTGGATCGGAATGCGCCTTCCGACGGGCAGCTCGTCGGCGCGCACGAGCTGCTCGACGAAGTGCGAGTCGTGCCGCATGCGAGAGGTTTCGGGGAGGCCGCGACGTTTAGACACGGGAGAGGATCTCCTCCGTCAGGCTGTAGTACTCGAGCGCGCCCGACGAGCGCGGTGCGAATGTGAAGATGGACTCCTTGTACGCCGGCGACTCTTCGAGGCGGATCGATTTGGAGATCGTCGTCTTGAAGACCTTGTCCTTGAAGACCTCGTCGATCTGGTTCTGAATGTCCCGCCCGAGCGTCGTGCGCTTGTCGTGAAGCGTGATGACGACGCCGAGGATCTGCAGGTTCGGATTCGGGCGGCCCTTGATCTTCTCGATCGTCTCGAGCAGGTCGTCCGTACCTTCCAGCGCGAAGTACGACGACTGGATCGGAATCAGGATGTGGGAAGACGCGACGAGCGCATTCACGGTGATCATGCCGAGCGTCGGGGGCGTGTCGATGATGATTGCGTCGTACTCCCCCGACTCCTTCACGACCTGGAGCTTGTCCTTCAGCCGGAAATGGCCGTCCAGCTCCCCGAGGAGCTTCGATTCGACCTTGGCGAGCGCGATGCGCGCCGGCGCGATCGTGAGCTTCGGGATCGGCGCCGGCCGAATCACCTCGAAGACCGAGGTCGCGGCATCCGTCAGGACCTCGTACATCGACTTACCGATCTCCTTGCGGTCCACGAAGGACATCGTGGAGTTCCCCTGGGGATCGAGGTCGATGAGCAGGGTGCGAAGACCCTTCTGTGCGAGGGCGGCGGCGATGTTGATCGCCGTCGTAGTCTTCCCCACCCCGCCTTTCTGATTCGCGACTGTGATGATCATGCGCGAGAGAAACGCATGATACGGAGCGCGTCGGCGGCCTTCAAGGACTTCCGGAGGCGCAGCCTACATTTTATACTTGCCGAGGCTGTCGGGATCGGCCTCCTCGAGCCACTTCCGCAGCCGCTCGGCGCCGTGAGCCTCGGCGGCGTCGTCGCTGCTGCGGCTCTTCTCCAGCACGGTCTCCTCGACGAACAGCGGAGAGTGCGTCCGGAGCGCGAGCGCGATGGCGTCGGAAGGCCGGCTGTCGACGGTCAGCTCCCGGTTCGCCAGCTTGATGTGGATCTGCGCATAGAACGTGTTTTCCTCGAGGTTATTTATGACGACACGTACGACGTCTCCCTCGATCTGCCGGATGAGGTTCCGCAGAAGATCGTGCGTCATCGGCCGAGGCGTCGTGATGCCTTCCATCTGAAGGGCGATCGCATTCGCCTCGAAGACTCCAACCCAGATCGGCAGGAAGTTCTTTTCCTCCGCATCCCGCAGGATGACGACGGGAACGTTCGCGATGGGATCCACAATTAACGCCTTGACGTCCATCTTTACGCTCACCTGGGACGCCTCCTGAGAATGAATCTAGGGAGCGTGGGCGCGTTCCGCAAGGACGAAATCGAGTGGTGCGAGGTTCGGAAAGGGCCTAAGCGATTTGCTTAGAAAGGGTTACCGCCAGGTCTGAACTCGCGAAAGAGGCGATCGCGGGTGACCAGCCTCAGCCTAAATATTAACCATTCGAATAAATCTCTTTTCGAGAGACCCGATCAGCCGCAGGTCTGGCTCGTGAGCGCGGCATTCGTTCCCACGCCGCCCGTGCAAGCCCCGGCGTCCACTCGTCTCCCGAAGAGCGAGTTCGGGTAGCCCCTCTCGATGAGCACGTTCACGAAGGTCCCCGGCGGAATGGGAGGCTCCCCTTCCGCCTGGCCGAGGTTCACGACGCGGCTGCACCGCGAGCGGCCGGAGCTCCGCCGGCCCTGGCGGTCGAGTCCCTCGACGAGGACTTCCACCACGCTGCCCTCGAGCGCGCGATGCGCCTCGCGCTGAATGCCCTGCTGGAGGTCCATGAGCGCCGCGAGGCGACGCGACGCCTCGCGCGGCGTCACGTCGTGAGCCCAGCGGGCCGCGGCGGTGTCCGGACGCGGCGAGTACGTGAACGAGAAGACCCCCGCGAAGCGCAGCTCGCGGAGGAGCGACATCGTGTCCTCGAAATCCGCCTCCGTCTCACCTGGGAAGCCGACGATGACGTCCGTCGAGAGCGCGAGGCCCGGGAGGCGCCGGCGGAGCCGCGCCGCGAGGTCGACGTACTCGGCGCGTGTGTACTGCCTCTTCATGCGTCTCAGAACGGCATCCGATCCCGATTGCACCGGCAGGTGGAGATACGACACGACGGCCGGTGTTTCGGCCATCGCGTCGATCAGCTTCGTGCCGAAGTTCTTCGGGTGAGACGTCACGAAGCGTAGCCGCCGGAGCCCGGGCAGCGCACCCACGGCGCGGACGAGGTCGGCGAAATCCTCTCCGGTGACGGAATCGCGGAACGCGTTGACGGTCTGTCCGAGGAGCTCGATCTCGACGACGCCTTCGACGAGCAGGCGCCGGCTCTCCTCGACGACGTCGGCGAGACGGCGGTTGCGCTCGCGCCCGCGGGTCCTCGGGACGACGCAGAACGTGCAGTTCTTGTTGCACCCCTCGATGACCGTGAGCGACGCGCGGTGGCGGACGAGACGCGAGACGGCGCCGGGCGTGTAGACGACCTCGTCCGTGTCGAATCCGGTCTCGCACGGCCGGTCCCCCTCCTCGCGCACACGCCTGAGAACCACGGGAAGGGTCTCGATGCGGCCCGTGCCGAGGACGAAGTCGACGGCGGGCAGTCGCTCGAGGAGCGACTCGCCCTCCTGCTGCGCCACGCAGCCGCACACGCCGACGACGAGCTCCGGCCGCTCGCGTTTCAGCTTCGCGAGGCGTCCGACCCGGTCGTAGACCTTCTGCTCGGCCTTGTCGCGTACCGAGCACGTGTTCAGGATGAAGACGTCGGCGGCGGACTCGTCGAACGTCTCCGCGTAACCATCGCGCGCGAGGAGGCCCGCGAAACGGCGCCCGTCGAGGACGTTCATCTGGCAGCCCCACGTCTCGATGAAGACGCGCCGGCCCGGCTTGAGATCGGGATTCACGCTCACAAGAGGAATAGATTAGCAGGAGAAGAAGAGAAGACTCCTTTGAAGGGGGACCGTGGCTGGGCGCCCCGCCCTTCGGTTCTCTTCAGCGCAGCCAGCCGGGCGGCGTGTTCGAGCGCCGCGCGTCCTCGGAGAGGTCGTCCAGGTTCTTGCGCTCGGCCTCGAGCTTCTGGCGCGCCGTGGCGAGGTCGTCTCGCGCCTTGTCCCACGCCGGCTTGATCACGCCGTCGCGGCGGAAGCCGTCGCTCTGCGCGTAGAAGTCGTTCTCGAGCTGCTTGGCCTTCATGTCGAGGTCGCTCACGCGTCTCTCGGCGTCGACGACGACGGCGTGCGCGTGGTTCATGAGGCGGCGCCAGTCGGCCTCGCTCCGCCCCTGGTCGTCGCGGGGAACGTCGTACGTCGGCGCCGGAGTCGGGCGCTGCGTGGGCCCGGGGGCGTGCGCGGCGGTCGACCCCTTCGCCGTTCCCTTCGCGGGCGTCGGCGGGTGGGCCGCATCTCCCTTGTGGAGGTTTTCGTTCGTGATCGTCCCGAGGGACTTCTTCGCCGCCTGCCCCTTTCGGGCCTCGCGTGAGAGCCGAACGACGTCCGCCAGCGACTGGCCGCCGTGGCTCGACTCCGGCGCGGGACCCGCGACACCCGTGAGCTTCGGCGCGGGCGTCGGCACCGGCGTGTCCGCGCTCGTGGCGGCGGGAGCGGTCGGCGTGGGAGATATTCCGGAGACGGCCGGCGATTGCGCCGCCGCCGTCCAGGCCGCGAGGAGGCCGCAGGCGAGGACGCCGCGATGCGTCATGGGGCGCTCGTCCCCGCGCGTCCGTACCGGTCAGCGAGGCGCACGACGTCGTCGAGCTCCGGCGTCGAGACCTCGACGACGAGGCAGTCGCCTTCGGGAGCGTACATCCGGTGCCGGGTGCCGGGCGTGACGCGAAACGCCTCGCCCGCAGCCACGCGGAAATCCGCGGACTCGCCGTTGCGCTCGACCTCGAGGCCGAGAACGCCCTCCAGGACGTGAACGGTTTCGTCCTTCCGGTCGTGATACTGGAGGGAGAGCGTCTCGCCCTTTCGAATCAGGAGGAACTTCCCCGCGTACCGTTCGGTCTCCGCGAAGATCCTCTCCTCCCCCCAGGGCTTCGGAACGACCCGCGGGCGGCTCGTCCCGAGCGTCACGCGGGGACCTCCTCGCGCCGCGGAGCTTCCACCGGAAGGCCGCGCAGCTCCTGGGCGAGGAGCGACGAGACCTCGTCGGCGGTCGAGAGCGAGAGCGCCGCCTTCGCGACGCGGGCAGCGTCCTCGAGGTTCACCCCGCGGACGAACTCCTTCAGGACGGGGACGGACCTCGGGCCCATGGAGAACTCGCGGATCCCGAGGCCGAGGAAGAGCAGCATGAGGGCGGGGTCCGCCGCCATCTCGCCGCAGACCGACAGCGGCTTGCGGGCCGCGTGCGCCGCCGAGGCGACCTGCGCGACGAGCCGGAGGACCGCGGGGTGTGTCGGCCGGAACAGGTCGGAGACGGTCTCGTTCGCGCGGTCGACCGCGAGCGTGTACTGGATGAGGTCGTTCGTCCCGAGCGCGAGGAAGTCCGTTTCGGGCGCGAGGAGATCCGCCGTGATCGCGGCCGAGGGCACTTCGATCATCGCGCCGACCGGGATGTCGTCGGGCACGGCGACGCCCCGGGCGAGGACGTCCTCACGGGCCGTCTTCACAAGCTCGCGGACCCGGCGGAACTCCTCGACGCTCGAGACCATGGGCACGAGGATCCGAAGGTCTCCGGCGTCCGCGGCGGAGAGGAGCGCCCGGAGCTGTGTCATGAACATCTCGGGTCGTGCAAAACAGAGACGCACGCCGCGCAGGCCGAGGACGGGGTTGATTTCCTCGGCGCCGACGAGATGGCGCGCGCCCTTCTTGCCCCCGAGGTCGTACGTCCGGATCACCACGGGACGCGGCGCCACCCCCGCGACGACCTCCCGATAGACGGCCGCCTGCTCCTCCTCGCTCGGGAACTCGACGCCTTCCTTCGAGAGGTAGAGGAACTCGGACCGGAAGAGGCCGACTCCGTCGGCGCCGTAACCGACGACGTCCGGGATCTCGCTCGTCAGCTCGATGTTCGCGCGGATCTCGATCGGCGTCCCCTCGGCCGACCGGGCCGGGCCGGACACGGCGCGCTCCTTGAGGGAGCGCTCGTGCCGTGCCTCCGAGTCGCGCCGCTCGCGGAAGCGGGAAACGACCTCCTCGGAGGGCTCGCGCCAGATGACGCCGTCGCGACCGTCCACGACGACGCGGTCCCCGTCCCCGATGGCCGTCAGGAGCCCGTGGACCGCGACGACGGCCGGCAGGCCGAACGACCGCGCGAGGATGGCGGCGTGGGACGTCTTGCCGCCCCGCTCGGTGACGAAGGCAATCACGCGGTCGCGCGGGATACGCACCGCGTCCGAAGGCGTCAGCTCATCCGCGACGAGGACGATCGCTTCCCCCGCGAGATCGCTCATCTTCAGACGCGACTGCTCCTCCCCGCCGAGGTGGCGGCGCAGGACGCGCGCGACGTCGTCGAGGTCCGCGGCGCGGTCCCGCAGGTTCTCGTCCGGAAGGCTGCGAAAGCGCGCGACGAGGTCGTCCTTCGTCTGGGAGACCGCCCACTCCGCGTTCGCGGCGTCGTGGGCGATCCGACGCTCGACGGGGCCGACGAAGGCCTTGTCCTGCAGGAAGAGCGCGTGCGCGTGGAAGATCCCCGCGTACTCGGAGCCGAGGCGCTCCTTGACGTGGCGGGCGGTCTCCTCGATCTCGGCGACGGCCGCCCGGGCCGCACGCCGGAAGCGCTCGATCTCGTCCGGGATCTCCTCCGGCTCGAGCGTGCGGCGCGGCGACGTGTCGTCGCGCGAGACCCAGAGCACGGCCCGGCCCACGGCGACACCGGGGGACGCGGGGATGCCGGAAAGCGAGAGGGGCCGCTTCACCTTCCCATTGTAGCGGGCGAACCTATTCGGCCTCGTCGAATTTCCGGTCCATGAGGTCGCGCAGCGCCGACATCGCCCGCTCCTCGTCCGGCCCCTCTGCGCGCACGCGCAGCGCCGTGCCCTTCCCCGCGGCGAGGAGAAGGAGGCCGAGGATGCTCTTGCCGTCCACCTCGTCGCCGTCCTTCGTGATCGTGATCTTCGATTCGAAGGAGGTGGCGGCGTGAACGAACTTGGCGGCCGCCCGGGCGTGGAGGCCGAGGCGGTTCCGGAGCGTCAGGACCTCCTCCCTCACGGTTTGCCCTTGGCGGGTCCGTCCACGAGTTCGGACGCGGCGACGATCGCGCGACGCCCCCGTTCGACGAGCGTGTGGGCGATCTCGCGGGCGTTCCGCCCCTCGCGCGCGAGGGCGCGCGCCTTCACGACCATCGGAAGGTTGATGCCGGAGACGATCTCGAGCCGGCCCGGCTCCAGGAACGCGAGAGCGAGGTTCGACGGCGTTCCGCCGAACATGTCCGTCAGGATCACGACCCCGCTGCCCCTGTCGACCTCCGCGATCGCCTTCTCGAGCCGGCGCGTCGCCGCCTCCGTCGCCTCCTCCCACGCGAGCGAGAGCGCGCCGATGTCGTCGGGTTCGTCCGGCTCGAGCATGTGGACGGTCTCGCGCATCGCGTTCGCGAGCGGCCCGTGCGAAAGGAGCAGAAGGCCCACGGAGGGCCCGGCGGATCCGGTCATGTCAGTCGAGCGCCTCGTCACGGTGCGAGACCCGGACGGGGTACCCGATCGCGGCCAGGTCGCGCGCGAGGCGCTCGGCGATGTAGACGGAGCGGTGGCGCCCCCCCGTGCAGCCGATCCCGATCGTGAGGTACGCGCGGTTCTCGCGCCGGTAGTTCGGAAGACAGAAGGAAAGGAACCCGAGGAGCTGGCGGTAGAACGGCTCCGTCTGCTCGCCGGCCTCGATGAAGGCCGCGACCTCGGGGTCGCGTCCCGACCGGGGCCTGAGCGCCGCGTCGAAGTGCGGGTTCGCGAGGAACCGGACGTCGAAGCAGAGGTCGAGCGCCGGGGGCAGGCCGTGCTTGAAGCCGAAGGACAGGAGTGACACGGCGAGGACGCCGGGGTCGCCCGGTTCGCGGAAGTGCTCCGCAATCGCCGCCCGCAGCTCGTGGACCGTCATGACGGTCGTGTCGACGACGAGGTCGGCCTTCGCCTTGACCTCCGCGAGCAGCCGCCGCTCGTAGGCGACGGCCTCCGCGAGCGAGCGGCCCTGCCCGAGCGGGTGAGGCCGGCGCGTCTCGGAGAAGCGGTTCAGAAGGCTCTTCTCCTCGCAGTCGAGGAAGAGCACCGTGATCGGCACGCGCGCGCGGAGCGTCTCGAGAAGCTCCGGGAACCGGGTCGCGAAGTCCGGGTTCCTGACGTCGAGAACGACGGCGTTCTTCTTTCGCGTGGTCCGATCGGCGGCGACCTCCTCCACATACTCCTCGAGCAGCGAGAGCGGGAGGTTGTCGACCGTCGCGTACCCGATGTCCTCCAGCGCGTGCGCGACGAAGCTCTTCCCGGATCCCGAGAGCCCCGTCGTGATGACGAGGCGCGACCCGTGGCTCACCGCTCGCGCTCCCGCGCCATGAGCCTTCTCCGCGCGCGCCGCGCGACGTGGTCGGCGGCGGCCCGGCGGACGATCTCGTCGTGGACCTTCTGCGCGATCTCGCGCGCCGCGTTGAATCCGCGGCGCTTGAGGAGCTGGTTGCGCGCCGCGATCTCGACGAGGAGCGCGACGTCGCGCCCTGTCGCGACCGGCATCCTCACGCGCGGGACGGACACGCCGAGGATGACCTCGAACTCCTCGTCCAGGCCGAGACGGTCGACCTCGGTCCGCTCGTTCCAGTCCTGGAGCTGGATGACGAACTCGACGGTGTGGCGCTCGAGAACGGCGGCGACGCCGAACAGCATCGGGACGTTCACGATCCCGAGGCCGCGCAGCTCCATGTGGTGACGGATCAGTCCGGAGGACGACCCGATGAGGACGTCGTTCGGAAAGCGCTGGACGACGACGAGGTCGTCCGCGACGAGGCGGTGCCCGCGCTGGACGAGAGACAGCGCGCACTCGCTCTTCCCCACCCCCGAATCGCCGAGGAGAAGCGTCCCGAGCCCCCCCACCTCCATGAGGACGCCGTGAAGCGTCGCCCGCGGTGCGAGGGACTCCTCGAGGAAGGCCGTGAGACCCTCGATGACGACGCTCGTGAGCCGCTCCGTCGCGAAGAGCGGGATGTGGCGGCGGCGGCATAAACCGGTCAGGACGGGCCCGGGAGCGATGCCCTTCGTGACGACGACCGCGGAGAGCGGGAGCCGCGTGAACGCGTCGAGGCGCTGCCGCGCAACGGAGACGGGGAGCGTCTTGAGGTAGTTGAACTCCGAGGCGCCGAGGATCTGGACGCGGTTTTCCTTCACGTAGTCGAGGAAGCCCGCGATCGCGAGGCCGGGCTTCTGCACGCGCGGCCAGTCGACGGGCCGGTCCAGGCCCTTGTGTCCCGCGAGGAGCCTGAGGTTCAGGGACACGAGCGCCGGGGACTGCAGGTCGGCAGCCCGAACCGAGGGAGCCTTCGGCTCCGACGGGTCGCGCATACGCTACTCGGGGACGACGAGGTGGAAGCCCCCGTCGCGCCGCCGGTACAGGAACCGGATCTGGTGGCCGGAGGCGGCGTCGCGGAAGACCATGAATTCACGCCGCGAGGCCGCGAAGTGCGTGAGGGCGTCCTCCTCGAACATCGCACGCGGAGTCACGGTCTCGCGTCTCGGACCGGGAGCGGACGGGGGTTCGGTCTCCGGCGCGGGAACGGCCCAGCCTTCGGATCCGCGCACGCCGGACGGCCGGTGCTTCTTCGACTCCTTGACGATCGCCTTCTTCTTGCGCGCCCGACCCGCGAGGCGCTCCATCGCCGCCTGCGCGGCCGTCTTCTGGTCGGCGCCGCGCCCGACCGCCGTGATCGTCCGGGTCTTTCCGAGAACCGCGACCTCCACCTCGACGTCCTTCTTGCCGGCGCTCACGACGACGCGCGCCTCCGCGCGGGGCGGGAGAACCCGCTCGAGACGCGCGAGCTTCGTCTCGACCACGTCACGGACCCCGGAGTGGATGCGGATGTGGCGCGCAGTGTAGACGGTCCTCATCGTTCCTCCTCTTCCCCGGGCTCCCCGGCGGCCTCCGCGGGTCCGGGCACCTCCTCGGCCGGGGCGCCCACGGCATCGGGTTGCGCCGCGAGCGGCGCCGGCGGGCTCGTGCGCCGGATCGAGCTGGCGTGGATCCGGAGCTCCTCGCGGTACTTCGCGACCGTCCGGCGGGCGATCTGGATTCCTTCACGCGCGAGCAGCTCGGCGAGCCGCGCGTCCGAAAGGGGGTGCGCGGTGTCCTCGGCCTCGATGAGGCCGCGGATCTTGTTCTTGACCGCCAGAGACGAAACGTCCTCGCCCGCCGAGGACGCGATCGCCGAATGGAAGAAGAACTTCATCGGCACGAGTCCGCGCGGCGTCGCCATCCACTTGTTCGAGACGACGCGCGAAACCGTGCTTTCGTGCATCCCGATGTCCTCCGCGACGTCGCGCAGGACGAGCGGCTTGAGGTGCGCGACGCCGTAGTCGAGGAAGTCGCGCTGCTTCTTCACGATGGACTCGGCGACGCGGACGATCGTGCGCTTCCTCTGGTCGAGGCTCTTGAGGAGCCACTGGGCCGCACGCATCTTCTCGCGGAGGTAGCTCTTCCCCTCGCCGTCGAGGTTCCCGTCGCGTGACAGGAGCATCCGGCGATACAGGGCGGACACTTTCAGGCGCGGGAGTCCGTCGTCGTTGAAGACGACGACGTAGTCGTCCTCGACTTTCACGACGGCGACGTCCGGCTCGACGTAGATCGTGCGGGACGAGTCGTAGCGGCGCCCGGGCTTCGGGTCGAGCTTGCGGATCCATTCGAGCGCCTGCTGGATCTCCTCGACCGGGACGCCCATCTGGCGCCCGAGGAGCGCCGGAGGCTTCGAGCCGAGTTCCGCGAAGCGGTGGGTCACGAGTTCCACGAGGAGCGGCGTCGCGACGTTCGCGGCCCGGGCCTGCAGGAGGAGGATCTCCGAGAGGTCGCGTCCGCCGACACCCACCGGGTCAAAGGACTGGAGGAGCGCGAGCGCCTTTTCCACGGTTTCCATCGGGCAGGGAACGGCCTCGGCGACCTCCTCGAGCGTGACGCGCAGGCAGCCGTCGGGATCGACGTTCCCGATAAGAAAGCCGCAGGCCTCCCGGACGCCCGGCGGGGCGTCCGAGACGCCGAGCTGCTCCGTCAGGTGGGGCTCGAGGCCGGGGGGCGCGTCCGGGCGGTTCTCGAGGGAGAACTCCTCGGCCTCCTCGCTCATGCGGGGCGCCGTGGCCGTCCCTTCCATGTAGTCGCCGAAATACGCCTCGAGGTCGAGGTCCGAGAACGGCTCGTCCGTCGTCGAGGCGTCCACGACCGGCTCCGGCGCCGGGGCTTCCGACGTGGGGGCCGGCAGGGCCTCCGCCGATTCGGCGCGAGCATCCGCTTCCGTCGCTGCCGCGGCGAACTCGCGGTCGTCCGCGACGGCGGCGTCGAGCGCCGCCTCGGGCGCCTCGGCCGACGAGGCGAGCTCGAGCTCCCGTGTCTCGGCCTCGCCAGGCTCCTCGTCGGGCGTGCTCCCCGGCGCGGCGTCCTCCTCGTCGAGCACCGGATTCGAGACGAGCTCCTGGTTCACGACGTCCTGGAGCTCCAGGCGCGTCATTTGCAGGAGCTTGATGGCCTGCTGCAGCGTCGGCGTCATGACGAGACGCTGCGAGAGCCTCAGCGAGAGTTTCTGTTCGAGTCCCATTCGTGATTCGGCGGCCCGCCTCTCGGGCCGGCCTTGGCACGATTCTAGCTCGGTGTCTCAGTCCAGCCGGAACCCCTCGCCGAGATAGACCCGCCGGACCTCGGGGTCCGCCGAGAGAGTCTCGGGCGATCCCGTCCGGAAGATCGTGCCCGAGTGAATGATGTAACCCCGGTTCACGATCGCGAGCGTGTCGCGGACGTTGTGGTCCGTCACGAGGACGCCGATTCCCGCGGCCGCGAGGTCCCGGATGACCTGCTGGAGGTCGAGGACGGTGATCGGGTCGATTCCCGCGAACGGCTCGTCGAGGAGGATGAACCGCGGCGACAGCGTGAGCGCCCGGGCGATCTCGAGCCGGCGCCGCTCGCCCCCCGAGAGCGTGTCCGCGACGGCGTGCGCGAGGTGCGAGAGCTTGAACCGGTCGAGGAGGTCGTGCGCCGTCTTCTCGCGCTCCGCACGGTCGCCCGGCAGCGTCTCGAGAATCGCGAGCAGGTTCTCGACGGCCGTCATGCGCCTGAAGATGGACTGCTCCTGCGGCAGGTAGCCGAGGCCGCGGCGTGCGCGCCGGAACATCGGGAGGTTCGTGACGTCCTCGCCGTCCAGGAGCACGGCGCCGGCGTCGGGCGACACGAGGCCGACCGCCATCGAGAACGTCGTCGTCTTTCCGGCGCCGTTCGGCCCGAGGAGCCCGACGACCTCTCCGCCCCGCACGAGGACGCTCACGTCGTTCACGACCGTCCGGCCTCGATACGACTTCCTCAGGCCGCGGCCCTCGAGGAGCGCGGGGCCCGGGCTCACGAGCCCTCCGGCCGGAGGACGGTCTCCGTCGGGACCTTGCCGCCGGTCTCGACGTCCACCTGGGAGCGGCCCTGCCGGAACGTGAGAGCCGCGCCGGTCGACTTGTTGCCGCGGCCGTCCAGCGCGGTCGCGGGCGAGCCCTCGAGCGTGACGGCCTCGGTCACGGGACGCCAGACCGCCTTCGAGCCCTCCCCGCGGCGGTGTTCGGCGCGGTCCTCGACGACGACCGAGCCGCGCGCCTCGGCGTACTCGATCGCGCGCGTCTCGGTCAGGCGGATGTCGGTCACGTCGGCGCTCATGGTCCAGGGTCCGGACGTGATCGTCGCATGACCCTCCAGCCGGACGAACCGGTCGGCCTCGCGGTGAGTCAGGACGTCGCTCGCCGCGTTGACGGTCTCGGGGCCCGCGGGAACGGCGCCCTTCCCCGTGCGTCCCTTCGAAGGCGGCGCCTCGCGGCGGAAGAAGGCCCGGACGTTGTGCTCGGCGCGGAGCGTCTTCTCCCGGTCGTCCAGCTCGAGCGAGCCGCAGCGCAGGACGTTCTCGTTCTGCCAGGCCCGCACGGAGCCCGTGAGGACGACCTTCGACGTCCGGCCCGAGAGGCGCAGCGTGTCGGACTCCGAAAAGAACGGCGATGTGCTGTCGCTTCCGAGCAGCCCGATGCGCCGGCCCCCGCCGCCGCCCGCATACGTGGCCTTCACGTCGCCGGCCGCGTCCACGCGCTCCTCGCGGCGGTTCCACGCGAGCGTCCGGGAACGAATCGTCCCGCGCTCGTCCCGATAGTCCGCCGGCAAGCCGGGCTCCCCCGAGAAGACGGCCGTCTCATCGCGCCCCCGCACCGTCGCGTGCGGAGCCTTGACCGCGGCGCGCGTTCCGTCCGCGGCGGCGACGCCCCGGTCGAAGGTCGCGGTATCGAGCGTGAGATCGGAGCCGAACGTGAGGCGCGCATAGCCGGCTGCGAGCGTCCTCAGGCCGGAACCCGGCGGGCCGCCGGCGCGCGAGGCCTCGGCCGCGCGCAGGTCTTCCGGCACGTTCAGCTCGGAGAGGCGGCCGTCCTGGAATCGGCCCGAGAAGCGCGGCGCCTGCGCCCGCCTCGCGCCGGCCGTCGCGGAGGGCGCCAGATCGAGCCGGGCCGCGCCGGAGGCGCTCGCCTCGAAGCCCGCGGGCTGGCCGTTCGTGTCGAGCGACAGGTCGAGCACGTCGCCGGCCACCGCGAGCAAGGCCGGCGGCTCCCCGCGCTCGGGCGGGACGAGGAGTCGCGCGTCGGTCGTCGCCTTCACGCGGCTCCCCTCCGGCTGTGCCTCGCGCACGAAAGTCGCCGCCCGCAGGACGAACCGTTCCGTCTTCAGGACGGCGCCGCCGCTCGCCTCGAGCCGGCCGTTCCGTCCCACGACGACCCTCGGGGCGCGCAGCTCGACCGGGCGGCCTTCATCGCCGCGGCCGCGGAGCCGCGCGTCTCCCTCGAGCTCGAGGACCCCGTCGCGCGTGTCGACGGAGCCGGAACTCGCGCTCGCGACGAGGCCGCCCCGCGTCGCGTCGACGGGTCCGTCGGAGGCGAGGAGGCGGCGGGCGGGGTCGTAGCGAAAGGAAGCCCCGGTCACGCGCATGCCCTCCCCCGCCACCTCGACGCCCTCGAAGACGCGGAATGCGCGCGACCCTTCGGTGAGTTCGGCGCGCGGCGCGCGAATGGAAACCGTCTGGCCGTTCTTCGACTCCCGCGACTCGAACACGACGTCCTTGAGCCGGAACACGCGCTCGCCCTTCTCGTCGAAGCGCACGGCCTCGGTCGCCGTCACGCGGTACCGGCCCTGGTACTCGCGCGTCTCGTCGTACTGGAAATCGCGGAAGCGCATGCGGTCGCGAGCGCCGTGCGCCTCGGCGACGAGTGTCTCGGCGACCGGGTCCCGGGCGCCCTCCGTCCGCGCGCCCGGCTTGTGATACGAGACGACGACCACCACCGCGAAGGCTCCGGCGAGGACGAGAACGAGAGCGCGGCCGGCACGAGCGAGACGGTTCACGCGGGCTCCGGCGCGAGGTCCACGACCGTGAGCCCGGGCCGGCCCGTGAAGGAGTCGACGGACAGGTTCGCGGATACGTCCCAGCGGCCGGCGCGATCGGCCGCGGGCACCTCGGCGAGGTTCCAGCCGATCGCTTCGACGCGGCGACCGGCGGACGCGAACGACACGCGCAGCCCCGCCTCGCCGACGGGCTTGCCGCGGCCGTCCCACGTCAGACCGCGGAGGCGAAGCAGCGGCTTCGGGTTCTCCTGCCCGTGCGGCTCGAAGCGCTCCAGCGCCCGGGCGAGGTCGACGTCCGCCTCCGGCGCCTCGATCTCCGTGTCGACGTCGAGCTCGGACGCCCACTCCTCCTCGTCTCGCGCCGCGGCGAAAACCGCGCGCAGGTCCTCCCGGAACGCTTCCCAGGAGGCCGCGGGGAGCGTCAGCCCGAGGGCGGCGGCGTGACCGCCGAATTCCTTCGTGTAGCGGGCGGCGACCGGCGCGACGCGCTCGTACAGGGGCGTCCGGCCGAACGAGCGGCCGCTTCCCGCGACGACGTCGCCGTCCCGGGAGAGGAGGAGCGCCGGCCGCCCGACGTGTTGCGCGACGCGTGAGGCCGCGATCCCGAGGACGCCGCGGTGCCACCCCTCGGAAGCCGGTCCCGCCTCGACGATCACGGCGTCCCGGGCCGGATCGAAGCTCGTCTCGAGACGCGCGAGGACGGTCTCGACGAGGGCTTCCTGCACGGCGCGGCGTTCCACGTTCGCGGCCTCGATCTCGTCCGCGAGCTGCTCGGCCCGCGCGGAATCCGCCGTCGTGAGGAGCTCGAGGGCCCGCGCCGCGTGGTCGATCCGTCCGGTCGCGTTCAGGCGCGGCGCGATCCGGAACGCGACCTCGCGCGTGGAGGGAGACCGTCCCGCGGGCACGCCCGAGCGCCTCAGGAGCGCCGCGAGGCCAGGCGACCGCGGATCGGCGAGGCCGGACAGACCCCACGCGACGAGAACGCGATTCTCTCCCGTGAGCGGCACCATGTCGGCGACCGTCGAGAGCGCGGCGATCTTCGCGAGGGACGCGAGCCAGCGCCGCCGGGCGGCGGCGTCGATGCCCACGCGGGTCCCCGAATGGATGAAGAGCGCCTCGGCGAGCTTCCAGGCGATCCCCGCGCCGCAGAGCTCCTTGAACGGGTAGCGGCAGCCGGGCAGCTTCGGGTCCACGAGGACCGCGCCCTCCGGCAGCGCGGCCGGCGGGAGGTGGTGGTCCGTGACGACGACGTAGACGCCCCGGCCCGTGGCCTCCGCGACCGTCTCGACCGCGGTGATCCCGCAGTCGACGGTCACGATGCCCTCGGGGCCGTGCTCCTCGAGCGCCCGCCGCAGCGCGGGCGCTTTGAGGCCGTACCCGTCGTGGAGACGGTGCGGGATGAACGGACGCGCGTCGGCGCCGAGCTTCCGGAGCGCCGTCGTGAGGATCGCGATCGCGCCGATCCCGTCGCAGTCGTAGTCGCCGAAGACGACGACGCGCCCGCCCCGCGCCGCCGTCGCCGCGAGGCGCTCGACCGCCTCCGGCAAGCCGCCCATCCCGAACGGGTCATGGAGGCCGTCCGGCGCGGGCGCGAGGTGCGTCCGGGCCGCCTCGACGTCCGTGAAGCCCCGGGCTGCGAGGACGCGCGACGCGGCCGGCGGGAGGCCCAGGTCGCGCGAGAGCCGCGCGGCCGCGTCGAGGTTCTGCGTCCGCAGGCGGCGGCGGACGAGGCGCGGGGCGCGGACCCGCGCGCTCACGCGCCTTCCCAGGCCCCCATCGCGCGGAACTTCGCGTATCGGGCGGCGACGAGCGTGTCGGTGGGGAGGCCCGCGAGTCGGTCGAGGTGCTGCGAGACGGCGCGACCGACCGCGTCGATCGCCGCGACGGGGTCCGCATGCGCGCCGCCCGCGGGCTCGGGAATCACCTCGTCGATCACGCCGAGCGCCTGGCAGTCGGCGGCCGTCAGGCGAAGCGCCTCGGCGGCCTCCTTTGCTTTCCCCTGGTCCTTCCAGAGGATCGCGGCGCAGCCCTCGGGAGAGATGACGGAATACACGGAATGCTCGAGCATGAGGACCGCGTCGCCGATTCCGATCCCGAGCGCGCCGCCCGACCCGCCCTCGCCGATCACCGTGGCGACGATCGGCGTCTTCAGACCCGCCATCTCGATGAGGTTCCGGGCGATCGCCTCCGAGACGCCACGTTCCTCGCTCTCGAGGCCCGGGTACGCGCCCGGCGTGTCGATGAACGTGAGGACGGGCTTCGCGAACTTCTCGGCGAGCTTCATGATGCGCAGGGCCTTGCGGTACCCCTCCGGCCGCGGCATCCCGAAGTTCCGCCGGATCTTCTCTTTCGTGTCGCGGCCCTTCTGGTGGCCGACGACGGCGACCGCGCGGCCGCCGAGCATCCCGAAGCCCGCGACGATCGCCGGGTCGTCCGCGAACGCGCGGTCGCCCCTCCACTCGACGAAGTCCTGGACGAGGACTCGGACGTAGTCGAGCGTGAACGGGCGGTTCGGGTGCCGCGCGACGAGCGTCTTCTGCCAGGGCGTCAGGTTCTCGTAGATCTCGCGCGAGAGCTTCGTGAGCTTCTCGCGGAGCTTCTGGACCTCGCGTTCCTTCGCGGGGCTCTCCGCGAAGCCCTGTAGCGCCTCGAGGCGCCGGCGGACGCGGTTGAGGGGCTCTTCGAACTGGGCCTCGTTCGCCACGGGGAGACTGTAGCAGAGGCTCTCTCCCCTCCGCTCGACAGGCCACGCCGTTACGGGCAAGCTCCGAGGCGCGAGAAAGAGAATTTCTTCGAGTGGAAGAGAGGAACGCGGCTCCGGATTCCCCTCTCGTGTGTCCGAAGTGTCACGGGGTGCTTTCGAGTTCCTCGTCCGCCCTTTCGTGCGGTGCGTGCGGCCGCCGCTTCCCCGTGGACGACGGGGTCGCGGACTTCGTCGAAGGCCGGTATTTCGGCGACCATCCGGACCCGGGCGCGCTCTCCGACGAGGCCCGGCGGGGCCTCGCGAACGAGAACGAGGGCCGCCGCATCGAGGACTACTACCTGCCCCTCCTCCGCGCCGGCGGCGCCCTCCGCGCCGGCGGCGCCCGCCGCGTCCTCGATTCCGGCTGCGGCAACGGCGAGGCCGTGGACGGGCTCCTGCAGGCCGGCTTCGACGCGTGGGGACACGACCTCTCGGCGTTCCGGAAGTGGCAGTGGCGGACCCGGAACCGGCGCGACCGGCTCGTCGTCGCCGACGGCCTGCGCCTTCCCTTCCCGGACGGTTACTTCGACGCCGTGATCTCCTCGGGCGTCCTCGAGCACGTCGGCGTGGACGAGCGGGGCGGCCCGGGGATCTACGAGGTCGCTCCCCTTCCCGACCGCGACGAACGCCGCAGCGCGTTCCTGGCCGGCCTCTTTCGAGTCGTCCGGCCGGGCGGCGTCCTGTACCTCGACTTTCCGAACGGCGCCTTCCCGATCGACTTCTGGCACGGGACCAGCGCCGGCGCCGCCCGATTTCACTCACCCTTCGAAGGATTTCTTCCGAGAGTGAAAGAGGTCCGCGCGCTCGCCGAGCGCATGGTCCCCGCATGCCTCGTCTCGGTGCTGTCGCCCCACGGGCGTCTGCGATTCAACCAGGTCGGCGCGCACTGGTACGGGCGCCTCTTCCGTGCGCCGGTGGCGGGGTTCTACGCTCTCACGTCCGTGCCCGGCTTCACGTGGCTCGCCGGGACTCCCCTGAACCCGTACCTCGTGCTCGCCGTCCGCCGGCGCTAAAGCAGGTTCTGCGGGTCGACGTCCAGCTTCGGCGGGTCGGGCAGCGCCGCGAGGACGCGCGCGGCCTCGGCGATCGCCTCGCGGCTCTCGGCCTTCACGAGGAGCTGGTAGCGCCAGACGCCCTTGAGGCGCTC
This sequence comes from uncultured Acidobacteriota bacterium, assembly GCA_963836285.1. Classification (GTDB taxonomy): domain Bacteria; phylum Acidobacteriota; class Thermoanaerobaculia; order UBA5066; family UBA5066; genus Fen-183. The sequence goes on along the minus strand of CAWIIN010000002.1, from coordinate 89,250 downwards.
GAGCGGCGCGGGTGCCGGCCCGAGAATCCTGACCCTTGCCGCGACCGGCGCCGCGAGGAGCACCGCGAAGGCCTGTCCCGCGGCGCGGTGCGCCTTCGCGAGGTCGGCGTCGGCGAAGAGCGCGAGAAGGAGCCGCGTGTAGGGCGGGTAGCGGAACGCCTTGCGGAAGCGCAGCTCGGCGTCCGCGAACGCGGCGTGGTCCTGGCGCACGGCCGCGCGGATCGCCTCGTGCCCGGGACGCGAGGTCTGGACCGCGACGATCCCCGGCTTTTCGCCGCGGCCGACGCGGCCCGCGGCCTGGGTCACGAGCTGGAACGTCCGCTCGGAGGCGCGGAAGTCGGGAAAGGAGAGCAAGGCGTCCGCGTCCAGCACGGCGAGCGCCGTCGCGTTCGGGAAGTCGTGACCCTTCGCGACCATCTGCGTCCCGAGGAGCGCCTGTGCCTTCCCCGACTCGAAGTCCAGGAGCACGCCTGCGGCGCCGCCACGGCGCGCCGCCGCGTCCCGGTCGAGGACGGCGCAGGGCACGCCGCCGAACGTCTCGGCGAATCGCTCGGCGAGACGCTCGGTGCCGAAGCCTACCGGCTGGAGCATGTCCGACCCGCACGCCGGGCATTTGGGCGGTCGCCGGATCACGTCCCCGCAGTAGTGGCAGAGGAGGCTCTCGTTTCGTCGGTGGTACGTGCGCGCGACGGAGCAGTTCCGGCAGCGGAAGTCCTCGCCACAGGCGCGGCAGAGGAGGGACGGCGAGAACCCGCGGCGGTTCAGGAGGACGATGGCCTGCTCGCCGCGATCGAAGCACGCGCGGAGGATCTCGACGGTCCGGGTCGCGAAAAGAACCCGCCCGTGATCGCCTTCCTTCGCCGTCTCGTCGCGGAGGTCGACGACCTCGACGGAAGCGCGCGGGCGCGCGCCCGGCCTCTCCGGGAGCGCGAGACGCGGCAGGCGGCCCTCGCGCGCAGCACGCTCGAGCTCCATCGAGGGCGTCGCGGACCCGAAGACGACCGTCGCGCCCTCCTCGCGCGCCCGGACGCGAGCGACGTCGCGCGCGTCGTACCGCGGCGACTCGGCCTGCTTGTACGAGGCGTCGTGCGCCTCGTCGACGACGAGGAGCCCGAGGTCCGGAAGCGGCGCGAACACGGCCGAGCGGGGACCCACGACGGCATCCACGTCGCCACGTCGCGCCCTCTCCCACTCGGCGGCGCGCTCGCCGTCCGAGAGGCCGCTGTGGAGCAGCGAAACGCGGTCCCCGAACCGCGCGACGAGGCGGCGGACGAGAGCCGGAGCGAGGGCGATCTCGGGGACGAGAAGGATGCCACGCCGTCCGGCGGCGACCGCCCGTTCCAGCGCCGCGAGATAGACCTCGGTCTTGCCGCTGCCCGTGACGCCGTCGAGGAGGAGCTCGCGGTCGCGGCGGGCTTCGACCGACGCGGAGATGGCGGCGATCGCATCTTCCTGGGCGGGCGTCGGGACGGGGCGGCGGTCCGCGCCGGCCGCCCCGACGTGCCGCGCCAGGTCGACGCGGCGTTCCGTCTCGACGGCGGAGACGAGTCCCGCCTTCGCGAGGGCCGAGAGGACCGCGGGAGTTCCACCGGCGGCGCGCAGCTCCGCGGGCGAGGCCGGCCGACCGAGGGCGAGGAGGCGCTCGTGCAGGGCCCGCCGCTTCGGCGCCCGGGCAAACGCGGGGTGGTCTGCGGCCGCGGGCCGCGCCACGAACGCCCGATCCGAGGGGGCCGAGGCGGCACGGAGGTTCTCGGAGCGGATGCGGGCGAGCCCGCCGCCGACGAGCTCCTTGAGAGCGGATGCCAGGCCCCGGCGGCCGACGGCCTCGACGAGCTCGGGGAGCCGGGCCTCGCCGCGCGTGAGGAGGATCTCGAGAATCGTCCCTGCGATCCCGGCCGGCGACGCGCCGACCGCCGCGGCGGCGGGGACGTAGACGGCCTCGGAACCTCCCAGCAGGCGCCCCGGCACGGCGGCGCGGAGCAGCTCTCCCGGTGCGACGACGTAGTAGGTCGCGGCGCGCACGAGGACGTGCACGAGCGCCGCGGGGAGGAAGGGCTCGTCCTCGAGGACCGCGACGACGTCACGCTCGGAGGTGCCTTCCGGTGCGGGTGGCGGGTCGAGGTTCGCGACGAGACCGGTGACGAGAGCGCTCCCGAACGGGGCCGCGACGCGCGCCCCGACGACGGCGTCGCCGGCGTCGGCCGGCAGGCGGTAGGACGGCAGGCCGGGGAAGCGGTTCGGGAGGAGCAGAGCGACGCGGCGCGTCAGATTCGCGCCCTCGGCTTCAGCTCGGGCGTCTCGTCGGGCACGTCCTCGTCGTTCGTTCCGGCGGGCCGGGGCTCCGCGTCGGGATCGACGAAGACGTGCTCGGAAGGCTCCCAGCGCCAGCGGCGCGACGGGTCGGCCGCGAGATCCGGCGTGACGACGACGAGGCTGCGCTCGACGCTCACGTCGCCGTCGGCGAGCGAGATCGAGCGCTCCACCCAGACCGGCTTTCCGAACGTGCCGTCGGGCTTCCCGAAGAACGCGGCGACGTGGAACCACGGCCCGCTCCGGTCCTTCTCGAGGAACACCTGGACGAAGTCGAGTCGCGCGTCCCCGTCGAGGTCGCCGCGCACGAAGTACGGGTGGTAGCCCCCGTAAACGGCGTCGAGGTCCCGGTGCTCGTCCGTGTCCGTCGCGTCGCCGTCGAGCGCCGCCCGCAAGGAGAGCCGCGGTGGCCCCGCCGCGGCCGCCGCGATCGCGTCGTCGATCGCGCGCCTCTCGGCCGGAGTCCACATCGCCGGGAGGGTTTCGGGCGCGACGTGCTTCGGGCGCGCGGACGTCGGCATCCGGCGCGTCACGAGGAGCGCGGCGCCCGCGGCGGCGACCGCGAGGGCCGCGACGGCGAGCACGTGGCGGAACCGCAGTGTCATGCCTTCGCCCCACGACGGGCCGGGGCGGGCAGCCCGAGCTTCGCGAGCACCTTCAGCAGGTCCTCCCAGGCGTCCTTCTTCTGGGCGGGCTGCCGGAGGAGGAAGGATGGATGGAACGTCGGCATGACGGGAATGCCGCGATGCGTGCCCCACGTGCCCCGAAGCCTCATGATCCCCTCCCCGGTCTCGAGGAGGAACTGCGCGGCGAACTTGCCGAGCGCGACGATCACCTCGGGCTTCACGAGCTCGATCTGCGCCTCGAGATACCCGCGGCAGGACGCGATCTCGTCCGGCTCGGGATTGCGGTTGTCGGGAGGCCGGCATTTGAGGACGTTCGCGATGTAAACCGACTGCCGCGACAGCCCCATCCCGTCCTCGATCATGCGGGTCAGGAGCTGGCCGGCCCGCCCGACGAACGGCACTCCCCGCGCGTCCTCGTCGGCCCCCGGCGCCTCGCCGACGAACATGATCCTCGCGCTCGGAGAGCCGTCGGCAAAGACCGTCTGCTTGCGGGTCTTGCAGAGGCGGCAGGAGACGCAGGAAGAGACTTCCTTTGCCAAAGACCGCAAATCCGTCGTCGAAGCGCGACGAGCGGATGGCGGCGCGACGGGATACGGCGCATTTCCTTCGAAGGTGTGTGAATCGGATGGCTCGGGGTGTCCCGCCGCAGCGCTGCCGGCTTCGCCGCGGCCCGCCGCCCCCTTCACCTTCATGGAAATCTCTTTCTCTTCGTTCTCTTCGAACCCTGCAGGACCGGGAGATTGCGCCGGCTGCGCCGGCGCGCCGGGAGCGAGGTAGAGCTCCGCCACTCCGAGATCGCGGTAGTAGGCGAGCAGGTCGGTCAGCCGGTCGCCGGGGCGGGAGCGTCTTTGGTCTTCGGGCATTTGACGTCGAGGAGGGCCGCGACGCGGTCGAGGATACGGCCGGCGACCACGGTCTTCGAGGATCTTTCGATCCGGACCGGTTCCGCGCCGGGGGCGAGAAGGACCACCTCGTTCTCGTCGGCGTCGAAGCCGATGCCGGGCCGCGAGACGTCGTTCGCGACGAGGAGGTCGACGGCCTTCTCCTCGAGCTTCCGTCCCGCGTTCGCGAGGAGATCGCGCGTCTCGGCCGCGAAGCCGACGAGGACGGCCGTCCGGCGTGCGGCACCCGACGCCTCGCGCAGGATGTCGGGCGTCGCGACGAGCCCGACCCGCGGCACGCCCGCGGCACGCTTGATCTTCTCGGGCGCCGGATCCTCCACGGAGAAGTCCGCGGGCGCGGCGGCCATGAGGAGGACGTCGGCCGACGCGATCTCGCCGAGCACCGCGTCGCGCATTTCGGCGGCGCGCTCCACGCGGACGAGGCGCGCGCCGGGAGGAGGCGCAAGAGAAACGGGACCGCTCACGAGGACGACGTCTCCTCCGCGGCGCACAGCCTCACGGGCGAGCGCGAACCCCATCTTCCCCGAGCTCCGGTTCGAGAGAAAGCGGACGGGATCGAGCGGCTCGCGCGTCGGGCCCGCCGCCACGAGGACGCGGCGCCCCTCGAGGGAGTGCGCGACTCCAGCCGCCGCGACGATCGCCTTCGCGATCCGCCCTGGCGGCGCGAGACGTCCGGGGCCGACGTCGCCGCACGCGAGGTCGCCCGCGTCGGGCTCCACGACCACCGCCCCCCGGGCCCTGAGGATCGAGAGGTTCTCTTCCGTCGCGGGATGCGCCCACATCCACGTGTTCATCGCGGGCGCCAGGACGAGCGCCCGGCGGTGCCCGAGCGCGTACGTCGTGAGGACGTCGTCCCCGATGCCCCTGGCCATCTTCGCGAGAACGTCCGCCGTGGCCGGCGCGACGGCGAGGACGTCGGCCCAGCGTGCGAGGGCGACGTGGTCCACCGCCCCGGAAGCCGGATCCCAGAGGTCGGCGACGACCGGGTTCTTCGACAGGACGGAGAGCGTGAGCGGCCCGAGGAAACGTGTCGCGGCGGGCGTCATGACGACGCGCACCTCGGCACCGCCGTCCACCAGGGCGCGGACGATCTCGGCGGATTTGTACGCCGCGATACCGCCGCTCACCCCGAGAACGACGCGGATGGTCACTCGGTCGGAAGGGGGTCGACCGCCAGCGCCTCCTCGACCACCGGCTCCGCCGAGGCGAGCTGCCAGCGCACGAGGTCCGCTGTGACCTCTTCGAGGGCCACGCGCGTCACCTTTGCGTGCTTGCTCTCGATCTTCGGACGGGCGCCCTGGACGAGCTGCTCGGCGCGGCGCGACGCGATGTGAACGAGGCGGAATTTCGATTCGACGTTGGGTGGAAGATTCTGCGCCATATGGGGTTAGCCCTCCGTGAGATCAGGGTGCAAAAGTCCTGAGGATCGATTCGAGGCGCTCGCGCCGACGCCCGCGTCCGGCGCGGCGCGCCACGATGATCGAGCGGAGCTCGTCCACCGCCGGCTCGAGGCCGTCGTTGATTATCGCATAGTCGTACTCGCCGAACTCGGCCATCTCCTTGGCCGCGACCGCGAGCCGCCGGGCGACCACGTCCGGCGCGTCGGACGCGCGCGCCTTCAGGCGCGCCTCGAGGACTTCCCGCGACGGAGGGAACACGATGACCTTCACGGCCTCTGGCACGGAGGAGCGCACCTGGCGGGCCCCCTGGACGTCGATGTCGAGGAGGACATCGAGTCCGCTCGCGAGCCGCGGCTCGACCTCGGCCCGCGACGTGCCGTAGAGGTTTCCGTGGACGGTCGCCCACTCCAGGAACCCCCCGTCGGCCTCCAGGCGGCGGAAGGACTCCTCGTCGCCGAAGTGGTACTCGACTCCGTCCGTCTCGCCCGCGCGCGGCGGGCGCGTCGTGTGCGAGACCGAGAAGTGGAGCGTGCCTCCGATCCGCGGGTCTTCCAGGACCCGGCGGATCAGGGTCGTCTTTCCAGCCCCCGACGGGGACGAGACGATGAAGAGGTCTCCGCGCGTCATCGGGCGTCTCTCATTCGACGTTCTGCACCTGTTCCTTGAAGGCCTCGAGCTCGGACTTCAGGTCGAGGACGAGCTTCGTCGCGCCCGCCTCGCGGACCTTCGCGCCCGACGTGTTCACCTCGCGGTGCAGCTCCTGCGCGAGGTGGTCGAGACGGCGTCCGACCGGCCCGCCCGATGCGAGAAGGCGCCGCGCCTCGGCGAGGTGCGCCTTGAGCCGGTCGATCTCCTCCGTGATGTCCGCGCGGTCCGCAAGCTGCGCGACCTCCTGCGCGAGCCGCCCCTCGTCGAGCGGGATCCCGGCCGCGAGCTTCTCGATTCGCTCCCGGAGACTTCTTTGAATGCGGTCGGAAATGCCGACTCGCTCCGCGTCGAGACGGGCCACCCCCTGGTCGATCCTCTGGAAGATTTCGTTGAAGGTGAGAGAAAGAGCGGCCCCTTCGCGCGCCCGCGCCGCGTCGAAATCCTGCAGCGCTGCTTCGACGAGAGAGACGAGGATTTCTTCGAAGGTGGAATCCGGCCCGGCGCCGGCGTCGTCCGTCCGCACGACGCCCGGCAGCGCGAGGAGGTCGCTCGCGGAGAGATCCGCCGGCAATCCCCTTTTCAAAGAATCTTCTCTCCATTCCCTCGCATATCTCTCCGCGGCATCCATGTCGATGCGCGAGGTGCCGGGCGCGCCCGCCGCCCTTGTCGTCCGCATGAGGACGTCGACGTGACCCCTCTGAGCGATCTTCCCGACGGCCCTCCGGATCGCGGGCTCGGCCGAGGCGTACTCGTCGCGGAGCTTGATGCCGACATCCAGGAAGCGGTGATTCACGCCCTTCACGACGACGCTCACCTCGGTCCCGTCGGGGAGCACGCCCGCGGCCTTCCCGAACCCGGTCATCGACTTCATGACGAGGATCCTCCCCCGCCGTCTCCGTTCTCGAAGACCTGCAGGTCGTGCAGCCGACGATACAACCCTCCCGACGCGAGGAGGGCCGCGTGCGAGCCCATCTCGACGATCCGGCCCGCCTCGATCACCGCGAGCTGATCCGCCTTGCGGACCGTCGAGAGGCGGTGCGCGATCACGAGCGTCGTGCGGCCCGCCATGAGCCGCTCGAGAGCCTCCTGCACCGCGCGCTCGCTCTCCGCGTCCAGGGCGGAGGTCGCCTCGTCCAGGACGAGGATCGGCGGGTCCTTCAGGAGCGCGCGCGCGATCGCGAGGCGCTGGCGCTGGCCGCCGGAGAGCCGGGCTCCGCCCTCGCCGACGCGCGCCTCGATGCCGTCCGGGAGAGCGTCGACGAAGGACAGCGCGTTCGCGGCCGCGAGGGCCTCGCGGACGCGGGCGGCCGGTACCTCGGGCGTGCCGTACGCGACATTGCGCCGGACGCTCTCGTCGAAGAGGACGACGTCCTGCGTCACGAGCCCGATCTGGCTTCTCAGGGATTCGAGCGTCACCCCCCGCAGGTCGACGCCGTCGACGGTCACGCGGCCGGCCGTGGGGTCCATGAAGCGTGGGAGAAGCGACGCGAGCGTGGATTTCCCTCCCCCGGACGGCCCGACGAGCGCGGTCACGGAGCCCCGCGGGAGGACGAGTTCGATGTCGTGCAGCACCGGCCCGCGGCCGGGGTACGCGAACGTGACGCGCTCGAACCGGATCTCGCGCGACAGGGGCGCGAGCGGGGGCGCACCCGGCCGGTCCGCCACGTCGTTCGGGGCGTCGAGAACCTCGAAGATGCGCCGCGCCGAGGCGAGCGCCTGCTGGAGCGCGAGGTTCGTCCGCGTCGCGCGCTTGAACGGCTGGTACATCATGACGAGCCCGACCCCGAACGACAGGAACGTCCCGAGCGTCATCTTCCCCGACGCGATGCGTGTCGACGCGTAGCCCAGGAGGAGAAGGAACGTGAGGACGGAGGCGGTCTCGACGAGCGGCGACGCGAACGCCATGACGCGCGCCCCCCTCTTCGCGAGGCGGAAGGTCCGCTCGTTGACCTCGGAGAACCGGCCCGATTCCCAGCGCTCGGCCCCGTAGGCCTGGACGACGCGTGCGCCGCGGATCGTCTCGGAGAGGACGCCCGTGAGGTCGCCCATCCGTTCCCGGGCGGCTTTCGAGAGATGGCGGAGGCGCCGGGCGATCAGGACGACCGGGACGACGATCGCGGGCGCGATGAGGAGCGCCGCCCCGGTGAGCTCCGGCGAGAGCGAGACGACGAGGACCATGAGCATGAGGAGCGTCGCGAGCGACTGCGCGAGGTCCGCGAGGTCCGTTCCGAACAGGCTCTGGATGCGGTCCACGTCGCCTGTGACGCGGGCGATGAGGTCGCCGGACGGGTGCCGCGCGAAGAAGGATCCCGACTGGCCGAGGACCTTGTCGTAGACGCGGCTCCGGAGATCGCGCACGAACGCGAGCCCGACGGCGTTGAAGCGGTACTCCGCGAAGAACGTGAAGAGGTTCTTCAGGAGGAAGCAGACGAAGAGGAGAAGCGGCAGGAAGAGACGACGGCCCTCTTCCGTGACGCCGAGAGACCCTTCGAGTGTCTGGAGACCGCGGTCCAGCGCCCGGGCGACGGCCGTGCGTCTCAGGGCCGCCTTGTCGCCGACGAGGCTCCCGACACCCGTCTTCCCCGCCTGCTCCATCACGGCGCTCTTCGCCCCGGCCGAGAGGACCTCGTCGAAGAGCGGGCCGATGAGGTAGGCGACGAGCGAGGTGAAGAGCGCGACGCCGAGCATCGCGCCGATCGCGATCGCGGCCGCGCGGCGGTGAGGCTTGAAGAGGGCCGCGAGGCGGCGGAAGTCGTTCACGCGGCCCTCTCCGCGCCGACCGCCTCGAGAAGCGCGTCGGCCGTGCGCACGGCGGCGCCGGGAGGCCCGAGGTCGGCGGCGCCTTTCGCGAGCCGCTCGCGCGTCGCCGCCGAAAGGCCCGGGTCCGCGAGGAACCTCTCCGCCTCCGCGGCCACGTTCGCGGCCGTCGCGTCGCCCTGGATCAGCTCGGGCACCGTGCGCCCGCCGCTCCCGTCGTCCGACACCAGGTTCGCCATCGCGACGTGGGCGACCCTCACGAGGCGCCGCGCGATCCAGTACGTGACGGGGTGGACCTTGTAGGCGACGACCATCGGGACGTGCGCGAGGAGCCCCTCGATCGTCGCCGTTCCGGACGCGACGAGGAGGACGTCGGAGGCGGCGAGGAGGGCGAGGTGCTCGCCCGAGACGACGCGCCAGAGCGCGAGCGCAGGACCGGCCAGTTCTTCGAGCAGCGCGTCGGAGATCGAGTCCGCACGGATGAGCACGACCTCGAGGCCAGGCACCCTTCTTCGAAGGAGTTCGACGGCGTCGCGGAAGACCGGAAGGATCGACTTCACTTCGCCTTCCCGCGATCCCGGCATGAGGACGACCCGGCGAACGCCGTCCGGTGGCCGTGGCGCCGGGAACGCGAGCTCGCGCTCCGCTGCGTCCACGAGAGGATGCCCGACCCACGTCACCTTCGCGCCGAGGCCGCGCGCCTCGTACCAGCGCTTCTCGAACCCGAAGAGGACGAGGACGGCACGGCCGATCCGGGCGATCGTCCGCGCGCGGCGCGCCCTCCAGGCCCAGACTTGCGGGGAGACGTAGAAGACCACCGGGATTCCCGCTTTCGCGAGGCGCTTCGCGAGCGGGAGGTTGAAGTCCGGCGAGTCGATGAGGACCGCGGCGTCGGCCTTGCCGCGGACCGCCTCGGCCACGAGCTCGTGGATGAGGCGCCGCGCGAAGCGGATCTTCGAGAACGCCTCGACGAGCCCGATGATCGCGAGGTCCTTCTGATGGGCGAGGAGGCGCCCGCCGGCGGCCTTCACGCCGTCTCCCCCGACGCCGAAGACCTCGAGCGACGGAACCCGGGGGCGCAGGGCCGCGAGGAGGGCGGACGCGTGCTGGTCGCCCGAGACCTCGCCGGCGACGACGAGGAGTTTCACCGCGGCACCGCCGCGAGAAGCCAGGCCAGGAGGACCGAGCCGACGACGAGAGAAGTGAACGCTCCCGCGAAGAAGCGGCCGCGCGCGCGCGGCTCGTCCTTCCAGAGGAGCGCGAGGAACGCGGAGAGGAGCGCAGCGAGCCACACGAGGAGGACAAAGTGGTCGTCGAGGAGGCTCACCCGCGCCTCCCGCGTGCGCGCTCGAAGACGTCGAGGACGAGGAGCGCCTGCATGATGGCGGCGACGATCAGGAACGTGCAGGCGTACTCCGCGAGCGGCGCGACGTCGTTGCGGGGACCGAGCAGGAGACCCGTGAGCGCCGTCAGGAGGACGATCGTGCAGAACGCGGCCCCCCGGGCACGCTGCCCGAGCAGGACGTGGCCGGTTCCCGGAAACGCCGCCGCGACGAGAGCGAGGAGGGCGGCCTCTCGCGGCCGCTTCGTCACGAAGCGCGCGCGAGCGCGGCCGCGAGGCGGGCCCGCGTCGTCGGCAGGTCCTCGGGAATCGTGCGCGTGCCCCCGAGGACGGTCAGGAAGTTCGTATCGCCGTCCCAGCGCGGGACGACGTGCAGATGCGTGTGATGCTCGACGCCCGCGCCCGCGCTGCGGCCGATGTTCAGGCCGGCGTTGAAGCCGTGCGGCCGGTACGTCTCCTTCAGGATCGTCTCGAAACGTGCCGCGAGGTCGAGGAGCTCGTGCCTCTCGGCGGGCGTCATGTCCGAGAGGCCCGCCCGGTGCTCGAACGGCACGATCATGACGTGTCCGTTCGTGTACGGGTAGCGGTTCAGGACGGCGTAGACGCCGCGTCCGCGGTGGACGACGAGGGCCTCGGCGTCGCCGTGCCTCGGGAGTTCGCAGAAGAGGCAGCCGCCCGGGTCGACGCCGCCGCCCGCGAGGTAGGCCGCGCGCCAGGGCGTGAACAGAGCCTCCATCAACCCTTGTCCGGCTCCCCCGCCGCGGCGGCCGGAGCCACCTGGTTGATGAGCTCCTTGAGCTTCTTCCCGGGCTTGAAGTAAGGAACCCGCTTCGGGGGAACCATGACCTTCACCCCGCTGCGCTTGGGGTTGCGCGCGATCCGCGCCCCACGCTGGCGGAGGCGGAAGCTCCCGAATCCCCTGAGCTCGATCTTCTCCCCGGAACGGAGCGACGCGATGATCCCGTCGAAGACGGACTCGACGATCACCTCGGCCTGCTTCTTCGTGAGCTCGGTCGCCTTCGCGACCTCCTCGACGAGATCGGCCTTCGTCGTCGTGCCTTCGGCGCGGCCTACCACAGAAAGAATACGTTCCATCCGCCCCCCACCGGAGCGCCCGAGAGGAGACGCCCCGCAATCGACGATTCGGAAGGTCCACCGGTGAGCAGCTCGAGGAGGCCCGGGCGCATCGGCCGCGGATGCCAGACTTCCGCGGGCACGGACATGTGCGCCATGCGCGCGGCGCGGTCCACCGCGTCGCGGTAGTCGCCGATCTCGTCCACGAGGCCGAGTGCGAGGGCTTCCTCGCCCGTCACGACGCGGCCGTCCGCCATCTTGTCCATCGCTCCCGGCTTGAGCTTCCCCTTGCGTCCGGCCGCCACGGCCGCGACGAACTGCGCGCGGAGCTTCTGGATCAGGTCCTCGAAATACGCCCGGTCCTCGTCGGTGAGGGGGCGTGTCGGGTTGCCCGAGTCCTTGAGCGCGCCGCTCTTGATCGTGACGGCCCGCAGTTTCGCCCACTCGAGCAGGTCCCCGTAATTGACCCACTGGATGATGACGCCGATCGATCCGGTGATCGTCCCGGGATTCGCGACGATGTGGTCGGCGGCGACGGCCGTGTAGTAGCCGCCGGACGCCGCGACCGACTCCATCGAGACGACGACGGGCTTGCCCGTCTCGCGTCGGAAGCGCGCGATCTCCCGGTTGAGCTCCTGCGAGGCCGCGACACCGCCTCCCGGAGAGTTGATCCTCACGACGACCGCCTTGACGTTCGGCGTCTCGCGGAACCTCCTGAGGGTCTCGCGGAACCGGTCGGCCGAGAGGATGACGCCCTCGACGTCCGCGACGCCGACCCGGCCTCCGAGGGCGAAGCCGAGGCCGTCCACGGCGGAACCGCGGGAGAACGTCCCGGTCACGAGAAGCGCGGCGGCCACGAGGAGCACGAGGAGCGCGCAGCCAATGCCGGCGACCCCCCACGCGACCGTCGAGCGCTTCATCGGGCGGACCCCGAGCGTCTCACGGCGGCTCCCGCTACTCGATCGGTTCCGAGCCGGCCGGGACGTGGTCGTCCGGGGCCGGATCGCCCTCGTGCGAGGCGACTTCGTCTTGCGCGGGCTGGTCGACGTCCCGCGACGAGAGCCCGATGCGCTGCTCGTGCGGTTCGATCCTCAGGATGCGCACGCGCACGGGACTGCCCTCGTGGTAGACGTTGCCGGGCTTCTCGCCGCGCGGGAGCGGCGTCTCGGAGACGTGCATGAGGCCCTCGAGGCCCTCGGGCAGCCGCACGAAGACGCCGAAGTCCGCGACCTTCGCGACGACGCCGTCCACGACGTCGCCGGGCTGGTGCTTCGTCGCGAACTCCTCCCATTCGTTGGGACGGAATTCCTTGATCGAGAGGCTGATCCGGCGGTTCTCGACGTCGACGGCCGTGAGGACCGCCTGGACCTCGTCGCCCTTCTTGAGGATCTCGGACGGGTGCTTGACGCGGCGGCCCCACGACATGTCGGAGACGTGGATGAGGCCGTCGATGCCGTCCTCGATCTCGACGAACGCGCCGAAATCGGTCAGGTTGCGGACGGTTCCCGTGACGCGGTCCCCGATGTGGTACTTCTCGGCGAGCTGCTCCCAGGGGTTCGGCTCCGTCGCGCGGAGCGAGAGCGAGAGGCGGCGCGTCTCGGGATTCACGTCCGCGATGACGGCCTCGACCGTGTCACCGACGTTCAGGAGCTTCGAGGGGTTCTTCACCCGCTTCGTCCACGACATCTCGGAGACGTGGATGAGGCCCTCGACTCCCTCCTCGAGCTCGACGAACGCGCCGTAGTCCGTGAGGGACACGACCTTGCCGCGGACGCGGGCGCCGACCGGGTAGTGGGCCGGCAGGTCGTGCCACGGGTCGGGCTTGAGCTGCTTCATTCCCAGGGAGATGCGGCCCGTGGCCTCGTCGAAGCGGAGGACCTTGACGTCGACCTCCTGACCGACTTGCACGGCGTCCGACGGGTGCGCGAGGCGGCCCCACGTCATGTCGGTGACGTGCAGGAGGCCGTCGATGCCTCCGAGGTCCACGAACGCGCCGTAATCCGTGAGGTTCTTGACGACGCCCTTCATGACGCGGCCGTCCGCGAGCGCCGCCGCCGCTTCCTTCTTCTTGACCTCGGCGACCTCGTCGAGGATCGCCTTGCGCGAGAGGACGATGTTGCCGCGCTTCTTGTCGAGCGAAACGACGCGGAAATCGAGCTCGCGTCCCTTCAGGACGTCGAGGTTCTTGAGCGGTCGCGAGTCCGCGATCGAGCCCGGCAGGAACGCACGGACGCCGATGTCGACCGAGAGACCGCCCTTGACCCGGTCGATGACGCGGCCCCTCACGGGCTGGTTCGTCGTGAAGGCGATCTCGACGAGGTCCCATGCGCGGCCGCGGCGCGCCTTCTCGTACGAGAGGACGACGTAGCCGTTCGGGCCCTCGGTGCGCTCGAGGATCGCCTCGATCTCCTGGCCCGGGTGCGGCATCTTGTCGGCGGGAACGTGGTGGAACTCGGAGCGCGGGATCATGCCCTCGCTCTTGTAGCCGATATCCACGAGGATCTCGTCGTTCGTCACCTGAAGCACGCGGCCCTTGATGAGCTCGCCCTCCTTCAGAGAGCGTTCGCTCTCGGCGAGGAGGCGTGCGAACTCCCCGTTCTCGCCATCCTCGGCCATGGGGCCAGTCTTCTTCAGGTCCGTGGGCGACATGTACGCGTGCTCCTTTTTTCTCCGGATTTCGGCCTGCCTAAATGTCCGTCAGGCAAGTGCTTAAGCGGCCGGAACCGTTGATGTTAGACGCCCGGCCCGGAAACGGTCAACCGGGGGCTCGCTCAGCCCTTTCCGACGCTTTGCAGGACGCGCTCGACGACCTGGTCGGCCGTCAACTCCGATGTGTCGACGCGGAGGTAAGTCCCGTCGTCCGTGAGGGGCGAATCGGCCCGCGTCGAATCCGCGTGGTCGCGCGCGAGCAGGTCCGCAAGGACCTCTTCGAAGGAGTGCGCGGAGCCCTTCGCGGAGAGCTCGGCGTGACGCCGCTTCGCCCGGACCTCCGCGGTCGCGGTCAGGAAGAACTTGTGCCGTGTCTCGGGCACGACCTTCGTCCCGATGTCACGGCCCTCGAGGACGCCGCCGCTCTCGAGAGCGAGGCTCCGCTGCATCCCGGCGAGACGGCGCCTCACGCCGGGGATCGCGGACACGGCCGATGCGAACTTCGAGATCTCGGGCGTCCGGATCTCCTTCGAGACGTCCTCACCGCCGAGCCATGTGCGCGCGTCCGCGGCGCTTCCCGTCACGCGCACGTCGAGACGGTTCGCGAGATCCACGACGGCACCCGGGTCCGCGATCGGGAGAGCCACCCCCGCCCGCCGGGCCGCGAGGCCGACCGCGCGGTACATCGCGCCCGTGTCGAGGTACGGGACGCCGAGGCAGGACGCGACGGCCTTCCCGACCGTGGACTTTCCGACTCCGGACGGCCCGTCGATCGCCACGATCAGCGTGCGCGCCATTTCTTCTTTCCGGGCTTCTTCCCGTCTCCGGCGCCGGGTCGCGGCGGCCGCGCGGGAGCCGGCTCCGGTCGAGTGCCCCTGGGCGGCGCGGGCCGGATCGCCTTCAGCGCGGCGACTTCCTCGGGCGCGAGGTCGCGGAACGAGCCGGGCGGCAGCTTCGGGTCACGGACCGGTCCGATCGCGACGCGACGGAGCTTCGTGACCGGGTGTCCGACGAGGTCGAACATCCGGCGGATCTGCCGCGAGCGTCCCTCGCCGAGCACCACCTTGAGCCACGAGTTTCCGCCGACACCCTTCCTCTCGGGGGTCGTCTCCGTCAGATCGATTTCGGCGGGCGCGGTCTTCACGCCGTCCGGCAGGCGGAGGCCGCGCCGGAGGCGTTCGAGCTGCGCGGGCGTCGGGATGCCCGAGACCTTCACCTCGTACTCCTTGCGGCAGCCGCCCGAGGGGTGCGTGAGCTTGTGGACGAGCGGGCCGTCGTCGGTGAGAAGGAGGAGGCCCTCCGACTCGACGTCGAGGCGGCCGACGGCCACGACGCGCTCGCCGACGCGCCCCCTCAGGAGCTCGAACACCGTCGGGATCCCGCCCGGATCGTCGCGCGTCACGATGAGGCCCTTCGGCTTGTTCATGAGGACGTAGCGCCGCGCGACCGCGATGCGGAGGAGCTTGCCGTCCACCTTGACGTGGTCCTTGGCGGGATCGGCCTTCACGCCGAGCTCCGTGACCCGGTGCCCGTTCACCGTCACGCGGCCTTCGAGGATGATCTTCTCCGCCTCGCGCCGGGAGGCGACGCCGGCGGCGGAGAGGAGCTTCTGGAGGCGCTCAGCGGGCATGAGAGAAATCCAAAGAGGAATCCAGAGAGAAGAAGAAGATTTTCTTAGAAGGTAATACGGCGAGGGGCGCGCCGGCTCCGCGCCTCGCGGCGTCGGCACTGCGGTCTGCTGTCTTAACCATTCGAAGAATCTTCCTCTTTCTCTTCCGGCGTTTCCCCTGCAGCGCCCGCGCCGCCCGGCCCCCGCGTTCCGTCCTGCCCCCGCGTTCCGTCCTGCCCCTCTTCCCCACTCGCAGAAATCTCTTCTCTTTCCTCTCCTTCTCTCTCTTCCTTCTCCGGGAAGAGCTCCGTCTGCGACGTGTTCGTCTCGACGCCGTAGAGAGCGTCGAGATCCTCGGGGCGCGGGAGGTCCTTGAGGCCGGTGAGCCCGAAGTGGACGAGGAACTCTTTCGTCGTCTTGTAGAGGAACGGAGTCCCCACGACCTCCTTGCGGCCGGCCGTCGTGATGAGCTTCTTGTCGAGGAGCGTCCTCAGCGACGACGCCGAGCTGACGCCGCGCAGCTCGGCGATCTCCGGCGCCGTGACCGGCTGGCGGTACGCGATGATCGAGAGCGTCTCGAGGCTCGCCATCGAGAGCTTGTTCCGGCCCTCGAGTCCGAGAAGCTTGCGCACGGGCACGTCGAATTCGTTCCTCGAGACGAGGCGGGCCCCGCCCGCGACCCGGTCCAGACGGACGCCGCGCCCGTCCCGCTCGAGCGCCCGCTCGAGCGAGTCCAGGGCCGCCTCGACCTCCACCGGCGCCAGCTCCGACGCCTCCGCGAGCCGCTCGACGCTCACGGGTCGCCCGGAGGCGAAGAGAAGCGCCTCGACGAGCGCGACGTGCGCCGGCGGCGCGTCGGGAAGCGCGGCGGGCTCTTGCGCCGCGGGCGCGTTCTCGACGTCGCCGCTCACCGGTACGCCTCTTCGTAACCGTCCAGCGTGACCTCCTCGCCGGTCGATTCGAGCAGGATGTCGCCGAACTCGGATTCCTGCCGCGCCCGGACGACGCGCAGGCGCAGCAGCTCGAGGACGGCGAGAAACACCGCAATCGCCTCCGCGCGCCCGCCGAGGCCCTTGAAGACGTCCGAGAGCGGCACCGGGACGTTTCCGCCCCTCACGCGTGCGAGCATGCTCTCCATCTTCTCCTTGATGGAGTACTTCTGGTGGGCGATCTCCATCGACGGCGGGTGCGCCGCGCGGTACCGGTCGAGCGCCCCCTTGAAAAACGTGAGGAGGTCGAAGAGCGAGACCTCGGAGAGGTCGGTCTCCTCGGCATCGGTCTCCGCCGTCTCGAGCTTTGCGGGCGGCCGGCTCCACAGTCCGAGGCGCACGGCCTCCATCTCGTGAAGGGTCTCGGCGACGCCCTTGTACTTGCGGTACTCGATGAGGCGGCGCACGAGCTCGTCGCGCGGGTCCTCCACGGGCGTCCCGTCCGGCGAGACGGCGCGCGGGAGCACCATCTGGGACTTCACGTGCACGAGCAGCGCCTCGACGTAGAGAAACTCGGCCGCGACCTCGAGGTCGAGCTCCTGCATGAGCACGAGGTACTCGTGGTACTGGCGGCAGATGTCGACGACGGGGATGTCGCGGAGGTCCACCTCGTTCTTGCGGATGAGGTGGAGCAGCAGGTCCAGCGGCCCCTCGAACTGCGGCACCTTCACCGGGTACGGCTGCATGAGGTCCGATCCGGCGGGGACGGGGATGCGGAACTCAGCCATGCCGTGTCCGAAGAAACCGGGGATTTCTTAGAATGTCAGAGGGGCCGCGGCTCAAAGCAACCCCATCGCATCTGAGACGCGCTTCATCGTCTCCGAGGCAATCTCTCTTGCCTTCTCGGATCCTTCTTCGAGGACGTCTCTCACGTAACCCTTCTTCGCGACGATCTCCGCGCGCTTCTGGCGCACGGGCTCGAGAGCCGCGTTCATGTTGCGGATCAGGTGCTTCTTGCAGTCCACGCAGCCGCGCGCCGCGCTGCGGCACTCCTCGGCGACGACCCTCTGTTCCTCGGGGGGCGAGTAGAGGACGTGAAACGGATACAGGTTACAGACGTCGGGATCGCCGGGATCCGAGCGCCGGGCGCGGCCCGGGTCCGTGACCATCCCCATGACCTTCTTCGCGACGTCCTCGGCCGAGTCCGACAGAGCGAGCGTGTTGCCGTAGCTCTTGGACATCTTCCGCCCGTCGAGGCCGGGCACCTTCGGCGTCGCCGTGAAGAGCGCCTTCGGCTCCGGGAAGACGTCGCCGTAGAAGCCGTTGAACCGGCGGACGATCTCGCGGCAGATCTCGAGATGGCTCTCCTGGTCCTTGCCCACGGGGACGTAGTGCGCGAGATAGAGGGCGATGTCCGCCGTCATGAGGACCGGGTAGCCGAGGAATCCGAACGTCCCGAGGTCCTTCTCGCGGAGCTGCTCGATCTGCTCCTTGTACGTCGGGACGCGCTCGAGCCAGCCGAGTGGCGTGATCATCCCGAAGATGAGCGCGAGCTCGGCGGTCTGGGGCACGCGGGACTGGACGAAGATCACGGACTTCGCAGGATCGAGACCGACCGACAGCCAGTCCGTCACGGCCTCGAGGGTCGCCTCGCGGATCGCCGAGGTCTCCGCGTAGTCCGTCGTGAGCGCGTGGAGGTCGGCCACGAAATAGCGGCACGCGTAGCGGTCCTGCAAGTCGACCCAGTTCTTGACCGCGCCCCAGTAGTTGCCGAGGTGGACGCGCCCCGTGGGACGAAGACCGGAGAGAACGATCTGCTGAGAGGGTTGGGACATCAGGACCTCAGCCAGCCGAGGACGAGGACCTGCACGGGACGCATGATGAAACCGAGGACTCCCGTGAACATCATCACCAGCAGGATGAGGAAGCCGAAGCGTCTCAGGAAGATGAGGGCCGGAACGGCGGCCGCGGGCGCGAGGCTCTCGACGACGCCGAACCCGTCCAGGGGCGGAATCGGGAGGAGGTTGAAGATCGCGAGGGAGACGTTCACGAGAACGGAAAGCGCGAAGACCATCGAGAGCGCGTAGGCGGGGCTCGACTTCGAAGTGATCTCGACGTTTCGGACGAGGGCGAACGCCGCCCCGAAGACGACGGCGAGGAGGAGATTCGAGAGCGGCCCCGCCGCCGAGACGAGGAGGTTGGCCCGCCGCGGGTGTCTCACGCCGCGCAGCGACACCGGGACGGGACGCGCCCAGCCGAACACCGGCAGGCCGGAGAACGCGAGGAGCGCCGGGAACAGGAGGCTTCCGATCGGGTCGAGGTGCTTCAGCGGGTTCATCGTGATCCGCCCGAGGTCGCGTGCCGTGTTGTCCCCGCACTTCATCGCGACGAAGCCGTGGGCGGACTCGTGGAACGAGACGGCGAACAGAAGGACGACGACCTGGATGACGATCTCGAGGATCTTTTCGGGGCTCACGGCGCTCCCTGCGCGGCGCGTCGCGCGGCGCGGCGGCGCGGATGTTAACCCGGAACGAGCGGCGTCAGTCCCCGGCCGCGCCGGTCCCGCGCGGAAGGAAGAGCGGCTCGCGGAACGGGCCGTCGCGCTTTCCCGCGAGGAGCCGCGTCGCCTCGTCCCGGGCCTCCTTCATCCAGCGCACGTCCCGGACGAGGTCGCCGACCCGGAACAGCGGGACGCCGCTCTGGCGCGTCCCGAGGGCGTCGCCGGGGCCCCGGCGCTTCAAGTCCTCCTCGGCGACGACGAAGCCGTCGTCCGTCCTCTCGAGCACGCCGAGACGCTCGCGGGAGTCGGGCGAGGTCTTTGCGCCGAAGAGGAGCACACAGCGCGACCTTCGGCGGCCGCGACCGACGCGACCGCGCAGCTGGTGGAGCTGGGCGAGGCCGAAGCGCTCGGCATTCTCGACGAGCATGTAGGACGCGTTCGAAACGTCGACGCCGACCTCGATGACCGTCGTCGCCGCGAGGACGTCGATCCGCCCCGCGACGAACTCCCCCATCCTCCGCTCGCGGTCCTCCGGGGGGATGCGCCCGTGCAGGACCTCCACGCGCCGCCCCGGCAGCGCCGCGCGGATCTCCCCCGCGTGCTTCTCGACGGCGCGCGCGTCGATTGCGTCCGACTCCTCGATGAGCGGGACGACGACGTAGGCCTGGCCCCCCGCGCGGATCTCGGCCTCGATCTCGCGGAACGCCGCCCCGCGCTCGGACTCCGGAAGCACCCGCGTCGCGACCGCGGTGCGCCCCGGCGGCTTCTCGTCGAGCGTCGAGACGTCGAGGTCTCCGTAGAGTGTCAGCGCGAGAGAGCGCGGAATCGGCGTCGCGGACATGACGAGAAGGTGCGGCCGGGCGCCGGCCGGATCGGCCTTCCCCGTGAGCGTCGCGCGCTGGCTCACGCCGAAGCGGTGCTGCTCGTCCACGATCAGCAGGCCGAGCCTCGGAAACTGCACGGCGTCCTCGAGGAGCGCGTGCGTGCCGACGAGCATGTCGATGCGCCCGCCGAGGAGCGCGTCGAGGAGCTGCGCGCGCGCCCTGCCCTTGACGCGTCCGGTCAGGAGCTCGGCGCGAAAGCGCGTCTTGCCGAAGATCCGGAAGATCGTCGCGAAGTGCTGCTCGGCGAGGATCTCGGTCGGCGCCATCAGCGCGGTCTGCCGGCCGCACTCGGCCGCGAGGATCGCCGAGAGGACGGCGACGATCGTCTTACCGCTCCCGACGTCGCCCTGCAGGAGCCGGCGCATCGGCCGGCCCGCCCGGAAGTCCTCCCCGATCTCGCGGATCACGCGCTTCTGCGCGGCCGTCAGGGTGAAGGGAAGCGCTTCCTTCAGGCGGGCGCGGATGACGTCGTCGGCCGCGAGGACGGGCGCCGGCACGCGGTCGCGCTCGGCGCGGCGGCGCTGGAGGCCGACCTGGAATTCGAGGAACTCCTCGTAGACGAGCCGGTGCAGGTAGGGCGACGTGCGCTCCGTCCACGCCTCGGCGTCGGCGGCGCCGCCGGCGCTGCCCGGGAAGTGGGCCTCTCTCAGCGAGTCGGCGAGAGAAGGAAATCCGTCTTGCTCCCTCGCGCGCGAGCGATCGATGCGCTCCGGGAGATGGTCTGCAAATCTTCTTAGAAGGGTAAATACAAGAGTGCGCCGCGCCCGGGGCGTCAAACCGGGTAGCTTGCGATAGATCGGGACGACGCGGCCGACGGAAAGGGCCTCCGGCGCGGCCCCACCCTGGCCCCGGCCCTCTTCACCTTCTAAGAACTCTTTCTCTTTCCCTTGTCCTTCCAGGAATTCTTCTATCTGGGGGTTCTCCATGACGAGCCCGCGCCGATAGCGCGCCGCCGCCGTGGGAACCCCGTACACCCAGAACGTCTTCTTCGGCGCCATCCAGCGCTGCAGGTACGGCTGGTTGAAGAAGACGAGGCGCAGGGTGCCGGAGGCGTCGTCCAGGATCGCCTCGAAGATCGTGAAGCCGCGCCGGCGCGTCCGGATGAGGCGCGCGGAGAGGACCGTTCCCTTGACGGTCGTCGCGGGACCCTCCGGGACGAGGCCCGAGATCGGGCCGATGCGCGTGCGGTCCTCGTACCGGAACGGGAGGTGGAGGAGGAGGTCGAGCGCCGTCTCGACGCCCGCCTCGGCCAGCTCCTTCGCGCGCGCCGGCCCGATGCCGGCAAGGGACGCGAGAGGCGGAAGCGGCGGGGGAATGTCGCCTACGCCTTGCTGATGCGGAACGTGAGGTCGACGAGGCCGAACCGGATGCGGTCTCCGTCCTTGATCGGGACCGGCTGGCCCGTCGCGATGCGCGTCCCGTTCACGAAGGTCCCGTTCATGGTCCCGATCTCCTCGACAACGCGGAAATCGTTCCCCGAGTGGACGATCTTCGAGTGCCGGCGCGAGACGGATCGCTGCGTGTCGAGGTGCGCGAGGTCGACGTCCGGGCGGATCCCCGTGACCGGGTCGATGCGCCCGACGGTCGTCTCGCCTTCCCGGTTCAGGAAGAACTCCCCGCCGGCGTCCGCGACGAGCCGGAAGATGTCGTGCCGGTCGGCCTCCTTCGCGAAGATGTCCGACGACGACTGATCGAGCGTCGGGGCGACGCCCGTGGACTGCTCGAGGAGCTTCGTCGTCTCGCGCAGCCGCCGCGACAGCTTGCGGAGCATCCGCACCGCGATCTCCGCGTTGTGCCGGAGCATCTCGTCGAACGTCGCCTGGTTGATTCGCACGAGTTCGCAGTCGGTCTTCGCACGCGCCGCAGCGGTGCGCGGCACGTCCTCGAGGATGGACATCTCCCCGAAGAAGTCGCCCTTCTCGAGCGTCGCGAGGACCTTGTCCTCGCCCTTGCGGCTGCGCTTGTAAATCTCGACGGAGCCGGCCTGGATCACGTACATCTCCGTGCCGACCTCGCCCTCGGTGAAGAGGTCCTTCCCGGCCGCGACCTTCATGAGGTAGTCCGTGAAGCCGCTCGGAGTTCCGGATTTCACGACCACTTTCATCGACATCCTCGCCGTGCGGCTCGGATGCCGCATGGACCTTCGAGCCTCGCCGGACGCTCGGCTCTCCGGTTCACCGTGTGATCTCCTCGAGGAAGGTGAGCGTCCCGCCTCCGTCCCACGCCGCGCGCGCGCCGACGGGCAGGGTCGCGTTGGGGCCGCGGTGGCCGGCCGGGAGTCCGATCGCCACTGGCACGCCGAGCGGGGCGAGCCGGGCCTCGAGAAGGGAGCGGAGCCTCCCCGCGTCCTCGACGCCCCCGAACGTCACGGCGGACAGAGTGCCGATCAAGATGCCGGACAGTCTACCGAATCGCCCGGAATCGATCAGGGTCCCGAGCATCCGGTCGATCCGGTACGCCTCTTCGGAGACTTCTTCGAAGAAAAGAAGGCCGCCGTCGTAGTCGTACTCGTACGGCGTCCCGACCGAGGCGGCAAGAAGAGAAAGACATCCTCCAACGAGAGTTCCGGAGGCCGAACCCGGCACCAGGACGCAACAAGAAGATGAGCCGTCCGCGGCCGCTCCGCGCTTTCCCTTTTCATCTTCAAAGGAGATCTCCTTCGGTCCCCTCCCCTCGAGCATCGACGGGAAGAACGTCGCGGAGAACGGGTCGAGGCCGCGCGCGAGGTCGGCCGCGACCATGGGGCCGTGGAAGGA
This sequence comes from uncultured Acidobacteriota bacterium, assembly GCA_963836285.1. Taxonomy (GTDB): domain Bacteria; phylum Acidobacteriota; class Thermoanaerobaculia; order UBA5066; family UBA5066; genus Fen-183. Next base: position 66,864 of record CAWIIN010000002.1, on the reverse strand, counting down.
CGGGACGCCTGCCTTCAGGAGCCAGGCGGAAAGGACGGTCACGTCGGAGAAGCCGCAGTGGATCTTCGCGTTTCGAGCGGCCTCGGCCGGATCGAGGTATTTCAGCGCGGACGAGACGCCGTAGCCGCCGCGGGAAAAGACGATCGCCTTCACCGTGTCGTCGACGAGGAGCGCCCGGTAGCCCGCCGCGCGTTCCGCGGCAGTCCCCGCGAGGCCGAGAAGCGGCTCTTTCGCGAGCGCGTTCGGCGCGAGCCGCACGCGGTAGCCGAGGCCCTCCAGAGCTCGAGCACCCGCCGCGAGCCGCTCCGGGTCGGACGGGCCCGAGAGCGCCGCGACGCCGATCGTGTCGCCGGGGACAAGTCGCGGCGGGAGGACGAGATCCGTCATCGGCCGAGGCGGTTCTTCGGGTCCGAGAACCACCGCTCCCAGTCTTTCGCACCGCCGCCGACCGACGGCTTCGTCGGTTCGGCCGGCGCGGGCGAGCCCATCCGCGCCGACGCGTCGCGCCGGAAGTCGTCGATTCCCGCGATGCGGGCTCCCGCAGCCGAGACCGCGGAGGCGAGGGCCCGGTCGTCCGTCACGACCGTGACGCGGCGCGGGTCGCGCGCCTCGCGGATGCGGCGCACGATCTCCTCGTCGGCCGAGCGCGGCGCCGCGTAGACGACCTGGACGTCTCCGAGAGACTGCACCTTCGCATGGCCGGTCTCCGGAGGCCCGTCGAACACGACCGTGAGGCGCCTTCTCTTCCGGCGTGCGACCTCGCACAGCTCCGTGACGAGGCCCTCCCGGGTGCCGCCGCCGAGCCGGCCGATGAGGTTGTTGCCGTCGACGATCTCGGGCACGCGGGAATTGTCTCAGTTTGGAGAGGAAAATGACTCGGGCCGGACGATAAGCCGGATTCTGTAACCGGTCGGCTCGCGCCTTCCGGCCGGCGGTCATTCCTCCAGGCCCGCCCTTCCGGACGGGCTCGAGCGACCGACCCGGTGACGTCGGCGTGAGCCGCGGGAGCGGGCGTCCCTGCCGTCACCCTATTTGGCCTTGCTCCGCGTGGGGTTTCGCCTGCCAGCTCCGTTGCCGGAGCCGCGGTGCGCTCTTACCGCACCTTTTCACCCTTACCGGCGCCTTGCGGCGCGTTGGCGGTGTGTTTTCTGTGCCACTTTCCTTCGGGTTGCCCCGACCGGAATTTCTCCGGCACGCTGCCCGCGGGAGTCCGGACTTTCCTCCCCTCCTTCCGCCGAGGCGTCAAGAGCGGCGACCGCCTGTCCGGCCCGAGTCCCTCTCAGTCTATCGCGGTTCGAGGAGAACGATTTCTTTGAAGGTTGAAAGACGCGGGAGTGATGGGCGCGCGCGGCCCTCGAGAAAGCGGGCCGGCTCCCCGCACCTACTAAGAGAATCTCCTTTTCCCTCGTCGCTAATTCACGACCACCATCGGGACGTAGGACCCGTCCGACGTGCGCGAGCCGGCCGTCGGCCCGTCGTTCACGACCCCGTAGACGACGAAGTCCGACGTGCCGGACGCGGGGTACACGCGCGCATATCCGCTCACGAGGCCCGGGTCTCCGGCTCCGATCTGGTTGTACTGAAACCACTGGCCGCCCGTGAGCCGAAGATGCAGTGTCTCGACGGGCGGTGCGAATCCGCGCACATCCTCGTAGAGTTCGATGACGTAATCGACGGCGGTCGGGTCTCCGACCCGCGCGTCGGCGATCGCGAGGTTCGTGCGGGCGTCGGCGTCCTGCCTCAGGCCGTAGACCCACGCCTCAGCCGTCGCGCGCGCGGAGGCCGCGACGGCGGGATAGGCGACGCCGAACGTCCCGCCCACGGTCGCGTCGGGATTCGGGTTGGACGTGCGGACGAGGGCGGACGCGCCTGAGACGAGGAGCGTGCCGCCCTGGTCGCCCCCCGCCGGGATCGCAAACCCGAGAGAGCGAAGGTAGTCGATCGCGTTCGGGACGACGAGCTGCTGCCGCGCCGAGAGCGTCATGGTCTTCGTTCCGCTGCCGAGTCCGGAGAACGGGGTCACGACCGCCGCCGTGTACGTCAGCGTGACCGTGACCGGCGACGAGGTCGGGTTCGTGAGCGTCAGGTCGCTCGAGTAGTGCGTCGCGCCCGGCAGGTCGAGAACGATCGGGACGAGCCCGCCCGTCGCGTTCGCCGGAAGGAAGCTCCCGTCGGACGTCCCGCCGCCCGACGAGGCGCCGTCGTTCACGACGCCGTACGCGATGAAGCGGTCCGACCCGGAGGTGAGGCGGACGCGGGCGTACCCGTTCGTGATCCCCAGCTGGACCAGGACGTCCGTGGCCCGGAGAACCGAGCTGTACTGGAAGAACTGCCCCGGCTGCAGGGTCTGCGTGAGAGGAGCGCCGGCCGGCGCTCCGCTGTCGCCGTCGTAGATCTGGACCTCGAGCGTGACGGGGCCGGACGCGACGCCGGACGCCGATCCCGGCGCGTGGACGAGCGCGAGGTTCGACCGGAACTGCGTGTTCTCCCTGAGGCCGTATATCCATGCGTCTCCGGAGCTCGCGCCTCCGGTCGCGACCGCGGCCGAGAACGTGCCGAACGACCCGCCGACGGACGCGTTCGGGTTCGGAGTGGAGGTTCGCGATCCGACATAGACCGCGAGCGGGTCGACCGCGCCGACGAACGTCGCGAAGAGAGTGCCGAGCTTCGCCGAGCCGTCGGCGGGCAGCGAGTAGCCGTTCGCGTTCAGGAACGCGATCACGTCCGGCACGGTGAACTGCCGGCCGGCGCCGACTGAGCGCGCCACGACCGGCCCTCCCGCGGACGGCGCCGGCGTCTGTGCGAAGCGCAGGAGGATCGTGACGTCGGCGTTCCCGCGGTTCACGGCGACGAGGTCGGAGGTGTAGTGCGACCCGCCCTTTCCGAAGACGTCGAGGACGACCGGCGCCTGCACGCCCGGGCCCGTCGGCGGGACGGCCGTCTGCGACCCCACCGTGACGAACAGCGCGACATGCCGCACGAGGCCGCCCGACGCCGCGGCGAGGTCCAGCCGATACGTGCCGGCTGCGACGGTCGGGGCGGCCGCGAGCGTGAGGACGGCGGGCTCGGCGCGAGAGAGGATGCCCGACGTGGCGTCGGTCATCGTCGACGGGCTGAAAGATCCCGTGAGGCCGGCGGGCAGGCCCGTGACGGAGAGCGTCACCACGACATCTGCGTCGGGTCCGCCGGCGGCCTGCACGAGCGACGCGGTGATCGACGCAGACGTTCCGGCGGCGACCGTCGCGACTGCGGGCTGCGCCGTGAGCACGAAGTCCCAGCCGGCGGTGGAGGGCGATCCGAGGACGTTCGCCAGCGCGGTCACGTCGGGCGAGCCGAGACCGGTCGCGGCGTCGTAGCCCTCCCCCGCGTCGTATCCCGTGACGCCCGGGACGGTGTTCGTGCCGCTCGTCACGTCGCGGAACGGGCCCGCCCCCGTGGCCGCGGCGCCCGAGGTTCCGTACTGGGTCTGGCCGAGCGCATACAGAAGCGGATTGAGGTTCCCGAGCCGCGTCCCGGCGCGCTGCGAGAGAAGAGCGACGATGCCCGCGACAGCCGGCGCCGACGCGGACGTGCCGTAGACCCTCGTGAGGCCTGCCGACGTTCCCGATCCGCCCATGACGATGAAGTAGGGCGTGTGCCCGGCCCCCGCGACGGAAATGTCCGGGACGGCGCGGCCCGCCCCCGGCGGGATTCCCGCCACGGCCTGCCAAGGCGGCCGCGCGAAGAGGATGCTCAGCCCGCCCCCGGAGGCCGCGAGGCCCGAGGATCCGCCGCTCTCGTTCCAGACGCCTTCGGGGATGGGCCCCTTGACGGACTTCTTCGTGGCAGGGTCGTTCACGCCGTTCCAGTACGCCGAGGGGTTCGTGTCCAGGAATCGGGTTCCCCCGACGCACGTCGCGTAGGGTGAGGAGCCGAGACCGTTCACGGAGGCGACCGACCCCGTCGACTCGGTCTGGCCCTCGCAGCCCGCGGCCCCGCTGTCGCCGGAGGCCACGAGGGCGGTCATGCCCTGCGCCGCCGCCTGCGCCCAGATGTTCGTGTAGAACGTCGTGTCGCTGTCGCCGAAGTCGTGCTCGCACGCGCCGTAGGAGAGGTTCAGGACGTCCGCGAGGTTGTGGCTCACGGCGTAGAGCGCGCTCAGGTCCACGCCGTAGGACACGGCCGTCTCCTTGGACACCACGAGCAGGACCTGTGCGCCGGGCGCGACCGCGCCGGCCCACTGGATGTCGAGGTCCGCTTCGATCTCGTCTCCCGTGACCCCGGGGTCGTCCCCGTTCAGGACGACCTGAGGGTCTTTCGCGGCGAGGCCGAAGTACTGCCGGAAGAACCGCGTGTCGGCGAGGGTGACGTTTGTCTGCGCGATGATCGCGATCGTGCGACCCGCCCCGTTGATGCCCGCGGCCGTCAGCGCGTCGATACCGTAGAGCGTCGCGAAATCCGCGGGCGCGAGGCTGTGCCCGCCCGGCCCTTCCGTGTACGCGGGGCTCCGGCGCGCGAGGGGCCGGCGCCGCGGGAACGAATTCAGGGAAAGGAGGCCCGCCGTCCGGCGCGCGAGGCCGAGGGGCAGGCGGGCCGGGAGCACGTTCGCGACGCGGACGGCGCCGTCGACGAACACCTCGTGCAGTTCCGTCGAGAAAGCCCGCTCCACGTCCGCGGTGCGGCCGGAGAAGACGAGCGCCGTGCGCCCGCCCGGGACGTCCTCGACCTCGAGCCCGTTCGCCTCGAGGTGTGCCTTCAGCGCGGCCACGTCGGCCTCGGACGCGCCGAACCGGCCCGCGAACTCGTCCGGGGAAAGCCAGCGGTGGAAATCAGGCGACGCCGCGTCCTGCTGGGCGGAAAGGAGCCGGGTGAGACCGGCGGCGTCGCGCAGAGGCAGGACGAGGATCATGCGCGGGAGGCGCACGTCCGAGTCGAGTCGTCCCGCGTCCACGCTCCGAACCACCTCCGGGGGAACCGGCGCCACGTCGCGCAGGGGCTCCTCGGGACGCGACGCCGAAGCGGACGCGGCGACGAGAAGCCAGAGTGTGACGGCTGTCACCGAACGCAGGGACGGGGTCGTCATCGGGGGAGCTCCTCCTTTGGGGAGTGCATGGCAGGTGCCAGTCCTGACGGATCAGGCGGGAGGCGGCGTTTCGCGTCCGGGGCGCCGCCTGCCGAACAGGTCGAGGAAGCGCGCCATGCGCGGAATCGTGAGGACGAAGATGATTCCGATCGCGAACACGACGACGAGCGCGACGAGCGGGAGGAATATCGCGACGATGCTCTGGAGGAACGCGACGATGTCCTCCGCGAGGGACAGCCCGGCGTTCGCGGCGCCGAACGTGATGGCGGTCGACGTCAGGCGAGTCGCGCTCTTGACGAGGTGCGCGACGAGCGCGACGCCACCGCCCGCGCCGCCCGCGACGACGTTCAGGAGCGGCGAGCCCTCCGGCTGGACGGCGGCGATCGCGACGAGCGCCCCCACGAGAGGCCGCACGACCGAGTGCAGGAGGTGCCAGAAGTGGTCGAGCCCGGGGATCTTGTCCGCGATGAACTCCATGAGGAACATCACGGCGGCGACCGTCAGCGCCGGCGTGGAGGCGAGAAGGCGCGCGATCGCCCCCGGGTAGTCCTCCGGAAAGAACCGCGCGATCCCTCCGTAGACGAGGAGGACCGCGTAGGAGTTCAGCCCCGCGGCGGCCGAGAGGCCGAGGCCCGTGCCGAAGAGCTGCGGGAGAGGGTTCATCTCAGCGCGACTTTCCGTTGATGTCGGAGAGCGCCTGCTGCGCGCGCCGGTTCACCGGGTCGAGGCGCATGACTTCCTTGAGGGCCTTCACGCGCTCGGGCTGATTGCGCTCGTGCGCGTACGCCTCGGCGAGCTCCCACCAGAGGTCGACGCTGTCGGGAAGCTTCTTCACGGCCCGCCGCATGGTCTCGGTCGCCTGCCGGATCCACTTCGGGTTCTTTCGCTGGATCCGGGAGAGCAGAACCCAGTATTCCTTCTGGTCGGGATCGAACTCGACCGCCTGCCTCACCATCTCGTACGCCGGGTAATAGTCCTCCTCGTCGTAGAGACCCTTGGCACGCGTGTAGTTCTTCCGCGCGATCTCCTTCTGGATCTCGACGGTCGGCCCGCTGCCCGGGAGCGACACCGTGTCGGCGCGGACCTCGAGCGAACGGTCGTACTGGGTGCGGCTCTCCGACGTGCGGAAGATGCGCTCGGCGTCGCGCACGCGGGCGAACAGGGCTTCCAGCGCGTCGCGTTCGTCCACGAGGTGTGACTTGAGGCAGAGGTCCGGGTGGAACAGGCGGGCGCGCTCGTGGAGGGACCGCGCGAGGGCCTCGGGTCTGACGTCTCGCTCGACGCCGAGGATCTCGTAAAGGCTGGCCCAATCGAGCCGCCGGTACGTGTGCCGGACGAGCTCGCGCTGCGCATCGAGCTGCTCGGCGACACGGGCCGCGGGCGCGGCGCCTGCGATGTCGACGTTCAGGTAGAGCAGGCCCTCCGGGGCGCCGGACTTCTCGATCGCGCGGCCCGGCGCCACGAGGAAGACGAGGCCCGTCGCGGCGAGACGCGCGACGACTCTCTGGTCCGCGTGAATCTGCTCGACCGTCAGCGAGCCGTCGATGCGGCCGAGAACCTCGGCCTCGACGGCCGAGACCGTGAACGCCTGGTAGCGCAGGAGGAGGTCCGGCGCGAAGACGGGCCGGGACGCGGGCGACAGCGGGCTCGAAAGCTGCGCCGCCGGTGCCGGGAGCCGGCGCAAGGCCTCGAGGAGGAGGCCGCCGGTGGAGCGGTCCGCGCGCACGGGAACGTCGGGGGGCGCGTCGAGGGGCGTCACCGTGAAGACCCCGGTTGTCCATCGGAACGATTCGAAGAACAGCCTCTCCGAGAGCGCACGGACCGCCGCGTCCGCGACGTAGTCGGGCACCGCGCCGGAGCCGGTGAGTGCGCGCGCGAGGCCGCGGCCCGGCTCGGCGAGCGCCTTCTCGAACGCGGACATGAGGAGGCTCTCCTCCGCGAGGCCGAACGTCCGCAGGAGATCTCCCACGAGCTGCGCCTCGCGGTTCGAGCTCGCCGAAAGAAGCTGCCCGCTATCGAACCAGAACGTCCGCTCCTCGCCGCGGTAGGAGACGAGCAGCTTTGCCGTCGCCCGCTCGCGGTAGAGCATCCGGACGACCTCGGCAAGCGGCGTGCGTTCGAGGGAGCCGCCCGTCATCATGCGGCTGCGGGAGTCCGAACGCTCGGCGGCCATGTGTCGCAAAGTGTAGCAGCGGGAAGGCTTCCAGCCCCAGGATTCAGCGCACCGTGGCCCGCCAGCGGGCGATGCGCGAGGCGACGGCTTTGCCCGAGACGGCGGCGATCGCCTCCTCGCTGGCGGCGAGCACCGCCTCCGCCCCGCCGAACGCCGAGAGAAGCGTCCGCACCCGGGCCGGACCGAGGCCGGGGACGGCGAGGAGCGGACTCTCGAGCGCGTGCTTGCCGCGCGCCCGGCGGTGCGACTTTAGGCCGAAGCGATGGGCCTCGTCCCGCGCGCGCTGGAGGAGCTTCAGGCCGGCATTCGAGCGCGGCAGGACGATCGGAGCGGACCGGCCCGGAACGAAGACCTCCTCCTCGCGCTTCGCGAGGCCGGCGGCCGGCATCTCGATCCCGAGCCGGTCCAGCGCAGAGAGCGCCGCCGAGAGCTGACCCTTTCCCCCGTCGATCAGGAGGAGGTCGGGCAGCGCCCGCTCCTCCTCCTTCGCGCGCGCGTACCGGCGCGAGACCGCCTCCGAGATCGAGGCGAAGTCGTCGACGCCGGGCCGGTCGATCCGGAAGAGCCGGTACTCGTCCTTCTTCGGCTCTCCGTCCACGAACACGACGCACGAGGCGTACGTCTCGGCGCCCTGGAAATGGGAGATGTCGAAGCACTCGATCCGCGCGGGCCGCACCGGCAGCTCGAGGGCGCGCGCGAGAGCGAGCGTCGCCTTCTCCCCGCGCTCGCGCACGCGCCGGAAACGCCGGAGGTGGTTCTGTCGCGCGTTGTCGCGGGCGATCCTCACGCGGTCGAACGCGGCTCCGCGCTGCGGCGTCTTGATGACGACCTTCGAACCGCGCCGCTGGGACAGCCACATCTCGACCGGCTCGAGAGCCTCGTCCGGAATGTCCACCGGGACGAGCACTTCCTTGGGCAGGAAGCTCGAAGCGACGGAGTCGTAATACTGCGAAAGGAGCGAGACCCAGAACTCTTCGGCGGGGACGTCTCCGATCCCTTCCCAGTAGTACTCGCGCGAATCGAGGACGACGCCTCCTCGCACGAGAAGCACGGAAAGCGCCAGATTTCCTCCATCGAAGAAATCTCCGAACACGTCGACGTTCTCGCCCGAGAGCGACTGCACGCGCTGCTTCTCGGCGAGCTCTTCGACCGTCCGCAGGCAGTCGCGGTAGGCCGCGGCCATCTCGAAGTTCTCGCTCTCCGCGGCCGCGCGCATCTTCTCCTCGAGGCGCGGCCTGAGCTCGTCGTTCCGCCCGGAGAGGAACAGAAGGACGTCCTGGACGGCGTCGGCGTACGCCCCCGCCGTCGTGAGGCCCGCGACGCACGGGCCGAGGCAGGCGTGCATGTCGTAGTAGAGGCAGGGGCGCGGCAGAGTGCCGTCGATCTCGATGCGGCACGTGCGGATCTGGAACATCCGCTGAACCATTTTCATCGCGCCGCGGCACGTCCGCGCCGGGAGGAAGGGCCCGAAGTACGTGTGCCCGTCCTTGAGGACCCGGCGGGTCACGAACGCGCGCGGCCAGGCCTCGCCCGTCGTGACCTTGATGTACGGGTATGTCTTGTCGTCGCGGAGGAGGACGTTGTAGCGGGGGCGGTGCTTCTTGATGAACGCGTTTTCGAGCGCGAGCGCCTCGCTCTCCGTCTTCGCGACGACCGTGTCGATCGAGACGAACTCGGCGAGCAGCGCCTCCGTCTTCGGGTGCTTCGGTCCCGCGTTGAAGTAGGACGCGAGGCGCTTGCGGATCGAGCGGGCCTTCCCGACGTACAGGATCTTCCCGGCGGCGTCCCTGTAGAGATAGATGCCGGGCTGGTCGGGATAGAGGGAGAGGTTCGGTGCGTTGCCCACGCCTTGATTGTAGGAACCAGGACAAGACCCGGCCGGTGCCCTTCTTACCTTCTCGGAAATCGGGGTCTTCGGACCCCGGACGGTCAGAACACCTTTCCGAGTCGCGATGCGAGCGTCGACACCTTCACGTAGCCGAAGAAGCGGCCGCTTCCGAGGAGGCCGAGCGCGTCCGGGAGCTTCGTCCGCGGGTCGTTCGAGTAGAGCGTCCCGAACGCCCTCTTCGTGAAGGCGTGAAAGGCCGAGTCGTACGGGTACCACCACGGCATCGCGGCGGCGTTTCCCATGTCCACGCTCACGTGCTTGACGTTCACGAGCTCGTGGAGGCCGAACGCGGCGTGGCTCCGTCCGACCCCGGACCTCTTGACGCCGCCCCAGGTCGCCGTGGGCTCGCCGAACGAGAAGAGATGGTCGTTGATCGTCACGGTGCCCGCGTGGAGCTCCTCGGCGAGGCGCCGCGCCGTCCGCCGCGAGCGCGTCCAGCCGGACGCCGTGAGGCCGAACTCCGATTCGTTCGCGAGCCGGATCGCCTCGTCCAGCGTGTCGACGACCATGACGGGCAGGAGCGGCCCGAACGTCTCTTCGCGCATGCACCGCATCGTGTGGTCGACGCCCGTCAGGACCGTGGGCGGATACCACCAGCCTTTCGCACGCGGGCGGTGGCCGCCCGTGAGGACCTTCGCGCCGCGCGTCCGCGCGTCCGCGACGTGCGCTTCGACGAGCGCGCGCTGCGCTTCCGTCGTGAGCGGGCCCATGTCCGTGGAGGCGGAGAGCGGGTCGCCGAGCCTGAGCGCCTTCGCCTTCGCGACGATCTTCCCGAGGAGCTCCTCGGCGACCTCCTTCACGACGTAGACGCGCTCGACGGACCCGCACGCCTGCCCCGCGTTCACGAACGCGCCCCAGACGAGGCCCGAGGAGGTCCGGTCGAGGTCGGCGTCGGCCGCGACGACGGCGGGATCCTTCCCTCCGAGCTCGAGGACGACCCCGGTGAGGTTCTTCGCGGCCCGCTGCATGACGCCGATCCCGGTCTCGACGGCGCCCGTGAAGAGCACCTTCGAGATCCCCGGGTGCTCGACGAGGCGGTTCGTGTCGTCGCCGCCCGCGGTCACGACGTTCACGACGCCGGGCGGGATGCCCGCGCGACGGCAGAGGTCGCCGATCGCGAGGCCCGTGAGAGCCGTGGCCGACGCCGGCTTCAGGACGACCGTGTCTCCGGCCGCGAGACACGCCGCGACCTCGACGAACGGAATCCCGAACGGGAAGTTCCAGGGCGTCACGATCGCGACGACGCCGAGCGGCTCGAGGCGCACCGAGCCGGACTTGTGCGCGAAGAGGATCTGCGCATAGTCGACCGGTCGCTCCGCGAGAATTTCGGCGGCGTGCCGCGAGAGGTATCGCAGCGTGTCGGCCGCGGGGACGACGTCCACGGCGCGGGCCTCGCCGACGGGCTTGCCCTGCTCGGTCGCGATGAGGCTCGCGATCTCCTCGTGCGACCGGCGGACCTCCTCGAGGAGGCGCGCGAGGTGCTTCTGCCGCGCCGCGACGGGCGTCCTCGACCACGAGAGGAACGCCTTGCGTGCGGAGGCGACGGCGCCGTCGATCTCGGGAAGGCCCGCGCGGAAGACGTCGGCAAACGGCTCTCCCGTGGACGGGTTCACGGCCTTGAACGTCCGCCCCGTGTCGACGTCCTGGCCGTCGATGATGGGCTTGTTCGGGAACGCGCGGCGCTTCAAATCGCGGCGCTTCAAATCATCGCTCCGCGCGTGATCTCGGCGCGTCTCTTCTTCCAGAACGCGACGAGCCGCTGGACGTAGGACCGGAACGGCGGACACTCGAGGCCGAAGCGCGCCAGGTCCTTGACGGCGCGGGCGGAGTCGTAGTGGACCGGGTGGTCGAAGTAATCGAGCGTCTCCCCGGGCATCCCGAGCCATTTCGACAACTGGGGCACGACGAAAGCGAGCTTCGCGAGCGGAAGCGGCACGGGAACGAACACGAACGACTTCCCGATCGACTTCGCGAGGAGCTCGGCGACCCCGAGCGCCGTTTCCGGCGCGGGGTCCGTCAGGTGGTACGTCTTCCCGATCGCGCCGTCCCACGCGCCGAGGCGAGCGATCGCCTCGAGGACGTAGTCGACGGGGACGAGGTTGACTTCGGCCGCCCCGTTCCCGATGCGCAGGAACGCGCCGGGCGAGGGGAGGAGGCTCATCGCGTTCAGGGCGAAGTAGGGCCCGTCGAACTTCGCGGTCTCCCCCGTCCCCGAGTCTCCGACGACGATGCCCGGCCTGTAGATCGCGGCGGGAAGGCCGCTCTCCTTCACGGCCATCTCCGCGAGGAACTTCGTCTCCTCATAGTGGTTCTTGAACGACTGGCCGACGTCGAGGTCCTTCTCGCGGAACGTCCCGACGGCGGTTCCGGAGACGTACGCGGTCGAGACGTAGTCGAGGCGGCGAAGGAGTGGCGCGCCCGCGAGGAACGCGAGCACGTTCTTCGTCCCCTCGACGTTGATCCGCATCCCGACGTCCCGGGCGACGGCGAGGTCGTAGACGGCGGCGAGGTGGAAGCAGCCGGTCACCTTCTTCGCGAGACCCTTCGCCGTCGGGGCGCCGAGACCGAGCCCGGGCGTCGTGATGTCGCCCGTCACGAGCCGGATGCGGCCCTTCGTGTGGGGATGCGACGAGGCGAGGCTCGCGACGGAGGAGTCGGCGGCCGGGAGGAACTTCTCCTGGACGAGGCATTCGAACGTCGTGTCGGGGCGCAGCTCGAGGAGCCGCGGGATGAGCCGGGCGCCGATGAAGCCGGGGAAGCCGGTGAAGAGGATCGTCCCGCCGGAGGAGCGTTCGGAGGCGGGCTTCCGGACCTTGCGGGTGGCCATTTGGGGGGAAGTCTACTGCCCCGGGGTGGCTCAGAGCGCGCGCGAGAGCGCCGGGTCGCCGAGGAGGCGCTCGCGGAACGCGCGGATCCGCACGAGCATTTCCGGCGGCTGCGCGCACGGCGTCCCGTCCAAGGAAAGGAGCGGAGCCGCCGTCGTGAGCGAACCCATGAGGACGCCTCCGGCACGCAGGTCGTCCTCCCCGATCGGGGCGACCGCCGACCGTCCCTCGAGGAACGCCGCAGCGGTGACGCTCGGGAGGACGCCCTCCGGCGCGAGAACGGGCGTCCCCCGGTTCCACGCGGCGAGACCGGTCGTCGTCCCCTCGAGGTAGCGCCCGTCGTGGCCCCTGAAGAAGCCCTCGTCGGCGCCCGCCTTCTTCGCGACGCGGGCGCCCTGGATCGCCGCGAAGTAGCTCGTGGACTTGACCCCGGGCGTGTCGCGCTGGAGATCGAGGGGAAGCGAGACCGCATGCGAGCCGTTTCGCCGCGCGAGCCGGCTTTCGGGGATCGGGAGAACGTAACAGTCCAGCCTCCACGAGGAGGCGTCCTCCAGATTCTCGCCTCTTGCGAGCCACGTGAGGCGCAGCCCGGCCTGCCCGTCGCCCGGCGGCGCGAATGCGTCGAGCGCGCGGCGCGCGGCGGCGTCCAGCGCGTCGCGGTCCGGCGCCGGCAGATCGAGGCGCTTCAGGCCGTTCCGGAGGCGGTCGAGGTGCGCGTCCCACAGGACGGCCCGCCGGCCGACGAGAAGCGCCGTCTCGAAGAAGCCGAAGCCGCGCTGGACCGCGGGCGAGAGGTACGGCAGCGGCGCGAAATCAGCCACGGGCCGCTTCGGCGCCCGGTGAGTGGAGCCCGTCCATCTCGCGCGACTTCGTGAGCGTTTCCCGCCACTCCGCCCCGGCGTCCGATTCCCACACGATTCCACCTCCCGCGTGATAGTCGACTGTATCCCGGCCGACGACCGCCGTCCGGATCGCGACGTTGAGGACGGCGCGGCCGTCCCCGCGGACGTAGCCGGCGGCGCCCGTGTACGCGCCGCGGGCCACCGGCTCGAGCCGGCGGATGAAGCCGAGGGCGGCGCGCTTCGGCGCCCCCGTGATCGACCCGCCGGGCAGCGTCGCGTGCAGGACGTCGGACAGGCGCGTCCCCGGCGCGAGCCGCGCCTCGACCGTGGATTCGAGGTGGTAGAGATGCGCGAAGGTGCGGAGCGTGGCGAGCGCGGTCGTCTCGACGCCGCCGGGGATCGCGACGCGGCCGAGGTCGTTGCGCAGGAGGTCCGTGATCATGACGTTTTCGGCCCGGTCCTTGGCGGAAGAGAGGAGCCACGCGCGCGCCTCCGCGTCGGCCCGAGGGCCCGCGCCGCGGGCGACGGTCCCTTTGATCGGCTTCGTTACGGCGCGCCCGGTCCCCAGGTCGACGTCGAGGAAGAGCTCGGGCGAGTTCGAGACGACGGCCCAGTCCTCCGTCGCGATCGTGACGGCGAACGGGACGGGGTTTCGGGTGAAGAGCTCGCGCGCGAGGGCGACCGGCTCGACGCGCGCCGAGTAGCGGGTCCGGTGCGAGAGGTTGACCTGGTAAACGTCGCCTCTCTCGATCCCGTCCCTCACGTCTTGCACGCGCTCTCTCCATTCCTCCGAAGAGAGCGAGCGCTGCGCGCTCGCAGATTCTTCGAGTGGGAAAGAGGGAGATGCGCCGGGCAGCGCGTCGGAGGGCCGGGCGGCGACAGCGCGGCGGGTGTCGAAGATGAAGAATTCTGCGAAGGGAAGAAGATCATGGCTCCGCACGAGGGCGGCCGAGCCTTCGATCCAAACGCCCGCCTCGTAGGAGATGAAGCCTGCGGCGAGAAGGTGCGGATCACCCGACTCCGCGACCGCGTCGAGCGCCGCGAGGACATCGGGAAGCTGCTCCACCCCGTCGGCGCGGACCCTTCTCTCTTCACCTTCCAGGAAGACCTTCTCTTCTCCCCCGTCTCCCAATCCCCATCCCCGACCGGCGAACAGCACCCTCGCGCGCACGTCGGCTATTCTGCGCGCCATGCCGGACGGGAAGCAGGTCGAGCCGAAGGGCCCCGCGGTGTACTGCACCCTCGCCGTGCGCTACGCGGAGACGGACGCGCAGCGCGTCGTCTACCACGGCAACTACGTCGTCTGGTTCGAGGTCGGCCGCACGACGTACTGCGAGCGCGTCGGCTACCCCTACGCGCGCATGGAGGCCGAAGGGATCTACATCACGGTCGTGGACGTGCGCGCGCGCTACCGGAAGTCGGCCCGCTACGGAGACGTCGTGACCATCCGCACGCGCTGCTCTGAGATGAAGAGCCGCGGCTGCGCCTTCACGTACGAGGTGCTCCTGCCGGACGGGAGCGTCGCGGCCGAGGGCGAGACCCGCCACTTGTTCCTCGACGCCGCAGGCCATCCCCGTACGATCCCCCCGGGCATCGCCGGCGCGTTCCGCGCGTTCGCGGGCCCTTTGCTCTAGGGCGAGGCGAGAAGGGCCGCGAGAGCGGCCGGCGCCCGTCAGCGCCGCGGGAGGCGCTTGAGAAGGGCCCGGCGCACGAGAGGAGGAACGAGGCCGGTCACGTCGCCACCGAGCTGGTGGACCTGTTTCACGAGGCGGCTCGACGTGTACGACAGCTCCTCCTTCGGCGTGAGGAAGAGCGTCTCGATCTCCGGTCCGAGCCGCCGATTCATGAGCGCCATCTGGAACTCGTGCTCGAAGTCGGACACGACCCTGAGGCCGCGCACGACGATGCGCGCCTTCTCGGCGCGCATGAAGTCGACGAGCAGCCCGCGGAAGGACTTGACGGCAACCTTCGGCTCGCGCCTGAAGATCGCGCGGATCATCCGGAGACGCTCCTCCACGGTGAAGAGAGGGGACTTCTCCGTGTTGACGAGCACGGCGACGAGGACGCGGTCGAAGATGTGACAGCCGCGGCGGATGAGGTCGACGTGCCCGTTCGTCATGGGGTCGAACGTGCCCGGGTAGACGGCGGTCTGCTTCACGGGGACGGCGATTGTACGGCGTCGCCGAGCCGGCGCGCCGAGAGGACGAGCAGGAACAGCGCGACCGCCGGAGGAAGGACGCACCACCAGGCCGACGGCAGGAGATTCCGCGCCTCGGCGAGCGCCCGGCCCCACGACGCCTCGGGCGGCGGGGCGCCGAGGCCGAGGAACGAAAGGGCGGCTTCCGTGAGCACCGCCGCTCCGAGCGTGTACGGGAGAAGCGCGAGGGCGGGGCCGAGCGCGTGCGGGAGGACGTGGACGAGGACGAGCCGCGATCCCGACGCGCCCGCGGTCCGGGCCGCGTCCACGAACGGAGCGCCGCGAACCCTCCGCGCCTCGGCCCGCACGATGCGCGCCGTATCCGTCCACGCCGCGAGGGCGATGAGGGCGGACACGATGACGAAAGACGGCGGCAGGAAGGACGCGCCCGCGACGACGAGGACGAGGGCAGGGAGAGCCTGGACGACGTTTACGAGGAACAGGACGGCCCGGTCCACGCGCCCTCCGGCCCATCCCGCCGCGACCCCCGCGCCGGCGCCGAGGACGAGCGCGAGCGCCGAGGCGAGAAGGCCCGCCGCGACCGAGACGCGCGCGCCGTGCAGAGTCCGCGCGAGGACGTCGCGACCGAGTTCGTCCGTGCCGAGGAGGTGGCCCCGGCCGGGCGGCAGCAGGCGGCGGTCGAGATCCGTCGCGTCGGGGTCGAACGGAACCGGAGCGTTCAGCAGGGCCTCCCCCGTCCGCGTTTCGACCCACGGTCTCTCGCGCGCGAGGACGGGCGCGAGGAGACCGACCGCGGGGAACAGCGCGAACAGAGCCGCCGCGCGCCACACCCGGGCCCGGGGCCCGTTCACGCGGCCTCGCGGGCGCCGGCGAGCGGCGTGTCGGCGTCGCGGGTCCTCGGATCGAGGAATCCCGAGACGAGCTCCGCGAGTAACGACGCGGCCACGACCGCCCCCGCCGAAAGCAGCGTGAGGGCGAGCACCGTGGGAACGTCGCGCGCGAAGACCGCGTCCGCGAGAAGGCCGCCCGCCCCCGGAAGAGAGAACACCCGCTCGACGAGGACGGACCCCGACACGAGGGACGGGACGAGCGCGGCGCCCATCGCCGCGAACGGCGCCGCGGAGAGCCGGAGCGCCCGCCTTACGGCCGCTCCGCTGCCCTCCCCCCGCGCGCGCCCGGCCGCGGCAGAAGGATTCGCGAGCGCCGCGACGACGCACGCGCGGACGAAGCGCGCGAGGTACGCGGCCGTCGGGAGTGCGAGCGTGACGACGGGGAGAACGTAACCCCGGAAGCCGCCCGTGTCCGAGAACAGGGGCGTCCATCGGAGGGCCCCCGAGAACACGAGAAGCAGGACGAGACCGAGGACGAAGGACGGCGTCGCGAAGAGAGCGTCGCCGAGCGCGCCCGAGATCCGGTCCAGGGGCCCGCCGGGCCGACGGGCGGCGCCGATTCCCGCCGGGACGCCGAGCGCGAGCGCGAGGAGAAGCGCCGAGACGTTCAGGACGAGGGTCGCCGGCAGCGCGCCCGCGATGTGCGCGGTCACGGGGCGTCCGTCCGAGAGCGAGCGGCCGAAATCGAAGCGCGCGGCGTGCACGATCCACAGGCCGAACCGTTCGAGAGCCGGACGGTCGAGCCCGTAGAGGCTCCGGAACGCGGCGAGCGCCTCGGGCGAGAGGGCGCGGGCGGCGGACCGCGCGGCCATCCGCGCCGGATCCCCGGGAGCCGCCGCGAGGAGGCCGAACACGAGCGCGAGGACGCCCAGCAGCGTCAGCACGGCCGACGCCGCCCGCCGCAGGGCGAAGCGGAGCATGCCCCGATGTTACTTGGACGGCGTCAGGAGATGGGACGCGAGCCCGCTCCCGGCCGCCACACGGAAGCGCCGGGCCAGAACAGGAAGAGCCCGATCGGCGAGGTTCTCACGCCCTCGATCCGGCCCGACACCCCCCACTTCGTGAGCGGGGTGTTCAGGAACGACACGGGCTCGTCCTCGTGGATGAGGCGCTGGACCTCGGCGAGGAGCTTCCGCGCCTCTTCTCGGTCGAACGTCGTCCGCAGTCGGTCGAGGAGTGCGTCGACCTCGGGGCTCCGGTAGAAGCAGTTGTTGAGACCGTCCGGGGGAATCTGCGTCGAGCGCCATTGGGGGCCGAGGTCCGGGTACGGGTCGAGGTTGAGAGCGGCGGCCCACGCCTCGAGCTCGCCGGCGTCCATCTTCGCGGCGAACGCCGCCCACTCGAGCGGTTGAAGCGTCATCTGAATACCCGCTTTCGAGAACGACTGCTGGGCGAGCTCGACCATCTGCCGCTGGACGTCGCTGCCCCGGCCGAGGGAGAACGTGAACGCGAAACGCAGGTTCCCCTTGTGCCTCACGCCGTCCGGTCCCTTTCGGAACCCGGCTTCGTCCAGGAGCGCCTCGGCGGCCTTCGGGTCGTACGGCCACGGAACGATCGAGGCGTCCCAGGCCCAGTGGGCGGGCGGGAGCGGGCCGTTCGCGATCTTCGCGAGGCCGCCGTAGAGGTTGCGATCGATGCTCTCGCGGTCGACGAGCATCGTGAGCGCGCGCCGCACGCGGCGGTCCGAGAAAAGCGGCGAGCGGTTGTTCCAGCCGAAGTACGCGTAGGCAAGCTCGTCGAACAGGACCGCGCGCGGGGCGCCGGGTGTCCCGGCCTTCGCGTCGATCTCCTTCTTCTGCGCGAACGTGAGGCGCATCTCGTCGAGGTCGCCGGAGAGGAGACCGGCGAACGCCGGGGCCGTCTCGGGCACGACGCGGAACACGACCTGCTCGGCCGGGGCTGGCGGTCCGGCGTATTGCGTGTTGCGAACGAGGGACAGCGTCCGACCCGCATCCCAGGCCCCGAGCCGGTAGGGCCCGTCCGAGAGCGGGCGGCGGTTGCGAGGGTGCGTCGCGACATCGCCGTCCTTCCAGGCCGCCGCGGACAGGAGTGGAAGGTAGAACGCGTCGCGGCGGCCCGCCGAGGCGTTGCGGAACGTGACGCGCGCCGTCCGCGCGTCCACGGCCTCGGCCTTCACGAGCCCCTCGAACAGAGGCCGGCGGTTCAGCGCGGGAACCTTCGGATTCATGATCGCATTCAGCGTGAAGACGACGTCCGCGGACGTCACGGGCGTTCCGTCCTCCCACCGCGCGTCAGGCCTCAGGCGCACGGTGTAGACGAGGTGATCGGGAGAGTCCGAGACCTCTTCCGCGAGGCCGGGGACGAGGTTCAGCTTCTCGTCGTAATCGAGAAGGTTCCGCGAAAGGAGCGCGACCACGACGAACTCGACGTCCGACGTCATGAGGATCGGGTTCAGCGTCTTCGGCTCGCCGTCCAGGCGGCGCCGGATGACGCTCGCCTGGTCCTTCCCGTGCGTCCCGCAGGCGGAGACGACGAGGCAGAGGCCGGCGAGCGCGGCATAGCCGAACGCGCGGAGGGGGTGCGCCGCAGGGGGAACCCGGCGTCGGGTTCCCCCTTTCGAGGTCAGAACGGCCATTCGACGGAGACGGCCGCGACGTTTCCGGCCGCGTCCACGACGCGCACCGCGAGAACGGCCGGACCGGACGGCTTCGACACGCGGAAGACGAAACGCTCGACGGGCGAGTCCGCGGCACCGTCCTCGGCGGCCAGGAGGCGCCAGCGGTCGGCGTTCAGCGAGCCCTCGGCGCGGAGGACGGGCGAGAGCGCGTCGGTCGCGAGAATCCGGAGCTCGAGGGTGTCTCCGTCCAGCCGCTTCCCTTCGACCTTCAGGACCGGAGGCGTGTTGTCGACGACCGCGAGGGCGCTCTCCTCGACGGCCGTGAGCGCCTCGCCCTCGGGGTGCGAGAACCGGTCGGAGGCCGTGACGCGGAAGCGGTAACGACCGTCCGCGAGTGCGGTCGTGTCGAAGGACAGATACGAATCCTCGACGTCCTTGCGCACCGGGAACCACGCCCCGCCTTCGCGCTGTGCCTCGACGTCGTAACGCAGGGCATCCCCGTTCGGGTCGAGCCCCTTCCACGTCAGGGTTCGGAAGCCCTTGCGCCAGAGGCGGCGGCCGGGTCCTTCGAGGGCTCCCGCTTCGTGCGGCGGCTCGAGGCCCGCGAAGATCCCGTTCTCGTCCGGGTTCGTGACGGAGAGGACGCCCGATCCCCCCGAGCCCCCGCGCACGAAGACGAGGCCAGGATCGAGGACCGCGAGGTTCTCGAGCACGGGCCGCGCGTTGCGCTCCGTGTACGTCATCTCGACGCGCTCCACGGAGGGCGACTCCCCTTTCCCGTTCGCCGCGAGATCGGCCTTCCACTGGAAGAAGCGCGCGGCGGGGACGTTCGCGGCGCCACCGGCCCCGGCGGGCAGCCACGCCGACCACGTCGCATCCGGCTTCTCGCTGTTGCCCCCGCGCACGGAGAGGGAGACGGACGCGCCCCTGGGCACGGCGCCCTCCCACCGGACGTGGCCGAACGTCGAGAGGCGCGCGGCGTCCTTGACGGCCGAGACGAAAGAGGCCGGGCCGGCGGCGGCGGCAGGCCGCAGGATTCCGGCGGCTCCGTTCGTCACCGCGGCGAAGCCCGCGCCGGCGGAGGGCGCCGCGACGACGATCTTCTCGCCGGTCTGCGCGAGGAGACGGACGGAACGGTCCTTCCACGCATAGAGGCGTCCGCGGGGCCCGGTCGCGACGAGAAGCGAGTCGGACGTGGCGTCGTAACGGAGCGAGAAGATCGCCTCGTCGGGGAACGTCCAGGCGGGCTCGACGAAGCCATCGCTCGCGATCGCGACGATCTCCGCGGAATTCGCGGAAGGCCCTGACGGCGCCGGCCGAACCGGGGACGTCGTCGCCGCGACCGATACCGTGCCCTTCGGCGCCTCCTGCGCCGGCCCGGCGTGCGGCGTGGGCGTCGGCGTCGGGCGCGCGTGGATGTCGATCGGCACGGCGCGTCCGATGCTCGCCTCGGCCTGGGAGGCCGCGGCGTAGAGGACGCCCTTCCCGTCGAGAGCGAGGCCGGTGACCTCGTGCCGGGAGAAGTCGTAGAGCGTGCGGGCACCGCGGGATCCGATCGCGACGACGAGGCCGCGGTCGGACGTGCCGGCGTAGACGGTCCCGTCGGGCCCGGCGAGAAGCGTCCGCACGTGGACGTCCTCGATCTCGTGGAAGAGCTCGAGCGTGCCCGTGGGCGTCTTGCGGTAGATCCGTCCCTTGTTGCCCGTGCCGGCGTAGAGGGACCCGTCCGGACCGAAGGCGAGCGCCCAGATCGCGGCCTCCTTGGGGTCGCCAAGGACGGTGCCGGCCTTCTCGGGGTCCCTTTCCCCCGGATTCACTCTGTAGATCTTCCCGTCGGGCGACGACGCGCACACGACGGAGCCGTCCGGAGCGACGGCGACCGCCGTGAGGTTGGGCTCGGGGGCCGTGAACACGAGAGTCACGCCCTTCGCGCCGGAGACGAAGAGCCGCCCGAGGCCGCCGCCCGTCGCGAGGTACACCCTGCCCGACGCGTCACCCGACGCGGCGAAGACGGCGGCGTCGGCGGCGTCTTCGGGCCACGCGCGCGGCGCGAGAGGAGGCGCGAGGGTGAGCCGACCGTCCGCGGAGACGGCCGTGCCTTTCGCTTCGCCCGCGAGGAAATCGCGGGCGGTGGCGGTGACGGCGACGCGGGACGTGGCGGCGAGGAGCGGCGAGACCGCGAAGAGAGCAAGAAGAATGGACAGTCGTTTCACGAACGCGGCCTTTCGATCTCGACGTCGAGCCGGATGCTGCCGGACACGGGACGGTCGAGCGTGAGGATCTCCTCCGCGAGGAGGCGGGACGCGACGGCGCGAGGCGAGGCGACGCCCTCCCCGGCGGCGAGGATCGCGGCGGCGGACGCCGGGAGCGCCGTGACGGTCGCGGCGCCCGTCGTCGCCCCGTGGGTCGGAACGAGGAGCGACGCGACGAGGCGATTCGCGGGAAGCAGCCTCTCGACCGAACGGCGGAGACCGTCGAGCGTGCGCGGAGCCGCGGGTTCGAGGGCGATCCGTGCGGCGGACGCCGAGGCGCCGTCCGCGATCACGAGCGTCGCCCGGCCCTCCGGCGCCTCGCGCGGAACGCGGACCTTCAGGACGCGCGTCTCGTCCTCGCCGCGGCGCCCCGCGAGGCGGACGCTCGTGACGAGTGTCTGCCCGGGCGCGACGCGACGCGGCGCGACTCCGGCGTCCACGACGCGGAAACGCCTCTCGCCGGGCACGTTCGACAGCGAGATGTCGACCCCCGAGATCCGGGGGTCCTCGAACTCGTTGTCCGCGACGAGGCCCGCGAGCGCGATCGTCGTGAGGAGCACGATGTCGCGTGCGTGCGGGCCGGAGAGGACGTCCTCGTAGACAAAGGGGCCCGCGCGCGTCGCGATCGAGAGCCGCAGCGACACGGTTTTCTGCGCGGGAGTCGGGTCGTTCAGCACGAGCGCGACGTCCGTCGACATCGCGAGGAGAAGCGGGAAGATCGCAGGCGCCGGCGCGGCTCCCCAGTGCAGCTCCTTCGCGGCGCTGCCGCCGCTCTCGAGACGGAACCGCACGGGGACGAGCGGCGCGACGTGGTCCATCCGGCCCGAGATGCCGGAGTCGCGGTCGCGCGTGAGCCGGAATGCGGCAGCGCGCGGGGCGGCGAGCTTGAACGACATCATCGCGCTCGGGAAGACCTCGACGATGTCGGTCGCCGCCACGGGGAGCTCGAGCTCCGCCATCCCGAGAAACGGGTGCCCGAACGCGAGGAAGGCACCGTCGGGCCCGACCCGGGTCACGGTGCCCGTCGCGCCGAGCCTCAGGTCGCCATCGAGGAGAAGGGCCGTCACGGCGCCGCCGTTCACGAGCTTCGGGGACGCGGCCCCGCCCGCGCTCCCGCGCGTCGTCCCCGTGGAGGCGCCGGTTCCGCCGGCACCGCCCACCGTCGCGAGGAAGGACGCGGGAAGCCCGAGCCGACCGAGGTCGTCGGCGAAGCGCGAAAGCGTCGCGGCAGGGATTCCCGACGAGACGGGAGCGAGAAGGGACGACGCCTCGCTGCCTGTCGAGGGCCGGTACGGCGCCGCGATCTGCTCGAGGGCCGCGACACGCTCCTCGGGAGGGAGGCCGTGGGACGCGGCGAGAGCGTTCCAGGCCGCGACGGACGAGACCGTGGCGCGGACGGAGGGCGATTCCGGGGCCGCGTCGATGTCGAGCATGTTCTCGATCGGGGTCACCTGGCCGATCGGCTCCTTGCCGAACGCCCACGTCGCCGAGACGGCGCCCGCGAGCTTGCCGTCCAGGTAGACCGGACTGCCGCTCATTCCGGCGATCACACCCGTGTTCTCGAGCCCGAGGCCGGACACCTTCACGAGGATGCGGGTCCGGCCGAGCGTGTTCGGGAGGACACCGAGGACCTCGACCTCGAACCGTTCGGGCGTCGCGCCCTTCATCACGGTGAGGCCCCACCCCTTCATCCCGGAATGGACCGCGGCGAGCGGCAGGACGTCCGGCGGGAGAGGCGCCGCCGCCGCGAGGGCCGCGCCGGCGAGGGCGACGGCGAGAGCGGCGCAGGCCGTCCAACGCTTTGACCCCCTTCGAGTTTCCGTGCTACCTTGACGGGACGGCCGGCGAGAGGACCGTCGCGGACCCCATCCCCCGAATTCGAGGGAGGCCGAAAGAGCACACATGTCCGAACCGAACGGATCGAACCTGGTCCAGCTGTTCCTCACGGCCGGGCCCACGGCCAAGGCCGTCCTCGTCGTTCTCGCGTTCTTCTCGCTCGTGTCGTGGGCGATCATCATCGGCAAGATCTGGAGTTTCTCACGCGCGGCGGGCAGCTCCCGCGACTTCCTCGGCCACTTCCGCAAGAGCCGCAAGTTCGCGGACGTCCTCGGGATCTGCGGACGCTGCGAACCGAGCCCGCTCGTCGGGATCTTTAGGGCCGGCTACGCCGAGCTCGACCAGCAGGTGAAGGACGGGCGCGAGGTCGCGCCGGCGGATTCAGGCCGCCTCTTCGTCAAGAGCCTCGCCTCCATCGAGAGGGCGCTCGAGCGCGCGGCCGGCGTCGAGACGACCCGCCTCACACGCGGGCTCCCGTTTCTCGCGACGACGGCGTCGGCGACCCCGTTCATCGGCCTCTTCGGCACCGTCATGGGCATCCTGATCTCGTTCTCGCAGATCGCCTCGAAGGGCTCGACCTCGATCGTCGTCGTCGCGCCCGGCATCGCGGAAGCGCTCATCAACACGGCCGCGGGTCTCGTCGCGGCCGTGCCCGCCCTCATCGCGTACAACAACTTCAACTCCCGCGTCCGCGCCGCGCGCGCGGAGATGCGGGACTTCGCCCTCGAGTTCATGAACCTGGCCGAGCGCCACTTCACCTGAGGCTTCCGTGGCCTTCAAGCTCGAAGACGACGCCGACGCGTTCCACGACATCAACGTGACGCCCCTCGTGGACGTCATGCTCGTGCTGCTCGTAATCTTCATGGTCACGGCGCCGCTCCTCCACCAGGGCGTCGAGGTCCAGCTCCCGAAGTCCGTGGCCCAGAACCTGCCGAAGAGTCCCGAGGATCCGCTCATCCTCTCGATCACGAAGAACGGGACGTACTACCTCAACGAGTCGCCGGTCGCGAAGTCGCAGCTGAGGGAGAGGCTCAAGCTCGTCCTGTCCCGCCGCCGCGACAAGTCCGTCTATCTCAAGGCCGACCGGAACCTCCCGTACGGCACCGTGGTCGAAACCATGGACGCGCTGAACCGCCTGGGCGTGGAGAGCCTCGGGATGGTGACGGAGCTGAAGCCGGAGGACCGTCGTTGAGAGAGGCCACGACGTGTCGCTGAACACGGCGGCTGTCGGCGAGCCTCTCACCGTCTCGGAGATCCTCGCGCGTCGCGCGCGGGACGGGCGCCCCCCGGCGACCATCTCGGCTGGCCTTTCCATCCTCGCGCACGCGGCGTTCGTCGTCGCCGTGATCCTCACGAGCCGCCCGCGGCACGTGCCCGCCGCGATTCCGATCTCGCTTCCCGTCCGCGTCGTGAGCCCGGCGGCCCTCGGACGCGCGCAGGCTGCCTCCGCGCCGGCCGCGCCCGCTCCCGTCGCCGAGCCGCTTCCGGAGCCGGCCAAGGCGCGGCCCGTGATCGAGAAGAAGCACGAGGAGAAGGTCGAGCCCTCGCCGAAGGCGATGCCGGCCCTCAAATCGGCGAAGGCCAAGCCGACGCCGCCAAAGGCGACGCTCCCCGGAAAGGGCGCCCCCCCCGCCGTCGATCTCCCGAGCGCCGCGGGCCTCCCGAGCGGCACGGCGGGCGCGGCCGGCACGGCCCTGAGCTTCGGGGCGGACGTCGCCGCGTTCGACACGGACTTCCCGTTCTCGTACTACGTCCAGCAGCTCGTCTCCCTGATCGGAGCGAACTGGTTCCGGCCCGACGCGCCGGACGGGAGCGTCTGCACCGTCTCGTTCCGGATCCAGCGCTCGGGCCAGGTCACCGACGTGAGCGTGGAGTCCTCGTCGGGAGTGAGCTACTACGACCGGGCCGCCGTCCGCGCCGTCTACGCGGCCAATCCGCTTCCGCCACTTCCGAACGACTACCTCAACGAGCAGCTCGGCGTCCATCTGCGCTTTCGCTGACGTCCAACGCATGGAGGCTTCGTGAACCGACCGAACCCGATCCGAGCCCTCGCCGCCGTCGTCCTCGCCGCGTTCGCCGCACGGGCGGGCGCCCAGCCGACGACCTCGGCCCCAACGCCGGGAACCGGTCCCGTCGCGCCGCCCGTCTCCAGCCTGCCGAGCCAGGTCGTCGTCGACATCCTCGGCGCGAAGGGCGCGCGGATCCCCATCGCGATTCCCGTCACGATCGCCCCGCTCACCCCGGAGCTCCAGAAGGGAGCGGTGGATCCGTTCTTCACGACGCTGAACGACGACCTCTCGGGCTCGCGGGTCTTCCTCGTCTCCGACCCGACGCTCTACCCGAAGGGCCTGCGCCCGCCCCGCACGCGCGAGGAAGGCGACCAATGGAAGGCCTCCTCCGCGCAGTACCTCCTGGACACGCGCCTCACGCAGGAGGGCGCCGCGAACGTCGGCGTCGAGGCGCAGCTCTGGGACCTCGGAACTCTCCAGCCGATCCTGAGCAAGAAGTACACGGGCCCGACCGCGGCCGCGCGCCGCATCGCGCACACGCTCGCGAACGACCTCACCCGGCAGTTCACGGGCAAGCCGGGGCCGTTCCTCACGAAGATCGCCTTCGTCTCCGACCGCGACGAGCCGCGCGTGAAGGAGATCTACACGATGGACTTCGACGGCGAGACGCAGCGCCGGATCACATACTCCCACACGCTCTCGCTCGCCCCGGACTGGTCGCCCGACGGCAAGCAGATCGCCTACCAGTCCTACGAGAAGGACACGCCGGGCGTGTTCGTCGTCGGGCGGGACGGCACGGACAAGAGGCGCATTCCGCTCTCCACGCAGCTCAACGCGTCCCCGTCGTTCTCGCCGGACGGGAAGACGATCGCGTTCTGCGGGAGCGTGAGGGGCAATCCCGAGATCTACACGGTTCTGACCGACGGCTCCGGCCTCAAGCGCCTCACGGAGAACGTCGCGATCGACTCGACGCCGCGCTGGTCCCCGAACGGCCGCGAGCTCGCGTTCACGTCGAACCGCCAGGGCTCGCCCCAGATCTACATGATGGACCTCGAAGGCGCGAACGTCCGGCGCATTTCGCTCGCGGGCAACTGGAACGACGAGGCGTCCTTCTCGCCGGACGGAGGCCGCATCGCCTTCGCGTGCCGGAACGAGGGCGATTTCCAGATCTGCGTGATGGACCTCGGATCGGGCCGCACGCTCCAGATCTCGGAGGGGCCCGGGGCCCACGAGAACCCGACGTGGTCGCCGGACGGGACCAAGGTCGCGTGGGAGGTCACCCGCGGGAGCTCGACGCAGATCGCCGTCGCGAACGCGGACGGGTCCGCGATGCGCATCGTGACGTCCTCCGGGAACAATTTCTCGCCCGCGTGGATCAAGACGCTAGAATAGAAACCTCACCCCCCGGGGCGCACGTCACGCGTTCCCGGACATCGTTCTCACCTTTTGACGGAAGGATTCGCTCCATGAAGAATCTCGCGAAGTCCGGAATCCTCGTGGTTGCCGCCGCGGCGCTCGCCGTGGCCTGTTCTCCGAAGCCCAAACCCGCACCGGCCTCGCCCCCGGAGCCGACGGCGACCCCGACGGTCGTCACGCTCGAGCCGACGCCGGCTCCGACGCCGAGGCCCACGCCGCGGTCCATGGAGGAGGACATCAAGGCGATGTCCCTCGACCGCGTGTCGAGCTACCTGAAGCCGGCCTTCTTCGATTACGACAAGGCCGACCTGCGCGCCGACGCGCGTGACGTCCTCGCCGCGAACGCGACCTGGCTCAAGAACCACTCGACCGTCCTGTTCACGATCGAGGGTCACTGCGACGAGCGCGGGACCGCGCAGTACAACCTCGCGCTCGGCGACCGGCGCGCGAACGCGGCCAAGGAGTACCTCGTCTCCCTCGGGATCGACGCCGGGCGCGTCAAGACGGTGTCCTACGGCAAGGAACGTCCCTTCGCGACGGGGCACGACGAGGAGTCGTGGGCGAAGAACCGCCGCGCCCATTTCGTCGTGACGGCGAAGTGATCGGGATGAGGGCCGTCCGGGCGCTCGCGGCCGCGGGGGCTCTCGCGGCCGCGGTCGGATGCGTGAGCGGGAGCGACATCGACCAGGTCCACCGCCACATCTCGGAGGTCGAGAAGAAGGTGGAGGCGCTCCAGAAGGAATCGTCGTCGAAGGACGAGGTCGCGAAGCTGAACGACTCGCTCGCGAAGCAGTCGACGACGCTCCTGCGCTCGAACGCGGATCTCGGGACGAAGTTCGACGACCTCACGCGCGAGATGCAGTCGCTCGCGGGCAAGCTCGAGGACACGAATCGGCGTCTCGCGCAACTCTCCCAGCAGATCGCGGAGGTCCAGGCCCGCGCCGCTTCGAGCGGCACCCCCGCCGTCGTCGGACCCGGCCCCGGGACCTACCCGGCGGCGCCCGTCGCCTCCGGCGGGCTCGTCGCCGTCGGCGCGGCGGCCGCTCCGGCGCCGAAGGGCGGCGGAATCTCTCCGTCCGACCTCTTCGCGCAGGCCACGGCCGACTACCAGCGCGGGCGCTACGACCTCGCGCGCCAGGGCTTCGAGGACTATGCCGAGAAGTTCCCGCGGACCGACCTCTCCGACGACGCCCTTTACTGGGCGGGAGAGTGCTGGTCGGCTCAGAAGAAGCCCGCCGAGGCGATCGCCGCCTACGACAGGCTCTTCCGCACGTATCCCCAGAGCGACAAGGCTCCGGCCGCGCACCTCAAGAAGGGGCTCGCGCACCTCGAGCTCGGGGAGAAGGCCCAGGCCATGGTCGAGCTCAACTACGTCGTCAATCAGTTCCCGGGGTCCGACGAGGCCAAGAGCGCCCGGCAGCGCCTCAAGGCCCTCGGCGGCGACGCCCGGTAAGCACAACACACCGAGAGAAAGGGATTTCCCCCGAATGGCAAACACCAAGCAGGCCAAGAAGCGTGCCGGTCAGAGCGAGAAGCGGCGCGCCCGCAACCGCTCCGTCGTGACGCGCGTGCGCAACGTCGTCAAGGACCTCCGCAAGACCGCTCAGACCGAGGCCGCGAAGGTCGCCGGCATGCTCTCCGGCGCCGTGTCCGAGCTGGACGTGGCCGTCCGCAAGGGCGTCCTCCACCGGAAGACCGCCTCGCGCCTGAAGTCGCGCATCTCGAAGACGGTGAACAAGGCGAAGAAGTCCGCCGCGAAGGCGACGTAGGGGCTAGAACCCTTCCAGGATGGTCGTGACGAGGCTCTGGGCGAACGGACGCGCCAGGGCCTCGATCGCCTCCCGCTCCCGGTCGTAATACGAGCGTGAGCTCCCCGGCACCGTGTAGGGCTGCCGGAACACGAACGAAGGCTCCGTGAACAGAGGCTTCTCCGTCGCCTTCTCGACGAGGGCGAGGTGCGCCGTGACGGTCACCTGGTACTCGACGGCGAGGCCCGCGTCGTCGAAACGCACGGGCGACACGCTGAGCGAGGTCAGGCGCCCCGTCAGCTCCGCGTCGGCCTGCGCCCGGTCGGCGGCGGGCTTGAGCCGTCCGCGCGCCGACAGCTCCCGGAGAACCGCCTCCGTGAGCCGCTGCTCGACGCCGACGACCGTCGTGTCGTTGACGAACGTCGGGACGTAGACGGTCTTCACGGTCGAGGGCAGCGCGCTCGCGCCGGTGCCGACGAGCGAATAACCGCAGCCATGCAGAAGGAGGGAGAACGAGGAGAGAAGAAGAGAAAAGAGGAACATTTCTTTGAAAGGTGAAGAGGAAGAAGCGCGGCGCCGTCGGCGCGGCGCGAGCGTCCGCCCGCGGCCACTCGAAGAATCCCCTCGTCGGTCTTCTCTTCGGTCTCTCTCGCTCACTTCACGACCAGGTTCAGCAGGCGGTCCTGGACCCAGATGGTCTTCACCACCTGCTTGCCGACGAGCCAACGCGCCACGGCCGGATCGGCTTCAGCGGCGCCTCGTGCCTCCTTCTCAGAAGATCCTCTTTGAAGCCTGATCTCGCTCCGGACCTTCCCCGAGACCTGCACCGCGATCGTCGCGACCTCTTCGACCGCGAGCTTCGGGTCGAACGCCGGCCAGCCCGAGACGAGGAGGCTGCGCGTCCCGCCGAGCCGCTCGTTCAGTTCCTCGGAGAGGTGAGGCGCGATCGGGTGCAGCAGCGCGACGAGCGCGCGCAGCGTGGCGGCCGTCTCCCCCGCATTGGCCTTCGGGTCGCCTACGAGGCCCGCCGCGTGCGTCGCGAACTCCATGAGGTGCGCGACGCCCGTGTGGAAGGAGAACGCGTCGAAGTCCTCCGTGAGCTTCTTGATCGCCATGTGGCGCGCGCGCGCCGCGGGCGTGTCGGCGGCCGCCGGCTCGCCTTGCGGGTCGGCGCCGGAGGTGAGAAACCTCTCCACGGTCGTTCGCAGGCGCCCGAGGAAGCGTTCCGGCCCGCTGATCCCCTCGTCGCTCCACTCCGCGTCCTTCTCGGGCGGGCCGAGGAAGAGGACGAACGCCCGCACGGCGTCGGCGCCTTTCTCCGCGATGAGGGGGTCCAGCGAGACGGCGTTGCCGCGCGACTTCGACATCTTCTCGACGCGGCCCGTCGGAGACAGGCGCGTGATCATCCCCTGATTGAACAGGGCGGAGAACGGCTCCTCGAACGCGACGAGACCGAGGTCCTTCATGACGCGCGCGAAGAAGCGCGCGTAGAGGAGGTGGAGGATCGCGTGCTCGATCCCGCCGATGTACTGGTCGACGGGCGTCCACGCGGCGGCACGCGCCTTGTCGAACGGGGCCTCGCCGTTCGCGGGATCGAGGTAGCGGAGGTAGTACCACGAGGAGTCCACGAACGTGTCCATCGTGTCGGTCTCACGGCGCGCCGCGCCGCCGCACTTCGGGCACGTCGTGTTCACGAAGGCCGCGACCTTCTCGAGAGGGTTGCCGCCCTTTCCGGTGAACGGCGCGTCGGGAGGCAGGACGACCGGCAGGTCCTTCTCGGGGACGGGCACCCAGCCGTCCGTCGGGCACTTCACCATGGGGATCGGCGTCCCCCAGTAGCGCTGGCGGGAGATGAGCCAGTCGCGAAGGCGATAACGCACCCGCGGCCCACCGATGCCTTTCTTCGCGGCCTCCGCGGAAATCAATTCGCGAGCGGTGGAGGAGGAATTTTCTGAGAAGGCGCCGGAGGCAACGAGCCAGCCCTCTCCCGTGTATGGGAGGCGGCTCTCATCGGCACCGTTCGAAGAGGATTTCTTCGAATGGTCCCGAGCGGAAGCGCCGGCCGGGCTCGAGGCGCCGCCGGCCCCAACCGCAACGCCCCCCCCCTCCTCCCTTCTAAGAAAATCTTCGGTGCTCTTCGGAGACTCCTCGATGACCCGGACGATGGGAATCGAGTACTTCTTCGCGAACTCGAAGTCGCGCGTGTCGTGCGCCGGGACCGCCATGAGCGCGCCCGTCCCGTAGTCCGCGATGACGAAGTTCGCGAGCCAGACCGGGATCTCCTGCCCCGTGAACGGGTTGATCGCCTTGACGCCCGTGTCCCGGCCGTCCTTCTCGGCGCCCTCGGCCTCGCGCTGGAGGCGCTCCTGGTTCCGGACCGAAGTGACCCACGCCTCGAGCTCGGCGCGGCGCGGGTGATTCTCGATGAGGCGCGGGACGAGCGCGTGCTCGGGCGCGAGGATGAGCGCGGTCGCGCCGAAGACCGTGTCCGGACGCGTCGTGAAGACACGCACGGTCTCGCCGAGCGCGGGGATCGCGAAGTCGAAATCGGCGCCGACCGACTTCCCGATCCAGTTGCGCTGCATCGTGACGACCTTCTCGGGCCACTTTCCGAGCGTGTCGAGTCCGGCGAGAAGGCTCTCGGCGTAGTCCGTGATCTTCAGGAACCACTGCTCGAGCTCCCGCTGCACGACCGGCGTTCCGCACCGGTCGCAGACGCCCCCCTCGGCCTGCTCGTTCGCGAGCACCGTCTCGCACGACGGGCACCAGTTCACGGCGGACTTCCGCCGCGCGGCGAGGCCCTTCTCGAGGAGCTTCAGGAAGAACCACTGGTTCCACCGGTAGTACGCCGGTTCGCACGTCGTGACTTCCTTCGACCAGTCGTAGAGGACGCCCCACGAGTGGAACTGTTCCTTCATGGCCGCGATGTTCGCGAGCGTGGAGGTGCGCGGATGGATGCCCTTGGCGATCGCGTAGTTCTCGGCGGGCAGCCCGAACGCGTCCCATCCCATAGGGCAGAAGATCGTCCGGCCGCGCTGCCTCAGGTATCGGTGAAGCGCATCGGTCAGGAAGTACGTGCGGGCGTGGCCCACGTGCAGCCGGTCCCCCGACGGGTACGGGAGCATGACGAGGAGGTACGTCCCGTCGCCCGCGGGGTCGCCCGTGTCCACGAACGCGGCGCGGTCCTGCTCCCAGCGCTCGCGCCATTTCGTCTCGATCCGCCGGATTTCGTCGCTGCGCGAGGGCGGTGTGTTCGTCGTCGTCATCGGAGCGCGCGAGTGTAAACGACCGCGCCAGGCCGCCGGTAGGCGAGGTCGCCTCCGAGGAGCACAGGTGCGAGCGGCGCGGCAGCCGCGGCGACGTGGTCCTCGCGTCCGAGGAGGAGGTAGCCGCCCGGCTTCAGACACGCTCCCAGCCGCTCCACGGCCTGCGCGCGCGCGGGAGCCGGTATCTGTGGCAGGAGGCCGTGACACAGGATGACATCGTGCTTCCCGGCGCCGGCCGGCTCGTCGGCGAGAGGGCGGGCCTCGAAGAACGCAGTCTCCCGCAGCGCCTCGCGCACCCGGTAGCGGCCGTTCGAGAGCGCCTGGAAGTAGCGCGTCCGGACGGCGTCCGGCACCCCGCGCAGCGCGTGCGGCCCGTAGACGCCGGCGCGCGCCTGCCGGATCGCCGCCTCAGACAGGTCGGTTCCACGGATGCGCACCCGGCGGCTCCCGACGACCCCACGCTCGGCCAGCCGGATCGCCGCGGACCAGACCTCCTCGCCGGTTCCGCACCCGACGCACCAGACCTCGAGGACTCCGTCCGACCCGAGCGCGAGAAGCCTCTCGGGGGCGATTTCGCCCGACAGGGCCTCGAGCGCGCCCGGATCCGCGAAGAAGCGCGAGGACGTGTCCGCGACGGAATCAACGAGCCGGGCGAGGAGCGGATGGGCGAGTGGAAGGTCCCGCATCCGTCTCCAGAGAAGACGGAACGAGCCGGCGGCCCACGCCTCGGCGCCGAGGAGGAGGGCGAGCCTCGGCCTCAGGGTCTCGGGATCCAACGACAGCCCGGTACGCCGCCGGGCGAGAGAGGCCAGGAGCCTCAGTGCGTCCGCGTCGTCGTCGAGCTCCTCGGGGAGCGTCGCGCACCGGCGCACCGCCTCGATCGCCGAGCCCCACGCGCGCCCGGCCTGCGGCGGCGCCGAGGCCCAGGCCCCCCTGACGGCCTCTGGAAAACGCCGCGCGAGCGCCCGGGCGGCGTCCTGCGCCTCGGGCTGTCTCGCGTCGACGACGAGCGCCCGGGTGACGGCGGGAACGGCCTCCGCCCGGCCGGCGTAACAGACGGCACGCAGCAGGGCCGCCCTCGCCTCCGGGTCCGATTCGCGGTCCAGCGCCTCGGCGATCGGGACGGCGAGAGCGGCTGCCAGGTCGTCACCCGCGCGCGCCGCCGCGGACGCCGCGGCGACGCGGACCTCCGGCCGCCCGTCCGCGAGACCGGCGGTGACGGCCTCCGCCGCGACGTGGGGAGGAGCGACCGCCGCCGCCTCGAGGACCGCGCGAGCCGTCGACGCGTCCTCGTGGAGAACGGCGAACGTCACGGCGGCCGCCGCCGTCGAGTCCCGGGCGTCCGCGATCGCCTCCATGGCGGAGCGACGGACGGCACCCCGCTGGGCGAGCATCTCGCGCGCCACGCGTGAGCGGTCCGCACCCGCAAGCGTGACGAGGAGGGCGCCCGCCGCGGCAGCCACGGGGGCGTCGTCGTTCAGGAACCTGAGGACATGCCGCGGCTCGAGACGCGACTTCCGGACGCCCGCGAGGCGGCCGAGGGTCCAGAGGGCCTCTGTCCGCACCCCGGCGTCCTCGTCGTCGAGGAGCCGAAGGACGTCCCGCTCCGCGATGCCCATCCTGCCGGACGCGGCGGCGACGGCGGCGGCGCGGGTTCCGGCGTCCCGGGACGAAAACGCGGCGCGGAGCGCGACGTCGGCCGAGGGTCCCGCCTCCTCGCGCAGGGCCGTGAGAGCGGCGGCCCGGCCCGGACCGTCAGGGCCGCCGGCCCGGTCGTGCAGGGCCGTTGCCGCGGCCCGCGCGCGGTCCGCGCCCTCCCGGCGCGCGTCGCGCGCAACGGCCCATGCCGCCGCGAGGGCCGTATCCGCGTCGTCGTCCGCGAGGATCTCGAGGAGATCCGGCAGCGGAGTGGAGCCGGGTGCGAGCCGGTTCAGAGCGGCGGTCTTCGCGCGTGGGTGGACGTGGGCCAACAGGGCGGACGCCTCTACCGGCACGCCTCCGCGAAGGAGAAGAGTGAGTGCCGGCTCGGGATCGTCGACGACGAGCGCGGTCCGGGCGGCTTCCGAGAGTCGCTCGGGCGGGAGATCGGCCAGAGCGGCGTAGCCGTCCGGGAAGGGACCGTGGCGCACGATCAGAGCCGCGGCTCCGGCCGCGTCGAGCCGCGCAAGGAGCCGGGCGAGGTCGCTCGCCGTCGCCCGGGGAGTGCGGAGATCGGAGAGCACGGCCTGGGCCGCCTCCGCCACGCCCGGCCAGAGAGAACGGACGCGTCGGGCGAGGGCCGGTGGGCCGCAGGCGACCCCTCTCGCGAGCGCGAGCAGGAAGCGGGCGCCTGCGGCGTCGCGGGCTCCCCGGCGCGCGAGCTCCTCGGCCGCTTCGGGTGCCGCGAGAAGCGCGAGCGCGGCCAGCGCGCAGGCGCCGACGCCGGATTCGTCGAGCACGGGCAGGAGCCGGGTCGCGGCACGCGGATCACCCAGGACTCCGAGCGCCCAGGCCGCGTGAGCCCGGGCATGGGGCGTTCCCTCACGCAGGGTCCGCAGAAGGAAGGACGCCGCGTCGCCCCGGCGCGTACGCCCGAGCGCGAGGAGCAGCTCGGCGCCCACGTCCGGGTCCGACTCGGACCGCGCGGCCGCCTCGAGCGCCGCGCCGACGTCGGGCCCGGCCGAGCCGGCCGGGAGCTCCCGCGCCGCGCGCAGCCGCACGGTCGGCGACGCGTGGCACAGTGCCGCGAGGAGCGCCTCCGCGCCCCCGGAAGAGGCGGCCAGCGCGCGGGCCGCCGCGACCCCGGCAACTCCGGACGACGCGTCGAGAAGCACGGCGTTGCACGAGGCTCGGCCCCCCGCGCCCGCGGCGGCAAGGCCCGCGACGGCGCGCGCGCGGACTCGGTGGTCCGGGTCCGCGAGAAGGCTGGCGAGCGCCTCGTCGGCCTCGGCGCCGCCCAGGCTCGCGAGAACGGCGGCAGCGTGGAGCCGGACCTCGGCCTTCGGGGAAGCCGCCTCCTGGACGACGGAGACGGGAGGGCTTCCGCTCAACTCACCTCCCCCGTCACCCCCGCGGCCGCGAGCGCGGCTCCGACGGAGTCGACGTCGAAGGGCGTCCTGAGGAGCGCGGCCGCGTCGACGGCCGCGGCGCGGCGTGGCGCGTCTTCGTCCGAGGCCGGCGCGACCGCGATGACATCGAGGTCACGCCCCGGCCGGCCGCGGAGGAGCGCGACGAGCTCGTCCCCGGAGAGATACGGCAGATCGAGAGAAACGAGCGCGAGTGCCGGTCGATCGCGCGCGACGAGCCAGAGCGCGTCGAGCGCCGATCCCGCCTCCGATACGAGCGGAGCGCGCCCGATGCGCGCGAGGGCGGCGTGGAGAGCGGCCGCCAAGAGGACCCGAAGCGGCGGCGAGGGGAGGACGACGAGAATCGGAAGCGGCGCGCCGGGGCCGTCCGGGTCCACCGTCAACGCCGCTCGTCCCGGCCGGCGGGATGCGGCGCCGCGAGCGGCGCGGGATCGAAGGACGCGCCCTCGAGGGGACCGCGGGGCCGCGCGAGCGTGACGCGCCCGTCCGCGCTCTCGAGCGCCGGCCGGCGGACCTCGGCCGATTTCTCGACGACGTCCGCGCGGAACGCGGAAGGCGGCTGGCGCGCGAGCGCGAGGTGGCGCGCCGTCACGGTGTTCGCGAGTCCTCCCGGATCCGATGGGACCCAGCCGAGCGACGGGACGTACGCCTCGATCCAGCGGTGACGGACGCCGCCGAGAAGCGGGCTGTACACGAGACGGGACTCGGGCGTCAGCTCCTTCGGGTCCGCGGCGACGAGAAGCCCCGTGACCTGCCGTGCCGGGACGCCCGCGCGCAGCAGGAGCTCGGCTGCGAGCAGGGAGCGGCCCACGCACGAGCCCCGGCCCGCACGCAGAGCGCTCGAGGCGGTCTCGTTGCCGTCCGGCAGCGCGTAGACGACGGAATGAGACGTGAACGTGATCACGCGCTCGACGGCCTCGAGCGTGGACGCGGCCCCGGCAACGACGCGGCGGGACGTCAGGTCGAGGAGCGCGTCCTCGACGCGCGGCTCCGCGAGCGCCTCGCGGGCCTCGGACGAGAGCGACGCGACCCGCGGCGGGAACGGCGCATCGGTGCCGAAGGGCGCCCCGTCCACCTCGACGCGCGCCTCGAGCGTGCGGCCGTCGGGGCTCGAGAGAACGACGCGGTACCCCGCGTCCTCCACCGGGCGCGCGAAACGCCAGGGGGCCGTCCCCTCGACGCGATAGCGGGCCCACTCGGCAGGCGGGCCCTCGGCGCGGGCCACCGACGCCGCCACGGCGAGAAGCAGAGCGAGCCGCCTCACGTCGCGTCCCTGCCGGCGCCCGTGCGCGGGCCGTACGTCGCGCGCCGGATTCCGTCGAGGACGCCGTTCACGAAGGGCCCGGAGGACGGGGTCGAGAACTTCTTCGCGATCTCGACGGCCTCGTCGATCACGACGGCGTCCGGCGTGTCGTTCTCGTACAGGAGCTCATAGAGGGCGAGACGCAGGAGGTTCCGGTCGACGGCCGCCATGCGGCCGAGCCGCCAGTGCTCGGAGCGCTCGGAGAGCTTCTCGTCCAGCTCGGCGCGGCGCGCGAGGGTGCCCTCGACGAGCCGCGCGGCGTACTCCTGCACGTCGGGCCGGGCCTCGACGTACTCCTCCGTGCGCCGGAACATCTCGGCGGGTTCCGTTCCCGCGAGGTCGTTCTGGTACAGGAGCTGGAGGGCCAGCTCGCGGGACTTGCGACGGCGGCCGCTCACGCGTCCCTCCGCGGTCCGTCAGCGCGCGCGGCGCTTCGCGGCCGGGGCCTTCAGGCGGGCGCGCAGGTCGGCGGACTCGACGGCGGCCATGGCCGCCTCGAAACCCTTGTTGCCGGCCTTGGCGCCGGAGCGTTCGAGCGCCTGCTCGAGCGTGTCGCACGTGAGGACGCCGAAGGAAACCGGGACGTCCAGGTCGAGCGAGACCTGGAACACGCCCTTCGCCGTCTCCCCGGCGACGTACGCGAAGTGAGGCGTGCCTCCGCGGATGATCGCGCCGAGGGCGACGAGGGCGTCGAAGCTGCCTGAGCGGCCGAGATCCCGGACGGCAAGCGGGAGCTCCCAGGCGCCCGGGGTGCGTACGACGACGACGTCCTCTTCGGACGCGCCGGTACGCCGGAAAGCGTCGAGCGCGCCTTCGAGGAGCCGGCTGACGACGAGATCGTTCGTCCGGGCGGCCACGATGCCGAAACGGCGGCCGGTGGATTCGAGGTGTCCTTCGATGACGTTCATGGGAAGGCGGAGTGTAACCCGCCCCGCCGCTCCTTAGAAGGTCACGTGCCCGCGCGAAGGCGCTCGACGGACGCGTGCGCGCCCGCGGAGCCGTAGTTGTCCCGGTAGCGATCCAGGAATTCTCCGATCGCGTAGCGCCGCGGCTGGGCACCGACCGTTTCGAGCGCGTAGACCGCCGCCACACTCCCGACCCGCCCCGCGACCTCCCACGGCAGACCCCGCTGACGCGCCGCCAGGAGGCCCGCGCGAAACGCGTCGCCGACGCCAGTCGGATCGACCGCGGTGCCGCGCAGCTTCGCCGGAGGGACGTGGAGGACGACGGGGCCGTCCGGCGCCTCCTCCGAGCCCGCCCGCAGGGCGATCGTCGAGCCCTCCTCGCCGCGCGTGACGATGAGGACGGGGACGCGCTCGAGGACGTCGGCCTCCGTCAGGCCGGTCTTCTTCTCGATGACCCCGAATTCGTACTCGTTCGCGACGAGGACGGCGGCGCCCTCGAGCCCGGCGAGGATCTCCGGGCCGCCGAGCCGCGCGACCTGCTGGCTCGGATCGAAGACGAACGGGATGTGGAGCGTCCGGCACTCCTCTGCGTACTTGATCATCGCCTCCGGGGCGTTCGGCGCGATGACCGCCAGCGAGACCGTCCCGGGGCCGAACGCCCGGAAAGAGAGGTTCACGGCCCGAGCCATGGCGCCCATATAGAACGTCGCGATCTGGTTCTGGACCTCGTCCGTCGAGACGAAGAACGACGCCGTGAACAGGTCGTCGCTGATGTGGAGCTCGGACGTGTCCACTCCTTCCTCGGCAAGCCACCGCGCGTAGTCGATCGCGTCGACGCCGGCCGTCGCCATGATGACGGGCTTCAGCCCGAAGAGCGCGAGCCCGTAGGCGATGTTCGGCGCGACGCCGCCTCGCACCCGCCGCATCGAGTCCACGAGGAACGAGACCGAGAGGCGATGCATCCGGTCGGGTACGACGACGTCGAGGAACTTGCCCGGAAACGTCATGAGGTAGTCGAAGGCGACGGAGCCGGTGACGACGATGCGCGGGGGCGTCATGGACGTCCTTTCTGCGTGAAGAGCGCGAGCCGCCTCCGCGTGGCGGCGGGCACGCGCTTCGGGTGCGTGAGGATCGCGAACGCGAGGGCTTCGGCGCAGTCGCTCGGGCGCGCCGGGTCGAGTCGCCCCACGGCGTTCGCGAGAACGCGGTTCGCCGTGGCGGCGTTCTCCTTCAGGACGGCGAGCACCGCCTCGACGGAAACGGGCACCACCTCCTCGTGCCAGCAGTCGTAGTCCGTGACGAGGCACATCGAGGCGTAGGCGATCCCCGCTTCGCGGCAGAGCTTCGCCTCGGTCGCGTTCGTCATGCCGATCACGTCGACGCCCCACGAGCGGTACAGGAGCGATTCCGCCTTCGTCGAGAACTGCGGGCCCTCCATGCAGAGGTAGGTCCCCCCGCGGTGGACGACGGCCTTCTCGGCCTTACCCGCCGCCTCGAGCGCATCGAGAAGCGTCGCCGAGACGGGGTGCGCGAACGAGACGTGGCCCACGCAGCCGTCGCCGAAGAACGTCGAGACGCGTCCCCTCGTGAAGTCGAGAAACTGGTCGGGCAGGACGATGTCGGTCGGCCGGTACGCCTCCTTCATCGAGCCGCAGGCCGACGCCGAGATCACCCAGGCGCACCCGAGAGCCTTCAGCGCCCAGACGTTCGCCCTGTAGTTGATCTCCCCGGGCAGGACGTGGTGGTGGCGTCCGTGCCGGGCGAGGAAGGCGACGGGGACCGAAGAGAGATTTCCTAGAAAGAGAGAATCGGAGGCCGGGCCGAAAGGAGTCGCCGGCGCAACTTCGCCCGTGATCTGAAGGCCGGGGAGGGTGTACAGGCCCGAACCGCCGATGAGCCCGATGCGGGGGACCAGAGGACGCGGGGCGGCGCGCCGCGAAGACGAAGTCGAAGAGAAAGATTTCTTAGAAGGTGAAGAGGGGCCGGTGCGCGCCGGGCGCTCTCGCCGCGACGGGCGGGGGCGCGCGGCCGCCCCCTTGCGCGACGGCCGCCTGCCCTGCCCTATTCCACTCGAAGAAATCTCTCTCTTCTCTCTCTTCTCTCTCTTCTCCATCGTCATCGGTTCCGGCCCATCTCTTCGAGGATGTCGAGCGCGAGCTTCAGCGCCGCGCGGCCGGCCTCGCCGGTGACCTCCGGCTCGCTCCGCTCGCGGCAGGCCTTCAGGAACGCGGCGTCCTCGGCGGTCAGCGCGTCCTGCGGCTCGACGGCGACGGGCCAGGGCACGATGCGCGGCGGACCCGTGAGCCGGTCGAGGCGGAAGGCCGTCACGTCGCGGTTCTGCGTGTCGATCGAGAAGTACCAGTCCGGCTGGAAGAACCGGAACTTCCGCGTCTTCTCCTGGGAGACGCGCGAAGCGGTCAGGTTCGCGACGCACCCACCCTCGAACGAGAGGCGCACGGACGCGATGTCGATCTTGTTCGAGAGAATCGGGACCCCGACGGCACGAATCTCGATCACCGGCCGGCCGACGAGATCGAGCGCGATGTCGAGGTCGTGGACGAGGAGGTCGAGGACGACGTCCACGTCGAGTGCGCGCGCGACGAAGACGCCGAGCCGGTGCGCTTCGATGAACTTGACGTCCGTGACGAGCGGCCGGACCGCGGCGACGGCGGGATTGAAGCGCTCGATGTGCCCGACCTGGAGCACGCGGCCCCTCGCGCGCGCGAGCGCCACGAGACGGTCCGCCTCGGCGAGAGTCGCCGTGATGGGCTTTTCGACCATGACGTCGGCTCCGCCGAGGAGGAGCTCTTCGGCGACGTCCGCGTGCGTGACCGTCGGAGACGACACGACGACCGCCGTGGCGCCGGCGTCGAGAAGGTCGCGGATCGATCCGCGACGCACCATGCCCGCGGCCCCGTGAGCCGCCTCGATCGCGGCGGCAGTGGCGTCGTCCGTCTCGACGAAGCCGACGGGTTGCGATCCCTCCAGCGTGGACAGGATGCGGGCGTGGTGGCGGCCGAGATACCCGCACCCGACGACCCCTGTTCTCAATGACGTCATGCGCGGCGGAGTGTAAGGGACGGGAGGGGCTTCGGCGCCCCGTCTGATCCATCTGAATCATTCGAAACGGCGGGTATAGAGTTCTGAGAATGAGAATCCGAACTGCTGTCTCCGCGATCGCACTCGGTGTGGCCGTTGCCGCCCCCTCTCCGGCCGCGCCCCGCTCCTCGGGAGCGGCTCCCGCCGTGTATCCCCAGACGGAGGGCTTCGTCGACGCCCATGGCGTCCTCATCTACTGGAAGTCGGTCGGCCGCGGGGCGCCCCTCTTCATCGTCCACGGCGGGCCTGGCGCGTCCCACGACTACTTCCTGCCCCACCTCCTGCCGCTTGCCCGGACGAACCGCCTCGTCTTCATCGACGAGCGGGGCTCGGGGCGGTCGGAACGCCTCGAGAACCAGAGGCTCTACACGGTCGAGAACATGGTCGAGGACATGGAGGCGGTGCGGCAGGCGCTCGCCCTCGGGAAAGTCAACCTCCTCGGCCACTCGTTCGGCGGTGTCCTCGCGGAGGCCTACGCGTTCAAGTACCCGCAGAACCTGTCGACGCTGATCCTCTGCTCCACGTTCCACACGACGAAGGCGATCAACAAGGCGCTCGCGGACATGAAGGCCGCGATGGCGCCGGAGCTGAGGGCGCGCATCGAGAAGATGGAGAAGGACGGCCTCTACGGCAAGGGAGAGCCGTGGCAGTGGGGCCGCTACCCGGACGAATACATGAAGGCCGCCTGGGCCGAGGGCTACTTCCCCTATCTCTACCAGAACCGGCCGGATCCGACGTACGACCCCGCGGCCGGGCCGATGATGGGGTGGGACGTCTACCGGGAGATGTGGGGGTCCACGGGCGAGTACGTCGTGGATGGCAACCTCGCGGCGCTCGACTTCACCGACCAGCTGAAGAAGGTCCGCGTCCCGACTCTCGTGACCGTAGGCGACCACGACGAGAGCGCCCCGTGGATCGCGGAGGAGATCGCGCGGCTCGTTCCGCACGCGAAGCTCGTCATCCTCCCGAAGAGCGGGCACATGACGTTCGTCGACCAGCCGGTCATGTTCCGCAAGGCCGTCGACGATTTCGTCCACGGCCGCCGATGACGTCGACGGTTGCCGCACGGAAAGCGACCGCGTAACCTCCGCGCCTCGAATGGGACGCGACTGGAAGACCACGCTCCTCCTCCCGAAGACGGAGTTCCCCATGAAGGCGGATCTCCCGAGGCGGGAGCCCGCGCGCCTCGCGCGGTGGCAGCACGAGGACCTCTACGGCCGGCTGCGCGCCGCCCGGACGGGCCGGCCGCAGTTCCTGCTGCACGACGGTCCGCCATACGCGAACGGCAGGATCCACATGGGAACGGCGATGAACAAGATCCTGAAGGATCTCGTCGTGCGCTCGAGGTCGCTCGCCGGGTTCGACACCCCGTACGTGCCCGGCTGGGACTGCCACGGCCTTCCGATCGAGCTCAAGGTCGACAAGGAGCTCGGGCCGAAGAAGCGCGCGATGACGGACGTCGCGATCCGCGACGCGTGCCGCGCGTACGCCGAGAAGTGGATCGACGTCCAGCGGACCGACTTCATGCGCCTCGGCATCCTGGGCGCGTGGATGAAGCCGTACCGGACCATGGACTACTCCTACCAGTCCGAGATCGCCCGCGCGTTCGGCCGGTTCGTCGAGAAAGGCCTCGTCTCGTTCGGGTTCAAGTCCGTCCTCTGGTGCGTCCACGACCGTACGGCGCTCGCCGAGGCCGAGATCGAGTACGAGGACAAGACGGACTGGTCGATCTACGTGGCGATGCCGATCGACGCGGATTCTGCGAAAGGCGCGTGGGGCTCGGCCCTCGAGGCCGCCGGATCGCCGCGCGTCTACGCCGTCATCTGGACGACGACTCCGTGGACGCTCCCGGCGAACCGAGCGATCTCGCTCGGTCCGAAGATCGAATACGTACTTCTTAGAAGGAAATCGGAGCCCGGCGCCGCCTACCTAGTCGCCGAGGCGCTCGTGCCGCAGGTGACGGCCGCGCTCGGCTGGCGCGACGCCGCCCCTCTTCCCCAGTCTAAGAAAAGCGGCGCTGCCCTCGCCGACCGCAAACATGGGCTGCGATACGTTCGCCCCTTCTCGAACGATCCCTCCGACAACTTCGGCTTTCTCCTCGGCGAGCACGTCTCGACGACGGACGGGACGGGCCTCGTCCACACGGCCCCGGGGCACGGGCGCGACGACTACGAGGTCGTGAAGCGCGCCGGATTCCAGGTGGACGATCCGGCTCTTTGCCCCGTCGACGAGGGCGGCTACTACGACGCGAACGCGCCCGAGTTTCTCCGGGGCAAGAGAGTCGTCATTCCGCGGAACGACGCGGAGAACGCGAACCTCGGCGTCCTCGAGGCCATGAAGGACGGACGCGCCGGGAGCTCCATCCTCCTCTCGCAGGAATCTTCCCCGCACTCCTATCCCCATTGCTGGCGTTGCAAGAACCCCGTCATCTTCCGGGCGACGCACCAGTGGTTCATCGACCTCGGCGCCCTCAGGGATCGCGCCATGAGGGAGATCCGCGACCACGTCGACTGGATCCCGTCGTACAGCGAGAACCGGATCGGCGCGATGGTCGACAACCGCCTCGAGTGGACGATCTCCCGCCAGCGCCGCTGGGGCTCGCCGATCACGTTCCTCAGGTGCGTGGACTGCAAAGGGAAGGGAATCGTCAGTCATTTCCCGGCCGTCGCGGGAAACGTCGGAGAGAAGGAGAAGAGGGATAGAGAAGATTTCTTCGAAAGGGTAAGAGAGACGTTCCGCGAGCACGGAGCGAACGCCTGGTACGACCACGCGTTCCCCCCGTCTTACTTTCTAAGAAACTCTTCCTCTTCCTTATCCTCCTCTTCGTCTTCGTCCTCCTGTTCTGCCTGCGGCGGGACGAACTTCGAGAAGCTGAAGGACATTCTCGACGTCTGGTTCGACTCCGGCGTGTCGCACGCGGCGGTCCTGCGGTCGGGCGACTACGGCCTCGCCGACCCGTACATCGCGCAGCCGCCCGTTCCCGTCATGTACCTCGAGGGCCACGACCAGCATCGGGGCTGGTTCCAGTCGTCGCTCCTCACGTCCGTCGCCCTCACGGGCCGGGCACCCTACGACACGGTGCTCACGCACGGGTTCGTCGTCGCGGGCGACGGCCGGAAGATGTCGAAGTCCCTCGGGAACACGATCGAGCCGCAGGACCTCCTCAAGACCGACGGCGCGGACGTCATCCGCCTCTGGGTCGCGTCTCTCGACTACACGAGCGACGACCCTCTGTCGAAGGAGATCCTGCAGCGGACCGCGGAGGCCTACCGGAAGATCCGGAACACAGCGCGGTTCCTCCTCGGGAACCTCTTCGACTTCGACCCGGCGAAGGACGCCGTGCCCGACGCGGGACTCGAGCCCCTCGAGCGCTGGGTTCTCGACGCGGCGGCAAGGTTCGCCGCCGAGGCGCGCGACGCTTACGGGCGCTTCGAGTTCCACGCCGTCGCGCGCGGGCTCCTCGACTTCGTCACGACGGATCTCTCGGCGTTCTGGTGCGACGTCCGCAAGGACGCGTTCTACGTCCTCGCGGCGGACGATCCCGTGCGACGGTCCGCGCAGACGGCCGCGTGGAGGCTCGTCGAGACGATCGCGCTCGCGCTCTCTCCGATCTGCCCGTTCACGGCCGAAGAGATCTTCGAGTCGATCCCGGGGAACGCTACGGATCCGTCCGCGCTCTTCCTGAAGAGCTGGGGAGACTGGAAGACCTCGGAAATTTCTTCGAATGAAAGAGACGCGTGGGGAAAGGTCCTCGCGCTTCGAGCGGCGTTCCTGCAGTCCCTCGAGCCCCTGAGGCGCGAAAACAGGGTCGGTTCGGCCTCCCAGGCGGTCGCCGCGGTCGGGCCGGGCGAGGAGGTCGACCGCGCGCTGGCCCTTCTTCACCTTTCGGAAGAGAGGCTCGCTGACGTTTTCGGAACGGCGTTCGTCGTGAGGGACGACGGCGGCGAAGCGGTGTCCGCCCGCCCTGCCGAAGGCGCCAAGTGCCCGCGGTGCTGGCAGGTTCGCCGCGACGTCGAGCCCGGCGACGACGGGATCTGCGCGCGCTGCCGCGCCGTCGTCGGCGGTTAGAATCCCCCGGTGACGCGGCGCTTCCCCTATTT
This sequence comes from uncultured Acidobacteriota bacterium, assembly GCA_963836285.1. GTDB lineage: Bacteria > Acidobacteriota > Thermoanaerobaculia > UBA5066 > UBA5066 > Fen-183. The sequence goes on along the minus strand of CAWIIN010000002.1, from coordinate 23,449 downwards.
CGTCCTCGCCCTCTGCGTCGTCGCCGTCGATCAGGCCACGAAGGCTCTCGTGACCGCACGGATCCCGCTGTACCGCACGATTCCGGTGATCCGCGGGTTCTTCGACCTGACCCACCTCCAGAACACCGGCGCCGCGTTCGGCGTGTTCGCATCGGCAGGATCGGCGCGCCCTCTGCTCGTGACGTTCCTCGCCGTCGCCGTCTTCGGCGGCGTGCTCGCGTGGTCGCTTGCCACGCCGCCGGGACACCGCCTCCTGCAGACCGCCCTGGCCCTCATCATGGGCGGCGCGGTCGGGAACCTGATCGACCGCGTGCGCTTGCAGGCCGTCACGGACTTCCTGCGCTTCTACGTGGACCGCTGGGAGTGGCCGTCCTTCAACGTGGCCGACAGCGCGATCACGGTCGGCGTCGTTCTCCTCGCGTGGGACATCTGGCGCCGACCGGAGACGGCGCCGGACCGGCCGCCCGCGAGGGCCTGAGGTCCGATGCATCCCGAGTTGATCCGGATCGGCTCGTTCGCCCTCCCGAGCTACGGCTTCATGATGGCCGTCGCGTTCCTCGCGGCCCTCTGGCTCCTCCGCCGCCGGGCCCCGTCGTTCGGGATCGAGCCGGAAACCGCGTCCGACATCGGCGTGTGGCTCCTTCTCTCCGGCCTTCTCGGCTCCAAGCTCCTGCTCGTGATCGTCGAGTGGCCGTCCTACGTCCGCTCCTGGAGGGAATTCGCGTCGCTCGTGCGCGCCGGCGGCGTCTTCTATGGAGGCCTCATCGGCGCGGTCCTCGCGACGGTCGTCCTCCTGCGCCGCAGGCGCATTTCGTTCTGGACGTTCGCCGACGCCGCGGCGCCGACCGTCGCGCTCGGGCAGGCGTTCGGGCGCGTCGGCTGCTTCCTCGCGGGCTGCTGCTGGGGCCGCGAGTGCGCGCTGCCGTGGGCCGTCACGTTCACGAGCCCGGTCGCGCACGAAAACGTCGGCGTGCCCCTCGGCGTCCCGCTCCATCCGACCGAGCTCTACGAAGCGCTCGGCACGCTCGTCCTCTGCGTGCTCCTCGTCCGCTTCGAGCGCCGCGCGTTCTCCGGCGAGACGTTCGCCCGCTACGTCGTCGGCTACGCCCTGCTGCGCGGCACGATCGAGTTCTTCCGGGGCGACCCGCGAGGCGAGATCTTCGGCGTCATGTCCACGTCACAGTTCATCGCGCTCTGCGGTGTCTTCGCGGGGCTCGCGATTTTCGCTCTCCGCCGCCGAACACCGCCCGTGCCGAAGCCGGCGTGAGCGACGCTACCCGCCAGGCCCGGGCGATCCGCGCGGACCGGGGGGACGTCGGCGAGCGCCTCGACCACGTCCTCCTGCGCCACCTGACGGACCTGCCGGAGGCATCGCGCACGAAGATCCAGGAGTGGATCGAAGGCGGGTGGGTTTCGATCGGGGGAAGGAGACCGAAGAAGACTTCCGAGAAGGTGAAGAAAGGAGACCTCATCGAGGTCTCCTTGCCTCCGCCGGCTCCGCCAAAGGCTTCCCTGATCGCTCAGGACATCCCCCTCTCCATCCTCTTCGAAGACTCCGAAATCCTGGTTCTGAGCAAGCCCGCGGGCCTCGTCGTCCACCCGGCCGTCGGCCACCGGGACGGCACGCTCGTGAACGCGCTCCTCCACCTTTCGAGGGACTGGGCGGGCCCCGCGGACCGGCCCGGCCTCGTCCACCGGCTCGACAAGGACACGTCCGGCGTCCTCATCATTGCGAAGACCGAGCGAGCGATGGCGAAGCTCGGGAACGCGATGAAAGAGAGACTCTTGGAAAAGGAATATCTCGCCGTGGTCTACGGCAAGGCGCCGCTGAGAAAGGGGCGCATCGACCTGAAGATCCGCCGCGATCCTTCCGACCGCAAGCGCATGGCCGCGTCGAAGACCGAGGGGCGCGATTCTTCGACCTTCTATGAAATCCTCTCCGAATCTTCGGGCTCCCTCTCCGGTCTCTCTCTCCTGAAATGCCGTCTCGTCACCGGCCGCACGCACCAGATCCGGGTCCATCTCAGGGCGCTGAACCTTCCGATCGTCGGAGACCCCGTCTACGGTTCGCCCCGGTGGAAGGGCCTCAAGGACGAAGCGCTCCGCGAAGCGTCCAAGGCGTTTCCACGGCAGGCGTTGCACGCGTGGCGCCTCGGGATTCGCCACCCCGTTTCGGGCGCGCCGATGACCTTCACCGCGCCCGTTCCCGAGGATCTTCGGGGCCTGCTTTCCACGGCCGGAATGGAGTCACCCGAGTGCTAATCTGTCCGGCATGAGCACCGTCAGGACGCCCGTCCACGCCTCCGCTCGCGGCCTCGCGATGCCGCCCTCCCCCATCCGCAAGCTCATGCCCCTCGCGACCGAGGCGCGGAAGCGCGGGGTGACCGTCCTGCACCTGAACATCGGGCAGCCCGACCTCGAGACGCCCGAGCCCATGCGGCGCCGGCTCGCGGCCTTGAAAGACAAGGTCTACGCGTACTCGCCGTCCAACGGGACGCCCGAATACCTGGACTTCCTCCACGCGTACTACGCAAGGCTCGGGATCTCGCTGAAGCCCGGGGAGGCCCTCGCGACGACGGGCGGGAGCGAAGCGCTCCTGTTCGCGTTCATGGCGTGCTCGGATCCCGGCGGCGAGATCCTGACCGTCGAGCCGCTCTATACGAATTACCGCTCGTTCGCGGCGATGGCGGGCCTCACGCTCAGGCCCATCGTGACGCGCGGAGAGGACGGCTTCCACCTTCCCGGCCGCTCCGAGTGGGAAAAGGCCCTGACGGCGAAGACGCGCGTCGTCCTCCTGTGCAACCCGAACAACCCCACCGGCACCGTCTACACGGGGGACGAGATCCGCGTCGTCGCGGAGTTCTGCCGGGACCATGGCCTCTTCTTCGTGAGCGACGAGGTCTACCGGGAGTTCCTCTACGACGGCCGCGAGACCGTCAGCGCTCTCTCGCTGGCGGGATTCGAGGACGAGGTCGTCGTCGTCGACTCTCTCTCCAAGAGATTCTCGGCCTGCGGGATCCGTCTCGGGGCCCTCGTGACGCGCAACGCCGAGGTGGGCGGCGCCTGCAACCGCATGGCCCAGGGCCGCCTCTCGCCGCCCGGGCTCGCGCAGATCATCGCGCCTGGCGCGATCGAGCTCGGGCCCGACTACTACCGCGGCATCGTGACGGAATACCAGAAGAGGCGTGACACGCTCTTCGAGGGCCTCTCGACGATTCCGGGCGTCTTCCTGCGAAAGCCCGAGGGCGCCTTCTACTTCGTCGCGCGCCTGCCGATCGAGAACAGCGACGACTTCGCGGCGTGGCTCCTCACGGACTTCCAGAAGGACGGGAAGACCGTCATGGTCGCGCCCGCGAGCGGGTTCTACGTGACGGAAGGCCTCGGCAAGGACGAGGTGCGGATCGCGTACGTCCTCAAGGACGAGGACCTCAAGACCGCGATCGACATCCTCGCGGCCGCGATCCCCGCCTATCGCAAGGCAAGAGGCCTCGCCTGAGCGAGGCCGCTTCCCTCTTCACCCTCTGAGAAAATCTTCTCTTATCTCTTCTTCTTCGCGGCGGCTTCCCCGGCCGGCACGTCGATCTGCGCCTTCTGGATCGTCCCCGAGTAGTCGACGTAGATCGACTTCCACTCGCTGAAGACGTCCAGCGCGGCGAGTCCCGCCTCGCGGTGGCCGTTGCCGGTCTGCTTCGTCCCGCCGAACGGGAGGTGCGTCTCGGCGCCGATCGTCGGCAGGTTCACGTAGAAGATGCCGGCTTCGAGATCGCGCATCGCGACGAAGGCCTTGTTGATGTCCTGCGTGAAGATGGCCGACGAGAGCCCGTACTCGGATTCGTTGGAGATGTCGATCGCTTCGTCGAGGGACGAGATCGGCACGACGACCGTCACGGCCCCGAAGATCTCCTCCCGCGCGATCCGCATGTTCCGGTCGCCGTCCGCGAAGACGGTCGGGGCGACGAACCAGCCCTTGTCGTGGCCCTTGCCCGTGAGGCGCTTGCCACCCGCAGCGACCTTCGCGCCCTCGTCCTTCCCGATCGAGATGTAGTCGAGGACCGTGTCGAGCTGGCTCTCGTTGATGGCCGGGCCCATCTCGTTCCGCTCGTCGAGCCCGCTCCCGACCCTGAGCGCGGCGGCGCGCTCCGCGAGCATCGCCGTGAACTTCTTGACGACCTTGCGATGCACGAGGAGACGCGAGGACGCCGTGCAGCGCTGGCCGCTCGTCCCGAACGCGCCCCAGATCGCGCCGTCGACGGCGAGCTCGAGATTCGCGTCGTCCATCACGATGATCGGGTTCTTGCCGCCCATCTCGAGGTGGACATGCTTGAACGAGGGCGCACACGCCTCGTTGATCGCGCGGCCGACGGACGTCGAGCCCGTGAACGAGACGACCTTCACGCGCGGGTCCTTCAGGAGAGGACTCCCGACCTTCGAGCCCGAGCCCGTCACGACGTTGAAGACGCCCGGCGGAAGCCCGGCGTCCTCGAGCGCCTTCGCGAAGTTCACGACGGAGATCGGCGTGTCCGTCGCCGGCTTGATGACGACCGTATTCCCGCACACGAGCGCGGCGGTCGATTTCCAGGCCGGGATCGCCATCGGGAAGTTCCACGGCGTGATGAACGCGCAGACGCCGATCGGCGAACGGACGGACATCGCAAACTTGTTCGGGAGCTCGGACGGCGTCGTCTGGCCGTGGAGGCGCCGGCCTTCGCCGCCCATGAGGAAGGCCATGTCGATGGCCTCCTGAACGTCGCCGCGGGCCTCCTTGAGGACCTTGCCCATTTCGCGCGTCATATCGCGCGCGTACTGCTCCTTGCGGTCGCGGAGGATCTCTCCGAGGCGGTAGAGGATCTCGCCGCGCTGCGGGCCCGGGACGAGGCGCCAGCGTTTGTAGGCCGCCGAGGCGACGTCCACGGCATCCCGGACGTCGCGTTCGTCGGAGTCCGCGAAGCGGCCGATCAGGTCGGTGACGTCCGCGGGGTTGCGGTTCTCGAAGGTTCGGCCCGAACGGGCGGGAACGTGCTTGCCGGCGATCCAGTTGCCGTGGACGGGGGCGGACGGAGCCATGTGCGGAGTTTCCTTTCGCTTCAGCTGGGGGCGCCGCCGCCGGGAGGGGGCCCGGCGCTCATATCGACGCTCCCCTTGAATCGTGCCCCTTCGCCGACGGCGACCTTCGGGGCGCGGATGTTACCTTCGAGAGAACCGGAGGACTGGATCTCGACGCGCTCGGTCGCGCTCACGTTGCCCGTCACCTGGCCGGCGATGACGACCGTTCCCGCGTGGACGTCCGCGACGACGACGCCGGCCGCGGCTACCCGGAACTCGCGGGCGACGACAACCCTTCCCTCGACGCGGCCTTCCACCAGGACGTCCTCGTCTCCGAGAAGCTCTCCCTGCACCCGGGTGTGAGGACCGATGACGGAAGGTCCCTGCGACGGCTCGCCGCGGCCCGCGGGCGACGGGCCTTGCGAGCTTTTCCCGAAGATGGCCATCCTCGACGAAGGAGTCTAACCGGCGTCCCCGCCGCCCGCCACCGGCGCCGAAACGCTCGCGAGAACCGCGGCGCCGGCCAGACCCGATATCAGCGAGCCGGCGAGGATCGAGGCCTTGGAGACGTCCGTCATTGCCTCCTCCTGAAACGCGAGAGAGCTCACGAAGAGGGACATCGTGAACCCGATGCCGCCGAGGAGCGCGACGCCCCAGAGCGCGCGGCGCGCCTCCCGGTCGACGGGGAGGGTCCCGACGCCGCTCCGGGCGAGTAGAAACGTCGTCCCGAAGATCCCGATCTGCTTGCCGAAAAAGAGCCCGAGGACGATTCCGAGCGCGATCGGCGAGGCGAGCGTCGTGCCCAGCTTCCCCGCCGGGATGGTCACCCCTGCGTTCGCGAAGGCGAAAACCGGCATGACGCCGTACGCGACCCACGGGTGGAGCGCGCGCTCGAGCCGCCTGAGCGGCGACGACTCCGCGCGCCCCGAGGGAACGCACATCCCGAGGAGGACACCGGCGATCGTCGCGTGGACTCCGGACCGCGTCATCGCCGCCCAGAGCACGAGGCCCACGAGCAGATACGGGGCGAGCGACAGGACCCCCGCCCGGTTCAGCGCAAGCAGCAGAACGACGGCGGCGGCGACGACGCCGAGCGCGCGGGCGTCGAGACCCGACGTGTAGAAAAAAGCGATGACGAGGACCGCGATGAGGTCGTCGACGACCGCGACGGCGGTCAGGAAGACCTTGAAGACGGGCGCGACGTGCCTCCCGAGAAGCGCGAGGACTCCGACGGCGAACGCGATGTCCGTCGCCATGGGAATTCCCCACCCGTGCGCCGCGGGCGAGCCCGCGTTGAACGCAGCGTAGATCGCCGCAGGAACGACCGCGCCCCCGCACGCGGCCGCGACGGGCAGGATCGCGGCTCCCCTCCCGGACAGCTCCCCCGTCAGGAACTCGCGCTTGATCTCGAGGCCGACGACGAGGAAGAAGATCGCCATGAGTCCGTCGTTGACCGCGTGCGTGAGCGTCGTGTCGACCCGCCACGGCCCCTCGCCGAAGCGCACGGCGAGATGGGTCGCGGCGGCGTAGGCGTCCCTCAGCGGCGAATTCGCGAGCGCGATGGCGGAGACCGCCGCCGCGAGCAGGAGCACGCCCGAGGCCGCTTCGGTCCTCAGGAACTCCTGTAGAAACGTGAGGGGGCGCAGGAGCTCGCGGCGACGCATCCGGAGCGAGTGTATCCGGTGACGTTCAGCGGCTCGCGCCGCCGTGCGACGTCACCGCGAAGCCGATTCTCACGCCCGACGCGAGGGCCACGTGACAGCCTCCGGCGCCGTGCTCCACGCGGTGGATCTCCGCCGTCATCGCCGAGAGCCACGGCAGCTCGGAAATGGCTTGCGAGATCCTTCCGAGCAGCTCCTCGACGCCGCACTCGGTCGGCATCTCCGCTGCCTGAAGGACGTCGCGGATGTCCTGGTCGGTGAGCGGCGTGATCCGGAGCACCGGCTCTTTCCCCTGGCGCAGGATCCTCAGCAGCGGTCCGAAGCTCGGGTCGGATCGCACTTCGAGAAACGCCTTCTCGGCATCCGCCGCCGGAACGAACGGACCGCCACCCGTCGGAATCCCGAAGTGGCCGAGAATCCCCGCGGCGCGGCTCCCCTCGAGCCAGAGCATGTCCCCGGGCTCGCTCTCGAGGAGCGCCGCGACCTCCTGCCGTGCCGCCGCGGGGTCGGCATCCTCGTACCAGAGGAGCCGCCCGCCGGGCCGCCGGCGGAACGCCGCGTACTGCGCGGCGCGCGCGAGCGCGAGCGCGGCCGACTCGGGAAAACGGTACGAAGGAAACACGTGCCGGGACGCGGAACCGCCCGCGTCCTCCGAGCCGAACCGGACGGTCCCCGCGGCCCCCATGAGGCACAGGAGCGCCGGCTTCTCGACGCCGGTCTTCCTCTCGGCCCTCACGACCCCCCGCCGGATTCCGCGTCCGACGACGTCCGCATCGCAGTTCCCGACGCACGCGTAGATCGCGATCAGGGCGTCCACCTCGTCGTGCTCGAGCGTGTCCTTCACCGCGTCCTCGTACGCCTCCACCGTCACGAGCGGCCCGAGATCGAGAACCCCCGGACCCGCGACGACGAGGCCGTGCGCCTCGCACGCGTCGGCGCATATCGTGAGGACGCCGCCGGAATTGCTGATGATCGCGACCCGCTCCCCGCGCGGGAGCGGCTGGCTCGAGAGCAGGGCCGCGACGTCGAACATCTCCTCGAGCGTCTCGGCGCGGATGACCCCCGCCTGCCGGAAGAGCATGTCCACGTTCGTGTCGCTCTGCGCGACGGCTCCGATGTGGGCGCGTGCCACGTCGCGTCCCGCGCGGCTCCGGGCGCTTTTCACGCAGAGAACGGGCTTGCGGTGGGCGATCCGCCGGGCGATCCGGGCGAAGCGCCGCGGGTCGCCGAACGTCTCGAGGTACAGGAGGGCGACGTCCGTCGCCGGGTCCTCCTCCCAGTACTGGAGGAGGTCGTTTCCCGAGACGTCGCCCCGGTTGCCCGCCGACACGAACGTCGAGAAGCCGAGACCCCGCTCCTCGGCGTACCGGAGGATGACGAGTCCCAGAGCGGCCGAGTGCGAGAAAAACCCGATCCGGCCGCGCGGAGCCATCGCGGGCGCGAGACTCGCATTGAGGCTCACGTCCGCGTGCGTGTTGATGAGTCCGAGACAGTTGGGACCCACGAGGCGCGCGCCGTGCGAACGGACGAGCTCTACGAGCTCGCCCTGCCGCGCGGCGCCCTCCGGGCCGCTCTCCGCGAACCCCGAGGTCACGACGAGGAGCCCCTTGGCGCCGGCCTGAAGAGCGTCGCGGGCCACGTCGAGGACCGCGGGCGCCGGCACCGCGATCACGACGAGCTCCGGCGGCTCCGGCAGCTCGCCCACGGACGCGCTCGCACGGACGCCGTGCACAGAGCCGGCCTGGTTGTTGACGGGATAGACGGTGCCCGTGAAGGCCCCGCGCAGGATCGCGCCGAAGATCATGCTTCCGATCGAGGCCGGGTCGCGCGAGGCGCCGACGACCGCCACCGTCCGCGGCGCGAGGAGCGGCACGAGCGAGTTCGCCGTGGCGATCCGGTCGCGTAGCTCCACGCGCTCCCTCAGCGCCGCGAGACCCCCGACCGGGAACTCCACGTGGAGGCTCCCGCCCGTCACGGCGGCCTGATGGACCTCGAAGCCGGAGTCGCGGAAGACGTTGATCATCGCCTGGTTCTCGTAGAGGACCTCGGCCTCGAAGCCGACGAATCCGAACGCCGCCGCGATTCCCGCGAGGCGCTCGAGGATGAGCGTCGAGATGCCGCGCCCCTGAAACTCGTCGCGGACGAGGAACGCGACTTCGGCGCGCCCGCCCGTCCCGAGCGAGATGTAGTCGCCCATCCCCACGACCCGCCCGGGGTCCGCCCCCTCGATCGCCAGGAGGCAGAGCCGGTCTCTCGGCTCGCCCTTGCACATCGTCTCGATCACGCTGGGTGCCACGTAGGAAACGGCGCCCATGAATCGCATCTGGAGGCTCTCGCGCGAGACGCTCTTCATGAGCTCCTCGACCGCGGGAACGTCCGCGGCCGTGGCCGTCCGGAGGAGCACGCTCTCGCCGTCGCGCAGGAGCACGTACTCGCTGAAGTTCCTTCCGTCGGGAATGATCCGGAACATCGGCCCGCGCTCCTCTCTACGAGAACCAGTATGGACGCGCCTGCTCCAGCAGGAGCATCGCCTGCTGGCGATTCCGCTGCGCGATCTCGAGCCGCTCCGGGACCGCGCCGTCGGGGATCCTGGCATCGTGGAAGCCCGGCGGAGGCGTCCGCCCGATGACGGGCGCCCACTTCTCCCGCCAGGCGGCCGGGATCTCCTCCGGCACCGGCCGATCGCGCAGCACGAGAGAGAGGAGCGTCCAGACCCGGGGCGCGGCCCAGAAGGAGTAGCCGCCGCCGAGCGTGAACAGGACGCGCCCGTTCGTGAAGACGTCGGCCCATCCGAGGATCCTGCGGAAGATCCTCTCGTAGTCGCGGGTCGTGAGCATCAGGTCGGCGAGCTGATCGTCGGCGTGCGCGTCGGCCCCCGCCTGCACGACGAGGACACCCGGCTTGAAGTGGCGGAGCGCCGGGGGGACGAAGGTCTCGAACACCTCGAGGTAGCTCGCGCCTTCCGTGAACGGCTGGAGGGGGAAGTTCAGCTTCAGGCCGCGGCCCACGCCGGAGCCCAGCTCGTGAACCTGCCCGGTCCCGGGGAACAGGTACTGCCCGGACTCGTGCAGGCTGATCGTCATCACCCGCTTGTCCTCGTAGAGGATCTGCTGGACGCCGTCCCCGTGATGGACGTCGATGTCGAGGTAGGCGACCCAGAGGCCCGCGCGGGTCAGCTCGCGGATCGCGATGACGAGATCGTTGTAGATGCAGAAACCGGACGCGAAGTTGCGCCGCGCGTGATGGAGCCCGCCCCCGAGCTGGAGGACGCGCCGCTCCCCGTCGACGATCCGGCGCGCCCCTTCGAGCGTCCCTCCGACGAGCCAGCGGCACGCGAGATCCATCCCGGGAAACGCCGGCGTGTCCGGGGTCCCCAGGCCGTATTCCTCACGGTCGGGGACCTCCTGACCCGCGCTGAGAGCCTCCACCCGCCGTACGTAGTACTCCTCGTGCACGCCGAGCAGGTCCTCGCGCGACGCCGGCTCGGGCTCGACCGTCTCGAGCGGGTGGCCGAGAGCCGCGCAGAGCTCGAGCGTCATGTCGAGGCGCAGCGGGCTGAACGGGTGGTCGTCTCCGAACGAGTAGCTCCGGTAAGCCGGGTGATAGATCACCGAGGCCATGCGCGGGCTACCCGACGTGCGGCTTTTCGGGGGGCCAGACGACGTCGAACTTCTCGCGCCTGAGGTCCTGCGCGAGCGCGTGGGTCTCGATCGACCCGACGCGCAGCACCGCGCGAGTCGTCCCAGGCCCTTCCTGCATCGTGAGGATCGAGCGGATGTTGAGTCCGCGGGCAGCCATCAGGCTCGTCAGGCGCGCGAGCTCCCCGGGCTGGTCCGCGAGACGGATCTCGAGGCGCCCCGACGGCTTGTCGACGCCCGTCATGCGGATGAGCGCGTCCAGGAGGTCGAGACCCGTGATGATCCCGACGAGGGTCCCGTTCGCGACGACGGGCAGGCAGCCGATCTTCCGCTCGCGCATCGTCCGGGCCGCGTCCTCGACCGGGTCGAGGCGGTCGGCCGTGAGAGGCGTGCGGCTCATGACCTCGTCGACGCGGCTCCCCTGCGGGAACGGCGACGGGGCGAGCGAGCTCGTCGCGAGGCGCAGGTCGCGGTCCGTGATGACGCCCACGAGGCGGCCGGAGTCCAGGACGGGCAGGTGGCGGATCCCCTTCTCCCGCATCGTCCGGTACGCGTCCTCGAGCTTCGTCTCCGGCGCGATCGCCACCGCCGGGCTGCGCATGATGTCCTTCACCAGCATCGGGGGCCCTCGTGAAGAAGGATCGCGGTGCCCCTCGTGCGGAGTCACCGCGATCCCGGGTGCCGACGGGAGGCTACTCTTCCTTGCCGAACTGCTTCAGGTCCTCCGGCCCTTCCTTCGTCGCCTTCTTCTCCTTGCCCTGAACGGCCACGCGGATCTGCTCGACGACGTCGGGGTTCGCGAGCGTCGTGATGTCCCCGGTGTCCAGCGTATTGGAGATGGCCGCCAGCACGCGCCGCATGATCTTGCCCGACCTCGTCTTCGGCATGTCCGGGACGATGTGGACGTTTTTCGGGCGGGCGATCTTCCCGATCATCGTCTCGATCGTCGCGATCACCTTGTCCGTGATCTCTTTCGTCGGCGCGTAGCCGGGCTTGAGCGCGATGTAGATCTCCGGCACGCGCCCCTTCACCTCGTCCACGACCGGCACGACCGCCGCCTCGGCGACCTCGTTGACGGTGAGGCAGGCCGACTCGAGTTCCTTCGTCCCGAGCCGGTGGCCCGCGACGTTGATGACGTCGTCCACGCGGCCCAGGATCCGGAAGTAGCCGTCGGACGCGTGGAGCGCGCCGTCTCCCGCGAAGTAGGGCCAGTCCCGCCAGTCCTTGCTCTTCGGGTTCTTGCAGTACTTCGCGTAATACTGCCTCACGAAACGGTCACGGTCCCCCCAGATCGTCTGGAAGATCCCGGGCCACGGGTTCGTGATGCACAGGTTCCCGGCCTTGCCGGTCCCCTTGTCCATCACCTGGGCCTTCTCGTCGAGAATCACGGGGTAGATTCCGGGCATCCCGGGTCCCGCGCTCCCGGGCTTCATCGGATCGAGGGCCGGCTTCGTCGAGCAGAGGAACCCGCCGGTTTCCGTCTGCCACCACGTGTCGACGATGACGGCTTCCTTCTTGCCGACGACGTTGTAGTACCACTTCCAGACGTCCGGCTCGATCGGCTCGCCGACCGTCGTCATGTGCTTGAAGTGGTAGTGGTACTTCGCCGGCTCGTCCGGCCCCGTCTTGCGCAGCATCCGGATCGCAGTCGGCGAGGTGTGGAAGATGTTCACGTCGAGCCGCTCGGCGATCCGCCAGACCCGGCCCGCGTCGGGGAAATTCGGCACCCCTTCGTAGATCACGGAGGTCGCCGCGAGCGCGAGCGGCCCGTAGACGATGTACGAATGCCCCGTGATCCAGCCGATGTCGGCCATGCACCAGTAGACGTCCGTCGGGTGGATGTCCTGGATGTACTTCGAGGTGCCCGTCACGTAGGCGAGGTAGCCGCCCGTGCGGTGCTGGCAGCCCTTGGGCTTTCCGGTCGTGCCGCTCGTGTACATGAGGAAGAGCGGCGCCTCGGAGTCCATCGGCACCGGCTCGACCCGGGCGCGGTGATAGGTCTTCAGGACCTCGTCGACGAAGAAGTCGCGGCCCTTCACCATCGGCGTCGCCGACATGTACTTCTCCGGGTAGCGCTTCCAGACGAGGACCTTGTCGATCTTCTGGCCTTCCTTCTCGGCCGCCGCGACCGCGATCTCGGCGGAGGCCTTGTGGTCGATCATCTTGCCGCCGCGGTAGTAGCCGTCCATGTAGATGAGGATGCGGCTCCCGGAGTCGGCGGCGCGCAGGCCGCACGCCTCGCCCGAGAACCCGCCGAAGACGACCGAGTGGATGACACCGAGCCGGGCGCAGGCGAGCATCGTGATGGGCAGCTCGGCCACCATCGGCATGTGGATCGTGACGCGGTCGCCGGCCTTCAGCCCGCAGAAGTCGCGGAGCAGGGCGGCGAACTCGTTCACGCGGACGTAGAGCTCCTGGTAGGTGATGGCCTGCGGGTCCTCGGCCTCCGGCTCGGGGACGAAGATGAGGGCGGCCTTGTTCTTGTGCTCCGCGAGGTTCCGGTCGACACAGTTGTACGAAGCGTTCAGCTTCCCGCCCGTGAACCACTTCCAGAACGGCGGATCGCTCGTGTCGAGCACGTCCTTCCAGCGCTCGTACCAGGTGAGCATCTCCGCATATTCCTCGAAGCACTTCGGGAAGTTCGCGAGCGAGAACCGCTCGTTGACCGCGGGATCCTTGAGGTTCGCCTGCGCGATGAACTCCGGAGACGGGAGGTAGCGCTCCTCTTCCTTCCAGTGGACCGCGATCTGGCTCTCGTTTGTGTCGGCGACTTTCGGGTCGGCCATGGCGTCCCCCTCTCGTTCGATTCTAATGTCACGATTCGTCCCGATCGGCCGCCGGCCCGCACCCCGCGACCGAGCGCCCCTGTCCGCACGAACCGTCAAGGAAAGGGCCGGGCGGGAGGTCCCGCCCGGCCCGTGGGTCACGTCGGAACGAACGGGTCAGAGCTCTTCGTGAATCTTGACGTCCTTCGTCTCGTGCAGGAAGAGCATGCCGATCACGAAGGTGAAGGCGGCGACGATGATCGGGTACCAGAGGCCCTGATAGATGTTGCCCGACGCGGCGACCCATGCCGTCGCGACGAGCGGGAGCATGCCGCCGAACCACCCGTTCCCGATGTGATACGGCAGCGACATCGACGTGTAGCGGATGTTCGCCGGGAACAGCTCGACGAGGAACGCGGCGATCGGCCCGTAGACCATCGTCACGTAGATGAGCATGATCACGAGGATCAGCTCCGCCATGAACCAATTGACCTTCGCGTGGTCGGCGGTCGGCGGGTACCCCGTCGTCTTGAGGGCCTCCGCGAACTTCGGCGCGTCCCAGCCCTCGATCCGGATGCTGCCGATGTTCGTGACGACGTCCTTGCCGGCCTCGGCCGGCAGAGACTCGAACGACAGACCGCTCTTGCCGAGGAAGTCCTTCACCTTGTCGCACGGCGTGAAAACCGTCGTCGGCATGACGAAGAGGTGGAAGCTGCACGCCGTCGCCGAGACGGAGATCTTCGTCTTCTCCTGGTAGGCCTCGAGGTCCGGGTTGATGTAGTGCGTCAGCCCGCGGAAGAGCGGGAAATACGTGAGCGCCCCAAGGAGACAGCCCGCCATGATGATTTTCTTGCGCCCGATCTTGTCGGAGAGCGAGCCGAAGACGAGGAAGAACGGCGTCCCGATCGCGAGCGAGAGGCCGATGAGGAGGTACGTCGAGACGAAGTCGAGCTTGAGGTAGATCAGAATGAAGAAGAGCGCGTAGAACTGGCCCGTGTACCAAACGACGCCCTGGCCGGCCGTGGCGCCGAAGAGCGCGAGTGCCGTGTACTTGTTGTTCGGGTACTTGAAGAAGCTGTCCTTGATGGGCGACTTCGAGCGCTTCCCCTGGGCCTTCATGCGCTGGAAGATCGGCGATTCCTGGAGCTTGAACCGGATGTAGATCGAGATGATCAGGAGCGGGATCGAGAGCCAGAACGGAATGCGCCAGCCCCAGAGCTTGAAAGCGTCCGCGCTCATGTTCACGCGGCACAGCAGGATGATGATGAGAGAGACGAGCATGCCGACGGTGGCCGTCGTCTGGATCCAGCTCGTCGCGTAACCGCGCCGGTGGTCCGGGGCGTGCTCGGCGACATACGTCGCCGCGCCGCCGTACTCGCCGCCGAGGGCGAGGCCCTGCGCGAGGCGCAGGAGAACGAGGAGGAACGCGGCGGTGAACCCGATCGTCTTGTACGTCGGCAGGAAGCCGACGAGGACGGTCGAGAGGCCCATGACCGAGATCGTGACGATGAACGTGTACTTCCGGCCGACGAGGTCGCCGACGCGGCCGAAGATGAGCGCGCCGAACGGCCGGACGAGGAAGCCCGCCGCATACGCGCCGAACGCGCCGAGCAGCGCCGCCGTCGTGTTCCCGGGCGGGAAGAAGAGGGCCGCGAAGAACGGCGCGAGGATCGCGTAGAGGTAGAAGTCATACCACTCGAAGACCGTGCCGACCGACGACGCGAGAATGACGCGCCGTTCCTCCTCGGAGCTGATGATCCGTTTTCCGTCGTCCGCGGGTGCCGCTGTGCTCATCCGAATCCTCCCTGCGTTACGGCCCTTTGGGCCGGTTGAACTAAGCCTGACGCCCTTCCCGCGACCTTCGTGAGAACCCGATCGAAATCAGTTCCCCCTGCACGTCGGGTCGGCGCACGCGGTGCCCCCCTGGATTCGTCTTGAAATCTGGCGGAAGTCTTTCAGAGTCCGTCCGGATGTCAAGCGGAAATCGGTGTGAGGCGTTAACGCACAACGAACGGCTCGAAGTCGCCGAAAGAGATCCGTTCTCGACAGAGATTCCAGTTGACGCGGAATCCATTGGATGTTTATCGTTTTCACATCGATGCGCTTCGACTCGTGCCGCTCTTCGGCGTGCTGACGTTGTAAGGAGGAAGGTGTGCGTTCAAGGATCCACTTCGGTCGCGTCGCCCTCGTCGCTCTGGCCGTCGTCGTGGTGCTCCTCCCGGGGTTCGCCAACGCCCAGGCGATCATCAAGGTCAACGACACGGTGAACTTCCGGCTCGGCATCCTGATGCAGGGATGGGCGGACTGGAACGGCGTCTCGAACGCCGCCGGCGAAACCGCCGGCTTCCAGCAGAACCTGTTCCTGCGAAGGGCGCGCTTCTTCCTCGGCGGACAGGTCGCCAAGGACGTCACGTTCTTCTTCATGACCGACAACCCGAACCTCGGGAAGTCGACCCAGACGGTCGCCGGCGGCGCGGGTGGGAAATCCCCGGGCACCGGATTCATCGTTCAGGACGCGTTCCTGTCCTGGAAGATCGCGAACGAGTTCAGCCTGCAGGGCGGGCTCATCCTGATTCCGCTCTGCCGCAACTGCAACTCGAGCGCCGTCAGCCTCGTCACGATGGACTACGGCACGTGGTCCTTCCAGGAGAGCGCCTCGACGCAGTCCTCGGTCGGCCGCGACACGGGCTTCCAGGCCCTCGGCTATCTCGCGGGGGACCACCTCGAGTACCGCGCCGGCGTCTACTCGGGCTTCCGGGCTCCGGGCGTGAAGAACAGCTTCCGCTTCACGGGGCGCCTCATGTACAACGTGCTCGACGTCGAGAAGGGCCAGTTCTATGCCGGCACATACTTCGGCAAGAAGAAGGTCCTCGCGTTCGGCGCGAGCTACGACACCCAGAGCGATTACAACGCCTACGCGGGAGACGTCTTCTTCGACTACCCGGTTGGCGGCGGAAACAGCATCACGGCGCAGGCGGACTACATCCACTACGACGGGGGCGTGACGTTCAACACGGCGAACCTGTTCAAGCAGGACGACCTCTACGCGGAAGCGGGCTTCTTCCTCAAGGCCGCGAAGATCATGCCGTTCTTCCGCTACGAACAGCAGCGGTATTCCGACAGCGTGCACGAGAATCTCGACAAGACGTTCTACCAGGCGGGTCTCGGCTGGTACCCCTACGGCTCGAACCTGAACTTCAAGGCCGGCGCGACGCGGAAGGAATTTCCGAACGATTCGAAGACGGCCACGACGTACCAGTACACGCTTCAGGTTCAGCTCTTCTACTACTGAACGCACCCGGCTCCGCGGGACGGGGTCTCCCCGTCCCGCGCGAGAGCGCTCCCCGTCAGGCGGCCTTCAGGCTTCCCTCCTCCACCCACCTCACGAGCAGCCTGCGGATCCGGTACGAGTCGGCGGCCACCGCCGACTCGATCGCTTTCGGCGTCGCGCCGGCCGAGGCCTTCGTCCAGACGGCCTTCTGGATCGCGCCGTCCGTCTCCTCCGGATCCGTCGAGGGCTTCGTGCCCGTCGGCGTGAGGACGATCCCGTCGGGCACGAGGGCGGAGAAGCGCTGGAAGTCGTCGTACCGCCGCATGCCCTCGAGGAGGAGAGACACGACTTCTCGCGCGGGCTCGCCGTCGCGCGCCGGGGGCAGGGCCGCCTGCCGCACGAACGCGAACGTCCCGCCGGTCGGCCGCTCGAAGAGCTGGTAGCACGCGTCGTCTCCCCGGAGAATTCCCGTTTCGGACGAGCGGATCCTGCCGTTCTCGAGCAGGAACCTCCCGACGACCGCCCCCCCGGCCTCGCGGAGGGTCAGCGTCCCCGTCACTTCCGTCGACGCGAGGCTCTGAAGAAGCGCCGGCAGCTCGAAGATCGCGAGGTCGCCCATGAGGCTCGCCTGACCCTCGTCCGCCGCCTTCGGCGCCTCGAACGCGGCGAGGGCCCGCGCCGCCGCCTTCGCGGCCGGCGCGTCGGCGTGCTTCTCGATGATCTCCTCGAGAACCTTCCGCACGGCCTGGGTCGGTGTCCCCGACAGTGCCTCGACGATCGGGGACAGGCGATCCTCGCGCTTCTTGAGCGTCAGGCCGAAGACCTTGAAGGGCATCTCCGCGCGCGCGCTCTTGAGTAGAAGGCTCACGAGCTCGGGGTCGTCGGTCAGGTCCTGGCTCGCGAGCTCGGCCAGGCGGGCGCCGGCGTCCCCGAGGCCGCTCTTTCTCTTGAGGCCGTGCTCGACGACGACGCGGCGCGCCGTGGCGCTGCCGAAGCGCGCGAGCGCGGAGACGCCGCGGTCGAGGAGAGGCTGCAGCTCGGCCTCGTCGAACGGCGCGTCGCCCTTCTTGACGAGAATCGACTCCAGCCCCTGGACGAGGGTGACGAGGGCCGCCTCGGCGCGCTCGTGCTTGATCGCGGCGAGACCCGCGACCGCCTCCTTGACGAGAGGCGGCGGAAGTGACGGGTCCGCGAACGGGACGAGGGCCTCGAGATCGGCGTCCGGCGGTTCGTCGGCGGCGCGCGGGCTCTTCCGGAGCAGGTACAGGAGGTTCCGCTTGAAGTGCCAGTCCTGGTCGGGCGGGCCGGCCGCCGCGAGCTCGCGGAGGAGATCGAGCGCTCGGGAGCGCGCCTCCGGGCCGTAGATCTCGAGCAGCGCGAGGAGGAGGCGCCGGCGCTCGCGCTTCTCCTCGACCCGGAGCTCCTGGACGAGCGACCCGACCGAAAGGCCCGGAAAGAACGCGAGGATGCGCGCGAGGGCCTGCTGGTTCCGCGCGTCCTCGCCGAGACTCCGCACGCGCTCGAGATCGACGGCATCCTGGGCCTTGCGGCGGGCCGAATCGAGCGAGAGCGGCGTGATCTTGTTCTCGACGACGAGCTTCTCGGCGACGTCGAACATCCGCGACGCGCGCGTCAGGGAGCCTTGATTGAGCTGTTCGACGGCCGCCGCCACCATCTCGTGGAAGCGCTTCCCGACCTCCTCCTGGTCCTGCGGCAGCGTGACGACGCGGCGGATCGCCTGCGTCGCGGAGGCGCGCGCCGAGGAGAGCGCCTGTTCGACAGGCTCCGACGGCAGCGAGAGCGGCCAGGGCGGAATCGAACGTCCGAGGGTGCGGATGACCTCGCCGGACGGGACGTTCACCCCCGCGGCGCGAAGGCGCTCCAGGGCCGCGCCGAGCTCTCCGTCCGAGCGTGACGCGATCGCGGCGACCGCGAGGATCTGGGCGACGAGGGCCTCGCGCGGGGACTGAACGAGCGCGCCGTACGGCACGACGCCTGTTGCGCCCGGGGCCGTACCCGCCACCGGGAACGGAGCGGCCGCGCCGGGCGCGACCGCGGCGCCCCCGGCGGCCGGCAGCGCGTCGAGGGGCCCCAGGCGCTCGAGCAGCATCGAGAGGTGGCGGAGGTCCGAGACCGTCGCGGGCGCCAGCGGGATCGCCCGCTCGCCCGAGGTCGACTGCGCCGAACCCGAGGCCGTGACCGTCGTTCCCTGCCGGTGCAGCATTTCGACCGGCGCCGCGAGGACGCTCTCGGTCTGGCCGAGCCGTCCGAGGTTCTGCCGGAGGACTTCACGGTCGGTTGGCGGGCAGAACGCGAGCAGGCTCGACGCGAGGTCGTCGAGATAGCGCCGGAGCGGGTCTCGCGGCACGAGCTCGTACTGGCCCATCGCGTGGAGCTTCTCCACCGCGTGGTAGAGGTAATCGGCGATCGGCACGTTCTGCCCGCGGCCCCGGAACTGCGCGACCGTCCACGCCTGGACTTCCGTAGCGGCCAGTGCGGCCGGATAGTCGAGGAGGAGGTTGATCGAGTCGGCCACCATGAGGGGCGCGAGACTGTCGGACAGGTAGCGCTGCAGATCCAGGAGCGCTTCCTTCACGTCCGGGTCGAGTGGCTGCTGGGCTTCGTCCATCGTCACGACCGAAACCACCAATTCGCCCCGGCCGACGGAGCTCCGGAGCCTTTGAGCATCGGGATCAAACGATCGTAGCACGAGCTCGGCACGACGATTGCTCCACGAGTCGGGGTGTAAGGGATTCCGCAACGCTAACCCGCTGTCAGGAGGTCACAAAGCATGAGAACGACCCGAGCCACGATTCTCGGAGCCTCCGTCCTTCTCCTCGCCGCGTCCGGAGCGCGGGCACAGTACGAAAAGACGAAATCGACCCTCGCGATCGCCGACCGCGTCGAGGTTCCCGGCGCGATCCTCGAGCCCGGCACCTATCTCGTACGCGTCGCCGATGTCGAGTCCAATCGCAACGTGATCGTCTTCGAAAGCCCTGACGGCAGCAAGACGTACGCGACGGCGATCGCGACGCCGCATCGCGGCGCCAAAACGCCCACGGAATCCGAGTTCACGTTCTACACGACCGCCCCCGGCGAGCCCCGCGTCCTTCGCACGTGGTTCGCGCCGAACGATCCGAACGGACAGGACTTCTATTACCCGGCCGAAAGGGCCGCGGCGCTGAAGAACGAGACGCACGAGGAGGTCCCGGTTGCCACCGCCGGCATGATGCCCGCTTCGGGCTCCTCTTCCGAGGCCCCGGCCAAGACCGAGACCTCGAAGAGCGTCGTCGCGCCGCCGCCCCCGCCGCCTCCCGCTCCGGCCCCGGCCGAGACGCTGGCGTCGAACGAGACGAGCGCGTCGAACGCGACGGCCACGGACGCGGACACGCTGCCGAAGACGGCGAGTCCCTATCCCCTGATCGCGTTGCTCGGCCTCGCCTCCCTCGGCGCCGCCGCAATCCTGAGAAAGCGCCGCGAGGCCTGACGGCGTCGGGCCCCGGGCAGGCGCCGTCAGCTCCGCGCTGGCGGCGCCTGGCGCGTCCCGAACGTTCCCCGTATCGTTCGCCCATGCCGCTCGAGGAATACCGGAAGAAGCGCCGCTTCGGGGTCACGCCGGAACCCGCGGGAGGCAGGACGCCGAAGCGACGCGCGAAGGGCCTCGTCTACGTCGTCCAGAAACACCGGGCGACGGCGCTCCATTACGACTTCCGGCTCGAATGGAACGGCGTCCTTCTCTCGTGGGCGATCCCGAAGGGACCCTCGCTCGACCCTTCCGTCAAACGCATGGCGCAGCACGTGGAGGATCACCCGCTCGAGTACGCGGCGTTCGAGGGGATCATCCCCGCCGCCGAGTACGGCGGAGGGACCGTCATGGTCTGGGATCGGGGCACCTGGACACCGGACGCGCCGGACGTCGACGCCGCCCTCGCGAAGGGTGACCTCAAGTTCACGCTCCACGGCGAGAAGCTGAAGGGCTCGTGGGTCCTCGTGAGGACGAAGGCCTGGGGCGACGCGAAAAAGCCCGCGTGGCTCCTCATCAAGCACCGGGACGACTTCGCCGCGGACGAGGACGTCGCCGAGACGCGCCCGAGGTCGGTCGTTTCGAACCGTCTCCTGACGCAGATCGCGATCGACGAGGGTGGGGACGTCGAGAAGGCGTCGACCGGCGACCCCGTCGGCGAAGTCGAGAGGCTCCTGAAGGACCCGAAGCTCCTCGAGCGGAAGAAGAAAGCCAGGCCCTCCGTATGGCACTCGAAGCCTCGGGGAGAAAAGGGCGAAAAGAGAAATGAAGAGATGAAAGAGAAAGAAGAAAAGAAGACTTCTTCGAACGTGAAGAGGGGCGGGGCGACAGGCGCGGCGCGGCGAGGGGCGCCTGTGCGGCCGGCCATCGGCGCGGCGCCGCGAGTTCGGACTGCGGCGCCGCCCCACGCGCCTTCCAGGAAATCTTCGTCTCTATCTTCGTCCCCGTCTTCACCTTCCAAGAAATCTCTTTCTTTCTCTTCCTCTCACCCGGTCTTTCCCGTCCCCGTCTCCAATCCGCACAAGGTCTTCTGGCCGGAAGAGGGCTGGACGAAGCGCGATCTCGTCGCGTTCTACGCGGGCGTCTTCGACAAGTTGCGGCCGTGGGTCGAGGACCGGCCGCTCTCCCTCGAGCGCTGCCCGGACGGCCTGTCCGGGCAATGCTTCTACCAGAAGGAGAAGCCCGCGGGGATGCCGTCCGGCACGCCGACCGTCGTCGTGCGGCACGGGAAGGACCGCAAGATCACGAACACGGTCGTCGGTGGAACGATCGAGACGCAGCTCGCGCTCGCGAATCTCGGCTGCATCGCGACCCACGTCTGGGGGAGCCGGGCGGACGACCTCGACCGGCCCGACTGGGTCTGTTTCGACCTCGATCCCGACTCGGGGCTCATCACGGACGCCGTCGGCGCGGCGCTCAAGGTCAAGCAGGCCCTGGACGCGCTCGACCTCGTCTCGTACCCGAAGACGTCGGGCGGAAAAGGTCTGCACGTCTTCGTCCCGATCCGGCGGGGCCCCGACACGGAGGCCGTCACCTGGTTCGCGAAGACTCTCGGGGCGCGACTCGCCGCCGCGTGGCCGAAGGACCTCACGATGGAGATGCGGATCGCGGCCCGCAAGGGACGCGTCTTCCTCGACTCCTTCCGGAACGCCTTCGGGCAGACGGTCGTGTCGCCCTATTCCGTGAGGCGCCGCCCGCACGCGCCCGTCTCGACGCCCCTCGCGTGGGAGGAGGTCGTCCCCTCCGTGCGCGCCGAAGACTTCACGATCGGGGACTTCGCCGCGCGCCTGAAGAAGCGCGACCCGTGGGCCGACTTCTTCAGGCGCCGCCAGGCGCTCGAGCCCGCGCTCGAGGCCCTGAAGAGGCTCTGACCTACTTCTTGCGCGTGTAGTGGATCTCGATGTCCTTCGTCATCTTGCCGTCGGGCAGCACGTGCCAGGCCTCGTAAGTGTGGTGGTCCGCGTCGACGATCGTGACGACCGACTTGGACTTCATGGATCGCTTCGCGGCGGGGTCGTCCATCATCCCCCAGGACGTGATGACCTTGCCCGACTTGTCGGCGGTGCCCGTCATCGTGAAGATCCCCGTGCCCATCGAGTCGACCCAGGTCGACACGAACTTCTTCTTGTAGTTGTCGTAGCCCGTCGTGCCGATTCCGCTGAAGGGCTGCCCCATCATCGTTCCCTCGTAGTGCTGCTCGAGGAAGCGGCCGCCGAGGATCATCTTGTTCTCGGACGTGCCGGACGTTTCCTGGGGCGGCGCGCCGGGCGCCATCCAGACCTTCGTCTTCACGTCCCACGTGCCGGCCGTCATCTCGAGCGCCTTGTGAGGCGCGCCGGGCGTCGCGAACGCCATCCAGGCCTTCGTCGCCTCGTCCTGGCTCATGGCCGCGGTGGGCGGCTTCGCCGCCGCCGCGGGCTTGTCCTCGGCGAATGCGATGGGCCCCAGGAGAAGAGAAAGAGAAAGAAGAAGAATTCCTTTGAAAGTAAGAATGCTGCGGCGCGGTTTCATCATTGATGCCTCCTGCTATCCAGCGTTTTGCCATGAATACGCGAAGACGAGGCGGGCTGTTTCTCCCATGCCCTCTTCCCCTTCTAAGAAGTCTTCCTCTTCAACCCGGGTCGCACGGCGCGGAGCGCCGCGCGAGGACTCACGAGACGAGCTTCGCGTCGAGGTTGATCTGCGCCCCCGTGAACAGCTTCGAGATCGGGCAGCCCTTTTTCGCCGTCTGCGCGATCTCCTGGAACTTCGCGTTGTCGATCCCGGGAACCTGCGCTTCCGTCGCGAGGTCGATGTGTGTGATCGAAAAGCCCGCGTCGCCTTTTTCGAGATGGACCTTCGCGGTCGTCGCGACGCGCGTCGGGACGAACCCCGCCTTGGAGAGCTCGTTCGCGAACGCCATCGAGAAGCAGCCTGCGTGCGCGGCGCCCGCGAGCTCCTCGGGATTCGTGCCCGTCCCCTCCTCGAAACGCGACTGGAACGAGAACGCCCCCTCGAACGCCCCGCTCCCAAGCTTCATCGAACCCTTCCCGCTCTTCAGATCCCCTGTCCAGACGGCGCTGGCGTTGCGTGCCGGCATGTGCGTGTCTCCTTTCGCGCGGCCGGGTCCCCCGGCGCGACATCAGTGGCGTTGGAGAAAAAGGACGACCGTGATTCCGAGACCGATGGCGACGACCGCGACGCGGGCCTTCTCCTTCCCGATCCGGCGCGCGAAGGTCGCTCCGACGAATCCCCCGATGACCGCGCCCGCCGTCATGATCAGGGCGAGCGGCCAGTCCACGGCGCCGCGGAAGATGAAGTAGGCCGCCGCGACGCTGTTGATGCAGATCCCGAAGAAGTTCTTGAGCCCGTTCATCGCGTGGATGTCCGTGAGGCCGAGCGACCCGAGGATCACGAGCATAACGATTCCGACGCCCGCCCCGAAGTAGCCGCCGTAGATCGCGGAGAAAAACTGCGCGACCGACGCGAGGGCCCAGGACGTCGGCTCCGGCGCGGACGCCTCCTGTCGCCGGCGCGCCCAGAAGAGCTGGAAGAGGAAGAGCAGCGTC
>CAWIIN010000001.1:0-763606 GCA_963836285.1 uncultured Acidobacteriota bacterium | reverse complement strand
GGTGACCCGTCCGGCGAATTCGACGTACCCACCGGATGGCTCACCGGTGACCACCGTCGGCGTCGACCTGATCGAGATCGAGCGCATCCGGCGCGCCGCTCGAAGCGGTACCCGTCGTTCCGCGAGCGCTGCTTCACGCGAGGAGGAGCGCCGCTACTGCGACTCCACGGCCCAAACCCGGCGCAGCACTACGCCGCCCGTTTCGCCGGCAAGGAGGCGGTCGGGAAGGCGATCGGCTTCGGCGTCGCGCGCGCCTTCGCGTGGCGGGACGTCGAGATCGCGGGACGGCCGAAGCCGGACGTGCGGCTCTCCGGCCGTGTCGCGTGGGCCATGGGCGGAGCGGGGCCGGGGCGTGAGAGCGGAGCTCGACCGTCTCGCGTGACGCATTCGCGCGAGCTCGCCGCTGCCGTCTGCTGTTGCCGGCATGTTGCGAGCCGCTGTACACCGCCGAGGAGATGAAGGCCGCCGAGGCCGGTCACGACGTCCCGACGCTGATGGAGCGGGCCGGGCGCGCGGTCGCCGAGGAGGCGCTGCGCCGGCACCCGGACGCCCGGTCGTTCGGCGCGGTCTGCGGCAGCGGCGCGAACGGGGGCGACGGCCGGCGTGGGCCTCGAGCTGCTGCGGGCCGCCGGGCCCCAACGGCGGCGGAGGGAACGGAGGGCGACGTCCTGATCGACGCGCTGTTCGGGTACGGGCTTCCACGGCGAGCCGAGACCTGACGCGGCCGCGGCGATCGAGGCCCGTCAACGCCGCGGGGGTGCCGGTGGTCGCCGTCGACCTCCCCGTCGGGCGTCAACGCCGACACCGGCGAGATCGGAGGGTGCGGCTGTACGGGCCGACGCGACCGTGACGATGCACGGCCGCAAGGTCGGCCTCGAAGTCGCGCCGGGGCGCTTCCACGCCGGCGAGGTCGTCGTCGCCGACATCGGGCTCGCCCCAGAGGCGAGACGAGAGCACCGGCTCGTCACCCGTGAGCTCCTCGCCGCGGTCCCCGAGGAAGCGACCCGACGGACAACAAGTACCGCGCCGGCCACGTAGATCGTCGTCGGCGGGTCGCCGGGGATGACAGGAGCAGTGAGCCTCGACCGCCTCGGCCGCGTTCCGCTCGGATGCCGGCTACGTCACCGTCTGCGTGCCGCAGGAGTCGATTCACGCCCCCCTCGAGGCGGGGATCCTCGAGGCGGTCAAACGACCGATCGACGAGGCTTTCGAGGCGGCGACAACCGGGGCTCGCTACGCGTATCGGGCCTGGGCTCGGCCGCGGCGCCGACCGGCGGACGACTCGTTCGACGGCTGCTCGAGGAGACCGGCGCTGCCGGCGGTCGTCGACGCGGACGGGCTCTTCGGCGCTCGAGCCGTTCGATCGCTCCGCGGCGACCGTGCTGACGCCGCACTCGGGCGAGCTCGGCCGGCTGCTTGGGCGCGAGTCGCCTGGGTCGACGAGCACCGCCTGGAGGCGGTTCGCGAGGCGGCTGCGCGGTTCCGGTGCAGAGGGAGGCACATCTCATTCTTTCATAGCGTGACGGTGACCGCCGTCATGACACACGAGGCCGTCTTCGCGCTTCGCCGCGACAGGAGGCAGCTTGCCCCGCGGTCGGCACCCGGGTCCCGGTGCTAGCATTTGGAAAGATGCAAGCGGCGGACCGCGGGTTTCCGGGGTGGTCTTCGCTGTCGTCTGCGACCCTCATCGTGGCGGTCCTCGCCGTCGTCACCTTCGCCTACGATAACGCCCTAAACGGGCCATTCCTCTGGGACGACCGGCCTCTCATTGTGGAGAACCCCGCGCTGAGATCCGCCGCCTCGCTCGGGTCGGTCCTGAGTTCGCCGTTCTGGGCCTCGGGCCGGTTTCGGTATGCGCGGCCGTACTACCGACCCGTCGTGACCCTGAGCTACGCCGCCGACTACGCGGTATGGGGTTTTCACCCGCGGGCTTTCACGCGACGAACCTCGCGTTTCATCTCCTCAACGTCACCCTGCTCTTCGCGGTTGCGAGACGATTCAGCGCTTCCCGAATTGCCGCCGCCCTTGCCGCGGCGCTCTGGGGCCTCGCGCCGCGTCTCACGGAAAGCGTCACGTGGATCTCGGGCCGCACGGACGTTCTCGCCACGACGCCCGTCCTCCTCGGCCTGCTCCTGTGGGATGGGGAACGCCGCCCGCGAAGGCTTGCCGTGGCCGGACTCTTCGCGGTCGGCCTCGGCTGCAAGGAGGTGGCTGCTGCGCTGCTGCCCGCGCTCTTCTTCCTCGAATGGACGCGGGAGCGTCCCGCCCCGGACGCTCTGAGCCGCGCCGCCAGGCGGGTTCTGCCCCTCGTCGTCGTGCTGGTGCTGTTTCTCGTCGCGCGCCACTTGGCGCTGCCATACGACACGGCGCCCGACCTGATCGGGAGCAAGCGGCCCCTCGTCGTGCTCGAGGCGATCGCGACGTTTGCCGGGATGATTCTCGATCCACTGCATCCGAAGATCCAGATCGGAAACGTGATGGCGCCACAACCCTGGGTCGCGGCGGCTGGCGTTGGCGTTCTCGCCCTGGTCGCGATCGCGTGTCTCTTGGGTCTCCGCAAGCTGGTCCCGCACGTCGTCGCAATGGTCGCCCTTGCTCTCGCGGCGCTGCTTCCCGTGCTTCACATCGTCCCGATCCTCAACAATGTCGTCGCGGCGGACCGCTTGCTCTACCTTCCGCTGGCTGGTCTTGCGATCGCGTCGTCGATTCTCGTGTCGGGATTGCCGCTCGTCCCCCGGAGGCTGCTCGTCGTCGCGGCGGTCGCGGGCGTCTCGACCTTTCCCTTCGCCACGAGCAGCAGAATGAACTCTGGGCGAGCGAGATCCACTTCGGTCCGCGACAATCCGCGAGACGCGGTCGGGCAACGCGTACCCGCGGAAGGAGCTCGGCCGTGTGCTGTTCCGGACTGGACGGTTCGAGGAGCTGGTGAGGGTGCTGGAGACGTTCCCGTTCGGGAGTCAGGACGAGCGCGGTACGGGCGCTTCGGCCTACGACCTCGGGCCCCTCGGCGGAGACCGGGCGCCCGCGCTCGACGCGATGTCGCGCTACGAAGGTGCGCTTCAGGCGATCGAGGAGTGGACCCACGCCGTTCCCGGGGCGCCCGCGGCCCTTCTGGGAGCCTATCGCCTTCAGCACGGAGACTTTGAGGGTGCCCGGCTAGTTGGAAGGCAGGTCGTTCCGGGTCCGCCCAGCGGCAGCCTCGAGATCTACCGTAGGCTTCTCCGGCTGGTGGCTGTCAACCGACTCGAGAGCGTCTGGCGCGATGCCGCCGACCCGGCGCGTCTCGCCCTTCGGGCGCGGCTCCTGCGACCGATCGGCGGGCCGATGGCCGAATCCGCGTGGAGCGACGTCGCCCTTGAGCCCCGTGCTCCCTTGCCCGATCGGCTCGAGGGCCTCGACTACCTGTTCGAACGCGGCCGTCGACGAAATCTCCTTCGGGCGATCGCTGCAGTCAGGCCGTCCCTTAGGGCGGCCGGCGATCGCCAGGATCTGATCGAACGGCTCGCGGCACGGGATCGCGACGACGTCGAAGTCCGAGACGCGCTCACACGGATTTCGGCCCGCGGGCCCGTGCAGACCTTCCCGTGAGAGGAGACGAGCTGCCCGGCGAGACGATTGCCGGCAAGGTGGTTCCCTGGGCGGTGATCGAGCCGCGGTCTTGCTCGCGGCCCTGTTCATGATTGTCGGCTCCCTGCGCCGCCTCCACTTCGACGAGGCGCTCGTGCTCCGCTCCGGATGGCTTCTCACGGGCCGCATTCCGGCATCTCCGCCATTCGCGATGCCGGCGACGCTCGCGGCAGGCGTCGCGGCGCGCGCGATCGACGACCCGGGCGCGCTGTTCCTCGTCCTGCGTCTCCTCACGTCGGTTTCGGTCCTCGCGGCGCTCGCGTGGGCCGCACGGCGGGCGTCTGCGTCCGCGGGCCAGGCGGCGGCCGCCGTCTGCCTGACGCTCCTGTCCTACGCGTTCGTTGCGCACGGCGTCGAGTTCCGGTACGACGCGGCAATCCTCCTCGGGCTCCTGGTCGCCTTCGGCCTCGTCGTCCGGGCACGCGAGACGGACTTCCCTCTCCTCGGGGGCGCCGCCGCTTTCGTCGCGGCGCACCACGTCAAGGGGCTCCTCCTCGGAGCTGCCGTGTTCGCATTCGGGGTCGCGCGCTCCGCGGGCGACCGGCGCAAGCTCGTGAGGCTCGTCTCGGGCGCGGGGGTCGTTGCGGCGGCGTGGCTGGCGGTCGCGGCAGCCTGCGGGATTCTCCCGGACGTCTTCGCGACCGACGTCGTGTTCTCGAGGCTCGGAGCTTCGACGGCGCGGCTCTGGCCGTGGCAGTCCTCGGTAGCGACGACGTTCGTCCGCGATCTCACGTTCTGGCTGGCTGCCTTCGCCGCAGCCATCGGGGCGATCCTCGAGGTCGTGCGGCTGCGCCCGCCCGGCTGGCGCGAGGACGCGGACGTCTGGGCGCTTCTCTTCCTCGCCGTCACGCTCGGGTTCCCGTTCATCCACCCCATGCCCTGGCCGTACATGCTGGCGCTGCCGGCGCCGTTTGCCGCGATCCTTCTCGCGCGTCGCGGCGCAGCCTGGGCCCGGGGTCCGGCGCGCCTCCCCGCCCTCGCGGCGGTCGCCGCGGCGGTGGGCTTCCAGACGTTCGCCGCGCACAGCCCGGTCGGCGCAGCCTACTGGAACTCGCTCGGATCCCCCGCGAACCCGAGGTCGAAGCCCTCCGGCTCCTGCGCCGCGTCGCGTCGCCTTCGGAGCGGATCTTCGACCCTTCGGGAATGGCCTACTTTCTTCCGCCATGCACGCGCGAGTGGTACATCGACTCGCTCTTCCGGGAGGGCGCGCGCAAGGGCACCTGGATGGCGGAAGTCCCGGCGCTCGACCCGGCCTCGTGTCCCTGGGTCCTCTTCACGTACCGACTGGACATGCTGCCGTATGCGGCGAAGGCGCACCTCGCGGCCGGCTGGGAAGGGAGAGCGTGGGGGCTCGGCCTGCGCCGGGGCGACCCGCGCGTCTCCGAACTGCCCCCCCTCGGCGGGGCGACGAGATCACGACGTTCTGGTGAGACCCCATAATCGTCCTCCCATGCCGCGCGTGACCGTCCTCGGAGCCGGGCTCGTCGGAGCGTTCGTCGCGCGGACGCTCGCGGAGGACGGCTTCGACGTCACGGCGTACGACCGGAGCGAGGCCGCGCTCGGCGCCCTCGCGGGGGTGCCGCGCCTCGCGACGCGTCGCGCAGACCTCTCGTCCCGCCGCGGCGATCGCCCAGGCCGTCGCGGACGCGGACGTGGTCGCGGGAGCGGTGCCGGGCTTCCTCGGCCACGCGATGCTGAAGACCGTCCTCGAATGCGGCAAGGCCGATCTCGGACATCTCCTTCGCGCCCGAGGACCCGCTCGTCCTCGACGCGCTCGCGAAGTCGAAGGGCGTCGCCGCGATCGTCGACTGCGGCGTCTCGCCCGGCCTCTCGAACCTCGCGTGCGGCCGCGCCGCCGCGCGCTGCGACACGCTCGAGTCGGTCGTGATCTCCGTCGGCGGCCTCCCGTTCACGCGCGTCCCGCCGTGGGAATACTGCGCCGTGTTCTCGCCGACGGACGTCCTCGAGGAGTACACGCGGCCGGCACGCTTCGTCGAGGACGGCCGGATCGTCACGAAACCCGCGCTCTCCGAGGTGGCGCCGTTCGAGGCGCCCGGCATCGGGACGCTCGAGAGCTTCCTGAGCGACGGCCTGCGCACGGTCCTGACGACGGTGAAGGCGAAGAACCTCTGCGAGAGGACTCTGCGCTGGCCCGGCCACGCCGAGAAGATGCGGCTTCTGAGGGACGCCGGCTTCTTCTCGGAAACGCCGGTCGAGGCCGGCGGCGTGCGCGTCGCGCCGCGCGCGGTCGCGGAGGCGCTCCTCTTCCCCCAGTGGAAGCGCGCGCCGGAAGAGGAGGAATTCACGGTCCTTCGCATCGAGTCCGTTGGGACGCGCGGCGGCGACCGCTTCGGCCTCGTCCACGGCCTCTTCGACCGGACCGATCCGAAGACCGGCGCGACCTCGATGGCGCGGACGACCGGGTACCCGTGCGTGATCGGCGTTCACCTGCTCGCGGGCGGGACGTTCCGAAAGCCAGGCGTCCACCCGCCGGAGTCACTCGGGCGCGACGCGGTCCTCTGGGACGCGTTCGTCGCCGGCCTTGCCGCGCGGGGCATCGCCTTCTCGGAGGAGGAGACCGCGTGGCCGCGATAAAGAGCCCGATGGGTCGCCTCCCGAACCCGGAACGGGCGGGCGGCAGGCTCCGCCAGGAGGGCCCGAAGCCTCCGAAGGTGGAACGCCTGAGGGCGCTCGTCCCGGACATCAAGGCCCTCGTCGAGCCGCGCAAGGGGATCCTCGCGCTCGGGATGGTCCTCATGGCGGTCAACCGCGTCTCGGGCCTCGTCCTCCCGGCCTCGACGAAGTTCCTCATCGACGACGTGATCGGGAAGCGCCATACGGAGAAGCTCGTTCCGCTCCTCGCCGCGGTCGTCGCGGCGACGATCATCCAGGGGATCACGTCCTTCTCGCTCACGCAGCTCCTCTCGAAGGCCGCGCAGCGCCTCATCGCCGAGCTGCGCCGCAAGGTGCAGGCGCACGTCGGCCGGCTGCCCGTCGCCTACTTCGACGCGAACAAGACGGGCGCGCTCGTCTCGCGGATCATGAGCGACGTCGAGGGCGTGAGGAACCTGATCGGGACGGGACTCGTCGAGTTCGCGGGGGGCCTCCTCACGGCCGCGATCGCGCTCGTCGTCCTCTTCACGATCAGCGCGACGATGACGCTCATGGCGTTCGCGTTCCTCGTCGGGTTCGGCCTCGTCCTCAACAAGGCGTTCGGGACGATCCGGCCCATCTTCCGCGAGCGCGCGAAGCTCCACGCGGAGGTCCAGGGGCGGCTCTCCGAGTCGCTGGGCGGCGTCCGCGTCGTGAAGGGCTACCACGCGGAGGGGCGCGAGGAGAGGACGTTCGCCGCGGGCGTGCAGCGCCTCCTCGACAACGTCCTCAAGACTCTCACGTCCACGAGCGTCATGAGCCTCTCCTCGACGGTGCTCCTCGGGATCGTCGGGGCCGTCGTCATGTTCGTCGGCACGCGCCAGATCCTCGCGGGAACGCTCACGCTCGGCGGCTTCTTCACGTACACGGTCTTCCTCGGGTTCCTCGTGGCCCCGATCTTCCAGATCGTCGCGATCGGAACCCAGCTCACCGAGGCGCTCGCCGGCCTCGAGAGGACGCGCGAGATCCTCTCGGAGAGCCGGGAGGACGCCGATCCGAACCGGACGGTCGCGCTGGAGTCGATCGCGGGCGATCTCGCGTTCGAGGACGTGCGCTTCGCCTACGACGAGGGCAAGGAGGTCCTCCACGGGATCTCCTTCCGCGCCGCGCCGGGCACCGTGACGGCCCTCGTGGGCCCTTCGGGCTCGGGCAAGTCCACGATCATCGGCCTCGTCGCCGCGTTCCACGTGCCGACGGGCGGGCGGGTCGTCGTGGACGGCGTGGACCTCTCGACCGTGCGCCTGGACTCCTACCGCACGGCCCTCGGCGTCGTCCTGCAGGAGACGTTCCTGTTCGACGGGACGATCGGCGAGAACGTCGCGTTCTCGCGCCCGGACGCGCCCGAAGAGCAGATCCTCGAGGCCTGCCGCATCGCGCGCGTGGACGAGTTCGCCGAGGGGTTCGAGAAGAAGTACGACACGATCGTGGGCGAGCGGGGCGTCAAGCTCTCCGGGGGCCAGCGGCAGCGCGTCTCGATCGCGCGCGCGATCCTCGCGGACCCGCGCATCCTGATCCTCGACGAGGCGACCTCGAGTCTCGACTCGGAGTCGGAGGCTCTCATCCAGCAGGGTCTCTCGTTCCTCATGAAGGGCCGGACGACGTTCGTGATCGCCCACCGGCTTTCCACGATCCGGCGGGCGGACCAGATCCTCGTCGTCGAGAACGGCCTGATCGTCGAGCACGGCACGCACGAGGCGCTCTTCGCGCGGCGCGGCCGCTACTGGGACATGTACACGAAGCAGCACGGAGTGGAGAGCAACCTCTTCCTGGCGCCGGGTGAGGGCGACCCGAAGCCGCCCCGGGAGCCCGCGGCGCGGGAGGAGAACGGCGAGGGGAAGCCGGTCCTCGCCGAGGCGGTCGACCTCATCCGCCGGCCGAAGGGCTGAAGATTTCTTCTGAATGGGAAGAGCGCCGGGGCCGATCGGCGGCGGAGGCCGCGCCTGCGGCTCTCTTCTTCTTACTTTCTAAGAAATCCCCGCTCTTCTCCCCCTATCTGATTCCTCTTCATCATGGCTCGCCGTCCGCCCTGCCCTCAACTTGGAGAGGGGAGGTCCGCCCGCCCGTCGGGCAGGGACCGTCCCGGCAAGCAGGAGGACCCGATGAAGATCCTGATCGCCGATTCCTTCGACGAGTCCCTCCCGGGACGGCTCGCGCCGCTCGGCGAGGTGTTCACGGACGCCGCCCGCCTGAAAGAGGCCGAGGTCGTCCTCGTGAGGTCCAAGACGAAGGTGACCCGGGAATACCTCGCGGGGGCGCCGAACCTCAAGCTCGTGATCCGTGGGGGTGTCGGGCTCGACAACGTCGACATCCAGGCCTGCCGCGAACGCGGGATCGACGTCAAGAACACGCCGCGGGCCTCCTCGGTCGCGGTCGCCGAGCTCACGATGGCGCTCCTCCTCGCCGTCCCGAACCGTCTCGTCGAGGGCCACGTCGGGATGAAGCAGGGGCGCTTCCTCAAGAAGGAGCTCAAGCGCACGGAGCTTTACGGAAAGACGCTCGGGCTCGTCGGCGCCGGCCTCATCGGTACCGAGGTCGCCCGCCGCGCCCAGGCCTTCGGGATGAAGGTCCTCGCTTACGACCCGCAGATCGCGAATCACGCGCTCGCCGAGCTCGTGGACGACCTCGACGAGCTCATCGTGCGCGCCGACGTCATCAGCTTCCACGTGCCGGCGACGCCCGAGACGCGCGGCCTCGTGAACGAGCACACGATCGCGAAGATGAAGGACGGCGTCATCCTCGTGAACACGGCGCGGGGCTCCATCGTCGTCGAGCCGGATCTCGCCCAGGCGCTCTCCTCCGGAAAGGTCCGCGCGTATGCGACGGACGTGTACCTGAGCGACCCGCCCGACCCGAACAGCCCGCTCCTCTCGGCGCCAAACGTCCTCATGACGCCGCACCTCGGCGGCTCGAGCAAGGAGAACCTGCTGCGGATCAGCGACCTCGTCGTCGAACTGCTCGGGAAGTGGCAGAAGACACGCGCCACCTTCCGAGCCGCCGATCTCGGCACGACCATGATCCAGGCCGCCGTCGTCACCGCCCGGTAGCGCCCGTCAGGGTGCGTAACCCGGCCCGAGGAGCGCCCGCCCCGGACGCTCCGCCGTGATCCGCCCGCCGTCCACGACGAGCTGCCCGTTCACGGCGACGTACGGGAAGCCCTCTGAGTAGTGGAGCGGGTCGGCGTACGTCGAGACGGCCTTCACGTTTGCGAGGTCGAACGCGACGAGGTCGGCGGGGAAGCCCTCCTTCAGGAGGCCCCGGTCCCCGAGCCCGGCGCGCGATGCCGCGAAGGACGTCATCTTGCGGACGGCCTCCTCCAGGGGGAGGAGCTTCTCGTCGCGGACGTACGTTCCGAGAATGCGGGCGGTCGAGGCCCAGCCGCGCGGATGGGACTTCTCCTCGGACAGGATGCCGTCCGTGGCGGCAGCCCCCGAGTCGGTGCAGAACGACACGAGCCGGTGTGCGAGCGCCGCCTTCACGTCGCCCTCGTCCATGCAGAAGAAGATGCACGACGAGCGGCCGCTGTCGGCGAGGACGACGTCCATGAGGGCGTCGCGCGGGTCCTTCTTCTCCGCTTTCGCGATCTCGTCGATCGACTTCCCCTCGAGGTGCTTGAGCGCCGGCGAGAGGACCGTCGAGACGAGGATGCGCGACGGGCCCCCGCTGCCGTAGTACTGGTTGTCCCAGTCGTCGGCGTCCTTGTCCATGTCGGCCTTCGCGCGGGCCCGGAGAGCCGGGTCCTTCAGCCGCACGAGGAGCTTTTCGTTGCCGCCCTCGCGCATCCACGGCGGCAGGCACGACGAGAGCGGATTCGACGCGGCGGTCCACGGGTACTGGTTCGCCGCGACGTCGAGGCCCCCGGCCCGCGCGGCCTCGAGGCGGGCGAGGACGGCGGGCATGTGGCCCCAGTGGCGCTTGTAGGCGGTCTTGAGATGCCAGACGTTCGTCGGGATGCGCGCCTCACGCGCGATCCGGAACACCTCGTCGAGCGACGCGTCGATCGTGTTCCCCTCGGAGCGTTGGTGGATGAAGTACACGCCGCCGTGCCGCGCCGCGGCTTTCGCCATGGCGACGATCTCTTCGGTGGAGTTGTAGATGTCGGGCACGTACTGGAGAGACGACGAAAGCCCGAGCGCGCCGTCCCGCATCGCCCTGTCGACCTCGTCGCACATGCGCGCGAGCTCGGCGGCCGTCGCGCGCCGGTTCTCGCCACCGATCACGAGGTCGCGCAGCGAGCCGCTCCCGACGAGGGTGCCGAGGTTGATCGTCGGCGGGGCCTTCGCGAAGCGCGCGAAGTAGTCCGCGAGCGTGAAGAAGTCTGCGCGCACGCCGTAGTGCTGCCACGTGAGCTCGGCGTCGCGGAACATCCGCTCGTTGTTCGGAGCGATCGAGCTGCCCTCGCCCGTGACCTCGGTTGTGATCCCCTGCGTGACCTTCGACGCGGCGCGCGGGTCGACGAGAACGTTGTATTCCGACTGGCCGAGGAGGTCGATGAACCCCGGAGCGAGGAAGAGGCCCGAAGCGTCGATCCTCCGGGTCGCGCGGGCGAGACGCGCTTCCGGCAGCCGGCCGACGGCCGCGATGCGTCCGCCCGACACGGCGACGTCTGCCCGGAACCACGGGGCGCCCGTTCCGTCCACGACGCGCGCCCCCGTGAAGACGAGGTCGTCGCCCTTCGGGCCGGCGGCGGCCGCGAGAAAAAAGGCCGCGATCGGGAGGATCGCGGCCGTCAGGATTCTCTTGAGCCAGAGCGGGGCGCGGTGCGGCACGCCCGGACGGATCAGCGGGGGCCCCTCGGCCCGCGGGGCGCGTCGGTCTTCGGGCGCGCCTCGTTGACACGGATCGTCCGGCCGTCGTGCTGGGAGCCGTTGAGCGCCTGGATCGCCTTCTGGGCGTCCGCGTCGCTCATCTCCACGAAGCCGAAACCCTTGGAGCGGCCCGAATCGCGGTCGGCGACGACGGTGGCGGACTCCACCGCGCCGTACGCCTCGAACAGGGCCCGGAGAGACGAATCATTCACGCCATAGGACAGGTTGCCGACGTACAGTTTCATTCCGCGGGTTCCTTTCACCCATCCGGGGTCCGATCGATCGAAAAAGTCTAGCACCCAGGGCAAGCCGGGACGCCCGGCGCCCCG
This sequence comes from uncultured Acidobacteriota bacterium, assembly GCA_963836285.1. Lineage (GTDB taxonomy): Bacteria > Acidobacteriota > Thermoanaerobaculia > UBA5066 > UBA5066 > Fen-183. The sequence goes on along the minus strand of CAWIIN010000001.1, from coordinate 752,193 downwards.
TCCCGGGCGGCCGGTTGATACTCTTCGCCCATGGCCCGAATCCGCCCGTTTCCTTCCGGCCGCCCGCCGAAGGCGCTCGCTCCGCGCGTCGCCTCCGTTCCCTACGACGTCGTCGACACGCAGGAAGCTCGCGCCCTCGCGGCCGGCAATTCCGTCTCCTTCCTTCACGTCTGCCGCCCCGAGATCGACCTTCCGGAGGCGACCGACATTCACGCAGACGAGGTTTACGCGAAGGGGCGGGAGAACCTCGACCGCTTCTTCGCCGACGGGACGCTCGTCCTGGATCCCGTGCCGCGCCTTCTCGTCTACCGACAGACGTGGCGCGGCCGGTCGCAGGACGGGTTCGTGGGGGCCTGCTCCGTCGACGACTACGACTCCGACGTCATCCGCAAGCACGAGAAGACGCGCCGCGACAAGGAGGACGACCGCGTCCGCCACCTCCTGACGCAGTCCGCGCACGCCGAGCCCGTCTTCCTCACGTACCGCGCCGTCGACACGATCGACGCGCGCGTCGCGTCCGTGACGGCGGGCAGGCCCGAATTCGACTTCGAGGCGCCGGATTCCGTCCGGCACACGCTCTGGCTCGTCTCCGAGTCGGATACCGCGTTCTTCGTCTCCGCGTTCGCGGCCGTGCCGCTCCTCTACGTCGCCGACGGCCATCACCGCTGCGCGAGCGCGTCGCGTGCCCGCGCGGCGCTGGCCGCCAAGGGCCCGCTCGCCGACGACCACCCGGTGAACTGGTTCCCGGCGGCGATCTTTCCGGACCGCCAGCTCGCGATCCTCCCGTACAACCGGGTGGTCAAGGACCTTGGGGGAAGAAAAAGAGAAGATTTCTTGGAAGGTTTAAGAGGGAAATTCGCGGTCGCGCCCGCCGACACGCCCGAACCTCGCCGCCGCGGGACGTTTTCGATGTTCTTCGAAGAAACTTGGCAGACCCTTACCCCGAAGGAGCCGGTCTCATCGAAGGACCCGGTCGCTGCCCTCGATGTCTCCATCCTCCAGGACCGCCTGCTCGCCCCGGTCCTCGGCATCGGCGACCCGCGCACGGACCCGCGCATCGAGTTCGTCGGCGGGATTCGCGGCACGAAGGAGCTCGAGGAGCGCGTGCGCTCGGGCCGCGGCGCGGTCGCGTTCGCGATGTATCCGACGCAGATCTCCGACGTCATGGCGATCGCCGACGCCGGCGTCACGATGCCGCCGAAGTCCACCTGGTTCGAGCCGAAGCTGCGCTCGGGCCTCTTCGTCCACCGCTTCTAAGCCTTCGAGGGAGACCATGAGAGTCCTCGTCGCCGACAAGTTCGAGGAGTCCGGGCTCGCCGGCCTCGCGGCGCTCGGCTGTGAGGTCCTGTACGAGCCGAAGCTCGAGGGGGAATCGCTAGGCGCCCGGCTCGCCGGAACGCGGGCCGACGTCCTCGTCGTCCGCTCGACGAAGGTGAGCGCGGCCGAGATCGAGAAGGGCTCCGGCCTTGCCTTGATCGTCCGGGCGGGCGCCGGGGTCAACACGATCGACCTCGCGGCCGCCTCGGCCCGCGCGGTCGCGGTCTCGAACTGCCCCGGCAAGAACGCGATCGCCGTCGCGGAGCTCGCCTGGGGGCTGCTCCTCGCGCTGGACCGGCGCCTCGTCGAGCAGACGGTCGACCTCCGCAACGGCGTCTGGAACAAGGCCGAATACGGCAAGGCGAGGGGGCTCGCGGGTCGGACGCTCGGAGTGATCGGGCTCGGGGCGATCGGCCTCGAGGTCGTGACGCGGGCCCAGGCGTTCGGCATGCCCGTGGTCGCGTGGAGCCGGTCGCTCGACGACGACGGGGCGGAACGTCTCGGTGTCGCGCGGGCCGACTCGATCCACGCGCTCGCGGCGGCGTCGGACGCCGTGACGGTCCACTGCGCCTTGACGAAGGAGACCCGGGGGATCCTGGATCGGGAGTTCTTCGAGGCTCTGAAGCCGGGCTCGTTCTTCGTGAACACGAGCCGGGGCGAGGTCGTGGACGCCGGAGCGCTCCGGAAGGCGATCGCCGAGCGGGGGATCCGGGCCGGCCTCGACGTCTTCGAGAAGGAGCCCGCCGGAGGGACGGGTGTGTTCGAGGACGAGATCGTGAGGCTGCCCGGCGTCGTCGGCTCGCATCACGTCGGGGCGTCCACCGAGCAGGCGCAAAACGCGATTGCGGCCGAAACGGTCCGGATCGTGGCCGCCTTCGCGGCGGCGGGAGAGATCCCGAACGCGGTCAACCTCGCGAGCCGCACGCCCGCGACGCACCTCCTGTCCGTCCGGCATCGGGACCGTGTCGGCGTCCTCGCGCACGTGTTCGGCGTCCTGAAGGCGGCAGGGATCAACGTTCAGCACACCGAGAACGTCGTCTTTGCGGGCGCCGAGGCCGCTTGTGCCCGGATCCAGGTCGACCGCAGCCCCGACCCGTCCGTCCTCGAGGAAATCCGGGCGGGGTGCACGGACGTCCTCGCCGTGGCCCTCACGGTGCTCTAGGCGTGGTCCGACCGCGATTCGGCATAATCGAGGCACAACGCACGTGAAGGAAGCACTTTCCGCGAAGAATCTCGTCGACTACTTCCGGCACGCGGTCGCGAGCGGGAAGCCGGACCTCCTCGTCTCGAAGGTAAACGGCGCGTGGGTATCTCTCTCCGCCGCGGATTTCGGGGAGCGCACGAAGGGGCTCGCCCTCGGCCTCGCTCTCCTCGGCGTCGACCGGCAGGACCGGGTCGCGATCCTGTCCGAGAACCGGCCGGAGTGGCCGATGGCGGACTTCGCGGCGCTGTCGCTCGGCGCGCTCACGGTGCCCATCTACACGACGTACCTCGCCCCACAGGTCGAGTACATCCTGAGGGACTCCCTCGCGAAGGTCGTCGTCGTCTCGAACGCGATCGAGCTCCAGAAAGTCCTCGACGTGCGGGAGCGCTGCCCGGACCTGAGGACGATCGTCGTCCTCGAGTCCGTGCCCTGGAGTCAGGGCAAGGCCGTTCCCTTCGAGACTGTCGTCCAGAAAGGGCTCGCGGCGCTCGCCGTGGATCCCGAGGCGTGGGAGGAGCGCGCCGCGTCGGTCCTCCCGTCGGATCTCGCGACGATGATCTACACGTCGGGGACCACGGGCGAGCCGAAAGGCGCGATCCTCACGCACGGCAACGTCGTCTCGAACGTCGGAACCTGCTCGACGCTCTTCGACGTGACGCCGGACATGGTCGCGCTCTCGTTCCTTCCCCTGTCCCACGTCTTCGAGAGGATGGTGGACTACCTCTACTTCTCGCGCGCGACGTCGATCACGTACGCCGAGTCGATCGACAAGCTCTCCGACAACTTCGCCGAGGTGAGGCCGCACTGCTTCGCCGCGGTCCCGCGCGTCTACGAGAAGATGCTCGCCCGCGTCCGGAACGCCGTGGACGCGGCGCCCGCGCTGCGGCGGCTGATTTTCGAGTGGGGCGTCCGGACCGGGTTGATGCACCTGCAGGCCGTGGAGGCCGGCGAGAAGCCCCCGTTCTTCCTGAGGCTCCGATACCGGATCGCGGATCGGCTCGTCTTCTCGAAGATCAGGGCGCGCCTCGGCGGGCGCTTCCGCTTCGCGATCTCCGGCGGCGCGCCGCTCGCGTACGACGTCGCGGTCTTCTTCTGGAGCGCCGGAGTCGAGGTCTACGAGGGCTACGGCCTGACGGAGACGAGCCCCGTCCTCTCGTGCAACCGGCCGGGCGAGTGGCGCCTCGGCACGGTCGGTCGGGCGATTCCCGGGGTGTCGCTGACGCTCGCTCCGGACGGGGAGGTGCTCGCGAAAGGGCCGAGCATCATGGACGGCGGGTACTGGAGAAAGCCCGAGGAGACCGCGAGCGTCTTCGACGCGGAAGGCTGGTTCCAGACCGGCGACATCGGCTCGTTCGACCTCGACGGGTACCTCACGCTCACGGACCGCAAGAAGGAGATCCTGATCAACGCGTACGGCAAGAACATCGCGCCGGCCCCGATCGAGGCCGCGCTCAAGGCCGTCCGCTTCGTCGCGTCGGCCGTCCTGATCGGAGACCGCCAGAAGTTCCTGTCCGCGCTCATCGTGCCGAACTTCGAGAAGCTCGAGAACTGGGCGAACACGGCGAACGTGTCCTACCGGACACGGCAGGATCTCGTCGCGGACCCGAGGGTCCTGTCGCTCTTCAAGCAGGCGATCGAGATCCTGAACGGTGACGAGCCGCACGAACGGCAGATCCGCGCCTTCCGGCTGCTGACCGAGGACTTCTCGATCGAGGGAGGCGAGCTCACGCCGACGCTCAAGATCAAGCGCCGGGTCATCGTCTCGAAATACGGCGACGTGATCGACGAGATGTACGCGGACGCCTCGTCCGTCGAGGACGCGAACGCGGACGCGCTCGAGGGGAACTGATCGCGCGTCAGTGCGCGGCCGCGAAGAAGCGCCGCAGGACCGCGCGCTCCTTTTCGTCCTTGATGCGCGTGAAGAGCTTCTCGCCGGCCTTTCGGACCGCGGCCTCGTCGTCGAAGGGAAGACGCCCGTGCATGACGCCGCCGGGGTAGTGGCACGGGCGGCATCGGGCGAGGACCGGCGCGACGTCCGTGTCGAAGCGAACGGGCGCGACCGCGGCCGCAGGTCCGGCAGGCGGTCCGCCCCAGGGCCGCGCGCTCCCTTCGGCCGCGAGCGCCGCGAGAAGGGCGGCGCCGAGAACGAGTCTCACGCCCCCGAGCCTACTCCGCGCGGGGCTTCCCGTCACCGCCCGTCCGGTATCGTTCCAGGCGCGGCGCGTCAAGCAGGCGGGCGATCCGCGCGAGGGCCCGGGTCGCGTCGGGGTCGCCCATGGCCGCCGCAGCCTCCTCGAGGGAGAACCAGCGCAGGTCGATCGATTCGGCGTCGTCCCGCCGGATCGCGTGCGGAGCGCGCGTCGCGAGCGCGTAGCGGACGTCGTGGTGAAGGTGCGGCGGCTCGCCCTTGCCTGCCGGAATCGAGTGGACGTCGACGTCCAGGATCGCGGGAGAGAGCAGGACGAGGTCGGAGAGGCCCGACTCCTCTGCTCCCTCGCGCAGCGCCGTGGCGCGCGGATCGCTCTCGCCTTCGTCGTGGCCGCCCATCTGGAGCCACGCGTCCAGCCGGCGATGATGGTGGAGGAGCACGCGCCGCGATGGCGCGTGGACGATGAAGGCGCTGCCCGTGACGTGGCCTGGGGCAAACGTTTCCCGGGCGAAGCACGCGGGCTCGGCCTCGACGAGCCGGAGGATCGCGGCGAGATCGGCCGCCTCACGCTCGTCGTCCGGGACGTGGCGGCGGAGGGCGTCCCTCAGGGCCGCGCGGGACCGGTCGAGAGGACGGGCGGATTCCACGAGCGGACCTTAGCAGCCGCCGCGGGATCGGGCATCATCCGGGGGATGGCTCCACCGTTCGACCGCCCCATGCTCGCCGTCTTCTGCGGCTCGAGGACCGGGGTCGCCCCGGCCTACGCCGAGGAAGCGGCGGCCGTCGGCCGCGAGATCGCGCGAGCCGGCGCGGGGCTCGTCTTCGGCGGAGGGAGGGTCGGTCTCATGGGCGTCCTCGCGGACGCGGTCCTCGAAGAGGGGGGCATCGCCTATGGCGTCATCCCCGCCGGCCTCGCGGCGCGCGAAGTCGCGCACCTCGGGCTCACCCAGCTCGACGTCGTCAACACAATGCACGAGCGCAAGTCCCGCATGGCGGACGCCGCGGACGGCTTCCTCGCGCTCCCGGGCGGCTACGGCACGCTCGACGAGTTCTTCGAGATCGTGACCTGGCGTCAGCTCGGGCACCACGCCCGGCCGATCGTCCTCTTCAACGGGTCCGGCTTCTTCGATCCGCTTCTCGCCGCGATGCGCCGGATCACGGACGAGGGCTTCGCGCGCGACGGAGCCGATTACTTCGCCGTCGAGAGGGACCCGGCGGCCGCGGTGCGGCGGGCTCTCGCGGCTGCCGGGCGAGCGGCGCTGCCGGTTCCCGGAGGCGAGGACGGGCGGTGAGCCGCGGCCTCGCCGCCTGCATCGTGTCGGTGTTCCTCCTCCTCGCGGCGACGGCCGAGGAGCGGACGTTCGGGACCGTGAGCGACGAGCAGCAGATGCTCTACACCGCGATCTCGATCGCGAGGACGGGGGGGATCGGAATCTCCCGCAACCAGCATTTCAGCATCCCGAGGGCCGGTGGCGATGCCGTCGCGCCGTACGGCATGGGACTGCCTCTCGTCGAAGTTCCCTTCGCGGCGCTGGCCGCTCCCTGGGAGGCGAAGTTCGGCGCCCGCACCTCCCAGACTCTGTTCGTCCTGCTCGAGACGCTGCTCGTGACGGCGGCGGCGGGAGGTGCCGGCCTCCTCGCGGCGACCCTCGGAGCGGGAGCCTTCGGACAGGGGCTCGCCGTGTTCGGCACGGCTCTCGGCTCTCCGCTCTGGGCCTACACGGCGTTCGGGTTCTCCGAACCGCTCCAGGCGGCGTGTCTCGTCTTCGCGCTCCTCTTCGCGTGTCGTTCGGCGCGAGCCGGAGGCGGCGGCGAGGCGCGGCTCGCGGCAGCGTCCGGCTTCTTCGCGGGCTGGCTCGTCCTCACGAAGGCCGTCAACCTCGCCTTCGTTCCCCTCGCGCTCCTCCCGATCGCCGTCGGCTCGTGGCCCCCGACGCGATCGCGTCTGAGGACGTGGGTCGCCGCAGGCGCGGGCGCGGCAGGGCCTCTCGCCGCGATGCTCGCGTTCGAGATCGTGCGTTTCGGCAGGCCGTTCTCGTCGTACGGGGACCAGCGGTTCGCACACCCGTTCCTCGACGGCGCCTGGCGTCTCCTCGTCGGTGCGAACAAGGGCCTGCTGCTCTATTTCCCGCTTCTCGCGCTCTCCGTCGCCGGCCTCGTTCTGCTTGCTCGCGCGCCGGGCACGCGCGCGGCCGCGATCTCCGTCGCCTCTCTCGTCGCGGCGTTTCTCGTGGTCTACGCCCGCTGGTGGGCCTGGGACGGCAGCGGCGGCTGGGGACCGCGCTTCCTCGTTCCGCTCGTGCCGGCGCTCGCGGCCGCGGCGGGCGCGGCCGCGGCCTCGCGCCCGGGCCATGCGGCCGGGGCCGTGCTCGTCGCTCTCGGGATCGGCGTCAACGCGCTCGGGACGTTCGAATCCGAGGCGGCCTCCTTCTTTTACGTGTCGTCCACGGGACTCGCGTCCGTCCCGCGCGAGCTCTATGAAGAATATCCGGCGTCGTTCCGCCCGCCGCGCGCGGAGAACGGCTCGTACCGGCTCTGGCGCTACGTCCCGGCCGCGTCGGACGCGGCGTTCTCCGACCTGAGGCTCCACCCGTTCCTTCTCCGCGCGCGGCTCGCGGATCTCGGCGACGACGAGCGCCGGGAGATGCTGTTCCGGCCGCCCTGGCTCGCCTCGCACCCGGACGCCGTCCCGGACGTCCCGGCGTTCTCGCCGATGATCACGACGCGCACGCCTCTCGTGAACTACCTCACGACGCCGTTCCGCTGGCCGCACCTGTTCATGAGCTTTTCGCACCCTCGCGGCGAGCGGCCGGGAACGTACAACCCGGCCTGGTACGCGGGCATGGCCGACCAGGCGCTCCGGAGCCTGGACGTCGGCCGTCCGGACCGCGCCGCCCGGATCGCGAACACGCTCTTCGGGCTGCTGCCGTCGGCCTACATGGCCGCGCTGCGCCTCGAGGGCCTGCGTCTCTCGGGACAGGAAGAGGCCGCGCGCGCCTTCGTCGAGGATCTGCCGGACCGCGTCCTGCGCGCGCCGCCCGTCCTGCTCGTGCAGGCGCTCCGGGCGCGCGACCGGGGGCAGGACGCCTATGCCGCGGGACTCCTCGCGGAAGCGGCGCGCGGGATTCGGACGCGCCCGATGCTCGAGGCGGTCGGCCGTCCGCCTTCCGAGTGGCCGAGGAGCTTCCGGGAACTGAGCTCCGAGATCACGGACGGGTTGGAGGCCCGTGTCGGCACGGTTCCCCCGCGCTAACATCCCGTACATGACAGGAATCCCCTTCGCCCGACGCACCGCGGGCGTGGTCGTTCTCTTTCTCTCGGTGCTCGCGTCGGCGGCGCGTGCCGGGGCGCCCCCGAAGGGGGGCGTCAAGTGGCGACCCATCGCTGCTGGCGAGGCCGAGGCGAAGAAGACGGGCAAGCCGGTGCTCTACTTCTTCACCGCCGCCTGGTGCGGGCCGTGCCACCTCCTCGAGGCGCAGGTCTTCTCGAGGAAGGACGTCGCCGACCTGATCGCGAAGGACTTCATCCCCGTCGTCGTGCGCGACGAGATGCGCGAGACCGGGAGGGACTCTCCCGAGATGATCGTCCTCGCAGACCGGTACGGCTTGCGCGGCTTCCCGACGCTCGTCGTGTCGCGCCCGGGGCTCGAACGAAACGTGACGATGGAAGGCTGGGACGGCCCCGAGCTCGCAATCGAATTCCTGAAAACCGCGCGCCAGCGCTTCATCGTGGCCGAGAAGAAGAGAAAGGCCTGATCGGGAGGGGCTCGTGAGCGACATCAAGATCACCGTGCGGAACAACGGTCCACTGCTCGTGAGCGGTCCCGTGACCCTCGAGGACATGTCGGGCCAGACGTTCGGACTTTCGGGCCGGAACACGATTGCCCTTTGCCGTTGCGGCCACTCGGAGAACAAGCCGTTCTGCGACGGGTCGCACAACCGCGCCGGCTTCAGGTCAGAGTGCGCTGCGCACATCCTGCCCCCGCCGGCGCCGAAGCCCTGAGCGCGCCCGCCCGGGAGGAGTCAGGCCCTCAGAATTCCTTCGGAAGTCCAGATCCGGAACGCGTTGCGGACGGCCACGGGCGACAGGGGCTTCCCGGCCCGGCGCGCCGCGGTGCGCAGAGCCCTCCCGAGCGGCTCGCCCGCGGCGAGGGTCGACAGAAGGTGGAACTCGCCCCGCGTGAGGTCCAGCCGGAAGACGGCAAAATTCCTGCGGTGAATCGCCGCCCACGTATTCCTGAGTCGGACGGCCGCGCGGCGCCCCGCCTTGAGCGCGTCGAGGGCGGGTCCCACGGGATACCGGAACGAGAGGAGGCACAGCGTCGGCGCGACGACGAAACGGCGGCTCTCCCAGTCGACGTCCATGTGCAGGGGCGGAGCAGGAGTGCCCCCCTCGTCCTCGGCGGCATCGAAGGTCTCCGTGACCGCGAGCTCGAGACGCGCGACCTCCGCGAGGAACGACCGCCTCGGATGGTGCCACGTCTTCAAGAAGGCCGGCACGTGGTCGCCGAGCCTGTTCAGGGTGTAGCTGCGCGACGGGTGGATCGCGACGTAATCCGCGACGAAGTGCTCGAAGAGGTGATCGCCGAGGAAGGCCTTGAGCCCCGGATAATCCGCCGCGAGGGCGTCCTGCATCCTCAGCGGGTACATGCCCTGGTAGACCGCGAGACGCTCGAGCGGCGCCATCGTCCGCGACGACAGGATCGTCCTCTCGGCCTCGCGCCTGGGGACGTGCCGGGCCGCCGCGCGGTTCCGAGTCGCGTCGTCGACCGAGCCGGGATGCACGATGACGGCCTGCATCCAGCGCTCGAGCGTCCGGAGGTCAGGCATGCGCGGTAGCCCGCTCCGGTACGCGGGCGAGCGGCGGCCGGTGCGCGAGCGCCTTCTTCGCCTCGGCGTGCACGGTTGCGAAGTCCGGGATGTCCTCGTCCCACTCCAGCAGCGTCGCGCGCGGGCCCGTCAGCGCGTTCGCGCGGCGAAAGAGACTCCAGACCTCGTCCTTGACGCGCGCGCTGTGCGTGTCGAGCAGGTGTGTCCCCTTGTCCGTGTGGCCGGCGAGGTGGTACTGGACGACCCGATCGTGCGGGAGCGCCTCGATGTACTCCACCGCGTCGAAGCCGTGGTTGAAGGCGCTCACGTAGACGTTGTTGACGTCGAGGAGCATCCCGCAGTCCGCGTCCTCGAGGAGCCGGCGGAAGAACGTCCACTCCGTCATGGTCGAGGCGCGGAACGCGAGGTACGTCGACGGGTTCTCGAGAACGAGGGGCCGCTCGAGGACGTCCGACACGGTCCTCACGCGCCGCGCGACGTGCCGGAGGGTCTCCTCGGTGTAGGGGAGAGGGAGCAGGTCGTGCGTGTTCCGCCCCATGACGCCCGTGAAGCAGAGGTGGTCGGAAACCCAGACGGCCTTTGTCCGCCGGGCCAGCGCCTTGACCTTCCGGAGATAGCCGAGGTCGAGGGGATCGGTGCCCCCGATCGACATCGAGACCCCGTGAAGCACGACGGGCGTCCGCTCCGCCACCCGGTCGAGGACGTGGAGCGGGCGCCCGCCGGTGTCGAGGAAGTTCTCGGTGAGCGCCTCGTAGAAGTCCACCTCGGGCTCCTCAGAGAGGATGTGCGCGAAGTGAACGGTGCGAAGCCCGACCCCCACGCCGAGGTCGGGCAACCCGAAGCGGTCTCCCATCGGAATCCTCAGGGGAGCGGCTCCCTCAGGAAGCCTTCGGAGCCGGCTTTTCCTTCAGCGGGACCTGGCAGCCGCCCTTGCCCTTGCAGGCGTTCTCGCCGGCGCAGGAGTGATCGGCGGTCTTGCAGCCGCCCTGGCCCTTGCACGCGTTGTGGGTCGCGCACTCGTGCTTGGCAGAGGTGGCGCAGCCGCCCTTGCCCTTGCAGGCGTTCTCGCCGGCGCAGGAATTTTCCTTCGTGGCGCAGCCGCCCTTGCCCTTGCAGTCGTTGTGGCCTTTACAGACGTGCTTCTCGTGCTTCTCGGCCGGCTTGTCGTCGGCGACGAGCTTGCCCGCGGCGATTCCGGCGACGGCGGCACCCAGGGTGGCGGCGAACTGGCGACGGTTCATGGGAGTCCTCCTTTTTTCCTTGACGGCTCGATGACCCGGCTCTTCATACCACTACGGAACCGCGATTGCGACTGGATCGAAGACTCTGTCGCAGCCCGCCGGCCCGGATTCGCTTGGTGATGACCGCCCGGGCCGGCTTTATTCCCTGCGGTCCCCGTTCTGCTGAAGGAGCTTGGCGACGAGGCCCGTCCAGCCCGTCTGGTGGGAGGCCCCGAGCCCCGCGCCGTCGTCCCCGTTGAAGTACTCGTGGAAGAGGAGGAGGTCTCTCCAGTGCGGGTCGGTCTGGAACGTCTCCGTTCCGCCGTACGCGGGCCGGCGGCCCTCCGGACCAGCCAGGAAGATCCGGGTCAGGCGCCGGGAGAGCTCCGCGGCGACGTCCCAGAGCGTCATCCGCCGCCCGGAGCCGGCCGGAAACTCCACGGTGAACGAATCCCCGAAGAAGTGATGGAACTTCTGGAGGGACTCGATCAGGAGGAAGTTGCCGGGAAACCAGACCGGTCCCCGCCAGTTCGAGTTTCCGCCGAAGAGAAGCGTCGAGGACTCGGCGGGCTCGTAGTCGACGCGAAGCTCCCGGCCGTCCCAGGGAATGATGAAGGGATGCGCGCGGTGCGCCTTCGAGAGCGACCGGATCCCGTGGTCCGAGAGGAAGCGCTCGGGGTCGAGGAGCTGCTCGAGGATCCGCTTGAGCCGGTCGCGCCCGACGAGCGAGAGGAGCCTCCGGGTTCCGGCGGCCGTCGTCTCCGTCTCGATCCGCGTCCCGTAGGAGGCGCCGTGGTCGAGAAACCATTGCATCCGGCGCCGGAAGCCCGGGAACGCCTCGAGGACGAATGGCTCGAGCGTTTCGACCGCGAAGAGCGGAATCAGGCCGACCATGGACTGGATCCGCATCGGAATCCGGCGCCCGTCGGGGAGGCGGAGGTTGTCGTAGAAGAACCCGTCCTGCTCGTCCCAGAGCCCGGTGTCGCCGCGTTCGGGCGCGTTCATCGCCTTCGAGATGTACATGAAGTGCTCGAAGAACTTGGACGCGATGTCCTCGTAGGCGCGGTCCTCGCGCGCGAGCTCGAGCGCGATCGTGCCCATGTTGAGGCAGTACATCCCCATCCAGCTCGTCGCATCCGACTGCTGCAGGGTGGCGCCGAACGGGAGCGGCTTGCTCCGGTCGAAGATGCCGATGTTGTCGAGGCCGAGGAAGCCGCCCTGAAAGACGTTGTTCCCGTCCACGTCCTTGCGGTTCACCCACCACGTGAAGTTCAGGAGCAGCTTGTGAAAGACGCGGACGAGGAACCCCCGATCCCTCTTCCCGGAGCGCTTCGCGTCGATCTTGTAAACGCGCCAGGCGGCCCATGCGTGGACCGGAGGGTTCACGTCCGAGAACTTCCATTCGTACGCGGGAAGCTGGCCGTTCGGGTGCATGTACCACTCGCGGAGGAGCAGGACGAGCTGTGCCTTCGCGAAGTCGGGGTCGACGAGCGCGAGCGGGATCGTGTGGAACGCGAGGTCCCACGCCGCGTACCAGGGGTACTCCCACGTGTCGGGCATCGAGAGAACGTCGGCGTTGTAGAGGTGTTGCCAGCCCGAGTTCCGGCCCTCCTTGCGCTCGGGCGGCGGCGCCGGCTGATCGGGATCGCCCTTGAGCCAGCGGGCGACGTCGTAGCCGTAGTACTGCTTCCCCCAGAGCATCCCCGCTAGGGCCTGCCGCATGACGTTCCGGCCGTCCGCCGAGAGCTCCCGGGGGATCACCTTCGCGTAGAACGCGTCCGCCTCGTCCCGCCGTGCCGTGACGACGCGGTCGAATTCCTCTCCGAACGGGGCGGCCGCCGGCCGGTCGGTCAGGCGGAGCCGGATGGAGCGCGACGCGCCGGCCGGGACGTCGAGCCGAAACCAGGCGGCCGCCTTCGTCCCGGAGCCCGCAGGATTCACGGCCTCCGCGGCGCCGTGGACGACGCGTTCGTGAAAGGCGTCCTTCACGAAACGGCCCTCGGACTCGCCCCCGAAAAGACGCTTCGCGTTCGTGATGTTGTCGGTGAAGAGGAGATCCGGGGACCCTTCCACGAACAGGGTCCGGTCACCGTAGTACGGGTGATGGACCGCGATCGCCGCCGCGCCTGCCGGGGGCGCCGTCGAGGCGAGGCGCGGCATCCGGGCGTCGAGTCCCCACGACCACGTGTTCCGGAACCAGATCGTGGGCAGCACGTGGAGCGGCGCCGCGTCGGGGCCGCGGTTGACGACCTCGATCGTGACGAGGACGTCCTCGGGTGACGCCTTCGCGTACGTCACGAAGACATCCCAGTAGCGGCTTTCCGTGAAGGCGCCCGTGTCGAGGAGCTCGTACTCCGGGTCCTTGCGCGTCCGCCGCGCGTTCTCCTCGACGAGGTCGCGGTACGGAAACTCTCCCTGCGGGTACTTGTAGAGCATCCGCATGTACGAGTGCGTGGGCGTTCCGTCGAGGTAGAACCAGTACTCCTTGACGTCCTCGCCGTGGTTGCCTTCCGGTCCCGAGAGGCCGAAGAGCCGCTCCTTGAGGATAGGGTCCTTCCCGTTCCACAACGCGAGCGCGAGGCACACGAGCCCGTGCCGGTCCGAGAAGCCCGCGAGCCCATCCTCACCCCATCTGTAGGCTCTCGAGCGGGAGGCGTCGTGCGGAAAGTAATCCCACGCCGACCCGTCCGCGCTGTAGTCCTCGCGGACCGTTCCCCACTGCCGCTCGGAGAGGTACGGGCCCCATCTCTTCCAGTTCACCTTCCGTGAACGGTCCTCATCGAGGCGGACGGACTCCGGATCGAGCGGCCCGGCCTGCGGCATGCGCGCCTCCGGAACGTAGCGTAACCGCTCGAGGTGCCGGTGTGTCAGACGTCGGCGGACGTTCGCCTCACGACGCGGAGAAACGCCTCGAGCCGCGGGTCCGCGGAACTCTCGCGCAGCTCGGCGGGCGATCCCGCTCGCGCGACCCGCCCGTCGAGAAGGACGACGAGATGGCTCGCGAGGGAGAAGGCCTCGGGCTGGTCGTGCGTCACGAGAAGCGTCGTGAGGCCGGTCTCGTCGTGCAGACGAAGGAGCCATTCCCCGAGCTCGAGGCGCACGCCGGCGTCCAGGGCGCCGAACGGCTCGTCGAGAAGCAGGACGCGGGGGTCGACCGCGAGCGCCCGCGCGAACGCGACGCGCTGCCGCTGGCCGCCCGAGAGCTCGTTCGGACGCCGCGCGCCGAGCCCTTCGAGCTGCACCCTTTCGAGGAGCTCGTCCGCCCTCTCGAACGCCGCCTTTCGCCCGACGCCCCGCACGCGCAGGCCGAACGCCACGTTCTCCCGGACGGACAGGTGGCCGAAGAGCGCGTACCCCTGGAAGACGAAGCCCACGCCGCGCTCCTGCACGGGCATTTCGGTCACGTCCTCGCCCGAAAGGAGGACACGCCCGGCGTCAGGCTCCTCGAGTCCCGCGATGATCCTCAGCACCGTGGACTTGCCCGCTCCCGAGGGTCCGAGCACGGCCGTGAGCGCGCCCGTCGGCGCCGTGAACGAAACGCCGGAGAGGGCCGGCGGCCCGTCCTCCGTGAACCGGCGCGCGAGATCGCGAACTTCGATCATCGCGCGGCCACCCGGGCCTCCTCGAGCTTCCTCGCGGCGAGCGTCCCGAGGGCGAGAAAGGTCAGGAGCGACGCGACCGCGAACGCCCCCGTCAGGTCGTACTCGTTGTAGAGGATCTCGACGTGCAGCGGAATCGTGTTCGTGACGCCGCGGATGTGGCCGGACACGACCGACACGGCGCCGAATTCGCCCATCGCACGCGCGTTGCAGAGGACGACGCCGTAGAGGAGCCCCCAGCGGGCCTTCGGGAGCGTGACGCGGAAAAACGTCTGCCAGCCCCCCGCGCCGAGCGTGAGCGCCGCCTCCTCCTCGTCGTTGCCCTGCGCCTCCATCACGGCGAGGACCTCGCGCGTCACGAACGGGAACGTCACGAAGATCGTCGCGAGGACGATTCCGGGCACGGCGTAGATCACCCGGACGTCGTGGGCCGCGAGGAACGGCCCGAGAAGCCCACGCCGTCCGAAGAGAAGAACGAAGGCGAGGCCGCCGACGACGGGGGAGACCGCGAACGGGAGGTCGACGAGCGTCACGAGGAGGCCCTTGCCGCGGAAACGGAACTTCGCGACGAGCCACGCCGTGAGGACGCCGAAGACGAGGTGAAACGGGACGGCGAGCGCGGCCGTCAGGAGCGTGAGGCGGATCGCGGCGAGGGCGTTCGGCTCCGTGACCGCCGCGACGTACGCCGCCGGGCCCTTGCGGAGGGCCTGCGCGAAGACGGCCGAGAGCGGGAGGAGCACGAAGAGGGCGAGGAACAGGGCGGCCGAGCCCAGGAGCGCCCGCCGGACAGCAGGGCGCTCCGCGAGCGTCGGCGCCGGTCGGAAGCCGCGGCTCGCCGCCATCGCGGACGCGCCCGCGAGCCGCCGCGTCCAGCGCTGCAGGGCGTTCGCGGCGAAGACGAGCGCGAAGGACGCGAGGAGGAGGACGACGGCGATCGCGGTCGCCCCGGCCTCGTCGAACTGCTCGAGCTTAGTGACGATCAGGAGCGGCGCGATCTCCGTTTTCATCGGGAGGTTCCCGGAGATGAAGACGATCGAACCGTACTCGCCCAGCGCCCGGGCGAACGCGAGCGTGAACCCGGTGAGGAGCGGCGGGAGGAGGTTCGGGAGGACGACGCGCCGGAACGCCTGGAGGCGCGAGGCTCCGAGGACGCCGGCCGCCTCCTCGAGCTCGGGGTCCAGGTCCTCGAGGACGGGCTGGACGGCGCGGACGACGAACGGCAGGCCGACGAACGTCAGCGCGAGGACGATGCCGGCGGGCGCGAACGCGACGCGCAGCCCGAGAGGCTCGAGGAACCGGCCGATCCAGCCGTTTTCCGAATAGAGCGCGGTCAGCGTGAGGCCGGCGACCGCGGTCGGGAGGGCGAACGGGAGGTCCACGCACGCGTCGAGGAGCGCGCGGCCGCGGAAGCGATAGCGCGCGAGGACCCACGCCACGAGGAGGCCGAAGGCCGCGTTCAGAAGGGCGGCGAGGAACGACGCGCCGAAGCTGAGCCGACAGGCGGCGAGGGCGCGGGGCGTCGTGACGATCCGGACGAACTCCCCGCCCGTGAGGCTCGCGGCCTTGAGGGCGAGGGCCGCGAGCGGCAGGACGACGACGAGGCCCACGTAGAGTCCCGTCAGTGAGAGGGCCGGTCCGAATCCCGGGAGCGGGCCGCGGCGGCGCGGTCCCCTCACCGGAAGGCCTGTGTGAGCTGGTCGAAGACCCCGTCGTCGTCGAAATGGGCCCTCTGGGCCTTCTTCCAGCCTCCGAAGACGTCGTCGACGGTGAAGAGCGAAACAGGGGAAAACTCCGCGGCGTGGCGGGCCATGACGGCCGCCGAGCGGGGCCGGAAGTGATGCCGCACCGCGATCTCCTGCGCCTCGTCCGAGAAGAGGAACTCGAGGTAGGCCTGCGCGGCCGCGCGCGTCCCGTGCCGGTCGACATTCCCGTCCACGAGCGCGACGGGAGGCTCGGCGAGGATGCTCGCGGACGGGGCGACGATGTCGAAACGGCCCTTCCCGATCTCCTTCGCGAGGAGAGCGGCCTCGCTCTCCCACGCGACGAGGACATCGCCGAGGCCGCGCTCGGCGAACGTCACCGTCGAGCCGCGGGCGCCCGCGTCGAGGACGGGGACGTTGCGGTAGAAGCGCGCGAGGAACGCGCGCGCGGACGCCTCGCTTCCGCCGGAACGCCGCAGCGCCCAGCCCCAGGCCGCGAGGTGGTTCCAGCGCGCGCCGCCGGAGGTCTTCGGGTTCGGGGTGATCACGGCGACGCCCGGCCTCGCGAGGTCGTCCCAGTCGCGGATCCCCTTCGGGTTGCCCCGGCGCACGACGAACACGATCGTCGACGTGCAGGGCGCGCTGCCGCCCGGCAGGCGGGACCGCCAAGAGGCGGGAAGGAGGCCGCTCCTCTGTGCGATCGCGTCGACGTCGCCCGCAAGCGCGAGCGTCACGACGTCGGCCTCGAGCCCGTCGATTACGGCACGGGCCTGCTTCCCCGAGCCGCCGTGCGATTGACGGATCGCGAGGGGACCGTGCGCCGGCTCCCATCTCCTCCGGAACGCGGCGTTGATGTCGTCGTACAGCTCGCGCGTCGCGTCGTACGAGACGTTCAACAGAGTCTGGCCTGCAGGAGCGGCGGCAAGAGAAGAAGAGAAAGACGAAGAGACGATTTCTTCGAAGGTGAAGAGAAGAGCGAGGGCGGCGGCGGCCCGCACGAGGGCCCGAGAGGCGCGGCCCGCGCTTCGAGTCCGCGGCTTTGGAACGTTCGGCGCCATCCCTCTTACCCTTCCAAGGAAATCTTCCTTCTTCTTTCTTCTTTTATTCTAGTTATCCCACGGAGTTAATCAACTATTATTCCCGCGAGAGAATACCGACGTGAAGCTCACCCGCCGCAGCGAATACGCCCTCCTCGCCCTCGTCCACCTCGCGCGCGTCAAGGGCGATGGGTGGGTCGCGGTGTCCGCGATCGCGGAGGCGCAGGGGCTCCCCCCGAAGTTCCTCGAGCAGCTTCTCATGACCCTCAAGCGGGCCGGGCTCGTCAGGAGCCAGAAGGGGCCGCACGGGGGCTATCGTCTGGGGCGACCCGCGGCGAAGATCACGCTCGCCGAGGTCGTCCGGCTCCTGGACGGCGCCCTCGCCCCGACGGAGTCGGTGAGCACGTACTTCTACGAATCGACGCCCGTCGAGCGCGAGAAGAGGCTCCTCCGCGTCTTCAAGGAAATCCGGGACTTCGTCTCCACGAAGCTCGAGAAGACGACTCTCGCGGACGTCGCCTGACGTCTCGCCCTTGACATTGTACTAGTAGACTAGTACATTAGGGCCATGGGGAGCGTCCCGTTCCGGCTCGACCCGGCGTCCGGCGTGCCGTTCTACCGGCAGGTCATCGACCAGGTTCTCCTCGCCGTCGCGGACGGGCGTCTGAAGCCCGGAGCCCAGCTCCCGACCGTTCGCGCCCTGGCGGTCGAGCTCTCCGTGAACCTGAACACGGTCGTGCGGGCCTACCGCGAGATGGAGATCCGCGGGATCGTGGAGACGCAGCAGGGGACGGGGACGTTCGTCTCCGCGCGAAAGCCCGAGAAGAGGACGGCCGAGCGCCGCAAGGCCCTCGACCGCCTCGTCGACCAGTTCCTGACGACCGCCGCCTCTCAGGGATTCACCACCGACGAATTCGCCGACGCCCTCCTCGCGAAGACCGAGGAAGCGGGCAGGAGGTAACGAACATGGCCAGAGGTTTGATCGGCAAGATCGCGGAGCAGGTCCAGGAGGCGCGGGCCGCCGCCGGGATCGCGCGTTCCACGCCGTCCGAGCGGAGGCAGCGCCAGAGCGAGAAGGACCTGCAGGCCCGGCGCTACGTGAGCGGGCCGAGCATCCTCGCGTACGTCCTCGTGCAGGTCGCCGGGGTCGCCGCGACCGTCGCGACGGGGTCGCCGTGGCCGGCACTCGTCGGGCTGATCGTCGGCGTCTTTCTCATGTTCTCGCTCAAGGTCGCGAACCAGTGGGAGCGCGCCGTCGTCCTGCGCTTCGGGAAGTTCCAGGGGCTGAAGGGCCCCGGCCTGTTCTCCCTCGTCCCGATCGTGGACCAGGTCTCGCACCTCGTCGACCAGCGGGTCCGCGTGACGGACGTGTCGGCGGAATCCGCTCTCACGCGCGACACGGTTCCGGTCAACGTGGACGCGATCGTCTTCTGGACGGTCTGGGACGCGCAGAAGGCCGTCCTCGAGGTCGCGGACTATCTCGACGCGATCGCGCTCTCGGCCCAGACGGCTCTCCGCGAGACGATCGGCCGGCACCAGCTCGCCGAGATGATCACGGAGCGCGAGCAGCTCGGCAAGCAGCTCCAGGCGATCCTCGACGAGAAGACGAACCCGTGGGGAATCACGGTGCAGTCCGTCGAGATCCGCGACGTCCGCATTCCCGCGGACCTCGAGGACGCGATGTCGCGCCAGGCCCAGGCCGAGCGCGAGCGCCAGGCGCGCATCATCCTCGGCACGGCGGAAACGGAGATCTCGGCCCGCTTCGTGGAGGCCGGGGATGCCTACAAGGACCACCCGCTTGCCCTCCACCTGCGCGCGATGAACATGCTCTACGAGGCGATCAAGGAGAAGGGTTCGATGGTCATCGTGCCGTCGAGCGCCGTGGAGACGATGGGTCTCGGCGGACTCACGGGCATGACGGCCCTCGCGCAGAAGAAGCTGACGGGGGAGTGAACGTCCGATGAAACGGGCATTCCTCGCGATCCGGGCCCTGCTCTATGCGGCCGGCTTTCTCTCCCTGTGGGGGTGGGGAGCCGTCCGCCTCCGCGAGGCGGACGTGGCCGCGGGGCGCTTTCTGCCGTTCGCGGTTCTCCTCCCCGGGGTCGCGCTCGCCGCGTGCGGCGCGGTCCTGGGCCTCACGTGCCTCGCCCTGTTCGTCGTCGAAGGCGACGGGACGGCCGCTCCCTTCGACCCGCCGCGCCGGTTCGTCGCGTCGGGTCCGTTCCGATGGGTCCGCAACCCGATGTACGTCGGCGGGATCGCGACGCTCGCGGGCTGCGGCCTCGCGCTCCGCTCGCCGTCCGTCGTCGCGCTGGCCGCGGGCGCGTGGGGGCTCGTCCACCTCTTCGTCCTCCTCGTCGAGGAGCCGGGCCTCGAGCGGCGGTTCGGCGAGAGCTACCGCACATACAAGCGGGCCACGAACCGCTGGCTTCCGCGCGTCCCGCGCGGCCGCTAGCCGGGTGAGACCTCTTCCGCGGGCCTCTTCTTGAGGAGATGTGCGGCGTACGCGGTGACGTAGACGACGCCGAGGCCCGCATGGACCCACCCGGACCACCGCCGCGCGGCATCACCCGTGAGGATCTGGATCAGGGGGCCGGTGAGAACGAGAGGGGCCGCGAGCGCGAGGAGGCCGAGGCCGCTCGCGCGTCCCGGGTCCTCTCCGCCCCTCAGGCGCTTCAGGGCGTGGCAACTGAACACGAGACCGAGCGCGAAGATCAGCAGGGGCGCCGCGAGGACGTGGACCTTCAGCATCGGCTGCTGCCACGGGTTTCCGACGCGGGAGTCCGGATCCGAGCCGGAGAGGAAGTACTTCAGGACGCCGTACGCGATCCCGGAGACACCGACGAGCGCGCTGGCGAGGTGGGTCAGGAAGGCGGACCAGCGCTTCATCGGCGGCCCTTCAGCTTGAGGAACGCGTCCAGCGCGAGGACGCGCCGCGCCGCCTCGACGGTGACGCGCACCGTGATCGTCGCGCCTGTCACGGCCCGGATGCCCTTCCGCTCGGAGAGCTCGTCCGTCAGTGTTCTTCCCGGAAACTGTCCGTACCACGCGTCGCGCGGAAGGTACTCCTCAGGCTCCGAGAACGAGAGCACTTCGATGCGCGCGATCACTCCCTTCGGGTCCACGACGACGAGAATCGTCTCGGGAAGCGTGCGGACGAGGTGCGTGTCGAAGTACGCGGTCCCGGCGTCCTTTCCGTCCGCCGTCGCCACGTAGTACGCGACGAGGCCGGGCGGCGGCGCGCCGCCCGTGCGCCGCGCCACCTCCGCGCGGTCGGCATCGGAGAGGAACGCCGTCTTCCGCGTCACGACCGCGCCCTTCGGGAACGCGAGGCGCAGCGCCTCTTCCTGCGTGAGGAAGGTCTTCGCGAGAGAGATCGAAGACGAGAAAGAGAGGAAGAGGAGAAGAAAAGAGAAGAAGAGGGAGATTTCCATGAATGAAAGAGGGAAGGGACGGTGCGCATCCTTCTGCGGCGGCGCGAGGCGGTGCCCGCGCCCCTCTTTCCTTCTAAGCAAATTTTCTTTCTTCTGTTCGTTTTCGTTTCTTCTCAAAACTCGTACCCCAGCGCGACATTGAACTGGTTCACGCCGGTCTTTGCAGCGTTATGGCGCCACTGGCCATCGATCTTGAGTACGACCTGCGGGATTGGCTTGAAAGCGATGCCCGCCGTCCACTGCGTGACGTTGTTCTCCGGGTTGCGCGCGTATCCGGAGGGCACCTCCTTCTGGGTGTCCCACGCCTCGTATCTCACGAACGGCGTCAGCGCCATCCGACTGCGCGCCGCGAGCGAGAGGACGTCGAAGCCGGCCTCGACGTACCAGCCTTCCTGGCGGCTGCCGACGGACTCGTCCCCCTCGAGGTTGTTCACCTCGTCGACCGCGGCGGCGTCTCCCACTGTCGAGGCCGCCCAGAGGGCCCGGAAGGATGCGCCGCGCCACTTCGCGTCGAGGTGGAGGTCCACGAGCGTCGTCCGTGCCGCGAAGCTCTCTCCCGACGGCGTCACCTGGCCCTGGCCGGCGTTGCCCGTGAAGAACGAGACGCCGGCGGCGATCCCGGGGACGCCGACATAGTCGAGGCGCCCCGTGAAGGCAAAGCTCCTCGCGAGGGCTTCGGAACCCTCCTGGCTGCCTTCGCCGAGCCCGT
Source organism: uncultured Acidobacteriota bacterium (assembly GCA_963836285.1). Classification (GTDB taxonomy): domain Bacteria; phylum Acidobacteriota; class Thermoanaerobaculia; order UBA5066; family UBA5066; genus Fen-183. The sequence goes on along the minus strand of CAWIIN010000001.1, from coordinate 730,995 downwards.
CCGGCGCGAACCCCGCAGAATTCAGGCCGTTGACGAGATAGAGGCGGTACGAGAACGGCCCGACGTCGCCCCACGCGCCGAACCCGATCTCCCGCCACGTGGACGGCAGGATCACGGACTCGACATCGGGCCGGCGCGCGCCGAGGAACGTGGGCGGCTCGTGGAGCTGGTTGATGATGCCGACCGGGATCAGGACGAGACCCGCGCGGGCGTTGAACGCTCTCTTCTTCGACATCCAGTCGACGTAGGCGAACTCGACCTCGACCTCGCCCCCCTTGTCCGAAGCCGTCACGGCGTGCTCGTACTCGACTTCGCTGTTGAAGACGAATGCCTCGTCGAACTTGTACCCGAAGTAGAAGACGGCGCGCGAGAGGTCGATCGTCGGCGTGAGGTTCGTCGGACTTCCGTCCTGGGCCTCCCCGGCGAAGTTCCGGTAGAGGATCTCTCCGTACCCGCCGATCGAGACGCCCTTCTTCGCGTAAACGCGCGAGGCGGCCCTCCCGAGACCGAGGCGCGGCGGCTCGGGCTGGGGCGCCGCCGCTTCGCCGAGCCGCATCGACTCGATCTCCTTCGTGAGGACGTCGAGCTTGCCCTCGAGGTCCTTCAGGCGCTGCTCGGCGGCAGGGTCGGCGGCCTTTGGCGGATCGTCGGCGAGAAGAGAGGAGCAGGAGAGAAGACTGATTAGAAAGAGAGAGGCACCGGTCGCGGCGAGGGCCCCCCGCGTCGTGAGGGGACGAATCACTGGTGAACTCCTTTGGGGGATTTCTTCGAGCGGGAAGAGGGAAGAGGCGCGCCGGCGCGGCTGGCGCCCTTCACGTCCGGCGCGAGGCTGACGAGGCGCCTCATCCCGGGTGACATCGAAACCCGCAGGGCCTTTCCCTTTTCACCTTCGAGGAAGAAGAGCGCTTCATGAGCCACTCCGTCCGCCCGCAGACGCTCCGACAGCGCCAGGCCCTCTTCGGGCCCGAGGACGAAGTAGGCCGTCGAGAGAACGTCGGCGGTGAGTCCGTCCTTCGCGACGACGGTGACGGAGCCGAAATCCCGCGCCGGCTCTCCCGAGCGCGGGTCGAGAATGTGGCCGACGCGCCGGCCCTCCACGACGAGGCCGCGCTCGGAGTTTCCCGACGTCGAGGCGGAAGCGTCCCTCAGCCGAATCGTTGCGGCCGCGCGCGAGCGGTTCCGCGGGTCGGCGACGTCGACCGGCGTCTCCGCGCCGGAGGCGAGGATCTGACCGCCGAGGTCGAGGACGAGGGCGGCAGCTCCGGCCGCGCGCAGGGCTTCTGCCGCGCGGTCGAGCGCCCAGCCCTTGCCCCAGGCCCCCTCGTCGATTCCGGCGGCGGCGGCCCACCGGGTAATGCGAAGAGAAGATTCGTCGAAGGTGAAGAGGGAAACGCCGGTCGCGCGGCGAGCGTCGAGCAACTCCGAGGCGCCGGGGATACGGCCCCCCGAACGAAGGCCCCACGCCCTCGCGAGAGGCGCCACCGCCGGGTCGAACGCTCCGCCCGTTTTCTCTTCCCATTCGAAGATCTTCGTTAGCAGCCCGAAGAGCTCCGCCGGAACCGGTGCGGCGACTCCGGGCGCTCCGGCGTTCAGCCGGGCGAGGGGAGTGTCCTCGCGCCACGTCGAGAGGAGGCTCTCGGCGGCCTCGACGGCCCGCACCGCGGCCTCGCTCGCCGCGAGTGCCGTCTCACGGGTCGGCGCGGATACCGTGAGCGAGAGCGCGGTTCCCATGACGGCGAGGTGGCGGGCAATCGGCACGCGGAGTTCCTCTGCTGCTGCGAGTGAGACTGAGTCGCAATTGCATTATTGGCCGGGCCCCAGCCCCGTGTCAAGATCCGATCGCGGCCCGCCTCAGTCTTCGGCCTGGATGGAGAGGTAGTTCGGGAGCCCGAGGTCGGCGATCTGCTGGAGCTGCGCCTCGAGCCAGTCGATGTGCTCTTCCTCTTCCTTCAGGATCGTCTCGAGCAGCATGCGGGACCCGTTGTCGCCGGCCGCGCGGCACACCTCGAGTCCCGCGTTCAGGCGGGCGACGGCGGCACGCTCGACGTCGAGGTCGAAGGCGTGCTGCTCCGGGACCGTCTGTCCGACGTTGATCTTCATGTACTTCTGCATGTTCGGGACGCCGTCGAGGTAGAGGATGCGCTCGATGAGCGCCTGCGCGTGCTTCATCTCGTCGATGGACTCGTCGCGGCCGTGCTTGGCGAGCGCCGTGTACCGCCAGTTGCCGCACATCATCCCGTGGATGAAGTACTGGTTGACGGCCGTCAGCTCGGCGCACAGCACGTCGTTGAGGATCTCGATGACCTTTCCGTCGCCCTTCATGGCCTTCACTCCTTCGGGTCTGGCGGCCCGGAGCGCGCGCGCCGGACCAAGGTAGCGGCGCAGCCCGCCGGGGCGCGCGGCCCCGGTCATCTGCGACGCGGTCTCACGCGCAGGAATGTGCCCGACCGCCCGCGGCCGGTCAACTGATGCACGTGCCTCATGGCCGCGGGCGCGCGCGGAGCGCGTAGGTGCGCTCCGCGACGGGCTCGAAGACGTCGGCGGGCGCTCCCCGGACGACGAGGATCCCGCGCTCGAGGACGAGGACCTCGTCCGCGATCGCGAGCACCTCATCCGGGGCGTGACTCACGTAGAGCGTCGGGATCCGGAACGCGTCGCGGACGCGCGCGAGGTGCGCGAGGACACGCTCCTTGAGCGGCGCATCGAGGCCCGTGAGCGGCTCGTCGAGAAGGAGGATCTCGGGCGAGGCGAGGAGCGCCCGCCCGAGAGCGACTCGTCGCCGCTCGCCGCCGGAGAGGCGGGCGGGACGGCGCCCGAGCAACGGCCCGAGCTCGAGCACGTCGGCGACGCGCGCGAGGGCGGCGGGCGATGCCGTGCGGGCGTACGAGAGGTTTGCGGCCACGGAGAGGTGCGGGAAGAGCGTGTCGTCCTGCGGCACATAGCCGACGCGCCTGTGGCGCGGCGGGACGTGCGTCCCGGACGTGGCATCGTCGAGGACGCGGCCGTTCAGTACGACCCGGCCGGCCGCGGGTCGCCGGAGCCCCGCGACGACCTCGAGAAGCGAGGTCTTGCCCGCCCCCGACGGGCCGAAGACCGCCGTCACGCGCTCTCCCGCCGACGCGTCCAGGCGGAGCGTGAACGGGCCGAGCGGCGCCTGGAGGCTCTCGAAGAGGAGGCTCACGATGCCCTGCGCGCGAGCCCCGTCTCGGCGGCGAGGATCGTGCCGAAGGCGATCACGACCGCCGCCGCGAGGAGACGGAAGGCGCTCTCGTCCTGCCCGAGCTGGACGTAGCCGTAGATTCCGGTCGCGACGGTCGTGGTCCGGCCCGGGATGTTTCCGGCCACCATGATCGTCGCCCCGAACTCCCCGAGGGCGCGCGCGAACGCGAGAAGGAGGCCCGCGACGATGCCGCGCGTCGCGAGCGGCAGCGTGACCGTCGCGAGGATCCGCGCCTCGCCTGCCCCGAGCGTCCGCGCGATCGCCTCGAGGCGCGGGCTCACCTCCTCGAACGCGACGCGGGCGCTCCGCACGAGGAGGGGGAGCGACATGACCATCATCGCCGCGACGACGGCCCGCCACGTGAAGGTGAGGTCGGTGCCGAGGAGGAACCGTGAGAGGCGCCCGAGCGGCCCGCGGCGCCCGAGGATCTTCAGGAGGAGGAGGCCCGTCGCGACCGGCGGCATCACGAGGGGGAGGGCGACGAGCGTCTCGACGAGCGCCTTTCCGCGGAACCGTCTGCGCGCGAGAACCCAGGCGAGAGCGAGCCCGGGAGGCGCGAGGAGCACGACGGCGAGCAGCGCGACCCGCACCGTGAACCACAGGATGTGCCAGTCTTCCAGCGTCAGTCCGAACACGCCCATTATATTTCTGAGAATATAACGGCTCGGAGCTGACTCCAACCGCGTCGGGCGTCCGTGACGCGCGCCGCACCCTCGACGCTCGATCGGCTCCGGGCGCCCCGCGCCTTCTCTCTTACTTTCGAAGGAATTTCTTCAATTTTCCGGCGTCTCCCGCAGCCGCGCGCGCGCATTTCACCTCCATCGCGCGATACAGGGCGAGGACCTTCTCCCCGGTGGGTGTGAGCACCGCTCCCCCGTGGCCCGCGCCCCCGCGCGCGAGCGTCACGAGCGGGGTGCGGAACGCGGCATTCATCGTCCGCACGAGCGTCCATCCGCGCATGTACGACATCCCGAGACGCGCCGCCGCCCGGCGCAGGCTTCCGGTGTCCCGCAGCGCCTCGAGGAGGTCGGCCTTTCCCGGCCCGAGGAGGATCGTCGCGCCTCGCACGAGGCGCAGGCGCGGCTTGAGGAATGCCGCCGGTCGGGGCAGAGTGCCGCGGCCGGGCCCTGCTTTCACGGGGTCATTATGGAGCGTCCGAGTGGGGCAAGCCGAGCGCGTCGAGAGCGCGGGCGAAGAAGTAGACATAGGCGCCAAACCCGACGCCTCCGTAGAGGAACCGGAGAATGCCGTGGCGGGCCGCCGCGAGGATCCCTCCCCCGCAGAGGCAGGCGACCGACAGGCATAGGAGCCCGGCCGGGAACGCCAGGGACGGGACGCCTGGCGAGGCGTGCATCTCGTTCATCGGTCCGACGATGCGGCCGTCCGTCCAAGGAAGTCCGGAGAAAGGCCTAAAGAAGTTCTAAAGACGGCCGCGCGGCGGCCGGCGAGTCCCTAGACTCGCGCGCTGGCGTTTCCGACGCGCGATGGCCGAGCCCAGCAAGATCTCCCGTGTCCTCCTCGGGAAGCCGCGCGACGTCAAGGACCCGCACGTCTTCCACCGGCTCTCCCTCATCGCGTTCCTCGCGTGGGTCGGGCTCGGCGCGGACGGGCTCTCGTCGTCCGCGTACGGTCCGGACGAGGCGTTCCGCGCGCTCGGCGAGCATCGCTCCCTCGCGATCGTCCTGGTCGCGATGACCGCCATCACCGTGGGCGTCATTTCGTTCGCCTACTCGAACCTCATCGAGCACTTCCCGGGCGGGGGAGGCGGCTACCTCGTGGCGACGAAGCTCCTCGGAAAGAGGGCCGGCGTCGTGTCGGGCTGCGCGCTCCTCGTCGACTACGTCCTCACGATCACCGTGTCCATCGCGTCGGGCTGCGACCAGATCTGGAACTTCCTCGCTCCGGCGATGGCCCGCTACAAGCTGCCGGTCGAGATCGTCGTCCTCATCCTCCTCATCGTCCTGAACCTCCGCGGCGTGAAGGAGTCCGTGACGGTCCTCGCGCCGATCTTCCTCGTTTTCATCGGGACGCACGCGATCGCGATCCTCTACTCCTTCGGCTCGCACTTCACCGGCCTTCCCGAGGTTTTTTCGGGCGCCGCGCGAGACTTCCGCGCCTCGACGGCGACGATGGGTTTCTGGCCCCTCGCCTTCGTCCTCCTGAGGGCCTACTCGATGGGCGGCGGCACGTACACGGGAATCGAGGCCGTCTCGAACGGCGTCACGATGCTGCGCGAGCCGCGCGTGAAGACCGGCAAGAAGACCATGCTCCTCATGGCCCTCTCGCTCGCCTTCACGGCCGGAGGCATTCTCTTCGGATACCTCCTCGTCGCCGCGCGGCCGCACGCGGGCAAGACGATGAACTTCGTCCTCTTCGACGCGCTGTTTAGCCGATGGAAGATCGGCGGGTTCGCCGTCGGGAACGGGTTCATCCTGACTCTCCTCGTTTCCGAGGCCGCCCTTCTCTTCGTGGCGGCGCAGGCCGGCTTTCTGGACGGCCCGCGCGTCCTGGGCAACATGGCCGTCGACTCCTGGGTCCCGCGTCGATTCGCGCAGCTCTCCGACCGCCTCGTGACGCAGAACGGCGTGGTCCTCATGGGTCTCGCGGCGATCGCGGCGCTCCTCTACACGCGCGGCGACATCACGATGCTCGTCGTCATGTACTCGATCAACGTCTTCATCACGTTCTCTTTGACCGAGCTCGGGATGTCCCGGCACTGGATCGAAGAGCGCCGGCGCGAGCCCCGGTGGAAGGGCCTGCTCGCGATCCACGGGACGGGCCTCGCCCTCTGCGTGACGATCCTCGGCGTCACGCTGTTCGAGAAGTTCGCCGAGGGGGGCTGGATGACGGCGCTCGTGACGAGCGCGACGATCGCCCTGTGCTTCCTCATCCGGAGGCACTACGGGCGCGTCGCCGAGGACCTCAAGCGCCTCGACGACATCCTCGTCCCCGTCGCGCCCGTTCCCGTTCCCGGGGACGGCCTTGCGGCGCTCGACCGGACGCTCCCGACGGCGATTCTCACGGTGGACCGCTTTTCTGGTTATGGCCTGCACCAGGTCCTCTCGATCCATACGCTCTTTCCGAGGTACTACGCCAACTTTGTCTTCGTCTCGGTCGCGGTCGTCGACTCGGGCAGCTTCAAGGGTGAGGAAGAGGTCGGGCGCCTCGAGACGAACACGCGCGAGAACCTGGAGAAATACGTCGCGTGGTGCCGCGGAAAAGGCTGGAACGCCGGCTCCCGCATGGCCGTCGCCACGGAGGCCGTCGACGAGGTCGTGAAGATCTGCGTGGAGCTCCAGAAGGAATTTCCCCGGGCGGTCGTCTTCAGCGGCAAGCTCGTCTTCCGGAGAGAGCAGTGGTATCACCGCCTCCTCCACAGCGAGACCGCGATGGCGATCCAGCGCCGCCTCCAGTTCCAGGGCGTCCAGTCGATCGTGCTGCCCGTCCGGGCGGCCGTCTGACGTTCCGGCGCCCGGCTCCTCCGATGGCCCTCAGCCGAATGCTCGTGGAACGCTCAGGGCTGCCTCGGACTGGGCTGCGCCGAGAGGCCTTTCGGCGTCGGCGTCGGCGCGATCACGAGGGAGCCGCCCACCGCCGGTGACGGAGGATTGCAGTCCACGATGAAGGACACCTTGGCCGAGCGCAGGCTTCCCGTGCCCGGCTTCTCGGTATCCCACACGCGCAGCTGCGCCCAGCCCTGGATCAAGGGGAGCTTGGCCGGGCCTCCGATGGTGAGCTGTCCCATCGTGGAAGGCCTCTCGATCGTCCGGAACGTGCTCGGGTTCTTCGGGGTGCCTGTTGTGATGTCCAGAGCGTATTCGGGGGACCGGTAGTTTCCGTCCCCTTCGATCATCCATCCGAGCTTGATGGGTTCCGCCGGCACGATGTGCGCGTGGAACTTGACGTTGGTGGGGCACGTCCCCTTGTAGTTCGTGGGGTCCACCGTCAGGCTGACCGACGAGACTTTTCCGCCGACGGCCTCGACCCGGTGGGCGGGCTTCGGCGTTACCGTCGGGGTCGGCGTCGGGGTCGGCCCCTTGGCCAGGGGCGATGGAAGACACCGGATCACGACGCGCAGAGGCGCCGACTTCGTCTCGGAGTCCTGGACCACGCTGCCGCACGTGAGGGTCGCCTTGGCGAGGTAGGCGCCCTCCTTGGTTATCGTCGTCCCTTGCTGGAGTACCCTCCAGGCGGGCGTGCCTTGAGCGACGAGCTCCTGAACTAGGAGATTGCACGCCTGCACCGGACTCTGGCCGATGTTCGGCGACGCATAGGGCGTCGTGATCGTGTATCCCCTGTTGGTGCCGTACCCCTTCTTGATCCCGTACCAGAAGTCGTTCAGGTTCTGCGTCGTCTGGCCGATCGTGATCTTCAGGTTACGTTCGGCCGAAGCATAGTTGCAGCCCCCCCAGACATGAACCTTGAAGTCGAGAGGCCCGGACTCGACGCTCTGGTACGACAAGCCATCCACGGACTTCACGTCGATCGTCGGCTTGGAGTCCGCCTCTTCCTTGAATGAAAGGCTTTCGACTTTTCCCGCGAGGGCGGCCGCGGCACACACGAGAAGGGGGACGGATGCGAGGACGAGAGAATTCTCCGGCGAGCGGCGCATGACTCCTCCCCGTGAGGGCTCAAATCCTACTTCAGATTGGCTCGGCGACGAACCGGTAACCGAACCACGGCTCCGTGACGATGTAGCGGGGCCGTGCGGGGTCCGACAGCGGCAAACTCGGGTTCCGGAAGGAGCAGTGGTACCACCGCCTTCTCCACAGCGAGACGGCGATGGCGATCCAACGCCGCCTTCAGTTCGAGGGCGTTCAGTCGATCGTCCGGCCGGTCCGGGCGGCCGTGTAGGGCGCTGCGGTCCGGGCGCGCGCGTCACACGGGCATTTCCCGTTCGAGGTCCACCACAAAGACGTCGATCCCTCGGGCACCGTCGAGGACGCGAGACACGATGCCCGGCGAGAGCCGACCCTTGAGCCCGGTTCGGGTCGGGCGGCCCACGACGAGGACTCCGACCTTCTCTTCGTGGGCGAAGTCGAGGAGCGCCATCGCGACGTCCTCGGACTCGCGGTAGACGATCGTCGCCCCGAGCGAGATCGCGAGCTGGATGTTCTCGGTGAGCTCGCGGTGCTCCTTGGCGGTGAGGTGCTCTGGTCGGTCCCGCTTGCGCCGGACGTAGAGGGCGTACCAGCGCGTGTTCATGCGCCCCGCCATGCGTGAGCCCCGCCGGATCAGGGCGCGCGCGACGAGCGGGTCGAGGGGAAGCGCGACGGCGACGCGCGCGGCCGGAACCGGGGCGAACGAGCTCGAGGTCCCGGCCGAGGGCGCCGTTTCGGAAGGCCCATGGTCCACGCTCTCGGCGGTCTCGCGGAGGGCCAGCTCGCGGAGCGCCCGGAGGTTCTCCTCGCGGAAGAAGTTCTCGAGGGCCTGCGCCGCCTGCCGAGGCGGGTAGATCTTCCCCTGCTTGAGCCGGTCGCGGAGCTCGGGCCCCGGCAGGTCCACGTTCACGACGGCGTCCGCCTCGCGGATCACGCGGTCCGGCACGCGCTCCTTCACCTCCAGCCCGGTCGCGGACCTCACGACGTCCTGCACGCCCTCGAGGTGCTGGACGTTCACGGCCGTCACGACCGAGATCCCGGCCGCGAGGAGGTCGAGGACGTCCTGCCAGCGCTTCTCGTTCTTCGATCCCGGCGCGTTCGTGTGGGCGAGCTCGTCGACGACGGCGACCTCGGGCTTGCGCGCGACGACCGCGTCGAGGTCCATCTCCTCGAGGATCGCACCCTTGTAGGCGACTGCCCGGCGCGGAACGACCTCGAGGTCCCCGATCCGGCCGGCCGTCTCGTCGCGGCCGTGCGTCTCGACGAGGGCGACGACGACGTCGATGCCGCGCCGGCGCATCGTGTGCGCGTCGTCGAGCATCCTGTACGTCTTGCCGACGCCCGCCGCCTGCCCGATGTAGACCTTCAGGTACCCGCGTTTCGGGTCCCGGTTTGCGAGCCTCAGGAACGACTCGGGATCCGGGCGCGCGTCGCGGTCGGACTTCACACTCGAATTATGGGGCGGCGGCGCGCCGGGACACTTCGAGGTTCAGGAGCAGCACGTTCACGCGCGGCTCGCCGTAGATGCCGAGAAATCTTCCCTCGGTCCTCGCGGCGACGAGCGTCTCGAGCTCGGCCGCGGGGATGCCGGTCCCGCGCGAGACGCGCGGAATCTGCAGCCGGGCGTACTCGGGCGAGATGTGCGGATCGAGACCGGACGCGGACGACGTCACGGCGTCCGCGGGGACGGGCCGCTGAGCGGCCGTCTCCGGGTTCTCGGCGCGCAGCGCGGCGACCTTGTCGCGGATCGCATCGGCGAGTTTCTTCGACGTGGGACCGAGGTTCGTTCCGCCGGTCGCGGTACCGTCGTATCCGGCATCGCCGGCGGCCGAGGGACGGGAGTGGAAGAATTTCTGAGAATGAAAAGACTGGCCGATGAGAGCCGATCCCACGATGCGATCGGAGGGCGCACCCGAACCCTCTTTCACTCGCAGAAAACTCCCGTTCGCCTTCTCCCGAAACGCCGCCTGCCCCACGGCCCAGACGACGAGCGGGTACGCGAATCCCAGCAGGAGGGTGAGCGCCAGGAAGAGGCGAATGGAGCCGAAAACGTCTTCTTTCTTCATCGGAAACCTCAGACGAGATGGAGGGCGACGAGGAGGAGGTCGATGGCCTTGATCCCGACGAACGGCACGACGACGCCGCCGACGCCATAGAGCATCAGGTTCCGCCGCAGGATCCGTCCGGCGCCGAGCGGCCGGTACGACACGCCGCGCAGGGCGAGCGGGATCAACGCCACGATGATGAGCGCGTTGAAGACGACGGCCGAGAGGATGGCACTCTGGGGCGTGGCGAGGCGCATGATGTTCAGCGCCTGCAGCTCCGGATACGTCGCGAGGAAGAGCGCGGGGATGATCGCGAAGTACTTCGCGACGTCGTTCGCGATCGAGAACGTCGTGAGCGCGCCGCGCGTCATGAGGAGCTGCTTGCCGATCTCGACGACCTCGATGAGCTTCGTGGGGTTCGAGTCGAGGTCGACCATGTTGCCGGCCTCCTTCGCCGGCTGCGTCCCCGTGTTCATCGCCATGCCGACGTCGGCCTGCGCGAGCGCGGGCGCGTCGTTCGTTCCGTCGCCCGTCATGGCGACGAGGTTTCCCTTGTCCTGCTCGGCCCGGATGAGAGCGAGCTTGTGCTCCGGCGTCGCCTCGGCGAGAAAATCGTCCACGCCGGCTTCGCGGGCGATCGTCGCCGCCGTGAGCGGGTTGTCGCCCGTGATCATCACGGTCCGGATCCCCATGGCGCGCAGCCGGTCGAAGCGCTCCTTCATCCCGCCCTTGACGATGTCCTTCAGGTAGATCGTTCCCATGACCCGCCTGCCATCGGCGACGACGAGCGGAGTGCCGCCCTCGCCTCCGATGGAGGCGACGTCGCGCCGGACCTCCTCGGGGAGAGCGCCTCCGAGGCCGCGCACGAAGCCGTCCACGGCGTCCGCCGCGCCCTTCCGCACTTGGCGCCCGCCCTCGAAGTCGAGGCCGGACATGCGGGTCCGCGCCGTGAACGGGACGAACTTCGCGCTGAGCTCGCGCAGCTCCCGGGCCCGGAGTTTGTACCTCTCCTTCGCGAGGACGACGATCGAGCGCCCCTCGGGCGTCTCGTCCGCGAGCGAGGAGAGCTGAGCGAGCTCTGCCAGGGCGAGCTCCGGCACGCCCGGAGCCGGAAGGAGCTTCACGGCCTCGCGGTTGCCGAGCGTGATCGTGCCCGTCTTGTCCAGGAGGAGGACGTTCACGTCGCCGGCCGCCTCGACGGCGCGCCCGGACATCGCGAGGATGTTGTGCTTGAGGACGCGGTCCATTCCGGCGATTCCGATGGCCGAGAGGAGCCCGCCGATCGTCGTCGGGATGAGGCAGACGAGGAGCGCGATGAGGACCGTGACCGAGACGTTCCCGCCCGAGTAGATCGCGAACGGACGCAGCGTGACCGTCGCGAAAAGGAACACGATCGTGAGCCCGGCGAGGAGGATGTCGAGCGCGATCTCATTCGGGGTCTTCTGCCTCTCGGCACCCTCGACGAGGCGGATCATCCGGTCGAGGAACGTCTGTCCGGGCTCGGACGTGATCTCGACGACGATGCGGTCGGAGAGAACGGTCGTCCCGCCCGTGACGGCGGAGCGGTCACCGCCCGCCTCGCGGATCACGGGGGCCGACTCGCCCGTGATCGCCGATTCGTTCACGGAGGCGATCCCTTCGACGACCGTTCCATCTCCCGGAATCGTCCCGCCCGTTTCCACGACGACGCGGTCCCCCTTGCGCAGGAGCGTCGAGGCGATCGCTTCCTCGACCCGGGACTCTCCCGTTCCCGTGATCCGGCGCGCGACCGTGTCGGTCTTCGTGCGCCTCAGCGCGTCGGCCTGCGCCTTGCCGCGGCCCTCGGCGACGGCCTCGGCGAAGTTCGCGAAGAGGACGGTCGCCCAGAGCCAGAGGACGATCTGGAGCTGGAAGCCGAAGAGGCCCTTCGGCGCTAGGCCGGGGACGAGGAAGAGCGTCGTCGCGAGCGCGCCGACCTCCACGATGAACATGACGGGGTTCTTCATCATGCGCGCCGGGTGGAGCTTCGCGAACGCGTCCGTGGCGGCGCGGGAGAGGATGGCCCGGTCGAACAGGCTGGTCGAACGTGTCTCTTTCATGCGCGTCTCAGAAGAGCTTTCCGGCGCCCATCAGGAAGTGTTCGACGATGGGGCCAAGGGCGAGGGCGGGGAAGAACGTGAGGGCGCCGACGATGAGGATCACGCCGATGAGGAGGACGACGAACACGGGTCCGTCGACCGGGAACGTGCCGATCGACTCGACGACCTTCTTTTTCGCGGCGAGGGAGCCGGCGATGCCGAGGAGCGGGATGATCATCAGGAAGCGCCCGAAGAACATCGCGAGGCCGAGCGACACGTTGTAGAAGTCGGTGTTCGCGTTCAGGCCGGCGAAGGCGCTGCCGTTGTTTCCCGTCGCGCTCGAGTAGGCGTACAGGATCTCGGAGAGGCCGTGCGGCCCTGCGTTGTTCAGGCTCGCGACGCCGGTTTTCGTCGAGGCGCCGAGGGCGGCTCCGACGAGGATCGAGAGCGTCAGGATGAGGACGGAGAGCATCGCGAGCTTGACCTCGTGCGCCTCGATCTTCTTGCCGAGGTACTCGGGCGTGCGCCCGACCATGAGCCCGGCGATGAAAACGGCGAGGATGACGAAGAGAAGCATCCCGTAAAGGCCGGCCCCGACGCCGCCGAAGATGATCTCGCCGAGCTGGATGTTCAGGAGCGGCACGAGCCCGCCCAGCGGCGTGAAGGAGTCGTGCCAGGAGTTGACCGCGCCGCACGAAGCGTCCGTCGTGATCGTCGCGAAGAGGGCCGAATCGACGGGGCCGAACCGGACCTCCTTCCCTTCCATGTTGCCCATCGCGGTCGAGACCCCGAGTCCCTGGTGAATCGGATTTCCGTGCACCTCGAAGTAGCCGGCGGTCAGGGCGCCGGCGAGAAAGAGAACCGACATCGACCAGAAGACCGCCCAGCCGTGTCGCGTCTTGCCCGTCATCGAGCCGAGCGTGTACGTCAGCCCCGCGCCGACGGAGAAGATCAGGAACATCTCGAAGAGGTTGCTGAACGGCGTGGGGTTCTCGTAGGGATGGGAGGAGTTCGCGTTCACGAAGCCGCCGCCGTTCGTCCCGAGCTCCTTGATCGCTTCCTGGGAGGCGATGGGCCCCTGCGGGATCTTCTGGACGGCCCCCTCCAGCGTCGTGACGGTCTCGGAGGCCTTGAAGTTCTGGATGACGCCCTGCGACATCAGGACGACGGCGCCCGCGAGGCTGATGGGGAGGAGCACCCAGAGGGTAGCGCGTACGAGGTCGGACCAGAAGTTCCCGATGCCCTTGGACTCGGTCCGCGCGACGCCCCTGACGAAGGCGATCGCGATCGCGATTCCCGTGGCCGCCGAGGCGAAGTTGTGGACCGCGAGGCCGGCCATCTGGGTGAAGAGCGACATCGTCGACTCGCCCGAATAGGCCTGCCAGTTCGTGTTCGTCGTGAAGGAGACCGCCGTGTTCCAGGCGAGAGCGGCCGGAACGGCGGGCATCCTGTCCGGATTCAGCGGCAGGAGGTGCTGCAGCCTCTCCATCGCGTACAGGACGACGAGGCTGACGACGTTGAAGACCATCATCGAGCCCGCGTACGCGACGAAGCCCTGTTCCTTCGAAGCATCGACACCGCCGGCGCGGTAAAGAAGGCGCTCCAGCGGAACGAGCACGGGGTCCAGGAACGTCTTCTCCTTCGAGAAGACTCGCTTCAAGTAGGCCCCGATCGGCTTGACGACGGCGAGGACGAGGAGGAAATAGAGACCGGTCTTCAGAAGGACGTCGAACATGGCTTCTTCACAGCTTCTCGGGCTTCAGGAGCGCGTAGAGGAGGTACGCGAGGGCCGCGGCGGAGAGCACGAGGCCGAGGATGGCTTCGAAGGACATGACGTGTCCCTTCTTTCTCTTTCAGACCTCGTCGCAGCGCTTGACGTACCACAGCGACAGCGCGAGGAGTGCGGCGGTGAGGAGGAGGAAGAGGGCGTCGAGCATGCGATGGTTCTCCCGTCAGAAGGTATAGAGGGCGTTCAGGAGGACGGTGGGCTGTTGTTTCTTCGTGAGGCCGCCATCGTTGTCCTCGAAGGCCTCCTTGTCGGAAAGTCGACGCGGAGGTCGCCGCGGAAGACGAGGTGGGATCCCACCTCGAGCTCGGGCGTGAGGGTCAGCTCCTTCAGCTTCTGGGCGACACCCGTCCGCGCGCCGTCGCGGTCGTTGAAGAGCTCTGCCCCTGAGGATGACGGCGAACGCGTCGCTGAAGCCCAGTCGCGCGTAGCCCACGATCCCGTTCCACATCGCCGTCTGTCCGGGCGTCACGGCATTGGGTTCGGTCCCGTAGACGAAGTCGGCCGCGAGGACGATCCGATCCGTGGCCTTCCACTGCGCGTTCACGTCGACGACTTTGCGGGCGTCGCCGTTCGTGTCGCTCCGTTCCGCTCCCACCATGTAGTTACCGGCGACCGTGACCTTCTTCGAAGGCGTCCAGATGAGCTGGGCCCCGAAGGACTTGGCGCTGTTGTTGTCCTTCACGTTGTCCCACCCGTTGACGAGCGTCAACATGGCGGAGATCTGGTCGGAAAACGCGTAGGACGCCTTCAGGCCCGTGTGCGTGGAGGGCACGCCGTAGCCGAACAGAAACGAACGGGTCGCGTTGTCGTCGTAACCGTCGTAGCCCTCGATGGCCTCGTAGCCGAAGGGCGAGACGAACTTCCCGATGTCCAATCTCAGGCCGCTGCCGACCGGGGCCATGTAGCTCAGAAAGACCTGCTGCAGGTCGAAGTCCTGCGCCTTTCCGTTCGCGTCGCGGAAGAGGCCGGCCGCGGCAGAGATCCGCGGGATCGAACCGCCGGCTACCGCGTCGACCCGAAAGCCCGCCTCGCCCGGTTTGGCGACCGTCTTCTGGAGGACGACCTCGGCCACGTCCACCTTGAAGGTGTTGTCGTCGAAGTCGAAGACCCGGTACTGGCTCGCTCCGGAGGCTGGCCGGTTGAAGTTGTACTGGTAGCTGGTGGAGACGAACCCGTTGACCGCGATCTCCTCGTGGCCGAGGTCGGGCGGACGTTTCATGCCCCGAAGGGTGCCGTCCGCCCGCCAAGGAAGTCCGGAAGGCGGTCGAAAGAAGTTCTAAGGCGCACGGAGATTCTGTTCAAGCAAGCGGTTCGGCAGCGAAACGGTAGCCGATTCTGGGCTCGGTGACGATGTATCGAGGGCGGGAAGGGTCTCATAAGCGCAGGAAGATCCGGGGGGCGTTAGGCCGCGGCCGTGAGGCCACGAGTCCGGTCTGAAGCCTCAGCCTCTTCGGCATGAAAAACGAGTTCCCTCCGCACCTCGCCGTCAGGCGGCGGCGGGACTTCGACGAGAACGCTCGGCAGGCCGAGCTCTTTCAGGGCATGCGCGAAGAAGAAGACGTAACCGGCGAATCCGCCGGTGCCGAGGAGCAGGCCCAGCAGGCCTTCGCACGAGGCCGCCAGCAGACTTCCGGCGCACAGGCAC
The DNA here is from genome assembly GCA_963836285.1 of uncultured Acidobacteriota bacterium. Classification (GTDB taxonomy): domain Bacteria; phylum Acidobacteriota; class Thermoanaerobaculia; order UBA5066; family UBA5066; genus Fen-183. The sequence continues at coordinate 715,638 of CAWIIN010000001.1, read as the reverse complement.
AGGACGGAGGCCGTCAAGAGGCCGAGCACCGAGGGAAGGGAGCGGAGACGGGAGGGGGGAAGGACCTCTTTCATGGTCGAGAAGGTGCGCTCGACACAGCAAGGAAGTCCGGAGCAAGGAACAAAGAAGTCCCAAAGGTCGCGGGCGGCGATCGAACAGCCGGTTCGCGTTTGCGGCTAGATCGGCTCGGCGACGAACCGGTATCCCACCCACGGCTCCGTGACGATGTAGCGCGGACGCGCGGGGTTCGGTTCTATCTTCTTGCGGAGCGAGCCCACGTGGACGCGGACGGCGTCGGGCGTCGTGCCCGGGGCGCCGTGCCAGACGCGGCCGATGATCTGCCGGATCGTGATGGGCTTCCCCGCGTGGGAGGCGAGGAGATCGAGGATCGCGAGCTCCGTCGGCGTGAGGCGAACCTCTTTGCCTTCGACGATCACGCGCCGCCGCTCGCGATCCAGCGTCAGGCCGGGGAACTCGAGCGAGCCCGCCGCGCTCGCGTCTGCGTGCCGCCGCAATTGGGCCCTCACGCGCGCGAGGAGCTCCGGGACCGAGAAGGGCTTCACGACGTAGTCGTCGGCCCCGAGATCCAGCGCCCGGATCTTGTCGGCGTCGGCGCCGCGCACGGAGAGGACGAGAATCGGCGTCCGGCCCGCGCGCCGCAGGCGCGCGATGAGCTCGAAACCGTCCGCGACGGGCATCGCGAGGTCGGTGAGGACGAGATCCGGCTCGCGCTCGCCGGCGATCCGGGCTCCTTCGTCGCCGTCGGCCGCCTCGAGCGTGGCGTAGCCGGCCGCCGCGAGCTCCGCCGCGACGCCGCGCCGGATCGACGCGTCGTCGTCGACGACGAGGATCGTTCCGAGGACGCGCATCACGCGGAGACCTCGGCCGCGGCGGGAAGGTCGAGGCGAGCGATCGTCCCGCCGCCGGGCCGGTCGAGAAGCGCGATGGAGCCGCCCATCGCGCGTGCCAGCGAGGCGCAGATGACGAGGCCGAGACCGGCGCGTCCCGCCTCGAGGGGAGAAGAGGCCGACGAAGCGGCGCGCTTCACGTCGGCGGGAACGCCGGAACCGCGGTCCAGGACGTCGAGCCGGAGCCGCCGGGCGTCCGTCGGATTGGGCTCGGCCGAGAGTTCGAGAGTCGCAGAGGCCGGGCCGGTGCGCGCCGCGTTCTCGAGGAGGTTCGCGAGGATCTCGACGGCGAGAGTGGGATCGACGACGGCGTCGCGCAGGTCCGGCGCCACCCGGACGTCGACTGTCCGGGCCGAGAGGACGAGAGGCAGGGCCTCCAGCGCCGCGCGGAAGAGGTCCGCGGCCGGAGTGGGCTCCGGACGGGGAACGTACGTGCCCGCGTCGAGACGCGCCATCGCGAGGAGGTTGTCGATCCGGCGCGAGAGCCTTTCCGTCTCGGCCGAGACCTCGCGCACGCCAGCCGGATCCCCCGCCGTCCGGCGCAGGCGCTCGAGGCCGAGCTGGATCGCCGTGATCGGCGTCCTCAGGTCGTGAGAGACGGCTCTCAGGAGCGACGTCTTGAGCGCGTCGCTCTCGCGCAGGGCCTCGAGATGCGTCCGCTCTTCGAGAAATTTCTCGCGCTCGACGGCGAGGGCGACGAGACGCCCGACCGAGGCGAGCGCGTGACGGTCGGCTCGCGTGCCGCGCACGAGGAGAATCCCGCTCGAGCGTCCCCCGAGCGACAGCGGGAGATAGGCGTCGCGCGTGCCGTCCGTCGCGGGAACCTCGACGGCCTCGGCGCTCCGGCTGACCGTCTCGAGGAGGGAGTCGGACCGGTCGAAGCGGTGGTCGCCCGTCGCGACGACGACGTCGCCGCGGCTCGACTCACCGGGCGTGAGGACGAGAGCGCCGCCGCGGGCGTCGATCGACCGCAGGGCGCGCCCCGCGGCGTCGCCGAGCGCCCCGACCCTGTTCGTGGCCGCGAAGAGGTCGACGGAGAGCTCGTAGAGCGCCTCCATCTCGCTCCGGCGCGCCTCGGCCTCCTCCGCGCGGCGCTGCTCCTTCGCGACCAGCCGGCTCACGAGGACGGACGCGAGGAGGAACACGGCGAGCGCGACCCAGTTCGCCGGTTCGGCGATTGTCCACTTCCCGATGGGCTGGAGGAAGAAGTAGTTGTAGCAGGCCGTCGCGGCGAGCGAAGCCGTCGCCGACGCCGCGAATCCGAGCCGCGCCGCGGCGAGGAGAACGACGACGATGTAGGCGAAGCCGACCGTCGTCTCGTTCGCGCCGAGAGCGCGGCCCAGGGCCGTGGCCAAGACCACGCCGACGAGCGCGAGGCCGATCCGGATTGCCGTCCGCGCGAAGGCCCTATCCGTGGATGTTCTGGCCGTGAACGGCCTCCGCGGCCTCGTGGAGCGCCTCCGAGAGCGTCGGGTGCGCGTGGATCGTCCGGATCATCTCCTCGGTCGTCGCCTCGAGGCGGAGCATCGCACCGCCCTCGATGATGAGCTCCGTGGCGTGCGGTCCGACGATGTGGACGCCGAGAATCTCGTCGTACTTTGCGTCCGAGACGATCTTGACGAAGCCCTCGGGCGACGGCTCCATCGCGGCCTTCGCGAGGACGCCGAACGGGAACTTGCCCGTCTTGACCGCGTAACCGCGCTCCTTTGCCTTCGCCTCCGTGAGGCCGATGGATGCGACCTCCGGGTCGCAGTACGTGCAGCCGGGCACCTGGTCGCGGTTGATGGGGACCGTCGCGTGGCCCGCCATGCTCTCGGCCGCGACGATCCCCTCGGCGGAGGCGACGTGCGCAAGCCAGATCGTCGGCGTCACGTCGCCGATCGCCCAGATGCCCGGGACGTTCGTCCTCTGGAGCGCGTCGACCTTGACGTACCCGCGGTCGAGCGCGACCCCGATCGCCTCGAGCCCGAGGTCCTCGCTCAGGGGCTTGCGCCCGACCGCGAGGAGCACCTTCTCGACGGACCACGAGAGCGGCCCGCCGTCGGGCCCCTTCGCCGTGACCGTGACGGTCCCGTCTCCGTTCGGCGTCACGGATTCCACGGCGGTCTTCGTGTGGATCTCGATTCCCTTCTTCCGGAACGCCTTCTCGACCTCCTTCGAGACATCCTCGTCCTCGACGGGAAGAATCCGCGGGAGGACCTCCACGAGAACGGTCTTCGTGCCGTAGCGCGCAAAGCAGGAGGCGAACTCGGAGCCGACGGCGCCCGATCCGATCACGAGCAGGGATCTGGGAATCGACGTCGTCTTCAGGATGTGGTCGGAGTTCAGGATCGACGCTCCGTCCGCCCGGACGGTCGGCAGGTCCCGCGGGACGGAGCCCGTCGCGATGAGGACGTTCCTCGTCTCGAGGACGGTCTCACCGACCTCGCCGGAGACGGCGACGCGGGTTGGCGAGGCGATCCGGCCGCGCCCCGCGTGGACGTCGATTTTGTGCTTCTTCATGAGGAACTCGACGCCCTTGGCGCCCTTGAAGACCACCTTGTCGCGGAACTTCACGACGCCGGGATAGTCGAGCTCGACGCCGGACGTCCGCACGCCGAACGCCGCCGCGTGGTTCCTCGCCTCGTCGTACAGGGATGCGGACTTGAGCATGGCTTTCGTCGGGATGCAGCCGCGGTGGAGGCACGTTCCGCCCAGCCCGACGCCCGGGACCTTCGCGTCTTTCTCGACGATCGCGGTCTTCAAACCGAGCTGCGCGGCGCGGATCGCGGCGACGTAGCCGCCGGGTCCCGAGCCGATCACGACGAGGTCGTACATGGCGAACTCCTTGACGAGAGCGCGCGTGGGGTGGGGATGGTCGCGCGGCGGGCGGAATTATAGGGCGTCAGCCGAAGGCGACGCCGAGGAGGCCGCCCGCGAGGACGAGCCACGCCGCGTTGACGCGGAAGACGGCGAGCACGGCGGCCGACGCGATGAACAGCGCGGACGCGGGGACGCTCGCGAGGGCGTCGTGCGCGAGCTGGAGCGCGACGGCCGTCATGAGAGCGAGCGCGGCGACGTTGACGCCGTCCAACACGGCTCCGACGAGTCGCGAGGCCCTCAGGCGCGGAACGAACGGGCCGCATGCGAGAACGAACGCGAAGGCGGGCAGGAAAATTCCGGCCGTGGCGACCGCGGCGCCCGCCGGACCCGCGAGCACGTAGCCGATGAACGTCGCCGTCGACGAGAGCGGACCAGGCGTGAACTGACCGACGGCGACGGCGTCGAGGAGCTGCGCGCTCGTGAGCCAGTGCCAGCGCTCGACGAGGTCGTTCCGCAGGAACGCGAGAAGCACGTATCCGCTGCCGAAGAGGATGGCCCCGGTCTTGAGGAAGAAGAGGAAGAGGGAAGAGAGGGAGAAAGAGGAAGAGGAGATTCCTGCTGAAGAGAGGAAAAGAGGGAAGAGAAGAGGAGAGTTCTTAGAAGGTACATGGGGCTTGGCGGCGTCACCGCCACCAGGAGCGGCCGCAGCCTCGGCGTCGGCGGGCGAGGTGGCGCCGCGCGGCTCCGCCGGCGCCTGCGCCTGCGCTCCCGCCCCTCTTACCCTTCTAAGCAAATCTTCAATCGGCATGACCCCTGCCGAAACGCAACCGGCGATGAGGAGCAGCAGGAACTCGTGAACGAAGAACGAGGCGGCGAGCGCCGCGAGGCCGAGCGCACCGAGGAAGCGGCTCTTCACGGCCGACCGCCCGAGGTTCACGAGGGCCTGAACGACGAGCGCGAGGACGACGGGTTTGATCCCGAGAAAAAAGTGAGGCATCGCGGGAAGGGAGCCGAACCGCACGTACGCCCACGAAAAAACGAGGACGATCGCGGTCGCGGGCAGGACGAAGCCGAGGCCGGCGACGAGGAGGCCCGCCGCGCCCGCGCGCGCGTGGCCGATGAAGAGGGACATCTTCGTCGAATTCGGGCCCGGCAGGAGGTTCGTCGCACCGAGCAGGTCGAGGAACTCCTGCCGGCTCATCCACCCGCGCCGCGTCACGACCTCGTGCTCCATCATCGCGATGTGCGCCGCGGGCCCGCCGAACGCGGTCGCGCCGAGCTTCAGGAACAGCCCGGCCAGCTCCTTAAGCCGGCCGCTCGGGAAGGACATCGCAGCGATTATCTGCGACGGTCCGGCCTAAGATGACCGCGTGATCGGCGAGGTTCTCGGGCGCTACCGGATCGACGCGCGGCTCGGCGCCGGCGGGATGGGCGAAGTCTGGCGCGCCGAGGATCTCCGCCTGCGCCGGCCGGTCGCGCTCAAGGTCCTCAAGGGCGCGGCGTCGGTCGAGGAGTCCGCGCGGCTCCTGCGCGAGGCCCGACTCGCGTCGCAGCTTAGCCATCCGAATATCGCGGTCATCTACGAGATCGACGAGGCCGAGCGCGAAGGCCGCCCGGTCCCGTTCATCGCGATGGAGTTCGTCGAGGGGCGGACGCTCGCGGATCGCCTGCGCGAGGGGGCGCTCCCTCTCGTCGAGGCTCTCGACGTCGCCGATCAGGTCGCGTCGGCGCTCGAGTCCGCACACGCGCGCGGCGTCGTCCACCGGGACGTCAAGCCCGGCAACGTGATCGTGAACGCGGCGGGGCGCGTGAAGGTCCTGGACTTCGGCCTCGCGGCGTGGCGCCCTCCCGAGGGCGTTTCGGGCGAGACGTGGAGCCTCGGCGGCGGGGGACCGACGCGCTCGCTCGCGGGGGGAGTCGTCGGGACCGTCGCGTACATGTCGCCCGAGCAGGCGCGCGGCCTCGAGGTGGACGCGCGAACCGACGTCTTCTCGCTCGGCGTGCTCGTCTACGAGGCGCTGTCGGGACGCAATCCCTTCCAGGGGGCAAACACCGTCGAGACTCTCGACCGCGTGCTCCACGCCGACCCGGCACCCCTCTCGCGCGCGGCCGCCGGCGTTCCGCCGGCGCTCGACGCGGTCGTCGCGAAGATGCTCGCAAAGGAGCGGACGCGGCGCCACGCGTCGATGCGCGAGGCGCGGCTCGACCTCGAGGCGCTCGCCCGCGGCGGCGTCACCGCTGCGCCCGCGGGACCCGGCCCGGCCGCGCCCGCGAGCACGATCGCCGTCCTCGACTTCTCGAACATCACGAAGAGCCCGGAGGACGACTGGCTCGGGACGGGGATCATGGAAACGGTGACGGCCGACCTGAAGGGCGTCGAAGGCCTCACCGTCATCGCCTGCGAGCGCGTCTGCGAGATCGAGAGGCGCCTCAGGGCGTCGGGCGCCGGGGAGTCGGACCTCACGGGCCGTCTCGCTCGCGAGCTCGGCGCGCGATGGGTCGTGACGGGCGGCTTCCAGCGCCTCGGCGACCGCGTGCGTATCACGGCCCGCGCGGCCGACGTCGACACGGGCGTCGTCCTGACGACCGTGAAGGCGGACGGCGCGATGGCCGACCTCTTCGACCTGCAGGATCGTGTCGTGAAGGAGCTCGCGTCCGGGTTCCGGGAGGGGGCGCGGCCCCCGTCCGGCGGCGGGGAGGCGACACACGTCCTCGACGCGTACGAGGCGTTCTCGAAGGGGCTCGTGAACCTCCGCGCGGAGAGCCGCGAGTCCGTCGATCGCGCGATCCTCTTCTTCGAGCGGGCCGTGACGCTCGATCCCGGGTACGCGCGGGCCTGGCTCGAGCTCGGCGCCGCCTACGACACGAAGGCGACGTACCTCGCGATGCCCGAGCTGCTCGAGAGGGCGCTCGAGTGCTTCGAGAAGTGCCTCGCGCTCGAGCCGAGGCTGCCGCGCGCGTGGCGCGAGCTCGGCGGGACGCTCGTCGCCCTCGGCCGGGAAGACCGCGGCTTCGAGGCGATCCGCCGCGCGCTCCAGCTGGACCCGGACGATGCGAGCGCCCACGCCGCGCTCGGCCGCGCCCAGTTCATCGGGCGGGGCGACTTCACGCAGGCGGCGGACGCGTTCGAGCGCGCGCTCGAGCTGAATCCGCAGGCCGGCTGGTATGCGTTGCAGCTCGCGCACGTCTCGGCGCTGCTGAGGGACTTCCGGCGGGCGGACCGCGCCGCGCGGCAGGCGATCGAGCTCCAGGAGCGCGGGCTGTCCGGGCGGGAGGGTGTGCTCATCGTGGGGGCGTACGTGCGCCTCGGCGTCGCGCTCGCGCTCCAGGGCCGGCACGAGGACGCGGTCGCCGAGTATGGGCGCGAGCTCGCGTTCCTGAGGCGCGTCGACCACGCCCTGAAGGATCGCGCGATCGTGGAGCTGCACGTCCACCTCGGGAGCTCGCTCCTCGCGCTCGGCAGGACCGACGAGGGGACGGGGGCGCTGCGCCTCGCGCTCGACGCATTCGAGGAGCGCCTGCGGATCGGCGCCGACGAGCCATTCACGCGGTACTACGTCGCGGCCGCCTGGGCCCTTCTCGGGGAGAAGGGGCGCGCGCTCGACGCGCTCGAGCGCGCCGCGGCGCGGAAGCCGGCCTACACGATCGCGCGGGCCCGCATCGACCCCGACTTCGCGGGTCTGCACGACGAGCCCCGGTTTCGGTCCCTCACGGAACACTGACGAGAGACTCAGGTGCGCTTGCGGGTGCCGCGATACGCTCCCGAGATGCCGCTCGACTTTCTGAGACGCCTCCTCTTCGTCCTCATCCTCCTTCTCCCGGCTTCCCTCCCCGCGGCGGACCGCTCCGTCCCCGGGAAGCTCCCGACCGGAGAGACTCTCCTGCCGAACGGCCGGCTCCTGACTCCGACCGGCTCGCAGACCGGAGTCGCGCCCTATCCGTTCGCCCTCGCCCTGACGCCGGACGGATCGCGCGTCGTCGTCGCCTGCACGGGCGCCGACGACCAGTCGCTGCATCTCCTTGACGCGACGACGGGGAAGGAACTCGCGAAAGAGCCCGTGAAGAAGTCCTGGCTCGGCCTCGCGATCGCGCCGGACGGCTCGCGCGCGTACCTCGCCGGCGCGGGCGGACGGAACGTCCTCGTCTTCGGCCTCGAGCCCGAGCGTTTCGTCAAGGAAGAGCCGCTTTCCCTCGGCCGCCCCGCCGATGCGGCCGGCGCGGATGCGACGCCCTCGGGCCTTGCGGCTTCCGCCGACGGGAAGAGCCTCTGGGCCGCGCGCATCCTCCTGAACGACCTGGTCCGGGTCGACCTCGCATCGCGCGTCGTGGCCGCCCAGGTGCCGGTCGGGGTCCATCCGTACCGGCCCGTCCTCTCCCCGGGCGGGGCGCTTCTCGCGGTCTCGAACTGGGGAGCGGCCTCTGTTTCCCTCGTCGACACGGCGTCGGGTGCCGTCGTCGGGACGGTGAAGACGGCGGATCACCCGTCGGACCTCGTCTTCAAGCGCGACGGGCGGACCCTCTTCGTCGCCGAGTCGAACCGGAACCTCGTCGCCGCCGTGGACGTCGCGTCGCGGACGGTCGTACGGCAGATCTCCGTCGGGCTCGGCCCGGACGGGCCGGGGACGCCGTCGGCGGACGCGCTCCCGGACGGCTCGACCCCGAACGCGCTCGCGCTCTCGCCCGACGGGAAGACGCTCTATGTCGCGAACGCCGACGACGACGCGGTCGCGGTCGTCGACGTGGGCGGGGATCTCCGCGCGGCCCGGACGCGGGGATTCATCCCGAGCGGCTGGTATCCGGACGCGCTCGCGCTCTCGTCCGACGGGAAGACGCTCTGGGTCGCGAACGCGAAGGGCGGTTGGTCCTGGTCGAACGCGGTGGGCGGGCCTGAGCCGGGGAAGAAGGACCGGGACGCCTGGAAGAAGACCCGCACGATCCCGGGCTCGGTGTCGCGGATCGACGTTCCGTCCCCGGCGGCCCTCGTCGCCCTCACGGCGCGCGCGTACGCGAACCGGCGGCCCGCCGCGCGCGGCGCGGCTCCCGTGAAGGCGTCGGCGGTCATCCCGGCGGCGCCGGGAGTGGCCTCGCCGATCCGCCACGTCGTCTACGTCATCCGCGAGAACCGCACGTACGACCAGATCCTCGGCGACCTTCCGCGCGGCAATGGCGACGCGTCTCTGACTCTGTTCGGACGGGAGATCACGCCGAACGCCCACGCGCTCGCGGAGGAGTTCGTCCTCCTCGACAACCTCTACTGCGACGCCGAGGTGTCCGCGGACGGCCACAACTGGTCGATGGGCGCCTACGCGACCGATTTCGTCGAGAAGGTCTGGCCTCCGGTGTACGGGAACAAGGGGTTTTCCTACGTCTTCGAGGGGAACGACGCGAACGCGTTCCCGACGCACGGCTATCTGTGGGACGCGGCGGCGCGCGCGGGCCTGACGCTGCGCAACTACGGGGAGTTCGTCGGCGTATCGGCCGAGTGGTCGCCGACGACGCTGAGCCTCGAGGAGGGTGCGGAAGGGGCTCTCAGGGGAAACACGTGTCCCTTCTACCCGGGCTTCGACCTCGGGATCCTCGACAACGCGCGCGTGGACGTCTTCCTCAAGGAACTCCGCGGGTTCGTCAAGGCGAAGGAGATGCCCCGCCTCCTGATCCTGCGTCTCGGGAACGACCACACCGCAGGGACGAAGAAGGGCGAGCGCACGCCGCGCGCGATGGTCGCCGAGAACGACGTCGCGCTCGGGCGCCTCGTCGAGGCGATCTCCCGCTCCCCGTTCTGGAAGGAGACGGCGATCTTCGTGATCGAGGACGACGCGCAGAACGGCTCGGACCACGTCGACGCCCACCGCACCGTCGGCTTCGTGATCTCCCCGTACACGCGGCGCAGCGGTTTCGTGGACTCCACGATGTATTCCACCGTCTCGATGCTCCGGACGATGGAGCTCGTCCTCGGCCTCCCACCCCTGTCGCAGCACGACGCGTCCGCGGCGCCGATGACGAACGCCTTCACGGACGCGGCGGACGTCACGCCCTTCGTCCACCGCGAGACGAAGGTCCCGTTCTACGAGATGAACCCCGACGGCGCCCCGATGCAGGCTCAGTCGGACGCCTGGGACTTCTCGAAGGAGGACGCGGCTCCGGACATCCCGCTCAACGAGGCGATCTGGAAGAGCGTCCGCGGGCCCGAGGCCGAGATGCCCGCGCCCGTGAACGCGTCGTTCGTGCGCTCGTGCGAGAAGGCGGGGGAGTGAGCGCGGTCTACCGGACGCGCTCGAGGGGTCCGTCGATGCCGAGCGCGAGCGGCAGGCGGACGTGGACGTCACGGTTCTCGATCACGAGCGTATAGATCCCCGGCTCCCACCGGTCGGTCGGCGAGTCGAAGAAGAGCTTGCCCCAGGCGAGCGTCTGCATGTTCACGGTGACCTTGTCGAACACGATGTTCTCTCCCGGGATCGCGAAGAACCCGAGTCGCTCCTCCTGGACGGCGCCGGGGAAGTAGCCCCCGAGCGGGTCCCGCTGGACTTTCGCCTCGTGGAGCACGCGCCGCAGATCCGGCAGCCCTTCCGCCATCCGGTGCTGCGTCGGGAGCTGGAGCCGCGTGCCATCCGGCATGAGCAGCGACACGTCCTCGCGCCAGATCTCGATGGGCTTGTTCCCCCGGGCCGTCAGGTACGTGTCGAGAAGCATCCACTTGTGGTCGAGATGGGAATGCGCGTGCTTGTAGCCCACGACGACCTGGACGGCGTCGTCCCTCCAGCGCATGACGGTGCGCCCGAGCCGCGTGACGTGCGGCCCCCCGTCCACGTCGACGCCGGCCGGGGTCGCGAGAGAGGCGACGGCGATGCCGGCGAGAGCGAGCCTGGAAACTGGGTTCACGGATCCTCCGGGGGCCCCGAGAGGCCCGCCGCGAACGTTCCTTGCATGGAGCATACCGCCCGCGCGGCCCCCTTTTGCGGACGCGACGGAAGGGCTCGGAGTACGATTCGCGAGCCGAATGAGCACGTCTTCGCTCCGCGGGGCATGGCGCCTCCTCGTCCTCGAGTTTCGCTCCGACGGGCAGGTCGTCTACCCGGTCGGACGCGACGCGACGGGAATGTGCCTCTACGACGACACGGGCCACATGGCGCTCCAGATCATGCGCGGGGACCGGCCGCGGTTCGTTGCCGCCGACCTCCTCGGCGGCACGGTCGAGGAGATCCTGGCCGCGGCGAAGGGCTATCTCTCGTATGGGGGCACCTACGTCGAGGACGAGGTCCACGGAGTCGTGATTCACCACGTCGCGCAGTCGCTCTACCCGAACTGGGTCGGAACGGATCTCGTGCGCTTCTTCAAGCGCGCCGGCGACCGGCTCATCACGAGCGCGCCGACCGTCGTCGTTGGGGGCCACCTCATGGACGCGATGCTCGTCTGGGAGCGCCTCGGGGACGTCGAGGGGCACTGACCGTGCAGCGCTTCACGCTCGCCCGCCAGATGTCGCGTCGGCTCATGCTCTGCCGGCGCGTCGGGCCGTGTCCGGCGGAGGCGCCCGTGAGAATCTCTGTCCTTCTCCACGCGAAGGACGCGCGCGCGCTGCGCGACGCGGTGCATGCGGTGGCGGACCCGAAGAGCGCGTCCTACGGGCGGCACCTCGCTCCGGACGAGGTGCGCGATCTCATCGCGCCGGGATATCAGGATCTCGACGCCGTCCTCGCCTTCCTGCGAGACGCCGGACTGAGGGTCGAAGGCGTCTCGGGCGCGCGCACGACCGTGCAGGCGAGCGGGCCGGCCGAGACCGTCGTCCGCGCGTTCGACGCGCCAATCGGGATTTTCGCTCCGCCGCAGGCCGTCGCGCCCGGCCGGCGCCGCGCCTATGGAATCGAGCGCGACCCGACGATCCCGGCCTCTCTCGCGGCCGTCATCCGCGGAGTCGCCGGCCTCAACGACCTGCCCGCGGCACGTCGCTTCCCGCCCCTTCTCGCTCCGAAGCGCTCGCGGGTTCCTCGCCGCGGCCCGGCAGCCACCCGGGGACCCGGCGGGGGTTTCACGCCGGCGGAGATCCACGCCGCCTATGGCGTGGCCGGCGCCGTCGAGGCCGGAGGCCGCGGCGAGCGCGTCGCGATCCTCGAGTTCGGCGGCGGCTTCTCGGAAACGGACCTCTCCGCGTTCTGCGCCGCGTACGGGCTCCCCTCCGCCGACGTCACCCAGGTCTCCGTGTCGGGGGCGAAGAACGATTTCGGCGGAGCGACCGGCGACGCGGATGTCGAGGTCGCCCTGGACATGGACTGGGTGCGCGCGGCGGCGCCCGACGCGGAGATGGACGTGTGGTGGGCGCCGAACGTGGACACCGGCTGGGTGGACTTCCTGACGGCCGTCCTCGATGCGCCCGAGGCCCGGCGGCCGACCGTCGTCTCGATCTCGTGGGGCATGCCCGAGGACGGGTTCTCGACGTCGCGCCGCTACGACCAGACGCGGCAGCTCTTCCAGGCCTGCGCGCTCCTCGGGATCACGTTCGTTTGCGCGTCGGGCGACGCGGGCGCAGCCGACGAGCTCCCCGGCGACTCCTGGTACGACGGGCAGCGGCACGTGGACTTCCCGAGCGTCATCCCCGAGGTCACGTCGGTGGGCGGCACGAAGCTCGTCCCGTCCGGGAGTGCTTTCGCGGAAACGGCCTGGAACGACGGGCCGGGGCGCGGCGCGTCGGGCGGCGGATTCTCGCGTTTCATCGCGGTGCCGGACTGGCAGAAGTCCGCCGTCGCAGGCCGCAAGGGCGTGACGGGCCGCGGCGTTCCGGACGTGGCCGCGGTCGCGTCGCCGGACCCCGGGCTCTCGATCTTCGTGCGCGGGAAATGGGCGGCGGCGGGCGGCACGAGCGTGGCCGCTCCGATCTGGGCCGGCTTCCTCGCGCGGGTCAACGCCTCGCGCGCGGCGGCCGGCGCGCCGCGCCTCGGCGCCGCGAACGCCGCCCTCTACGCCGTGGGCCGTGGCGCGGCGTCTCCGTTCCGGGACGTCGTGCGCGGAGACAACGGCTACGGCGGCGTCGCGGGATTCTCCGCGGCGAAGGGATGGGATCCCGTCACAGGCCTCGGGACGCCCGACGTGGCCCGCCTCGTCGGAAAGCTCGCACGCTGAGGAGGACGGATGTTCATCGGGCACGCCGCCGTGGGGTTCGCGAGCAAGGCCGCGGCCCCGAAAGCGTCGCTGGGCTGGCTCTTCGCCGCCCCTTTCTTCCTCGATCTCCTCTGGCCCGTCTTCCTCCTCCTCGGCATCGAGAAGGCCACCATCGAGACCGGCCCGAACGCGTTTCTGAACCTCTCGTTCGACTCCTACCCGTGGTCGCACAGCCTCGCGATGGCCGTCGTCTGGGGTCTCGTCTACGGGGCGCTCGCGCATTTCTTCACGGAAAGCGCGGTGGTCGGCCGGATCTGCGCCCTCGGTGTCGTGAGCCACTGGATCTTGGACGCGATCGTGCACCGCCCGGACCTGCCCCTGTGGCCCGGCAGCTCGATCCTCGTCGGCATGGGTCTCTGGGACTCGGCCGCGGGCACGCTCGCGGTCGAGGTCCCGTTGTTCGCGGCCGGCGTCTGGCTCTACGTGAAGGCGACGCGCCCGAAGGACGGCGCCGGACGGTGGGCGCTCGCGGCGCTCGTGGCGTTCCTCGTCGTCCTCTACGCGGGAGCCGCGTTCGGGCCGCCCCCGCCGAACATGACCGCGGTCGCGGTCGCGACGCTCGCGCTCGTCGTCCTCGTCCCCTGGACGGTCTGGATCGACCGGCACCGCGCCGCCGAGGAAGACGTGGACGAGGCTCCGTCGGTCGGGGTCACCTCTTCGGAGAGCTCCCGCACGGCGTCTTGAGGACGTAGAGGATCCGGAAGCGGTTGTTGTCCTCGCGGGACTCGGCGACGGTCGACTCGTCGTCGAGCGACAAGTCGATCGAATGGCTGCCGGCGGGGAGAGACGGTGACGTCGTGACGCTCTTCGTCTCGCGGGCGTTCAGAGTGAGCCCCGAACTCGTCGCGGCGACCGCTCCGCCGTCGATGCGCAGCCGGTTCGTGAAGGCCGGGCCCGTCGGGGCGGCTCCGAGGTTCGTCATTTCGTACGTTGCGTTGAATGCGCAGGCCTGCGGGCCTCCCGGCGCCGCGTCGGACCCCTTGAGCTCGGCCGGCACCGCGTTCCCCCATGGGACGAAGAGAGACCCGATGCGCAGCCCGCCGCGGCTCGTGATGTCGGGCTTCCCGGCGGCGGGGGCGTCCGGCGGGATCGCGAGGGCGGCCGCGGCGGCAAGGACGGCGGCGAGGACGGCGGCGAGGACGGGCAGACGCTTCATGGGATGTTCCACGACGACGAAGATGCGCCTCGCGGGCGCTCGCCGCAATGCCCTCGTATGGCCCCGTTGCGCTCATTGCATTGCCCCGGAACGCCAGCGGGGTCCGTGGCGCGCCGGAGCCACGGCCCTCCGGACGAGAGTCGCCCGGGCCGGAAGCGTCGGCTAGACTGTGGGCAGCCTGAGTCGACGCGGCGTTCTCCTCTGTGCAGCCGGATTCGCGGCCGTCGCTGCCGCCTCGGGAGGAAAGACCGCCCGGCTGGAGCAGGCGCTGCGCCTGCCATTCCTCCAGAGGCCGTCGCCCGTGGACGGGAACCTCGGGCCGTGGCTTCCGGTGCGGCTCATTCCGTTCACGGTCGGGACTTCGCCTGCGGCACTCCGTCTCGCGTGGGACGAGACGGCCCTCCGGATGCTTTGCGAGGTGGGCGATGCGACGCCCGTGACCCTCGGCGGGCAGGACGAGGATCCGGACCTCGGCCGGAAGTCCGACTCCGTCGACCTGTTCCTCGACGTCCGCGGCGAGGCGACGCCCCGGATGGACACGAACGACTACCAGTTCACGGTTTCGCGGGACGGTCGCCGGACGACGTTCAAGGGGTCGGCCGCTCTCTCGGAAACCGTGCGCCCCGAGCTCGAGGCCGACGCCGCACCGCAGCCGAAGGACTGGGGCATGAACATCCCGATCGAGGTGGCCGTCGTCGAGGGACCGGAGGCGGGTCCCGGGGGGAAGCCGGGCTACCGCGTCGAGATCGCGGTGCCGTGGGCGGCCGTCGGGGGAAGGCCGGCGGAGGGCGCGACGCTTGGCGTCTCGGTGGCCGTGAACGACCTCTCGCTCCGGCCCGGTGAAGCGACCCCGAGGCGGGTGTCGCTGGACTTCCGCGGGCGGACCTCGTTCGAGTCCCCGGCCGTGTGGGCGGCCGCGTCGCTGCGGCCCCCGGGCCTCCTCGCGCGCGTCACGCGGGACGTACGCCCGTGGGTGGCGCTCGCGCTCGGCGTGCTCGCCGTCCTCGTCGCCGTCGGCTGGCGCGTGCGGAAGGCGGCCGTCCTCAGGGCGACGGCCCCCCCGCCCGTGCTGCCGGCGGGTCAGGCTCCGACCGCCGCCGACGACCCGATCGAGCGGCTCAAGCAGCATCTTCCGGCCCGTCTTCGCGAGGATCTGACGGCCGAGAGCCTCGCGGAGATCGCGGGCGTCTCGCTGCGCACACTCCAGCGCATCTTCCGCGAGCGCTTCGACACGTCCCCGATGAGCTGGCTCATGGAGGCCCGCCTCCTCGAGGCCGCGCGCCTCATCCTGTCGGGCGACGACCCCGTGACGAAAATCGCCTACCGCGTCGGGTTCAAGGACCCGTCGCACTTCACCCGCCGGTTCAAGGCGAGGTTCGGCGTCTCTCCGAACGAGTACCGACGGGGCGCCGAGGGCGCCGCAGGGACGCCGGCAGGAAGCTCCGGGGAACCGCCGTGACCCGGGCAAGCCTGTCGCGCCGGGGCCAGAATCCCGTTCTGGCGCGCCGGGACTCTCGAATGCCGCCTCCGGACAACCCGAGCCGGTGGACGCCCGTCCGAGTTGGGCGCACCTTCGATGCAGGAGACGCGATGCGGAATGCCGTGCGACCCTTTTCGACCCTTCTCGCGACCGTCGCGGCCGGCCTGATCCTCGGTGCGGTCGCCGTGCCGGCCCCGGCGCACGCGCAGGCGGCGAACGTGGGCGTTCTCGAGGTGAGCGTGGACCCGGCGTTCCCCGCCGCGTTCGGCCAGGAACTCAAGCTCCGGGTGCACGTCTCGAACCGCGGCGCGGCGGCGGCCAAGGGCGTCGGCCTCGACGCGAAGGCGGGCGCGCTCCTCGTCGGCCACGTGGAGGTGGGGCTCATGGGTCCGGGCGAGCAGCGCACGATCACGTTCGCGACGCGCTTCAAGCCCGCGGGCGCTGACTGCGTATCCGTCGTGCCCGTCGTCGCTCCCGACTCGCCGGTGAAGGCCGGACCGAGCCGCCTCGCGTGCCTGACCCCCGGCTGCTACAGCCTCTCGGAGCGTCCCGGCAACTGAAACCGCCAGCCCCGGGAGACAATGGCCGGAGACAGTCTCCTTCTCGATCAACCTTGACTCTTCGGGAGGCGGGAGCCGTGCTCAGGTTCAACCGATGGGCGGTCCTGCTCGTCCTTCTCGCACGCGAGGGCGGGCGCGCGCAGGACCTGACGGTCTACGACGACGTGCTCCAGAACGGCTTTCTCTTCTCCTCCTCGCCGGGGACGGGAGCGGGTTCAAGGCCCTGAACCGCTCGGCCGGAACCGTCCAATTCATCCTCGACGTGAACGGCTGGTTCGAGTGAACGTCAGGCGTCGCCGCGCGCCGCGGACTGTCCCGGGACTCCCCGCATAATGCCGGCGTGACCGAGGACACCGGCCGGCGGCGCCGGCGCCCCGCCGCCGTCGCGGCACTCGCGGTCCTCTCCGTGCTCCTCGCGACCGTCGACGACCGATCCTACGGGCTGATCCCGGACGGCAGGGAGATGCTCTCCGCCGCGGCGGCCGTC
The DNA here is from genome assembly GCA_963836285.1 of uncultured Acidobacteriota bacterium. Taxonomy (GTDB): domain Bacteria; phylum Acidobacteriota; class Thermoanaerobaculia; order UBA5066; family UBA5066; genus Fen-183. The sequence goes on along the minus strand of CAWIIN010000001.1, from coordinate 699,095 downwards.
GCGCGCTTTTTCGAGATCGGCGTTTCGCGCGACTTCGTGAACGCGCCCCGGCGGCCCGGTGGCGACGCCGTGTCGCGCTACGGGATGGGGCTCTCCTTCGTCGAATCCGTCCCGGCGACCGTCGCGCGCGCGGCCGGCGCGGCACGGACGTCGGCGCTCTTCGTCCTCGTCCCGATCCTTTGCCTCGCGGCGTGCGCCTGGGCGGCTGTTCGGACGCTCGGCCGGCTCGGTGTGGGCTCCGGAACCGCCTCGCTCTTCGGCGCAGCGCTCGTCCTCGCGACGCCGCTCTGGGGTTACGGGGGCAGCGCCTACGGCGAGCCCCTGCAGGCACTCTGCGTCGCGCTCTCGCTTCTCGCGCTCGTGGCGATGCGCGAGGCCCCGGCGTCCCGCCGCTGGCAGATCGTTCTCGGCCTTGCGGGGGGCCTCGCGATCCTCACGAAGACGCTGCTCGTCCTCGTCGTGGCGCCGCTTCTCCTCTGCGCGGTCGTCGGGAAGAAGAGAGGAGAAGAGGAAGAGAAAGAGACAAGAGAGGGAGATTTCCTGGAAGGGAAGAGGGAGGGGGGGAGAGAGCGTGGCCCCGGGGCGCGGGCGGCGCGTCGGGCTGCCGAAGTCCGCGCGCGGCGCGGTGCGCGTCCGGCTGCTCCCACGGGCGCCGCCTTTTCACGGCCGTGGCCGTTGCTTCTTTCGTTCGCAGGAATTCTCCTTCTCTGGCTCACCTTCGAAATCTCCCGCTTCGGCAGGCTCGGAGGCGGGTATGGGGGAGAAACGTTCGCGTATCCATTTCTCACGGGTTTGCTGCGACTGACGGTGCTCCCGAACAAGGGTCTCCTCTGGTACGCACCCGTCACCTTCCTCTCCGTCCCCGGATTCCTCGCACTGCGGCGCCGTGATGCGCGCCTCGCGCTCGCGCTCGGCGGGTCGGCCATCGCTCTTCTCCTTGCTTCGTCCGCCTGGTGGGCATGGGACGGACAGGCGGGGTGGGGTCCACGGCTGGTCCTGCCGGCGCTGCCGTGCCTCCTCGCCCTCGCGGGCGTCGCGTTCGCGGCGGGGGGCCGGGCGTGGCGGGCGCTGGGCGCGCTCGCGGTTCTCTCCGGCGCGGGCGTGAACGCGCTCGGCGCGCTCGTGCCGTTCCCGGCCGTCTACGCGCTGTCGTCCCTCGTCCCGCCGCAGCCGATCCTGGAGGCACGGGCGGCGGGGACACCCTACGAGATCGAGCGCGGGGCGGACGGCGTCCTGCGCGCCACGGCGCCGCACCATCTTTCCCTCACGCCGGCGTGGTCCCCGATCCGGGTCCACGCGCTCGTCCTCGCGGCGCGGCTGCGCGGCGGCTTCGACGGGATGCTGCCTCAGCTCGACCCGCCGTTCCGACCCGTGCTGCCCCATTCGCACGCGTCCGCGCTGCGTCTTGCGATGTCGCCCGTGAGAGTCGGATGGGGAAGGGAGTTCTTCGAAGGAAAGGAGGACGTGGGGACGGCCGGGGAAGGCTGGGCCGACCCGTACTTCGACGCGCTGCGAGATCAGATGGTGCGGGCGATCGACGTCAAGGACCTCCTGCGGGCGTCTGCGCTGGGGGGAGAGCTGACGAGGAGAGAAGACAAGATCTCTTCGAATGACCCTCGCACGGTCGCGCTCGTCGCCGAGGTGCTGCGTCTCGGCGGTGGCGCGAAGGGGGCCGAGGCCGCGCCGGGCCTCGACCCGGGTGCTGCCGCCTCCCTCTCTTACCTTTCTAAGAAATCTTCCTCTTCTTCTTCCTCTTTCTCCTGCCACCCCTGGATCCTGTTCGTCCGCTCGATGGCGAATCCTCCGGGCGATCTCTCCTGCCTGCCTGACGAGGCGCGCGCGGGTTTCGCGCGCAGCCTGGCGGATGCGCGCGAGCGCGGGTGGGCGCTCACGGAGTGGAGCCGGGCGGTGACGACGGGGCGGCCGTAGGCGGACGCAGCCTCAGGAGGAGGTAGGCGTCGCCGAACGGCTCGACGGATGTCGCGCGCGCCTCGAGTCCGCGCCGCAGCGGCGGGAGCCATCCGCGCAGCCAGACGAACTTCGGGTAGCTTTCCGTGTTCTTCTCGGCGGCGGCGGCGAGATCCCAGAGGAAGCGCGAGAAGAAGACCGTGTCGGCCGGCGCGTCCGGCTTCAGGGCGAGGCCCGCGATTCCGGCGCGCGTCGCCCCCGACTCGTCGACGAGGAGGGACGCCATCGCGACCCTCCCGAGGTCGCCGCGTCTTACGCGGTCGAAGACGAGCCCCTGCTCCTGGCCCCAGTCCACGTTCGAGTCCGAGAGGATCGCAGGGACGCCCTGGGGCCCTCCCACGAGGAGGTTCCCGAACGAGATCTCGCGCCCGAGCCGCAGGGCGGACTCGCCGGCGGCGAGGAGGACGACGGCCCCGAAGAGCGCGCGGCGTGCGCGGAGGCGCCTCCCGAGAACGGTGCGGGCGGCGCCCGCCGCCGCGACGAGGAGGAACGGCACGGCGGGGAGCGCGTGACGCACGCCGATGTTGACGTTCGAGACGCAGGCCGCGGCGAGGTACGCGCCGCCGAGCGCCGCGGGCAGCGCGGCGCGCGCGAGAAGGACCCGCCGAGAGCGCGGGGCGCGGAAGAGGGCGATCCCGGCGGTGACGAGCGCGGCGAGCCCGCAGAGGACGGTCGCGGTCGTGAGCTTGATGGCGAGGGCGACGGGAAAATAGAGGAGGGAGCCCGTGCCGCGGACGGTGCCGAAGAAGTAGTTGAAGCGCTCGCCGGGCCCCGCGACGCCCTGAACGAAGAGAAGGCCGGCGCCGTAGCCCGCGATCCACTTCGGGGATCTCCTCGCGAGCGCGACGACGGCGCCCTCCTGCGGCAGGCCCTCGAACGCGGTGTGCAGGCCCGCACGGAACGCCGCGTCGCTCGTGCCGGCGTAGGCGAAGAACTGGACCAACGCGAGCGTCGCGAGCGCGACGGCGGCGAAGAGGGCCACGGAAGAGAGAGCGGGAAGAGAAAGAGAATTTCTGAGAAGGCGAAGAGGGCCGGGGGATTCGGAGAAGCGAGGCGAGGGGGCTTCGAGCGTCGGGGTGGGGCGCCTCTTCTTGGAAGGTGAAGAGCGGCGGCTGCGCGCGCTCGCTCCCTGCGCTGCTTCGCCGCGGCCCGGCGTACCGTCCCCTCTTACTTTCGAAGAGGATCCCCCGTCTCTCCTCGAACCCAGCCTCAGCGCCGCCACCGCCGCGAAGACGACGAGGAACGGAAATGCCGAGTACTTCGAAGCCATCGCGAGCCCATAGAGGACACCGGAGGCGACGAGCCAGCCCTTCGGCGAGCGCGCCGCGCGCGCCGCCTTCTCCAGCGCCCAGGCCGCCGCGACGAGGAAGAGCGTGACGAGGACGTCGCTCTGGACGAGCGTCCCGTGCCCGCGGAACGTCGGCTCGACGGCGAGGACGCCCGCCGCCGTGAGGCCCGCGCCCGGGCCGGCGAGCACGAGCCCGAGGAGCCCCGTGGCGACCACGAGGACGGCGAGGACGATTGGAAACGCCGCCCGCCCCGCGCGCGTCTCGTCGATCTCGAGCGCGGGCTTCTGCCCGGGAAGCGTCGTTCCCGCGATCAGCTTCATGAGGACGGGGTGCTCGAAGTTCGAGACCATGCCGGGTCCGTCCCGCCATTCCCGGGCGGCCGCGAGGTGGGTGGGCTCGTCGGAGGTCGTCCAGAGCGTGAACCGGGCCCGCTCGGCTCCCGCGAGGGCGACGCAGGCGAGGGCCGCGAGGGCGGCCGCGAAGCGCGCGCGGGGCATCGCCGGATTATGCGTGGACGCCGGGCGCCTCGTGCCCCGTGCGCGAGACCCACTCGGAGTAGGAGCCGCCAAAGGCGTGCGGGGGGTCCGACGAGTCGTTCTCGGTGAGGACGAGGACGCGGCTGGACAGCCCGCGCAGGAACTCGCGGTCGTGGGACACGAAGAGCATCGTCCCCTCGAACTTCGAAAGCGCCTCGACGAGCATCTCCTTCGTCGCGAGGTCGAGGTGGTTCGTCGGCTCGTCGAGGACGAGGAAGTTCGGCGGGTCGAACAGCATGCGGGCCATGACGAGACGCGACTTCTCGCCGCCCGAGAGGAACCGGACCTTCTTGTCGACGTCGTCGCCCGAGAACTGGAACGCGCCGACGAGAGCCCTGAGGACGCCGATCCCGGCGGCGGGGAAGTCCTTCTGGACCTGCTCGAGGACGGTCAGGTCGGGCTCGAGGACGTCGAGCGCCTGCTGCGAGAAATAGCCCATCTTCACGCTCGCGCCGACGCGCACGGAGCCCGCGTCGGGCGGCAGCATCCCGGCGACCATCTTCAGGAGCGTCGTCTTTCCCGCGCCGTTGACGCCCATGACGCACCAGCGCTCGCCGCGGCGGACGAGAAAGTCGAAGCCGTCGTAGAGGCGCCGCGCTCCGTAGGCCTTCGAAAGCCTTTCGAGGATCGCCACGTCGTCGCCCGAGCGCGGGGGCGCCTTGAAGTCGAAGCGGACGACGGCGCGCTTCTTCGGGAGCGCGATCGTCTCGATCTTCTCGAGCTTCTTGACGCGGCTCTGGACCTGCGCGGCCTTCGCGGCGTGGGTCTGGAAGCGCTCGATGAAACGCTGCTCCTTCGCGAGCATCGCCTGCTGGCGCGCGAACGCCGCCTCGCGCTGGCTCTCGCGCTGCTGGCGCTCGCGCTCGTAGAAGTCGTAGTTGCCCGAGTACGTCACGGTCTCGCCGCCGTCGATTTCGACGATCTTCGTGACGACGCGGTTCATGAAGTCCCGGTCGTGGCACGTCATGAGGAGCGAGCCCGGGTAACCCTTGAGGTACTGCTCGAGCCAGAGGATCGACTCGATGTCGAGGTGGTTCGTGGGCTCGTCCATGAGGAGGACGTCGGGCCGCCCGAGGAGGACCTTCGCCATCGCGACGCGCATTTTCCAGCCCCCCGACAGGGCGCCGACGTCGCCGTCGACGCGCGCATCGTCGAACCCAAGGCCATGGAGGACCTCGCGCGCGCGGGCCTCGAGCTCGTAGCCGCCGCGTGTCTGGTATTCCGACTGGACGTCGCCGAACCGTGCGAGCAGGGATTCCGAGTCGTCTGTTCGAGCCGGGTCCGCGAGCGCGTGCTCGAGGTCGATCAGCTCGTGGTGGAGGTCGCCGAGGCGCCCGCTTCCCGCGATCGCCTCGTCCAGGACGGGCCGGCCCGCCATCGTGTCGATCTCCTGCCGGAAATAGCCGATCGACAGCTTCTTCGGGACGGAGACGTCGCCGTCGTCCGCGTGCTCTTCGCCCGTGATGAGCCGGAAGATCGTCGTCTTTCCGGAGCCGTTCGGACCGACGAGGCCGACCTTCTCGCCGCCGTTCAGCTGGAACGAGGCGTCGACGAAGAGGACCTGCCGGCCGTACTGCTTGTTGATTCCGGACAGCGCGATCATGGGCGGCGGACGATCGCAGACACTAGCGAGGCCTCACTCGATCATCGCGATCCGCCGCGCGTGCCGTCCGCCTCCCGCCGCCGGGTCGAACGGCGTCTCGAGGAAAATTCTCACGACGGCGAGCGCCGTTTCCTCGGAGATCATCCTCTCACCGAGCGAGAGGACGTTCGCGTCGTTGTGCTCGCGCGCGGCCTTCGCGGTCGCCTCGCTCCAGCAGAGCGCGCAGCGCACGCCCCTGACCTTGTTCGCGACCATCGCCTCGCCGTTCCCGGAACCGCCGAGGACGATCCCCCGGTCGCACGCGCCGCTCGCGACCGCCTGCGCCGCCGGGCGGATGAAGACGGGGTAGTCGACCATGTCGGGCGAGAACGTGCCGAAATCCTTCACGTCGTGCCCCATCCCGAGAAGCATGGCCTTGATCTTCTCTTTGTAAAGGAACCCGGCGTGGTCGGAGCCGAGGGAGACCTTCATGCCCACGGAGTCTATCCGCCGCGCCCGATACAATGTCCCCGACCGCCATGACGGTGCCTTCCGAGAGCCTCACGATGTTCTTCCCGTGCTTCAACGACGCGGCGACGATCGGCTCGCTCGTTGCGGCGGCGCACGTCGTCGGGGCGGAGTCCCGCCGCGCGTTCGAGATCCTCGTCGTGGACGACGGCTCGACCGACAACAGCCTCGAGATCCTCGAGGCGCTGAAAGAGAAGTACGCCGAGCTCCGCGTCGTCGCGCACGGGGCGAACCGGGGCTACGGGGCGGCCCTGCGCTCCGGCTTCTCGAATGCCGAGAAGGACCTCGTCTTCTACACGGACGGCGACGGCCAGTACGACGTCCTCGAGCTGAGGAAGTTTCTCCCGGTCCTCCAGGATGGCGTCGACGTCGTGAACGGCTACAAGATCGCGCGCTCGGACCCCTTCCACCGCGTCGTGATCGGGAAGGTCTACCTCGTCCTCATGCGGATCCTGTTCCGGTTTCACGTGCGCGATGTGGACTGCGACTTCCGGCTCGTCCGCCGGGAGGCGCTCTCGCGCATCGCGCTCCGGCATTCGAGCGGCGTCATCTGTCTCGAGCTCGTCAAGAAGCTCGAGCTCGCCGGGTTCCGGTTCGTGGACTTTCCCGTCCACCACTATCACCGCGTCGCCGGCAGATCCCAGTTCTTCAATTTCCGGCGTCTCTTCGTGACGGCCGTGAACATCCTGCGCCTCTGGTGGGAGATCCACGTGAAGCGCGACACGCCCCGCGGCGTCGCGCACGCGTCCGGCGCCGCCGGAATGGGGACGGCCGCAGCGCCCCCGCCCCGGTGAGCGGCGTCCCGTACCTCGACCTCGCGCGCGTGGCGGCGGCCGAGGAGCCGGAGCTCTCGCGCGCGGTCCTCGCGGCCGTGGGAAGCGGCCGATACGTCCTCGGGCCCGAGGTCGCGGCCTTCGAGTCCGAATGGGCGGCGGCGTGCGGCGCCGCGCGCTGCGTCGGCCTCGGGAACGGGACGGATGCCATCACGCTCGCTCTGCGGGCTCTCGGCGTCGGCGCCGGGGACGAGGTCCTCACGGTGTCGATGACGTGCGCGCCGACCGCGGCGGGCATTCTTCGGGCGGGGGCGGCCCCGGTCTTCGTGGACGTCCTCGAGGACCGCCTCACGATGGACGCCGCGGCTCTCGAAGCGGCGCTCACGCCGCGGACGAAGGCGGTGCTCCCCGTCCACCTCTACGGCCGCGTCGCGGACGTCGACGCGATCGCGTCCTTCGCGGCCCGGCACGGCCTGCTCCTCGTCGAGGACTGCGCGCAGGCCCACGGCGCGGCGTGGAAGGGCGCGCCCGCGGGGACGTTCGGGCGTGCGGCGGCCTGGAGCTTCTATCCGACGAAGAACCTCGGCGCCCTCGGCGACGGCGGCGCGGTGACCGTCGCAGGCCCGGGGGACGCCGGCGTGGCGGACCGCGTCGCGCGCCTCCGCGCCTACGGATACGTCTCGCGCAACGACGCGGAGGAAGCGGGATTCAACAGCCGCCTCGACGAGGTCCAGGCGGCGGCTCTACGGACGAGGCTCCGGAGGCTCGCCGCCGGAAACCGCCGGCGCGCCGAGATCGCCGCCCGCTACGACGCGGCGCTCGCCGGCGCCGTGCGCGTTCCGCCGCCTGCCCGGGAAGGGGAGACGCCGGCTCACCATCTCTACGTCGTGCGGGTCCCGGACCGCGACGCGTTTCGCTCGCGCCTCGCCGAGCGCGGGATCGGAACGGACGTTCACTACCCCCGCGCCGTCCACGAGCAGGCGGCCTTCGCCGGATTCCCGCGCGGTCCGCTCCCGGCGACGGAGAGTGCGATGCGCGAGGTCGTTTCGCTCCCGCTCCACCCGCTCCTCTCGGACGAGGAGGCGGACCGGGTGATCGAGGCCGTCATCCGGGCGTCCGCGCGTTGAGCCGCGAGGCGCGGCGGCCGGTGGCGATCACGATGAACGAACGCGAGTTCGAGATCATGTTCCGGCGCGAGGACGGGTACTGGTGGTACCGCGGGATGCGCAGGATCACGCGCGCGTTCGCTCCCCGCGTCTTCGCGCACGAAAGGGGCGGCCGTGTGCTGGACGCGGGCTGCGGGACGGGCCGCAACCTCGTGGACCTCGCCGCCGGCGGGCCCGCGGTCGGCGTCGACGTCTCGCTCCGCGCCCTCGGCTACGCGCGGCGACGCGCCGCCGCGCCGCTCGTCTGCGCGTCCGTGGAGGCGCTCCCGTTCGGGCCAGCGCTCTTCGGAGCCGTTCTCTCGCGGGACGTGCTCTACATGGTGCCGGACGACGCGAGCGCGGCGCGCGAGATCGCACGCGTCCTCGCCCGCGGCGGAACGCTGGCGCTCTCGGCACCTGCCTTCGACGCGCTCTCGGGCGCGCACGACATCGCGGTCGGCACCCTGAGGCGCTACAGAGCCGGAGATCTCGAGAGGCTGATGAAGGATGCCGGGCTCGCGGTGATCCGCACGACATACGCCAACGTTCTCCTGACAGGTCCGATTTGGATTCTTAGAAAGGTGACGGCGGCGAGAGCGCGCGGCCGGCTTCGCGAGGAGGTCTCTTCCGACTTCGGCCTTGTTCCGAAACCACTCGAAGAAATCTTCTTCTTTCTTCTCGCCCTTGAGGCGCGCCTGATCGGCGCGCGTGTGCGGCTGCCGTTCGGCGTGACGGTGCTCGCTCTCGCGGGGAAGCCGCGTCAGGGGGCAGTCGCGGGCACGAGCGACGCGGGGAAGTAGCTCGCGTCGTTCGTGCGGTTGTCCACGACGACCGCGTACGCCGTCGCGCCGCCGCCCGACAGGACGTCGACGACGAGCGAGGCCGCCGGACGGGGCGCGGCCTGCATCTGGGCGAAGACGTCGCTCCATTGCACGGCGGCGAACGGGTCGAGTCTCAGGTCGCGCGTCGCGACCCTCGTGCCGTCCGGAGCGAAGAGGTTCACGCGCAGGAGGGTCGACACGCCGTTCGTCTCGACGAAGCCGACGTTCGTCCGGCGCGCGGGGGAGGACGCGAGGAACGCGAGGGCGAGCGCGCGTCCCGCGGCGGCCTGCGAGCCCGGGACGGCGGGATCGACCGCGAGACCGTACGAGCGGGCTCCGTCCGACGTCGCCGTGCGGGTGGAGGCGTACACGGAGCCACCGTCGAGCGCCGAGACCCGGAGCGCTCCGGCCGTGTCGTCGACGGCGGCGAGGAGCGTGCCGAGGACGTCGGGGTAGGCCCTGGTCTCGTTTCCCGCGAGCGTGATGGTCGCGGGGGCGAGGGCGGGGCCGGTGAACGGTGAGAACCCGACCTCGACACGCACGGGAGCCGGGCCCGCGTTCGAAATCTTCAGGTCCGTGACGAACCGGGCGCCGAATTGCCCCGCGGAGCGGGCCACGGCAGGAATCAGGAGGGCGGAGGCGGCGGCATGCGCGGCGACGAACGCGCCGTCGTTCGTCGAGTCGTCGACGGGGGTCGCCCACGCGGACACGCGGCCGGCGCCGCCCGTGACGCGTACCTCGACCCTGTCCGAGGCATCCGGCGCGAGTTTTGCGATCGCGTAGACGTCGTTCAGCTGGACGAGGCCGGCCGGCGGGACTGAGCGAGGGATCAGGGCGCGGAGCGCGCCCGTCGGTCCGCGCAGGACGACTTCGACCGTCACCGGGTTTCCCGTGACCTCCGTGACGCCGACGTTGAGGCGGAACCCGGAGGACCCGAAGCAGGGAACGAGAACGAGCGTCGACCCCGGGCCTGCCGCGCCGGACGTGTCCTCGGCGGGAATCGCGAGGCCGAACGTGCCGCCGCGCGGCGCCGTCGTCGACGTGCGGGTGACCCCGACGACGGAAGGCGGTGCGCTCAGGAACAGGGGGCCGTAGCCGTCCATGCGGAACGCGTCGTGGATGACGTCGTCGAGCACCCGAGTCGCATGCGGCGGAAGCGTGACCGCGAGGGTGCGCGGGGGCTCATCACCCACGGGCGAGAACCGCAGGATCACGTCGTGCGCCGCGTCGGCGTCCGCGTTGAAGAGGCGCAGGTCGGTCGTGTAGAAGGCGCCGAGCCTCCCGATGCGGTGCACGGACGACGCGACGAACGAGTTCGCACCCGGGAACTCGGCCTCGGGCTCGGGAAGCGAGGGCTCGGCGAGGAGCGCCCAGCTCACGACCCTTCCCGCCCCTCCCGGCACCGCGTCCGTGACGCCGAGCGTCCAGGTCCCGGCGACGGGCCGGCCCGCGAACGACGAGAGGGGCTCGGCCGAGGCAGCCGTCAGCCCGAAGACCTCGCGCACGGCCTCGCCCGGATGGCCGTCGCGGTTCATGACGGTGACGCGTGTTCCGTCCGGCCCCGTGAGCGTGACCACGAGCTGCGTGGAATCGGGGTGGTCGATCGTGAGCGCGAGGAACAGCGTCGAGACGTTGCCGACGAGCGACGAGACCGTGGCGTCGCAAGCGAGACCCTCGGGCGCGCCGTCCGGGATCGGGGCGCCCGCGCACCCGCCCGGGACGGGCGCCGAGGCCCGGAGAGCGGCGGCGAGGTCGAGGCGAGGCGTCACGAGGCCGGTTCGCGTGTCGCGCACGGGGACGCCCGTTGCCCGAAGGAGGTCGATCGCGAGAGTCGGGTCCGCGAGAGGCCGCGCCTGGCGCGCGAGAAGAAGACCGCCCGCTGCCGCCGGGGCCGCCGCCGAGGTGCCCGAGAATCCGGACATGAGGCCTCCGCCTTCGGCCGTCGTCGTCCAGCCGACCCCGGGAGCGAGCAGGGCGAGAGCGCCGCCCGTGTTGCTCGCGCACGGAATCACGTCGGGTCCCGTCGAGAGATCCGCGCAGCCCGCGGCGCCGCCCCACTGGACGGGGCCATTCGAGAGCGAGTAGACCATCCCGACCGACGCCACGCTCGACAAGCACGCGGGCCACGGGAGCCCGTCGGTCTTTCCGTCGTTGCCCGCGGCGGCGACGACGACGAGCCCGGCGTCGCGCGCGGATGCAAAGACCGCGGCACCGGCCGGGTCCGCGGCGTCGCAGAAACCCTTCTGGGGCATGTCGTCGGCGAGGCTGAGGTTGATCGCCTCGAGGTCCGTGCCGGGCGCGTGCGCGACGGCCCAGTCGACGGCGGCGAGAACGTCGGAGGCGCGCGTGCTCTTGCAGCCGTCTCGCGGGGTGAACACCTTGAGGACGACGAGGCCCGCCTGGGGCGCGAGGCCCTGCGGCCCCGCGAGGACCCCGGCGACCTCGGTGCCGTGGCCGTTGCAGTCGGTGAGGTCGTCCGTTCCGTCCGCGACGTTCACCCCCGGCCACGCGCCTCCCGCCGGCGGCTGGAGATCCGGGTGCCGAAGATCGAGGCCGCTGTCGACGATCCCGACGCTGCGCCCGAGCCCGGTCACGCCGATCGCGAGGAGGCTGTCCGCTCCGATCTGCGCCGTGCCGACCTGGCCTGCGGGCCGCAGGACCCGGTCGAAGCCGACATGGAGGACGTCGGGGCGCGCCGCGAGACGCGCGATGCCCGCCGCCGTGGCGTCGCCCGTCACGACGGGAGCGCTCGAGAGGCGGCGGTGGACCGCGAGTCCGTCCGGCACGAACTCCGCGGACGTCGCGGCGCGTCGCCCCGCCACGGTCTGCAGAGTGACCACGACCGGGATCCGCGCGTCGCCCCGACTCACCGCCCGGACGACTTCGGGCGACACGTCTCCCGCGCGCGCCATCGGGGGCGCGAGCGTCAGCATGGCGACCAGCGCAAGACGTAGATGCTTCGTGGAATGCATGGAAGACTGCACCGTGGCGGGGAAGTGCAAGCCGTGTGCCCGTAGTGCGTTCAACCGCTAATATCTCACCGTGCGGCGCTTTCCTCGACCGACGCCGGCACCCGGCGGCGCCGCCGTCTTCGCGGACGCGCATCTCGGCCAGGTGGAAGGGGATGCCGAGGACCTCCTGGCCTCCCTGGAAGGGGTCCGGCGGCGCGGATTCTCGGTCGCCGTGCTCCTCGGAGACATCTTCCACTACTTCATCGGCCACCCGAAGCTCGAGACGCCCCTGCTGCGGCGCGCCCTCGCCGGATTCGCGGAGCTCGGCTCGCGTGGCCTCGCGCTGCGATACGTCGAGGGGAACCGAGACTTTTTCGTCGCCGGGACGCCGTACGCCTCTCCTTTCGCGTCGTACGCCCTTACGGACGGCCTCGCCGTGGGCGGGCTGAGATACGCATTCGTGCACGGCGACCGCGTGAATACCGCGGACCTGCCGTACCGCTTCTGGCGGCGGATCTCGAAGAACCCGGTCGCTCGCGGCGCGCTCGAGGTCATTCCGGGACCCCTCGCGCGGGCGATCGTCGCGCGGACCGAGGCGCGCCTCTACCGGTCGAACTTCCGGCACAAGAAGCGGCTGCCCGAGGAGGCCTTGCGCGCGGAAGGACGGCGCGCGCGCGCGGAGGGCTACGACGCGCTTCTCGTCGGCCACTTCCACGTCTCGCGGACGTTCGCCGGGCCCGACGGCGTCACGCACGTGCTGCCCGCCTGGCTCGAGGAGCGGCGGCACGCCGAGATCGCGCCCGACGGGACGCTCTCGATCGTCGAGGAGCCCACGGTCGAGCGCGCGCGCCGGCGCGGCTTCGGGGCCCTGGAAGCGGAGCCGGAGACCGCGGAGCGTTGAGCGACACGTCGCTTCTCCGCGGCCGGCTCTCGGGGGCGCTCCGCATGCCGGGCAGCAAGAGCTTCACGAACCGCGCTCTCGTCGCCGCGGCGTGTGCGGACGGCGAGAGCACGCTTCTCAATCCGCTGGATTCGTCGGATACCCGTGCGCTCGCGGCAGTGCTGAGGTCGTTGGGAGCGGAGATTTCCTTCGAAGGTGTGAGCTGGCGGGTCGTCGGACCGATCCGCAGAAGCGGTCACTCGGAGGCGGAGCTGGTCGTCGACGTCGGAGACGCGGGGACGCCGGCTCGCTTCCTCGCGGCGCTCCTCGCCGCGGTGCCGGGCCGCTTCGTCCTCGACGGCAGCGTCCGGATGCGGGAACGGCCCATGTCCCCTCTATTCGAAGCAATTCGAACTCTCGGCGGCCAGATTCGTTGCATCGGTCGCGAGGGATTTCTGCCCGCCGCGATCCGCGGCGGCACGCTCCGCGGCGGGCGCGTCGCGATCCGCGGCGACGTTTCGTCCCAGTTTCTCTCCGCGCTGCAGCTCGTCTCGCCTCTTGTCGCCGGGGGCGTGGCGCTCGACGTGACGGGCCCGGTCGCGTCGGCGGCCTACCTTTCCCTCACGCGGAGGGTGCTCGAGGGCTTCGGCGCGACGGCCGGCGGCGGCTATCGGCCCGCGCGGTTCCGAGTTCCCGGCGACGATTCCGCCGCGTGCTTCCTGCTGGCGGGAGCTCTCGTGTCGGGTGGCCGCGTGACGCTGCGCGGCCTCGCGCGGGACTCGGAGCAGCCCGACGCCGCGTTCCGCGGCTGGGCCGCCGTCCTCGGCGGAACGCTCGGATGGGAAGCCGCGGAGGACGGCGAGGAGGCGCTCACGGTGACGGGACCCGCGGGCGGCGCGCGGGCGCTCCGGCCGATCGACGTCGACGTGGACGCGGCCCCCGACGCGGCGCTACCGCTCGCGGCGGCGCTCGCGTTCGCGTGCGGCCCTTCCCGGCTCGCGGGCGTCGCGCGGCTGCGCGAGAAGGAATCGGACCGGCTCGCGGCCGCCGTCGACCTCCTGACGCGCGCGGGCGCGTCGGCCCGCGTCGATTCCGGGGCGGGCGGCGTGCCGTTCCTCTCGATCGATGGCTCGGCCGGCGTTCCGCGCTCCGCCACCTTCACGGCGCACGCGGACCACCGCGTCGCGATGACGGCCGCCGTCCTCGCGCTCGCCCTCCCGCACGCGACCCTCGACGACGCGCGCTGCGTCGGCAAGTCCTGGCCCGGGTTCTGGGAGGCGTGGAACCCGCTCGTCGGGACCTGACGTCCTGGCGCCTCAGCCGACCCAGAGCCAGTGGACGAAGAGCCAGACGTACACGGCCTGGGCGGCGAAGGAGACGGCGAGGAGGAAGCGGAAGAGCACGGGCCTCGCCGCGACGGTGCCGAGAACCGCGAACGCCGGGAAGGCGGGCAGCACGTAGCGGCCACCGCTCTCGAGCGTCCCGGACGCGAAGACGATCGCGACGGTCAGGAAGACGTAGAGCGCCTCGGGCCACAGCTTCCTCGCCGCGAGCCGCGCGGCGAGCAGGACGAACAGGAGGAGAAAGACGCCTTCCATCGTCCGCGCGGGACTCTTGGCAAGGACACGGCCGGTCGACAGGTCGCGCCAGATTTCCTGGAGGATGAGGCGCGGTCCGTCGAAGACCGTCTTCGGCTCGCGGGACCAGTTGTGCTGCGCCTTGACGAAGAGAAGCGCATCGCCGAATCGCACGTGGAAGTAGAGGCAGAAGAGCCCGAAGCCGGCCATGGGCGCTGCGCCCGCGAGGCCGGCGCGGAGCACGGCCTCCGGAACGGAGCGTCCGCGCTCGCGGCTCCTGCGCCAGGAGACGAGCGCGAGCGCGGGCGCGAGGACGAGCCCCGAAACGCGCGTGAGACCTCCGAGAAGCCCCGCGCCGAACGCGACGGCGTCGCGGCCTTTCTCGAGGGCGAGGACGGCCGAGAGCGCGAGAAGCAAGAGGAGCGACTCGGTGTAGACGGCGGCAAAGAAGAACGACGTCGGGAACGCGAGGAGGGCGAGGAGCGCCGGCCAGACGGACTCCTCTCCGAATCGCCTCCGCGTCCAAGCCGCGAAGAGGACGAGCGCCCCGAGGATCGCCCCGGCGGAGACGAGCGCGCCGGCGCGGGACGTCTCGAGGCCGGTGACGCGCGCGACCCCACGCATGAGGGCGGGATAGAGCGGGAAGAACGCGTGGTTCGTCTCCTGGCCGGTCCGCGCGGGCGGGTCTTCGTAGCCGGACTCCGCGATCGCGAGATACCACCCGGAGTCCCAGCGCGCGAGCGGCGTCACCCGCCGGGCGAGCTCGGGCGACCAGCCCGTGGGGCCCGTCAGCCACGGCGTCGAGCGCGCCGCGAGCTGGGCGAGAGCCCACACGAGAACCAGCCAGGCGGCTCCGAGGAGGAGCACCCGGCGCGAGGTGGCGGGGATCGGCATCAGGCGGGGCGATGATAGGGCGGTCCCCCCTTGACGCGCGGCGTGGAAAGCGAAATCGTCCGGCTCGCGACGCTTTCGACCGGCCGTCCACGGGGAGGACGCGACGTGCCTTCGACACGAGGGAGACGCTGGATCGTCCCGCACCGCGATCTCGCGGAGGGAGGCGCGACCCTCGTCCGGCTCGCGCACCCGCTCCTGCCGGACATCGTCCGAACGCGCCCCGCCGGCGACGGCCTTCAGCTCGTGCTCGGGGCGCCGGAGCCCGTCCCGCTCCAGCGTCTCGGCTCCCCGGAGCGGAGGGCGTTTCTCGCCCGGCTCGGGGCGCTTCTCGGCTTCCTGAAGTTCCACGGGCTCGGGCTCGCCGCATGCGATCTCGCGGATCTCGGAGCGAGCCCCGACGAGCCGTCGAAGCCGGCGCCGGGCGCCCCACCCGTTCCGGCGTGGCGCGCCGCTCCTCCGGCGCTCGTCGTCGCGGTCGCGGCAGCGCGCCTCGGGGGCCGACCGATCGGAGGCGGAGACGTCGCGCGGCTGCGCGCTTCGGTTCTCCAGGCGCTGGACCAGGGCCTCTCCGGTGACGCGGCCGGCGACGTCGTCACGGCAATGCGCGCCCTCGACGGGGACGGACGCCCCGAGGTCCTCGCGGCGGAGTTTGCGAGGCGGGGAGGCGCGGTCCCCGGCCGCGACCTCGCGGGCCTCGCATTTCCGGGGGCGTTCCTCACCGTTCCGGTCGGGGGCGCATCCGCCGCGGCGGTCGGCGGCGCGGCCGAGTGGACGGCGCGCGGGGCCGCCCGCCGTGGCGAGCAGCCGCTCTTCGTGGAGTGCGGACCCGGCTCGCCCCTGGAGGACGGTGCGGCCCTCCGGAGGCTCGCGCGGGCTCTCGAAGGCGATGCGCGCACGCCGGCGATCCGGGACCTCGCCGCCGGAGGTTCGGGACCGAGGCGAGCCGACGGTCCCCCGATTTCCCTCGTCGCGCTCGACGCCGGTCGGTGGGACGCGCGTTCGCGGAGGGCGCTGGAGGCGACGCTGCCCGCGATGGGCTTCCGGGTATTCGAGGCCTGGTCGGGTCCGCTTCGGCCGTGGGAGGAGCGCGCGCTCGTCTCGTTCCATCTCACCGAGGGCGACGCGGCGTCTCTCGTCTACCTTCCCTTCGCGTCCCTGACAGCGTCCCTCGAGGCCTGGCGGGACATGTGGTCGGCGGGCGCCTGCGCGGATCCGACGCGTTTTCTCGAGGCGGCACGTGACGTCGTCTCGCGTTTCGATCCGAGGGCGGGCCGGACGGTGCCCGAGCGGCGGCGCGGGACGAGGCGCCCGGACGCCGTCGTCGAGGCGGCGGCTCTCCTCGCGGACGGATTCGACGCGGACGAGGCGGCGGCCGCGGCGGGCGTCGGACGAGAGCGGGCGGCGGCGGCGCTCGCGGGCGCCTCGGCCGGGGGCCCGCTGCTCGCGGCGGACGGCGAGACGTTCCGCTTCCGTGACGAGGACGAACGCGCACGGTTCGCGTCCCGCGTGCCCCGGCTCGCCCGGCGGGACGCCGTCGCGCGGCTCGAGGCCCTGGGTCTTCCCCCGGAGCGGCTCGTTCCCGCGGCGCTCGCGCGCGGCGAGGCCGCGGACGTCGCGGCCGCGCGCGGCCTCCTCGCGTGCTCCGACGGCGCCCGCGCCGCCGCGCTGCTCGCGCGTGCCCCGCGCGCCGCCCCGGATCTCGGACGGCCGCTCCTCGCCGTGACCCTCCTGTACGAGGCGGGCCGTTGCGCCGCGGCACGTGAGGCGGCCGTGCGGATCGGGCCGGACGCGCACTCGGCCCCACGGCCCGAGCGCGTCGCGGCCGCGCAGGCGCTCGCGGGGCTGGGCGAGGCCGCGCGGGCTCTTTCCCTCTGTCCGGGCGGCGACGTCGCGGAGGACCTCGCCCGGGCCGCGCTCCTCGTCGAGTTGCGGCGGAACGCCGAGGCCCGGAGGATCCTGGAGCGGCTCCTCGCGGCGAAAGGGGCGACCGCGGAAGCGCGCGTCGAGGCGGTTCTCCTCGTCGCGGAGCTGGACGAGCGCGCGCACCGTTACGCCGAGGCCGCCGCGCGCCTCGAGGAGGCGGAGCGTCTGCTCGGCCGGCTCGCGGACCGAATGCTCCTGGAGCGGGCCTCGCGGACGGCCGGCTATCTCGCGAACGACCTCGGCCGGACCGCCGAGGCGATCGCCCTCTTCCGAAGGGCGGGCGAGGCCGCACGCGGGACGCGCGCACGCGCGGACGCGGCCTACGACGTCGCGCACGCGGCCCTCGACGGCGGCCGGCTCGATCTCGCCGCACGCGAGCTGGACGACGCGCTCGCACTCTACGCGGCGGCAGGCGACGAGAGGCGGTACCTCTCCGCCCTCGGAAACCGCATCGACCTCCACCTCAGGGCGGGGGACGTCGCGGCTGCCCGGCCGGTTCTCGAACGCGTCCTCGCGCACGAGCGTGCCGCCGGGCGCAGCCACCAGATTCTCTTCGCGATCCCGGCGGCTCAGGAGATCGCCCTGCTCGACGCCGACGGCGGCCGTGCCGCCGAGGCGTTCTGCGAGGCGCGCTCGCTCGCCCAGGGTCAGGAGACGCCGCATCCCGCGTGGCGCGACATCCTCCTCCTCGAAGCGGAGAGACGCCTCGGGGGAGGCGACGCCGAAAGTGCCGCGCAGCTGCTTGCGGAGGCGGCCACGATCCCGGATAACGGGTCGCGGACAGAGCCGAGGCGGCGCCGTCTCCTCGCGTCCGCGCGCCGGGACCTCGGCCTGCCGGCGGACCCCCGCGAGGTCGACGCCGGGGAGAGAGTGCTCCTCGCCGCCGAGGTGGCGCTCGCGGCGGGCGCGCCTCCCGGGGACGACGCACTGTCGCGGCTCGAGTCGCTCGCCGCCGGCCGCGACGCCGGTGCCGCGGTCCGCCGCCTCCTCGAGTGGTCGGGGCGTTTTCCCGCGGCGTTCGCGGGCCCGGCGGGGGCGCCTCTCGCGCGGCTGGGCCGGCGGGCCGCGGCGCGCGGCGGCCTCGCCCGCGCCGAGGAGCGCTTCTCGTCGTTCCTCGATCGCGCCGCGTCCGGCGAGAGTCCCGCACCGCTTCCGCGGATGCGTCCCCGGGAGATCGTCGCCGAGGATGCCTCGACGCGCGCGGTCTTCGCGGAGGTCGAACGAGTCGCTCCCTCCACTCTCGCCCTTCTCGTGCGGGGAGAGAGCGGAACGGGCAAGGAAATCGTCGCGCGCGAGGCGCACCGGCTGTCGCGCCGCCGCGGCCCATTCGTCGCCGTGAACCTCGCGGCCCTCCCCTCGACGCTCGCCGAGTCGGAACTCTTCGGACACGCGCGGGGAGCGTTCTCGGGCGCCGACCGCGAGCGGCGCGGGATCGTGGAGGAGTCGTCCGGAGGCACGCTCTTCCTCGACGAGATCGGAGACCTCCCGCTGCCGCTGCAGGGCAAACTCCTGCGCGTCCTCCAGGAGGGCGAGGTGCGGCGACTCGGCGAGACGGCCGTCAGGCTCGTCGACCTCCGGGTCGTCGCCGCGACCCACCGCGATCTCCCGGCCCTCGTCGACCGCGGGGAGTTCCGCGGCGACCTCTTCTACCGTATCGCGGGGCACGAGGTCGTTCTGCGGCCGCTGCGCGAGCGCCCGCGCGACCGCGCGCGCCTCGTGAGCCGTGCGCTCGACGGGAAGGCCGGCCTCGCGCCGGACGCGGCCGCGGCGCTGGACCGCTGGCCGTGGCCGGGCAACGCGCGCGAGCTCCTCGCCGCCCTCGAGTCGGCGCTCGCGCTCGCGGCACCCGGGCGCGTCATCCGCCTCGAGCATCTTCCGCGGGCGATCCGTGAAGGCGCCGGCCCCTCTGAGGGCCCGCGGCCGTGGAAGAAGAAGCTCGACGACGCGCGACGGGAAGCCATCGCGTCCGCGCTCACCGCGAGCGGCGGGCGGCGCGCCGCGGCGGCGCGGCTCCTCGGGATCTCGCGCCAGTCGCTCCTGTACGAGATGAAGAAGCTTCTCCCGCCCTGAGACCGCGACGGAGCCGCGGCCGGCGCGGACGCTAGACTCCGCGCGTGCCGCCGCTCCGCCGCCTGATCGAGGTCCCGCTGCTCCTCCTCGGCGCCGCGACGGTCGTCTTCTTCCTGATCCACCTGATCCCGGGCGACCCGGCGGCCGCGATGCTCGGCGAGGGCGCGGCCCCGGCCGACGTCGCCGGCCTCAGGCGCGATCTCGGCCTCGACCGGCCGCTCCTCGCGCAGTACGCCTCCTGGCTCTCGGGGATCGTGCGCGGCGACCTCGGGTCGTCGATCCTGACCAAACGCAAGGTCACGCGCGAGATCCTCGCGGCGGTGCCGGCGACGGCCGAGCTCGCCGGCGCCGCGTTCCTCGGCGCGCTGCTCGTCGCGATCCCGACCGGCGCGGCAGCGGCCCTCGCGCGCGGCAGGCCGCTCGACGGCGCCCTCCGCGCCGCCTCGCTCCTCGGCGTCTCCACGCCGAATTACGTCTCCGGGCCCGTCCTCGTCCTCGTGTTCTCGGTCGGGCTCGGCCTCCTTCCCGTCTCCGGACGGGACGGGCGCGGCGCGATCGTCCTCCCGGCCGTCACGCTCGCCCTCGCTCTCGCCGCTCTCCTGTCGCGAATGGTGCGGGCCTGCCTCGCGGAGGAGATGGACCGGCCCTACGTCGCGGCCGCCGTCGCGCGCGGCGAGCGGCCGCTCCGCGCCGTTCTGCGCCACGCCGGGCGCAACGCGCTGCCGCCCGTGCTCGTCGTCGCAGGACTGCAGTTCGGGTCTCTCCTGACGGGCGCCGTCGTCACGGAGACGATCTTCTCCTGGCCCGGCGTCGGCCGGCTCCTCATCCAGTCCATCCAGCGCCGCGACTACCCGCTCGTGCAAGGCTGCGTCCTCTTCATCGCTGCGACGTTCATCCTCGTGAACGCGGGCGTGGACGCGCTCGCGTCCGCCCTCGATCCCCGGGCCCGGGCGCGGACGGCGGGGGAGGCCGTTTGAAGCCGTCCGTGGTCCTCGCGGCCGTCGTCGTCGGAGCCGCGTTCCTCGCGGCCGCGCTCGCGCCGCTTCTGCCCTCGGAGCCCGCGACGCGGATCGATCTGACCCGCCGGCTCGTCCCGCCCTCGGCGGCCCCTCCGCTCGGGACCGACGAGCTCGGGCGCGATCTCCTCGCCAGGCTCCTTCGGGGGGCGACGGTCTCGCTCGGGGTCGCGGGCGCCGCCGTCCTCGCATCGGCCTCTTTCGGGTCGGCGCTCGGGCTCCTCGCCGGCGAACGCGGGGGAGCGTGGGACGCGGCGCTCGGGAGGCTCGTGGACCTCGTCCTCGCTTTCCCGGGCCTCCTCCTCGCGGTCGCGCTCGCGGCGGTCCTCGGACCTTCGGCCCGGAACACGGTCGTGGCGCTCTCCGCCGTCGGGTGGGTCCCCTACGCGCGGCTCGCGCGCACGCAGGCCCGGCGCGTCTCCTCCCGGGACTTCGTCGCCGCCGCGCGCGCCGCCGGCGCGTCGCGACGGCGCCTCCTCGCGGTGCACGTGCTCCCGAACATCGCCTCGCCCCTCCTCGTGCAGGCGACGCTTCACCTCGCGGCGGCCGTCCTCGCGGAGTCCGCGCTGTCGTTCCTCGGGCTGGGAGTCCCGCCGCCCTCCCCGTCCTGGGGGGCGATGCTCGCGGGCGGGCGGACGCACGTCCTCGACGCCCCCCACGTCGTTCTCGCCCCGGCGGCCGCGATCCTCCTCGTCGTCCTCGCCACGAACGTCCTCGGCGACGCCCTCGTGGACCGCCTCGATCCCGCCCGCCGGCCCGCGTGAGCGCCACCCTCAGACCCCGCCTCGGCCGCGCGGCGGCTCTCGGCCTCGTGCTCCTCGCCGTCCTGCCGTACCTCAACGGCCTCCCGGACGGCTTCACGTACGACGACAAGCTCATCATTTCGGGCAACGAGCGGATCGCGTCACCGTCCAGGGTCGGCGAGGTCTTCACGACTCAGTATTTCGGCGGCTCTCTGGCCTCGGCGCAGAACTACAGGCCCGTGCTCCTCCTGACGTACGCGGTCCAGCGCTGGGCCCACGGGAACCGCGCGTGGCTCTTCCGAGCCGTGAACGTGGCGCTCCATGCGGGGGTCACGGTCCTCTTCGCGGCCTGGCTCATCGACGTCGGCTTCGCCACGGGGGCCGCCGTCGCGGCCGCGTCTCTCTTCGCCGTCTTCGCGATCCACGTCGAGGCCGTCACGTCGCTCGTCGGGCGCGCGGAGCTCCTGGCCGCGCTCTGCGTCTTCGGGGTCGCACGCCTCTGGTGGAGCGCGGCCGCGGGCGAGAGGCTTCGCGCTGGCCCGTACGCGGCGGCGCTCCTGCTCTTCCTCGTATCCATGTTCGTGAAGGAGAACGCGATCGTCGCGCCCGGCGTCATCGCCCTCGGCGAGCTCTTCCGCGGGGGTCGCGGCCGATCGCCGCGCGAGGCGTGGACCTCGCTCCCGCGGTCCACGCGCTGGGCGCTCGTCGGCTTCCTCGGTCCCGTCGTCGTCCTCTTCGCCGTGCGCCTCGCCGTGATCCACGGCTTTCTCGTCTCGCGCGAGGCGGGGATCTTCGACCTCGAGAACCCTCTGGTGGTTCTGGGCCCCGCGCTGCGCGTCGTCAACGCGCTCGCCCTCGCCGCGCGATACGTCGCGAAGACATTCGTCCCCGTCGGCCTCTGCGCGGACCACTCGGCGTACGCGCTCCCGCTCGCCGCGAGCCTTCGCGAGGCGCGCGCCTGGGTGGGGCCCGCGTTCGCGGCGGCGCTCGGCGCCCTCGCGCTGGCGGTCTGGAGGCGGCGCCCGCTCGCGGCGATCGGAATCTCGCTCTTCGCGGGCTGCCTCTTCCCGGTCTCCAACGTTCCCTTCGTGATCGGGACGATCTGGGCCGAGCGCCTCGCGTACCTTCCGTCGGCCGGCCTCGCCGCGCTCGCGGTGGGCCTTCTCGGCGGTCTCGCCCTCGAGGTCCCGCGCCCGTCGCGCCTGCCGTGGAAGGAGGCCCTCCTCGCGGCGGCTGTCCTCGTCCAGGGGGCCGCGACGGCGGCCCGCAACGGCGCGTGGAAGGACGACCGGACGCTCTACGCCGACATGGTCGCAAAAGAGCCCGGCTCGGCGAAGGCCCACTACAACGTTGCGTGGGACGCGCAGCTGCACGGGGACCGTGCGACGACGATCCGGCACCTCACGCGGGCCGTCGAGATCTTCCCGCGCTACTACGACGCGTGGGCGCTCCTCGGCAAGCAGCGCTGGGACGAGAAGAAGTGGACCGAGGCGATCGGCTGCTACCGGCGCTCGATTCAGATCTTCCCGACGTACGAGAACGGCCGCTGGGGCCTCGCGAAGGTCCTGGAAGCCGCGGGCCGGATGGAGGAGGCCGGAAACGAGTTCGAGGAGGGCGCGCGCCTGCTGCCCGATTCGTACCCGATCGCGTACCACCGCGCGGCGTTCCTCGAGGCGCAGGGAAATCTCGAGGACGCCGAGGACGCGTGGGACGACGCCGTGGAGAACGGCGACGGCGCGCCATCGGCGCGCCTCGCGCACGCGCGCGTCCTCGTGAGGCTCGGACGCGAATCCGAGGCGTGGGACGAGGCGCGCTGGGCGCTCGTGGCCGACCCGTCGAACGCCGAGGCCCGGCGCTTCCTCGCCGAGCGCTACGAGGCCCTGGGCAAGACGCTCGCGGCCGGAGCCGAGCGCGCGCGCGCCGTCCGTTCGAACCCGGCGGACGAGGCCTCGGCGGCCGACCTCCTCGAGTACGCCGTGCGGCAGCCGACCGCGCGGCCCCGCGCCCGCATGCTCGTACCCGACATCCGACGCGCCGTCCCAAGGCCGGGGCCGCGGCTCGCGAAGGCGCTCGCCGTGTTCGGGTGACTCAGCGCGGCTTCGGGATCCCAGGTGGCGGACACCTCGGCAAAGCGCGGCTCGTTCCGCAACGGGTCGAACCCGCGCTCGACGCGGAGGTAGGCGAGGCGGCCGTCGCCCTCGGCGCAGGATCTCTCGAGCCAGCCGAGCGACTCCGCCCGTTTCTTCTGTCCGAGCGTCAGGATCGCGAACGGAAATCCTCCCACGTAGCGAGCCTTCGCGAGCGCGTCGAGGTTGCGCCGCGCGGCCTCGGCGTCCGCGGTCCGCCCGGCGAGAGCGCTCGCGTAGCCCCAGAACGCGATCGCCTCCGGCAGGTCCGGGCGCAATGTCGCGCACCTTGCGCAGCTCGGCGAGCGCGTCGTCGTAGCGTTTCTGCGAGAGGAGCGGGAGGGCGACCCAGAGCCGCGCCAGCGGGTTGAGCGGCTCCATCTCGATCGCGCGGCGGATCTCCTCCTCGCCGCCCGCGGGATCGCCCGCCCAGTAGCGCGCGAGTCCCTTGTCCGTCTGGATCACGGCGTTCAGGGGATCGAGCGTGCGCGCGCGTTCGATCTCCGCGGCGGCCTCCTCGAACCGGCCGGAGGCCGTCAGGAAATTCGAGTACCACTGGTGCGCGACGGAATCGCTCGGGTTCAGGGCGATCGCCCGCCTGAACTCCACCTCGGCGCCCGGCCAGTCGTGGTCGAAGAAGTACCGTGTGTCGGCGAGAATCGCATGAGGCAGCGAAAGGGACGGATCGAGGGCGACGGCCCGAGCCGCGACGTCGCGCTGCTTCGACTCGAGCTCCGCCGGAGTCGCCATGCTGTAGTACGCGAGGAGGTGGTACACGTCGGCGAGGCCGCTCCAGGCCTCGGCTTCCCGGGGATCGATCACCGCCGCGTCTTGGAAGTAGCCGAGGGCCTTGAAGATTCCTTCTTCCGTCCGCTTGTTCAGGAAGAACCGCCCCCGCTGCACCCGATCCCACGCCTCGGTGTTGTGCGGACGACCCGCGACGCGCCGCTCCTCCTCGGCGGTCAGCGAGGGCCGGAGCACGCGCGCAATGCGCGGGGCGAGGTTCGCGGCGGCCGGCACGGTGTTCCCCTGCCGGTCCGTGACCTCTCCCGCCCAGAGGTGAGCCCCGCTTCCGACGTCCACGAGCTCGGCGTCCACGTGGATGTCCCTTCCCTCGCGGCGAACGCGGCCCACGAGGACCGTGCGTGCGCGGAGGGAGCGGCCCGTGGCGCGCGGGTCGCCGCCCGCCGTCGCGCCCGCGTGGACGGTCGCGCGTGCCAGGACCGTGAGCCCCGGCGTTTTCGAGAGGTCATCGATGAGCGAGCCCGTAATGCCTTCGGAGAGATATTCGTCTGCGGCGTCGCCGGTCTCGTTCGAGAAAGGCAGGACGGCGAGGACGTCGGGCGACGCCGAGGCGGTGCCGCGGGGGAGGAAGTGCCATGCGGCGAGGCCGAGGACGGCGGCCAGCGCGCCGGCGGCGAGCGCCGCCGGCCGCCGGGGAGCGCTGGGACCCCGTGTCCCAGGTAATGCCTCGGTGGGATCCGTCGCGGAGACGAACGCCGGCGCGTTCCCGGAACCCGAGAAGGGCAGCCGGAGCGCGAACGCGAGGTCCGCCGCGGTCTGGAAGCGCCGCTCGGGACTCTTCTCGATGCACCTCAGGATCAGCCGGCGCAGATCGGGAGGGAGGGCCGTCACGAGGTCGGCCGGGTCGGGGGGATCGCCGCGCAGTGTCGCGACGAGCGCTTCGGGAGGCGTCTCGCCCCCAAACGCGCGGCGCCCCGTGACCATCTCGTAGAGAACGCACCCGAAGGAGAAGATGTCGCTGCGGCCGTCGAGGGTATCGCGCCGGATCTGCTCGGGCGCGAGGTAGCCGGCGGTTCCCACGATCGCCTGCGGCTCCGTGAGGTCGCGCGCAACGGGGGCGAGGCTCGTCGATTCCTCCAGCGTCGCGATGCCGAAATCGAGGATCTTGACGCGTCCGTCGGACGTCAGGAACACATTCGAGGGCTTGAGGTCACGATGGACGATCCGCCGGGCGTGTGCCGCGGCCAGGCCCTCCGCGAGCGCGAGCGCGACCTCCACGGCGCGCCGCCACGGGAGCGGTCCCTCCTCCAGCCGGGCCTTGAGTGTCTGCCCCTCGAGAAGCTCCGTGACGGTCCACAGGATGCCGTGCTCGGAGCCCACGTCGTGGACGTCGAGGATGTTCGGGTGCGAGAGGGCCGCGACGGCGCGGGCCTCCCGGTTGAACCGGGCGCGGGCGACGCGGTCGGAGGCCAGGCGGTCCGGGAGGACCTTGATCGCGACGTCGCGCTTCAGCCGGGTGTCGCGGGCTTTCCAGACCTCGCCCATCCCTCCCGCACCGAGCGGCGCGAGAATCTCGTACGCACCGAGTCGGTCGCCTGCGTGCAGTGTCACGTGGCGTCCACGATCTTAGTCCCGGTGGCAAACCCGGGTCGATTTGTCAGAACGATTTGGTCAGTGAGACGTAGACGCCGTCGCGACCGGGCGTGAAGCGGTCCCCGCTCCGGCTCTCGAGCGCGGCGTTGTGCGACCAGGACAGCTCGATCTCGGAGGACCAGAAAAAGCCGCTCGTGAGGCCGATCGTGACCGCGTTCGGGGAATCGGTGCGCTGGATGGGCGCTCCGGCGGCGTCGAGGACGGTCCGGTCCACCGAGGCGAGCGTGCCCTTGAGGTGGAGGAAGAGGAAGAACGCGAGCTGGGCGCGGAGCTCGAGGCTCGCGATCACATAGCCGCGCGAGACGATCTCGTCGAGGCCGGCCGCCGGGAGGACGGGCCGCGCGATCGTCTCGTAGTCCCCGTCGTTCGAGCCGCCCGAGAGCCGGAACGCCGAGAACCGGTCGAGGTTCGAGCCGGTCCCGGCATAGATCGCCGCGAGGATCCGGTGCCTGCGGTCTCCGACGGGCAACGGGAGAGCGGCGAGGGCGAACCCGCTCAGCGCGGTCCACGAACGGGTATACGCGGCCGGGTGCGCCCTCGTCGGGCCACCGCCCCAGTCCTGCCAGCCGGCGCGGTGGGCGGCCCAGGCGTCGAGACCGGCGGCCCATCCGGCGTGGGGGAGCTCCAGGAGGTTCCGCGTCAGGGCGTCGGCCCGGAGCCGGAGGTGAAGACGCCCTTCGTAGCTGTCCGACGGAGCGACGAACGACGGCACCGCTGAAGAAGAGTTCTTCGAAAAGTAGAGAAATCCTGGCTCATAGGCGACGGACGCTTCGAAGGAATTGTCGTCGTGGCCGGGCCCCAGGGGTCGCCGGAGGGCGAGGCCGACGCCTGCGCGCAGGGAGCCCCACGTGAGCTCCTCCGCGAGGAGGCGCTCGCCGCCCGCGTCCTCGGACCGGGCCCACGGAAGCGTCGTGTTCTCGAACGTCAGGACGAAGTCCGTGTCCCCGGCGATCCGACGGTTCCACCGGACGTCGTCGTAGAGCCCGACGAGGACGGCCCTCAGGCGCCGCGCGCCGCCGTCGCGCTGGCGCCAGAGGAGGAGCGCCGCCTCTGGGTTCACGGACTTCCCGTCGGGACCCGAGGGGATCCAGTCAAGGTCCGCGAGGGCCTCGGTGACCGTCGTGCGGTCGCGGGCGGGCACGTCGAACGTGATCCCGAGGACGGTCCGCGTGAAGGGCTCTCCCGCGAGGATCGTGGCCTCCTGGCCGGCTGCCCGGGAGGCGCCCGCGAGGAGGAGCGCGATCGCCGCCGCGGAACGGGTCCGGTAGGCTGCCACGCGACTCACCGGGACAACATGGGGCGCGCATCCCGGGATTTCACAGGTCATTCACAGGAATTGATATTCTTCTGCAAGATCCAATTGGCCCTCAGGTTCGGCGACTGCCTCTTCGACCCGGAGAGCCGGCAGCTCTTCCGCGGCGGGAAGCCCGTCGCGCTGTCGCCCAAGGCGTTCGCGCTGCTCGACATCCTCGCGCGGAACCGCCCGCGCGCGATGGCCAAGACCGAGCTGCAGGAAACTCTGTGGCCGGACACGTTCGTCGTTGAGGCGAACCTCGCGAACCTGGTCGCCGAGCTTCGGGAGGCAATCGGGGAGAAGGGCCGGCGCGACGGTTTCCTGCGGACCGTGCACGGGTTCGGTTACTCTTTCTCCGGCGAGGGAGCCGAGGACTCCGGCGTCCGTGCCGGAATTGTGAGTGCCGTGGCTCTCGTGCGGGACGGACATGCGTTCCCGCTGGCCCCGGGAGAGAGCGTGATCGGGCGCGATCCCGACGCCACGGTCTTCGTCGACGACACGACCGTCTCGCGCCGCCATGCGCGCCTCACGGTCCGTGGCTCCGAAGCCGTCCTCGAGGATCTCGGAAGCAAGAACGGGACGACGGTGAACGGAAAGCCGCCGGCCGGGCCGCTCGCGCTCCGGCACGGCGACGCCGTGCTCGTGGGCGCGGTCCTGTTCACGGTGCGCGTCGCGTCCGCCGCCGGGGAGACCGCGACGCTGGGCGGCGCTCCGCCCGGCTCCTAGTCCGGCTCGACGCCTTCGCCGGCCACGTCCGGCGCGATCTTCGCCGCGAGCCGTGCGCGGTGGCGGCGGATGAGCCGGAGAAGAACGAGGTACGTGAGCGCCCCCGCGACGAGCGAGAGAGCGAACATCCCGACGGCCATCTGGACGCCGAGCGCCTTCATCGTGGGGCCCGCGGCCGTCCAGAACGAGCGCCGGAACATCTCCTTCCACGGCAGATGCGAGATCGCCTCGCGCCGTGCCCGGAGGAAGAAGCGCCCGACGGGGATCGCGACCGCCCCGACGGCCGGCAGCGTGAGCGGGTTCACGGCGAGCGTTCCGAGGAGGACGTCCACCTTGTTCAGCTTCAGGAGGACGGCGAGGACGAGCGCGATGATCCAGTGGAGCCCGAAGAGCGGCGTGAAGGATATCGCGACGCCGATCGCGAAGGACGCCGCCACGACCTCGGGCGGAGAGTCGCTTCCGAGCATGTGGAGGAAGCGCGACCGGAACGTCGCCCTAGAGGGCGTCAAAGTGATCGAACCCGGCGTCGGGAAGGGGCGCCCGCCGCCCGTCGCGCACGAGCCTCACACCCGCGCCGTCGTCGATCGCACCGATGCGCCGGAGCGCGAAGCGCCCCGCGAGGCTCTCGACCTCCTTGAGCTTCTTCTTCGGGACGCTGAAGAGGAGACCGAAATCCTCGCCGCCGTAGAGCGCGGCCGCGAGGGGGTCGAGGTTTGCGAGCGGCTTGAGGTCGGCGAGGGCCGAGTCGACGGGGAGGGCTCCCGCGTCGAGGGTCGCGCCGACGTCGGAGGCCCGGCAGAGGCGGTAGAGGTCGCGCGCGAGGCCGTCGGAGACGTCGATCGCGGCCGAGGCCAGGGAGCCCGCCGCGAGAGTCGTGCCGAGCTCGAGCTGGGGGCGCGGGTCGATCTGGTGTCGGATGAGGCGGGCGACCTCCTGGGCCCGCGGCGCGGGGACGCGGCGGCCCTTCGGGTCGAGCGCGATCCGCTCGGCCGAAAGGCGGTAACCCTTCTCGAGGAGGCGCAGGCCCGCGGCCGCGGCCCCGAGCGTCCCGGAAACGAAGAGTGCGTCGCCCGGCTCGGCGCCACCGCGCGTGAGCGGGGCCGCGGGGGCCTGGCCCATCGCCGTGACGGCGACGAAGATCTTGTCGGAGGCGCTGAGGTCGCCGCCGACCACGGCGACGCCGTGCTCGGCGGCGGCTTCCTTCACGCCGCCCGCGAGAGCGTCGAGCCACTCGGGCTTCGTCCGCTTCGGCAGCCCGAGCGCGAGGACCGCCCAGAGCGGGCGCGCGCCCACCGCCGCGAGGTCCGAGAGGTTCACGTTCATCGCCTTGCGGCCGAGGCGCCGCGGGTCCGCATCCCTGCGGAAGTCGTGGTCCTCGAGGAGGACGTCTGTCGTGACGGCGAGCCGGTCCGGGCTCGAGACGACGGCCGCGTCGTCCCCGATGCCGACCTTGACGTCCCGCCGCCGGGTCGCGAAGGCGCTCGCGAGGCGGGCGACGATCGCGTCCTCGGGCGGAAGGCCGGACTTCCTTCGCACCGGCTTCACGGCGTCCTCCGCGTGGCCGCCTTCGTCTCGGGCACCTTCCGGCCGCCGGCGGTCTTCGCGGGGCGGCGCCTCGCCCGGGCCGACGGACCGTCCACGAGCGCCGCGCCGAGGACGTCGTCCACTCGCGAGGCGAAGACGAACTTCAGGTTGTGGCGGAGCTCGCGCGGAATCTCGGCGAGATCGCGCGCGTTCGCCTTCGGGAGGATGATGGTCCCGATTCCCGCGCGGCGCGCCGCGAGGACCTTTTCCTTCACGCCGCCGATCGGGAGCACGTCGCCGCGGAGCGTGATCTCGCCCGTCATCGCGACGTCGCGGCGGACGCGCCTGCCGCCGAACGCCGAGATCATCGCGCTCGCCATGGTGACGCCCGCCGACGGGCCGTCCTTCGGGATCGCCCCCTCGGGGACGTGGACGTGGACGTCGTGTGTCTCGAAGTAGTCCGGCGCGAGACCGTAGCGGTCCGCGCGCGAGCGCGCGAACGTCAGCGCGGCCTGCGCCGACTCCTTCATGACGTCCCCGAGCTGGCCCGTGAGCTGGAGCTTGCCCTTGCCGCGCACGGCGCGCGCCTCGACGATAAGGACGTCGCCCCCCACGGCCGTCCACGCGAGCCCCGTCGCGGTCCCGACCTGGTCCGTCCGGAGCGCCTCGTCGCGCGTGAACCTCGGTACCCCGAGGAACGACTTGACCTCCCGCGGCGTCACGACGGCCGGCCTCTTCTTGCCGGAGGCCCAGCGCACGGCGACCTTGCGGCAGCACGAGCCGATCTCGCGTTCGAAGCTCCGGAGCCCCGCCTCGCGCGTGTAGTTCTCGACGATGGCGCGAAGCGCCCCGTCCGTGAACTTCACGGCGCCATCCGGGAGGCCGTTCTCCCGGCGCTGCTTCGGGACGGTGTGCGTCTTCGCGATCGCGACCTTCTCCTCGAGCGTGTAGCCCGAGAGGCGGATGACCTCCATCCGGTCGAGGAACGCCGGCTGGATCGTGTCGAGGACGTTCGCCGTCGTGATGAAGAGGACCTTCGAGAGGTCGTAGTTCACACCGAGGTAGTGGTCGCGGAACGTGCGGTTCTGCTCGGGGTCGAGGACCTCGAGAAGGGCCGACGACGGGTCGCCTCGGAAGTCGGCGCCGATCTTGTCGACCTCGTCGAGGATGTAGACGGGGTTCGAGGTCCCGGCCTGCGCGAGGCCCTGGATGATGCGCCCCGGCATCGCGCCGACGTACGTGCGGCGGTGTCCGCGGATCTCGGCCTCGTCGCGCACGCCGCCGAGGGAGAGGCGGAGGAACTTTCGGTCCAGCGCGCGCGCGATCGACCGCCCGAGGGAGGTCTTTCCGACGCCCGGCGGCCCGACGAAGCACAGGATCGGGCCCTTCGACTCGGGTGCGAGCTTGCGCACCGCGAGGAACTCGAGGATGCGCTGCTTGACCTTCTCGAGGTCGTAGTGGTCCTCGTCGAGGATCTTCCGCGCCCTCCCGAGGTCGAGGCTGTCGGCTGAAACGACGCCCCACGGGAGGTTCACGAGCCAGTCGAGGTACGTCCTCAGCATCGCGTTCTCGGCGGAGTCGGGATTTCCCCGCTCGAGGCGCTTGACCTGCTTCTCGATCTCCTGAGCCGCCTCCTCCGGGATCTTCTTCTCGGCGATCTTCGTGCGGTAGGCCGCGATCTCCTCAGAGAGGTCCTCGGTCTCGCCGAGCTCCTGCTGGATCGCCTTGAGCTGCTGGCGCAGGAAGTATTCGCGCTGGTTCTTGTCGATCTCGCCCTTGGCGGCGCCGGAGATCTCCTGCTGGACGGTCAGGACGCGCACCTCGCGACGGAGAATCTCGAGGACCGTCCTGAGGCGCTCGACGGCCGGGATCGTCTCGAGGATCTTCTGGGCCTCCTCGATCTTGAGCTCGAGGTTCGAGGCCGCGAGGTCGGCGAGGCGCGCGGGCTCGTCGAGGCCCGCCGCGACGACCATGACCTCGGGCGAGATCGCCTTGCCGAGCGCCACGGTCTTTTCGAGCGACTCCTT
Source organism: uncultured Acidobacteriota bacterium (assembly GCA_963836285.1). Lineage (GTDB taxonomy): Bacteria > Acidobacteriota > Thermoanaerobaculia > UBA5066 > UBA5066 > Fen-183. The sequence goes on along the minus strand of CAWIIN010000001.1, from coordinate 668,305 downwards.
CGCGCTCCTGACGAGAGCCTCGACTTCCTCGGGCGCGGGCGTCTGGGCCTCGGGCTCGGGGATGCGCGTGACCTTCGCGCGGAGCGCCGGCGCGTCGGCGAGGATCGACTCAACCTTGACGCGCGAGAGCCCCTGGACGAGGAGGCGGATGCGCCCGTCCGGGAGCTTGAGCATCCGCATGACGGCGGCGGCCGTCCCGATCGTGTAGAGGTCGTCCGCAGTCGGCTCCTCCACGGAGGCGTCCTTCTGGGCGACGAGGAGGAGGATGCGCTGCTCGGCGAGCGCGGCGTCCACGGCCGCGATCGACCTCTCGCGCGACACGGAGAGCGGCACGATCACGTACGGGAAGAGCACGACGTCCTTGAGAGGCAGGACGGGGAGGATGTCGGGGATCGTGACGGGCGCGCCCGCGCCCGGGTCCGTTGCGCTCATCGGCTCTTCTTGCCTTTCACGATCGGGATCGTCCGGCCCGAGCCGCCCGAGCGCTTCGGGACGTCGAGCGTGAGGAGCCCGTCCGCATACGCGGCGCGAGAGCCCTCCGGGTCGGGGTCCTCGGGCATCTCGAGCGCGCGCTCGAACGCCCCGGCCGCGCGTTCCACGCGCAGGAAGATCCCGTCCTCGCGGTCGGTCGGCCGGCGCGTTCCGCGGAGCGTCAGGATGCGGCCGCGGACGTCGACCGCGATGTCTTCCGGGTCCGCGCCCGGGATCTCGAACGTGAGACGCCAGAAGCCGCCGTGGTCGACGACGTCGACGGGCGGGACGAGGGCCGGCCGCTCGGGTGGCTCGAGCTCGCCGCTTCTCACGACGAAGCCGACCGGAAAGTCGCGCTTCCTCATTTCCGTCCTCCGGGGGCGCGTCCGAGGAGCGCCTTGAGCTCGTCCACGAAGTCTCCGAGGTCGTCGAAGCGGCGGTAGACCGACGCGAAGCGGACGTAGGCGACCTGGTCGAGGTCCTTGAGCTTGTCCATGATTCGCGCCCCGAGCTCGACGGTCGTCATTTCCCGCGGCTCGCGGGCGGACAGTTCGGCCTCGAGCGTGTCGCAGATGTCCTCGAGCGTCTTCGTCTCGACCGGCCGCTTCTCGCAGGCCTTCATGAGACCGCGGAGCAGCTTGTTCCGGTCGAACGGCTCGCGGCGCCCGTCCTTCTTGACGACGAGAAGCGGAATCTCCTCGACGGTCTCGTAGGACGTGAACCGGCGTTGGCAGGCGTTGCATTCCCGCCGGCGCCGGATCACGGCACCTTCGCGGCTCTCGCGCGAGTCGACGACCCGGTCGTCGCCCGCCCCGCAGTACGGACAGCGCATGGAACCAGAGCCTAGCAGGACCGGAGCGTCAGTTGCGCCCGAACGGGAAGGGGATCACGTCCCCGTCCTGCGGGGCCTGCTCGGGCTCCACGGCCGCGGGCTTGTCGGCTCTTGCCCCGCGCCGGACCTCGAGGAGGAGGTCGCACATCTCGCGCACGGCCCCGGCCCCCCCCGGCTTCGTGAGGCGGAGCGCCGCGGCGTCGCGCACGAGCGCCGTCGCGTCGGAGGGCGCGGCGCCGACACCGGCGCGCCGGAGCATCCCGAGGTCGGGCAGGTCGTCCCCGACGGCGGCGATCTCCCAGGCCTCGAGCCCCCAGCGCTTCGCGAGGACGTCGAATCCCGCCGCCTTGTCCCGCTCGCCCTGGATCACGTTCTCCTCCGGGATCCTGAGCTCCGCACAGCGGCGCGAGACGACCCGCGACGTCCGGGACGAGACGATGCCGATGCGATAGCCGAGGTCACGGAGCAGGACGAGGCCAAGCCCGTCCTTGACGTCGAACGTCTTCGACTCGCGACCCTCCTCGTCGAACGTCATCGAGCCGTCCGTCAGGACGCCGTCCACGTCCAGGATGAGCCCCCGGACGCGCGCGAGGCGGGTCCTGAGGTCCTCCGGGACGATCGGGGCGGCCGGCATGTCCTGTAATCATAGGGCCCGGAGCGGCTTAAATCGACTCGACGCCCCACAGGTCGTGGAGGTGGAGGATCCCCTCGGGACGGCCGTCCGCGTCGACGACGAAGAGGGACGTGATCTTCCGCTCCTCCATGACCCGGAGCGCCTCCGTGGCCCAGGCCTCCTTTGCGATCGTCTTCGGACTCCTGCCCATCGCGTCGGCGGCGCTGTCGCCCATGATCTTCGGGCCGTCCCGCTCGAGGAGGCGGCGCAGGTCGCCGTCGGACACGACGCCGACGAGCTTCCCGCCATCGGTGACGCCCGTGATCCCGAAGCGCTTGCGTGACATCTCGTAGACGACGTCCTTCATGGGAGCCGGGGCGGGCACGAGGGGCAAGGCGGCACCGGTGTGCATGAGGTCCGAAACTTTCAGGAAGCGCTTCCCGAGTTTCCCGCCGGGGTGGAGGGCGGCGAAGTCCTCCGGCTGGAACCCCTTCTCGACGGACAGCGCCATCGCGAGCGCGTCGCCCATCACGAGCTGTGCCGTCGTGGACGCGGTCGGCGCGAGGTTCAGCGGGCAGGCCTCCTCGCGGATCACGATCGAGACGACGACGTCGGCGCCGCGGCCAAGCGTCGAGTCCTTCCGGCCGGTCATCGCGACGAGAGTCGCGCCCCGGCGCTTCACGTGCGGGATCAGCGCGACGACCTCCTCCGTCTCGCCGGAGTGCGAGAGCGCGAGAACGACGTCGCCGCCGAGGATCATCCCGAGGTCGCCGTGGATCGCCTCGGAGGGGTGCAGGTAGAACGCGGCCGTCCCGGTGGACGCGAGCGTCGCGGCGATCTTCTGGCCGACGATGCCGCTCTTGCCGATGCCCGTGACGACGACGCGACCCGACGTCGATTTCATCGCGTCGACGGCGCGGTCGAAGCCCTCGTCGAGGCCGTCCGCGAGCGCGCGGACGGCCGCCGCCTCGATCTCGATGACGCGGCGGGCCTGCTGTCTGGCGGGAGTCGTCAAGCGAAGCGAGTTTACTTGCCTTTGCCGAGGAGCACCGTCCGCGCGCCGGTCGCCGGGTCGAGGCGGACGAGGCGGCCCGAGGCGTCGAGGAAGAGGGCCGTCCACGGCGCGCCCGCCTCGGCGGGCGCCAGGACCGGGTCGGTCCACCAGCCCATCCGGTTCGCGGGAATGAGTCCGTCGCCGAAAGGGGAGATCGCGCCGGTCGCGGCGTCCACGGCGACGAGCTTCGCGGCGCGTAGCGCCGCCGGAAAATTCTCTTCGAAGGGTAAGAGGGAGATGGCGACGCGCCCGGCGGCGATTTCCCCTCCGAGAACGGTGCGGCTCGCGGGACCGAGATCGATCGAGCGGGCCGGCGCCATCCATCCCTTTTCACCTTCGAAGAAATCCACCCGCGCCCGCGCTCCGGCGATGCCTGCGACGGCGATCCGGTTTCCGGTGAGAAATTGCGCCTGAACGATCCTCAAATCCTGCGTGAGCGTCGCGACGAGGACGCCCGTCCGTCCGTCGTGGAGGGTCAGCACTTGCGCGGCCCGGGAATCGTCGGCGGGCCGCAGGGCCCCGACAAGGAAGCGCCCGTCCGCGCTCAGGCGCAGGAAGGGAAGCGACTGGCGGTCGAAACGGCCCGTCGTGAGAGATTTCTTCGAAAGCAGGGAGACCTCTGCGACCTCGAGGGCCGGGGGAGCGATGTCGACGCGGTTCCTGGGGTTGTAGAACCTCGGAAAAAGACGGATCGTCTCTTCGTCGACGAACGCGAACCCGCGGCTGCCCTCGGGAACGCGGAATGCCGCGAGCTGCCTGGGGTGTGCCGCGTCGGAGACGTCGAGGACCGACAGCGAGCTTCCCTCGTGCACGGCGAGCCTCCGGCCCGAGGGCGAGAGGGCGAGCGGGCTCCAACCGAATGTCTCGAGTCCCGTCGCGGCGGCGCGCCCCGTCGCGAGGTCGGCGACGAAAAGGTCCGACCGGTTGTCTTTCCTTTCGAAGAGTCCGAAACGGTGCTCGCCCCACGAGGCGCGTGTGCCATCCTGCGAGAAGACCGTGTCGTAGTCGCGGACGCGGAGGGATCGACCCGTTGCGCCGTCGAAAAGGAAAGAGCCGCTCCCGCGCCAGGCCCGGAGAGGGCCGCTCGCGCAAAGCCAGGACCCTCGCGGCGCCGACTGAACGCTTCCGACGATCTGCGCGAGGTCCGTCGCTTTCGCCGAAGCGCACCACGCGGCCCAGCCGCCGAGCAGCGCCACGGCCGCGCCGACGATTCCGAAGAGGACGACCGAGAAAGCGCCGTGCGCGCGGCGGCCGTCGGTGCGACCTTCGGCCACCTGCGTGTAGCTCGCCGCTCCGAGTGCGACGAGAAGAACGACGGCAAGACCTTCGAAGATACCAGGAAGTTCCGTGGAACCGCCGTTCTGGAGGGCCCACATGAACCGGTCCCTCGCGAGCGAGGAGACGGCTGCCGCGGAGAGGAGCGCGAGCGCGGGCGCGAGGATGAGGTCCAGCGCGACCCATGGCGACCGCAGCCTCGCAACCGTGACGACGGCATGACTTCCGAGAACGGCGACCAGAGCTAGGACGAGCGCCGCGAGAGCGGTCCGGCCAGGAGTCGCGTCGAATCCCCAGAGGCTCCGCGCAGCGCGGGTGCCCGAAAGCCAGCCCGGCGCGAACGCGAGGAGTGCCGTCGCGAACGCGACGAAGACCGCCGCGATGAGCTTCCCGGCCCAGATCGCGGCGGCCGGGATCGGCCGCGAGAAGAAGAACGAGATGCGCTTTTCCTTCGTCTCGCCCACGATCACGGCCCCCCCGAGGAGGATCGCGAACGCGGCTGAGAGGGCCGTCGCCCCGACGAGCGCGACGAGGACCCGGCCCTCGGCCGCGTCGGGACTCCGCCAGCCATAGGCGAGGGAGCCGATGAGCGGCACGAAACCCGCCGCAAAGGCGACCAGGAAGGCGAACCGGCGCTCGAAGACCTCGCGCGCGAAGACGGCGGCGAAGGCTCTCATGCGTTCCTCCCGGGCGACGTCTCGCCCGCGACCGCGATGAAGATCTCCTCGAGCGAAAGCGACGAGGACTCTGCGTCCACGACGCCCTCGAGGGACGAGAAGCGCGCGAATGACTCGTCTCCGTAGTTCGAAACGATCGCCTCGACGCCCCAGCCGCGCACCTTCACGCGCACGGCGTCGAACGCCGCAAGCTCCTGGCCGAACTCCGTCCGGTCGTCCGTGGCCTCGTTCGCGTAGCGCAGGCGCCGGAAGCGCCCCTTCAGCGTCTCGAGCTCCTCGTCGAGCACGAGCTTCCCGTCTCTGAGAAATCCCACGTGTGTCGCCATGCTCTCGACGCCCGCGAGGTCGTGCGACGTGAGGAGAACGGTCGTCCCGCGGTCGGCGAGCTCGCCGACGAGCTCCTCGAAGAACGCGCGCCGCGCGACGGCGTCGAGGCCGAGCGTCGGGTCGTCGAGGACGAGGAGCTCCGGGGAGGACGCGAGCGCGAGCGCGAGGGCGACGAGCACCCTCTGACCCTTCGACAGGCTTCCGTAGGCCGTGCCCGACGGGACGCCGAAGCGCGCGAGCCGCGCCTCGCCGGACGGCGCGTCCCACGAGGGATACAGCTTCGCGCAGAACGCGGAGAGCTGCCGGGCCGTCATGGACGGCGGCGCGTCGGGGTCCTCGGGCACGACGCCGACCCTCGCCATGAGCGGGGCGCGGCGCCTCCACGCGTCCTCGCCGAAGAGGAGGCAGGTGCCGGACGTCGGCTTCTGCTGGCCGAGGAGGCAGCGCACGAGGGAGGACTTGCCGGCGCCGTTGCGGCCGAGAAGGGCGTAGACGGAGCCCCTGGGGACGGAGAAGGAGATTTCCTCGAGCGTGGGAGAAGGGTTGCCGCCGTAGCGCACGAGGAGGCTGCTGACCTCGACCGCGGGGGCCGAAGATGGGCATTTCTTGGAAGGTGAATTTGCCGCTTGCGGCGCAGGTACGCGCGACGAGGCGGCTGATCCGGCTGCGGCCGCCGCATCCACCACATTCCCGCGCATGCCGCCCATCTCGCTTCCGGGCTGTCTTACATTCGAAGAAATCTTCATCTTTCTTTCTTTCTCAGAAATCCGAGACTGCGTTCCACCTGCTCCACGGCCTCCTCGTTCGCGGCGCCGAGCGTCACGGCGAGCGACGCGTAGCGGAGGGCGCCACCCTCGAGCTCCTTCTCGCGCTCGCCGCGGGAGGGGACCGGGGGCTTGTCCGCCACGAACGTGCCCTCCCCGCGCTTGACGGCCAGGATCCCCGCGTCCACGAGGCGCTGGTAGCCCTTCGCGACGGTGGCGGGATTGATCGACAGGTCGCGCGCGAGGTCCCGGACCGACGGGACGGCCGCGCCGGGCCTGAGCGCCCCGGACGCGACCAGGCGCCGCACGTTCTCCTCGACCTGCTTCCACAGGGGGACCGCGTCGGACGGGTCGACGGAGAGACTTCGGACCGTCATACGCGGACCTCCGCATAGGTGATCTCTCTCCGATCGAGCACCCAGACGGCGAGGGTCAGTGCGGCCAAGGAAATGCCCACGGCGACGACCACCTCGGACGGTGATATCGCTGGAGTTGTACCCGAAGCCATGCCCCACCCCGGAGCGACGACGAATTGAAGGCCGTCACCCAGACGGATCCAGAACTCGTCGTGGCTGACGAAGCCGATCGTGCGGGAGGTCTGCGCCGCGATCGAGGCGAGCCCCCACACCGCAAGATCCGAGAGCCCGCTGCCGAGAGCGGAAAACAGCAGCAGCACCGCGGATGTCCCTGCCGCCACGACGACGCGCTCCACGAGGCGGGGACCGAGGGCTTCCGGATCGAACGAGCCGTGACGGGTTCGGAGAATCAGGACGACCGAGAGGAGTTGCGCGACGGACAGGACTGCGGCAGTCGTCGCGACCGCCGCCCATTTGCTCAACGAGTAGGCGCGGCGGGAGATCGGCCGTGTAAACACGAGCGCGAGAACACCGCTCGAGAATTCGAGCCCCAGAATTCCGCTCGCGAGGGTCACGGCGAGAAGCGGGTGAAAGAACGAGACGCTCGAGTTCGGCCGCGGATCCACGAGTGCGATCGGAATCGGGAAGAGCACGAAGCCGAGAAGAGTCGCGACCCGGATCGGGTTCGAGAAGCGCTCGCGAAGGGCGGCCGTGCACACGTCGAGGTTCATACGACCGTCTCTGCGGCGCACGCGCGCTCGGGCTGGAAGAGGGACTCGAGCCGAACGCCCTCGGGAACGTCCGCGATTCGGCCGTCGCGCAGGAAGAGGACCCGATCCGAGACGCGTTCGACCTGGTCGAGCTGGTGGGAATTGAAGAGGATCGTGACTCCTTGTCCTTTCAGGCCGGAGAGCAGACGGCGTACGAGGAGCACACCCGTCGGGTCAACGCCGGAGGTCGGCTCGTCGAGGAAGAGCACCCGCGGCCTTCCAATGAGGGCTTGAGCCAGGGCGAGACGCTGGAGCATGCCTCGGGAGTAGGTCGCGATGCGCCGCGGGCGCGCCGAGGGTTCGAGTTCCACGTGCTCGAAGGCTTCGGCAACGTCCGTTCGACGAGTTTCGCGGGGACGGCCGGAGAGGGAGTGGTGGAAGGTCACGAAGGCCTCCCCGGACATCCAACGGTCGAAGGCCAGACGTTCGGGGACATAACCGACGAGGCGCTTCATTTCCAGCGTGCGGGGTTCGCCGCCGAGAATGCGGATTTGGCCCGCATCCGGGAAGAGGAGCCCGATCAGGCAGCCAAGCAGCGTGGTCTTGCCGGCTCCATTCGGACCGACGAGGCCCAGGACGATCCCGGGTTCCACCTCGAACGATACGTCCCGAAGGGCGGGGTCCGGTTTGCCGGCATAGCGCTTCGTCAATCCCCTCACGGAGATCGCAGGGGCAGATACCGCATCAGTGTATCGCAACACCGATACAGTAAGGCGCCCGGCGGCCGCCGTCAAGGGGCCGTGAGCCCCGGGGCCGAAAAATTGCGTTTTCCTGGTGGCGGAGAGCCGGGGGTCCTCGCCGGAAGGGCCCACCGAGCCGAACGCCGAGGAGGAACTATGTCGCCAATCTCGAAATCCGCTCTGGTCTCTCTCCGCACTCTCGGATGGGTTGCGGCGCTGCCGCTCGCGCTTTCCCTCGGCCTTCCCGCCGCGGCGGCCGACTCGTGCGACTCGAGCTCGTTCAAGATCCCGGTCCCGGACGCGTCGACGCTCAAGCTCGCGGACGGGCTGCACACGATCGCCAAGGCGAAGGCGCCGCACGGGGAGTTCGAGGTACGGGTGAGGGTCAAGGGCAACGAAATCTCGGAGAACGAGTTCTGGGCGAACGGAAAGCCGCTCGGGGAGAAGCTGGATCCGAAGACGCCGCCGGAATTCGTCAAGTGCCTGAAGGAGAAGAGGGTCCAGATCTCCGCCGTCGGCTTCGCCGAGGAGATGTTTCGGTCTCTCTCGGGCCTCGTCGAGCATTCCGCCGAGGCGAAGAACACGAGGTGCGTGTACGAAGTCACCGCGACGTGCTACCAGTACGCGAAGGGCAAGTTCTGGTGCTCGTACCAAGTCTGCTGCGGGGGCCACTGTTCCGTGGATTTCGACCCCGTCCCCTGAGATCGGGAGCACCACGCGGCCGCCGGCGGTCCGAGCCGGCGGCCGCGCGTCGGAGCTCCCTAGGAAGCCCGCCCGCCCGCGAGCCGCGAGGCGAGGTCGTCCGGGTGCGACGCGCGCAGCCGCGCTTCGGCCTCGGAGATCGTCCCGGCCTGGACGAGGACCGCGAGCGAGTCCTCCATCGTCACCATCCCGAACCGCTTCCCGAGCGTCAGCTCCGTGTGGATCTGATGGAACGCGCCCTTGCGGATGTGCGCGCGGATGGGATCGGTCGCGACGAGGACCTCGACCGCCGCCACACGCCCCGTTCCGCTCTTACGCGGCACGAGCTGCTGGCACACGATCGCCGACAGCGCGAGCGAGAGCTGATGCCTCACCTGCGCCTGCTGCTCCGCGGGGAAGATGTCGAGGATCCGGTTCATCGTCTGCGGAACGTCGTTCGTGTGGAGGGTCGTGAGGACGAGGTGGCCCGTCTCGGCGGCGGTCACGGCGGCGCGCGTCGTCGCGAGGTCCCGCATCTCGCCGACGAGGATGACGTCCGGGTCCTGGCGGAGCGCGGCGACGAGCGCCCCGGCGAAGTCGGGCACGTCCACCCCGACCTCGACCTGTTCGACGAGCGACCGGGCGTGGGCATGTTCGTATTCCACGGGGTCCTCGATCGTCACGATGTGTCGCTTCTGGGTCCGGTTCATGCGGTCGACGAGCGCCGCGAGCGTCGTTGTCTTGCCCGAGCCGGTCGCTCCCGTGACGAGGACGAGGCCCCGGGCCGCCTTCGTGAGCTCGTAGAGCGTATCGGGCAGTCCGAGCTCGGCGAGCGAAGGGACGCGCTTCGGCAGGAGTCGGAGGGCCGCGGCCGTGCCGCGCCGCGTGCGATGGAGGTTCACGCGGAAGCGGCCGAGGCCCGGGAGCCGCAGCGAGAGGTCGGCGGCCCCTGCCTCGTGGAATCGGCGGCGCCGCTCGGGGGAGAGGGAAGACTCGAGGAGCTCGAACGCCGATTGCGCCGAGAGGGCCTCGCCTGCTCCCGCCTTCTCGAGCGCGCCGTTCACGCGCACGACCGGAGACGCGCCGGGCACAAGGAGGAGGTCCGTGGCGCCGCGGCGCACCGTTTCGGAGAGAAGCGCCGCGAGGCCGGGCGGCAGATCGACCTCGCCGGCGGAAGAAGGCGTCGCGGCCGCGTCGAGGTCCCGGACGGTCTCCTCGAGAGGCACGAGCTCGAGCTCGGACCCTTCCGCGTCCGCGCGGCCGGACGAAGCCCCCTTGTTGAGCGAACGGATCAGCTGGTTCAGCTCGTCCGTGTCCACGCGCGAATTCTACGGAACACGCGCGCGTCGCGTCGCGTCAGGAGCCGGTCTCGCGCCTCAGGGCGTCGAATCTCAGGACGTCCGACAGGAACTTCGGGAGGATCTCGAGCGGGAGCTGCGTCGCGCGGTCGGACTTCGCATGAGCGGGGTCGTCGTGCACCTCGAAGAAGTATCCGTCCACGCCGACGGCCGCGGCCGCGCGCGCGAGCGCGGGGGCGTACTCGCGTGAACCCCCGGTCTCGGTGCCGAACCCGCCGGGGATCTGGAGAGAGTGCGTCGCGTCGTAGATCACGGGCGCTCCGAGCGAGCGCATCATCGGGAGGCCCCGGAAGTCCACGACGAGGTTGTGGTATCCGAACGTCGTGCCGCGCTCGGTCAGGAGGACGTTCGTGTTCCCCGCCGCGCGGCACTTGGCGACGATCTGACTGCAGTCGTCCGGCGCGAGGAACTGGCCCTTCTTCACGTTCACGGCCTTCTTCGTCGCGGCGGCGGCATCGATGAGGTCCGTCTGCCGGCAGAGGAACGCCGGGATCTGGAGGACGTCCGCGACCTCGGCCGCGATCGCGCACTGCTCGGGCTCGTGGACGTCCGTGAGGATCGGGAGGTCGGTCTTCTCCTTTACTTCAGACAGGATCGCCAATCCTCTCTCAATGCCAGGTCCCCTGAAGCTGGCTCCGGCCGAACGATTCGCTTTGTCGAACGAGGACTTGAAGACGAGCCGGTCGCCGGCGCCGCAATCGGCGAAGACCTGCTTGATCGCCTTCGCCATCTTGAGGGCGTGGGTGCGCGATTCGATCACGCAAGGCCCGGCGAAGAAGACCGGCCGGCAGCGGTCGCCCACGGAAAGGTGGGGCGTGATCGATGCGAAGACTCTCAAGGCGAACGATGTTACCGAAGGACCGGCTTCTCCGTGCGCGTGCCGGCGGGCGGCCTCAGAATGGGTCCCATGAAGAAGACGCCTGCCGCTTCGTTCGCCGCGCTGGGCCTGGACGACCGGCTCGTCCGCGCCCTCGCGGCGCTGGGCTACGAGGAGCCGACGCCCATTCAGGGCGAGGCGATCCCGCCGCTCCTCGCGGGGCGCGATGTCCTCGCGCAGGCCGCCACGGGGACCGGCAAGACGGCGGCTTTCGCGCTCCCGATCCTGCACGCGATCGGGGCGGAAACCCCACGCGGCAGCGCGCCGGCCGCTCTCATCCTCGTCCCGACGCGGGAGCTCGCCATGCAGCTTGCCGAGGCCGTGCACCGCTACGGGAAGGAGATGGGCGTCCGCGTCCTTCCGGTTTACGGCGGTGCGTCGATGGAGACGCAGCTCAGGGCCCTGAAGCGCGGCGTCGACGTCGTCGTCGCGACGCCCGGCCGGGCGCTCGACCACGTGAACCGCCGCTCCCTCGCCCTCGACGGTCTGAAGACGCTCGTCCTCGACGAGGCGGACGAGATGCTCGACATGGGCTTCGCCGAGGACCTCGACGCGATTCTCGCCGCGACGCCGAAGACGCGTCAGACGGCGCTCTTCTCGGCGACGCTTCCGAGCCGGATCGGGGCGATCGCGGCGCGGCATCTGAAGGATCCCGTGCGGATCGCGATCGCGAAGGAGGCCGCGCCACCCGGGAAGCTCCCAAAGGTGCGGCAGACGGCGTACGTCGTCGCGCGCGGCCACAAGCGCGCCGCGCTCGGACGGATCCTCGACCTCGAGAGCCCGGCGGCGGCTCTCGTCTTCTGCCGGACGCGCCTCGAGGTGGACGACCTGTCCGAGAGCCTGAAGGGACGCGGGATGCGCGTCGAGGCGCTCCACGGCGGGATCTCGCAGGAGCAGCGCGACCGCGTCATGAAGAAGCTCCGCACGGGCGCGCTCGAGCTCGTCGTCGCGACGGACGTCGCGGCGCGTGGCCTCGACATCTCGCACCTCTCGCACGTCGTGAACTACGACGTTCCGTCCTCGCCGGAGGTCTACGTCCACCGCATCGGCCGGACCGGGCGGGCCGGGCGCGAGGGCGTCGCGATCACGCTCGCCGAGCCGCGCGAGCACTGGCAGCTCAAGAACATCGAGCGCCTCACGAAGCAGAAGATCGAGGTCGCGGGCGTCCCGACCGTCGCCGACCTGCGCGCGAAACGCCTCGAGCTGACGCGGGCCTCGCTCGAGGAGGCGCTCGTCGAGGGCGGACTCGAGCACTACCGCGTCGTCGTCGACTCGCTCGCCGAGGACCACGACCCGATGGACGTCGCCGCGGCCGCCGTCCGTCTCGTCGAGCGCGCCACGGGCGCTCCGGGGGAGGACGAGCCGGACATCCCGGCCGTGGCCGCCCCGCCGCCGCCGCGGCGGTCCGCGCCGCCGGCGGGTGCGGGGTCCGCACCCCGGTACAGGTTCGGCGGGCGGGACTCGGGAACGTCGTCCCGGATCTTCGTGGGCGCCGGTCGTGCCGCGGGGATGCGGCCTGCGGATCTCGTCGGCGCGATCGCGAACGAGGCGAAGGCGAACCCGCGCGACATCGGCGCGATCCAGATCGCCGACCGCTTCTCGCTCGTGGAGGTGCCGGAGGCGATCGCGGACTCCGTGATCCGGGCGCTGAGGAATGCGACGATCCGCGGACAAAAGGTCGTCGTGCGGCGTGACCGAGACAAGGCCTGAAAGGGAAGAGCGAAATGTCCATCCGCGTCCTCGTCACCGGCGGTACGTTCGACAAGGAGTACGACGAGCTGACCGGCCGCCTCTACTTCAAGGAGACGCACCTCCACGAGATGCTGCGACTCGGCCGCTGCCGCGTGAGGGTGACGGTCGAGACGGTGCTGATGGTCGACAGCCTCGAGATGACGGACGCGGACCGCGCGCGGATCGCGGAGCGGTGCCTCGTGTCGCCGGAGGACCGGATCGTCATCACGCACGGCACGGACACGATGGTCCAGACGGCGGCCGCGCTCGCCGCCGCGAAGACCGCGAAGACGATCATCCTGACGGGCGCGATGGTCCCGTGGGCGTTCGGAAGCTCGGACGGGCTCTTCAATCTCGGGAGCGCGATCTCGTTCGCGCAGACGCTCCCGTCGGCGGGCGTCTACGTCGCGATGAACGGCCGCTGTTTCAACTGGGACAACGTGCGGAAGGACCGCGCGACCGGCACGTTCGAGACGATCAGATGAAGAAGGAGATTCCAAGGGAGAGTCTTCGAATGGGGATTCGGAGGAAGATTCTTCGAATGGTCCCGTACGGGGGCCTCCTTCTCGCCTTTGCCGTGCGCGTGAGTCTCGCGGCCCCGGCGCGGGTCGAGCGTGGGCTGACGTTCGCTCTTTCCTTCGATGGAAAAGGGCGGGCGGTCACGTGGGGACCGTACGTCCTTCGCGTGCCGGGCACGAAGGGCTCTTTGAGAGTGGTCTTCGACTCGGCCGCTCTGACGGGCGGGATGCTCGACGCGCCGATCCGGCTGAAGAACGACTCGGGAGTCGACCTCCTCGCAGTGCGCGTCGACCTCGGCGGCGTCACGGAGAGCGTGCGCCCCGCGAATGCGGCGCCGTTTTCGCGCGCCGAGGACGTCGCGCCGCCACCGCCGCTCTCGTGGGACTCGATCCGCTCCGGAGCCGAGACGCCAGGCGAGCTCTTTCGTGGAGGTCCGCTCTCCGTCTCCGCCGACACCGAGGTCGTGGTCGTCCTCGGCGTCGTCTCCGGCCTCGCCGCCGTTCCCTCGAACCCCAAGGTCGACGCGCGGACGCCGACCTCGGGAAATGCCGCCTGTTCCCGCTCCGCGCGGGGCTGCCGCGTCGATGCGGAGGGCAACGAGTGGCGGATCGAGCCCGCTGCCGAGGGAAAGCGCGGCGGACTCTCGGAGCGCACCCGCGGGGGCGCGCTCATCCGGTCCCTGTGGTTCGAGCGCGGCGAGCGGCCGATCGACCTCTCGCTCGCGCCGGACGGGCGGCTGCTCGTCTTCTTCGACGACGGCTCGAAGGACGGCGCCGTGCGCGCGTTCCGGCCGTTCTAAGGCGGGAACCCGTCATGCGGGTTCCCGCGCCTTCCGCTCGGCGCGCCACGCCGGCTGCGCTTCCGCTCGCCGGCTCGGCCGCCTGCGCCTCTAGCGCTTGCGGACGGGAGCGGGAGCGCCCGTCACGGCGATGAGGACGTTGTAGTCGGCCCTGTAGAGCGTCTGGCCCTTCGCGTCGCGTCCGATCGGAATCACGAACATCTCGAAAGTCCCCGTCCGCGGATTGTCGACGGTGTAGGTCCCCTCCCGAAGGGTCTCCCCGCCCGGGGCGACGAGCGTGAGCGTGAACTGCTTCGTCCCGGCGCGCGCGGGCGCCTCCGCGTAGTCGGAGAGGACGACGTCGACCGGATCGTGGTGGTCGAACCCTCTGAACCGGAACGTCTCGCCGACGAGTGCCTTGAACGCCCGGTCGTCGGCCGGCCCGGCCCCCGCTCCGAGGAGCGTCGACGGCTTCAGGGCGGCCGCCGCCACGCCGGTGGCGAGGGCCGTGAGGAACTGTGAACGCGTCGTCTTCATCGGATGCCTCCGGGGGAGGTTTGTGCCACGATGCGGCGGATGCTCGAGGGACTGGCGTATTCGGATTTCTTCGAAAGAGTCGGAGAGGAGTTCCGCGTCGCCGGCGAGGACGCGGCCGTCGTGCTCGTCCTTTCGGAGATCACGGACCTCGCGCGCCGCGAGGCCCCTTCTCCCCGCCGCAGCCCCTTTTCGCTGATCTTCCGGGGCCCCCTCCGTCCGACTCTTGTCCAGAGGACCTGGCCGCTCGAGCACGAAGCGCTCGGCCGGCTCGAGATCTTCCTCGTGCCGATCGGTCCGGACGCGTCGGGGATGCGATACGAGGCCATCTTCAACTGACGCCGACCTCGGCGGCCTCGGGCTTCCATTCCATGAGGACGTACATCCCCTGCTCGCCCCTGGTGGCGAAGCCGAGGCGCTCGTAGAGAGCGCGCGCGGGGTTGAAGATCTCGACGTGGATCGTCACGGCCGTTCCGGTGAGGGCGGCTTCGGAGAAGAGCCTTCGAATGAGCTCGGTTCCCACGCCCCGCCCGCGGAAGTCCGGCAGGAGCGCGACGTCGACGAGCCGAATCTCCTTCGGCCAGCGCTGGACGTAGAAGCGGCCCGCGGGAGCGCCGTTCACCTCGATGATCGACCGCTCGGCCTCCGGGTACTGCTCGTCCCAGTACGCCGTCTGGGCGTCGAACTGCTGGCGGATGAACGCGTCCTTCTGCTCTTCCGTCCACGGGACGGGCGCGAGCTCCTCGGTGCGCGTCGAGCCGTAGATCCGGCAGAGGAGGTCGCGGTCCTCCGGTCGGATCGGGCGCAGCGCGGCGGCGTTCGGCACGGCGGCGGCTACGTCCGCGGCGGATAGACGCCCTGCAGGGCGATGCAGAAGTTGAGCGTGAGGTAAGGCTGCATGTTGTTGTGCGGCTGGTCGCCGCCAGAGGGCGCGAGGAACGCGTCCGCCAGCTGGACGTTCGAGGTTCCCTGATAGAGCGCTCCTCCGGTCGAGAGCGCGAACGACGCGTTCGGCGACGGGACGTTCGTGTCCGCGGGATCGAGGGTGTCGCCGCGCAGCGAGTGGGAGTGGGAAGGGATCTCGGACTCGAGGAGGCTGACCGTCTCCGAGCCGCCCGTCTCGCCGAGGTCGTGGAGCGAAAGGCCCGGCCCCTGTCCGGGATGCATGGGAGCGTTGCCCTGAAGGTTCGGGAGCGCGAAGTTGCTCTTTCCATCTCCACCGTACGTCGTCCCGAGGAGTGAAAAGAGCGCCGTGTTCTGCGAGAGCGGCAGGATCTGCCCGTCGCAGAACGCCCAGCCTTTCGGGGCGAAGTTGAACGGGAAGATGCGGATCTCGGCGACGAAGGGATCCATGGATCCTCCTAGGTCTGGCTCGGGAAGATCCCGAAGAGCGAGATGATGAAGTCGAGGCAGAGGTACGGCTGGAAGTTGTTGTGGGGCTGGCTGCCGCCGATCGAGCCGACGGCGTTCGCGCTGAACCCACTGTTCGTCACGTCGTTGATGTACGGCGTGACGTTGAAGGACGCGGCCGGCACGTTCCCCGCGGGGCTCGTTTCGCCGCCCGGCGCGGTCGAAGCGAGCGCGGGATGCGAGTGGGCCGGGATCTGGGACACGGTCAGTGTGACCGTCTCGACGCCTCCGGTCTCGGCGAGCGTGAAGCCACCGCCGAAATGGAGCGGGATCCGTCCCCTCATGTCCGGCAGCGCGAACGTCGACTGCCCGTCGCCGCCATAGGTCGTGCCGATCAGGTTGAAGAGCGTCTCGTTCTCGGAGATCGGGAGGAGCTGGCCTTCGCAGAACATCCATCCGGCGGGCGCGAAGTTCCCCGCGAAGATGCGGATCTCGCCGACGTAGGGCTGTGCCATCGGGCGTCTCCTAGGTCTGGCTCGGGAAGATGCCCTGGAGGGCGATCGAGAAGTTCAGGACGAGGAACGGCTGCATGTTGAGGTGCGCCTGCGAGCCTCCGACGTTCGCGACGCTTCCCGGCGTGAGCGACGTGAGGTTCGTGGGAGCGTGGTAGACGTTGTTCCCGCCGCCGAGGAACGCGCCGGCGGGATTCGCGTTCCCGCCGGTCGCCGCCTTCGACGCGAATGCCGGGTGCACGTGGGTCGGGATCTCGGCGATCGACAGCGTGTGCGCCTGCTCGCCCCCTCTCTCCCCGAGGGTGTGCCCGGATCCCATGTGGATCGGGACGCGGCTCTGAAGGTTCGGCAGGCCGAAGTTCACGCGCCCGTCGCCCCCGTACGTCGTTCCGAGGAGCGAGAAGAGCGCCTGGTTCTGGTTGATCGGCAGGAGCTGGCCGTCGCACAGCGCCCAGCCCTTCGGCGGGAAGCCGAAGCTCATGATCCGGATCTCGGAGAGAAAGGGTTCAGCCACGCATCCCTCCTGAATGGTTGCGAGGATTCGTCACGGGCAGCTCCCGGGCCCGCCGGTGAAGCCGGCGCCGCCCGACCCGACGGTGTTCGAAGCGAGCCCGGACGCTCCCCCGTTGTTGCCGGCGACGAATGTCACGGCGGCCGTGTTGTCGTTGTTCAGGCCGGCGTAGTTCGGGAGCCGGAGCGTCGTGTTCTGCCGCTGGCGCAGGCGGAAGTCGGTCCCGCCATTCGCGCCGCTGCCCGTGATGGCGTTCGCGAGCGCACCGGCGCCGCCGATCTCGGCGCAGACGACGTACGTGTCGCCCGGGACGGTCCCGTCGTTCACGTGGATCCCGTTCATCGGGAGCCCGGACGTGCCCGGGTTGGAGATCGTGTTCCCGGTGATCGTGGCGTTGAGCGCGCCGGACTGGAGCGTGGCGCCGCCGCCCGTCAGGAGCTCGATCCCGAAGTTGTTGTACTGACGGATCTGGTTGTTCGTGATCGTCACCTTCACGGTGCCCTGGCCGGCGTTCTGGACCTTGATCCCGTCTCCCGCGGCGGAGCCGGAGTCCGCCGTCCCCGCGACCCCGATCGTGTTGCCGCCGAAGGTCCCGGTGATGTTGGCGGTGCCGGTGGACTTGAAGAAGAGGATCGCGTGACCCACCGCGTCGCGGAGGGTGTTGTTCGAGAAGTCGCTCGTGATGTTCCCGGTGCCGTTGCTCCCGATCGTGACGCCACCGCCACCGGTCGCGATGGCCGGGTGGGCGTTCGTCAGCGTGTTGCCCGTGAAGATCAGGTCGTCTGCGCCCGTCCCGATGTTGTTGAGCTGGAAGAGATCGCCCGCGGCGCTCTTGAAGAAACTGTTCTGGACGGTCACGTTCACGACGGCGGCGTTCTGGGACTCGATCGTGAGCGCGTCGTTCGCGGGGTTCGCTCCGTTCACGTCGAACGTGACGTTCGTGAACGTGAGCCGGTTCAGGCTGCCCGACGTGTTGACGAGACGGAAGTTGTTGGTGAAGCCGCCCTGAATGTTGCTGTTCGAGACGGTCGCCGAGCCGCTCAGGTTGTCGAACGAGACGCACCCGTCGTTGAACGGAGTCGCGGCGTTGGTGCCGGTCACGCCGTCCAGCAGGCTGTTGTCGAGGAGGAAGCCGGCGACGGACGTCCCTCGGATCCCGTAGTTCGCGTTCCCCCGGATGCGGACTCGCGTGAGAGAGACGCTCTGGGCGCCGTTGAGGACGACCGCCGTGCCGCCCGGGCTCGCGGACGAGTCGTCGCCGCCGGCCATGTTCTGGAGCGTGCCGCCCGTGCAGGTCGTGTCGAGGGTCGTGCAGTTCCCGCCGTTGCCGGTCACGGTGAACGAGCCGGTGGTGCTCGTGAGGAAGATCCCGCGGGAGCCCCCGTTCGCCGAGACGGCCTGGAACGTGAACGTCCCGCCGGCGTTGTTCAGCGACACGGCCGTCCCGGTCGTCGTCGTCACCGTGACGCCGTTCTGGACCGTCGCGCCCGTGATCGAGCCCGAGTTCGTCACGCCCGTGCTCGCGCCCGTGCTCACGTCGAGAGAGCTGACCGTGAGCGTGTTCGCCGCGAGCGTGAGCGTCGAGTTGACGAGCGGCTTGGCGCCGGACGCGATCGTGAGCGAGCCGAGCGTGAACGTCGAGCCCTGTCCCCAGAGAGTCAGGCCGGCCTTGCTCAGCGAGGCCCCCGCGTAGCCGGACGAGCCGGTGTGCAGGAAGATCGTCTGGTTCGCCGAGGCGTTCGTCACGGCCTGCGCGATCGTGGAGAGAGGCTCGTGCGAGCGCCCGCGCGAGGCGGAGTCCGAACCGCCCGAGTTGTTCACGTACCAGACCATGCCGGTCAGCGTGACGTTCAGGGGCGCCGTCGCGCTCACGGGCGTCCCGGTTCCGCCGCTGTCGCTCGTGACCGTGTACGTGCACGTCGACGAGGTCGCCCCCGCGTTCGGCGTGTAGATGAAAAGCCCCGCTCCGTCGAAGGTCGTGATGGTCGCTCCGGCGGAGCAGCTCGCCGCGGTCACGGTGACGTTCCCGGCGGGCTGCGCCGACGTGAGGAGACCGGATGCCGTCGAGATCGCGGGGGTCGCAGGCGCGCCGGCGACGCCCGTGACGTAGAGCTGCGTGTTGCCAACGCCCGAGTAGTTCTGCGTCGCGATCGAGGGCGCGACGGAGAGCGTGTACGTGCCGCTCGTCCCGAAGCACCCGTTCGCGTCCGTCGCCTTCACGGTGATCGGGAACGTGCCCGTCTGCGTCGGCGTGCCAAAAAGGACGCCGGAGGTCGAGAGCGAAACACCCGGCGGGAGCGCGCCCGTCGCGAGGGCGAACGTCACGGGCGTGTGCGTGCCGACGCCGGTCTGCGTGAACGTGTAGCTGCCGGCGGGGCTCAGGGCGGTGTTGTACGTGGCGATCGTCGCCGAGGGGTTCGTGACCGTGATCGTCTGGCAGGAGATGACGAGCGTGTACGTCGCGGACGCCCCCGTGCAGCCGTTCGCGTCCGTGACCGTGACGACGATCGGGAACGTGCCGGGCGCCGTGGGCGTGCCGGCGAGGACGCCCGCCGCCGAGAGCGTCAGCCCGGCCGGGAGCGACGAGGAGGTCGTGAACGTTGCGGGCGTGTGCGTGCCGACGCCCGCCTCCGTGAAGGTCTGGCTGAACGGGGCGTCGACGGTGCCCGTCGTCACGCCCGGATTCGCCACGGTGATCGTCTGGCACGCGATCACGAGCGTGTACGTCGTTCCCGTGCCCGTGCAGCCGTTCGCGTCGGTCACCTTGACGACGACGGGGAACGTGCCGTTCTGTCCCGGTGTCCCCGAGAGTGTGCCGTCCGGCGCGAGCGTGAGTCCGCTCGGCAGCGCGCTCGCCGTCGTGAACGTCGCCGTGCCGGCCGCGCCGGTCTCAGTGAAGGTCTGGCTGAACGCCGCGTCGACGGTGCCCGTCGTCACGCCCGGATTCGTCACGGTGATCGTCGGGCAGACGGTCACGAAGCCGTACGAGGTCGCGCCGGAGCAGCCGCCCGCGTCCGTCGCCGTGACGACGATCGGGAACGTGCCGCCCTGCGTCGGCGTGCCCGAAAGGACGCCGGCCGCGAACGTCATCCCGGCGGGAAGGGCGCCGGTCTCCGCGAGCGTGTACGGGCGAGGTCCCGCCGCCCGGCGTGAACGTCACCGGGCCGTACGGAGAGCCGACCGGGCCCGAGGCGAGCGTCGGCGGATCGACCGTGATCGTGACGCCGTTGCACGTCACGGTGACGACGTAGTCCTGGCTCCCGACGCAGCCGCTGACCGAATCCGTCGCGGAGACCGTGATCGGGAACGTGCCGGTCTGGGTCGGCGTGCCGGAGAGCGTGTCGACGGCGAAATTCATGCCCGTCGGCAGAGCGCCCGCCTGGGCAAACGCATAGGGGCCCGTGCCGCCGCTCGCCGTGAACGTCGTGGACGGGAACGGCGACCCGGCGAGAACCGTCGGGAGCGCGCTCGGCGAGAGCGTGATCGACGTGCCCGAGCAGGCGACGACGAGGAGGTAGTCGCGGCTCGTCGTGCAGCCGTTCGAGTCGGTCGCGGTCACGGTGATCGGGAAGCTCCCGGTCTGGGTCGGCGTGCCGGAGAGCGTGTCGATCGAGAAGTTGATTCCGTTCGGCAGCGTTCCCGTCTCGCTGAACGTGACCGCGCCGATGCCGCCGGCCTGGGTGAACGTCGTGTCCGGGTAGGCGACACCCGTCGTTCCCTGCGGGAGCGTCGCCGGTGCGAGCGTGATCGTCTGGCAGCTCACGATGAGCGTGTACGTCGCGGACGTCCCCGTGCAGCCGTTCGCGTCCGCGACCGTGATGACGATCGGGAACGAGCCGGTCTGCCCCGGCGGGCCCGAGAGGACGCCCGCCGTCGAGAGGTTCATCCCCGCCGGAAGAGTCGACGCCGTCGTGAACGTCGCGGTGCCGATCGCGCCCGCCTGCGTGAACGTCTGGCTGAACGCGGTGCCGATCGTCGCGGCCGTCGTCGCCGGGTTCGTGACGACGATCGTCTGGCACCCGATCGAGAGGTTGTAGGTCGCGCTCGTGCCCGTGCAGAGGTTCGCGTCCGTGACCGTGACGACGATCGGGAACGGGCCGGTCTGTGTCGGTGTTCCCGCGAGGACGCCGTTCGGGGCGAGGTTCAGCCCGGCCGGGAGCGCGCTCGCGGTCGTGAACGTCGCGGTGCCGATCGCGCCGGCCTGCGTGAACGTCTGGCTGAACGGCGCGTTCGCGGTGCCGGCCGCGGTCGCGGGGTTCGTGACCGTGATGGGCTGGCAGGCGATGACCAGGTGATACGTCGTCCCGTCGCCCGTGCAGCCGCTGGCGTCGGTCGCCGTCACGACGATGTCGAAGCCGCCGGCCTGTGTCGGCGTACCCGAGAGGACGCCGCTGGCGGCGAGCGTCATGCCAACCGGCAGGGCGCTCGCGGTCGCGAACGTCGTCGTCCCGACGCCGCCGGACTGCGTGAATATCTGGCTGAAGAACGCATTCGCGGTGCCCGCCGCCGTCGCCGGGTTCGTCACGGTGATCGTCTGGCAGGCGATCACGAGCGTGTAGGTCGGTCCCGTCCCCGTGCAGCCGTTCGCGTCAGTCGCGGTTACGGTGATCGGGAATGACCCTGGTTGCGTCGGCGTGCCGGCGAGCGTGCCGTTCGCGGCGAGCGTCAGGCCGCTTGGAAGAGGCGACGCGGTCGTGTACGTGATCGTCCCGGTGCCGCCGGAAGACGTGAACGTCTGGCTGAACGGCGCGTTGACCGTTCCAGACGACGTGGCGGGGTTCGTGACCGTGATCGTGGCCGTGCACGCGCGGATCCAGTACCCGAGGACGTCGATGAGGTAGTCCGTGGCACCGGTCGAGCCGTTTCCGAGCTTGACCGTTCCGGAGCCGTCCGACGCGAACCCGGCCATCGCGTTGCTCGCGCGCGTCGTCTCCGCGTTGAAGTTCAGGACGCTCGTGCCGGGCGCGGACGAGAGGTCGCCGGGGTACAGCTCCGTGAACCCGACGGCCGCCGGCGTGACCGCCGTGATGTTGACGGACAGGCCGAGAGCCGAAGACGGCACGCCGCAGACACCCGTGAGGGTGAGGATCCTCGTCTCGCCCGCCGCGAGCGCCGGTCCCCCGTTCGGAGCCGCCGGGCCGCGCGTATCCACCGCCCGGCAGCCCGTGATCGGCACGAACGCCTGCCCTGCCGGGCCGACGCCCGCCGAAGCGGGCCGTGGCAGGGCGAGGAGAACGAGGGTGGCCGGGAGAAGCGCGAGCCCGCGACGGATCATTCGACCTCCGGACCGCTGTCGAAGCGGCGTGACTTGGGTCTGGGCCGCGATAAGGCCGTGCAGACGGTTCGATGGGCTTGTCGGGCGCAATCCTACCCTACTCGGACCGAGAATCAGTCCGGCGATTGAGCACGAGTTTTCGACGGTTTCGCGCGGGAGCGCCGGGCACGCGGAATCTCCCGGCACGTGCCGGGGGACCCCGCACGCCTCGATTTCCGCCTGCCGGGCGCCGGCTTAGCGAACCGTCAGAACCGGGCAGGGCGCCGTCGCGATGACGTCGTTCGCGACGCTTCCGGCGACGAGCTTCTTGAACCCCGTGCGGCCGTGCGTTCCGAGCACGAGAAGCCCGGCGCCGCTCGTCTCCGCGAGCTCGGCGAGCATCTTCGGAGCGTGACCGGCGAGAATCTCGCCGCGCGCGCGCACGCCCTCGGCCCGCGCCTTCTCGAGGACAGGCTCGATCCTCTTCTCGACGTCCCGGCGGATCGTCTCCTCGAGGTCCGCCGCGATGATGTCGTCCGCGACGCCCGAGTGGCTCAACGACGCGGGTGGGTCGTAGACGTGGGCCACGATCAGCTCGGCGCCCTCCTTACGGGCCATTTCGACGGCCTTCTTGAACGCGGGCTCCGAGGCCGGAGAAAAATCGGTCGCGAAGACGATGGGCTTCAGCGCGACCTCCCGGCCCGGAGAAACTGCCGGCTGGACGACGGGGGTTGTTGCCATGGCGTGCCTCCTTGCCCTCTCCCATGCCCATAGGGCCGCGGGCCGCAGCGGGCCATGAGGCAGGTGAATCACGCGGCCGCGGGCCGGCTCGCGGGAGCGCGTCGGAGGAACGCGCCGCTACGCGGAGAGGCCGTTCGGGGGTGGCAGGTTCGCCGGCGCGAGGACCGGCGTTTCGAGCTCGGCCGCTTTCTTCTCGACACCCTGGCGCGTCGCGCCGCGGTGGGCGCGCGCCGCGCGCACGAAGTCCTTGAAGAGCGGGTGCGGCTGCGCGGGCTTGCTCTTGAACTCCGGGTGGAACTGGCAGCCGAGGAACCACGGGTGGTCGGACAGCTCGACCATCTCGACGAACTTCCTGTCCGGCGACATCCCGCAAAACGTGAGCCCCGCGTCGCGCAGCATCGGGAGGTACTCCTGGTTCACCTCGTAGCGGTGCCGGTGGCGCTCCCAGATCTGAGGCTCGCCGTAGGCGCGGCGGGCGAGCGTCCCCTCGCCGAGGTCGCACGGGTATTTCCCGAGGCGCATCGTGCCACCGAGCGCCTCGACGCCGAGGAGGTCGCGCAGCATGTAGATGACCTTGTGGGGCGCATTCGTGTCGAACTCGGTCGAGTTCGCCTCCTTCAGGCCGCAGACGTTCCGCGCGTACTCGATGACCGCGCACTGCATTCCGAGGCAGATCCCGAAGAACGGGACCTTCGACTCGCGCGCGAAACGGATCGCCTTCAGCTTGCCCTCGATGCCCCGGCGTCCGAACCCGGGCCCCACGAGGATCGCGTCGGCCCGGGCAAGCGCTTCCGGGTAGCCCACGGACTCGAGCTCCTCCGAGTCCACGAACGAAATCTTCACCCGCACGTTGTTCGCGATCCCGCCGTGGTGGAGCGCCTCGTTCAGGGACTTGTAGCTGTCTCCGAGCTGGACGTACTTCCCGACGAAGGCGATCGTGACCTCGTCCTGAGGGTTCTTCACGCGGTTCACGATCTGCTCCCACTTCGTGAGGTCGCGGTCGTAGTGGGGAAGCGACAGATAGTCGAGGAGGATCTCGTCGAGCCCCTCGCGCGCGAACGCGAGCGGGACCTCGTAGATCGTCGGGACGTCGCGGGCCGTCACGACGGCGCGCTCGTCGACGTTGCAGAAGAGGGCGATCTTCTTCTTCATCTCCTCGGGGATCGAGCGGTCCGCGCGGCAGAGGAGGATGTCCGGCTGGATCCCGATCGAGAGCAGCTCCTTGACGGAGTGCTGCGTCGGCTTCGTCTTCAGCTCGTCGGAGCCCGCGATGTACGGGACGAGCGTCACGTGGACGTTGATCGCGTTCCCGCGCCCGACGTCCTGGCGGAACTGGCGGATCGCCTCGAGGAACGGCAGCGACTCGATGTCGCCGACGGTGCCGCCGATCTCGACGAGGACGACGTCGTTGTCGCCGGCGACGCGGCGGATGCAGTCCTTGATCTCGTCCGTGACGTGCGGGATGACCTGGACCGTCTTGCCGAGGTAGTCGCCGCGCCGCTCCTTCTCGATGACGGACATGTAGATCTTCCCCGTCGTGACGCTGTTCGCCTTGCCCGTGATCGTCGACGTGAACCGCTCGTAGTGGCCGAGGTCGAGGTCCGTCTCGGCGCCGTCGTCGGTGACGTAGACCTCGCCGTGCTGGAACGGCGACATCGTGCCGGGATCCACGTTCAGGTAGGGGTCGAACTTCTGGAGCGTGACCTTGAATCCCCGCGCCTCGAGGAGCGCGCCCATGGACGCCGCCGCGATGCCCTTGCCGAGGCCGGAAACCACGCCGCCGGTGATGAAAATGTACTTGGTTCCCATCGCTACACCTCCGCTATCGCCGCAATGTCGCTGGTTCGGTTGAGGTCACTCTGATTTTCTTCGAAGGTGAACAGGAGGTGGCGAATGGGCCGCGGCCGCCCTCGCGAGCGGCGCCGACGCCTTCCTTCTCTTTCATTCTAAGAAATATTTCTTCTACCCTCTTCGCATCTTCCTCGGTGTCGACGCCGATCGAATCGCTCGCGGCGTCCAGCACCGCCATCGCCATCCCCGCCGCGAGCGCGCGGAGCTGCTCGAGGCTCTCGGCGCGCTCGAGCGGATGCGGCGGCAGGCTCGTCCAGCGCCGGAGCGCCTCCTTGCGGTAGCCGTAGAGGCCGAGGTGCTTGAGGGTCTTCAGCCCCGGCTCGGGGCGCCGGCGGTACGGGAGGGGCGAACGGGAGAAGTAGAGCGCCCTTCCGTCGTCGGCGCGCACGACCTTCACGACGTTCGGGCTCGCGATCTCGTCGGCATCGTCGATCTCGAGCGCGACCGTCGCGAGAGGAAACTCGGGGTGGTCTCGGAGGAAGCCCGCGACGCGGTCGACGTTCTCGGGATCCATCATCGGCTCGTCGCCCTGGACGTTGAGGACGACATCGACGGCGAGATCCTTCACGGCGGCCCAGATCCGGTCCGTCCCGGAGGGAAGTGACGCGTCGGTCAGCACGGCGTGCCCGCCCGCCGCCTCCACGACGCGCGCGATCCGCTCGTCGTCCGTCGCGACGAGGACGAGGTCCACACGCCGCGCTTTCTGCGCCTGCTCGAGGACGCGGACGACCATCGGAACGCCGGCGATCGGGTGCAGGGGCTTGCCGGGAAATCGCTCCGCGGCGTATCGGGAGGGGATGACGGCGGCGGTCTTGAGGGGGGAAGTTTCCGCCGTCCGGTGCACGTTCGATACTAAATCGACGTGCCCGATTGCGTCAACGCATTCGTCGCGGCGGGTCCGGACGGGAGGTCGTCACCGGCCCGGTCGGGGTCGGTGACGACGTGAGAGGAAGAAAACGGGATTCGGGAGCCGCGCTACCCGGCCACTTCCCGGGCGTGGCCGCTGTCGTCGTTCTCGGTCTCGTCGCCGTCCTCGGCGACGAGATCGTGGAGGGGGAGGGCCGTCGTGTCGACCGCACCCGCGAGCTCGCGGATCCCCTCGCGGGCGGCGACGGAGTACGAGTTCGACTCGTCGTAGCCCGAGGCGGCGATCACCTTCTCGTACGTGAGGAGCGCCTTCGTGGGCTCGTGGAGCGCGTAGTGATACGTGTGCGCCACGGTCATGCGCGCCTGCAGGTCGTACGGGTTGAGGCGGAGGATCTTGGCGAGGAAGACGAGCGCGTCGGAGTACCGTTCCTCCTCGAGCGCGACCTCCGCGCGGTGGCGGTAGAGCGCCACCTCCTCTTCGAGAGTGAAGTCCTCGCGTCCCGAAGCGCCGAACGGCGTGCGGAACGAACGGAACAGCTTTTCGATCATTCGATCTCCTGATCGTTCCCGAAGCTGTGGGGGCCTCTGTGCATACCCACGATAGGTTGTGGGTAAGGTACGACTACAGAGAATCGAAATCAAGAGAGAAACCGTAAGAAAGAAGGAATTTCTTAGAAGGCGCCTTATTTATTTCGGGTGCTTTGGGCACACCTGGCGGCTGCGATACATTCATTAGGCAGGCAGCTCCAGCAGCCTTCTTTCATTCGAAGAAAGTAAATCTTTATTTCTTAATTACTTACGCCGATTCGCGGCATATTCGGCGGCGAGGAGAAACCCCTCGCGCGAGGCCGTCTCGGGGAACGACGCCGCGATCTCGCGGGCGCTCTCCGCGTGGGATTCGGCCATGAGGTGGGCCCGCTCGAGGGCGTCGAGACGCTGGACGATCTCGAGGATCTGCCCGGGCGTCACCGATCCGAACCCCTCGTCCTTCACGACGGATTCGATGAGCTTGCGCTCCGCCCGCGTCGCCTGGGGCAGGCACAGGATGAGCGGAAGCGTCAGCTTGCCCTCCTTCAGGTCGGAGAGGACAGGCTTGCCGAGGTCGGCCTCGTTCGCCGTGTAGTCGAGGAGGTCGTCCTGGAGTTGGAACGCGATGCCGAGCGAAAGCCCGTACTCCCACAGGCGCTCTCCCCAGGTCTCGCTGTTCTCGCCGAACGCGGACGTCACGAGGAACGACGGGATCTTGCAGGCGCCCGCGAACAGGAGCGCGGTCTTGCGCCGCACGATGTCGAGGTAGCCCTCGAGCGTGAGGTCGAGGAGACCGCGTCGCTCCGCTCCGATGATCTCGCCCTCCGTCATCCGGATCGTCACGTCCGAGAGGAGGCGCAGGACGCGCAGGTCGCCCGCTTCGAGCGCGATCTCCATGGACTTCATGTAGAGAAAGTCGCCGAACAGAACGGTCAGCTCGTTGCCCCAGCGGCGGTTCACGCTCGGGCGTCCGCGCCGAAGCTGCGCGTCGTCGATGATGTCGTCGTGCACGAGGGTGGCCGTGTGCAGGAACTCGATCATCGCGGCATACCGCACGTCGCGGGCGCCTTCGTATCCGAGCATGTGGGAGCCGAGGAGGAGGAGCGCGGGGCGGATGCGCTTGCCGCCGCCCTCGACGAGGTAGTCGCCGATCAGGGAGATCGTCGGGATTCCGGATCGAGTCCGCTCGACGAGGGTCGTCTCGACGTCCCGGAGCTTGCTCTCGATCGGGGCGAGAGCGGTCAGGAGTCGGCGTCCGTTCTCGCGCTCCTCCGCCGGGAGCGTCGCGACGAGGAGGCGGTCCTTGAGGGAGGTCTGGCTCATCGGCGTGGGGCGCATCTTACCGCCCCTCCGGCCGGGTCTACGGGACGCGGCGTCCGATGGAGACCCTACCCCCGGAAGTTCGTGAACTGAAGCGGAAGGCCGAAGTCCGCGGCCCGGAGGAGGGCGATCACGGCCTGGAGATCGTCCTTCTTCTTCCCCGAGACGCGGAGCTGCTCGCCCTGGATTGCGACCTGCACCTTGAGCTTGCTGTCCTTGATCGCCTTGACGATCTCCTTCGCCTTCTCGCTCGGGATTCCCTGCTGGATCGTGACGACCTGGCGCACGGTGCCCTTCGAGGCAGGCTCGACCTTGCCGTAGTCGAGCGCCTTGAGGGAGACCCCTCTCTTGACGAGCTTCGTCTGGAGAATGTCGTTCACGGCCTTGAGCGCGAAGTCCGTGTCGGCGGTGAGCGTGAGCTCGCGCTCGTTCTGCTCGAGGCCCGCGGACGAGCCCTTCAGGTCGTAGCGCTGGGCGATCTCCTTCTGGGCCTGCGCGACCGCGTTCCGGGTCTCGGGGAGGTTCACTTCGGAGACGACGTCGAACGTGGAGTCGGCCATGGCATCACTCCGTGAGGATCTTCGTGCCCTCCGGGGGGACGAGGGCGAAGTCCGAATCGGGGCGGATGGCCCCGGAGATCTTCTGCGTGAACGTGAATGTCGTGCGGTTGCCCGCCGCGTCGAGAAGGACGAGGCGCTTCACCTCGCCCGTCGCGGCGACCACGAGGAGCGAGGCGGACTTGAGGGCTCCGGGCTTCTTCGGGGTGAGCGTGATCTGGACGAGGCCGTTGTCCGCGGGAGATTCCGTCGCGTCGTAGCGGGCGAGAAGCTCTTCGGTGGACTCGAGGAAGACGATCGGGAGCCGCTCGCGGTCGCCGGGGGCGAGTCGCCGGACGACCATCTGCCGGTCGGCCGCGACGTACTGGCGACCGGCCGTGCCGTCGAACGTGAAGACCTTTCCCTCGGGGCCGTCGTAGTCGAAGCGCACGCGGTCGGGCGCCTGAAGGACGAGCTTCCCGGTCTCGGGCGCGGTCGCGGTGAATCCGGCGGGCGCGTACGTCTGGACGAACGTGCAGGAGACCGAGCCCGGCGTCGCGTACGCGGCGCGGATCTTCGCGAGGATCTCGGAAGAAGAGGATCTTGCTTCGGAGGGGAGGAGAAGAAGAACGGGGAGGAGGAAGACGAAAGAGGGCGCGCGCTTCGCGCGCCTTTCTTCGAAGGTGAAGAAGGGCAGTCGCACGGCGGGCTCCGGCGGCGCCGCGATGCATCGGCCGGGGGTGCGAACGGGTGTATTCACCTTCTGAGAAATCTCCCTCTTACTCTCTCCTTCGTCCTAGTGCCTGAAGTGTCTCTTCCCCGTGAACACCATCGCGATTCCCGCGGCGTCCGCGGCGGCGATGACGTCGGGGTCCTTGATCGAGCCGCCGGGCTGGATGACCGCCGTGACGCCCGCGCCCGTCAACACCTCGAGCCCGTCCGGGAACGGGAAGAACGCGTCCGACGCGGCGACGGCGCCCTTCGCCCTCTCGCCGGCCTTGCCGGCCGCGTCGCGGCACGCGTCCACGCGACTCGTGCGGCCGCCGCCGATGCCGTACGTCGCCGTCTCGCCCGCGACGACGATGCCGTTGGAGACGACGCCCCTGAGGACGAGGTTCGCGAAGCGCATCGCCCGGCTCTCGGCGTCCGTCGGCGCCCTCTTCGTGGCGACCCGCCAGGCGCTCTCCTCGTCCGGCAGGAGGTCGCCCTCCTGCACGAGGAGTCCGCCGTCGATCCCTCGCGCCTCGAGGCGCGGACGCGGGCCGGACTCGGGCGTGACGGTGAGGACGCGCAGGTTCGGCTTCTTCGCGAGGATCGGTTTCGCGTCGTCGGTCACGGAGTGGACGATCACGACCTCGAGGAAGCGCGACGTGAGCGCCGCCGCGGCGGCCGCGTCGAGCGCGCCCGTGTAGGCGACGACGCCCCCGAAGCTCGCGATCGGGTCGCCCGCCCATGCGGCCTCGAATGCGGCAGCCATCGGCCGCGCCGTCGCGGCGCCCGCGGGGATCCGGTGCTTGACGATCGTGAGCGTGTCCGACCCGACGACCCGCGACGTGTAGACCGCAGCGTCCGCGTCCAGGAAATTGTTGTACGAGAGCTCCTTGCCCTGGACGAACCTGTAGCGCGACAGGGCCGCGGGGTGCGCGGCGCCGTCGGCGTAAAGGGAGGCCTTCTGGTGCGGGTTCTCGCCGTAGCGCAGGGACGTCGCGAGCGTGTACGAAAGGGACAGGCGCTCAGGGAAGTGCTCGCCTGTCTCGCCCGAGATCCACCGGGCGATCGCCGCGTCGTATGCGGCCGTCCGCCGGAAGACTTTTGCGGCGAGCCGGCGCCGGGTCTCGTCCGTGAGCGTGCCGTCGTGCGCGGCGAGTTCCGCCGCGACGGCGGCGTAGTCCGCCGGGTCGCAGACGACGCCGACGTGCGCGTGGTTCTTCGCGGCCGCGCGCAGCAGCGAGGGGCCGCCGACGTCGATCTTCTCGATGGCCTGCGCGAACGTCGCCCCCGTCTTCGCGACGGTCTCCTCGAACGGGTACAGGTTCACGACGACGAGGTCGATCGGTCCGACACCGTGCGCGACGGCCTCGCCGCGGTGGCTCTCCTCGGAACGGTCGAAGAGGATGCCGCCGAAGAGCTTCGGGTGGAGCGTCTTGACGCGCCCGCCGAAGACCTCCGGGAAGCCCGTGAGGTCCGAGACGCTCTCGACCGCGAGACCCGCCGCGGCGAGATGCGCGGCCGTGCCGCCGGTCGAGAGAAGGCCGAAGCCCTGCGCGACGAGTGCCCGGGCGAATTCGTGTAGGCCGGTGCGGTCGGAGACGGAGAGGAGGGCGAGGCGGGACGTCACGGCTGGTACGGTCCTTTCGACTGCGGGTATTCCTTCACGATCGACGCGTCCCCGCCCGCCGCCTTCCACGTCCACGCCAGGAGGCGGGCCGTGAGTGTGATCGCGGCGGACCGCCGCTCGGCGGCCGTCGCCGCGGGCAGCTTCAGCGCCGCGAGAACCTCGGGCGGCCCGAACGGGTCGGTGGTGAATCCGAGGAAGGACGAGGGGCCGGACGCGCTCCCGCCTTCGGGCGGGTACGCCATCGCGGCGGCGTGGAGGATCGCTCCGGCCCGGTGGGCGGCGGAATCGAAGGACTCGTGGCCTCGGATCGCGGCCGCGAGAGCCCGTGCCCCGCGCGCTGCGGCGTCACGGTGCGCGGGCGCGCCGGGCGCGAGGCGCTCGGCCTGGGCGGCGTCGGCGACGCCCTGCATGAGGCGGCGCGAGTTCCGTGCAAGCTGGCGCTTGAAGTCGGGGGGCGCCCAGGACGCGGCCTCGGCCGCCATGCGGGCCTCCTCGGCGACGCTCCAGCGAGCCGCGTCGGCTCCCTGTGCCTCCGCGGCGAGAAGCGAGGCGACGAGGAGGAGGGCCGGTGGGGCCGCGGTCACGAGGCATTTCATCGCCGGCGAATTGTACGGGTGCGCTAGAAGATCTTCAGGAGGTTCAGGCTGAGGACGAAGCCGTTCATCCCGCGGTTCCGGCCCGAGACGACGGTGCCGGCGTCGATGCGCACGAGCGTCGCCCACGGTCCCGCGAACTCGCCGGAGATTCCCGCGCCGCTGAAGTAGGCCCAGTCGAGGCCCGCGGCGGGATCCTTCACCCGCGCGTCCTCGTAGATCGCCTCGAGCCGGAAAACGCTCCCGATGACGTAGCCGTACGCGAACTTCGAGAGCACGGCCTCCTCCGCACGCAGCGCGCCCGAGCGGAAGCCCCGGAGTGAGGTGGCTCCGAAGAAACCGAACGTGTACTTGGAGAAGCGGTCCGTGTTGTCCGACCCGACGTACCCGAGCGAGGCCCGGATGCGCTGGAACCGGGGGAGATAGAAGTCCTTCTGGAGCTCGGCGCCCCACGTCGTGTAGGTGTCCTTGCCGGGGGCGTAGTCCGGATTTCCCGGGAGGCCCCAGGGATCCCAGCGGGAGCGCGAATTCCAAGCCGCCCGGCTCGTGAGTGACCATCCGCGCCAGTCCCACGAGAGCTGGCCCTCGATCCGCGTGAGCCAGTGGTCCGAAGGCACGACGAACGCCGGCAACGTCACGCCGTCGTCGGCGGCGAAGTCACGATGCGACTCGCCGACGGTCCCCGTGAGCTTGAGGTGGCGGGCGATCGGGATCCCCGCCTTGAACGCGGCCGAGTACGAGCGGCTCTTCACCCGCTGGCTCTCGTCCTCCTCGCCCCCGACGAAGAGCGCGTCCGTGCCCCGGATCGCGACGCCGAAGACGTCGACACCGACGTCGACCGGCGAGCCGAAGAGGCGCGGCTGGCTCCAGGAGCCAACGACGAGGACGCCGCCGAAGAGAACCTGCATCTGGTCGTGGTGCCGGCTCGCGTCGAGGTCGACCCAGTACACGCCGAGGAGGGGCAGCGGGTAGTCGTAGGACCCGTCGTAGAAGAGGCCGCCGAGGCCGAACAGGTGGCCGTGCTTCTCGTCCTCGGTGACGACGCGCGAGCCGTCCTTCGCCTTCTCGAGGTAACGAACCCCCTTCTCGGTGTCCCGCACCATCGTGTCCCCCGACTTCCAGGCTTCTTCCCGGGCGCCCGAGAAGGAGGCGTCGTCGAGCCTCACGTCCGTCAGAACGCTCTCGCGCTCGATGACGGTCGTCCGCGAGAAGGTCTTGAGGATCCACTGGCCGGTCGTCCGGGTCGGGAAGCTCAGAGGAGCGCCTCCGTCGGGCGCCGGGACGTCGGTGAAGTCGGACGTCTCGTCCACGGCCTGGATCTCGCCCGACAGATTGAGCTGGCGCGTCCGGATCCTCACGGCCGCGAACCCGTCCCGGGCGATCCACACGCGGCCCGCGTAGACGGGCTTGTCGCCTTCGGCCGCGCGCGGCTCGAAATCCAGCGCCCAGCAGGGGATCCCTCTCACCGTGTCTTCCCCGACGAGAACGTAGCGATACGCGTCGTCGAGGGTGAGGGCGAGCGGCATGTCCGAGACCTTCTCGGGCTGCAGGAGCGGCAGCTCGGGGAGTTTCTTCCCCCGCCACCTCACGCCGTTGAAGTACGCGTCGTGCCACACCCAGTCGAAGCCCGAGCCCTTGTCGTAGAAGAACCGCCCCGCGAGGGAGAGGTCCAGAGTGTTGTTGAGATTCGCGAAGCGGAACCGCATCGAGAGGGTGTTCGTCGCCGAGAGCGTCCTCCAGCGCGCATCGCGCGCCGCCCGCCACGCCTGGTGCTTCGCGAGGATCTCCTCGGCCGTGATCCCGCGTGCGGCCGCGACGCCGACGGCCGCCCGGGGCGCTTCGGCGGGCGCCTTCTCCCGCGCCGTCAGGCGCACGGCGATCGGGCCCTTCGCGAGAGACAGGGACAGACGGGCCGGCACGGCGGAGGGTGGGATCTGGAGCCTCTTCGTCGCCCCCGTCGCGAGCTCGGCGATCTCGGCCGAGGCGTACGGCGTTCCGTCCAGCGTGAGAGACACCGGCCCGCCGCCGGCCGCCGCGCCCCCCTTCGTGCCCGGCACGAAGACGACGCCGCCCAGGTCGGCCCCGGAGACGACGCGGAACGCGTCGAGCGGGGAGCCGTCAGCTGCCGCCGCTGAGACCGTCCGCGAGTCGGCCCCGAAGTCCCCGGCGAGGAGACCGGCGAAGCGCTCCAGCACGGCGTCCTCCGGCGGCGGCCACGAGGGAGAGGCGACGACGAAAGGGACGTTTTCGGGAGCGAAGCGCAGTGCGGCGGCGAGGAGCGCGCCGGGCGTGCGCGCGGCGTCGCGAAGATCGACGAGCCCGGGCTTGCCGAACGCGACGGAGTCGATGGCGGCTCGGACCTCGGCGCCGGGCGTCCGGTCGTTACCGGTCACGGCGATCATGTCGAGATAGGCCGTGGTTTCCTCTGAAAGGAGGGGCCGGGCTTCGGCGCTTACGACCTCGCCGGGGGCTCCGGGGGGCGCGGCGAACGCGATCCGAGCGTGAGATGCGGCGGCGCGCGCGCCCGAAGTCGCCTTTCTGAGCAAGTACGCGCGTGCCTTCTGGTCGCCGCCCGCGGGCGCGGAGAGGGAAATGACGACGAGGTCCGCGGTCTCGGCCCGTCGCAGGATCTCTCCCGCTCCCGGCCAGAGGTCGTCCACCGTCGCGGCCTCCGCGGCGCGCACGTCGGTCGGGATCGGGGCGTCGGACAGAGCGAGGGCGAGACCCCATCTCCAGCCGGCCTCGTGCGCATGCCCGGCGAGCGTGTCCACCGCGGAGAGGGTGGCCGCGCGGCCTCCCGCCCACGCCTCCGCGTCGAGTCGCAGGAGAAGACCCGGAGCGTTCGGCGAGAGGGCGGCGGCCGGCGGGCCCGCGATCCGCGCGATCCGCGCGTCGCCCGGCGTTACCGTCAGCCAGGGTGCGAGGTAGGCGTGCGGGGTCGCGGCGCTTGCGGCCGCGGCGAAAAGGAGCCCGACGAGGGCGGGAGAGACGGGAGACCGCGACACGTCACGATTCTACGGGCGCGGCGCCCCGGACATCGGAATCAAAGCGCGTGCATGTGGTCGTTGGTGGGAGAGGCGAGTCGGACAGCGGCGAACCAGATCAGAAGGAGGAGCGTGCCGCAGCCTTCGAGGACGCCCCCCGCCGTGAAGATCGCCGCCGCCTCCGAGGTCTGCGACTGAAGGAGAAGCACGGACGCGGCGACGAGGACGATGCCTCCGGCGTCGAGGCCGAGGGCCGTCGCGAGGAACCGTTTCGGCGGGCGGCTCAGATAGCGCTTCTCGGCGAGGCGGGCGATCGCGATCCACAGGACCGGCAGCGCGAGAACGAGCCCGAGCCCGAGGATCGTGTAATCCGGGGCGCCCTCGATTCCCTGAAAGGCAGCCCCGAGCGCGATCGCGCCCGTCGCGAGGAGCGAGAGCGCTCCGATGGAACGGCTCCAGTAGTCGAGCGCGATCCGCCTCGTCCAGGGGAGGCGTCCGTTCGCGGGGACAGTCGTCCGCATCTGCCGGGACCGCATGCAATCTCTGGACGCAGCCCCGGCAGCGAGGTTTACCGGCTCGGGCTATTTCCTCCGCTCGGCGGCCTGGGCGGCCCGCGCGGCAGCCTTCGACTCGGGATGCGGCAGGGGTGCTGCCGACGGTGCCGGTGCCGCTGAAGTCCCCACGACGACGTCTCCGGTGGGGAGGCCCAGGTTCGCGCGGATCTTCTTCTCGATCTCGGCGGCGACGTCCGGGTTGTCCCGGAAGAACTGCTTCGCGTTCTCGCGGCCCTGGCCGATTCTGAGATCGCCGTAGCTGAACCACGCCCCCGACTTCTCCACGATCTTCATCTCGATGCCGAGGTCGACGAGCTCGCCGGTCTTCGAGATGCCTTCGCCGTAGCCGATGTCGAACTCGGCGTTGCGGAAGGGCGGCGCGACCTTGTTCTTGACGACCTTGACCTTCGTGCGGCTGCCCACGACGACCTCGCCGTCCTTGATCGCGTTGATGCGGCGGATGTCGATCCGCACGGACGAGTAGAACTTGAGGGCGCGGCCGCCCGTCGTCGTCTCGGGGTTCCCGAACATGACGCCGATCTTCTCGCGGATCTGGTTGATGAAGATGAGCGTCGTCCGGGACTTCGAGACGACGGCCGTGAGCTTGCGGAGCGCCTGCGACATGAGGCGCGCCTGCAGGCCGACCATCGCGTCGCCCATCTCGCCCTCGAGCTCGGCCTTCGGCACGAGCGCGGCGACCGAGTCGATCACGACGACGTCCACGGCCGCCGACCGCACGAGCGCCTCGGCGATCTCGAGGGCCTGCTCGCCGGAGTCCGGCTGCGAGACCATGAGGTTCTCGATGTCCACGCCGAGCTTTTTCGCGTACTCGGCGTCGAGCGCGTGCTCGGCGTCGATGAAGGCCGCGAATCCGCCGCGCTTCTGCGCCTCCGCGATGATGTGCAGCGTGAGCGTCGTCTTGCCCGAGGACTCGGGTCCGAAGACCTCGACGACGCGTCCGCGCGGGACGCCGCCGATCCCGAGCGCGTTGTCGACCCCGATGGAGCCCGTGGAGATCGACAGGATGGCTTCCTGCGGCTTGTCGCCGAGGCGGACGAGGGCGCCCTTGCCGAACTGCCGGTCGATCTGCTGGACCGCCTGCTCGAGCGCCTTCAGTTTTTCCTTGTTCACTTCGACCATGTGGTCTCCTTAAGAAGAGGGGATTATGACGGGAGATTTCGTTCGAGATTCTCGGATTTCGGATTCGGATTTCTTAGAAAGGTGAATGAGGCTGCCGCGCTCGAGGGGTCGTCGGGGCGGCCACACTCTGCACTGGCGCCACTCGACCTTCTAAGAAAATCTTCTCTTGGGGCGAAACGGCCTAGGATGGCGTCGCCTTGCGGAAGGAACGCGAGGAAGGTAGGGCTCTCTTGCAGAAAAATCAAGGAACTCTGTCTCTTCCTCTTCGTCCCTGGCCCGAGGTGTTCGCCGCCTCGCGCGTGACGACTCTCGTCGCGACGTGGTTCGGCGCGGGGTTCCTGCCGATCGCGCCGGGCACGTGGGGAAGTCTCGCGACGATTCCCATCGCCCACCTCGTCGCGACGGTCGGGGGCGCGTGGGGCCTCGCGGGCTTCGCCCTGGGCGTCACGGTCGTCGGGATCCACGCCTCGGGAGTGACCGCGCGATTGCGCGGTCTGAAGGACCCGTCGGAGGTCGTCGTGGACGAGGTCGCCGGGCAGGCGATCGCCCTGCTTCCCGTCTATGCACTCGTTCCGCCCGCGGACGTCGTCCTCCGGATCGGGACGGCGCTCCTCGCGTTCCTTCTCTTCCGCGTCCTGGACGTGTGGAAGCCCGGGCCGATCGGCTGGCTGGAGCGGCTGCCGGACGGCTTCGGCATCATGGCCGACGATCTTCTCGGAGGCGCCGTCGCGGCCGCGATGATCGCGGCCGGCCTTCTCCTCAGGGGATGATTCCTCACGCTCTGCGCGGCCCGGGTCTCGATGTCCGCGAAGCCGTGCCGCTCGCCTCGCGCACGACTCTTCGCATCGGCGGCCCCGCGCGGTTTCTCGCCGAGGTCGAGGACGCGGCGGCCCTCGCGCGCGTCCTGGGGTTCACCGCGTCGGAGGACCTCCCCGTCCTGGTCCTCGGCAAGGGCTCGAACCTCCTCGTCCCCGACGCGGGCTTCCCGGGCGTCGTCGTGGTCCTCGCCGGTGCGTTTCGCGAGACGCGCGTCGAGGCGACGGAGATCGTCGCGGGCGGTGGCGTCTCGCTCATGGCGCTCGCGGTCGCGGCCCGCGACGCGGGGCTCTCGGGCATCGAGAACGTCTCGGGCATTCCCTCGTCCGTCGGCGGGGCCGTGCGGATCAACGCGGGCTCGTACGGCTCGGAGATCTTCGACGTCCTCGTGTCCGCGACGCTCGTCGCGCCGGCGGGAGAGGTCCGAACGGTTCCGGCCGGAGCGATCGCCCACGGCTATCGCTGGACGGCCCTCTGCGAGACCGCCGAAGTCGTCGCCGAGGCCCGTTTTCTCCTTTCGCCGAAGCCCCCGGCGGAGATCGCCGCGCGCATGTCCGAGGTCGCCGCGAAAAGGCGCGACGCGCTGCCGAAGCAGCCGAACGCCGGCTCGATCTTCAAGAACCCCCCGGGCCTCTTCGCCGGCAGGCTCCTCGAGGAATGCGGCGTCAAAGGGCAGCGGGTCGGCGGCGCCGAGGTCTCGACCGTGCACGCGAACGTCATCGTGAACACGGGCGGCGCGACTGCGGAGGACGTGAAAAGGCTGATGGAAGAGATGAAGGCGGCGGTTCGAGCGCGCTTCGGGATCGAGCTGCAGCCTGAAATCCAGATTGTTTGAGGACACAGGAGAGAGAGAAGAAGAGAAGATTTCTTAGAAGGGTGTGTGGGGGCGGAGCCGATGCACGCGCCCCGCGGTAACTCGAGGGGCCAGCCCGCATTCACCTTCTAAGAAAATCCGAATCCGAATCCGAATCCGAATCCGAAAAATCCCCCTCCTCCGTACAATGTCCCGATGGCCGATGCGTCCGTTCGCGCCCTGATCCTCGCCGGGGGGAGCGGCACGCGCCTGTGGCCGCGCTCGACGGACGCGCGCCCGAAGCCGTTTCTCGCGCTCGCGGGCGGGGAGTCGCTCCTGCGCGCGACGTACCGGCGCGCGGCGGCCGTGGCCGGCCCGGAGCGCGTGTTCGTGTCCGGGCGCGCGGCGCACGCCGCGCTCCTGAGGTCCGAGCTCCCCGAGGTGCCGGAGCCCCGCTTCGTCCTCGAGCCCTCGCGCCGCAACACGGCGCCGGCCATCGCGCTCTCGGCGCTCGCCGCGTGCGCGGACGACGCAAATGCCGTGATGCTGGTGCTGCCGTCGGATCAGGCCGTCGCCGACGAGGCCATGTTCCTCGCCGCGCTGCGTGCGGGCGCCGCCGTCGCGGCGGAAGAGGACGCGTTCGTCACGCTCGGCATCCCTCCGACGCGCCCCGAGACCGGGTACGGGTACATGGAAGTTGCCGAGGAGAACGAAGAAGGGAAAGAGAAGACTTCTTCGAGTGAGAAAGAGCGAGAGGGGGCGGCGGCGCGCGGCGTGGGGAAGGCGGCGCTGGCCGGGGCGCCGCGGATCCTCGCCGTCCGCCGTTTCGTCGAGAAACCGGACGCGGCGAAGGCCGGGGAATTCCTCGCCTCCGGCCGCTTCCTGTGGAACGCCGGAATTTTCCTGTTCAAGGCCTCTGTACTCTTCGAAGAACTTGCGAGAGCGGCTCCCGCGGTCCTCGACGCCGCTCGACGAGCCCTGGCCGCGCAGCGTGCCGGGGATCTCTCTTCATTCGCAGAAATCTTCTCTTCGTCCCCGTCGGTCTCGATCGACGTCGCCGTCATGGAAAACGCGAGGCGCGTCCTCACGATCCCCTGCCCCTGCGGCTGGAGCGACCTCGGTTCGTGGGAGGCCGTCTTCGAATTCCGGGGCGGCGGACCCGGCACGAACGTGATCGACGGGGACGGCGCCACGGAGGGCGGCTCGGGAAATCTCGTCCTCGCCGGCGCGCGGCCCGTGCGCGTCGTCGGCCTCTCGGGCGTCGCCGTCGTCGAGGCGCCGGACGGCCTCCTCGTCATGCGGCTCGGCTCGTCGGACGACCTGCGGCGAGCCGTCGAGAAAGGCCTCCCGTGACCGACCGCGCCCCATCTCCGGCGGGGGTCCCCGCGGCACCCGCGGTCCTCGCGTCCATCGCGCGTCTCGTCGCGGCGGTGCGCACGGTCTACCGGGGTCCGGCGGCCGCGGTCGAGGACGCGGTCGTCTGTCTCCTCGCGCGCGGGCACCTCCTGATCGAGGACGTCCCGGGCGTCGGGAAGACGACGCTCGCGACGGCGCTCGGCAAGGCGATCGGTGTCGGCGTCCACCGCCTGCAATTCACGCCGGATACGCTCCCGAGCGACATCCTCGGCCTGACGGTCTTCAACCAGCGCTCGCAGGAGTTCGAGTTCCACCCCGGGCCGATCTTCACGCCCGTCCTCCTCGCGGACGAGATCAACCGGGCGACGCCGAAGACGCAGGCAGCGCTCCTGCAGGCGATGAACGAGCGCGCCGTCTCCTCCGACGGCGTGACCCGCGCGCTGCCGGAGCCGTTCCTCGTGCTCGCGACCCAGAACCCCGTCGAATACCTCGGGACGTACCCTCTCCCCGAGTCGCAGCTCGACCGCTTTCTCCTGCGCATCGCGCTCGGCTACCCGGCGCCCGACGAGGAGCGCCGCCTCCTCGTCTCGGGCGGCGCGGACCGCGTCCTCGCGCATCTCCAGCCGGCCGTCGACCTCTCGGAGCTGAAGGACGCCCAGGAAGCGACCGAGCGCGTGACCGTCGCGGACAAGCTCATGGACTACGTCCTCGCGATCGTGACGCGCACGCGCGCCGGCAAGGATCTCCTTCTCGGGGTCTCGCCGCGCGGCGCCCAGGGCTTCTTCCGCGCCGTGCAGGCACGCGCCCTCGTTGCGGGCCGGCCGTACGCGACGCCCGACGACGTGAAGCGCGTCGCGGTGCCCGCGCTCGCGCACCGTGTCCTCGCGGTGCAGCCCGGAGCGTGGGACGGCGGGGGCGGCCGCCGCGAGCGCGACGCGATTCAGCGGATCCTCGACGAGATCGCCGTTCCCCTCTGAGAGAGGGAGGGCCGTGAGCCTCAACGCGCGCCTGAAGAAGCTCCTGGATCCCGGGATCCTCGTGCGCGTCACGAACCTCGGGCTCGGCTTCATCCTGCTGACGCTCGTCGTCGCCGTCGCCGCGACGAACACGGGCAACAACGGCCTCTACATCCTCGTCTCGCTCTTCCTCGGGGCACTCGTCGTATCGGGCGTCGTGTCGCGGCGGAACGTCGAGAACCTCGCCGTCGAGCTCGAGGGGCCACCGGAGCTGTTCGCGGGACTCCCCGCGCGGTTCACGCTCCGCGTCACGAACGCGGGGCGGCTTCCACGCCGCGCCATCCTCGTGAAGGTCTCCGGCGCGGCCGCGCCGCTCCTCTTCGGGCGGATCGAGCCGGGCGCGACGGCCTCGCGCGGTGTCGACCTCGTGTTCCCGAAGCGGGGCCTGCGCGCTCTC
This sequence comes from uncultured Acidobacteriota bacterium, assembly GCA_963836285.1. Taxonomy (GTDB): domain Bacteria; phylum Acidobacteriota; class Thermoanaerobaculia; order UBA5066; family UBA5066; genus Fen-183. Next base: position 628,551 of record CAWIIN010000001.1, on the reverse strand, counting down.
GATTCTCTTCTCGTCTACAGCGGCTATCCGATCGGCCTGTTCCGCAAGGGCCGCGTCCACCCGCTGTCCGGGGAGCGCCTCGTCTATCCGGCCCCGGCGCGCGTGGCGGCGGTCCGGCCGGATCCGCGGGAGGCCGAGGGGGGCGACCCGCGCAGCTTCCTGCGCGGCCGCGGCGCCGAGATCCGCAACCTCCGCGAGGCCGGCTTCGGTGACGACCCGCGCGACGTGCACTGGCCCCAGACGGCGCGGCAGGGCAAGTTCATCGTCAAGGAGCGCGCGTCCGAGGAGGGGCGGGACGCCGTCGTCGCGCTCGATGTCGCGCGGCCGCGGGGAGCGCCTCCGTCGTGGGACGCGGCCTTCGAGAGGGCCGTCTCGGAGGCGGCCGGCATCGCGCTGCAGCTTCTCGCGCGCGGCAACCGCACGGGCCTCCTGCTCGGCGACACGTTCGTCCCGCCCGGGGCGGGGCCCGCGCACCGCCGCGGCCTCCTCAGGGCCCTCGCGCTCGCGGCCCCGTCGGACGGGCCGGCCACGCCTCGGCCTTTTCCCGCGAACGTGGCCGTGTTCCGGACGGGAGCCGGGAGGGCCGCGTGAAGGACGTGCCCGAGACCGCGAAGGGAGTCCTTCCCCTGCCGTTCCTGCGCGAGCGCGTCCTCGCCGTGGGGTCCCTCGCGCTCCTCGCGCCCGTACCCCTGTTCTTCGCGAACGCGCTCGAGCTCACCGTGCTCGTCGTGTACGCCGGGGCGCTCGGCCTCCTTCTCCTCCGCGCCCGCCGCGGGGCGGTCCCGCGTCTTCCGAACGTCGTCCTCAACCTCGCGGGCCTCGCGTACCTGCCGGTCGTCTGGGCGGACGTCCGGTTCGGGAGCCAGACGCTCCTGAAGACGATGCTCCACCTCCTCCTCTTCACCACCGTCTTCAAGCTCGCGGCGATCCGGAAGGAGCGCGACCTCTCGCTCGCGCTCGTCCTCTCGGGCATGCTCTTCGTCGCGTCCGTGTCGACGTCCTTCCACGTCGCGATCCTCGCGTACGTCGTTCTCGTGGCGCTCGTCGCGTGGACGGTCCTCGTGAAGTGGGCGCTCTGGCGCGACCTCGCGGCCGCTCCCGAGGAGTGGGAGCGCGACCGCGCCGCGCACGCGCTCCCGGGCGCCGGGCCGCTCGCGTCCTCGGTCGCCGCCGCGTTCGTCCTCGCGGTTCCGCTGTTCCTGTTCCTGCCCCGGCTGAAGGCTCCCGTCGTGCGCGGCGCCGAGGCCGGTCGGGAGATCACGACCGGGTTCTCGGACGCCGTCGATCCGGACGTCTTCGGGACGCTCAAGAGGAGCGACCGCGTCATGCTGCGGATCACGAGCGAGGAGCCGCTGGACGCCGGCGACGCCGTTCTCAGACTCAGGACCCTCGCGCTGACGCGCTGGGACCACGGAGTCTGGAAGAAGCCCGAGCGCCCGGGGACCGTGGTGGCGGGTGCCCGGGGCGGCGTCGTCCCGCTCGGCCCGCGGCCGGGCAGCGGCGCCGCGATGACGATCGACCTGACACCGATTCAGACCCGCTCGATTCCGGTTCCGCCCGGGGCGAACGGTCTGAGGCTCTCGGAGACGTCGTTTCGCAGCCCGGAACGCGCGCTCGTCTTCGTGGACGGGGCCCGCAACGTGAGCCTCGCGTTCGAGCCCGACGCGACGATCCAGTACACGACGACCGCGGACCTCAGGCCGGCTCCCGACCTCGCGCGGGGCAGGGACGGGGAGAGCCTCGGCGGGCCGGACTCCGGCGTGCTGCGGGCCTTCGCGCGGGACGCGCTCGCCGGAATCGACACGGCGGCGGATCCCGCGGCGGCGGCGGCCGCCCTCGAGAAGGCGTTCCACGCGCCCTCGTTCCGCTACGAGCTCGACCTCGCGCCGCGCGGGCCGAACGCTCTCGAGGACTTCCTCACGACGCGCCGCGCGGGCCACTGCCAGACCTACGCGAGCGCCATGGCCCTCGCGCTGCGCTCGGTCGGGATCCCGTCGCGTTTCGTGACGGGGTTCCTCGGCGGCGAGATCGGGGCCTTCGGGCGCTACGTCCTCGTGCGAGGCGCGAACGTGCACGCGTGGGTCGAGGCGTGGTGCGGCCCCGAGAAGGGCTGGCTCACGTTCGACCCGACCCCGCAGGCCGGGCAGCCGAAGCTCGAGCGCGTGCCGCTCACGTCGCGTCTGAGGCAGGTGACGGATGGGATCGAGTTCTTCTACGACCGCTTCGTCCTTTCCTTCGGGCAGAGCGACCAGGCCGAGATGCTGCGTCGCATCCGCGAGGCGGCGCGCGGGATCACCGCAGCGGTCCGCGACTTCGGAGAGTTCCTCGGCGTGCCCCTCGCGCGCCTCACGGGAGGCCGCATGTGGGCGGGCGCGGCGTCGACCGCGCTGCTCTTCGCGGTTCTCGTCCTCTCGCTGCGGCGCCTCCTCGCGCGCGCGCGCTTCGGGACGCGCGGCTTGCCTCCGGCTTCCGCCGCCTACCGCCGGCTCCAGAAGGCGCTCCACCGGCGCGGCGCGCCGCTCACACCGTCGTCGGCGCCGGACGAGACGCTCGCGGCGGCGGAAAGATTCGGCTCCGCGGCGGCGGCGCCAGCTGCCGCGATCGTCGGCGCCTACCTGCGGGAGTCGTTCGGAGGGTATTCTGCTTCGGAGGAAGAGCAGAAGAGCCTGCACGATTTGCTCGCTCGTTTCAGGTCGGCTCTGAGCAACCGCGCCGTCGTTTCTTCTTAGAAGGTGAAGAGAGGGAGGGCGGGGTGGACCGCTCGTGCGCGACGTAGAAGTCCGCGCGTCTGGAAACCTCAGCCGAAGAACGAACGGTGGCGCGCGGACTTAGAGAGCGCGCGGCTCGTTGGTCCCGGCGCGAAGGGCCGCGCGCGCTCGCGGCAGAGCGGCCCACCCCGCCCGAACGAGCCCGCGCTCGCGGCAGAGCGGCCCACCCCGCCCGAGCTCCTCAGTACGCATTCTTGTGCGTGAAGCCCCACCGGACGGTCGCCCAGAGGATCTTCACGTCGAGCCCGACCGACCAGTTCTCGATGTAGTACAGGTCGTACTCGACTCGCTTGGCGATCGGCGTGTTGCCGCGCCAGCCGTGGATCTGCGCCCAGCCCGTGATCCCCGCGCGCACGCGGTGGCGGAGCATGTACTGCGGGAACTTCTCCTTGAACTCCTTCACGAACTCCGGCCGTTCGGGCCGCGGGCCGACGAGCGACATGTCCCCCGTGAAGACGTTCACGAGCTGCGGCAGCTCGTCGAGAGACGTCCGCCTGAGGAACGCGCCCACGCGCGTCCGCCGGGGGTCGTTCTCCTTCGTCCAGCGCGCCCCGTCCTCCTCGGCGTCCACGCGCATCGACCGGAACTTGATCATCCGGAAGAGGCGCCCGTCGAGTCCCATGCGCTCCTGCGCGTAAAAGACGGGGCCGCGGTCCTCGAGCCAGATCGCGAGCGCGATGAACGGGAAGAGCACGGCGAGCGCGACGAGGCCGAGCGCGGAGAGGACGACGTCCATGCTCCGCTTCACGAGCGAGTTCCAGCCCTCGAGCGGCATCTGCGTGAGGTTGATGACGGGCAGCCCGTCGAAGTCCTCGACGCCGGCCTTGAACGTCACGTACTGGAACAGGTCCGGCACGACGCGCAGGTCGATCATCTCGTTCCCGACGTCCTTCAGGATCGCGAGCATCGTCCGGTGCGCCTCGACGGGGAGCGCGAGGAACACCGTGTCGACCTCGTGCGCGTGGATGAGGTCGCGGACGTCGGCCGTGACGCCGAGCACCTTCAGCCCCCGATAGCCCTCGGTGCGCTTGGCGGGATCGTCGTCCGCGAACCCGACGGGCTTCATGCCCGTCGCCGGATGCTCGAGGAGCTTGTCGGCGAGCGCGCGGCCCGCGTGTCCCGCCCCCACGATGAGCACGCGGCGCACGCCCGCGCCCGTCGCCCACATCGTCTCGAGGTACTTGCGGATCCCGAACCGGCCGAGAGACACGAGGACGATGTCCAGGAAGAGGAACAGGACGAGGAGCTGGCGGCTCGTGTACGTGAACCCGCGCCAGAACGAAAGGATGCCGACGAGGAGGATCGTCCCGAGCGTCACGGCGACGAAGATCGCGAGGACCTCGTCGATCGTCGAACGGTCGCGCCGGATCTGGTACAGGCGGTGGAAGTAGAAGACCACCGGCCAGACGACGAGGAGGATCGGGATCACGGGCGCGTAGTTCTCGAACGGCTGCCCGCCCTTGGGCGTCGGCCAGACGCTTTCGAAGCGGATCAGCCACGCCGCCCAGAGGGCGAGCACCGTCGCGAGGACGTCGGCCGCGAGAAAAACGGCCTGGAGGCGGCGGGTCTGTCGTCGGATCAAGCAGGCACCGGGCGGGTCATTTTAGCGTCGGTGGCGCCCGCGCGCTCGCGCGCCGCGTCGAGTGCGTGCCGGAACCCCGCCTGGAAGGCCGCCCGGGAGAAGCGGGCCGCGTTCGCCTGGGCGGCCGCCGGGTCGAAAGGGAGGGCGCGAAGCCGGTCGAGGGCCGCGAGGACGGCCGCCGGCCCGGGCTCCGGCATCAGGACGCCCGTCACCCCGTCGCGGACCGTCTCGAGCGCGCCTCCGCGCCCGAGGGCGATGACCGGCGTGCCGCAGGCCTGGGCCTCCAGGGGCACGATCCCGAAGTCCTCTTCGCCGGGCATGAGGACGGCCTCCGCCGAACGATAGAGATCCCTGAGCATGGTGTCGTTGGGAGTGTCGGCGAAGACGACCGTCTCACCGGCCCTCGCGGCGAGGCGCCGGCGCTCGGGGCCGAAACCGGCGATCGTGAGCGGGATGCCCCGGGCGTTCGCAGCGTCCACGGCGTCGTCGAGCCGCTTGTAGGGCGCGAGCGCGGAGACGATCAGGAGGCCGGCCCGGGGACCGGCGGGACCGGGCGTGTAGAACGCGGTGTCGACGGGCGGGGGGACGACCTCGGCCTCGCGTCCCCAGAGGCGCGCGATCCTTTCCTTCACGTTCGCCGAGTTCGCGAGGAACGCGTCGACGCGCGGGACCGTCGCGACGTCCCAGGCCCTGAGGGGAGAGCGCGCGAGGCGCGCCGCGAGGACGAGCGGGGCTGGCCGTCCCCGGAAGTACGCGTCGAACTGGTCGTGAAGGTAGCGCACCGGGGTGTGGCAGTAGCAGAGGTGGAACGCCCCAGGGTCCTTCTTCGCGTTCTTGGCGACGCAATGGGATGTCGAGATCACGACGTCGAAGCCGGAGAGATCCCACCTCTCGGCGGCCGCGAAGAAGAGCGGGAGGAGGCGGCGGTAGTCGACGCGCGGCGAAACGATCCGCTGGAGAAACGTCGTCCGGATCTCCCGAGCCTCGATCTCGGCGTGCTGCGAGCCGGGGAAATGGAAGAGCGTGAAGACGGGCGCGTCCGGGAACATCCTCACGAGCTCGAGCAGCACCTTCTCGCCGCCGCGCGTGCCGGAGAGCCAGTCGTGAACGAGGGCGACTCTCATGCGGAACAGAAAGAAGAGCAAGAGGAAGACGGGGGGATTTCTCCGAATGGTTGAGAGAGGGCGGGGCGCGCGACCATGGCCCCGGCCGAAATCGGGGCGCAGGCCTCACTCACCCTTCTAGGAAATCCTGGTCTTCGCTTCCGAAATCTCTTCATAAATCCTGGCGGTCTCTTGCGCCACCGCATCCCATGAGAACTGTCGCGCCCTCCCTCGTCCTTTCTTTCTAAGAAGATTCCTCTTCTCTTCATCCCCGAGCAGCGCTTTCAGAGCGTTCGCGATCGTCGCGGCGTCGTGCGGGTTGAAGAAGACGGCCGCCTCGCCGCCGGCCTCGTGGAGGGCCGGGAGGTCCGAGCACGCCACCGGCGTCCCCGCGGCGTGCGCCTCGAGCACGGGGAGGCCGAACCCTTCCGCAAAGGACGGGAGGACGAGCGCCTCGGCGAGCGCGACGAGCGCCGGCACCTCGTCGTCCGGCACGAACCCGAGCGCCTTCGCTCCCTCGGGCAGCGCGCCCCCGGGCGCGACCCCCGCGAGGACGAGCGAAAGGTCCGGGTGCGCGGCCCGTACGTGCGGCCACGCGCGGAGGAGGCCGTCGAGGTTCTTGTGCGGCTTGTCGTTGCCGAGGAAGAGGAGATAAGAAGAGATTTCTTTTGAAAGGGAATTGGAACGAGGCCCCCGAACGTCGGGCGCCCCGGGGCCGGTGCCCGGCGCGGTCGCGGAGGGGGACGATGCCGCCTCGTCGCGCGCATCCGCCGCCCTCTTTCCCCACTCGAAGAAATCTTCTCTTACGCCGTTCGGAATCACGACGACCTTGGAGGCCTGATCGGGTCCGAAGGCAAGAATCTCTTTCCGCGTCGCCTCGGACACCGCGATCACCCGAGCCGAGAGGCGCACCGCGCGGCCCACCATCCATTTCGCGTACGCGCGCTTCCAGGGCGCGGCGTGCTCGGGCCGGTTCAGGTGCATGAGGTCGTGGATCGTGACGACGGTCGCGGCGGGCGGCCGCACGGGGACGACGTAGTGGGGAGCGTGGAAGACCGCGGGCCTGAGCCGCGCGATCGCGCCGCGCACGGCGAAGAGCTCGGCGACGGTGTAGTGCCGCGCGTCGCAGGCGACGGGCGCGACGCCCGTGGGCAGGAGGACGTCGTCGCCGGGGTGGACCGTCGCGCAGAGATCCCAGCGGTCCTGGCGCACGAGGCCGCCGAGGAGACCGCGAATGTAGCTCCCGATTCCGAAGTCGCGCACCTTGCGGGCGTCCACGAGGACGCGGAGGCGCGTCACGAGAGCGCCTCCTCGAACAGGGTTCGCATCTTCCGGGCGGCGCACGCCCAGGTGAACATCGCGGCCCGCGCCGGGCCCTTCACGGCGGCGTCCCGCCGGAACGCCTCGTCGTCCTCGGCGCGCTCGATCGCGGCGGCGATCGCGCCGGAGTCTCGCGGGTCGGGAAGAAGCCCGGCGTCGCCGAGAACCTCGGGCAGGGACGCGGCCGACGACGCCACGACGGGCGTTCCGAGCGCCATCGCCTCGAGCGGCGGGAGGCCGAAGCCCTCGTAAAGGCTCGGGTAGGCGAAAACGCGCGCGCCAGCCATCCACCGCGCGCGCTCGTCTCCCGCGAGGTAGCCGGCGGCGCGAACGCGCGCGGCGTGCCGCGAGGAGCGCAGCCGCTCGCCGAGGCCGCGCAGGCCCCACCCGTCGGCTCCCGCGAGGACGAGCTCCGGGAACTCCGGGCGGCGGTCCCAGATCGACTCCATCGCCTCGACGAGGCGCGCGAGGTTTTTCCGCGGCTCGAGCGTGCCGAGCGAGAGGACGTAGGGCCGCCCGTCGTTCGGGGGAGGGCCGCCCGCGGGAGCCGGGGCGACGTCCACGCCGTTGTGGACGACCACGGTCTTCGCGCCGGCCTCCGGCACGTGCGCGACGAGGTCCCGGCGCGTGTGCTCCGAGACGGCGGCGATCCGCCGTGCCTTGCGCACGCTCGCGCGGATGAGCGGCGTGAAGCCGAGGCGGTTCCGCACGGAGTGCCACCCGGGGAAGAGCAGCGGAGTGAGGTCGTGAACGGTCGCGACCGACGGCGGCCCGCCGGCGAGCGGCACGATGCCGAGGCAGCCGAGGAAGGCGTCCGCTCCCGCGCGGCGCGCGGCCGGCCCCGCGACGGTCTGGAGCCAGAGCGTTCCGGGCAGGGATTGAGACGGCGCGACGGCCGTTCGCTCCCTCAGGGACGGCGGCACGAACACGGGCCGCGGCGACAGGAGGACGAAGGAGTCGTCCGTCCTCGCGTTCAGCCAGGCGGTCAGGAGGCCCTCGAGGTAGCGTCCGACGCCCGTCGGCCTCTCCTCGAGCGGCCGCGCGTCGACGGCAATGCGCATCCGGTCCATGTTATATTCCGCGGCTCCTCTTCGCCGAGGAGACTCCCCGCATGGACCTGAATCTGGAAGCGGCTTTCGACGAGCCGATCGATCTTTCTCATGAGTTCGAGATCCCGAGCGGTCGTCTCGAGAGGCCCGAGCTCCTTTCGCTGTCGCCGGTCTCGTTCGCGGGCCGCCTCGAGCACGCGGAGCCGGGTTTTCTCCTGAGCGGGCGCCTCGTCTTCTCGGGCGTCGTCGCGTGCGCGCGCTGCCTCGCGCCCGTTTCTTTCGAGCGGCGCGAGGACGTCTCCTGGACGTTCCGGCCCGCCCACGAGAAGCCCGCCGAGATACCCCGGGCGAAGTCTCCCGACGGCAAGGCCGCGAAGGGCGGCCGGAGCTCCGAGAAGGATGGGGACGACGACGGGGACGAGCTCCTCGCCGCGGACCTGGACGTCGTCTACTACGACGACCTCGTCGTGCCGTTCGACCCCCTCGTCGAGGAGCAGCTGCAGCTCGAGCTGCCGATGAAGGCGCTCTGCCGGGAAGACTGCCGGGGCCTCTGCGCGCAGTGCGGCGCCGACCGCAACGCGGCGCCCTGCGACTGCGCGCCTCCGCCCGACGAGCGGTGGCGGTCGCTCAAGACGATCCTCGAGCACGACGACAAGAAGTGACGACGTCCCGACCCGTACCGACACAGGAGACCGACGATGCCGAATCCAAAGCACCGACACAGCAAGACGCGCCGCGACCTGCGCCGCGCGCACGACTTCCTCAAGCCGAAACAGACGTCGAACTGCCCGAACTGCGGCGTCGAGAAGCTGCCCCACCGCGTGTGCGCGGCCTGCGGCTGGTACAAGGGCCGCGAGGTCACGACCGGGGCCACGAAGTAGCTTGACGATTGCCGTCGACGCGATGGGGGGCGACCACGCCCCTCGCGTCAACGCGGAGGGAGCGGTCGCCGCGGCGATCGATTTCGGCCTCGACACGCTCCTCGTGGGGCGGCGGCGGGAGGTCGAGGCCGAACTCCACCGGACGGGCTACACGGGTGGCCGGGTGGGCGTCGTCGACGCCGACGAGGTCGTCCTGTTCGACGAGCCCGCGATCACGCCCATCCGCAAGAAGCGGCGCGCGTCCATCCGCATCGCCGCCGAGTGCGTCCGCGACGGCCGCGCGAGCGGGTTTTTCACGGCGGGCCACACGGGCGCCGCGATGGTCGTCGCGAAGATGATCATGGGCGTCGTCGAGGGCATCGACCGCCCCGCGCTCGCCGCGGTTCTTCCCGGCCTGAAGAAGAAGCAGGTGCTCCTCGACGTCGGCGCGAACGTGAGCTGCCGGCCGGAGCACTATCGCGAGTTCGCGCTCATGGGCCACTTCTACGCACAGGAGGTCCTCGGCATCTCGAAGCCGAAGATCGGCCTCATGTCCGTCGGCGAGGAAGAGGGCAAGGGAACGGACACGACGCGCGAGGTGTTCGGGCTCCTGAAGGAGTCCGGCCTCCACTTCATCGGCAACGTCGAGGGCCGCGACGTTTACTCGGGCGAGGTCGATGTCATCGTGACGGACGGCTTCACGGGCAACGTCATCCTCAAGGTCTCCGAGAGCCTCGCGCACCTCGTCGAGCAGGCGCTCAAGCAGGAGATCACCCGGAGCCTCCAGGCCTCGATGGGGTTCCTCCTCTCGAAGGACGCCTTTCGCGCGTTCAAGAAGCGTCTCGACTACAGCGAATACGGCGGCGCGCCCCTCCTCGGCGTGAAGGGCGCGTGCTTCATCGGGCACGGGCGATCGAACGCGAAGGCGGTCCGCAACGCGATCAAGGCGGCGCACGACTTCGTCCAGCGCCGGATCCCCGAGAAGATCCGCGCCAAGGCGACGTCGTTCGCGCCGCCCGCCCTCACCCGGTAACATCCGGTTTCCGCCAGGGAGGAGGACCGATGCTCCACGCCACCATCGCCGGCACCGGCCGGGCCGTTCCCGGCCGGATCCTCTCGAACGCGGACCTCGAGAAGATGGTCGAGACGACCGACGAATGGATCACCTCGCGGACGGGCATCCGCGAGCGCCGGATGGCCGGAGAAGGCGACGTCCTCTCGGACTTCTGCGTCCGGGCCGCGACACCGGCGCTCGAGGCCGCGGGCCTCGCCGCGATGGACCTCGACACGATCATCCTCGCGACCTGCACGCCCGACCACCCGATCCCCGGGGCCGCACCCGTCATCCAGCACAAGCTCGGCGCGAAGCGCGCGGCGGCGTTCGACCTGAACGCCGCATGCTCGGGCTGGCTCTACGGGCTCCACGTCGCCGACGGCCTCGTCCAGGCCGGGAAGGCGAAGAACGTCCTCCTCATCGGCGCCGAGTTCCTGACGCGCTACGTGGACTACACGGACCGCGGGACGTGCGTCCTGTTCGGCGACGGCGCGGGCGCGACCGTCCTCAAGGCGACGTCCTCGGACCACGGCGTCCTCTCGACCGCGATCCGGACGGACGGCGAGGGCGCGTGCTTCATCTCGATGCCGGGTGGAGGGTCGACGTACCCCCCGAACCGTCCCGAGACGCTCGAGGCGCACCTGCCGTTCATCCAGATGAAGGGCGGCGACACGTTCAAGGCGGCGATCCGCGCGATGGTGGAGGTCTGCAAGGAGGTCCTCGCCGAGAGCGGGTTCACGGCGGACGACGTCGCGTGGCTCCTGCCGCACCAGGCGAACGAACGAATCCTCACGGCGACGGCCGACCGGCTGAAGATCCCCGCCGAGCGCTGCATGAACAACATCGCGCACTACGGGAACACGAGTTCCGCCTCGATCCCGATCGCGCTCGACGAGTACGCGCGCGCGGGCCGGATCAAGAGGGGGGACCTCATCCTCATCACGGCTTTCGGCGGCGGCCTGACGTGGGGTGCGGGGCTCGTCCGCTGGTGACCCCGTGAGCGGCGTCGCCTTCCTGTTTCCCGGCCAGGGTTCCCAGTTCGCCGGGATGGGGAAGGACCTCGCCCTTCGCTTTCCCGAGGCGCGCGACGTTTACGCGCGAGCGGACGCGGCGCTCGAACCGCTCGGCCTCGTCGTCTCGCAGGTTTCGTTCGAGGGGTCCGACGAGGACCTCAGGCAGACCGCCGTCACGCAGCCCGCGATCGTCACGCACGCCGTCGCCGTTCTCGCCGTGCTGAAATCGAGGGGCATCGTCCCGTCCGTCGCGGCAGGCCACTCGCTCGGCGAGTATGCGGCGCTCGTCGCCGCGGGCTCCCTCACGCTCGAAGACGCCGTCGTCCTCGTCCGCCGGCGCGGGACGTTCATGCAGGAAGCCGTCCCGGCCGGCAAGGGTGCGATGTCGGCCGTGATCGGCCTACCCGCCGAGCAGGTGATTGGGGCCTGTGCCGAGGCGGCCGCGGAGTCGGGCGAGGTCGTGTCGGCCGCGAACTTCAACTCCCCCGAGCAGACCGTCATCGCGGGCTCGGCCGCGGGCGTCGCGAAGGCGGCGGAGATCCTCAAGGCGAAGGGCGCCAAACGCGTCCTGCCGCTTCCGGTCTCCGCGCCGTTCCACTGCGCGCTCATGAAGCCGGCCGAGGATGCGCTCGCGCCGTTCCTGGACGGGACCGCGTTTGCCACGCTCGCGATCCCGGTCGTGAGCAACGCGGACGCCGATGTCGAGACGGATCCCGGCGCGGCCCGGGAAGCGCTGCGCCGCCAGGTCTGCTCGCCCGTGCGGTGGGTCGAGAGCGTCCAGAAGCTCGCGTCCCTCGCGGACTCCGCGATCGAGGTCGGGCCGGGCACGGTTCTCGCGGGTCTCGTGAAGCGCATTGCGAAGGACTGGCCCGTCAGGACGACGTCCACGGCGACGGCGCTCGACGCCCTCTGAAGGAAAGGAGCTCCGATGGCCGTCTCGTTCTCCCTCTCCGGCAAGGTCGCGCTCGTCACCGGGGCCTCCCAGGGCATCGGGGAGTCCATCGCGAAGGCCCTCGCCGCCGCCGGCGCGCACGTCGTCGTCGCGGCGCGCCGCGAGGACAAGGCGGCGGAGGTCGCGCGGGCGATCGGCGAGGTGGGCGGCTCGGCGGAGGCGCTGGGGCTCGATGTCACGGAACCCGCCTCCGTCTCGGCGGCGTTCAAAGCCGTCGTCGAAAAGCACGGGAAGCTCGACATCCTCGTCAACAACGCCGGCATCACGGACGACGGTCTCGTCCTCAGGATGTCGAAGGAGTCTTGGGACAAGGTGATCGCGACGGACCTCACCGGCGTCTTCCTGTGCGCCCAGGAGGCCGCGAAAACGATGCTCAAGAAGCGCGTCCAGGGACGCATCGTGAACATCACGTCGGTCGTCGGCCTCATGGGAAACGCGGGGCAGACGAACTACGCCGCGGCAAAGGCGGGCGTCGTCGGCTTCACGAAGGCCCTCGCGCGCGAAATCGGATCCCGCGGAGTGACCGTCAACGCGATCGCTCCGGGCTACGTCGAGACGTCCATGACGGACGTCCTCAGCGAGGACCAGAGAAAGGCGCTCGTCGGGCAGATCGTCCTCGGCCGGCTCGGGACGGGCGACGACGTGGCGGCGGCCGTCCTCTACCTCGCCTCCGACGCGGCGGCCTACGTGACCGGGACCTGCCTGAACGTGAGCGGCGGCCTGTACATCGGTTAGCCCGCGGATGCGGACATGGGGAGCGCCTCGCCGAGGTCGCTCCCCACGCCGCGCCGTCAGGCGGCGATCGCGCGCGCGAGATTGCCGACGCGCTCGTGGCCCTGGGCGCTCAGCTCGCGAAGGCTCCTGTCGAAGTTCGGGTGGGTCATGCCGCTCGCGAGGAACGTCCAGCGGTACGACCGCGTCTGCGCCGCGGTGATCTCGGCCCTCTCCGCGGCGGAGAGCGTGCGTCCGATCGCCTTCTGCAGGCTCTCGAGGTCGAGCTGGATCTGCGCGGTCAGGCCGCCGTCGAGCATCTTGCCGATGTCCATGTAGTCGTCGATGCCCGCCTCGATCCACGCCGGCTCGAGCGTGCTCGCGATCTCGTCGACGATGAGAGTGTCGAGCTTGGCGTGCTGGCTCTCCTCGAGCCAGTGGTGCTTGAGGAGGCTGCAGAAGAGCGGGTCGAGGCCCTCCTCGGAGTTGTCCCTCACGCTCTCCGTGTAGTGCTTCTGCGTCATCCACTCGATCTGGAGGGTGGCGAGGAAGACGCCGAGCCGGGAGTGGTTGAGGATGGCGGCGGCGATCTCCTTCGCCGGGCCGATGGCGCCGCAGGGCGTTCCGAACCCGTTCTCGAACTCCTTCACGAACCACTTGAACAGCTGGATGTGCTTCGCTTCCTCCTCGGCGAAACGGAGAAGAGCGCGCATCTCGTAATCGTCGCCGTCCGTGCCTTCTCCCGCGTGCTCGATCACCGATGGGAGGATGTATTCCTCGCAAAGGCCGAAGAGGTACAGGTAGCTGAAGCCGCGGATCTGGTTGAGCTTGAGCTTCTCCGCGGGGCTCAGGCAGCGGATGCCGTTCACGCCTGCGAGGGATTCCGGCAGGAACGGCTTGCCGAAGTCGAGGGCCCTTCCCCCGATGACGTCCTCGAGTCTCCAGTTGACCTTTTCGGACGCCGCGAGATTCGACCGGTAGTCGTAGTTGTGAGTCAGCATGGTTCGGTCCTCCTGCGTCCGAAGATCAGGTCCCGGCGCCCTTTTGACCATGGGAACAATGTCCCGGTCTGGCTATGATCGGGGTCGATCGCGGGGACGAATGTCCCGTTTCTCATGGAAAGGAAGCTCAGCCAGCGCATCCGTTTTGTCCAGACGCCGGATGGGGTGCGGCTCGCCTGGGCCGAGGCCGGAACGGGCCCGCCGCTGGTCAAGGCCTCCAACTGGCTGAGCCACCTCGAATACGAGTGGGAGAGCCCCGTCTGGCGGCACTGGATCAAGTTCTTCTCCGGCCACTTCCGCTTCGTGCGCTACGACGAGCGCGGCTGCGGGATGAGCGACTGGACCGTGGACGATTTCTCCTTCCCGCGCTGGGTCGGCGATCTCGAGACCGTCGTCGACGCGGCGCTCCCGCAGAGCGCGTTTCCCCTCCTCGGGATCTCGCAAGGGGCGGCGACGTCCGTCGCCTACGCGGTGAAGCACCCGGACCGCGTCTCGCGGCTCGTGCTGTACGGCGGTTACGCGCGCGGCTGGGGGCTCCGCGGCGACTCGGCCGGGAAGCGCGAGCACGACGCGATCGTCGACCTCGCCGCACTCGGCTGGGGCCGGGACAATCCCGCCTTCCGGCAGGTGTTCACGTCGCGCTTCATTCCGGGAGCGACGAGCGAGCAGATGGACTGGTTCAACGAGCTCTGCCGGAGGACGAGCTCGCCCGCGATCGCCGCCGAGCTGCTGCGGTCCCGCGCCAACGTCAACGTCAGGGACCTGCTGGAGCACGTGCGGGTGCCCACGCTCGTCATCCATGCGGGCGAGGACGCCGCCGTCCCGGTCAGCGCCGGGCGCCAGATGGCCGCACTCATCCCCGGCGCCGAGTTCGTCGAGCTGGACTCGAAGAACCACATCCTCCTCGAGGGCGAGCCGGCGTGGGGGCGATTCTGCGACGCCGTCTTGGACTTCATGGGAATCGAGCGTGTCCCGGGAGGCGAGGATCGCGCCTTCGCCTCGCTCACGGTGCGCGAGCGCGGAATCCTCGCACTCCTCACCGAGGGACTGAGCAACGGGGACATTGCCGACCGCCTCGGGGTGAGCGAGAAGACCGTGCGCAACCACGTCTCCAACCTCTTCGACAAGCTCGGCGTGTGGACGCGGGCCCAGGCGATCGTCTTCGCGCGCGACCGGGGTTTTCGCACCTGAAGACCGTATTTCTCCCTCATCGGATAGACTCTGCACGCTTGAAATCGGGTCCCGGCAGCCCTCAGAATGCCGGTCTCTCGCACGAAGAGGATTTCGGAGGATCGCGATGTCGAATTCCGTGGAAGAAAAGGTCAAGGGCATCATCGTCGAGCAGCTCGGCGTGCAGGCCGAGGAAGTGAAGCCCGAGGCGTCGTTCGTGGACGACCTCGGCGCCGACTCGCTCGACACGGTCGAGCTCGTGATGGCCTTCGAGGAAGCGTTCGGCATCGAGATCCCGGACGAAGACGCCGAGAAGATCCAGAAGGTCAAGGACGCGGTCGCCTACATCGAGTCCCACGCCAAGCCGGCCTGAGGCCGCGCGGTCCCGATCCCTCGTGCCGGACAAGATTGCCCCTCTCCTCGACGCCCGCGGGCGGCGCCGTGTGGCCGTCACGGGCGTTGGACTCGTGTCGCCCGTCGGCCTGACGCGCGACGCGAACTGGTCGAGCCTCAAGGCGGGTGTCTCCGGGATCGGCCCGATCACGCGTTTCGACGCGACCGAGTTCACCTGTCGGATCGCGGGCGAGGTGCGGGGCTTCGACCCGGGCGCGTTTCTCGACAAGAAGGAAATCAAGAAGTTCGACACCTTCATCCATTACGCGGTGGCGGCGTCGAAAGAAGCGATGGCCGATTCCGGCCTCGTCGTGACGGCCGAGAACGCCGAGCGGGTCGGCGTGTGCATCGGGTCGGGGATCGGCGGCCTGCCGCTCATCGAGGAGATGCACAAGACGTATCTCGAGAAGGGCCCGCGCCGGATCAGCCCGTTCTTCATCCCGGGGCTCATCGTGAACATGGGAGCGGGGCTCGTCTCGATCCTGACGGGTGCCAAGGGCCCGAACACGGCCACGGCGACGGCCTGCGCGACGTCCGCCCACGCGATCGGCGACGCCGTGAACATCATCCGCCGCGGCGACGCGGACGCGATGATCGCGGGAGGCTCGGAGTCCGTCGTGACGCCGCTCGCGATCGGCGGCTTCGCCGCGATGCGCGCGGTCTCGACGCGCAACGACGACCCGAATGCGGCCTCGCGTCCCTGGGACCGGGACCGAGACGGCTTCGTTCTCGGCGAGGGCTCCGGCGTCCTCGTCCTCGAGGACCTCGCGATGGCCCGGGGCCGAGGCGCGGTCGTCTACGCCGAGATCGCGGGTTACGGGATGTCCGGCGACGCCTACCACATCAGCGCGCCGTCCGAGGACGGCGACGGCCCGTCGCGTGTCATGCTCAACACCCTCAAGGACGCCGGCGCGAGCCCGGACGAGGTCCAGTACGTCAACGCGCACGGCACGTCGACGCCGCACGGCGACAAGATCGAGACGACGGCAATCAAGAGGGTCTTCGGCGACCACGCGAAGAAGCTCGCCGTGTCGTCGACGAAGTCCATGACCGGGCATCTCCTGGGCGCCGCGGGCGGATACGAGGCCGGCGTCCTCGCGCTCGCGATGCGGCATGGCGTCATCCCGCCGACGATCAACTACACGACGCCCGATCCCGAGTGCGACCTCGATTACACGCCGAACACGGCCCGCGAGGTCCGCCTTCGCGCCGCGCTCTCCAATTCCTTCGGGTTCGGCGGCACGAACGCGTGTCTCCTGATGCGCGCGGTCTGACGGCCCGTCCCGCGAGGGCGAATTCGGGAAGCGTCCTGCTACGATGAACCGTGCTTCCCGTTCGTGTCTCGCGCCGGTCGGCCGCGATCGCGGCCCTCGCGATCGTCGTCCTCTTCGCGGGCCTGTTCTTCTGGTGGCGCGCGCGCCGCTCGTTCCTCGACCGCTGGGGTGACGACGCCCAGCGGCTCGTCTCGCCGGCGCGAATCGGAACGGAGATCGACGCGCTTTCGGCGAAGCCGCACCGGTCCGGCACGCCGGCGAACGAGGCCGTCGCCCAGGAGGTCGAGCGGCGGCTGACGTCCGCTTCGCTGAAGGCCTGGAGCGACGTCCACGACGCGGACCTCTGGGAGCCCGTCGTGCTGCGCCTCGCGCTCGCCGGGCCGGGAGGCCGCGAGATCGACCTTCACGAGAGGGAGGTGCCGGGCGACCCGGCCACGCGGGCGGCGAAGGACGAGCTCCCGTTCCTCGCCTATTCCCCCGACGCCGACCTGGAGGCGCCTCTCGTCTATGCGAACTTCGGCGCGGCCGAGGACTACCAGTCGCTTCGGAAGGCCGGCGTCGACCCGCGCGGAAAGGTCGCGATCGTGCACGCGCAGGGCGTCTGCCGCGGCGAGAAGGTCGCCGCCGCCGAGAACGCGGGCGTCGCCGCGCTCCTCGTCTACATCGAGCCGAAGGACCAGGGCATTTTGAAGCCCGCGTATCCCGAGGGCGCGGGCCCGTATCCGGCCGCGGTCTCTCGCGGGTCGCTCCTGAAGTACTTCCGCCGCCCCGGAGACCCGAGGCGGGCGAGGGAGCTGGGCGTCGACGTCCTGCCGAAGGTCCCCGCGATCGCGATCTCCGCGGAGACGGCCGAGACGCTCCTCAGGGAGATGACGGGCCCCGAGCCCCCGAAGGGCTGGAAGGGCATGCTCGCGGCGCCGTACGCGCTCGGCCCCGGAAAGGGGCGCGTGCGCGTCACCGTGCGCGGGAAGACGTATCGCGCGAAGCTGCGCAGCGTGCTCGCGTCCGTGCCGGGCGCCGACCCGAAGGCGCCGCCCGTGCTCGTCATGGGGCACTACGACGCGTGGGTGAACGGCGCCGTGGACCCCGGCTCGGGCGCCGCCGCCGTCCTCGAGGTCGCCGACGTCTTCGGGCAGCTCGCCGCGCGCGGCTGGAAGCCCACCCGGACCATTCTCATCGCGCTCTGGGACGGCGAGGAGTGGGGGATGCTCGGCTCGACCGCGTGGGTCGAGGCGCATCTCGGGGGCGCCGGACTTCCCGTCGCCGCGGCGATCAACGTGGATTCGGCGGCCCGCGCGAACGACCTCTACGTCGGCCTCACCCCGGGACTGAGGGGCATCCTCGACGAAGCCCTGGCCCGCGTGGCGGATCCGCTCTCATCCGGCAAGACGCTCCGCGACTCGGTGGGCCTGCCCGCGCTGCCGGGCTTCTCGAGCGACGCGGCGCCCTTCATGGGCTTCACGCCCGTCCCGACGGCCGAGCTCGGCTTCGGCCGCTGGTACGGCGCCTATCACACGCTCTACGACACGCCGTTCTACGTCGCGCGGATCAGCGACCCCGGTTACGTCCGGTGCGCCGCCCTCGCGCGTGCCGTCACGCTCTTCGCGGGCATGCTCGCGACGCCGCGCGTCTCCCCGTTCCGGTTCCGGGAGGTCGTCGCGTTCACGGAGCACGAGCTGCGGGGGATCCAGGCGCGCTCTCCCGCCACGACCGGCTGGCTCCCGGCCGCGCTTCGCCCGCTCGACTCGCAGCTCGCCGGGTTCGAAACCGCTGCGGCCGCATGGGACGCTTACGCGGCGTCCTCGGCGGGCCGCGCGCGGGACCGGGCCCGCGCCGACGGCCTCGCCGGGCTTGCGATGGCGTCACTCGGGGCGCGGGGCGCCTTCGGCCGGGGGTGCCTCCTCTGGGGACCGTCGGAGTCGTCCGGGTGCGGGGGCGCCGCGATGCCGGGCCTCGACGAGGCGGTTCGCCGCGGGGACCGCGGGGCCGTCGCGCGCGAGATCGAGCGCCTCTCCACGGCGATCGCGCGGGCGCGGGACTACCTCGTGGCCGGCGAGTGGGTGGGGCGCGGAAAGACGGCGGACCGCGCGACGCGTCCGGGGCCCTCGGAGCGAAGTTGAGCCCGCGCGGCGCGGCAGCCGCGCTTGCGCTCGCCGCGGTCGCCGTCGCGGCGCTCTCGTGCAGGCGATCCCCGTACGCCGCGCGCTCCGCGCGGATCGAAGAGCTCGTGGACGGCACACGCATCGGCGCGCGCCTCGAGGCGCTCGCGTCCGTTCCGCACCGTGCCGGAACGCCCGCGCAGGAGGCGGTCGTCGCGACCGTCGCCGAGATCCTCCGCTCGGACTCTCTCGCCGTCGCGGTCTCGTCCTTCGACGCGGACCTGCCCGAGCCCGGCGAGGCGTCGCTCGTCCTCCCGGGCGCTCCGCCGTTCGACCTCGTCGAGAGGGCGCTCCCCGGCGATCCCTATTCCGCGGACGCCGCGCGCGAGATCCCGTTCTTCGCCTGGGCGCCGTCGGGCACGGCGCAGGGGCGTGTCGTCTACGCGAACCACGGCGACCGGGACGACTACGAAACGCTGCTCAGGGCCGGCGTGTCGGTGAAAGGTGCGATCGTTCTCGCGCGCGCCGGCGGAATCTGCCGGTCGATGAAGTCGCTCCTCGCCGAGGCCGAGGGAGCAACGGGTCTCCTGCTGTACCCGGAGCGGCGCGACTTCGGCATCGTCAAGCCGGACTTCCCCGACGGCCCCTACCTCAATCCGTGGGCGATCTCGCGCGGGTCGATGCTGCGGTATTTTCTCTATCCGGGGGACCCGGCTGGGGCGCGCGCCCGCGCCACTTCGGGCCTCCGGCCCCGTATCCCGGCGCTCCCGATTTCCGAGACCGTCGCGCGGGAGATCCTCGAACGCGTCGAAGGCCCGGCGGCACCCGAGGAATGGACGGGTTGGATGAAGGTGCCGTATCGCGTCGGGGCGACGCGCGCGCGCGCCGTCCTCACGGTCCGCGGCGCAACGCGCCGCGCCACTCTCAGAAATCTCTTCGCGACCCTTCCCGGCCGCCGAAGCGACGCGGCAGCCATCATCGTATCGGCCCACACGGACGCCTGGGTGCACGGCGCGATCGACCCCGTGTCGGGCACCGCGACGGTGCTCGAGGCCGCGGACGTCCTGTCGCGTCTCGCGGCGGGCGGCTGGCGGCCCGAGCGGGACGTCGTCTTCGCGTTCTGGGACGGCGAGGAGTACGGAATGCTCGGCTCGACGCGCTGGGTCGAGGGCCATCTCGCGGACCTTCCCGCGAAGGCCGCGGCGTTTCTCTACGTCGACTCCTCTGCGCGCGCGTGGGACTTCATGGCGGACGTCTCGCCCGGGCTCGCGGGCTCTCTCGACGACGTCCTCGCCGCCGTCCCGGACCCCGCGACGGGCCGGCCGCTCCTCTCCGTGCGCGCGGCGACGCAGTTTCCGGGCTTCAGCGGCGACACGTCTCCGTTCGTCGGTCTCGGCGGCGTGCCGACGGCGCAGGTGGGTTACGGTCGCCGCACGTACGCGATGTACCACACGGGCTACGACGACCCGCTCCTCGCGCGCCGGTACCTCGACCCAGGCTGGGGCCTCTCGGCGTCGCTCGCGCACATTCTTGCGCTCTGGTCGTCCGCGCTCGCGGACGCGCCCGTTCCCGCTTTTCGGTTTACCGAGGTCGCCGATTTCCTGAGAAAGGAGATCGAGGGTCTGCCGGCGGGAGCGGTGAAGCCGTTCCCGCGTCGGCGCGAGCTCCTCGCGGCGGCGGCGCGATTCCGCGAGGCGGCTCTCGCGTGGGACGGGGTCGGGATCGCGTTCCGCGGCTCGCGTGCGGCGGAGGTCGAGCCCCTCGTCCTCTCCGCGATGGCCGCGTTCCGCGACCTTCCCGGCGCGCGCGATTTCGCCTGCTCGAGCCTCCTCCTCGGGCCGTCCGCCGCGACGGGCTGCGGCACGGAGACGCTGCCGGGCCTGAGGCGCGCGCTCGCAGGCGAGGGCTCGCTCGAGGTCGAGGAGGGGCGCCTTCTCCGCGCGCTCGCGTCCGCGGAGTCGAAGCTGCGCGAGGCGACGCGGCTCTCGGGCGGCGTCCACTAGCGGAAGTCGTGGCTCGGAAGATCGGGCAGCGCCGGCAGCGGCCAGAAGCGCTCGGCCCTCACGGAGACGTTCGCGCCCTCCTTCTGGAGGGGCCCCTCGACGACGAGTCCGGGCGACCCGACGATGAGGGCGCGGTTCTCCCGGAAGAGGTCGGGCTGCACGATCGCCTGGACGATCCCGCTCTCGTCCTCGAGCGACAGGAACACGAAGCCCTTCGCCGTGCCCGGACGCTGCCGGACGATGACGGCGCCCGCCGCCTTCACGCGGTCGCCCTCGCGCGCGCCGCGCAGCTCGGCCGCCGAGAGGATCGAGCGGGCGGAGAGCACGGACCTCAGGTGCTCGATGAGGTGCGGTCCGGCCGTCATGTCCGTCGCGCGGTAGTCGGCCGTCGTCTCCTCGACGGCGGACATCTCGGGGAGAGGAGAAGAAGAGGAAGAAAGAGGAAGAGTTTCGTAGAGGGTCCCGAGCGGGCGGGAGACCTCGGCCACCTGCCAGAGCGCGGTGCGGCGGGAGATGCCGAGGGACGAGAGCGCCCCGGCGTAGGCAAGGCGCGTGATTTCGTCGGAGCGCAGCGCGCACCGGCGCTGCAGGTCCGAAACATCTTCGAAGAATCCCTTCTTCCGTTCTTCTTCGATGGCTCTCCCGGTCGTCTCCTTCAGCCCCTTGATGAAGCGCATGCCGAGACGAAGACAAAGAGGGGATTTCTTAGAAGGTGAAGAGGAAGAGGGGGATCCCTCGCGAGGCGAGGCGGCGGCGCGCGCGCTGCCCTCCCTCTCTTTACCTTCTAAGAAAATCTTCTCTTCTCTTTGTTTTTGTCTTTCTCTTTCTAAAGTGCATTCCCATCCCGAGAAGTTCACGTCGATCGGCAGGACCGTGACGCCCTTCCTCTGGATGTCCTTCACGATCGTCGCCGGGTGGTAGAAGCCCATCGGCCACGCGTTCAGGAGGCACGCCGTGAACGCCGCGGGGTGGTGGGCCTTCAGCCACGCGCTCGCGTACGCGATGAGCGCGAAGCTCGCCGCGTGCGACTCGGGGAAGCCGTAGAGCGCGAAGGACGTGATCGACTTGACGATCTGGTCCTGCGCGGGCCCCGTGATGCCGTTGCGTTCCATCCCGGACCTCAGGCGTGTCTCGATCGCGCCCATGCGCTCCTCGGAGCGCTTGAACCCCATCGCGCGGCGCAGCTCCTCGGCCTCGCCGCCCGTGAAACCCGCGGCGACCATCGCGATCTTCAGGAGCTGCTCCTGGAAGAGCGGCACGCCGAGCGTGCGCTTGAGGATCGGCTCGAGGCAGGGGTGCGGGTACTCGACGGGCGCCTTGCCCTGCCGCCGGTCGAAGAACGGGTGGACCATCCCGCCCACGATCGGCCCGGGCCGGATGATCGCGACCTGCACGACGATGTCGTAGAACTTCATCGGCATGTGGCGCGGCAGCGACGCCATCTGCGCGCGGCTCTCGACCTGGAAGAGGCCGATCGTGTCGGCCTTCTGGAGCATCGCGTAGACGGCCGGGTCGTCGTGCGGAAGGTGCGCGAGGTCGACCTTCTCGCTTTCGTGCGCCTCGATCATCGGGATCGTCTTCTCGATCGCGCCGAGCATCCCGAGGCCGAGGAGGTCAACCTTCACGATCCCGAGGTCCGCGCAGTCGTCCTTGTCCCACTGGATGACGACGCGCCCCTCCATCGCCGCGGGCTCGAGCGGCACGACCTCCGAGAGCCGCCCCTTCGCGACGACCATCCCGCCCGAATGCTGCCCGAGGTGCCGCGGCAGGTTCTGGACGCGCATGAAAAGCGAGCCGAAGTGCTTCACGCGCGCCTCCCCGGGGTCGAAACCCGCGGCGGCCATCTCGGCCGAGAGGTCGCGCACGCCGTCGCGGTATTCGCCGAAGGCGTAGCGCCCGAGGTGCTTGGCGAGCGTGTCGACCTGGTCCGGCGCGAAGCCCACGGCCTTCGCCATCTCGCGCGCGGCCGAGCGGTCGCGGTACGTGATGACGTTCGCCGTCATCGCGGCGCCGTGCGCGCCATACGTCGAGTAGACGTGCTGGATGACCTTCTCCCGCTGATCCCCGGAGGGGAGGTCGAGGTCGATGTCGGGCCACTCGCCGCGCTCCTCCGAGAGGAAACGCTCGAAGAGGAGCTCCATCCGGACCGGGTCGACCGCCGTGATCGAGAGCGCGTAGCAGACGGCGCTGTTCGCGGCCGAGCCGCGCCCCTGCACGAGGATGTTCTCTCTCCTGCAGAAGTTCACGATGTCCCAGACGATCAGGAAGTAGCCCGCGAGGTCCAGCTTCTCGATGAGGTTCAGCTCCTTCGTGAGCTGCGCCTGGGCTTTCGTCGTCAGGGGACGGAAGCGCCCGCGCGCGCCCTCCCACGTCACGCGACGGAGGTACGACGACGGCGTCTCGCCCGGCGGGAGCGGGTACTCCGGGAAGCGGTAGCCGAGGTCGGCGAGAGTGAACGACAGGCGCGACGCGAGGGCCGCGCTCTCCTCGAGGACGCCCGGCAGGTCGGCGAAGAGCGCCTGCATGTCGGCCGCGGACTTCAGGTGCCGCTCGCGCCCGGCGTGGAGCTTCGTCCCGGCCGCGTCGAGGTGCGTGTGGTGGCGGATGCACGTGAGCGCGTCGAAGAGGTCCTTGTCGCGCCGCCGCGCGTAGCGCACGCCGTTCGTCGCGAGGACGGGCAGCCGCCGCGCGCGCGCGAGGTCGAGGAGCGCGCGGTTCGCGTGCTCCTCCCCGCGCAGGAGATGGCGCTGCAGCTCGACGTGGACGCGCCCCGGGAAGAGCGACGCGAGGCGGTCCAGCTCCCGGCCGGCGGCCTCGAGGCCGCCCGAGACGAGCGCGCGCGTCACGGCGCTCTCCTCGCCGCCCGTCAGGACGTGCAGCCCCTCCGCGTGCGCGGCGACGTCTTCCCACGTGGCCGCGGCCTGCCCCTTCGGCTTGCCCATGGCGGCCGCGGTGAGAAGGGAGCAGAGGTTCCTGTAGCCCCTCTGGTTTTCGGCGAGGAGAGTCAGACGGGGGAGAGAGACGCCTGGAGGAAGAGGGGGAGGGACGAGACCCAATGGGCCGGGGAGAAGCAGATCGGAACGCCGATTGGGGATTTCTTCGAAAGGTGAATGGGCCGAGGCCCCGCTGCGCGGCGCATCCGCGGCGGGCTGCGCATCGCCCTCTTCACCCTTCGAAGAAAATCTCCCGGCGCGCGCAGCGCGCTCTTTTCCAGCGCGCGCGAAGCGCGCGCTGCTGATCGTCACCTCCGCCCCGACGAGCGCCTTGATCCCCGCCTGCTTCGCCGCCTTCCAGAAGCGTGGCGCGCCGGAGAGGCCGTTCGTGTCGACGAGCGCCATCGCCGGGATGTCGAGCGACGCGGCCGTGTCGGCGAGATCCTCCGGCAGCGAGGCGCCGTTCAGGAACGAGAACGCCGACGCCGCGCGCAGCTCGGCGTACGTCCGCGCGCGCCGGATTCCGGCCACGGGACGCGCGTACGCGCGCTTCCTCAGCTTCTCCTTGTGCGCGCCGGGGCCCGTGTATGCCTTCCCGCGGTCCGTCCCGACCAGCGGGCCGAGCATGTCGCGCCCCGGCGGCCCCCCGTGCTTCCCGTCCCCGCGCCCGTCCATGGGGCGGGGAACGTTAGTCGCAAGTCAAGCGTAAGTCAAGAAGAGCCGAAAGAAGGAAAGAAACAGAGAAGAGAAGATTTCTTCGAATGAGTGGGAACGCGAGGCACCACTTCCGCCCGCGCCGCCGCGGCGAGCGCCGGCCCCTCTTCACCTTCTAAGAAGATCTTCTTCTTCTCTTCCTCCCTATCCCTTCCCGGTCTTCTCGAACCGCAATCCCTGCCTCGTCCAGCCGCGTCTTTCGTAGAACGCGTGCGCCTCGGTGCGCTTCACGTTCGACGTCAGCTCGAGGCGCGTCGCGCCGCGCACGCGGAGCGTCTCCTCCATCGCCTCGAGGAGTCGCGTGCCGACGCCCGTGCCCCGCGCGGGCTCCGCGACGACCATCACGCTGATGCGCCCCGTCACGCCGGGACGGTGGAGGACGGGCGTCACGAACGCCGACGCGACTCCGATGACGCCCGAAGAGTCCTCCGCGACGAGGACGACGTGACCTTCCAGACGCGCGAGCTCTCCGAGGCGCGCGCGGACGTCGGTCTCGGGCGCCGGATGACCGAGCGCGCCGAGGAGGCGCGACACGGCGGCGGCGTCGTCGGGGCGGGCGCCGCGGATCGCGGGAGCGCTCATGGCGAGGACACGGACTCCAGCTCCCTGAGGCGCGGGCCGTAGTCCTCGCGTCCGTTCGGGGCGGAGCGCACTGCGGACCCCGGTCGCGCGGTCGCCTCAGGGAGTGACGCCGTATTTCTCCTTCAGAACGGCGACGTGGTGGCGCGGGTGCCCGACGAGGATGTACGCGAGCGCGCGCGGCGTGACGGGCAGCGCGTTCGCGATCCCGATGCGCCCCCACGCGTCATCGTCGAGGTGGCGGAACATGAGGACGTGGCTCCTTCTCAGGCAGGCGAACTCGTCGAGGATCGAGGCGAGCGGCCGGTGCGCGTAGCCGGCCGTCGCCGCATAGTCCTCCTCCTCGAAGGCGGGCAGGGTCGCCTTCTCGCCGCGGGAGATCGCGAGCGCGCGGTAGCCCATGACGTGCTCGGCGTCGACCATGTGGCCCACGACGTCGCGGATCGACCACTTGCCGGGGGCGTACCGGAAGGTCTCTCGCTCGAGGGTCACGGTGCCGAGCGCCGCCGAGAGCTCCGTGGGCTGGGATTCGAGCGCCGAGAGGATCTCGGTTTCGGGCACGCGCGAGACGTAGCGCTCGAACGCCGTGTCGTATTCGTCGGGGCGGGGGCGGGAGTTCTTCATGAGACTCATTCTGCCCGTTCCAGCGCCGTGAGGGCAGGAGCCAGGTCCCTGGCGGCCCAGATCCCGAGGCCGCACGCGACGAGGCCCGTCTTGCGCAGCTCCCGCCGGTACCAGGCCGAGGACCGCTTGCGAAAACCCACGAGGTCGCCCTCGAGACCCGTCTCGAGGTCGTCGTCGGCCGTCAGGAAGTCGAGGTACGCGACGCCGCCCACGAGGGCCGGCAGCCCGCCGAGCCCGCGCCGGAACTCCGCCGTCGGGACGTAGTGAAGCGCGTCGGAGCACACGACGAGGTCGAAGGGCCCGCCGACGTCGGCGTCGGCGAGTCCGCCCCAGGAGCCGGGCCTGAGGTTGCGCGCGCGGCCCCAGCGGCGGATCGCGTACGCGCTCGTGTCGAGCCCGAGGTACTTGAGGCGCGGACGCCGCGCCCTGAGGAGCGGCTGCCACGAGCCTTCGCCGCAGCCCACGTCGAGGACCGACTCGACGGACCGTCCGATGAGGTGTTCGGCGGCGCTCAGCGCCATCGCGACCTTCCGCGCGAGGTCCGCGCGCCGGACGATCGCCTTCTTCGGATCGCGGTACCACTTGTGGAAGTACGCGCGGTCGTAGATTTTCGCCGCGGCCGGGCCGTGCGGGCGGCTCACGGCACCACCGGGATGTCCGGCCCCCCGAGAGGCGGCGCGTTTAGGGCCACCTTCACGAGGGTCCACGAGCCGTCTGCCTGACGCTCCCATTCGGCTTCGAACGTCCCCTTCGAGTCGACGACGGTGCCGTCCGCGAGGCGCGTCTCCTGCCGGAACGTGCCGGTCTGGAGGGCGCCCGTCCCGATGACCTGGATGAAGGCGCTCCGCATCTCCTTCTTCTCGGCCGCCGCGTAGGTCTTCAGCGCCGCTTCGATCCGCGCGGGTGCGTCGTCCTGGATCGCGAACGAACCGCAGCCCGTCAGCAGGAGAAGGACGGCGAGGGCGGCGGGCGTCCTCGCCCTCGAGCGTTTCACCATCGCGGGGAAGCTCGACACGGGCCTACCGCGCGCCCGCCGGGACGTGCGCGATGCACTCCACCTCGACCCGCGCGCCGAGCGCGAGGCCGCTCGCGCCGAGCGCGCTGCGCGCCGGAAGCTCTCCCGGGAACGCCTTTCGGTAGACCTCGTTGAACGCGCCCCATTCCCGGATGTCCGCGAGGAACACCGTGCACTTCACGACCTGGCCCATCGACGACCCGTGGCGCTCGACGACCGCGCGCACGTTCGCGAGCGCCCGCGCGGCCTCGGCGGGGAGACCGCCCGGCACGAGCTCCATCGTTCCCGGCACGTTCCCGACCTGGCCCGAGACGAAGAGGAGATCGCCGTCGCGCACGGCCTCGGAGAACGGGAGCGACGCGGGCGAAGTCGCGTAATGGAGGGGGCCGGAGGCGGCCGGCGGCGCCGGGGCGCAGCCCGCGAGGAAAAGGGCCGCGAACAGCGCCGCGAACCCGGTGAGAACGTGCCGGACGTTCATCTGGAGTCTCCTGCCGACAAGATACAACGGCCGGCGCTATAGTCGGTGTTCATGAGCCAGACGAATCTGCGCGCCCGGATCCTGACGTACCTCGAGGGCGCCGTCACGGGAAACCTCCTGCGGAGCGAGCGCGAGATCGCGAATGCCGTCGGGGTCACCGTGGAGGAGATCCACGATCTCGTCCGCGACCTCGTCCGCCGCGGCGAGGTCTTCGAGCCGATCCCGCGCCGCTATCTCCGGCGCGAGCGGCGCATCGGCGAGCGCCGCTCCGCGGAGCGCCGCAAGGCGGCACGTCCCGGGGCCGACCGCCGCCGCGCCGCGCGGCGCGCCGCGAGCCGCGCCTAGGCGCCCTCGACGCGTCCGATCAGGGCGCGCGCCGCGGCGCGTCCGCCGCGGCAAACGCGTAGACGACCGCCTTCACGCGGCCCCGCCAGTACGGGACCCGTCCCTCGGGGAGCAGCCACGCGACCTCGCCCGCAGACGGCACGCGCATGCCGTTGCGCGGGCTCGACGCCGTCCACATCCCCTCCCACGGAGTCGCCGCGATCGCGCCGCCGACGGTGCGCGGGCGGTCGGGCGCGAAGACGGATGACACGAGCCCGTCGGAGCCGAACCGGAACTCCAGCGACGCCGAGACCCCGCGGTCCTCGATCGTGGCCCGGGCGCGGCCTTCGCCCACCGCCTCCCAGCGGACGCCCTGGCTCGGGAGCAGCGCCGTCGGGAACCAGGGCGCCTCGGCGAGCCAGCGCAGGAGCTCTCCGCGCGCGAGTTCGCGGGACGGCGCCTGCTCCGCGACGGTCACGAGACCGAGGACCTCGGCCCGGAGCGTCCCGACGCCGTCGCGGTAGGCGTCGCGGACGAAGATCGCGGTGCCCGGCGCCACGCGGATCCGCGCGTCCCAGTCGAAGCCCGGCGGCCGCGCGCGGAACAGCTGGTCGGCCGTGAAGGGAGCCCATCGCATCCGGCTGTCGTCGAGCAGGAACTCACCCTCCGTCGCGATCCGCGCCGAGTCGACGACCGGCTGCCCCGGCCGCAGCGCGGCATGGAAGTAGCGGCGCACGGGCTCGGGCAGGGTCTCGATCTCGCGCGGATCGAAGATCCGCGGCGCGTTTTCACCGCCGGAGGCGGCGAAAAGGCCGGCCCGCAGCTCGCGCGTGCGCAGGCGCCACCGCACGGCCCCGAACACCGTCGCCGCGGCAGCCGCGGCGAGGAGGACGGCGAGACTGGCGGCGACGCGCCGAGGCGTCACACGGGAACGCGCCCCTTCCAGCGGAGCCACCAGCGGAAGCACCGGTGCGCGACGTCCACGGGCGCACAGTACATGAGCGGACAGCCTCCCACGACAGGCTCGATCCCGGCCTCGCGGCACGCGGCGAGCGCCGCATCCGAGACGCTCCCCTCTCCGAACGAACGGTGGAACCACACGTGCGAGACGCCGCGCGCCGCGGCCTGTTTCACGAGGCCGGCCGCGACGTCGGGATGGGCCGCGATCACGAGGCCGTCCAGCGGCCCGGGGACGGCGGCGAGATTCGGGTAGCACGCGACGCCCTCGACGGACGCGGCGTTCGGGTTCACGGGGACGACGTCGTAGCCGGAGGCCTTCAGCTTGCGGAAGATCGCGTTCGCGGGAAGCTTCCCCTCGCGCGAGACGCCCGCGACGGCGAAGCGCCTCCCTGCGAGGAACGCGGCGACGGGAGCGGGAACGCGCGCCATGGCCGTTCTCCTACGCCGTCCCTTTGAAGAGCGCCGTGAGGTCCAGCGAGCGGACGTCGCGGTTCCGGCTCACGAGGGAGACGTACTCGATCGCGAGCGCCTGCTTGCCGGCCCCGAGTGCCGTGCTCACGAGCCCGAATGCCTCGGGGTACTGCGCCGGCTCGAGGCGCGCCGTGATCCGCCGCCAGATGACCTCCTCGAGCACGTTGAACGCCGTGTGGACCTCCTCGAGGTCGAAGCCGTCCCTGTATCGCTCGCGGGCGACGCCCTGCGCGTACTCGATCATCGGGAGGAGCGTGCGCGTCGCGACGCACGCGGTCGTGAGGTCGTAGAGCTTCGCGAGCCGTTCGTGGTTCTGCTCGGCGCGACTCGCCGTGTAGTGGGGGAGGGTGGCGCGGGAGAGGCCCTGGATCGCGTCCGCGACCGCCTCCGTGCGCGACTCCTCGAGCAGGCGGGGGAGTTCCATCGTCTTTTCCTTCCTCGAGACCGACATCCCCCCAAAGATAGGGCCGCCGGCGGCCTCCGCGCTCCGCGTGCGGATGCTCTATTACCCGCCCGCTTCAACCGTGGTAAAGATCGCCGGATGAAGACGTTTCGCGCCGCCGCGGCCTGCGCGGCCCTCGCGCTTTCCGCGCCGGCGCTCGCCGCGCCCGCGCCCGCGCTCTCTCCCGCCGCCGCCCGCGTGCAGTCCGACGTCGCGTTCCTCGCCTCGGACGACCTGAAGGGCCGCCGCGCGGGGACCGCCGAGGGCGATCGGGCCGCCGCGTGGGTGGCCGAGCAGTTCAGGAAGATCGGGCTCTCACCCGCGGGATCGGACGGCGCGTGGCTCCAGCCCTTCGGCTTCATCGACGGCGTCGATCTCGGGCCGAAGAACCGCCTCGAGACGGGCGCCGCCGCACCGAGGGCGTGGAGCGTCGGCACCGACTTCCGCCCGCTCGCCTTCTCGGCCGCGGGCGCCGCCGGGGGCGAGGTCGTCTTCGCGGGCTACGGCATCGTCTCGAAGGACCTCGGCTACGACGACTACGAGGGCCTCGACGTGAAGGACAAGGTCGTCCTCGTCCTGCGCTACGGCCCGGACGGCGACGACGAGAAGTCCCCGTTCTCGCCGTTTGCGGCGCTGCGTTTCAAGGCGGCCGCCGCGCGGGAGAAGGGCGCCAAGGCGATGCTCGTCGTGGCGGGCCCGCTCACGAAGGACGTCCCGGACGACCTCATCGCGCTGCGCACGGACGCGGCCTTCTCGGACGCGGGCATCGTCGCGGTCTCGATCCGGCGGCGCGTCGGCGAGGCGCTCCTCGCGGGCACGGGGAAGACGCTCGAGGCCGCGCAGAAGGCGATCGACGCGGCGAGGAAGCCCGCGCCCTTCGTGGCCGCCGGCTCGCGCGTCGCGCTGAACGTCGATGTGGCGCCGCGGCGCGCCCGCACGGCGAACGTGATCGGCCTGCTGAAGGGAGCCGATCCCGCGAAGAGCGCCGAAGTTGTGATCGTCGGCGCGCACTACGACCACCTCGGCCTCGGCGGGACGACGTCCCTCGCCTCGGCGAGCGGCCCGCAGATCCACCACGGCGCGGACGACAACGCCTCCGGCGTGGCCGCGATGCTCGAGACGGCGCGCGACCTCGTCGCGTCCCGCGCGACCCTCGCGCGCTCGATCCTCTTCATCTCCTTCGGCGCCGAGGAGCTCGGCACGCTCGGCTCCCTCCACTTCACGAAGAACCCCACGGTTCCCTGGGACTCCGTCGTCGCGATGTTCAACCTCGACATGGTCGGCCGCCTGCGCGAGAACAAGCTCGACGTGCAGGGCGTCGGCACGTCGCCCGCGTGGAAGGGGTTCGTCGAGGCGTCCAACAAGGACGCGGCCCTCAAGCTCGCGCTTCTCGACGGCGGCTTCGGGCCGTCGGACCACTCGCCGTTCTACGCGGCGAAAAAGCCGGTTCTCTTCGCCTTCACCGGCGCGCATGGCGACTACCACAAGCCTTCCGACACGGCCGACCGGATCGACCCCGAGGGCATCGTCCGCGTCGTGAAGTTCGTCGAGCCCATCGTCGCCGCCGTCGCGTCGGCCCCGGAGCGCATCGCCTACACCGAGGTGAAGGGCGGCGCGCCCGCCGGCGGCGGCTCGCGCAGCTTCCGCGTCTGGGTCGGCGGCATCCCGGACTTCTCCGAGGAAGGGCAGGGCGTGAAGCTCTCCGGCGTCACGGGCGGATCGCCCGCCGAGAAGGCCGGCTTCCTCGCGGGCGACACGATCGTGAGGTTCGGCGACAAGGAACTCAAGAACCTCTACGACTACACGTACGCGCTCCAGGGTCGGAAACCCGGCGAGAAGGTGAGCGTCGTCGTGAGGCGCGTCGAGGACGGAAAGACCGTCGAGAGGACACTCGAGGTCACGCTCGGCGCGCGCCCGGACGCGACGAAGTAGAGCCGCGGCCCGGCCGGTTCAGAAGTTCTCGAGCAGGACGACGTGGGATGTCGTCCTTCCGCGGTTGACGATCAGGCTCTGCCCCCTCGGGCCCCAGCTCGCGCGGAAAACCGTGTGAAACCCCGCCGGAAGGACGGCGGCCAGCCGCCGCTCGCCCGTTTTCGCGTCGAAGATCCAGAGCGAACTGTTCCCGTGACCTTCCTCACGCATCGCCGAGAACGAGCGACCGTCAGGGCTCCAGGCGGGTAACGTCCACGTCAGGTCGCCGGCGGGGACCGTGAGCAGGATCTTTCCGCTGTCGGCGTCGACGACCTGGAGCCGACCGGCCTTCCAGTAGACGATCCGGTTGTCAACGGGAGACCACTCTCCCCGGAAGCCTCCTTCTCGCGTGATGGGCGCGGCCTCTCCGCCGCCGCTCGGCACCTTCCAGAGTTGCGGATGTCCGCTGCGGAGCGAGCCGAACGCGATCCACTTGGCGTCGGGTGACCAGGTCGGCCAGAAGTCCTGCGCGGGGCCGTCGGTCAGTTGCACCGCGCTGGAGCCATCGACACGGGCGACCCAGATCTTCGAGACTCCTGTCTGATGAGACGCATACGCCACGTGGGTGCCGTCGGGCGAGAGAGCGGAGTGCGTCAAGGCGCTGCTGCTCATGAAGGTGATCTGGTGGGAGGACGCGGGGCCGTCCAGGGGCATCGTCCAGAGGTTGCGCCTTCCCGAGGCCGCACTGTTGTAGAGGAGCGTTGAGCCGTCCCTCGAGACCTGCGTCCAGAAAGGATCCCCGGAGCCGTCGAGAAGTCGAACCGCGTCGCGCCCGTTGGCTTCCGGGTCTGGCCCGAGCGGGACTCTCCAGACCTCGTGCTGATCGGTCTCCGCCGTGGCGAGCAGGCGCTTGCCGTCCGCCGCCAGGCTCGGATCCACGAACCGCGCGTTGACGGCGAGAGTCAACCGGCGCACGACCCTCCCTTCGTCCGAGACGATTCCGAGGTCCGCCGTCGAGGCCAGAAGGTGGCCGGACGACACACGGGAAAAGACGAGGCTTCTGCTGCCGGGCAGCCACGCCTGGGAATACACGGAGCCCGACGGGAATTGCGTGACCTGAACCGCCCGGGCGCTCTCCACGTCCAGGATGTGGAGATTTCGCGTCTCGAAGAACTGAGCCGCCGTAAAGGCGAGCCGGCGTCCGTCCCGCGACCACGAGAGCGATCCGATGTCGGGCGCCTCGTACAGCTTCCGAGCATCCAATCCGTCTGCGTTGCCGATTTCGATCGAACCGCGGTCGGCCGAGACGTAGGCGAGCCGCTTCCCATCCGCCGCGGGACATGGATACCGCGCGCCCTCCACGATCTTGCGCGGCGTTCCGCCCAGGACCGGGATACGCCAGATGGTCGTCCGCTCGGTTTCCGATGTTGCGTAGTAGAGCGATTCCCCGTCCGGCGCGTAGACGAGGTCCGTCTCGACCGTGTTGCCCCGCGTGATCTGGAGGGGCTCTCCTCCCGAGACCTGCCGCACCCAGATGTCGGGCGAGCCTCCCTTCTCTGAAACGAAAGCAAACTGCCGGCCGTCGGGTGAGATCGCGCCGGAGTCCTCTCTGTCGCCGTAGTTCGTCAGTTGGGTGATGCTCGCGTCGAAGCCGGCGCGAGGGGACGAGCTCTCCCGACGGCGCAGGGAAGAGGCGACCAGGAGGGCGAGAAACAGGAGAGCGAGAGCCCAGCCCGCGGCCAGCGCGCGGCGTCGCGACGGGGGCGGCACAACCTCGGCAGGCGCCGCTGTCTCCGACAAGCGGTCGCGCAGGGTCGCGAGGTCCCGCGCGAGGTCCTCCGTCGAGGCGTAACGCTCACGCGGGTCCTTCGAGAGGCAACGCTCGACCAGCCATCGAAGAGGAGCCGGCGCATCCGGGCGCGCCGAGCCGAGCGGCGAGGGGTCCTCGCGCAGGATCGCCGCCATCGTCTCGACGGCCGTGGCGCGCAGGAAGGCGCGCCGTCCCGTGGCCATCTCGTGGAGGATCGTTCCGAAGGAGAACTGATCCGAGCGGAAGTCGACCGGCGCTCCGCTCGCCTGCTCCGGAGACATGTACCCGACGGTCCCAAGGACAACTCCGGTTTCGGTTCGGCCGGGCTCCGTCTCGAGTTGCGAGAGGACACTGGCCTCGGATCGGGGAGACTCGAGCCTGGCGAGGCCGAAGTCGAGGATCTTGGCGATTCCGTCAGGGGTCACCATGAGGTTCGCGGGTTTCAGATCGCGGTGGACGATCCCTGCGGCATGGGCGCGTGCGAGGCCGTCGGCGATCTGAGCGGCGATCTGCAGCAACCGGCGGATCGGCAGGGGCCCGTTCGACAGGAGCTCCCGCAGCGTCGAGCCGGAAACGAGCTCCATCACGAAGAACCGGATGCCCTCGGCCTCTCCGAACTCGTGAATCGTGACGATGTTGGGATGATTCAGGGAGGAGGCGGACCGGGCTTCCCTCTCGAATCGCGAGAGCCTGTCGGTGTCCGACGCAAGATCCGAGGGAAGGACCTTGATCGCCACCTCGCGTTGCAGGCGAGGGTCTCGCGCGCGGTAGACCTCGCCCATCCCGCCCGCGCCGACTCGAGAGAGGACCTCGTACGGCCCGAGACGGGTTCCGGGAGAGAGACTCATCCGCGTGGAGAGGATTCTAGCCGCGAGACGGCCGCAGCTTCGAAGCCCGTCAGACCCCGTCGACGAGGATCATCCGCGAGCTTGCCGTCGCGAGGCGCAGGGCCTTGGGACCGGCGTACTCGGGCGACGCCCACCACGTGCGCGCGCGTTCGCGGTCCGGAAACTCGAGAATCGCGAGGCGCGGAGGCTTCCAATCTCCCTCGAGCGCCTCGATGAGGCCGCCGCGCACGACGAAGCGCCCGCCATAGGTCGTGATCGAGGGCATCACGGTCGCGCGGTAGCGCTCGTAGCCCTCGGGGTCGTGGACGTCGATTTCGACGAGGATGTAGGCCGGCATTCGGACCTCCGGAACCGTTACTCGATCAAAAGGAGCTGGGCGTCGCCGCCGAGCGCGTCGACGGCGCTCCGGCAGGAGTGCCCCGCGGTCTTCCATTCGACGTAGAGCAGGCACCCGAAGTCGGGGAAGTCGGGCTCCTCGAGCGACTCGTCGGGATCGTCCATGTCCGGGTCGAAGGACGCGTCGAGGTTCGGGCGCAGCGTGAGATCGGCGTGCGACTCGCAGAGCGACGCGTGGTAGTAGGGGCCGATCGACGCGCTCTCGTGGAGCACCATGTTCACGCCGAGCGCGCGCTCGACGACGCCCCTCACGGCTTCGACGTCGGTGTCCGGAAAGCCCCAGAGCTCGACGGAGGGTTCGGCCACGGCGCCGCGATCTTACGGCAGGCGCTCGCGGCTCGCGTCAGTCCGAAAAGAAGTACAGCGCCACGAGGAAGGCGCAGATTCCGGGAACGGCCAGGCCCATGGCGAGGGTCCTCAGCGCCGCCTGCCTCCGGCGGAGCAGGTCGTTGATCTCGGCCGTCGTCGACGGCCGCCGCACGAGGAGGAGCCGGCGTTCCGCTTCGGAGAGGAGCGCGGCGAGTTGGGCGGCCGGCTCGGCCGGGTGCGTCGAGGACAGGAAGCTCACGACACCCTCCAGCCGGCGCAGGTACGCCCGAATACCGAACACGGCGAGAGCGGCGAGGAGCGCGCACGCCACCGAGAGCGGCCGGAGCCACTCGTGAGGAACGACGACGAGCAGCACGACGGAACCCGCAAGGACGAGGACGGCCAGGACGTTCGTCACGATGCGTGCGGAAGCCGGGCGCGTTTGCATGGTTCCTTCCGGCGTTGAGTGTGGCATGGGCGTCAGCCGGCGCCGGCCGCGGCGACGAGCACCTCGGACGCCACACCCCACGCGACGACGACGGAACGGAACTGGATCACCCAGTGCGCCGGAACAACGTACTCGGTGAGCCTCGTCGGCCGGCACCCCCCGACCCACGCCGGATTCACCGCGACGACCCTCTGCCACGTTCCCATGACGAATCGTGAGAGCGGCGTCGCGCCGGGGGTGATGCCGGCGAGACAGAGAAGCCCTCCGGGCCGAAGGACGCGCCGTGCCTCGCCGAGCACCTTCTGCACGGCCGCTTTGGGAAGAAGGTCGAGGACGTACGTCGAGACGAAGCGATCGATCGAGCCGTCCGGCAGGGGAAGGACGGGATCCCCGGAGACGAGCCGGGCCGAGGCGCGGTCGGCGAAAGGAGAGAGGCGCTCGGACGCGAGCCGGACCATCGTCGTGCTGAGGTCGACGCCGAGATAGCGCGCCGCCGCGGGAAGCCGGCGCTCGAGGATCTCGAGCGCGAAGCGGCCCGTGCCGCAGCCGAACTCGAAAACGGACCGTGCAGTCTCGAACTCGCTGTGCGCGACGAGCGCGTCGAGCGCCGAGGCCTCGTAGAAGGTCTGCCGATCCTGCTTCTTGCCGAAGCGATCGTAAAAGGCCCGCGCCTCGTCCGGCGTCAGCGTGCGCATGCGCGTGTGCCGATGAGGAAGAGAGCGACCTCTCCCTCGAGGGACGCCGTCACGCGGCGCGCGGGCACTGCCGCCATGACACGCTCCAATGCAGAGAGGTCTTAGGCCGCATGTGACTCGTTCGCGACGGGGTCGCCGCGGCGCCAAAGCGAAAACCCCAGGCCGACGAGCATGACGACGAACAACATCAGGTTCACGATCGGCCCGACCGGCGCACCGACGCGAGGCAATGGGACAAAGAAAAGGACCATTTGTGCGGCGAGGTAATTCAACGCGAGGAGCCCGAACATCAATGGAACCGCGCTTCGATATCGAAAGAGCACGAGAACGCACACGAGACAGAAGAAGAGGCGCCAGAGGGATCCTTGAGCAAAGACCGCGACCACCGTTTGCGCGACCGCCGGCGTGAACGAATCGAGTGGAATCCCGTCGGCGTCTCTTGCCGTCGGGTACCCGTTGAAGATAATGGCCAGGCTCTGGGTGCTCTTCATTGCGACAACCAGGCCGAAGAGCCAGAGCGCCAGCCTGTGGCCGCGATACTCATTGTCCATGCGCCGCGGCAAGAGTGTGCTGAGCATGACGTGGCCTCCATGCCTTCGAACTCCCGTGGATGCGTCCTGACGATATCGAATTCGGCGGCCAGAAGGAAGGAGCGCAGCGACCGGCGCCGACTCCGCCGCAATGGGGTTTTGGGCGATGCCGTTCTCTCCGGACGCTTCTAGAGCCCCTGCGTGCGGGCGTTCTCCCCACAGCGATCGAGCCAGCCCCACTCGGCGCTGAGGGTGTGAACCTGCCTCGAGCACAGGACTCCTGAAGGCTACCGACCCGCCGCGCCTCGTGCCAGGCTTGAATGTCGTGAACCTCCCGCTCCGCGAGGCCACGAGAGACGACCGGCAAGGGGCCAGGCGGCCCTCATGCTATCCGCGGGGCGTCGGCGCCCCTTGGATCGCCTCGAGACCGAGCCCCGCGGCGTCAGCGTTTCGCTTTCTTCGTCTTCGTCTTCTTCGTCGTCGTCGTCGTCTTCTTCATCTTCGGGTTCTTCCTCGAGCGCGAGTTCTCGTAGCGCTCGACGTATTGGTCGACGGCGACGCGGGCGATGGTGTCGCCGACGACGTCAAGCGGCAGATCGTCGAGCTTCTTGAAGTGGACGCAGCAGCCGCCCATGTCGAGCTTCTTGCCCGTCCTCCTGTAGGCGATCTCGAAACGTCTCCTGAGCTTGGGGTCGCCGTAGACACTCATGAGATAGAGGGTCATGAGCTTCGTGTGCGCGCCGAGCGCCGCGAGCATCAGCGGATGACCGTTGTACGTGTTCGGTAGGGTGCCGAGCGGAACGACCCAAGCGAGCATGCCCCAGTCGACGGTCTCCTCGTAACCCTGCGGCAGGCGCCCGTTGACGGCGTCGCGGACGGCGTTGATGGCGTCTTTGCGCTCGGCGGGCACCGACGCGAGCCACTGATTCACGGTGAGGGCCGGACGCTCCTTCAACATTCGCTCCAGCATACTACGGCGCAACCAGAGAGGAAGGCGCCGAACAGCGCTCCGCGTCGCACGTCGTCCTCGAGCTCGAACAGACGGTCGCTGTCGAAGAGTCGTGCCCGCGAGAGGTGTCGGTTCGTTCATCGGGGCGTCTCGCGAGAGCAAGCTCAGCGAGCGAGAAGGAAGGAGCGCAGCGACTGACGACGAGGGATGTTGACCCGATTTCGTTGACAGTGGCTGTTGGGTAGTTTCATGCGGCGTTGTGTTCGAAGGCAAGGGGCGATCGGAAGCCGGGCGACGAGTGAAGCCTGGTGCGGTTGTAGCGGCGTACGTAGCGGCGGATGACGAGATTGAGAGAGGGATCGTCGTCGAAGGTGATGCCGTGGATGGTGTCGGATTTCAGCGAGTGGAAGAAGGACTCAACGAAGCGTTGTCGGTGATCTGGCGGGGACGCTTCATGCTCTGCGTGATGCCCAGAGCTGCAAGGCGAGCCCTGAAGGCGTAGGCCGAGTACTCGACGCCACGATCGGAGTGAAAGATCAGGCCGGGGCGGGGTCGTTGCCTGAGCAGGGCGCGATTGAGAGCCGCACGGGTCAGAGACAGATCACGCGTCGGGCGCAGGCTCCATCCGAGGACGCGCCGTGAGTGACGATCCAGGACGACGGCCAGATAGCGCCAGCGGCCGGCGCTCCGGAGGTACGTCACGTCGCCGACCCAGATCTGTCCGGGCGCCGTCGTGTTGAGGCCGAGAACGCGATTGGGGATCCCGGAGAAGAAGCGGCGGGTACCGGGCGTGCGCCGGTAGATGCGTGCCGAGCGGGCTTTGAGGGCCGCAGAGTGCATCAGACGAGCCACACGCTTACGCGCCACCTTCAGCCCGGCCAGCTCCAAAGCGGCGTGAATGCGGGGACTGCCATAGGTTCCTTCACTCGCATCGAAGACCGCCCGAATGCGCGTGAGCAGGCGAGCGTCCCGTCTGGCATGAGCACTGGGCTCGCGGCGGCGCCAGCAGTAGTACCCGGCGCGCGTCACGCCGTGGCGCGAGCACAGGGCCTTCACGCCGAACCGGTCCTGCTCCGCGTTAATGAAGGCGAAGACGGCTGCCTTCGAGCGGAGCAGAACCGGATGGCTGGTTTTAGCAGCTCGTGCTCCTCCCGAAGCAGCGCGTACTCGCGCTTGAGCTTCGACAGCTGCTCCGTCTCGTGCCGCTCGCGGGCCCCAAGGCTCCACGTGGCCCGGCCCGCGCAGACGGCCGTCGCGGGAGTCCTTGCGCCAGCGCGAGAGCATGAAGGGATGGATGGCGAGCGCCTCGGCGACGTCCTTAACCTGGACGCCCGCGAGGCCGCTGAGCTTTACGGCCTTGCGTTTGAACTCGGCGCTGTAGCGGTGGACCTTCCGGGGACCCTTGATCCTGGCCATCCCCACCTCCTCAAGCGTTAGGCCAGAGTGTCAACGAAATCGGGTCAACTGCCGAGTCTGCTGCAGCGCGTTGTTAGACCCGCGCGCGGCGCGACTCGATGGCTACGCGGCGACGGTTACGTACGTGGCTCGCGTTTTCGGCTCGGGAACAGGAAGCCCTTCGGCACGCATGCCTTCGATATGAAATTCGATGGCCTCATGCATGACGCGCTCGACCTCTTCCTGTGTGGTACCGGTTGCAACGCAGCCATCAAGGTCAGGCGAAAACGCCGAGAAGCCGGTCTCTGTGGGCTCGATAACGATGAGGTATTTCATTTCTTGAAACCCGCCTGCTTGAGGACGCTGTTAAGAGTGCCGGGTGCGAGATCCTGGCCGCCCTGACCGGCCAGCGTGACGAGACCCTTCTTAACCGGGTGCTTGAACTGGCGATGACTGCCTTTCGTTCTCACGTGCTGCCACCCGTCGGCTTCGAGAAGCTTCTCGACTTCCCGTACCTTCACGACGTCAGGATATCAGGACGAGGCCACCACCTCGCGGGCCTAACGATATCAAGCTCAGCGGCGAGGAGGAAGGAGCGCATGCGACTGACGCCGAGTCCGCGGCAATGAGTTGTTGGGCGGCGACTATCGCTGGCCGATGAGACGCTCGTACTCGTCGTGTGAGCCGACCCAGAACCAGACGATGCCCTAGCCCTCGCGTACGCCGAGAGCGCGATAGTGGATGTCGATGCGAACCGAGTAGATGGGGCCGACCTGCTCCCCGAAAACTGATCCACGGAGGGTGTGAGTTCTCCATAGACTTACGAGGGGAGAGCCCACATGAAGGGGAAGAGGTTTCCCGAGGAAAAGATCATCGGGGTCCTGAAGGAATCCGAGGCCGGAGCCGAGACCAAAGAGCTGTGCCGGCGCCACGGAATCACGGTGACGACCTTCTACCGATGGAAGGCTAAGTTCGGCGGGATGGAGATCAGCGACGCCAGGAAGCTGCGGGCGCTCGAGGATGAAAACCGCAAGCTCAAGCACATCGTCGCCGAGCAGGCGCTCGACATAGCGGCGTTAAAAGGGGTGCTCGGAAAAAAATGGTGACGCCCGCCTCCAAGCGGACAGCGGCCGGCGTCATGATCACGGAGTTCCGCAGAAGTCAGAGACGGGCCTGTGCCCTGAGCCAGCTCGGCCGCTCCACGTGCCGCTACCGGTTTCGACGGCCAGCCGATGAAGAGTTTCGCCAGAAGCTCAGAGCCATCGCGATGCAGCGGCCCGCTTTCGGTTACCGAAGACTCGCTTACTTCCTGCGCAAGGACGGTCTGCGCTTCAACCACAAGAAGCTTCTCCGCGTCTATCGCTCCGAGGGTCTCGGCCTGCCGCGAAAGAGGCCGAGAAAGCGGCTCTGGCAGCGCCCGCGGCCGCTCCTGCCGGCGACCCGGCCCAACGAGCGCTGGTCGATCGACTTCGTCGCAGACCAGCTCGGATCGGGCCGGCGCTTTCGCGTCCTGACGATCATGGACGATTTCACGCGCCAGTGGCCAATGACCATCGTCGACACCTCGATCAGCGGCACGAGAGTCGTGCGCGCGCTCGAAGAGCTCTCGCGGACGCATCCGCTCCCGAAGGCCATCGTGTCGGATAACGGCACCGAATTCACGAGCGGGGCATTCCTTGCCTGGGCCGAGAAGCGCGGCATCGAGCTGAGGTTCATTCAGCCGGGCAAGCCGAATCAAAACGCCTTCGTCGAGAGCTTCAATGGAAAGTTCCGGCTCGAGTTCCTCAACGCGCACTGGTTCTCGACGCTGGAGGATGCTCGCCGAGAGATCGAGGCCTGGCGCATCGACTACAACGAGGTCCGTCCCCACAGCTCACTCGACGAGATGCCGCCCGCCGAATTCGCCGCAGCCCACCGGGACACGGCCGCATGATCTCCACATTTCCACGCAATCCACAGCGCGACTACTGCTACGATTTTCAACCGGAGCTTTCACACCCCGAGTGGCTCATCTTTGGGGAGCAGGTCGGTCCGACCGACACGGGGCAAAGCCGATAACACCTCTGGCTCACAGAAGCCGCTGCACAACGATTGGCTCCCCGTGTGCGGATTTCATCCTGGCCCGGAGCCCATGCCGGCTCCAACACACGAGGCCGTAGATACGAGTGCCGTCGCGACCCTCTCCGCTCATCGCCATCGATCGCGTCACCAGCCAGGAATCGCTCCGACGGCGGAGACCTTGTAATTCCTTAGAAGGAGAAAGACCAGAGACCGCCCACGCTTGATCCCAAGGAGGAGTCCAGATATGAGTTGTTAGGCGGCGTTTTCCGGTTCTGGGGCAAAGGCGATGGGATGCGGTGAGCTAGGGTGCTTGCAGCCCGAGATAGAGAAGCACTGCGCCGGCGATTAGAGGAAGGGCGGTGTAGGCGACGAAGTGAATGGCTGTGCCGGTGCCGTGACCCCACTGGGCGCGCATAGCTTCGAGCTTTCCGAAACCCTGAGGCTGCGTGCGCCGCATGATGAGGGTGTAGACGCCGTAACCGATGGCGGCCACCCCAAGAATGACGTTGGTGTTCACGACTAACTTCTCCTGCGATGTAGCCTTGCCAGATGTGAAGCTGCGTTTAGGCCGCCAACCCCTACTCGGGCTGATCAGTGATTACCGGTTGTGATTAAGCCGCCTAACGATATCAAGCTCAGCGGCGAGGAGGAAGGAGCGCAGCGACTGACGCCGAGTCCGCTGCAGCGCGTTGTTAGGTGCCCCCTAGTTTCCAGACGAGGCACGCGCCGCGATAGAGACGGTGGCCTCATCCCGCGCTTCAAGAATGCCGAGGCGAAACA
Organism: uncultured Acidobacteriota bacterium; assembly: GCA_963836285.1. Lineage (GTDB taxonomy): Bacteria > Acidobacteriota > Thermoanaerobaculia > UBA5066 > UBA5066 > Fen-183. The sequence goes on along the minus strand of CAWIIN010000001.1, from coordinate 587,527 downwards.
CCTCGACTACGTAGCGAACCGAATTCGCGCCGACCCCCTGTGCGAGAGCCCGAATTTCGAGACCTGGATGCGATGCGATCGGGAAAGAGGTGGACTCGCCGGGGGAGAGCTGGGTGTGAAGCCTTGCGATAAACGCGTTGGAGTCGAGAGCGCGAAGCTCGATTGATGCATTGAACCGCCCGCCGCGACCGGGTTCAAGCTCGCTCGCGATGCTGTATCCGCGCGCGACGCCGGAGACATTGTTGCCTGCCGCCGCTGCCGGCATCGAGGAGGCCGCGGCTACGAGAAGTGTTCCGAGGCCGACCACGATGAGGTTACGCATGCAGGCCTCCTTCCCCTTGGGCACCTAACGATATCAAGCTCAGCGGCGAGGAGGAAGGAGCGCAGCGACTGACGACGAGTCCGCTGCAGCGCGTTGTTAGGCGCCCGTTCCCTGGACAGGCGGCGGGTTTGGTGTGCGGCCCAAATCCGGCGCCGGCGCCGGAAGACCTGGAGTGAAAAATAGCGCCTGCACGCTGGGCCGACCCAAAACAATAAAGGTGAAGATGCCGAGCGCCGTGCCGAAAGGAATTTGCAGGCAACACAGGCCTGCAGTTATGAAGCAGAGTGTGCGGGATTGGCGCCGGCCGAGCGCCCGGCCCGTAAGGAGACATAGGGTGGCGCCGCTGCCGGCCAGGACGACGATGAAGCCGCCGATTGCAACGAAGATCCAGCCCATGAAGGCGGGGGGAGCATTAGGCGCCGTGTGCGGCAGGGAGCTGAATGAGGCGGCGAAGAAGAGGCCCATGGCGAGGTAAAGGGTACCGAATAGAAGGGCAAAGCCCGCCGTGCCTGCCATGATGAAGTAGCAGATACGCAGGAGGCGCAGGTGCTCCTCGTCAAGAATGCGCTGACGACTCGTATCGAGCACTGTTCACTCCAATCGGTCGCCTAACGATATCAAGCTCAGCGGCGAGCGTAGCGAGTCCGCTGCAGCGCGTTGTTAGGCGGGCTCTGGGGTACGATAACGGGCATGACGGAAGCGGCCATGCGCCTACGCGAGACCCTCTTAACGCTGCCCGAGGAAGACCGCGCATGGCTAGCGGCAGAGCTGGCTGCGAGCCTTGACGGACCGGCCGACGCGGACGCGGCCGAGGCGTGGGACGCCGAGGTACAGAGGCGGATAGCCGAAGTTAAGGCGGGGAGGGCGAAGCTGGTGAGCTGGGCCGAGGTGAGTGAACGCCTCGAGCGCCGGCTGAAGAAGCCTTGACGCGCCGAATTCAAGTGCACCCTGCCGCTGCTGAAGAGGCAGAGGCCGCGGTCGCGTGGTACGAGCGCGAACGCGAGGGGCTCGGCCGAGCGCTAAAGGACGACTTCGACGCCGCCGCAGCACGCTTGGAATCAGGCCTGGAAGACGGGATGCCCGCGAGAGGCCGAGCCGCTGCGAGTGGTGCGCGACGACTGATTCTGGCCCGGTTTCACTACGACGTCGTGTTCCTGCTTGAAGGGCCTGATGTGACGATTGTGGCCTACGCGCACCACGCGCGACGTCCAGGGTACTGGCGCGATCGATTGCCCGCCTAACGATATCGAGTTCAGCGGCGAGAAGGAAGGAGCGCAGCGACTGACGACGAGTCCGCTGCAAGGATGAAGTGGACTCCTCCTTTATGACGTGAAACGGCATCGAGTGCCAACGTCATCGAGTCGGAGAGTGAAGCCGAAAAGGAGGGAGTCCATGGAGAATCCTACGACGATCGCAATCGACCTGTCGAAGAGTGTTTTTGAGGTGGCCGTCGAGCGGCAGGGGCGGATCTGCCAGAGGAAACGGCTGACGCGCGGGCAGCTGGTCGCGTTTCTTTCGCAGTGCCCGCGGGCCACGGTGCTGATGGAGACGTGCGGTTCATCGCACTACTGGGGACGAAAGGCGCAGGAGTTCGGGCACGACGTGCGGCTGCTTCCGGCGCAGAGGGTGGCCAAGAACCGGATCGGCAACAAGACCGACCGGCGCGACACGGGTGCCATCCTGAGGTCGGGCACTGACGAGAGGGTCGTTCCCGTACCCGTGAAGACGACCGAGCAGCAGACGATCTGCGCGCTCCACCGCGTGCGTGCAGCGCTCATGAAGACCCGCACCGCCCGGCTCAACACCGTGCGAGGGCTGCTGAGGGAATTCGGGGTTGTGATCGCCGAGGGAGCCGAGAGAGTCGAGCCGGCGGTCCGTGACGCCCTGTCGGAGTCTCCCGCGCGCGTGCCCGAGGCGCTCCACGCGGCGCTTGTCTCGATGCTGGCCGAGGCCCGAGAGCTCGACGAAAGAAGCGGGCAGGTCGAAAAGCAGCTGAAGGCTCTTGCCAGAACAGTCCCTCTCGTCGAACGCCTCGAGACGATTCCGGGCGTAGGTGTTCTGAACGCCACGGCGTTCTCGGCGATGGTCGGGAACTTCCCGCGCTTCAAGTCGGGACGGAAGTTCGCGAGCTCGCTCGGGTTGACGCCGAAGGAGAGCTCGAGTGGAAAGAGGCGCTGGCTCGGGTCGATCAGCAAGGCCGGAGATCCGTACCTCAGGACGCTCCTGATCGGCGGGGCCCGCTCGATGCTGCTCTCGGCCCACCGCACGAAAAGGCCGCATTACCTGCAGCACTGGGCACTCGAGGTGGAAAGACGGCGCGGGCGAAACCGCGCGGCCGTCGCCGTCGCCAACAAGCTCGCCCGGATCATCTGGGCCGTCGCCACGCGAGGCGAGGCCTTCAAGCCACGATTCGACGTGCCGACCGCTCCAACAACCGTTCCTGTCTGAAACGAGAGAAACCGTCAGAGCCCTTCCCGCCGACGAACGCGAAAGATGCGACAGATGAGCTCGGTCCGACCGACACGGGGCAAAGCCGATAACACCTCTGGCTCACAGAAGCCGCTGCACAACGATTGGCTCCCCGTGTGCGGATTTCATCCTGGCCCGGAGCCCATGCCGGCTCCAACACACGAGGCCGTAGATACGAGTGCCGTCGCGACCCTCTCCGCTCATCGCCATCGATCGCGTCACCAGCCAGGAATCGCTCCGACGGCGGAGACCTTGTAATTCCTTAGAAGGAGAAAGACCAGAGACCGCCCACGCTTGATCCCAAGGAGGAGTCCAGATATGAGGTGTTAGCGGGCGCTCTTCTCCGACTGAGGGGCGGGAACGCCGCGAAGCAAACCCTCGACGCTAAGGTCTTCGTCGAGTTCGGGCCAATGAATGCCCTCGCCATTACCGAGGAGCTCCCAGTGGGCGCGCTGCGGCTCCGAAGCGGCTAGCAGGCGAGGAAACCAGACGAGCGGCACAGAGATAGTGCGGCCGTCGGTAAGACCGACGACGAGCTCGGATGCCGTGAACTGCACCGAGCCTGCCTGCGACGTGTGATTAACGAGAGAAGTACTCATGCCACGCAGCTATTAGTTTAGCGCGGTTCTCGACCACGTGATTTCGCACGATGCCGAGTTCATGCGCGGGGAAGTTAGAAGACTGAGCGAGCGCAACGGGCTCGAGCCAGAACTTCGCCAGGGCCCGATCCCGCTGCACGTGAATGTGAGCAGGCTCGTCACCTTCGTTACTGAAGAAGAAAAACCGGTACGGACCGATGCGCAGAACCGTCGGCAAAGCCCGCTAACGATATCAAGCTCAGCGGCGAGGAGGAAGGAGCGCGAGCGACTGACGACGAGTCCGCTGCAGCGCGTTGTTAGGTGCCCTCGTTTTCAAGCCCCTCGAACACCCACTGCTCGTACGTTGCCGGAAGGTTCTGAGGACGCTGGATACGAGAAAAGGCTCGTGCGTTAGGACTGCGGACAGGGACGAGACCAGCTGAAGCCCCTCGCCCACTTGCCGCACCCAGCCGCGGAGAGCCGAAAGCGCTGAGCCGAATGCCTCGGGCCATTCGTGCCAGTGTTCGAACCCTAACGTTGCTTCGTGCGTGATGTTGTTGCGCGCGAGCCGGGCGTTGTTCAGGACGCGAAATGGCTCGATTTCCGCGTTCAGGAGTTTCGCGATGGCAGCGATGTGCGAATTGAGGTTTCTCTTCTCGAATGCGGTCAGGAACTGAGCCAGGTCGGTTTCGGAAGCGAGAAGCGACGGATTAGACGTGATGGACGAGAGCCCGTGGAGCGCGCGACACTGAGATTCAAACCGCGTGGCCAGCGCGAGCGCCCGGCCCAACGCCCCGAAAACGGTGGCATCAGGAAGATTTGACGAACGGGGCACAAAGAAGTCGTCCACCAGCTTTAGGGCACCTAACGATATCGAGTTCACCGGCGAGAAGGAAGGAGCGCGAGCGACTGACGCCGAGTCCGGTGCAAAGGTGTTAGGCAACCGCCGGCCGCTCAGACTACCGAGTACCCGCATTTGGAGCATGTGTAGGACGTGTTAGGCGTTTCAGCGCCGCACTTAGGACAGGCCCACTGCTGAGCTGCCTGCCCGGGAGGCAGCGTGCGCAGGTCGAGGACCTGCCCCGTGGGCTGCTTCGTCCTGTCTTGGAGCATCGCGATGACGACAATTCCGATAACGCTCAGTCCGAGGAGGCCCCAGCCCCAATGGCGCCCCTTCGAGAGCGCCCAACTTACGGTCCCGAGCATCCATAAGACCAGCGCGACGCCGAACGCTAGAGCAAGCACTGTTTCCTGCCGCGTCAGAACCGCCGTGAGGAAGCCGACCAGCCAGACCACCGCGGCGGCGCCGCAGAGGCGAAGCGGGGAGGGAAGTGTTAGCTCACGCATTGCTTCGGTTGCCTAACGATATCAAGCTCAGCGGCGAGGAGGAAGGAGCGCAGCGACTGACGACGAGTCCGCTGCAGCGCGTTGTTAGGCAGCAGGGACCGCGTGACCCAGCGCGCGCTCAACCTGGGCAGGGAGCGTAATGGCCCTGAAAAGGGACTTCGGATACACGTAGTCCTCGCCTGACTCGTCGACGACGCGCAGGTGGTCCGCGGGCCCGTGTGCCGGCGCACCGAGCGTGCGATAGACCTTCCCGACCTCGAGCGAAGCGGTGTAGCCCGCCGAGTTGACGCAGATGACCCACCGACGCGCCGGCACCGCGCTACGGGAAGTACCGCTTGACCTTGAGTTCTTTGCGCCCGATGCCGCTCGCTTCATACCAGTGAATCTCCGCGCGATAGGTTAGACCATCGGCGGCGCGGACGAAAGCGAAGCCCTTCCGCTTGAGCCAGCGCCCTGAACCGTAAGCCCGACGTAGCCTCGCCACTTCGCGAATGGCCGCGCCGCGCGCGATGGTCTCGATGCCGGTGATCGGAGAGAGAAGCTCGAAATCCAACGTGGCAGCGCTCTCTGCTGCCTAACGATATCGAGTTCAGCGGCGAAGAGGAAGGAGCGCGAGCGACTGACGATGAGTCCGCTGCAAGGATGAAGTGGACTCCTCCTTTATGACGTGAAACGGCATCGAGTGCCAACGTCATCGAGTCGGAGAGTGAAGCCGAAAAGGAGGAGTCCGTGGAGAATCCTACGACGATCGCGGTGGACCTGTCCAAGAGCGTATTCGAGGTGGCCGTCGAGCGGGAGGGGCGGATCTGCCAGAGGAAGCGGCTGACGCGGGCACAGCTGAGCGTGTTTCTTTCGCAGTCGCCCAGGGCCACGGTCCTGATGGAGACGTGCGGCACCTCGCACTACTGGGGGCGCAAGGCGCAGGAGCTCGGGCACGACGTGCGGCTGCTTCCGGCCCAGCACGTCAAGCCGTATCGCATCGGCCAGAAGACCGATCGGCGGGACACCGAGGCGATCCTGAGCGCGCGAAGCCGCAAGACGATCGTCCCCGTACCGGTGAAGACGGTCGAGCAGCAGACCATCTGCGCGCTCCACCGCGTGCGTGCAGCCCTCATGAAGACCCGCACCGCCCGGCTCAACACCGTGCGAGGGCTGCTGAGGGAATTCGGGGTTGTGATCGCCGAGGGAGCCGAGAGAGTCGAGCCGGCGGTCCGTGACGCCCTGTCGGAGTCTCCCGCGCGCGTGCCCGAGCCGCTCCACGCGGCGCTTCTCTCGATGCTGGCCGAGGCCCGAGAGCTCGACGAAAGAAGCGGGCAGGTCGAAAAGCAGCTGAAGGCTCTTGCCAGAACAGTCCCTCTCGTCGAACGCCTCGAGACGATTCCGGGCGTAGGTGTTCTGAACGCCACGGCGTTCTCGGCGATGGTGGGGAACTTCCCGCGCTTCAAGTCGGGACGGAAGTTCGCGAGTTCGCTCGGGTTGACGCCGAAGGAGAGCTCGAGTGGAAAGAGGCGCTGGCTCGGGTCGATCAGCAAGGCCGGAGACCCGTACCTCAGGACGCTGCTGATCGGCGGGGCACGCTCGATGCTGCTCTCGGCCCACCGCACGAAAAGGCCGCATTACCTGCAGCACTGGGCACTCGAGGTGGAAAGACGGCGCGGGCGAAACCGCGCGGCCGTCGCCGTCGCCAACAAGCTGGCCCGGATCATCTGGGCCGTCGCCACGCGGGGCGAGGCCTTCAAGCCACGATTCGACGTGCCGACCGCTCCAACAACCGTTCCTGTCTGAAACGAGAGAAACCGTCAGAGTGCCTTCCCGCCGACGAACGCGAAAGATGCGACAGATGAGCTCGGTCCGACCGACACGGGGCAAAGCCGATAACACCTCTGGCTCACAGAAGCCGCTGTCACAACGATTGGCTCCCCGTGTGCGGATTTCATCCTGGCCCGGAGCCCACGACGGCTCCAACACACGAGGCCGTAGATACGAGTGCCGTCGCGACCTTCTCGGCTCATCGCCATCGAACGCGTGCCCAGGCCGGAAACGCCCAGACAAATCGACGCCACGTGATTTCTTAGAGGGAGAAAGACCAGAGAACGCCCGCACTTGATCCCAAGGAGGAGTCCAGATATGAGGTGTTAGATGGCGCCCAGCCGCGCCTCGCGAGCTAGCCTGGTCCCGCGCCGAGATGCGCGGCTTCTCTTCTGGAGCGAACGAAGTTGGCCGTGACTCGGTAAAGGACTGCGCCGTACAGGGCGAAAAGGAGCAGTGAGGTAACGAGTGCGGCCCTGCTCTGGGGGCGAGGCGCGAAAAGTGCTGCGATACCCGCGATGAGCATCGGCAGGGCGATGAGCCACATTCCGAACACGACGATAGGCCGCGTGGTGTGCGCCGCCCCGCGATAGAGCTCGCCGCCAGCGCGTATGGATTGCACGGGGTCGGTTGCGGCGAAGGACGTGAGAGGCCGCCCGCAACGAGGACAGAAGTGAGCTGCCGCCCGAATGGGTGTGAAGCAATGGGGGCAACAGGGCCCCGCATCAGACGATGACGCGTTTTTCCCCATGCGCCTTCTAACGATATCAAGCTCAGCGGCGAGGAGGAAGGAGCGCAGCGACTGACGACGAGTCCGCTGCAGCGCGTTGTTAGGTGGCACCCGCCCCGGCAGGCGCGGGTGCCCGCTGGGAAACTAGAGAGCCGAGAACGCCTGCACCGAGAAGGCGACGACAAGAAAGGCGAGAGTGGCCGCGATGCCCCATAACTGCGTGCGGCACGACTCGATTCCCTGGCCGGTGCGAAGAGCGGCTTCCTGGGCGCGCCCGCTGAAGAGCAGGAATAGCACTGAGACGAGGGCGAAAGCGAGTGCAATGACCGCCACGATGCTGCTCGCGGGTGTGAGGGCGGCACCGCCATGCCCCCGATTAAGAAATGCCGAGAGCAGGAAGAGCAGATGCCAGACGACAAGAAACGACCAGAACACCCGCGGCTTGAGGGCGCGCCAAGGGATGAAGTACCGCTCGTCACTCATGCGCGATGTGCTCGCTTCGTGTGCCACCTAACGATATCGAGTTCAGCGGCGAAGAGGAAGGAGCGCGAGCGACTGACGATGAGTCCGCTGCAATGAGTTGTTGGGCGGCACCCGGTGCCTACGAGATGACCTCGCCAGACCAACGATCTCGGTGGGCCCAGAAGGGGCATTCCGGACAAACCTCGCCCTCGGGATAGTCGATTCCTTCCTCGTGCGGGCACCCGATGACGCGGTCGGTCATGATGACCTCCGTGACGCCGCTCTGCGCGATGTGCTGAGCGACCTCGCGCTCGACGGTAGGGTCGTGCCGAATGTCGCCCGCTTCCGCGAACCAGCGCTTCATTTCAGCTTCGGCACCCTCGGCGCGGACGACGCCGACAGCCACCTTGGTGGCGCGCGACTCGGTGGGGCCATAGAGTGCGATAGTCGCGACGGGGTAGGCTTGGCCGCGCCGCTTGGCGTGCTTCTTGAAACTCGGGCGCAGGAGATTAGAAGGCATGGAACTGGGTGCGACCTCCATCTTGTGCCGCCCAACGATATCGAGTTCAGCGGCGAAGAGGAAGGAGCGCGAGCGACTGACGATGAGTCCGCTGCAAGGATGAAGTGGACTCCTCCTTTATGACGTGAAACGGCATCGAGTGCCAACGTCATCGAGTCGGAGAGTGAAGCCGAAAAGGAGGAGTCCGTGGAGAATCCTACGACGATCGCGGTGGACCTGTCCAAGAGCGTATTCGAGGTGGCCGTCGAGCGGGAGGGGCGGATCTGCCAGAGGAAGCGGCTGACGCGGGCACAGCTGAGCGTGTTTCTTTCGCAGTCGCCCAGGGCCACGGTCCTGATGGAGACGTGCGGCACCTCGCACTACTGGGGGCGCAAGGCGCAGGAGCTCGGGCACGACGTGCGGCTGCTGCCGGCCCAGCACGTCAAGCCGTATCGCATCGGCCAGAAGACCGATCGGCGGGACACCGAGGCGATCCTGAGCGCGCGAAGCCGCAAGACGATCGTCCCCGTACCGGTGAAGACGGTCGAGCAGCAGACCATCTGCGCGCTGCACCGCATCCGGGCCGGCCTGATGAAGACGCGGACCGCCCGGCTCAACACCGTGAGGGGTCTCTTGAGGGAATTCGGTGTGACGATTGCCGAAGGGGTTGAGAGAGTACAGCCGGCGGTCCATGACGCTCTGTCGGAGTCTCCCTCGCGCGTGCCCGAGCCGCTCCACGCGGCGCTTCTCTCGATGCTGGCCGAGGCCCGAGAGCTCGACGAAAGAAGCGGGCAGGTCGAAAAGCAGCTGAAGGCTCTTGCCAGAACAGTCCCTCTCGTCGAACGCCTCGAGACGATTCCGGGCGTAGGTGTTCTGAACGCCACGGCGTTCTCGGCGATGGTCGGGAACTTCCCGCGCTTCAAGTCGGGACGGAAGTTCGCGAGTTCGCTCGGGTTGACGCCGAAGGAGAGCTCGAGTGGAAAGAGGCGCTGGCTCGGGTCGATCAGCAAGGCCGGAGACCCGTACCTCAGGACGCTGCTGATCGGCGGGGCACGCTCGATGCTGCTCTCGGCCCACCGCACGAAAAGGCCGCATTACCTGCAGCACTGGGCACTCGAGGTGGAAAGACGGCGCGGGCGAAACCGCGCGGCCGTCGCCGTCGCCAACAAGCTGGCCCGGATCATCTGGGCCGTCGCCACGCGGGGCGAGGCCTTCAAGCCACGATTCGACGTGCCGACCGCTCCAACAACCGTTCCTGTCTGAAACGAGAGAAACCGTCAGAGTGCCTTCCCGCCGACGAACGCGAAAGATGCGACAGATGAGCTCGGTCCGACCGACACGGGGCAAAGCCGATAACACCTCTGGCTCACAGAAGCCGCTGTCACAACGATTGGCTCCCCGTGTGCGGATTTCATCCTGGCCCGGAGCCCACGAAGGCTCCAACACAAGAGGCCGTAGATACGAGTGCCGTCGCGACCTTCTCGGCTCATCGCCATCGAACGCGTGCCCAGGCCGGAAACGCCCAGACAAATCGACGCCACGTGATTTCTTAGAGGGAGAAAGACCAGAGAACGCCCGCACTTGATCCCAAGGAGGAGTCCAGATATGAGGTGTTAGGCGTCGCTACTTCGGGCGCACTCGCTGCTCAGCCGCTCTCTGTTGTTCCTCGCTGCGCGCCGGGTCCGAACCGGGGTTATGGACCGGCGCGACGTTGGCTTGCCGCCCCGCGATGGTGGCTCCCTCCGACCAAAAGCGAAAGCCGCCGGCAACAGCACCGATAACAGGGAGGACGATTCCTGCTGCGAGGGACACAACGGCGACGACGCGGTACGTGCTGGACGAATTGGGCGCCCCGACCAATGCAGCGACCGGGAGACAGATTGAACCGGCGGCCCAGAAGAGTGTGAGCCAGGGGCGCCGGCGGCAAAGCCAGTAGCCGAGCGAGGCCGAACGGCTCCCCAGACGATGAGAGCCACGAAGGACGGCTGTGGATCGTTCACGATGGCGCGCCGGTTCGACGCCTAACTGGTAGTAGACGTCATGGGGAGGTTTCTATGGGCAGAAACGAGGGCTGGGTTTGAGGGGTGAGGTTTCCGCAGGTAGGAGCTTCTGGGTTTCTGCAGGTCGAAGCTTTCTGGAGGTGGCCTGGACGGTCGGGTCGCCTTCCCCGTCGGGCCGGTTGGGCCGGATTCTCTTCGCGAGGCCCAGCTTCACGGCCCGGTCGTATCGGATTCGCCAGTAGGGCCCGCTGCCCGTCCATCGGCCACCCGCCTTCTTGAGCCGCGCGTGGAGCGCGGTCTCCCAAGCGTTGACGACGATCCGGACGAGTCGGCTCTCGGGCGGCGTCCATGGGACCTCTTCGATGACGATCTCGGCGGTCTTGATGCGTCTCCGCCGCGTTTCATCATACCGGTACCGCACGCAGACGAGCCTGGGCCCGTACTCGCGCAGGACCTTGCGGGTTCCCTTGGCTCCCGGCCGCATGTGGGCGCCGACGGGCGCCTCGAGGGGTCCTCTCATCGGTGTTTCCTACAGCCCGTCCAGCGGGCTCTTGACGCCGCGGCCGCCGGTGTTGAGGACGTGGGTGTAGATCATTGTGGTGGCGACGTCGCGGTGGCCGAGCAGCTCCTGGATGGTTCTGATGTCGTAGCCGGCCTCGAGAAGGTGGGTCGCGAAGCTGTGGCGCAGGGTGTGGCTGCTGGCGTGCTTCGTGACGCCCGCCCGCTCGACGGCCTTCTTGACGGCGCGTTGGACGTGCGTCTCGGGCAGGTGGTGGCGGCGCACCTCGCCGCCGCGCGGGTCGGTGCTCTCGCGAAAGGCGGGAAAGACGTACTGCCACGGCCAGCTCTTCGCGGCGCCGGGGTACTTGATGCGGATGGCGTCGGGCAGGGCTACGTCGCCGCCGCCGAGCGCGACCTCGCGCTCGTGCTGGGCGCGCACGGCCTTGAGGTGGGCGGCGAGGTCGGGCCGGAGCGTCGCAGGAAGCATCGTCACGCGGTCCTTCTGGCCCTTGCCGTCGCGCACGAGGATCTCGTTGCGCGAGAGGTCGAGATCCTTGACGCGCAGGCGCAGGGCTTCCATGAGGCGCAGGCCCGAGCCGTAGAGAAGTGTCGCGACGAGCCGCGCCTCGCCGCCGAGGTTGGCGAGGACGCGGCGGACCTCCTCGCGCGTGAGGACGACGGGAAGGCGCGCGGGACGGCGGGCGCGGACGAGCGTGGGCATCTCGGGGAACGGCTTCTCGAGAACGTGGCGGTAGAGGAAGAGCAGCGCCGAGAGAGCCTGGTTCTGGGTGGAAGCGGCGACGTGGCCGTCGGTGGCGAGGGAGGAGAGGAACGCGTTGATCTCCGGCTCGCCCATCTCGTCGGGGTGGCGCTTGCCGTGGAAGAGAACGAAGCGCCGCACCCAGTGGAGGTACGACTCCTCGGTGCGCAGGCTGTAATGCCGCGCGCGCAGGGCCGCGCGGAGGCGGTCGAGGAGGCGGGGCGGGGCGGGCGGGTCGGGGTCCTTCATTTGAAGGGGTTGCGGACGCGGACGCCTTCGAGGAGGGCGGCCCGCCGGTCAGCGGCGCTCATGGAGAGAGTCCCGAGTCCAGGTGATCCGGCCCTTCGTTCCGAGGGGGCGCGCGTCTCGCAGGTGCGCGAGCGCGCGTTCCTTCGCCCTTTCGTAGGCGTCGCGATCGTCTACGAGCTTCTGGAGAATTCCGGCGAGAAAGCTCGAGAGTGATGTGTTCTGGGCGGCCGCGAGAGTCTCTGCCCGCCGGACGAGACGTCTCGGGAGGGACAGGGTCACGGACTGGCGTTTGGTCGTCATTTTCATGGAAAGTCTCTCACGTGGATTCCCGAAGGGTCAGTTGCAGTCTGGCTACCATCAGCGCTTCATCTCCTTCAGGAACGCGACCTTCTGGCGGATGGCGCCGAGGTGGTACGCGACGTGGGCGGGCGCGCCGACGGCGAGGCCCGCGGGCTCGAAGCCGGTCTTCGCGAGCGTCTCGACGGCCTTCTTCGTCTCGGCGAACGCGGCCCTGAGGTCGTCCTGGAGCTTTTTCCACGTGGGCTCGGTGACGGAGACGACGCTCCAGCTCTGCGCCCAGTCCTGCGGGGTGCGGTCGCCGTTCATGTAGGCGACCGTGGCGCCGAGGGAGAAGACGAGGTGGTACGCGTGCGCCGCGATGCTCGTGCCGCCCGTGACGCGCGACGCCTCGGACGCGCTCAGCGCCCTGAGCGTCGCGGCGAGGCCGGCCTCGGGCCCGGAGTCGCTGAAGAAGCCCCACTTGCCGGGACCGTCGATTCCCTCCTTGAGCGCGGCGAGGAGATGGTCGATGACGGTGTCGAGCGTGACCTTGGACATGAGGGCCTCCTTTGTTGCGGTTGACGTTTACGCACGGGCTGCGTGATGTGTACGCACGGACTGCCGGTCCGGTGGCAGCTAGTCATAGACGCCGTCGGCGAACCACTCGCCGCCGTCTTCGTCGCGGTAGACGCGGTACAGGCCGCCGCCGGCGAGCTCGACGTCCCAGTACGCGCGCGTGGCGGGCGTGTCGAGCCACCAGCCTTCCTCCATGCGCCACGGGCCGGACGCGACGCGCACGGAGCCGGCGATCTCGGGCGCCGGCGCGGCGCGCGGGAGGCGCGCGGCGGGATCGCCGCCGGCCGCCGCCGCGGGCTCGGCCGCGGGTTCGGCGAGCGCGCGCAGCGAGACGGGCCGCTCGCCCTCGACGAGGACCTCGAGCGGCACGGCGGGGCGCAGGACGCGCACGGCGAGGAGGCCGCGGCCCGTCTTCGGGAGGCGGCGCTCGGGCGGGGGAGGCGGCGGCGCGAACGGCTCGAGCGAGAAGCGCTCGGGGCGATGGCCGTCGACCGTTCTCGGCGCCCCGAGGCGGCCCTCGCCGAGAAGTGCAAAGAGTTTCGCGAGCGTTGCGGCGAGGCGATCGGGCGCGATCTCGGCCGGGCCGAAGAGCGTGAGCTGGCCGCGCCGCGGCGCGTCGGGCACGGCCGAGAGCGAGAAGCCCGTCACGGCGGCGCCGGGCGGGCGGCCCTCGAGCGAGAGCCGGAGGAGGGAGAGCAGCGTCTTGACGTCGCGCGTGGGCGCGGGGAGGTCGACGCTTCGCGTGTCGCAGCCGTCGGGGTCGAGGACGAGGGAGACGTCGAGGCGCACGCACCCGCAGGCGTGCGACTCGAGGCGCCGCGCGAGGCGCTGAAGAGCGCCCTCGGCCATCCCGAGGAACGGCTCGAGCGTGAGGAGCGGCCACTCGAGCTCGACGCCTTCCGTGAAGGACGGCGGGGGCTGGCGGGGGACGAGCGGGCGCGGGTCGCGGCCGCGCGCGATCTCGTGGAGCGCGTGGCCGGCGTCGCCGAGGCGGCTCGCGACCTCGGCCGCGGGCAGCTTCGCGAACTCGCCGACGCGCGAGAGGCCCCAGCGCGAGAGCGTCTCGACGGCGGCCGCGTCCGGGTCGAGCTTCGCGAGCGGGAGCGGCGCGAGGAACGCGGCCTCGCCGCCGTCCGGGACGACGACGGGGGAGTCGGGCAGCGACGCCGCGACGCGCGCGGCGAGCTTGCTGCCCGCGACGCCGCAGCGCGCCGGGAGGGATTCGCTCTTCGCGGCGGCGACGAGCGCGCGGCCGAGGTCGCGCTCGTCGGGGAAGAGGCGCGCGAGGCCGTCGACGTCGAGGTAGACGACGCCCTCGCCGCCGTCCTCGACGCGCGGCGAGATCGTGCCGGCCGCGTCGAGGAGCGCCTCCTGCGCCGCGCGCTCGCCCGCGGCGTCGCGCGGGCGGGCGAGGAGGTTCGGCAGGAGCGCGCGCGCCTGCGGGAGCGTGAAGCCGGCGCGGATGCCGGCACGGCGGGCCTTCTTCGTCGCGGCGACGACGCACGCGGCCGTGCCGTTGCCCTCGCACACGGCGACGGCCTCGTCGCCGAGCGCCGGCTCGCCGCGCAGCCGCGCGGCGAGGGGGAAGAGCGGCACGACGAGACAGGCGAGACGCATGACGAAAAGAAAATTTCTTTGCTTCGGATTTCGGATTTCGGATTTCGGATTTCGGATTTCGGATTTCTTAGAAGGTGAATGCCCCTCGCAGCCCGAACCCCCCCGCTTCGCCTGCTGCGCCTCGCCCGGCGGTCCGCTGTTTTTCGGATTTCTTTGAAAGTGAATGCCCCCGGCAGCCGCACCGCCTCGCTTCTCCAGTTGCGCCCCGCCTCGTGTGCCGCCTCTCGGATTTCTTAGAAGGTGAATGCCCCGGCGGCAACCGCAGCGGCGATCTCTTCTCTCGTTTCTTCTCTTTCCAAGAAAATCTTCTTTTCTCTCTCTTCGTTCTCTTCGAACCTCCCTGCATTCACCGCGTCCAGGAGCGAGAGGCGGAGGGGCGCGTGCGCTTCGCGCGCGCGCCCCTCCGCCCCGTGGTCGCGTGACTTGTCGAGGGAGACGCGCGCCTCGAGCCCGGTGAGAAGCGGCTGGGCCATGCGCGCGGCGTCCCACGCGGCGCGCGCGGAGCCGGCCGAGAGGACGGCGTGCGCCGCGGTGCCCGTGACGCGGTACGGCGACAGGACGAGGAGCGCCGTCTCGTGGAAGCGCGCGCGGCGCGCGAGGCGCAGCCACACGGCGTCGTCGAAGCGCCGCCGCGAGACGCGCGAGAGCCCGAGGTCGAGGACGACGAGCGCGAAGCCGGTTGCGAGCACGGTCTCGCACGCGGAGAGGGCCGGCTTCAGCCCGCGCGGGCGCAGCCAGAGGAGGCGCGGCAGGTCGACGCCGGAGTCCGCGGCGCCCTGCGGGTCGAAGTGGTCGCCGGGGTCGACGAGCGCGGCGCCCTCGCCCGACTGCGTCGCGGCCGCGAGCGCCGAGAGGGCCGCGGAAAAGAGTCCGCACGAGGGGGAAACTCGCCGGCAGATCTCCACCAGTGAGCCCCGCGGCAGCCCCCCGCCGAGCAGGCGGTCCAGGGCCGGGACGCGCGTGGGCAGCGTCGCGGGCCGCCGGCTGCCCCGTTCGCGCTCGGCGAGGTCGGCCCCCGTCGTGAGCTGCGAGGCGATTTCGGGCGGAAGAAGGGGCAGCGCCGGCACCCCCGAAAGCTAGGTCCGGGCGTAGCGTAAGTCAAGCGTAAGTTTTCCGACCTGAAACGGCCGTCAGGGGCGGTGCCGGGCGGCGGACTCGATCTCCAGCGTGAAGGCGTGCAGCGAGAAGTTGATGTCCCGGAGGAAGAGCACGAGCGACGCGATCAGGCAGGCCATGCACGCGATGAAGACGAGCGACAGCACGACGGCGAGCTCCACCCCGAGGAGCGCCGTGAGGAACAGCAGGATGATGAGGAGCGACGCGAGGAGGATGCTCGTCGTCGCGAGCGCGATCGCGAGCCGCACGATCCGCGCGCGGGCCGTGAGGATGCGCACCTGGGCGATGAGGCCGACGCGGTCGTCCTCGCCCGCCGTGCGCAGCTCGTGCGCGAGCTGGCGCGAGCGGTCGATGAGCCGCCCGAAGCGGTTCGTCATCGAGAGGAGCAGGAGCCCGACGCCCGAGATCAGGATGACGGGCCCGACGGCGACCTGGAGGATCGGGACGACGTCGCGCGTCACGAGGGAGGGGATCGTCACGCCGACGCCCCCGCGGCGATCTCCTTGCGCAGGTCGTCGGGCTGCAGCGTGAACGCGCGCGCGAACCCGCCCACGAACCGCGCGGACTTCGGCCGGACGACCCAGAACGAGAAGTCGCCGAGCTGGTCGACGATCTCCGCCATGTGCGGGAACTTCGCGAGGTAGATCGCCTTGGCGGAGTCCTCCTCGGCCGAGCCGTCCGACAGCTCCGTCGCCTTGCCGACGAGCGTCAGCCGCGCGAGCTGCTGCGGATCGCTCTCGCCCGTATCGGGCATCGCGAGCATGAGGCTCACGCGCCCGTCCTTCAGGAGGTCGCCCGTGTGCGAGGCGAGCCGGCTCACGTGGAGAAACCAGACGGAGTACGCCGGGTCGGGCGCCGCCAGCACCATCGAGACGGACGGCGCGCCGTCGTGCAGCGTGCCGAGCGCGGCGACGCGGTTTTCGGAGACGAGTCTGAAGAGAAGATTCTTAGAAAGAGCGTCCATAGAGAGAGACATTAGCGCGAAGAGGACGGGGGCGTCTCGCGACGCACGCGCATGCTGTTTGAGCGAAGCGAGTTCATGCGCGAAGGAGCGGGACGCCCCCGTCCTAGGGAGCGCGGGTCGAGCGGGAGGGCACCCCCGTCCTAGGGAGCGCCGGTCGGGCGGTGCGACAATTGGCCCATGGCAGAGCCCCGGAAGCCCGACGACGACTCCGACGCCGTCCACGCCGCCTTCGACGACCTGCACGAGAAGCTCGGCAAACGCGCGACGTCCGACACGAAGGTCCGGGTCGAGGCGCTGCGCGAGGCCGTCCTCGCGCAGGACAGGGCTTCCGTGAAGGCCCACCTCGACGCGATGAAGGAGTCCCACGGCTGGCTCTGGGAGGAGCTGACGGCGCATCCCCGCGTCGCCGCGCTCATCGACAAGCTCGCCCTGATGGGCCTGTAACCTAGAGCGAGCGCTCCTCGATCCCGCGGCGGATGCGCTCCCACGCGGCGCGCGCGGCCTCCCGCATCTGCTTCCACGTCAGCGCGTCCGCGCCGCGGCGCGCGTCGCCCTCGATCTCGCCGCGCTCCCAGCGCCGCTGCAGGTCCGGCTCGATCTCCTCGAAAGAGAGCGCCGCGTTCCGGGGCTCGGCGGCCGTCTCCCATCCGAGCCGGAAGCCGGGCTCGTAGTCCTCGTACGACCGGTCCGCGTCCCCGTACGGACGTCGCGCGAACGCCTCGCGCCAGTAGTCCCCTTCTGCGACGGGGTCAAGATCCTCGCCGGCGGCGAGGCCCCCCACCCCGGTCGCCTCGCCGCGGTCGACGCCGAGGCCGGTCGCGGTTCCCGAGACCACCTCGCGGAACATCGACTCGGAGTCGCCCGTCGAGGCCATCGTCTCGCTCTCGTCCACCGAGGCGGCCTCCGTGCTCATGCCGTCGCGCATCGCGTCCTCGCCCGCGTCGAACTCCGGGCGGTCGGACCGGCGCGTGCGCGTGCCGTGGTCCGGGTCCGCGATTCCCGTCGGAAGGGGCCTGTCCGGCGTCTCGGGGGTCTCGTCGCGGTCGTCGCTCATCTCGCGCCTCCCGTTCGAGGAGGAGCAAGGCTCATACCGGGCGCGCGGCCTCGAGGTGGAAGAACTTGCGCACCCGCTCCGACCGGAAGACGAGGAGGCACGCGGCCGTCGCGAGCGCGACGCCGCACAGGATGACGGCGAGCCGCGTGTACGGGAGCCCCATCGCCCGGCGCTGCCCCGCGAACGCCGCCAGCGTGCGGACCCAGACCAGGGCCCCGAGGACGAGCCCGGCCTGGAGCGTGCGCGCCGCCCACCGGCGCGGCACGACGAGGAGCGGCAGGAAGAGCAGCGCGACCGCGAAGAGGGCGACGTCGCCGCCCCGGAAGAAGTGCGCCGCCAGCACGAGGAACGCGAGCGCGGGGAGGATCGCGAGGGGGCCCATGCGGAAATCCTACGTACCTGGCGCAGAAAGGTTTGCGCGCCGCGTCAGGGTGATTTGTCTGCATCATTTTCCCGCCGGTCCCGGCGTGTCACCGTTCGTCTCGGAGAGAGGTGACCACCATGGCGATGAAGATCAGCGAAGAGTGCATCAACTGCGGCAACTGCGAGCCCGATTGCCCGAACACGGCGATCAGCCAGGGCGAGTCCTATTACGTGGTCGCGGCCGACAAGTGCACGGAGTGCGTCGGCGCGTTCGACGCCCCGAAGTGCGTCGAGGTCTGCCCGGTCGAGGGCTGCATCACGGTGGACGCGGTCCTGAACGAGTCGCGCGACGTGCTCCAGGCGCGTTACGCCTCGCTGCACCCCTGACGACCCGGTAGAGATTTCCGCGAGGGAAGGCGGGCGGCGGCGCGGCGAGCGCCCCGCCCGTTTTCTCGTTGCGCCCGCGCTACCGCGCGGCGCCCGGGGCGGGCGCGTGGCCCGCGGGGCGGTGCGCCGAGAGGCCGGCCACGCCGAGGAGCAGCCCGAACCCGAGGACGTACCAGAGCGCGAGCGTCGAGCGCGTCGCGTGAAGCGTGTCGGACGCCGCGGCGAACAGGCCGAGCGCCGCGAGGAGCGCGAGGACGAGGAGCAGGCCGCCCGCGACTTTCGAGAGCAGGACGACGGCCGGCGGGCGCGAGGGGAACGCGAGCAGCAGGTAGCCCGCCGTCGTGAAGAGCGGGAAGAGGATCCAGAGCGCGAGGCCCGGCGCGACGGCCACGAGCCCGAACGGCGCGAGCGCGAGGAAAAGTCCGGACGCGACGCCGAGCGCGAGGAGGAGAGCGCCTGCGAGGACGAGCATGGGATGTCTCC
Source organism: uncultured Acidobacteriota bacterium (assembly GCA_963836285.1). GTDB lineage: Bacteria > Acidobacteriota > Thermoanaerobaculia > UBA5066 > UBA5066 > Fen-183. Next base: position 568,962 of record CAWIIN010000001.1, on the reverse strand, counting down.
TTTCGGGAGGGTGAGGGCGGAACGCCTCCGCGCCGATTCTCTCAGAGCGCGCGCGGCCCGGGCGCGCGGTCCCGCCCCGCCCCGACGAGGACGGCGGCCGAGAGGACGTAGAACGCGAACGCGAGGGCCGTCAGCTCGGGGTCGCCGGGCGCGGCCCACGTCGCGGCCGGGTCGTCGAGCTGCCACACCCAGCGCGCGAAGAGGAAGAGAGCCGCGTACGCGACCGCCGAGATCGCCCCGCGCCTGAGCCACGCGGGCGTCCCGTCGAAGAGCGTCGGGAAGAACGCGCGGACGAGCGCGGGCGCGAACGGGCTCCCGAAGCGCCGCCGCGCGCGGAGAGCGAAGACGGCGACCGCCGGCAGCCAGACGAGGGCGATCCCGAGGTCGAGCGCGACGGGCACCGCGAGCGGCGCGGGCGACCGCCCGAGGCACCACGCGGCGTGGAGCGCGAGGCAGCCGAAAGCCCCGGCGAGGCAGAGCGCGAGGAACGGGAGCGGCCAGCGCACGCGCTCAGGCCGCCTTCGGGGTCGGCTTCGCGGACGCGGTTCGCGCGAGCGCCGCGCGGGTGCGGTCGAGCGCGTCCTTCACGGCCGGATCTGCCTCCGCGGAGGACATCCTCTTCAGGCGCGCGGGGAGCGCGTTCCGGTCGGCGGGCGGGAGGTACGACGCGAGAGAGGGCACGTTCTCCTCGAAGGCGCGCGCGAGGCGCAGCCGCTCGGCGGGCCGGAAGCCTCCCGCCGTCGCGAGGCCCGCGAGGCAGGCGTTCACGATGGAGGCGAGCGCCGCGTGCGTCCTCCTCAGGCTCTCGACGCGGGCCGCCCGCAGGGGGTTCTTCTTCGGCGACGCGGCGACGGCGGCGTCCGCGAGCGGGACGACGTCGCGCGCGGCGCGCAGCGTAAACGCCATGAGCGCCGCGAGCTCTCCTCCGCGCGCCGCGTCGTCGCGGTACGCGGCGGCCCACAGAAGCGTGAGGCGGTCGGCGCCCGCGAGGACGCCGGCCCCGGCCTTCGCGCGCGCGTCCGCGGGCCCGCTCCCCTGCGCGGGCGCGAGGTTCTCGGGGCTCACGAGGCGGCGGAAGAGCGCGCCGGAGTCAGGGCTCGTCTCGCGCGGGAGGAGCGTCGCGTCCTCCTTCGCGGCGGCCTCGAGGAGCGTGGCCGCGGCCTCGTAATCGGCGCCCGCCCACGCCCGCCCCGGGTCCGGCATGCCGCGCGTGGCCCATCGCTCCAGCGGGATCGAGCGGTCGGCGGCCGCGGCGCGCGTCGAAGCGGGCGGCCCCGGCGTGGCGGGCGGTCCCGCCGCCGGCGCGCGGAAGAGGTCGGCCGGCAGGTCCGCGTTCTCGACGGAGACGAGCCGCGCGTCGAGCTCGACGACGCCGTCCTTCGACCGGAACGTGCGGACGGGAAAGCCGGCTTCGAGCGTATAGGGGTCGAACGCCTCGCGCGCGTCCCCCTCGGCGAGGCGCGCCGCATTCACGAACGGGACGAAAAGCGCGTTCATCCGCGCGAGGGGCGCGCGCGTCGCGGCGTCGATGCCGGCCGCCTCCGGGTCCGCGAGGCAGACGATCTCCGTCGTCCGTCCCGGGCGCCTCACGGCCCACGCCTCGCACGTGAACCTCCCGAACGCCTGCGCCGAATGGAGCGGCGTCGCCGTGAAGGCACCCGGGCGCCGCTTCTTCCCCGCGGCGCGCGCGCGCTCCTCGACGGCCGCGATCGTCGCCTTCGAGATGACGGGGGCGGTCGGCGGGTCGATCGGGAGGATGCGATCGTCCTTCGCGACGTAGAGGTAGACGACGGGCTTCGCGCCGGGCGTCGAGAGGTCCGTTGCCTCGGCGCGCACGCCCTCGGGCGAGACGCGCAGCGTGAGCGACGAGCGGTACGGCGTGCCGTCCCGCGTCCCGTCCTCGGAGAACGTGAGGACCTGGCCGGCGTCGGCGCGGACGGCGAGGGGGAGAAGGAGCAGAAGGGCGCGGGCGCGGCGCACCTCGGGATCTTAAGCGGCGCGCCCGGCGTCAGATCCGGTCGAGCGTCGCCTTCGTGAGCGGGCCGCCGGCGTCGCCCGTGTTGAGCGTCGCCGCGGGCTCGAAGAGGAGGACGTGCGCCTCCTTTTCGGCCATCGGCCGGTGCTCGACGCCCTTCGGGACGACGCAGAACTCGCCTGCCGCGAGGCGGACCGTATGGTCGCGGAACTCGAGGTCGAAGGAGCCCTCGACGACGAGGAACATCTCGTCTTCCTTCTCGTGCGCGTGCCACGTGAACGGCCCCTGGAACTTCACGAGCTTCACGTGCTGGCCGTTCAGCTCGGCGACGATCTTCGGGTCCCAGTGCGTCGTGAAGAGCGCGAGCTTCTCTCTCAGGTTGACCTTCGCGGGCGCCATCGGCCACCTCCCGTGCGGCCGAGTCTCACCCGCCGGGAGCCCGGGCGGGCGGGGCACGCAACCTCGCCCCATCCAAGCGGTTGCGCGGCGGCGGCGCGTCAATGAGCCACGGCTCATGTTCGGGGTGACGCGTTGCAGAATCCGTGTTACGGTTCTGGCGCCATGAACCACATCGTCTGCATCGCCTACGTTCCCGACACCGAAACGAAGGTCAAGGTCGCCCCGGACGGCGTCTCCATCGACGAGGGCGACGTCAAGTGGATCGTCTCGCCGTACGACGAGTACGGGCTCGAGGCCGCGCTCAAGGCGAAGGAGGCCTCGGGCGGCACCGTCACGGCCGTCACGTTCGGCCCCGCGCGCGCCGACGCCGGGCTGCGCGAGTGCCTCGCGCGCGGCGCCGACGACGCCGTCCGCATCGCGTCGGACGGGCTCTCGCAGGTGGACTCGTTCGGCGTCGCGAAGCTCCTCGCGGGCGCGGTCAAGCCTCTGCCGCACGACGTCGTCTGGATGGGCAACAAGGGCGTCGGCACGGACGCGCAGGTGCTCGTCCCGATGCTCGCCGAGCTCCTCGACCTGCCGCACGCGAACCTCGTCACGAAGCTCGAGTGGACGGGCGCCGGCGTGACCGTGCACCGCGAGATCGAGGGTGCGCAGGAGATCGTCGAGCTGCCGATCCCATGCGTGATCGGGGCGACGAAGGGGCTGAACGAGCCGCGCTACGCGTCGCTCAAGGGGATCATGGCGGCGAAGAAGAAGACGATCGCCGTCAAGACGCCCGCCGACCTCGGCGTGGATCCGGCGACGATCTCCGGCGACGCGGCGAGCGTGCGCTGGACGAAGCTCGAGCTTCCGCCGCCGCGGCAGGCCGTGAAGCTCATCCCGGCGGACGACCCGGCGAAGGCGGCGACGGAGCTCCTGCGGCTGCTGCGCGAAGAAGCGAAAGTTCTTTGAGGAAGAAAGAAAGAGAAGAGAAGATTTCTTAGAAGGTAAGAGGGAAAGATCGCATGTCGAACGTCCTCGTCTTCATCGAACAGCGCGACGGGAAACTGAGAAAGAGCTCGCTCGAGGCGCTGACCCTCGGCCATTCACTTTCCAAGAAAACCAACGGTTCTCTCGGTGCCGTCGTTGCCGGATCCGGCATCGGGTCCCTCGCCTCCGAGCTCGCCGCCTACGGCGCCGCGAAGGTGTTCGTCGCCGACAAGCCCGAGCTCGCGCTCTTCTCCTCCGAGGGCTACACGGCCGCGCTCGACGCGGCGGCTTCGGCCTTCAATCCCTCCATCGTCCTCGTCTCGGCGACGGCGATGGGGCTGGACGTCGCCGCGCGGTTCGCGGCGCGGCGCGGCGTCGGCGTCCTCTCGGACGTCATGGCGCTCGACGTCGAGAACGGGCGGCTCGTCGGCTCGCGCCCCGTGTACTCGGGCAAGGCGCGCGTCACCGTGTCGGCCGCGCCGTCCGCCGCGATCCAGGTCGCGACGCCGCGCCCGAACGTCTTCCCGGCTCAGAAGTCGGACGCGCCCGGCGCGGGCGAGGTGGTCGCGATCGACCCGCCGCTGAAAATACGCGGGAAAGTCGTGAAGATCGAGGCCGCGGCGGCAGGGGAGATCGACGTCGCCGAGGCGGACAAGATCGTGTCCGGCGGCCGCGGGATCAAGGGCCCGGAGAGCTGGCCGATCCTGCGCGCGCTCTGCAAGGAGCTGGGCGCCGCGCTCGGCGCCTCGCGCGCCGCGGTGGACGCGGGCTGGATCGGACACGAGCACCAGGTCGGGCAGACCGGCAAGGTCGTCTCGCCGTCGCTCTACATCGCGTGCGGGATCTCGGGCGCGATCCAGCACCTCGCGGGCATGGGCTCCTCGAAGGTGATCGTCGCGGTCAACAAGGATCCCGAGGCGCCGATCTTCAAGGTCGCGACCTACGGCATCGTCGGCGACCTCTTCCAGATCGTCCCCGCGATGACGGAAGCGGCGAAGAAGATGAAGGCGTAGCGGGCCGAAGCTCCGGGTGCCCCTCTACCGCGATCGCTCAGGCCCCGGACCTTCCGGGGCCTTCTGGCCTTCGCTCTCGAGCGCCGCGCGCGCCGATCAGTCGAATGAAAGGCCCCCCGGACGCGCGTCGCTCGACGTCGCGTACGAGGGGCACCCGGAGCTTCGGCCCTCTCGACCTTCTAAGAAGATCTTCTCTTCGGTTCTTCCCTACTGCACGGTCGCCGTGAACTCCGCGTACTCGGCGCCGCAGCCGTTCGTGAAGAAGATCCGGACGATGTCGACGCCGGGTTTGAACCCGGGCACGTAGGCGAAGACGCCGGGCGTCTGTGTCGTCTGGAACAGGCTGCCGGAGCGGTTCTGGATGAAGAGCCAGCGCAGCTCCGTCGGGTCGGGGACGCCCGTGACCGTCAGGAGGACGGTCGGCGAACTCGGGGGCACGATGATGCTGTTCGGGTTCAGGATCGGCACGTAGGCCTGCGGGTCGACGGGGATCGTGAGCATGGCCTGCGCGGACTGCGGGTTCCCGAAGATGCCGAACGCGGTCAGCGTCGCGGTCGTCGTGCCGGAGATCGTCACGCCCGTCGCGCCGTTCGGCGAGTACTGGAACGGGGCCGGCGCGATGTCGATGATGACGCTGCGCGCGTTCTCGGTCGTCCACGCGAGGACGATGTTGCTGACGGTGCCGCAGCCGCGCGGCGGGTCGGCCGTGAAGGACGTGACGACCGGCGTGCCCGGGTCGACGACCTGGGCCGTGAACGTCGCCGTGCCCGGCCCGCAGAGGCCCTGCGACGTGAGGCGGACGACGTCCGTGCCGATCACGCTTCCGGCCCGGTACGAGAACTGGTTGCCGACGAGCGTGAACGTCGAGCCCGTCGAGTCGTGCCGGTCGAACGTCGCCGTCACGGTCCCGACGTTGATCGGGAGGAGGCCCGTCGTGAGGACGCCGATCGCCGTCACGACCGAGGCCGGCGACGGCGTCGGCGGGTCGGTGGGCGGGTTCACGGTGAGTCTCTTCGGCTGCGTGGCGGTCGCGCCGGACGGGGCGACGGCCGTGAGGATCACGTCGCCGGTCGCGACGGCCGTGATGCTCGTCGAGCCGACCGCCGGGAGGTCGCCCGACGCGCCCGTGACGTTCACGTGGTCGGCGCCCGTCGTGACCCACGTCGCGAGGGCCGTGAGCGGCGAGCAGCCGGTCGTCGGCGTGATCGTGAAGGAGTTGATCGTGGGCGCCGTCGAGAAGGCGCTCCGCACGACGGAGAGCGGGATCCCGACTCCGTCGCTCGTGCGGTTGTCGTTCTTGACCGCGTACGGCGACGCGGACCCCGAGGAGACGCGCGCACGGATCCCGAGCTTCGGCTTCTCGGCGGCGGCGGGGACGAGCGTCGAGAGCGCTTCCTGCGCGGCGCTGCCGGGCGCGGCGTAGAGGTTGCCCGACCCGATCAACGTCCCGCCGTCGAAGACGGCCCATTCGACGTTGCAGCCCTGCGGCCCGAACGGGCTGCACAGGACGCCGACGTTCGTGCGGGCGCGGCCCGGGTCCGTGGACGTGGAGGCGTCGGCGCCTCCGCCCCAGGCCTCGTCGCCGGCGGTCAGGAAGTCGGAGACCGGAAACGCCCCGAAGGACGTCGAATAGCGGCCGTTCGGCGAGTCGTTGTACGTCTCGGACCACGCCGTCACGGAGGCGTCGGAGCGGACGTGATAGAGGAACGCGCCCATGCCCTCCAGCGCGGCGGGCGTCGCGAGCGAGGCGATGCCGCGGCTCGGAAGCGAGAACGTCAGCGTCGCGGCGACGGTTCCCGCGACGATGTAGTCGACCGAGCCGCTCGCGGCGCCGAGAGACGAGATCGTGATTGTCGTGTCGAACGTGGCGTTGTTCCCGCCGCCCCGGGCCGCGGGGCCGCCCCAGAGGTCCGTTCCGGCGGGGGCGGCGGCCGGCGCCGCGGATGCGAACGCGAGGGTCGCCACGACGAGGGCCACGGACGCGGTTCCGAAGAGGCTTCGGCGAGACGTCATCTCGGTACTCCCGTGTCGGGGAACGCGTTGAAGGGACGGAGATTCCACGGCTTATCTTACCAGAGCGGCACGATATATCCTCGGGCACGATGATCATCACGCCCACCCAGGCCCGCTTCCTCGGGATGCCGGGCACGGTCCTCTTCGCTCTCGTCCTGCTTTCCGCCCTTGCCTTTTTCGCGTACACGATGTCCCGCCGGATCCAGCTCCTGACGCTGGGAGCCGGCGCGGCGGACGACCGTCTGGACCGGCCGTGGGCGCGGATCAGGAGCGTCCTGACGTACGGGCTCTTCCAGAAGAAGATGTTCCGCGACCCGTACGCGGGCCTCTACCACGCGCTCATCTTCAGCGGGTTCCTCGTCCTCACGGTGCGGACGCTCAGCCTCGTCTTCGAGGGCCTGTTCCCGCGGGCGGCGCTCCCGTTCTTCCCCCCGGGCTTCTGGGAGGGCTACCTCCTCCTGAAGGACGTCGTCCTCGTGACGACGCTCGCGGGAGTCGTCCTCGCCCTGGGGCGCAGGCACCTCTTCAAGAAGGACCGCCTCGACCCGAGCTTCGACGCCGACCTCATCCTCCTCCTGATCGGCTTCCTCATGGTGTCGGACATGGCGGCGGGGGCCGCGCGCTTCGCGCTGCTCGGGAGAAGCGGCGCCGAAATCGCGGGATATGTGGGCGCGGGAGGCGCAGTTCTTTCTTCGAAAGTGAATGCAGCGGCCGAAGCGGCCCGCACCGCCGTCGCGTTCCCGGGGAGCTGGGAGCCCGTGACCTATTTCCTTTCCAAGCAAATCTCTTCTCTCTCTCCATCTTCCCTGCAGAGCATCTATTTCGGCTCCTGGTGGGGGCACCTCGTCGCGATCCTCGTCTTCGGCAACTACCTGCCGTTCGCGAAGCACTTCCACGTCATCACGGCGCTCCCGAACCTCTACTTCGCGAAGCTCGATCCGCCCGGGAAGATGGCGACGTTCGACATCGAGAAGGCCGCGGAGACGGAGCATTTCGGCGTCGGGAAGGTCGAGGGCTTCAGCTGGAAGCAGAAGCTCGACCTCTACACGTGCACGGAGTGCGGGCGCTGCCGCGAGATCTGCCCGACGCACCTCACGGGCAAGCCGCTCACGCCGAAGGGCTTCACGGTGGACCTCAGGAACGTGCTCTACGCGGACGCGGACGACCTCCTGGACGCCGATTCCGGCCGCGGCGACGGCACCGCCGAGGCGCGCCTCGCCGCGCGCAAGCCGCTCGTCGGCGGGTGGATCGACCCCGAGACGGTCTGGGCCTGCACGACGTGCCGCTACTGCGAGCACGCGTGCCCGGTCGGGATCACGTACGTCGACAAGATCACGGACCTGCGACGCCACCTCGTCCTCGAAAAGAGCGAGTTCCCGAAGGAGGCGCAGACCGCGTTCAACGGCATGGAGCGCCAGGGCAACCCGTGGAACCTCGCCGCGTCGGACCGCGGCGCGTGGGCGAAGGACCTGCCGTTCCCGGTCCTGACGATGTCCGAGGCGAAGGAGGCCGGCGGCGTCGAGGTGCTGTTCTGGGTCGGCTGCGCCGGCTCGTACGAGGAGCGCGGCAAGAGGGTCTCGCAGGCGCTCGCGCGCCTCCTCCACGAGGCGGGGGTCACCTACGCGATCCTCGGGAGCGAGGAGACGTGCACGGGCGACGCGGCGCGCCGCCTCGGCAACGAATACCTCTTCCAGACGCTCGCGCAGCAGAACGTCGAGACGATGAACGGCTACGGCGTGAAGAGGATCGTCACGAACTGCCCGCACTGCTTCAACACGCTCGCGAACGAGTACCCCGACTTCGGCGGGAAGTACGAGGTCATGCACGGGACCGAGCTCGTCGCGAAGCTCGTCGCCGAGGGGCGGATCACGCTCACGGGCCGTGTCGAGCGGACGATCTCGTTCCACGACCCGTGCTACCTCGGCCGGTACAACGGCGTCTACGACGCGCCCCGCGATGTCCTGAACGCGATCCCGGGCCTCACCCTGAAGGAGCTGCCGCGCTCGCGCGACGCCGGGCTGTGCTGCGGGGCGGGCGGCGGGCGGATGTGGCTGGACGAGAAGATCGGGACGCGCATCAACCAGACGCGCTATGCGGAGATCCAGGAGAACGGCACGGACGCCGTGGGCGTCTCGTGCCCGTTCTGCATGGTCATGCTCGGGAACGCCCAGACCGAGACGGGCGGGACGACCGAGCCGTTCGACGTCCTCGAGCTCGCGGCCCGGGCCCTGCCGGCCCATCCCGGAGCGACCCGGACGGCGTAAACTAGGACTCGACGTGCCGGACGAACCGAAACCGCCGAGCCCCGCGCCGGGTACCGGTGCGAAGACCGCCCCGCGCGTGATCGGCCCCGTGGCGCCGGCGATCTACACGCCCGGCGCCAAGACCGGGAGCTACCGCCCGCCGACGGGCGTGAACGAGCCGCTCGTGACGGAGGGGATGAAGGCGCGCCAGCGCGAGGTCGAGAAGAAGCGCCGCGCCGTCGCGATGCTGCGGCAGGTCGAGAACGAGGAGGCCGAGGACCGCTGGCGGCGGTATCGCCGCTGGATCTACGGCATCGTCGCGGGTCTGGTCATCGTCGCGATCTACTGGAAGATGCAGGAAACCTACCACGATCGGTGGCCGATGCTCGCCGTGTGGATCTTCCTCGGGACGTGCCTCTTCGGGGCCCTGTCCTGGCTGTTCTGGTTCCTGGACTATTCCGACTGAACCCTACTCGTCGTCGAAGATGCCCTTCGGCTTCGACGGGTCGGCCTTCGCCCGCTCGAGAGCTTCCTTGAACGTCTTGTCGAGAATGCTCGACTTGTTCTTCTCGCGCTCGACGGTCGCCGCGAAGAGGTCCTCGGCGCGCTCCTTGCGGCGCGCGTTCTCGCGGGCCGCCTCCTCGAGCGACCCGAGCTTGTTCTTGTGCGCGGCCGTCTCGTGCGAGAGGACGGCACCCGTCTCGGGGTCGACCTTCAGGGTGGACGCGCATTCGGGACAGTGGACGAGGACGGTGTCGCTCATGGCGGGGAGAATTATCCTCCCCCCGTGAGCCCCGACGAAAGCGTCGACTGGAAGAAGCGGCTGAAGACGCTCGGGATCGCGCGGAAGAGGAAGAGCAGGAAGAAAGAGAAAGAGCAAGAAAGAGAGAAAGAAGAAGATTTCCTTGGAAAGGGGAAGAGGGGAGGGCGGCCCGGCGAGGCGGCCGTGACCCCGGCGGGCGGGGCGCCCGCCCCGGCCTCTCTTCCACTCGAAGAAATCTCTCCTCGGACCTCTCGGAAGCAGCTGAGCGGCCGAGGCGGCGAGGACCTCGCCTCCTTACTACTCGAAGAAAATCTTCTCTCCATCCTCGCCCGCAACGTGCGCTACGCGAACGGAGAAATCGACATCGTCGCGCTCGACGGCGCGACGACGGTCTTCGTCGAGGTGAAGAGGCGGCGCGACGCGGCGCTTGGGGAGCCCGCCGAGGCCGTGACGCGCACGAAACGCCTCCGCGTCGTGCGTGCCGCCCGGCGGTGGCTTGCCGCCCACCCGGGGCGCGGGGGGTCCGTGCGGTTCGACGTCGTCGCGATCCGTGACGAGCCGGCCTCCGTGACGTGGATCAAGGGCGCGTTCGGCGCGGACGGCGGAGCGTAAACTCGACGACGCCGTGCACCCGGGGTGACGGACCGGGAGAAGCGCTCGCCTTGACACCCGGGGCGCCGTCCCTTATCTTTCGGGGCTCCTGAGCGGGACTAGCTCAGTGGTAGAGCGCTACCTTGCCAAGGTAGATGTCGCGAGTTCGACCCTCGTGTCCCGCTCCATAGTCGGAATCGGGGCCCGGCATCCGCCGGGCCCTTTTTTCCAGCGCCACGACCCGGACGCGGGGCGCCCCAGGTCGAGAAGAGGAGACGAGCGTGGACTATTCGTTCCCCGAGGGAGCGCACCACGTCCACGTGAGGTGCGCGTCCGGAACGGACTTCGAGGAGTGGGCGACCACGATGGAGCGCCTGTTTGCGGACCCGCGCTTCGCGCCCGGCGTCCACTTTCTCGGGGACCAGCGCGCGCGTTCCGTCGCGCCCGGCCGCGACGAGCTCCTGAGGATGGTCGAGTTCTTCGCGCGGCACGCGAGCCGGCTCGCCGGCCGCCGCTGCGCGGTCGTCGCGGCGCCCGGCGCGGGCTTCGGGATGGCGCGCATGGCCGAAGCGCACGCGGAAGCGGCGCCGTTCGAGCTACGCGCGTTCGAGGACCTCGATTCGGCCGTCGCCTGGGTCGAGGCGGGCTGACCGGGTCCGCGGCCGGACGGCCCGGGGTCTCTAGCGGCGCGGCTTTTCCTTCGGCGCCGCCTTCTTCGCCGGGGCCGCCCTCTTCACGGACACCGTTTTTCCGAGCGGGGCAACCTGTCGCTCGACGCCCTCGGCGACGATCCTCAGGAGGTCGGAGACCGTCACGATCCCGACGAGCTCGCCGTCCTCGACGACGGGCAGGCAGCCGATGTTCCAGCCGCGCATGACGTTCGCGGCCTGCTTCAACGGCATGTCGGGGACGGCCTTGACGGCGTACGAGGTCATCATGGCGCCGACGGGGCGCAGCTTGCGTGCGTCTTCGCGGTCGCGGCCGCCGAGGTCGCGCGCCGAGATGACGCCGACGACCCGTCCGGGACCATCGGTGACGACGACGTGGTGGATGCGGCGCCACTTCATGAGGTTCCAGGCGGTCTCCGCCCGTTCGTTCACGTCGATCGTCTGGACCTTCCGGGACATGATGTCGCGGACCTTCATGGCGGACCTCTCCCTCCGCAAAGGTCGGCGCCGCCCCGCGGCGCCGCCATGAGCCATCTGAATCACGAGACGGCGGGCAAGGCGCCGGACGGGCCTTCGCGCTCGCGCGCGAGCGTCCGCTGGCGGCTGCCGAGCGCGAGCGCGTTCCACATCCAGAGCCCGGCGACGGGCAGGAACGCCCACGCGAAGCCGGCGGGGCCCAGCCCGAGGAACGCGACGAGACGGTCGGCGAGCGCGCCGAACGCGTCACCGGTCCGGTAGACGAACGTGTCGATGAAGCTCTTCGCGGAGTACTTCTCCTCGCGCGAGACGACCGTGAAGAGGGCCTCGCGCGCGGGCTTCACGAACGCGAACTCGGCGGCGCGCCGCGAGACCTGAAAGGCGAAGAGCGTCACGGGCGTAGGCGAGGCGCCGAGCGCGAAGAACCCGGCGCTCGTCAGGAGCGGGAGGAACGCGAGCGCCGGCCCGAGGCCGACCAGCGGCAGGAGCCGGCCCGTGAGGAAGAGCTGCATGAACGCCGTGAGGACGTTCACGGTGAGGTCGGCCTTCGCGAAGAACGCCGTGCGCGAGCCGGCGTCGTGGAACGCGGCGCGCACGATGCGTGCCTGCGCGAGGTACAGGAACGTCGACCCGACGGTGTAGAGGAGGAGGAACGAGGCGATCCCGAGGAGATAGCGGGACTTCGCGAAGAGGCGCAGCCCGGAGAGCGCACCGGTGCCTGGCGGGACGCCGCCCGCGGGCGCGTCCGGCGCGGCCGGCGCGGCGGGGCGCGCGGCCGCGTCCCCACTGGAGCGCTCGTCCACGTGATAGGCCCGCGCGAGCCGGGACATGCAGAAGACGGCGCATTCGAACAGGGCGGCGGCCACGAGGAGAAGCGGGACGGGCCCGAGCGTCTTCGCGAGGCTCGCCGTGATCGTCCCGCCCGCGATCCCGCCGAGCGTCCCGCCGAGACCGATCGCGCCGAAGAGGCGTTTCGCCTGCTCGGAGCGGAAGAGGTCCGCGAGGAATCCCCAGAACACGGAGACGATGAGGAGGTTGAACGTGCTCACGAAGATGAAGAAGAAGCGGGCGACCCCGAGGCGGTGCGGCCCGGAGAGGACGCTGAGCGCGACGTAGAACGCGACGAAGCTCGCGGCGAGCGCGTGGTAGACGACGGGGACGAAGACGCGACGCGGCACGCGCGAGACGAGCGCCCCGAAGAGCGGCGTGACGAGGAACGTCCCACCGAGCGTCCCGATGAACAGCCAGTTCAGCGCGAAGCCGCCGCCGGCGGACGCGCCCATCTCCTCGCGCAGCGGACGGATGATGTAGTAGCCGCTGAGCAGGAAGAAGAACGAGACGGACGCCCAGGCGAGGCCCGGGCCCTCTCCGGGCTCGACCCGCACGAAGCGCGAGAGGAGGGAAGGGTCGGCGCGCCGTGGGTCCACCGGGTTCAGCCGGCCTTCGGGGCCTTCTTCGCCTGCGCCTCGTGCCACGCCGAGAGGACGGCCGTCTCGCGCTCGGCCGTGAGCCCCGACTTGAGCTTGCCCTGCCGCTCGGCGGGCAGCGTCCGGAACCACGCGAGCGTGTCCCGGCACGTGTCCTTCAGCGGCCGGAACGTCAGACCCTTGCCGACCGCCTTCGCGTTCGAGACCTTGTTCCCGCCCGCGTCCTCCCCCGTCGGCGGGAGCCAGCAGGGGAGGTCGCTCCACGCGGAGACCTTCTGCACCTCGAGGAACGCCGCGTCCACCCACGTGAAGCGCGCGTCGCTCCCGCTCGCGGACTTGCACGTGTCGAGGAGCGTCCCGACGGGCAGCGGCTCACCGGTCGCGTTGAAGACGCCGACGGTCTTCGTGTCGAGGCACCGCACGATCCACGCCCCGAGGTCGCGCACGTCGATGAACTGGACGGCGTCCTCGGGCCGGTTCGGGGCGAGCACCTCGCCTCCCCGCGCGACGCGCACGGGCCAGTACGTGAACCGGTCCGAGACGTCGTCCGGGCCGACGATGAGGCCGGGACGCACGTTCGTGACGTGACCGGGCATCGCGGCCTCGGCGGCGCGTTCGCACGCGGCCTTCAGGCCGCCATAGTTCCCCTCCGTGATCTTGTCGGCGTTCGGATCCTTGAGCTCGGCGAGGCGGCCGTTCTCGTCGACGCCCGGCTTGCTGAGGTCGGCGAACGCGGAAATCGAGGAAATGTAGACGTACTGCGAAACGTGCGGGGCGAGGAGCGCCGCGGAGGCCGTCACCTGCCGGGGGAAGTAGCCCGACGTGTCGACGACCGCGTCCCACGAGCGCCCCTCGAGGGACTTGAGGTCGCCGTTGCGGTCGCCCGGGAGGTGCTCGAGGTCCGGGAAGAGCCCCGGGTTGGACTTGCCCCGGTTGAAGAGCGAGATCTTCCATCCGCTCTTGCGGGCGGCCTCGACGACGGCGGGGCCGAGGAAACGCGTGCCCCCGAGGATCAGGAGCGTCTTCTTCTCCTCCGCCCCCAGCAGGCGGCTCCTTCCAGGGCGGAGGCTGCGGCTGCCGCTGCGGCGGTCCTCAGGAGATCGCGTCGGGTCTGCTTCACGGTCGTCCCTCCTCGAGCATGCGCAGGAGATACGCGCCGTACTCGTTCTTGTTCATCTTTCCGGCGAGCCGCGCGACGTCCTCCGACGTGATCCATCCGTTGTTCCAGGCGATCTCCTCGGGACAGGCGACCTTGAGCCCCTGCCGGGCCTCGATGGCCTGGATGAAATTCGAGGCCTGGAGCAGCGCCTCGTGCGTGCCCGTGTCGAGCCACGCCATCCCGCGCCCGAGGATCTCGACGTGGAGGTCGCCGGTCTGAAGGTAAGCCCGGTTCACGTCCGTGATCTCGAGCTCGCCCCGGGCCGAAGGCTTGAGGTTCGCGGCGACGTCGAGGACGCGGTTGTCGTAGAAGTAGAGGCCCGTGACCGCGAGGTTCGAGCGGGGGGCCGGCGGCTTCTCTTCGAGCCCGATCGCGCGGCCCTTCGCGTCGAACTCGACGACGCCGTAGCGCTGCGGGTCGAGGACGCGCGTCGCGAACACGGTCGCGCCCGCGGCGCGGCTCGCGGCGCGCTGGAGCATCTCGGGCAGACCGTGGCCGTAGAACAGGTTGTCCCCGAGCGCGAGGGCGACGCCGTCCTGCCCGACGAAGTCTTTTCCGATGAGGAACGCCTGCGCGAGGCCTTCGGGCTTCGGCTGCGCCGCGTACGAGATCCGGACGCCGAAATGCGACCCGTCGCCGAGGAGGCGCACGAAGGCCGACTGGTCCTCGGGCGTCGTGATCACGAGGACGTCGCGCAGCCCCGCGAGCATGAGCGTCGAGAGGGGGTAGTAGACCATCGGCTTGTCGTAGACCGGGCAGAGCTGCTTGGAGAGGCCGAGCGTCAGCGGATAGAGGCGCGTGCCCGAGCCGCCGGCGAGGATGATCCCCTTCACGCGCCCGCCTTCACCGGCGCGCCGAGGCCGATGCGCGCGCGCGGTCATGGCCCGCCTGGACCGTGGCGCACCACTCCGGGTGGTCGACGTACCACCGCACCGTCCGAAGAAGACCTTCTTCGAATGAGTAAGAGGGGCTCCATCCCAGCTCACGGCGAATCTTCGAGGCGTCGATGGCGTACCGGCGATCGTGCCCCGGCCGGTCCGGAACGAACGTCTTGAGATCGAGATAGGCTTTCTTCTCTCTCTTCCCATTCGCAGAAATCTTCGGGTTCTCTTCGGCCGGCTGCACACGCTCGAGGGCGGCACACAGCGCGTCGACGACCTGGATGTTCGTCCTTTCGTTCCCGCCGCCGATGTTGTACTTGCCGCCCGGCGCGCCCTTCTCGAGGACGAGGAGGAGGCCCCTGCAGTGGTCCTCGACGTGGAGCCAGTCGCGCACGTTGCCGCCGTCGCCGTAGATCGGGAGGGGCTTGCCCTCGAGCGCGTTCAGGATCATGAGCGGGATGAGCTTCTCGGGGAACTGGAACGGGCCGTAGTTGTTCGAGCAGTTCGTGAGGAGAGTCGGAAGACCGTAGGTCTCGTGCCAGGCGCGCACGAGGTGGTCGGCGGCCGCCTTCGAGGCCGCGTACGGCGAGTTCGGTGCGTAGGGCGTCTCCTCGGAGAAGAGGCCGCTCTCTCCGAGCGTCCCGTAGACCTCGTCCGTCGAGACGTGGAGAAAGCGGAAGCGGGCCCGCGCCTCCGGGGAGAGCGTCGCGGCGTGCGCGCGCGAGGCCTCGAGCAGGACGTACGTGCCCGTCACGTTCGTGTGGATGAACGCGCCCGGGCCGTCGATCGAGCGGTCGACGTGCGTCTCGGCCGCGAAATTCAGGACAGCGCGCGGGCGGTGGGACTCGAAGCAGGCCTTCATCGCGGCGGCGTCCGCGATGTCGGCCTCGACGAACGCGAAGCGCGGGTCGCTCTCGCAGTCCGCGAGGCTCGCGCGGTGGCCCGAATACGTGAGCTTGTCCACGACGACGACGCGGCCGGACGTCTCCTTCAGGGCGAGGCGCACGAAGTTCGAGCCGATGAAACCGGCTCCGCCGGTGACGAGGATGGAATCCATGCGGCCGGAAGGATAACGGAGTCGGCCCCGTTCGTGCCGGGGCCCTCGCGCCGCGAAACCTTTGCCTCCGGTTTTCGTTCGATGGATGGGTATGATGAGTCCGTCCATGCGTCGAGGTGCGTTCGCGGTCGCCGGGCTCGTCGGGGCCGCCCTCCTCGCGGTCCTCGTCCCTCTCTACGACGCTTCCGAACCACGGGGCTTGACGGTGACGCGCGGGAGGGTCCGCGAGGTCGCCGACGCCGAGGCTCGGAAATGGGGGATCGAGGTCGACAAGGCGTTCGTCGTCACGACGGTGGGCGACTCGCCGCTCCTCGACAAGGAGCTGCGCGACAAGCCAGACCTGAGGCGGCGCGCCGAGGGCGACCCGGTCCTCGGCCCCCGCCTCTTCGGGTTCGACGTGACGTACTGGCGCAACGGGGTCGACAAGTACCCTCCCTACGGCGACATCCTCGTCTCGCGCACCGGCGAGGTCCTCGCGGTACGCCGCCAGGCGCGGAACGAGGAGCCCGGTACGTCGCCGAAGGCCGACGACCTCAGGGCGAAGGCGGACGCGTTCGTCGCCTCGCGCGCGTTTCCGGGGGCCCCGCACCCGGCCTTCGAGGACGTCCGGCCGACCGTCTTGAGGTCACGCACGGACCACACGTTCCGCTACCGGATCTCGTCCTCCGTTCCGACGGGCGACGTCGTCTGCTACCTGTACGTCAGCTTCATCGGAGACAAGCCGTCGGGCTACGCGCTCATCGAGGAGTACCGGGACGGGCGGCGGTTCGCCTACGACACGGGCCTCGGCGCAACGTTCCTGCGCTTCGGCGGAATCTTCACGCTGCTCTTCGTTCTGCTCGCGGTGTTCCTGAAGAAGTACCACGCGGGCGAGGTCGGGGTCGGGACGGGCGCCGTCCTCTTCGGGGCCGCGATCGCCCTGTGCGTCACGTCGACGGTCCTCATCGCCCCGTGGTCGGCCACCGGGACGGGCCTCGGGGGCGCGGACGCGCGCACGACGACGTTCGCGGTCGCTGGATTCAAGTTCCTGTTCTACGACATCCCGCTGTCCGTCCTCGTCTTCCTCGCCTGGTCCGTCGGCGAGAGCCTCGCGCGCGAGCGCTGGGGCGAGCGGCTCGCGTCCTTCGACGCCGTCCTCAAGCGCGACGGGCTGAACGCGACCGTGGGCGGGTCGCTGCTCGCGGGGCTCCTCGCCTCGCCGGCCGTCGCGGCCGCCGCCCTCCTCGTGCCCGCCCTGCCGTTTCGTTCCGGCCTGTTGTGGGGGAAGTTGGGCTCGGGTCCGTCCGAGGCCCTGAACGCCGTCGCGGGGCCGTTCGAGGTCGTTCTCTCGACGTCGCTCGACGCGCTCCTCTTCTCGTGCGTCGGCCTCCTCTTCCTCCTCGCGTTCTTCCACCGCAAGCGCCTCCTGCCGGTCGGGGTGCTCCTGACGGCGGGCTTCGGCGTCCTCATGGGGATCGTGCCGCCGCCCGTCGCCCCGTTCGAGCGGGCGCTCGCCGTGGGGTTCGGAGGGATCGCGGTCGTCCTCCTCGTCTTCGCGTGGTCCGACCTCCTCGCCGCCGCGACCGCGGCGTTCGGCGGGGGGCTCCTCGTCGCCCTCCTCCCGCTCGTCGCCGTCGCCTCCGGCCCGGCGCGGACGGGCCCGCTCCTCGCGCTCGCGCTACCGCTGGCCGGGATCGCCGCCGTCGCGGCCGCGGGCCTCGCGACGCGGCGCACGATCGCCTACGCATACGAGGACCTCGCGCCCCACGTGAAGCGCATCGTCGAGCGCGAGAGGATCAAGGCGGAGATCGACGCCGCGAACCGCATCCAGGCCGCGCTCCTGCCGTCCTCGCACCCCGAGATCGGTTCGGCCTCTCTCGCGTCCTCCTACCGGGCCGCGACGGAGATCGGGGGCGACTACTTCGACTTCCTCCCGCTTCCGGGCGGGAGGCTCGGCCTCGCGTTCGGGGACGTCGCCGGGCACGGCCTCACGAGCGGCATCGTCATGGCGATGACGAAGGCGGCGCTTCTCGTCCAGGTCCGGCACGACGCGTCGCCGGTGAGGGTGCTCGAGGTCCTGAACGACATCGTCATGAAGACCGCGCCGAAGCGCATGCTCATGACGTTCTTCTTCGGCGTCCTCGATCCGGCGACCTCGACGCTGCGCTTCGCGTCCGCCGGGCACCTCGATCCCTACGTGTACCGCGCGCGCGAGAGGAAGCTCGAGATGCTCTCGTCGTGGGGCTTTCCTCTCGGCGTCAGGCGCCGCGAACCGTTCCGCGAGTTCGAGGTGGGGTTCGACCCGGGCGACCGCCTCGTCCTCTACAGCGACGGCCTCATCGAGGCCCTGAACGACGACGGGGAGCCGTTCGGCTTCGAGCGCTTCGAGGGCATCATTCTCTCGCGCGGCGAGAAGGGGGCGGACCTTCTCAAGCAGGCCCTCCTCGAGTCCGTGAAGGCGTTCACCCGCAACCGGCCGCCCGAGGACGACCAGACGCTCGTCGTCGTCTCCTTCGAGGACCGGCAGGTCGTCGCGCTCCGCGCGAGCTAACCGGCCGCCGTCCCTGCGCTAGACTTCTGCCGGGCTCTTCGCGGCCCCCGACAGAAGGAGAAGGCATGAAGAAGACCATACTCGCGGCGCTCGCGGGCGCCGTGCTCGCGGCCACGCCGGTGCTCGCCCAGTTCGAGGGCGAGGCCACGATGAAGCTCACGATGCGGGAGGGTTCCGGGACCGGGAAGGCCTACGTCTCGAAGGCCGGCACGCGGTCCGAGCTGGACATCCAGACGTCACGGATGCCGTTCAAGATGACGACGCTCATGAAGTTCTCGAATCCCGACGTCATGTACATGATCAACGACAAGACGAAGACCTACGCCGAGATGGACCTGAAGAAGATCCGGGAGCAGGCGTCGAAGATGCGGGGCGAGAAGTCGAAGGAGGCGTGGACGGTCAGGAAGCTCGGCAAGGAGACGGTCAACGGCTACTCCTGCGAGCACGTTCTGCTGACGCGCTCCGACGAGGGAAAAAGCGAGATGGAGTGGTGGACGTCGAAGGACATCTCGGGCCTCAGCTACGAGACGATGCGGGGCCTCATGCGACGCGGAGGCCAGAGCGACGAAGGCATCATGAAGGCGCTCCGCGACGCGGGCGCCGACGGGTTCGTCGTGAAGATGGTCACCCGGGAGAAGGGGAGCGCGACGCCGATCGCGACGATGGAGCTCACGAAGGTGGAACGGAAATCCGTCCCCGCCTCGATGTTCGAGATCCCCGCCGGCTACACGAAGCAGGAGGGGATGATGGGCGCCGCGGGCGTCATGGCGTCGCCCGAGCAGCAGGAGCAGATGCGAAAGGCGATGGAGAGCCTCACCCCCGAGCAGCGCAAGCAGATCGAGGACATGATGAAGGCGAGGCAGCAGGGGCAGTAACCCGGAAGAGGTTCGGGGGAACCGGGGCCCGGTTCCCTCGGGGGACGGGCCCTACTTGGGCTTCGCTTTCTCGATGTAGGGCAGGATTGCGCTGAACCCGGCGGCGCTGTTGGACGAGTCGAACTGCAGCTTCAGGGAGCTCGGCCCGGTGAAGACTTTGCCCTGACTGCCCGGTTTGAAGCCGTAGGCGCCCCAGGAAAATGTTCCGGGCGACACCTTCTGGAAGCCCGTCCACTTTTCGCCCCTTGTCGCGGCCGCGCTCGACTTGTCGGTGAGCGGACTGCCGACGTCGACCTTGTCCTTCTCCACCGTCGCGCCTGGCCCGTTGACGGCCACGGGCGCCTGCGCCCTGAAGCCACGCGCCTCGGCGGGCGTCTTGCCTTTGAAGACGCCTCCTTGGAAGAAATGGAACTCGGCGGCGTTACCGTTGCCCCTGTATTCGATCTGGACGTCGTACTTGCCGGCCGGCAGGACGGACCCGTCGCCGAGCTTCACGGACTGGGGGAGAGAGAGCTTCGACATGAGGGATTCCACGGCGGTCGGCATCGCGAACGCGCCGAGAGGGAGGGCAAGCGCCGCGGCGAGCAGGGTGGATGACTTCATAATCGCCTCCTCTTGAGCCGCATTCTATGACCGCGCTTCTCGCCACGTGCTTCCTCGTCTCCGGCGCCGCCGCTCTCGCGTACGAGGTGCTCTGGTCCCGCCATCTCGCGCTGCTCTTCGGCGCGAACGCGGAGGCGGTCGGCCTCGTCCTGGCGGTCTTCATGGCGGGGCTCGGCCTCGGGAGCCGCGCGTTCGGCGCCCTCGCGGACCGCTGCCGGGCGCCGCTCCGGCTCTACGCGGCCCTCGAGGCGGGAATCGGCGCCTTCGCGCTCGCGACGGGGCCGCTCCTCGCCGCCGTCGCGCGCGCGTTTCCGGCCCTCGCCGGCTTGCTCGGCGGCGGCCCCGCCGCCGTCGCCGCCGCCAAGGCGGCCCTCTCGGGAGCCGTCCTCTTCCCGCCGGCGTTCCTCATGGGCGGGACGTTGCCGGCCCTCTCGTCCGCCCTCGCGCGGCGTCGAAGCGCGCGCGCCCCGCGCGTCGTGTCGCTCCTCTACGCCGTCAACGTCGCGGGCGCCGCCCTCGGCGCCTCGGCAACCGGCTTCTGGCTCATCGAGCATGCGGGGCTCGCCGCGACGATGAGGTTCGCCGCGGCGTCGGACCTCGCCGTTGCGGCCGTCGCGTTTCTCACCGCTTCCCGGCTCGCGTGGGATGTTGCGGCGGCCGCGCCACAGACCCCCTCCGATGGGCCGGCGGACGCGCCTCCGGCGTCGGGATCGGGATCCGGGCCGCTCGACGGTCTCACCCGGATCGCGCTCCTCGCGGGCCTTTTCGTCTCGGGAGCCGTCTTCATGCTGGACGAGGTCGTCTTCACGCGGATCCTGTCACTCGCATTCGGCGTCTCGTCTTATTCCTTCACGCTCGTCCTCGTGCTCTGCCTGCTCGGGCTCGGCGTCGGTGGATTCGCGGCAACGGCCCGCGCCGCGCGCCGTCCCGTCGACCTCGCGGCTTTTGGCCGCGTCCAGCTGTCGTCCGCGGCGCTCCTCGCGCTCGCGATGGCCGCGATCCCCTTCGTCTCGCGCACCCTCCTCCTCGCGCGCCAGGTGCCCGCCCTCGGCTTCGGCCCGACGCTGGCGCTCAAGGCGGCGCTCGCGGCGTCGCTCCTCCTCCCGCTCGCGTCCGTCGCGGGCCTCGGAATGCCGCTGCTCCTCGCGTTCGTGACCGGCCGGCCGGGCGGCGTCGGGGCGTCCGTCGGGCGCGCCTCCCTCGTGAACACGGCCGGGACTCTCGCGGGCAGCCTCGCGACCGGCTTCGTCCTCGTGACGAATCTCGGGTCCCAGGCGTCCCTGCGCCTCGGGGCGCTCGCGAGCGTCGCCGCCGGCCTCCTCGCGTTCGCGGCCGCGCGCCGGAAGGCCGCGACGGGCGCGACCGTGGCCGCCGGCGCCCTCGCGCTGGGGATCCTCGTCGTCCCGCCCTGGCCCGACTGGGTTTTCCTGAGGTCGGACACGTATCCGCGCCGCGCGCCGGCCACGACGCGCCTCGAGTTCGAGCAGCGCCTGCGCGTCTCGAACCGCGAGCGCCTGTTCTTCGCCGAGGGACGCAACGCGACCGTCGCGGTCGTCCGGGGACCGCGCGTGCGGACGCTCCTCTCGAACGGGCACCCGGAGGCGTCCGACGCCGGCGACATGTCCACGCAGCTCGGCGTCGCGATCGTCCCGCTCGCGCTCCATCCCGCGCCCCGCGAGGTGCTCGTCGTCGGCCTCGCGTCCGGCGTGACCGCGGACACGGTGGCGCGGCACCCGGACGTCGCGCGCGTGGACGTCGCGGAGCTCGAGCCCGCGATGATCGGGGCCGCCTCGCGCTTCGCCGACGTGAATCACGGCGTCCTCTCGAATCCGAAGGTGCGGGTCCAACCCGTCGACGCGCGCAGCCTCATCGCGGCGGGAGGCGGGCCGTGGGATGTCGTCGTGTCCGAGCCGTCGAACCTGTGGCGCGCTGGCGTCTCGAACCTCTTCACGGCGGACTTCTACGCCTCGGCGCGCGGCGCCCTCAGGTCCGGCGGCATCTTTGCGCAGTGGCTCCAGCTCTACGGGCTGCGCTGGGAGACGCTCCGGACGGTCCTCGCGACGATCGCGCGTTCGTTCCCACACGTCGAGGTGTGGTGGCTGGACGGCTCGGACATCGTCCTGCTCGGCGCCGAGGCGCCGATCGTCGCGTCGCGCGCGCGGACCGAGGCCGTCCTCGCGGGAACGTACCGGGAGGACCTGAGGAAGTACCTCGCGATGCCCGAGCCGTCGGACTTCTGGGCGCGCTACCTCCTCGGTCCGTCCGACCTCGAGGCCCTCGTCGGAAGAGGGGCCCGCATCAACACGGACGACCGCCCCGTGGTCGAGTTCGTGGCGCCGCGGGACCTCTTCCTGCCCGACGAGGACAACGCCGGACGGCTCCTCGGGGAGAAGATCTCGCGGGAACGCTTCGCGCCCGAGGTCGTCGGAGCGCCGCCGACACGCGCCGAAGCGTGGGCCTCTCTCGCCGGGATGTACGGGATGGCGGGGCGGCCGGCGCTCGCGCGCGCCGCCGCGCTCCGGGCGTTCGACGAGGCGCCGGACCCCGCGCTCGCCCTCAGGGCCGCGGGGTTCGCCCTGCAGGACGACGCCGTGGACGACGTCGAGGCCGACCTCGCCCGCGCACGCTCCGCCGGAGCCGACCCCGCGCGTGCGGCGGACGTCGAGGGGCGCCTCCGTACGCTGCAGGGAAGGGTCGAGGAGGCGATGTCCGTCTTCACGCACGCCGCTCTCGACGGGGCGTCCGGGCTCGAGCGCCTCACGCTTCTCGCGCTCTACGGCGACGAGGACGCGGCCCTCGACCAGGCCGACCGCCTGCTCGCGGCCCGCGCCCGCGGAGCGCTCGCGCCGGGCGACGCCGCCCGCGTCGTCGAGGACGCCGCACGATCGGCCCGGTCGAACGCCAGCGCCGCCCGGCTGCTCGCGTCGATCGAGCGAGCCCTCGGGCACGACGCGCTCGTTCCGCGAATCCCCGTGCTCGAGGCGCGTGCCGCGCTCCTCCTGCGGGCGGGCCGGGCGGTGGAAGCGCTCGCCGCGTGCGACGAGGCCGAGGCCCTGTCCGCCCTGGATCTCGACCTCATGACGACGCGCGCCGCGGCGCTGCGGGAGCTCGGGCGGAACGAGCAGGCCGAGCGCGTCGAGAAGGAGCGAGCACGCTGGGCGGGCGAGCCGCCGCCCCGATGATCAGGCGGCCGCTTCGCGGTCCTTGAGCTGCAGCGCGTAGAGCCGGGCGTAGAGGCCGCCCTGCTCGAGGAGCTCGGCGTGCGTGCCGCTCTCCTTCACCTCGCCGTGCGAGAGAACGAGGATCCGGTCGGCGCGCACGATCGTCGAGAGACGATGCGCGACGACGATCGACGTCCGGCCGGCGAGAACGCGCTGGACGGCGCGTTCGATCGTCTTCTCCGTCTCGGGGTCGACGGAGGACGTCGCCTCGTCGAGGATGAGGATCCTCGGATCGCGCGCGAGGGCGCGCGCGAAGGAGACGAGCTGCTTCTCGCCGACGGACAGGCCGCCGCCGCGTTCCGTGAGCTTCGCGTCGAGCCCGCCCGGGATCCGCGCGAGGAGCGGCCCGAGGCCGACCTCGCGGCACGCCTCCTCGATCCGCGCGCGCGGCATCTCCGGGTCGAAGAACGACACGTTCTCGGCGATCGTGCCCGTGAAGAGGAACGTGTCCTGCAGCACGATGCCGAAGTGCTCGCGGAGGCGGACGGGCTCGTAGCGCCTCACGTCCGCCCCGTCGACGAGGACGCCCCCCGACGTGACGTCGTAGAAGCGCAGGAGGAGGTTCAGGATCGTGGACTTGCCGGCGCCGGTCGCGCCGACGAGAGCGACCGTCTGGCCCGGCGGGACGTGGAAGGAGACGCCCTTGAGAATCTCCTCGCCCGGCGTGTACGAGAAGCGCACGTCCTCGAACGCGACCTCGCCGCGGAGGGGCCCCGAGGAAACGAACGGCGCCGCGGGCGCCACGACCGCGGGCTGCACGTCGAGGAGCTGGAAGATCCGCTCGGACGAGGCCATGGCGGCCTGCAGGATGTTGTACTTCTCCGAGAGATCCATGAGGGGCCGGTAGAAGCGCTTGCTGTACTGGAGGAACGCGACCACGGCCCCGATCGTCATGTGCCCGCGGACGACCTGCCAGCCGCCGTACCAGACGATCGAGGCCATGCCGATCGCGGACAGGAAGTCGAGCGCCGGGTAGAACACCGAGTAGTAGAAGATCGAGCGGATGTTCGCGGCGCGGTGGGCGTCGTTGACCGCGGCGAACTCGTTCGCCGCGACTCTCTCGCGCCGGAAGAGCTGGACGATCGCGATCCCGGAGATGTGCTCCTGGAGGAACGCGTTCACGCGGGCGATCCTCACGCGCACGTCGCGGTACGTGTCGCGCGCGCCCTTGCGGAACCAGTTCGTGACCCAGAGCATCGGGACGAGGATCCCGAACGTGATGGCGGCGAGCGCGGGGTTCAGCACGAAGAGGATGACGACGATCCCCGTGAGAACCGCGACGTCGCCGAGCAGCGCGACGAAGCCGGACGTGAAGAGCTCGTTCAGGGCGTCGACGTCCGTCGTGAGGCGCGTCATGAGGCGCCCGACGGGCGTCCGGTCGAAGACGGCGACGTCCGCGTGCTGGAGGTGCCCGAAGATCCGCGTCCTCAGGTCGAACATGACGCCCTGGCCCATCGTGGACGTCCACCAGACCATGACCATCATGAGGACGAACGCGAGGAGCGCCATGCCGACCGAGAGAGCGGCGATCCACTCGATGCCGTGACCCGCGGTGAGGTCGATCCCGAAGAGCCGGAAGAAGCGGTCGACTCCCAGCGCGGCGGGACCGGCGCCCGTCCGCTCCCGCGTGAAGACGAGGTCGATCGCCGCCGCCGTGAGGAGCGGGCTCGCGAGCTGCGCGAGGGACTCGAAGAGGAGCATGACGAGCGCGCCCGCCGCGTATCCGCGGTAGGGCTTCGCGAGGCCGAAGAGCCGGCGCACGAGCCGCGGTTCAAACGCCGTCCCGAGAGCCTCTTCCTCGTGGTGGTCGGCCATCAGGCGGCCTCCATCTCCTCGGCGAGGCGCTGGCGCTCGGCGATCGCGGCGTAGACGCCGCCCTTTTCGAGGAGCTCCTCGTGCGTACCCGTCTCGGCGATGCGGCCGCGGTCGAGGACGACGAGGAAGTCCGCGTTGCGAAGCGTGGAGAGCCGGTGGGAGACGAGGAAGACCGTGCGGCCGCCCGCCGCGGCGCGCAGTCCCGCGAGAATGCGGGCCTCCGTTTCCGTGTCGACCGAGGAGAACGCGTCGTCGAGGACGAGGATCGGCGCGTCCGAGAGGAGCGCGCGCGCGAGGGCCGTGCGCTGCTTCTGGCCGCCCGAGAGCGTGATCCCGCGCTCGCCGACGACCGTGTCGAGGCCCTTCGGGAAGCGCGCGAGGTCGGGCGCGAGACCGGCGGCGAGGACGGCGGCCTCGACCTCGGCGCGGGAGGCGTCCGGCCGCGCGAACGCGACGTTCGCGGCGAGCGTGTCGGAGAAGAGGAACGTCTCCTGCGGGACGACGGCGAGGCTCCGCCTCACGAGCGGGAGCGGCTCTTTCGCGACGTCGCGGCCGCCGACGAAGATCGTCCCGGGAGGCGGGTCGTCGACGCGCAGGAGGAGATTCAGGAGCGTCGACTTGCCCGAGCCGGTGCGGCCGACGATCGCGACGGTCGCGCCGCGCGGCACCCGGAACGACACGTCGTCGAGGACGGGGCGGTCCGTGTACCCCCACGTGAGGCCGCGGAACTCGACGTCTCCGGAGAGGGGCTCTCCGCCCTCGGCCTCCTCCGGAAGCGGCGTCGCGTCCCAGACGTCCATCATCCGGTTCCAGGACGCCGTGCCGCGCTGCCAGAGGTTCACGACCCAGCCGAGCGCGATCGCGGGCCAGATGAGCTCCATCATGTAGAGGTTGAACTCGACGTACCGGGGGACCGTGAGCTTCCCGGCGAGGATGAACCGCCCGCCCGCCCAGAGCGTCAGGGCGAATCCGAGCGCCACGAGGAACTGAAGGAGCGGGAAGAACAGCGCGTTCAGCCGTGCGAGACCGAGGTTGCGGCGCCGGAACTCCTCGTTGTTCGCGTCGAACCGCGCCTCCTCGCTCGTCTCGCGCGCGAAGGCGCGCACGAGACGCTGGCCCGTGAAGTTCTCCTGCGCTTCCGCCGAGATCTCGCTGAAGAACTCCTGGATCTTCGTGAACCGCCTGTGCGTGGCCTGTCCCATGACCTTCGTCGCGACCGCGATGACGGGGAAGACGGCGAGCGCGACGCCGGTCAGGGCCGGCGAAACGCGGAACATCAGGATCAGGGAGAACGTGCCGACGAGGAGCGTGTTGCCGGCCTGCATGATCCCGGGCCCGAGCAGCATCCGCACGGCGGACAGGTCGTTCACGGCGCGGCTCATGAGGTCGCCGACGCGATTTCGCCGGTACCACGCGGGCGGCAGCCGCAGGAGGTGCGCGAAAAGGTCCTGGCGCATCTCGTACTCGACGTCGCGAGACGCACCGATGAGGAGGCGCCGGGTCAGGAAGAGCGCGATCGCGTCCCCGACGGCGAGGAGGACGATCGTCGCCGAGAGGCGGAAGAGCCGTCCCGAAGTGACGCCCGTCCCGAGCTCCTCGATGGCCCTCCGGACGAGGCCCGGCATCGCGAGGAAGAGGCCCGTCGAGGCGAGCATCGTCCCGAATCCGGCGGCGTAGACCCCGGGCCGGCGGCGGAAATAGGCGAGGAAACGGGGAACGTCCTTCATGCCGGGAAAGAGAGGGCCGCGCGAGAGCCGCAGCCCGTTCTCAGGGGCTCAATATACAGGAGAGCGGCTCCTGATTCCGGCGCATCATGGCCACGGGCCCCTGCCGATCCGAAGCTGAGCGGGGGGTGTCCCATGTCCATGACCACGGCCGCGCTCCTCGTGGCACTCTTCGCGCTCGTCCTGGTCGGGGCCGTCCTCGGAACGGCCTGGATCGCCTGGAGACGGCGGCGCCTCATCACGTGCCCGGAGAACGAAAAGCCCGCGGCCGTGCGCGTGGACGGGCTTCGGGCCGCGGCCGGCGTCCTGACCGGGCACGAGGCGCTCCGCCTTTCGGAGTGCTCGCGCTGGCCGGAAAAGCAGGGCTGCGGTCAGGAGTGCCTCAAGCAGATCGAGAAGGGCCCGGACGAGTGCCTCGTGAGGACGCTCGTCGCGAACTGGTACGCCGGAAAGAGCTGCTCGTTCTGCGGCCGCCCGATCCACGACGTCGCGTGGGCCGAGCAGCGACCGGGCCTGCGCGCTCCGGACGGGCGGGTCGTCGGGTGGCCGGACGTCGCGCCCGAGACCCTGCCCGACCTCTTCCGGACGCACGCGCCGGTCTGCTGGAACTGCCTCGTCGTCCAGAAGGTGGCGCGGGAGCACCCCGAGGACGTGACCGTCCGTCCGCCCCGCGAGCAGCTCTACAGCTAGGCGGTCCGACCTAGCGCCCCTCGACCCCGAGCCAGCCGCGCGTGCCGTAGTCCGCGAGCAGGTTCACGAGGAGGAGGAGGAGCATGAAGAGGCCGGAGAAGATCACGGCCGGGATGAGCCGCGAGTTCTCCTTCACGTGCATGAAGAAGAGGACCACGAGCGTCGCTTTCGTGATCGCGATCCCGAGCGCGACCGCGTTGTTCGCCCAGCCGAGGTCCACGTAGGCCGCCGCGACCGTGAGCGCCGTGAAGCCGAGGAGCGCGAGGAACACGAGGAGGTACGTCGAGACGGGCATCACGTGCGTGGACGACGAGGCGGAATCGTGCGTGTCGGCCATCAGTGGTGCCGTCCGATGAGGTAGAGGAGCGGGAAGAGGAAGATCCAGACCAGGTCCACGAAGTGCCAGTACAGGCCGAAGCCCTCGACGAAGTTGTGGTTCCGGGGCGTCCAGACCCCCTGCCACGCGGGCCGCAGCATCCAGACGAGGATCGCGATCCCGATGATCATGTGGAGAGCGTGGAGTCCCGTCATGAGGAAGTAGAGGCTGAAGAAGAGTTGCGCGTGCGGCGCATCCGGCCCCTCGAAGTGGAACGACGGCCCCGGCACGTGATGGTGGTGGAACTTGTCGGCGTACTCGAAGGCCTTGACGGCGAGGAAGGTCGAGCCGAGGGCGAGCGTCGCGAGAAGCATCCCGAACGTCGCCTTCGGCCGGCCGGTCTGCCCGCCGCGGACCGCGAGCGCCATCGTGAGCGAGCTGCCGATCAGGATGGCGGTGTTGAGGGTCCCGAGCCTGATGTCCAGCGTGTGGCTCGCGGCGCGGAAGACCTCCGGATAGAGCGAGCGGTAGAGGCTGTACGCCGCGAAGAGACCGCCGAAGAACAGGATCTCCGTGACGAGGAACGTCCACATCCCGAGGGTCGCGGACTCCTTCTGCTGCTCGTAGCTGTCGAAGTGGTGGGCGAGGTCGGGGAGGCTGCCATGCGTCTCAGACGACATCGGCGACCTCCCTTCCGACCGGCGGCGCGACGTAGGTGTAGGGCGGCGCCGTCACGACGGGTTGGTGGGCGAAGTTCTCGACGGGCGGCGGAGAGGTCGTCTGCCACTCGAGACCGGTCGCGCCCCACGGGTTCGCGGTCGCCCGCGGGCCGTACCGCATGGACCAGATGAAGTAGACGAGCGGGATGAGGTAGCCGAGCCCGAGGATCGTGGCGCCTGCCGAGGACATGACGTTCAGGACCTGGAACTCCGGCGGGTACGAGTGGTACCGCCGGGGCATCCCGAGGTACCCGAGGATGAACTGCGGGAAGAACGTGACGTTGAAGCCGATGAAGATGACGAGGGCCGAGAGCTTCGACCAGAAGACGGGATAGAGACGCCCGGTGATCTTCGGCCACCAGAAGTGAAGGCCCCCGAGGTAGCCCATGATCGCGCCGCCGACCATGATGTAGTGGAAGTGGGCGATGATGAAGTACGTATCGTGCACGTGCGCGTCGATCCCGAGCGTCGCGAGCATCACGCCCGTGAGGCCGCCGATCGTGAAGAGACCGATGAAGCCGAGGGCGTACAGCATCGGCGTGTCCCACGAGATGGAGCCCTTGTAGAGCGTCGCCGTCCAGTTGAAGACCTTCACGGCGGACGGGACCGCGACGAGCATCGAGAGGACCGAGAAGACGACGCCCGCGTAGATGGACTGCCCGGCGACGAACATGTGATGGCCCCACACGAGGAAGCCGAGGACCGCGATTCCGATCGAAGCGAACGCGACGAACTTGTAGCCGAAGATCGGCTTGCGCGAGAACGTCGCGATGAGCTCGGAGACGACGCCCATCGACGGCAGGATCATGATGTAGACGGCCGGGTGCGAGTAGAACCAGAACAGGTGCTGGAAGAGCACGGGGTCGCCTCCCAGCTTCGGGTCGAAGACGCCGATGTGAAGGGCGCGCTCCGCGGCCACGAGAAGGATCGCGATCGCGACGACGGGCGTCCCGAGGATCTGGATGATGCTCGTCGCGTACGAGCTCCACACGAAGAGAGGCAGACGGAACCACGTGAGGCCCGGCGCCCGCATCCTGTGGATCGTGACGATGAAGTTGAGGCCCGTGAGGATCGACGAGAAGCCGGCGATGAAGATGCCGACGCCCACCGTCAGGACGGCCGTGTTCACGTAATTCGTCGAGAGCGGCGTGTAGAACGTCCAGCCGGTGTCGACGCCGCCATGGAGGAGCGCCCAGAGAGTGAAGGCGCCTCCGATCGTGTACAGGTACCACGAGAGGAGGTTGATGCGCGGGAAGGCGAGGTCCTTCGCGCCGATCATGAGCGGGATCAGGAAGTTCCCGAGGACGGCCGGCACGCCCGGGATCAGGAAGAAGAAGATCATGAGGACGCCGTGCATCGTGAACAGGCGGTTGTAGATGTCCGGCTGGAACAGGTCGCCTTCCGGCGTCACGAGCTCCATGCGGATCAGGACCGCCATGAGGCCGCCGAGCGCGAAGAAGATGCTCACGGAGACGAGATAGAGAAGCGCGATCCGCTTGTGGTCGCGCGTGAGGAGCCACGACTTGAGCCCGTAGGCCGCGTTGAGGTAGTGCGTGCGGGGCGGCTGGACGGGCAGGGCCGTGTTCGGGGACGTCGTCATTTCCGGGCCTCCGCCGCGCCGGCGTCGGGCGCCTTGAGCGTTTTCACGTAGTTCACGAGCTGGATGAG
The DNA here is from genome assembly GCA_963836285.1 of uncultured Acidobacteriota bacterium. GTDB lineage: Bacteria > Acidobacteriota > Thermoanaerobaculia > UBA5066 > UBA5066 > Fen-183. The sequence continues at coordinate 539,166 of CAWIIN010000001.1, read as the reverse complement.
CTCCTCCTCGGTGACCTGCCCCTTGAACGTCGGCATGACGGGCTGGTAGCCCTGCACGATCTTCGCGGCCGGGTTCAGGATCGACTCGCGGACGTAGTCCTCGTTCACCGTGACCTTCGTTCCGTCCTGGAGCGTGACCTCCTTGCCGAAGAGGCCGTTCAGGATCGGCGCGCGCGCCGAGCTGTCCGGATGGTGGCAGGTGTTGCACGACTTCGAGACGAACAGCTGCTCCCCGGAGGCGACCGCGCCGACCGCGCCGCCGACCGGCTCGCCCGCGAGCCACGCCTCGTATTCGCGCGGCTCCATGACGACGACCCTGCCGACCATCTTCGAGTGCTCGGCGCCGCAGTACTGGCCGCAGAAAAGATGGAACTCGCCGGTCTTGTTCGCCTTGAACCAGTAGGTCGTGTAGCGCGAGGGAAGGACGTCCACGTGGATCCGGAAGGCGGGCACGAAGAAGTCGTGGATGACGTCCTCGGAGATCATCCGGAGCTGGATGGCCTGGCCGACCGGCACGTGGAGCTCGTTGATCTCGCGCCGCCCGTTCGGATGCTGGATCTTCCACATCCACTGCCGGCCCGTGACCCAGTACTGGGCCGCGCCTGCCGGCGGACGGTTCTGCTCGAAGAAAACCTTCGTTCCCCACCCGAACAGGACGAGGAGGAGGACGAGGGGGATGACCGACCAGACGATCTCGAGGACGTAGGCCTTCGGGTTCGTCTCGTAGATGTCCACGCCCGTCTCGCCGGCGTGCCGGCGCCGGTACTTGACCATGAAGACGAGCACGAGGACCGCGATGAGGGCCGAGAAAAAGACGAGCCCCGAGAGCGCGAAGAGCATGAGGTGGTCGACGGAACGCGCAACGTCCGAGGCCTGCGGCGGCAGGAGCGGGCTGTCGGGCATGCGGGGCATCAGGCGTCTCCCGCGTGCCGCTTCTCGCGGCGCAGCAGCGTGAGGACGAGGCCCGCCACGGCCGCGAGCGTGAGGGCGGCCCCGCCGCGCACGATGTTCTGCACCGTGGCCGTGTACCGGCCCGCCTTCGGGTCGTAGTGATAGCAAAGGAGGAGGAGCTGGTCGACGACGTTGCCGAGCCTCTCCTCGGACGCCTCGACGAGCCCGAGGCGGACGTCCTTGGCCGGGTACTCGATCCCGAAGAAGTAGCGCGCGATCCGCCCCCGGGGCGTCAGGACGAGGATTCCGGTCGCGTGCGCGAACTGCTTCTGCTCGGCGTCCCAGACGTATCGGAACCCGACGGCCTTCGTGAGCGCGTCGATCGACGCCTTGTCGCCGGTCAGAAAGTGCCAGCCTTCCGCGCCGCCCGCGCGTCCGTACTGGCGGACGACGGGGCCCTTCTTCGCGGAGGCCATCTCGGACGTCTCGCGCGGGTCGAAGCTCACGGAGAGGACGTCGAAGTCGGACCCGACGGAGAGACGCAGGGCGCGCAGGCTCCGGACGAGGCCGTCGGTCGTCATGCCGCAGAGCATCGGGCAGTTGAAGTAGACGAGGGACAGGATGACCGGCCGGCGGCCGAGATAGTCGCGCAGGTGCACGATCCTGTCGGCCTCGTCGCGGAACGCGAGATCGAGCGGAACGCCGTCGCCGATCTTCTGGTCGAAGCCGATGTCCTTCAGGGGAGGCGTCGGGAGCGGCGCGTCGACGGCCGGAGCGCCGGGCGCGCCCGCGCGAAGGCTGCCCGCATGGAGGGCGAGGGCAACGACGATCGCGCCGGAGACGGTTCGGATCACTTCTTCACCTCGGGAGCGGGAGCGGCCGCGGGCGGAGGCGCGGTGCGAGGAGGGAAACCTCTCGCGGCGACGATCTCGAGAGCGCGGTCGACGGGAACGCGGGCGTGGGTTCGTGCGGCGTCGGTCCAGCCCCACCCGGACAGGACCGCCTCCTCGCGGGTTCGGAGCGTCCTGAGGTCCCGCTCGGGGTCGCTCTGCAGGATCGGACCCTGAGGGACGCTCTTCGCCCGGGCTTCGGCGAGAACGGGCGGCGGCGCGTCCTGGCCCTCGAGGCGCTTCTTCTCCAGCACGGCGAGGCCCCACATGAGGGCGAAGGCAACCGCGCAGACGAGGGCGAGCCCGCCGACGAAGCCGAAGATCCCCTTGAAGTTGAGCTCGGAGTCGATGGGGCCGCCGTGAGGGGCGCCCGGTCCGCGGGGCTCAGCCATGCGCGTGCACCTCCATCGCGACCGGCAGGTTCGGGTCGTTCACGGGGAGGAGCGGGCGTTTCCCGAGCTCGCGCACGAACGCGGCGATCCAGAGCGCCATGAGGGCGACGGGAACGGCGAGGTCGAGCCAGTGGATCGAGAAGCCCTCCGGGTGGTAGGCGGGCGCGACGAGCCAGAAGAGGTCCACGCCGCGCATGACGAGGAGAAGGAGCGCGACGGCCGAGAGCTTCCCGAGGTTCTTCTTGAGGTTTGCCGAGAGGAGGAAGAAGAACGGGACGACGAACTGGAAGAGCGCGAGGACGAGCGAGACGGCGAGCCAGCCGCCATTCACGCGCGCCTTGTAGAACGTGATCTCCTCCGGGAGGTCGCCCGACCAGACGATGATGAGCTGCGAGACGGCGAAGTACGCCCAGAGCATCGTGAAGGCGAACAGGAGCTTGCCCCAGTCGTGCACGTGGCGGTCCTGGACGGCGCTCCGGAACGGCCCGCGTCGCGCGAGCGTGAGCGCCGCGAGGAGGGTGAATGCCATCCCGGCGATCGCCTGGCCCCCGACGACGTAAATCCCGTAGATCGCCGAGTACCAGTGCGCGTCCGTCGACATGAGGAGGTCGATCGCGACGACGGTGATGAGGAGACAGTAGATCGCGAGGCCCGGCGCCGCGATGAGCTGCATGCGGCGCTCGAGGCCCGCCGAGGGAGCGTCGTCCTGGCGCTTCGAGAGCCGGCTCAGGGCGAGCGCGAAGAACGTCAACACGGCGAGGCAGAGCGCGAGGCGCACGACGACGCCTGTCGGGTTCATGTACGCCGCGCGGTGGCGCAGGATCTCGTCGCCCGCGACGCGCGCGGAGTCGGCCCACGGGTAGACGTGGCGGAAGCCGAAGACGAGCGGGACCGCGAAGAGCGCGACGAGGGGCAGCGTCCGCGACGAGGCCTCGAGGATGCGCCGGATGATCAGGCCCCAGGCCCCGTGCGACATGTGGTGGAGCATCGAGACCGCGAGCGAGCCGAGCGTCACGCCGAGCACGAGCGCGAAGGCGACGAGGTACGAGCGGTAGAACTGGGCGGGGTTCGCGACGAACCCCGCGAGGGAAGCCGCGGCGAAGACGACGCCGACCGCGAGCGCGCGGCGCCCGACGCGCGCGAGATCGGCGGCGGGGGGCGCCCAGTCGGACGCGACGAGAGCCTTCTGCGGGTGAGTTTCGGTCATTGCGTCTTGCTCGGAGGAGAGGACGAGGAAGGGGAAGACGAAGATGAAGAGAAAGATTTCTTAGAAGGTGAAGAGGGCCCGGGCGCCGCCGGAGCCGCGCCGGGGGCCGGGTGCGCGGCCGTTACCCCGCTGTCACCTTCTAAGGAACTCTTCTGCGCCATGGCCCCTGCCTCGCCGCTTGCCGTTTTCGCCTCGAGCTTCCCTTCGTCGTCTTTAGCAAGAAATTCTCTCGGCATGTCCTGTGAGGCCTGCAGCGTGCGGATCCAGGCGACGATCGCCCAGCGGTCCTCCGGCGCGACCTGCGAGGCGTAGCTCGACATCTGGCCGAAGCCGTTCGTCATGACGTCGAAGAAGTAGCCGGCGCGCTCGTTCCTGAGTCGGTCGACGTGGAACGTGCTCGGGTTCTTGAAGCCGCGCTGGACGATCATTCCCTGGCCGTCGCCCGCGCGCCCGTGGCAGGGCGAGCAGTAGACGTCGAAGCGCTCGCGCCCGCGGAGGAGAAGTGGCCTCGTGACGGGAACCGGGAGGTCGAGGACGAACTTCCCGTCCGGGCCGAGGCCGCGGTAGAGGACCGCGTCGGCGCGAAGGAAGCCCCGCGCGACGACGCCCTCGGGCAGGGGCCGGGCCGACGCGTGGTCCGCGAAGAACGGCGACTCGCGAAGAGGCTTCGTCTTCGCCTGGTCGTGCATGTCGTTGCGGCAGCCGGCGAGAGCGAGCGCGACGAGGGGGAGGAGCGCGCGGCGCATCAGTCCTCCACGTCCTGCACGTGGACGCCGCCGAGCGTCTCCATGAAGCGGAACGTGTCTCCGGCCCGGAATTTCGGGTCCCGCGCGAGGATCATGAGGAAGTAGCGGTCGCGGGACGCGAGCTGGAACCGGTCCACGCCGAAGACCGGGTGGAACGGCATCGGGAGGCCGTTCAGGATGAGCATCCCGAGGACCGCGGCGATCCCCGCCCCGAGGATCGTGCACTCGAACGTGATCGGGATGAAGGCGACCCAGCTGTTCGGAGGGCGCCCGCCGACGTTCACGGGGTACGCGATCGCCGCGGTCCAGTACTGGAGGAAGAAGCCGCCGAGGCACCCGAGGATCCCGCCGACCAGGACGAGGAGCGGCACGCGCGACGGGCCGTGCCCGATCGCGTCGTTCAGCTCCTCGATGGGATACGGCGTGTAGGCCTCCATGACGACGTAGCCCTCCGCGCGGGCCCGGTGCACGGCCTGGACGAGGGCGGGCGCGCCCGCGAACTCGGCGATGACGCCGTAGAGGTGCGGCGGGAGGTTGCCGCCGCCCTCGCGCGGGCCCGGCGTCCCGAACCCGGGCGCGACGTGGCGCGGGAAGAACCGCGAGAGGAAGCTCACGCCTTCTCCCCGGCAGCCTCGTCCGCCGGACCGCCCTTCGCGATCGTGCGCATCTCGAAAATCGAGATGACCGGCAGGAAGCGGATGAAGAGGAACATGAGCGAGAAGAACAGGCCGAGCGACCCGACGAAGAACGCCCAGTCCCAGCGCGTCGGCACGTACATGTCCCACGAGGACGGGAGGAAGTCGCGGTGAAGGCTCGTCACGACGATGACGAAGCGCTCGAGCCACATGCCGACGTTCACGATGATCGAGATCGCGAACAGCATCCCGACGGAGTTCCGCACCTTCCGGATCCAGAGGAGCTGCGGGGTCAGGATGTTGCAGAGGATGAGACAGAACCAGATCGGGCCGTAGGGGCCGAGGACCCGGTTGTGCATCATGTAGGCCTCGAACGGGTTCCCGCTGTACCACGCCATGAAGATCTCGATCGCGTAGCCGTAGGCGACGATGAGGCCGGTCGCGAGCATGATCTTCGCCATGTTCTGCAGGTGCCGCATCGTGATGAAGTCCTCGAGCCCGAAGACCTTGCGCAAGGGGATCGACAGCGACATCACCATCGCGAAGCCCGAGTAGATCGCGCCCGCGACGAAGTAGGGCGGGAAGATCGTCGCGTGCCAGCCGGGGATGATCCCGACGGCGAAGTCGAAGCTCACGACCGTGTGGACGGAGACGACGAGCGGCGTCGCGAGCCCGGCGAGGAGGAGGCTCGCGACCTCGTAGTTGTGCCAGTGCCGCGCCGAGCCGCGCCAGCCCATCGCGAGCATCCCGTAAACGTGCCGGCCGACGACGGAACGGCTGCGGTCGCGCAGCGTCGCGAGGTCGGGGATCAGGCCGACGAACCAGAAGAGCGCCGAGATCGTCGCGTACGTCGAGACCGCGAAGACGTCCCACATGAGCGGGCTGCGGAACTGGGGCCAGATGCCCATCGTGTTCGGGTACGGGAAGAGCCAGTACACGGCGAGCCACTGCCGGCCCGTGTGAAAGAGCACGAACGTGCCGGCCGCCGCGACCGCGAAGAGCGTCATCGCCTCGGCGAAGCGGTTGATCGACGTGCGCCACGTCTGGCGCAGCAGGAGGAGGATCGCCGAGATCAGCGTGCCGGCGTGGCCGATGCCGATCCACCAGACGAAGTTCACGATCGCGAAGCCCCAGCCGACCGGGATGTTGATCCCCCAGATCCCGACGCCCACGATCAGGAGCTTGGCCATCGTCAGGAGCAGGAGCTGCAGGGCGACGAAGGAGACGCCGAACGCGAGGTACCACCACTTCGGCGTCTTGTTCAGGACGACCGCGCTGATCTTGTCGGTGACGGACGCCGGCGTGTAGCCGGGCGCGATGACGGGCGGGCGGTCGGCGCTCGCGGACATCAGAACAGACCCCCGGAGACGAAGAAAGGAGAAGAGAAGAATCTCTGAGAAGGTGAAGAGGGGAGACCGGGGATTCTCTTAGAAGGGGAAGAGGGCGGCACCGCCGCGCGTCGCGAGCCGCGGCGCGACTCCCGCCCCATTCCCTTCAGAAGAAAATCTCTCTTCCCCTCTTCTTTCCTCATCTCTTTCGTCTCTCGCTCTTCTCTCGTCATGCCTTCCCCGCCAGCGCCGGGTTCGGGTTCGTGAGCTTCGCGAGGTACGTCGTCCGCGGCCGCGTGTTGAGCTCGGCGAGGAGCGGGTACTCGAGCGGCTCCTTGCGCATCTTCGCGGCGCGCGACGTCGGGTCGTTCAGGTCGCCGAAGACGAGCGCCTCGGTCGGGCAGGCCTGCTGGCATGCCGTCACGATCTCGCCGTCGCGCACGCGCCGGTTCTCCTTCTCGGCGTGCATGCGCGCGCGGTTCACGCGCTGGATGCAGTAGTTGCACTTCTCCATGACCCCGCGCTGGCGCACCGTGACGTTCGGGTTCGCGAGCAGCGTGAGGACGGGGAGGTGCTTGTCCTTGTTGTAGTCATAGAAGTTGAACCGCCGCACCTTGTACGGGCAGTTGTTCGAGCAGTAGCGCGTCCCGATGCAGCGGTTGTAGGTCATCTCGTTGATGCCTTCGTCGCTGTGCGTCGTCGCGCCGACCGGGCAGACGACCTCGCACGGGGCCTTCTCGCAGTGCATGCACATGACCGGCTGGTTGTGCGCGGCCGGGTCCGCGGGCGAGCCTTCGTAGTAGCGGTCGATGCGGAGCCACTGCATCTCGCGGCCGCGGCGCACCTGGTCCTTGCCGACCGTCGGGATGTTGTTCTCGGCCTGGCACGCGACGACGCACGCGCTGCAGCCCGTACAGGACGACAGGTTCACCGCGAGGCCCCACGCGTGGTGCTCGTACGTCCACCCGGGATAGAGGGAGATCTCCGGGACCTCCTCCATCTTCTTCGCGAACTCCGGGTCTTTCCGGTACGTCTCGAACGTGCCGGTCCGCACGAGATGTCGCCCTTCCATGGCGAAGTGGTGCTGGGTCGACGCGAGCCCGGCGGTCCGGCCGGTCCGGCGAAGGAAGGCCGTCCCGGTCCAGAGCGCGCCCGAGGTCCGCAGCGGGTAGGCGTCGACGCCGACGCCGTCGCCGACCCGGCCGGCGCGCGTGCGCCCGAACCCGAGGTGCACGGTCACGACGTCGTCCGGCTGGCCCGGCAGGATCCAGACGGGAAGCTCGACCGTCTTGCCGTTCGCCTCCAGCGCGACGATGTCCTCGTTTCGCACGCCGAGCGACTCGGCGCTCGCCGGGGAGAGGTGCGCGACGTTGTCCCACACGAGCTTCGTGAGGGGCTTCGGCATCTCCTGCAGCCAGCCGACGTTCGCGAAACGCCCGTCGAAGACTCCGGGATCCGGCCTCAGGACGAGCTCGAAGCTTCCGGCCGGCACCGGCCCCGGTGCCGGAGCCGCGGGGGCCTTCGGTGCGAGCACCCGGCCCGCGAGCGCCGTCCCCTCGACGACGCCGTCGTGGAGGGACTTGCGCCAGAACGCGTCGAAGCCGGCGGGGCGCTGCTTCTGCCACGCCGTTTTCACGACGTCGCCTCCCTTCGCGGTCGGCTGCCCGAGGAGGGCCGCGAGCACCTCGTGGGCGGACTTGCCGCCGTAAAGCGGCTCGACGAGCGGCTGCGCGATAGAGACGGTTCCGTCGAAGGCGCGCGCGTCGGTCCAGGCCTCCAGGGGATGCGCCTCGTTCAGGTGCCACGTGCAGTACGCGCTCGTCTCGTCCTCGTGGAGCGAGAGGTGCACGCGGAACGCGGCCCTCTGGACCGCGTCCGCGAAGCGGAGGTCGCGGGGCGCGTCGAAGACCGGGTTCCCGCCGAGGATGAGGAGCGTGTCGACCCGGCCCGCGCCGAGATCGGCCACGAGGGCGCGGATCGACGCGGCCTGGTCGACGGGCTCGGCCTCGACGGGGTCCGTCAGGACGACGGTCGTCCCGATCGCGCCGAGCGCGCCGTTGATCGCGTGGCAGACCGCGTGGACCTCGGCCGGCGCGTACTCGCCCGCCAGGACGAGACCCCGGGCGCCCGCGGCGCGGAGGTCGGCCGCGAGGGCGGGAAGCCACGGGAAGTCGGCGCCGGCCGCGCCGCCCGCCACGGCCGCGTGCAGCGCGGCCGCGGCGGCGCCCAGCTGGGACGGCTTGAGCGAGAAGCGGTGGTCGGCGAGCGTCGACGACGCAGTCGGCGTCGTCTCGACGGCATAGAAGCGGGGCGGCGTGCCGCCGTCGCGCGCGGCCTCGCGCCGCCGGCGCGCGAACGCGCGCGCCGCGGCGAGGGCGCCGGGGCCGGAGACGAACGGGTCGGCGTCGAGCGTGAGCAGGACGTCGGCCTTCGAGAGGTCGTGCCTCGTCTCGACGGCCTGTCCGTACGCGAGAAGAGCGCCCGCGCGGACGGCGTCGCGGCCGGCCGGCTCCCACTGGTGCCAGCGGGCCTTCGGCATCGCCGCGAGGATCTGCCGGATCTGTGCCGCCAGCGTCGGGGAGGTGACGGTCTGGGTCAGGACGCGCAGGCCGTCGCCCTGCATCGCCGCGTGCGCCTTGACCCGGCCGGCAAGCTCGTCCGTGAAGTTCGACCACGTACGGATCTGGCCGAGGCGCGTGATCGTCTGGGAGCGGTCCGGATCGTAGAGGGACAGGACGAGCGCCTGCTGGAAGGCGTCCGTCGCGCCGAGGCTCGCCGGGTGGTCGGGGTTGCCCTCGATCTTCGTCGGACGCCCCTCGTGGCTCTCGACGAGGAGACCCGTCGCGTAGCCGCCGAGAGTCGCGGCGGTCGCGAAGAACAGGGGCCGGCCCGGGACGACCTCCTCGGGCTGCTTCACGTAGGGGACGATTCCCTCGCGCGGCTGCTTGACGCATGCCGAAAGGCCCGCGAGGGCGAGGGACGCGGCGGAGAGCTCGAGGAAGCGGCGCCGGCTGACGCCCTCGTCCCACTCGGAGGCGTGCTGGGGAAACTCGCGGCCCAGCATCTCGGCGAACTCGGGCGTGCCCGAATACTCCTCGAGGCTGCGCCAGAAGGCGCGCCCCTTCGTCGAGGCGAGGCGCTCCCGGAGCGCGGCGGCGGAATGCGTGTGCTCGGTCATCGGTGGCACGTGCTGCAGTTCGTGAGGGCGTAGGAGGAGCGGATCCCGTACTCCTTCCTCAGGGCGGCGCCGAGGGCGGCCTGGTCGTCGGCCTTCCACGCGAGGTCGAAAATCCTGTCCTTCGGGCGGAGGTACTTCTCCGGGTCTCGGTGGCATCCGGTGCACCACTCCATCTGCAGCGACGGGTACTGGTAGGTCAGCCGCATCCGGTCCACGCGGCCGTGGCACGTGACGCAGCCGATCCCCTTGTTCACGTGGATGCTGTGGTCGAAATAGACGAAGTCCGGCAGGTCGTAGACCTTCGCCCAGTTCAGCCGCTTCCCGGTCCGGAAGCTCTCGCGCACGGGCTCGAGCATCGGGCTGTCGTTCCAGATGAGCTTGTGGCAGTTGATGCAGGTCGCCGTCGGCGGGATGCTGGCCGTGGAGCTCTTCTCGACCGACGCGTGGCAGTAGCGGCAGTCGATCCCGAGGCCCCCGACGTGGTGTTCGTGCGCGAATGGAATCGGCTGCTTGATCGCGACGCCCTGGTTCGTGTTGTAGGCCGAGCGGTTCAGGACGGACGCCGCCCAGGCGACGCCCGTGAGAATGAACACGGCGCCCCAGATGGAAATCCGCGCGATGGCGTTCGTCGACCGGTTGAAGATCTGCGGCATTCGGAGGGCCGGGAATTTACCAGATCGAGCCTGAGAGTGAGTTGCCCTCCCCGCGAGCGTCGCGCGCCTAGAATCCGGCGTGCCGTCGCTCCCGTCCCGCGCGCGCGTCGCGGCGCCGCTCGCCGCGTTCGCGTTCGTCTTCGCGCTGCGGGCGGCGGCGCTCGCATCGCTTCTCGCGACACCGCTCGCGTCGTGGTACCTCTGGACGGAAACGGACGAGCACGCGTACGTCGAGTGGTCGGCGCGGCTCGCCGCGGGGAACTGGGCCGACGTCCCGGCTTACCGCGCGTATTTCAACTGGCAGCGGGAGTACGGTCCTCCGGAGACGTGGGAGCGCTGGTACCAGAAAAACGCGTACTACGCCGGACCGCTGTATCCGTACGGCCTCGCGGTCCTCCGGAAGATCTTCGGGTCGCCGTTCCTGCCCGCGAGATTGCTGCAGATGCTGCTGGCGTGCGTCGCCTCGGCCGTTCTCGCGGCGGCAGTTCAAAGAGTCGGAGAAGATTTTCTTGGAAAGGATAAGAGGGGCGGCGCGCCGGTCGACGACCGATCGCTTCGTGTCGCCGCGTGGTGCGCCGTCGCCGCGGGCATCCTCTACGGCGGCTACGGCCCGCTCGTCTTCCACGACTTCTTCCTCTACCGCGACGGTCCCGTCGCGCACCTGTCGACGCTTCTCGTCGCGCTGCCGCTCGTCTCGCGGGCCAGGTCCGATGAGCACGAAGGGGTTTCTTCGAGCGGGGATCGCGGGAGATCGATGCGCGCGGCGTGGGGCGCCTTCGCGCTCGGCCTGCTCGGCGGCGCGGCGACCCTCATGAAGCAGACGGTCCTCCCCCTTGCGCTTTTCTCTCTCTATTCACTTTCAAAGAAATCCCCGGGCGGCGGCGTTCGCCGCCGCTCTCTGGCCGTGGCTTCGGGCTTCCTCGGCCTCGCGATGCCGCTCGGCGTCCTCGCCGTGCGGAACGTCTCCGCCGGCGTCCCGCCGCTCACGTTCGACACGCGGCAGGCGATCGGCCTCGCCTGGGGGAACGGCTTCGGCGCCGACGCGACGACGAACCCGCCTCCCGGGATGAAGGAGATCCTGGAGGAAGCGGGCGGATCGACGTGGAAGACCGCGAAGCTCGTCCTCGCGGGCTACCGGGAGACGCCGCTCGAGCTCCCGAAGCTCTTCCTGAAAAAGCTCGCGACGTTCTTCAACGTCTTCGAGGTCCCGGACAATGCGAACTTCTACTTTTTCAGGGACCGATTGAAGATCCTGAGGATGCTCCCGGTCTTTCCGTGCCTGCTGGGAATCGGGGGAGTCGGGATCTGCGCGGCGCTGTCGCGCGGCGTTCTGAGAAAGGAGGAAGGGCTGTTGGCATTCGTCGGGATCCTCACGCCGCTCGCGGCGTGTCTCCTCGTCCAGACGACGTCCCGATACCGCGTTGCCGTTGCCGGGCCGCTGGCCCTCGGCGCCGGGCTCTTCCTTCTCTTCACACTCGGAGAAATTCGACGACACAACTGGAGAGCCGCGATGCTTCTCGCCGCGCCGGCCGTGGTGCTGTCCCTCGTGCCCCTCCTCCCGTCGACGATCTACGACGCGCGCCACCGTTTCTCGGACACGCTCGTGTACGCGACGCTCGCGGAAGGGGAGCTCGGACCGGAGGCCGCCGCCGAGGAAATCCGCCGCTACGTCGAGGAAGGCGGCGACGACCGCTCCTACGACACCGCGCTGCGCGCGTTCCGCTACTGGGTCAGGACCGGGGACCGGGGGATGGCGCTCGTCGAGCCCCAGGGCGTCGCGCCGCCGGAGCGGCGCCTGAGGGAGTTTCCGAAGACGAGCCGCGACGCGCTCTTCGCGCGCTAACGAAAAGGCCCCGGCGTGGCCGGGGCCCTCTTACCTTCTAAGAAGATCTTCTCTTCTCCTCGTCTTCTCTTCGTCCTCAGCGGGGGCGGAAGCCGCCGCCGCCGGGCCGGCCGCCGCGGAAGCCGCCGGGTCGCGGGCCGCGGTCGCGGTCGAAGCGCCGCGGGCGGTCGTCGTCGCCGCCGCCCTCGCCGGCCGCGACGGCCGTGAGGCCGAGGCGCTCGACTTCGGCGGCGCTCTCCTCCGGCGTCAGGGCCTGGCGCCGCGAGAGCTTGACCTTCCCGTTCACCGGGTCGATCGCGATGATCTTGACCTTGATCTTGTCGCCCATCTTGACGACGTCGGTCGTCTCGCGGACCCGGCCGGGCGCGAGCTCGGAGATGTGGACGAGCCCGTCCATGCCGGGGAGGATCTGCACGAAGCAACCGTAGGGCTCGATGCGCACGACCGTGCCGAGGTACTCGGTGCCGATCTCGGGCACCGTCGTGAGCTGGCGGATCGCCTCGAGGCACTTCTCGGCGGTCGGCATGTCGCTGGAGGCGACCGTCACGGTGCCGTCGTCCTGCACGTCGATCTTGCAGGAATACTCCTTCTGGAGGGCGCGGATCGTCTTGCCGCCGGAGCCGATGATGTCGCGGATCTTGTCCTCGGGAACCGTGATCGTGAGGAGGCGCGGCGCGAACGCGGAGAGCTCGGGGCGCGCGTTGTGCAGCGTCTGTTCCATCTTGTCGAGGATGAAGAGTCGGCCGAGGCGGGCCTGCTCGAGCGCCTGCTCGAAGATCTGCGGCGTGATGCCGCCGATCTTGATGTCCATCTGGAGCGCCGTGATCCCGGCGCGCGTGCCGGCGACCTTGAAGTCCATGTCGCCGTAGTGGTCCTCCTGGCCCGCGATGTCCGTGAGGATCGCGAACGCGTCGCCTTCCTTCACGAGGCCCATCGCGACGCCGGCGACCGCGCCCTTGACGGGCACGCCGGCATCCATGAGGGCGATCGAGCCGCCGCAGATCGTCGCCATCGACGACGAGCCGTTCGACTCGAGGATGTCCGACACGACGCGGATCGTGTACGGAAATTCCTTCGGATCCGGGAGGACGGCCTGAAGCGAGCGCCAGGCGAGGCGGCCGTGGCCGATCTCGCGGCGGCCCGGGGAGCCGAAGCGCTTCACTTCGCCGACCGAGAACGGCGGGAAGTTGTAGTGGAGAAGAAACGCGCGCTCGGACTCGCCCTCGAGGTCCTCGATGAGCTGCGTGTCGTCGGACGTGCCGAGCGTGACCGTCACGAGCGCCTGCGTCTCGCCGCGCGTGAAGAGCGACGATCCGTGCGTGCGGGGGAGGACACCGGCCTCGATCGAGATCGGGCGGATCTGGTCGAAGGCGCGGCCGTCGAGGCGCTTCCTCTGCTGGAGGATCGTCTCGCGCGTGAGCGTCTCGACCATCTCGGAGAGGGCCCGCTTGGCCATCTTGCGCGTCTCGGGCTGGTCCTCGGGGACGAGCTCGACGCCGTACTTCTTGACTTCCTTGATCTTCGCGTAGGACTCGATCTTCCCGGGGTGGGTCAGGGCCTCCATCATCGGGCCCTCCCACTGCTTCCTCACGGCCGAGACGAACTCCTCGGGGAGCGGCGTGGGCGACGTGAACGGCGCCTTCACGACGTTGCGGCGCGCGGCCATCGCCGCGATCGCCTCGACGATCTTCCGCACCTGAGCGTGGCCGCGCAGGATCGCCTCGAGCATGACGGCCTCGGGGACTTCCTTCGCACCCGCCTCGACCATCGAGACGGCGTCGTGTGTGCCGACGACGACGAGGTCGAACTCGGATTCCTTTCGCTCCTTCGCCGTCGGGTTGAAGACGAACCTGTCGCCGATCTTGCCGACGCGCACCGCGCCGAGGACGTGCTGGAAGGGGATCGTATTGACCGCGAGCGCCGCGGCGGCGCCGTTGATCGCGAGGACGTCGGGATCGTTCTCGCCGTCGGCCGAGAGCACGAGCCCCACGACCTGGGTCTCGTGGTTGAAGCCCTCGGGGAAGAGTGGCCGGAACGGCCGGTCGATCATCCGGCAGGTCAGGATCTCCTTTTCCGTCGGGCGCCCCTCGCGCTTGAAGAACCCGCCCGGGATGCGGCCCGCCGCGTACTGGTACTCCTTGTACTCGACGGTCAGCGGGAGGAAGTCGATGTCCTTCGCTTCCTTCGCGTAGCACGCGGTCACGAGAACGACGGTGTCGCCGCACTTCACGACGGCGGCGCCGTCGGCCTGCTTCGCGATCTTGCCGGTCTCGATCGTGAGCGTACGGCCCTCGAGGTCGACGGTCAGGGAATCATGCATGGGCTTCGTTCCTTTCGCTGGCCCGGCTCTCCGGCCGGCAGGCACGTCTCCCCGGGGCCGCGGAACGCGGGCCGGGAGGTGCCGCCGGACGATTGCCGATGAAGAAAAGGACTACTTGCGCAGTCCGAGGCGCTCGATCAGAGCGCGATACCGGTCCGCGTCGCGCTTCTTCACGTAATCGAGCAGCCGGCGGCGCCGGCCGACCATCTGGAGGAGGCCCCTCCGGGAATGGTGGTCCTTGGCGTGCGCCTTGAAGTGCTCGGTCAGCTCGGAGATGCGCTTGGAGAGGAGAGCCACCTGGACCTCGGGCGAGCCCGTGTCGCTGTCGTGGCGCCGGTACGTCGTGATCGTTTCCGCCTTCTTCGTGGTGAGCTGGGCCAATGTCTTTACTTTCCTTCTCTAATTTTTCAACCGGCGAAGTCTACCGGGAACGCGGAAGGCGGTCAATCGGACGGCAAGTGATGAAGGGGAAGGCTTTGGCGCAGTCCCGGCCTGCGGGTCACCTCTCCACCTCGGTGCCACGGTCCTTTTTTCGTCGAAGTCCCAGCGGTGCGACCCTTCGACTGGAAGGACTCGAGAGCCTTTGCCGGCCGTACGGGCCGCTGGCCTCCGGTTCATCACGATCCAGGCGGACCTTCCGGCCCTTTTCGGTTGGATGGTCGCTCTCCTCACGGCCGGCTTTCTCAGTCGTCACGGCAACCCCGGGTTCTGCAGGAGCCCTCCTGCTGTATGAAGCTCTGAGGACTCGATCCTCTTGAAAGACCTGGCCGATCGGACGCGATCGTAGTTTTGCATCTGGCCGCCTACGTTTCGATCGCAACAACAAGCGCGGCGGCAAAAGTGCGCGCGATTGCTGACGATCCGGCGCAAGACATGTTCATTCCCTCTATCGCGCTCCGAAGTGAGCGCCAACATCCCCATGGCTGAAGGTCTCATATTTTCACGCGTGTTGATCGCGACGGCCGGCACGCGCGTGGGAGTTCAACCCGCGAGAACGATTTTCGGGCGTGCGAGGGCGAGAGCGCCGCGGCCCAGGGGCTCGAGGAAGCCGAGCGCGAGGAGCTCGCCGCCCTCGGTCAGGCGCACCATCGCGCCGCCGGCCGCGCCCTCGGGGACGCTCACGGGCACGCCGTGGCCGCCGGTCAAACTTCTTCGCCCGGCAGGACTTGAAACCCTTCGCGTGCGGCGGCGACGCCCTGGCGCCCGTCCCGCGTGACGAATGCAAGGCCCTCCGGCCGGTCTCCCGCGAGGACGAGAGCGGCTGCGACGTGGAACGCGTCGGCGGCGCGCAGGCCATGGACGGCGAGCAGGCGATCGGCCCGGTTCCGAAGTGCTTCGGAAGGCTGGACGACCGTGGCGGCGGCCTCGAGGTCGAAAAGCCGGCGACGGGCAGCGTCGAAAGCGCGAAGACCGAGCGCGCCCTCGCGGCGGCGGCGCTGGAGGCCCGAAAGACACTCCGTTCGCGCCGCCCACCAGATGCAGAGCGCGCGGTCTTCGCGCAGCAGCGCCCGAATCGCCGCGCTCGAACGCTCTTCCGTCAGCAGCGGCACCAGGGCAGAGGAGTCCCAGAACCTCAACGGCCGCTCCGCCGCTCCTCGAGCACCGCGGCGAGGACACGGCCCTTCGGATCGCGCGCAGGAGACGGGCGGAGGAGGGCCGGGGGGAGACCCCGTTCCGGAGGTCGGATGAGCCCGTCGGCCGCGAGGGCCGAAAGCGCGTCCCCCAGGGCCTGGGTACCTTGAACGCCGATGAGGCGGGCGACGGGACGCCCTCGGTCGGTCACGAGGACTTCTTCCCCGCGCCGGACGCGGGCGAGGTGGGCCGACAGGTGCGACTTGAGCTCCGAGACGGAGGCTTTCCTCATGAGACCATTATAGTCATCTGGGAATGACCCGAAAGATCCCAACCGCCGATCAAGCCCGTCTTATCCTGCGAGGACGACCTTCGGCTTCGCGAGCGCGAGGGCGCCGCGGCCGAGGGGCTCGAGGACGCCGAGCGCGAGGAGCTCTCCGTCGGCGGTGAGTCGCACCATCGACGCCCCCGCCGCCCCTTCCGGCACGCGAACGGGCACGCCGTGGCCGCTCCGGACCCTCGTGGCCTCGGCCGGCGCGAGCGCGACGGCCGGGAACGGAAGCGGGATCTCCGAAAGCGAGCGCCAGGACGGCTTTGCGAGCCGTTGCGCGGGAGCAAGGGCCTCGAGAGCGGGCAGCGTGCACGCCTCGTCGAGGAGGAACGGGCCGATCGACGTCCGGCGGAGGCCCCCGAGGTGCGCGCCGACGCCGAGCGCGCGCCCGATGTCGTGCGCGAGCGAGCGGATGTAGGTCCCGGAGGTGCACGAGACCCGGAAGCGGGCGGTGGCGCCGTCGAGCCCGAGGATCTCGAGGGACCGCACGGTGACTTTCTTCGGCGTGTCCGGGACGGGCTCGCCGGAGCGCGCGAGCTCGTAGAACCTCCGGCCGGCGATCTTCTTCGCCGAGAACGGAGGCGGGACCTGCAGGATCTCGCCGGTGAATGCGAGGCAGGCTTCTTCGAGCCGCTCGCGCGACGGCGCGGGCGACGGGTGCGGCTCGCCGACCGGCTCCCCGACGGCGTCGTACGTGTCCGTCGCGACGCCGAACGCGATCGTGCCCTCGTAGGTCTTGTCCCAGCCCGTCAGGAAGGACTGCAGCCGTCCCGCCCGGCCGACGCAGAGGACGAGCAGGCCGGTCGCGGCGGGGTCGAGGGTCCCCGTGTGGCCGACGCGGCGCGTCCCGAGGAGGCGGCGGGCGACGTCTACGACGTCGTGCGACGTGAGCCGGGGTGGCTTGTCCACGAGGAGAAGGCCGTCGGGCCCCGCGAGCCGTGCCTTCAAGGAGCCTCCGCGGCGCCGGCATCGGCCGAGACGGCGGCCGCGATCTCGGCGACGAGCGCCGCCTTCGCGGAGTCGAGCGAGCCCGGGATCCGGCAGCCCGCGGCGTTGCGGTGCCCGCCGCCGCCGTGCCGGGCCGCGACGCTCCGCACGTCCACCGTTCCCTTGCTCCTCAGCGAGCACCGGATCTCGCCCTCCTCGCCTTCGCGCAGGAGGAGCGCGGCCTTCACGCCGTGGATGCCGCGCGCGCGGTTGACGAGACCCTCCGTGTCGGATTCGCGCGAGCCGCTCTCGGTGAGGAAGCGGCGGGGAAGCTCGACCGTCGCGACGGCGCCGCCCGCGTGGAGCGCGAGAGTCCCGAGGACGAGCGCCTCGAGCCTGAGCGAGGAGAGGGGCGCCGCCTCGAAGAGGAACTCGTTGACGGGTCCCGGGCGGGCTCCCGCGGCGACGAGACGGGCGCCGAGAGCGAGAGCCTTCGGCGTCGTGTTCGAGTAGCGGAACGAGCCCGTGTCCGAGACGAGCGAGACCCAGAGGTTCGTCGCGACGTCGGCGGTGAGCGGCCACTGGAGAAGGTCGAGGAGGTCGGCGACGATCTCGCCGACGGCGGCCGCGGGCAGGTCGACGAGGTTCAGCGCGCCGTACCGACCGTTGCCCGGGTGGTGGTCGACGTTGACGACGCGTCCGGCAAACAGGTTCGGCCAGCCCGTTCTTTCGGACTCCGGGCACTCCATGACGAGGATGGCGTCGTACGCGGCGGGCCAGTCGGCGGGGAGCGCGTCGAGGACCTCGACGCGCGTGATGCCGGGCATGCCGTCGTAGGCGGACGACCATGCGTCTCGCATGACGACGCGCGCCTCCTTGCCGGCCGCTTCGAGGGCCTGCGCGAGTCCGAGCGCGGAGCCGAGGGCGTCGCCGTCGGGGTTGCGATGCCCCGTGAGGAGAAAGCGCCGGCCGTTCCGGAGCAGGTCCGTGACGG
Source organism: uncultured Acidobacteriota bacterium (assembly GCA_963836285.1). Classification (GTDB taxonomy): domain Bacteria; phylum Acidobacteriota; class Thermoanaerobaculia; order UBA5066; family UBA5066; genus Fen-183. The sequence goes on along the minus strand of CAWIIN010000001.1, from coordinate 521,259 downwards.
CACGATAGGCGTCGTCGAGCCCGGCGTCGCGGCCCGTCATTCGGCCTCGCCCGGATCGCCCTTCGGGAGCTTCCTCAGGAGCTCCTCGATGCGCGCGCCCCGTTCGAGCGTGTGGTCCTCCACGAAGTGGAGCTCGGGGGCGTAGCGGAGCCCGCAGTTCCGCCCGACGAGAGGGCGCAGGTGGCCGCGCGCGTGGTTGAGCGCGGCGACCGTCTTTTCGAACTGGTCCTTTGGCCCGAAGACGGAGACGTGAATGCGCGCCGAGCGCAGGTCGTCCGCCATGACGACGTCCGTGATCGTCGCGAACCCGATCGCCGGATCGCGCAGGTCCTCCCGGAGGAGGCGCGCGAGCTCCGCGCGCACGACGTCCCCGACCTGTTTCGGGCGCCGGCTCGGCGGCCCGGTCTTCTTTTCCCGCACCATGTCAGTCTCCGTTGGCTCCGAACGCGCTTCCCGCGGCGCCGACGTCGCCGTAATTGAGGAATTCGTGGCGTTCCGCCGCGATCTCGGCGCCGTTCTCTTCGGCGTATCCCTCGACGTACGACAGGATCTTCTGCAGCAACGGCTCCAGCGCCTCCCGATCCGGCCCAACCGCGGCGACGCCGAGAGCGGCACGCTGGAGGAGGTCCTGGTGCGCGACCTCGGCGGCCGAGATTTCGAAGTCGCCGCGGAGCCGCGCCTTGAGCGGGCGCAGGAACGCCCGCTTCTCCTTGAGCCCCCTCGAGGACGGCAGGTGGAAGTCGAAGACGGCGATGGCGACGATCATGTGATTCGGATTTCGGATTGGAAGAGGGAATTCGGATTCGGAATTTCTTAGAAGGTTGAGTGGGGCCGGTGCGGCGGGCCCGAACGTGCGGTCACTCGGCGTCCGACCGCTCCCCACTCATTCGAAGAAATCCCTTCTTCCGGTCTTTCCCCGCTATTCGATATCAGGTCAGCGACGCCGCGACCTCTTCGACGACGAAGGCCTCGATCACATCGCCCACCTTCACGTCCTGGTAGCCGGCGATCCCGATGCCGCACTCGAAGCCCTGCTTGACCTCGGACGCGTCGTCCTTGAAGCGCCGGAGCGAGCCGATCTTGCCCTCGTAGATGACCCGGTGGTCGCGCACGAGGCGGACGCCCGCGGAACGGGGGATGGTCCCGTCCGTGACCATGCAGCCCGCGATCGTGCCGATCTTCGGCACCTTGAAGAGTTCGCGCACCTCCGCGTGGCCGCGCGTCACCTCCTTCTTGACGGTGTCGAGGAGGCCGGCCATGGACTTCTTGATGTCGTCCGTGAGCGTGTAGATGACGGAGTAGAGCCGGATCTCGACGCCCTCGTGGTCGGCGAGGTCCTGGGCCTTCTTCTCGGGCTTCACGTTGAAGCCGATGATGATCGCCTCGGACGCGGCCGCGAGGAGCACGTCGTTCACGGAGATCGCACCGACGCCCGAGTGCAGGATCGAGACCTTCACCTTGTCGGACGGCAGCTTGCCGAGCGTCTGAACGAGGACTTCCTCGGAGCCGTGGACGTCGGCCTTCACGATGAGCGCGAGGTCCTTGGCGACGCCCTCCTTCATGCGGTTGAAGAGCGAGTCGAGAGACATCCGCGAGGACTTCGCGAGCGACTCCTCGCGCTCCTTCTGGGAGCGGTACGAGGAGACCTGGCGCGCCTTGCTCTCGTCGCCGACGACCTGGAGCGTGTCGCCTGCGTTCGGAAGGTCCTCGAACCCCATGACCTCGACGGGGGTCGCGGGGCCGGCCTCGGCGAGACGCGCCCCCCGGTCGTCGTGCATCGCGCGGACGCGGCCGACGGCCGCTCCGGCGAAGAAGACGTCGCCGACGTGCAGCGTGCCCTGCTGGACGAGCACGGTCGCGAGCGTCCCCTTGCCGGCCTCGCGACGCGACTCGAGGACGACGCCGCGGGCGGCGCCCGTCGCGACGGCCTTGAGCTCGAGAACCTCTGCCTGCAGGAGGATCATCTCGAGGAGCTGGTCGATCCCGACCTTCTTCTTCGCGGAGATTTCGCACGCGACGACGTCGCCGCCGAACTCCTCGACGAGGACGCCCTTCTCGGCGAGCTCCTGCTTGACGCGCTGGACGTTCGCGTCCGGCTTGTCGATCTTGTTGATCGCGACGACGATCGGGACCTTCGCGGCCCGCGCGTGGTCGATCGCCTCGGACGTCTGGGGCATGACGCCGTCGTCGGCCGCGACGACGAGGACGACGATGTCCGTCGCCTTCGCGCCGCGCGAGCGCATGAGCGTGAACGCCTCGTGCCCCGGGGTGTCGAGGAAAACGATCGTCTTGCCCTTCGTCTCGACGCGGTAGGCGCCGATGTGCTGCGTGATGCCGCCCGCCTCGCCCTCGGCGACGTTCTCCTTGCGGATCGCGTCGAGAAGCGAGGTCTTGCCGTGGTCGACGTGGCCCATGACGGTCACGACGGGGGCGCGGGGCACGCGCTCGCCGCCCGCGGACGCGTCCGCGAGGTTCGTGTCCGGCGCGTCGGCGGCGTGGTCGATCGCGTTCTGCTGGCGGGAGAGCTCGAGCTCCTCCTCGAACGAGACGACGGCCGCCTCGACCCCGAACTCCTTGGCGATGTCGATCGCGAGCTTCGGGTCGACGGTCTGGTTGATCGTCGCGAAGATCCCGCGCGCGAGGAGCGCCTTCATGAGGTCCTTCGCGAGGACGCCGAGCTTCTCCGACAGCTCCTTGACGGTGACGCCCTCGGAGAGGAACACGGGGCCGGACGCCTTCTTCTTGACCTCGACGACCTCGCCCGTCTCCGTCGCGATCGTCTTCTTGCCCGCGCGGCGCTGCGCCGACTTGCTGAGCGGCTTTCCGGCGGCCGCCGCGAGAGCCTCGTCAGAGCCTTCGGTGATCGGTGTCGGAATGTCCTCGTACGTGTCCTGCTTGTACGACCCGAGGTACTCCCGCACGTCTTCCTCGAGAGCGGAGACCTCCTTCGTACGCGGCTTCTTCGACTCCGTCTTCTTCGCGTCGCCCTTCTTGGCGGCGAGGCCGGGCTTCGTCGCGTCCTTCTTCCGCCGGTCGGCGCTGTCCGGCAGCGCCGGGGCAACGGGCCCGCCGAGCGGCGGACGGCCGAAGCCGGGACGGGGGCCGAATCCCGGACCGCCGGGGCCGCCCGGCCGCGGCGCGTAGCCGGGACGGGGCGCGAAGCCCGGACGGGGAGGAAAGCCCGACGGGCGCGGCGGCATGCCGGGACGGGGTCCGGACGGCATGACCGGAGTGGCGGTGCGGATCGGACGCAGCGTGGACGGGCTCGGAGGCGCGATGACCGCGCGTCCGAGACCACCGGCGCCCCGAAGCGGAGCGGCTGGCGTCGAGGGGGCGCCGGCCTGCGCGGGAGCGGAGGGGGCGGCGGCACGAACGTGTGTGACGCCCGGTGAGTTCGGACCGGCGCTCGCGCCGTAGGCCGACATGAGGTCGCCGCGCAGCTGCGGCGGCGGGACCGGCGTCGCCGGGTTCCCGGTCGGCCGCGGAGGCAGGCCGCCTTCGCGCTTCAGCAGGCGCTGGAGAGCGCCCGCGGGTGCCGGAGGCGCGGCGGGGCGTGTCGGCGGAGCCGCGTGACGCGCCGGCTGCGGCGGCAGGGGAGGACGCGCGACGCGCGCGGGGGGGGCGGACGGACGCGGGACGGACGTCGCCGGGGCCGCGGCGGGGGCGTGAGCAACCTCCGGAGCCGCGGGCGGCTCGGGCTTCGTCTCCGCCTTCGGCTCGGGAGTCGCCGCCTCGGCCGCGCGCGCCTCGGCGGGGGGCGCCGCGGGTGCTTCTGCGGCGCTCGGGGCGGGAGTCTCGGTTGCGGCCGTGGCGGTCTCGGCGGCCGGGGTCCCGCTCGCGGCCTCGGTGGGCTCCGCGAGTTCCGTGTCGGCCGTCTTCTCGACGATCTTGATGCGCTTGAGCGCCGCGCGCTCCGTCCGGGCCTTCGCGGCCGCCGCGGTCGCGGCGGCGGCCGCCGAAGGGGCCGTCGGTGCCTGCCGCACGATGAGGGACTTCGGCGCCTGGGTCTTGCCCGCGAGAAGCGCGGTTGCGGTAGCGGCATCGAGGACGGATTCGGCGGTCTTGACGTCGACGCCGATGCCCTGGAGGAGGAAGAGCACCTCCTTCGCGGGTTTGCCCATCATCTTCGCGAGCTGGGCGACGGTGAACTTGGCGGCGGTCGTCTTCAAGTCTGCGGGTCTCCCTCGGGGCCTTTTTCGCCCTCGGTCTCGGTCACTTCCTGGAATTCGAGCGTCTCGCCTTCGTCCTCGTCCTCGGGCGCCTCTTCGTAGGCGCGCACGGCCTCGATCGCCGCGTCGCGAACTGCCGGGTCGAGCGCGACCTCGGTGAGCGGGCTCTCGCTTTCGCCGGAGGCGGCGTCGAGGAGATCTCCCGCGGTCGCGAAGCCCGCGGCGACGAACGCGGCCGCGGAGGACTCCTCGAGCCCGGGCACCTCGGCGAGGGACGTGCCCCGTCGCTGGGACGCGATGAGCATCCGCTGCAGGGCCTGCGCGACCTCGGCCTTGACGGCCTGTTCGCTCTTGATCTCGATCCGCGCGCCGATGAGGGCCGCGGCGAGCCGGACGTTCTGGCCGCGCTTGCCGATCGCGAGGGAGAGCTGGTCCTCCTCGACGATGCATTCGAGGGTGGGGACCGGCTCGATGGGCTCGCCGTCGGCGCCGATCTCGGGCTCGCCCTCCTCGTCGGCCGGCATCGCCGAGACGCGCGTGATCTTCGCGGGGGAGAGCGCGTTCTGGGCGTACGTGATGAGGTCGTCCGAGTACTGGATGATGTCGATGCGCTCGCCGCGCAGCTCGCGCATGATCGCCTGCACGCGCGCGCCGCGCATGCCGACGCAGGCGCCAACCGGGTCCACGTCGCGCTCGCGGGACGAGACGGCGACCTTCGCGCGGTCGCCGGGCTGGCGGACGCACCCGCGGATCACGACGGTGCCGTCGTAGATCTCGGGGACCTCCATCTCCATGAGGCGCATGAGGAGTTCGGGCGCCGTGCGCGAGAGGATGATCTGCGAGCCCTTCGGGTTCTTGTGGACGTCCACGAGGACGCCGCGCACGCGTTCGCCCTGCGTGTAGCGTTCGGCGCGCGACTGGTGCTCGCGCGGGATCGCGGCCTCGGTGCGGCCGAGGTCGACGATCATGTCGCCGCGCTCGAAACGCTTCACCGTGCCCGTGATGAGCTCCCCGACCTTCGGGAAGTACTCGTTGTAGATGTTGTCCCGCTCGGCCTCGCGGAGCTTCTGGTAGAGCACCTGTTTGGCGCTCTGCGCCGCGATGCGGCCGAGGCCGTCGGTCGAGCGGTACAGGCGGATCTCGTCGCCGATCGCGAGGGCGGTGGCGGCGGGGTCGAGAATCTCCTCCTCGCCGACCGAAGCCTCGCCCTTCGGATTCCGGACGGCCTGCCAGATCTGGCCGGCGAGGTCTCCGGTCAGGAGCGCGGCAGCCTCCTCGGGCAGGACCTCGATCCAGGGAAGGCGGATCTCCTTGTCGGGATCGACGGGGACGGCAGCCGCGGCCGGGACGGGCGCCGCGGCGGCGCCGAGGGGCACGTCGTCCGGATCGAGCGCGGCCTCCGGCTCGGGCTCTTCGGGCTTCGTCTTCTGCTCGACGATCCGGTAGGGCGTCCAGGCGGTCAGGAGGCCGGTCGCCGGGTCGAACCGCGCCGCCATCTCACGCACCTTGTAGACCTTGCGCGCGGCCGTCGCGATCGCCTCTTCGAGCGCGGCGACGAGGCGCTCGAACTCGATTTCCTTGTCGCGCGCCGCGGCCTTCAGGGCCTCGATGATCTCGTCGGCCTTCGTCGCGGGCGGCGCGGCCGCCGCCTTGGCGGCCTTGGCGCGCGGCTTCGCCGCGCCCTTCGGCGCGCGGGACTTTTTCTTCTCGGGCGCCGGGCCGCTGTCCGTCGGGGGCTGGGTGCTCATCGTGTCGTGTTCTCCGTCGGGTTTTACAATTCGGGGACGAGACGCGCGATCCGGACGTCGCCGAATCGCACAGTGTAGCGTCGGTGCTGGTCCTCATCAAGGACGGTCAGGGCTTCGCCCCGGACATCCTCGAGGATTCCCTTGAGTTTCGCGGTCCCCTCGACCTTCTGACCGAGGCGGACGGTGATGCGGCGTCCCTTGAATCGCTCGCAGTCGGCGAGGGTCCAGAGTGGACGGTCGAGTCCGGGCGACGAGACCTCGAGCACATAGGCGGGAAGGCGTCCCTCGAGCGGGTCGAGGACCTCAGAGGCGGCGTGAGAGGCGGCCTCGCAATCCTCGAGCGTCACGCCTCCGGGCCCGTCGATGAAGAGCGTCAGCGTGGCGCGGCCGCGGCCGGCGGCCCAGTCCAGGTGACAGAGCTCCAGCCCGAGCGCCCCGAGGCGCCCCTGAAGGAGGATCTCCGTCCCCGCGTCGATCGGCAGGCCGTTTCCGGTCATCGTGTCCGCTCCCCGGCACTTCCGCACACCTGCAGGGGGCAAAAAAAAAGAGGGCGGATGCCCTCTTTCAAGCCCCTTGAAAGCTGCGTCTTGATTATAGGCGCCGGGCGCCCGTCGGGCAAGGATCGAAAGCCGCTAACATGCTCGCGGGAAGTGGCACGGACTTCCCATAGGAACGCGCCGCGCGACAACAGGGCGCCCTCTCGAGGGGATATCCATCAGCGATCTCACCGTCATTCGATTGAACGACGAAGCCGTCGAAGGGCGGGAGATCCTCGCCCCGTGGCCGCCACCCCAGGGCTTGTCTCCGGAGGAGGATCCGTTCTCTCCGGCGGCGATGGCCGAGACTCCGGAGTTTCTGCCGGGGGCGCGGGCGGCGGCGACCGCGCGCGACTGGCGGCTGAACACCGAGCGGGCCCTCGCGCTCTCGGTCATCCTGCACCTCCTCCTCGTGATTGCCCTCCTGACGATCAAGGTCCCCGAGCGGTCCCTGGAGAACCAGCCCGACCCTCTCGGGATCATCTCGCTCATGAAAGGAACCCCTCCCGACCCGTCGATTCCGATCCAGTTCTTCCAGGCTCCGGGAGCGAAGACCGCCCAGCCGGGCCCGAGGCCGCTCCCTTCCGACGTGAACCGACAGGCGCACGGCGGGGACCCGCAGCTTCCCGTCCAACCCGTCCCGAAGGCCCGCGCGGAGGCCGGGATCCGCGATCTCGCGGCCGGGCGGGAAGGGAGTCCGGCCGCTCCGGCGCCGCGGCCGCCGCAGGGGTCCCAGGCGGGCGAGTCCGGGCGGAAGCTCACGGACCTCGGGCCGCTGACGGACATGAGCGATCCCCCGACGCTCGAGGAGCGGGCGAACGCGCGCCGGCTCCGGGGCCTTCCGTCCTTCGACCTCGGCTCGATCAGCGCGCAGGACGCGCGCCGCGCGGCCCAGCAGGACGCCGGACAGGGCGGTGAGGGCGGCGGCGGCTACGACCGCGACGGCGGCTTCGTGGACTCCGGCCCCCTGTCCTTCGATACGGTCGGGTACGACTGGGGCGCGTACGCGGCCGAGATGATCCGGAAGATCAAGCGCAACTGGGACGTGCCCGCTCTCGCGCGCTACGGCGTGAAGGGCCGGCTCACGATCCGCTTCTACATCCTGAAGGACGGCCGGGTCGAGGCCGAGCGCATCCTGTCGAACTCGGGAGTCCCGCCGTTCGACAACGCCGCCTTCCTCGCGATCGCGCATGCGTCGCCGTTCCGGCCGTTGCCCTCGGACCTCGGGCACGACCGCGAGGGCGTGACCGTGACGTTCTTCTACAACATCCGGCCCGAGGACGTGGAGCCCGCCGGACGCCGCTGAACGGCGCCGGACCCGCGCCTTTGTGACGCATCGGGTCCGGCACGAACCTTGCCCTCAGGGAGGCGAGGCGCCGGCGAACCCACCTGCCGGCGACCGATGAGGGCCTATCATCCATGGACGGTATGCGAACGAAAACGAAAGTCCTGTCTCTCGCCGCGCTGCTCACGGGATCCGTCGTCTTCGGCATGATCCTCGCGGGCAGTCTCGATCTCACGCGCCTCGCGACGGCCCAGAAGGCCGCGCCGGCGTCCGCCGTTCCGGCCGTCCCGGCTTCGAAGGCCGCGGGCGGAACGGCGCTCGCGCTCCCGTCGTTCGCGGACATCGCCGAGCAGATCGCGCCCGCGATCGTCTCCGTCACGGCGACGGACATCGTGAAGGCCGACCGGCGCCGGCGCTCGTACCACAACTTCGGCGGCGACGGCGGCACGGACCCCTTCGAGTTTTTCTTCGGCCCGGACAATCCCCACCGGCGGGGCTCAGACGACGACGAAGATCAGAAACAGCTCTCGGGCGGCACGGGCTTCCTGATCGACCCCGAGGGCTACATCCTCACGAACAACCACGTGATCGAGGGCGCGGACAAGGTCGAGGTGAAGGTCGGCGACCAGGACGAGTACAAGGCGAAGATCGTCGGGCGCGACCCGGCGACCGACCTTGCGCTCCTCAAGATCGACGGGACGAAGCCGTTCCCGACCGTGAGGCTCGGCGACAGCGACAAGATCCGCGTCGGCGAGTGGGTCATGGCGATCGGCGACCCGCTCAGCTTCGACAAGTCCGTCACGGTCGGCGTCATCTCGGGCAAGGGGCGGTACGCGGGCCTCTCGCGGGCCACGAGCGCGTTCGAGAACCTCCTGCAGACGGACGCCGCGATCAACTTCGGAAACTCGGGCGGACCCCTCGTGAACGTGAACGGCGAGGTCGTCGGGATCAACACGGCGATCTCGCGCATCGGCCAGAACATCGGCTTCGCGGTTCCCGTCAACGTCGCGCGAAGGCTCCTCCCGCAGCTCAAGAAGGGCAAGGTCGTAAGGGGCTATCTCGGCGTGCAGGTCGAGTCCGTGAACCGGAAGTGGCAGGACGCCTACGGCCTCAAGTCTCCCGAGGGCGCGCTCGTCCAGTCCGTCGAGAAGGGCAAGCCCGGCGACAAGGCCGGCCTTGGGCACGGCGACATCATCACGCGCGTCGACGACGTGACCGTGAAGAACAACCGCGACCTCATCGACTACGTGTCCAGCCGGGCGCCGGGCGCGAAGATCACGATCGGCTACATCCGCGACGGGAAGGAGCAGACCGCGGTCGCGACGCTCGAGACGCGCCCCGAGGACGGAGAGAAGCCGGCCGCCTCCGACGATGAGGAGGGCAAGGTCTCGTCGCGCCAGAAAATGCTCGGCCTCGAGATCGACGACCTGACGCCCCGCGTGCGCCGGGCCTACGGGATCGACAAGGACACGACGAAGGGCGTCGTCATCGCGCACGTGAAGCCGGTCTCTCCGGCGGCCGACGCTAACCTCCTCGAGGGTGACGTCATCCTCGAGGTGAACGGCACGGCCGTCGGGTCCGTCGACGAGATGCAGGCCGCGATCAAGAGGGCGGCGAAGGGCAAGTACATTCGCTTCTACGTCCAGCGGCAGGGCCCGCGCGGACAGTCGCAGAAGTTCCTCACGGCTGTAAAGCCGGAAGAATGAGCCTTCTGGGCGGGGGGCTCACCCGCCCCCCGCACCCCCCGTCAGCGGCGCTACGCGCCGCTGATTCTTCTTAGAAAGTGGACACGGGAGGTCTGCACGAGAATTGCTGGGGTCCTTCGTTCGGTCGCCTCGAGGAGGAGCCATTTGTCGCAGCGCCGCCCCCGCAATCTTTCTTACCTTCTAAGAAATCTTCTCCTCCTTCCCCTCTTTCTCTTCGTCTCTCATCCGGGTTCGGCGGCCGGGCCGCGTCCGGCTCCCGACGGGACCGCGCCCGCCACGCCGTCGCGGCTCTCCTGGGCGCTCGAGCCCGGGATCCTGTCCGCGCTGTCGCCGGGAGCCCGGCAGGCAGTTCTCGTCGCGAACTCTCTCGCGCCGGCTCCGGCGCGCGTCCCGGCGAGACCGCGCGTCCCGGAGGCGCGCGCCGCGGCGGCGGCGGCGCTCGCCGCTCCGGCTCCGCGCCAGAACGTCCGTGTGAACGACCCGACGCTCGACGTCGACCATCACGCGAGCCGCACGACGTCCGTCGCCGCGCGGGGCTCGCGCGTCTTCGTCGGCTTCGAGGACTCGACGTACTCGGCGGCCGGCTACGGCGTCTCGAACGACGGTGGTGCGACGTTCGCCCACATGCGGATCCCGGAGCCCGACGGCATCTACAACTGGGGGAGCCCGTCGGTCGCGATCGGCTCGGCCGGCGAGATCTACTATGCATCCCTCGCGGCGGCGAACGGCGACCCGACCGGCGTCGAGCTCGCGAAGTCCACGGACGGCGGAGAGACGTTCTCGGGGTCCTCGAGCCCCTCGAGCTACGTCGAGAACGGCTACGACGTGATGGACAGGCCCGCGGTCGCCGTCGACAACGGCGCGTCGTCGCCGCGGAGGGGGCAGGTCTACGTCGCGTGGACCGACTACTTCACGTACTACGGCGTCACGGCGATCTTCTTCGCGCGCTCCTCCGACGGCGGGGCCACCTTCCTGCCGCCCGCGTCGCTCAACTTGATCGATGGCGCCCCGGTCGACCATGCGGCGGTAGCGGTCGCGCCGAACGGGGACGTGTACGTCGCGTACCAGGACGGACACTATTCGCCCGGCGGAATCTCGATCACGCGTTCGACCGACGGCGGACAGCTCTTCGGCTCCCTGCATACGGTTGCGACGTTCCGGCCCGCGGGCCCCGTGACGGCGGGCGGCGGCGCCGCCGCGTCGAATTCCGGTCCCTCGCTCGCCGTGGACGGAAGCGGCGTCGTCCACGTCGTCTGGGCCGCCGTCTCGACCGGCACGACGGACCGCTCGGACGTCTTCTATGCGCGCTCGACGGACAACGGAGCGACGTTCTCCGCGGCCCGCAAGCTCAACGACGACGGGACGTCCACGACGCAGGCGTTTCCGTCGGTCGCCGCGCTGGCGGACGGGACGGTGGGCGTGCGCTGGGCCGACCGCCGGAACGACGCGGCCCGGGACACCCTGACGGACCAGTACATGGCGATCTCGCGTGACGGCGGCGCGACGTGGGGGAAGAACTTCCGGCTCACGGACCGCAATTCCCCGTGGGCGCCGGCGCCGCACAGCCTCGGGGGATTCGGCCACACGTCGTACGACGGCCTCGCGGCGGACGGCGGCAATTTCTACGCCGCCTGGACGGACGAACGCTCGGGCGATGCGGACGTCTGGGCGGCGGCGGTCCCGGAGGCGTTCGACGCGCTCGCGCCCGACTTCGGCCTCTCGGCGGTCACGACATACGCGGCCGCTCCGCAGGGCGGAACCGCGACGTTCGACTTCGCCGCTTCGGGCGAGAGCGGCTTCGCGGGAACGCTCGCGCTCGCCCCGGACCTCGCTCCGGCCGGCCTCGGCCTGACTCTCGCGAGCGGTTCGGCGATGCCCGGCCAGGCCGTGCGCCTCACGGTCGCGGTGCCGGCCTCGACGCCGCCGGGCGATTACGTCCTCGGCGTCGCGGCGTCCGCCGGCGGCCTCGTCCGCGGGACACGCATGCGCCTCACGGTGAGGCCTTCCGGCGCGCTCCCGGCTCCCGTGAACGTCACGGGGTCGGCCGGCTTCTCCACGGGCACGGTCAAGTCGGACGCCGCGGGCGTCTTGCACGCGGTCGCGGACGACGACACCTCCGCGGTGACCGGCTCGAACGTCGCCTACAGGCGCTCGACGGACGGCGGGACGACGTTCTCCCCGCCGCTCGCGCTGAACCCGAACGGGTCTTTCGCGTACGAGAGCACGTTCACGATCGACCCGACCGGGCGCATCTTCGTCGTCTGGCAGGGGCGGACGATCGCCGACACCGCGCCGCGCGTCTATTTCGCGCGCTCGGCGGACGGCGGCGCCACGTTCTCGGCGCCCGCCGCGGTGAGCGCCGGAGGACGGATCGCGGAGCTGCCGAACATCGCCGCCGACGGGAACGGAAACCTCGTCGTCGTCTGGTACGACCTCTCGGACACGGCGCCGGTCGTGGAGTGGTCCCGCTCGACGAACGGGGGGACGGCCTTCTCGACACAGGTTCCGATCTTCGATGCCCCGTCGGTCTTCGCGCGGCCGGGCATTGCCCTCGACTCGAAGAACGACGCGTTCCTCGCGTGGACGAAGCAGTCCTCGACGTCCTCCGCGGTCCGGCTCTCCGTCTCGAAGGCGGGCGCCGCGTTCGGGGCGGCCGCGACCGTGTCGGACGCGGCGGTTTACGCGCTCGCGCCGGACCTCGCGGTCGGGCCCGACGACAGCGTCGCGCTCGCGTTCTACACGCGCTCGATCGTCGCGAACGCGCTCCAGAACCGGCAGATCACGTTCAGGCGCTCGACGAACGGCGGCACCTCGTTCTCGAGCCCCGTCCTCCTCTCGGCGGCGGCGGACCAGTCCTACGTGCCGTCCGTCGTCTTCGAGCCCTCGGGTGCGATCGACGTCGCCTGGGAGGAGTTCGACGCGAACGACGTCCAGAGCGACGCCCGCGTCGCGCGTTCGACGGACGGCGGTGCGACGTTCACGCCCCCGGTAAACCTCTCCGCGAACGGCGGGCTCTCCGGGAGCGCGGGCGATCCCGTCGACGGCATCGGCGGACCCGGCCGCGTCTCGGTCTCCGCGGGCGCGGGCGGAACGATCGTCGTCTCGTGGGCGGACGACACGGGCTCCGCCCTCGACCTCTTCTTTTCGGCGCCGTCCGCGGCGTCGATCTCGAATCGGCCGCCCGTCCCCGTGATCCAGTCTCCGGCGCCGGGGTTCACGGTCGAAGCCGGCGCTCCCGTGGCGTTCGTCGGCTCGGCGACGGATCCGGACGGCGACGCCGTGACGCTCGCCTGGGACTTCGGCGACGGGAGAGGAGCGACGGGGCCGGCGCCGGCGGCGCACGCGTACGCCGTGCCCGGGGCCTTCCACGTCACGCTCACGGCGCGCGATGCGAGCGGAGGGACGGGAGCGGCCACGCTCACCGTCAACGTCACCGCACCCGCCCCGGCCGCCGGGGACGTCGGGCTCCTCGTCCCGGTCGTCCTCGAGGCCTCGGGCGTCGGCGGCAGCCACTACCGGTCCGAGCTCACCCTCGTCGCGCGCGCGGGTGCGCCGACGGACGTGATCCTCTCCTACACCGCCTCGGTCGGCTCCGGCTCGGGGTTCGCGCGCCTCACGCTCGCGGCGGGAGAAATGCGCGTCCTGCCCGGCATCGTCGACTGGCTGCGCGGCCAGGGCCTGCCGATTCCCGCAGACGGCTCGAGCCAGGTCGGAACGCTCCTCGCGACGTTCCGCGGCGTCGGATCGCCGGGTCTCGTCTTCGCGGGGGCGCGCACCTTCACGCCCGATCCCGCGGGAGGCGCCGGGACGTTCGGCCTCGCATACCCGGCGGCCCGGTCGACGGGAGCGTCCGCAACGCTCTTCGGCCTCCAGCAGGGCGCCTCGCAGCGCTCGAACGTGGCGGTCGTGAACGCCGGCGGGTCGTCGATCGTCGTGCGCGTCGCGCTCCAGGGCCCGAACGGCGAGGATCTCGGGACGCTGCCCGATCTCGCCCTCGGCCCGTGGGGCTGGTTCCAGTACGACCAGCCGCTCGCGGGGAAGGCCGCGTCCGGGAGGGCGGTCGTGACCCGCGTCTCCGGCGCCTCCCCGTTCACGGCGTACGCGGTCCTGAACGACGGCGTCACGTCGGACGGCTCGTACGTCCCGCCCCTGCTCGGCGACGACGGTTCGGGCGCGGACCGGCTCGTGCCGATCGTCCTCGACGTCGCGGGCCTCGGCGCGCGCTTCCGGACCGAGCTCACGCTGACGAACCTCACGGCGTCTCCGCTTCCGCTCGCGCTCGCGTACACGGCCGCCTTCGGGAGCGGCACGGGCGAGATCGCCCTGACCCTCGCGGCGGGGGAGCAGCGGATCGTTCCGGACGCGATCGCGTTCCTTCGCACGACGCTTCCGATCGAGAACGACGGGCGCGACGTCGGCGGATCCCTCCTCGTGAAGGCGGCGCCGGGCACGCCCGCGAGCGCGCTCGCGGTCGGGGCGCGCACGTACGTGCCGCTCGCGCCCGCGGGCTCGTACGGACTCTTCTACCCGGGCCTCACGCCGGCCGAGTGCGCGACCGGCACGGCGTTCGTCTACGGTCTCCAGGAGAACGCGGCACAGCGCTCGAATCTCGCGCTCGTGAACCGGGGAGACGCGGGCGACTCGATCGGTCTGCGTGTGACCCTCTTCGGACTCGAACGGCAGCCCTCTCGCCAGCGTCCCCGCCGACCAGCCTCTCGGCCCCGGGCAATGGTTCCAGTTCGGCCGGCCGTTCGCGGCGCTCGGGGCTCTGCGCCGGCTACGCGAAGATCGAGAGGATCTCCGGAAGCTCCCGTTTCGCCGCGTACGGCGTCCTGAACGACAACGCGACGTCCGACGGCAGCTACGTGCCGATGACCTTCTAAGGGACTCTTCCGGCCGCCGGGCAAACCCTCCCGCCCGGAGGCCGTATAGTTCGCTCATGAGCATTCCACCTGTTCCCGGCGGCCGTCGCCGCCGCCCTTTTCGCCGTCCCCGCGGGGCCTCTTTCGCGTCCTCGGCTCCGGCACCGCGCGAAGTCCTCCCGTTCATCGCGGACGACTACCCGAAGGCGCTCGCCGCGGCGCGGGCCTCGAAGAAGCCGATCTTCCTCGAGGCCTGGGCACCCTGGTGACACACGTGCCGCTCCATGAGGGCCTTCGTCTTCACGGACAAGGCGCTCGGGCGGCAGGCCGGACGGTTCGTCTGGCTTTCGATCAACACCGAGAAGAAGGAGAACGCGGCCGTGCTCGGGAAGTATCCCGTGAAGGTGTGGCCGTCGTTCTACGTGATCGACCCCGCGGCCGAGAAGATCGTCCTGAGATGGGTGGGGGGCGCGACCGTTCCCCAGATGGTCCGCGTCCTGGACGACGGCGAGAAGGCGGCGCGCGGGAAGTCGGCTCCTGCCGCCCCGCTCGCGGAAGCGGATCGGCTCTACGCGGACGGTCGCTACAAGGAGGCCGCCGCCGCGTACCGCAAGGCGCTCGAGACGCTCGAGCCCGGCTCCTCGTCGTACCCGCGGGTCGTCGAATCGCTCCTCTTCGCGCTCTCCACGTCCGGCGAACGTGAGGCCTGCGCCGCAACGGCGCGCGACGCGTGGAGCCACCTGAAGACGACGCCGTCCGCCGCGAACGTCGCAGGCTCGGGGCTCGACTGCGCCCTCGGGCTGAAGGACGACGATCCGCGGAAGGCGGGCCTCGTCGCGACGTTCGCCGGCTACGCGCGCGAGGTCGTCGAGGGGCCGAAGACGGGCCTCGCGGCCGACGACGTGTCCTCCCTGTATCAGTCCCTCGCCGACGAGCGGGAAGCCGCGAAGGACGACGCGGGAAGAAAGAAGATCCTCGAGAGCTGCGCGGAGTACCTCGAAGGGCAGGCCGCGAAGGCGAAGACGCCCGCGGAACGCGCCGTCTTCGACGCGCACCGCACGGGGATCTGCCTCGCGCTCGGACAGCCCGAGCGCGTCGTCCCGGCGCTCCTCGCGTCCGAGAAGGACTTTCCGGACGACTACAACCCGCCAGCCCGCCTCGCGGTCGCGTACGCCGCGATGCAGAAGTACGACGAGGCCCTCGCGGCCTCGGACCGCGCCATGGCGCGCGCGTACGGCCCGCGAAAGCTCGTCGTCTACCGCGGACGGGTCGACATCCTGAAGAAGAAGGGGGACCCCGCCGCGGCGAAAAAAACGCTCGAGGAGATGCTCGCGTATGCCGAAGCGCTGCCGGCCGAGCAGCGATCGGACCGCATGATCGCGGCGATCAAGAAGCAGATGGAGGCGGCGCCGAACTAGGGAGCCACAGAGGCGGCCGGACGATCAGCTCGACGCGATCGCGGCGTCGAGTCCGACCGCAGGCGACACGATGTCCGTGTTTTTCCTTCCGACCTTCGAAGAATCTCCCTCTTGCTCGTGACCTCGGAAATCGTGCCGGTTCGCGCGAGTCACACGTCCCGCCTCGTCCCGCACGACGCGCTCGTAGAACGCGTCGCGCTCGAACGGCTCGCGGCCCGCGCCGCGGATGAGAGCCTCCATCTGCGCGCGCGAGAGCCCGGCTTCCGTCGTCGCGCCGGCCGCGTGCGTGATCGTCTCCTCCGTCACCGTGCCGACGAGATCGTCCGCTCCGAAGTGGAGGGCGACGGGGGCGAGCTTCTCGCCGATCTGCACCCAGTACGCCTTCACGTGGTCGACGTTGTCGAGCATGAGGCGCGAGACGGCGATGACCTTCAGGTCCGTCATGCCGGTCGCCGCGGGCAGGTGAGGGAGCTGCGTCTCCTCGGGGTGGAACGCGAGCGGGATGAACCCGAGGAAGCCGTGCGTCTCGTCCTGCAGCGTGCGGATGCGGACGAGGTGATCGACGCGGTCCTCGATGGTCTCCACGCTTCCGTAGAGCATCGTGACGTTCGTCTTGACGCCGCTCTCGTGGCACAGTCGCGCGACCTCGAGCCAGCGCTCCCCGGAGATCTTGTCGCGGCAGATGACGTCGCGGACGCGCCTCTCGAAGATCTCGGCCCCGCCGCCCGGGCACGAGTCCATCCCGGCATCCCGGAGCTCGCGGATGACCGTCACGACGTCCTTCTTCGCGACGCGCGCGATCCAGTCCACCTCGACCATCGTCCAGGCCTTGAGGTGGACGCCGGGGAACCTCGCCTTCAGCGCGCGGAGGAGGTCGAGGTACCAGGAGTAAGGGAGCGACGGGTGGAGCCCGCCGACGATGTGCAGCTCCGTGATCCCGTCGTGCCAGCCGGAGGCGGCCTCGCGGACGGCCTCCTCGATCGACATCGTGTATCCGCCCTCGACGCCGGGCTTTCGCGCCCACGCGCACAGCGCGCAGTCGACCCAGCAGAGGTTCGTCGGGTTCAGGTACCGGTTGACGTTGTAGTAGGCCGTGTTCCCGTGCTTTCTCTCGCGGACGTGGTTCGCGAGCGCGCCGACTCCGAGCACGTCTGGCGACGCGAACAGGGCGACGCCGTCCTCGATCGAGAGGCGCGTCCCCGCCGCCACCTTCTCCGCGATCGGGAGAAGGGGCGATCCGGCGAACCGTTCGAGGATCACTCGACGTCGCTGACCGAGTTCGGGCGCGACAGCGTTCGCGGCGCCTGCATGTGGTTCACGGCGTCGGGGTCCCGCTCGTCCGTGCGGCTCCCGTAACGGGCGTAGCAGGAAGGGCAGTAGGCCGCGTCGGGCCGGAACGTGAAGTCGAAGACGGTGCCGACGGCGTAGCGCTCGTCGCAGGTCTCGCCGCAGGAGTCGCAGGCGCCCTTCTGGTGGAGGCGCTTCCACACGGGTCCAGACATGCGGGGGATCTTACCCGGCCTTGCGCCGCTTCGGAACGAGCGTCACGAGGCCCAGGACGGCGACCGCCGCGACGGCCGATCCCGCCAGAAACGCCATCTTCGAGCCCGCAGCCTGCCAGACGAGGCCGAAGACGACGCTCGCGGGTAGCGCCGCGAAGCCGACGAAGCCGTTCATCCAGCCGAACGCCCGGCCGCGCATCTCGGGGGCGACGAGGTCGGCGACGAGCGCACGCTCCGTTCCCTCCGAGAGCGCGTAGTAGAGGGAGTAGACGCCGACGAGCGCGACGAGGGGCGCCGCGGACGTGACGAATGCGAAGCCGGCGTAGCAGACCGCGTAAAGCGTCCATGCGGCGAAGAGCAGCCGCCGCCTGCCGAAACGGTCCGACAGCCCCCCGCCCCACGTCGAGAAGAGGGATTTCACGGCGTTCGAGAACGCCCAGAGGATGGGCAGCCAGGCGGCGGCGATCCCGATCTCTTTCGCTTTGAGAAGAAGAAACGTGTCCGACGACGCGGCAAGCGCGAAGAGCGCGAACACGCTTGAAGTGCGCCAGAAGACCGGGGGGAGTTTGGCTTCGGACCCGAGCGCATCCGGTGATGCCCCGGCCGGGGGGACGGTGGATTTTCCTTCGAGTGGTAAAGAGGGCGGCGGGGAACCGCGGCGCGAGTCGAGCGGCGCACCGCCCACCCCAGCGCCCTTGACCTTCAAAGAAATCTTCTCTTCTCTTTTCCCATCTTCCTTCACCCCGAACGCCAGGACGAGGAGTGAGAGAGCCGCCGGAATGGCCGCGAGCAGGAAGACCGTCCTGAGGCCCAGCCCCATCCATCCCACGAGCCCCGCCGCGAGGAGCGGGCCGAAGACCGCGCCCGCGTTGTCGAACGCGCGGTGCAGTCCGAACGCTGCGCCGCGGCGCTCGGGCGGCGCCGCCGCCGCGATCATCGTGTCGCGCGGGGCGGTGCGGATGCCCTTCCCGACGCGGTCGAAGAAGCGGATCACGACGATCGCCGGCCAGCCCGGCGCGAGGCCGATCAGTGGCCGCGCGCAGGACGACAGGCCGTAGCCGAGGAAGACGAGCGGCTTTTTCGCCTTCGCGCGGTCCGTCCACCTGCCCGACAGGATCTTCACGAACGACGCGGTCGCGTCCGCGACGCCCTCGATCCAGCCGAGCGCCGTCGCGGGGACGCCCGAGAGCGTCGTCAGGAACGCCGGGAGGAGAGGGACGATCATCTCGGACGAGACGTCCGTCAGGAACGACACCCACCCGAGTCGGACGACGGCGCGCGGCAGTCCCGTCCGGCCGGCGGGCGCAGAATCGTCACGCATGGCGCTCGTCTCGACCACGGCGTTCATTCTGAAGCTTGACCCGCTCTCCGAGAAGGATCTCGTCGCGGCGTTCCTCACGAAAGACCACGGCGTCGTCCGCGCGGCCGTTCGCGGGGCGCGCGGCAGGTCGAAACGCGCCGCCGCGCTCCAGCTCCTCACGGAGCTCTCGCTCACCTACTTCCGCAAGGAAGGCGCGGACCTCGCGCGCGTGGACGGTCTCGAGATCGTCCGGAGCGCCTTCGACCTCGCCGCGAACGCCTCTGCGGCAATGCTCCTTCCGTACATGGCCGAAAGCGCCCTCACGTTCGTGCCCGAATCCGAGCTCGGGGGAGACGTCTACCGTCTCGTGAGACACGTCCTCGACGCGCTCGAGGCGGGCGCCCCGGCGCCGCTCGCGACCCGTTACTTCGAGACCTGGCTCCTGAGGTTCGCGGGCGTCCTCGACGAGGAGGAGGCGCCCGAGGCCGCCCGAAAGGCGCTCGCGGCCGTCCGCAAGCACCCGCTTTCCGTGCTCGCGGCGAGGCCGCCGGCTCCGGGCGCGCTCGACGCGCTCGAGGACTTCGTCCGCGAGGCGCGGAGGAGCTTCCTCGGACACGAACTGAAGAGCTACCGGTTCCTCGGCGCGCTCGGCTGAACGCGGATTCGGTACACTCGGCGTCCCCTCATGGACCTGCAGACCCTGATCCTGAAGCTCTCGGCCTACTGGTCGTCCAAGGGCTGCCTCATCGAGCAGCCGTGGGACGTCGAGGTCGGCGCGGGGACGATGCACCCGGCCACCTTCCTTCGCGTCCTCGGTCCCGAGCCCTGGAGCGCGGGCTTCGTGCAGCCCTCGCGCCGGCCGGCGGACGGCCGGTACGGAAAGAACCCGTTCCGGCTCGTCAAACACCAGCAGTTCCAGGTCGTGATCAAGCCGGCTCCCGCCGACATCCAGGACCTCTACGTCGAGAGTCTCGTCGCCCTCGGGATCGACCCGAAGGAGCACGACCTCCGCTTCGAGGAGGACAACTGGGAGTCTCCGACGCTCGGCGCGTGGGGCGTGGGGTGGCAGGTGCTCCTCGACGGGATGGAGATCACGCAGTTCACGTACTTCCAGCAGTCGGGCGGGCAGAACCTCGCGCCCATCACGGCGGAGATCACGTACGGCCTCGAGCGCCTCACGATGTTCCTCGCCAAGAAGAGAAGCGTGTACGAGATCGAATGGGCGCCCGGTATCCCGTACGGGGAGGTGCGCGGACAGGACGAGTACGAGGTCTCGAAGTACGGGTTCGAGGTCGCGGACCCGTCCCTGTGGCAGGCGCTGTTCGAGAAATTCGAAGCCGAGGCGAGACGCTGCCTCGAGGCGGGGCTCGTTCTTCCCGCGTACGACTTCACGCTCAAGTGCTCGCACGCGTTCAACATCCTCGACGCGCGCGGGGCCGTTTCCGCGACGGACCGCGTCGGCGTCATCAAACGCGTCCGAGCCCTTGCGGTCGAGTGCGCGAAGGCCTACGTCGCGTCGCGCAAGTCGCTCGGCTTTCCGCTGCTCCCGAAGGGAGCCGTGGCCCCTGCGCCGGCGACGGAAGACGCGGCCGCGGAGCCATCCGATGTCTGAGTTTCTGCTCGAGATCCTCGCCGAGGAGATCCCGGCGGGCGTCCTGCCCGGAGCCCGCGAGGACCTCCTCGCCCGCGTCTCGGAGGCGTTCGTCGAAGCGCGGCTCGGCGGCTCGCTCGCCGTCCACTCCACGTCGCGCCGGCTGATCCTCGTCGGAGACGGCGTGGCCGACCGGCAGCCGGACGTGACCGTCGACGTGACGGGTCCCCCGGCCTCGAAGGGCTTCGACGCCGACGGCCGGCCGACGCCGGCGGCCCGCGGCTTCGCGCGCTCGCACGGGATCCCCCTGGACGATCTCACGGTCGCCCATCTCCCGAAAGGCGCCTACGTCGTCGCGAAGAAGGTCGTCCCGGGGCGCCCGGCGTCCGAGGTGATCGCGGAGTTCCTTCCCCCGCTCGTCGAGAAGATGACGTTCCCGCGCATGATGCGCTGGGGCGACGGGGCGCCTCTCTGGATCCGGCCCGTCCATTCCGTCATCGCGCTCTTCGACGGCCTCGTCATCCCGATGCAGGTCTTCGGCGTCGAGAGCGGCCGCACGACGTACGGCCACCGCACGCTCGCGGGAAGCCGGCTCGTCGTGACGGGCGTCCCCGACTGGTTCGCGAAGCTCCGCGCCGCCCACGTCGAGCCCGAGCTCGCGGTCCGCCGCGCGGCGTTCGAGGAGCAGGCGAAGGCGCTCGCGGAAGGGATCGGTGGCACGCCCGCGGTCGACCCGTCGCTCCTCGAAGCATGGTCGCATCTCGTCGAGTGGCCTGGCCTCGTGCGTGGCGCGTTCGACGAGGCGTTTCTCGATCTCCCCGAGGAGATCCTCGTGACGTCGATGCGCGAGCACCAGAAGATGCTTCCGATCCGCAGGGACGGGGCGCTCCTCCCGGCGTTCCTCGCCGTGTGCGACCAGACGGGCGACCCGAAGGGGCTCATCGCGCAGGGCAACGAGTGGGTCACGTCCGCCCGGTTCGCGGACGCACGGTTCTTCTGGGACGACGACGGGAAGACGAAGCTCGAGGACCGTCTCACGCGGCTCGGGCGGCTCCAGTTCCAGGAGACGCTCGGCGATTACCTCAGGAAGACGGGCCGCGTGCAGGACCTCGCCGAGCGGCTCGCGGCGCGCCTCCAGATCGCCGACACCTCGTCGGTCGTCCGCGCGGCGCGTCTCCTGAAGGCCGACCTCGTGACGGACATGGTGCGCGAGTTTCCCGACCTGCAGGGCGTCGTGGGCGGGCTCTACGCCCGGCGCGAGGGCGAGCGGGAAGAGATCTGGCAGGCGATCTACGACCAGTACCACCCGGCCTCCGCGGACGACGCGTCTCCGCGCTCGGACGTGGGCGCCGTCGTCGCGCTCGCGGACCGGCTCGACACGCTCACGGGACTCTTCGGCCTCGGGCTCGCCCCGACCGGCTCGCGCGACCCGTACGCGCTCCGCCGCGCGGCGCTGGGCGTCGTGAAGATCCTCCTGGATCGCACGTGGCACCTCGACGTGCCGGTCGCGATCTCCGATGCCCTCCAGCTCCACGGCTCGCTCCCGCGCCGGCGGGAGGAGGTCGTGCCGGAGCTCTCGGGGTTCCTGACCGAGCGTCTGCGCTTTCTCCTCGAGCGCGCGGGGCGCCGAGCGGACACGATCGACGCCGTCCTCGCCGCCGACGCGCGGGACCCGCTCGACGTCGCCGAGCGTGTCGAGGCGGTGGACGCGATGCGCGCGGAAGCCGACTTCGCACCGCTCGCCGCCGCCTTCAAGCGGATGCAGAACATCCTCGAGCAGGCGCCCGGCGCCGTCGGCGAGGCCGACCCCGCGCGGATGACGGACGCGGCCGAGCAGGCGCTCGCGTCGGACTTCCTTCAGGCGCGCGGGATGGTCGACGAGCTGCTCGGGCAGCGCCGTTTCCACGACGCGCTCGGGATCATGGCGTCGTTCGGGCCGGGCCTCGACCGCTTCTTCACGGAGGTCCTCGTCATGGCGGAGGACCCCGACGTGAAGGCGAACCGGATCGCGCTCCTCATGGCGATCCGCGACCAGTTCGCGCGCGTCGCGAAGTTCGGCGAGATCCGGGGCTGACCCTCAGCCCGGCAGGACGAGCGTCAGCGTGAGGTGGAGGAGGGCGACGAGGTCGCCCTCCTCCACGACGACTCCCTTTCGGTAGCCCTCCGGGCTTCCGGGCGGCGCGTAGACGCCGGGGATCGTGCGCGGGGCGACGAGCGCGATCGCGACGGGATGGGTGCCCGCCATCGAGTCGTCCGCGGGGACGATCGCCGTCGCGCGCGCGAGCTCCGTCGAGATCACGTTCCCGATCTGGACGTGGAGGACGTCCCTCACGGGAGAGGCGAGGAGCGGGATCTTTCCGACGAACGTCCCGATGACCGTGTTCAGGGCCGCGCCGAGGATCGGGCCGACCGTGTTCGTCCGGTCGACGAAGAGCCGCGCGTGGAGGTTCACGTGGTTCGAAACCCTCACGGGTTTGCCGAAGAACGGCCGCCCGGAGGCGTCGGGCGGCAGGTCCACGGCCGCGACCGTGTCGCCCGTGGCCGCGCGGAACGGCATGCGCGCCGAGGCGAGCGCCGCGTCCGGGGCGGCGGCGGAGGGGGTCTCGAGCTGCACGATCAAGGACAGGTCCGTCGGGCGCGCCGCGTCGCCCGGCCAGCCGTTGTGCCGGACCTCGATCGAGTCAAAGACGACCTGGAGGGTCGGGAAGACGGGCACCGAGGAGGCTTTCTTTGCTTTCGGAGAAGATCGGGAAGGCGGCCTCGTCGCCCGTCGACGCCTCATCCGGCCGGTCGCCGTTGAAGATTTCTTAGAAGGTGAATGAGCGCTGGGCTTGCGCATCGGCTGTCTCCTGGCTCCTGCGGTACGAATCGATTCTTTCACTTTCTAGGAAATTAGCGGCATCTCCGAGTCCGAGGCGCTTCCGGAGCGGATCGGGTCCGAAGCAAAGCTAGAATCGTCGTTCGGTTCGAGGAGGACTGCCATGAAACGTTCCACGCTTCTCACGCTCGCCGCCGCGGCGCTCGTCGCCCTTCCGGTCCGCCCCGCCGCCGCGAAGGAGCTCGCGGGCGTCAACATGCCGGAGACCATTTCCGTGGGGGGCAAGACGCTCAAGCTCAACGGCCTCGGCCTCCGCAAGAAGGCGTTCTTCAAGGTGTACGTCGGGGGCCTGTACCTCGAGACGCCGTCGAAAGACGCCGCCGCGATCCTCGCGACGGACGAGGCGAAGGCCGTCCGCATGACGTTCCTGCGCGACGTGGGCAAGACGAAGCTCACGGACGCCTTCGCGGAAGGGTTCGAGGCGAACGCGAAGGAGAAGGCGGCGTCCCAGAAGGCCGCGATCGCGAAGCTCTACACGCTGGTCCCGGACGTGAAGGACGGCGAGACGCTCGCTCTCTCGTACGTCCCCGGCACCGGGACGACCGTGTCCCTCGGGGACAAGGCTCTCGGCGTCATCGAGGGCAAGGAGTTCGCGGAGGCCCTCTTTGCGCTCTGGCTCGGGCCGAAGCCGCCGTCCGAGGACCTGAAGAAGGGAATGCTGGGTTGACGACCGGCGCCTCGCTGCAGAGCCTTCTCGCGGAGAAGCGCTACGATCTCGTCGAGACGGCATTCCAGGAGGCGCTCGCCGATCCCGTCGCGAACGCCGAGGTCCTTCTCGTGGCCCTGCGCGGGCTCGCCCGCGCCGGGCAGAAGCCCCGGCTCCAGGCCCTCGCGGGCGCGGCCGACGCCGCGCTGAAGAAGGAGTCCGGCGGCCTCGAGGCCGCGCGCCTTCGCTGGACGATCCTCAAGGACGCCGTCCGCGCGGGAGCGACGCCTTCCACGCCCGACGGCTTTCACCGCCTCTTCGAGGACGTGCTCGCCGCGGCGTGGCCCGGCAACTCCTCGCTCACGAGCCTCCTGGGGCGCTTCAAGTTTCGCGAAGCGAAAGACCCCGCCGACGGGCTCGCCCGGGCCGAGAAGGCGGAGGCGTGGCTCCCATTCGAGACCGGCAAGGTCTTCGCGATGGCCAACCGCGGGGCAGGCCAGGTCGTCGAGACGAACTTCGCGCTCAGCGTGGTCCGGCTCGACTTCGAGGCCGCCAAGGGCGTCGCGGTGCCGATCGGGATCGCGTCGCGCCAGCTCGTGCCCCTCCCGCCGGGACACTTCCTGAACGAGAAATTCTCGAATCCCGACGCGCTGAAGACACGCGTCCTCGCCGATCCCGGCGCGGCCCTCAAGCACCTCATCGACTCGTTCGACCGGACGCTCACGATGACGGAGGTCAAGGACGCCGTGAAGGGTCTCGTGGCCGACGAAGCGTGGTCCTCGTGGTGGACGGCCGCGAAGAAGAACCCGCAGGTCGTCGTCCACGGAAGCGGTAAGAACGCGACGGTCGAGTGGTCGCAGTCGGCGACCGCCGCGGACGCGACGCTGCTCGCGAAGTTCGAGAGGGCGGCCGTCAAGGACCGCCTCGACCTGTTCCGCAAGAACCAGAAGCGCTCGACCGAGCTCGCGCTCGCGATGGCGAAGATCCTCGTGGCGGACGCGGAGGCGCTCGAGGACCGGGACTCCGCGACCGCGTTCGAGATCGCGGTCCTCGTGGAGAAGGTGCCCGGTGTCACCCATGCGACGGACATCGAACGGCACGTCCTCGGCGAGCCGCTCGCCCTCCTCGCGCGCCTGTCGGACCGCACGATCCGCGAGCGCGCGCTCGACGTTCTCGTGCGCGAGAACCCGACGGAGGCGCCGGCGATCCTCGCGGAATGGATCTTCAAGGAGGAGGACGCTCGGACGATCGAGTTCATCGACCGCAGGCTCGCGGAGGCCGACGCCGCAACGCGCGAGAGAACCCTGGACAGGCTCCTCAAGAACCCGCGCTCGGGCCCGCGCGCCTTCGTCTGGTTCGCCCAGCGTGCCGCGAGCGACGACGCGTTCCGCGCGCGCCTGACCCCGGCGGTTCTCGGGCGTCTGCTCGACGCGATCTCCTGGGAGGAGCTCGGCGGGCTCCGGACGAAAGTGCGGGAGATGTTCGACCGCACGGGCCTCGTGGCGGGCTGGCTCGTCAAGCAGGCCTCGGTGGAGGAAGCGCGGACGTTCCTCCAGGGGCTCTCTCGGCACCACGAGCTCGAGCCGCTGCGCCGCGACGGACTCCTCGCGGCGGCCGAGATGCGCTTCAAGGACCTCCGCAAGGCCGAGGACGACACCTTCTTCGTCACCGCGGAGGCCGTCGAAAGGAAGCGCGCCGAGCTCGAGCGCATCCTGAAGGTCGAGATCCCCGAGAACACGAAGGGGATCGCGCTCGCGGCGGCGGAGGGCGACCTCTCGGAGAACTTCGAGTACAAGGCCCGCCGCGACAAACAGCAGCTCCTCTCGGCCCGGGCCGGCAAGCTCCAGGAAGAGCTCGGCAAGGCCCGCGCGCTCGACCCGGCGGCGATCGACACCACGGAGGTCCGCCCGGGTGCGCGCGTGACGCTCGAGGGCCCGAAGGGCACGAAGGTCCTGACGCTCCTCGGCCCGTGGGACTCGAAGCCCGAAGAGGGCGTCTACTCGTATCTCTCCGAGCTCGGCAAGGCGCTCCTCGGGAAGATCGTCGGCGAGAAGGCGACGGTGCTCGGCGACGAGGTGACGATCCGGAAGATCGAGGTTTTTGCTTAAGAAGAAGATTCGGATACGGATGAAGATTCGGACTCGGATGAAGATCCGGATTCGGACTTCTTAGAAGGTGGAGGTTGCGATGCGCACGACTCACGGCACCGGGGGCGGGCGGGCTGCGGCCCCTCTTCACCTTCTAAGAAAATCTTCTCTTCGTTTTCGTCCTTTCCTTCATTTCCCCCTTTCTCTTCCTCTTTCCTTTCTCTTCTTTCTGAGCAGCATTCTCTTCTTCCCTCTCCCGGCGCGGTGCGCCGATGACGTCGTCGTCCCGAACGAGCAGCTCGTCCTGGACGGCATCCCGCCGATCCCGAAGGCGATCGCCGCGCAGGCCGCTTCGTACGGGGATTCCCGGGCCGCGGGCTTCTCGGACTGGCACCCGACGCGGCGCGAGATCCTGATCACGACGCGCTTCGCGGACGTCCCGCAGATTCACCGCGTCGCGATGCCGGGCGGGGCCCGGACGCAGCTCACGTTCTACCCGGAACGCGTCGGCAACGCCCGGTACCGCCCGAAGAGCGACGACATCGTGTTCGGAAAGGACGTCGGCGGCGGCGAGTGGTTCCAGCTCTTCCTGCGCGACGGGCGCACGGGCAAGGTGTCGATGTTCACGGACGGCAAGTCGCGGAACACGGAAGGCCCGTTCACGCGCGACGGCAAGTGGCTGGCGTACGAATCCACGAAACGGACCGGCCGGGACAACGACGTCTACGTGGTCGACCCGTCGGACTCGAAGACGGAGCGGCTCGTCCTGCAGGGGAAAGGCGGCGGCTGGTTTGCCACGGACTGGGCGCCGGACGGCCGGTCCCTGCTCGTCGCGGAAGCGATCTCGGCGAACGAGAGCCGCTATTACCTCGTCGACGTCGCGAGCGGGGCGAAGACCCTGTTCACGCCGGAGACGAAGGAAATGGTCTCCTACGGGCGCGCCCGGTTCTCCCCGGACGGCAGGACGGTCTACCTGACGAGCGACAAGGACGACGAGTTCCACCGGCTCGTCGCCGTCGACGTCGAGACGCGGAAGTGGGACGTGCTCACGCCGGACGTGAAGTGGGACGTGAACGGCTTCGACCTGTCCGACGACGGCTCGAAGATCGCGTACGTCCTCAACGACGCGGGGGCCGAGACGCTCCATGTCCTCGACCTGAAGACGCGCCGCGAGCTGCCGCTCCCGAAGCTCGCGCTCGGCACGATCGGCTCCCTGCGGTTCCGCTCGGACTCGAAGGAGCTCGCGTTCTCGCTCTCGTCGGCGCGCTCGCCGTCGGACGTCTACTCTGTGGACGTCACGACGGGCCGGCTCGCGCGCTGGACCGAGAGCGAGACGGGCGGCCTCGACGCGGCGACGTTCTCCGAGCCGGAAGCGATCTCGTGGAAGAGCTTCGACGGGAAGACGATCACGGGGTTCCTGTATCGCCCGCCCGCTTCGTTCGCGGGGCCGCGGCCCGTGATCGTGAACATCCACGGCGGACCGGAGGGACAGTTCCAGCCGGGCTTCCTCGGACGCAACAACTTCTTCATGAACGAGCTCGGCGTCGCGATGATCTTCCCGAACGTGCGCGGCTCGAGCGGGTTCGGCAAGACGTATCTGGCGCTCGACAACGGTGAGAAGCGCGAGGACACGGTCAAGGACGTCGGCGCCCTCCTCGACTGGATCGCCGCGCAGCCCGGGCTCGACAAGAGCCGCGTGATGGTGACGGGCGGCTCCTACGGCGGCTACATGACGCTCGCCTCGATGACGCACTACAACGACCGGTTCCGGTGCGCGGTCGACGTCGTCGGGATCTCGAACTGGGTGACGTTTCTCGAGCACACGGAGGCCTACCGTCGCGACCTCAGGCGCGTCGAGTACGGCGACGAGCGCGACCCGAAGATGCGTGCGTTCCTCGAGAGGGTCTCGCCTCTCACGAGCGCGGGGAACATCACGAAGCCGATGTTCATCGTCGCGGGGAAGAACGACCCGCGCGTGCCGTACACGGAGGCCGAGCAGATGGTCTCCGCGATCAAGAAGAACGGCGGACCCGTGTGGTTCCTCATGGCCAACGACGAGGGACACGGCTTCTCGAAGAAGAAGAACCAGGACTTCCAGTTCTACGCCGGCGTGAAGTTCGTCGAGGACAATCTCCTCAGGTAGGCGGCCGGGAGCAGAGCGTGGAAAACCGCGGCGCCTGGATCTTCGCCGGCCTCGGGCTCGCCTTCGTCGCCCTCCTCGCGGTCGGCATGGGGAAGATGCTGGACTCGAAGGCGCCAATCCGCCTCGAGCATCGAACGCCCGTGGCGACCGCCGCGGTCGCGCCCGAGGCGGGTCTGCCCGCGTGGGAGGAAGCGGCCCGCGAAGACGAGGCGATGCGCGCGCTCGTGGCGGGCCGCGCCGCGGTGCTGGCCCCGCGCGCGGCCGGGCAGGCATTCCCGAGCGAGGACGCGTCGCGCGTGAGGTGCACGTTCACGGAGGCCCGGCTCGTCCACCGGGAGGAATCCGTCGCCTACTGGAGCGCCGGGTTCTCGTGCACGGACCCGCGCGATCCGGGCGCCCTCCCGGACCTCACGAGCGTGTCCGTTCGCCTGCGCCGGGACGGGACGAGCTGGGCCCTCGACGAGTGACGCATGCCACCGGCCGCCCGAGCGGGGAGGCGGCGGCTAGCCCCGGATGCGCTCCGGGTGCGCGTAGACGTTGAAACGCGGGCCCCTGAGGAACCCGACGAGCGTGATCCCGGCCTCCTCGGCGAGGTCCACGGCGAGGCTCGTGGGCGCGGAGACCGCCGCGACGATCCTCGCGCCCGCGAGGGCCGCCTTCTGCGCGATCTCGAAGCCGAGCCGTCCGGAGACGACGAGGACCGGCGGCGTCGCCCGCCCCGCCCTCAGGAGCGCCCCGACGGCCTTGTCGGTCGCGTTGTGCCGGCCGACGTCCTCGCGCGCGACCTCGAGCGTCCCGTCGAGCTCGAAGAATCCGGCCGCGTGGAGCCCGCCCGTCGAGGCGAACACGGCCTGGCGTTCGCGCAGGAGATCCGGCAGGCGCGTCAGCACGGCCGCGGGGATCGCGAGATCGGTCGCGGTGTCTCCCGCGACCGACGCCTCCGCGCGCGCGCGAGCCGCGGCCGCGAGAGCGATCACGTCGGAAACTGACGTCCGGCCGCAGACGCCGCAGGCGGATCCCATGACGGTCGCCCGCCGCGGAGCGCACGCGGCCCGGCCCGGAGCGAGCGTGACGACGCGGACGTTTCGGGCGAGGTCCGGGGCGAGGCCCGGATCGTCGGGCGGTCCGACCGCGAGAACGTCGGCGCCTCCCCGGATGACGCCCTCCGCGTAGAGGAGGCCGACCGCGAGGTCGTCGTCGTCGCCGGGCGTGCGCATCGTGACGACGAAGCGGGTCGCCGGGCCGCCTTCCTCGCGCAGGCGGATCTCGAGCGGCTCCTCGGCCGTCAGGGAGTCCCGGTCGCGCCGCGACGCGTCTCCGTCGCGGCGAACGACGTGCACCCGGACCGAGGCGTCGCGGTGCGGGGAAGCCATCGGCGCTAGCCTACACTCCGGCCGTGCGCGCCGGCCGCGTCCTCGTCCCCGTCTTCGCGGCCGCGTGTCTCGCGCCGTTCGTGCCCGCGGGCGGCGCGCTCGTGCTCGGCATCGCGGTCGCCCTCGCCGCCGGGAACCCGTGGCCCGGCGGCACCAAGCGCCTCGCCCACCTCCTTCTCGGCCTGTCCGTCGTGGGGCTCGGGGCCGCCGCGGACCTCGCCGTCGTCGCGCGCGTGGGCGCCCGGGGCGTCGGCTACACGGCCGCGGGGATCGCGCTCACGTGCGCGGCGGGGTTCGCCCTCACGCGGACGCTCGGCGTCGAGGAGGACACCGCGATCCTCGTCACCGCGGGGACCGCGATATGCGGCGGCAGCGCCATCGCCGCCGTCGCCCCGGCGATCCAGGCGAAGTCGGAGTCGGTGTCCGTGGCTCTCGCGACGGTCTTCCTTCTCAACGCGGCGGCGCTCGTCGTCTTTCCGCCGATCGGGCACCTCCTCGGATTCGACGAGGCGCGGTTCGGGCTCTTCGCGGCGCTCGCGATCCACGACACGAGCTCGGTCGTCGGGGCCGCCGCCGCGTACGGACCGAAGGCCGTCGAGGTCGCGACGACCGTCAAGCTGGCACGCGCCCTCTGGATCGTCCCCGTGGCGCTCGTCGCGGCCCGACTCCACGCGCACCGGACAGGGAAGAGCGCCGCAGTCCGCCCGGCCGTCCCGTGGTTTCTCGCGGGCTTCGTCGGGGCCGCGGCGGTCGTGACCTCGGCGCCCGCGCTCCGGGGGGCGGGGCACACGGTAGCGGCGGGCGCGACCCGCGTCCTCGTCGTGACGCTCTTTCTGATCGGGACGACCCTCACACGCGAGGCGATCTCCCGCGTGGGCGCGAGGCCGGTCGTCCTCGGCGTCGCTCTCTGGCTTCTCGCGGCGACCGCGACGGCCGCCGCGATCCTCGCAGGCTGGATTGCGTGACACGGCGCACGTTCCGGGGGGCATGTTCATGCTCTGGTGGCACCGACGTCCGGACAGCAGACTCGAGCCCGTGCGGGAGCGCCGGATGAGGTTCATGGTCGTGCACGAGGAGGGCCTCTGGCTCGTCCACGAGGTCGGAACCGGGCAGCCGATGGCCTCTTTCGAGACGCGGGACGAAGCCATGCGGACCGCACGGCACCTCGCCGGCCTCACGCGCGCCGAGATCCTCGTCATGAACGCCGACGGCACGCTGCGCTCCCGCGAGAACGCCGTCCTGCTCGGGACGGCCTGACGCGCCCTACTGGCCCCGGCGCAGCACGAAGAACAGGCCGACGAGGAGCAGCGCCGCTCCCGCGAGGCGCGCCGGCGTCGCGGGGATCCTCTTCAGGCCGAGCAGCCCGAAATGATCGAGGACGAGCGCGGCGAGGATCTGGCCCGCGATGAGGAGGGCCATGAGGGCGAGAGAGCCGATCCTCGGTGCGAGGACGACGGCCGTCGTGATGTACCCGGCCCCGAGGACGCCGCCGGTCCATGCCCACCAGGGCACGGAGGAGAGGGACGTCCCCGCCCAGGACGGGGCGGTGGCGGCCACGACGCCGACGAGCACGATCGTGCCGACGCCGAAGGAGATGAGTGCGACCTGGAGGGGCGAGGCGACCGCCTGCCTCAGCCGCGCGTTCACGACCGCCTGGATGGCCGTCATCGCGCCCGCGCCGAGACCGAGGACGAAGAGCGCCGCCTTCGACATGAGGCGCGGATTATAGGGGCGGCCTCTCCGCCGTGGCCTTCAGATGCCGCCGCCGTCGACGAGCGCTTCTTCGTGCACGGGCTCGTGGAACGCGCGGACGTGAGGATCGAAGAGAGAGTACGTCCCCATGTTCAGGAGGGGCGGCGAATAGACGTGGAGCGTGACGAGATCCCGGGCGTCGTCCGCGAGGTTCGAGACCTGGTGAATGTCGGCGTCCTGAGTCGCACAAATCGTGCCGGGCCCGAGAGTGCGCGAGCGCATGGCATAGACCATCCCGGCGCGCGTGCGCCCGAACACGGTCTCAACGGCCTCGCCCGAGAGGACCCGCACGCCGCAGCTCGACCCGGCGTGGTCGTGGATCGGGCTTCGCTGCCCGCTCCTCCAGCACAGGACGAGCGCCTGGTACGCCGGCCCGGCGTGCACGAGATTCCGCCGGTACGTCTCGGACCCGAAGATCAGGTGCGGCCCCACGTCGTCCGTGGCGATCCTGACGTCCGCGAGGGCGGATTCGAGCTCGCCGAGCGGAATGCGACCCGTCCACGCGTCGAGGCGCCGGAGAAGTTCCGCGAAGGTCGTCGCCATTGAAAATCGGTCGCATCGTAGCACCGCGGCGCGTCCGCTAGACTCGCGAAGGTGAGCGATTCCGAGCCGGGTCCCGGGAGATTCCAGGCGCTCGCCTCCCGCCTCGCGGCTGTCGCGGCCGCGGTGTCCGCGCGCCTGAAGGCCGTCAGCGTCGCGTCCGCCCGTCTCCTCGCCCGCGTCCCGCGGCCGGTGATCTTCGCACTCGGAGCGACGGCGGCGCTGCTCGCCGTCGCGGGCGTCGTCGTCGTCCTCTACTTCTCGCGCGTCGTCTCGAAGACGATGGACGGGCGGCGCTGGAGCCTCCCGACGCGGCTCTACTCGGACGTCTGGGTCGTGCGGCCGGGCGACGCCCTCGCTCCCGACGACGTGACGCGCCGGCTCGCGCGGCTGCGGTATGCGGAGGTCCCGAAGCCGCCGCTCGAGCCCGGCCAGTTCGCGCTTTCGCCGGGGCGCGTCACCGTCTCCGTGAACGACCGGGAGACCGCCTGGGGGCGCACGCCGGGCGTGGCCGCGGTCCTGGAGTTCTCCGGCCGGCGCGTCGCGTCCGTCCGCCGCGTCGAGGACGGCGCGCCACTCCCGGACGTCGTCTTCGAGCCGGAAATCGTCGGTACGGTCTTCGACGAGAAGATGCAGGACCGCACCCTCGTGACGCTCGGCCAGGTGCCGAAGATCCTCCTCGACGCGATCCTCACGACGGAAGACCGCGACTTCTTCACGCACGCGGGGATCTCCCCGCGGCGCCTCGTCGGCGCCGTGCTCCAGAGCGTCACGCGGCGCGCGGGCGTCCACGGGACGTCGACCCTGACGCAGCAGCTCGTCAAGAACATGTTCCTCACGCCCGAGCGCACGCTCAAGCGCAAGGCCGTCGAGGCCCTGATGGCCGTCATCCTCGAGGCGAAGTACTCGAAGAGCCAGATCCTCGAGGCGTACCTCAATGAAATCTACCTCGGCCAGCGCGGCTCGGTCTCCGTGACGGGAGTCGAGGAGGCCTCGCGCTTCTACTTCGGCAAGAGCGCCTCGCGTCTCGAGCTGCCCGAGGCCGCCCTGCTCGCGGGTCTCATCTCGTCGCCGGGCAAGTACTCGCCGTTCCGGAACCCCGAGAACGCGCGGCAGCGGCGCGCGGTCGTCCTGAGGGGGATGCTCGAGCAGAAGAAGATCGACCGCGCGGCCTTCGACGTCGCGAACGCGGCCCCGCTCACGCGGATCGCGGCTCCTCCGACGGGCGTCGTCGCGCCCCACTTCGTGGACTTCGTGCTGAACCAGGCGAAGGAGATCCCGGGCTTCTCGAAGGAGGACGGCTCGTCGATTTACACGACGCTCGACCCCGACATGCAGCTCTCCGCGCAGGCCGCGGTCCAGAAGGGGCTCGAGGAGCTCGAGAAGAAGTTCCGCCGGCTGCGCTCCCGCGAAGAGGACAACCAGCTCCAGGCGGCGCTGATCGCGCTGGACCCTTCCACGGGCTCCGTGCGGGCGCTCGTCGGCGGTCGCGACTACCAGGTCTCGCAGTTCAACCGCGTCGTGCAGGCGCGCCGCCAGCCGGGCTCGCTCTTCAAGCCGTTCGTCTACCTGACCGCGTTCGCCAAGCGCGACCTCGTGCCCCCGATCACGCCCGCGTCGCTCTACCTCGACTCGCCGATCGCGCTCGTCTGGGGCAAGGGCGAGGACGAGACGTGGTCGCCGAAGAACTACGACGGGGAGTACCGCGGCACGATGACGGCCCGGCAGGCGCTCGAGCAGTCCATCAACATCCCGACGGTGCGCATCGCAGTGACCGGGACGGCGCCCGGCCGGACGCTCCTTCCGGACATCGTCGAGACGGCGCGGCGCGCCGGGATCTCGTCGCCGCTGAAGCCGTACCCGTCGCTCGCGCTCGGCGCGTTCGAGACGAGCCCGAT
The DNA here is from genome assembly GCA_963836285.1 of uncultured Acidobacteriota bacterium. Classification (GTDB taxonomy): domain Bacteria; phylum Acidobacteriota; class Thermoanaerobaculia; order UBA5066; family UBA5066; genus Fen-183. The sequence goes on along the minus strand of CAWIIN010000001.1, from coordinate 487,825 downwards.
GGAGATCGCGGCCGCGTACTGCACGTTCGCGAACGGCGGGTTCCGCGTGCGGCCGAACGCGCTCGTCGGCCTCGTAACGCCGTCGGCCCGCCGCATGGAGTCGGAAGACACGCCGATCGTGCGGGCGGCGGACGCCGACGCCGTGTCCGTGCTGGACTCGGTCCTGCGGGGCGTCGTGGACCACGGAACGGGCGCGTCGGCGAGGAGGCTCGGCGCGCAGGGGATTCTCGCGGGCAAGACGGGCACGACGAACGACGGCCGCGACGCCTGGTTCATCGGCTTCTCTCCGCGCCTCCTCGTCGCCGTGTGGGTCGGGTTCGACGACAACCGGGGCCTCAACCTGTCGGGCTCGACGGCCGCGCTGCCGATCTGGGCCGACTTCGTGCGCCGGCTCCCGTCGCACTCGTTCGAGACGCCGTTCCCGAGGACGCCCGGCGTCGTGACGGCTTCGATCGACCCGACGACCGGCCTCCTCGTGACCGAGGAGTGCCCGGCGTCTCTCGACGAGGTCTTTCTCCAGGGGACCGAGCCGAAGCAGCGCTGTCCGCACGGGAGCGGCGAGCTCGCGCCCGGACCCGGCATCGGGGGAGCGACTCCGTTCTGAGGGTCGCGCTCGAGCCCCTCGACCTCGACCTCGTCGTGCGCAGCCACGGGTGGTACGACCTGCCTCCGTTCCATTGGGATGCGGAGGAGCACAGGCTCGGATTTGTTTTCTTGGACGGTGAATGCCCCGTGCAGTTGCGCGTGCATCGCGGTTCGAGCGGACTGATCGCATCCGCATCACCGGTCGCGCCTTCGGCGCAAGGGATTTCTTCGAAGGGCGAAGAGGGGAGGGGCGGCGCGGCCCGGCGGGGCGGCGCCTCAAGCGCGGTTTCGGCGGCGGGGGGGCGAGGGCAATTACCATTCGAAGAATCTCTTCCGGTCTCTTCGGACCTTCCATCCCGCGTCGCCGTTCGTCGCGTGCTCGACCGCGTCCTGGACCTCCGAGCAGAACTCGCTTCCTTCCATTCCCTTTGCGCCGGCGATCCGCGCTTCGCGTGGATCGCGCGGCGCGGGGCGGGGAGGATCCTGCGCGCGCCGACGCTCTTCGAGGACGCCGTGAAGGTCCTCGCGACGACGAACTGCACGTGGGGCCTCACGAAGGTCATGGTGAAGAACCTCGTCGGCCGATTCGACCGGGGTGGCGCCTTCCCCGACGCGGCGTTCGTGGCCGGTCTCTCGGCCCGCGACCTCGAGCGGCTCAAGTTCGGCTACCGGGCGCCTTACCTCGCCGCGTTCGCGGAGCGCGTCGCCTCGGGCGCGCTCGACCTCTCGCGCTGGGAGGACGCCTCCCGCGCGGCCGAGGACGTCGAGGAGGAGATCCGCTCCGAGAAGGGCTTCGGCCCCTACGCGGCCGACACGCTCGGACGCCTCCTCGGCCGGCACGGCAAGCTGGGCCTGGACGCGTGGTCGCGCAAGAAGGTCGCGGCCCTGCGTTTCCGGGGGCGCAGGGTTCCCGACGGGCGGATCGTACGGCTCTACGCTCCGTTCGGCCCCCACGCGGGCCTCGCGTTCTGGCTCGACGTCACGCGCGACTGGCACGAGGAGAAGGAGCGCCTCTGGCCGTGAGACGGCGCCCTCTGCGAAGATGAGACGGGAGAACGCGTGAAGAGAGTCGTCCTCGTCGGGGCCACCGACGGCCTGGGCCGCGCGCTCGCGGCGGAATACGCCTCGCGCGGCTGCTGGGTCACGATTCTCGGCCGCGCGCCCCGGAAGCTGGACGCCCTCGTCGCGGAGCTGGCCGCGCGCCACCCCGCCGCGACCGTTCGCGGCGTCGTCTGCGACCTGACGGACGCGTCGCGGATCGAGCCGGCGTTCCGCGAGGCCCTCGAGGCGGCGGGGCACTGCGACCTCTTCCTCTACAACGCGGGCGTCATGTACGCGGGCGACGGCGTCTCGAGCGACCCCGGGCGGGACGTGGAGACGATGCAGGTGAACGCGGTCGCGGCCGTCCGCATGCTCGGTCTCGCCGCGAACTACTTCGGCGCCGCGCGCCGCGGCCACCTCGCCGCGATCTCCTCGATCGCGGGCGACCGCGGCCGGAAAGGCAACCCCGCGTACAACGCCTCCAAGGCGGCGCTCACGACGTTCCTCGAGGGCCTGAGGAACCGCCTCTTCCCGCTCGGCGTCACGGTCTCCACGGTGAAGCCGGGCTTCCTCGACACGCGGATGCTCGACGGGAGGAAGGACCTCCTCTGGGTCGTCGCGCCCGACGTCGCGGCGCGGACGATCGCGGACCGTCTCGAGAAACGGCACGAGGTCTTCTACGTCCCCCGCCGCTGGGGCCTCCTCGGCCTCGCGCTCCACCACGTCCCCCGATTCGTCTTCAAGAGGATCGGCCCGCCGTGACGGCTCCCGCGCGACCCGCTCCCGAGCGCGTCGAGGGCTTCGGCCTCTACAACTTCTGCGTCGCGCCCGTTCACCGTCCGGCGTCCGTCGAGGAGCTCGCCGCCGTCCTCGCGGACTGCCGCGCGCGCGGTGAAACGCCCGTCTTCCGGGGCGCGGGCCGATCGTATGGCGACGCGGCCCTCAATCCGGACGGGCCCGTCGTCGAGCTCGGACGCCTGAACGCGATCCGGAGCCTGGACGAGGACTCGGGCATCGTGAGGGCGGGCGCCGGTCTCACGCTCGGGGACCTGTGGAAGACGTCCATCCCGAAAGGGTTCTGGCCGCCGGTCGTCACGGGCACGATGCACGTCACCCTCGGCGGCGCGGTCGCCGTGAACGTCCACGGGAAGAACGGCTGGAAGCGCGGGACGATCGGCGACCACCTCGAGGGCGTCGTCGTGCTCCGGCCGGACGACCGGCTCGAGGAGGTGCGCGCCGGGACCCCGGAAATGACGGAGATCGTCGGGAACACGCGCGCCGCCGACCCGGTCGTGGAGGTCGCGCTCCGCCTCAAGCGGGTCCGATCCGGCTATCTCGACGTCGAGGCCTTCGCGACGCGCGACCTGGCGGCCACGCTCGCCGGGCTCGACGGCGCCAAGAGCGCCTGGGAGTACGTGGTCGGCTGGATGGACTGCTTCGCCCCGGGGCGCGGTCTCGGGCGCAGCGTGGTCCACGTCGCGAACGAGCACGCGGCCGCGCCGGAGGAGCCGACGGGACTCTCCGTCGAGGAGCAGGTCGCAGACATCGGGACGGGTCCCCTCCCGGTCCCGCTCCTCCTCCTCGGCCTGAAGCTCACGGCCCGCGGCCCGCAGATGCGTCTCGTGAACGCCGCGAAGTTCCTCGCAGGCCGTCTCGCGGGCCGGGCGCGGTATCGCCAGTCGCTCGTCGCGTACTCGTTCCTCCTCGACTACCTGCCGGGCTGGAACGAGTCCTACCGGCCGGGCGGGTTCATCCAGTACCAGCTCTTCGTCCCGAAGGAGAAGGCCGAGGAGGCGTTCGCGCGCGCGCTCGTCCTGCAGCAGGAAGCGGAGGTCGTCTCGTCGCTCGCCGTCATCAAGAGGCACCGTGCGGACGCCTCGCCCCGCGGTTATGCGCCCGACGGGTTCTCGCTCGCGCTCGACTTCCCGGTCACGCGGGGCAACGCGGCCCGGCTCATCCGCCTGTGCCGCGATTTCGACCGCGTCCTCCTCGAGACGGGGGGCCGCGCCTACAAGGCGAAGGACTGCGTCGGGACCGTCGAGAGGCTCGCCGCGGCGCGGCGCGGGCGGGCGGCTTGAGGTCGGCCCGCGCCGCAGCCCTCGCGGCGGCCGTCCTTCTCTGGTCCTGTTCGAACGAAGAGACCCCGACCCAGCCGAGCTCGTGCGTTCCGATCACCGGCCAGTACGCCGGCACGTTCACGGATTCCTGCGGGTCGACGCAGATGCTCGACGTCACGCTCTTCCAGACGGGATGCAAGGTCGTCGCGGACCTGCCCGGTGTCGGCACCCTCACCGGCTCCGTGAGCGGCGCGACGCTCGTCTTCGGCATCGGCTTCTCTCCCTGCGGCGGGTCCGCGAGCGGCACGATGACGCTGACGCCCGATGGCGGGCTGACGGGCACGTACGCGGGACAGGCGACGGGCGGAGGAGCCTGCTGCGGCGCCGTGAGCGGGACCGTCGTCCTCGCCCGGAAGTAGCGGGAGCCCCGGCGCTAGAAGTACGTCCTGAGGCCGACCGTCAGGTCGAGGGAGGACGCGCTTCGGTCCTCGGCGGACGGCAGGAGGTGGAGGAGGAGCTCGCCGGTCAGGGAAGTCCGCGGCCGGAAGAACCACTCGACGCCGCCGCCGACGTGCGCGCCGAGCCGCCCCCGCGTCGCGCCGACGGGCGGCGACACGACGTAGACGCCGAGGCCCGCGCGCGCGTACGGGCGCAGAGCGCCGTTCTCGAACTGAAGGACCGCCGAGACGAGAAACGAAGCCCGCGTGAAGGGGTCCGCGAGATCCGTCGAGGATCGCGCGTAGCCCGCGGAGGCGCGGACCGCGAGGAGCCGCGCGACGTAGTAGTCGAACGAGCCGTCGAGCGCCCAACCGGTGTCGTACCCGCTGCCGAACGGGAACGTCGCGCCCGCGTCGAATCCCGCCGCGAAGCGGCCTTTTTCGCCGGCGACGGGGGTTTGGGCGAGCGCCGGCAGCGTCGCGGCGCCAAGAAGAACGCAGAGGGCGAGCAGTTTTTTCACCATTCCGCGAGCCCATGCGAATCCCGGGCCGGGCCGGGTCGAAGCTTCTGCATCATGGGGAGCCTGGAGCCGGCGCGTAGAATGGCGCCGATGCGACGGGCTCTCCCTCTCGTCCTGCTTGCGTGCTCGCTCGCGGTGGCGCCCGCGGCGTGCCTCGCGGCTGCCGCTCCCTGCGGGGGCGCCGCGAAGATGGACTGCTGCTCCCGGACGGCGGACGAGGGCGCCCCGCCCTGCCACTGCTCGTTGAAGCCCGTGCCGCCGGCCCCCGCGGCGATCGGCGCCGCCCACGCGCCCGCGGCCGTCCTCGCCGAGGCGACGCTTCCCGCTGTCGTGGTCGAGGCTCCCGCCTCGCCGAGCCTCCCGGCGCCCGTCACGCCGCGCGCGCGCGCGGCGCCGTTGCACGTCCTCCACTCCGTCTTCCGCGTCTGACTCCGCGCAGAATCGTTCTTGCGCCGCCCGCTCCGGGCGGCTCCGTGAGGCGTTTCGCGCGAGGAGATCGAGATGGCTGGAAGAAGAGAGAAGAAGAGAGAATTTCCTAGAGGGTCCCGTGCCAGGACGGGAGCCGGGTTCGCTTCGTGGTGGCGGCGTGCCGTGGGCGTCCTTTGCCCGGCGGTCGTGCTGGTCGCCGCGTGGGCCGGCCCCTCTCGAGCGGAGTCCGTCCGCACACCCTTTGAAGAAATCCCCCGAGCGGGCACCGCGTCGGCGGCGCCCGCCCCCGGCGCGCCCGCGACGGCGGGCGCGGGCTCCGCGCTCACCTCGTCGGCGGAAGCCGACGCGCTCGTCGCCGAGGCGCTCGCGAACAATCCGGAGCTTGCCGCGGCGAGGCAGGAAGCCGCGGCCGCCCGTGCGCGCGTCTCGCCGGCCGGAGCGCTGCCCGATCCGATGGTCTCGCTGACGTACGTCAACGACGGAACCTCGCCGTCGCTCGGGGCGCAGCAGATGTCGCGCCTCGAGCTCATGGCCCAACAGGCGATCCCGTTCCCGGGAAAACTCGGATTGCGAGAGCGCGTCGCGAAGGCGGACGCCGATCGTTCCGCCACCGGGCCCGAGCGCGTCGCGCTCGCTCTCGAGGCGGCCGTGAGGCGTGGCTACGCGACGCTCCTGCAGACGCGCGAGGACCTCCGTCTCGTGGACGAGCAGATCGAAGCCTGGCGCGAGATCGAGGAGGTCATCCGGGTCCGGTACTCGGCCGGATTGGGATCCCAGCAGGACGTCCTGCGCGCCCAGAGCGAGAAGACGCGCCTCCTCCAGCAGCGGCGCAGAGACGAGGCCGCCGAGCAGGGAGCCCTCGTCGAGCTGCGGCAGCTGCTCTTTCGCCCGGCGGACGCCCCGATTCCGACGGTGCTCCGGCTCATCCCGGGTGAGATCCCGGCCGCTCCGCTTGCGGAGGAGTCGCTGAGGAAGGCCCTCGAGTCCACGCCCGAGCTGAAGGAGGCCGCCCTCGCGAAGGAGCGGTCCAGGCTTGCCGGGGACCTCGCCCGCCGAAACCTCCGTCCGGATTTCGTGGCCTCCGCGGCGTACATGAACCGCGGCTCGCTGCCGCTGATGTGGTCGGCTGGAATCGGGGTTTCCGTTCCCCTGTGGGCCGGCCGGAAGCAGCGTCCCCTTATCGCCGAAGCCGAGAGCCAGTTCGAGTCGGCCTCGGCGACGGAGGCCTCGCTTCGGCGTCAGGCGACGGCGCTCACGGAGCAGAGACTGATCAGGATCCGGCAGCTCGGGGAGGAATCGCGGCTCGACTCCGGAGCCCTCCTCGTCCAGGACCGCCTCGCCGTCGACGCCGCGCTCGCGAGCTACCGGACCGGGTCGGTCCCCTTCGTGACCGTTCTCGAGGCCATGAGCACCAATTTCACCGACCGCCGCGGCGCCATCGCGCGCCTCGCCGATCTCCTTCGCGCCGAGGCCGACCTCCGCGAGTTCTCGCTCGACAGGACGGCGCCGACGGCGTCACGCGTGGACGCGCGCGCGTCGAGCAACGGCGGAATGTAGGGAGAAGAATATGAATTCTCTTAGAAGGGTCCCCCTCAACGCCGACGCCCTTTCCCGCACGACGGGCCGGTTGGACGCGGGCCGCGGCGCTCATCACCTTCGAAGAAATCTTCTCTCCCTCCCGGCCTGGGCCGCCGTGGCCGCGCTGCTCCTGCTGGCGCCCGCGTGCGGGAGCAAGAAATCCCCTGCCGCCGACTCTGGCGCCGGCGGCCCCGCCGCCGCGAAGGCCGCGAAGTGGCAGTGCCCCATGCATCCGCAAGTCATCAAGGACAAGCCCGGCGACTGCCCGATCTGCGGCATGAAGCTCGTACCGATCGAGGAGGCCTCGTCCGGGACGGCGTCGAGTGGCGCGCCCGCGGGAGCACCGGAGCCGGACGGCCTCGCGACCGTGACCCTGGACGCGCGCAAGGAAAATCTCCTCGGGCTGAAGACCGTCGTCGTCACACGGGCGCCCTTTTCGACCTCGATCCGGACCTCGGGCCGCGTCGCCGCCGACGAGAGGCGGGTCCACCACGTCCACACGCGGTACGACGCCTACGTCGAGCACGTGACCGCCGACTTCACCGGCAAGTACGTGCACAAGGGTGAGGTCCTCGCCCTCCTCTACAGTCCCGAGCTCTACGCGACCGAGCAGGAATACCTCCTCGCTCTCAAGGCGTCGAAGGCGCTCGGCACGTCGGGCGTCGCTTCGGCCGCGCAGGGCGGCCGAGACCTGCTCTCCGCGGCGCGTCAGCGCCTGCTCCTCTGGGAGATCACGCCCGCCGACATCGATCGGATCGAGAAGAACGGCGAGCCGATCCGCGCCCTGCCTGTCTACGCGCCGATCTCGGGGTACGTGACGGCCCGCACGGCGTTCCACGGGATGAAGGTGACGTCGTCCGATACGCTCTTCGACATCCTCGACCTCTCGCACGTCTGGGTGCTCGCGGACGTCTACGAATACGAGCTGCCGCGCCTCTCCGTGGGGGCGAAGGCGACCGTGACGCTTTCGTACTGGCCCGGGCGCGTCTGGAACGGCGCCGTGACGTATGTCTACCCGGCGGTCGACGAGAAGACGCGGACCGTGAAGGTGCGCGTGGAGCTCGACAACCCGAAGGGGGAGCTGAAGCCCGAGATGTTCGCCGACGTCATGATCCACGGGCCGACGCGGCACGTCCTCCAGGTTCCGGACGGCGCGATCCTGGAGAGCGGAACCCGGAACATCGCGTTCGTGGTCCAGGGCGAGGGAAGGCTCGTGCCGCGCGAGGTCTCGGTGGGCGACCACGGGGACGGGGTCGTGGAGATCCGCTCCGGCCTGAAGGAGGGCGAGGTCGTCGTGAGGGGAGCGAACTTCCTCGTGGACTCCGAATCGCGCCTCAAGGCCGCCATCTCGGCGATGGGAGCCGCGAAATGATCCGACGGATCATCCGGTTCTCGGCCGAGAACAAGTACCTCGTCATCGCGCTCTACGCGATCGTCATCGTTCTCGCGATCGGTGTTATCAAACGGACGCCGCTGGACGCGATCCCCGACCTCTCGGACACGCAGGTCATCGTCTTCTCGCGCTGGGACCGGAGCCCGGACGTCCTCGAGGACCAGGTCACGTACCCGATCGTGACGGCTCTCCTCGGCGCGCCGAAGGTCAAGACGATCCGCGGCTTCTCGGATTTCGGCTTCTCGTACGTCTACGTCATCTTCGAGGACGGCACGGACATCTACTGGGCGCGCTCGCGCGTCCTCGAGTACCTCTCGAAGATCCAGTCACGTCTCCCGGCCGGCGTGAGGACCGAGCTCGGCCCGGACGCCACGAGCGTGGGCTGGATCTACCAGTACGCGCTCGTCGACACGAGCGGGAAGAGCGCGACGGACGAGATCCGGTCGTACCAGGACTGGTTTCTGAGGTACGCGCTGCAGTCGGTCCCGGGGGTCGCGGAGGTCGCGAGCGTGGGCGGCTTCCAGAAGCAGTACCAGGTGACGCTGGACCCGAACACGCTCGCGGCGTACGGCCTGCCGCTCGAGTCCGTCGTCGAGGCGATCCGCAAGAGCAACAACGAGATCGGCGGGCGCCTCATCGAGTTCTCGGGGCGCGAGTACATGGTCCGCGGCCGCGGGTATCTCAAGTCGATCGAGGACATCGGAAAGATCGTCGTCAAGACGAACGAGAAGGGCACGCCCCTGACCGTCGCGGACATCGGACGCGTGTCGCTCGGCCCCGAGATCCGGAGAGGGATCACGGATCTCGACGGAAAGGGCGACGTCGTGAGCGGCATCGTCGTGATGCGGAGCGGCGAGAACGCGCTCGACGTCATCGACCGCGTGAAGGCCCGGCTGAAGGAGATCGAGCCGTCGCTTCCCCCGGGCGTGAAGATCGTGACGACGTACGACCGGTCCGACCTGATCAAGCGCTCCGTCGACACGCTCCGCTCGAAGCTGATCGAGGAGATCGTCGTCGTGTCGCTCGTGATCCTCGTGTTCCTCTGGCACGTCCCGAGCGCGATCGTCCCCATCGTGACGATTCCGATCTCCATCGTCCTCGCGTTCATCCCGTTCAACGCGATGGGCCTGAACATCAACATCATGTCCCTCGGCGGCATCGCGATCTCGATCGGCATCCTCGTGGACGGCGCGATCGTGGAGGTCGAGAACGCCTACAAGAAGCTCCAGCAGTGGAACGATGGCGGGCGGCCAGGGGACTTCCACAAGATCCGGCTCGAGGCGCTCATGGAGGTCGGCCCTTCCGTCTTCTTCTCGCTCCTCGTCATCGCGGTCGCGTTCCTGCCGGTGTTCACGCTCGTCGACCAGGAAGGCCGCCTCTTCAAGCCGCTCGCGTACTCGAAGAACCTCGCGATGGCGATCGCGGCGTGCCTCGCCATCACGCTCGATCCGGCGATCCGGATGCTGTTCGCGCGGATGGACGGATTCTCGTTCCGTCCGAGGTGGCTCGCCTGGCTCGTGAACCAGGTCACGGTGGGGAAGTACTACGCCGAGGAGAAGCACCCGATCAGCGTCGTCCTCCATCGGCTCTACGAGCGCCCGTGCCGGGCCGTCCTGCGGCATCCGAAGACGACGATCGCGATCGCCGTTCTCGCCATGGTCACCACGGTCCCGGTCTTCCTGAAGCTCGGGTCCGAGTTCATGCCGCCGCTCTACGAGGGGTCGATCCTCTACATGCCGACGACCTTGCCGGGAATCTCAGTGACCGAGGCCGAGCGGCTTCTGCAGGTGCAGGACCGCGTCCTGACGTCCTTCCCGGAGGTCGAGCGCGTGTTCGGCAAGGCGGGCCGGGCGGACTCGTCGACCGATCCGGCGCCGCTCTCGATGATGGAGACGACCATCCTCCTGAAGCCTGAGAACGAGTGGCGGAAGAAGGACCGCTGGTATTCGTCCTGGGCGCCGGCTTGGCTTGCCGGTGTCCTGCGCCACGTGTGGAGGGACCACATCTCGCACGACGAGCTCGTGGACGAGATGGACCGGGCGCTGAAGATTCCCGGGACCACGAACGCGTGGACGATGCCGATCAAGAACCGGATCGACATGCTCTCGACCGGCATCCGGACACCGGTCGGGATCAAGGTGTTCGGCGCGAGCCTCGGGGAGATCGAGCGCATCGGCGCCGAGGTCGAGGCGGCCGTGAAAGCCGTCCCGGGCACGCGGTCCGTCTTCTCCGAGCGCGTCGCCGGAGGCTACTTCATCGACTTCGACCTCGACCGGGACGCGCTCGCCCGTTACGGCCTCACGGTGGACGACGCGAACGCGGTCATCATGACGGCGATCGGGGGCGAGACCGTCACGACGATCATCAAGGGGCAGGAGCGCTACTCCGTCAACGTGCGCTACTCGCGCGAGCTGCGCGAGGACCTCGACCGGCTCGCCCGCGTCCTCGTCACGACGAAGGCCGGCGCCCAGGTGCCGCTCGGCCAGCTCGCGGCCATCCGCCAGATCCGGGGTCCCGCCGATGATCCGGAACGAGAACGGCCTCCTGTCGGGCTACGTGTACGTCGACTTCGACACGTCGAAGGAGGACATCGGCGGCTACGTCGAGAAGGCGAAGCAGGCCGTCGCCCGGAACGTCAAGCTGCCGCCCGGCTACACCCTCGTCTGGAGCGGCCAGTTCGAGAACATGCTCCGCGTCAAGGAGCGACTCAAGATCGTCATCCCGGTCACGCTCGTCCTCATCTGGCTCCTCATGTACGCGAACACGAAGTCGGCGATGAAGACGATGATCGTCCTCCTCGCCGTGCCGTTCTCGATCATCGGCGCCGTCTGGTTCCTGTACTTCCTGGGTTACAACATGTCGATCGCGGTCTGGGTGGGGATGATCGCGCTCATGGGGCTCGACGCGGAGACGGGCATCTTCATGCTCCTCTTCCTCGACCTCGCGCACGCCGAAGCGAAGGAGAAGGGGCTGCTCCGCAATCGTTCGGACCTCGTCGAGTCGATCATCCACGGCGCCGTCAAGAGGGTGCGGCCGAAGGCGATGACCGTCTGCGCGGCGTTCTTCGGCCTCGTCCCGATCATGTGGTCGACGGGCGCCGGCGCCGACATGATGAAGCGCATCGCGGCGCCGATGGTCGGCGGCCTCGTGACGTCGTTCGCCCTCGAGTTGCTCGTCTATCCGGCGGTCTACATGCTCTGGAAACAGCGTGAGCTGCCGGGGGAGCCGATGTCGCCCCTTGGGGCGGCCGAGGCCACGGCCTGAACCCGGAAAGGGAAGTGAGGAACGCCATGAACCTTCCGACTCTGCCCTCTGCGCCGCCGCCCGGGACCGTGAAGGACCTCGTCTGCGGCATGGACGTCGACCCCCTCAAGACGAAGCACTCCCTGCGTCACGAGGGGAAGGATTACTTCTTCTGCCGCGAGGGTTGCCTCGAGAAGTTCCGTCAGGATCCCCGAAAGTATCTCTCGGGCGGACGTCAGGAGCCAATGGAGCCCGCGGCGGCAGCCGGGCCCGCGGCGCCGAAGGTGCCGCCCGGCCACGGCGTCGAGTACACGTGCCCGATGCATCCCGAGATCGTGCGGCCGGGGCCCGGTTCGTGCCCGATCTGCGGGATGGCCCTCGAGCCGCGGACGATCTCGCTGGAAGAGGCGCCGAATCCCGAGCTCGTCGACATGAAGCGGCGGCTGCGAGTCGCCGTCGCGCTCACCGCACCGCTGCTGCTCTTCGAAATGGGTCAGATGGTCGCGCCGGGGCTCTCGACGGCGATCCCGCCGGTCGGGGGCCTTCTCGCGCAATGGCTCCTCGCGACGCCCGTGGTGCTCTGGGCTGGCTGGCCCTTCTTTCAGCGCGGCTGGACGTCGGTGAGGACGCGCAATCTGAACATGTTCACCCTGATCGCCCTCGGAACGGGCGCGGCTTACACGTACAGTCTGGCGAAGACGATCGGGTTCCTAATCCCCTTTCTAAGCAAATCTCGTTCTTCCTCTCTCTCTTCATCTCATTCCCCCGTGCACGACGTGTACTTCGAAGCAGCCGCCGTCATCACGACTCTCGTCCTCCTCGGGCAGGTCCTGGAGCTCGTCGCGCGGAATCGCACCGGCGGCGCGATCCGGGCCCTCCTCGGCCTCGCGCCGAAGACGGCGCGGCTCGTGAACGCGGACGGCGCCGACGAGGACGTTCCGATCGAGAGCCTGAAGGCGGGGGATCGGGTGCGCGTGCGCCCGGGCGAGCGCGTCCCCGTCGACGGGCGCGTCGTCGAGGGGACGAGCGCGGTCGACGAATCCATGATCACCGGCGAGCCGGTTCCGGTCGCCAAGAAAGCGGGCGACGCGGTGACGGGGGCGACCGTGAACGGGAACGGCGCTCTCGTCATCGAGGCCCTGAAGGTGGGAGGCGACACCGTCCTCGCGCAGATCGTCCGCATGGTATCCGACGCCCAGCGGAGCCGCGCGCCGATCCAGCGTCTCGCGGACAAGGTCGCCGCCGTCTTCGTCCCCGTCGTCATCGGCGTCGCGGCGCTCACCTTCGCGATCTGGGCGCTCGTCGGGCCCGAGCCTCGCCTCGTCCACGCGCTCGTGAACGCCGTCGCCGTTCTCATCATCGCCTGCCCGTGCGCGCTCGGCCTCGCGACGCCGATGTCCGTCATGGTCGCGATGGGTCGCGGCGCGACCGCCGGTGTTCTCTTCAAGGACGCGGCCGCGCTCGAGCGGCTGGAGAAGGTGGATACGCTCGTCGTGGACAAGACGGGCACGCTGACGGAGGGAAAGCCGAAGATCTCTCTGGTCAGAGCCGTCCAGGGATGGAAAGAGGACGAGTTGCTTCGCCTCGCCGCCTCCGTGGAGCGCGCGAGCGAACATCCGCTCGCGGGCGCGGTCGTGCTTTCTGCGAATGAAAGGAAACTGGCCCTCGCCGAAGCGCGCGACTTCCAGGCGATCGCGGGCAAGGGGGCGCGGGCGTCGATCGAGGAGCATACCGTCGCCGTCGGCTCCCTCCCCCTCTTCGAAGAGGATTCTCTTCGTCTTTCGTCTCCTTTTGCCGGCGATGTTCTTGCCGAAGCGGACGCCGCCCGCGCGAAGGGCCAGACGATTCTGTTCGTCGCGGTCGACGGCAAGCCGGCCGGGTTCCTCGCCGCGGCGGATCCGATCCGGCCTTCCACGCGCGCCGCGATCGCCGCGATGCACGACCTCGAGATTCGCATCGTGATGCTCACGGGCGACGCGAAGGCCACGGCCGAGGCGGTCGCGGAAGAGCTCGGCATCGACGAGGTCGTCGCGGGCGTGCTTCCGGCCGGGAAGGCCGAGACCGTGACGCGGCTGAAAGGCGAGGGCCGGATCGTCGCGATGGCGGGCGACGGCATCAACGACTCTCCGGCGCTGGCCGCGGCGGACGTGGGCATCGCGATGGGGACGGGGACCGACGTGGCGATCCAGAGCGCGGGGGTCACGCTCGTCGGAGGTGATCTCGCGGGACTCCTGCGCGCGCGACACCTGAGCCGCGCGACGATCCGCAACATCCGGCAGAACCTCTTCTTCGCGTTCGTCTACAACTCGATCGGCGTCCCGGTGGCGGCGGGCGTCCTCTACCCGTTCTTCGGTCTCCTCCTCTCTCCGATCATCGCGAGCGCCGCCATGAGTCTGAGCTCGGTCTCGGTCATCGGGAACGCCCTGAGACTCCGGCACACGGCGTTGTGACGGTGACGATGAGACCCTGCTGAAGAGCACGCACGACGGAACGATCTACGTGTTCTGCTCCGCTTCTTGCAAAGCGAAGGACGGCGGCCGCGAATGGGCGTGATGCCATGAGGAAGGGGGCACTTCGGTAAGATCGTCGTGCCGTGACGGACACGACCGGGAGGCGACTGCGCCGAGGGGGCGTCCTTCGGCGGCGGTCGTTTCTCGTCCTCCTTTTCGGGATCGCGCTCGCTTCGCCCGGACTCTACTTTCCCGCCGTCGCCGTCAGGTTCACGAAGGCCGTGCCGTGCGGGCTGCCCCGCGAGCGTTGCGGCTATGGCGATCCGATCGTCGCAACGTCCGTGCTCGGGCGCGCGTGGTGGAGATTTGAGACCGGGCGGCCGTTCAACGTCGACGAGCGCGTGTTTGCCCCCTACGCGAACACGTGGGGCCTCAGCGACGGCTATCCCATCGAGGCCGCGATCGGCTGGCCGTTCGCTCGGCTCCTCTCTTCCCCGGCGGCCGGCTACAACGTCCCGTACTTTCTCGGCTGTGTGCTCGCGACCGTCGGCGCGGGACTCCTGCTGTCGCGCCTCGCCGGCCCTGGATGGGCGGCCCTGCTCGGGGCCGTCCTTTTCGCCTGGGGTCCCGCTCGCCTCAACAACCTTGGTGTGCTCGATACGGTCTGGGCGGGGATCGTCCCGCTCGGGATGTTTTTCGCCCTTCGGTACTTCGATCGAGGACGAAAGCGGGACGCCCTCCTGTGGGCCGCAGCCTGGCTCGCGCTCGGCCTCGGAAGCCTCTACGGCCTCCTGCTGGGTTCTCTCGCGGCTGGGCTCGTCTTCGCCCTTGCCGTTCTTCCCGTCCGGCGGAGGCGCCCGCGGCTGCTTCTCCTCGCCTGCCTCGGCATCGTCGTGGCCGGCGCTCTCGCCTGGGTGTACCGCCCGCTCTTCCACATGGCGGACGATTTCGACGCCCGCGTCTCGACGCGGGTGATGGAGGGTCACGCCGCGGACGTTCTCGCGCTGTTTCATCCCGGCGTTTTTTCGGGGCCTCTCCGTGCTCTCCTCGACCCGGTCGTTCCGGGGCTCCCGGAGGGTTCCTCCGCGCTCTTTCCGACTCTCACCCTTCTCCTCGCTCTCGGGCTTGCCGCCTTCGGTCGGGCCACGTTCGCGACGGCCCGCGGAGCACGATCTCGCCCTGAGCGCGACGCGCGCCTCTGGCTCGCGCTCGCGCTCGTCGCGCTGCTCTGCGCCCTGGGTCCCACGATTCGCCTCGCCGGGCGCCCGATCGCCGTCGGTCCCTGGCGCCTCGTGGCAGCCCTGCCCGTCTTCAGCTCGCTCAGAGGCCTTCACCGATGGGACCAGTGGTTCGACCTCGCGGTCGTCTCCGCGGCAACCCTGCTCCTGGGTCGTGCGCTCCGCCGGACTTCGAGCCGCGCGCTTCTCGCCGCCGCCGCGCTGCTCGTCGGCTTTGACGTCTGGCCGAGACCGGTGCCGGCGATCGACCTCCCGCCTCCCTCGCCCTTCGACGACGTCCTGCGCGCCCTCCCCGCGGATGCCGTCGTCGGCGATTTCCCGTACATCGCCGAGGTCGCGAACCGAAGCTGGATCGAGCAGCTTTCCCATGGCCGGCGGGTGCTGATCGGGATTCAGTCTTTCGCGCCGCCGATCCACCTCTGGTTCCAGACGCGCGGCCTGTCCCACGGCATTTCGGACGCGATCGCCGTCTACCGGGAGCTCGGCATCTCGGCATTCCAGGCTCGTCTCGGTGAGCTCCGTCAGGACGACCGTCGTGCCCTTCTCAACTTCGTGGCGAAGCCCGAAGGCGTCGGCGCCGCGCGCTCGATCGTGCGAGGAGACACGATTCTGCTGCTGTTCGAACCCAAGGCACCGATTCTGGTCGACCCACGACGCCTTGAGGGACTCGTCTTCAACCGAGCGGAAGCCGCGGTCTTCGGGGCCGAGAACCGCCTCACGTTCCGACTCGGCCGGTCCGAGACCGCCGTCCTCGTCCGGACCCCCGGGCAGACGTCGCGTGCCACGTTGACGATTCCGGTCGTCGGCCTCTCGCAGCTGCCGGCGCGCCTCTCGACCGATCCGCCGCCCGGAGCTATCGTTCTCGACGAACGCTCGCGGCGTGAAATCGGACGCGTCCGCTGACCGTCGGCGGGACCGGGCCTTTCCGGGTGTCCGTCACCGCACCGGGAGAAAGCCGCTCTTCCGGAATGCGTGAGCGGCCGCCGGGCCCGAGAGGTATTCGAGGAACGCGCGCGCCGCGCCGGGCGCGGGCCCGTCCTTCAGGAGCGCGAACGGATAGGAGATCGCGGGGGCGTCGCCCGGCGGGATCGTGAAGGCGACGCGGACCTGCCTCGACGCGCGGGCGTCGGTCGCGTAGACGACGCCCGCGTCCGCGTCGCCCGACTCGACGGCGGCGAGCGCCGCCCGGACGTTTTCGGCGGGAATGACGCGTCGCGCGAGCGACCTCCAGACGCCGGCTCTCTCGAGCCACGCCTCCGCGTAGACGCCCGCCGGGACTCCGCGCGGGTCCGCGAGCGCGATGCGGCGGATGCCGGGGCCCGCGAGAGCCTTCGCGGATCCGGGCGCGGCCGCGGCGTCCTTCCGGACGACGACGACGAGGGCGTTCGAGAGGACGGTCCGCCGCGTGCCGGGGACGACGAGGCCGTCCTTCTCGAGGGCGTCCATCTGCGCGTCGTCCGCGGACAGGAAGAGATCCGCGGGCGCCCCCGCGCGGATCTGCCTCGCGAGGGAGTTCGACCCCGCGAAGTTGAACAGGACCCGGTGGCCGGTGGCCGCCTCCCACGGGCCCGCGACCTCGCGGAGGACGTCCGCGAGGCTCGCGGCGGCGAAGACCGTGACGTCGGCCGCGGCGAGGGGGCCCGACGCGGCCGTCAGGATCAGGAGTAGCGCACGGGCGATCGTTCGCCACACGCCGATATATTCACATGAAGAGATCGGCTCTCGGAAGACGGATTTCACGCGCCCGCGACGTGCGCGGCGGGATCACGTGCGTGCCGCCGAAGACCGACTGGAAGTTGTAGAGGCCCTTCGCGTCGATCGCGTTCAGGAGGTCGAGTTGGAGCTCGAGCGGAACGCCGTACTTCCGGAGGCGCGCGCCGAGCGAGAAGCTCCAGACCGTCCGCGACTTCACCCGCTGCGGGTCCCCGTCGAACGCATGTACCGGTCGGCGTACGCGGTGTCGGGGCTCGAGAGCACGTCTTCCAGGGCTCCGGCATCCGCGACGAGGCCGGAGTCGTAGCGCTGCGTCACGCCCACCCAGAAGCCCGTCGTCCGGACGTCGTCAGAACAGCCCGACCTGCTCCTGGAGATCCTGGTCGTGGTCGATGAGGAAGCGAGCCGCCGGCCGAGCGTGTCGAGTGCTCCCGGCGTCGAGGAACAGCCCGCCGACGAACGGCGTTGCAGTAGATCGCGTCGACGTGGCCGACCGAGACGTAGCCCGCGCAGGCCGCCCAGGACCGGTCGCGAGGTCCAGCCGGAGGTTCCACCCCTTCAGGTCGACCGCTCTCGAAGTTCAGCGGAAAGACGATCCCCGTATTGAAGAACTGGCCCTGGTCGGCCGCGTTCTTCACCTCGCGATATCCAGCAGCGAAACGTCGAGCCGCAGCTTCGAGCCGATGCCCTGCTGGACGCCGACGTTGTAGACGTCGTGCCGTTCGGAGACGTTGTTCAGCCGCCCGCCGCCGAGCTGGTTCGGCTGCCTGCATGCTCGGGCGGCGTCCAGCGACCGCCGCCTGCGGGCGAGGACGAGAGCAGGATGTTCTCGTACTCGGGCGTGATGAACATCCGGTCGTAGGAGGCGCGGAAGACCGTGTTGCGTCGCCTCGAGGAGGTACGCGAGGCCGATCCGCGGCTGCAGCTCGGATCTCTGTGATCGAAGAGGTCGTTGTGGTCGTAGCGCAGCCCGAGCGTTCACGGTCAGGTCCGCTCCACCGGATCGTCGTCCTGGACGTAAGCTGCGAGCGTACGTTGCCCGCTGTTCGAGCCGGGAACCTGAAACAGCTGACCCGCCCCGAGTCAGGTCGTACGGCGCCAGGTTCGGGTTGTACACCGTCTGCTCCGGGATCGTTGAAGCTCGGGGTCCGTGATCCCGAACGAGAATTGCTCCCGGATCGGGAAACCGCTTCGACCTGGACGCCGACCTTCAGCTCGTTGACCCCCGCGGCCTTCGAGACGGCGAGCGTTGATCCCCTGGTTCTCGAGGCGAACGGTTCTGGTCAGCCTCACGGGCGTGTCGAACGGCCGAGCGAGTACAGCGTGAGCCGGTTGTCGCGCGCCGTAGACCTGCGCCTTCGAGCGACCAGCCCGCTCGAGCAGCTTCTGGTAGCCGAGGTTCGAGATTCCAGTCGTGTCGAGCGACGCGTCTGGTCCTGCCCCGCGTCCTCCTGCGAGGGGAGATTCGTCACGTCGCGATGCGTCGTCCCGGCGTTGCCCGTGAAGCGCCACGTTGCTCGTGCCGTCCGCCGAGACCGGTCGAGCCTCAGAAAGCCCGCGGACCGTGTTGCCGACGATTGTGAAAGCTGTCGAACGAAACCGGGTCGAGGAACCGGTCGGACCGCGAGCCGTCGGCACGACTCGCGAACCACCCGAAGCTCGCGCTTCCCCAGCCAGCGTCGACCGAATCCTCGATGCGGTCTTGAGTAAGCTCGCCCCGCGCCGTGACCATCATCCCTTGCCAGCCGGACCGTACCCGAGGCCGGAACGCGTCGTCAGGTTGATGACGCCGTTCGCCTTCTCTCCGTATTCCGCCGGGATGCCGCCCGTGACGATCTCGATCTCCTTCCGCGATCACCGGGGTCGAGCGAGTTCGAGAACGTCATGCCGATCTGGTCGCCGATCGGCTGGCCGTCGATGACGAGCAGCTGCTGCGAGTGTCCGCCCTGAAAGTGGTAGCGCCCGTTCTCGTCCTGGCGAGAAGCCCGGCGTCGACAGTCACGATGGACTCGAAGGCCCGCGCTACGGCATCGCGGCGGGCGTCTGCGGATGAGCGACTTGTCGATGTCGACGTGCGTCATGGACGTGTCGCTCTCGAGCTCGACGCCCTCGGCCTCCGCGTGGACGGCCTCCGTCGCCGTGACCATCACCGCGAGCGCGATGTTCTTCACGACGGGCGCGCTCCCCCGGACGTCGACGTCCGCGTGGTATGGCTGGAAGCCCTGGACCTCGATGGTCAG
The DNA here is from genome assembly GCA_963836285.1 of uncultured Acidobacteriota bacterium. Classification (GTDB taxonomy): domain Bacteria; phylum Acidobacteriota; class Thermoanaerobaculia; order UBA5066; family UBA5066; genus Fen-183. The sequence continues at coordinate 468,900 of CAWIIN010000001.1, read as the reverse complement.
GTGGTAAGGATTCGGGGGCACGTTGTAGAGAAGGTACGTCCCGTCCGAGCCGGTCGTCGCCTCCTGGCGATGCCCGGTGATTTCGTTCGCGAGGACGACGGTGACGCCCCCGAGCGGCTTGCCGTCCGGCCCCGTCACGCGGCCGCGGACCTGGCCGGTCGTCGTCGCGGCACGCGCGGGGCGCGGCGTCGCGACGACGACCGCCAAGGCGAGGGAGAGGGAAAGCGAGAGCAAGGACGCGGCGCTTCGCGCCGTTCTGAGAATGAACATGAGCATGCGGCCTCCTCTTGCCGCGCGCGGCCTGCGACGCGAGTGGCGCAAGGCCCAGCGCCTCCCGCGTCCGCGGGATTCACCTTCTAAGAAATCTCTTTCTTCGGGTGGTGCGGCTACGCGGCCGAAGCAGGAGGAGAGCGGCCCGGGAGCTCGGGGAGGGCAGGGGCTGGGGCCGTGCGCTCGACGTGGATCGCGGGCGCGAGGCGGACCTCGGGCGGAACGAGGAAGACGGGCGCGGCCGCGGGCGGTAGGAGGTTCGCGACCGCGCAGGCCGCGCAGGGATGCTCCTTCTCGGGGACGAACGGGTCGTGGGCGGGGTGGTCGGGCGGGAACAAGAACGTGCCGTGAGAGAGCACCTCGAAGCCGTCGTCCACGTGCGCGAACGCACTTCCCACGAGGAGGCGGCGCGAGGCCGCGAAAACGAGGACGCCCGGCACCGTTTCGTCATGGCCGTCGAGATTCTATCTCGAAGAGCACCGTCAGCCCGACGTTCACGTTCGCGCCTCCGTCTGGTCGCCGTAAAGGCTCTTCACGACGGGGATCTGGATGCCGACGCGGCCGAGGATGCCCCACCGAGGTCGAGGACGAGCCCGCGCGCGGCGTCACGTAGACGACGTCGCCGCCCGTGTTCGGGTCGCGGTTGCCGTCGGCGTCCACGATGTCCTGCTCGGCGTGCCGCCAGTTCGCCTCGAGGACGGCGTCGACGGCCGCGCCGAGCTTCCTCTCGTCGGCGACGTTCGCGGTCGTCGTCCGGCCATATTGGTGATCGTCGTCGTTCGATCCCGTCCGGCGGTCTGGATCGAGGCGAACATGGAGGACGTCGGGTCGATCTGCACGACGGCCGAAAGACCGCCGTAGACGTCGGTCGCGCCGGTTCCGGACTGCGCGTGCTCGTCGGGCGTTCCCCGTTCTCGGACAGGTCGTTTGCCCCACCCCCAGGGCGTCTTCACGCCCGCGACGATGGAGACCCAGGCCCGCCGACCGAGGCCCGGCCTGAAGGGCGACGCCCCAACGCGGAAGAGAGCGGTGAAGTCGGGATCCGAGAGCCCGGTGGTGTTCGTCGTCTCCTGGCCCTCCGCGTCCGATTCCACGAGGTGCCGAACGCTGGCGGGAATCCGCCCGACGATCGTGAACGTCTCGCCGAACGAGTACGCCGCGCTCAGCGTGAACCGGTTCTCGATCTCGGCGTCGCGGCCGACGATCTCCGTCGCAGCCCTGCTCCGAGACCCCGTTCTCCTTGTCGAAGCGCTCCCGTCGAGCGCGAGGCGGAACCGGCCGGGTGTGTAGATCGCGGCGCCGAGCGCGTTGAACGTCGGGTCGCCGCGCAGGACGGCAGATCGAGCACGCCGAGACACGCGGCGCGAGGGCCGCGGCAAGCAGCAGCAACCCCCCCGCAGAGGGGCCCTCGAATGTCTTCATGGTGCTTTTCTCCTTCTGAGGAAATTCTAGAGAAGAACTTCTTAGAAAGAGGGTGCACGGGGAGGGGGGCGTGGCGGGTATGGGTGCGCCGGTGCGGAGGCGGGGCGGGAAAACTTCAGCGAGCGGGCCCGAGGGCGGCGCACCCCTCTTCCCTTCGAAGGAGATCTTCAGCGCCCTTTCGAAGGCCTCGAGGGGTGTCGCCGCGGGAAGCCGGCGCCTCGCGCCGGCAGGTTCGCCACTCGGGGCCCGTGGCGGGCGGCTCGCTGCCGCTCATGGTGCACGTCCCGTTCTCGCAGCAGGCCATGCGGATCGGGCAGTGGCAGCCATGGCGACTGGTGCCCGAGGCCGCGAGCGGCAGGACGGCCGCCGCCGCCACGAAGACGAGCAGGAGCGCAGGGACCGCCTTCGGTCGTGGCACGAGCCGGGATTCTAGCGGCGCGTCAGAACGTCCTTGGCGATCGCGGGTGCCGGGGGCCGGCTTCGATCCCAGGGCCACGAGGGTCCTCCTCGCCTCGTCGGCGTAGAGGACGTGGAAACGCGGGTCGAGCTTCAGGGCGCGCTCGAGGTGGCGGCGGGCGCCGGCCGTGTCGCCGGCGGCGCGCGCGATCTCTCCCGCGTGGAACTCGAGGAGAGGGTCGATCGTGCCGCGGGCGAGCGCCTGCCGCATCGGCTCCACGGCCTCGGCCGCCCTGCCGGCGCGGTAGAGCGCCCAGGCGTACGCGTCGTATCCGTAAACGTCCTTGCGCCCCGCAAGCTCCCGTTCCGTCATCGCGAGCGCGCGGGCGGGTTCTCCGTGATCCGCGAAGTAGAGCGCGAGCGGGCGGTGCACGAGACGGTGGTTTTCGGGGAGGCTCGCGTCCAGATCGGCGATCGCTTTCCGCGCGCGCGCCTCGCCCGCGGCGTCGCCCATCGCGTGGCGATAGTCGACGAGCGCGGCCGCGACGCCGGCTTCGGGCACGAGGGCGAACGAGCGCTCCGCGAGGCGCGTCGCCGGCTCCCAGAGCCCCCGGCGCGCCGCGATCTCGGCCGCGACGGCGAGAGAGGGAGCGTGGTCGGGAACGCGGCGAAGGGCCTCGACGAGTCGGCCTTCGGCCTCGTCGTAGCGGTTCAGCTTGAGAAGGAGGCGCGCCGACCGCGACCGGCACCAGGCATACGCTTCCGGGTCGGCCGGCAGGGCCGCCACGCCCGCGAGGTCCATGGACCGAAGGGCGCCCTCGACGTCCCCCGCGATCTCGCGCGCGAGCGCGATGCGGCTATACGAGGCCGCGCAGGGCTTCCGGGCGGCGAACCGCTCGTACGCGGCGAAGGCCTCGCGATAGCGGCCGAGGTCGAAGTTCGCGTCGCCGACGGCTCCCTCGAGCTCTGGGTCGTCGGGCCGTTCCCTCTCGAGGGACTCGGCCTCGCGCAGGAGGCCCTCGAAGTCGTGATGGGGGAGATAGAGCCTGAGGCGAAACTTCCGGAGCTCGTAATCGCCGGGCGCCGCGTCGAGTCCGGCCTGCACGGCCGCGTCGGCCGCCATGAGGTCCGCGTGCGCGAGCGTGGTCCGGTAGCGGGCGTACAGACGCGTCGCCTCGGCGAGCGGGCCGGACGCAGCCGTCGCCCCGGCCGGCGGGCGCTGCCCCGCCGCCGCGCCCGTCGCGAGGAGGAGAGCGGCCGCCCCCAGAAGAGAGGGGAGCGGCCGCGGGCGGAGGACGAGTCGGTCAGCGCGCATCCTTGGTCGTCCGGATGCGGGCGAGGTCGTCGCGGTCGCGGGCGACACGGACCATCTCGGCGAACTCCTCGTCGGAAATCCCTTCCGGGAAGCCCCTGGCGGACGGGTCCTTGATCGCCCGAACCTGCGGCGCGTGCGTCGAAGCGGCCGCACCCGCGTGGAGGGCCGCGAAGGCGCTCGTCGGAGACCACGTGTAGGGGAAGAAGTACCGGCAGCCTCGCTGCGGGAAGTCGACACCGTCGCCGAGCTGGCCGTTCGGCGCCTGTGCGTACCTCGGGTCGCCGCCGGCGGACGGGGGAAGGAGGCCGACGATGATCCCGGCCACGGCCCGAAGCTCGATGTCCACGACGTCGTCGCACATGCGGCGGCCGTTCGGGAAACCGGCCGGGTCCCCGCCGAAGTAGCCGAGGCGGCTGGCCGTCGAGAAGGGAGTCGGGGCGACCGCGGTGTTCAAGCGAAGCTGGTCGGAATAGACCTCGCCGGGGCGCTGCGTCGCGCCGACCCCGAAGAGGGTCGCGACGCTGCCGGGCAGGCCCTGGAAGAGGGCGAGCTGGAGGTCGCCGCGCGGCCCGGGCGGCACCTCGATTCCGAACAGAACGTTCATGTACGTCGCGAGGATGGGGTAGAGCTCGCCGGGCGTCGTCGCATCGCCCTTGAAGGCCGCTTCCTGTGCCGGCGCCGACGCGTTCCACGCGTCCTTGTGCCCGACGCCCACGAGAACCTCGTTCACGAGCGGATTGCCGAGGCGCGAGACCTGCTGGTACGCGCCGGAGCTCGTGACGGTGCCGTCGGCGCCGATCGTGCGGCTCGCGGGAATGCTGACCGTCGACCAGGCTCCGAGAATCGCGGCCGGATTCGCGGGATCGGCGACCTGCGTGCCCGTGGACGTGAGCATCGAGATCGGAACCTGCAGGGTGGTCGTGAGAACCGTGTATCCGTAGAGCGTGTCGCGCCCGCCACCCGTGGCGCCGACGCCGACGCCGGGTCGGCCGAGGCCGGGGCCCGTCTCGAGGTTCACGGCGTCGAAGATCATCCCGAGGTCGACGAAGAACGGGTCCTGCCGCGGACCGACGACGACCTTGATCTTTCCGTCCGCGGCGGTCTGGATGCCGTTCGGGAGGGCGGGGTAGTTCGGCGTGGTCTTCGGGCCGATGTTCGGCGGGAGGACGGGCTGGTCGGTGAGGAGGCGGGTGACGTTGGCGGCGGGCGGGTTCGACGCCGGGCCGACGATCCTGTCGAGGGAGTACGTCTGCGTGACGAGGAGATTCGGGTCGTTGATCGTCGTGACGGCCGGCAGCGCGTAGAGGAACGTGTCCGGCTGCTTGTACGTCGTCCTGAACGTGAACCGGAACGTGACGTCCTCGACCGCGTCGCCGTTGTTGTCGATCCTGATGTCGTACCGGGCGCCGTCCTGGAACGACGCGAAGTTCGGACCGCCCTGCGGCTCGATGAGGCCGTAGTAGCACGACACGAGGTTCACCATCGACGGCTCGTTCGGGTCGCGGAAGAAGTAGAAGTCCGTGTTGTCGAGGCTCGGGTTCTTCGACGTGAACGGGGCCTCGTTGTGGCTCGACGCGAGCGCGCGTGCCGGCACGAGGGCCGGGACGAGGAGTGCGGCGAGCGCGAGGGCGGCGAACACACGGGCAGCGCGGGGCGGGTGCATGCAGTCTCCTTTCGAGGGGAATCCGGAAGTTCTTCGAGAGTGTCTAGCGGAACGTGAAGACGCTCGTTTTCGTCGTGTCCTGTCCCGGATTACGGAGGAAGCCCGGACGCCGGATCAAACCGAATCGCAGTGGAAGGCGGGGGTGTGACGCGGCGCACCGTCTAGAATCCGCCCCGGAAGCGCAAGGGGCCCGGTGGCCCTCCTGGTCTTCAAAACCAGCGTGCTCGCTCCGGAAGGGGCGGCGGGTGGGTTCGACCCCCACACGCTTCCGCCAGCTTCTTCAGCCCGCTTGCGTGTCGAGGAACGCCCGGACGCGGCGCGCGAGGACGTCGGGAGAGAACGGCTTCTGGAGAAGCGGCGCCCCCTCGGGGAGGAGCGCACCGGAGTCGGACTCCGCGTAGCCCGACATGTAGAGGACGGGAAGGGCGAAGCCGCGCGCCGCGAGCTCGGCCGCCATCTGCGGGCCGCTCATCCCGGGCATCACGACGTCGGAGACGACGAGGCGGATCGTGTCGGCGTGCGCCTCGGCGAGCGCGATCGCCTCCCGGCCCGACGCGGCCGACAGGACCGTGAAGCCGCGGCCGCGCAGGACGTCCACGGCGAGCTTGCGGACGAGCTCCTCGTCCTCCACGAGGAGGACGGTCTCCGTGCCGCGCGCGAGCGGCGTCCTGCGGGCGCCGGACGTCGGCGGGCGTTCCGAGGGCGCCTCGGCGGCCCGGGGGAGGAACACGCGGACGGCCGTCCCTTCGCCGGGCGTGCTCTCGACCTCCGTGAAGCCGCCCGCCTGGTGGACGATCGCGTACACGGTCGTGAGCCCGAGGCCCGTCCCCTTGCCCTTCGGCTTCGTCGTGAAGAAGGGCTCGAACATTTGACGCAGCGTCTCCTCGCTCATCCCGACGCCGTCGTCCGCGATCGAGACCGTGACCCACGCGTCCGTGCGCGCGGACGGCGTGCTGCCCGGGGCGTTCCGGCTCACGTTCGCGGCCTCGATCCGGAGCGTCCCTCCCTTCGGCATCGCGTCGCGGGCGTTCACGACCAGGTTCAGGAGGACCTGCTCGATCTGCGAGCGGTCCGCGCGGACGCGCCCGAGTTCCGGCGGCACCGAGACGGCAAAAACGATGTCCTCGCCCACGGCGCGCCGGAGCATCTTCTCCATGCCCCGGATCGTCACGGCGAGGTCGACGATCTCGACCTGCTCGACCTGCCTGCGGCTGAACGTCAGGAGCTGCCGCGTGAGCGCGGCCGCACGCTGTGCCGCCGTGAGGATCTCGTTCAGCTCGGCGGCCTTCGGGTCCTCGGGACCGACGTCCGCGAGGAGCAGTTCCGTGTAGCCGAGGATGGCCGTCAGGAGGTTGTTGAAGTCGTGGGCCACGCCCCCCGCGAGCCTCCCGACCGCCTCCATCTTCTGGGACTGGCGCAGCTGCGCCTCGAGCTCCAGCCGCTCGGAGAGGTCGCGCGCGTTGATGATGAGACCCTCGATCCCGGTCTCCGGCGGCAGGGGCTTGCCGATCGCGGACAGCGTCCGCCATGTCCCGTCCGCATGGCGGATTCGGAATTCGATCGCCTCGAATTTGGCGCCGCGGGCGAGGACGCCCGCGATGCGCTCCTTCACGTGGGCGCCGTCCTCGCGGTGGATGAGGTCAAAGACGTTCCGGCCCCTGATGTCGTCCGGCCGGATGCCGAGGAGCCGCTCCGAGGACTCGCTCACGAAGAGGACAGTTCCGTCGGGGGCGAGGACCGCCGTCAGGTCGAGCGCGTGCTCGATCAGCGAGCGGTAGTAGAGCTCGCTCTTCGCGAGGGCGGCCTCGGCCTCCTTGCGCGCCGTGACGTCTTCCTTGACCGCGATGAAGTGCGTCGTTCGGCGCTCGGCGTCGGCGACCGGGGATATCGAGGCGAGCTCCCAGTAGAGCGAGCCGTCCTTCCTCCTGTTGTGGAACTCGCCGTGCCACTCGCGGCCGTGCGTGATCGCCTCCCAGAGGTCCTCGTAGGCTCTGGGCGGCGACTCGCCCGATTTGAGGATGCGCGGATTCCGGCCGATCACTTCCTCCCGCGCATAGCCCGTGATGCGCGTGAACGCGGGATTCACGTACTCGATGTTCCCCTTCAGGTCCGTGATCACGACGGAGGCGGGGCTGTGCTCGACCGCGCGCGAGAGCTTCCGGAGCTCCTCCTCGACACGCTTGGACTCCGAGACGTCCAGGACGAACCCCTCCATCTCCGTCGTTCCCGGCGTCTCGCCGGGGACGAGCTTCATCTCGACGCGCGCCCAGCGAGGGGTTCCGTCTCGCCGCCGGAGGCGGACGTCGTAGCCATGGAGCTCGCCGCGGAGCCGGTACTCCTCGAGGAGCCGATCCCGGTCCGAGGGTTCGAAGTAGACCTGCGTCGGGATGTCGAGCGCGAGCAGGTCCTCGACGCGCTCGTAGCCGAGCATTCGCGCGAATGCCGCGTTCGCGTACAGGAAGCGTCCCGCGCGCGTGGTCCGGTAGATTCCGATCGGGGCGCGTTCGACGAGCTCGCGGGCCCGGCCTCCCTCCATCGAGATCAGTCGGCGAGGGTCGAGAGGTCGCCGGGATCCTCGCCCATTTCCTTTGCCTTGAGGTAGCGACGCACGATCTTGCCCGACCGGGTCTTCGGAAGGGACGCGACGAGGTCGATGTCGTTCGGCACCGCGATCGGGCCGAGGTCCTGCCGCACGTGGTCCTTGAGGCTGCCGATGAGGCCCGCGCCCGTCTGCGCGCCGGCCTTCAGGACGACGAACGCCTTGATGCGCTCGCCCTTGAGCGCGTCCGGGAGGCCGACGACCGCGCTCTCGGCGACGGCCGGGTGGCGCAGGAGCGAGCCTTCGACGTCCGCCGTGCCGATCCGGTGTCCCGCGACGTTCATGACGTCGTCCGAGCGGCCGAGGACGGCGAAGTACCCGTCGTGGTCGCGGACGGCGATGTCGCCGCACGTGTAGCAACCGGGGATCGTCTCCCAGTACTTCTCGTACCGTGCGGGATCGCCCCAGACGGTCCGGAGCATGTAGGGCACGGGCCGCCTGAGGACGAGGAGGCCGCCTTGCCCGTCGGGCAAGGACTTGCCGTCCTTGTCGACGATGTCGGCCGCGACGCCGGGGAGGGGCTTGCCGACCTTGCCGGGGCGCGCCTCGAACGTCGGCAGGGTGCCGAGGACGGGAGCGGCGATCTCCGTCTGCCAGAAGTTGTCGACGACCATGCCGCCCGACTGGCCCACGAGGTGCTTTTGCGCCCAGAGATGCGCCTCGGGGTTGAGCGGCTCGCCGGCGCACGCGATGAGGCGCAGGCGCGAGAGGTCGTAGCGCGCCGGCGCCTCGGCGCCGTGGCTCATGAACATGCGCATGGCGGTCGGCGCGGTGAACAGGATGTTCACGCCGACGCGCTCGCAGAGCTCCCACGTCACGTCGGCCGACGGGTAGTCCGGGACGCCCTCGCGCGTGAACACCGTCGCGCCGACGGAGAGCGGACCGTAGACGATGAACGAGTGGCCGACGATCCAACCGATGTCGGACGTCGACCAGTAGATGTCGCGGTCGCCGATCTGGTAGAAGGCGCGCGCGAGGTAGGTCACGCCCACCATGTACCCGCCCACGGTGTGGACGACGCCCTTCGGCGTGCCCGTCGTTCCGGACGTGTACAGGATGAAGAGGGGGTCCTCCGCGTCCATCGGTTCAGGCGGACAATGGATGTCCCTTGCGTTCTGGATGTCGTAGAAGTCATGCTCGCGCTCGCTCTCGAAGGAGATGGGCGCGTCGCCCGGACGCGAGCCGCGGCGGTGGACGACGACGTGCTCGACGAAGACGAGGTCGCGGACGGCCTCGTCGATCGTCGGCTTGAGCGGGATCTTCTTTCCCCGCCGGAACGTGAAGTCCGAGCAGACGACGACCTTCGCGCGGCAGTCCTCGATCCGGGATTTCAGGGCCTGTGTTCCCATCCCCGCGAAGACGACGGAATGGATCGCGCCGATGCGCGCGCACGCGAGCATCGTGACGATCCCTTCGGGGGTGAGCGGCATGTAGATGATGACGCGGTCGCCCTTCTTCACGCCGAGCCGCTTCAACGCGTTCGCGAAGCGGTTCACCTCGCGGTAGAGCCGGCTGTACGTGTACGCGTGCTCCTCGCCGTCCTCGCCGACCCACAGGAGCGCCGCCTTGTTGCGCTTGTCGCCGTAGACGTGGCGGTCGATGCACGAGACCGTCGCGTTCAGCTTGCCGCCCAGAAACCACTGGTGGTCCGGCGGGTTGAAACGGCAGACTTCCTTCCACGGTTCCATCCACTCGACCGCGGCGGCCTTCTCGGCCCAGAAGTCGTCCGGCGCGAGCAGGGCGTGCTCGCGTTCCACGACGTCGTTGCGGATGACCGCGTCCCGTGCCATCCAGATGGGCGGATGGATCACGTTCTCGTCCTTCGCGAGCTTCTCGATGGCCGCCTGCTGGGACTGGGAGAGGTCGAGTCCGGGCTTCGTCGCCGATTCCGCCGTCATGTGAGGCTCCTTGTCGGGCGCTGCTGCTCGATCTTAGTCCCCGATTCCGGGGCGTCCGCGTGCCTCCCCAGTCGAGACCGAGTCGCGGCTGCGTTCAATGAAGCACTCGCATCATTCCGCTGTGGCGGCCGGCGGAGCCCGGGCCTAGTCTTTCGCCATGCGCGCCCTGAGGCTTCACCGTCCGGCGCTCGCCACGAGCCGCCCGCTCGTCCTCGAGGAGGCGGCCGATCCCGTCCCGGGCCCCGGCGAAGTGCTCCTGCGTGTCTCGTGCTGCGGCGTCTGCCGGACCGATCTCCACGTCGTCGAGGGCGACCTTCCGCCGAAGCGGTTGCCGATCGTTCCCGGGCACCAGGTCGTCGGGACGGTCTCGAAGGCCGGTTCCGGCGCCGAGGCGCTTCTCGGCGCGCGCGTCGGCATCGCGTGGCTCCACGGAACGTGCGGTGGCTGTCGGTTCTGCCGGACGGGTCGCGAGAACCTTTGTCTCGCGCCCGAGTTCACCGGCTGGACGGTTGACGGCGGTTACGCGGATTACGCGCTCGCGCGCGCGGATTTCGTCTACGAGCTACCGGGAGACGTTCTCGGATCTGGAAGCCGCGCCGCTCCTGTGCGCGGGGATCATCGGATACCGCGCCCTGCGTCTCACGGGCCTCGAGGGTCGGGGCGGGTTCGCGGGAGCGCGGCTCGGCATTTATGGCTTCGGAGCCGCCGGGCACGTCGCGATCCAGATCGCCCGCGGGCGGGGCGCCGAGGTCTACGTCATGACCCGGGATCGAGAGCGGCACCAGGCGCTCGCCGCGGATCTCGGTGCCGCGTGGGTCGGCGGCGCCGCCGACCGGCCGCCCGTCCCGCTGGACGCTGCGATCGTCTTCGCGCCGGCAGGCGAGCTGGTCCCGGTCGGACTGGCGGCGCTCGATCGCGGCGGCGTGCTCGTGCTCGGTGGGATCTCGATGAGCGATACGCCGCCAATCCCATACGAGCTCCTCTGGGAGGAGCGCGTCGTGCGGAGCGTCGCGAACGCGACGCGGGCGGACGGCCGGGAGTTCCTCGCCGAGGCCGCGCGGCTGCCCGTCCACACGCACGTGGAAGTCTTCCCGCTCGAAAGGGCGAACGACGCGCTCGTCGCGCTGAAGACCGACGCGATCCGCGGGGCCGCCGTGCTCACGACCCGGAGGGATCGAGCCTAGCGTCTCCCGAGGGCGGCCTTGCGCGCGTGCGGGGCCGGGCGCTTTGCGGCGGCCGCCGGCCGGCGACCCCGCGCCTGCCCCATGCCCGCGAGCTCGCGGAGGAGGTCGAGCGTCGTCACGATCCCGACGACGTGGCCCTTCCGCGTGACGAGAAGGCGGTGAATGCGCCCGGCGACCATCGTGCGCGCGATTCTCGGGAGCGGCGTCGTGTCCGGGATCGTGAAGAACGTCGGGGTCATGATCTCGCTCACGAGGCGCCGCGCGTCCTGGATCTCGAGACCCCGGAGGTCCTCGGGATTCAGGCGATCCTCCCAGCCGCGCGCGGGGCGCACGCTCTCGCGGTCGCGCGTGACCTGGTCGACGATGTCGGACAGGCTCACGACTCCGGTGAGGCGGCCGGACGCGTCGAGAACCGGGGCGCCGGAAATGGACTTCTCGGTGAAGAAGGAGGCGAGCTCGCGGACGGTCCAGTTCTCGCGGACCGCGAGGACGGGATGGATCATGATTTCGCGGGCGGTCTTCATCGTCTCGTTCATTCCCCCGAGGAGCTTCGCGTGCGGCCGCCGGAGGCGACATAGCGCAGCTGAATCATCCCGGTGCGCGTACCATGAAGACGTGACGCCGCCGGACGCACCCGCGCTCGCGGCGCGCTTTCGCGCGCGCTTCGCGGCGGATCCGAAGGCCGCGCTGCGCGAGTGGTTCGTCATTCAGGAGCACCTGAGGAACACGGTTGGGGAAGAAGCCGCGGAAAAGGCCCGTGCCCTCGCGAGCGATCTTCGAGACATCCGGGGCACGCTGGATTTTTCTTCGAATGAGGAAGAGGGGACCTTCCTGCACAACCTGGCCGTCTTCTTCGGCTCGCGAGGACCCGCTGCGGACCTCTCCTCTTCCCTCTTACTATTCGAAGAGTCTTCTTCTTCCGGTTACGGAAGCTCGGACCCGGAGGCTCGGGCCCGCCTCCACCACAACCGTGGCAACGCCCTCCAGAACCTCGCACGCTCGCGCGAGGACCTCCTCGAGGCTCTCTCCTGCTACGAGCGCGCACTCGAGGTCCGCGACGGGTCGCGCCCGATCGCCCGAGGCGTCACCCTCCATGCCCGGGGAATCGCATTTCTGAAGCTCGCCGTGACCGAGGCCGCGCCGGAGGAGAAAGCCGCTCACCTCCGCTCGGCCCTTCTTTCACTCGAAGAATCTCTTTCTCTTCGTGTCTCGGAAGGTCTCGCACGGGGCGTCGAAGAGACGACGAAAGCGCTCGGCGAGGCGCGGCGGGCCCTCGAGGCGGGCTGCTAGGATCGGGCGATGGCGCGCCGCATCCTCGTCTGCGACGACGAAGCCGACATCCGCGAGTCCCTCCGCACGCTCCTGACGGAGGAGGGTTACGAGGTCACGGCCGTCTCCTCGGGCGTGAACGCCGTGTCAGAAGCGCCGGACCACGACGCGATTCTCCTCGACATCAAGATGCCCGGGCAGGACGGGCTCGACACGCTCGCGAAGATCCGCGCGCGCGGGATCTCGACGCCCGTCGTCATGATCTCCGGCCACGGGGACGTCCGGACGGCGATGGATGCCGTACGTGCCGGGGCGGACGATTTCCTCGAGAAGCCGCTGTCGGGCGAGCACGTCCTGAACGCGCTCCGGCGCGTCCTCGACACGAGCCGTCTCGCCCGCGAGAACCTCGAGCTGAAGACGCGCCTCGGTATCGGGCGGATCGTCGGGTCCAGCGAGCCGATGCGGAGGCTCCTGTCCGACATCGCGAAGGCGGCACCGACGCCCGCGACCGTCCTCGTCGTCGGCCCGAGCGGCACCGGCAAGGAGCTCGTCGCCCGGGCGATCCACGAGGCGTCGCTCGTGAAGGCCGGGCCCTTCGTCCAGGTGAACTGCGCGGCGATCCCGGACACGCTCATCGAGTCCGAGCTTTTCGGGCACGAGCGCGGCTCGTTCACGGGGGCGGACCGCAAGCAGACGGGAAAGTTCGTCGAGGCCGACGGCGGGACGATCTTCCTCGACGAGGTCGGCGACATGTCGGCCCCCGCGCAGGCGAAAGTCCTGCGGGTCCTGCAGGAGGGCGAAGTCGAGCCCGTCGGGAGCCCACGGGTCGTCAAGGTGAAGGTCCGCGTCGTCGCCGCGACGAACCGCGACCTCACGACGCTCATCGCGCAGGGCAAGTTCCGGGAGGACCTCTACTACCGCTTGAACGTCCTCGTCCTGATGACGCCGCCCCTCGCCGAGCGTCGCGACGACGTCCCCGCCCTCGTGGCCTGGTTCGCCGAGCAGTTCGCGAAGACGAACAACTACCGGCCGAAGCGGTTCACGGATGCGGCGCTCGAGGCCCTCGCGGCGCGCCCCTGGCCCGGCAACGTCCGCGAGCTCAAGAACCACGTCGAGCGCCTCATGATCATGTCCGACGCGGACGTCCTCGACGCCGCCGACGTCGAAGGGCCCGCCCCCGCGGCGGTGTCCGAGGTGGGGCCGGTCACGGTGCGCGGCGGCAAGGTCGTGGACCCGGCCGCGGCGGGAATCTGGGAGCGGCTCACCGCGATCCGGACGCTGCAGGATTTCCAGGACGAGACCGAGAAGCTCTTCCTTGTCGCCAAGCTCGCCGAGAACGGGGGGAACGTGACGCGGACTGCGGAGGCGATCGACACCCCCCGGTCGAACCTCTACAAGAAGATCGACCGCTACGGGCTGCGCCGCGACCGGGACGGGGGAGAGACGTGACGCCCGAGGACGTGAGCCGGCTCTTCGAGGAGTCGGGCGCGCTCCTGTCCGGCCACTTCCGGCTGTCTTCGGGCCTGCACGCGGACCGCTACCTTCAGTGCGCGAGGGTTCTCCAGCACCCCGAGCGCGCCGGCGCCCTCGGGGCCGCCCTCGCGGCCCTGCTCGCGCCCGAGAGACCCGGCGTCGTCGTCTCCCCGGCGATGGGAGGGGTCGTCATCGGGCACGAGGTCGGACGCGCGCTCTCGGTGCGCGCGATCTTCACGGAGCGCGTGGACGGCGTCTTCGCCCTGAGGCGCGGCTTCGCGCTCGAGCCGGGCGAACGCGTCGCGGTCGTCGAGGACGTCGTGACGACGGGAAAGTCGACGAAGGAGGTCCTCGAGGTGCTGAGGAAGTCAGGCGCCGTGCCCGTCGTCTGCGGGTCCATCGTGGACCGACGCGCTCTCGCGGCCGGCGGTGCGGGCAGGCCGGCCGACGTCGACGGCATCCCGTACCGCGCCCTCCTCGCGCTCGAGGTCCCCGCCTGGGACCCCGCCGCGTGCCCGCTGTGCGCCCGGGGCGTCGCCCTCGTTGCGCCCGGCTCGCGGCATCTTGCGGTCGGCGCATGAGTCGGGCGCCCGTTTTCATCCTCGACGGACCGCAGTACCACGAAGTCCGGCCGGGCGCGAGATCGACGTTCGGCGGGATCGCACTCGCGATCGGGGACGATCCCGTCGCCGACGTCGTCGCGCGGGCCGGCGGGGCGGAGATCGGGCGGACGAGCGCGGACGGCGCGTCTCCCGAGCTCTCCTGGGTGCCCCTCGCGGGCTCTTCCGCCTGCCGCTTCGCGCTCGACCTGCCGGTCGCGCGAGGGATGCCGATCGACCTGAGCGTCCGGTTCGGGTCCGGAGCCGGTCGCCCCGTGTTCCGGTACGACGTGCCGTTCGCCGAACGCGAGGCGGTCCGGCTCGCGGCCCTCGCGGCGGGCGTCGCGGCGCTTCCCGCCCCGTCGCCTCGCCTCGTGGCGATGACGCAGGGACAGGGGAACGTCGACGCCTATCGCGCGTCGATCGTCGGCTCCTTCCTCGCGATGGAGTCGCTCCTTCGCGCGGGCGGCGCCGACCCGGCGCGCGTCCGCTCGGTCTTCGACATCGGCTGCGGGACGGGCCGGCTCCTCGTCGGCTGGCACGTCGACGCCCCCGCCCGGCGCCTCGTCGGCACGGACCTGAACGGCGCCCTGATCGACTGGGACCGTGTGAACCTCGGGTCCGTCGGGGCGTGGGAGGTGAACGGGCTCCGTCCGCCGCTCCCGCACCCGGACGCGGCGTTCGACCTCGTCGTCCTCGCCTCCGTCTTCACGCACCTGTCGCTCGAGAGCCAGAAGGCCTGGCTTGGAGAGGTCCGGCGGCTCCTCGCGCCGGGCGGTCACGCGGTCGTCACGCTGCACGGATCCGTCTACGCGGACGTCCTCCTGAAGGACCCGGCGGCCGCGGCGCGCTTCCGTTCCGCGGGGTACGCGGAGATCGAGGGGGCCGCCGAGGGTGCGAACGGGTACACGTCCTTCCACGCCGAGCCCTTCGCGCGCGAGCTGTTCTCGGCCTTCTCGCGCGTCGCGTTCTTCCCGGGCGGCGTCACGGGCGACGTCGCCCACGAGTTTCCCGTCGCTTCGCTGCAGGACGTCTTCGTCCTGAGCCGCTGAGACGTTCGTTGACGCGAATCCGCGCGGTCGCCGCGAACGTCCTCGTGCCGCTCGGGATCGCGGCCCTGCTCTTCCTCCTCCTCGAGGGAGGGTGCCGCGCCGCCCTGCGGGCGCGCACGGGGACGTGGCCCGAGACGCGCGTCGAGGCGTACACGAGGTTCGTCGAGAAGATCGCCCGCGCGTACCGCCCGCACCCGTTTCTCGTCGTCGCGGGGCGGCCGAACGCGACGCTCGAGGCCGCGGGGAAGGTGGTCCACTTCAACGCGCTCGGCGAGCGCGCAACGAACGTCCGAGACCTCGCCGTGCCGAAGCCCGTAGGCGTCTCCCGGGTCGTCTGCGAGGGCGGCTCGACGACGTTCGATCTTCTCGCGCCCGACGACGCGTCGACCTGGCCCGCCCGTCTCGGAACGCTCCTCGCGCCGCGTGCCGACGTCGCGAACGCCGGCTTCCCGGGCTGGACGAGTCTCGAGAGCCTCGTGTCGCTCGAGATCCGGGACGTCGATCTCGCCCCGGACGTCGTGATCGTCTTCGCGGGTGTCAACGACCTCCAGCCGGCGGGGCATCTTCCGTTCACGTCCGACTACACCGCGGGCCACGCGGAGATCCTTCCGCGCGTCCTCGGCGTCGTCCCCGTGCCCGTCCGCCTCGTGTCGCGCTCCGTGCTCCTCGAGTTCCTGCTGGGACGGCTCGCCCCGCATGGCGCCCCGGCGGTGGAAGGTTATGCGGCCGCGTGGAGCTGGACGGGCGGCTCGAGGCGCGACGACGTCCCGGCCGAGGCCGTCGCGACGTTCGAGCGGAACCTGCGCTCCACCGCGGGCGTCGCCCGCGCGCACGGGGCGCGAACGGTTTTCGTCGCGCAGACGGCGCGCGTCCGCGCGGGCCACGAGGTCTCCGACCGCGCGTTTCTCGAGAGCTGGGCGCCCGGCCTCACGTCGGGCGGCTACCTTGCCGGTCTCGGGCGGCTCAACGCGGTCGCGCGCCGCCTCGGGGAGGAAGGCGTGGCCACGTGGATCGACCCGTTCGCGGACGGCGCGTTCCCGGACTCGAGCTTCGACGATCCGTTCCACTTCTCGCCCGAAGGCTCCGGCCGTTTCGCGCGCGCACTCGCCGCGCGCCTCACGGCGCCGGGCGGGCCGCTCGCGGCCCCCTGACGCCTCAGAGGTGGCGGTCGGGGCCGCGGTCCTCCCAGGACGACGGGTCCTCGACGGGCTCGAGGTGTGTCGTCACGGTGCTTCCCGGCAGGGCGGCCGCCACGCCGCGCTCGATCTCCTCGCACACGTCGTGCCCCCGCTTGACGCTCCAGTTGCCCGGGACGAGGACGTGCATCTGGATGAAGTGGCGCGGGCCCGCACGGCGCGTCCGGATGTCGTGAAGCACGATCCCGCGCTCGTGGAAGGGCTCGAGCGCTTCCGCCATCGCGGCCTGCTCGTCCGCGCCGATCGCGTGGTCGAGGAGGCCGTGCCCCGACTCCTGCAGGAGGCGGACCGCCGCGTAGACGATGTTCGCGGCGACGAGGAGCGCGACGACCGGGTCGAGGACGAGCCAGCCGGTCACCTTCACGAGGAGGACGCCGACGAGGACACCGGCGGACGTCCAGACGTCGGTGAGGAGATGCTGGGCGTCGGCCCTCAACGTGATCGAGCGAAGGCGTCTGCCCTCGCGCAGCAGGATCCACGCGACGACACCGTTCACCCCGGAGGCGAGGACCGAAAACCCGAGGCCGAGCCCCACGTTCTCGATCGGCTGGAGACGCCGGAGGCGCTCGACGGCCGTCACGGCGATCGCCACGGACGCGGCGAGGATCATGAGGCCCTCGAACCCGCTCGCGAAGTACTCGGCCTTCGTCTGGCCGAACGCGTAGGTCGAGTCGGCCGGGCGGCTCGCGCGGCGTAGCGCCCAGAACGCGACGAGGGCCGCAAGGAGGTTCACGCCCGACTCGGCTGCGTCCGACAGGAGGCCGACGGAGCCCGTGACCTTCCAGGCCGTGATCTTCAGGCCGATCGTCACGACCGCGGCAGCGATCGACAGGAGAGCCCAGCTCGATGCCGAACGGTCGCTCATGCGGGCGGCAGACTGCGTCCGGCGCCGCCGCCCGTCAAGCGATGCCCATGCGCCGCGACGCGGTCTCACGCGCGCCCCTGCTACGCTCCTCCCGTGCGCGCGCTCGTCTGCGAGGGACCCGGGACTCCCGCGCTGCGGGATGTGCCTGTGCCCGCCTGTGGGCCCGGCGACGTGCTCGTCCGCGTCCGCGCGGCGCTGACCTGCGGAACGGACCTCAAGATCGCCCGGCGCGGCCACCCGAAGATCCCGTTTCCGCTCACGCTCGGCCACGAGTGGGCGGGCGTCGTCGAGGCCGCGGGTCCCGGCGCCGGGTGGGAGCCGGGGGCACGCGTGACGTCGGCGGTCTCGGCGCCGTGCGGATCCTGCGCGGCGTGCCGGCGGGGCCGGGAGAACCTCTGCGAGACGGCCTTCGACGGTCCGCTCTTCGGCGCGTTCGCGGAATTCCTCCTCGTCCCCGAGCGGCTCGCGAAGGGCGGCCTCCGGCGGATTCCCGACGGGATGCCGGACGAAACCGCCGCCCTCCTCGATCCTCTCGCGAGCGTCGTCCACGGGCTCGCGCGCGCGGGGAGCGCGCGCGGCGGGGACGCGCGGGGAGACGACGTGCTCATCGTGGGAACCGGCCCGATCGCGGCGCTGCTGTTTTTTCTCTTGAGGGGGAAAGAGAAGAAAGAGGCAGGCGACGCCGCGACACGGAGGATCGTCGTCGCGGGAAGAAGGGAAGCAAGACTCGGATTTTTCCTAGAAAGGGGTGCGAGCGCTGCGTTCATCGGCCAGCCGGAGCGCGGTGTCGGCGCCAGCGCTCCGCCCCCAGTCTTCACCTTCAAAGAAAATCCCCCGTTGCCTTGGCGCATCGAAGACACGCGCGGAGAGGGAGCAGGAGAATTCTCCCTGGTCGTCGACACGACCGGCGATCCCGGCGTCATCGAGGCGCTGCCGGCGCTCGCCGCCGACGGCGGCACGGTCCTCCTCTTCGCGGGCCTGCCGGCGGGCAGCCGTGTCGCGATCGACGCACACGCGGTCCACTACCGGGAGGTCTCGATCGTCGGCTCGTTCCACTACACGCCGCGCGACGCGGACGTGGCCCTCGCTCTTCTCGCGAGCGGCGCCGTGCCCGCGAGGGAGATCGTCTCGGCGCGCCGATCGCTCTTCGAGTGGGAAGCCGCGTTCGCCCTCGCCCGGGAGGGGAATGATCTGAAGGTCGCGGTGATCCCATGACGACGATGCGCGCCGCGCTCGTCCGTTCCGTCGACGACGTCGAGGTCGTGACGAGGGATGTCCCGTCGATCGGCCCGGGCGAGATCCTCGTCGCGATGAAGGCGGTCGGGATCTGCGGGAGCGACACGACGGAGTGGTACGTGGCCACGAAGGCGCCGGCCGTCCTCGGTCACGAGCCGGCGGGCGTCGTCGCCGAAGCGGGGGAGGGCGCGCCGTTCCGGCCCGGGGACCGCGTCGCCGTCCACCACCATGCGGCGTGCGGGACGTGCGCGGCGTGCCGGGCGGGCGAGGACGTGCAGTGCGCGGCGTGGAAGAGAAACCGGCTCGACCCGGGCGGGCTCGCCGAATACGTGCGCGTCGAGGCGGCGGCCGTCGCGACCGACGTGTTCCGGCTTCCGGACGGGGCCTCCTTCGAGGACGGGGCGCTCGCCGAGCCCGTCGCGTGCGCGGTGAAGGCCGTGCGGCGCGCGGAGGTCCGCAAGGGCGTCACCGTCGCCGTGATCGGCCTCGGCGCGAACGGCATCCTGCTCGGCCTCGTCGCGCGGAACGCGGGGGCAAAGACACTCGTCGGATGCGACCCGGACCCGAAGAGGCGAGCCCACGCGCTGCGACTCGGGTTCGATGTTGTGGGAGAGCCCGGAGAAGATTTTTCTTCGAATGTGAAGAGGGGCCCGGCGACGGGAGCCGATGTCGTTTTCGTGTTGCCCTCTGCCGAATCTGCCGTCGCATCGGCGCTCTCCGCGGCGGGCCCCGCCGGCCGCGTCGTCTTCTATTCGCCGGTCGCTCCCGGCAAGACGTGGACGCTCTCCCCGCATTCTCTCTATCTAAGAGATCTTTCTCTTCTCTTCTCTTATTCGTCGGGCGCACGCGACCTGCGCGAGGCGCTCGCCCTCATCGAGCGTGGTGTCGTGCGGGCCTCTTTTCTCGTGACGCACCGCGTCCCGCTCGCCGACGCCGCCGAGGCGTTCCGCCTCGCGCGGCAGGGAGGCGACGTGCTCAAGGTCATGGTGACGATCTGAGGAAGAAGAGGCTCGACGCCTTCCTCGTCGAGCGCGGCCTCGCGGAATCGCGCACGCGGGCCGAGGCGCTCATCCTCGCGGGCCGTGTCGCGGTCGCGGGCAAGGAGCGGGTCAAGCCCGGGACCCCCGTCGACGACACGGCCGAGATCTCCGTCGGCGAGCCCGAGCACCCCTGGGTGTCGCGTGGAGGCGTCAAGCTCGCGTTCGGGCTCACGCACTTCGGGATCGACGCCGGCGGCCGCGTCTGCGTCGACCTCGGGGCCTCGACCGGCGGGTTCACGGACGTCCTCCTCGCGCGCGGCGCCGCGAGGGTCTACGCCGTGGACGTCGGCTGGGGCCAGCTTCACGCGAGACTTCGCGGCGACCCGCGCGTCGTCCTCCGCGAGAGGGTCAACGCGCGCCTCCTGTCCCGCGCCGAGATCCCCGAGGAGGCGTCCCTACTCGTCGCGGATCTCGCCTTCATCTCCCTCACGCTCGTGCTGCCGGCCGCCGTGCCCCTGCTTGGCCCCTCGGCCGACGTCCTCGTCCTCGTCAAGCCCCAGTTCGAAGCCGCGCGCGGAGAGGTCGGCAGGGGAGGCATCGTCCGGGACGACGGGGTCCGCAGCCGGGCGGTCGCGCGCGTCGAGGAGTCGGCCGCGGCGCTCGGGCTCGAACGCCGGGGCACGGCTCCGTCCCCGATCACGGGCGCCGACGGCAACGTGGAATACCTCGCCGCGTTCCGCAGGAATCCCGCTACACTTTCGGCGTGACGGTCCGAAAGCCGAAGGCCAGGCGCGTGCGCCGGGTCGGCCTCGTGACCCGCTACACGAGCGGGACTGCGCTCGAGCTTTCCCGGCGGATCGAGCGACGGCTCACGAGGCGCGGAATCGAAGTCGTGCACGACCTCGAGTCCTCCGCCGCGCGCGAGCGCGACGGCGGCCCCGCGCGCACGCAGATCGCGCGGGTCGTCGACCTCATCGTGACGCTCGGCGGGGACGGGACACTGCTTTCGGTCGCGCGTCACCCGGCGCCGAACGTCCCGATCCTCGGGATCGACATCGGCCGTCTCGGTTTCCTGACGACCTGCGGGCCCGGCGACTACGAGGAGATCCTCGAAGACGCCCTCGCCGGCCGCGCGCGGCTCGAGGAGAGGAGGCTCCTCTCCGTCTTCGTGGCGGAAGGGACTCGCCCGGGGCGGACGTACCGGGTCGTGAACGACGCCGTGCTCGGCAAGTCGGCTCTCGCGCGCATCGCGGCGATTCGCGTCGACGTCGACGGCCGGACGGTCTCGCGCTACCGCGGAGACGGCCTCATCGTCTCGACGCCGACGGGCTCCACGGCGTACAACCTGTCGGCCGGCGGACCGATCCTCGAGCCCACGATGCCGGCTCTCGTCCTCTCGCCGATCTGCCCGCATACGCTGTCGCTCCGGCCGCTCGTCCTGCCGGACACCGTCCGCCTCGGGCTGCGCGTGGAGGAGGACGTGACCGGCGTCTTCCTCACGCTCGACGGCCAGGAGGGCTTCCCCGTGAGCGCGGCGACGCGGATTGCGATCTCCCGCGCACGGGAGACCGTCTCTCTCGTGCGGGCCTCGGCGGGCTCCTTCTGGGACGTCCTGTCGGGCAAGCTCTCGTTCGGCGGCGAGCGGGAGAACGCGGCGCGCTAGCGAGGGGAGATGGCGCGGCGACCGATCCCTTCCCTCCCGCAGCTCACGCTCACGCAGGTCCGTCTCGTCCGCCTCTTCGTCCTCCTGTTCGTGTTTTCCGTCCTCGTCCTGTACGCCGTCTTCCGGTCGCACCGTTTCCAGGACGCGATGCGGAGGAAGACGGAACGCGTCCTTTCGGCGCGGATCGGCCGCAGGGTCTCGATCGGTGGATTCGACCTCGCCTTGCTCCCGTTCTCCTTCCTCGTGCGCGACGTGTCCGTCGCGAACGACCGCCGGTCGCTCGCCGGTCCGCTGTTCGCCGCGTCGGAGATCGAGGTGCGTGGCGTGCCGATCGTCACGAGCGACACGATCGAGATCCCGAAGCTCCGCGTCGTCGCGCCGCGTGTCGTGATCGAGGTCTTCCCGGACGGCTCGACGAACGTGGACTCGATCCTCCCTCTCCTGCGGGGCGGGAGCGGAGGCGGCAAGGACCTCCGCCTCCACGAAGCCGTCGTCCAACGCGCTTCGCTCCGGTTCCGCGAATGGAAGGCCGAGATCGACGCGCTGCTGAAGGACGCCGCGATCACGGCGCGCGCGGGCCGTACGCTCTCGGTGACGCACCTCGTCCTCGCCTGCCGTAAGGGGAGTTTCCGCCTCGAGAACAACGAGACGCTCGACTTCGCGCTCGGCGCCGCCGTGACCCTCGCGCCCGGCCGCGTGCATCTCACGGGCCTTCGCCTCAAGGGTCCGCGGATCTCCGTCGAGGCCTCCGGCGGCGTCGACGATCTCAGGAAGCCGGTCCTCGCCCTCGTCGCGAAAGTCGAGACGAGCGGCGAAACGCTCGGACGCGCCTTCGGTCTCGGTCTTCCGCTCGCGGGTCCCGTCCACCTGAACGGCTCGCTCCGGCTCGGCGATCCCGGCGGCCTGCGCGTCCGCGCGACGTACGCCCTTCCGGCCTCCCGGCTCGCCGTCTTCCCGATGACCGGAGAGGGTACGCTCCGGCTCGACCCGAAGGGGCTCCTCGTCGAGGTCTCGCGCGCGAGCTACGCGGGTGGCTCGCTCGAGGCCCTCATCCGGCTCGAGCGCCTCGACCGGCCTCCGCTCCCGGTCCGGATCGCCCTGCACGGCCGCGGAATCGACTTCGAACAGTTCTTCGCGGACCTCGGGCTGCCCGGGACGGGGCTCATGGCGCGGGCGAACCTCGATGCGACGCTGACGTTCGGGCCCGGTGGCATCGAGCACGCGGACGGCCTCGGAACGCTCACCCTGCAGGCCGATGCGGGACGCGTGTCCGCCGTGAAGGGGCGCATCCCGATCCCGGTGTCGGGCGGCGGCCCGATCCGCGTGAAGGACGGGCGGATTCTCTTCGACCGGTTCCCGCTCGCGACCGCGGGAGGCGCGCGCGTGAAGCTCGACGGCTCGCTCCGGCTCGGCTCGTGGGAGCCCGACCTCGGGTTCGACGTCGCGGCGGCCGACCTCGCGGAGGTCGAACGCCTCGCGGCGGACTGGTACCCGGCGATCCAGAAAGAGCCGCTCTCGCCGCCGCTCAAGCTCGGCGGCTCCGGTCGTCTGACGGCGCGCCTCACGCGTTCCTTTTCCGATCCCCGGATCGAGGGCCGGCTGGAGGCGTCCGACTTCGTCCTCAGGGGCGTGCGCTTCGGCGCGGCCACCGCCGACTTCGTCGTGGATCACAACGTGGCGACGCTCTCGCCGTTCACGGCGGGGGACGCCTCGGCCTCCCTCACGCTCGAGGGGAAGATCGGCTTTGGCGGGGCGCTCCACGGCCAGTACGAGCTCGACGGACTCGTCGGGGATTTTCGGGCGTGGCCGCTCGAGAGGGTGCTCGCGTTCCTGGCTCTCGACCTGCCGCTCTCGGGCCGCGCGACCGGGAGGCTTCCCCTCGACGGCGTGACGCCTGCCCTGCACGGCCGCGTTTCCCTCGTGCTCACGGACGCGTCCGTCTGGGGGCAGAAGCTGGACCGGCTGGAGGGAACCCTCGCGTTCGAGGGGGACCGCGTCGCGATCGAGTCCACCGTCGGGACGTTCGGGAGTGGCGACGCACGAGGTTCCGGGTCGTATCGCTACGCGGACGGCGCGTACCGGTTCGACCTCGCGCTCCGGGATGTCCCGCTCGGCGCGCTCGCGGCTTTCGAGGGCGTTCCGGCAGGCGGGGTGCTCACGGGGCGGGCCGCCGGGGAGGGGCTCATCGACAGGCCGACGCTCACCGCCGGCGCGCGCGTCGAGACCCCGACGTTCGACGGACAGCCGCTCGCTCACGCGGGCCGCGGCATCGAGCTCCACGCGCGCGCGGAGGGCGGACTCTGGAGCCTCCGCGCCGAGGCGCCCGAGGAGGGGGTGCTCGAGGTCGCCTCGCCGAAGGCGGGCGACGGGGAGGGCCGCTGGCGCGTGCGCGCCGACTTCCCGAGCCTCGCGCCTCTTGCCGGTCTCCTCGGATTGCCGGAGGACGCGCATTTCGACGGGCGCCTCGGCGCGGAGGCTTTTCTCAAGCCCGGCCGGTCGGCCGCGGAGCTCGAGGGCGAGGCGAAGATTTCGGCCGCGCAGTTCACGGTGTGGGACCGCGCCGTCTCGCTCCGGGGCGGGACGAGCCTGAAGGTCTCGGGCGGCCGCGTCTCGTTCGAGCACGTCACGCTCTCCGAGGCGGCGCGGCCCGAGGCGCCCGCCGGCATCGCAACCTCTCTGACGCTCTCGGGGAGCGCCCAGTTCGTCGCGCCGCGGGCGCTCGACGTCGCCGTGAACGGCTCCGTCGACGCCGCGCTCCTCGGGCCGGCGGTCGCCCCGCTGAAGTTGGCCGGGCGGATCACCGTCGACGCAAGGCTCGGAGGCACGGCCTCCGCCCCGGTCGTCACGGGCCGTGCCGCGCTCGACGGGGTGGACGTCACGAGCCCGGAGGCCGGCTTCTCGATCGAAGGCGCGACCGGGTCGCTCCTCTTCAGCGAGGGGCGGGCCACGATCAGCGACCTCTCGCTCCGTTTCGCGGGCGGAACGGTCGACGTCGGCGGCACGGTGCTTCTCGACGGACTGAAGCCGGCCGGGATGCGTATCTCGGCGCTCGTTTCCCACGTGCGGGTCTCGCCGTTCGACGGGTTCCGGGCGACGTTCTCGGGGAACCTGCTGCTCCTCGGCGACTCGCAGCCGCGCGCGGTCCGGGGCGAGCTCGTCTTCGACCGCGCCCTCTACGACCGCGACTTCCTGATCGACCTCGCGGGGCTCCTGCAGAGGAAGCGCGTCGCCACGGTCGGCGCGAACCCGACCGTCTTCGATCCCGTCACGCTCGACGTCCGCCTCGTGGCGCCGCCCGAGTCCATCGAGGTTCGCACGAACGTCGCGCGGCTCAAGGCGTCCGGCGAGCTCTTCGCCCGGGGGACGTGGGGACATCCGCTCCTCTTCGGCGAGATCAAGGCCGAGGAAGGGGGCCGCCTCACACTCCAGGGTCAGCGCTACGACCTCGTGTCGGGACGCATCCTCTTCTCGAATCCGATCCGGATCGAGCCGTTCTTCGAGATGGAGGCCCACGGCACGATCAGCCGGTACCAGGTCACGTTCGGCCTCACCGGCACCGCCTCGCGCCTGGTGCCCCGGTTCTCGTCGGACCCACAGCTCTCCGAGGCGCAGATCATCTCGCTGATGGCCACGGGCGACGTCCCGTCGACGTCCGTCGCGGGCGGCCCGATCGGGCCCGCGCCCGTCTCCTCGGACGAATCCGTCTCGAAGGCCGCGCGCGAGCTTCTCGCGAGCCTCGCCTCGGACGCCGTGACGAGCCGCACGAAGGAATTCTTCCGCCTCGACCGCTTCCAGATCGACCCGGCGTTTTCGACGGGCTCCACGTTCGACGCGCCGCGCATCACGGTCGGCAAGTCCCTCGGGAAGGACTTCAACGCGACGGTGTCGTTCGTCCTCTCGAGCAATCAGCAGCAGGTCATCACGCTCGACTACCAGCTCTCCTCGACGGCCTTCCTGCAGGCGCGCCTGGACGAGTTCGGCGTCTACTCGCTCGAGCTTCGCTTCCGGCAGCGGCTGCGGTGAGGAAGGTCTTCGGCGCGGCTCTTGCCGCCCTCGTGCTCTGCGCGGCGCCCGCGCCGGGGTCTCCGCCGCCCGGAGGCGAGCTCTGGGGCAGGGTCGTCCGGTCGCTCGCGTTTCGCGGGGACGGTCCCGTCGACGAGGGGCGGATGGCCGGTCTCACGGAGCTGCAGCCGGGAAAGCTCCTGACCGCGGGGGCCGTACGCCTCTCGATGAGGAACCTCTTCGCGACCCGGCGCTTCGCCGACCTCGCGGTCGAGGCGGCCCCGTCGGGCGACGGCGTCATGGTCGTCTTCCGCTACGCCGCCGCGCCGCGCATCGCGACCTTCGCGGTCACGAAAGGGATCCCGGCGCGCGGCCGCGTGCTCGACGCCCTCGGCCTCGGCCCCGGGGATCCGTGGGAGAGCGACCGCCGGGCGAGCTTCGAGGCGGCGATTCGCGGCGTTCTCAAGAACGAGGGGTACTTCGCCCCGGTCGTCTCGACCGCCGTGGACGCGGGCGCCGACGAGACGAGCGTCGACGTCCGCTTCGACGTAAGTCCCGGCCCACGGGCGGTCGCCGGCGCTCCGCAGTTCAAGGGCAGCCTCGCCCCTCTCTCGGCCGACGTGCTTTTCCAACGCGCGAAGCAGAAGACCGGCCGGCCGTACCGGAGGGCGGCGGTCCGCGAGGACGCGGAACGTTTCGAGAACGAGCTCCACCGGAGGGGATACTCGCGGGCCGAGGTCCGTCTCGAGAGCGAGAGCTACGACGCGGCGCACGAGGCCGTCACGCCCCGCTACACCGTGTTCGTCGGGCCGCTCGTCGTCCTCCGAGTGACGGGTGAACGGGAGTCCGTCGTGAGGAACCACGCGGAGTCGCCCTGGCGCAAGGGAGAGCCTCCGGACGAGGACGCCGTCGAGAGGCTGCGCCTTGCGCTCCAGCGCTCCTACGAGGAGAGCGGGTACGCGAAGGCCGTGGTGAAGGTCACGTTCGACACACAGCCGGCGCGCGAGACCGTGACGTTTGTGATCGACAGGGGAGCGCGGTGGCACGTCGAGCGCGTGGACGTCCCCGGCGCGGTCAGCCTCCGGCCGAAGCAGGTCGCCTCGGCGCTCGAGACGAGATCCCGCGGGATCCTCGAGGCGGGCCGGTACGTGAGCGACGAGGCCGCCCGGGACCGGGACGCCCTGGCCTCCCTCTACCGGCAGGGCGGCTGGCGCGAGGTGAAGGTCTCCCCGCCGGCCGTGGTCGACGGGAAGGGCGAGCACGCGCTCCACGTGACTTTCGCGGTCGACGAAGGCGTCCGGACGGTCGTGGACCGGATGCGTGTGGAAGGGATGCGGCTCCTCCCGGAGAAGGACCTCGTGCCGCGCCTCTCGACGAAGCCGGGCGTTCCCTGGGTGGAGTCAACGGTGAGCGACGACGCGGCGCTTCTGCAGTCCCTCTACGTCGACCGCGGGTTCGTGGACGCGAAGGTCGAGGCGACGACGAGCTTCTCGGGGCCGACGCCGCCGCAGGGCGAGCGCGCGGCAGTGACCTATGCCGTCACGGAAGGCAAGCCCGTCGTGTTCGGCAAGACGATCGTGCGCGGCAACCGGCGGACGAAGTCCTTCATCATCGAGGACCGGCTCGCGAACACGGAGGGCGCGCCCTTCTCCCTCACGAAGCTCCTCGACACGCAGCAGGCCCTCGCGGGTCTCGGGGTCTTCGACCGGATCGACGTCACGACGTTCGAGACGGACCCGGAGACGATGTCGAAAAGCGTGCTCGTCACGGTCTCCGAGAGCCGCCCCTGGGGTCTCACGTACGCGATCGGCGGCGAGTACAACCCACAGCAGAACGCGTCCCTGAGCGAGCAACTTTCCATCCGCCTGTCCCTCGCCGTGACGTACAACGACCTTTTCGGACGCGCCCTCGAGGTCGGCGTCGAGGGGCGGGTCTCGAACAACGACCCCCGCCTCATCTTCACGGCGCGCGACCGCTCTCTCTTCGGCGGCAAGGTCCCTCTCTCGTTCGCCGTCTATTCGACGAAGGACGTGCCGTCGCCGGCGTACGACGTGAGACGCAAGGGGACGTTCCTGCAGGGCGAGTACCGCCTGAGCAGGACGCTCCGGACCGGTCTTCGGCTGCAGTACGAGCTCGTCGAGCCGTCCTCGGACCCCGGCCTCGGCGCCGACCAGCGCGGCAACCAGGAGAGCCGGATCGCCTCGGTGTCGGGCGGCGTGACCTGGGACAAGCGCGACGACCCCCTGAACCCGCGATCGGGCTTCCTCCTCGGCACCGATCTGAAGTACGCGTTTCCGCTCTTCGCGGCCGACGCGCACTTCTTCAAGATCCTGACTCAGGCCGGACTCTACCGCCCCTACGGCAAGACCCGCTTCGCGTTCTCCCTGCGCGGCGGCTTTCTCTGGAACCTTGCGCCGTGCCCGGACGCGCTCGTCCAGGCCGGCACCTGCGCTCCGAACCTCATCATCCCGGTCCCCGAGCGCTTCTTCGCGGGCGGGACCTCGACCCATCGCGCGTTCACGCGCGACAACCTCGGCATCCCCGGCGAGACGCTCAACTCAGGCGGCATCGGCGAGGGCGGCAACTTCATGCTGATCGGAAACGTGGAGTGGCGCATTCCCGTGGCGGGCGGATTCGAGATCGCCCTGTTCGTGGACGCGGGCAACGTCTGGGCGGACCCGACGAACGTCAACCTCGGCGCGATCCGGACCGGGGCCGGGATCGGCCTGCATTACCTGACGCCCGTCGGCCCGCTCCGGCTCGAGTACGGGCTGAAGCTCGACCGCAAGCCCGGCGAGGACGCGGGAGCCTTCGCGTTCTCGGTCGGGTATCCGTTCTAGCCGGGCTTACAATTGCCTTTCGCATGCCGCGCTTCACCGTTCTCGAGACGTCGGCCCTGTTCTCGAATCGGGTCAAGTACGACTATCTCTTCGAGCTCGAGATGTGGCTCAAGGGGCTCGAGCGGTTCTTCCAGATCGACTGCCTGCCGCTCTCGGCCTTCGAGCGGTCCCACGCGTCGCTCAAGAACTACGTCGAGGAGGTCGCGGCGGCCCGCTCGGGCGTTGCGCACATGGCCATGATCGCGACGCAGCTCCTCGGGGAGGGTCAGGAGGATCTCGCGTCCTTCCTCCTCTACCTCGACACGCAGGTCGCGCGCCCGGGCGGGCGCCGGCGCGGAGACGGTACGACGGAGCTCGCGCGCGTCGTCGAGACGCTCGACGACTTCACGAAAATCCTGGACGAGCTCGCGAAGGCTCCGTTCATCCCCCTTCAGACGTACCTCTCGCTCGGAAGGGTGGCGGTCGGAGCGCTCCGGCAAGACCCGAACCTCGGAGTCCTCTTCCGCGAGAATCTCAGGCCCGTCCTCGATCGCGAGTCCAAGCAGTCGCTCGCGAAGGTCCTCGGCAGCCTGCCCGACCCCTCCCAGCGCGGCGCGCTCGCGACGCTCTTCGTCGCGCTCTTCAAGGGTCTCCGTTACTGCGAGAGGATCTCCTCCGCAGCCGATACGCCCGCGACGCGGACGCGCGCCCTCCTCATCTTCAGCCTCATGAAGGGCGAGAACGACTCGTTCGTCTCGTACGTGAGGAGACACCTGCGCCCGCGCTTCGAGGCTGAGAGCCGCGAGGCCGTGGGTCTCGACCGTCTCGCGTCCGCGTTCGAGGCGGAAACGAAGAAGGCGATGGACGTCGAGCTCGTCGGCACGGCCCTCATGAAGGATCCGGATGCCATCCTCGGCCGCCTCGAGGAAGCCGCCGGTCTGTTCCGGGACCTCTACCAGCAGAGCGTCATCGGGCTCGCGGAGACGTTTTCGGCGGGAGTCGACGCGCGGGCGCTCTTTCCGGAGTACCGAGCGCGGCTGGACCAGAGCCTTCGCCTGCGCGACGAGCTCGGCCAGCTCGTCCGGGCAACGCAGGACTTCCTCAAGACGCCCGACAAGAAGGCGCTGCGTGCGCTCGTGACCGAGATCGAGAGCTTCCGCCGCGGCGGCATGCGGCATCTCATGTTCAAGGACTGGTCCCTCTTCGAGCGGTTCCATGCCGGCTTCTCCCGCGAGCGTGCGCCACGCGCCTTCGTCCCGGCCGCGAACCAGTTCGACGGGTTCCTGAGGACCCTCGTCAAGGAGGTCGGGAAGCGCGCGGTCCTCACGGACCATCCGTTCAAGGGCTTCCGGCCCGACACGGGGCCCGGCGGAGCGTCCCGCTACAATTGAAACCGGGCGCACCTTCGCGCCCAACAGAATCGAAAGGAACACCCGTGGGATTCGTTTCCGTCGCCGACGCCGCCGCGGCCTACAAGCAGGGCCGGTTCGTGATCATCGTGGACGACGAGGACCGCGAGAACGAGGGCGACCTCTGTCTCGCGGCCGAGCACGTCACGCCGGCCGCGATCAACTTCATGGCGCGCGAGGGCCGCGGGCTGATCTGCTCTCGCTGACCGAAGAGCGCTGCGACGAGCTCGACCTCCACCTGATGGTCGAGCAGAACACGTCGAATTACGGCACCGCCTTCACGGTCTCGGTCGAGGCGCGCGGCAAGATCGACGACCGGGATCTCGGCGGCCGACCGCGCCACGACCGTCCTGACCCCCGTCGACCCGAAGACGAGGCCGTTCGACCTCGCTGAGGCCGGGGCACACGTTCCCGCTGCGGGCGAAGAAGGGCGGAGTCCTCAAGAGGGCGGGGCAGACCGAGGCGTCCGTCGACCTCGCGCGTATCGCGGGCCTCGCGCCCGCCGCCGTTATCTGCGAGATCATGAACGAGGACGGGACGATGGCCCGGGTCCCGAACCTCCTCGAGTTCTCCGAGAAGCACGGCATCCCGATCGTCTCGGTGGCGGACATCATCCGGTACCGGATGCGGACCGAGCGCCTCGTCCACCGCGTCGCGGCCCCCGTCCTCCCGACGCCACACGGCGAATTCCGCGTCGTCGCGTTCCGGTCCGATCTCACGAACGAGGAGCACGTCGCCCTCGTGATGGGGACGTGGTCGGAGGACGAGCCCGTCCTCGTGCGCGTGCATTCCGCGTGTCTCACGGGCGACGTGTTCGGCTCCGGCCGCTGCGACTGCGGCGCCCAGCTCCAGCTCGCGATGGCCCAGATCGCGAAGGAAGGCCGCGGGGTCCTCCTCTATCTCCTCCAGGAGGGGCGCGGGATCGGCCTCTTCAACAAGCTGCGCGCGTACGAGCTCCAGGAGCAGGGCCTCGACACCGTTGCCGCGAACGAGAAGCTCGGCTTCGCGCCGGACGTCCGCGATTACGGGATCGGATGCCAGATCCTGCGCGACCTCGGCGTGAGGAAGATGCGCCTCATGACGAACAACCCGTCCAAGTACGTCGCGATCGACGGCTACGGCCTCGAAATCGTCGAGCGTGTGCCCCTCGAGATCCCGCCGACGGACGGGACTCGCGACTATCTCGCCACGAAGAAGGCGAAGATGGGGCACCTTCTCAAGCTCGTCTGAACCTCGTCCGAAGCCGCACTTTCCCGTAACGGCGGGGGCGAATGGCGCCTACAGACGGTCGATTGGCGCACTGTGGCAATACCACGGCCTTGAACGCTCGCGGAGGCGTTCCTACATTGGGCGGTGCCGCGGTGGGCCGCCAAGACAGGAACATTGGCGGCATCGAAAGGAGCACCGATGCGTCACCCCCGCTTTTTCTCTTGCGTCGTCCTTGCCGGGACTCTCGTCGTTCCTCTTGCGGCGCGCGCCCAGCGACCCGATCTCGTCGTGTCGTTCTTCACGGTGACGCCGCGGTCCGTCGCACCCGGCGGCGCCCTCGAGATGGTCTCCGAAATGCGGAACATCGGAACCGCGGAGGTTCCCGTTCGCGGGCCGAGCGCGGCCTCCGCTTCGATCGAGATCCGGCTCATGAGGGCCGAGACCGATCCGGGCGGCCCGCTTCTCGGAGGATGGGGCCCGTTCACGGCGATCCCCGCCGGCGCGAGCGAGCGCTACACGAATCACGGGACCGTAGCCGCGTCGACGACGCCCGGGCGTTACTTCGCCTGCGCCACGGTCGACCCGGGGCGCGCCGTCGCCGAGAGCAACGAGACGAACAACCGCACGTGCCTGTCGTTGACCGTGACGGGTCGCCTCAACCTGAAGATCCCGGACCAGGTCCCGGGGGGCGTGCGGCCCGGCATCCGGCCGGGAACCCTGCCCGGGAGCCTCCGCCCGGACCTGACCGTCGTGAGCGTGTCGGTCGGGGGCGTCAGCGGAGTGAGCCGCCAGGCCTCCGTGACCGTGAGGAACGTCGGCTCGGCGGCGGCCTCGAACTTCCGGATGGACGCTTACCAGCTTGTGCCGAAGCGCTGGCAGCTGCTCTTCACGGTGTGTCCGCAGACGACGCGGGGAGGCTCGGCGTCGTGCGCGTCCGTGTGGGAGGCCGGGACGCTCGCCGCGGGCGCGACGAAGACGTACGCCGGCTGGGTCACGTTCCCGGCCGACCACAAGCCGGGTTCGACCGAGAAGGTCGAATTCATGGCGGACGGATGCTTCCCGGCGCTGGAGCCGGCGCTGCCCGCTTCGTGCCGCGTCGCGGAGTCGAACGAGGCGAACAACACCGCGGACAGGGCGGTCGGCGTGCCCTGAGAGAACGGACCCGAAGATTCGGATTTCTTAGAAGGTAATAAGGCGCCGGGCGCGCTCGTCATCTTCGATAGAGTGTCGCCAGCCGTTCGGGCGATTCGCCCCTCTTCACCCTTCTAAGAATCTCCCAATTCCTCGCGACTGTTCTGGCGACGCCGTTCTCGAGATAACGCCGCGGAGACGTCGCGACGCGGGCGCGCAGGAGCGCCACGCGTGAGCGACCCTCCGCGGCGACGAGGCGCCGTGAGAAGTCCCAGTCCTCGAGGAACGGCCAGGGCCGGTGCCCCCCGAGGCGCTCGTAGACGTCGCGCCGCACGAACGGCGCCTGGTCGCCGTAGGGGATGCGCGTGAAACGCGTCCTGAGATTCGCCCA
Organism: uncultured Acidobacteriota bacterium; assembly: GCA_963836285.1. Classification (GTDB taxonomy): domain Bacteria; phylum Acidobacteriota; class Thermoanaerobaculia; order UBA5066; family UBA5066; genus Fen-183. The sequence continues at coordinate 436,859 of CAWIIN010000001.1, read as the reverse complement.
CCGCGCGACCCACGCCATGCGCGGGTCCCCGCCGGAGAAGCCCAGCCGGAACGCGCCCCCCGCGTTGCCGCGCGCGAGCGCGGCACGAACGGCGGTGTCCCAACCGACGGGCAGGATCGTGTCGACATGGAGGAAGAGAAGAGAGAGAGATTCTTCGAATGGTAAAGAGGCGACCGCCTCGCACAGGCGCTGGCCGCGCGGCGCCGGTGACAGGCGAACCCGTGCGCCCGCCTTCGAGAAGGCCTCGCGCACATTTGAAGAGATCTCCTCGTGTGCCGTGATGACGAGCGCCGCCGGCGGCGCGACGGTCGGGTCCCCTCTCACTCTTTCGAAGAAAAGCGCCGGTGGGGGCGCCTCGCCGGCGCCCACGGGAACGATGATCGCGATCGGGGGAGGGGCCAGAGTCTCTTCTCCGTTAGCATCATGGCATCGTGGCGTACGGGTTCGTCCTCGTCGGCGGGCGCTCGACGCGCATGGGGCGCGACAAGACCCTGCTCCCGTTCGGCGGCCAGCCGATGGCCCTGCATCAGGCCGCGAAGCTCGCGCGCGTGTGCGGCCGCGCCGCTCTCGTCGGCAAGCACCCCGAGCTCTTCGCGGGGACCGCGTACGAGTTCATCGAGGACGGGGCGGCCCCGGTGGCGGCCGCGTTCGGCGTCGCGGCGGCTCTTGCCGCCTCGCCCGACGAGACGAACCTCGTCCTCGCCGCCGACATCCCGCGCGTCCCGGAGTCGTTTCTCGCGGCCCTTCTCTCGATCGCGGAAGCGATTCCGGCGGACGCGGTGGTGCCGGTCTCGGGCGGCTCGCCGCAACCGCTCTGCGCGGTCTGGCGGCGGTCCGCGCACGCGCCCCTCGTCGCGCGGCTCTCGGCCGGCGAGTACGCACTCGTCGGTGCGCTCCAGCAGTTGCGGACGGTTCTGATCCCCGAGGAGGCGACGGCCGCCCTCCCCGGCGGAGCCGCCGGGAATTTTCTGAACGTCAACACGCCGGAGGATTATGAAAAGGCCGAAAAGGAAGAGTCCGCCGCGGCTCAGCCACCTCGACGCTGAGGGGCGCGCCCGCATGGTGGATGTCTCGGGGAAGAAGGAGACCGTCCGGTCGGCGCGCGCGGTGGCCGTCGTTTCGCTCGGGAGTGCGGGCTGGGCCGCACTGGACGCTGCGGAGAACCGCAAGGGCGACGCCGTGGCGGTCGCGCGACTCGCGGGGATCCAGGCCGCCAAGCGAACGGCCGACTGGATTCCGCTCTGCCACCCGCTCGTCTTCGACTCGGTGGACGTGACGGCCGAACGGCTCCCGGCGCGCCGCGCCGTCGCCCTCACCGCCACGGTGCGCGGGACCGGCAAGACGGGTTACGAGATGGAGGCCCTCGTCGCGGCGGCCGCCGCGGCGCTCGCGCTCTACGACATGTGCAAGGCCGCCGACAAGGGGATCGTGATCGGGCCCGTCGCGCTCCTCGAGAAGACGGGCGGAAAGAGCGGCGCCTGGCGCCGGACGGTCAGCGCCCCGGCAGCCGCCGCGCGAGCGCGCGCGCGACGAACCGGAGGCGGTCGCCCCAGGGCAGGCGGAGGAAGTTCGCCTTCACGACGCCGCGGGTGAAGAAGGTCTTTCGGGAGTAGTCGATCGCGACGTCCACGAGGACGGGACGGGAGGCGTCGGCGATCTCTTTCGCGCTCGAGACGACGGAGCGGATCTCGGCGTCCGTCGAGAGCGCGAGCGTCTCGGCGCCGAGGGCTCGGGCGAGGCCGGCGAGGTCGACGTCGGCCAGCGTACTCGAGGCCTTCCGGCCGAGAACCGTCGCCTGGAACTGAGCAATCTGGGCGAGCTCGCGGTCCCTCAGAACGAAAACGGCGATCCCGAGATTGTTCTGGGCCGCGGTGAGGAGCTCGAGGCCGGTCATGAGGAGCGCTCCGTCGCCCGCGAGCGCGACGACCGGGGCGTCCGGCCGGGCGAGCTTCGCGCCGACGGCCGCGGGAACCGCGTAGCCCATGCAGGAGAAATCGACGGGCGCGAGGAGGCGGCCGGGCTTCTCGAGCCGCAGGCCCTCGACCGCGAGGAACGTCCCGTTGCCGCTGTCGGACGTGAAAACGGTCTCCGGCCCGAACGTCGCCTGCAGGGCGCGGAGCAGAAGGTGCGGCGAGACGCGGCCGTCCGAAGGGCGGCCGAGCTCCTCGTCGACCTCCGCCCGGCCGCTCCTGATCCGGTCCCTCAGGACGGCGTCGGGCGTCCGGGGGTCCAGCCGGGGGAGGAGCGCCGCGACGAACGCGGACGCGTCCGAGGCGATCGCGACGTCGGCCGGGACGTTCCGTCCGAAGACGGACGGGTCGATGTCGACGTGGACGAGGGGCCGGGGCGGGACCATTCCGTAGCTGCCGGTCGCGACCTCTCCGAACCGGCACCCGATCGCGAGCGTGGCGTCGCAGGAAGCCGCGACGTCGCGCGCGACCGCGGGCGCGGCGTCGCCGAAGCCGGGCCAGAGCGAAAGCGGGTGCGATTCCGGGAAGACGCCCTTGCCCTGGAACGTCGTCGAGACGGGAGACTCGAGGCGTTCGGCGAGAGCGACGAGATTCGCCTGTGCCGCACCGAGGCCCACGTAGAGCAGGGGCCGCTTCGCGGTTCTGAGGAGCGAAGCGGCGCGCTCGAGGTCGTCGGCCGGCACGACGCCGGGCCGTTCGGGCGCGGGAGGCACGAGGTCCGCGTCGTGGCGGAAGAGATACTGGTCCGCGGGCACCTCGACGAAGACGGGGCCGGGCGTCCCGGAGCGTGCGATGCCGCAGGCGCGCCGCACGACCTCGTAGAGCTCGGCCCCGCTCGCGGGCAGGAACTGAGCCTTCGTGACCGGGCGTGCGAGCGCGAGCTGGTCGACGTCGTGGAGCTGGTAGGCGCGGCCCGAGTCGCGCCTGATCCCGCACCCGAGGACGAGCATCGGGACGCAGTCGAGGAACGCCTCGGCGATGCCGGACATCGCGTGCGTGAGGCCGGCCCCGGGGACGACGTTCACGCAGGCCACTCGTCCCGAGGCGCGCCATGCCGCGTCGGCCATGAAGGACGCGCTCTGCTCGTCCGTCACGAGGACCGAGCGCACGGACGCCGACGACGCGAGGGCGTCCCAAAGCTCGATGTTGTGCGTGCCCGGAATTCCGAACGCGAGCGCGATCCCCTCGTCCTCGAGGGCGCGGACGACAAGCTCGGCGCCGGTCCTCTTCATCGCGGGCGGCCGGGGGCGCCGAGGAGCGCGCCGGCGTCCTCCCGGATGCGTTCTGCCGCGCGGTCCGCGAGCGCCATGACCGTGAGGTACGGGTTGATCTCGAGCGAATCCGGGAAAAGGCTCGAGTCCGCGACGAAGAGGCCCGGCCGCCCGTGCACGCGGCCCCAGGAGTCGGTCACGGAGTCGGCGGGGGAAGAGCCCATGCCACAACCTCCCATGAGGTGCGCGGCCGAGACGGAGATCCGCCCGGTGCGGAAGTTCCGTTCGTGGATGCGTTCGCCGATCGCCCCGGCCTCGGCGCGCTCGAGGAGCGGCGGGTCCGCGGAAGGCGCGTGGACGCGGAGGGCGCCGGCGGCGAAGAAGATCCGCGCCGCGGCGCGCGTCGCCTTCACGAGGGACGCGACCGTCTCTTTCGTGAAGGAGTAGTGGACGACCGGCCTGCCTTCGGCGTCGACGGAGATCCGGTTTGCGGGGACGGCCTTGTCACACGCGAGGACGAGGATCATCTGGAGGCGCCGGAAGGCGCGCATGAGCGTCGCGTGCGGGACGCCGAAGCCGGTCAGGTTCTTCGCGGTCGTGAACGGGAAATACATGCACGTCTCGAGGACGAATCCCTCTTCGACGGCCCGGTCGAGGTAGAAGCTCTTCGGATGCCCGACGTCGTTCGTGATCTCTCGCTCGTGCTCGGCGACGAGGATGTGCGCCGGATGGCACGTGAATCCGGCGCCGAGGCGGGGCAGGGAGGGCCCGAGCCCGGATCGCAGGAGGAGCGCCGTCGTGCCGACCGAGCCGCCGGCCGCGACGATCGCCTTCGCGCTCACGACGTAATCGCCCGGCGCCCATTCCGAGGAGGCGCCCTTCTCACCCGGCGCAGCGGAGGACACGCGGAGGATTACGCGGCCCTCCTCGATGCGGAGCGCTTCGGCGCGCGTGACCGCCTCGACGCCGCTCTCGAGGGCTGCCGGGAGCTGGACGCGATGCGTGCCCTGCTTGGCGTTGTTCGGGCAGCCGAGGTTGCAGAGGCTCGATCCCTTGCAGCCGCGGAGATTGAGCGGGAACTGCTCGGCGTGAAAGCCGGCCTTCGTGCAGCCCTCGACGAAGAGGCGGTTGTTCTCGTTCAGGAGGCCCGGCTCGAGGAGGTGGACGCCGTTCTCCTCCATGAACCTCTTCGAGCGGCTCTCGACGTCCGCGTGCGAAAGGCCGGGCACCCTCCAGCCGTCGATCACGCGCTTCGGGGCGACGAGCGACGTCCCCGTGTAGACGACGGTCGAACCGCCCCAGGCGCGCCCGAACGCGAGCGTCATCGCGCCGTCAGCCGTCAGGAACCCGCCGCCGTCCTCGTAGAGCGCGTCCGCCATCTCGGATTCCTTGCCCGTGAACTCGGCGTCGAGGAGGCGCGCGCCCTGCTCGACGACGAGGATCCGGTAGCCGGCGCGCGCGAGCGGCGCGAGGCCCTCGGCCACCGTGCCGCCGCCGGCCCCCGAGCCGATCACGACGACGTCGTACGCCCTCGCGGTCATGCCGGCCGCGCCTCCCAGCCGCGGGCGTCCGCGCGGTATCCGATCGCCGCGGCCGCCTCGGGCCTCGCGTAGTACCCGAGGAAGACGAGCGTCCTCAGGCCCCAGAATCCGCGCCTCAGGAGGAGGACGGGTGCGTGCTCGAGTCCCGAGAGGAAGCGCGTCCTCTCCTCGGGCCCGAGCGCCGAGAACGGGCGTCCCCAGCGCAGGCGGGGGAGGTGCTCGATGGCGCGGACGAAGGCGACGACCTGGCGCCGCATCGCGGCGGGGCGCCGCGCGAGCGTCTTCTCGACGAGCGCCTCGAGAGCGCACCAGCCCGGCTCGTCGAGGGCCGAAGCCTCCGGCACGACGGTCACCGCGATCGCGCGAAACGTGTCCCGGACCGGCGCGAGGAGCACGCCGGAAGACTAACCCGATCGGCGGAAATCGGGATATGGCACCGGCCCGGTCCTCAATGGGCTAGACTTCCGGCGTCGATGGAACGGAACCTCGTCGACGGCCACGGGCGGCGCATCACCTACGTCCGGATCTCGATCACGGACCGGTGCAACCTGCGGTGCGTCTACTGCATGCCCGAGGACCAGAAGTTCCGTCCGCTGCCTCATCTCCTGACTCGTGACGAGATCCGCCGCTCGGCGCGCCTCCTGCGTGACTTCGGCATCGAGAAGATCCGGCTCACGGGCGGCGAGCCGACGACGCGGCCCGACCTCGTCGACATCGTGCGCGACCTCCGGGAGATCGGCTTCCCGGGCGGAATCGCGCTCTCGACGAACGGCGTGCTCTTCCCGAGGATCGCGCACGACCTCCTCGCGGCCGGGCTCACGAAGGTGAACGTCTCGCTCGACGCCGCGGAGGCCGAGCACTTCCGGAAGATGACCCGCCGCGACCACTACGCTCCCGTGCGCGAGTCGATCGAGCTTGCGCTCACGCTACCGTTCGACTCCGTCAAGGTGAACGCCGTCGTGATCCGGGGCTTCAACGACGACCAGATCCTTCCCCTCGCGGCGCTCACGAGGGACCGCAAGCTCGGCGTGCGGTTCATCGAGTTCATGCCGTTCGGCGACAACGCGTGGAAGGACGAGGACTGGATCGGCTGGCGGGAGGTCTGGGACCGCCTCGCGGCCGCGGGCTACGTTCTGACGCCGATCGAGAAGACGCTCGTCGCGGGGCCTGCCGACGAATACCACGTCACGTCGCCCGACGGCGCGCACACGGGCTCGATCGGGTTCATCACGCCGATCTCGGACAGGTTCTGCGACACGTGCAACAGGATGCGGCTCACGCAGGACGGGTTCCTGAAGGGCTGCCTCTTCGGCCACGCGGACGTGGATCTCCTGAAGCCGATGCGCGCGGGGGCCTCGGACGAGGAGCTCGCCGTGGTCATCCAGCGCGCGGCGACCGTGAAAGAAGAGCGCCACCCGATGTTCGTCGGGATGAACAAGGCGATGCTTCCCCTTCACGCGCGAAACATGAGCGAGATCGGCGGCTGAGACGACGTGCGCGTCGCGGTCCTGACGATTTCCGACCGTTCCTACCACGGGGAGCGAGACGACAAGACAGGCCCCGCGGTGGCCGAATCGGTCCGCCTGCTTCTCCCCGGCGCCACGCTCGTCGAGCAGACGATCCTTCCGGACGAACGCAGCGACATCGAGTGGAACCTCAAGCGGATCGCCGACATCGCGGCGGCGGACCTCGTCCTCACCGCGGGAGGCACGGGACTCTCGCCGCGCGACGTGACCCCTCAGGCGACGCAGGCCGTCGCGGCGTACGAAGTCCCCGGAATCGCCGAGGCCATGCGGGCCGCGACGTGGGGCGCGCACCCGTCGGCGATCCTGTCACGACAGGTCGCGGCGGTCCGCGAGAGGACGCTCATCGTCAACCTGCCGGGCTCGCCGCGCGGCGCCGTCGAGTGCCTCGAGGTCGTGGCGGGCGTGCTTGCTCACGCCGTCGCGACGTTGCGCGACGAGGCCGGTGATGCGCATCCGGCGAGGATCGAGCGGGCCTGATCCCCCTACAATCGGCGGGTTGAACCGGCGGCATTTTCTCGCGACGCTCCTCGGCCTGGCTGCGTCCTCCCGGGCTGCCGCGGCCGGGCTCACCCGGCGGATCCTCCGACTGCGCACCGGGATCGTCGAAGAGGTGCCGCTCGAGGCCTACGTCGCGGCCGTCCTGCCGCCCGAGATCGGCGGGCACGCTCCGGCGGCGGCCCTCGAGGCGCAGGCCGTGGCGGCCCGCTCGTATGCCGTGGCGCGCGCCGAGCGCCATCTCGAGGACGGCGCGGATCTTTGCGACGGGACTCACTGTCAGGTCTACGGCGGTCTCGGCGCCGCGACGCCCGCGACGCGATCGGCGGCGGCGGCGACGGGGGGACTCGTCCTCGTCCAGCGCGGCCGCGTGATCGCCGCACCGTTCCATGCGGTCTGCGGCGGACGGACGGCCCGCCCGCGCGACGTCTGGGACGACGAGGAAACGCCCAATCTCGAGCCGGTTGACGACGATGCGTGCCTTTCTGCCCCGGGAGCGGTGTGGACGTTTTCCCTGGCGCGGCGGGACGTTCCGCCGCTCGCGGCAACGATGGGATTCCCGGAGGGCCGGCTTTTCGAGGTCTACGGCCACGACTCGAGCCGCCGAGTCGGGATGGTGCGATTCGTGGCTCGGGGCGGCGGCTCCCGCATCGTGCGCGGTTTCGAGTTCCGGAAGGCGGCCTCCGCTCTCTGGGGCTGGGCGTCCGTGCGCTCGACCGACTTCGAGGTCGAGGAGTCCCGCGCGGCCTACCTCCTCCGCGGCCGCGGCACCGGGCACGGCGCAGGACTCTGCCAGGCGGGAGCCGTCGCGCGGGCGCGTCGCGGAGAGACGCGCGACTCGATTCTCGGCCTCTACTACCGAGGCGCCAGCCTGGCCCGGCCGAGCGCGTAAAGAGATCGGCCCCGGCGCCGGGTGACTGAACTCGTCGGTCGTCGTACGACAATATTTGTCTCAAACCTGTGTCTTGACACATAGCTAATGAGTTAAGTTATTTATTCTAAAGATATTAAAGTATGGCGCTTGTATTGCTAAGCGTGTGTCATGAACACACTCAATCGAGCGCCCATTGCGAAGCCCGGACGTTGGTTGGCGGGACTCCTCGCCGCCATCGGACTCTTCCTTCCACTCACCGGCCTCGCTCAGGAGCCGGACGAGCTCGTTCAGAACTGGGCGGCTCCGCCCTACTGGTCAGGATCGGGGGCCTCCGAGTCCGCCACTTCGGGCCGCTCGTCGCTCGCGGGGTCTGCTCCCGCCTTGCTGCCGTTCGTGGCACTGACGCCGTGTCGCCTCGTCGATACGCGGTCACCGGTCTTTGTGGCGCCTCTCGGGGGCGGCTTTCTGCCTGCAGCGACCACGCGCAGCTACACGCTCGTCGGCGTTTGCAACGTCCCGGCGACCGCGAAAGCCATCTCGCTCAACGCAACCGTCACGAATGGCACCGGCCCTGGCTTTCTGGTGCTTTGGCCGAAAGGCGGAGCGCTTCCGCCAGTCTCGACGCTGAACTTCCTTCCAGGTCAGACGATCGTGAACGCCGCGGTCGTTCCGCTCAGCGCGGACGGCTCGATCTCGGTCGTGCTCGGCGTCTCGGGCGGTGACGTCATCCTCGACACCAATGGCTACTACACATCCTTTTCTGACGTCGCGAGCCTGAACGGGCTGACCGGTGACCTGACGCTCGCGGCCGGCTCGAACGTGACGATCACGCCAGGCGCCGGAGTGCTCACGGTCTCCACGTCCGTGCCGCAGGGTCCGGCGGGTCCCCAGGGCCCGAGCGGGCTCGTGGGTCCGGTCGGCCCGACGGGCCCGCAGGGTCGAAGGGTGACACGGGCGCCACGGGCACACAGGGGCCCATCGGTCAAACGGGCGCGGGGCACCGGGCCGCAGGGGCCCACCGGCCTGACGGGAGCCACGGGTGCGCCCGCTCACCGGCGCGACGGGCGCACAAGGTCCGATCGGCCTGACGGGTTCCCAAGGACCTGCCGGCACCAACGGAGCGGACGGCGCGAACGGAGCCGACGGCAAGAGCGTTCTGAACGGAACGGGCGCTCCGCTGGACACGCTCGGCTCCAACGGCGAGTTCTACATCGACACTCTGACGAACACGATCTACGGGCCGAAGGCGGGCGGCGTATGGCCCGCGGGTGTTTCGATCGTCGGACAGACGGGCGCCACGGGACCGCAGGGCGCCGCGGGCACGAGGCGCGATGGTCCGCAGGGTCCGACGGAGCGACGGGTCCTCAGGGTCCGAAGGGCGACAAGGGTGACACGGGCGCGACCGGCGCGCAGGGTCCGGCAGGTCTCACGGGCGCTCGGTCTGCAGGGAATTCGCGCTTGGTATCAGCGGCACGAACGGCTCACCGGCGCGCCGGGTGCCAGGGTCCCATCGACTCACGGGTTCTCACGACCTCGCACTAACGGAGCCGACGGCGCTGCCGGGGCCGACGGCAAGAGCGTGCTGAACGGGACGGGCGCTCCGCTGAACACGCTCGGCGCTGACGGCGAGTTCTACATCGACATACTGACGAACACGATCTACGGGCCGAAGGCGGGCGGCGTGTGGCCCGCGGGCGTTTCGATCGTCGGGCAGACGGGCGCGGCAGGGGCCACAGGGCCGCAGGGCGCCGCGGGCAACGATGGCGCGATCGGTGCACAGGGTCCCAAGGGTGACAAGGGAGACACGGGCTCGACCGGTGCGCAGGGTCCGGCAGGTGCCGACGGCGCCGTCGGTCCGCAGGGTCCGCAAGGTCTTCAGGGAACTGCTGGTCCGATCGGTCTTACCGGCGCGCAGGGTGCGCAGGGAATTCCAGGAGTCAACGGCACGAACGGTACGAACGGATCGGACGGTACGAACGGAGCCGACGGCAAGAGCGTTCTGAACGGAACGGGCGCTCCGCTGGACACGCTCGGCGCCAACGGCGAGTTCTACATCGACACTCTGACGAACACGATCTACGGGCCGAAGGCGAATGACACGTGGCCCGCGGGCGTTTCGATCGTCGGACAGACGGGCGCGGCTGGGGCTACGGGTCCTCAGGGCGTCGCCGGTGCCGACGGCGCGATCGGTCCGCAGGGTCCGGTCGGTGCGACAGGTCCGGTTGGTGCTCAGGGCGCGAAGGGCGACACGGGCGTGCAGGGTCCCGTGGGCGCTGACGGTGCCGTCGGTCCGCAGGGTCCGAAGGGTGACAAGGGAGATTTGGGTGTGCAGGGTCCGACGGGTCTCACGGGCGCCGCCGGCCCAGTGGGTGCTACCGGTCCGACCGGTCTCACCGGCCCGGCCGGCCCTATGGGTGCTACGGGTCCGACGGGTCTCACCGGCGCCGCCGGCCCCGTGGGTGCAACGGGTCCGACAGGTCTCACCGGCGCTGCCGGCCCCGTGGGTGCTACGGGTCCGACGGGTCTCACCGGCGCTGCCGGCCCCGTGGGTGCTACGGGTCCGACGGGTCTCACCGGCCCGGCCGGCCCCGTGGTTGCATCGGGTCCGCACCGGCCTCACCGGCGCCACGGGCCCAACTGGCTCGACGGGCGCAGCTGGCCCGGCTGGCCCTTCGGGTCCGCAGGGTCCGACCGGCCTCACGGGAACGGCGGGGGCAGCCGGAGCGACCGGCGCAACGGGTCCCGAGGGTCCCGCCGGGCTCGGCGGTTTCATGGGCTCGGCGTACACCAACGAGACGGTCACGACGGCGGGGTTCTACTTCTCTCCGATCGGCCACATTTCCGACACGCAGGCGAACGCCGAGATCCCCGTCTCCGCAGGGACGGCGTCGAGGTTCCGGGTGCGACTTGCCTCAGCCGTGGCTCGCAACCTGACCTTCTCGGTGATGAAGAGGTCTGGCGCGACGATGACGAGTGCGATCAGCTGCACGATCAACGCCGGCTCCACGACCTGCAGCGGCGCGGGGAGCGACACGTTCGCGGACGGTGATTTCATCGTGATCCGGGGGGTGTCGGCCGGTGGGAACCAGAACAACACCTACGTCGGCTTCTCGCTCCTCTATAGTCCTCAGTAGAGGTTTCTCGAGACGGATGTGAAGCGGCGGGCGGTTTCGCCCGCCGCTTTTTTCGTGGACGACGAGCTTTACCGTGAACCTCATCAAGAACGGGGTGGATCAGAGTCTTTCCTGCACCCTGACGTCTGGGGTTACTTCCCAGGTCCTTTGCAGCGACACGTCTCATACCGTTCCCGTCGTGCTGGGGGACGTCGTCGCCCTGAAGATTGTCCAGTTGAGCGGTACTCCCATCGTGCGGCTGGGAATCGGGACCCGGTGCAACTAGGCGGCGCTGCCAGCGGCTAGACTCGACGGGATGACGCGCCTCGAGTCCGGACTCGACGTCCTCGTGGCCGGAGGCGCCCCGCATCCGCGCGGGCGCCTCGGTCTCCTCTGCAATCCCGCCTCCGTCACGCTCGATTTCGTCCCCGCCCCGCGGGCGCTCCTCGCCGCCGGCCTCGACGTGCGCGTCCTTTTCGGCCCCGAGCACGGCCTCACGGGCGCCGCGCAAGACATGGAGGCCGTCGCGGCGGGGGAGCCGTCGCGCCTGCCGGTGATCTCCCTCTACGGCGAGACGTTCGAAGACCTCGCGCCGAAGGCCGAGCACCTCGAGGGGCTCGACGCCGTCGTCTGCGACCTGCCCGACGTCGGGAGCCGCTACTACACGTTCGTGTGGTCGATCGCGCTTGTCATGAGGGAGTGCGCGAAGCGGAAGATTCCCGTCGTCGTCCTCGACCGTCCGAATCCTCTCGGCGGCGAGGTCGTCGAGGGAAACCTGCCGGAGGAGCCGCTCCTTTCATTCGTCGGCCTCCATCCGGTGCCCGTGAGGCACGGGATGACCCCGGGTGAGATCGCGCGCTGGACGAATGCGACGCAGGTCTTCGGCTGCGACCTCACGGTCGTCCCCATGCGCAAGGGCAGCCGTGCGCCCTCGCGCCGCGAGATCGCCGAGACCCCCGCGTGGGTCCTTCCGTCGCCGAACATGCCGACGCCCGCGACGGCGCTCGTCTACCCGGGGGGCTGCCTCGTCGAGGGGACGAACCTCTCGGAGGGGCGCGGAACGACGCGTCCGTTCGAACTCATCGGGGCTCCGTGGCTCGACGCGGACGAGGCGGCCGAGCGGGCGAACGCGCTCGGGATGCCCGGCGTCGCCTTCCGCCCGCACGTCTTCAAGCCCACGTTCCAGAAGCACGCGGGGGAGACCTGCGGGGGCGTGCAGGCGCACGTGACGGACCCCGCGCTCTTTCGCCCCTACGAGACCTACCTCCGCCTCCTCAAGGCGCTTCGCGACATGAATCCGGTGAGTTTCCGTTGGCGGACGGAGACGTACGAGTACCGCGACGACGTCCCCGCGATCGACCTCCTGACGGGAACCGCGACGTACCGGCGGCTCGTCGACGCCGGCGAGCCGCTCGACGCGTGGATCTCGACCTTCGAAGCGGACATCGCGCGGTTTGCTCCCTCGCGCGAGAACAGCCTTCTTTATCGTTCGAAGAAATCCTCGTCCCCGGTCGTCCTCCTCGTCACGGGCGCGCACGAGTCGGGCAAGACGGCGGTCGCCGTGCAGCTCATCGAAGCGCTCGTGAAGGACGGGCTGAAGGTCGGCTCGCTCAAGCACACCGATCACGAATACGAGACGGACGTGGAGGGCAAGGACTCGCAGCGCCACAAGGCCGCCGGGGCGGAGCCGGCCGTCCTCGTTGCGGGACGCCGCAGCGCGGTGCATCGCGGGCCCGGGGGATCTTCTGCTTCGGACCCCGGCTCGGGCGCCGCTGGGCCCCGGGTTGAGAGGCCTCTATCCGTTTTCCTAGAAGGTGAATATGGGCTGCGCGCGTGCGACGTCGTCGTCGTCGAGGGATTCCGCGGCGAGGCGACGTTCCCACGGATCGAAGTCTGCCGCGCCGCCACAGGCCGTGCCCCTCTGTGCGAAACAGATCCTTCCGTCGTCGCCGTCGTCACCGACCGCGCCACGGGGCACGCCTCGTCCGTCCCCCGATTTTCATTCTCAGAAATCTCTTCTCTTCTTCTCTTTCTAAGAAAATCCCCGGTTCTCTCTTCTCTCTAGGACAATCGTCAACGCATGAAGGCCATCCTCGTCCCGAAGCCCGGCGGTCCCGAAGCCCTCATCTACGGTGACGCTCCCGATCCCGTTCCGGGGCCGGACGAGGTCCTCGTCCGCGTCCGCGCGACGGCGGTGAACCGCGCCGACCTCATGCAGGCAGAAGGGAAGTACCCGCCGCCCCCGGGGGCGTCTCCGATCCTCGGGCTCGAAGCGGCCGGGGAGGTCGAAGGCTCCGGCGAGAAGGTTTTCTTCCTCCTGTCCGGCGGCGGCTACGCCGAAAGGGCCGCCGTCCCGCGCGGCATGCTGATGCCCGTGCCGGCGCGCCTCTCGCTCGCCGAGGCCGCCGCGATCCCCGAAGCCTGGTTCACGGCGTACCTGAACCTCTTCGTCGAGGGCTCGCTCAAGCCGGGGGAGCGCCTCCTCGTCCACGCGGCCGCCTCCGGCGTCGGGACCGCCGCGATCCAGCTCGCGAAGCGTGCTGGCTGCTCGGTCGTCGCGACCGCGCGGTCGGAGAAGAAGTGCGAGACGCTCGCCGCGCTCGGCGCGGATCTCGTCGTCGACACGTCGCGCCAGGAGTTCCTGAGCCGGATCGAGGCGAAGTTCGGGAAGGACTCCATCGACCTCGTCCTCGACTCGGTCGGGGGCCCTCTCTTCTCGCCGAACATCAGGTCCCTCCGCCGCGGCGGCCGCATCGTCCTGATCGCAAGCATGGCCGGGCCGGGCGCCGAGATCGATCTCCGGGCCGTTCTCGCCAAGCGGCTCCGGATCATCGGATCGACGCTGCGCGCGCGGCCGCTCGACGAGAAGGTCGCGCTCACGAAGGCCTTCCTGCGCGACGTGCTGCCGGCCTTCGAGGACGGGAGCCTCGCGCCCGTCATCGACTGTGCGTACCCGCTCCGGAACGCGGCCGAGGCGCATCGCCGTATGGCCGCGAACGAAAACGTCGGCAAAATCGTCCTCCTCGTGGACTGACGTGCCGCCCGTCCCGGCCCCGCCCCGCGCGGTCGTGTTCGACCTCGATGGCACCCTCCTCGATTCCTACGCGGCGATCCACGAGTGCCTGTCCCTCGTCCTCGAGGCGTTCGGCCGGCCACCCGTCACTCCGGCCGAGACGCGCCGCATGGTGGGGCACGGGCTCGAGGCGCTCGTCGCGCGCGCGGTCGGCGCCGAGAACGTCGCGGCCGGCGTGAGGATCTTCCGCGACCGCTACGAGAAGATCGGGCCGACGTCGTCGATGCTGCTTCCCGGGGCGGACGCCGTCACGCGCCGGCTCGTCGAGGCCGGTATCCCGCTCGCGATCGCGTCGAACAAGCCCGCACGCTTCTCGCGCGAGATTCTCGAGGCGCTCGGACTGCTCGCGCGCTTCGCGTTCATCGGGGGCCCGGACGGAGGATTTCCCCCGAAGCCCGCGCCCCACATGGTCTTCATAGCTCTCGCGACGATGGGCGCAAAAGGGTGTGAGAGTGTCTACGTCGGGGACATGCCCGTCGACGTCGCGACGGCGCGGGCCGCCGAGATCCCGGTCGTCGTCGTGCCGAGCGGGAGCGCGACGGAGGACGAATTGCGGGCGGTTTCACCCGATGTCCTGATAAGAGATCTCAACGACCTCCCTTCCCTCCTGCTTTCGTAGAATCCGCCCATGAGCAACTTCGATTCGACCGCCGGCTCCGCCGGCCAGGTGCGCTTCTTCAACCCGGGCCCCGTCTGGGTCCGGCCGCAGGTTCTGCAGGCGCTCACCGGCCCCATGCTCTCCCACCGTTCCCAGGCTTTCATGGACCTCTACGGACGCATCCTGGACAAGCTCCCGAAGGTCTTCCGGACCGCCGCCGGCCGTGTGCACACGCTCGCGACTTCCGCGACGGGCGTGTGGGAGGCCGCCCTCGTTTCGTGCGTCGAGGGCCCGGTCCTCTCTCTCGGCAACGGCGCCTTCTCCGAGAAGTGGGGCGAGATGTCCCAGCGCCTCGGCCTCGAGACGGACACCCTCAAGGCCGAATGGGGCAAGCCGATCCCGCCCGACGAGGTGAAGAAGAAGCTCGCGACGAAGAAGTACGCCGCCGTGACGGTCGTGCACAGCGAGACGTCCACGGGTGTCCTGAACGACCTCGCCTCGATCGCGAAGGTCGTCCGCGAGAACTCCGACGCGCTCGTCTTCGCCGACGCCGTGACCGCGATCGCGGGCACGCGCGTGGAGACGGACGCGTGGGGGCTCGACGTCGTCCTCACGGGCTCCCAGAAGGCGTTCGCGCTCCCGCCCGGTCTCGCGCTCTTCGCGATGTCCGAACGCACGCTCGCGGCCGCGAAGAAGAAGAAGATCCGCGGCCTCTACCTCGACCTCGTGGACATCGACGCGTTCGCCCAGAAGAAGCAGACGCCGACAACCCCGTGCCTGCCGCTCCTCTACGCGCTCGACGTTCAGCTCGATCACATCCTCGCCGAAGGGGTCGAGAACCGGTGGGCCCGCCACGAGGCCATGCGCGCCGCCGTCGCCGAATGGGCGGCGAGGAACGGCTTCAGAATCTTCGCGGAGAAGGGCGCCGAGTCGCCGACGGTCACGTCGATGATCCCGCCCGCGGGTGTCAGCGCCGAGGAGCTCAACAAGGCCCTGAAGGCCGCGAAGTGGACGACGGGCTCCGGGTACGGGAAGCTGAAGGCGACGAACGTCCGCATCGGGCACATGGGCGACGTGGATGTCCTCTCGGTTCAGAACTACCTTAAGGCTCACGAGGAGGCCGTCGCGGGGCTGCGGACCAGGGCCGCCGTCCCCGCGTGAGCGCCCGCGTTCTCGTCGCAGAACCTCTGTCGGAAACGGGCCTCGCCGTCCTCAAGACGGCGGGGCTCGTGGGCGACGTCCGAACCGACCTGTCGCGCGAGGCCCTGCTCGCGGCGATCGGCGACTACGATGCACTCGTCGTCCGGTCGGCCACGCAGGTGGACAGGGAGCTCCTGACGGCGGGCAAGAAGCTGCGCGTCGTGGGCCGCGCCGGCGTGGGCCTCGACAACGTGGACGTGAAGGCCGCCACGGAGCGCGGAATCCTCGTCGTGAACGCTCCGTCCGGAAACGTCGTCTCCGCGGCGGAGCACGCGATCGCCCTCCTCCTCGCCCTCCTGCGCCGCATCCCGGAGGCACAGGTTTCGCTCAAGGCCGGTGAATGGAAGCGGACGAAGTTCGTCGGCACGGAGCTCCAGGGCAAGACGGTCGGGCTCGTCGGCCTCGGGCAGGTGGGCTCGCGCGTCGCGGCTCGGCTGAGGCCGTGGAACGTGACGCTCCTCGCGTTCGACCCGTTCGTGACTCCCGAGCGCGCGGCAGAGCTCGGGGTGAGACCGGTCTCCCTGGAGGAGCTCCTCGCGGAATCGGACATCGTGTCGCTCCACGCCCCGGGGGGTGCGGAGACGAAGCACCTCCTCGGGCCGCTGCAGTTCGAGAGGATGAAGAAGGGCGCTCTCCTCGTGAACTGCGCGCGTGGTGCACTCGTGGACGAGGCGGCGCTCGCCGAGGCTCTGGACTCGGGCCGGGTCGGCGGCGCCGCGCTCGACGTCTTCTCGGTGGAGCCCCCGAAGGACTTCACGCTCATGAAGCACCCGAAGGTCGTCTGCACGCCGCACCTCGGCGCCTCCACGGTGGAAGCGCAGGACCGCGTCGCCGTGGAAACCGTCGAGATGCTCTCGGAGGCGCTGAAAGGATCGCCGTTCGTCGCGGCGGTGAACCTGCCCTTCCCCGCAGGCGGAGACCCGCACGCGGCGCTCCCGTGGATGCGGCTCGCGGAGCTCGCGGGTGCGTTCCTCGGCCAGGCCGCGGAGGCCCCCCCGACGCGGATCTCGGTGACGCTCGCGGGCGTGCCGGAGGGCGTGCGAAAGGCGGCCGTCGTCGCGGCGGCCAAGGGCGTGCTCTCGGGCGTCGAGGAAGTCAACCTCGTGAACGCCGCGGCGATCGCGAAGGCGCGGGGCATTGCCCTCGTGGACTCCGTCCTCGAGGAGTCCTCCGGTTACGCGAACCTGCTCACCGTCGCGGTCGAGACTGCGAAGGGGTCCCGCAGCGTCTCGGCGACGCTCTTCGGCGACTCGCACGGGAGAATCGTGTCGCTCGACGGCCTCTCCCTGGAGTTCAAGCCGCAGGGGACGATGCTCGTCCTCTCGAACCGGGACGTTCCGGGCGTCATCGGGCGCGTCGGCACGTGCCTCGGCCAGAAGGGCGTCAACATCGTCGACTTCGCGCTCGCGCGCGGAAGCGGCGGCCGTGCGGCCGCGGTCGTCCGGGTGGACCCGCCGGCTGGCGGCATCGGGCCCGATCTCGTGAGCTGTCTCGCGGGTCTGGAGGGTGTCGAGTCGGCCCGGCTCGTGACGGTCGGGTGACGCCGTGACGGCGCCGCGCGTGAAGCCGAAGACGCGCGTCGGCGTGGTCTTCGGCGGCCCTTCGCGCGAGCACGGTGTGTCGGTCCTTTCGGCGAAGTGCCTGCTCGAGAACCTCCCGCGCGACGCGTTCGATGCGATCCCGATGTTCGTCGGCAAGGACGGCGTCTGGCACGGGCCGCAGGCGTCGGGCGCGGAGATGGCGAGGCAGCTTGCCCGGCCCCCGAAGGACCTTCTCGTCGACGGCATGAGGGCGGGAGGCCGAGCCGCGCCGACGTCGGAGGTCGTGGACTCGTTCTTCTCCGCGTGGCACGCGGCGGGAGCCGACGTCCTCTTCCCGATCGTGCACGGGACGTTCGGAGAGGACGGGGTGGTTCAGGGGCTCTTCGAGGCGCTCGGGGTCCCGTACGTCGGGTGCGGTGTCGCGGCCTCGGCGGTCGGAATGGACAAGATCTTCATGAAGGCCGCGTTCGCGGCCGCGGGGCTGCCGCAGGTGAGGTATGTCGCGCTGTCGCGCGCGGAGTGGGCGTCCCCCGCGTCGCGGGCGTCGATCGTCACGCGGATCGACGGGCTCGGAGTGCCCGTCTTCGTGAAGCCCGCGTGCGCGGGCTCGTCCGTCGGGATCACGAAGGTGCGCGAGGAGGCGCAGCTCGCGGAGGCCGTCCAGCTTGCTCTTCGCGTGGACTCCCGCGTGCTCGCCGAGCAGGGCGTCGACGGGCGCGAGATCGAATGCTCCGTGCTCTCGGGCGAGAAGGGCGGGCCCACCGAAGTCTCGGTGCCGGGCGAGATCGTGCCGGGTCACGAGTTCTACGACTACGAGGACAAGTACATCGACTCCGGCTCGCGAAGTGTCGTCCCGGCAGACCTGCCGGCGAGCGCGCGCGAGGAGATCCGGCGCCTCGCGGGGCGGGCGTTCGACGTGATCGGCGGTGAGGGCTTCGCGCGCGTGGACTTCTTCCTCGAGCGCGGGACGCAGCGCATCCTCGTCAACGAGATCAACTCGCTGCCCGGGTTCACGCCGATCTCGATGTTTCCCAAGCTGTGGGAGGCGTCCGGGCTCGCGCTCCCGGTGCTCCTCGACCGCCTCGTCAAGAGCGCCTTCCGGCGGCCCGCGCGCGGGCGCTGAGTCAGCGCGCCTCGACGAGGATTCCCGCCAGGCCGAGCTCCCCGAGCGACGCTCGGGCCGCGTCGGCCTCCGCGCGCGAGGCGTAGGGGCCGAACTTGACGCGCTTGAGTCCCTTGTAGTCCTCGATCCACGGCGCGGGGTAGCGTGCCGCGAGGCGCTCGCGCAGACGGACCGCGTTCTCCTCGGAGCCGAACGCCCCGGCCTGGACGGCCCAGCCTCCGGACGGCGGCGCCGGCCCGCCCTTCGCCGAGGTGTTCGCAGTCGGCGCGGGCGGCTCGTCGCTCCTCGCGCGGATGCGGGCGTTGTCGCCGAGCGTCACGACGCGCAGCGAAACCGGCACGACGCCGTCGCCGACGGACCCGATCTCGGCGGCGGCCGCCTTCGAGAGGTCCACGATGCGCCCGGCGACGAACGGGCCCCGGTCGTTCACCTTGACGCGGACGGTCTTCCCGTTTCTCTCGTTCGTGACGTCGACGATCGACCCGAGCGGCAGCGTCCGGTGCGCGGCGGAGACCTTCTCCGGCCGGAACGTCTCGCCGGATGCGGTCGGCAGGCCGTCGAACTCCTTGCCGTACCACGACGCGAGCCCGCGCTCGGCGGAGCCCGGTGCCGGGGTCGGGGACGGCGGGACGTAGGTCGTGGCCTTCGGGGCGGACGAGCACGCCGCGACGGAAAGTCCGAAGAGCACCAGAGCGATTTCTTTGAGGGGGAAAAGGGCTCGGCGCGGGCGGCGCCGCTCGGCGATTGCCGTGCCGCGGGCCCCGATCTCATTCACCTTCAAAGAAAATCTTCGCTTCTCTTCTTCCTTCAGACGCGGACCTCCTCGTGTGTCTCGCCGGCGGCCGCCTGCGGGGCCGTCGCGAGGATCGGGTCGATCTCCTTCTCGAGGAACTCGTCGACCTGCTCGGGAGCCCGGCCGATGAACCGCGCCGGATCCGAGGCGACCTGGATCTCCACCGGCGTCAGGCCGAAGGCCGGATCCGCCGCGATGCGGAAGAGGAGGTCGTTCTCGCCGCCCTCGTTCTTCATCTGGTCGCCCGCCGCCTGCGCGAGGACGCGGATCTTCTCGTGGAGGACCTGCCGGTCGCCGCCCTTCTTCGCGGCGGCCATGAGGATGTTCTCGGTCGCGAGAAACGGGACCTCCGCGTCGAGCCTGCGGCGGACGACGGCCGGGTGGACGACGAGCCCGTCCGCGACGGCGTCCCAGAGGAGGAGGATCGCGTCTGCCGAGAGGAACGCTTCCGCGAGCGCGAGCCGCCGGTTCGCCGAGTCATCGAGCGTGCGCTCGAACCACTGCGTCGCGTGCGTCCAGTTGCCGTTGTCGGAGATCGACAGGAGCCAGCGCGAGAGGGCGTTGATCCGCTCGCACTTCATCGGGTTGCGCTTGTAGGGCATCGCCGACGAGCCGACCTGCTTCTTGCCGAAGGGCTCCTCGACCTCCTTGAGGTGCTGCAGGAGGCGGATGTCGTTCGCGAACTTCGACGCCGAGGCCGCGAGGCCCGAGAGGGCCGACAGGACGAGGGCGTCCTGCTTGCGCGTGTACGTCTGGCCCGAGATGAGGAGCCGATCCGGGAAGCCCGCCTTCTCCGCCACGAGCTCGTCCAGTCGCTCGGCCTTGTCCGCGTCACCGTCGAAGAGCGCGACGAATGACGCCTGGGTGCCCGTCGCGCCCTTGCACCCGAGAAAGCGCAGCTCGTCGGCGCGGCGGACGAGCTCGCGATGGTCGAGGGCGAGGTCCTGCAGCCAGAGACAGGCGCGCTTGCCCACGGTCGTGGGCTGCGCGGCCTGGAAGTGCGTGAAGCCGAGGCACGGGAGGTTTCTGTAGGCGCGCGCGAACCGCGCGAGCCGGCCCATGACGCGCACGGTCCGCGTCGCGAGGAGGCGGAGCGCCTCGCGGAGGACAAGGAGATCCGCGTTGTCGCCCACGAAGGCCGATGTCGCGCCGAGGTGCAGGACGCCCTTGGCGGTCGGGGCGACGTCTCCGAGCGCATGGAGATGCGCCATGACGTCGTGCTTCGTCTCGCGCTCGTAGCGGTCGGCGGCCTCGAGCTCGGCGTCGGTCGGGACGAGGTGGGCCCTCAGGGCCTCCAGCGACGCCTCGGGGATCGGGAGGCCGAGCTGCTTCTCGGCCTCCGCGAGCCAGAGCCAGAGGCGGCGCCAGGCGGTGAACTTCGAGCGCGCCGAAAAGAGCGTGGACATCTCACCGGAGGCGTATCGGGTCGTGAGGGGATTCTCCCAGCGGTCCGCGGGCGATCCGCTCATTCGTCCTCGACCTCGTCGTCGGTGGGGATCCGGAATTCCTTGACCTCGTCGTTCCCGCAGACGGCGCAGAACGCGCTCCGGATGCCGCTCTTCTCTTCGTATTCGAACGAGTAGCAGGGGGTGTCGCAGTTCAGGCAGACGACGAAGGCGACCTCATCCATGCGCTTTCTCCGGCGTCCCTCAGGTTAGCATCTCCGGGCGGACCCGGGCCGCGCCATCATGACGACTTTGCGCATCGACTCCGAAATCGGCCGGCTGAGAACCGTCCTCGTGCACGAGCCCGGGCGCGAGATCGACCGGATGGTGCCGTCGATGATGCAGGACCTGCTCTTCGACGACATCCTGTTCGGCGCGCGGGCCCGGGAAGAGCACCGGCGATTCCGGCAGGTCCTGAAGTTCGTCGCGGACGAGGTCCTCGAGGCCCGCGACCTGCTCGAGGAGGTCCTCCAGGACGCTCATGCCCGCAATGCCGTCCTCACAGAGCTGGCGGGCCTCCTCTCGTGGCCGCCCGCCGTCCTCGTCGCCCTGAACGACCTCCCGGCCGACCGGCTCGCCGCGGGTCTCGTGGAGGGAGTGGAGACGCCCCGGCCGGAGATCTCCGACTCCCTCGACTCCCTGTACCTCCTGCCTCCGCTCCCGAACTGGTTCTTCCAGCGCGACCCGGCGGTCGTTCTCGGCGACCGTGTGATCCGGAGCGCGATGGCGACGCGCGCGCGCTGGCGCGAGCCTCTTCTCTCGGGCGCGATTTTCGCGTTCCACCCGCGCTTCGGCCGACGGAGCGACACGTTCTGGTTCCAGGAGTTCGCGGCCGAGGAGAGGAGCCTCTCCCTCGCGCGCATGCGCCCGACGCTCGAGGGAGGAGACGTTCTCGTCCTGTCGGCCGAGACGCTCGTCATCGGCTATTCGGAGCGAACCGAGAAGATCACGATCGAGCGCCTCGCCGAGGCTCTCCGCAAGGGTGGGTCCGCCGTGAGGCGCATTCTCGTCGTGGCGATCCCGCCGCAGCGCGCGACGATGCACCTCGACACGATCTTCACGCGCCTCTCCGAGAGCGAGTGCCTCTGCCACGGCCCGATGATCCTGTCGGGCGGCGCCGAGGAGGTCGACGTCTACGAGGCGGACCTCACCGGCCGCGAAGTCTCCTGGACGACGAAGGACGACCTCCTGTCCGCCCTGCGCGTCCACGGCGTCGACCTCGAGCCCGTCCTGTGCGGCGGCTCCGACCCCATCGACCAGCAGCGCGAGCAGTGGACGGACGGCGCGAACCTCTTCGCCCTCGCGCCCGGCCTCGTGCTCGGTTACGACCGCAACACCCGGACCGCCGACGAGCTCGCGCGGCACGGCTACCGCATCCTCTCCGACGACGACCTCCTGCTCGGGCGCGAGACGCTCGAGCGCAAGAAACCGGTCAAGCAGGCGATCCTCATGTCGGCCCCGGAGCTCTCCCGCGCCCGCGGCGGGCCGCGCTGCATGACGATGCCGCTCGCGCGCGATCCGGTGTGAGAATGCGAATCCGATGAAAGCGAGAGACCTTCGATGACGAAAAGAGACCTGATTTCGATTCACGAACTGACCGCCGCGGAGGTTCGGGCGGTTCTGGACCTTGCCGCGAAGATCAAGGCCCGCCGGAATGACTATCGTTCCGCCCTCTCCGGGAAGATCCTCGCGATGATCTTCGAGAAGTCCTCGACGCGGACGCGCGTCTCGTTCGAGGCGGGGATGACGCAGCTCGGAGGCGCGGCCCAGTTCCTCTCGTCGCGGGACATCCAGCTCGGGCGAGGCGAGCCCGTCTCCGACACGGCGCGCGTCCTCTCGCGGTACGTGAACGGCATCATGGCGCGCACGTTCGCGCACCAGACGGTGCTCGACCTCTCGGCACACGCGACGATCCCGGTCGTGAACGGGCTGACGGACCTCCTCCACCCCTGCCAGGCGCTGACCGACTACTTCACGATGTCCGAGAAGTTCGGGAGCCTGAAGGGCCTCAAGCTCGCATACGTCGGAGACGGCAACAACATTGCCCACTCGCTCATGTACGGCGGGCCGAAGTGCGGCGTGGACGTCGCCGTCGCGACCCCGAAGGGCTACGAGCCGGACGAGGGCATCATCCGGACCGCGAGGGCCGACGCGGCGGCGGCCGGGACGAAGATGCTCGTCACGAACGTGAAGGAGGACGCCGTCGCGGGCGCGCACGTCGTCTACACGGACGTCTGGGCCTCGATGGGTCAGGAGGCCGAGCAGGCCCGCCGCGCGAAGGACTTCGCGGGCTGGACCGTCTCGAACGCCCTCATGGCCCTCGCGCACAAGGACGCCGTCTTCATGCACTGCCTGCCCGCGCACCGGGGCGAGGAGGTCGCGGCGGAAGTCTGCGACGGCCCCCGCTCGGTGATATTCGACGAGGCCGAGAACCGCCTGCACGTCCAGAAGGCGATCCTCGTCACCCTGATGGGCGCGCCCTGACGATTCGACCCCGGCTCCTCGCGGCCGCCGCGCTGGGACTCCTCGTCGCCCTCGCGCCCGCGTGCCGGAAGGCCCGCCGGCCCGGAGCCGCCGGCGGCGCGCCGGACGACCGCGGGGTCGTCACACTCGAGCGCGTCTCCGGACGCGCGGATTCCTCGTCGACCTCGGCCGTGACGGCCACGCTCACGCGCGGGACGCCCGTCACGATCCACGAGACGAAGGGAGATTCCGTGCGCGTGACGGCACCCGCCGGCGACGTGTGGGTGACCTTCGGCAGCGTCGAGCGCCTCGGCGATCGCGAGGCGAGGGAGAAGCGCGCCGAGTCCGTCAAGGACTTCGCGGCCCAGCGCGGCCGCGCCGTCGAGCCCTGTCCGATCCTCCTCGCGCCGGACTACGGCGCCGCCCGGTGGGGGACGCTCGAGGACGGCGACGACGTCGCGGTGATCCTCGCGGATCACGATTTCTTCGGCGTGCGGCTCGCGGGGAACGTGCTCGCGTTCGTTCCGGCCCGCGCCATCCGGCTCCTGCCGTCCGCGGTCGGGCCGGCGTCGGGAGCGCCGCCGGGAAAAGGCGTCGCGCCCGAGATCCAGTCCCTCGGCGTGCCCGACCGCGAGACGCAGCCGATGGCGCGCCCGACACCAGGGCCGCCCGGCGAGATCCCCGCGGCGGGATTCGCGGCTCCGCCCAGTCCGGTCCCCGGCGCTCCGCCGTCCGCGCCCTTCACCGCGCTTCCGGAGGGAGCCGAGCTACCCGTGCTCGTGACGCGCGTGGATCCGCAGTATCCGGAGGCGGCCCGGCGGCTCCGGGTCGGAGGAGACGTCGTCCTGCGCGTCGTCGTCGAGGCGAACGGCTCGATCGGCCGCGTCGAGACCGTCTCCCCGGCGTCTTTCGGGATGACGGAGGCCGCCGTCGACGCCGTGAAGAAGTGGACCTACCGGCCGGCGCGCGTGAACGGACAGCCCGTCGCCGTCTGGAAGGTGATCCGCGTCAGGTTCGCGCCGCAGGCCTCGCGCGAGCCGCCTCCGGACTGAGCGCGCACCTATAATCGCGCCCCTCTCATGCCGCTCATGGAGCTCGTCTACGAGGTCGAAGGCCAGACCCGCCGGTACCTTCTTTCCGGCGAGGACGTGTCGGTCGGCCGTTCGAGCGAGAACGGGATCGTCCTGAACGACTTCTCGGTCTCCCGCAAGCACGCGCTGCTGTCCGAACGCGACGGGACGTGGACGATCGAGGACCTCAAGTCGACGAACGGGCTCAAGGTGAACGGCGAGTTCGTCCCGAAGGCTCCCGTGCGCCCGGGCGACGTCCTCTCGATCGGGACGTTCACTCTCACGGTGCGCGAGCAGCCGACGTACCGGGGCAAGTCCACCGTCTCGATCAGCGACTCGAGCGCGACGTTCGTCCGGTCGATCGCCGATTTCAACCGCGACTTCGGCTTCGACGCCCCGGCGCCCGTTCCGGCGCGGGAGGACCTCGCGGGCACGATGGCGGGCCGGCGCCCCGCGACGCGCGAGAAGGTGTTCGAGGCGATGGTCCTCGTCGCGCGGACGCTCATCGAGGCGCGCGAGGTCGGGCAGATCCTCTCGAAGGTCGTGGACCTTCTCTTCGACTTCCTGCCGGCCGAGCGCGCCGTCGTCGTGCTCCTCGAGGACGACGGCACCCCGACCCCGACGCTCGCGCGGCGGCGCGGGAAAGAGGGTGCGGACCCGGAGGCCTCGTTCTCCCACACGATCGTGGACTCCGTCGTCCGCGACCGGGTCGCCGTCCTGACCTCCGACGCGCTCTCGGACGACCGCTTCGAGGCCGGGCAGTCGATCCGGATCCAGCAGATCCGTTCCGCGATGTGCGTGCCGCTCTGGGACCGCGACCGCGTGATCGGAGCGCTCCACGTCGACACGCCCCTGAAGACGGGCACGTTCACGGCCGACGACCTGGACCTCCTGACGGCGCTCGGCAACTTCGCGGCCGTCGCGATCGAGCGTGCGCGGCTCCAGGGCCGCATCGAGCGCGAGGAGCGCATCCGCGAGCGCCTCTCGCGCTATCACTCTCCGGGCGTCGTCGACGAGATCGTGACGGGAAAGCCGCAGGGCGTCGAGAGCGTGAGGACGCGGGAAGTCACCGTCTTCTTCGCGGACATCGTCGGATTCACGTCCTCCGCCGAGACGATGGACCCCGAGGAGGTGTCGCGGTTTCTCGAACGCGTCTTCACGTTCGCCGCGGACGCGATCTTCGAGCAGGGGGGGACGCTCGACAAGTTCATCGGTGACGCGGTCATGGCGTTCTTCGGGGCCCCGATCCCGCAGCCGGACCACGCGCGCCGCGCCGTCGCGGCCGCCGCGAAGCTCATCGAGAGCCTGCATGCGTGGAACGCCCACCGGATCGAGCGCGGGGAGCGTCCGGTCGCCGTCCGCATCGGCGTGAACACGGGGCGGGCGTTCGTCGGGGACATCGGGTCGGACCGGCGTGTCGACTACACGGTCCTCGGCAACGCCGTGAACGTCGCGGCGCGTCTCGAGTCCGCCGTGGCGGGCCCGAACGAGATCGTCGTGGGCGGGGAGACGGCCCGTCAGGCGGCGGGTTATGCCTTCGAGCCGCTCGGCGAGCAGAAGCTCAAGGGGCTTTCGAAGGGGATGACGGCGTTCCGCCTCCTTATGGATGCCGCGGGCCGTCCCGTGTCCCGCGCGTGACCGACCCGCTCTCCGGCCTCGTTCTTGTGACGTCGAACCCCGGGAAGGCCCGCGAGGCGTCGGCGTTTCTCGGACGCGACGTCGCCGCGCACGCCCTCGACCTTTCCGAGATCCAGTCGCTCGACTTCCGCGAGGTCGCGCGCGCGAAGGCGATCATCGCGGCCCGCGCGCTCGGCGTTCCCGTCCTCGTCGAGGACTCGGGTCTCGCCGTCGCGGGCTGGGGCGGCTTCCCGGGGCCGCTCACGAAGTGGATCACGATGGGCGTCCTCGGGCAGGAAGGCCTCGCGAAGATGCTCGACGGGTTCTCCGACCGCGGCGCCGAGGCGGTCTCGGTCCTCGCCCTCGCGCGCCCGGGCCAGAGCGAGAAGGACGTGATCCTCGCGGAAGGGCGCGTGAAGGGCTCGATCGCCCTTCACCCCCGCGGCGAGAACGGCTTCGGGTGGGACGTGCTTTTCATCCCGGAGGGCGAGACGCGGACGTTCGCGGAGATGGGAGAGGAAGAGAAGAATCTTGCTTCCCACCGGGCGCGGGCGTTTCAGGAATTGCGGCGGCTGGTCGCCGGGTGACTCTCGAAGAGCACGTTCGGACCTCTTAGAAGCGTGAGTGAGGCGGGAGCGGCGGGTAGCGCCCCGGCCTCCATCGAGCGTCGTGCGCACACACACCGTCTAAGAAACCTTCCTCTTCTCTTTGTCTTTTCCTCTCTCTATTTCCTTTTCTCTCGTTCTCACCCCGGCCGGGTGAAGAAGCCGCTGCGGCCGCCGGCGCCGGCGTCCGCGGCGCGGGCGCGGAGGTCCTCGGCGAGGCGGTCGATCTTGTCCTCGAGCTCCTCCCGGGTGCCGTCCGTGCGGATCACGATGTCGGAGACCTCCTCGCGCGCCGCGTCGGAGAATTGCGCCGACATCCGCTGAATGAACTCGTTCGGGTCGGTCTCGCCGCTGCGCTTGATCGCGCGCTGCAGCCTCGTGTCCGCCGGGGCCGACACGGCGACGAGAACGTCGAAGCGCTCGCGGCCGCCGGTCTCGACGAGGAGCGTGGCCTCGATGACCCCGAGGGGCTCGCCCTTCCGGGCGAGGGCCTCGAACCACCGCGCCTGCTCCTCGCGAACGAGCGGGTGGATGAGCCCATTCAGCTTCGCGAGCGCTTCCTTGTCGTGGAACGCGCGCAGGGAGAGCTTGCGCCGGTCGACGGACCCGTCCGCGGAGAGGAAGTCCGGCCCGAACGCCGCGGCGATCGCGCGCGCGCCCGCGGCGCCCGGCGCGTAGAGCTCGTGGACGATCCGGTCCGCGTCGCGCACGGGGATCCCGCGTCTCACGAGACCCGCGGCGATCGTGCTCTTGCCCGACGCGAGACCGCCCGTGAGTCCGACCTTGAGGATCATCCGCGCCGCGCCTCGCAGAGCGAGAGCGTGTTCCGGAGCAGCATCGCGATCGTGAGCGGACCGACCCCTCCGGGGACCGGCGTGTAGCGGGAGGCCTTCGGATACGCGGTCGCCGGGTCGCAGTCGCCGACGAGCGTCGAGCCGTTCTTCTCGAAGGCGGCCGCGCGCTTCGCGTCTCCGGGGAAGAAGTGCTCGAGGTCCGCACGCGACGTCACGCGGTTGATCCCGACGTCCACGACGACGGCTCCTTCCTTCACGAAGTTGCCGGTCACGAAGCCGGGCCGCCCGATCGCGGCGACGAGGAGGTCCGCTTCCCGGCAGAGCGCCGGGAGGTCCCGCGTCTTCGAGTGCGCGACGGTCACGGTCGCGTCGCTCCGGAGGAGGAGGAGCGCCATCGGCTTGCCGACGATGTCGCTGCGGCCGAGGACGACGGCGCGCGCGCCGCGGAGCGGGACATCCTCGCGCCTGAGGAGCTCGAGGATGCCGGCAGGCGTACACGGGACGGGAGCCGGCTTGCCCTGCAGGAGGCGGCCCGCGTTCTCGGGGTGAAAGCCGTCGGCGTCCTTCCGCGGGTCGATCGCCTCGAGGATGCGGGCCGTGGCGACGTGCTTCGGCAGCGGGAGCTGGACGAGGATCCCGTCCACGCGGTCGTCCCGGTTGAGCGCGTCGATCGTCGCGAGAATGTCCGCTTCCGGGAGGGAGGCGGGGAAACGCAGCGTCCGTCCCGCGAAGCCGGCCTCGCGGGCGGCGATCTCCTTGTTCCTCACGTACGTTGCGCTCGCGGCGTCCTCGCCGACGAGCACGACGGTGAGGCCTGGAACGACCCCGCGGGACAAGAGTCGCGCCGCTGCGGAGGCGGTTTCGGCCCGGAGCGCTCGCGCGAGCGCCGCCCCGTCGAGCACGCGGGAGGTCATGAGCCCTATTGTGACCGAGAGTTACTTGACAGGGACATGGCGGGGGGGTATTTTCCACTGCCCCGCGGGTTTCGGGTCCCTGTCCGAGCCCCGCGAGTCGTGTGCCGTCGGGGCCCCGGTCTTTCGATGCTTCCCGGATCCGCATCGCGAAAGAGACCCCGCATCCTCCAACGGGGTTTCACGACCCCCCAACCGCGCAGGCCGGAGTCGACCGTTCCCGTGAGCACCCGTACGCCGCTCCCGAAAATTTCCGACCACACCCGCCGCTGGATCGTCGTCGACGCCGACGGGAAGGTCCTCGGTCGTCTCGCGACGCTCGTCGCGCGCCACCTCACGGGCAAGACGAAGGCCGTCTACACGCCGTTCCTCGACACGGGCGACTTCGTCGTCGTCGTGAACGCCGAAAAGATCGCGCTGACCCGCGCCAAGGCCCAGGCGAAGGTCTACCGCCGCCACACGGGTTTCCCGGGCGGCATGAAGACCGTCGAGTTCGAGAAGCTCCGGTCGACGCGTCCCGAGCGTGTCATCGAGGAGGCCGTCAAGGGCATGCTCCCGAAGACGAAACTCGGGCGGAAGATGTTCAAGAAGCTCAAGGTCTACGCGGGCCCGCACCATCCGCACACCGCCCAGGCCCCCGCGGCCGTCGCGGTCTGAACCGGAACGAAGGAGAGACGCTTCCCGTGACGAACCTCCAGTATCAGGCCGTCGGACGCCGCAAGGAATCCGTCGCCCGCGTGTTCCTCCGTCCCGGCAAGGGCGCCGTCCAGGTGAACGACCGCACCTTCGAGGACTACTTTCCGAACGACGTGCTCAAGATGGTCATCCGCCAGCCGCTGCAGCTCACCGAGATGGTCGACAAGTTCGACGTCGTCGCTCTCGTCGAGGGCGGCGGGAGCGCGGGTCAGGCCGGGGCGATCCGCCACGGAATCGCCCGAGCGCTCTGTCTGTTCAACGTCGAGCTTCGCGGGGCTCTCAAGAAGGCCGGACTCCTCACGCGCGATTCGCGCATGAAGGAGCGTAAGAAATACGGTCAGCGCGGCGCCCGCGCCCGGTTCCAGTTCTCGAAGAGGTAATGGGGGACGAATGAGCCAGATCACGATGAAGGAGCTGCTCGAGGCGGGCGTCCACTTCGGTCACCAGACGAAGCGGTGGAATCCGAAGATGAAGAAGTACATCTTCGGCAAGCGCAACGGGATCTACATCATCGACCTCCAGAAGACCCTGAAGTGCTTCCGCGAGGCTGCCGCCTTCATCACGGACGTCGCGTCGCAGGGCAAGAACATCCTGTTCGTGGGGACCAAGCGCCAGGCGCAGGACGCGATCTACGAGGAGGCGAACCGCTGCGGCATGTTCTACGTGAACAACCGCTGGCTCGGCGGCACCCTCACGAACTTCGTCACGATCCGAAAGTCGATCTCGCGCCTCAAGGAGATCGAGACGATGCTCGCGGACGGCTCCGACGCGATCCTCACGAAGAAGGAACGCATCCAGCTCGACCGCGAGAAGGCGAAGCTCGCGAAGAACCTCGTCGGCATCAAGGAGATGGAGGAGCTCCCGGACGTCCTCTTCGTGATCGACCCCAAGAAGGAGGCGATCGCGGTCCAGGAGGCCAAGAAGCTCGGGATTCCGGTCGTCGCGATCGTCGATACGAACTGCGACCCGGACGACATCAGCTTCGTGATCCCCGGGAACGACGACGCGATCCGGGCGATCAAGCTCTTCACGGGCAAGGTGTCGGACGCGGTGCTCGAGGGCCTGCACGCGCAGGAGGAGCGCTTCGTCGGCAAGGTCGTCCACGGCGACGACGAGCCCATGCCCACGAACTTCCAGGTGACCGAGGCGGGCGCGGCCAAGCCCGAGGGCCCCGCGGTTCCCGTCCAGGCCTGATCCCGATCCACGTGATCCGGGCCGGCGGGAGACCTGGGGTCCCCCGCCGGCCTTTTTGATGTCAGAGAGGTTCCCATGGCGATTTCCGCAGTGATGGTCAAGATGCTTCGCGACAAAACGGGCGCCGGGATGCTCGACTGCAAGAGCGCGCTCGAGGAGACGAACGGCAACATCGACGAGGCCGAGAAGATCCTCCGCAAGAAGGGCCTCGCAGCCGCCGCCAAGAAGGCCGGCCGCGTCGCCGCCGAGGGCCTCATCGGCCACAAAGTCGAGGGCGGGACGGCCGTGCTCGTCGACGTGGCCTGTGAGACCGACTTCGTCGCGAGGACGGAGAAATTCCTGCGAATGAAGGACGCGCTGACGTCGTTCATCTTCGACCACGCCGCCCTGGGCGACACCGCCGACGGCGACGTCGCGGCCCTCGTGGCCATGCCGGCGCCGAAGAGAATGCCGCACCCCGGCGCCACGATCGCCGAGTCCATCCAGGCCCTCGTGGGCGACCTCGGGGAGAAGACCGAGGTCCGCCGCTTCGCTCGGCTCGTCGCCGGTGCTGGCGCCAAACTCACGCTCTACGCCCACCCGGGCGACAAGACCGTCGTCGCGATCGAGACGAAGGGCATGCCGGAGGACCTTGCCAGGCATCTCGCGATGCACGTCGCCGCCCTCGCGCCGCAGTTCACGAACCGCGAGTCCGTCTCGCCGAATGCGCTCGCCGACGAGAGGGAGATCGCGCGCGCCAAGGCGGTCGCCGCCGGCAAGCCCGAGGCCGTCGCCGACAAGATGGTCGAGGGCATGATCGGGAAGTGGTACGGCGAGGTCGTTCTGCTCGATCAGGCCTTCGCGATGGAGCCCGAGAAGAAGGTCTCGCAGGTCATCGCCGAGCAGGGCGGCACGAACGCGGCTGTGATTCGTTTCGTCCGCTTCAAGGTGGGCGAGGGCGTCGAGAAGAAGGGCGGTGACTTCGCCGCCGAAGTGGCCGCCCTCACGAAGTAGCGCCGTGGAACCCCGCTATCGCCGGGTCCTGCTGAAGCTCTCCGGGGAGGCGCTCCTCGGCGGCCAGCCCTTCGGCATCGAGCCTGCCGTCGTCGCCCGGATCGCTGATGAGGTCGCCGAGGTCGCGCGCCTCGGGGTCGAGACCGCGATCGTGATCGGCGGCGGCAACATCATCCGCGGCGTGTCCGCCGCGACGCAGGGCATCGACCGCGTCACGGGCGACAACATGGGGATGCTCGCGACCGTCATCAACGCGCTCGCGCTCCAGGACGCGCTGGAGAAGCGCACGATCCACACGCGCGTCATGACGGCCTTCGAGGTGCGCGCCGTCGCCGAGCCGTTCATCCGGCGGCGGGCGATCCGCCACCTCGAGAAGAAGCGCTGCGTCATCTTCGCGGGCGGGACCGGCAACCCGTATTTCACGACGGACTCGGCGGCGGCCCTCCGCGCGAACGAGGTCCGTGCCGAGGCGATCCTCAAGGCGACGCGCGTCGACGGGATCTACTCGGACGACCCGCAGAAGGACCCGAAGGCCGAGTTCCTGCCACGGGTCACCTACCAGGACGTGCTCGAGAAGCGGCTCGCCGTCATGGACGCGACGTCGGTGGCGCTCTGCCGTGACAATCGCATGCCGATCCGCGTCTTCAACCTGCTCGTCCCCGGGAACATCCGCCGCGTCGTGATGGGCGAGCCGGTGGGAAGCGTGGTCGAGGCGGGGCACGCCTGAGGCCCCGCCCGCCGGAGAAGGAGACGCCCATGCCGACGATCGCCGAGACCAAGAAGGAAGCCGAGAGGCGGATGCACGCCGCGCTCGAGGCGCTCAAGCACGAGCTCAAGCACCTCCGGACGGGGCGCGCCTCCGTCGGCCTCCTCGAGGGGATCCTCGTCGAGTACTACGGGACGCCCACGCCGCTCAACCAGGTCGCGAACCTCTCGGCGCCGGACGCGACGCTCCTGCTCGCGGTGCCCTGGGAGCCCTCGCTCTGTCCGGCGATCGAGAAGGCGATCCGCACGAGCGACCTGGGGCTCAACCCGTCGTCCGACGGCAAGGTCGTCCGGATTCCCGTCCCGCAGCCCACCGAGGAGCGGCGCAAGGAGATCGTCAAGAAGGCTCACGGCTTCGCCGAGCACGCGAGGGTCGAGATCCGGCACCATCGCCACGAGGCGAACGATGCGATCAAGAAGGACGCGAAGGCGTCCGGTGTCTCCGCGGACGACGAGAAGCGGGCGCTCGACGACGTCCAGAAGCTCACGGACAAGAGCGTCGGCGACGTCGACCAGATCCTCAAGACGAAAGAAGTGGAAGTCTTCGCCCGGTGAGCCAGGCCACGGCTCTCGTCCCGGCGGCCGGCTTCGGCACTCGCTTCCACGAGGGCGGTCCGAAGGCGCTCGTCCTCCTCGCGGGAAAGCCGCTGATCGTCCACGCGCTCGAGCGGCTCGCGGCGTCGAGGCGCGTCGCCTCGGCCGTCGTCGCGATTCCGGGCGGCTGTGACGCCGACTTCCACGCCGCGCTCAGCCCGGCGCCCCTCCCGTACGTTCTCGTCGAGGGCGGCGTCACACGCCGTGAGTCCGTCGCCCGGGCGTTCGCGGCGGCCGACCCGAAAGACGACGACGCACTCATCCTCGTCCACGATGCGGCGCGGCCTCTCGTCGACCCGCTCGAGGTGAAGGCCGTCGTGGACGCCGCCGACGCGACGGGCGCGGCGATCGCGGGCTTCTCCATCGTCGAGACGATCAAGAGGGTCGAGGCCGGGAAGATCCGCGAGACCGTGTCGCGAGGCGACCTCGTCGCCGCGACGACGCCGCAGGCCTTCCGCGCCGCGATCCTCCGCAAGGGCCTTGCGAAGGAAGGCGGACCCGAGGCGACGGACGACGCGGAACTCGTGGAACGTTCCGGCGGCGAGGTCACGGTCGTCCTCACGTCGCGCTGGAACATCAAGATCACGTACCCCGAGGACCTCGCGTGGGCCGAGGCCTGGCTCGGCCGGGCCGGCGCGTGACGCGATGAGGATCGGACACGGCTTCGACGCCCACCGGCTTGCCCCCGGCCGGCCGTGCGTGCTGGGCGGCGTCGCGATTCCGTCGGACGCCGGGCCCGTCGGCCACTCGGACGGCGACGTCGTTCTGCATGCGCTCGCGGACGCGCTCCTCGGGGCGGCCGCCGCCGGCGACCTCGGCACCGTGTTCGGGACGGACCGTCCCGAGTGGTCGGGCGCGGGCGGGGAGGCCTTCGTCCGCCACGTCCGCGACCTGACGGATCATCCGCAGATCCTGAACGTGGATGTGACGATCCTGGCCGGGAAGCCGCGCGTGGCGGAGTTCCGGCAGGCGATACGCGCGAACATCGCGGCCCTCCTCGGGATTCCGGTGGACCGCGTCTCCGTGAAGGCGTCGTCGGGAAACGGCCTGACGGACTTCGGCCGGGGAGAAGGCGTCGCCGCCACGGTCGTCCTGCTTGCCGAAGGCGACGCGGCCGAGTAGAGACCGTGATCGTGTCGGGCTTTCACCCGGTCCGTGAGGTCCTCGAAAAGAGACCGCGCGCGATCGAGGCGCTGCTCGTGCAGCGCGGGCGCAAGGACGCGCGGGCCTCGGAGATCGAGGAGCTCGCGCGCGGCGCCGGCGTCCCGGTGCGCCTCGTCGCGAAGGAGGAGCTGGACCGCGTCGCGGGGCGGGCCCACAACGGAGTCGCGGCCCGGGTCGCCGAGCGTGAATACGACGACGTGGAGGCGTGCCTCGCCGGTCCGAAGGGCGCCCGCTGCGTCCTCTTCCTGGACGAGGTGACCGATCCGGGGAACCTCGGGGCCGTCCTCCGCACGGCGGCGGCCGCGGGGGCCTCGGTCGTCCTGACGGAAAGGCACTCGGCCGGCC
Source organism: uncultured Acidobacteriota bacterium (assembly GCA_963836285.1). Lineage (GTDB taxonomy): Bacteria > Acidobacteriota > Thermoanaerobaculia > UBA5066 > UBA5066 > Fen-183. The sequence goes on along the minus strand of CAWIIN010000001.1, from coordinate 403,145 downwards.
TGAACGAGGCGGTGGCAAAGGCCGCGGCGGGGGCTTTGGAGCGGGTCAGGGTGGGCAGGGTCGTCAACGCAGCCCGCTTCCTCGAGCAGGCGAAGGAGGCCGGTTTCTGGATCTACGGAGCCGCGATGGCGGGCGAAAGTCTCTGGAAAGTCGATGTTTCCGGCGACGCCGTTCTTTGCTTGGGCTCCGAGGGGACGGGTCTGAGACGCCTGACCCGCGAGACCTGCGACCGGATCCTGTCGATCCCGATGGCCGCGGGGTCCGGCTCGCTAAACGTCTCGGTCGCGGCCGGGATCCTCCTCTACGAATGGGTTCGGCGGCAGTCCGGATGACGAACTGCGGCATGAAAATGGCTTGACGAGGTTTCCGAGCGACTGGTATAACCCTTGATTCGCGCCTCGCCGGGTGCGCGAAGCCGTGCGGTCTTCGTGTTTTCAAGGTCATCGGGTCGCACGGTTGAGCTCTCTCTGGCTGGGAATGCGGGTGCTGGCGTAGCTCAATTGGCAGAGCAGCCGATTTGTAATCGGCAGGTTGCGGGTTCAAGTCCCATCGCCAGCTCCAGGAACAGCCTCCGGGGGCCGGACAAGGGACGGATGAAGGACGGAATGGGCAGATGGCCGAGTGGTTAATGGCAGCAGACTGTAAATCTGCCGCACTGACGTGCTACGGGGGTTCGAATCCCTCTCTGCCCACCATCTTTCGCGGAGCGAAAGATGGTGGTCAGCTGCCGGCTGATTTTTTCCCGGGGGTACTATCCCCCCGGACCCCCCCACTGAGGCTCGATCCTGCCCACGTAGCTCAGTTGGTAGAGCACGTCCTTGGTAAGGACGGGGTCAGCAGTTCAAATCTGCTCGTGGGCTCCATTTATCATCAGGAGAGCCCGGGGGTCGGGTTCTCCCGAGCCTTCTCCGCACCGGTCGCTCTCTTGAGCGGGAGTAACTCAGGGGTAGAGTCACAGCCTTCCAAGCTGTTGGTCGCGGGTTCGAATCCCGTCTCCCGCTCCATCTCACGCAGCTTGTTTTCCCGCGACGACGCACAGGGGTGTAGCTCCAACTGGCTAGAGCGGCGGTCTCCAAAACCGTAGGTTCGGGGTTCGAATCCCCGCACCCCTGCCAACCTCGGCCGGGATCACGACACGAGACGACGGACAGAAATCGAGACGAAGGACGAACGAAACGACATGAACTTCACCGAACGTTGGACCACCTTCCGCGGCTTCCTCTCGGACGTCAAGAAGGAAACCGCCAAGGTTTCGTGGCCGGACAGGGACGAGGTGGTCGGGACGACGATGGTCGTCATCGTCTACACCGTTCTCGTGGGCATCTTCCTTTTCCTCGTCGACGCGGCAGTCACGCCGCTCGTGAACAAGCTCTTCGCCGCCTTCGGCGGCTGAGACGTAACCGATAAAGGCACAGCGGTGAGCGAAGTCGATCCCCAGGAACAGGTGAGCGCGGCCCCGGCCGCGGCGGCACCGCACATGGACTGGTTCATCGTCCACACGTACTCCGGGTTCGAGGACCGTGTCGTCACGGAGCTGCAGAACCGCATCAAGGCGCTCGGGATGGAGGTCCATTTCGGCGAGATCCGTGTGCCGAAGGAGACCGTCGTCGAGATGAAGGCCGGAAAGCGCCGCAACGTCGAGCGGAAGTTCTTCCCGGGCTACGTCCTCGTCCAGATGGAGATGTCCGACGAGACGTGGCACCTCGTGCGCAACACGCCGAAGGTCACGGGCTTCGTCGGCGGCTCGTCGAAGGCGCCCGTCCCGCTTACGCAGGACGAGGTCGACTCGATCCTCCACCACACGGCCGAGTCCAAGGAGAAGCCGAAGCCGCGCTACGTCTACGAGCGCGGAGAGCAGGTCAAGATCACGGACGGCCCCTTCAAGGAATTCACGGGCACGGTCGAGGACATCAACCTCGAGCGCTCGACGCTCCGCGTCCTCGTCACCATCTTCGGGCGCCCGACTCCGGTCGAGCTCGAGTTCGTTCAGGTTCAGAAGCTCTGAGAGAAGGCAGCAACCATGGCAAAGAAAGTAACCGGTTACGTCAAGCTCCAGATCGAGGCGGGGAAGGCCACCCCGGCTCCGCCCGTGGGCACGGCGCTCGGCCCTCAGGGCGTCAACATCATGGACTTCTGCAAGGCCTTCAACGCGAAGACCGCGAAGGACGCCGGGCTCATCATCCCCGTCGTCGTCACGGTGTATTCGGACCGGTCGTACTCGTTCATCACGAAGACGCCTCCCGCCGCCGTCCTGCTCAAGAAGGCCGCCAAGCTCGAAAAGGGCTCCGGCGTTCCGAACAAGACGAAGGTCGGCAAGGTGACGAAAAAGCAGGTCGAGGAAATCGCGAAGCTCAAGCTCGTCGACCTGAACACCGTGGACCTCGCCGCCGCCGTCAAGTCGGTGGAGGGGACCGCGCGATCCATGGGAATCGAGGTCGTCGGCTGACGCCGCGATCAACGAGGCGGAAGCCTCCCGCGCCGGGCCTCTCCCGGCGCGCGGTTCGTCGGTGCCCGGGATGCCCCGGGGCTTCTCACCGCCGGACCCGGGGGACGCGACCGACTCCGGAGTGAAACACACCATGAGTGGCAAGAAATTCACCGCGTCCGCCGCGAAAGTCGACCCGGCGAAGCTCTACGACGTCTCCCAGGCCGTCGCGCTCGTCAAGTCGGCGGCGTTCGCCAAGTTCAACGAGACCGTCGAAGTGGCCCTCCGCCTCGGCGTCGACCCGAAGCACGCGGACCAGATGGTGCGCGGCACGGTCGTGCTGCCGCACGGCCTCGGGAAGACGACCCGCGTGGCCGTCGTCGCCTCGGGCGAGAAGGTCAAGGAAGCCGAGGCGGCCGGCGCCGATCACGTCGGCGGGGACGACCTCGTCGCGAAGATCCAGGCCGGCTTCCTCGACTTTGAGGCCCTCGTCGCGACGCCGGACATGATGAAGTCGCTCGGGCGTCTCGGGAAGGTGCTCGGGCCGCGCGGGCTCATGCCGAACCCGAAGGCCGGGACCGTGACGTTCGACGTCGGCAAGGCCGTCAAGGAGCTGAAGGCCGGCAAGATCGAGTTCCGCGTCGACAAGACGGCGATCATCCACGTTCCCGTGGGCAAGGTCTCGTTCCCCGAGGCCCAGCTCGTCGAGAACACCGAAGCGCTTCTCACGGCGGTCCAGAAGGCGAAGCCCGCCGCCGCGAAGGGCAAGTACATGAAGTCCGTCGTCCTCTCGTCGACGATGGGCCCGGGCGTCCCGGTGGATCCCTCGACCGCCGAGAAGCTCGTCGGGAGGACGGCGTAAATGACGACCACCCGCGCTTCCAAGACCGAGGAGCTCGCCGAGCTCGCGGCGACCGTGGGAAAGGCATCCCACGCGTTCCTGATCGACTACAAGGGCCTCACCGTTCCGGCCGTGACGGACCTCAGGCGCCAGATCCGTGCCGCGAATTCCGAGTACGTCGTCGTGAAGAACACGCTCGCGCTGCGCGCGCTGGAGGACAAGCCTCTCGGCTCGCTCAAGGAGCACTTCTCGGGAATGACGGGCATCGCCTTCAGCACGACCGACGTCGTCGCCCTCGCGAAGGTCCTCCACACTTTCGGTAAGACGAACCCGCACGTAAAGGTCAAGGCGGCTCTCCTCGACGGCAAGCCCGTCGCCGCGAAGGAGCTCGAGACCCTCGCAAACCTGCCGTCGCGCACCGAGCTCGTCGCCAAGCTCCTGGGCCTCATGCAGTCGCCGGTGAGGCGCCTCGTGACGGTCCTCTCCGCCCCACACCGCAACGTCGCCGCGACGCTCGCCGCGGTCGCCGAACAGAAAGCCAAATCCCAAGAAACCGCGGCATAAGCCGAAGAATCAGGAGAAAGAACCATGGCTCTCAACGTCGAGACTTTCGTCAAGGAAATCGAGTCGATGTCCGTCCTCGAGCTGAACAACCTCGTGAAGGCTCTCGAGGAGAAGTTCGGCGTGTCCGCCGCGATGATGGCCGCCCCGGCCGCCGCCGCCGCCCCGGCCGCCGCCGCCGCCGCCGAGGAGCAGACGGAATTCACCGTCGCGCTCAAGGAAGCCGGTTCCAACAAGATCAACGTCATCAAGGTCGTCCGCGAGGTCAACGCCTCGCTCGGTCTCAAGGAAGCCAAGGATCTCGTCGAGAACCTCGGCACCATCAAGGAAGGCGTGTCGAAGGACGAGGCCGCTTCCATCAAGAAGAAGTTCGAGGACGCGGGCGCGAAGGTGGAGGTCAAGTAAGACGTCTTCCGAGACGTCTCCGCGCCGGGATTCGCCGCCGGGGGATTCTCTTAGAAGGAAAAAAGAGAAGAGCCCCGGCGGAGCCCCGGGCGGGCGCAGCTCGAAAGGGGAGACGGCGCGGCTGTGACCCCTTCTAAGCAGATTTTCTCTTCCCTCTCGTTTCCCTCTCCTTCTTTTCGCCCGGTCCACCGGTGATCCACAGACTGGAGCTGAAATCCAAATGAATTCCCGCACCCTCGCTCCCGGCGCCAAGGAGCGGACGAGCTTCGGCAAGATCCGCTCTTTCCTGCCGCTCCCGAACCTCATCGACGTCCAGCGCAAGTCGTACGAGGACTTCCTCCAGATGGACCTCCTGCCCGAAGAGCGGCAGGACGTCGGTCTGCAGGCCGTCTTCAAGAGCGTTTTCCCGTTCAGCGACTTCCGGGAGACGTGCGCGCTCGAGTTCGTGTCCTACCGCATCGGCGAATGGAAGTCCCGCAGCGGCCGGCTCGAAGGGCTCCAGCACCTGCGCTTCTCGTGTGAGCACTGCGGCGCGGTCGTGAAGGTGAAGGACCCGCGCGCGACGCGCGTCGAATGCGGCGTGTGCGGCCACCCGAACGCGAACAAGGTCACGATCGACGAGGTCTGCGGCACGCCGGTCGAGCTGCGCCTCCCGTACTCCGTCGCGGAGTGCCAGGAGCGCGGCGCGACGTACTCCGTGCCGCTCAAGGTGACGTTCCGCCTCAAGGTGTTCGACAAGGAGAACGCTCCGACGGGGAAGGGCGCTCCGAAGGAATGGCCGATTCGCGACATCAAGGAGGAAGAGGTCTACTTCGGCGAGATCCCGCTCATGACCGAGAACGGGACGTTCGTCATCAACGGGACCGAGCGCGTCATCGTCTCTCAGCTCCACCGCTCGCCCGGCGTGTTCTTCACGCGGGAAGGCGCCCACACTCTCATCGGCAAGATCATTCCGTACCGGGGCTCGTGGGTCGAGTTCGAGGTCGACCCGAAGGGTCTCTTCGGCGTCCGCATCGACCGAAAGAGGAAGTTCCCGGGGACCGTGTTCCTTCGCGCTCTCGGCCTCGAGAGCGACGAGCTGATCCTCAAGAAGTTCTATTCGGCCGTGAAGGTCTCGTACGAGAAGGGCAAGGCGCGTCTCGTCCTCCCGCCCGACGTCCTCGCGAAGGAGGAACTCCGCCTCAAGCACCTGCGCGGGATGAAGAAGGACGGCCGCATCTTCGCCGACGTCAAGCTCACGGCGGAGGCGAAGGAATCGCTCGCGAAGGGTGAGAGCGTCGAGGTGACCGTCGACCCGGCGAAGCTCGGCCGTGCCCTCTTCGCCGCCGACGTCGTCGACCTCGCCTCGGGCGAGGTCCTCTTCGAGACCGGCTCGGAGATCCCCGAGGATCTCGCCGCCCAGCTCGAGGACAAGCAGGCGACCGGCGTCGAGGCCATCTTTCCGGACTGGGAGCCGATCGGCGAGACGCTCATTGCGACGCTCCGCAAGGACGGCGTCAAGACGAAGCGCGAGGCTCTTCTCGAGATCTACAAGCGCATGCGCCCCGGCGATCCGCCGACTGACGAGAGCGCGAAGAACCTCTTCGCGGGCATGTTCTTCGACCCGAGGAAATACGACTTCAGCCGCGTCGGCCGCTTCAAGTTCAACATCCGGACCGGCCTCTCGACGTCGCTCGACCAGAAGACCCTCACGGCGGAGGACTTCTACGTCGTGATCGACCAGCTCTTGAAGCTCAAGCGCGACATCGGCAAGACGGACGACATCGACAACCTCGGGAACCGCCGGGTCCGCTGTGTCGGCGAGCTCCTCGAGAACCAGTTCCGGATCGGCCTCGTGAGAATGGAGCGCGCGATCAAGGAAAAGATGTCCGTTCACCAGGACATCGACTCGGCGATGCCGCACGATCTCATCAACTCCAAGCCCGTCATCGCGGCGATCAAGGAGTTCTTCGGGTCCTCGCAGCTCTCGCAGTTCATGGACCAGACGAACCCCCTGTCCGAGGTCACGCACAAGCGCCGGCTCTCGGCCCTCGGGCCGGGCGGCCTCTCGCGCGAGCGCGCCGGCTTCGAGGTGCGCGACGTCCATGCGACGCACTACGGCCGCATCTGCCCGATCGAGACGCCGGAGGGCCCGAACATCGGCCTCATCTCGTCTCTCTCGTGCTTCGCGCGGATCTCCGAGTTCGGGTTCATCGAGAGCCCGTACAAGAAGGTCAAGAGCGGCCGCGTCCTCGACCACTACGAGGTCGTCACGGTCGGCGACTCGGGCTGGAAGAAGGGCCAGATCGTCGAGGCCGAGGAGCTCGAGGAGGCGGTCGCCCGTCTCCGCAAGGGCCACAAGCGCGTCCCCGTCGGGCGCCCGACCGCGTTCTTCCAGCCCGCCTGGGAGGAGGAGAACTACACGATCGCCCAGGCGAACGCGGAGGTGGACGACCGCGGCCGCTTCACGGAGGACCGGATCGTCGCGCGCGCCGGAGGCGAGTTCGTCACGGTGGAGAAGGCCGCCGTCCAGTTCATGGACGTGTCGCCGAAGCAGCTCGTGTCCGTCGCCGCGGCCCTCATCCCGTTCCTCGAGCACGACGACGCGAACCGCGCGCTCATGGGCTCGAACATGCAGCGGCAGTCCGTGCCGCTGCTCCGCACGGAGCCGCCTCTCGTCGGCACGGGCCTCGAGGGCGTCGTCGCCCGCGACTCCGGCGCCGTCGTCACCTGCAAGCGGGACGGGATCGTCGACACGGTCGACGCCCGTCGGATCATCGTCCGCGTCCAGATCACGGGCGAGGACGGCGAGACGAAGGACTTCGGGGCGGACATCTACCCGCTCCTCAAGTTCCGGCGCTCGAATCAGAACACGTGCATCAACCAGAAGCCCGTCGTCAAGGAAGGTGACCGCGTCGTCGCGGGTCAGGTTCTCGCCGACGGCCCGTGCACGTCGCAGGGCGAGCTCGCCCTCGGGCGGAACATCCTCGTCGCGTTCATGCCGTGGCGCGGCTACAACTACGAGGACGCGATCCTCATCTCCGAGAAGATGGTCAAGGAGGACTACTACACCTCCATCCACATCGAGGAGTTCGAGATCGAGGCCCGCGAGACGAAGCTCGGCGCCGAGGAGATCACGAAGGACATCCCGAACGTCTCGGAACACGCTCTCCGCGACCTCGACGACTCCGGAATCGTCCGCATCGGCGCAAACGTCAAGCCCGGCGATATCCTCGTCGGCAAGGTCACGCCGAAGGGCGAGACCCAGCTCACCCCCGAGGAGAAGCTCCTCCGCGCGATCTTCGGCGAGAAGGCCGGCGACGTGCGCGACGCCTCGCTGAAGTGCCCGCCGGGAATCGAGGGCGTCGTCGTCGACGTGAAGATCTTCACGCGCAAGGACGAGGAGAAGCAGAAGGACGCCCGCGCCAAGCAGATTCTCGACGAGGAGATCGGGCGCCTCACGAAGAACGCGGACGACGAGATCCGCATCATCCGCACCGAGGCGAAGGAGAAGATCGAGTCGCTCCTCGCCGGCCGGACCGTCCTCGAGGACGTCTCCGACTCGCAGGGCAACGTCCTCGTCAAGGAGGGCGGCAAGCTCACGGTCGAGAAGATCGGGATGATGACGCCCCGCATGCTCAAGGGGCTGAAGCTCAAGGACGAGGAGATCCGCGACCAGGTGCGGCTCATCCTCCAGCGCACGGACTCGCAGATCGACGTCATCAAGAAGGTGAGCGCGGACCGCGTCAACCTCCTCGCGAAGGGCGACGAGCTCGCCCCCGGCGTGAACAAGACGGTGAAGGTCTTCGTCGCGATGAAGCGAAAGCTCCAGGTCGGCGACAAGATGGCCGGACGCCACGGCAACAAGGGCGTCATCAGCCGCATCCTCCCCGAAGAGGACATGCCGTACCTGCCGGACGGCACGCCGGTCGAGATCGTCCTGAACCCCCTCGGCGTCCCGTCGCGCATGAACGTCGGACAGATCCTCGAGACCCACCTCGGGTGGGCCGCGCGGGCGCTCGGCATGAACATCGCGACGCCGGTCTTCGACGGCTGCTCCGAGGAGGAAATCCGCGCTCTCCTCCGCAAGGCCGACCTCCCGACGAGCGGCAAAACGGTCCTCTACGACGGCATGACGGGCTCGCGCTTCGAGCAGGAAGTCACCGTCGGCTACATTTACATGCTCAAGCTCTCGCACCTCGTGGACGACAAGATCCACGCGCGCTCGATCGGCCCCTATTCGCTCATCACACAGCAGCCCCTGGGCGGCAAGGCCCAGTTCGGAGGCCAGCGGTTCGGCGAGATGGAGGTCTGGGCCCTCGAGGCCTACGGCGCGGCGTACACGCTCCAGGAGCTCCTTACCGTCAAGTCGGACGACGTCGAGGGCCGTTCCAAGGTGTACGAGGCGATCGTCAAGGGCGAGGTTCCGGACGAGCCGGGCCTGCCCGAGTCCTTCAACGTGCTCGTCCGCGAGCTGCAGTCGCTCTGCCTCGACGTCGAGCTGCTGAAGGTTTAAGGAGAAGAGGAAACATGGAAGCCTTTTCGCCCTCTTCCGCTTTCCCGGGCTCCGGCGCGGTCTCCCCGTTCCGGAACCCGGGTCCTCGTGACTTCAACGCGATCAAGATCGCCCTCGCGAGCCCCGAGAAGATCCGCTCGTGGTCCTTCGGCGAGGTCACGAAGCCCGAGACGATCAACTACCGCACGTTCAAGCCGGAGCGGGACGGCCTCTTCTGCGCGAAGATCTTCGGCCCGATCACCGACTGGGAATGCCTCTGCGGCAAGTACAAGAGAATGAAGCACCGCGGCGTCGTGTGCGACAAGTGCGGCGTCGAGGTCACGAAGTCGAAGGTGCGGCGCGAGCGCATGGGCCACATCGAGCTGGCGGCGCCCGTCTCGCACGTGTGGTTCTTCAAGGGCCTGCCGAGCCGCATCGGGCACCTCCTCGACCTGACGCTCCGCGACCTCGAGCGAATTCTCTACTTCGAGCAGTACGTCGTCATCGATCCGGGTCCGCTCTCGGAGGACGAGAACCTCGAGATCAAGAGCCTCATCACGGAAGAGAAGTTCCGCGAGCTGAAGGTCAAGTACGGCGTCGACGCTTTCGTCGCGAAGATGGGGGCCGAGGCGATCCAGGAACTTCTCCAGAGCGTCAACATCGACGACCTCGCCGAGGAGCTGCGCCTCGTCATGAAGACGGAGACGTCCGCTCTCAAGCGCCTGAAGGCCGCCAAGCGGCTCAAGGTCGTCGACGCGTTCCGGCGTTCCGGCCACCGGCCGGAGTGGATGATCCTGAACGTCATCCCCGTCATTCCCCCGGAACTCCGGCCCCTCGTCCCCCTGGACGGCGGCCGCTTCGCGACGTCGGACCTCAACGACCTCTACCGCCGCGTCATCAACCGCAACAACCGGCTCAAGAAGCTCCTCGAGCTCCGCGCGCCCGAGGTCATCGTGCGCAACGAGAAGCGCATGCTCCAGGAGGCCGTCGACGCCCTGTTCGACAACGGCCGCCGCGGTCGTGTCCTCAAGGGCTCGAACAACCGCCCGCTCAAGTCGCTCTCGGACACGCTCAAGGGCAAGTCGGGCCGCTTCCGCCAGAACCTCCTCGGCAAGCGGGTGGACTACTCGGGCCGTTCCGTCATCGTCGTCGGGCCGGAGCTCAAGCTCCACCAGTGCGGCTTGCCGAAGAAGATGGCGCTCGAGCTCTTCAAGCCGTTCATCTATCACCGGCTCGAGCAGAAGGGGATCACGTCCACGATCAAGGCGTCCAAGGAGCTCGTCGAGCAGGCGCCGAACGAGGTCTGGGACGCGCTCGAGGAGGTCATCAAGGAGCACCCGGTCCTCCTGAACCGCGCGCCGACGCTCCACCGCCTCGGCATCCAGGCGTTCGAGCCCGTCCTCATCGAGGGCAAGGCGATCAAGATCCACCCGCTCGTCTGCGCCGCGTTCAACGCGGACTTCGACGGCGACCAGATGGCCGTCCACGTCCCGCTCTCGCCGAAGGCGCAGGTCGAGGCGCAGGTCCTCATGCTTTCCTCGCACAACATCCTGTCGCCGGCGCACGGCAAGCCGCTCACGGTCCCGTCGCAGGATCTCGTCCTCGGCCTCTATTACCTGACCCGGCGCAAGGAAGGGTGCAAGGGAGAGGGCCGCGTCTTCTCGAGCTTCGACGAGGTCGTCCTCGCGCACGAGGCGGGCGAGGTCGATACGCACGCCGGGATCGCCGTTCGCTTCACGGGCAGCCTCATCGATCTCGAGAGCCAGGTCCTCAACGACCAGGACATCGTCCACACGGACCCGATCGCGTGCAGCCGCACCCGCATCGAGACGACCGTCGGGCGCGTCCTGCTCTCCGCAAACCTGCCCCCGGAGATCCCGTTCCTGAACGGCACGCTCCGCAAGAAGGGCCTCCAGGACCTCGTGAACTACTGCTTCGTGACGTTCGGCCTCGAGCGCACGGTCGAGATCCTCGACATCGTCAAGACGCTCGGGTTCAACGTCGCGACGCGCGCCGGCATCTCGATCGGCGTGGACGACATGCGCGTGCCCGCCAACAAGGGCGAGCTCGTGAACCGCGCCCGCAAGGAAGTCCTCGAGGTCGAGAACCAGCGGCAGCAGGGCGCGATCACGGACGGCGAGCGCCATAACAAGATCATCGACATCTGGCACCGGATCACCGAGACCGTCTCGGACGCGATGTTCAAGGAGATGAAGTCGTCCGACGGCGTCGGCGGCGGCGAGTTCAATCCCATTTACATGATGGCGGACTCCGGCGCCCGTGGCTCCAAGGAGCAGGTCCGGCAGCTCGCCGGGATGCGCGGCCCCATGTCCAAGCCCTCGGGCGAGGTCATGGAGCAGCCGATCATCTCGAACTTCCGCGAGGGCCTCACGGTCCTCGAGTACTTCATCTCGACGCACGGCGCGCGCAAGGGCCTCGCGGACACGGCGCTCAAGACGGCCGACTCCGGCTACCTCACGCGCCGGCTCGTCGACGTCGCGCAGGACGTCATCATCACGGAAGAGGACTGCGGCACGATCGACGGGATCGTCGTCTCGGCGATCGTCGAGGGCGGCGAGATCCTCGAGCCGCTCCGCGACCGCATCGTGGGCCGCATCGTCCAGGAGGACGTGGACGACCCGGCGTCCGACGAGCGCATCGTCGCCGCGAACGAGACGATCACGGAAGAGCTCGCCGGCCGCGTCCAGGAAGCCGGCATCGAGCGCGTCAAGATCCGCTCGGTCCTCACGTGCGAGACCCGCCGCGGCGTCTGCCGGCGCTGCTACGGCCGCAACCTCGCGACGGGCGACCTCGTCGACATCGGAGAGGCGGTCGGCGTCATCGCGGCGCAGTCCATCGGCGAGCCCGGCACGCAGCTCACGATGCGGACGTTCCACTACGGCGGCACGGCCCGCGTCTCCGAGGCGGCGCGCCACGTGGCGAAGAACCCCGGCATCGTCAAGCTGCTCAACGCGATCCAGGTCAGCAAGAAGGACGGCACGAAGGTCGTCGTGAACCGCAACAGCAAGCTCGTTCTCCTCGACGCCAAGGGGCGCGAGAAGGAGCGCTACTCGCTCGCCTACGGCTCCGTCCTCAAGGTGGCGGACGGCGAGGAGGTCAAGCCGGGCCAGCTTCTCGTGAGCTGGGACCCGTTCGCGTCCCCGATCCTGTCGGACATCGCGGGCAAGGTCTCGTACCGCGACATCCTCGAGGGCGAGAACCTGCGCGAGGAGACGGACAAGGTCACCGGCCTCACGCAGAAGATCGTCGTCGAGACGACCGGGACGACCGAGAAGAGGGCGCCGACGCTCGTCGTGACGGGCAAGGGCGGGGAGGAGCGCAAGTACGCGCTGCCGATCCCGTCCCACCTCATGGTGGCGGACGGCGACGTCGTGAATCCCGGCGACGCGCTCGCGAAGAAGCCCGTCGAGAAGAAGCGCACCCGCGACATCGTCGGCGGCCTCCCGCGCGTCGTCGAGCTCTTCGAGGCGCGCCGCCCGAAGGAGCCGGCCGTCATCACGGAGATCTCCGGGGTCGTGCACCACGCGGGCTCGGTCAAGGGCCAGCAGAAGATCGTCGTCGAGTCCGAGGACGGCCAGAAGCGCGAGATGCTCGTCCCGCGCGGCGCGCACGTCATGGTCCAGGACGGCGAGAGGGTGGAGGCGGGCGATCCGCTCACAGAGGGCGACCCGTCGCCGCACGACATCCTCGCCGTCAAGGGCGAGAAGGAGCTTCAGCGGTACATGACCGACAAGATCCAGGAGGTCTACCGCTCGCAGGGCGTCGGCATCAACGACAAGCACATCGAGGTCATCGTCCGCCAGATGATGCGCAGCGTCCGCATCGAGGAGGTCGGCGACACGGAGTTCCTCGTCGACGAGCAGGTCGACCGCTTCCGGTTCAACGAGGAAAACGAGCGCATCCTGAACGCCGGCGGCAAGGCCGCCCAGGGCCGCCCGCTGCTGCTCGGGATCACGAAGGCGTCGCTCTCGACGGACTCGTTCGTGTCGGCCGCGTCGTTCCAGGAGACGACGCGCGTCCTCACGGAGGCGTCCATCGCGGGGCGCGTGGACCTCCTCAGGGGCCTCAAGGAGAACGTCATCGTCGGGCGGCTCATCCCCGCCGGCACCGGCATGGACTACTACCGCAACGTCGTCCTCGAGCGGGAGGAGATCCCGCCCGCGCCCGAGGAGACGGAGGAGCTCTACTTCGACGACGAGACGCCCGTCATCGCGGCGGACCTCGACGACGAGGTCTAGGAACGAGGATTCTGCATAGGGGGGAGCCTGCGGCTCCCCCCTTTGGATCCCCCTTTTCTTCGAGTGGTCAGGAGGGCGACGTCATCCACGCGTCTCGCCATGAGCCGCGGCGCCTCTCCAGCCCTATTACTTTCTAAGAAAATCTTCAATCCCCTGGGCCGCCGCAAGGCGGTCCTCTTCGTTTTCATCGTCTTCAGCGGACAATCCCCCCGTGGACGAGATCGACCGGCTGCACGCGAAGGCGCTCGCCGAGGGGAAGGACACGTACATCGACCCGAAGACCGGCTACGAGGTCTTCACGACGACGTATCTCCTGCGCTACGGCAGCTGCTGCGGATCGGGCTGCCGGCACTGCCCATACGGGGGGATCCAAAGGGGGGAGTCGGGGACTCCCTCCCTTGAAGAAGGACCTCAGTAGTCCCAGCTCTTGAGGTCCGCCCCGGGCGGCGCCGTTTTCCGGATCCGCTCGACGATCCGCGGCAGGAACATCTGGTGGTACCTCAGGCGCGAGATCGCGTTCGGGCGCGTGTGGTCCCCGTTCCAGCAGTGCTCGGCGCGCGGCTCGTAGTCCACGAACGCGCCGGACGGCGGGTTCTTCACGGACTTCAGGGTCTCCTCGGCGAGGACGACGGCGTTGTTCAGGAAGTAGCTGTCCGCCTCGCCGACGAAGATGTTGAGCTTGCCCTCGAGCTTTTTCCCGAGGCCCTTCTCCCAGTCCCTCTTCAGGATGGCCGTCAGGTCAAAGTGATCCCTCCAGTACGCCGCCACGTCCTTGTCGATGACACCGGTCTTCTGGTCCCAGATCGGCTTCGGGTAGCCGTCGGCGCCCACGGGCGAATAGACGGCCTGCCAGATGTCCCACTGCTCGCCGGAGCGGCCGTTCGTCCCGAGGACGAGCTCGAGGCGGTTCATGTCCTGCACGGTGGCCGAGATGCGCCCGAAGGAGTCGCGGTGCCCGGGGCGCGGGATCCTTTTCCAGGGCGCGTCGTCGTCGTAGGCATTTCGGTCCTTGTAGATGTCGACGACGGTGTAGGCCCGGAAGTCGATTGGATCGGGGCAGGCGGCGTAGATGCCGTTGTAGTCGTCGGGATAGAAGACCTGGACCGCCATCGCCTCCCATCCGCCGGTCGAGCCGCCGTACGCGAAGCGCGCCCACCCGGCGCCGATCGCGCGGTACTTCTTCTCGAGGTACGGGATGAGCTCGTACTCGATCGCGTCGCCGTAGGGGCCCAGGTTTTCGGAGTTCACGGCGTAGGAGTCGTCGTAGTAGGGGTTCGCGTGCTGGATCTCGACGACGATCGCGCGGGGGAAGCCGGGCGACGTCCAGTCCCTGTAGAGCTGGTACGCCTGTTCCTGCTCGATTCGGTTGTAGCCCGGGACGTGGAACCTCTCGCTGTACTTCGGCTTCAGGTCCGGGTCGGGCGGCTCCTCGCGAAAGCCCTCGATCGTCTCCGGGAAATGCCCGTGGAAGATGACGAACGGGTATCGGGCGCCCGGGTGCTCGTCGTATCCGAGCGGAAGGAGGACGTGCGCACCGAGGAACATGTCGCGGCCCCAGAACTTCGAGAGCCTCTCGCTGCGGATGCGCTCGTGCCGGACGAATTTCGTCGTCTTCGGCTCCGGGATCGGCGGCAGGACACGGTCCAGGGAGACCCGGATCGTTTCGTTTCGGGCCGGGTCGACGTCGATTTTCCGCGGCGTGCTCACGAGGTTCCCCGGCGCGAGGTTCCAGTGCTGGCCCTCGCCTCGGTCCATCGGCAGCTTGACGGTGTGACCGTCCGTACGATGGAAGGTCTCGTACCGGTGCAGGACGGCCTGCACGAAGTACGAACCCTTCGGGATCGCCGCGAGCGTCTCGAGCGGATACCCGAGGACCGTCGCGTCGAGAATCGCCTCGGCGCCGGGAGCGAGGGCGTTCACGTCGATCCCGAAGATCTGCTGCGTGTCGAGGCCGATCCCGACCTGCATGCGGGGCTCCTCGGAGCCGTCCTTCGAGACGACGAGGAGGATGCGTCCGTCGAGGGGGACGGCGCTGCGGTCCTTCGGAAAGGAGATCGCAAATCGGAGAGGAGCCGCCGGGCCGTCGTGGGCAGCGGCTGCGGGGGCCGCGGAGGGACAGAGAGCAAGCGCGGCCAGTGCCGCGACCGCGAGCGCGCCTCTTTTCATCGTGGGACCTCCGTCGTTTCCGGCGGAGATTACCGCCTCCTCGGCATTCCCGTGCCGGAGTTCCGAAGCCGGTAACATCCCGTCCGTGCCCGAGCTCCTCGACCTCCTCGAGAAGACGAGTCGCACGTTCGCCCTCTCGATCCCTCCGCTCCCCGAGCCGACGCGGCGGGAGGTCGCCGTCGCGTACCTCCTCTTCCGCATCGCCGACACGTTCGAGGACGCGACGCACTGGCCCCCCGCGGCCCGCATCGCGGCGCTGGGAGATTTCAGATTTCTTCTGAAGAACGGGACACGGACGGAGGCGGAGCGGCTCGGGCAGGTCTGGACGCAGGCCGGCGTTTCGCGCCACGCGGGTTACCGCGAGCTCATCTCCGAGACGCCGTTCGTCTTCGAGGCGTTCGCCGCGCTGCGGCCCGAAGGGGCGGCGATCCTCCGAAGCCACGTGGTCCGATCGGCGGAAGGGATGGCGCGGTTCGTCGCAAGAACCGGTGACGGGGGCCTCGTCCTCGACACTCTCGACGACCTCAAGGCCTACTGCTACACGGTGGCAGGGATCGTGGGAGAGCTGCTCACGGAGCTCTTCCTACTCGAAGAATCTTCTCTTCGAACCGTGGCCATGGACCTCCGCTCCCGGGCTCGGGCGTTCGGGGAGGCGCTCCAGCTCGTCAACATCCTGAAAGACTCCGACGAGGACGCGGCCGAGGGACGGCGCTACCTGCCGGCCGGCGTCCCGCGCGGGGACGTCTTCGCCCTTGCCCGCCGCGACCTGGGCGTCGCGGGGGAGTACATCGACACCCTCCGCGCGGCGGGCGCCACCGCCGGGATCGTGGAGTTCACGGCGCTCCCGGTCGCGCTCGCGTGGGCGACGCTCGCGAGGGTCGAGGAGAGGGGCCCGGGCGTGAAGATCGGGCGCCCGGAGGTGTACCGCATCGTCCGGCGCGTTCGAACCGCGCTCGCGCGGGGCGAGGACGCCCCCCTGTATGATCGAGCGCTTTTGGGGGACCCTCGATGACCCTTCTCGAGACCATCGACGGGCCGGACGATCTCCGCGGCCTGGACCACGCGGCGCTCGCCCGCCTCGCCGCCGAGTGCCGCGACGTGATCGTCGAGACGATCACGGGGTCCGGCGGGCACCTCGCCTCGAACCTCGGCGTCGTCGAGCTGACGCTCGCGCTCCATCGCGCGTTCCACAGCCCGCGGGACCGTTTCGTCTGGGACACGTCGAACCAGTGCTACACGCACAAGCTCGTCACGGGGCGCGCGGCGGGGTTCGCGACGATCCGCAAGCCGGGGGGCCTTTCCGGCTTCGCCGAGCCGACGGAGAGCGACCACGACACCTTCGCGGCCGGCCACGCCGGCACGGGCCTTTCATACGGGCTCGGGCTCGCGGTCGCGCACCAGGACGACGCCGATGAGCCGTACGTGGTCGTGGTCGTCGGGGATGGCGCGATGACGTCGGGCACGAGCTACGAGGCCCTGAACAACATCGTCCACATCAAGCCGAAGCGTCTCGTCGTGATCCTGAACGACAACGGCTGGTCGATCTCCGAGAACGTCGGCTGGCTCGCTCACTGGCGCAACCGGTTCGAGCTGCACCCCGTCTACAAGCGCCTGACCGAGAAGGGCCACGGCCTCTTCAAGAAGCTCCCGAAGGGCGAGGAGGCATGGGGCCTCGCGAAGAAGATCAAGAACTCCGTCGAAGGGCTCTTCTTCCCGAACCTGGTCTGGGACGAGCTCGGCTTCCACTACGTCGGGCCGATCGACGGCCACGACTACAAGGAGCTCGAGGAGGCCATCGCCCGGGCGAAGGACGTCGCCAGGGACGGCACGCCGGTCGTCATCCACGCGCTCACACACAAGGGGCGCGGGTACGACAAGGCCGAAGAGAACCCGTCGCGCTTCCACCAGCCCGGTACGCCGACGCCCGTCGCCGGGTCCGGAACGGCGCCGACGGCGTCGCAGGTCTTCGCGAAGACTCTCGTCGCGATGATGGACACGGATCCGAAAATCGTCGCGATCACGGCTGCGATGCTCGAGGGAACCGCGCTCGCCGAGGTCCGGAAGACGTACCCGGCCCGCGTCTTCGACGTCGGGATCGCCGAGGAGCACGCCGTCATCATGGCTGCCGGGATGGCGAAGGGGGGCCTCAAGCCCGTCGTCGCCATCTATTCGACGTTTCTGCAGCGCGGCTACGACCAGCTCATCCACGACGTCTGCCTCCAGAACCTGCCCGTGACGGTCTGCATCGACCGGGCCGGCCTCGTCGGGGACGACGGGAAGACGCACCAGGGGATCTACGACATCGCCTACACGCGCGGCATCCCGAACATGACCGTCGCCGCCCCGAAGGACGAGAACGAGCTCCAGCACCTGCTGTTCACCGCGCTGGGGTCGGGCCGGCCGTTCGCGATCCGTTACCCCCGCGGCGCCGGACTCGGCGTTCCTCTCGACGCGGCATTCCGGACCCTTCCGGTGGGGAGGGGTGAGATTCTCTCGATCGGAAAGGACGTGAACCTGCTCGCTTACGGCTCGATGGTGGCCGTCGCCGAGAAGGCGGCCGCGGCTTTGAAGGTTCGGGGGATCAACTGCGGCGTCTCTAACGCGCGATTCGCCAAGCCTTTGGACCTCGACCTCGTGCGGACCCTCCTTGCCGCGTCCCCGCTCCTCGTCACCCTCGAGGAGCATCTGCTCATGGGGGGATTTGGCAGCGCGGTCCTCGAGGCGGTCCACGCGGCCGGTCTCCCGTCGGCAGGCGTCTTCGCCCACGCGATCCCGGACCAGTTCGTGGAGCACGGTCCGCAGGCGTTCCAGCGGCAGCTCTTCCGTCTCGACGCGGACGGCGTCGCGGCGAGGGTCTTGGAGCTCTTTCCGGGCCTCGGCCGCGGCGCCGGAACGACGCCGGCGCCTCCACGGACGGTGCCCGAGACCGTCCACTGGAGCTGAAACGGGCTTCCCTGGGAGGGCCTGCGCTTGACAGCCATCCGGGGCATCTTTATGATCCGCAGGTTTCCCCGGGGACCGGCCCGGCGCCATGCGTCGTGTCGCGCCCGGGAAACGGCCGCTCGGCGGTCGGTTGTCGCCTCGATCGAACGTACGTCACCGGAATCCGACTCGTCACGCGTTCCGAAGGAGTCTCGAAAGTCCCATGCCGACGATCAGCCAGCTCGTGAGAAAGGGCCGCGAAGCCGTCCGTTACAAGACGAAGTCGCCCGCCCTGCAGTCCTGCCCGCAGCGCCGCGGAGTGTGCACCCAGGTGAAGACGACGACTCCGAAGAAGCCGAACTCGGCCCTCCGGAAGATCGCACGCGTGCGCCTCACGAACGGCATCGAGGTCACGACCTACATCCCCGGCATCGGGCACAACCTCCAGGAGCACTCGATCGTCATGATCCGCGGGGGCCGCGTGAAGGACCTCCCGGGCGTGCGGTACCACATCATCCGCGGCACGCTCGACGCCGTCGGTGTCGCGAACCGCAAGCAGTCGCGCAGCAAGTACGGCGCAAAGCGCCCGAAGGCCTGAGGATTTAAGGAACAGCAATGCCGCGTCGCCGTGAAGTCCCGAAGCGCGAGGTCCTGCCGGACCCCCTCTACCAGTCCCAGCTCGTGACGAAGTTCATCAACTGCGTCATGGAGCGCGGCAAGAAGTCCACCGCCGAGTCGATCTTCTACGGCGCGATGAAGCAGATCGAGCAGAAGACGTCGGACGACCCGCTCAAGACGTTCAAGAAGGCCCTCGAGAACGTCAAGCCGGTTCTCGAGGTCAAGTCGCGCCGCGTCGGCGGCTCGACGTACCAGGTTCCCGTCGAGGTCAAGCCGAACCGGCGGACCTCGCTCGCGATCCGCTGGGTCATCTCGTACGCGCAGGCGCGCGGCGAGAAGACGATGCGGGACAAGCTCGCGGGAGAGCTTCTCGACGCCGCCAACAACCGGGGCAACGCCGTGAAGAAGAAGGAGGACACCCACAAGATGGCCGAGGCCAACAAGGCCTTCGCCCATTACCGCTGGTAGCACTGCCACATCCCGGGTGAAGGGAAACCGGCCGGCGCTGAGCGATCAGACCCGGACAGGTCCTTTCGAAGACCCGGAACACGCCTCAAAGCGTGCGGAAATCACGGGGATAGAGCCGGGCGCCGTTGCCTCGGCCCAATTCGCGAAGCGAATTGCAGAACCCCTGGTTTCGACGGCGCAGTCACCCCGGAACGGGATCAAACGCTCATGCCGAGAATCCATCCCCTCGAGAAATGCCGAAACATCGGCATCATGGCCCACATCGACGCCGGCAAGACGACGACGACGGAGCGCGTCCTCTACTACACGGGCGTCAACTACAAGATCGGCGAAGTCCACGATGGCACCGCGACGATGGACTGGATGGTCCAGGAGCAGGAGCGCGGCATCACGATCACCTCGGCCGCGACGACCTGCCACTGGAAGGGGATCCGGATCAACATCATCGACACGCCGGGCCACGTCGACTTCACGGCGGAAGTCGAGCGCTCGCTGCGCGTCCTCGACGGCGCCGTCGCCGTCTTCGACGCCGTCTCGGGCGTCGAGCCGCAGTCCGAAACCGTGTGGCGCCAGGCCGACCGCTACGGGGTCCCGCGCATCGCGTTCATCAACAAGATGGACCGCGTCGGCGCGGACTTCGACCGCTGCGTCGAGATGATGATCACGAAGCTCGCCGCGAAGCCCACGCCGGTCCAGATCCCGTGGGGTTCCGCCGAGACGCTCGAGGGCGTCATCGACCTCATCGAGGGCAAGGCCTACGACTTCAAGGACGAGACACTCGGGGCCGAGTTCCTGACCGTCGAGGTTCCGGCCGACCACAAGGCGATGTACGACAAGTACCGCGAGCGCCTCATCGAGTCGCTGGCGGAGACCGACGACGCCCTCATGCAGAAGTACATGGACGGGCACATCCCGACTCCAGACGAGATGCGCGCGGCGCTGCGCAAGGCGACCGTCTCGGGCAGGCTCCATCCGGTCGTCTGCGGGTCGGCGTTCAAGAACAAGGGCGTCCAGCAGCTCCTCGACGCCGTCGTCGAGTACCTGCCCTCGCCGCTCGACATCCCCGCGATCAAGGGGCTGGACGAGGACGGCAAGGAGATCGCGCTGGACACGCGCGACGACGCTCCGTTCGCCGGCCTCGTCTTCAAGATCATGACCGACCCGTTCGTCGGCCAGCTCGCGTTCTTCCGCGTCTACGCAGGGCACGTCGACGCCGGGCTCGGGCGTCTACAACGCGACGAAGCAGACGAACGAGCGCGTGGGCCGGCTCCTCAAGATGCACGCGAACAAGCGCGAGGAGATCAAGGAGATCTGGGCGGGCGACATCGGCGCCGCCGTCGGGCTGAAGAACGTCACGACGGGCGACACGATCTGCGACAAGAACCACGTCGTCGTCCTCGAGTCCATGAAGTTCCCCGAGCCCGTCATCACGCTTTCGATCGAGCCGAAGACGAAGGTCGACCAGGAAAAGATGGGGATGGCGCTCGCGAAGCTCATGCAGGAAGACCCGACGTTCCGCGTCCACACGGACAAGGAGACGAACCAGACGATCATCGCCGGGATGGGAGAGCTCCACCTCGAGATCATCGTCGACCGCATGGTGCGCGAGTTCAACGTGGGCGCGAACGTGGGCAAGCCCCAGGTCGCATACCGCGAGACGATCCGCCGCGAGATGCCGGGAGAGGGCCGGTTCATCCGCCAGTCCGGCGGCAAGGGCCAGTACGGGCACGCCAAGATCCGCCTGCGCCCGCATCCCGAGGGCAAGGACTACGAGTTCGTCAACGCGATCTCGGGCGGCTCGATCCCCAAGGAGTTCATCAAGCCGATCGACCAGGGCATCCGAGAGGCGATCCAGACGGGCGTCCTCGCCGGCTACCCGACGGTGAACATCCAGGTCGAGCTCTACGACGGTTCGTTCCACGACGTCGACTCGTCGGAGATGGCGTTCAAGATCGCCGGCTCGATGGCGTTTCAGGACGCGGCGAAGAAGGCGAATCCCGTCATCCTCGAGCCCCTGATGGCCGTCGAGGTCGTCACGCCCGAGGACTTCATGGGCGACGTCATCGGCGACCTGAACTCGCGCCGCGGGAAGATCAACCACATGGAGCCGCGCCTGAACTTCCAGGTCATCACGGCGAGCGTCCCGCTGTCCGAGATGTTCGGCTACGCCACCACCCTGCGGTCCCTCACCCAGGGCCGCGCCAACTACACGATGCAGTTCGAGAGATACGACGAGGTTCCGAAGGCGATCGCCGAGGGGATCATCGCCAAGGTTTCCGTCTAAGAAAGCCGCCAGGAGCGAAGGAGAGACAGATGGCCAAGGAGAAATTCGCGCGCACGAAGCCCCACGTCAACGTCGGCACGATCGGTCACGTCGACCACGGCAAGACGACCCTGACGGCGGCTCTCACGAAGGTCCTCGCGACGAAGGGGCTCGCGGTCTCCAAGTCTTACGACGACGTCGCCAAGGCGGACGCGAAGACCTTCCGGCGCGACGCGACCAAGGTCCTGACGGTCGCGCTCGCGCACGTCGAGTACGAGACCGAGAAGCGCCACTACGCCCACATCGACTGCCCGGGCCACGCGGACTACATCAAGAACATGATCACGGGCGCCGCGCAGATGGACGGCGCGATCCTCGTCGTGTCGGCGCCGGTCGGGCCGATGCCGCAGACGAAGGAGCACGTCCTCCTCGCCCGCCAGGTCAACGTCCCCGCGATGGTCGTCTACCTCAACAAGTGCGACATGATGGAAGACCCTGAGCTCCTCGACCTCGTCGAGCTCGAGGTTCGCGAGCTCCTCTCCAAGTACGGCTTCCCCGGCGACAAGATTCCCATCATCCGGGGCGCGGCCATCAAGGCGCTCAACGACCCGAACGGACCCGACGCGAAGTCGATCTGGGAGCTCGCGGCCGCCCTCGACGCGAGCATCCCCGAGCCCCAGCGTGCGACGGACAAGGACTTTCTGCTCCCGATCGAGGACGTGTTCTCGATCTCGGGCCGCGGCACGGTCGTCACGGGCCGCGTCGAGCGCGGCGTCGTCAAGGTCGGCGACGAGATCGAGATCGTCGGCTTGCGCGACACGCAGAAGAAGACGGTCACGGGCGTCGAGATGTTCAAGAAGCTCCTCGACCAGGGTCAGGCCGGCGACAACGTCGGCGTCCTGCTCCGCGGCGTCGAGCGTACGGACGTCGAGCGCGGCCAGGTCCTCTGCAAGCCGGGCTCGATCAAGCCGCACACGAAGTTCAAGGGCAAGGTCTACATCCTGTCCAAGGACGAGGGCGGCCGCCACACGCCGTTCTTCAACAACTACCGCCCGCAGTTCTTCATCCGCACGACGGACGTGACGGGCTCGGCCGCGCTGCCGGCCGGAGTCGAGATGGTCATGCCCGGCGACGACGTCGAGCTCGAGATCACGCTCATCGCGCCGATCGCCATGGAGAAGGGCCTCAAGTTCGCCATCCGCGAGGGCGGCCGCACGGTCGGCGCCGGCACCGTCACGGAGATCCTGGCGTAAGAGAGAGACCGGGGAGTTTTGGTTTTCGGATTTTCTTCTGAAAGAGAGAACGCAACGACACGCTGACCTGAAATGCACCGACGGGCCCGCCGCCCTCTTCACCTTCTAAGAAGAAAGCGGCGTGGCCTTGCCGGGGCGCGACAGGCGACGCTCGGGGCAGGAAAAAATGGCAAACGACAAAATCCGCATCCGCCTCAAGGGGTACGACTACCGGATCCTCGACCAGTCGACGACGGAGATCGTCGACACGGCGCGCCGCTCGGGCGCGAAGGTCGCGGGGCCGATCCCGCTGCCGACGACGATCGCGCGGTGGACGGTCAACCGCTCGCCCCACGTCGACAAGAAGTCGCGCGAGCAGTTCGAGATGCGGACCCACAAGCGCCTTCTCGACATCTTCGAGTGGACCCCGCAGACCGTCGACGCGCTCACGAAGCTCGAGCTGCCGGCGGGCGTCGAAGTCGAAATCCGGACGATGGGCAAGTAGGAAGTCGAACAAAGAACCGCCTCGCCTCTTCCAGGGGCGCGGCGAGGAAAGAAACATGATCAACGGAATTCTGGGACGCAAGATCGGGATGACCCAGGTCTTCGAGGCGGACGGCACGGTCGTGCCGGTCACCGTCGTCGAAGCCGGGCCCTGCCTCGTCGTCCAGCGCAAGACGAAGGACCACGACGGGTACGACGCCGTCCAGCTCGGGCTCGTCGGCCGCGTGTCGCCGCGCCGCCTCACGGCGGCGGCGAGGGGTCATTTCGAGAAGGCGGGCGTGCCGCCGGCGAAGACCCTCGGTGAAGTGCGCTGCGACGCCGACGAGAAAGCCGCCCCCGGCGACAAGGTGCTCTGCGACATCTTTGCCGAAAAA
Source organism: uncultured Acidobacteriota bacterium (assembly GCA_963836285.1). Taxonomy (GTDB): domain Bacteria; phylum Acidobacteriota; class Thermoanaerobaculia; order UBA5066; family UBA5066; genus Fen-183. The sequence continues at coordinate 379,633 of CAWIIN010000001.1, read as the reverse complement.
GAGCACGTCGACGTCGTCGGCGTCTCCAAAGGCAAGGGTTTCCAGGGCGTCATGAAGCGCCACCACTTCGCGGGCGGCGCGGCCACGCACGGCTCGATGTTCCACCGTGCGCCGGGCTCCATCGGCCCGTCCGCGTTCCCGTCTCGCGTCTACCCGGGCACCCGCTCGTCGGGGCGCATGGGCGGCAAGCAGACGACGATGAAAAACCTCATCGTCGTCCGCGTGGACGCCGAGAACCACCTCATCTACCTCCGCGGCGCGGTCCCGGGGGCTCGCAACACGGTCGTCAAGATCGTGAAGAAGCTCTCGAAGAAGGCCGGCAACGGGGCGGCGGCGTAAGGAGCGGCCATGGCAGACAAGAAGACGAAGACCGCCGCTCCGGCCAGGACTTCTCCGAAGACGCCCGCCGCGTCGCTGAAGGTCAAGGTGCGGAACCTCAAGGCCGAGACGGTCGGCGAGGCGACGCTTCCCGAGGACATCTTCGGGGTGCCGTTCCGCCGCCATCTCGTGTGGGAGGTCGTCAAGGAGATCCGCGCGCGCGAGCACCGCGGCACCCACAAGACGAAGACCCGCGCCGAGGTGTCGGGCTCCGGCAAGAAGCCCTTCAAGCAGAAGCACACGGGCCGCGCCCGCCAGGGCGGCGGCCGCCCGCCGATCCACCGCCACGGCGGCACGGTGTTCGGGCCCGTCCCGCACTCGTACGCGCTCAAGGTGAACGCCAAGGCGAAGAAGGCGGCGCTCCGCTGCGTGCTCTCCGAGAAGGCCCGCGAGCAGAAGGTGGTCCTCCTCGACGCGATCGAGCTCGCGACGCACAAGACGCGAGACTTCGCGGGCGCGCTCGCGAAGCTCGGGATCGAGGGCAAGGCTCTCGTCGTCGACCGCAAGGGCAACGAGAACCTCACACGGGCTGCGGCGAACAACCCCGCGGTCACGACGCGGGATCCGCTCGGCCTGAACGTCTACGACGCCCTGAATGCCGGCACGATCGTCCTCACCGAGGACGCTCTCCGCGCCGTCTCGGAGGTGCTGGCATGACGATCGGCCGCACCCCTCAGTCCGTTCTCGTCCGCCCCGTGCTCACGGAGCGCTCGACGGCGATGAGCCAGGCACAGAACGTCCTCACGTTCGACGTCGCCCGCGACGCGAACAAGATCGAGATCCGCAAGGCGGTCGAAGCCCTCTTCCAGGTCAAGGTCGACGCCGTCCGCGTCGTCGCCGTGAGCGGGAAGATCAAGAAGGTAGGCAAGTCGATCGGTCGCGCGCAGGACCGGAAGAAGGCTTACGTGAAGCTCGCGAAGGGCCAGAAGCTCCCGGCCCTGTTCGAAGGGGTGTGACGCCATGCCCGTGAAGTCCTACAAGCCGACGTCTCCCGGCATGCGCCAGAGGACGACGTCGGATTTCTCGGAGATCACGAAGTCCGAGCCGACGAAGTCGCTCACGAAGGGCAAGCTCAAGACGGGCGGTCGCGACAGCCGGGGCCACCTGACGTCCTGGTGGCGCGGCGGCGGCCACAAGAAGCGGTTCCGCACGATCGACTTCAAGCGGGACAAGCACGAGATTCCGGCAAAGGTCGCGTCGATCGAATACGACCCGAACCGCTCGTCTCGCATCGCGCTCCTGAACTACGCGGACGGCGAGAAGCGCTACATCGTCGCGCCGGCGGGCCTCGCGGTCGGGCAGACGGTCGTGTCGGGCCCGGCGGCGGACATCGTCGTGGGCAACGCGCTGCCTCTCAAGGCGATCCCGCTCGGCACGGTCGTCCACAACATCGAGTTCAAGCCCGGACGCGGCGGCCAGCTCGCCCGCTCGGCCGGCGCGAGCGCCCAGCTCATGGCGAAGGAGGGCGCCTTCGCGCTCCTCCGCGTGCCCTCCGGCGAGCTGCGCCGGGTCCGTGTGGATTGCTACGCGACGATCGGCCAGGTCGGCAACATCGAGCACGAGAACGTCTCGATCGGCAAGGCCGGCCGCAACCGCTGGCTCGGCTGGAAGTCGCACAACCGCGGCGTCGCGATGAATCCCGTCGACCATCCGATGGGCGGCGGCGAAGGAAAGACGTCCGGCGGCCGCCACCCGACGTCGCCGTGGGGCTGGAAGACCAAGGGCAAGAAGACCCGCAACAACAAGCGTACCGACGCGCTCATCGTCAAGCGCCGCAAGTAGGAGACGAGGGAAAACATGTCTCGTTCCACGAAGAAGGGGCCGTTCGTCGACGGGCCGCTCCTCGAAAAGATCGCCACGATGAACGAAGCGGGCGAGAAGCGCGTCCTCAAGACGTGGTCGCGCCGCTCGACGATCCTGCCCGACATGGTCGGCCACACGCTGGCCGTCCACAACGGCAAGAAATTCATTCCCGTGTACATCTCCGAGAACATGGTCGGGCACAAGCTCGGCGAGTTCTCGCCCACGCGCATGTTCAAGGGCCACTCGGGTCGCAAGATCGAGAAGGGCGCGACGCCGGGGGCTCCCGGACTTCCGGGCGCCGCGGCTCCGGCCGCGGCCGCGCCGGCGGCGAAGGGCTGAGGAGGAGGACGATGGAAACCGTTGCCCGCCTCCGCCACTACCGCGGCTCCGCGCAGAAGGTTCGCCTCGTGGCCGACCTCATCCGCATGAAGCCCGTCGGGAGGGCCCTCGCGACCCTTCGCACGACGCGCAAGAGCTGCTCGCCGGACCTTCTGAAGCTCGTCGAGTCCGCGATCGCGAACGCCCAGCAGAACGAGTCGGGTGTGGACGCGGACGCGCTCGTCGTCGCGAAGATCCACGTCGACGAGGCGGGACGCAGGCCCCTCCAGCGGAACGCGATGATCCGCGCGATCTCGAACTACAAGAAGCGGTTCGCGCGCCCGCGCTTCATGTCCGGCCCGCAGGGGCGCATGTGGCTCGTCCCGCGCCCGTTCTGCCACGTGACGGTCGTCCTCTCGGACGACGCCGCCGCGCGGAAGGGAGCCGGCCTCAAGGCGGAGGCGCCGAAGCCGCTCGTCAAGAAGCGCCAGGGACGCGTCGCCGCCGCCGTGTCAGCCGCCGCCGCGCGCCCGAAGGCGGCGAAGTCCGGGTCGAAGAGCTCGGCAAGCCATGCAGACCATTCGCACGCCGAGCCGAAAGGCGAAAAGGGCGCCACGAAGTCCAAGAAGCCGTCCCCCAAGCCCGGCGCGGCCGAGTAACGGAGTCAACGATGGGTCAGAAAGTCCACCCCTACGGTTTCCGCATCGGCTACAACCGGACCTGGCACTCGCGCTGGTACGCCGAGAAGGACTACCTCAAGTTCCTCCACGATGACATCAAGCTCCGCGAGGAGCTCAAGCGCGACCTCGCGAACGCGGCCGTGTCCGAGGTGGAAATCGAGCGCGGGAACAAGCTCAAGATCAACATCATGACCGCCCGTCCCGGCGTCATCATCGGGAAAAAGGGCGCGTCCGTGGACCAGCTCCGCGACCGGCTCCAGCAGCGGCTCGGCAAGGACATCCACGTGAACATCATCGAGATCCAGCGCCCCGAGACGGACGCCCAGCTCGTCGCCGAGTCCATCGCGATGCAGCTCGAACGCCGTGTCGCGTTCCGCCGCGCGATGAAGAAGGGAATGGAGTCCGCCTTCCGGTTCGGCGCGCAGGGAATCAAGATCCGCTGCGGCGGCCGCCTGAACGGCGCCGAGATCGCGCGTTCCGAGTGGTACCAGGAGGGCCGCCTCCCGCTCCACACGCTCAAGGCCGACATCGACTACGGGTTCGCCGAGGCTCGGACGACGTACGGAAAGATCGGCGTCAAGTGCTGGATCTACAAGGGCGACCTGCACCGCGCCAAGAGCCGCCGGAAAGTCGCGTAAGGAACAACGCTCATGTTGATGCCGTCCAAGGTCAAATACAGAAAGCAGCAGCGCGGCCGCATGCGCGGCACGGCGCTTCGCGGCTCCGAGCTCTCCTTCGGGGAGTACGGGCTGCAGGCGCTCGAGCCGGGCTGGCTCACCGCGCGCCAGATCGAGGCGGGCCGCGTGGCCGTCCAGCGCCACGTCAAGCGCGGCGGAAAGCTCTGGATCCGCGTGTTCCCCGACAAGCCGATCACGAAAAAGCCGCTCGAGACCCGCATGGGCAAGGGCAAGGGCGCGCCCGAAGGCTGGGTGTGCGTCGTCAAGCCGGCCCGCGTCCTGTTCGAGATGGAAGGCGTCGACGAGAAGACCGCGCGCGAGGCTTTCAAGCTCGCCGCGGACAAGATCGGGATCAAGACCCGCTTCGTCTCGCGCGGCTTCCTTGCGGCGGTGAGGTGAGCATGAAGATCCAGGCGATGCTCGACTGGTCCCCCGACGAGAAGGCCGCGAAGGTGAAGGAGTGGACGCAGTCCCTCTTCACCCTGCGCCTCCAGAAGGCGACGGGCCAGCTCGAGAACCCCATGAAGATCAAGCAGCTCCGCAAGGACATCGCCCGCCTCAAGACCGCGCAGCACATGGGAGCCGCGGAGACGGCGGCGGCGGCGGCGCACGAGGTCACGCCGGCGCAGACCGAGGGGCGCGAAGAGAAGAGTTCTGCGAATGAGAAGAGCGCGGCCACGCCGAAGCCGAAGGGCCATGCCGGCGCGACGGCGGCCAGCGGCAAGGGCGCCAAGAAGCGCGCGGCGGCCGCGAAGGCCACGGGGAAGAAGACGGCGGGCGCGGCGGCGAGGGCCCATTCACCTTCTAAGAAATCCGCGGGACCGAAGGGCAAGACGGCCGGACCCTCGAAGGTCAAGTCCGCGGCCCCGAAGAAGAGCAAGAAGAAGTAGTCGGTAACAGGAAGCAGTGAGCAAGCCCATGAGCACGAACCAGAACACCTCCGGCCCCTCCGCGGGCGCGAACACGCCCGCCAGGCGGCGCTCGCGCAAGACCGGGACCGTCGTCTCGAACAAGATGGAGAAGACCGTCGTCGTCGAGGTGTCCCGCCTCGTGAAGCACGAGCGGTATGGCCGCTACATGAAGCGCTCCGAGCGCTTCCTCGCGGACGACCGCGTGCTGAAGTCCCAGCCGGGCGACACGGTCGAGATCGAGGAGACGCGCCCGCTGTCCGCGAAGAAGCGCTGGCGCGTCGTCGCGGTCGTCACGAAGGGCCACGGCGAGGTCGCCGACACGGCCGAGGTCCCGGGCAGCGCCGCGAAGAAGTCCGTGAAGCGGACCGACGCGCCTGCGGAAGGGAGGGCGTCGTGATCCAGATGGGAACGATCCTCGAGGTCGCCGACAACTCCGGCGCGCGCCGCCTGGCCTGCATCAAGGTCCAGGGGGGCTCGACCGGGGACTACGGTCGCATCGGGGACGTCATCACCTGCTCCGTGAAGGAGTCCAATCCGGACGCGCCCGACACGGTCAAGAAGGGCAAGGTCGTGAAGGCCGTCATCGTCCGCACCGTGCGCGAGCAGAGGCGCCGCGACGGCAGCTACATCAAGTTCGACACGAATGCGGCCGTCCTCGTCAACAACGAAAAGGAGCCGATCGGCACCCGCGTGTTCGGGCCGGTCGCGCGCGAGCTTCGCGAGAAGAAGTTCATGAAGATCATCTCGCTGGCTCCGGAAGTCATCTGACCATGAAGAAGAAGCAACCGACCTACGGCGGCAAGTGCCGCATCCGCAAGGACGACGTCGTCGTCGTCCTGACCGGCAAGGACCGGGGAGCGCAGGGCAAGGTCCTGCGCGTCATCCCGGCCAAGGGCCGGGCCATCGTCGAGGGCGTGAACAAGATCAAGCGCGCGACGCGGGCGAATCCCCAGAAGAACATCAAGGGCGGCATCCTCGAGCGCGAGGCGCCCGTCGCCATCTCGAACCTCATGCTCGTCGATCCCGAGGGCGGCAAGCCGACCCGCGTCGGTGTCCGCAAGGAGGGCGCCGAGTGGGTCCGCTACGCGAAGAAGAGCGGCTCGACGATCGGGACACTCCGGACGGCGGGGGAGTAGCCATGAGCGCGCGACTTTCCGAGAAGTACAAGAAAGAGGTCGTCCCCGTCCTCAAGAAGGAATTCGGCATCGAGAACCCGATGGCGATCCCGAAGGTGGAGAAGGTCGTCCTCAACATGGGCATCGGCGAGGCGATTTCGAACGCGAAGCTCGTCGACGCCGCCGCCGAGGAGCTCACGCGGATCGCCGGCCAGCGCGCCGTCGTCACGAAGGCGAAGAAGTCCATCGCGACGTTCAAGCTGCGCGCCGGCATGCCGATCGGCTGCCGCGTGACCCTGCGCGGGGACCGGATGTACGAGTTCCTCGACCGCCTCATGAACGTCGCGCTTCCGCGCGTCCGCGACTTCCGCGGCGTGCCGACGCGCGCCTTCGACGGGCGCGGGAACTACACGCTCGGCGTGAAGGACCACGTGATCTTCCCCGAGATCGACCCCACCAAGATCGACAAATCCAAGGGACTCAACGTCACCATCGTCACGACGGCAGGCTCGGATGACCGGGCCCGGGTTCTCCTCCGGGAGCTCGGCATGCCGTTCGGGCGATAGGCAAGGAGCGACCGAAATGGCTCGTCGCGCCGCCGTCATCAAGGCGAACTCGAAGCTGAAGTACGTGATCCGCAAGCGCAACCGCTGCGCGCGCTGCGGGCGACCGCGGAGCTTCATCCGGAAGTTCGGCATGTGCCGCATCTGTTTCCGCAATCTCGCGCTCGCCGGGTACATCCCGGGCGTGACGAAAGCGTCCTGGTAGGAAGGAGGCGAGATGAACGTCACCGATCCCGTCTCCGACCTCCTGACCCGCCTGAGGAACGCCATCTCGGCCCGCCACGAGAAGGCCGACATCCCGTCGTCGCGTTTCAAGGTGGAGCTCGCCCGGATCCTCAAGGACGAGGGCTACATCAAGAACTTCAAGGTCATGGACGACCGCGGCGGGAGCCTCCTGCGTCTGTACCTCAAGTACGACGACACGGGCAACCCGGTCATCCACGGTCTCACGCGGTCCAGCAAGCCTGGCCGCCGTCTCTACAAGGGCAAGGACGAGCTCCCCGAGGTCCTCGGCGGCCTCGGCGTCGCCATCGTGTCCACCTCGCAAGGCCTCCTCACCGGCAACGACGCGAAAAAGCGCGGCGTCGGCGGCGAGGTCGTCTGCACGGTGTGGTGAGGGAAATCATGTCTCGAGTCGGAAAGAAGCCCGTCGCCGTGCCCAAGGGCGTCGACGTCCAGCTCGGCCAGGGGGCCGTGACCGTCAAGGGCCCGAAGGGCTCCGTGACGGCGCCGATCCTCGCGGGGATCGCGATCGAGAAGAAGGACGGGACGCTCGTCCTCGTCCGCAGCGGCGAGGAGAAGAGGGACAAGGCCCTCCACGGACTCAACCGCGCGCTCGTCCAGAACGCCGTCCTCGGCGTGACCGAGGGCTTCAAGCGCGAGATCGACCTCGTCGGGATCGGCTTCAAGGCCGAGGTCAAGGGCAAGAACATCGTCTTCAGCGTCGGCTTCTCGCATCAGGTCACGTTTCCGATGCCCGAAGGCGTCGCGGTGAACGTCGCGCCGGACGCGAAGGCCAAGGACGTCACCCACATCATCGTGACCGGCGTCGACAAGCAGAAGGTCGGCCAGACGGCGACCGAGATCCGGGGGATCCGTCCGCCGGACCCGTACAAGCTCAAGGGCTTCCGCTTCGTGGGCGAGGTCCTCAAGAAGAAGGCCGGCAAGGCCACGGGCAAGTGAGGAACTGACCATGCAGAAGGCACAGGCCCGCGTCGAGGCACGGACGCGGATCCACGCGCGGATCCGCACGAAGGTGAAGGGGACGGCCGAAAGGCCTCGCCTCGCCGTCAGCAGGACGCTCCGCTGGATCTCCGTCCAGATCATCGACGACGGAACCGGCACGACCCTCGCGCACGCGACGTCGCGCGAGGAGGGCGTGCGGGGCAAGGCCAAGAGCGCCGCGAACAAGAACGCCGCCGTCAAGGTGGGCGTGCTCATTGCCGAGCGCGCCCAGGCGAAAGGCATCTCCGCGGTCGTCTTCGACCGGGGCGGGCATCTCTACCACGGCAACGTGAAAGCGCTCGCGGAAGCCGCACGCGAGAAGGGGTTGAAGTTTTGAGCAGCAACGCGCCGATCAACCGTCCCCCGCGTGGAAACCGCCCCGGCGGCCGCTCCGGCCCCGGCGGGCCTCCGCCCCGTCCCGCCGGCGCCCTCGGTGAGGGCCGCGCGGGCGCCGACCTCATCGACCACGTCGTGCACATCAACCGCGTGACGAAGGTCGTCAAGGGCGGCAAGAACTTCTCCTTCTCGGCGCTCGTCGTCGTCGGCGACGGCCACGGCCGCGTCGGCTACGGCGCGGGCAAGGCGAAGGAAGTCCCCATGGCCATCAAGAAGGGAATCGAGATGGCCAAGAAGAAGATGATCAAGGTCCCGCTCAAGGGCAAGACGATCCCGCACCCGATCGTCGGGCACTACGGCGCCGGGCGCGTCATGCTGAAGCCGGCCTCCGAGGGCACGGGCGTCATCGCCGGTGGCGCGGTTCGAGCCGTCCTCGAATCGGCGGGCGTCCAGAACATCCTCACGAAGTCGCTCGGCACGACGAATCCGCACAACGTCGTGAAGGCCACGTTCGACGCGCTCCTGCACCTCCAGCTCGAGGAGACGATCGCGAAGGCCCGCGGTGTCGGCAACGGCGAGGCGAAGGTGGCCGAGCCCGCGACGGCGACTCCCGCGGCCCCGCCAGCCGAGGCCGCCACGGAGAAGGTCTGATGACTGAAGAGAAGAAGAAAGAGAAAGAGAAGATTTCTTCGAGTGGTCCCGAGCAGGCTGCAGGTGCGAAGCCTCGCGGCGGTGGCGAAGCGGCCGCGAGCGCCTCTCACGCGCCTTCTAAGCAGCCCCCGGCGGCCGCGAAGGCGGCCGCTCCGAAGCAGAAATCATCCGGAACTGTCCGCATTCGCCAGGTGAAGTCGGGCATCTGCGCGCCCGTCGACCAGAAGCAGACGCTGTTCGGCCTCGGCCTCCGCCGCATCCGGCAGGAGGTCGTCCGCCCGGACACCCCGGCCCTCCGCGGCCAGATCCACAAGGTCCGCCACCTCGTCGAAATCGTCGAGGGGGCGTAAAGGAACGCCATGTCGCACGGACTGCACAACCTCGGCCCCCGCAAGGGAGCGACCTCCACGCGCAAGCGGATCGGGCGCGGCCCCGGCTCCGGCCTCGGGAAGACGTCGGGTAAGGGCCACAAGGGCCAGAACTCCCGATCGGGCTACTCGCACCTCCGGGGCCACGAGGGCGGGCAGATGCCGCTCCATCGCCGGATGCCGAAGCGCGGCTTCACGAACATCTTTCGCAAGGAATGGGCGACCATCAGCGTCGAGGCGCTCGAGCGTCTGTTCAAGCCGGGTGAGGCTGTCACCCTCGAGCTCCTCCGGACGTCCGGAGCGGTGAAGGTCGGCAAGAAGGCGGCCGGCGTGAAGGTCCTCGGGACCGGCGAGATCAAGAAGAGCCTTGTCGTTTCGGCACACAAGTTCACCGAGGGCGCGAAGAAGAAGATCGAAGCCGCCGGCGGGCGCTGCGAGGTCCTGACGCCGTGAACGTGAGAAGCGACGTGTCCTGGAGCTTCGAACGTGCATGCGGCGGCCGAGCCGAGCGAGGCCGTCGATGAAGTTCTTCGAGTCGTTCCGAAACATCTTCGCGATTCCGGACCTGAGGAAGCGCGTCCTCTTCACGTTCGGTCTGCTCGCGATCTACCGGATCGGATCGCACATCCCGACGCCGGGACTCGACCCGTCGGCGCTCGACGAGTTCTTCAAGGCGAGCTCGGGAGGCATCCTCGGTTTCCTCGACGTCTTCTCCGGCGGTGCGCTACGGCGCCTCTCCGTGTTCGCGATGGGCATCGCGCCTTACATCACGGCGTCGATCATCCTGCAGCTCCTCACGGTCGTCTGGCCCTACCTCGAGAAGCTCTCGAAGGAAGGGGAGATGGGCCGTCGAAAGATCACGCAGTACACCCGGTACGGCACGGTCGTGCTCTCGATCGTCCAGGGCGCGGGAATCTCGCTCTGGCTCTGGAGCCAGACGACGCCGAGCGGCCGCTACCTCGCCGTACGCGATCCCGCCTCGAACTCGGGAAAGCTCGCTTTCATCCTCATGGCGGTCCTGACGCTCACGACGGGGACGGCGTTCGTCATGTGGCTCGGTGAGCAGATGACGGAGCGCGGCGTCGGTAACGGCATATCGCTCATCATCTACGCGGGCATCGTCGCGAACCTTCCGAGCGCCGTGATCAACACGGTCGACCAGATCCGCCGCGGCTCGATGACGCTCTTCACGGCCCTCTTCCTCCTGATCTTCATGGCCGCCGTCGTCGCGGCGATCGTCTTCGTGGAACGCGCACAGCGGCGCATCCCGGTCCAGTACGCCAAGCGCGTCGTCGGCCGCAAGGTCTTCGGCGGCCAGAACACGTATCTTCCGCTGCGCGTGAACACGGGCGGCGTCATCCCGATCATCTTCGCCGTCTCGATCCTCCAGTTCCCGCAGTACATCGCGTCCGCGTTCAAGAGCGACTTCATGAAGAAGATCGCCGAGCAGCTCGCCGTTGGCCAGCCGCTCTACAACATCTTCTACGCGGTCTCGATCATCTTCTTCTGCTACTTCTACATCTCGATCATCTTCAACCCGAACGACACCGCCGAGAACATGCGCAAGTACGGCGGCTTCATTCCGGGCATCCGCCCGGGCAAGGCCACGTCGGACTACATCGACACCGTCCTGACGCGCATCACGCTCATCGGCGCGATCTATCTCGCGGTCATCGCGCTCCTCCCCGAGTTCCTCACGATGGGCTTGCGCGTCCAGAGCATCCCGGCCATCGGGCCCTGGCTCGACGCGCACCTGCCGAACTTCGTGACGCAGGGTCTCGGGATCTCGTTCTTCTTCGGCGGCACGTCGCTTCTCATCGTCGTCGGCGTCGCCATGGACACGGTCCAGCAGATCGAGTCGCAGCTCGTCATGCGCAACTACGACGGCTTCCTGAAGAAGGGCCGCGTGAGGGGCCGGAGGAACTAGCCCGCCATGCCGTCCGCCATCGTGTTTTTCGGGCCTCCGGGGTCGGGTAAGGGGACTCAGGCGTCGCGTCTCGCGTCGTCCCTGGGTATGCCGCAGGTCTCGACCGGGGACCTCCTGAGAAGCCACGTGGCGAAGGGAACGGCGCTCGGCGCGACCGCGAAGCCGATCATGGAGTCCGGCGCGCTCGTTCCCGACGATCTCGTCACGAAGATGCTCGCCGAGCGGCTTGGGCAGGCCGACGCGAAAGACGGCGCGATCTTCGACGGATACCCGCGCACGGTCGCCCAGGCGCAGTCGCTGGATGCGCTCCTGAGGGCCGCCGGCGGGAGGGTCGACATCGTCCTCTTCATCGACGTGCCGGACGCGGCGCTCGTGGATCGCCTGCTGAAGCGGGCCGTGCTCGAGGGCCGGTCCGACGACACGAAAGAGACGATCGCGGAGCGCCTGCGCGTCTATCGCGAGAAGACGGCGCCGCTCGCCGACCTCTACCGCAGGGCGGGTCTCCTCGTGACGATCGACGGCAACCGCGCGGTCGAAGCGGTCGCCGCGGACGTCCAGGACTCCGTCGGCCGGGCCCGGCAGGGGGGCGTGTGATCACCTGCAAGGGAAAGTCGGAGCTCCTCAAGATGGAGCGCGCGGCGCGCATCGTCCACGAGGCGCTCGCCGAGTGTGCGGCCGCGTGCCGCGCCGGGGTCACGACCGAGGAGATCGACCGCGTGGCCGCGCAGGGCATTGCCGCGCGCGGCGGCAAGGCCGCCTTCCCCGGCTACCGCGGCTACCCGAAGACGATCTGCATCTCGATCAACGACGAGGTCGTGCACGGCATCCCGTCGCCGAATCGGGTCGTAAAGGCGGGCGACGTCGTCGGGCTCGACCTCGGGGCCATCGTCGAGGGCTACTACGCCGACGCCGCTCGCACGATTCCGGTCGACCCGGTGCCGGACGAGGTCAGGGCTCTCGTCGAGACGACCCATACGGCGCTTCTCGCGGGGATCGACGCGGTCCGTGTCGGCGGGCGCATCGGCGACATCGGCGCCGCCGTCGAGGCCGTGGCGAGGCAGAAGAAGTACGGCGTCGTGCGCGAGTTCGTCGGGCACGGCATCGGGACGGCTCTTCACGAGGAACCCCAGGTCCCGAACTACGGACCCGGCGGCAAGCGCGAGGTCATCCGCGAGGGGATGACGCTCGCGATCGAGCCCATGTTCAACCTCGGCGGCGCGGCCGTCACGACGGACCCGGACGGGTGGACCGTGCGCACGAAGGACCGGCTGGTGTCGGCCCACTTCGAGCACACGATCGTCGCGACGGCCCGGGGCCCCGTCGTCCTCGGCTTCGGGCGCTACTCGTCCGACGCCATCCTCGCCGGAGCCCCCGGCGCCCACGAGTACCCGCTGCCCGTGGCGGTCCAGGCGTAACGGAGGAACATGTCGAAGGAAGACGCCATCGAGGTGACCGCGACGGTGATCGAGCCGTTGCCGAACGCGATGTTCAAGGTCGAGTTGGAGAACAAGCATCAGGTGCTCGCGCACATCTCCGGGAAGATGCGGAAACACTTCATCCGCATCCTGCCGGGGGACAAGGTCCTCGTCGAGCTTTCGCCGTACGACCTGACGCGCGGGCGCATCATCTACCGGTACAAGTGAGTCGAGGGAAACCATGAAAGTCCGCACGTCCGTCAAGAAGATCTGCAGCAAGTGCAAGGTGATCCGCCGCGCCGGCGTCGTGAGGGTCATCTGCGAGAACGTCAAGCACAAGCAGCGTCAGGGCTGAAGAGGAACCACGAATGGCACGCATCGCAGGCGTCGACCTTCCCCCGAACAAGCGCGTCGAGATCGGCCTGACCTACATCTTCGGGATCGGTCGCCCGGGCTCGAATAAGATCCTCGAGACCGCCAAGGTGGACCGCAACACCCGGGTCAAGGATCTCTCCGAGGACGAGGTGTCCCGGATCCGCAAGACGATCCAGGACTCCGTCACGGTGGAGGGCGACCTCCGCAAGGACACGGCGCAGAACATCAAGCGCCTCATGGAGATCGGCTGCTATCGCGGCCTCAGGCACCGCCGCAACCTCCCGGTCCGCGGCCAGCGCACCCACACGAACGCCCGCACGCGGAAGGGCCCCCGCAAGGGCGCCGTGGCCGGGAAGAAGAAGGCGACTAAGAAGTAGGTAGATGAATGGCAACACCCACTGAATCGACCGCCGCCGCCAAGGCCTCCGCCGCCAAGGGCAAGAAAAAAGGCCCGAAGAAGGAAAAGAAGAACATCCCGCACGCTCTCGCGACCGTGCAGGCGTCCTTCAACAACACGATCGTCTCGATCACGGACCAGCAGGGCAACGTCCTCGCCTGGTCGTCGGCGGGCCGTATCGGCTTCAAGGGCTCGCGCAAGGGCACCCCGTTCGCGGCGCAGCTCGCCGCGGGCAACGCCGCCCAGATCGCCCAGGAGAACGGCGTGCGTTCGCTGGACGTCAAGGTGACGGGACCCGGCGCCGGCCGCGAGAGCGCGATCCGCGCCCTCGCCGCAGCGGGCATCGACATCCGGTCCATCAAGGACACGACGCCCATCCCCCACAACGGCTGCCGGCCGCGGAAGCGGCGGCGGGTGTAAGACGCTGGGAGTAAGAGGCTTATTCGGGTTATGATCCGGTTCGCGCACGGCCGTTCTTTCTTCGAGTGTGAAGAATGCGGCCGCAGCGCCGGCGCCACCCGGCTCCGGCCGCGCATCGTGGGGGGCGTTGCCCCTCTTACCTTCTAGGAAATCCCCGGTCTTTTCCACCCGGGATTTCTCGTCCGTAAACCGAGCTCTCCGACTCCGGGCCGGGACGAAGGACGCAGACGAAACGACGGAGACGGACGGAGGCCTCACTTCCCGTGGCTCGTTATCGCGAATCGGTCTGCCGGCTGTGCCGGCGCGAAGGAATGAAGCTGTTCCTCAAGGGGGACCGCTGCTTTACCAACAAGTGCGCCGTCGAGCGGCGGAACTTCCCGCCGGGTCAGCACGGCAAGCGCCGTTCCAAGATCCTCGGGTACGGCATCCAGCTCCGCGAAAAGCAGAAGGTCAAGCGCTTCTACGGCGTCCTCGAGGGCCAGTTCCGCCTCACGTTCGAGAAGGCCGAGCGCATGCGGGGCGTCACGGGCGAGAACCTGCTCTCCCTCCTCGAGCGCCGTCTCGACAACGTCGTCCACCGGCTCGGCTTCACGGGCTCGCGGCCCCAGGCGCGCCAGCTCGTCCGCCACGGCCACGTGCGCGTGAACGGCCGCAAGGTGAACGTCCCGAGCATGATCGTGCCCCAGGGCGCGGTCGTCTCCATCAAGGACAAGAGCCGGACGAACCCGCTCATCGCCTCCGCGGTCGAGACCGCGAAGGGGCGCGGGATCCCCGCGTGGCTCGAGCTCGACGCCGCCCAGTTCCAAGGCAAGGTCGTCGCGCTGCCGAAGCGCGAGGACGTCTCGATCCCCATCAGCGAGAAGCTGATCGTCGAACTCTACTCGAAGTAACAGCGTAGACAGGGGCCCTCGCGCGCCGCTCAGCGGATAAGTCGCAGGACCAGGAGAAGACACCATGCTTTGGAAAGGCTTTCAGCGTCCGAACCGTCTCGAGGTCGAGGAAGAGAAGGGCAACTACGGCCGGTTCACGGCCCAGCCGCTCGAGCGCGGGTGGGGAACGACGGTGGGCAACGCTCTGAGGCGCGTCCTCCTCTCGTCGATCGAGGGCGCCGCGATCACCGCGGTCAAGATCGAAGGCGTCGAGCACGAGTTCACGGCGGTGCCGGGCGTCGTCGAGGACGTCACGGACATCATCCTGAACCTGAAGAGCCTCGCGATCCGGCTCCACGACGAGGGCCCGCGCACGCTCAACCTCGACATCAAGACGAAGGGCCTCGTCACCGCCGACGCCTTCGAGGACGACGCACAGCTCGAGATCCTGAACGCGGAGGCTCCGATCGCGACGCTGGCCGACGGCGGCCGCCTGCGCTTCGAGGCGACGGTCACGAAGGGGCGCGGCTACGTCCCGGCCGACCGCAACTTCGACCCGGAGGCGCCCATCGGGACGATCCCGCTCGACTCGGCGCACTCTCCCGTCCGGCGCGTGAACTACCACGTCGAGGCGGCCCGCGTCGGCCAGGCGACAGACTACGACAAGCTCGTCCTCGAGGTGTGGACGAACGGCACGATCACGCCGCGCGACGCGGTCGGCGTGGCCGCCGTCCTCCTGCGCGACCACCTCGCGATCTTCGTGAACGTCGAGACCGACGACGCGAGCCAGGCCGCCGGCGCCGAGATGCCGCAGAGCGAGCTCGACGCGCTGCTCGACACGAACGTCGAGGAGCTCGAGCTCTCCGTCCGGAGCGCGAACTGCCTCAAGAACGCCGGCATCCGGACCCTCCGCGAGCTCGTCCAGAAGACCGAGAAGGACATGCTCGAGACGAAGAACTTCGGGCGCAAGAGCCTGAACGAGATCAAGGACATCCTGCGCGAGAAGGGCCTCGCCTTCGGCATGAAGCTCGAGGCCCCGACGGGCGCGGGACGCTGAGGATTCGATGCAGCACAACCGCGCGGGCCGCAAGCTCGGCCGGACGACGGCGCACCGCAAGTCGCTGTTCCGGAACCAGCTTTCGTCCCTCATCACGCACGAACGGATCCAGACCACGCTCCCGAAGGCGAAGGACCTCCGGCCGCTCATCGAGAAGATGGTCACGCTCGGGAAGCGGGGCGGCCTCCACGCGCGCCGGCTCGCCCTGAAGACGATCCCCGAGGCCGTCACGGTCAAGAAGCTCTTCGAGGACATCGCCCCGCGCTTCAAGGAGCGCGCCGGCGGCTACACCCGGATCCTCAAGCTCGGCCGCCGTCCCGGTGACGGCGCCGAGATGGCGATCCTCGAGTTCATCGACTTCGATTTCGCGCAGCGCCAGGCCGAGAAGAAGGTTGCCGCGAAGGCGGCCGAGGAGAAGAAGACCTCTCTCCTCGAGAGGGCGAAGAAGCTCGTCGGCGGCAAGGGCGGCGAGGAGAAGGGCGAGAAGGACGAGAAGAAGGCCGAGGGCGGCGAGGGCGAAGCCGAGAAGAAGGCCAAGCCCGTCGAGAAGCCGAAGCCCGCGAAGATCAAGGGCCCGAAGGGCGGCGGCGGCCCGAAGGGCGGCGGCACCCACGGCGGCGGCCACCGGAAGGTCGGGAGCTAGTCGGCAGGGTCCGAAGAGCACGAAGAAGAGGATTTTCTTAGAAGGTGAAGAGGGGCCCCGGGAGACCGGGGCCTCTTCCTTTTGCGGCGAGGCGGGCGCGCGCCGTCGGCCAGTCGTCGCGGCCTGGCCTCCGGCCCTATGACCTTCTAAGAAACTTCTCTTCTCTCCCCTCAGCGCCGCGCTTCGCGCGGCGCTAACTGAGCGCCTTCTCGATCTCCTGAACGAGGACCTTCGTCGAGAACGGCTTCGTGACGTAGCTCGTCGCGCCGAGGCGCAGGCCGAGGTCGCGCTCGGCGGGCAGCGTGCGCGCGGTGAGCATGATGACCGGGATCCGCGTCGTGCCCGGGTTCTCCTTGAGGATCCGGCAGACGTCGAATCCCGTCAGGCCGGGGGTGAGCGAGACGTCGAGAAGGACGAGGTCGGGCCCCGCTTCCCGAACGAGCCGGAGCGCGTCCTCGCCGCTCGAGGCCTCCATCGGATCCAGCCCCGTGAGCCGCAGCTTGAAGGAGAGGATCTTCAGGATGTACGGCTCGTCGTCGACGACGAGGACCTTCCGCCCCGCCATGGTGTTCGGAATTCCGGTCATCGCGTCGCCATTCTAAAGAGGTACGCCGGTGAGGAGCACGACCGCCGCCGCGATTTCCCGGCCGTGCGTGATCGTGACGTGGGCGCCGGTGACGCCGAGCCGGGTCCCGTGCGCCGCCGCGCGCCCGAACAGAGCGAGGCGGGGCGGCCCCCCGGGCGCCCGGACGATCGCGAGCTCGCGGAACGCGACGCCGCGCATCCCGGTTCCGAGGGCCTTCATCGCGGCTTCCTTGGCGGCGAAGAGGCCCGCAACGTGCTCGGCGTAGGCCGGGGAGGAGGCCGGCCGGCGGACCTCGCCCGGCCGGAAGAGGCGCTCGGCGAAACGGGCCCCGTGGCGTCCGATCGCGGCCGCGACTCGGCCGATCTCGCAGACGTCGATACCGATTCCGACGATGCCGGTCCCGTGGGGGAGAGCCTCGGCCGCCGAGACGCGATCCGTCACGGCAGGTCGCCCGTCTCCGGACGCTCGCGGCGCCAGGCCTCGATCTCGGAAACCGCGGCCCAGAGGTGCAGGAGGCCGATGCCGACGACGAAGCTCCGGAAGTAGGGCGAGGCCAGGAGGCCCCGCACGAGCGCCGGCGAGCGCGCGACGACCCGGAGGGTCCAGAGGCGGCTCCATGGGGCGAGACTGAGAAACGCCCCGGCCTCGAGCACATAGAGGATGAACAGGGCTCTCAGGAGCCGGGACCCGACGAGCGTCACACCCACGTGCCGGATTGTAGAGGCGTCGGCCGGCGGCGCCCGTCAGCCGTCGCGGCGAGCGGCTGCGGGGGCCTGGGCGGGTGCCGGTGCGGGTGCGGCGGCCGGCGGCGCGGCGGGGGCGGGTGCGGGCGCCGAATACGCCGGCGCCGAGCGCATGGGCGCCGAGGTGACGGGCGCCGGCGCCGAACGGACGGACTCGTGGCGCACGGGCGCCTCACGGGGGGCCTCGCGAGCCGGCGGCGACTCGCGGCGGGTCGGCGTGTCGTCCCGGCGGTAAACGGGTCTTTCGGACGAGCGCTCGATCACGCGGGGCGAGGGGGCACGCCACCCCGAGTCGCCGTTGCGCTCGCGCCTCTCGCCCGCGTGCCGTTCGATGGGGGCGGGCGGAACCGAGGACGACGCGCGCCAGCCTTCGTCGGTCCTCGCGGGTCCCTCGCGCACGAGACCTCCCGCGCTCCGCCCGCCCGCGCGGGCGTCGCGCCAGGCATCCTCGAGCCGGGGCGGACGGGACGCCTCGACCGGTGAAGCGCGGCCGCCAAACTCGCGGCTGGGGCGGAGGGAGCGGCGGAGCTCTTCCCGGGCCGCGGCGTCGAGGACGCGGTCGCGGCGCAGGATGGAGGTGAATCCCTCGTTGACGGGGCCGCGTGCGGACTCGGCCGAGAGAGACGCCCGGCGGATCGCGTCGGGAACGGAGGTCGCCGGGCCGGCGCCCCGCTCGACGCGCAGCGGCGCGGTCGTCACCACGACGGTGTGCCCGCGCGGGAAGGAGACGCGGTCGCCCCGCGTCACGTCGCGTCTCTCGAGGCGCGAGCCGATGCGCGCCGTCGGAGCGAAATTCCAGCCGCGGCGGTCGATCTGCGTGACCTCGACCTTGCCGCGCAGGTTCGGGAGCCACGGCCCCCCGCGCTCGTTCCCGAGAGTCGGTCGCGACGAGCGGTAGTAGGACCCGTAGTAGCCGCCGTACCAGCCAACCGGGCACCAGCCGGTCCAGTCGTCTGCGTACGACCAGTAGACCCAGGCGGGGGCGTAGAGGCTGCCGGGAATCCAGTACCAGCCGAGATCGGGGTCCCACGCCCACGTCCCGTAGTGGTAGGGCAGCCAGCCCCACGACTCGTAAGAGACCCACGTGAGACCCGCGGGCGTCCAGCGCCAGGTGCCGAGCGAGTAGGGCGTCCATCCGGGCGCGACGTTCGGACGCCAGCAATAGGCGCCCACGAACGGGACGTAGACCCACGTGCCGTTGTCCTCGAAAGCGGCGCTGTCCGAGTCGTAGGAGAACTCCGAGCCGACGAAACGCGTCACGTCGCGGCGATCGGCCCGGTCGCGCCGTTCCTCGACGAAGCGCGCGAACCGGTCCCTCGGCGCGTCCGCGACCTCGACCTCGACCTCCGCGTCCCCTTCGACATAGGCGTATTCGCCGGCGCGCACGAGCGCCCGGCTCCCGCGTGAGTTCACGTCCACCTGGCCGGAAAGGACATAGACCTCCGTCCCGCGTCGGCCCGCGTCGACCCGGAACAGAGAGCGGGCCGGAGACAGGACCGTCGCGTCGTCCGTGTCGAGCCGCAGCGCCCGCTCGCGCGTGGAGACCTCGCGCACCTCGACCGCCACCGTGCCGCGCGCGAGGGCGAGAACGGTGCGGTCGTCGTCTCCGTCGTACGTCCGGTTGAGCCGCTCGAAGCGCAGCTCCGAGCGGCCGTCGAGGCGCACGACGTTCCCGTCCGCGAGGACCGCCTCGGCGTGCGACGCGGTCCCGGTGACGAGCACGTCCCCGGGGAGAACCGGCATGTTCGGGCGGGCCGCCGAGTCCTCGTCCGCCTGCGAGACGAGCGACACTTCCGGCCCGACGTACGCGAGATAGGTGTAACCCTCGCGCTGCGCCCGGGCGGACCCGCTCGCCGCCAGAAGGGCGACGGCGAGGAGGGCGGGTCGGACCGAGGGCGGCTTCACGGGGTCATCTCCGTCCCGGGCCATGCGACCGGCGTACCAGCTTCGGAGGCGGCCGCACGTCCCCCCGCGGGGACGCTTGACCCGAAGCGGCCCTCACCGGCACTCTCGGCCCTCCGATGCGGCTCCCCTAAAGGGGATTCCCGTGCTCGGGAGAGGAAGAGCCGTTGTCCGTCCGCGAGATCGTCAAGTACGGAGATCCGAGGCTCGTCGCGCGCAACGAGGCCGTGACGGACTTCGGAGACCCGTCCCTTCTCCGGCTCGTCGAGGACCTCAAGCAGACGTGCTGGGCCGCTCCGGGGCTCGGGCTCGCCGCCCCGCAGATCGGCGTGAACCGCCACGTCGCGATCGTCGACCTGTCCATCGGCAAGGACCCGTCGCAGGTCCTGGTCCTCGTCAATCCGGTCGTCGTGGCCGCGAAAGGGACGATCCGGGACGAAGAGGGGTGTCTCTCGTTTCCGGATCTCGTCGAGACGGTCGAGCGCCCCGAGAAAGTCACGATCGAGGCGTTCGACGAGCGGGGACTGAAGCGAGCCCTCGACGGGCGGGATCTTCTCGCGCGGGCGTTCTGCCACGAGATCGACCATCTCGATCGGCGCCTCTTCGTGGACCGCCTCTCGTCCCTCAAGAAGGGGCTGATCCTCAGGAGGGTGCTCAAGCGCCAGAAACAGGGCTCCTGGTAGGTCAGGCCCCGGCCTTCGCCCGCAGCTCGTCCAGGACCTGAACGCGGCGGAGGGCGCGCCCGAAGTGTCCCGAGAAGTCGAGCAGGTGCTCGAGCTCGTGCGACGCCCCCGGAGCCGGCGCCGGGCTCCGGCGGTGGATGCGCAGAGTCCCGATCAGCTCGCTTCCCGCGAAGAGAGGCGCGGCGGCCATCGTCCATTCGGCGTCCTGCTCGCCCGCGAGGCGCGGCGCGCGACCGAACCTCGGATCGGCGTCGAGCGCGAGTGCCGCGACGTAGGACGGCGGCGCGCCCCCCGGCCAGGTCGTCGACGTCGCGGCGTGGAGCTCGGCGACGCCCGGCCTGCGGACGTGCAGGGTCGCGCCGTCCGCGCCGAACACGGACGCGATCCTGTCGAGGACGGGGACGAGAAGGTGCGCCCGCATCTCTTCGCCGGAGATGCCCTCGTCGTCGAGGCGCGACGCGATCTCCTGCTCGAGCTCGAGAATGGCGGCTCGGGCCTGCAGGGCGTCCACGAGCTGCTTGACGCGCAGCGCGTTCTTCACGCGGGCCTTCAGCTCGCGCGCCGAGAAGGGCTTCGTGACGTAGTCGTTCGCGAGCGCCTCGAAGCCCTGGAGGAGGTCCTCCTCCTCGGTGCGCGCCGTGACGAAGATGACCTGCGTCCCCGCGGTCGCGGCGGCGGTCTTGATGCGGCGGCAGACTTCGTATCCCGAGAGATCGGGCATGCGGACATCCAGGAGGACGACATCGGGCCGGCGCGCGTCCACCTTCTGGAGAGCCTCCGTACCGGACAGCGCACTCTCGAAGTCGCAGCCGAGCTCGTACGCGATGTAGGACGCGACCTCCGCCTGGTACGGATCGTCGTCGACGAGGAGGATGAGAGGCGGTGCCGCGGGCGTACGGAACATGCGCGTTCGCGCCTTATAGCACAGGGGTTCCGGGCCGCCCCGGTGGCGGCCGGAGCCCGGATGCCGGAGAATCCCGCCCGGTGCCGCTCCGCCTCCACAACACGCTGACCCGGTCGCTGGAGGAGTTTCGGCCGCTCGTGCCGGGGAAGGTCGGCCTCTATACGTGCGGCCCGACGGTCTACGACCGCGTCCACATCGGAAACCTCCGGACGTTCGTGTGGGAGGACGTCCTGTGTCGCGTCCTGCGTGCGCTCGGCTACGAGGTCAGGCAGGTCATGAACCTGACGGACATCGACGACAAGACGATCCGTGGCGCGGTCGCGGCCGGCCTTCCGCTCCGGGAGTTCACGGAGCCGCACGTCGCGACCTTCTTCGAGGATCTGAACGCGCTCGGCGTCCATCCGGCGGCGGCGTACCCGCGCGCGACCGACCACATCCCCGAGATGGTCGAGATCGTGAAGAAGCTCGCCGCGCGCGGCCACACGTACGAGAGCGAGGGCTCCTTCTGGTTCCGCATCGCGACGTTCCCCGGCTACGGGAAGCTCTCGAAGATCGACCTGACGGCCGTCAAGCGCGGCGCCCGGGTCGCCGACGACGAGTACGAGAAGGAGGACGTCCGGGACTTCGCCGTGTGGAAGGCGGCCAAGGAAGGCGAGCCCGCGTCCGCGACCTGGACGACCGAGCTCGGGCGCGGTCGGCCGGGCTGGCACCTCGAGTGCAGCGCGATGTCGATGAAGTACCTCGGCGAGACCTTCGACATTCACACCGGCGCCGTTGACAACATCTTCCCGCACCACGAGAACGAGATCGCCCAGAGCGAGGGCGCGACGGGGAAGCCCTTCGTGAGGACCTGGCTCCACGCCGAGCACCTGATCGTGGACGGCGAGAAGATGTCGAAGAGCAAGGGCAATTTCTTCACGCTGCCGGCACTCGTCGAAAAGGGCTACACGCCCCGCGCGATCCGCTATCTCTTCCAGTCCGTTCCGTACCGCCAGAAGCTCAACTTCACGTTCGAGGGGCTCAGGGGCGCGGCGTCGGCGCTCGAGCGGCTGGATTCGCTGGATCTCAGGCTTTCGGAGCGAGAGAGAGAAGAGGAGACGGAAGAGAAGAGGATTTCTTCGAATGGTGAAGAGGGCGCGGGAGGGGGATTCGCGGGACGGGTTGCGGCGGCGCGCACCGCGGTTTTCTCGGCCCTCGAAGACGACCTCAACACCGCCGGCGCCCTCGGGGCGCTGTTCTCGTTCGTGAAGGCGACGAACGTGGACCTCGAGGCCGGCCGCCTCAGCGCGGCGGATGCGTCCGCCGCCCGCGGCCTCCTCCGCGGCGTCGCGGGCGACATCTTCGGCGTCATGCTGGGCACGGCCGCCAGCGCCCAGCCGTCTTCACCTTCGAAGAAATCCTCCTCCGAGTCTTGCTCCTCTCCTCCTTCCGACGGACCGTGGATCCTGGAGCGCATCGAGGCCCGGAAAGCCGCCAAGAAGGCCCGGGATTTCAAGGCCGCCGATGCGATCCGGGACGAGCTCGCCGGCAAGGGCATCGTCCTCGAGGACACGCCCCAGGGCGTCCGCTGGAAGAGGAAGGCTTGACAGGCCGGGGGCCGTCGGGGTCCAATGCCGGTTCCATGATGTCGGTTTCGCGCCACTGGCACAGCCACCACACGTAAGCCGGCAGCGCAGCGCGCCGCCGGCCCGATCGAGGTCCGGAGGCGCAGGGTCGTTCATGAAGTCACCCGAGCCCCTCCGGTACCGGAGGGGTTTTCGTTTTGGACCTGACCGCCGAGAAGACGCTTCTCGTCGCCTCCGTCGCCCCCGCGACGAACGCCGAGGCCTTCGCCGCGGCGGAGGAAGCCGCGACCCTGCCTCCGGGCGCCGCGGTGGAGCTGCGCCTCGACGCGATGACGGAAGCGCCGGCGTTCACCGCGCTGCGCGCGGCGTTCGCGGGGAGAACGCTCATCGCGACGGTGCGGTCGAAGCCCGAAGGTGGCGCGTTTCGTGGGACGGAAGATGAAGAGAGAGATTTCTTAGAAGGTGCCCTCTCGGCCGGCTTCGATTTCGCGGACGTCGAGTTTCGCCGGGACAGCGGGCAGCGCCTCGCCGCCATACCCCTCTCCAAGAGAATCTCTTCTCTCCATGACCCTGAAGGCATCCCTGCCGACCTGGACGGCGTCGTTTCCCGAATGCTCTCTTCGGACGCGCGCTTTGTGAAGCTCGTCGCGACGCCGAACGACGTCTCCGACGTCCTGCGGCTCCTCGAACTGCAGTCCACGCACCGGGACGGGCGGCTCACCGCCTTCGGGATGGGCGAGGCCGGGATCGCGACGCGCGTCCTCTGCCCCTATCTCGGCGGGGCGCTGTCCTTCGGCGCTCTCGTCCCGGGGCGCGCGACCGCGCCTGGGCAGGTTCTCGCGCGCGACCTCGACGAGGTCTACGGCGTCGGGCGCCCGCGCCGGGTGGCGCGACTCTTCGCGCTCCTCGGCGACCGCGTGTCGCATTCGCTGTCACCCGTTCTTCACAACGCGAATTTCGAGGCCCTCGGCCAGGACTCGCTCTACGTGCCGTTCGCCCTTCGCGCGCTCGGCGCAGAGCTTCCGGACCTCGTCGCCGGGCTCGACCGGCTCGGCCTGCCGCTCGTCGCCGCCTCCGTCACGATCCCGTTCAAGCAGGAGGCCGCGCACCTCGCGGACGCGGACGAGAACGCCGTCAACACCCTCGTCCGCGTTTCCGGCGCCGGCGCCCCCGCGCGCTTCCGTTCGGCGAACACCGACCGGGACGCGTTCGAGCGGGTGATTCCGGAGCGCTCGGAGGAAGCGGGCCACGGGCCGGCTCTGGTCCTCGGTGCGGGCGGCACGGCCCGGGTCGCGGTGGAAATTCTTCTGAGAAAGGGGTGGGAGGTCCTCGTTGCCAACCGGACGGCGGAGCGTGGCGAAGAGCTGGCGAGGGCCACGGGAGCCCTCTTCCTTTCAAGGAAATCTGTCGCGACGTGGCCTGTGCCGCTCGTCATCGTGAACGCCACGGCGCTCGGGCTGCGTTCGGGAGATCCGGTCCCCTGTCCGGCGGAGCTCCTCCGGTCCGGCGTCCTCGTCGTCGACGCGCCGTACCGACCGGAAGGGACGGAGCTCGTGCGTGCCGCCCGCGAGGCGGGCTGCCGGGTCGTCGACGGGCAGAAGCTGCTCCTCCTCCAGGCGGCCGGTCAGGCCGCGCGCTTCACCGGCCGCGAAACGAGTCCGCCGGATCTTCTCGAGCGGCTCCCGCCCGAGCGCCGGCTCACATTTCTCTCGTTCGGAGAATCCCCGGTCGGCGCCCCGGCGGAGAGCGCGTCGTGAGCGCCGGTCGGCCCGACCCGAACCTGCCGCGGGGCGTCCAGGCGCTCCTCTTCGACGCGGCCGACCGGCGGCGCGGCGCGGAGGAGGCCGTCGTGAACGTCCTGCGCGCGGCCGGCCTGCGCGAGGTCATCCTCCCCGTCCTCGACTATGCCGACCCGTACACGGGCGTCACGGCCGAGGGTGATGAGCGCCTCTATCGCTTCCTCGACCGCGAGGGCCAGACCCTCGCGCTGCGCGCGGATTTCACGCCAATGGCCGCGCGCGTCGTCGCGCCGCGCCTCGGCCAGATCACGGGCGCCGTCTCGCTCTTCTACCGGGGCGACGTCGTGCGCGACGAGGAGGCGGGCGTCGGCCGACCGCGGGAGTTCGCGCAGGTTGGAGCCGAACGGTACGGGGACGCGCGCTTCGACGCCGACGAGGAGATGCTCAGGCTGTGCCTCTCCGCGCTCGAGGACGTTCCGGCCGAGCGGCTCCGCATCACGCTCGGCTACGCCGGCCTCCTCCCGATGCTGCTCGTCGCGGCCGCGCCCGCGCTCACGTCGGGAGACGGCGCGCGTCTCGTCTCGGCTCTCGCCGAGGTGCGGAGGCGACGCGTCTCGGCCCTCGAGGCCCTTCTCGTCGCCGGAGGCGCCGCCGCACCGGCCGCTCGCGAGCTCGGCGCCGGGCTCCTGACCGGCTTCGACCCGTCCTCGGAGCTCTTCGCCGCTCCCGCCCTCGCGCGCCAGGCGGAGGAGCTGAGACGCGCCGCCGCAGCGGCCCGCGCCGCCCGTCCCGGTGCGTCGGTCGTCGTCGACGTCGCGGCGACCCCGGATGCGCCGTACTACACCGGCCTCTCGTTCGCCGTGGACGCCGCGGGGGCGGCGGGGATCGTCGCCGCCGGCGGGCGCTACGACACGCTGCTCGCGCGCTTCGGTACGCCCGCGCCGGCGCTCGGGTTCTGCATCGGCCTCGAGGCGCTCGCGGCGGCCTCCTCGGCGTCCGCCGCGGCTGCCGCCCGGCCCCTCCGCATCGCGGTGGGGAAGGGGCGCCTTCTCGCGCAGACACTCGCGGCGCTGCGCCAGGGAGGAGCGGTGTTCGGCGAGCCGGACGGGCGCCGGCTGCTCGTTCCATCGGCCGACGGCGCATTCGAGCTTCTCCTTCTGAAGGACGACGACGTCCCGACCTACGTCGCGCACGGCGGCGCCGACCTCGGCGTCGTCGGAAGCGACCGCGTCGCCGAGTCCGGCGAGGACGTCTTCACGCCGGTCGATCTGCCCTTCGGGGAGTGTCGGCTGTCGCTCATCGGCCGGGCCGGCGAGACGTTCAAGCCGAACGGGCAGCCCGTCCGCGTCGGGACGAAATACCGCCGTCTCGCGGCGCGCTTCTTCGACTCCCGCGGGATCGCGCACGAGATCGTCCCGCTCGCCGGGTCCGTCGAGCTCGCGGCCGCGCTGCGCCTCACGGACGTCGTCGTCGACCTCATCGAGACGGGTTCGACGATCGCCGCGAACGGGCTCACGGAAATCGAGACGATCGAGACGAGCCGCGCCACGGTCATCCTCGGCCGTACGGCTCTCGTCTCGCGCCGCGCCGAGATCGCGGCGTTCCTCGGGCGGCTGCGCGAGAAGGCGGGCGTGTCGTGCTGAGGATCGTCGACACGAGGACGAGAGCGGGTCAGCGAGAACTGGACGCCCTCCTCGCCTCGAGACGGGCCGTTCCCGACTTCGCCACGTTGAAGCAGGTGCTCCCGGTCGTCGAGGACGTTCTGCGAAGAGGGGAGCCCGCGCTCCGGAAGTACGTCGAGCGCTTCGATCTGCCGACTCGCGGCGGGAAGGGTCCGAAGAGAACGGAGGAGAAGATTTCTTTGAAAGGTGAAGAGGGGAAGGGGCGTCGCGGAACCGTTGCGGCCTCGCCCGCAGGCGACCCGCCCTCTTACCCTTCTAAGAAAATCTTCATCTCGCTCTCCGAAAGCAATCCGTCTGCTCGAGCGCACGGGTCCGAAGCAGAAATCTCCTCCGAGTTCCACCGCGCGTTCCGCGCGGCGCGGCGGCGCATCGAGGCGTATCACCGCAGGCAGATCCCGACCGGCTTCGCGTTCACGGACCGTCTCGGCGTCTCGTTCGAGGAGCGGCCCGTCCCCCTCGATTCCGTCGGCGTCTACGTGCCCGGCGGGCGCGCGTTCTACCCGTCGTCGCTCCTGATGGGCGTCGTGCCCGCGCGCGTGGCGGGTGTGCCGCGCATCGTCGTCGCGACCCCTCCGCGCGCGTGGGCGCTCAGCCCCGAGCTCCGCTGGGCCGTGGCGGACCTCGGCGTCGACGCCGTCCTCCTCGCGGGCGGGGCGCACGGCGTCGCGGGCCTCGTCTCCGTCGCGAAGGTCGCGAAGATCGTGGGGCCGGGCAACCGCTTCGTCGCCGCGGCGAAGCATCTCGTCTCGGGCCTCGTCGCGGTCGACCTGCCGGCCGGGCCCTCGGAGGTCGCGATCCTCGCGTCGGCCGACGCCGACCCGGCGCTCGTCGCGGCGGACCTCCTCGCGCAGGCCGAGCACGACACCGACGCGAAGTGCCTCCTCTTTACGAACTCGAAGAGGCTGGCCGAAGCCGTGCAGAAAGAGGCGCACGCGCAGCTCGTCGCGTTCGAAGAGAACGGTTCTTCGAAGGTGATGCGAACGGCCCTGCGCCGCGGCGCCGCTCTCTTCACCTTCAAGGAAATCTCCCGCGCGGCGTCGGCCTGCGCCGCCGTCGCCGCCGAGCACGTTCAGGTCATGGGCACGGGAGCGGAGGCGTTCTCGTCATCCCTTCTTCCCACGGCGGGCGCCCTGTTCATCGGCTCGTCCACTCCGACGGCCCTCGGCGACTACGTCGCGGGCCCGAACCACGTTCTCCCGACGGGCGGCGCCGCGCGCGCGTACTCGGGTCTCTCGACGCGGGATTTCTTCCGCTGGGGGCGGTCCGTGTCGGCGCCCGCCGCCGGCGCGCGCAGGCTCGCGAGGTCCGCCGCGGTCCTCGCGCGTTTCGAGGGTCTCGCCGCCCACACCCGTGCCCTCGACCGGAGGGGGCGGTGACGAGGACGATCCCGGTACGCCCCGAGATCCGGGCCCTCAGGGCGTACCGCCTCGAGGAAGAAGAGCCCTTGCCCGTGAAGGCGAAGCTCGACTTCAACGAGTCGCCCGACGACGTTCCCGAGGACGTCCGCGCCGAGGTGATCGAGCGCCTGAAGGCGCGCCGCTGGGGGCGCTATCCGGAGTTCGGGACCCCGCGGCTCAAGAAGGCGATCGCGGCGTCGATCGGCCGGAGCCCGGACGAGATCGTGGTCGGGAACGGATCGGGCGAGACGATCCTCGCGGCCGTCTCGGTCTTCGCGGGCGGAGGGACGCTCGTCCTCGCGCCGCCTACATTCGCGCTCTACGGGCAGATCGCCGCGATCGCCTCGGCGAGGGTCGTCCCGGTCCGCCGCGCGGCCCCGGACTTCTCCGTCGACGAGGCCGCGTTCCTCGCCCAGGCCGCGCGCGGCGTCCCGCTCCTGTGCACCCCGAACAACCCGACGGGCGGCGTCTCGAGTCTCGCGTTCGTCGAGCAGCTGCTCGACGCCGCGCCCGTCGTCCTCCTCGATCAGGCGTACGTCGAGTTCGCCGGAGCGGGCGACGATCTCACGGGTCTCGTCGGCTCGCGCCCGAACGTCGTCGTCTTCCGGACGCTCTCGAAGGCATACGCGGCCGCCGGCTTCCGCATCGGGTATGCGGTCGCGCCTCCGGACCTCGCCCGGGAGATCGACAAGGCCGTCCTGCCGTTCAACGTCGACCTCGCCGCGGAGGAGCTCGCGCTCGCCCTCCTCGCGCGGCCCGAGGCCGCGAAGGCGAGGGTTGCGAGAGTCGTTGACGAGAGGACGAGGGTAGCCGCAGCCCTGAGGTCGGCGGGTCACGCGGTGGCGCCGTCCTCGGGCAATTTTCTGTTCTTCGCCCCGGGGGGGCACGACGCCTCGGCCGTCCGCGAAGCGCTGAGGCGGCACGGAGTCCTCGTGCGCGACCTTTCGGCCGCTGCTCCGGGGCGGCTGCGCGTGACGATCGGAAAGCCCGAGGACAACGATCTCTTCCTCGAGGCCCTCCAGGAGGTCACATGAGCCGGACCGGGCGCGTCGAGCGCAAGACGAACGAGACTTCGGTGACCCTGACGCTGGACCTCGACGGGACGGGCCGGGCGGGCGTCTCGACGCCGGTCGGGTTCCTGTCGCACATGCTCGAGACGGTCGCGAAGCACGCACGCGTGGATCTCTCCGTCAGGGCCGAGGGCGACGTCCACATCGACGCCCACCACACGGTCGAGGACGTCGGCCTCGCTTTCGGAGATGCGCTCGACCAGGCGCTCGGGACTCGTGCGGGCCTCGAACGCTTCGGGACTTCGATCGTGCCGCTCGACGAGGCCCTCGCGCGGTCGGTCGTGGACCTCTCGGGGCGCCCGTACATCGTCTTCGAGTCGCCGGTCGACAAGGAGCTGCTCCTCGTCACGAAGGACTTCCCGTTCGCCCTCGTCGAGGAGTTCTGGAAATCCGCGGCGTTTCGCGGCAAGTTCAACCTCCACGTGGACGTGATCCGGGCCCGGAACGGCCACCATGCGGCCGAGGCGGTCTTCAAGTCGGCCGCGCGGGCGCTGCGGCAGGCCGCTGCCGTGACGGGCACGGACGTGCTCTCGACGAAGGGGACGCTCACGGCATGAAGGCGCCGCGCGTCACCCTCGTCGACTACGGGGTCGGAAACGTCGCGTCCGTCACGCGTGCCTTCCTGCGCCTCGGCGCCGACGTCGACCTCACGTCGGATCTGGATCGCGTCGCGTCCGCGACGCGCCTCGTCCTGCCGGGGGTCGCGGCTTTCGCCCCCGCGATGGATCGCCTTCTCGAGACCGGTCTCGAAGCCGCCGTCCATGCCGCCGTGAACCGGGGGGCGCGGCTTCTCGGGCTCTGCCTCGGGTTTCAGCTCCTCTTCGAGGAGAGCCTCGAGCACGGCACGCACAAGGGGCTCGGCCTCGTCGGAGGGCGGATCGCGCCGTTCGAGGCCGGAACGCGCAGCCCGCACGTCGGCTGGAATCAGCTCCGCCCGACCCGCGAGGACGGCCTCGTCCGGTCCCTCGAGGACGGGAGTTACGTCTACTTCGTGCACTCCTATCGCCCCGAGGGCGTCGCGCCCGCGGACGTCGGCGCGACCTGCGATTACGGCGGCGGGTTCCCGGCCATCGTCCAGAAGGCGAACGTCTGGGGCTGCCAGTTCCACCCGGAGAAGTCCTCGGAGACGGGCCGGCTCCTCCTCACGAACTTCCTCGAGGAGCGCGGAGCGTGAGCGACGCGCGCCTTGCCCTCTGGCCCTCCATCGACCTGCGCGGCGGGCGCGTCGTGCGCCTGCTCCGCGGCGAATGGGACGCCGTGACGACGTTCGACGCCGACCCGGTCGAGGTCGCCCGGACGTTCGAGCGCGAAGGCGCGGACGGCCTCCACGTCGTGGACCTCGATGCGGCGTTCGGGAAGGGAACGAACAGAGAAGAGATTCTTAGAGTGAGAGAGGCAGTCGGACTGCCGATGCAAGCTGGCGGAGGGCTGCGCACACCCGCCGCCGTCGAAGATTTCTTAGAAAGGGTGAGCGGGGCACGGGCCGTGGTCGGCTCACTGCCGTTCCTCGACCGCTCCGCGTTCACACACCTTCTAAGAAAGTCTTCCTCTTCTTCTTCTCGTCTTGCTTCCCGCATCGTCGTCGCTCTCGACTGCAAGGGCGGCCGGCCGACGGTGCGGGGGTGGACGGAGGACGCCGGCGCCGGGGACGCCGCTTCCGTCGCGCGCGACCTCGCCGCGCTCGGCGTCACGGCTCTTCTCGTGACGGACGTGGCGTGCGACGGGGCGATGGAGGGGCCGAACCTCGGCCTCCTCGCGGCCGTCCGCGCGGCGTTCCCGGGCGAGATCCTCGCCTCCGGCGGGATGCGCGGCCCCCAGGATCTCGGTCCCGTCGACCGGGCGCTCGCGGGCGGACGGCGCGGCGCGATCTTCGGGCGCGCGCTCCACGCCGGAGCGACGACGGTCGCGGCGCTGAAGTCGGCCCGCGACGGGGTGGCCGCATGACGCTCGCCGTGCGCGTGATCCCGTGCCTCGACATCGCGGGAGGCCGTGTCGTGAAGGGCGTGTCGTTCGAGAACCTGAGGGACGCCGGAGACCCCGTCGAGGCCGCGATCCGGTACGAGCACGAGGGGGCCGACGAGGTCGCGTTTCTCGACATCGCGGCGCCCGTCGAAGCGCGCGGGACGCTCCTCGAGATCGTCCGCCGCGTCGCGAACGTGCTCTCGATCCCGTTCACGGTCGGCGGCGGCGTGCGCTCCGTCGAGGACGCCGACGCGCTCCTGCGCGCGGGCGCGGACCGCGTCACCGTCAACACGGCCGCCGTGAACGACCCCGGCCTCCTCACCCGGCTCTCGGAGAGGTTCGGGGCGCAGTGCGTCGTCCTCGCGCTGGACGGCAAGCGCGCCCGCGACGCCGAGGGGCGCATGCAGATGATGGTGACGACCCACGGCGGACGGACGGTCACCGGCCGCGGCGTCGTCGGATGGGCGGCCGAGGCCGCCGCCGCGGGCGCCGGCGAGATCCTCCTGACGTCCGTCGACGCGGACGGGACGAAGGAGGGGTTCGACCTCGAGATGCTGCGCGCCGTGCGCGGTGTCGTGGACGTCCCCGTCGTCGCGTCCGGAGGCGCGGGCGCGCTCGACGACTTCGCGCGCGCGGTCCTGATCGGGGGTGCCGACGGGGTGCTCGCGGCCTCCGTGTTCCACGACCGCATGTTCTCCATCGTCGAGGTCAAGGCCGCGATGAAGCGTGCCGGCCTCGCGGTGAGGCCGGTGCCCCCGCGCGCGACACCCCTCCAGCCGCGGTACGACGCGAGCGGGCTCGTGCCCGTCGTCGTGCGCGACGTGGAAACCGGCGACGTCCTCACGCTCGCGTGGGCGAACGCGGAGGCGCTCGAGAAGACGCGCGAGACGGGCCTGTCGCACTTCTACAGCCGATCCCGCCAGTCGCTCTGGAAGAAGGGCGAGACGTCGGGCCACGTCCAGCATGTCGTCGCGATCTCCCTGGACTGCGACCGCGATACGGTCCTCTACGACGTGAAGCCGGTCGGGCCGGCCTGCCACACGGGAGCGCGGACGTGCTTCACGCGGGTGGACGTTCTCGCGCCCGGTCCCGGCGACGCCGGCCGCCTCGACCTCACGGCCCTCTTCGCGACGGTCGCCGACCGCCGTGACCACCCGGTGGAGGGCTCGTACACGAACCGGCTCCTGGAAGAGGGGGCCTCGCGCATCGCGCAGAAGGTCGGCGAGGAGGCCGTCGAAACGGCCCTCGCCGCCGTCGGCGGAACGGACGAGGCCCTCGCGAACGAGGCGGCGGACCTCCTCTATCACCTCGCCGTCCTGCTCACCGCGCGGGGCCTCACGCCGGGTGACGTCGCGGCGATCCTCGAGACGAGACGCGGAGCCTCGCGGCGGGAGCGGCCGTGAGCGCCGGTACCCTCCGTCCCGTCGTCGTCGAGAGACCCGCAGACCTCACGACACCGGTCGCGCTCATGAAGGCCCTCCTGGCCGGGGATGCCCCCTGCTTTCTCCTCGAATCGGTCGAGGGCGGGGATCGCGTGGCCCGGTGGTCCTTCCTCGGCGCCGCGCCTTCCGGGGAGATCTCGGGCGCGTCGGGCGACGCCTTCCAGCTCCTCAAGGCCCTTCCGGCCCTGGAGATCTCCGGCGGCGACGACCTGCCGCCGTTCACGGGCGGGGCCGTCGGCTATGTCGGCTACGACGCCGTGCGGCGGCTCGAGCGCCTCCCCGCGACGAACCCCGACCCGGTCGGGCTGCCGGACGCGTGGTTCGGCGTCTTCGACACCGTCATCGCCTTCGACCACGCGAGGCACCGACTGCTCTTTGTGACGCACGCGAGGGAAGGAGAGGGAGAGGAAGAGGAAAAGGAGGAGGAGAAAAGAGCCTTAGAAAGGTTAAGAGGGCTGGAGGCGCGGGCCATGGCGGCACCACTGCCCGCCGCCGCTGCGCCGCCCCGATCCCCTTCATTCGAAGAATCTCTTCCTCTTTCCTTCTCAGAATCTCTTCCTCTTCCGTCCTTCCTTTCGGCGGTCGAGAAGGCGAAGGAGCACATTCGCGCGGGAGACGTCTTCCAGGTCGTGCTCTCGCGCCGGTGGTCGGCGCCTTTCGCGGGCGACCCGTTCGCGGTGTACCGGGCCCTGCGCTCGATCAGCCCGTCGCCCTACCAGTACTTCCTCAGGACGCCGCACGGCACGATCTTCGGCGCGTCGCCGGAGAGGCTCGTGCGTGTCGTCGCGGGCGCCGGCGGCTCCGCGGTCGAGACGATCCCGCTCGCGGGCACGCGGCCGCGCGGGGCGACGCGCGAGGAGGACCTCGCGCTCGAGGAGGACCTCCTCGCGGACGCGAAGGAGAGGGCGGAGCACGTCATGCTCGTCGACCTCGGGCGCAACGACCTCGGCCGCGTCGCGACTCCCGGGTCCGTGCGCGTGAAGGACTTTTTCGCGGTCGAGCGCTACTCGCACGTCATGCACATCGCCTCGCGCGTCGTCGGGACGCTCGCGCCGGGGCGCGACGCCGTGGACGCCCTCGCGGCGACGTTCCCGGCCGGGACGCTCACGGGCGCGCCGAAGATCCGGGCTATGGAGATCATCGAGGACCTCGAGCCCGTGCGCCGCGGGCCCTACGGCGGCGCCGTGGGCTATCTCGACTTCGCGGGGAATCTCGACGTCGCGATCGCGATTCGCACGGCGGTCGTCGCGAACGGCGTGCTCCACGTGCAGGCCGGGGCCGGCATCGTCGCGGACTCGGACGCCGGGTCCGAGGCGCGCGAGTGCGAGAACAAGGCGCGGGCCCTCATGCGGGCCGTCGAGAGGGCCGGGGAGTTCCCGTGATCCTCGTCGTCGACAACTACGACTCCTTCACGTTCAACCTCGTCCAGATCCTCGCGACGCTGGATCGCGAGGTCGTCGTTTTGAGGAACGACGCCTGCACCGTTGAGGAGATCCTCGCCCGCCGGCCGGACCGCATCGTCATCTCGCCGGGTCCGGGCCGCCCCGAGGACGCGGGCGTGTCCTGCGCGCTCATCGGGCGGGAGGTCGACGTCCCGCTCCTCGGCGTCTGCCTCGGCCATCAGGCTCTCGGTGCGGTCTTTGGAGGGCGCGTTTCGCGCGCCCCGGTCCTCATGCACGGGAAGACGTCCGCCATCCGCCACGACGGGCGCGGCCTCTTCGAGGGACTGCCGAATCCGTTCACGGCCACGCGCTATCACTCGCTCGCCGTCGAGCGGGATTCCGTCCCGGATGTCCTGCGCGTGACGGCGACGACCGACGACGGGATCGTGATGGGGCTCGCGCACCGCACGCGGCCACTCGTCGGGGTCCAGTTCCACCCGGAGTCGGTCCTGACGACCGAGGGCGAGCGTCTCCTGACGAACTTCGTCGCGGGGAAGCTGTCGTGACGCCGGCCCACCATGCCCTGCGCGAGGTCGCCCGGGGGGGCCGCCTCACGCGCGAGAGCGCCCGGCAGGCCGTGGCCTCCCTTCTCGACGACGACGTGCCTCCGGCCGTCGCGGGTGGCCTCCTTTCGGCTCTCGCGGCGGCGGGCGAGACCGTCGAGGTGCTCTCGGGAACCGTGGACGTCCTCAGGAGCCGGGCGACGCGTCCGCCCGTCCCCGAGATCCTGGCCGCGCGCGCCGTGGACGTCTGCGGGACGGGCGGGGACGGACTCGGAACGTTCAACGTGTCGACGGCCGCAGCGTTCGTCGTCGCGGGCGCGGGTGTGCCCGTGGCCAAGCACGGGAATCGCGCCGTCTCGTCGAAGTGCGGCTCTGCGGACGTTCTCGCGGCGCTCGGGGTCGCCCTCGAGATGTCGCCCGAACGGGCGGCTGCGGCTCTCGAAGCCGCCGGCGTCACCTTCCTCTTCGCGCCGCTCTATCACCCCGTCATGAAGAAGGTCGCGGCGCTCCGCCGGGAGCTCGGTGTGCGGACGGTCTTCAACCTCGCCGGACCTCTCTCGAACCCCGTCGAGGTGAGGCGTCAGATCGTCGGCGTCGACCGGCCCGAGCGCGTCCCGGTCGTCGCGGGCGCGCTCCTCGCGCTCGGGACGGAGCGTGCGCTCGTGTTTTCCCACGAGTCCGGGGGCGACGAGCTTCTGCCGTTCGGCGTCACGAACGTGGCCGAGGTGAGGCCGGGAGGGATCCGCCGGTTCGGGCTGAGGGCGAGCGACTTCGCCGTCGACTCATGCGGCCCGGCGGACCTCCGGGGCGGCGACTCGCTGGAGAACGCGGACCTCCTGCGCCGGATACTCGACGGCGAAAAGGGACCCTGCCGGGACACGGTGCTCATGAACGCCGCCGCCGCGCTCGTGGTCGCGGGCGCGGCCCGGGACTATGTCGACGGCGTGCGCATCGCCGCGGAGTCGATCGACGGTGGCCGGGCGCAGTGCGCGCTCGTCACGCTCATGGACGTCTCGCGCGGAATCGGCGCGTGAGGGTGTGGAAGAAGAGAAGAAGAAGATTTCTTGGAAGGTTAGGAGAGGAATGAAGCGAGTGGGCGGATCGGTGCTTTCGGAGATCCTCGATGCGAAGCGGCGGCGCCTCGCGGCGGGGGAGTACACGGCGGCGAGGGGGGCGGCGGCCTCGTTCGCGGCCACCGCCGCCCCTTCCCTCCGTGCGCCCGCGCCCGGCGCGCGGCCGGACGGGGCGCGCTTCGCCGCTGCCCTGAGCTCCTCTTCCTCTCCTTCTTTCCTCTGCGAGATCAAGCACCGCTCCCCGAGCGCGGGGGTGATCCTTCCGGACGCGGATGCGCGCGTGGAAGAGACCGCGCGCGCCTACCGGCGCGGCGGCGCGGCGGCGCTGTCGGTCGTCGTGGAGCAGGATTTCTTCGGCGGTAGCGCCTCCTGGATTCCCAGGGCGAAGGACGCGACCGGGCTCCCCGTTCTCATGAAGGACTTCGTCGTCGCCGACACGCAGCTGGATTTCGCTGCCGCTCTCGGGGCAGACGCGGTCCTCCTGATCGTGGCCGCCCTCGCGGACGGAGAGCTGTCTCACCTGGTCGCCGCCGCGAAGGCGCGCGGCCTCGCGGTCCTCGTCGAGGCCCACGACGAGGCCGAGGTCCGGCGGGCCGAGGCGCTCGGCGCGGATCTCGTCGGCGTCAACGCCCGGGACCTCGCGACGTTCGAGGTCGACCTGGCGGGAACGGCTCGCCTCGGCGGTCTCCTGCCCGCCCGGGTCGTGCGCGTCGCCGAGAGCGGGATCAGGACCCGCTCGGACGTCGAGCGTCTGGGCGCCGCCGGCTTCGACGCGTTCCTCGTCGGCGAATCGCTCCTGCGCGCGCCCGACCCCTCGCGCGCGCTGCGCGCTCTGCGCGGCGAGAACGAGACCGAGGTGAAGATCTGCGGGGTGACGCGCGAGGAAGACGTGGACGTCTGCCTCGAGAACGGCGTCGACTGGATCGGCCTCGTCTTCGCGGCGCGTTCTCCGCGGAGGGTGACACCGGAGGAGGGGAGATCTCTGCGAACGAGGGCAAGGGGGGAAGGAGACCGGGGATTTCTTCGAATGAAGGGGACGGGGGAGGCTGAAGCGAGGCGACAAGGGGCCGTCAAGGGTGTCGTGGCGGTTTTCGACGAAGGCACCCCGGTCGAAGAGGTCGAACGCATCGTCTCCGTCGTGCGCCCCGACGCGATTCAAATGCCCGGTCCGCCCTCTTCACTTTCTAAGAGATTCTTCTCTTCGGACATCCCAATTTGGAACACCATCCGTGTCGGGCGTGATTCCCTCGCGGACGTGGGGAATCGAGCCGGCGCCGCGCTCCACTTCGACACCTCCGTCGCCGGCGTCGTCGGGGGGACGGGCCGTACGTTCGACTGGAGCGTGCTCGACGGCGTCGATCGCTCGCGTCCCCTCGTCCTCGCCGGCGGCCTGACGTCCGCGAACGTGGCGCAGGCCGTGCGGCGCGTCCGGCCGGCCGTCGTGGACGTCGCGTCCGGCGTCGAGTCCGCTCCGGGCGTCAAGGACGCGGCCAAGATTGCCGCGTTCGTGAGGGAGGTGCGCCGTGCCTGAGGCCCCGTTCCGGCCGCCGGAGGCGGACGCGTACGGCCGCTTCGGCTCGTTCGGGGGGCGCTTCGTCCCCGAGACGCTCATGGCCCCGCTCGACGAGCTCGCGAAGGCGTACCGGGCCGCGCGGCGGGACCCTCCGTTCCGGGCGGAGCTCGAAAACCTCCTGAAGACGTACGCGGGGCGCCCGACGCCGCTGACGGAGGCGCGGCGGCTCTCGGACGCGCTCGGCGGCGCGCGGATCTGGCTCAAGAGGGAGGACCTCCTCCACACGGGCGCCCACAAGATCAACAACGCGCTCGGCCAGGCGCTGCTCACGAAGCGCATGGGGAAGACGCGCGTGATCGCGGAGACGGGCGCCGGCCAGCATGGCGTCGCGACGGCGACGGCCTGCGCGCTTCTGGGGCTCGAGTGCGTCGTGTACATGGGCGCCGTGGACGTCGAGCGTCAGGCCCTGAACGTCTACCGGATGAAGCTCCTTGGGGCGACCGTCGTGCCGGTGACGGGCGGCTCGCGCACCCTCAAGGACGCGATCAACGAGGCGATGCGGGAGTGGGTCGCGACGACCGCGACGACGCACTACGTCCTCGGCTCCGTCCTCGGGCCGCACCCGTTCCCGACGATGGTCCGCGACTTCCAGGCCGTCATCGGCCGCGAGGCGAAGCTGCAATGCCGGCGCGCCCTCGGCCGGCTGCCGGATCTCCTCGTCGCTTGCGTGGGCGGCGGGTCGAACGCGATCGGGCTCTTCCGTGAGTTCCTGTCGGACGCGGGCGTCGAGATGGTGGGCGTCGAGGCGGGCGGGCGGAGCCTCGACCCCGGCGAGCACGCCGCCCGCTTCGGGCCCGGCTCCGTCGGCGTCCTCCACGGCACGCGGACGCTCATCCTGCAGGACGCCGCGGGGCAGGTCCTCCCGACGCACTCCGTGTCGGCCGGGCTCGACTACCCGGCGGTCGGCCCGGAACACGCGCGCCTCGCGGAGCTCGGGCGCACGCGGTACGTGTCCGTGTCGGACGCGGACGCCCTGCGCGCCTTCCACCGGCTCGCCGAGACCGAAGGGATCATTCCGGCCCTCGAGACGGCGCACGCGGTCGCCTGGGCGATCGCGGAGGCGCCGCGCCGCCCGGGCCGGAACATCGTCGTGAACCTTTCCGGGCGCGGCGACAAGGACGTCGTGTCCGTCGCGAGGCTCGAGGGCGTGAGGTTGTGACGCGGCTCGCCCGGGTGTTCGCAGGGGCGAAAGGCGCAGGCCGCGCCGCGCTCGTCGTCTTCGTCGAGGCCGGAGACCCCGATCTTGCGGCGACCGGCCGTCTCCTGCCTGCGCTCGCGGACGCCGGTGCCGACGTGATCGAGCTCGGCATCCCGTTCAGCGACCCGCTCGCGGACGGGCCGACGATCCAGCGCGCCTCCGAGCGGGCCCTCGCGTCCGGCGCAACGCTCGCGCGGGCGCTGGATCTCCTCGCCGCGGCGAGAGCCGCGGGCCTCGCCGCTCCGGTCGTCGTCTTCTCCTACGCGAACCCGATCCTCGCCATGGGGGAGGCGGAGTTCGCCCACCGGGCGCGCGAGGCGGGCGCGGACGGAGTTCTCGTGACGGACCTTCCTCCCGAGGAGGGGCGCAGCTTCGCGTCGATCCTGAAGAGCGCCCGCCTCGACCCGATCTACCTCGTGGCACCGACGTCTCCCGACGAACGCCTCCGCCGCGCGGCGTCCCTCTCGCGCGGGTTCGTCTATCTCGTGTCGCGCAGCGGGGTCACCGGGGCTCGGGCGGCGCTGCCGGAGGACCTCGAGGCGCTCGTCGCGCGCGTCCGCCGGGCCGTGTCCCGGCTGCCCATCGCCGTGGGCTTCGGAATCTCGACGCCCGAGCAGGTCCGGGCCGTCGCGGCCCTCGCGGACGGCGTCGTCGTCGGGAGCGCAGTCGTCGCCGCGATGGAGACGGCCTCCCGCGACGGGCGGGATCCCGTCGCCGCGGCGTCGGCGCTCGTCCGGACTCTCGCGGAGGCCACGGGGAAGCCGTAAAGTCTCCCCATGGACGAGCCCCTCTCCGCACGGATCTCCCGGGCGGACCGGAGGGGGCTCGCCGAGCTCGTCGCGTCGCACCTCGCGCGCCTGACCGAGCGCGATGCGCTGCAGGCGCTCCGGCACCCCCACGCCTCCGAGGCGATGATCGTGGAGATCCTCGCGTCGCGGCCGCTCATGGCCTCCCGCTCGGTCCGAAGGCTCGTGGCCGGCCACCCGCAGACACCCCGCCACGACGCGCTCCACGCCCTCGACGACCTCCTCTGGCGGGACCTCATGGACATCGGGCGCGAGGCGCGGACGTCCGCGCCGGTGCGGCAGGCCGCGAACCGGAAGCTCCTCGAGGCGATGCGCGGGATGGCCTCGGGGGAGAAGATCGCGCTCGCCCGTTTCGCCCATCCGGATCTCTTCCCGGCGCTCTTCGAAGAGGGTGACAGCCGCGTCCTCGAGACACTGCTCCAGAACCCGCGGCTGACCCCCGAGGACGTCCAGCGCTGGATCTCGACGGGCCGCCCGTCTCCGGAGGGGCTCGCGATCCTCGCGGCTGACGCCCGCTGGGCCGCGCGACCCGGGGTCCGAAGCGCCCTGCTCCTGCACCCGGCGACGCCGCGGGCCGTGGCGCTGGGGCTCCTGACCGCCGCCGGGCGAGCGGAGCTGCGCCGCCTGTGCGAGACGCCGGGGGTGGACGCGTTGCTCGCGGCATGCGCTTCGGAATTGCTCGAAAGGTCCGCGAATTCCGTTGACAGCGCGCGTTAACTGGTCCTAGCCTAATGAATTACGGGAGTCGTAGTGCCCGGAACAGACACCGCTCGGGAGTTCGGCGAGGAGCTCCGGCGTGAACGTGAACTGCGCGAAGTGAGTCGCGAGCAGCTGGCCGCGGCGACGAAGGTGTCGCTGCGCCACCTTGCCGCGCTCGAGAGCGGTCGATTCGAGCAGCTTCCCGCGGTGGTGTTCTCGAAGGGCTTCGTGCGCGTGATCGCGCTGCACCTCGGGCTGGACGCCGAGCGCCAGACCGCCGCGTTCCGGCACGTCTACGCACGCTGGCAGGAGGAGAAGGCCCAGGAGACGAGCGGCGAGACGTCGACGTCGCGCCTGAGGCTCTCTCAGCCGCGGCGCGCCGTCTCCTCGTCCACGACCGTGCGGGCTCTCGGCATCGCGATCCTGCTCGCCGCCCTCACGGGCGGCGCCGCGTTCTTCCGCACGCGCGGCGCGAGTCGCCGGACGGCGCTCGCGAGCGCGCCCGTCACGCGCGCCGAGAGCGGCCCGGCTTCTCTCGCGCTCCCGCCGGCCGTGGCCGCCGCGACGGTGGCGCTCCCGGTCGACGCCCCCGCCGCCTCGAGCACGCTCGCGCGCTCCGGCCGGACGCTCACGCTGACCTTCCGCGACGAGTGCTGGGCGGAGGTCCTCGTGGACGGGAAGATCGTCGTCCGGGGCCTCTTCCCGAAGGGAGCGAAGCGGGAGTTCGCGGGCGGCGGCACGTTCACGCTCACCCTCGGCAACGCCGGAGTGGTCGAGGTCGCCGTCGACGGCCGCTCGCTGGACCCGATCGGGGGCGAGGGCGAGGTCGTCAAGAACTACGTGATCAGCCACGGCTGATCCGCCGCGCTAATCTCCCGGCATGTCGTCCGTCCCGGAGGAGCTGCTCGCGCAGATCGAGAGCGGCCAGGCCTCCCGGCAGATCCTGGAGTTCGTCGCGCGCGGGCTCGTTCCGCTCCCGGCCGAGGAGCTCGTCCGTGCCGTCGCGAGCGTCCTCGCGGCCGGCGACGCCTCTCTCGCGGCGAACGCCGAGACGACGTTCGCCGCGTTCCACCCGAACGAGATGCAGGGCGCCGTCCTCAGCAAGGGCGTGAGGAGCGAGCAGCTCGACGCGATCGCGCGGCGGACGCAGGACGCATCGGTCCTCGAGCCGCTCATCCGGCACAAGTCCGTGCCCGATTCGACGCTCGCGTGGCTCGCGGAACGCGTGGATGGTCCGTTGCAGGACATCATCGTGACGAACCAGGTTCGCCTGCTCGAGTCGCCCGTCATCGTCGAGCGGCTCTTCGAAAACCCGCGCCTCTCCCCGGAGATCCGACGCCGGGCGGACGAGTTCCTCGAGGAGTTCTTCCTCAAAAAGGAGCGCGAGAAGGACGAGGCCGAGGCCGCGGCGGCCGCGGCCGCCCGGCTGGCCGTCGTCCCGGAAACCCCGGAGAAGGCCGCGGACGCCGAGGAGGAAGGGCCCGAGCTCTCCGACGACGAGAAGAAGAGCCTGTTTGCGCGCGTCTCGCTGATGTCGGTCGTCCAGAAGATCCGGCTCGCGTACCGCGGCAACAAGGAAGAGCGGATGTTCCTCGTCCAGGACCGCAACCGGCTCGTGTCCTCGGCGGCGCTGAAGTCGCCGAAGACGCGCGAGGCGGACGCCGAGGCGATCGCGAGCATGAAGAGCGTCTCCGAGGACGTGCTCCGGGCGATCGCGTTCCGCCGCGACTGGATGCGGCACTACGGGATCCTGCGTGCGCTCGTCCGCAATCCCCGTTCGCCCATCGACGTGACGCTCGGGCTCGTGATGAAGCTCAACGCGAAGGACATGAAGCAGCTCTCCGGCGACCGGAACGTTCCCGAGGCCGTGCGGGCCTCGGCCCGGCGGGAGGTCTCGCGCAAGGAGACCTGAGGCTCCTTGAAAAGGCGCCTCCGTTCGTGAGAATCTCCTGCATCAAGTGACCGGTCTGACGCGGGTTCCGCGCCGTTCGAGGTATCGGTGACGAGTTATTACGACGTCCTCGGGGTGGCGCGTGACGCGTCGGAATCGGAGATCCGAAACCGGTTCCGCGTTCTCGCGCGCGAGAACCACCCGGATCGCTTCACGGAGCCCGAGAAGAAGCGCGCGGCCGAGGACCGGTTCCAATTCCTGACGGAGGCGATCAACGTCCTCACGAACGAGGCCCGCCGCAAGGCGCACGACGCCGAGCTCGACAAGAACCGGCCGATCTCGCAGGACCCGGCGGCCCAGGCGCGCATCTTCCTCGCGAAGGGCGTGAAGTCCTACCGGGAGGGGAACTTCCCGGACGCGATGGCGCAGTTCGAGCTTTCCGTGCACCACTTCGACCGGGACGCCAAGGCGTTCCACTATCTGGCGCTCGCCTGCATGAAGGTCGTCGGCCAGGTCCGGAAGGGCGTCGACGCGATCGAGACCGCGATCAAGCTCGATCCGAACAACGCGCTCTTTCGACGGGACGCCGGGAAGCTGTACATCATGGCCGGCCTGAACGCCAAGGCCGAGCGCCACCTCGAGGAGGCCCTCACGTGGCTTCCCGAGGACCCCGAGACCCTCTCGCTCCTCATGAAGGTGCGCCCGAAGAGGCCCACGAGCGGAGTCAAGAAGCCGCCGAGCGGGATTTTCGGGCGGAAGGGATAATCGGGGCGTGGTCGTCTCCGCATTCGGACTCACGGACGTCGGACGGAAGCGGCGTCACAACGAGGACGCCTACCTCATCGACGAGGAACGCGGCCTGTTCGTCGTCGCCGACGGGATGGGCGGCCACGCGGCCGGAGAGGTCGCCTCGCGCATCACGGTCGAGTCGATCCAGGAGTACATTGCGACCACCGAGGAGGAGCACGAGAGCTCGTGGCCCTTCGGCTTCAATAGTCGCGTTTCGCTCGAGGGCAACCGGCTCACGACGGCCGTCGAGAAGGCGAACGAAAAGGTCATGCGCGCCGTCCAGAACCGGCCCGAGCTCAAGGGCATGGGGACGACGGTCGTCGCTGCGCTCTTCGACGCCGACCGCGCGACGCTCGTGCACGTCGGCGACAGCCGCGCGTACCTGTTCCGGGACGGCGAGCTGCGCCGCCTCACGGACGACCATTCCTGGGTGCAGGAGCAGGTCAACGCGGGGATCCTGAGCGAGGACGAAGCGAAGA
Source organism: uncultured Acidobacteriota bacterium (assembly GCA_963836285.1). GTDB lineage: Bacteria > Acidobacteriota > Thermoanaerobaculia > UBA5066 > UBA5066 > Fen-183. The sequence continues at coordinate 337,378 of CAWIIN010000001.1, read as the reverse complement.
GCCATCCGCTCAAGAACGTCGTGACCCGGGCCCTCGGCGGAGCGGCGCACGTCTCGGTGGACCTCATCGAGGTTCCGGTCCGCGCCGGAGACCGGTATCTCCTCTGCTCGGACGGCCTGACGGGAATGCTGCCGGACGAGGAGCTCTTCGAGTACTTCCGAACGGCCCACCCGCTCGACGCGATCGTGAAGACCCTCATCGAGGCCGCGAACACGCGCGGCGGCGTAGACAACATCACCGCGATACTCGTCGAGGTGATGGACGCAGGTCCGGCCCGCGGCGACGATGTGCGCTCCGAGGTGCGGCCCGCGCGGGAATCCGGCGAGAGCACCGCCGTGACGATCGACGCTCCCCCGAAGGCTCCTGGCTCGGGGTCCTGATGGTCCCGGCCGTCCGGCTCGCGGGCCCCCTGCTGCTGCTCGTGCTTCCGGCGGCGGCCGCTCCCGTCGTCCGGTTTCCCGCCATTCGGCTCGCTGGCGGCGCGACCGCGGCGGCGCACCAGAGCTCCTCGGGCGATCCCTCCGACGCCGCGGCCGCGAGGCGGCGCGCCGAAATCCTTCGCTCGCCGTACGCCCGGTTCACGGAACGCCACACCCTCCGCGGCGGCGAGGTCGTCCTCGCCTCGGACCCCGATCTCCCAGCCGCCGTGCGGGATGCGCTCCTGCGCGATCTCGGCCCGGCCCTTTCGGCGCTCCTCGAGCGCGACGGCTGGGCGAAGGCGTTCTCGCCGCGTTCGCCGCTCGTCCTCGAGGTCTCGTCCGGCCCGGCGGTGAGCGCCGCGGGCTGGGACGGGCGCGAGAGGGACGGCGTGCTACGCAGCCCGATCGCGATCGTCTCGGCGGCCGGGCGCGACGCGGCGGCGGTGCTCCTCGACGCGCTGCACCAGATCGCGCTCCTCTCGGCCCGGCAGGCGGCGCCGGACGAGCCGCTCTGGGCCGTGGAAGGTATCGCGGAGTATCTCGCCCGGCGCTCGGCGGGCGCCGCGGGTCCGCCCGTGGCGGAAGACGACGTGCTCCTGGAAAGCGCCGGAGCGCTTTCGAGCCCGCCGGTCCTCGCGGCGTTTCTCGAGACCCTCGAGTCGAGGCTCCCGAAGGGCGCCGCCGACGTGCGGGAGGCGTGGGAAACGTCCGGAGCCGTCGGCGACGCGAGGGCCTTTCTGCACGACGTCGCGACGCGATCGGGCGCGGCGGATGTTCCGGACGCGCTCGCGGCGGCCGTGGTCGCCCGCCTCGCGTCCTCGGCTGAGCGCTCCGGAGCCCCCGCTGCCGCGATCGCGCGGCGGGCGTGGCTCCTCGGGTCGGCGTCGTTCTCCGGCCCGGCGCCGCTCGGCTGGCGCCGCATCTCGCTCCGGACCGAGGACGAGCGCGGGGGTGTCGAGCTCGCGCTCCCGGACGCCGGCTTCCGGGCAGGTCGCGCCGTGCTCTTCTATCGCGGCGACGCGGGCGAATTCGACTCCGTGCCCGTCACGGCCGGCGAGACGCGACTCTTGCCGGCGGCGGGCACCGTGGGCGTCCACGTCGTGCTCACGGAAGGCGACGGCTCCGAGATCGCGCTGCGTCTCCGGCGCGCGCCCGAATATCCGGCGGCTCTCGCGGCATCCGGGGCCGAATGGCGGGGGGGCGCCGTCGAGGTCACGTGGTCGACGGCGCAGCACCGCGACCTGCTCTCGTGGATCGTCGAACGGCGCGAGGAGGCGCTCGACGGGGAGGGCGAGGCGGCGGTCGCGGCTTTGCCCGCGGCGACGGACTCTCCCGACGCGACGGGCTACCTCTACGTGGACCGCGACGCGCGGCCCGGTGCCCGCTATCGCTACCGGGTTCTCGCGCTCACGCGCGACGGTCTCCTCTCGGAGGCGTTCGAGGCGTGGGTCGAAACGAGATAGAGAGATTTGCGGCGCCTTCGGCGCCGAAGAGAAGACGAGAGAAGATTTCTTAGAAGGTAATAGAGGCGGACCCCCTCATTCGGCCGGCGTTGCGGTCTTGCGGGCCGGAGTCACGGGAAGATCGCCGTTCTTGACTCTTTCGAAGAATTCTCTCGTCTTCCTTCCCACGTCGATGCAGGCGAGCTCGGACGGGTCGTCGAGGTACCAGTGCTCCGGCAGGTAGCGGCTGTACGGCGCCTGCAGGAACCGCCGGCAGGCGAGGACGACGACGCCCGTGTCCGACTCGGACCGGATGAGGCGCCCGGCGCTCTGCACGACGCGCGTCATCCCGGGGACGACGTACGCGTACTCGAAGCCCCGCTCGAAGCGCTCCTCGAAGTAGCGGCGCATCCTTTCCTGCTCGAAGCGGACCATCGGGAGCGCGGGCGAGACGACGACGACGGCCTTGAGCATCTCGCCCGGGTAGTCGACCCCCTCGGCGAAGGCCCCTCCGGAGACCGCGAGCAGGAGGACGGGAGCCCCGCGGTCCCTCATCGCGGCGAGGACGCCGTTCCGCTCGATTTCCGTCGAGCGATCCGACGGGCGCACGACGCGCCTCCCCGGCAGCGCCGGGAGGTGCGCGCGCACCTCGTCCAGGAAGCGATAGGAGGGGAACAGCGCGAGGACGTTGCCGGGGCACGCGCGCGCGACGTCCGCGACGAGGGCCGCGATCCGCGGCGCGCCCTTGCCGCGCGCCGCGTACGTCGTGTCGACGTCGGGGGCGATGAGGATCGCGCGGTTCTCGGGCGGGAACGGCGAGGGAAGGCGGAGGACGGACGTGCGGTCCGGGTCGAGACCGAGCAGGTCGCGGTAGAACTCGGGAGGGGAGAGCGTCGCGGACATCGACACGGTGGTGGCAGCCGCGTTCAGCGTCTCTCCGAGAAGCCGCGACGGGTCCTTGCAGAGGATCGCGAGCTTCGTCCCCTTCGGGCCGCGTGACGCGAGGATGTCGAAGGCCTCGGCGGCGCGGTCCCCGGCGGCCGCCCGTTTCGAGACGTCGTGGAAGCGCGCGTACGTGAAATAGAGGTCGAGGACGGGATCGTCCGGCACGCGCTCGGCCCCGGACCTCAGCTCGGCGAGGTGGCGCACGAGCAGCGATTCCATGTCGAGCCTCAGGTCGTCGAGGCGCGCCTCGTCGAGTGGCACGAGGTCGGCGGCCTCGCGATCTTCCTCGGGCAGGACGGACGCGGTCTCGACGACGAGCTTGAGGAGGCGGCGGGCGGCCTCGCCGGCGTCCCACGCCGTCTTCGCGCTCGAAACCCCGATGCGCTGCTCGAGCGCCCGGAGCGAGGGCTCGGAGAGCTCGGGGGAGTAATAGCCGCGCCCGCGGTCCACGAGGTTGTGCGCCTCGTCGACGAGGAGGAACGCGTCCTTCAGGGCCGCCGGCTCGCGCGCACCGGACAGCGCGACGACCGGGTCGAACACGTAGTTGTAGTCCCCGATCACGACGTCCGCGTGCTCGGCGAGCTCGAGCGAGACCTCGAACGGGCAGACCGTTTCGGCGCGGGCCTCCTCGAAGACGGTGTCCGGGTCGAGGTGGCGGCGGGTCTCGAGGAGCCGCTCGAGGAGGCCGGACGCCTCCATCTTCGCGCCGTAGTCCTTCGCGTACGGGCAGTGGTCCTCGTGGCAGAGAACGACGTCGTTCGCGCACATGCGCTCCTTGGCGCGGAGGCGGACGGACCGGAAGGAGTCGCCCTCGACGAGGCCGAGCGTCTTTTCGTAGATTTCCTGCTGGGTCGTCTTCGCCGTCAGGACGTAGAGGCGCCGGCCGGACTCGAGCGCGCCCTTGAGGAGCGGGAACACGGCGGCGGCGGTCTTCCCGATTCCCGTCGGCGCTTCGGCGAGGAGGTGCTCGCCCTGCGCGGCCGCGCGCGCCGCCGCGGACGCCATCTCGCGCTGACCCGGGCGGTATGTCTCGTGCGGGAAGACGAGCGTTGCGGCCTCCGCCGCCTTGGCCTCGGCGAGCGCGCGCTCCTCGAGGAACGCGTCCAGGAGGAGGCGGGTGCGCCGCACGAGATCGGGCAGTGTCTTCTCCGGATCGTGCGCGACGTCGAGGATCTTCGTCGCGCCGGTCTCGATGTCCGCCAGGATGAGCCGCCCCGCGACCGCGCGCCCCTCGGCCGCCGCGACGGCGTGCATGTACCACCGCAGCTGGAGCTGGAACCTCTCGAGACGGGCTGAGCCCGGCAGGCGGGCGAGGTCCTCCGCGAAGTGGAGGGACTTCACCTCGTCGACGATCACGCGGCCCGCGTCCTCCCAGCGCCCGTCGAGGCGCCCCTCGAGCACGGCCGTGAAGTCGTCGACGGGGAACGTGAGCCTCACGCACTTCTCGACCGCGTACCCCGGGACGGTCTCGAGGTTCTGGCCGAGGACACGCCGGTGGACGGCCTGGCCGATCCAGAGTCGCTCGAACGTCTCGCCGCGGTCGAAGCCGACGCGGCGGGCGCTTCCGCCGAGGAGGGCGCCCGGGGAAAGCGAGATCGTCTTCGCCGCGAGGTCGATCGTGAGCGCCACGCCGGATTGTAGGGGCGCGGGGGGCTTCCGGTGAGCACGCAAAGAGGCTAAAATTCACGCATGAAGCGTCTGGTCCCCGGGTGGATCGCGTGCGTCGTGGCGACCGGCGTAACCCTCGCCGTCGCGCCGCCGGCCGCGGCCGCGAAAAAGAAGGCCGCACAAGCGGCCCCCGCGACGCTCGAGCAGCGTCTCCTCGCGATCGCGAAGCACCCGCCCGTGCGTCGCTCGGAAGCGGGCATCGTCGTCGCGCGCGTCGGCGAGGCGAGGCCTCTCCTCGCCGTGAACGCGGACCGCCCGCTCGTCCTCGCGTCGACGACGAAGCTCCTTACGACGGCGGCGGCCCTGGACCGCCTGGGTCCGGCGTACCGATTCCGGACGCGCCTGTACCGCGACGCGGAGATCGGGATCGACGGCATGCTCCCGGGCCACCTCGTCGTCGTGGGCGGCGGGGACCCGGGGCTGTCGGGGCGGTGGTACGACGACGACCCGCTCGCCGTCTTCCGCCCGTGGGCGCAGTCGCTCGTGAAGAGGGGACTGAGGGAGATCCGGGACGGCCTCCTTCTCGACGTCTCGTTCTTCGACGACGTCCAGGTGCACCCTGACTGGCCCTCCGAGCAGGAGGCGCGCTGGTACCAGGCCCCCGTGTCCGCGCTCTCCTACAACGACAACGTCGTCCTCGTCCGGGCATCGGGCGGGGTGCGTCCTGGCGCGCCGGCCCTGCTCGGCTTCGACCCTCTCGGCCCCCCCCTCCTGAACCTCATCTCGCAGGTCGTCACGGCGCGCCGCCGGACCTGGGTTGGCGTCCGGCGCGACGCGGGCAGCCACACCGTCGTGGCCGCCGGCGCCGTCGGAAAGAACCGGACGTGGACGGGCGACGTCACCGTGCCGGACCCGCCGCTCTACTTCGCGAGCGCTCTCGCGCAGGTGCTGCGCGAGAGCGGGATCACGATCTCCGCCCCGCCCGTCGTGAGGACCGAAGTCGCGCCCGCGACGCCACGCGTCCTCCTCCACACGCACGAGACGCCGATCCTCCCGGTCCTCGCGGTCTGCAACAAACGCTCCCAGTCGTTCTTCGCCGAGCAGATCCTCAAGACTCTCGGCGCCGAAACGCGCGGGAAAGGAACGTGGGCGAGCGGCCGCGCGGAGGTCCTCGCGTTCCTCGCGTCCCTGGGCCTCGATCCGTCGCGCTACGACCTCGCGGACGGATCGGGTCGGGCGCACACGAACCGGACGACGGCGGCGGCGTATGCCGACTTCCTTCAGGCCCTCGCGACACGCTGGAGCCACTTCGAGGACTTCAAGGCGACAATGGCGGTCTCCGGAGAGCCGGACGGCACGCTTCGCCACCGCCTCCAGACCGCCGCGACGCGCGGGAAGGTCTTCGCGAAGACGGGCAACGTCGCGGGCGTCTCGACGCTCTGCGGCTACGTCACGGCGAAGAGCGGGCAGACGTACGTCTTCTCCATCCTCCTGAACGGGGGATGCACGGAGGGCCGCGGCCACGCGTTCCAGGACCGGTTCCTGCAGGAGCTGGCGACGAGGGGCTGAGGAAGAGAAGTAGAGGAAGAGGAAGATTTCCTTCGAGTCCTCCCGTGGGGAACGACGCGCCCGAGCCGATGTCGAGCGCGCCTCGCCTCCTCACCCTTCTAAGAAAATCCGAATCCGAATCTCTCTCAGGCCATGAGATTCGCGGTCGGCAGGAAGCGCGGCGCCTTCCGGTGCTTCGTCGCCTGCTCGAACGCGTAGGCGAGCTTCAGGAGCGTCCCCTCGCTCCACGCCCTCCCGAAGAACGAGAGCCCGACCGGGAGGCCGAAGACGAACCCCGCCGGCACCGTGACGTGCGGGTAGCCGGCGACGGCCGGCGCGGTGGACGCATCCCCCAGCCAGCGGTCGCCGTTCACGAGGTCGGTCACGCACGCGGGCCCGAGCGTCGGCGCGACGAGCGCGTCCAGCTTGTACTTGTGCATCGTCGCGTCGATCCCCTCGGTGCGCGCGAGCCGCCGAGACTTCGCGAGCGCCTCGAGATACTCGAACGACGTGAGCGGCCCCTTCGCCTCGGCCTTCAGGAACGTTTCCTGCCCGAAGTACGGCATTTCCTCGTCTGCGTGCTTCTCGTTGAACGCGATGACGTCCTCGAGCGTCTTCACGGGCGCCGACGACCCGAGGCCCGCCAGGTAGGTGTTCAGGTCCGCCTTGAGCTCGTAGTGGAGGACGGCGCCTTCCGGCTCGCCGATCGTCGCCGCGGACGTGAGCTCGACCGGGTCGACGAGCTCGGCGCCGGAGGCCTTGAGCGCTGCGAGCGCCGCGGCCATGAGGGCGTCGACCCGGACCAGGAACCCGAAGAGGCCTCGGACGACGCCGAGGCGCGCACCCCGTAGGCCGGCCGGGTCGAGAAACGTCGAGAAGTTGGCCGGGAGCTTCCTCTCCGCCGCACCCGTCGCGGCGTCGCGGGGATCGACGCCCGCGACGGCGCCGAGGAGGATCGCGGCGTCGCGCACGGTGCGCGCCATCGGGCCGGGGGTGTCCTGCGAGTGCGAGATGGGGATGATGCCGGCTCGGCTGGCGAGGCCCACGGTGGGCTTGACCCCGACGATGCCATTCGCGGACGACGGGCTCACGACGGAGCCGTCCGTTTCGGTCCCGACCGCGGCGGCGCAGAGACTGGCGGCGACGGCCACGCCTGATCCGGAGCTCGAGCCGCACGGGTTGCGGTCGAGCGCGTACGGGTTCTTCGTGAGACCGCCGCGCCCCGACCACCCGCTCGTGGACGTCGACGAGCGGATGTTCGCCCACTCGGAGAGATTCGTCTTGCCGAGGAGGACGGCGCCGGCCTCCCGGAGCCGCCGCACGATGAACGCGTCCGCGGGCGGCCTCGCGCCGACGAGGGCGAGGGACCCGGCCGTCGTCGCCATGCGGTCCCTCGTGTCGATGTTGTCCTTGACGAGAATCGGGACGCCGTGGAGCGGGCCGCGCACGCGCCCGGCCTTGCGCTCGCGGTCCAGGGCGTCCGCGATCGCGAGCGCATCGGGGTTGACCTCGATCACGCTTCGCAGGGTCGGTCCGCCCCGGTCGATCGCCTCGACGCGCGCGAGGTACCTCTCGGCGATTGCGCGAGCCGTCCATTTCCCCGATTCCATCCAATGCTGAAGGTCCGCGATCGAGGCCTCGACGAGCTCGGATGCGCTCTCCGCGGCGGGTGCGGCGGGCGCGCCCGCGGCGGCGAGCGGCTTCGTGGCGGCGGCGATCCCGGAGGCGACGGAGGCGGCGACGAGCTGGCGGCGCGTGAGACGGCTCATGCTCCCGACGATATCGCGTCGAGGCCTTAGACTCCTGCCGCACATGGACTACCGCGCCCTCCTCCGCAACGTCGAAAAGACCCTCGAGTCGATCGAGCGGACCGGCAACGTCTCGCTCACGATCCTTCGCGTCGCCGAGGGCGTCGTCGAGAACTTCAAGGACGAGCTCGGCATTCTCGGCGGCCGGCTCTACCTCAGGCAGGACAACCTCTACATGCTCGAGCGCGGCTTCGGACGCTCGAAGAGGGCGCCGACGGGCCTCACGGTGGCCGCCGACTACGGCCCGATCGTGCGCGCAGAGGAGGACGGGATCGTCCTGACCGACCTCAGCGACCCGTCCGTGAACCCCGAGTTCGAGCAGAGGATCGGGGTGACTCGTTTCGCGGCGGTGTCGTTCGGGGAGGAGAAATACCTCCTCTCGTTCGACGTCGACCCGCGCGTGAAGGAAGAGGATCTCCTGCTCGCCCTCGGGATCATCCGGACCGTCCTCGACTCGAAGGTGCGGACGGGGCATCTCGAGGGCCTCCTTCAGGACGCCCGGCGGATCCAGATGTCCATCCTGCCCCGGCACGTCCCGCACGTCGGGGACTTCGACGTCTTCGGGATCTCGAATCCGGCGGAGATCGTGGGCGGCGACTTCTACGACTTCATCCCCCTCGGCGAGAGCTTCGGCGCCGCGATCGCGGACGCGTCGGGCCACGGCCTCCTCGCGGCCCTCCTCGTGCGCGATATCTACGTCGGCCTCAGGATGGGGATCGGCAACGACATCAAGATCGCACGGACGATCGAGCGGCTGAACCGGATCTTCTCCAAGAGCCGCCTGACGACGAAATTCGTGTCGCTCTTCTACGGCGAGTTCGACGCGAACGGCGACGTCGTCTACGTGAACGCGGGACATCCGTCGCCGCTGCACCTCGTCGCCGCGTCGGGCGCGTTCGCCGAGCTAAAGTCCACCGGGATGGTCCTCGGTCCCATGCCCGACGCCGTCTACGGTCGCCGCGCGACGCACATCGAGCCGGGTGACGTCGTCGTCCTGTACACGGACGGCGTCGTCGAGGCCCACGACGTCAGGGGCCGCGAGTTCGGTGCCCCGCGCCTCCGGAAGATCATCACGGAGGCGCGCCGCCACCCTGCGCGGGAGATCGCGCACCGCATCGCGAACGCCGTCAAGTCGTGGCGCGGCGGGGCCGCTCCGGAGGACGACGTGACGGTCGTCGCGATCAAGCGGAGCCCGAAGCGTTCGGGCGAGCACGGGGTCAGGTCTGCCGGCGCTCCCGGAACCAGTCCGCCGTCCGGCGGAGCCCCTCGGAAAGGCTGACGGGCGCGGCGAGGCCAAGGGCGGCGCGGCCTTTCGCGACGTCCAGGACGCTCCGCCGCTGCTCGCCGGGCTTGGCGGTCTCGTGGGTGGCCCGGGCGGGCGAGGCGAAGGCTCGCGCGACCTCGTCCCAGAGCGCGTTCACGGTCGTCTCGACGCCCGTCCCGACGTTGAAGACGCCCCCGAGGCGTCTCGTGGCTGCCGCACGGTTCGCCGAGACGACGTCCCCGACGTACACGAAGTCGCGCGAGTTCAGCCCGTCTCCGTAGATGACGCACGGGCGGCTCTCGAGGAGCCGCGCCATCCAGATCCCGACGACGCCGGCCTCGCCCCGTCCGTCCTGCCTCGGGCCGTAGACGTTCGCGTACCGCAGCGCGGTCACGACGAGAGGGGATCCGTGCGCGAGGCCGAAGAGGTACTTCTCTCCCGCGAGCTTCGCGACGCCGTACGGCGACACGGGATTCGTGGCGTGGCCCTCGTCCGCCGCGAAACCCTCGGGGTCGCCGTAGATGGCGCCCCCGCTCGACGCGAAGACGAGTTGCGCGACGCCGGTCGCGAGAGCGGCGCGGGCGAGGCGGATCGTCCCGATCACGTTCACCTCGGCGTCGAAGACGGGGTCCTCGACGGAACGGCGGACGTCGATCTGAGCCGCGTGGTGGAGGATCGTGTCGACCTTCTCCTCCTCGAGGAGGGGCCCGAATTCGAACGTGCGCAGGTCGCCCTCGACGAAGCGCGCCCGCGCCGGGACGCGCGCCCTGAGGCCCGTCGAGAGGTCGTCCAGCACGGTCACGCGGGCTCCCGCGTCGAGGAAGGCGTCCGCGAGGTGCGAGCCGATGAATCCGGCACCTCCCGTGACGAGAACGGACCGCACGTCGTGCATCATGCGGCCGAGGATAGCAATGGGAGAGAGGAAGCCGCTGCCGGGGGCCTTCTACCGGAAGGGCACGGCGGAGGTCGCGCGCGCCCTCCTGGGCTGCCGGCTGACGCGCCGCTTCCCGGACAGCAGCACACGCTCCGTCATCCTCGTCGAGACGGAGGCCTACCTCGGCGTGAAGGACCGCGCCGCGCACACGTGGAACGGAAGGAGAACGCCCCGCGTCGCGCCGATGTGGGGCGAGGGCGGCCACGCGTACGTGTACTTCGTCTACGGGATGCACTTCTGCATGAACGTCGTGACGCAGCGGGTAGGCGTTCCGCAGGCCGTTCTGCTGAGGGCGGGGATTCCGGAAGAGAAAGAGAAGACTTCTTTGAAAGTGAATGGGGCGGCGGCGCGTGGCGGTGCGGAACGGCGGGCGGCGCCGCGCGGGGCGGCCGGCCGCGGCCAGCCCTCTACACCTTCTGAGGAATTCCCCTCTTCCTCTTCTCTTTCTCTCGCCGCCTCCGGACCCGCGAAGCTGTGCGCGTATCTCGGCGTGACGACGGCGCTGTCCGGCGCGTCCCTCTCCGGCCCCGATCTCGTCCTTTCCCGCGGGCCGCGTTGGCGCTTCGGCGTCCTCGTCGGGCCGCGCGTCGGCGTGGACTATGCCGGAGAGGCCGCTGCCTGGCCGCTGCGCTTCGCCGTCGCGGGCTGCCTGGCCGTGACGCGGCCGAAGGGGCTCAGATCCTTCACTTCATGATGGCCACGACGCCGAAGAACGGCGCGGCCAGGGTATCGTCGCCGGTCACTGCCGCGCGTGCGCGGCCCTCCGCGCGCGGGAGGCTGCCCGTGAGGACGCGCCAGGCGCTCTCGCCGTCGAGCGCGATCCGCGCGGCTGGCTGCGCGGGCTCGCCCTCCTCGAGCGTCCAGAGACCCTGCGCGCGGAGTAACGCGTAACGCCGGTCGACGGGCGGCGCGAGGGCGATCGCGATCGACGTGCCTTCGGGAGCCGGGGCCGTGCGGTAGGCGTGGGGGAGAGCGCGCGCAAACGTGTCCATCACGGGGGCCGAGATCCAGGCGTCCAGCAGGAGAGGCGCTCCCACGGCGAGCCGGATCTGCTGCTGGTGGTGCCAGTGCTCCGTCAGGTCGCGCGCGAGGTCGAACCACAGCGGGGACTCCGCCTCGCCGGCCCAGGCGACAGGGAAGAGGGCCGGTCCGAACGGGTCCAGCGCGGCGGCCATCTCGCCGGTCGCCCGGCCCGCCTGTTCGAGAAGATCTGCCAGGACGCGGGGGCTCAGGCGGCGGGTGGCGTCGACCCATGAGGCGTTCAGGGAGTTCAGGTATCCGACGAGGTCTTCGTGGCCGCCGATCGGCCGGTCGGGCGCCGGAGGGGACCAGCCGTCCCGCTGAAAGGAAAGGCGGCGCAGCTGCCCGTCGAGAACGTGGGACGCGATTTGCCGGACGTTCCAGCGCGCGCTGACCGTCACCCGCTCCCAGTCGGCGGGCGTGAGGCCGCGCAGAAGTGCGACGAATGCGTCGCTGAGCGGCGTGAAGAGAGAAGCCGGGAGGGTCGGCGAGAGGGGTCGCGTCACGTCAGAGCGCCTTGAGGTCCGCGAGTGACGACGCGGTGACGAGGCAGTTCTTGCCGCTCCGCTTGGCCTGGTAGAGGGCCTGGTCGGCTCGCTCGATGAGAAGCCGCTTCGTCGAGCCGTCCTCCGGGTATGTCGAAAGGCCGAGCGAGATCGTGACGGCGAGGGCCTGCTCGACGTGGGGCGCCGCGAAGAGGCGGGATGCGACCCGCTTGCGGAGGCGGTCCGCGACGACCCAGGCCTTCGCGGGCGTCGTCTCCGGAAAGACGAGGGCGAACTCCTCGCCCCCATATCGGGCGACCGTGTCCATCTCGCGGACGCCCTTCGTGAGCTCCTCGACGAGGCCGCGCAGGACGACGTCCCCGACCGGGTGGCCCCAGCGGTCGTTGATCTTCTTGAAATCGTCGATGTCGAGCATGACGAGCGCGAGCGGCTGGCCGCTGCGCTCGTGGCGCGCGAGCTCGCGCGAGAGCGTCTCCTGGAAGTACCGGTGGTTGAAGGCCTCGGTGAGGGAGTCGCGCACGGACATCTGGCGTGTCGTCTCGTAGGCGCGCGCGGACTGGATCGCCGTCACGGCCTGGTTCGCGAAGATCTCGAGCGCCTGCACGTCCTCGAGACGGGGGACGAGTCCGCTGCGCGGCTGGTCGACCTGGAGCACGCCGACGAGCTGATCGCCGGCCGTGAGCGGCACGAAAAGGAGGTCGCTCGGGTGCCAGGAGCCCGGGGAGCCCCCGCGGCGGCGGCGGTCGACCTTGCCCGTGTCGTCGACGGTCTCCTGGCGGTCGAGGTGGCTCACGAAGTACGACTTCGAGATCCGGTAGCGCTCGGCGAACCAGCGCGCCACCTCGTCGCGGGCGACGCGGCGGGGGGGCGCGCCCGGCAGCGCGTCGTCGAAGCCCATCTGGGCGCGGCGCTCGAACGCGTTCTCCGCCGGTTCGTAGAGCGAGAGGACGACGATGCGATACCCGAGGCTCTGGTGGACCGCGTGGACGATGCTCTGGACGAGATGCTCGAGCGTGAGATGGCTCTTGAGCTCGTTCGAGAGTTCGAGGATCCGCTGGAGCATCTCCGCGCGGCTCTGGAGCCTCTCGTTGACGGCCTGCATCTGCCGCCTCAGGTTCCGGTCCTGGAGCGAGAGCGCGAGGTGGTCGGCGAGGACGGACAGCTCCTGAAGCGTCTGGGGCGTCACGAGGACGGCGTCGTCGGACTCCACGACGAGGACGCCGGCAATGAGCGCGGGGGTCTGGACCGGCAGGAAGACCTGGAAGGCGAACCGCGGGTTCAGAGCGAGGTCGCGGCCGGGGCCCTGCGCGATGCGCGGCGTGGGGGAGGAGGGCAGGAACGGCGACTCGAGCTCGCGCTGGAGCGACAGCCAGTCGAGGAACGCGCGACGCTCGAGCGTCACGTCGCCGCCGAACGTGACGACGGCCTGCCCGTCCGGGTCCTCCTCGAACGAGACGGCGGCCATCGCCCGCACCGGGACGGCCCTTTTCAGGGCTTCGAAGACGCGCGCGAAGATCGTCTCGCCGGCCGCGACGCTCGAAACGATCGCCGTGATCTCGCGGAGAGTCGCGAGCTCGCGGTTCTTGCGCGCGAGCTCGGTCGCGCCGTGCCGCGCCTGTGCGAGCTTCCGCGTGATGACGGCGACGACGAGGAGGAGGGCGAGCGCGACGAGCGTCGAGACGGCCGGACGCAGATCGACGAGGCTCATCGGAAGGAGATGACGCCGCTCGTCTGCAGCTTCGTGAAGACGCGCATGACCTCGGCCTCGGGGAACGGAGAGATCCGCGCGATGGACCGCACGTCCCACATTCCGTTGATGCGCGAGACGATGAAGGCCTCGTTCGGCGTGAACGCGAACGACATGAGCTCCTCCATCGGCCTGGAGAGGGTGGGCACCGCCGTCGAAGAGAACCTCAGGGTCCCCTCCGCCGGGGCCTGCGCGTGCTTCGGGCGGGGAGCCGGTGCGGGCGGAGGCGTCGTCACCGGCGTTGGGGGCGCGGCGCGTGCCGGGGAAGGCACGGGCGCGGAAGGAGGAGGCGCGGCTCCCCGGGACGCGCCGACGACCGGGTTCGTCGGCGACGACTCCCCGATCGCCGGGATGGCAGGAGGCGGCGTCCGGACGGCCGGGAAGGTCTCGTGACTGTCACCGGAGCGCGGCCGGCGCCGGAGCGAGACGTCCGAGTCGGGGCCACGCTTGAGGAAGCGGCCGAAGTCGGTCGGCGGCGGCGTGCGCGGTCCCGGCGCCGACAGGAGGAACTCCTCGACGCGCGGCCGGGGCTCGGAAGAAGAGGCGTCGACCGCCGAGCCGAGGACCGAGTCGAACGCGGAGGACGCGTCGGAGTCCGATTCGGCCTCGGCGAAGACCGGCGTGGACTGCGGGTCGTCGCGCTCGCCCGTCAGGGCGACGTGACCGCTCTGCATGAGGTCGTATATGAGCTTCGCGACGTGGAACTCGGGGTTGTGCGTCTCGAGCGCGATCTGGTCGATCGCGCGGTGGCCGTTCACGGCCGAGAGGATCATCCTGTCGCGCTCGGCGAGCGTCTCCTCGACGGGCCCGGTGAGGGACGGAATCTGGCGCATCGACGTGATCCGCGTCTTGATGCGCTGCCACTCGTCGTAGCGTCGGAGGCCCTCCATGACGATGCCCGTCACGTCCGATGAGATCGGGACCATCGGCATCTGCGGGACCTCGCCGTCGATGAACGCGAAGGAGCCCTCCGTCCAGAGGAAGATGTCGTAGATCGTCTCGGCGGCCTTCAGGCGCACGAGGTCCGCGAGCTCGGTTTCCTTGATGGCCCCGATCATGACGAGGATCTTCCCGAGGAGGATCCGCGATTCCTGCTGGACCTCGAGCGCCCGGATCAGCTCCTCCTCCGTGATGAAGCCGAACCCGACGAGGAACCGACCGAGGTGCTCGCGCTCGAGCGTGGACGAGGAAGACGTCACGCGGCCGTTCTCGAAGTAGATCCTCTTCTCGCCCGGCGCTCCCCGCACCACGAGCGTGCCCGACTTCAAGCCGGTAGACAGCCACTGCAAGAGCTCGGACAACTGCATCGTCCGCAGATTTCCTGCGATGGCCATGGCGGCCCTATTGTAACCGCAACGACTTGACTTGAGGGGGTTTACTCCATCGGCGGGTTGTAGGCCGGGATGCCTGTCACCGCCTGGCCGAGAACGAGCGTGTGGATGTCGTGCGTCCCCTCGTACGTGAAGACGGACTCGATGTTCGCGAGGTGACGGAAGACCGGGTACTCGCCGACGATCCCGTTCGCGCCGAGGATCTCACGCGCGAGCTTCGCGCATTCGCGGGCGACCCAGACGTTGTTGCGCTTGGCCATCGAAACGTGCTCGGGCTTCATGGTCTTCGCGTCCTTCATCCGTCCGAGGCGGAGCGCGAGGAGCTGGCCCTTCGTGATCTCCGTGATCATGAACGCGAGTTTCTGCTGGACGAGCTGGTGGGATGCGATCGGACGGTCCTTGAACTGCTTGCGCGACTTCGCGTAGTCGAGCGCGCAGGTGTACGTCGCCATCGCGGAACCGAGCCCTCCCCACGCGATTCCGTAGCGTGCCTGCGTGAGGCAGGAGAGGGGACCCTTGATCCCCTCGACGCCGGGGAGGACGCAGTCCGCCGGGAGCCGGACGTCCTCGAACGAGAGCTGCGAGGTGACGGACGCCCTGAGGGACATCTTCATCCGGTGCTCGGACGCCGTGAAACCCTTCGTGCCCTTCTCGACGAGGAAGGCGCGAATGGTTCCGTCCGCACCTCCGACCTTCGCCCAGACGACGGCGACGTCCGCGATGGAGCCGTTCGTGATCCAGGCCTTGGCGCCGTTCAGGATCCAGTCGGCGCCGTCCTTCCGCGCGACGGTTCGCATCCCCCCGGGATTCGAGCCGAAGTCGGGCTCCGTGAGGCCGAAGCAGCCGATCTTCTCGCCCTTCGCGAGGGCCGGGATCCAGCGGTCTTTTTGCTCCTGCGAGCCGTACGTGAAGATCGGGAACATGACGAGCGCGGACTGGACGGACACGAAGGAGCGCAGGCCCGAGTCGCCGCGCTCGAGCTCCTGCGTGATGAGCCCGTACGCGACGTTGTTGAGGCCCGGCAGGCCGTACTCGTGGATCGTCGAGCCGAAGAGGTTCATCGCCGCCATCTGCGGGATCAGCTCTTTGGGGAAGCGTCCCTCGTAGGCGCAATCCTCGATGATCGGGAGGACCTCGTCGTCCACGAAGCCCCGGACGAGGTCGCGGACGGCCTTCTCGTCCTCCGAGAGCATGTCTTCGATCCCCAGGAAATCCACGCCAGAAAAACCCACTTTGAACCTCCGCCGGCGGAGCGGAATGTAACGCAGGAAGAGGGATTTTCTGCTATCGGGGGCCGCATTCGCGGCCCCCGGAAGAAGAACGTGTTTGTCGGTCTCCGGCAGTCAAGGGCGCGCTGCGCGCGCCGCTTCGCGGCCGAGGCCCTTGACAGCCGGAGGCCGACCCCAGATTCCCCTCTGCGGCGGCTGCATATGCAGCCGCCGATAGCAGAAATCCCTCCTTTCCTCTCTGCTAATGTCGCTCACATGGCGAATCCCGCGTGGAAGGTCGCGGCGGACGTGGCGGAGGGATACGTCTCGCTGAATCCGGTCGTGCTCAAGAAGTACGAGAAGCACGAGGTGGACGCCCTCCTCAAGGAGCTCGAGAAATTGACCCGGGACACGCGTTCGCAAATCGTGCCGCCCGACGACGCGGACGCGAGCGCGACGCGCAGCCGCCGCCTGCTGCGGCTCTCGCAGGCGAACGTCGTCCTGCAGAGCTGGAGAGCGAGGATGAGGTGACGATTTCCGAGCTGTCCCGCCACGTCGGCGAGACGGTGACGCTCAAGGGCTGGCTCTACCACTGGAGGAAGGGCGGCAAGATCTGGTTTCTGGTCCTGCGCGACGGGTCGGGCTACCTGCAGGCGGTCGTTTCGAAGGCGGACGTGTCCGAGGCCGTCTGGGAGGCCGCGACGAGCGCGACGCAGGAATCCACGCTCGAGATCTCGGGCGTCGTCAAGGCGGAGCCGCGCGCTCCCGGCGGCGTCGAGCTGGGCGTCACGGACGTCAAGGTCCTCGACCTCTGCCACGAATTCCCGATCACGCCGAAGGAGCATGGCGTCGACTTCCTGATGTCGCAGCGACATCTGTGGCTGCGTTCCGCCAAGCAGGTGGCCGCCCTCAGGGTGCGGAGCGAGGTCGAGAGCGCGATCCACGACTTCTTCTACACGCGCGGCTTCACGCGTGTGGACTCCCCGATCCTCACGCCGAACGCGTGCGAGGGGACGTCGAACCTCTTCGAGACCCAGTACACGGAGGACGAGAAGGCCTACCTCTCGCAGTCCGGCCAGCTCTATCTCGAGCCGGCGGCCGCGGCGCTCGGGAAGGTCTACTGTTTCGGGCCGACGTTCCGGGCCGAGAAGTCCAAGACCCGCCGCCATCTGCGCGAGTTCTGGATGGTGGAGCCCGAAGTCGCGTTCCTCGAGATCGACGGTCTGATGGACCTCGCCGAGGAGTTCGTCAAGGAGCTCACGGCGCGCGTCCTCGACCGTCGCGGGGAGGACCTCAAGCGCCTCGAGCGTGACACCGCGAAGCTCGAACCCGTCCTCGCGAAGCGGTTCCCGCGGGTCTCCTACCGCGAAGCCGTCGAGATTCTGAAGGGCAGGGGCCTCCCCGTGCGGTTCGGCGACGACCTCGGCGGCGACGAGGAGACGGCGCTCACGGAAGGGTTCGACACCCCGGTCATGGTCACGCGGTACCCGACGTCGATCAAGGCGTTCTACATGCAGCCCGACCCGAACGACCCCGACGTCGTCCTCGGCCTCGACATGCTCGCGCCCGAGGGATACGGCGAGATCATCGGTGGCTCGCAGCGCATCCACGACCACGACCTTCTCCTGTCGCGGATCCGCGAGCACGACCTTCCACTCGAGGCGTTCCAGTGGTACCTGGACGTGAGGAAGTACGGCACGTTCCCGCACTCGGGCTTCGGGATGGGCCTCGAGCGCTTCGTCGCGTGGATGTGCGGCGTCCCGCACCTCCGCGAGGTCATCCCGTATCCGCGCATGCTGTACCGGATCTATCCCTGACCGTTGAAGTCGCGGGCGCGACGTCCCCCGAGCCCCCTCAGCCCTGATCGGTCGAGTCGCCGGTTTTCGCGTCCAGCACGTCGCGGACCTTCCGCCCGAGCGAGACAGGCGTGAAGGGCTTCTGGAGGAAGGCCGTGCCGGCGTCGAGCACGCCGTGCCTCACGATCGCGTCGTCGGTGTAGCCCGACATGAAGAGAACCTTCATCCGGGGACGACGAGCGACCGCGCGCTCGGCGACCGTTCGCCCGCTCGTCTGCGGCATGACGACGTCGGTCACCATGAGGTCGATCTCACCGGCGTGCGTCTCCGAGAGGACGGCGGCCTCGTCGGCGTTGGCGGCGGCGAGCACGGTGTACCCCTGGATCTCCAGGGCGCGGCAGGTCAGCCGACGCACGGCCTCTTCGTCCTCGACGACGAGGATCGTCTCCGTTCCGCCGGCGGGCGCCGCCGGGCCGGATGTCGCGAGGCTCTTTTCCGGAGCGTCTTCCACGCGCGGGAGGTAGATCTTGAAGGCCGTGCCGACGCCGGGCTCGCTGTACACGGTGACGTGGCCGCCGCTCTGCTTCACGACGCCGTAGACCATCGAGAGGCCCAGCCCCGTCCCCCTCCCCGCCGGTTTCGTCGTGAAGAAGGGCTCGAAGACGTGGCTCAGAGTCGACGCGTCCATTCCGGTCCCGCTGTCGCTGACGGCGAGCAGCACGTAGCGGCCGGGAGGGGCATCGAGATGGAACGCGGATCCGCTCGTGCCAAGGTCGACGTCCGAGGTCTCGATCGTCAGCTTGCCGCCCCGCGGCATCGCGTCGCGTGCGTTCACCGCGAGGTTGACGAGGACCTGCTCGACCTGGCCCGTGTCGGCCTTCACCGAGCCGAGGGGCTCGTTCAGGCGGGTGACGAGCTCGATGTCCTCCCCGATGAGCCGCCTCAACATCCTGTCCGTGTCGCTCACGATCGCGTTCAGGCTGATGACCCGCGGCTGCAGCACCTGCTTCCGGCTGAAGGCGAGAAGCTGCCGTGTCAGGTCCGCCGCGCGGTGCGCGGCCCGGTCGATCTCTGCCAGCTCCGCGCGCGCCGGATCCCCGGGGCTCAGGCGCGAGGTGGCGAGGTCCCCGTAGCCCATGATCGCCGTCAGCAGGTTGTTGAAGTCGTGTGCGATCCCTCCCGCGAGCCGGCCCACGGCTTCCATCTTCTGCGCCTGGCGGAGCTGCTCTTCGACGGCGCGGCTCTCCGTCACGTCGCGGGAGTTGACGACGATCTGCCCCGAGCCGTCGCCCGGGAGAAGCGTGCCGATTCCCTCCAGCGTCCGCCAGGACCCGTTCGCGTGACGGAACCGGAACACCGCGGTCTCCGTCGCCCCGGGGTTCTCCACGAGGCGGCGCCCGGCGGCCTCGACGCCGGCCGCGTCGTCGGGATGGACGAACTCGAAGGCGCTCCTGCCCACGAACTCCTCGGGAGGACGGCCGAGGATCCGCTCCGCCGCCGGGCTCTGGAACCGGATCGTTCCCTGAGCGTCGATGATCGTGATGACGTCCCGAGCGTTCTCGATGAGCGACCGGAAGTGCTGCTCCCTCCTCGCGAGCGCTTCCTCGGCGAACTTTCGCTGCGTGACGTCCTCCTTGACGGCGACGAAGTGGGTGATCCGCCCGCTCTCGTCGGTGACGGGGGAGATCGACGCGAGCTCCCAGAAAAGCTCGCCGTTCTTCCGGACGTTGTGAAACTCTCCGCGCCATTCCCTGCCCGCGGTGATCGTCTCCCAGAGGGTCCGATAGACCTCGGGCGATTGCTCGCCGGATTTGAGGATCCGCGAGTTCATCCCGCGCACCTCGGCCGCGGAGTAGCCCGTCGCCTCGGTGAACTTCGGGTTGACGTATTCGATGTCGCCGTTCGTGTCCGTGATGACGACGGAGACGGGGCTCTGCTCCACCGCGCGCGACAGCTTCCGCAGCGACTCCTCGGCCCGGAGCCGGTCCGTCACGTCGTAGGCGAGCGCGAGCCAGGCGGACCGCCCCTCGAACACGAGTGTGTGCGTCGCGACGTCGACCTGGATGAGAGTGCCGTCCTTCTTCAAGTGGCGCCAGACTCCGAGGCGCGCGAGGCCCGACTCCTCCTTCGGAACGGCCGCCTTCACGGCGGGGAAGTCCGCCGCGGGCCGGAGGTGCCCGATGTGCATCGAGAGGAACTCCTCGCGCGAATAGCCGTAGTGCTGGACGGCGGCGTCGTTGACGGCGAGGTACCGGAGGGTCTCGCGATCGACGACCCACATCGGCAGCGGGCTGCTCTCGAAGAGGAGCCGGTAGTTCGCCTCGGCGGCGCGCGCGGCCTCCTCGGAGACCCGGCGCCGTTCGTCGGCCCGCCGGAGCAGCGCGGCCACCACGAGCAGGGCCGCCGTCAGGACGACGGCGTTCGACACGGACTCCAGAGTCCGCCCGAATTGCGGGCCGTAGAGGCCGAGCCGCTGCCCCTCGACGCGGACCCAGCCGAGCGCGAAGGGGACGAGCAGGGCGATCGGCAGAACTCGCCGGGCGACGACGCCGCCGGCCGAGTCGCTGACGAGAAGGCGCGACAGGCCGCCGGGATGGACGAGGAGAACGCCGAGCGCGAGGGCCAGGAAGGCGATCGCCGTGTGGATGGCCATCCCCTTGTACTCGCCGATCACGCGGAGGCTGCCGACGCCGAACCCGTATCCGGTGAGGGACGCGAGAGCCAGAAAACCGGGAAGCAGGGCGAGCCCGTCCGTTGCCCAGGGCGCACGCGGAAATTCCAGGGTGAGCAGGGCGGCGGCGAGCGTGACGAAGCCGACGGCCGTGAGGACGGCCATGCGTCCGGGAAAGGCGCTCGTCAGTCCGCCCGGGTCCCGAAAAAGGAGCTCGTCGATCCCGAGGCTCCTGCCGGACAGGTATTCGACGAGGTTCAGCAGGCCGAGAAGGCCCGCGAGCACGGCGGGTACGACCGCGGTGCGCGCGGGCGACCGCTCGCCGCGCCGCGTCCGCGCCCACAGAGCGAGACCCATGAGTACGAAGGCGACCGCCGTGTTGGGAACCATGGCGACCTGACCGGGCAGCACCCGCATGAGGGGCCTGACGTCGAACGTCCAGCCCGCGAGGACGGCCAGGCCCACGGCGACGGCGAACGCCGCGCAGGTGCGCGCGACACGACGGCCGTACTCTTCCAGGAGAGCGGGGCGCCGCAACACCTCGGGGTCGAAAGGGCCGGAAGTGCGATGCATCACTCCTGCCTCCGCGCGAGAGTGAGTCTCACGCGCAGCTCCAGAATACTCTCTACGGGGCTTCCCAAGACTCGCCCGCATCCAGAACCTCGCGGACCCTCTGCGCAAGGGTGCGGGGCGTGAAGGGCTTCTGGAGGAAGGCCGTGCCGGCGTCGAGGACGCCGTGCCGCATGATCGCGTCGTCGGTATAGCCCGACATGAGGAGCAACTTCATCCCCGGCCGGAGAACCGCCGCGCGTCCCGCGAGCTCCGTTCCGCTCTGGAGCGGCATCACGACGTCGGTGAGCATCAGATGGATCTCACCGGCATACTTCTCGCAGAGTTCGAGGGCCTCCTCGACGCTCGGGGCGGGAAGTACCGTGTAACCCCGGGCCTCCAGAAGCGCGGCACGTGAGAGCGCCGGACGGCCTCTTCGTCCTCGACGACGAGAATCGTCTCGGTCCCTCCGGCCACGAGCCGCGCGCACCGAGGACGCGCGGTCCTTCTCCGAGGCGTCTTCCACCCGGGGGAGGTAGATCTTGAACGTCGTGCCCACGCCGGGCTCGCTGTACACCGTGAATGGCCCCCGCTCTGCTTCACGATGCCGTAGACCGTGGAGAGACCGAGTCCGGTCCCTTTCCCGGTTCCTTCGTCGTGAAGAACGGCTCGAAGATCGTGCTCAGCGTCTTCGCGTCCATGCCGGTCCCGGTGTCGCTGACGGCGAGCAGGACGTAGCTGGCCGGGAGGGACCTCCGAAATGGAACGTCGAGTAGGACTCGTCGAGCTCGACGCTCGGACAGTCTCGATCGTCAGCTTCCCGCCCTTCGGCATCGCGTCGCGGGCGTTGACGGCCAGGTTGAGCAGCACCTGCTCGATCTGGCCCGGGTCAGCCCGCACGGAGCACAGGCGGCTCCTCAACGAGGTGACGAGGCTCGATGTCTTCGCCGATGACCCGTCTCAGCATCTTGTGTGTGTCGCTGACGACCCGGTTCAGGTCGATGCACGCGAGGCTCGAGCACCTGCTTGCGGCTGAAGGCGAGGAGCTGCCGCGTCAGGTCGGCCGCGCGCTCGCCGGCTTGGCGGATCTCGTCGAGGCTCTCCTGCGTCCCGGCGGATCGTCGTCCTGTAATCGCTCTAGCCAGCAGGTCGCTGTAGCCCAGAATCGCCGTCAGCAGGTTGTTGAAGTCGTGGGCGACGCCGCCCGGCGAGCTGGCCGACCGCCTCCATCTTCTGGGACTGGCGGAGCTGCTCCTCGAGTGCGCGGCTTTCCGTCACGTCGCGCGCGTTGATGATCAGCCCGCGGGCGCCCGTCTCGGGAGGTGAGGGCTTTCCGATCGCCGACAGCGTTCGCCAGGAACCGTTCGCGTGTCTGACCCGAAGCTCGACCTGCTCGAAACGCGTGCCGGTTTCCAGGGTTCTTCGAAACTTCGCTTTCGCCTGGGCGAGGTCGTCGGGGTGGATGAGGTCGAAGACGTTCAAATTGCCGGCGCGCATCGGGTCGTACCCCAGGAGTCGCTCGACGGGCGGGTTAATGTAGCGGACGGCGCCGTCGGGTGCCACGACCGCGATGATGTCGAGGGCGTTCTCGATGAGCGAGCGGAAGTGAACCTCACTTCTCGCGAGCGATTCCTCGGTGAGCTTTCGAACGGTGATGTCCTCTTTCACGGCGACGAAATGCGTGATCCGCCCCTGCTCATCGAAGATCGGCGAGATCGAGGCGAACTCCCAGAAGAGCTCGCCGTCCTTCTTCCGGTTGTGGAATTCTCCGCGCCACTCCCGGCCAGCGGTGATGGTCTCCCACATCTCCCGGTAAACCTCGCGCGAGAGCTCGCCGGATTTCAGGATGCGGGGGTTCATTCCGAGCACTTCGTCCGAGGAGTAACCCGTCACCTGGGTGAACTTCGGGTTGACGTATTCGATTGAGCCGTCCGTGTCGGTGATGATGACGGAGACGGGGCTCTGCTCGACGGCACGTGAGAGCTTTCGCAGCCTCTCGCGGACCTCGCTCACCTCGCGCTTTGCGCGGTCGGACTCTCCGAGATGGAATGTGGACGATGCGCTCGCCATGGGACTCAATCGGCCCGGGTGCAGCCGCCTTCCGGACGCAGCCTAGTTCCCGCGCGTCGGGACCGGTATCGGCGGCGGGACGACTTTCCGCGTCGTCCGGCGGACGACGGGCGGCGTTGAGAGGGCTATTTCAGGAGCCCGTTCTGAAGGGCATATTCGGTGAGCTCGTCGTTCGTCGTCAGGCCCATCTTCTCCAGAATCCGGTTCCGATACGTACTGACCGTCTGCGTGCTGAGCGAGAGCTCCTCGCTGATTTGCGTGACCGTTTTCGCCATCGACAGCATGCGGAAGACCTGAAACTCGCGATCCGAGAGCCTCTCGTGAGGCGCCTCCGCACCCTTGTTCAGCTCTCCGGCGAGCTTTTCCGCGAGTGAAGCGCTGATGTACTTTCGGCCCGCCAGTACTTTCCCCACCGCGGCGGCGATTTGCTCCGCCGCCGTCCTCTTGGTCACGTACCCGGCAGCTCCTGCCCTGAGGGCTCGCGCCGCGAACTGCTCCTCGGGGTGCATGCTCAGGACGAGCACCGGAAGCCGCGGATACATCTGACGAAGCTCCTTCAGGACCTCGATGCCGCTTGCCCCCGGAAGAGACATGTCGAGAATGACGACGTCCCAGGCGCCGGCTTTTGCCTTTTCGAGGGCCTCGTCGCCCGTTGCGGCCTCGCCGAAGGTTGCACCTCGAAAGGAATCCGCCAGGATCTGTTTCAGACCCTCGCGCACGACGGCGTGATCGTCGACGAGAAGGATGCGCGTCAAAGCGGAACCCTGAGCGTGACCGTCGTCCCGACGTCCGGGGTGCCCCGGACCAGGAGGATCCCTCCGAGGGAACGGGCGCGTTCGCGCATGCCGAGGAGGCCCAGCGACTGGGACGCCGCGAGCTGGTCTCTCGGGATTCCCCGCCCGTTGTCCCTGACCTCGAGGCGGAGCTCTTCGTCGATGGCGGACAGGCGGATCTCTACCCGATCGGCGGCCGAATGGCGGGCCACGTTCGTCAGCGCCTCCTGGAGAATCCGGAAGACGGCCGTCCCGAGGTCGGGCTCGACCGAAGCACCCTTCAGGTCGGACCGCAGGTCGCACGGGATGCCGGTGCGCGATTCGAAGTCGCGCACGTACCACTCGGTCGCGGCCTCCAGTCCGAGCTCGTCGAGGACCCCGGGCCTCAGCTCGGTCGCGATGCGCTGGACGGACCCGAGGGTCGTGTCGAGAAGAGCGGACATCGCCTCCAGTTTCGACGCGCAGCTTTCGGGTGCCGTCTCGGGAGAGGTCTCGAGCTTCTTCTCCAGCCAGGCCACGTCCATCTGCAGTGCGGTCAGAGCCTGTCCGACCTCGTCGTGCACTTCTCGTGCGATGCGTTTGCGCTCCTCTTCCCGGACCGCCCTCAATTTCTCGGACAGAAGCCGCAGCTCGTCGTGCGAACGCTGCAGGCTTTCCTGCGCGAGCACCTGCTCCGTGACGTCTTCGTTGACGAACACGGCGCCCACGATCGTCCCGTCCGCGTCGCGGATCGGGGCGGCGGAGTTCTGGATGGTCTTCCGCCGGCCGTCGAACGTCTCGATGTCGATCACCTCGTTCAAGCTCGTTTGCCCCTCGGTCAGCGCCCGCACGGACGCCCAGTTCGCCGGGTCGACTCTCTCGCCGGAGTCGTGCCAGAAGGCTTGGCTCTGCACCCATCGTCTCCGACCGGAGACGATCGGATCGCCGCCCCAGATGCGCTTCGACGCCGCGTTCACGAGGACGATGTCGCCCGTCCGATCCGTGACCGACACGCCCACCGGCAGGGTCGCGAGGACCAGGTTCAGAAGCTGCTGGCTTTCCCGCACCGACGCCTCCGCCCGCTTGCGCTCGGTAATGTCCACATTCGTTCCGAAGATCCGGACAACCCGTCCCGACTCTTCCCGGACAACAGTCGCGCGGCCGAAGAGCACGTGCACGCTGCCGTCCGGCCAGACCACCCGGAACACGATATCGCGCGGATCTCCTTCGGCGAGCAGCTGCTCCCGTCGCTCCTTCACCATCGCCCGGTCGTCGGGATGCACGGCGTCGACGTAGTCCTCCAGGCGCGCGCCTTTGCTGGGTTCGTCACCGAAGAACAGACGGAGGTTCTCATCGGTGTTGAAGATCTTGCCGGTGACCAGATCCTGCTCCCAGCTCCCGGTGTGGCCCAGCTCTTGAGCCTCGCGGAGGACCCGCTCACTCTTGCGCAACGCCTCCTCGGCCTGCTGGCGCTCGGTGACATCGATGATGACGCCGACGTACTCAAGCAGATCCCCGGAATCGCCGAACGTCGGGTGTCCGACGACGTGGACCTGCCGGACGGTCCCGTCGGGATGAACCAGACGGTGATCGATTTCGAAGCCCTTCTTTTCGGCGACGGCCTGCTCGAAGGTCGTTCGGACTCTGGTCCGGTCCTCTGGATAGACCATGTTCATCCGGTCCTCCGGATGGACCATGCTCGCCGCCTCCGCATAACTCGCCGGCCGGAGTCCGTCCGCCGCCGAATCCCGGGACGACGCTTTGGAATCCGACGCCAGTCTGAAGATGCGAAAGGCTCCCGCCGACCAGACGAGCCTTCCCGACTCGAGGTTCAAGACCCAGCTCCCGGTCTGGGCGAGTCTTTCTCCCTCCGAGAGGAGCGCCTCGCCCGTCCGGACCCCTTTCTCGAGCCGCTTGCGCTCGGTCAGGTCCAGGCCGAACCCGATTCGCATACCGTCCGAGAGCGCGACGCGCAACCACGACGTGTCGATGATGCGACCGTCCTTCGTGCGCGTCCTGAAATCCTGCCATCGCTGCTCCGATTTCCGCATGAACTCGAGGACTTCGCGCCGGCTCTCCGGGTCCGGATAGGCCTCGTTCAGGAAGTCGTAGCCCTGCGCTTCCTGGAAGGACCAGCCGAGGACGCGCTCCCACTCCCGGTTGACGAGGAGCAGGCGGCCGGACGCATCGACGAACGAGATCATGACGGGGATGTTGTCGAAAACGGCCTGCAGGATCTCCGCCTGGCGCCGGCTCGCTTCCCGCTCCTCCTGTTCTTTCGACAGCTCGGTGGTGACGGCTTCCAGCCGCCCGCGGAATCTCGCGAACGGAACGAAGAACGGGTTCCCGAGAACGCCGCCTTCGTCCAGCATCTGTGGATGCGTGCGGAGCAACCCATAGCGCGCGGTCGGGCCGGTGAGGGAGCGCACCTCGTGGAGACACAGGATCACGCTGGGGTACTTCCGGGCGAGGGGAGTCAGGCGGGCTTCAAATGAAGCAAGCTCCGCGTCGCGTGGTCCGTTCACGCGTCCCCAGCCGACGTTTCCGAGGAGGCGAATGACGGGCGCGCCCGCGGCGGACGCCGCCTCGAAGCGAGACGTGATCTCGGCGACCATTTCGTCCGCCGTAGGGTGTCGCTCGAGAATGGTCAGGCGTCCTTCGGCCCGCAGACCCTCGACGTCGAGTCCCCGGCCTTCGAGGGAGCTCAGGAACCGCGCATTGTCTCGCTGATCTCCGAGCACGATGCAATGATCGGCGCCTCTGAGCGCCGCTTCCAGGAACCCTGTCGCTTCGTCGAAGTCCTCCTCGGTCTCCCAAAGGCACGCGATGTGAGAGTGAAGAGGAACTCGCCAGCCTGCAATTCCCAGGTCGACGAGGGAAGTCCCAGGACGCGGCGGGCCGCGTTTTCTCGTCGTGTTGGCGCTCTTCGCGGAGCGCCGCAATGGCGCATTGACCCGTCGGCGGGAAGTGCGACGCCTCACTTCTGCCTCCGCGCGAAGACGCCCGATCCGGGGCGCCTTCGATCCCCACAATACGCGCCTTTCGTCGCCTCAGGGGCCGCGCGGCAGGCGGCGCGCTGGAGGCCGCCGCTCCAGCGTAGAATTTGATGTTCATGCCCGTGCCGTCGTCGCTCATCATGAGGATCCCTCCGCCCGACGAGACGGCCGGGCGCATCTTCGTCGTCGACGACGACGAGCAGATCCGGGGCCTCATGCGCCGGCTGCTGACGCGCTCCGGGTACTCCGTCGAGGATTTCGCGGTCGGGGCTACGGCGCTCGCCGCGATCCGCGAGCGTCCGCCGGACCTCGTCTTGCTCGACCTCATGCTGCCGGACGCGAGCGGGAACGACGTCCTCGAGCAGATCCGCGAGAACCCCGCGACGCGGCTCTTACCGGTCGTCATGATGACGGGCCACGGGACCCGCGAGGACAGGCTCCGTGCCCAGCGCGTCGGAGTCACGGACTTCCTCGCGAAGCCCGTCGCCGCCGACGAGCTCCTGCCTCGCGTGAAGTCCCTGATCCTCCTGAAGCACTTCGCCGACGAGCACGAGCACGCCGAGCGCGTGATCCTCATGCTCGCGAAGACGATCGACGCGCGCGACAGCTACACGGCGGGGCACAGCGGCCGCGTCGCGCAGTACGCCTGCGACGTCGCGGGGAAGCTCGGTCTCAAGGCGGCCGAGATCGAGGACATCCGGCGCGGCGCCCTCTTTCACGACATCGGAAAGATCATCGTCGCCGACTCCGTCCTCAAGAAGGTCGGGCCGCTCACGGCCGAGGAGCGAACGACGATCAACGAGCATCCTGTCGCGGGCTGCGAGCTCCTCGCGGGGATGAGGACGATGCGCCGGATCCTGCCGATCATCTTCCACCACCACGAGCGGCTCGACGGGAGCGGCTATCCCGACGGCATCTCGGGCGCCGAGATTCCACAGGCCGTCCGCATCGTCTCGGTCGCCGACGTGTTCGACGCCCTCACGACGAACCGCGCGTACCGCGCGGCGATGACGTACGAGCAGGCCTGGCGGGTCATGGACGAGGAAATCGCGAAGGGCCGGCTGGATCCGGACGCCACGGCCGCGCTCCGTGAGGTCGTCGCCGTCTCGGGGATCCGCCGCGATCCGATGGCGCCCGGCTCGGTCTCGGGCCTGTTCCGCTGACGGAAGCTCCGCGCGGTTCGTTGTAGAATCGTCTCAATCGCAGCGCAGGCGCTTCACGCGCGCGCCGCCGTCGATCGCCCTCTCTATGAAGAAATCTCCACTCCCGTCTCTCCCCTCGGTCGGCATCGTGTCGCTTGGGTGCCCGAAGAACCTCGTCGATACCGAGGTCATGCTGGGGCACCTGCAACGCGAGGGCCTGACGCTGGACGATCCCGAGAGATCGCGGGTCGTCATCGTGAACACGTGCGGGTTCATCGACGCTGCCAAGGAGGAGTCCGTCGGCGCGATCCTGCGCGAGGTCGCGCGCAAGGAGGCCGGGGAGATCGACCGGGTCGTCGTCGCGGGCTGCATGGTCCAGAAGTACGGCCGGGACCTCGCCGTCGAGATCCCCGAGATCGACCACTTCATCGGCCTCGACGAGCTCGAGAAGGCGCCCGCCGCCGCCCTCGGCCTGCCGTCGCTCCCGCGCTTCACGGCCAAGCCGCTCGCGACGCGCCTATACGACGACCTCGCGCCCCGCGTCCTGACGCACCGAAAGGGGTACGCGTACCTGAAAGTCGCCGAGGGGTGCAACAACCCCTGCTCGTTCTGCACGATCCCGCAGATGCGCGGCCTCATGCGCTCACGCACGATCGCGTCGCTCGTCAAGGAGGCGCAGTCCCTCGAGGCGCGGGGCGTGAAGGAGCTCGTCCTCATCTCGCAGGACACGACGCGCTACGGCGAGGATCTCGGGCTCGGTCGCACCGGCCTCGCGCGGCTCGTGAAGGCGCTCCTCGTCGAGACGGGGTTCCCGTGGGTCCGGTTCCTGTACGCCTACCCGAAGACGCTCCACCCGGCCGTCTTCGAGCTCATGGCGAAGGAGAGACGCTTCGTCCCGTACGTCGACATGCCGCTTCAGCACGTGTCTCGCCGCATCCTCGCCGCCATGAAACGCGGAGGCGACGCGGCCAGCTATCTCCGGCAATTCGAAGAAATTCGAAACACCGTGCCGGAGATCGCCCTGCGGTCGACCTTCATCGTGGGATTCCCGGGAGAGACCGAGGAAGACGTGAGAGAAATCGAAGATTTCTTGGAAAGTGTTCGATTCGACAACCTGGGCGTGTTCACCTACTCGCCGGAGCCTGGCTCGGGTGCTGCGGCGGCGGGAGACCCTATTTCACTCGAAGAAAAATCTTCGCGCCGTGACCGCCTGATGAAGATCCAGCAGAGGATCGCATCGGCCAAGAACCGCGCGAAGCGCGGCAAGACCTTCGACGCACTCCTCGAAGGGCCCAGCGACGAGACCGAGATGCTCCTCGAGGCCCGGCTCGCCGGGCAGGCGCCCGAGATCGACGGGCGCGTGCTCGTCAACGACGTCCCTCCGGGCTGGACCCCCCGTGTCGGCGAGATCGTCCGCGTGAAGATCACCGAGGCGCACGCCTACGACCTCGTCGGGCGGGTCGTCGGATAAGTCGCTTAAGATCCGGCCCGCCTTGCAGGTCCTCCGCGATCCGTTCCGCACCGTCGACCTGCCCCGCGGGGGCGTCGTGACCGTCGGGAACTTCGACGGAGTCCATCTCGGCCACCAGGCCATGCTCCGGGACGTCGCGGACCGGGCGCGTGCGGCGGGGGCGCCGTCCGTCGTCGTGACCTTCGACCCGCACCCTCTCAAGGTCCTGCACCCCGAGCGCGCTCCGAAGATGATCCAGACGCTCCGCCAGCGCGAGGAGGCGATCGAGGCCTGCGGAATCGACGCGGTCGTCCTCGTGCCCTTCACGCGGGACTTCTCGCTCGTTCCGGCCGAGGAATTCGCCCGCGAGCTCCTCGGCCGGCGCCTCGCGGCGCGGGAGGTCTGCGTCGGCGCGCACTTCGTCTTCGGCCGCGAACGCGGGGGCAACCTCGAGATCCTGAGGCGTGTCGGAGTCGAGGCGGGATTCTCCGTGCGAGGCGTCGCCGACGTCGCGGACGCGGCCGGGCCCATCTCGTCCACGCGGATCCGGACCTCCCTCACCGGGGGGGAGGTCGCCGGCGCGAACGAGATGCTGGGCCGGCCCTACGCGATGGACGGCATCATCGCAAAGGGCGACAAGATGGGGAGGAAGATCGGCTTCCCGACGACGAATCTGCAGCCGGACAACGAGCTCTACCCGAAGGACGGCGTTTACTTCACGAGCATCCGGCTCGAATCCTTCGAGCGGACGTTCGCGTGCGTCACGAACATCGGGCGCCGGCCGACGGTCTACGAGGACTACGCGACGACGATCGAGTCGTACATCCTGGACTTCTCGTCCGACGTCTATGGGGAGCGCGTCCGCCTTTCGTTCTTCGACCGGGTGCGCGAGGAGAGGACGTTCCCGTCGATGCTCGAGCTGACCGCTCAGATCCGCCGCGACGTCGAGGCCACGCGGCTCTACTTCCTCTCGCACGCCGTCTCGTGAGCACGACCACCCTGCTCCGTGCCGCCGCGGCGCTGCTCGCCCTCGTCCTCGCGAGGCGGACCGACCGTCGCGCCGAGGCGTTTTTCGCGGGCGCGCTCGCCGCGTTCGCCGTCCTCGGGCCGGCGCGCGCCGCGTTCCCCGCTCCGGCCGAGGCCGCGATCCTCGCCGGAGCCATCGCGCTACTCCTCGCGCTCGGAGCCCGCCGCGCGTTCCCGTCGATCACGGGGGAGGCAGCCGCCTTCGCGGCTCTTGCGGCCGGGGGCGCCGCGGCCGTCGCCCTGGCCGCGGGCCGCTCGCTGCCGGCGGGAGAAGCGGCGGCCCTCGCGGCGATCGCCCTCCTCTCCGTCTCGGCGTTCGCGGCCGAGTCCTGCCGCGCAGGGGGCGAAGCCGGGTGGCGCGAGGGTGCCGCGCGGGCCCTGGGCGTGAGCCTTCCGGCCGCTCTCGGGGCGGGCCTGTCAACCGCGGTCGGCGCCGCGGGACGCTCGCGGGCAGGCTGGGTCGTCACCGCCGGGGTCGTCGCGGCGGTCCTCGTCTGGGTTCCCGCGATCGTGGCCGAGAGCCGTCGCGTGCGCGTCGAGCTGGCCGAGGAGGCGCTCACGGGCCTCCTGACCGACGAGGACGCCGTCGCGCTGCGCCTTCCCTGGACACGCGGGTTCGAGAAGCGCTTCGGACGCACCGACGAGCGCCGCGAATACGTGCGCAGTGCGCTCCTCCTCGCGGCGGCCCGGCACCAGCAGCGCCGCCGGACCGGCGAGGCGGTCCGCCTGCGCCAGCTCGAAGTCCTGACGTTCCGGACCCGCCTCCGGAGGACGCAGGACGCACGGACGGCGCGCTTCCGCCGGTCCGAGTCGGGGGAGTTCCCGCGCGACGCGGCGCCGCCGGAGGTCTAGAGCCTCTGCTTTCGGATTCGGATTCACCGATTCGGATTTCTTAGAAAGGTGAGTGAGCGACGCGCTCGTTCGGAACGCGCCGACTCCGCGTCCCGCTCGGGACCACTCGAAGAAATCTCTGGATTCCTGTTTCTATTCCCGCGGGCCGTCCGCGTCCCAGAGCGTCGTCTCGCCGCGCGCCTCGAGGACGCCGCGGATGCGGTCGGCGTCTCCGACCGCCGCGAGAATCCCGGTCGCGGGGTCGAAGAGCTCGGCGGCGGCCTGCTGGGCCTCCTCGCGCGTCACGGCGCCGATCCGGTCCCGCCAGGTCGTCCACTCGTCCTCCGGGAGTCCGTGCAGGAGGCGCGCGAGCTCGTCCTGGACGACGCCGCCGGGCGTCTCGCGCGGGATCGGGAACGAGCCGAGAAGGTACCGCCGGGAGCGCTCGTGCTCGTCGGCCCGCGGCCCTTCCTCGGAGAACTGGCGGATGAGGTCGACGAGGCCTCCGAGCGCCTCCTCGGTGACCTCGGTCCGGCAGTCGATGGAGGCGCCGAAATGTCCCCCGAGAACCCGTGTCGCGAGCGAGGAGTAGGCGCCGTACGTAAGGCCGCGTTCCTCGCGCAGGACGTGGAACAGGCGGGAGGACGCGCCTCCGCCGAGAGACTGGTTCGCGACGACCGCGGACGGAAACCGGGGGCTCCGGCGCGCGATGGCGGGTCGCGCGAAGAGGAGGTTCGTCTGCACGGAGCCCGGCCGGTTCACGAGGTGAATCGAGAACCCGGCGACGCGCGGCGGCGGCGGCACGACGGGCGGGGGCTCGCCCGCCGTCCGGGGCAGGGCGCCGAACGCCCGTTCGGCCGCGGCGAGGAGCGTGGCCGGGTCGGCCGCCCCGGCGAGGACGAGGGTCGCGCCCGAGAGGGACAGCCGGCGCCGCGCGAAATCCGCGACGTCGTCGCGCGTGAGGGCGAGGAGCCCCTTTTCCGTGGGCGTCACGGTCCCGTACGGGTGGCCCGGGTAGAGTCGGTCGTAGAGACGCTCCCGCGCGAGGAAATCAGGCTCGGAGCGCTGCTCCTGAAGCGTCGCGATGAGACGCCGGCGGCTCTTCTCGAACTCCTCGGCCGGGAACGTCGCCTCCGTCAGGATCTCCGCGAGGAGCGCGAGGCCCGCGTCGAGGTCGCTCTCGAGGACGTAGAGGCGCGCGACGGTCGAGTCCGTGCCGGCCGACACGTCCGCGACCGCCGCGAGGTCGTCGAGCGCCTCCGCGAGCTGCCGCGCGCTTTTCGTGCGCGTGCCGCCGAGAAACGTGTCGCCCGCAATGTCGGCCGTCCCGTCGCGGCCCGGCGGGTCGGCGGCGGACCCGGCTCCCGGAAACAGGACCGCGGCCGCGACCGTGGGCCGCCGGCCCCAGCGCGCCGCGCGCACGGCGAGACCCGACGGGAGGACCGTGCCGGCGAAGCGGGGCAGGTCGAACGGGAGGGGCGCGCCCGGGGCGGGCGGCTCCCGCCGCGCCGCGCTCACGCGGCCTCCCCGGGCCGCACGGCGACGACGGAACGGCGCGCGGCGACGAGCCAGCGCTGAACGGCGTCGCGCACGTGCTCGCCCTCGACGGAAAGGACCTCGTCGAGATCGCGGCGCCAGAGGCCCGGATCGCCGTCGTAGACCCCGTACTCGGAGAGAAGGAAGGCGACGGCCTGCGTCGTCTGCGTCGCGCGCACGGCCCCGGCCGAGATCACGCGCCGGACGCGGTCCATCTCGCGCGCCGTCGGGCCGCCGTCGGCGAGCCGCGCGACGTCGGCGAGGATCTCGGATTCGAGGCGCTCCGGGGCGACGCCCGGACGCGCGATCGCGAAGAACCGGAAAAGAGACGGCCCGCGCCGCTCGTCGAGCGAGACGGTCAGGGAGAGGGCGAGCTCGTCGTCCTTGACGAGGCGGCGCCAAAGACGGCCGCTCTCGCCGGTGCCGAGGACCTTCTCCGCGTACGAGAGCGCGAAGAGGTCGGGGTGTCTCCGGTCGGCGACCTTGAAGTTCAGGTGCAGCGCTGGAACCGCCGCGTGCGGGTCGTCCACGTCGGCCCGACGCTCGCCTGACGGGGGCGGCTCGACGACCGCGAACGGCGCGGGCCGGCCGCGGGGGGGGATCTCGTCGAAGAGCGCCCGAGCCCGCCGGAGCGCACCCTCGGGCTCGACCGCCCCCACGATCGCGAGGAGCGCGTTCCCGGGCGCGTAATACGTCTCGTAAAAGCGGCGCGCGTCGCCGAGGGACGCGGCCGAGAGGTCGTCCATCGACCCAATGACGGGATGCTTGTAGGCGAAGGCGTCGTATGCGAGCGCGTCCGCCGTCTCGAAGGACGGCGCGTACGGCTGGTTGTCGACCCGGAGTCTCTTTTCCTCCTTGACGGCCTCGCGCTGGTTGTCGAGCTTCTCCTGCGTGAGGACGAGGGCGCGCATCCGGTCGGCCTCGAGGAAAAGCCCGAGGTCGAGACACTCGGCCGGGAGCGTCTCGTAGTAGTTCGTCCGGTCCTCTGACGTCGTCCCGTTCATCGTGCCGCCCGCGCCGGCGACGAGCTGGAAGTGCTCTCCCTTCCCGACGTTCTCGGACCCCTCGAACATGAGGTGCTCGAAGAGATGGGCGAAGCCCGTCTTCCCGGCTGGCTCAACCCGGCTCCCGACGTCGTACGTGACGTCGACCGTGACGAGGGGAATTCCCGGCTGCGGCGACACCACGACGGTCAGGCCGTTCGCGAGGCGCTCGACGACGTACGGAATTTCGAGGTCCTGGGGAATCTGAGGCCTCCCGGCTCCCGCCGCGCGCGGGGGCCCGTAATATACCCGGCTGTCTTGAACCTCTTCCTCCGCGCCGGCCTCGCGGCCGTCCTCCTCGGTCTCCCGGCGGCCCCCGCCCCCGCCGAGGACGCGCCGAAGGAAGACGCCTCGCTCCCGAAGTTCCGGTTCGAGGCCGTCCTCCACGACTACGAGCCCCTGTCCGACCGCGGCAGCCGCGTCGCCGAGCTCTACTGGGCGGGTGCGACCGCCGAATGGGCGTCGGGCATCTGGTCCGCCCGCGCCGAGGTCCGGGCGACCGAAGGGATCTTCCGGCCCTACTTCGCGGGGAGCTTCTGGCTCGAGGACGGCTGGGCCGGCGTGAAGACGCCCGTCGGAGTCGTGGCCGTCGGCAAGGTGATTCCCCTCGTGGGCCTGGAGGACGAGACCTTGTCGGGGAGCCTCTTTTCCCTCAACGGCGTCACGCGCAATCCGGGCTGGGGGGCACGCCTCGACGGAATGTCCCGCTTCGACCTCGACTCCCTCGCGTGGTCCGCCGCCTTCACGGGGCAGAACGACCACGTCGGGTGGGAGGAGGAGGGCCGCGACGTCGAGTCCGACCCGGACAGGCTCCTGCGCAACGGCCTCTCGGTCCGGGCACTTTACGTGCTGAACCGCGTCCTGTGGTCCGTGCGGCCGGGCGTGTCCGCGGCGACGGCGCGCCTCGTCTCGATGGCCGGCGCGGACGACTTTCGACGAAGCGACGTGTCGGCGGACCTGACGGCGACGTTCGGCCCGCTCGCCCTCTTCGTCGAGGGCTTCTGGCGCTCGGGCCGGAGGTGCGTGCCGGGAACGCCCTGCCGGTACGGGTACGACGACTCCCGTGCCGCGCTCGCCGGACTGAAGGCGGAGTTCCCCTCGGTGACGTATCGGTACACCTGGTCGCGGTGGCACTACGTCGGGGCCGGCGCGGTCGAGGAGATCCACATGCCAGGAGCCGTCTGGACGCCGCGGAAGGGGATCGCGGCGTCGATCGAGTACAGTGCGAGGCGCCTCACGACGCTCACCGGGGAGGCCACCGTCAAGGCGTTCCAGCTCGGGCTGGCGGTGTCTTTCTGAGCGCGCGCGTCAACCTCCTGGAGAAGACCGGCGTCCAACGCCGCTTGAGGACTGCATGAAGAACAGGATTCTGGCCGCCCTCGCGGCCGTCGTCGTGATCGGGGGAGGCGCGTGGCTCCTCCTGTCCCGCAAGGGCTCCTCGGAGCCGAAGTACCGCAAGGCCCGCCTCGAAAAGGGAGACGTCGTCGCGACGGTGACGGCCACCGGGACTCTCTCGGCCGTCACGACCGTGAGTGTCGGCAGCCAGGTGTCGGGCATCATCGCGAAGATCCACGCGGACTTCAATTCGGTCGTCAAGAAGGGGCAGCTCCTCGCCGAGCTCGACCCTACACCGTTCCTCCAGACGATCGAGCAGACGAAGGCGAACCTCGAGAAAGCGAACGTCCAGCTCCGGAACGACGAGATCGCCTTGACGCGGGCGAAGCGCCTCTTCGCCGACCAGCTCATTGCGCAATCGGACCTCGACGCGGCGCAGACGACGCGCGACGCGGACGTCGCGACGGTCGCGCAGGTTTCGGCCCAGCTCAAGCAGAACGCGACGAACCTTTCCTACACCCGCATCGTCTCGCCCATCGACGGGGTCGTCGTAAGCCGGAGCTACGACGTCGGGCAGACAGTCGCGGCGTCCTTCCAGGCGCCGACGCTCTTCATGATCGCCCAGGACCTCACGAAGATGCAGGTCCTCACGAACATCGACGAGGCCGACGTCGGGCGCATCCGCGTCGGCCAGGTCGCGACCTTCACGGTCGACGCGTATCCCGACCAGACGTTCAAGGGCTCGGTGTCCCAGATCCGGCTCTCGCCCCAGACGGTCCAGAACGTCGTGACGTACCCGGTCATGCTCGACGTTCCGAACGAGGATCTGAAGCTCAAGCCCGGCATGACGGCGAACGTCCTCATCCCCGTGGACGTCCGGCACGACGTGCTGCGCGTCCCGAACGCGGCGCTCCGGTTCCGGCCGGATCCTGCCGACGTCGTGGCCCCCGCGAAGACGAAGGGCGAGACGGGCGGTGCTCCGTCCACGGCGGGCGCCGCTCCGGCGACGACCGTGGGCGCCGCGCCGCAGACGGGCGGCCCCGGCGGACGCGGCACGCGCGGCGGGACCGGCGGCGGACGCGGGTCGTCGGGCGCTTCGGGGGGCGGCCGGACGGCCGCGTCGCGCTCGGGAACGCTCTACGTGGAGATCCCGAACGGGAAGGGCAAGCTGAGAGCCGTCACGGTCCGGACGCTCATCACGGACGGGAACATGACGGCCGTCGAGAGCAGGGACGTCAAGGAAGGCGACGAGATCATCGTCGGCCTCGCCACGGCGCGCGCGAGCGGGCCGGCCGCCGGCGGGCCCGGCGGCGGGCGGCGGCCCTTCTGAGCGGGCGGCCGGACGTGGCGCAGCCCGTCATCGAGATCGAGAACCTCACGCGCGTCTACAAGATGGGCGAGACCGAGGTGCGCGCCCTCGACGGGGTCACGATGCAGGTCGCGCGCGGCGAGTTTCTGGCCGTCATGGGCCCGTCCGGCTCGGGGAAGTCCACGTTCATGAACATCGTCGGCTGCCTCGACCGGCCGACGGCGGGTCGCTACGCCCTCGAGGGCGTCGACGTCTCGTCCCTCGGCCGGGACGCGCGCGCCGGGATCCGGAACGACAAGATCGGCTTCGTCTTCCAGAACTTCAACCTCCTCTCGCGCACGTCCGCGCTCGAGAACGTCGAGCTTCCTCTCCTCTACTCGAGGAAGTCGAAGCTCACCGACGAGGAGGCCCGCGACCGCGCGATGCGTTGCCTCGAGCGCGTCGGCCTGAAGGACCGCTGGGACCACACGTCGGCGCAGCTTTCGGGCGGCCAGCAGCAGCGCGTCGCGATCGCGAGGAGCCTCGTGAACGAGCCGGCGATCCTCCTCGCGGACGAGCCCACGGGCAACCTCGACTCGAGGACGTCCGAGGAGGTCATGGCGATCTTCCAGGCCCTGAACGACGACGGGAAGACGGTCGTCCTCATCACCCACGAGCCGGACATCGCCCAGTTCGCGCGGCGCGTCGTGACGTTCCGCGACGGCCGGGTCCTGAGCGACGTCGCCGTGGCGGACCGCAAGCGAGCGACGGCGGCGGGAGCGGGCCCCGCATGACGAAATCCGCCAGCATCCTGAAGGTCGCGTTCCGCGCCCTGTCCCGCAACAAGCTCCGGTCCCTCCTGACCGCGCTCGGGATCATCATCGGCGTCGCGTGCGTCATCGCGACGATCGGGATCGGCGAAGGCGCGCGCCTCCAGACGGAGAACCAGCTCAAGTCGCTCGGGACGAACTTCCTCATGATCTTCCCGGGCACGACGACGTCCTCGGGCGCGCGCGCGGGATGGGGAAGCAACTCGAAGCTCTCGTCCGATGACGTGGACGCGATCCGCCGCGAGGTCGGGAGCGTCGCGTACGTGTCCTCGACGATCCGCACGGTCGCGCAGGTGATCTACGGGAACCAGAACTGGTCCACGTCCATCCAGGGCGGCGAGGTGGACTGGCCGCTCATCCGCTCCTGGAACGTCGCGGAGGGACAGTTCTTCACGGACCAGGACAACCGCACGGCCTCGAAGGTCTGCGTCCTCGGCCGGACGGTCGCGACGAACCTGTTTGGAAACGAGGATCCCGTCGGCCGGACGATCCGGATCAAGAACATCCCGTTCCGCGTCGTGGGTGTTCTCGAGTCCAAGGGCGGCTCGATGATGGGCCAGGACCAGGACGACATCGTCATCGCGCCGTACGAGACCGTGCGCAAGAAGCTCATGGGCACGACGGCGGTCGGCGCGATCCTCGCGTCCGCCGCGTCCAACGACCAGGTCGACCAGGCGCAAGACGAGATCACGGCGCTCCTGAGGCAGCGCCACCGGATCAACAAGGCGGCCGGAGGAGAGGACGACTTCATGATCCGCTCGCAGACCGAGATGCTCGCGCAGGCCGAGGCGCAGAGTCGCACGATGTCGACGCTTCTCTGGTCGATCGCGGGCGTCTCGCTCCTCGTCGGCGGGATCGGGATCATGAACATCATGCTCGTCTCCGTCACGGAACGGACGCGCGAGATCGGCGTCCGCATGGCGATCGGCGCCAAGGGAGGCGACATCCGCGCGCAGTTCCTCGTGGAGGCGGTCGCGCTCTCGCTCGCCGGGGGCTCCGTCGGGATCGCGCTCGGCCTCGGGATCCAGCGGTTTGTCGCGCGCGTCGCGGGCTGGCCGGTCGCGCTCGAGCCGACGGCCATCGGCCTCGCGTTCGCGTTCTCGGCCGTCGTCGGGATCACGTTCGGGTTCTATCCCGCGCTGAAGGCGAGCCGCCTCGACCCGATCGAGGCCCTCCGTTACGAGTAGCGTTAACCTCTCCGGGTGAGTTCGGGAGCGGCGGGGATCGAGGAATCGGGCGGAGTCCCCGGCCGCGAGGAGCCTCCGGCCCGGCCGCGGGACGCCTGGAACCCGCGGCGGTCACTCGGGGCGCGGCTCGTGCTCTATCTCGTGCCGGTCGCCGTCGTCCCGGCGCTCCTGTACTGGGTGGCGGTCGACCGGGAGACGGACCGGAACGAGCAGCGCCTCCTCGAGACCCTGCTCGCGGACGCTCATCGCCAGGAGGCGCAGTCGCTTCGCGAGGAAGCGGACGACGCCGTCCGGTCGATTGGCGACACCGCGGAAAAGCTGGTCGCGATTGTGCGCCGGGCCGGGGTCGAGACGGCGCGCGCGCTCGAGGCCGGGCCCGACCCGACGCGGCAGGCCGAGGAGCTCGTG
Source organism: uncultured Acidobacteriota bacterium (assembly GCA_963836285.1). GTDB lineage: Bacteria > Acidobacteriota > Thermoanaerobaculia > UBA5066 > UBA5066 > Fen-183. Next base: position 298,688 of record CAWIIN010000001.1, on the reverse strand, counting down.
GACGAGCCCGGAGGGCCGCTGCGGTCGGCCCGGCCCGGCGTCAGCGTCGCGATGGTGAGCCGGAGGGCGGGGCTCACGCCGCAGGCACGGCGCGACCTCGCGGCGACGCGCCGCCTCGAAGCGCCTTTCGTCTCCTTCGGGCTCGGACCGGTCGACGTGTCCGCGATCGCGGTTCGGACGGCCTCGGGCGTCCTGCGCGCGATCCCCGGCCGCCCGCTCCAGGTGGGCGGCGCGAACGTCGTGGAGCCCGATTTCGACTTCCCGTCGGCCGACACGCGGATCCTCGCGGACCTTCCGGCGCCCGAAGGTCCGGCTCCGGTCGTGTGGTCGGCCGTCTACGAGGACCTCTTCTCCCACTCGGGCCGGATCGTGACGGCGATGACGCTCGTCCGCGACGGCGCCGGAAAGCCGATCGCCGAGGTCGGGGTCGACTGGACCTTCGCGCGCCTTTTCGAGGGACCGCCCGATCCCGCCCGGCCGGACGACACTGAGATCCTCCTGTCGGCGCAGGGCGCCGTCCTGCTCGCGTCCCCACCGGGCCGCCTGCCGGAGGCGGACCTCCGCGCCCTCTCGGCCGCGATCGTGCCGAAGGGCGTCGGGGAGCTCGAGACCGAGCTCGGGGGCCGCCACTTCCTCGTCGCGGCGCGCCGCGTTCCGCCGCTCCCGTGGACCTACGCGAAGGTGTCGCCGCGCGCGGCCCTCGAACGGAAGGTCCGCGCGGAGCTGGACCCGATCTTCGCGGCGGACCGGACGCGGCGCGCGGAGCTGCGCCTCCTCTACCTCGGCGTCATCCTCGCGCTCGCCGGAGCGCTCGTCGCCGTGACGAGCCGGGCGCTCGCCCCCGTGCGCCGCGTCGCGCGCGCCGCGGACGCGCTCGCGGCCGGCCGGCCGATGGGCGAGGTCCCCGGGCTCGACCGCGCGGACGAGGTGGGGCGCCTCTTCCGCGCCATGCGGAACGTCGAGCGCCGCGTGCGCTGGCGCATGGCCTCGATGGAGGGCGTCCACCGGCTCGCGCAGACCGCGGCGCTCATGACCCGCCCCGACGAGACGCTCGCCCAGCTCACGCGCCAGATCGCGCAGCTCGTGGGCGCCACGAAGGCCTGGCTCTGCCTGTGGGAGCCGGAGACGCGCTCGCTCGTGATGGCGCCGCCAGGCTACGGGATGCCGGACGAAGCGCTGCGCGGCGTGAGGATCGGCTTCGAGGACAAGAGCCTCTCGATGTTCGTCTACCGGACGGGGGAGACGGCGCTCAGGAACGACACGAGCGATCCACGCCTTTCGCCGCCGCTCGTTGGGCGTCTCGGGATCCGGCAGAACATCGTCCTCGCGCCCCTGCAGGCCGAGGTCGGCATCCTCGGGGTCCTCGGTGTCGCGGACAAGCCGGGAGGATTCGACGCCGAGGACCAGGCCGCGATCGACGGCTACGCGGGCCAGGCCGCGCTCCTCCTGCGCAACGCGCGGCTCTACGAGGAGCTCCAGAAGAGCTACGAACGGCTGCGCGACGCCCAGCGCAACCGCGACTACTTCCTCCAGAACGTGAACCACGAGCTCCGGACGCCGCTCACGGCCATCCTCGGCTGGAGCGAGGTCCTCGCGGAGGACCGGCCGGACAAGGAGACGGTGAAGATCGCGGTCGACCAGATCAACCGCTCGGCGCAGTTCCTCCTCGCGCTCATCTCGGATCTCCTCGACCTGTCCCGCTTCGAGGAGGGCCGCACGCGCCTCGAGCCCGAGGAGGTGGACCTCGGCCCCCTCGTGGCGGGCGCCGTCGAGCCGGTCTCCGTCATGGCGGAGGCCAAGGGCATCGCGATGACGGTCGTGACGCCCGAGGCCCGGACACTCGTGCGCGTCGACCCGATGCGGATGCGGCAGGTCCTCTGGAATCTCGTCCACAACGCGGTGAAGTTCACGCCGAAGGGCGGACGGATCCGGGTCGAGGCGGGAGCCGACGACGCCGGAGCCGTCTTCTCGGTCGTGGACAACGGGGTGGGCGTCGACGCGAAGGACCTCCCGTTCATCTTCGAGCGCTTCCGGCAGGTGGACGGCTCGGCGACCCGCGCGTACCGCGGCATGGGAATCGGCCTCGCGCTCGCGAAGGCCTACGTCGAGCTCCACGGCGGCACGATCACCGTGGACAGCCAGCCCGGCAAGGGCACGGCGTTCCGGGTGAGAATCCCCCGGGCCGTGTCCACGGGGAATTCGGGTCCCATGGACCCGCCTGGTGTGTGAGCGGGAGCCCGTGAGGGGGCGAGACACGAATTCTCGCCTCTCCAAGTGGGGGCCGAACCGGGCCGCCCCCGGGAGGCCCCCATGCAAGACCGACGGGCGTCTGCCGTGTTCGTGGCCGCCGCCCTGTACGGCATGGCCTCTTCGGGCCCAATCTCGGCCTCGACGTGGACCGTCCCCGGCACCGTCAACGCCGGTGGGCTGAACAACACGCGGTTCGTCTCGGACCTCGCCGTGACGAACCCCGGAAGCGTCGCGCTGCTGGCGACGATCTCGTTCATCCCTGCGAACGGGACGACTCCGCGTCAGGTCACGCTCACGCCGGGGCAGACGGTCGTCTATCGGAACGTCCTCGACAGCCTCTGGGGCGCTCAGGGCGCCGGCGCGACGCAGGTCGCGAGCGGCGAGCCGCTCCTTATCCGCGCGCGCACGTACAACACCTCTCAGACCGGGACGTACGGGGTGGCGCTTCCGGTCTTCGCGGACGAGCGGTTGCTCACTCGGCGTCAGGACCGCGCACAGTCTCTGGATCAGCCAGTCGGCGGACCCGAGCTCGGGCTACCGCACGAACGTCGCCGTCGTCTTCCCCGATGCCGGCGGCGGCGCCGCGACGGTAACGGTCCATGACGCAGATGGCGACAAGACCGGGACGCAGGATTTCTCGCTCGACTCGGCGGGTTTCCAGCAGTTCGCCGTCGGCGGTTTTTCGGGAGCGGTCTCGATCGGCGCGCGCCGAGTGTGCAGGTCACGCGCGGCCGGGCTGCGGGCTATTCCGTCGTCGTCGACAACGTCACGGGAGATTCCTCGCTCTTCACGTTCGAGGAGCCTGCCGGCGGGCCAGCAGGACGTCCTCGTCAACGGCGTGGCACGCGCGAATGGCCGGAACACGCCTTCTTCCGAACGGACGGCCGCTTCTACAACTCGGGATGTCCGATGCGACTCGTTAAGGTCGCGTTCCACGCAAGCCGGGCTCCCAACCCCGCTCCGCTGACGCGGACGTTATCGGTCGCCGGTGGGAAGATCCTCGATGTCGTCGACGTGTTGGGCTCCGCTGCTCGGACTTCCGTCGGCTCGGCGGGCGCGCTGCGCTTCAGTCCGAATCGCCCGTGTCGCGATCCTCTGTCGCACGAGCAACGTCGATCCGTCCGGCGTCAAGCCGGGGACCTATCGGCGCCCAACAGAAGCCCTGCCCATGCTTTCGTTCCTGATGTCGGCGGACGCGGGCGCCGTCATCACGGGCATCCGCCAGAGCGCGACGTTTCGGACGAACGTCGGGTTCGCGGCGGGAGCGGACGGGGCGGCCTACTTCGCTGGCGCTGAAGGCGGCGTCGGGTGCGACGGTCGCGACGGCGACGGCTCGCTCGGCGCCCTTCGGTTGGATCGCAGCCGAACATGCAGCTGGATCTCTTCCCGTCGACACCGGTTCCGGAGAAGCGACGCTTCTGGTGGTCGTCACCTCGGGAAGCGTGGACGTGTTCGACTCCTCGATCGACAACGCCTCGGGCGACCCCGTCGTGACGCCCATCATGCCGCTTCCCGTGCGATTCCGTCCTCGGCGACGATCGGGCCGCGGGGCGGCTCGGTTAGGTCCGCCGATGGCCGCCTCACGCTGAAGGTGCCGGCAGGCGCCCTCGCCGCGCCGGTGCTCGTCTTCTCCGTCGCAGTGGTCGCGGACGCCCTCCGGAGGCATTGGGGCCGGCTATGAGGTGACGCCGAGTCCCTCTCCAGTTCGCGAGGAGCCTCTCCCGTCTTCCGCGCGACCTACCCCGCCCCGACGTCTGAGGCGTCGGGGCCTCCCGCTGGGCCTGGTCCGGGCGGACGCGGCACGTGCGGGCGTCCGGAGGGACGTGTGGATACCGGCAGCGCGTCGATCTCCGCCCCGATTCGTGATTCTCGACCGTCGGCCCCTTTGGCGCGGGCTCCGGCGGCGACGCGCGTAATCTACTGGTGATCGGGACGATGGTCGTTGCCCTGTTACGAACCGATGGAGCTGCGACCGCCAAAGTACGCCTCCTCCTGACCGACGGGTCAGCGACTTTCAAGTGCGCTTCCGGCGCCCAGCCGTCAGCGCGAGGCGTTCGGCGAGCCCGAAGTGGACCGTCAACGACGAGAGACCCAGCGTGACGACGTACGGCACACTCACTCCGAACCGCACGCTCGCCACGTACAATGGCGCCAGGCGCGGAGCCCGACGCAGGCAAGAACCCCGTTCGCATCGCCGTCACGTACGAGTTCGACGACGAGGAAGGGCACTGGGAACTCAGTTCCTGGTGCGACGTGCGTATCCTGGCGCGCCACTGGACGTTTCTCGCTACGGCGACCTCGGTTGGAGCTGCGGGCGCATCGAGGACTGCTTCGAGGCGCTCTCCTACCACAACCTCCGACCTCCTGGACTTCGATCTCGACGAGTCCCTCGCGGTCACGCCGGTGCGCAACGAGGAGCCCTTGGCGACGCGTGACGATCTGGTCAAGTGCTCCAACCTCCCCCCAGGACTCAGATGCTCGGGTACCTTCGATCGAGATCCGATGGTTGCGATGAGAACGCACCTTTTGGAGGGCCGGTACGACAAGGACAAGGAGGTTCGCCCTCGCCGTCAACACCCTGAACGCCTTCTCTGGCGGCGGCTTCTACAAGGAGTGCGCTGGAGGTGAGCGCGCCGATCAGGGGATTGACCCCTCCGTGAGGTTTGGCCGCCCTCAATTTCCAGGGCTTCCAGATCGGAATCCTCACCAACCTCTTCGTCCCTTTCGCAAAGCTCGGCGGCACGGATTCGATTTACGTATTCAGCGACATCAATTCGGTCACTGGAGGCGCCCTGACACGAAACTAGCGCGCGCCGGCGACTGTGCCGACGGCTCAGGGCACGGTCGGACGCCCGAGCGCGCGATGCGTCTCGGCGGCTTCCGATTGCCGAGCTTCTCCTCGATCTCGGCGAGGCGCTCGTGGGCGCGAGCGACGCCGGCTCCTCGCCCACGCGTTCGCGGGTCCGCGGCCGCGGCGGCCTCGCGCAGCTTCAGCGCGCGCGTATAGAGGTCCCGGCTCGCGGCGGCGTCTCCCTGGAAGAGGAGGATGGCGCCGAGGGACCCCAGGCTGAAGGACAGGTCCATCTGCGCGTCGGGTGACGCCGGGTTCGCGGCGAGGCGCCCCTCGTCGATCTCGATGGCCTCCCGATAGAGAAGAAGCGCCTCGGTCCCCCGGCTGTCATCTCGTACATGGCGCCCAGAGTCTTGTCGGAGAGCGCGAGGTTGCGGCGGTCGTCGTCCGTCGCGGCGGGCTCTTTGGCGATCCTTCCGAAGAGGTCACTTTCCTTCTCCCGGAACGAGGCGGCCTGCGGCCAGTCCTTGCGACGAGAGTAGAAGTCCGCGAGCGCGCTGAAGCTGCGGGCGAGGCTCCCGCGGGCGGCAAGGGACTCCGGGTCGCCGTCGAAGATCGCCTGGCGGAGGGCGAGGGCCCGCAGGTGCATCGGCAGGGCGTCGGCGTGCTGCGGCCCGAGGAGGCCCGCGACGGCATGGAGCTCGCCGGCGAGGGCGTCGCGGTCCGCGGCGGCAGCCGCGGGCGAGCTCGCGAGCGGCTCGAGGAGCCGGATCGCCGCGTTGTGGCTCCGGAGCGCGGCGCCCCTGTCGCCGAGCGTCGCGTTATGTCCGCCCTGGACGCGTCCCAGACGCGCGTAGCCGGCGGCGACGTCCCGGGCGAGGGCGGGGTCGCTCCCGGCGTCCGCGGCGAGCGCGTCGAGATAGCGCAGGGCGGTGGACACGAGCGTGGCCCTCGCCTTCGTCGAGCCGGGCAGCGGCGCGATCTCGTCGTGCAGCTCGAAGAGAATGGTCTTGGCGAGCGAGCGGACCTCCTCGAAGCGCCTGTGCGCGACCGCCTCGCTCGCCCGCGCCCGCGCGGCCTGCCAGAACGCGACGCCAGCGCCTCCCGCCAGCGAGAGGGCGACCGCGGCGGCGGCCGCGGCGCCGTAACGGTGGCGCCTCAGGAACTTCCCGGCGCGGTACGCGAAAGAGTCGCCCCGCGCGAGGACGGCGCGCCCGTCGAGGTGCCGCCGCAGGTCCTCGGCGAACTCCTGCACCGTCGCGTAGCGCCTCTCCGGCTCCTTCGCGAGCGCCTTGCGGAGCACCGTGTCGAGGTCCGCGCCGAGGACGGGCCCCGTGTTCGGCGGCGGCTGGTCGATCACGGCGCGCTGGAGCTCGGCGCTCGAGGCCGTCTTCGTCTGGTAGGGGAGAGCGCCCGTCAGCAGCCGGAACAGGACCACGCCGAGGGAGTAGACGTCGGTCGCGGTCGTGATCCTCTCGCCGCGCACCTGCTCGGGACTCGCGTACTCCGGCGTGAGAAGCCGGTGCTCGGTCGCCGTGCGCTCCTCGGAAGGGACGTCGAGGAGCTTCGCGAGCCCGAAGTCGAGAAGCTTGGGCGTCCCGTCCCGCGAGACGAGGATGTTGCCCGGCTTGAGGTCCCGGTGGACGACGAGGTGCCGGTGCGCGAACTGAACGGCGTCGCAGACCTGGAGGAAGAGCCGGATGCGGTCGTCCCGGCCGAGGCCGCGCCGATCCGCCGACTCGAGGAGGTGCTCGCCCTCGACGAGCTCCATCGCGAACCAGGGCAGGCCGTCCGGCGTCGTGCCGCCGTCGTACAGGCGCGCGATATTCGGATGCTCGAGGCCCGAGAGGATTCGGCGCTCCGTGTGGAAACGCTCGCGGAGGAAATCGGAGCCGAGCTCGCCGCGCACGACCTTCAGGGCCACGCGCCTCTCGAGACCCGCGTCCCTGAGGACGCCCAGGTAGACGGCCCCCATGCCGCCGTGCCCGAGCTCGGACAGGATCTCGTACGGGCCGATCCGCGACGGAAGCGGCCCGGGAGCGGCGGCCGGGTTGCCGCCGAGGCGGAGCGCCTCGGCGACCACCACGCCTTCGAGATCCTGATGCGCCTCGGACGCGAGGAGCGCCTCGACCTCGTCGCGTAGCTCCGCGTCGCCCGCGCAGGACTCCACGACGAACGCCCCGCGGTCCTGCTCGCGTCGCTCGATGGCGTCGAGGTAGATGCCCTTCGCCCGCTGGAAGAGATCCGGCGTCACGGGCGGCCCGCCATCTCGCGCTGGAGCCAGGCCTCGGCGTGCCTCCACTCGCGACTCACGGTCGCGTGGGAGATCTCGAGGACCTCCGCCGATTCCTCGATCGTGAGCCCCGCGAAAAGGCGCAGCTCGACGAGCCGGGACTGGCGCTCGTCGAGCCCCGCCAGCTTCGAGAGCGCCCGGTCGAGATCGAGGAGGTCGAGGTTCTGCGGGGGAGTCGTCGCGCCGCCGGCGGCCTCGAGCGCGACGAGCACCTGTCCCTCGCCGCGCTTGGCGGTGTTCCGGGCCCGGGCATGGTCCACGAGCACCTGCCTCATGGCCCGCGCCGAGACGCCGAAGAAATGCGCGCGGTCCTTCCAGGCGATCGCGTCGGCCCCGACGAGCTTCAGGTAGGCCTCGTGGACGAGGGCGGTGGGCTGCAGCGTGTGGCCGGCGCGCTCGCTCCTCAGGTACGCCCCGGCCCGCCGGCGAAGCTCGTCGTAAACGAGCGGCAGGAGCTTGTCGAGAGCGTCCCGGTCCCCGGCGCTCCACTCCCGGAGGAGCCGCGTGACCTCTCCGGGCGGCGTGGGGTTCGGTTCATCTTCCATGTGGCAAGGTGCGACGAATTCTCGCATTTCTCACCGGGGACGATCCGCCGCCCCCGGGGAGGTCCCGTGCGAAACCGCCTCGTTTCCGCCGCGCCCTGCCGATCCAAAATGCGGTCCCTGAAGACCGGGTCCGTCTGCCGAACGCGTGTCATAGAATCGCTCTCGTGACGCTTTTCACAAGCGTCCCGGAGAGCCGATGAAGATCACGGGTCCCAGTCTCCCGGTCGCGGGGAAAATCGCCCCGCCGATCGCGCCGGGCGTCCCCTCCACGGGCGGCGCCGATTTCCTCACGACGAAGCTCGATCTCGCGGTCCAGTGGGCCCAGTCGAATTCGCTCTGGCCGATGCCGTTCGGCACGGCGTGCTGCGCGATCGAGTTCATGTCCGTCGTGTCTTCCCACTACGACCTGTCGCGCTTCGGCGCGGAGGTCGTGCGCTTCTCGCCGCGGCAGTCGGACCTCCTCATCGTCGCGGGCACGGTCGTCGACAAGCTCGCGCCCGTCCTCAAGAAGATCTACGACCAGATGGCCGAGCCGAAGTGGGTCATCTCGATGGGCGTCTGCGCGTGCACGGGCGGTTTCTACCGCGCCTACCACGTCGTTCAGGGCGTCGACGAGATCGTGCCCGTGGACGTCTACGTCGCGGGCTGCCCGCCCACGCCCGAGAACCTCATCCACGGGATCATCATGCTGCAGAAGCAGATCCAGTCGGGAGAACTCGCCCGGCACCGCGAGGCGAAAACGTTCGTTCCGATCCGCGTCGGGGAGGATCCCGTGACGGCGATTCCCGCCTACTCAAGCGCGGTCATGGCTCACCGTCCCGGCCGGCACGCCCTCCCGGAGATGCCCGAATCGGCTGAGGCCGAGGCGACGCCCGAGGGCGGCCACGAGGTGGACGCCGAGATCGCCACCGCCCGCGACCGGGAGAACCCGTGAGCGCGACGGTGGCGCCCCCGAAGGGGCTCGAGTTCCTGCCCGTTCTCGAGCGAAGGCTCGGCGGCAGGGTGACCGCCGAGGAGAGGCCGGCGGCCGACGTCCCGACGCTCGCGACCGACGCCGCCACGCTCCACGACGCCGCGCTCTTCCTGCGCGACGATCCCGCGGCCGCGTACGACCTCTTCCTCGACCTCGCCTCCGTGGACCGCTCACGCCTCCCCGGCACGCACGCCCCGAAGCCCGGCGAGCGTTTCCAGTCGAACGTCATCCTCTACTCGACGAAGAGGAATGCGCACCTCAGGTTGCGCGTGAACCTGCCGGAGAAGAGCCCGTCGCTCCCCACCCTCACCGACGTCTGGCCGGCCGCGAACTGGTTCGAGCGCGAGGCCTGGGACCTCATGGGGATCCGCTTCGAGGGCCACCCGAACCTGCAGCGCCTCCTGACGCACAACGGCTTCGTCGGCCACGCGCTCCGCAAGGACTACGACGCCAAGCAGCGCTGGCTCTGCACCGAGGAGGACCTCCTGCAGACGGAGCTCGCCGCACAGACGGACGAGCCCGCGGACATGTTCGAGACGACGACGCTGAACTTCGGGCCGTCCCAGCCGGCGACGCACGGCACGCTGCGGATCGTCATGCGCCTCGACGGCGAGACGATCGTCGGCGCCGAGAGCGAGTGCGGGTACCTTCACCGCTGCTTCGAGAAGATGTCCGAGGCGCACACGTACTCGCAGGTGTTCCCGTACACGGACCGCCTGAACTACTGCTCGCCGATGCTGAACAACAACGGCTACGCGCGGGCGATCGAGTCCATGCTCGGCGTCACGCCGCCGCCGCGCGCGCTCGCCGTGCGCACGATCCTCGGCGAGTTCAGCCGCGTCATGGACCACCTCGTGTGCCTCGCCGCGAACCTCGTCGACATCGGCGGTCTCACGAACTTCTGGTACGCGTACCAGCCCCGCGAGGAGATCTACGGTCTCCTCGAGGCCTGCAGCGGCGCGCGTCTGACGGTCTCCTACGGACGCGTTGGCGGCCTCGCGAAGGACGTCCCCGAGAACTTCGTCCCGTGGTCACGGAAGATCATCGAGGGCACGCGCGCGCGCATCGCCGACGTCGAGACGCTCGTCACGCGCAACAAGATCGTCTGGAACCGCTTCCGGGACACGGGCGTCGTCACGAAGGAGCAGGCGCTCGCGTGGGGCTGGACCGGGCCGTGCCTGAGGGCGTCGGGCGTGCCGTTCGACCTGCGCAAGGACCAGCCGTACGAGTGGTACGGCGAGGTGGACTTCGACGTGCCGATCATGACGGAGGGCGACAACTACGCGAGGTATCTGGTCCGCATCGAGGAGATGAAGCAGTCGCTGCGCATCATCGAGCAGATCCTCGACAAGCTCCCGGGCGGGCCCGTCCGCTCGGACGACTACCGCGTGATCCTCCCGCCGAAGGAGATGGTCTACAACGAGATGGAAGCGCTCATCTACCACTTCAAGCTCGTCTTCGAAGGGGTGAAGGTGCCGGCGGGCGAGATTTACTCCGCGACCGAGGGCGCGAACGGCGAGCTCGGCTTCCACGTCGTCTCGGACGGGAGCGGCTTCCCGTACCGCCTGAAGGTGCGTCCGCCCTGCTTTCCACTCTTCGCGTCGTTCGAAAAGATCATCAAGGGGCACCCCGTCGCCGACGCCGTCGCGACGCTGGGCCTTCTCAACATCATCGCCGGGGAGCTCGACCGCTGATGGCCGCCAAAGTCGTCACCCTCAAGGTGCCCGAGACCACGTTCGCCGAGAGCGTTTACCTCGTCGAGATCGCGAAGGGCCTCGCCCGCACCCTCGGCCACTTCCTGAAGAACCTCACGAACATGAAGGGGCTGCCGACGATCCAGTACCCGGAGATGCTCCGGAACTACTCGGGTCGCTTCCGGGGCCGGCACATCCTGAAGAAGCGCGAGGACGACACGCTCAAGTGCGTCGCGTGCTACATGTGCGAGACGGCGTGCCCGGCCGAGTGCATCCACATCGAGGCCGGGGAGCACCCGGTCCTCGCGTACGAGAAGTACCCGACGGTCTTCGAGATCGACCTTCTCAGGTGCGTCTACTGCGGCTATTGCGTGGACGCGTGCCCGAAGGACGCGATCTGGATGACGCGCGACTACGAGCTGTCGTTCTTCGACAGGAAGAGCGCCGTCCTCGGCATCCCCGAGCTCGCCGAGAAGCCGTCCGACACCGAAGCGGGCGGCCCGGGCTACGGCTACCGGCCGTACGAGGGCGAGAGTCCGATGAAGAAGGCGGGGGAATTCGAGCCCTCCGGCCTGCCCCTCCTCCCGGCTCTCCTCGAGCGCGGCGTCGCGATCAACCGCATGCCGCCCCCGCCCCCGCCGAAGCCGCCGGCTCCAGCTCCGGCGGCGAAGCCGGGCTGAGACCGGTGGTCCATGCGGGAGGCAGCGGCTTCGTCGTTTCCGGACTAGACGCGTACGGCGGGAGCCGCCGCGCCCTGCTCGAGGAGCTCGAGGCGCTCGACCCGGCGACGCTCGCGGCGAAGCCGCGCGCCGGCGAGTGGTCGATCCTCGAGATCGTCGAGCATCTCGTTCTCGCCGAGCGCGCGGTCTTCCGGGGGCTGCCCGATCCGTCGAGCCTCGTGGCGCGCGCGCGCGGGCCCGCGGCTCACGTGCGCTACTTCCTCGTCACGGTCGCCCTGAAGTCCCCCCTGGCCGTGGACGTGCCGTCGCCCGCGATGGTCCCCCGCGGCGGGCTCAGCCTGGCCGACCTGCGGCGCGCGTGGGACGATAACCGCGACTGGCTGCTGTCGTGCCTCGAATTCCTCGGCCCCGCTGGCGTCCGGAAGGCGGTCTTCGAGCACCCCGTCGCCGGCCCTCTGACCGTGGAGCAGGCGATCCGCCTGGGTCGGGTGCACCTCGAGCGGCACATCCGGCAGATCACGGCGCTCCGGCGGGTATCCTTCGCCCGAGGCGCGTGAAAGCAATCCTCCGTCACGACTACGGCCCGCCAGAGGTCCTCCGATTCGAGGAGGTCGCGAAGCCGGCGCCCGGGGACGGCGAGGTCCTGATCCGGGTTTTCGCCGCCTCCCTGAATCCCCTCGACTGGCACTTCATGAGGGGCTCCCCGTCCGTCGTCCGCGCGTTCTCCGGGCTCCGCCGTCCGAAGGTCGCGACGCTCGGGGCCGACGTCGCAGGGCGGGTCGAGGCGATCGGGCGGGGCGTGACCCGGTTCAGGCCGGGCGACGAGGTGTACGGCGCGGGCCGGGGCACTCTGGCCGAGTACGCCAGCGTTCCCGAGAGCAAGCTCGCGCCGAAGCCGTCCAACCTCTCGTTCGAGCAGGCGGCGGCCGTGCCGGTGGCGGGATGCACCGCACTCCAGGCGCTTCGCGAGAGGGGACGGATCCAGGCGGGGCAGAAGGTCCTCGTGAACGGCGCGGCGGGAGGCGTGGGGACGTTCGCCGTGCAGATCGCGCGGGCGTCCGGGGCGGAGGTGACCGGTGTCTGCAGCGCGCGGAACGCCGGGATGGTCCGGTCCATCGGGGCGGAGCGACTCGTGGACTACGCCTGCGAGGATTTCACGGCTGGCGGCGGGCGCTGGGACCTGATCGTCGACTGCATCGCGAACCACCCCTCCCCGGCCGTGAGGCGCGTCCTCTCCCCGACCGGAATCCACGTCGTGGTCGGCGGGTCGGGCGCGGGATGGGCCGGAGGCCTCGCCCTCGACCTCCTGAGGATCGTGCGGTCCCGGTTCGCGAGCCAGAAGTACGCCGTGATGCTCGCGCGGATCGACGTCGAAAGCCTCGTGGCCCTGACGGATCTGATCGAAGCGGGAGAGGTCGCGCCCGTCCTGGACAGGAGCATGGCATTGCGCGACGCCGCGGAAGGCATCCGCTACCTCGAGGAGGGGCACGCGCGCGGGAAGGTCGTCGTCACCGTCGAGGAGCGCGGCGCAGGTGAGCCCGCGGGTGCACGCGCATGATCACGCTCGCTCCCGTCACGCTCGAGGGCCACGGCGTGCGGCTCGAGCCGCTCTCTCCCGAGCACGAAGCCGGCCTCGCCGCCGCGGCGGCGGACGGCACGCTGTGGGAGCTGTGGTTCACGTCGGTGCCGGGGCCGGGAGAGACCGGAAAGTACGTCGCAGGCGCGCTCGCGGGGCAGGCGGCCGGACACATGCTCCCGTGGGCCGTGCGTGAAACGGGCACGGGGGAGATCGTCGGGACGACGCGCTATCACGACGTCGTCCCCGCGCTCGACCGCGTCGAGATCGGCTGGACGTGGTACGCGGCGCGCTGGCAGAGGAGTCACGTGAACACGGCCTGCAAGCTGCTGCTCCTCGCGCACGCGTTCGAGGGGCTCCGGTGCGCGGTCGTCGGACTGAGGACCGACAACTTCAACTTCGCGAGCCAGCGCGCGATCGCGGCGCTCGGCGCGAAGAAGGACGGCATTCTCCGCCATCACCAGGCCCGCCGGGACGGAACCGTGCGCGACAGCGTGATGTTCAGCATCCTCGCCGCCGAGTGGCCGGACGTGAAGCGGCACCTCACGACCCGCCTCGCGCGCCACGCGGTCGAGGGAGCGTCGTGAGCGGCTCGACGGGGCGGGCAGCCGCTCAGCCGTGTTCCGCTTGCGGCTTCGAGGTCTTCGCCGGCTCCCCTGGCTCCCTCGACACGTGCCCGATCTGCGGCTGGGTCGACGACCTCGTTCAGCTCGCGCAGCCCGACTTCGCGGTCGGGGCCAACGCCGGCCTCTCGCTCCGTCAGGCCCAGTCCCGTGCCCTCGCGCTCCTCCCGCCCGACGTCCGATCGTCGGGCGCGTTCGCTCGGAGCCCGCGCTGGAGGCCGCTGTCGCCGGCGGAGGATCCGTCCCCGGCTGCGTTCACCCTCGCTTCCCCCGTCTGCTACCTGAGCGTTCCCGATCCCGAATCGTTCGAGCCCTATTGGCTCCGCCCGCCTCCTGCGCCGGACAGGAAACCGGGTGGCGCGGACGAGCGGCCCCGGAGGAGACGATGAGCATGCGCGCGGCCTTCAATCGCTCCGGCTTCTCGCGATTCATCAACAGTCCCGCGGGCCGCGTCTTCCGGCTCGTCGCGGGCACCGGATTCCTCGTCGTCGGATTCGTCTACCGGTCGCATCCGCTCGGCGTCGTTTCCATGGTCTGGAGCGTCCTCCCGCTGAGCGCCGGCGCTTTCGACGTCTGCTGGATCAGCGCGGCGCTCGGCGGCCCGCTGTCCGGCGCGAAGATCCGCGGACAGCGGGGCCCCGGAGCCGGCTGAGCCGCGAGCGGCGCGGCCGTCGCAGAATGTCCGGATGAGCACCCTGCCCGTCACCGTCGAGGAACTCCAGAGCCTCCTCTCGCACGACACGGCGTTCACGAAGGCCTACGCGTTCGTCGTCGCCGCGATCGCGCCGGGCTCGTGCACGCTCGACGTCCCGCACCTCCCGCACTTCGAGCGGCCCGGAGGAATCGTGGCCGGACAGGTGTTCATGACCGCGGCCGACGTCGCGATGTGGCTCGCGATCAAGACGCTGCGCGGCCTCGAGGACCCGTCCGTCACGAGCCACATGCAGACCCAGTTCCTGAGGAGCGCGCGCGGGGAGGGGTTCTCCTGCCAGGCGGTCGTGCTCAGCCTCGGCAAGCGCACGGCGTACGGCACGGCGACGTGCCTCTCGGCCGGAGGCGACATCCTCGCGCACCACACGCTGAACTACGTCACGCCCAGGGAGACGAGAGATCCGTGACCGAGCTCCTGACCGAACGGCTGCACCTCCGGCCCTTCCGGCCGGACGACTTCGAGGCGCACGCGCGGATCTGCGCGGACCCCGAGGTCATGCGCTACATCCGGGCGGGAGCCCTCTCGCGCTCGGACGCCTGGTGGCAGATGGCGCGCTACATGGGGCACTGGCAGATCCGGGGCTACGGGCTCTGGGCGGTCGTCGAGCGATCCACGGGCGCTCTCGTCGGCCACCTCGGGTTCCTGCATCCGGAGGGCGGCCACGGGTTCGAGATGGGCTGGGCCCTCGCGCGCGAGGCCTGGGGCAGGGGGTACGCGCTCGAAGGCATGCGAGCCGCGATCGCGCACGGGTTCACCGAGCTCGGTCGCGAGAGGATCGTCTGCGTGATCCATCCCGAGAACGCGCGGTCCATCCGCGTGGCCGAGCGCCTCGGCGCCACGCCGGAAGGGGAGATCGAGGACTCGGGGAAGACGCTGCTCCTTTTCTCCCTCACACGGCGCCAGGCATGACGTGATGCCCCGCGGCGCCCCGCGCGATATCGTCGGACGGCGGGAGGAGCGATGTGTCGAAATATCAAGACGCTCTTCAACTTCGAGCCCCCGGCCACGGAAGAGGAGATCCGGGCCTCCTCGCTTCAGTTCGTCCGGAAGCTGAGCGGATTCAACAGACCTTCCCGGGCGAATGAAGCCGCGTTCGACCGCGCGGTGGAAGAGGTCTCGGCCGCGGCGCGCCTCCTCGTCGCGTCGCTCGTGACGAACGCCGCTCCGAGGGACCGCGAGGACGAGGCGCGGAAGGCGCGCGCGCGCAGCGCGGAGAGGTTCGGCGCGGGTCGATAGCCGCCGGGGCGCCATCGGCCCGGTGGAACGGTTCGCGGCCTGCCGCGGACCCCTACCGCGTGCCGGGCTTGTCGCCGATGAGGACGTGCGGCTGGACGTAGCTCGAGAGGCGCGAGACCTCGTCCGTCAGCGCGGTCGAGAAGATCTGCGGGCCGGGGCGGACCTTGAGCGTCGCCGAGTACGTGAACGCCTTGCCCGCGAGGTTCGCGAGCTCGGATTCCGGGACGTCGATCGGGGCCCTCTCCGTCGTGACGGGGGAGATACGCCCGTCCGGCGTCGCGGCGACGGCCGTGAAAAGGAGCGCGCCCCTCGCGCGGCCGCCCTGCGGGACGAGCGTGAGCTTGTCGAACGGGACCTTGAACTCGAGCGAGACGAGCCACATCTTTCCCGATTTCTTCGGGACGCCGATGTGCAGCGACGCCCGGAGCGGGTTCAGCGTGCGCGGGATGTACGCGCCCGAGAGGACGGCGTCGGCGACCTTCTCCTCCGGCGTCCGCTCGATGACGGCCTTGCGCGAGCGGACGTGGGCACCGGGCCGCTTCACCGTGACCTTGATCGCGCGCGGCTGGCCCGGTTTCGCGTTCGGGCTGTCGTACCCGAGCGAGTAGTAGGCCGTCCAGTCCGCCTCGAGGTCCTTCAGGGCGAGCGCGATGTTGTTGCGTCCGACGACCATCGTGCCGCCCGTCTCCTCCGCGAGGAGGCCCATCGCGGACTGCATGTCGAGCTGGCTGATCCCCTCGTCCATCCTCCCGACGCTCGCGCCGCGCTCGGCCGAGAGCATGTCGTCCGTCGTGAGGCCCGCGGTGTCGATCGTGACGAGCGAGATCCCGGCCGCATTCGCGGACGTCGCGAGCGACTGGAACGAGGACGAGCGGTCCCAGCTCTTGAAGCTGAGGTCGTTGAGCTCGGCGTTGCCGCCTCCCCGCCGCTGCCGCGGCGACGCGCCCAGACTCGACGTCGAGCCGAAACGCGTCGTCCCGTACTGGGCATAGTCCCAGATGTCGCGGCCCGGGATTGGCGTGAACTTCTCCGTGACGAGGAAGAGCACCTTGCGCCCCTCGACGCCGGAGACGGCCGAAAAGGACGCGCGCAGGGCGTCGATCGTCGAGTCCACCTCGGCGGCCTGGACGTCGCACCAGCCGCGCAGCGCGTTGATCGCGTTGCTGAAGAGGATCGGGCCGGTCGTCGCGTCCGACATCACCGCTTCGTCGATCAGCCGGACGATCTCGTCGTGCTCGCGCTTGGCGACCGAGCCGAGCGCCGTCTCGTGCGCGAGGGAATCCAGGAGCGAGGAAACGATCGCGACGTCGCTCGTGAACGGGCCCCGGATGCGCAGCGCGCGATCCCATGTCACGAACTGGACCTCGACGTTCGGCCCGAGCACCGTCGGGATGTACGCGAGCAGGCTCTGGAGCGCCCGGTTCTTGTTCGGCGCCGTCAGGTGGAGCGCGTCCACGAAGACGATGAGGTGGGCGCGGGCCGCCTGGGGCTGGTCGGGCGGGACGAGCACCGGCGCGGGCGTCGGCGCGGCCTGCGGCGCCTCGGCCGGAGCGGCGGGCGGGGCGGCCGGGAGGTTGCGGATGAACGAGAAGTTCGTGAGCGGCTGGAGGACGCCGTCCTGCCTCACCTCGAAGTCCGCGGCTGTCAGGTCGGAGATCGGCTGGCCCCGCGCGTCGGTCACGACGACGTCCACGTTCGTGACGGAAACCTCGACGGATTTCGAGAGGGTGCCGCCCGTCTGCGACGACGCGGGCAGAGCGAAGGCGAACGCGGTCGCGAGCGCGAGAACCCTTCGCATCGCCGGGCAGGCTACCACTACCAGACGAGGCGAGCGCCGAGGCGGAGCTGGTACGGACGTCCCTGGTTGTCGACGGGGAGGAAGCTCCCCGGGGCGCGCGGGCGCGTGTCGGTCGCGGATATGAGGGGATCGGGCGGGATCGCCTTCAGGAAGATCTCGTTGACCTCGATCGCGGCCGACAGGTGGAGCTCGCCGCCCGGCGTCGGGGATCCGAGCGTGAAGAGGGAGTCGGGGTCGCCGGCCTGGTGAAAGAGCCGGCGGTCCTCGGACACGCTCTCGAGTCCGACGTACGGGTCGCGTTCGAGCTGCGGGAAGAGGCGGAACGTCTCGACCGGGGGCAGGCGGAAGACGGGCGCCGACTTTACGGGCGCGGCCGCGGGCTCGCGCGCGGACGGGACCGCATCCTGCGCGGTGGCCGCGCCGGTGAAGAGAATCGCGAAGAGGATCGGCACGCCCTTCCTCATGGCCCGGACCCAAAATTATCCGCCTGTTTCGGGCTCCCGGCGCAAACGATTCAGTGGAGGTACGAGCCGCCGTTGAGCGGGATCGCGATCCCGTTCGCGTAGGACCCGAGCGGCGAGACGAGGTACAGGACCGCGTTCGCGACGTCGGCCGTCGAGGCGACGCGTCCGAGCGGGATCTGGGAGAGCACCTCGGCGGCCTGCGGACCGTCGAGGGCCTCGCGCACGGCCTCCGTGCGGACCCAGCCCGGGCACACGGAGTTGGCGGTGATCCCGCGCGGCCCCTCGTTGCGGGCGAGGCAGCGCGCGAGGTTGACCATCCCGGCCTTCGAGACGGCGTAGTCCGGGTGGTCCGTCTCGGCGCGGAAGGCGGAGCGCGAGGCGATCATGACGATGCGTCCCCAGGACCGTTCGCGCATCTTCGGGAGGGCGAGAAACGAGAGGTGGGCGGCCGCCTCGAGGTTCACGGCCATCGTCGCGCGCCAGCGGGTGAGGAACGTCTCGTCGTCGGCCTGCTCGAAGGGATTCGGCCGGTAGAACCCCGCGTTGTTCACGAGAATCTCCGGCGGCCCGAGGGCCGCGGCGACCTCGGCGACGATCCGCCGGCGCCCTTCGGGGTCGGCCGCGTCGGCCTGGACGAGGAGGGGCCGGGCGCCGCCGGCCGCGGCGATCGAATCGGCGACGGCGCGCGCGGCTTCGTGCGACGCGCCGTAGTGGAGGGCGACGCGCGCGTTCGCCGCGGCGAGGGTTCGGGCGATCTCGGCGCCGATTCCGCGCGAGGCTCCGGTGACGAGGGCGACGCGGCCCTCGAGGTCGAACGACGGCCTCATCGGGCGACTCCTTCCGCGAGCCGACGCGCCCGGGCGAGCGCTCCGACGGCTCCGACGAACTCTCCGCCCGGGAGAAACCGGGCGCGCGCGCCCCCGACGGACGTCGCGAAGGCGAGGACGTCCCTCAGCGCGACGTTCTGCCTCAGCGTCGACCCCGCGTACACGATGTCGACGGGGAACGGCACGGCCTCCTGCTTCGAGAGAGCCGCCGCGAGGAGGCCGATGTTCTCGCCGACGAGGCCCGTGATCGCATTCGCGACGTCTCGCGAGTCGCGTGAGGCGATGCGGCCGAGGTTCGAGGCCGTGAGGTTGCCCTGCAGCGCGATCTCGCCCGTGGGATAGAGGTCGCGGACGAGGAGGTCGATTTTCTTGCGGTCGCCCTGGAACGCGAGCGCGGTCAGCGCGTCGAAGTCGCTCTGTCCGAGGAGGAGCTGACCGAAGCCCCGCAGCGTCCCTCCACCGAGACCCGTTCCGCCGGCTCGCGAGACGCGGCCCTCCTGCCCGATGCGCAGGATGGAGGTGCCGGTGCCGAGGCTCACGAGGTAGTGCGGGTTCGTCGGCGTGAAATCGGCCCTCCGGAGGAGGACCATCTCGCCTTCTCCCCAGGCCTCGAACTCGTCCGTGAGGACGGGGGGCTCCGGCGTCTTCATGAGTGAGCCCAGCCGGTGCGCGCCCGCTCCCGTCGCCGCGAGGCGCAGCGGGGACCGGCTCGAGAGGAACGACGCGAGCGCCGGGAGGTCGCTGGACGGACAGACGAACGTGTCGAACGTCTCGAGATCGGCGCCCGCTCCGACGACGACCGCCTTCGCGAGCGTCGCTCCGATGTCGACGCCCGCTTCCTCGCGGATCTCGGTCACGACGCGCGCCCCTCCCGGGCGGGGAGGGGGAGCGTCTGGAAGACGCGCGCCGCGATCTCGGAGTAGCCTTCCGCGCCCGGGTGGAATCGGTCGGCCGACAGGCGGTCGGGCCGGTCCTCGAAGACGTCGGCCGTCGGGACGACGAGCGCATTCGGCACGGCATAGCTCGCTTCTTCGAGCGCGACGTTCCACTTGAGGAGCGTCTGCCGGGCGATCCTCCGGTCGAAGCCTTCGGGAAAAGGGTCGTAGAGGCCGAGGATCCGGATTGGTGCGGAGGGATTCGAGGTTCGGAGAAGAGAAAGAATTCTCTGAAGGTTGAGAGAGGCCGTGGCGAGGGCTGGGCCCGTCGGGTCGGCGGCCGCCTCCCCCGGGACTATCGACCGAAGAGAGTGGCTCAGGTCGTTGCCTCCGATGGACAGCAGGATCAGGTTCGCGCCGGCGATCCGGCTCTTGACCGCTGCGTCTTCCATCTTTCTAAGAAAATCCCCGGTTTCCGATCCGTCAACGGCCATGTTGTCCACGGAGGCGACGAGGCCCGCCTTCCGCAGGCTCGCCGCGACGCGCTCGGGATAGCCGCCGCCGCCCGGCGCGTCGCCGGCTCCGCGCGTGAGGGAGTCGCCGAGGGCGACGATCCGGAGCGTGCCGCTCGCGGAAAGGGCCGTAACAGGGGCGTTCGCGGGCGGAACGACCTGTCCTTCGCCGACGCGCTCGCCGAGGCGGCCGGAGAGCCCCGCGGCGGCGCCTCCGGCAAGGACGCCGGCGGCGAGGAGGCCGAGGGAGAGCGGGAGGAACCAGAGGAGGAGGCGGCGGAGGCGGAGCGTCACGGCGGCGTATTGTGCCGGAAGAGCCTGCCCCTTCGGGTGGTGACCCCCCTGCCGAGCGATGAGGGACCTCTCATGCCGGTGGACGCCCACGCGGAGTCCGTCTGGTCGTCGTTCTTCGCGGGCGCCGCGGACGACTCCCTGTTCGTCCGGGACACGCTCGTCGTCGTGTCGGTCGCGGGCGGGATCCGGCACGTGGTCACGCCCGACGGCGAGGCCATCCTGGATCCCGAAGACGGCTACGCGCGAGTCGATTTCCGCGTTTCCGTGTTCCGGACCGCGGACTGGAGCGAGATCTACGGTCTGACGATCCGGAGCACGCCCGGGGGCGCCCCGACAGACAGCTTCGAGCAACTCGTCGGCCATGCGGTGAGTCGAGCCGCGCGGGAGCTGGAGAAATCGTGGCTCTTCCCGTGAAGGGCGCGACGGCGCTCTGAAGCGTCCTCGCGGGATCGACCTCCCCGGTCGGGACGGGACGCGGCCCTCTACTTCCTATCCAACCATCGCTCGGCGTCGGCGCGTTCCTTGAACATTTCGACCTCGCCGCCTTGGTCGCCGAGATACGCGCCGAGCATCCGCATCATCCCGAAGGCCACCGGGTCTCGCGTCACGAATGCCAGCCGGACGCGTGACCCGAACACCGTGTTGTGCGCGACGACCTTCACCTTGTCGGCCGAAATTCCCACGCTCGACACGGCCAAGAGGTCGAAGAGCGCGTCGAAGCCCGGCTCGAAGCCCGGACCCTTCGCGATCTCCTCCTGAGAGGCGAGCATCTCCTCACCCGTGAGGAGCCCCCAGGCGTTGACCTCGACACGGCGCCGAGCTACGTCGATTCGGATCGACACGGGCACGCGCGAAGTTTATGCCCACGCGCCGAATCCAGGCTCGTCGCCAACCGTGACCGGAATGCCCAACCCAGAGCGGTGTGGCGTCAGCAAGTCGGCCCGGCACCCAGGACCTGCGCCTGAGTCGGATTTCTCAGTCGAAAAGCGGAACGGCCGCCTCCCGCCCGAGTTGCGGGCGCTTCTCCGGGCCCGCCAGGTGAGGGATACGCTTGACGGATGGCGTAAAACGTCTTCGGTGAGCGCGTCGCCCGTCGTCCTGTCCGCCGAGGGTCTCGCGAAGCGCTACGGCGACCGCGAGGTCGTCACGGACGCCTCCTTCGAGCTGCACAAGGGCGAGGTGTTCGGGTTCCTCGGCCCGAACGGGGCCGGGAAGACGACGACGATCCGGATGCTCGTGGGCCTCGTGAAGCCGACGCGCGGCCGCGTCGTGATCGACGGGCACGACCTCGCGAGGGAGTTCGAGGCCGCGATGCGGAGGGTCGGGTGCATCGTCGAGACGCCCGACCTCTACAAGTTCCTGACCGGCCGCGAGAACCTCGAGCACTTCGCCCGGATGATCGGGGACGGCGCCGCGGGCCGGATCGACGCGCTCGCCCGCCTCGTCCACATGGACGAGCGCCTCGACGGGCTCGTGAGGACGTACTCGCTCGGCATGCGACAGCGTGTCGGGATCGCGCAGGCGCTCCTCTCGGATCCGTCCGTCCTCATCCTCGACGAGCCGACGAACGGCCTCGACCCGGCGGGCATCCGCGAGATGCGCGAGCTCGTCCGCCGCCTCGCGGGCGAGCACGGCCTCGCGGTCTTCGTCTCGAGCCATCTCCTGTCGGAAGTCGAGAAGATGGTCGACCGCATCGTGATCGTCCACCGCGGCCGCACGCTCGCGAAGGGGACGCTCGCCGAGCTGACGGGCGGCGGCGCGCGCGGCCTCGAGGACCTGTTTCTCGAGCTGACGGGCGGGGAGACGGTGTGAGATGGGGCTGATCGGACTTCGGAGCGTGCGATGCCGGTGATCGTGGGGCTCGTCGAAAACGAGTGTTTGAAGATTCTTAGAAGGAAGAGATTCAGGCTCGTCCTGATCGTTCTGGCGGCGCTCCTGTGTCTTGTCGTGTTCGCCCAGAACCGGCAGCAGCAGCGGCAGAGGACGGAGCATCCCGAGAGAGACTGGCGGGCGCAGGTCGAAAAGCGAGCGTCGGACCTCGATCGCCAGATGAGTTCGAGGCGGGGCATTCCGGAGCAGTGGAAACGGTGGATGAAGTACGAGTCGGGGAGATTGCGTTATTACCTGTCTAAGAATCTCAATCCGAATCTCCTGACGGGCCCGATGTTCGCGCGCACGTTCGCGGGCGTGGGCAGCGTTCTCCTCATTCCCCTCCTCATCGCGGTCTTCGGCGCCGATCTCGTTTCGTCCGAGTTCGCGGAAGGGACCGTCACGCTCCTCCTGACGCGTCCCGTCGCGCGCTGGAAGGTCCTCCTCTCGAAGCTCGTCGCGATGGTTCTCTTCACGACGCTCACGCTCCTGGCGGCGTTCGTTCTCGCGTGGGGAATCTCCGGCGTCGCGTTCGGGTGGACGGGATGGGGGGCGCCGATGCTCACGGGGTTCCGTCTCGGCCCGGGCGCGGCCGGCGGATTCGACCTCTCGAGCGTCCGCATCCTGCCCCTCTGGCAGGACGCGCTCGCCGCGTGGGGGCTCGCGTGGCTCTCGGCCCTCGCCGTCGGCGCCGTGACGCTCCTTCTCTCCGTCCTCTTCCGCTCGGCCGCCGCCGCGATGGGGACGATGATGGCGACGCTCGTCGCCGGAACGATCCTGTCGCGGATCGCGTCGGACTGGGACGGGGCGAAGTGGTTCTTCGTGACGAACCTGCCGCTGCCCGAGTTCTACGCGGGGATGCCGCCGCCGTTCGAGGGAATGACCTTGGCGTTCTCGACGTTGGTACTCGTGGGGTGGGCCGTGGCCGCGACCGCGGCGGCGTTCGCCGTCTTCACGCGGCGCGACGTCACGGGCTGAGTCCGCCCCGACCGCTACAATTGGCTCCTTCATGACCGATTCGTCCTCGTCGCCCGTCCTCAACGCCATGCTCGAGGAGTTCGGCGACAACGCGCCGTTCGCCCTGGATCTCTACGCCCGCTACCGGCTGGATCCGGCTCTCGTCGAGGAGGGCTGGCGCCGGGCGTTCCAGGCTCTCGAGGAGCGCGTGCCGTTCAGCATGTCCGTGCCCGCCCGTGCAATCGCGCCGGAGGCGGCGCTGGCACTCGCCGAGCCGGCGGCTCTCGGTCCGCCGCCCGCCTCCGCGCCCGCGTCGGCCCCGAAGCCGGCCGGCCCGCGCCCGGCGCCGCCTCTCGCCCGGGCCGGGGAGGAGGCCGTCCCCATCGCGGGCGGCGCCGCGACGATCGCCCGCAACATGGAGGCGTCGCTCGCCGTCCCGACCGCGACGTCCAACCGCGTCGTCCCGGTCAAGAACATGGAGGAGAACCGGCGGATTCTGAACCGCCACCGCGAGGCGCTCGGCCTCTCGAAGATCTCGTTCACGCACCTCGTCGCCTGGGCGATCGTCCGCGCGCTCGAGAAGCACCCCGGGATGAACGACGCCTACGGCGAGGCGGAAGGCCGGCCCGTGCGGATCCGCAAGAAGGCCGTGAACCTCGGCGTCGCGATCGACGTCACGAAAAAGGACGGCTCCCGCTCGCTCCTCGTCCCGAACATCCGGGATGCGGAGAAGATGACGTTCGCCGGGTTCCTCGAGGCGTTCGACGTCCTTGTCGCGAAAGCACGGAAGGGGGCGATCGAGCCCGACCTCTTCGTCGGGACGACGATCTCCTTCACGAACCCCGGCACGATCGGGACGACGGCGTCGGCGCCGCGCCTCATGCCCGGGCAGGGGACGATCGTCGCGACGGGCGCCATGGCCTACCCCGCCGAGTTCCAGGCGATGCCCGACGAGGTCATGTCCGCCCTCGGCGTGTCGCGGGTCATGAACGTCTCGTCGACGTACGACCACCGCATCATCCAGGGAGCCGAGTCCGGCGCTTTCCTCGCGACGCTCCAGGACCTCCTCCTCGGCGCCGACGCGTTCTACGACCGGATCTTCGAGGACCTCAAGGTCCCGCACCGGCCGATGCGCTGGGAGAAGGACGCGAGCTCGCCGTTCTTCGGCGGCACGAACCGCCTCGAGGCCGTGGAGAAGCAGGCGCGCGTCCTCTCGCTCATCAACGCGTACCGCGTGCGCGGCCACCTCGTCGCGGACGTGAACCCGCTCGGCGTGGACGCCGTGCCGTACCACCCGGACCTCGACCCGGCCACGTACGGCTTCACGCTCTGGGACCTCGACCGTCCGTTCATCACGAACGGGCTCGCGGGCCGCGACCACGCGACGCTGCGCGAGATCCTCGAGGTCCTGCGCCAGACGTACTGCGGAAAGATCGGCGCGGAGTTCATGTACAACCAGGACAGCGCGCAGAAGCGGTGGCTCATCGAGCGGATGGAGGGGTCGCGCAACCGCGCGAACCTCGCGCGCGAGGACCGCCGGCGGATCCTGAACGCGCTCGTGAAGGCGGAGTCCTTCGAGAAGTTCCTCCACACGAAGTACGTGGGACAGAAGCGCTTCTCTCTCGAGGGCGGCGAGGCGGCGATCCCGCTCCTCGACCGCCTGCTCGACCGCGCCGCCGAGGCGGACCTCGGCGAAGCCGTCATCGGGATGTCCCACCGCGGCCGGCTGACCGTCCTCGTGAACACGGTCGGCAAGCCCACGGGACAGATCTTCGCGGAGTTCGAAGGCCAGGTGGATCCCGGCACCGTGCAGGGGTCCGGCGACGTGAAGTACCACCTCGGCGCCGTCGGGACGCACGTCGCGCCCGGCGGTTCGAAGGTGGCCGTCTCGCTCGCGCCGAACCCGAGTCACCTCGAGTTCGTCGACCCCGTCGTCGAGGGAATGGTCCGGGCCAAGCAGACGGCGCTCGGCGACGCCCGCGAGCACCGGAAGGTCCTCCCCGTGCTCCTCCACGGCGACGCCGCGTTCGCGGGGCAGGGGATCGTCGCCGAAACGCTCAACATGTCGCAGCTCCACGGCTACCGCACGGGCGGCACCGTGCACGTCGTCGTGAACAACCAGATCGGGTTCACGACGAACCCCGCCGACGCGCGGTCGTCGCCGTACTGCACGGACGTCGCGAAGATGGTCCAGGCGCCGGTCTTCCACGTGAACGGCGACGACCCCGAAGCCGTCGTCCACGTCGTGGACGTCGCCATGGAGTACCGCAACACGTTCCGGCGGGACGTCGTCGTCGACCTGGTCTGCTACCGCCGCTACGGCCACAACGAGGGCGACGAGCCGAGCTACACGCAACCGCTCATGTACCAGAAGATCAAGGGGCACACGTCCGTCGCGCGCCTGTACGGCGCCTCACTCGTCAAGCAGGGCGTCTTCTCGCAGGGCGAGGTCGACCAGATGTGGGCAGAGGCGAAGACGGCGCTCGACCGCGCCTACGACGACGCCCGCGGCGGCGCGAAGTCGTCGTTCGACTCGCTCACGGCCGCGCCCGCGAGGCGCCTGAAACCCGAGGGCAGCGTGCGCGACCGCCTCGCGCGCGTCGCGGGGGCCGTTTCGACCGTCCCGGAAGGCTTCGAGATCCACCCGAAGCTCCGGTCCGTCCTGAAGAAGCGCTCCGAGTATGCGAGCGGCAGTCCCGACATCGACTGGGCGGGCGGCGAGATGCTCGCGTTCGGGATGCTCCTCCTCGACGGCACGCCCGTGCGCCTCTCGGGCCAGGACTCCGGCCGCGGGACGTTCAGCCAGCGCCATTCCGTCTTCGCCGATGTCGCCACCGGGTCGGAGTGGACGCCGCTCAACACGATCGCGCCCGAGCAGGCCGCGTTCGAGGTCGTGGACAGCCTCCTCTCGGAGAACGCGGTCATGGGCTTCGAGTTCGGCTACGCGGTCACCGACCCGTCGACGCTCGTCCTGTGGGAAGGGCAGTTCGGCGACTTCGCGAACGGCGCACAGGTCATCATCGACCAGTTCGTCTCCGGTTCGGAGCAGAAATGGAACCAGCGCTGCGGGCTCGTGCTCCTGCTGCCGCACGGGCAGGAAGGGCAGGGGCCGGAGCACTCGTCGGCGCGCCTCGAGCGCTTCCTGACTCTCTGCGCCGAGGACAACATGCGCGTCGCGAACGTCTCGACGCCCGCGCAGTACTACCACCTGCTCCTCCGCCAGATGGAGGGCGACGTGCGCAAGCCCCTCGTCGTCATGACGCCGAAGAGCCTCCTGAGGCACCCGAAGGTCGTCTCGACGCTCGACGAGCTCGCGGACGGCTCGTTCCACCACGTCCTCGACGATCCCGCCGGGCCCTCGCGTGCCCGGCGCGTGATCCTCGCGAGCGGCAAGGTGGCGTGGGACCTCATCGCGGGGCGCGAGAAAGCGGACCGCAGCGACGTCGCGATCGTCCGCCTCGAGCAGTTCTATCCGTTCCCGGGGCACGATCTCGGCGCCGTGCTGCAGCGCTACCCGCAGGACGCCGAGCTCGTCTGGGTCCAGGAGGAGCCGCGCAACATGGGCGCGTGGAGCTTCGTGCGCGAGCAACTCCTCGACGGCAGGGTCGAGGGCCTCGCCCCGAGCCGCGCCCTGCGCTACATCGGGAGGCGCGAGCTCGCGAGCCCCGCGCCCGGCTCGCACCACGCGTTCGAAATCGAACAGGACGCGCTCGTGGCCGAGGCCCTCAGGGTCGGTGCGCGGGCGGCGGCGGCTGTCTGACCGGCTGACGGATCTCTGCCGGCCCCGGGGCATGCCGTGCATACTTTCGGCATGAAGAGCGACCGCCCGCGCCTCGCCGCCGCCCTCGTTGCGCTCGCCCTCGCCGCCGCCGGCTGTGCGACGGCGCCGCCGCCGCCGGAGGCGCGCGGAACGGTTCCGCAGCTCTGGCCCGGCTCCGTCCCCGGCTATCTGACGAAGGAGGAAGTCCCCGACAGCCTCGCGCTCCTTCCGCCGCCGCCCGCCCCAGGATCGAGCGCGCAGGCGGCCGACGAGGAGGCGAATCGCGCGGGCGGTGTCCTGCGCGGCACGCCGCGCTTCGAGCAGGCGATGCGGGACGCGGACCTGACGTTCCCCGGGGCGGCGGGGGCGTTCTCGTGCGCGGTCGGGGCTCCGATCACCGAGAAGGACACGCCGCGGCTCTACGGGCTGCTCCGCCGCGTCCTCTCCGACGCGGGTTACTCCACGGGGGCCGCGAAGAACAGGTACATGCGCAAGCGCCCGTTCCTCGAGAACCGCGCGCCGACGTGCACGCCCGCCGACGAGGTCGAGCTCGGCAAGCAGGGGTCCTACCCCTCGGGTCACAGTACGGCGGGCTGGGCCTGGGCCCTCGTCCTCGCGGAGGCGGCGCCGGACCACGCGGACGCCATCCTGGGGAGGGGACGGGCGTTCGGCCAGAGCCGCGTCGTCTGCAACGTCCACTGGCAGTCCGACGTGACCGAGGGCCGCGTCATGGGAGCCGCCACGGTCGCCCGGCTCCACGCCGACGCCGCGTTCCAAGCGGACCTCGCGGCCGCGAAAAAGGAGATTGTCGCGGTGCGCGCGAGAGGGCTCGCGCCGTCGCGCGACTGCCGGGCCGAGGGGGCCGCGCTCTCGCCGCTTCCGCCCGCGGCGGTACCCGTGGCGGCCTCCGCCTCGTCGCCCATCCCCGTGGTCGAGCGCGCGGCGGTCCTGATGGCCGCCCGGGAGATTTCCCGGAAGGCCCGCTATGCGTCGCTCGTCACGATCGGGCCCGAGGGCCAGCCTCTGGCGCGCATCGTGGATCCGCTCGGGCCCGACGAGGACTTCTCCGTGTGGATCGGGACGAACCCCGCGACGCGCAAGGTCGCCGACCTCGCGCACGACCCGCGCGCCACGCTGCAGTTCTTCGACGCATCCCTTCCCGGCTACGTCACGCTCGTCGGGACCGCCTCCGTCGTGGCCAACGCCGAGGTCAAGGCGGTCCACTTCAAGGAGGAGTGGGGCCCGTTCTACAAGGACAGGTTCCGCGGGCCGGACTTCGTCCTCCTCAAGTTCGTCCCGAAACGCCTCGAGATCGTCAGCCAGTCGCACGGACTCGTGAACGATCCGAGGAACTGGCGGCCCGTGATGCTCGACCTCCCGGAGAAGCCGCCGGCGCCCTGACGCCCCTGACAGGTGTTCGTTTCCGAACGCCCGGCGTTCGGGAACGAACACCGGCTCGACCGTTTGCGCCGAAACGCCCGTGAAACAGGGGATTCGCGCTGGCACCCCGGTTGCGTTTCCACCACGCGTGATGGACAGACCTCTCGACGCGGGTTTTTTGAGGCAACGGCTCGCGTCCCGCGGACTCCGTGTGGGAGCCGTCGTCCTCCTCGCCGCAGGGACGCTTGCCGGAGCGCGCGCGCTCGTGAGGCCGTCCGTGAGCCGCGGGCGGCTCCGCATCGCCGTTGTGGACGAGGGGCCGATCGCGGCGACCGTCTCGGCGTCCGGAACCGTCCTGCCCGAGGCCGAGCAGGTCGTCTCGAGCCCGATCGACGCGCGCGTCGTCTCGATCCTGCGGCGCGCGGGTGCCCGCGTCGCTGCCGACGAGCCCATCCTCACCCTCGACACGTCGGAGCCGGCGCTCGCGCTCGAGAAGCTCCGGCAGAGCCTCGCGTTGAAGGAGAACGAGCAGACGCGCGCGCGCCTCGACCTCTCGGGCACGCTCGGGTCGCTCGGAAGCCAGGTCGCGATCAAGAAGCTCCAGCTCGAGACGTACGAGGCGAGCGAGGAGCGGAACCGGAAGCTCTTCGCGGAGGGTCTCGTGTCCGAGGAGGTCTTCCGGCAGTCGAAGCTCGACGCCGCGCGCACGCGGCTCGAGCTCGACCAGGTCGGAGCGACGCGCGCCCTCGCCGTCCGCTCCGCCGCCGCCCAGGAGGACGCGCTCCGCCTCGAGATGGACACTCTCCGGAAGGAGGTTCGCGAGGCGGCGCGGCAGATCCGGCTCTCGACCGCCCGGGCGACCCGGGCCGGCGTCGTGACGTGGGTCGTGCCGGACGCGGGCGGGAGCGTGCACCGCGGCGACGCGCTCGCCCGTGTCGCGGATCTCTCGTCCTACCGCATCGAGGCGACGGTGGCCGACGTTCACGCGACGAAGCTGCGGACGGGCCTGCCCGCGATCGCGACCGTGAATGGCGTGAAGCTCATGGGGACCGTCTCCCGCGTTCTCCCGACGATCCAGAACGGGGCGATCTCGGTCGAGATCGCCCTGGACGATCGGTCGAACCCGGTCCTCAAGCCGAGCCTGCGCGCCGACGTCGAGCTCGTCCTCGACCGCAAGGAGAAGGCGCTCCGGGTGCCCCGCGGGATCTTTCCGGGCACGGGCCTCTCGCCGGCGGTCTTCGTCGTGCGGGGCGACTCGGCGATCCGCACGCCGGTGACGTTCGGGATCTCGAATGGGGACGCGTGGGAGGTCCTCGCGGGCCTCAAGGCGGGAGACGCGGTGATCCTGTCCGACATGTCCGACTACGAGCACCTCGCGAAGGTGACGATCCGATGACGACGGAGGGCAGAACGCCATGGAGAACGGGACGATGATCCGGCTGGAAGCGGTCGAGAAGGTCTACCGGACCGACCGCATCGAGACGGTCGCGCTCGCGAACGTGAACCTCGCGATCGAGCGGGGCGAATTCGTGTCCGTCATGGGCCCGTCCGGCTCGGGGAAGAGCACGCTCCTGAACGTGATCGGCCTCCTGGACGCGCCGACCGGGGGGCGTGTCGTGCTGGACGGCCGCGCGATCACGTCTTACGCGGACCGGGAGCTCGCACACCTGAGGAACGCGCAGATCGGGTTCGTCTTCCAGACGTTTCATCTGATCGCGGACCTCCCCGTCGTCGACAACGTCGAGATCCCTCTGCTCTACCGGAGGATGTCCGGCAAGGAGCGCCGGCGGCGCGCGCTGGCGGCGCTGGAGCGGGTCGGTCTCACGTCGCGCGTCCACCACACGCCGGCCCAGCTCTCCGGCGGGCAGCAGCAACGCGTCGCGATCGCCCGGGCGATCGTCGGCGGGCCGAAGGTTCTCCTCGCGGACGAGCCGACCGGGAACCTCGACAGCGTGATGGGCGACGAGGTCATGAGCCTCCTTCGGGAGCTGAACGAACGCGAGAAGACGACCGTCGTCATGGTGACGCACGACGCCCAGAAGGCCGCCCAGACTCACCGCACGATCCGGTTCTTCGACGGCCGGTCCGTGAACTGAGGACGCGATGTCGTTCGCGACGCTCAAGCTCGCCGTGAAGGTCCTCCTCCGAAGGAAGTTCTTCACGTTCATCAGCCTCTTTGCGATCTCCGTCACGCTCGTCGTCCTCATGGTGGCCGTGGCGCTCCTCGACCACGTCGTCGGGGCGATGCCGCCGGAGTCGCGGCAGGGGCGGATGCTCAACGTCCGCTGGGCTCAGATGAGCCACGAGCACAGCCGCTGGTCCGGGACGCTCGGGTACGGGTTCCTCGACCGGTTCGTGCGCCCCCTGGAGAAGGCCGAGGCCGTGACGATTCACTCGGAGCCGGCTCCGGTCGTCGGGTGGGTGAGGGGCGAGAAGGTTTCGTCCTGGCTCAAGCGCACGGACGGCGTCTTCTTCCGCGTGTTCGACTTCACGTTTCTCGAGGGCGCGCCGTACGGCGAGGACGACGAGGCGAACGCGCGATTCACGGCCGTCATCAACGCGGAGACGCGGCGCCGGTTCTTCGGCTCTTCTCCCGCGGTCGGCCGGACGCTCGAGCTCGACGGCCAGACGTTCCGCGTCGCCGGCGTCGTCGCGGACGTGCCGTTCTACCGGACCCTCACGTTCGCGGACGTCTGGGTCCCGATCTCGACCTCGAAGTCGGACTCGTACAGGTCGGGAATCATGGGGAGTTTCTTCGCGACGATCCTCGCACGGACACCGGCGGACTTCGACGCGATCCGGGAGGACCTCGCGACGAGGCTTCCGCTCGTCGAGCTTCCGAAGCCCTACAAGGAGTTCGTGTCCGCGGCGGACACGCCGTTCGAGTCCCTGGCGCGGGACCTGACGCCCGGGGCACGCACGGCGGCGCCGGTCGGGTGGTTCGCCGCGGGCCTCGCGGCCCTCGCGCTCCTCTTCATGCTCCTCCCTGCCGTCAACCTCGTGAACCTGAACGTGAGCCGCATGCTCGAGCGCGCGTCCGAGATCGGCGTGCGCAAGGCCTTCGGGGCGTCGTCGCGGACGCTCGTCGGGCAGTTCCTCGTCGAGAACGTCGTCCTGTGCCTCGTCGGAGGAGCGCTCGGCTGGGCCGGCGCCGCGCTCGTGCTCGGGGCGATCGGGTCCTCGGGCTTGATCCCGTACGCCGACTTCCACCTGAACGTCCGGATCTTTCTCGCGGGCTTCGCGGCGACCGTCGTGTTCGCCCTGTTGTCGGGGCTGTATCCCGCATGGAAGATGTCGCGCCTGCATCCCGTCGAGGCGCTTCGGGGGGTGTCCCGGTGACGAGGCATCTCTTCCGGCTCGTCTGGAACCGCAAGCGCCAGAGCGCTCTCGTCATCGTCGAGATCTTCTTCTCCTTCATCGTCCTTTTCGCCGTCACGGCCGCCGCTCTGTGGGCGCTGGACGGACTCCGGCGGCCGCTCGGTTTCGAAATCCCGCGCGTCCTGACGGCCACGATCCGCGCCCGGCCGAAGGTGGACTTCCAGCCCGAGACCTCTTTCTGGCCGCATCTGGAGGACGCGCTGCGGCGGGTGAAGGCTCTCCCGGAGGTCGAGGAGGCGGCGCTCATCATGTCCTCCCCGTACTCGACGAGCACGTGGCAGTCGGACACGTCCAAGAGCGGGCGGAAGTTCTCGTTCCAGGAGAACTTCGGCTCGGACGCGCTCGGGACCGTGCTCGGCCTCAGGCCGACGGCGGGGCGGTGGTTCTCGCGGGAGGACGACGCGGACTCGGGGTGGGAGCCCGTCGTCATCAACGAGCGGCTCCGCCGCGAGCTCTTCGGAAACGGCGACGCGATCGGACAGACGCTCGCGGACCCGCCGAAGGAGCTCGCCGAGGGCCAGGAGCCCTGGGTTCCCCGGCGCGTCGTCGGTGTTCTCCCGGACTTCCGCAAGGACGGCGAGATCGCCCCGCTTGGCAACTACGTGTTCAATCGCGTCGCGCCGGCG
The DNA here is from genome assembly GCA_963836285.1 of uncultured Acidobacteriota bacterium. Lineage (GTDB taxonomy): Bacteria > Acidobacteriota > Thermoanaerobaculia > UBA5066 > UBA5066 > Fen-183. Next base: position 266,575 of record CAWIIN010000001.1, on the reverse strand, counting down.
CGTCCGTCGGCCGGGACGCCGGTGCCGAAGACCGTGGTCGTGAAGGTCCGTCCGGGCACGCCCGTCGCCTTCGAGGAGACGCTCGCCCGCTCGCTGCAGGCGATCGACGCGGGCTGGTCGGTCGTCGTCAAGCCCGTTTCCGAGACGCGAGCGACCCAGCTCCGGGTGCGCCTCGCGCCCCTCATCTTCCTCGGCCTCGTCGGCCTCTTTCTCCTTCTCATGGTCGTCCTCGGCCTGACGGGCGTCGTCTGGCAGAACGTGACGCGGCGGACACGGGAGATCGGATTGAGGCGGGCGAAGGGGTCGACGGCCGGCCAGATCGTCCTCCTGATCATCGGTGAGGTCCTCGTGCTCACGGCGTTCGGCGTGGCCCCGGCGCTCGCCCTCCTCGCGCAAATCCCGCTCCTCGGGGCGCTGCCCGCGATCGGCGCGGGCGTCTTCTTCTCGAGCCTCGCCGCCTCCGTCGCCGTCATGTTTCTTCTGACGGGCGTGTGCGCGCTCGCCCCGGCGCGCGTCGCCCTGCGCCTGTCGCCGGCCGAAGCGCTCCGCGACGAGTAATGCGATATGGAAGAATCCGCGGCGCGGACGGAGCGCGAGACTTGGGTGACGGAGGCGATGCGGGCGCGATCCTCATCGTGGACGACGATCCCGCCGTCCGCGCGTCGCTCGCGCTCCTCCTGAAGCAGCGCGGGATACCCGACCGTTCCCGCGTCGGCGCCGGGCGAGGTGACCGCCGCCCTCGGGGCGCGCCGGTTCGACCTCGTCCTCATGGACATGAACTTCTCGCGGGCGACGAGTGGCGAGGAGGGCCTGCGGCTCCTCCGCGAGGTCCGCGCCGCCGCGCCGGCCGTCCCCGTCATTCTCATGACGGCCTGGGGCTCGATCGACCTCGCCGTGAAGGGGATGCGTGCCGGCGCGTCGGACTTCGTGACGAAGCCGTGGACGAACCCGCAGCTCCTCGCGGCCGTGCGGACGGCGCTCGGGCTCGCCGGGCCGCGACGGCCGGTACCGCGCGCGGGGACCGGGAGCCTCCGCCGACGCGCGAGGTGCTGGACGCGGACACGCGCTTGCCGGGGCTCGTCGGGGAGGACCCGAAGCTCCTTCGGATCCTCGATCTCGTCCTGCGCGTCGCGCCGACCGACGCGTCCGTCCTCCTCACGGGCGAGAGCGGCACGGGCAAAGAGCTCGTTGCCGGAGCCCTGCACGCGAACGGTCCGAGGCGGACGGGCCCGTTCGTGAAGGTCAACCTCGGGGGCATCTCCGCGAGCCTCTTCGAGAGCGAGATGTTTGGTCACGTGAGGGGCGCCTTCACGGACGCCCGCCAGGACCGCAAGGGCCGGTTCGAGCTCGCGGACGGCGGGACGATCTTCCTCGACGAGATCGGCGACCTCGATCCTCTTGCCCAGGTCAAGCTCCTGCGCGTCCTGCAGGAGAAGACGTACGAGGTCCTCGGGGACCAGCCGGCCACGGGCCGTGGACGTGCGCGTCGTCGCCGCCACGAACCGGAACCTCTTTGAGATGGTGGCGGTGGGGACCTTCCGGGAGGACCTCCTCTATCGGCTGAACCTCATCACGATCGAGCTTCCGCCTCTCCGCGAGCGCGTACGGGACATTCCGCTTCTCGTCCGGCATTTCGTCGCGGACGCGGCGCGCCGCTACGGCCGTCCCGCGCTCGAGGTCCCGGGAGAAGCGCTGCGCGTGCTCGAGGGATTGCCCTGGCCCGGCAACGTCCGGCAGCTTCGGCAGGCCATCGAGCGGGCGGCGCTCGTGTGCCCCCGCGACATCCTCACGGCGGACGACGTCCGCCTCGGCGTCGCGATGGAGCGTTCGGACGCGGGTGCGTCCGCGCTTCCCGCGGTGGGCACGATGACGCTGGACGAGCTCGAACGCGCGATGATCCTCAAGAGCCTCCAGCACCACGACGGCAACGTCACGAGAGTGGCCGAGTCGCTCGGCCTGTCCCGCGCGGCCCTCTACCGCCGTTTCGAGAAGTACGGGATCGCCGTCTGAGACCCGCCCCGACGCTGCGCCGGTGGTTCGTCGTCTATCTGGCCCTCGTCCACGTCCCGTTCGTCGCTCTCGCGGTGTACCTGTTCCGGGACAACCGGCCCTGGCTCCTCGCGGTCGAGGCGTCGCTCGCGGCGTCGCTCGCGGCCGGAGTCGTTCTCGTGCGCGCCCTCCTCGCCCGGGGCGATCTCGTGAGCCTCTCCGCGTCGTTCCTGAAGGAGCGCGACTTCGGGACGCGCCTCAAGCGCACGGGGCAGGCCGACCTCGACGAGCTCGTCGACGTCTACAACGGCATGGCGGAGATCCTGCGCCTCGAACGGGTCCGGCAGGAGGAGCGGCAGTACTTCCTGGACCGCATCCTGGAGGCGTCGCCTTCGGGCATCCTGACGTTCGACTTCGAACGCCGCCTCTCCCTGGCGAACCCGAGCGCCGCGCGCATCCTCGGGGCGCGGCCCGACGCGCTCGTCGGGCGGACGCTCGCCGAGCTGCCGTCGGCGTTCGCGCAGGAGCTCGACGCCGTGCGCCCCGGCGACGCGCGCGTTCTCGCGCTCTCCGGCAGCCGCCGCATCAAGGTCCAGGCGGGGAGTTCCTCGACCGCGGCTCGCCGCGGCGGTTCCTCGTCCTCGAGGAGCCCACGGAGGAGCTGCGGCGCTCCGAGAAGGCCGCGTACGAAAAGCTCATTCGGATGATGTCGCACGAGGTGAACAACTCGCTCGGGGCGGCGCGGTCGCTCCTGGAGTCGTGCCTCAACTACGAAAGCCAGCTGCGGCCCGAGGACCGGACGGACTTCGGGAACGCCCTCGCGGTCGTGATCGGTCGAACCGAGCAGCTGAACGCGTTCGTGAGGAGCTTCGCGGACGTCGTGCGGCTGGCCCCGCCCCGGAAGGAACCTTTCGACGTGGGCGCGTTGGCCTCCCGCATCGCGGCGCTCGTGAAGGCGGAGGCGGGCCGTCGCCGCGTCGTCGTGCGCGTCGAGGTCCTCGATCCGCTCGCGGGAATCCCGATGGACCGCGCGCAGATGGAACAGGTCCTTCTCAACGTCGTCAAGAACGCTCTCGAGGCGGTCGGCGCGGACGGGACCGTGACGCTCCGGACGGAACGCCGCGGCGGACATCCCCTCCTCGTCGTCGAGGACTCGGGGCCCGGGATCGCCCCCGAGGCGAAGGAGCAGCTCTTCCGCCCGTTCTTCTCGACGAAGGAGAACGGCCAGGGCCTCGGCCTCACGCTCGTGCAGGAGGTCCTCACGCGGCACGGCTTCGGCTTCTCGCTGGAGTCGAATCCCGGCGAGCCGACGCGCTTCACGGTCGTGATGGACTGAGTGTCCGCGCCGTCCCGCTAGACTCCCATCGATGTCGCTCGCGGACCGGATCCCGCCCCGCGGGACGAACGACGCCGACGAGATCCTCGGCCTCTTCCTCGAGTGGGTCGCCTCCACGGGTCTGACGCTCTACCCGGCGCAGGAGGAGGCGCTCCTCGAGATCATGGCGGGCCGGCACGTCATCCTCGGGACGCCGACGGGCTCCGGGAAGTCGCTCGTCGCTCTCGGGCTGCACTTCAAGGCGGCCTGCGAGGGGAAGGTGTCGTACTACACGAGCCCGATCAAGGCGCTCGCGAGCGAGAAGTTCTTCGCGCTCTGCCGCGACCTCGGGCCGGAGAACGTCGGGATGCTCACCGGCGACGCGAGCATCAACCCGGACGCGGGCGTCGTGTGCTGCACGGCGGAGGTCCTCTCGAACATGGCGCTCCGTCTCGGGGATGCGCTCGAGGCGCCGTACGTCGTGATGGACGAGTTCCACTACTACGCGGACAAGGAACGCGGCGTCGCCTGGCAGGTTCCGCTCCTCGTCCTGCCGTCGACGCAGTTCCTTCTCATGTCGGCGACGCTCGGCGACACGCGCGCGATCGCCGAGCGGCTCGAGCGCGACACGGGCCGCGAGGTCGCGCACGTTTCGTCCGACGAGCGGCCCGTCCCTCTCGACTTCGAGTACCGCGAGACGCCGCTCCACGAGACGATCGAGGACCTCCTCGCGGCGGGGAAGAGCCCGGTCTACGTCGTGAACTTCACGCAGCGCGAGTGCGCCGAGCTCGCGCAGTCCCTCACGAGCGTGAAGATCGGGACGAAGGAGGAGCGCGACGAAATCCGGAAGATCGCCGCGGGCATCCGCCTCGCGACGCCGTACGGCAAGGAGTTCCGCCGGTTCCTGTCGTTCGGGATCGGCGTCCACCACGCCGGGCTCCTGCCCCGGTACCGGCTCCTGGTCGAGCAGCTCGCCCAAAAAGGGCTGCTCCACGTGATCTGCGGGACCGACACGCTGGGGGTCGGGGTGAACATCCCGATCCGGACGGTCCTCTTCACGAAGCTCGCGAAATACGACGGGACGAAGGTCGGCCTCCTCTCCGTCCGCGATTTCAAACAGATCGCGGGGCGAGCCGGCCGGCGAGGGTTCGACACGCGGGGGAGCGTCGTCGCGCAGGCGCCCGAGCACGTCGTCGAGAAGAGGCAGGCGGAGAAGAAGTCCGCTTCGTCCGGGAGGAAGGTCCGGACCGTGAAGGGCCCGCCCAAGGGCGAGGTCTCCTGGACCGTGGAGACGTTCCAGAAGCTGATCGCACGCCCGCCCGAGACGCTCGTCTCGCGCTTCAAGCTGACGCACGGGATGGTCCTGTCCCTCCTGCAGCGCGACGAGGCGGAGCGGCCGGCCCGCAACTTCGCGTCGCTGCGGGACCTCGTCGCGCGCTGCCACGAGGACGACGCGACGAAGGGTCGCCTCGTGAAGCAGGCGGCCGTCCTCGTCCGCTCCCTCTACAGGGCGGGGATCATCGTCGTGCCGGACGAGCGGCCCTACCGCGTCGTCGTTGCGCAGGACCTCCAGTGGGACTTCTCCCTGCATCAGGCGCTCTCGCTCTTCGCGCTCTCGGCCCTCGAGGAGCTCGACCCGGCCTCGCCGACGTACGCCGTGGACGCCCTGAGCGTCGTCGAGTCGATTCTCGAAGACCCGGACGTGATCCTGAGGCGGCAGGTGGATCGGGTGAAAGGGAGGCTCGTGGCCGAGCTCAAGGAAGAGGGTGTCCCTTACGAGGAACGCATGGCGCGCCTCGAGGAGGTGACGTACCCCAAGCCGCTCGCGGACTTCCTGTACGGCGCGTTCAACGCGTTCCGGACTGCGCACCCGTGGACTGCGGGCTCGGACGTGAGCCCGAAGTCGATCGGGCGGGAGATGTTCGAGACGTTCGCGGGCTTCTCGGACTACGTGAAGAGCTACGGCCTCGAGAGGAGCGAAGGGGTTCTCCTGAGGTACCTGTCGCAGCTGTACCGGACGCTCGACCAGACGGTGCCGGAGCCCGCAAAGACGGACGAGGTCTGGGACGTGCTCGGTTTCTTCCGGTCGCTCGTCGGAGAGACCGACGCGAGCCTCCTCGAGGAATGGGAGCGGATGCGGCATCCGGAGTTCCTCCTCGAGACGGCCGCCACGCCGGAGGCGCCGGCGCGGCCGAAAGAATCGAGCTGGCTCACAGAGCTGCTCGCGAACCCACGCGTCTTCGCGGCGCGGGTCCGTGCGGAGGCGCAGCTCCTCGTCCGGGCGCTCGCGAGGAAGGACTGGGAGGAAGCGGCCGAGCGCGTGTACCCCGACGCCGCCGATCCGTGGGACGCCCAACGCTTCGAGGCCGCGCTCGCGCCGTTCTTCGAGGACTACGGCGAGTTGCTCTCCGGCGCCGAGGCTCGCCTCCACCACCTGACGCAGCTCAAGTCCACGGGCCCGCGCCGGTGGGCGGTTGCGCAGACGCTTCTCGACCCGAAGGGCGACGGCACGTGGGCGATCTTCGCCGACGTCGACCTGACGGACACGAGCGCGCCCGACGGTCCCATCCTGAGGATCCGGCGCATCGGCACCTGAAACGCCCGTCGGGTGCCCGCCGGCCTCAGGAGGGCGCCCGCCCCGAAGCTCCCGACCGGAAGCGGCGGAGAGACTGGAGGACGACCCAGCCGGTCGTCGCGAGCGCGACGAGGGCGAGGGGCACGAGCCCGGGCCGGATCGGGGGAGGCTGCGGGCGCGGCTGGAAGCCCGGCGGGATCACGGACACGGACGTGAACAGCAGCCCTCCCAGCGAGTCGCGGTGCTCCTCGACGCGCGAAAGGGGCGACAGCGCGCTCAGGAGCGGGATCGCGTCCTCGTGGCCGAAAACGACCATGGTGTGCGGTCGTCCGGCCGGGGGCTTCTCCCGCCCGGACACGAGGTCCTCCACCGTGACGTTCCGTCCCGCCATGTCTCCGTCGAAGAACCGGAAGCAGTACTCCCGCCACGAGATGTCGTCTGCGACAAGGTAGACGTACGTTTCCGCGGGCAGGGCGTCGAGGAAGCGGGACGCCTCGATGCGCCGTCCCGCGTTGTCGCCCACGTAATGGACGTAGACCCCCCACTCGTGAACGCCGGCGGCCAGGAGAGCGAGACCCAGCGCGGCGGGGACGAGCACGCGGCCGGCGGGCGTGAACGGCTCGAGGGCGTGCATGAACCGATCGGCCCCCAGGGCCCCGAGGAGGGCGACGGCCGGCAGCGCGATGTTCAGGTGCGGCCAGTACGGGGGGTCGGCTGTCAAGACGCCTCCGAGCACGAACGTGAGGATCACCCAGAGGAGCACGAGGAGGTTCGGCACGCGTCGAACGCGGGAAAGGCCGAGACCGACCCCGAGGACGCACAGGGCGGCCGCCAGGGCTCCGACCATCGGCCGGGGAAACGCGAAGTGCGGACTCGCGTCCCCGTAAAGATGGAGCGTCAGGAACGTGCTCCGCACCTGGTCGAGGAGCACGGCAGGAACGGAGTCGACGTGATACTTGTCCATCGAGTGCTGCAGGATTTCGGGACTCCAGATCATCACGGTATTCCCGCGCCCGACGAACGAGGTCAGGTTGCGGATCATGAACCCCGTCATCGGCCCGAATCCGACGAAGACCCCGGTGAAGAACAGTCCCCAACCCGCGATTTGCGCGCGCACGTCCGCCCTGCTGAGGGCGGCCCTCACGCCGAGAAACGCGAGGACGATCGCGGGTCCCACGCGGCTCGAGTCGTACGTCAGGAGCGAGATCCCCATCGCGAGTCCGCCCGCCGCCCAGTTAAGGGCGCGCCCCGTGCGGAAGGCGCGGAACAGATGAGCGAACGAAAGGCAGAGGAGAAACGTCGCGATCGGTCCGAACAGGATCCGGCTGAAGTGGATGTGCGTGTAGCTCGTCGCGAGCAGGACGGTCGCGACCAGGGCGACGCGCCGCGAGAACGCTTCCCGCGCGAGGACGTAGAGCACGGGCAGCGTGAGCGTACCCGCGAGTACCGACACCATCACGAGGCCGAGGTGGTCGCTGCCGAAGAGGCGGAATCCGAGGGCCTGGAGCTGGTGGCTCGAGAGGAGGTGCTCCGAGGCCGCGAGCCCGAACCAGCGCGGGTCGTGGTGGCGCATCATGCGCAGCGTCTCGACGCCCATGAGCGCCACGTCGTTGTCCACGTGGTCGGGCAGCTCCGTGACGCGGTAGAAACGGAGAAAGAAGCCCGCGAACGTCAGGCCGAGGAGAAAGGGTGCCTCCCACGGCGCCCAGGGCGCGGCGCCCAGGGCGCGGAGGCGCGGTCCCCGGAGCGCGACGACGAGGAGCGGGATCACAAGGGAGAGCATCGCGAGGGCCCACAGCGCGCGTACGGTTCCCGACTCGCCCCGCGCGATGAAAAGGCCGATCGCCACGACCGTCAGCGCGAGCGACGCCCCGGCAGCCCGGACGACGGTGCGCCCGCCGGCACGCGGGGCAGCCACGGGCGGCGCGGGATCGGTATCGCCCCGCCGGCCAGACCAGGCCGCGAGTGCGATTGCGACGAGGAGGAGGACCGATCCGGCCGTGTAGCGCGGCCCCCAGCTCCATGTCTCCGAGTCCCTGAGCCGCGTGAATGCCTCTCCCGTGAACACGTACTGCGCCGCGAAGGCCGTGGCGAGCGCGCCGACCAGGGCGAGGGCCGCTGCCCGCGGCCGCGGGAGTCCGATTCCCCTTGGCTCCATGGTTCTCTTCTCGAAGCCGTCCCGACGAACGGCGTGGTTGGACGCCCCCGAGTATGCACCGGGATCCCGAGAGGTCTATCCTGTGGTAGGTGGTATCCGTGTCAACTCCATTTCTTCTCAGTCTCGTGGCAGGCGTCGGTGCGCTGGCGATCTGGTATTCCCGCGCCCGATCCGCCCGCCACTCCGTGCGTGAGAACGCGGCCCGCAAGACGCGCAACGCGGCGATGAAGAGCGCTCAGGGCGTCGAAGCCGCCATCAGAGGCCGGCGCTAGACACGCCGGCGGGTCGGATCAGGACGCGCGACGGCCTGTCCGGCCGACGGCTGGCGTCCTCGGGCTGCGCGTCTCGAGCTCGATCCAGCGTTCCGCCCAGGCCGCCATCGCGTCGATCGCCGAGGCCAGGTCCCGGCCCTTCTTCGTGAGCGCGTATTCGACGCGCACCGGCGTCTGAGGAACCACCGTGCGCTCCACGATCGCCTCCTCTTCCAGCTCCTGGAGCCGCTCGCTCAGCATCCGGTCGGTGATGTCGGGAATGGCGGCGCGCAGCGTCGCGAAGCGGCACCGGGAGCGGAGCAGCAGGAAGACGATCGCGCCCGTCCAGCGGCGCCCGATCAGCTCGATCGCGCGGTGAAAGCGGCCGCAGAGCGCCAGGTCGGGCGCGGGGGAGCCTCGCATCCTTTTCACGGCGAGCAGGATAGCCCATGAAAACACGAACGACAAGTAACTACTTGACAGATAGTAGCTATACTTTATATAGTTCATCCGCCCGGAGGAGCGAAACTTCGAAGCCCGACCGGGACGGCCTTCGAGGCGACCGCCGGACCGCCGGACGGCCGTGAAAGGAAATCTGACGACCATGAACCGCATCAAGGGCGTCCTCGGGATCGAGCAGGCGCCGCCCCGGCACTGGGTCGGCGACGGCTTTCCCGTGAGCTCGATGTTCTCGTACGACTCCGCGCCGTTCCTCAGCCCGTTCCTGCTCCTCGACTACGCGGCCCCCGCGGAGTTCGAGCCAGCCCGCGCTCCGCGCGGCGTGGGAGAGCACCCGCACCGTGGATTCGAGACCGTGACGATCGCCTATCAGGGCGAGATCGAGCATCGCGATTCGGCCGGCCACGAGGGCCGGATCGGTCCCGGCGACGTCCAGTGGATGACCGCGGCCTCGGGCATCGTCCATGAGGAGATGCACGGGAGAGAGTTCACGAAAAAGGGCGGCACGCTCGAGATGGTGCAGCTCTGGGTGAACCTGCCCGCGCGGTTCAAGAAGAGCCCGCCCGGCTACCAGGACGTCTTGGGCGGCCGCACGCCCGTCGTCCCGCTCGCCGGCGAGGCCGGCTCGGTCCGCGTGATCGCCGGCGAGTTCGAAAAGGAGAAGGGCCCGGCCCGGACGTTCACGCCGATCGAGGTGTGGGATGTGCGGCTCCATTCCGGGAAGACCGCAACCTTGAACGTGCCGGCAGGGCAGTCGACGGCTCTGCTGTTCCTCCACGGCGGCGGCCGCGTCAACGGGTCGAAGTCGGTCGACGAGGGACATCTCGCCGTCCTCGACCGCGAGGGCGAGACGCTCTCGATCGAGTCGGGCGCGGACTCCACGATCCTGCTGCTCTCCGGAACTCCGATCGACGAGCCCGTCGCCGGGTACGGGCCGTTCGTCATGAACACGGAGGGCGAGATCCGCAGGGCGATTTCGGATTACCGCAGCGGGCTCATGGGGCACCTGGACTGACCCGCGCCACGGCGTGCTTGCAGCTGCGACTCGGGGTCGATATCCTTTTGTGGTCACTCGGAGGACGCAGTGAAGCATTCGCGCCTGGGCGGAATTCTGTCGGCATTGTTTTTCGTGGCGGGCTCGGCCGCCGCACAGGAGACCGTCGGAGCCCAGCCAGGCAAGCCGGTTCCCGCGGACGCCGGAAAGCCGACCGAGATCGGGATGAGGCGGGCCGGGAGCACGACGAAGGACCTCCGCCTCCTGCCCCAGACCAAGCCGGAGAAGTTCGAACGCCCGGAGCGGGAGGAGCCTGAAATCAATCGGGTGGAGCTGCCGGGCGGGCCACCCGCCGTCACAGCCCCGGTCGTGCCCGGACGAAGCGCCCCCGCTCCGGCGCCCGACCTGACGTTCGACGGTCTCGACTTCGCGACCTGGGGCGCGGGCCATCCGCCGGACACGAACGGCGACGTCGGCCCGACTTACTTCATCCAGGCCGTCAACACGTCGATCGGGATCTACGCGAAGACGGGCGGAGCCCCGGTCGCGGCGTTCACGTTCAACACGTTCATGAGCCAGGGGACCTTCGGAAATCTGTGCGACACGAACAATTTCGGCGACCCCGTCGTCCTCTACGACTCGTTCGAGGACCGCTGGGTCATCACGGACTTCGCGTTCCAGCCTCGACGGCTCGGGAAACGTCGTCAATCCGCCCGGCGCCTTCCAGTGCTTCGCGGTCTCGAGGACGGGCGACCCGGTCCTCGGCGGATGGAACTTCTATTCGGTCAACACGACCGGCGGCCTCGGCGACTATCCGAAGTTCGGCATCTGGCCTGACGGCATCTACATGTCGGCGAACATGTTCGACTATGCCGCGGCGGGGAACTACCAGAACCCCCGCGTCTACGCGCTGAACAAGGCCCAGATGTACGCCGGCAGCCCGACGGTCCAGGTCGTGACGTTCAACGCGCCGTCCTCGGACTTCACGCTCCTCCCGAGCAACGCGCGGCTGCAGGCCGGCACGCCGCCTCCGGGGACGCCGAACTACTTCGTCTCGACGGAGATGTTCCTGAACGGGCTGACCGTCTACAAGTTCCACGTCGACTGGGACAGGATCTCGCTGTCGACGTTCTCGGGCCCGGACGTTCCCCTCGCGGCCACGAGCTGGCCGAACGCGGCCGTGCCGAACGCGCCTTCGCTGGGCGGCAACGCTCTCGACGTTCTCCAGATCCGCGCCATGATGCAGAACCAGTACACGAACATCGGCGGGGTCGAGTCGCTGTGGGCCGCCCATACGGTCCGCCGGGCGAACACGAGCGGTTTTGCGGCGCCGCGCTGGTACCAGGTGGACGTCACGGGCGGCACCGTCGCGGCGAATCTTCCCCAGGCCGCCACGTGGGATCCCGACGCCGCGAACGTCATGTACCGGTTCATGCCCAGCCTCGCCATCGACCGGGCGGGCAACATGGCCCTCGGCTACAGCACGTCGAGCAGCACGACGAAGCCGGCCATCAAGTACGCCGGACGGCTGGCATCCGATCCGGTCAACACCCTCACGCAGACCGAGCAGCTCCTCATCCAGGGCACCGGAACCCAGACGGGCAACTGCGGCGGCGGGACCTGCGCACGCTGGGGCGACTACAGCGCGATGACGCTGGACCCGAACGGGTGCACGTTCTGGTACACGAACGAGTACTACGCGGTCGACGGGCTGAACGACCAGACCCGGATCGGCTCCTTCGCGTTCCCGTCGTGCACGCCGCTCGGCGCGGGCGGGACGCTCTCCGGCGCCGTGACGGCGGCCGTCGGCGGCGCCCCGATCGTCGGGGCGACGATCGCGTTCGGGAGCCGGTCCGAGACGACGGACGGGTCGGGCGTCTACTCGTTCGCGGGCGTGCCCGCGGGAACCTATCCGGGCGTCACCGCCAGCGCGGCGGGCTACGCACCGGGGTCGGCGACCGGCATCGTCGTGATGGACGCAAGCACGACGACGAAGGACTTCTCGCTCGCGACCGCCGCGGCGAGCGCGTGCCCGACCGACACGACGCAGGCCGACTTCCAGACGGGCGTCGGAACGAACGTCGACCTGACGACGAGCCCCGGCGACGTCACGCTGCTCAACGTTCCGACGGTCGACCAGCAGAACACGACCGTCACGACCAGCGGCTTCGGCTTCACGTCGACGAGCTGGGCCGGCCAGACGTTTACGTCCGGCGTCACGGGACAGCTCACGCAGGTCGACCTCGACCTCTTCTGCAGCGGCTGCACGGGCACGACGCCCAATCTCACGGTCTCGGTCCGTGCGACGACGGGCAGCCCGGCCGTCCCGACGGGCGCCGACCTCGCGACCGCTTCGATCCCGGGCTTCAGCAGCGGAGCGGGCGGGTACTTCAGCGCGACGTTCGGCAGCCCGGCCACGCTCGCGGCCGGGACCGTCTACGCGATCGTCCTGCGCGCGGCCTCGAACCCGTCGGCGGGCATTTACGCGTACGTCTGCAGCTGCTCGTCGCCGAACAGCAATCCGTACGCGAACGGCCAGCGGGTGACCTCGGCGGACAGCGGCTCGACGTGGACCGCGGACACGACGAGCGGAGGTCGCGATCTCGGGTTCAAGGCCTACATGGAGACCGGCTTCGCCTCGTCCGGCGATCTCGTCTCGTCCCTCAAGGACTCGAACCCGGCCGGCGGCAAGACGCCGTCGTGGTCGACCCTTTCCTTCACGGCCTCGACGCCCGCGAACACGGCGCTCGCCTTCCAGGCCGCCGGCAGCAACTCGGCCTTCGGGCCGTTCAATTTCGTCGGCCCCGACGGAACGGCCGGGACGTTCTTCACGACGACCGGCGCGGACATCAGCCAGTTCAACGGGAACCGCTACCTCCGGTACACGGCATACCTGTCGACCTCCGATTCCACGGCCACGCCGACCCTGAGCGACGTGACCGTGTGCTATTCGAGCTCCTGCATCGCTCCCGCGACGCCGACGATCACGCCCGGCGGCCCCACGACGTTCTGCGCGGGCGGCAGCGTGGCGCTGACGTCGTCGAGCGCGAGCGGCAACCAGTGGTACGTGGGCGGCAACCCGATCGGCGGCGCCACGAACCAGCAGTACGCCGCGACGGCGTCGGGCTCCTACACCGTCGTCGTCACCGCCGCGGGTTGCCCAAGCGCTCCGTCGGCCGGGACGACCGTCACCGTCAACCCGATTCCCGCGACGGCGACGATCACGCCGGGCGGGCCGACGACGTTCTGCTCGGGCGGCAGCGTGACGCTGACGTCGTCGAGCGCGAGCGGCAACCAGTGGTATGTGGGCGGTAACCCGATCGGCGGGGCCACGGCCCAGCAGGTCGTCGCGACGGCCTCGGGCAGCTACACGGTGGTGGTGACGGCGGCCGGCTGTCCGAGCGCGGCCTCGGCCGGGACGACCGTCACGGTGAACCCGCTGCCACCCGTGCCGGTCATCTCGGCGCCGGCCTCGGTCTACCCCGGGTCGGTGGGAAACATCGCGAGCGTGACGCCGACCGCGGGCTCGACGTACGCGTGGGCGATCACGGGCGGGGAGATCACGAGCGGCCCGACGGGCACGTCGATCACGTTCACGGCCGGTCCCGTCGGAACGCTGATGCTCTCGGTCGTCGAGACCGACGCGAACGGCTGCGTCTCGAACACCGGATCCGTCAACGTCGCGGTGACAGGCTACGCGTTCTACGCGCTGACACCCTGCCGGCTCTTCGACACGCGCAACCCGGACGGCGCGTACGGCGGCCCGGCGCTCGCGGCGCTCGCGACGCGGACGTTCGTCGCATCCGGCCGGTGCGGCATCCCTTCGGGAGCGAAGGCCATGTCGATCAACCTCACCGTGACGGAGGCAACCGCCGCCGGCTCCCTCGACGTCTATGCGGCGGACATCGTCCCGAACCCGGTGCCGATCATCAACTACGCGGCCGGCCAGACGCGCGCGAACAACGGCATGCTCTCGCTCGGAGCGGCCGGCGACTTCGTCATGAAGAGCGACCAGGCGACCGGTACGGTCCACGTGATCGTCGACGTGAACGGCTACTTCGAGTAGCGGAGAGTTCCCGAGCCCGGCCGGTCGTCGGACCGGCCGGGCTCGCGAGTCCTGGCCGTCGCCCGCCAGACCCGACGACGGCACCAGCCAGCCGTCGCGCGTGCCGGCCACGCTCGGGCGAGAGCGCCGGCGTATTTGCGGCCTGTGGTACGTCCCTTGCTCCCTCGCAGCTGACGGGTCCTGCTCAGGGGCCCGATATGAGAGGCATTCGATGAAACACTCGAGCCCTGGCAGCTTTGCTGTAATGTTTTCCGCTCTTTTCGTCGCGTTTGCCGTCGCTCCGGCGGGGCTTGCTCAGGAGGACTTCGGCCAGACGGTGGCGCGAGTCGCGTTCGTGCAGGGCGAGGGGTCGCTCCAGCGCGGAGACGATCCCGGCAACTGGCAGCCGCTCGCCGTCAACGTACCGATGACGATCGGCGATCGGGTGTGGACGGCGGCCGGGCGCCTCGAGCTGCAGGCCCCGGGGGTCGTGGCGTTTCTCGCTCCACGGACGGAGCTGACCGCACTCAACCTCACGGAAGACGTGCAGCAATACTCGGTCGCCGAGGGAACTGCGACGTTCCGGGTCGTCTCCATGGACGAGGAGGACGTGCTCGAGATCGACACGCCGAACGCGGCCGTCACGCTGGACCGAGCTGGTCTCTACCGCGTCTTCGTCGACGCGGACGGCAATACCCGCTTCGCGGTGAGGCTCGGGGAAGCCCGCGTCGCGGCAGCCGGCGGCGAGGTCTCGCTGCGCGCCGGTGAGGAGATGATCGTGACCGGGATCGACGAGCCCGAGTACGACGTCGTCGCGATTCCGTTCGCCGATTCCTGGGACCGCTGGGTGACGTCTCGCGAGCGCCGGAGACACGACATCGTCGCCTACGACTACACGAGCTCCGACGTCGTCGGTGCCGGGGACCTCGACGCCTACGGCGACTGGGAAACCGTGCCGCAGTACGGCCGGGTCTGGCGGCCGCGTTCCGTCGCCGCGGGCTGGGCGCCCTACCGCGTCGGGCATTGGATCTGGCAGGACCCGTGGGGCTGGACGTGGGTGTCCGCCGAGCCGTGGGGCTGGGCGCCGTATCACTACGGCCGCTGGGTCGTCGTCTCCTCGCGCTGGTGCTGGGTGCCGGTCGCCCCCAACGTGCGGCACGTGGCATACGCGCCGGCCCTCGTCGCATTCGTGGGCGGGGGGCCGGGCTGGTCCCTGACCGTGAGCGCAGGCGGGGGAGGTTACGTCGGCTGGTTCCCGCTGGCACCGCGCGACCCGTTCATCCCGTGGTGGGGCCTCAGGGCCGGGGCCCGCGCAACGACATCCCGGGTGGTCTATGCGAACCGTACGTTTGCGACCGTGGTCGCACGGTCCGCCTTCGAGAACGCCCGGCCCGCCCAGACGGCGATGGTGCGGGACGCCGGCATCGTGCGACAGCTCGGGAGCGCGGCCGTCATGCACGGGCCGCTGCCCATCCTTCCGACTCGCGAATCGCTCCGCCCGACGCGTGTCGCCGCGCCGCGCCCGCCTGAAGCGTTGCTCGCGCGTCCCATGGCCGCGCGCCTCGCCCCGCCGCCGGCGCCGCCTTCGTTCGAGCGCAAGCTCGACGTCATCCGCGAGGGCCGGGGCGCCCCGTTGACTCCCGCGGCCGCGTCCAGGCTCGTCGTCGAGTCGAAGGAGGGCGCGCGGGCTGCCGTCGCGATCCGCCCGGTCGTTCGGGCGGAACGCCGCGTGGACCTCGCACCCCGGCCGGAAGCCGTGGGCGCGCCGCCGCCCGACCCCATCCACGCGGGAGGAAGGACGCTCGCGACGACGGACACGCCGCTGATCCCGCGGCCGTCCGCCGTGCGCGAGAACATCCCGCGGGCCCGCCTCGCACCGGGTGCGTTCGTGCCCCCCAAGGCGCGGGAAGCGAGAAAGCCTGTCGCGCGCGAGGTCGCCGTCCCGCCGGCTCCGGAACGGGCGGGTCCGCAAGGCCGGGGCGAAAGCGCGGCACCGCAGACGCGTCCCGCGACGCCACACGCCCGCCCGGCGCCGCCGCAGCCACCCGTCGCGGTGCAGGCTCCCCAGGCCGCGCCTGCCGAGCCCGAGCCGTCGCGCGGACGCCAGTCGTTCAGCCGCCCGCCGCGGCGCGTCGCGCCGCCCGCACCGGATCCACTCGCCCACGAAGAGCCCGTCGTGCGGCCCGAGCCGAGACAGGAGGCGAAGCCCGCCGAGCCTCAGGAGAGGCACGTCGCTCCGACGCGCGGGAACGAGGCCCCGAAGAACGTGCAGAAGCAGGGAAAGAAGAACGAGCAGAAGGAGAAGCAAAAACAAAAGAACGACGAGAAGCACGAAAAGAAAGACAAGGACTAGCGGGCGGCGGCGAGGTCTGCCCCGCGCGCCTCGAGCAGCTCGCGAAGGACCGAGCGGTGGCAACGGCTCTCGTCAGCGCAGTAGCAGCCCACGGAAAAGCTCGTCTCGTGCGAGAGCGCCGCGAGGAGGTCGAGGACGACCCTCGGCTCGGGCCGCTTCATCTCCGCCCGGTAGCGCCGCACGAAGGCCTTCCAGCGCGGCGCGTCGTCCTGCACGGCCTGACCCGCCTTCAGGAGCACCTCGCTCGGCGCGAGGTTCGGCAGCCAGACGTCGTAGAAGTCGCGCTTCGCGAAGTCGGCCTTCGGCACGCCGCGCGGCGGGCGGCGCACCGTTCCGATGCGCAGGCCCTCGCCGGGGCCGCGCGGGCTGCCGAGGCGGACGATGCGGACGGGCACGGGCCCTCCTACCGCATCGTCTCCATGACCCGCTCGAGCGCCTCGCGGTCTGGGCGCAGCGCGTCGAGCGGCAGGTTCACGAGCGATTTGCCCGTGGCACCGAGGATTTCGGAGAAGGCCGGCTTCTTCGGGTCGAGGTAGAGGATCCCGGTCAGGATCTCTTCCTTCGCATGGCTCTCGTGGATCGTGTGGAGCGCCTTGTCGCGGTCCGTCGGGTCGAAGTCGCGCCCGACGCCGCGGAAGCGCAGGACGCTCCCGTCCGGGAACGTGACGTCCTTCGTGTCGCCCGCCGGGATCTCCGCGAGCGTGTCCTCGAAGTAGGGCACGAAGCCGAGGTCGTGGACGGGCGTCTCGTGCGCCTTCGCGTACTTGTAGCTCTTCGTCGAGCCCTCGTGGTCGTTGAACGTCACGCACGGCGAGATCACGTCGATGATGGCGGTCCCCTTGTGGGCGATCGCCGCCTCGAGGATCGTCTGAAGCTGCTTCATGTCGCCCGAGAAGGAACGCGCGACGAAGGACCCGCCGAGCTCGATCGCGAGCGCGCAGAGGTCGACCGGGACGAATTCGTTCACGTCGCCCTTTTTGCGCGTCGCCCCGACGTCGGCCGTCGCGGAGAACTGGCCCTTCGTGAGGCCGTAGACGCCGTTGTCCTCGACGATGTAGACGAGCGGCAGGTTGCGCCGCACGAGGTGGACGAACTGGCCGATCCCGATCGAGGCCGTGTCCCCGTCGCCCGAGACGCCGATCCCGACGAGCTCGGGATTCGCGGCGAGCGCGCCGGTCGCGAGCGAGGGCATGCGCCCGTGGACGCCGTTGAAGCCCCACGCGCGGTTCAGGAAGTAGGCGGGAGTCTTCGACGAGCATCCGATGCCGGAGAACTTCGCGACCCTGTGCGGCGCGACGCCCATCTCGTAGAACGCGTTGATGATCTGCTTCGTGATGACGTCGTGCCCGCAGCCGAGGCAGAGCGTGGACTTCGCCCCCTCGTAGTCGGCCTTCGGAAGGCCGAGGCGGTTCGTCTTCGGAGCTGCCGGGGTCGGGGCGGGGGCGGGAGGCGTCGCGCTCATCTCTTCAACCCTTCTTCCCGGACGTCTCGCGGTCCGAGAGGACGCCTTCGACGACGGTCGTCGCGTCGAGCGGGAGGCCGTTGTACTGGCGGACGGGGACGAACCGCGCCGCGATGTCGGGAAACTCGTCGCGCAGGATGGTCACCAGCTGCGCGTCCCGGTTCTGCTCGACGACGTAGACGCGTTCGTGACCGCGGATCCACGCGGCCGTCTCGGGGTCGATCGGCAGCGCGCGGAGCCGGCAGTAGTCGAGAGGCACCCCGAACGTGCCCGCAAGCCGGTCGCGGGCCTCGGCCGTCCCGTAGTGCGACGTCCCGTACGCGAGGAGGCCCGCGACGGCGCCCGGCCGCTGTTCGATCACCGGCTTCGGCACCATCGTCCGCGCCGTGTCGAGCTTGCGCGCGAGGCGGTCGACGTTCGCGACGTAGTCGTGGGCCTTCTCCGAGTACTGCGCCTTCTCGTTGTGGCCGGAGCCGCGCGTGAAGTACGCCCCGTACGGGTTCGCCGTCCCGGGAAGCGTCCGGTACGGAATCGCGTCGCCGTCGACGTCCTGGTAGCGGCCCCACGTGTCCCGGAGCTTCTCGAGCGTGGCCGCGTCGAGGACCTTCCCGCGCGCGAGCGGAGCGGTCGGGTACGCGAACGCGTCCGACATCCAGTTGTTCATCCCGAGGTCGAGGTCGGACAGGACGAAGACGGGCGTCTGGAGCCTCTCGGCGAGGTCGAACGCCTGGCCGGCCATCGTGAAGCACTCCTCCGGGGAGGCGGGGAAGAGGACGGGGTGCTTCGTGTCACCGTGCGAGTTGAAATAGCAGAGGAGGACGTCGCCCTGCATCGTCCGGGTCGGCAGGCCGGTCGACGGCCCGACGCGCTGGACGTCGAAGAGGACGGCCGGGATCTCCGTGTAGTAGCCGAGGCCGATCGTCTCGGACATGAGCGAGATGCCGGGGCCGGACGTCGAGGTGAACGCGCGCGCGCCGGCCCATCCCGCGCCGAGGACCATCCCGATCGAGGCGATCTCGTCCTCGGCCTGGATGATCGCGACGTTCTTCTTGCCGGTCGCGGGGTCGACTCTCAGCTCGTCGCAGAAGTCGATGAACGATTCGCAGAGGGACGACGAGGGGGTGATGGGATACCACGCGCAGACGGTCGCGCCCGCGAAGACGCAGCCGAGCGCGGCGGCCGCGTTCCCCTCGACGATCATCTTGCCCTGCGTCGCGTTCATGCGCTGGACGCGGTACGGGATCTTCGCGGGGAAGTTCGCGGCCGCGTAGTCGAGGCCGAGCTTCACGGCGGAGACGTTGAGCTCGACCGCCTTCTGCTTTCCCTTCAGCTGCTTCGCGATCGCCTTCGTCGCCTCCGCCGGGTCGATCCCGATGAGGTCGGCGACGACGCCGACGTAGATCATGTTCACGATGAGCTTACGGAGCTTTGCGTGCTCCGGCGCCGACGTGATCTTCACGACGAGCTCCGAGAACGGCACCGCGTAGTACGTGACGTCGTCCCGCTTTTTGCCGGGGTTCTCGAGTCCGAGCTTCTTCTCGCAGACGACGAAGGCGCCGGCGCGCACCTCGCGGACGTCCTCTTCGGCCGTCTCGGGGTTCATGCAGACGAGGATGTCGTTCTCGCGCTTGCGGCCGATGTAGCCGTCCTTGCTCGCACGGATCGTGAACCAAGTCGGAAGGCCCTGGATGTTCGACGGGAAGAGGTTCTTTCCCGAGACCGGCACGCCCATCTGGAAGATCGACCTCATGAGGACGCTGTTCGCCGTCTGAGAGCCGGACCCGTTCGCAGTGGCGACCTGCAGGGAGAAGTCGTTGACGACGACGTCGGAGGACAGGCCGGCCCCCGTGGCGGCCTCGGTCAGTACGCTGGACATGAACGCAAACTCCTCCCGCGGGACTCGCCGCGGCCGACCGATGTTACCCGCGCGGGCCCGGTCGTGGAAGAATGCGCTCCGTGCGCCTCGTTTCCCTCTGTCCGTCGATCACGGAGAGCCTCGCCGCGCTCGGGGCCGCGGGCGACCTCGTCGGGGTGACGCGCTACTGCATCCACCCGAAGGAGGCCCTGCGGGGCGTCCCGCGCGTGGGCGGCACGAAGAACCCGGACCTCGCCGCGATCGGCGCGGCGCGGCCGGACCTCGTCTTCTGCAACGCCGAGGAGAACCGCTCGGAGGACATCGAGGCCCTCCGGCGGGACTTCACCGTCGACGTCTCCCTGCCGCGACGGGTCGCCGACATCCCCGAGCTGCTCCGCCACTTCGGCGCCCTCACGGGCCGCGGGGACAACGCCGAGATGTGGGCGAGTCGCATCGAGGAGGAGATGCGGGGCCTCGAGGGACGCTCGCGGCCGTCCTTCCGGTTCGTCTACCTGATCTGGAGGGACCCGTTCATGACCGTCAGCGGCGACACGTACGTGTCCGACCTCTTCCGGCGCGTCGGCGGGCGGAACGCGTTCGAAAAGAAGGGCGCGGGCACGCACGACTACCCGACCGTCGCCGAGGAGGAGGTCGTGAACGAGGGGCCGGACCTCCTCGTGCTGCCGGACGAGCCCTACCGCTTCGGCGAGAAGGACGCCGCGTTCTGGCGGGACCGGCTGCCGGCGACGTCGCGGGTCGTCCTCGTCAGGGGCGACGACTTCTGCTGGCACGGCGCGCGAACGCTCCGCGGGCTCGTCGCGGCGGGGCAGCTCACGCGGCAGCTCGCCGAAGCACGCCCCTGAGCGGGCGACCCCGGCGGCTGCCGCCGGGCGTCAGCGCGAGCGGTTCGACGCGACGATCGCGACGGGCCCGTTCATGGACGAGAGCCGGATCGTCGCGTCCCCGCCGCCGATCTCGAGGAGGCGCGTGCGGTCCCCATCCTGCCGGCGGGCGCCGTCGCAGGCCGCGGCGCGGCAGGAGAACGGCGCGTGTCGGGACGTCTCGACGCGGACACCGGACGAGAAGCCGTCGGGGACCTTGAGTGTGAGCGGGCCGTTCTGGGCGTCCGCCTCGAGGCCCTTGCCTTCCCACTGCGTCCCGGCGAGGGCGATCGTGAGGGGACCGTTCACGGCATGCAGGCGCATGTCGCCCGAGGAACCCTTGAGCGTGACGGGTCCGTTCGCGGCGTCGACGTCGACCGAGCCGGTCAGGGCGGAGAGCGAGACGGGTCCGTTCGCCGTCCGGATCTTGAGCGTGCCGGAGAGGTCCGAGAGCGAGACGGGTCCGTTCGAGGCTTCGACGGAGAAGTCGGCGTCCCGCGGGGCCGTCACGATGAGAAAGCCGCTCCAGCGCTCATCCTCGGGCCCCTCGATCGTGACGCGCCCGCCGCCCGTCCGGAGCGCGACCTTCGCGAGGACGGCCCGGGCGGCCGTCTCGTCGTCGCCGGCGGCGGCCGTGCAGGCGGTCACCGTGAACGCATTCGCGTCGCCGCCGCGGACGGTGACGCCGCCGTTGCGGGACCCGGCGATCACGAGGCCCCGCGCCTGGGCGCGCGAGAGCGTGGTCGTCTCCTCGCCGCGGGCGGTCGTCCGGCCCCCGAAATGCATGTGGATTCCGGAACAGCCGGCGCCGTCCCCCCCGTCGATCGTGACGGTCCTTTCGGCGGCGGCGGGAAGGGCGAGGGCGAGACCGATGAACAGGGCGGGGAGAACGGCGGCGGAGCGGCTCATGAGGGGCCTCCTTGCAACGAGAGACGCCGCAGCGGCCCGGGAGGTTCCGAGGGATTTTCTTAGAAGGTGATGGGAGCGACACCCCGTCACCCGTCGCCGGGGCCGCGGAAGCCGTGCGGGCCCCACTCACCCTTCTAAAAAATCTTCTTCTTAGTCCCGTCTCCTGAGCAGGTCCAGGAACTCCTCCCGCACCGCCTTCTGCAGGAAGATTCCCCGCAGCGCGGACGTCACGGTCACGGCGCCCGGCTTCTTGACCCCGCGCATCTCGACGCACAGGTGCCGGGCCTCGACGACGACCATGACGCCCTGCGGCTTGAGCTCCTCCTCGAGCGTCCCGGCGATCTGCTCGGTGAGACGCTCTTGAAGCTGGGGCCGCCGCGCGTAGAACTCGAGGAGACGCGGCAGCTTCGAGAGCCCGACGATGCGCTCGTTCGGGATGTAGGCGATGTGCCCGTGGCCGTAGAACGGCACGAAGTGATGCGCGCACATCGAGTAGAACGGGATGTCCTTCTCCATGACCATCGAGCTGTAGTGCTCGTCGTTCGGGAACGTCGTGAGCCTCGGCTGGTTTCCGCTGTCGAGGCCGGAGAAGATCTCCAGATACATGCGCGCGACCCGGAGGTCGGTGTCCACCAGGTTTGCGTCTTTTTCGGGGTCGAGGCCGAGGATCCGGATCATCTCCCGGACGTGGCCGGCGAGCTGCTCGACGCGCGGATCGGCGACGGTGGGGGGCTCGAGGATCGAGGAAGGCGCCATCGGGGCATCATACGGTGCCGAACGGAGGACCCATGACCCGGACGGGTGGAGACGGGGCGACGAAGATCGTCGCGACGATCGCGGACAACGCGGAGCGGCCGGGGGCGCTGCGCGCGCTCCTCGCCGCCGGGGTGGACGTCGTCCGCCTGAACGGCGCGCATGCGAAGCCGGGCGACATCGCGCGCCGGACGGCCCTCGTGCGGCGGGTCGCCGCGGCGCTCGGAAGGCCCGTCGGCGTCCTGCTCGACCTCGGGGGGCCCAAGATCCGACTCGGCGCGCTCCCGGGCGGCGCGGTGACGCTCGCGAACGGCCGCCGGGTCGAGCTCGCACCCGGAGCGCCGCCGCACGGCGGACGGCCGCGCGTCCTGCGGCTCACCGTGACGTATCCGGCTCTCCTCCGGGACGTGCGCCGCGGGGCCGAGATCCGGATCGACGACGGCCGCGTCCGCCTCGAGGTGACTCATCGCCTGCGGAACGCGCTCGCCGCCGTCGTGAGGACGGGCGGGAGCGTCAAGAGCGAGGCGGGCGTCAACTTTCCGGACTCGAAGCTGACGGCGCCCGCGCTCACGTCGAAGGACCGGCGCGACCTCGAAGAGGCCCTCCGCGCGGGCGTGGACTTCGTCGGGCTCTCGTTCGTGAGGAGCGCGGCGCACGTCGCGCAGCTCCGGCGCCTCCTCGAGGGAGTCCCCGAGGAGCGGCGCCCGTGGATCGTCGCGAAGATCGAACGTCCGGAGGCGCTCGGGGATCTCGACCGGATCGCGGCCGCTTCCGACGCGCTCATGGTCGCGCGTGGAGACCTCGGCGTCGAGATCGGCCTCCCGCGCGTCCCGGCCGCGCAGCGCCAGATCCTCGCCGCGGGCCGACGACACGCCGTGCCGGTCATCGTCGCGACGCAGATGCTCGAGTCGATGATCGAGCAGCCGGTGCCGACGCGCGCGGAGGTCTCGGACGTCGCGCTCGCCGTTCACGACGGCGCCGACGCCGTGATGCTCTCGGGGGAGACGGCCATCGGCGCGTTCCCCGTCGAGGCCGTCAAGGCGATGGGCGACATCGCGAGCGTCGCCGAGGCGCCGGACGCGGGCGACGTCCCGGCCGCGCTGCCGCCGCCGTCCCCGGAGGATTTCACGGCCGTGATGGCCCGCGCCGCGTCGGAGGCCGCCCGCCTGGGCCGGGCCTCGGCGCTCGTCGTCCACACGGAGTCGGGCCGGACGGCGCGCCTCGTGTCCAAGAGCGCCCTGCCGCTTCCGATCGTGGCGTTCACGCCGCGCGAGTCGGTCCGCCGCAAACTCACGCTCCTGCGCGACGTCGTGTCCTTCCGCATTCCGAAAAGCCGGACCGTCGAGGAGCGCATCCGCGCCGCGGACGCGCTGCTCGCCCGGGTCGCGCGCCTCGCCGGCGCGACGATCGTCGAGGTGTCGGGCGCTTCGGCGACCGCGGGCGCGACGAACGTGGTGCGCCTGCGCCGCCTGCCCTGACTCAGGGCGGCGCGGGCGCGAGCGGCCGGGGTGCGGGCGCTCCCCCCGGGGCGATCTCGAGGTCGTCGCCGTCCATCTCCTCGAGGTCGTAGGGGACGCCGAGGTACGACAGGATCGTCGGCGCGAGGTCGACGGTCCGCGCCGCGTGCCGGTGCCCGGGCGGAACGCCCGGTCCCGCGAACAGGAGCGGGACGACCGTCTCGCTGCGCGTGAGCGAGCCGTGTCCGGCGGCCTTTCCGGACGTGAAGCCGTAGCCGTCGGCCGGCGAGAGGAAGACGTCCGGCGCCCGGGGAGAGTCGAAGAACTCGGGCAGCTGGACGGCGAGGTCCGGATACGGCCCCTCGGCCGTCGCGTCCAGCCAGTCGTCGGCGTCCTGCGGGGTGTCGAGAAGGCCGCGAACGGCGGGGTCGGACGCGTATCCGAGAGGGTCCGTGCCCTCGAGGACGTGGTACGTGTAGCGAGGCGGCGCGTCGTCGCCCTCGATGCGGGCGATCTCGGACCGCCCGGCGGGACCGTAGACGACGACGCGGCCGGCGGCTGGCCCGCGCGTCACGACGAGGCGCACTTCGGGCGCCCGAACGAGCGCCGCGGCGAATTCCGAGACGGGCGGCATCCTGAGGCGCGGCGCCGGCGGGCCCTTCTTGTGCTTCTGCTTGCGCGTCCGGAAGGCGCCCGGGACCTCTTCCGGCGGGCGCTCGGAGGGCAGCCAGATCATGACGCCCCGATAGGCGCCGACCGCGATCATCGCGTCGCCGACGTCGTACTTCCTGCCCTTGTGGGGCACCGGAACGAGCACGCAGCCGCCGTTCCCGCAGTCCGCCTCGGTGGGATTCGCGACGAGGGCACGGTTCACGAGCTCGTTCGCGTCCACGTACGTGTGGTACGCGCGGTTGCCGTGGTCGCCCAGAAGCACGTAGAGGATGCGGTCGTCGATCCGGCGGCGGCGCAGCCTCCTCACGAGGCGCCCGAACGCGGTGTCGAGCGACGCGAGCGTCGTCTTGAAGTCCTCGCTCCCCGGGCCCTCGGCGTGGGCCACCTCGTCCGGACCGAGGAGGTGCGCCCAGACGAGGGGCGGAAGACGCCCGGCTTCGACGCCGCCGGCGTAGGCGTCGCCGACGTCGTCGAGCGTCTTGCGGTCGAGGAACGGCCAGTCGTACCGCGCGTAGGCCGCCATGACGGCGATCGTGTTCTTCACGTGGACCGTGGCCCCGCGCGCGATCGGCGACGTGATGGCGACGGTGTCCGGCGGCAGGCGCTCGTAAAGAGTGCGCGCCTTCGGCGTCAGGAAGTCGCTCGCGGCGTAGATGCGGAAGATGTTCGTGTGCGCTTCGCGCACGCGCAGGCGCCGGTCGAGCCAGACGTTCGCGGGAATGCCGTGGTGCCCGGGAAAGAGGCCCGTGAGCATCGCCGCGAGGTTCGGATACGTCTCGCTCGGCACGGAGGCGACGGCGTTGTCGACGACGAGCGCGCGGTCGACGATCTCGCGGCGGACGTTCGGGAGCGCCCCCTCGGCGAGGAGACGGTCGAAGGCCTCCTTGGAGAGGCCGTCGCAGAACAGGACGCAGACCGAGACGTCCGAGCGCCGGCCGACGGCTTCGACGGCGCTCTCGACGCGCGATCGGACCGAGCATCCCGCGAGCGCCGCGGCGAGCGCGCCGGCGAGGGCGGAACGGAAGGCGCGGCTCACGCCCGGAGCGTACAGGACGCGGCCGTGCCGCGCCGCGCTACGATTCGCGGGTGTCCACCTTCCGCGGTGCCGACCTGCATTGCCATTCGACGTTCTCCGACGGCGTCGACGCTCCGGCGCGCCTCGTCGGATACGCGGTCGAGGCCGGGCTCTCGGTCCTCGCGCTCTCGGACCACGACGCGCTTCACGGCCTGCCCGAGTTCGAGGCCGCGGCGAAGGGGACCGGCCTCGTCACGGTCGCGGCGAGCGAGCTCTCGACGCGGTGCGACGGAGACGATGTCCACGTCCTCGGTCTCTTTCTGGACCCCGGCGAGCCCGGGCTGAAGGCGAAGCTCGAGCTGTTCCGCGACGACCGCGACACGCGCGGCGAGGCGATGGTGGAGAAGCTCGCGTCGCTCGGGATGCCGCTCGACCTCGCGGCGATCCGCGCGGTCGTCGGGGAGGGCGCGTTCGGGCGGCCGCACATCGCGAGGGCCATGGTCGCGAAGGGCTATGTGAAGACGTTCGAGGAAGCCTTCGACAAATGGCTTGCGCACGGCAGGCCGGGCTACGTCCCGAAGCCGAAATGGACGCTCGAGGAAGCGATCGCGGCGATCCGGAAGGCCGGCGGCCTCTCCGTGATCGCGCACCCGATCTGGTACAAGGATCCGTCCCGGGTCGTGGCTCTCGGGACGCAGGCGGGCCTCGACGGCCTCGAGGCCTACCACGTCGACCAGGCGGGGAAAGAGAGCGAGTTCGCGGCGCTCGCCGAGCGGCACGGGCTCCTGAAGTCCGCCGGTTCCGATTATCACGGACCCCCCGACGCCCGAAAGCGCGTCGGCGCGTGCCGGCTGGACGCCGCAGGCTGGGACCGGATGGTGGCGGCGGCCCACGCACGCCGCGCCGAATCCGGGCGCCCGCCGCTGGACCTCTCGCCGCGCTGACGGGCGGAGCGCCGGGCGCCTGCATGCGCGATATCCTTCGCGGTCCCAGGATGTCCGTCCTCGCCCCCGTCGACCCCGAAACGCTCCCGTCCCGCCCGGACGCGGAGCGGAGCCTGCTCGGGGCCGTCCTCATCGACGGGGCCCTCGTCTCGAGGGTCATGGAGTTCCTGGCGCCGGACGACTTCGCGAGCGAGGCCCACCGGGCGATCTACGAGGCGGCGCTCGCGCTCGCGGACCGCCGCGATGGGATCGACCTCGTGACCGTCCAGAGCGAGCTCGAGAAGACGGGCCGGCTCGACCGGTCGGGCGGCCCCGCCTACCTCGCGTCGCTCGTCGACCTCGTCCCGGACGTCGAGAACGTCGAGAGCTACGCGCGCCTCGTCCGCGAGGCGTCGCTCAGACGCCTCGTGATCCTCCAGTCCCGACGCGCGATCCGCGAGGCCGTGTCCGCGCCGGACGCCGAGACCGTTCTCGAGAACGCCCAGCGCGAGCTCGTCGAGATCGCGAAGGGCTCGATCAAGGGCGGATTCGTGAAGCTCTCGCGCATCGCCGAGAGGAACGAGGAGGAGATCCAGAGGATCCACGGGCGCGGGACGATGCTCACGGGCCTCCCGACGGGTTTCACGCGGCTCAACGCGCTGACGCAGGGCCTTCAGAAGACGGACCTCGTCGTCGTCGCCGCCCGGCCCGGAATGGGCAAGACGGCGTTCGCCCTGAACATCGCCTCGTACCTGACGATCCACCAGAAGCACGTCGTCGGGTTCTTCTCGCTCGAGATGTCGGCCCAGCAGCTCGGCTTCCGCATCCAGTGTTCCGAGGCGCGCGTGAACCTTCAGCGCCTGCGCGAGGGGCGGCTCAGCAAGGAAGAGAAGAAGGCCCTGTTCTTCTCGACGCAGCAGATGCGCGAGGCGCAGCTCTACGTCGACGACTCGCCCGCGATCACGCTCCTCGAGATGCGCGCCCGGGCGCTGCAGCTCAAGCAGCGCGCCGGCCTCGACGCCGTGTTCGTGGACTACCTCCAGATCATGGGGACGCGCGGCAAGGTCGAGAACCGCACGCAGGAGGTCAGCGCGTTCTCGCGCGGCCTCAAGGCGCTCGCGAAGGAGCTCGAAGTCCCGGTCATCGCGCTCTCGCAGCTCTCGCGGCGCACGGAGCAGCGCGGCGCCGAGAAGGAGCCCGTGCTCAGCGACCTGCGCGAGTCGGGCGCGATCGAGCAGGACGCCGACGTCGTCCTGTTTCTCTCGCGGCCCGAGTACTACGACAAGGACACGGAGCAGAAGAACGTCTGCGACGTCGTCATCGCCAAGCAGCGCAACGGTCCGACGGACCGCTTCACGCTCGGATGGTCGGGCGAATACACGCGCTTCTCCGACCTCGCGATGATCAGCGAAGGCCCCGGTCTGTGACCCACGCGCCCCTGCGACCGACGCGGGCCGTCGTGGATCTCGACGCGCTTGCCGGGAACTACCACGCCCTCGGGACGGGCCTGCCCGCGGGCTGCGCGGTCCTGCCCGTCGTGAAGGCGGACGCGTACGGGCACGGCGCCGTCCCCGTCGCGCGCCGCCTCGCAAGGGAGGGCGCGACGATGTTCGCGGTCGCGGTCGTCGAGGAGGGCCTCGAGCTCAGGCGCGCGGGGGTCGCGCAGCCGATCCTCGTGATGGGGTGGATCGGGAAGGACCAGCTGCCCGCCCTCGTCGCGGGCGGGCTCACTCCCAATTTGCATTCGGTCGAGCAGGCCGAGGAATTGAAGAATTTCCTGGAAGGTGAAGAGGGGAGAGAGAGGGTCCTTCCCGTGCACCTGAAGCTCGACACGGGCATGACGCGCCTCGGGCTGCGCCCCGAGGACCTGCCCCGGGCCCTCGAGATCATCGAGGGGATCGGGAAGAAGATTTTCCTGGAAGGTGTCTTCCAGAACTTCGCCTCGGCGTACGACGTGGCGTCCGTGCAGAACGCCGACCAGACGAAGATTTTCTTGGAAGGTGTCGAGGCGGTCCGTGCAGCGGGTCACCGGCCCACCATGATCCACATGGACAACTCGGGCGGAACGCTGGCGCGGCTGGCCCTCTTACCTTTTAAGGAATCTCCCTCCTCTTCTTCCTCCACCACCGTGACCCACGTCCGCCCCGGCCTCGCGCTTTACGCCCGGGTCCCCGAGGTCCCATCCGCGGCTGGCGACAAGCTGCAGGACGTCATGTCCTTCGTCTCCGTCGTCGACCAGGTCAAGACCGTCCCGGTCGGTACGCGCGTGGGCTACGGCGGGACGTTCGTGTGCGCGCGGACGACGACGCTCGCCGTCGTCGCGGCCGGTTACGCGGACGGGGTCCGACGCGCGCTCTCGAACCGCGGACAGGTCCTGATCGGCGGGAAGCGTTGCCCGATCGCCGGGCGCATCTCCATGGACCTGACCGAGGTGGATGTCACCGACCTGCCGCAGCCGCCCGCCCGGGGCGACGAGGCCGTGTTTTTCGGGACGCAATCCGGCGTCCCTCTGGGAGTCGACGAGGTCGCGGCCACGGCGGACACGGTCTCGTGGGAGCTCCTCTGCGGCATCGGGCCGCGCGTGCCGCGTATCATCCGCGAAGGCGGACGGACGGTGGCGCAGGTTTCGAAGTTCCTGTGAAAGTCGTGCTCGAGGCCATCGGGCGCGGTGTCCTGGGCGTCTTCGAAGGGGTCGGCCGGTTCTTCGAGCTGCTCGGCCAGACTCTCCGGGGCGCCGTGATGCCGCCTTACCAGATCTCGATGACGGCCAAGCAGGTCGTCCGCGTCGGCGTGGACTCGGTTCCCGTCGTCTTCCTGACGGCGCTCTTCACGGGGGGCGTCCTCGCGCTGCAGACGTTCAAGGGCTTCCAGCGTTTTCACGCCGAGGGCTACATCGGCTCGGTCGTCGCGCTCTCGATGCTCCGTGAGCTCGGTCCGGTCCTGACGGGGCTCATGGTGACCGGGCGGGCGGGGAGCGCGATGGCGGCCGAGCTCGGGTCGATGCGCGTGACGGAGCAGATCGACGCCCTCGTCTCGCTCGCGACCGATCCGGTCCAGTACCTGTTCGTGCCGCGGGTCCTCGCCGGGATCATCGTCGCCCCGATGCTCGTCGTCCTCGCCGACGCGACGGGCATCCTCGGGGGATACGTCGTCGCGGTCCAGTACCTCGGCGCAAACCCGGTCGTGTACATGAACAACACGTTCCAGTTCCTGAACATGGAGGACCTGACGTCCGGGCTCATCAAGTCTGCCGTGTTCGGGCTCCTGCTCTCGATGATCGGCTGCCAGACGGGGTACGACACGAAGGGCGGCGCGGAGGGAGTCGGCGCGTCGACGACGTCGGCCGTCGTCCTCGGCTCGCTCGCGATCCTGATCGCCGATTTCTTCCTGACGAAGGTGCTCTTCTGATGGAGGCTCCCGTGGCTTCCGGAGTCCCGGCGATCCGCCTGCGCGGGATCACGAAGGCCTTCGGCCCCAAGGTCGTGCTCGACCATCTCGATCTCGCCGTCGAGAAGGGCGAATCCCTCGTCCTCCTCGGGCAATCGGGGATCGGCAAGAGCGTCCTCCTCAAACACGTTCTCGGGCTCCTGAAGCCCGACGCGG
Organism: uncultured Acidobacteriota bacterium; assembly: GCA_963836285.1. GTDB lineage: Bacteria > Acidobacteriota > Thermoanaerobaculia > UBA5066 > UBA5066 > Fen-183. The sequence goes on along the minus strand of CAWIIN010000001.1, from coordinate 236,906 downwards.
GCTCCGTCGAGATCGACGGCGAAGACCTCTGGGCGGTCACGTCCCGCGAGCGCGACGTTCTGCGCCGGAAGTGCGGGATGTCCTTCCAGGAAGGCGCCCTGTTCGACTCGATGAGCGTCGGCGAGAACATCGCGTTCCCGCTCGCGCGCCATACGAAGAAGTCGAAGAAGGAGATCGCGGACCGCGTCGCGGAATGCCTCGAGCTCGTCCGGCTCCCGGGAATCGAGGACAAGCGTCCGTCCGAGCTGTCCGGTGGCATGCGGCGCCGCGTCGGTTTCGCGCGCGCGATCGCGCTGCAGCCGCAGATCCTCCTGTTCGACGAGCCGACGACGGGTCTCGACCCGATCACGACGGACGTCCTCGTGCGGGTCATCGAGGAGATGCGCAGGAGGATGAACCCGACGGCGATCACGATCACGCACGACCTGAAGGTCGCGTTCGCGATCGCCGACCGCGTCGGCCTCCTCGCGCACGGCAAGATCGCGATCGACCTGCCTCCGAAGGAATTCGAGGCCTCCGGCGACCCGCGCGTCGCGGCGTTCGTCAAGGGGGACAGCGAGCTCGCGCCGCCGGAGGTCGAGCCCGAGCGCCGTCCCGGGACGGCCCCCTCGGCGGCGCCTTCCGTATGATGGAGTCCACATGACGACCACCGCGAAGATCGGCGCCTTCTTCGTCGTCGTCCTCGTCGCCCTCGGAATCCTCATCCTCAAGATCGAGGACATCCACTTCGGGAAGAAGGCGCGCACGAACGCGGCGGACGCGCACTTCAAGGACGTCGCCGGCCTCGACGACAAGTCCGCGGTCCGGATCGCCGGCGTGAGGGTCGGCAAGGTGGACGGGATTTCGCTCCGCCCCGACGGCACCGCGGTCGTGCACCTTGCGCTGGATCCCGGCGTCGAGCTCCGCGAGGGAGCCTCGGCCCAGGTCCGGAGCCTCGGGCTCCTCGGCGACAAGTACGTCGAGCTGCAGCCCGGAGCGCCGGGCGCGCCGCGCCTCCCGCAGGGCGCTCTTCTCGAGGGGTCCTCCGCGGCGGGCTTCGAGGACCTCACGAAGATGGCGACGGACATCGGCAAGGACCTCAAGGAGCTGTCGTCGGCGCTCGCGGGGTCGCTCGGCGGCAAGCAGGGCGAGGAGAAGCTCAACCGGATCGTGGACAACATCGGCGCGCTCTCCGAGGCGCTCCGCGAGATGGTCGAGCAGAACCGCGGGAACATCGACACGACGCTCGCGAACCTCAAGGAGTTCTCGACCCAGATGCGCGAAACGCTCGCGCGCATGGACAGGATCCTCGAGGAGAACCGGGCGAACCTGAAGTCCACCGTGTCGAACGCCGACGAGATCTCGGAGAAGCTCAAGACGACGGCTGACAACCTGAACTCGATCACGGGGAAGATCGACACGGGCCAGGGGACGATCGGCAAGCTCCTGAACGACGACGAGACGCACAAGAACCTCAACGACGCGCTCACGTCCGTCAAGACCGGCGTCGAGTCGCTGAACCAGACGCTCTCGCGGGTCAACCGGATCCAGCTCGACCTCGGGTTCCGGGCCGAATACGCCTCCCGGCTCGGGGACGGCAAGTACTACTTCACGCTGGACGCGATCCCGCGCGACAACAAGTTCTACCGCCTCGAAATCGGGGCGACGCCGAAGGGCTTCCGCGAGAACCTCGACCAGACGTCGACCGTCACGTTCCCGAACGGGAGCCAGCAGACGATCCATACGACGGGCGAGCAGTACGTCGACAAGCTCCTGCTCTCGCTCCAGCTCGGCTACCGCCTCAAGGACACGATCCTCAGGGCCGGCCTCATCGAGTCGCGCGGCGGCGCCGCGATCGAGCAGACGTTCAAGGCCGACACGTTCCGGATCGCCGGAGAAGTATGGGACTTCTCGCGCGACAACTACCGCGGGCACGTGAAGCTCTACGGCCGCTGGAACGCGAGCCCGAACCTCTACGTGACGGGCGGCGGGGACGACCTCCTGAACCCCGGCCTGCGCGGCCTCTTCATCGGCGGCGGCCTCCGCTGGAAGGACGAGGACCTCAAGGCGCTCCTGCCCTCGATCCCGATTCCGAAATAGTGGCCCGCAAGCCCTCCATCGTCTTCGCCTGCTCCGCCTGCGGCGCCCAGAGCCCGCAGTGGCTCGGGCGCTGCCCGGAGTGCGGGGGATGGAACACGCTCGCCGAAGAACGGGAAGCGCCGCGCTCGTCCGCCGTCGCGTCCGCGGGTGCGTCCGCGGCGATCCGGCTCTCGGACGTCGTCGGCGCGGAGGTTCCGCGCATCCCGACGGGCATGGCCGACGTGGACCGCGTCCTCGGCGGCGGGCTCGTGCCGGGCTCGATCGTCCTCCTCGGGGGCGAGCCGGGGATCGGCAAGTCGACGCTGCTCCTGCAGGTGGCGGCGTGCCTGTCGGATCGCGTCGGCGACGTCCTCTACGTGAGCGCCGAGGAGTCCGCGCAGCAGGTGAGGATGCGCGCCGAGCGACTCGGTGCGGCGGGGGCGGGCGTCCTCCTCCTCGCCGAGACGAACCTCGATGCGATCCTCGACGCGGCGCGCGCGCGCCGGTATGCGGCGGTCGTCGTGGACTCGATCCAGACGATCTCCTCGCCGGCCGTGCCCGCGGCGGCGGGCTCGGTCACGCAGGTGCGCGAGTGCGCGAGCCGGCTGCAGGCGTTCGCGAAGACGACCGGAGTCCCCGTGTTCCTGATCGGGCACGTCACGAAGGACGGGACGCTCGCCGGGCCCAAGACGCTCGAGCACCTCGTGGACGCGGTCCTCTCGTTCGAGGGAGAGCGCTTCCACGCGCAGCGCGTCGTCCGCGCTCTCAAGAACCGGTTCGGGCCCGCGCACGAGCTCGGCGTCTTCGAGATGACCGGCGCGGGCCTCGTCGAGGTCGCGAACCCGTCCGCGCTCTATCTCGGCACGGGCGCCGGCTCGCGGCCCGGCTCGGTCGTCCTCGCGGGCGTAGAGGGAACGCGCCCGCTCCTCCTCGAGGTGCAGGCGCTGACCGTGGAGGCGAAGTACGGCTCGCCCCGCCGCACGGCGATCGGCTTCGACGCGACGCGCCTCGCGCTTCTCCTCGCCGTCCTCGAGCGGCACGGCGGACTGAAGCTCGCGTCGCACGACGTGTTCCTGAACGTCGCGGGGGGTGCCGAGAGCGCCGAGCCGGCGGCGGACCTCGCCGTCTGCGCGGCGGTCGCGGGCAGCCTGCGCGGCCGTTCGCTCCCGGCAGGGGCGTTCGCGTTCGGGGAGGTGGGACTCCTCGGCGAGGTGCGCGCGGTTTCGGACGCGACCCTTCGCTTCAAGGAGGCCGTTTCGCTGGGTTTGAAGGCCGCGCTCGTTCCCGCGGGCAACGCGGGCGAGGCGGCGGCGTTTCCGGATCTCTCGGTCGTTCCGCTCCGAAGCGTCGAGGAGCTGCTCGCGCGGACCTGAGTCAGACGGGCCGGCCGCCGAGGAGGCGCGCGGGGAGGAACAGAGCCGCCTTGAGGAATGCGAGGACGCCTCCGACCGCGATCCCGAGGACCTTGAACGGAAGCAGGATGAGCCAGACGAACGGGAACGCGACGAGCGCGAAGATCGCGAGCGGCCAGCACAGTACGAAGAGGATGACCCAGAGCAGGAACTTCGCCATCGGGGCCTCCAGCCGTTTTACGGACCGCCTCCGCCAGGGTTTCCCGGTTGATCCGGTTGCATCATTTTGCGCCCCGGCGCTTCCGTGCGAGCGTAGCCTCCGGAGAGCACCATGACGAAGACGCTGGATCTCGCGAAGCTCGACCTTCAGGACGCCCTCGACCTCGCGATCCTCGTGGAGGAGGAGGCGAAGGAGCGCTACGACGAGCTCGTGGCGCAGATGGAGGCGCACCATACGGCCGAGGCCGCCACGTTCTTCCACTTCATGGCCGCGAACGAGGCCCGCCACGGCGAGGAGCTCGCCGCGCGCCGCAAGGAGCTGTTCGGAGACGCGCCCCGCCGGGTCGACCGCTCGATGGTGTGGGAGATCGAGGCGCCGGAGTACGAGAACGTACACGCGTTCATGACGCTCCACGAGGCGCTCACGGTCGCGATGGCGGCCGAGGTCAAGGCGCACTGGTTCTTCACGGACGCGCTCAAGCTGCCGGTCGCAGACCCCGTCCGCAAGCTGTTCCTCGAGCTCCAGGAGGAAGAGGTCCACCACCAGGCCCTCGTGGGACGGGAGCTCGCGAAGCTCCCGCCGGACGAGGCGGCGCCTCCGGAGGAGTTCGCGGACGAGCCCGTCTCCCAGTAGAGGCCGGGCGCCCCCCTTCAGGCCCTGAACGCCAGTCCGGTCAGCCGCTCGTAGGCCTCGGCGTAGCGCGCGCGCGTGCCGGCGACGACGTCGGGGGGGAGGACCGGCGCCGGCGGCGTCTTGTTCCAGCCCGTCGTCTCGAGGAAGTCGCGCACGAACTGCTTGTCGAAGGACGGCGGCGAGCCCCCGGGCCGCCACGTGTCGGCGGGCCAGAATCGCGAGGAGTCCGGTGTGAGCGCTTCGTCGATCCAGACGAGCCGGCCGGACGCGTCGAGACCGAACTCGAACTTCGTGTCGGCCAGGACGATCCCCCGGCCGGCGGCGTAGGCGGCCGCGCGGCCGTAGAGCTCGAGCGTGACGGCCTTCAGGCGTGCCGCGAGCTCCGTTCCCGCGGACGACGCCATCGCGTCGAAAGAGACGTTGATGTCGTGTCCGGATTCGGCCTTCGTCGCGGGCGTGAAGATGGCCTCGGGAAGCCGGTCCGCCTCGCGCAGCCCCTTCGGGAGCGCGATGCCGCACACGGAGCCGCTCTCGCGGTACTCCTTCCAGCCGGAGCCCGCGAGGTACCCGCGCGCCACGCACTCGAACGGGACGACCGTGCACTTCGTCGCGAGGACGCTGCGGCCGGCGAGGATGGGCGCGTGCGCGGACGCGGCCTCGGGAAACCTCACCGCCTCCGTCTCGACGAGGTGGTTCGGGACGACGTCGGCAAAGCGCCGGAACCAGAAGTTCGAGAGCTGCGTGAGGATCTTTCCCTTCTGGGGGATCCCGGGCGAGAGCACGCAGTCGAACGCGGAGATGCGGTCGGTCGCGACGAGGAGGAGTCGGTCGCCGAGATCGTAGACGTCGCGCACCTTGCCGCGGCGTGGCGGGGGGAGCCCGGGCAGGGACGTCTCGAGAACGGCTTCCGGCATGCGCGGGATTCTAGGGCTCAGGAGCGGGAGGGCGCGCTAGACTTTGGCGGCCAAGGGAACAGGAGGTCATTTTGCTCAAGCTCGTGATTCGCAGCCGGAAGGGTGGCGCGCGCGCGGACGCCTTCGTCGCGTTCGCGGTCGGGTCGAGCCCGAAGGAAGGGCTCGCGACGCTGCCTGTCGCAGTGCGCGCGAAGGCCGCCGAATCCGCTCCGGCGCAGCCGACGGCCGATGGGGCCGTCTTCACCGTCCCTCTCGGCGGGTCTCCCGCCGCGCGTCTCTACGTCTTCGGGGGCGGCAAGAGCCTCGAAGTGAGCCCGCGCAAGGCGCGGGGGATCCTGCGCAGCGTCGCGAAGACGTTGAGCCGGAGCGGCGAGCGGTCCGCGATCCTCGACTTTCCCTTCAAGCTCAAGCGGATGGACGCCGAAGAGACCCGCGAGTTCCTGCTCCGCGCGCTCGCGCTCGCGGATTACGGATTTCCCGTCTACAAGACGATGGACAAGGAGAAGAAGACGCTCGGCTCCGTCGCGGTCACGCCCGCGGGCGCCTTCGCGGGCGCGACGGCGGCCGAAGCGCGCGACGCCGAGGCGCTCGCCCGCGTCGCCGCGTTCGTCCGGGACCTCGGCAACACGCCGTCGAACGACCTCGTCCCGCGCGACTTCGCGCGCCGCGTCTCCGAGGAGGCGCGCGCGCGCGGCCTGAGGGCGAAGGTCCTCGACAAGAAGGCGATCCGGCGCGAGAAGATGGGGGGCCTGCTCGCCGTGAACCGCGGGTCCGCCGAGGAGCCGCGCGTCGTCGTCCTCGAGTGGAAGGGCGGCAAGAAGGGCGACCCGCCTCTCGCGTTCGTCGGCAAGGGCGTCACGTTCGACTCGGGCGGCATCTCGATCAAGCCGTCCGAGAAGATGGGCGACATGAAGTGGGACATGATGGGCGCCGCGACCGCGATGGGGATCGTCCTCGCGGCGGCGGACCTGAAGCTGCCCGTCAACGTCCTCGGCGTCGCGGCTCTCACCGAGAACCTCCCGTCCGGAAGCGCCTACAAGCCGGGCGACATCGTCCGCTTCCGCAACGGGAAGACCGCCGAGATCGACAACACGGACGCCGAGGGGCGCGTGATCCTCGCGGACGCGCTCGACTACGCGGCCGACTGGAAGCCCGCCGCGATCCTCGACTTCGCGACGCTCACGGGCGCCGCTCTCGTGGCGCTCGGGCTCGAGGCCGCGATCGTCTTCACGGATCACGACGACCTCTCGCGCGCGCTCGTCTCGGCGGGCGAGCGCACGGACGAGCGGATCTGGCGCCTCCCGATGTGGGAGGAGTACCGCGAGAACATCCGCTCGGACTGGGCGGACATCAAGAACACGGGAGGCCGCTTCGGCGGCTCCATCAACGGGGCGATGTTCCTGAAGGAGTTCGTCGATCCGAGGACGCCGTGGGCGCACCTCGACATCGCGGCGACGGCCAACGTCGACCGCGAGTTCGCCGGCTACCCGGTCGGGGCGACCGCGTTCGGCCTCGGCCTCGCCCTGCGCTGGATGCGCGACCGCGCCGCCGGCCGACCGCGCGCGCGCCGCGCCCGCTAGCGCGTGCTGACGTCCCTTCGCGTCCGCGACCTCGCCGTCCTCGAGGACGTCGAGGTCGCGTTCGGCGAGGGGCTAACGGTCCTGACCGGGGAGACGGGCGCCGGCAAGACGCTCGTCGTGGACGCCCTGCTCCTCCTCGCCGGGGGGCGCGGCGACCCGGCGCTCGTGCGCGCGGGCGCGGATCGCCTCGTCGTGGAGGGCGCGTTCGACTCCGACGACGACGAGGTCCGTGCCTTGCTCGGAGAGGCCGGGCTGCTCGACACCGTGAAGGGGGCGTTCGAGGTCGTCGTCCGGCGCGAAGTCGCGGCGGCCGGGGGCGCGGCGAAGGGCAGGCTTCTCGTGAACGGGTCCCCCGCGCCGCTCAAGACGCTCCAGGAAGCCGCCGCGCGCCTTCTCGTGCTCTACGGGCAGGCGGAGGCGCGCGAGCTCCTCGACCCCGCCGTGCCGCGCGAGGTGCTCGACCGCTTTGCGGGCGTCGAGGAGCAGGCCGCGAACGTCGCCGCCCTCCACCGCGAGTACACGGTGCGCCAGCGCGACCTCGCGCGCCTCGCCGAGGCGGGGGCCGACCGAGTCAAACGGCTCGAGCTGCTCGACTTCCAGATCGGCGAGATCGACGCCGTCGCTCCGAAAGAGGGAGAGGACGAGGAGATTTCTTCTGAAAGGAGGAGACTGGCGAACGTCGAGAAACTGGGCCAGCTTCTCGCGCAGGCCGTCGCGGCGCTCGAGGACGACGAGTCGGGCGCCCTTCGCGCCGCCGGCGCGGCGCGCGCCGCCCTTCTTTCACTCGAAGAAATCTCCTCTTCGTACGCCGCCCGAAACGCGATGCTTGCCGAGGCGATCGAGCGTCTGAGGGAGGTCGCCTTCGAATCGTCCCGCGAGCTCGAGGCGCTCGAGGCCGATCCCGCGCGCCTCGCGTTCCTCGCCGAGCGGCTCGACGCCCTCGCGAAGCTCAAGCGCAAGTACGGCGCGACGCTCGCCGACGTGATCGAGAGGCGGGCCGCCCTCGGCAGGGAGCGCGACGAGCTCGCGGATCTCGAGGGAGCCGTGCGGAAGGCCGAAGACGCCGCGCAGAAGGCCTTCGCGTCCTACCGTCGCGCCGCGCTCGGGCTCTCGCAGTCCCGCGCGGCGGCGGCGCCGCGCCTCGGAAAGGCCGTCGAGTCGCACCTCTCGGACCTCGCCTTCCGGCGCGCGTCCTTCTCGGTCGAGGTCGGCCGCCGTCCGGACTCCGCGAGCGCGTTTACGGCAGGCGGCGAGCCCGTCGCGTTCGGTCCCTGGGGGATCGACGCCGTGACGTTCTCCTTCGCCCCGAACCCCGGCGAGCCGCCGCGGCCGCTCCCGAAGATCGCGTCGGGCGGCGAACTCTCGCGCGTCCAGCTCGCGCTCGCGGCCGCTCTCGCCGAGGGGGAGGCGGCCGCGGGGCGGTCGGGGGACCCGGGCGGGCGGGGGCCGGGACGCACGTTCGTCTTCGACGAGGTGGACGCGGGCGTCTCGGGGGCGACCGCGGAGGCCGTCGGCCGGAAGCTCCGTGCGCTGGCCGCCCGTGAGCAGATCCTCGTCGTGACGCATCTCCCGCAAGTCGCCGCGTCCGGCGTGACGCATCTCGCCGTCGAAAAGGTCGCCTCCGGCGGGCGCACGCGCACCCGGGTCACCGTTCTCGACGCCCGGGGGCGCGTGGAGGCCGTGGCGGCTCTTCTCGCCGGGGCGGCCGTGGGAGAGCCGGCCCGGGCTCAGGCGAGGCAACTCCTCGACGGCGCCTCCAGAGGCACCGCCCGTTCGCGCTGAGGTATCGCACAGGGTCCTGGCGAGGCGCGGTCGACAACTCGGGCCGTTTTTGTGGTTCGGGCCTCGTAAGCTCTTGAATTCATTTGCCTTGGAGCTTTCGACCGTTTCTGTGCAAAACCCTGTGGATTGAGGGGCGAAAAGGGGCTGAACCCCGCACCTTCACACGGTTTTTTCCGTCTCGCACAGAGGACTGTGCAGCGGCGTTCCAGACACCCGCGTTTGGTATCGTGCCCGCCGAAATGGTGCTGCGAAGCTATCTCGGGCACACCCCGAAACTCGGCGAACGCGTCTTCCTGGCCGAGACGGCCGCGGTCGTCGGCGACGTCGTCCTCGGGGACGACGTCTCGATCTGGTACTCCGCCGTCGTGCGCGGCGACTGCTGCCACATTCGCGTCGGCGCCCGCTCGAACGTGCAGGACAACTGCACGCTTCACGTCACACGGGACACGGGGCCGCTCCTCCTCGAGGAGGAGGTCACGCTCGGGCACAATGCGGTCGTCCACGCCTGCACGATCCGCCGCGGCGCCCTGATCGGCATGAACGCGACGGTCCTCGACGACGCGGACGTGGGGAAGAGCGCGCTCGTCGCGGCCGGCGCGCTCGTCCTTCCCGGCACGGTGATCCCTCCCGCGACGCTCTGGGCCGGCAATCCCGCGAGGCTGAAGCGCGATCTCACGCCGGCCGAGGTCGCCGGCCTCGAGGCGTACTGGAGAAACTACCTCGTCTACAAGGCGGAGTACCTCAAGCCGTGATCGCGAGCGTGAAGGGGACGCGGGACATCCTCCCGCCCGAGACGCGTGTCTGGAACCGCGTCGAGGCCGCCGCGCGCGAGGTCTTCGCGCTCTACGGCTACGACGAGATCCGGACGCCGGTCCTCGAGTCGACGGAGCTCTTCGTGCGCAGCGTCGGCGAGGCGACGGACATCGTCCACAAGGAGATGTACACGTTCACGGACCGCGGCGGTCGCTCCGTGACGCTCCGGCCCGAGAACACGGCAGGCGTCGCGCGCGCTTACGTCGAGCATTCGCTCGCGCAGGCCGGCCGGCCGTGGAAGCTCTTCTACGTCGGGCCGCAGTTCCGGTACGAGCGTCCGCAGAAGGGGCGGTACCGCGAGTTCCGCCAGATCGGCGCGGAGGTGCTCGGCCCCGCGGACGCCGCGACCGACGCCGAAGTCCTCGTGATGCTCTTCGACTTCCTCGGACGTCTCGGCTTCACGGGGCTCTCCGCGTCGCTCAATTCCGTGGGGGGCGAAGCCGCGCGGCCGGCGTACGTCGAGGCCGTTCGGTCGTTTTTTTCTTCGAATGAGAATGCGGGAGCGCTCGGCGACGACGACCGGCGGCGCCTTGCCGACAACCCGCTACGCGTCCTCGACTCGAAGGACCCCGCCGTTCAGACGCTGATTTCGTCCCCGCAGTTCCCGCGGATGATCGACCTCCTAGGGACGCTCGACCCGGCGTCGGATGCGCACCACCGCGAGCTCGTCGCGCTCCTGCGTGCGGCCCATATACCTTTCGAAGAAAATCCTCTTCTCGTCCGCGGTCTCGACTACTACACCCGCACCGTCTTCGAGGTCACCGCCGCCGGCCTCGGCGCGCAGAACGCGCTCCTCGGCGGCGGGCGGTACGACAGGCTCGTCTCCGACCTCGGCGGGCCGAAGACGCCGGGGATCGGTTTCGCGATCGGGGAGGACCGCCTCGTCGACGTCCTTCCTGCCGCGTTCCGCGAGGAGGCGCTCGCGGCGGTCCGGGGGGTCACGCTCGTCCCGCTCGCCGCGTCCGACGTCGCGGACGCCTTCGTCCTCGCGGGCGAGCTCCGGCGGGCCGGAATTGCCGTCGACCTCGTGACGGCCGCGAAGGGTCCGGGCGCGGGCCTCAAGGTCGCCGAGCGGACGGGCGTCGCGTTCGCGCTGCTCCTCGGCGAGAAGGAGCGCGCGGCGCGAACGGTCCTCGTCAAGAACCTTGCGACGCGTTCCCAGGAGGAGTTGCCGCGAGCCGCCGTCGTGGAGACGCTCCGCGCACGTCTGTAAGATCCCCCTCCATGTCGCTTCCCTCCCGCACGCCCGCAGGCTCCCTCCGCCCGTCCGACATCGGCCGGACGGTGCGCCTCCAGGGCTGGGTCAACCGCCGCCGCGACCACGGCGACCTCGTCTTCATCGACCTCCGCGACCGGTCGGGCCTCGCGCAGGTCGTCTTCGACGCGGAGCTCCTGCCGGACGCGGTCCTCCTCGCGCTCGCCAAGGAGCTGCGGAACGAGTTCGTCGTGGACGTGACGGGCACCGTCGTCTCCCGCGGGGCAGACGCCGTGAACGCCGAGCTCCCGACGGGCGCCATCGAGATCGGCGCGACATCTCTCGCGATCCTGAACCGGGCCGACACTCCGCCCTTCCCGATCGAGGACGGGATCAAGGCGGCCGAGGACCTGCGGCTCACGTACAGGTACCTCGACCTGCGCCGTCCGGAGATGACGAAGCGCTTCGTCGTGCGGAGCGCCGTCACGATGGCGATCCGCGAGGTCCTGCACGAGGAGGGATTCCTCGACGTCGAAACGCCGATCCTCACGAAGTCGACGCCGGAGGGCGCGCGTGACTTCCTCGTCCCCTCGCGGATCCACCCGGGCGAGTTCTACGCGCTCCCGCAGTCCCCGCAGCTCTTCAAGCAGCTCCTCATGGTCTCGGGCATGGAGCGCTACTACCAGATCGCGCGCTGCTTCCGGGACGAGGATCTCCGGGCGGACCGGCAGCTGGAGTTCACGCAAGTCGATGTCGAAATGTCGTTCCCGACGGAGGAGACCGTCTTCGCCCTCGTCGAGAAGCTCTTCACGCGCGTCTTCCCGCGATGGGGCATCGCGTGCGAGGCGCCCTTCCGGCGGATGACGTACGACGACGCGATGGAGCGCTACGGGATCGACCGGCCGGACACGCGGTTCGGGCTGGAGCTCGGAAGTCTCGACGGCCTGGGGGGCACGTTCGAAGAGAACCTTTCTTCGAAAGTGGAGAGATGGAAGGGCCTGTGCGTGCCGCAGGGCGCGTCGTTTTCCCGCAAGCGCCTCGACGACATCGAGAAGGGGGCGCGGGCGGCGGGAATCGAGTGGTTCTTCTGGCTGAAGACGGCCGAGGGCGGAAGCTGGAATTCCAACTCTAAGAAAATCTTCAACGACCTTCTGGTCGAGAAGATCGGCGCCGCGCTGGGCGGACGGTCCGGGGACCTTCTCCTCATCGCCGGCGGCAAGGCCAAGAACGTCCTGGATTTCCTCGGCGCCCTGCGCCTGCAGATCGCGCGCGAGGAGAAGCTGATCCCCGAGGGCCGGCACGACTTCCTCTGGGTGACGGACTTCCCGCTCGTCGAGTGGCACGAGGAGGACGCTCGCTGGTACGCGACGCACCACCCGTTCACGTCGCCGCGCGAGGAGGATCTCGCGTTCCTCGAGAGCGACCCGGCGCGCGTGAAGGCGCGCGCGTACGACGTCGTCCTGAACGGCATGGAGCTCGGCGGGGGGTCCATCCGGATCCACCGTCCCGACGTGCAGTCGCGTGTCTTCGCGCGGCTCGGGATCGGAGAGGAGGAGGCCCGCGCGAAGTTCGGGTTCCTCCTCGACGCGTTCCGCTTCGGCGCGCCGCCCCACGGCGGGATCGCGCTCGGCCTCGACCGCATCCTCATGATCCTCACGGGCTCGACCTCGATCCGCGACGTCATCGCGTTCCCGAAGACGGCCTCCGGCACGGACCTCATGACGGAGTGCCCGAATCCCGTCGCGCCCGAGCAGCTCGCCGAGCTCCACATCGCGCTCGCGAAGCCGGCGAAGACCTGGATTAAGAAACAGAAGAAGAGAAAAGAGAAGATTTCTTAGAAGGTGAAGAGGGAAGAGGGAGAGGGAGGGGCGCGGCGCGTGCGGCACGTTCGGCGGGTTCGCAGCCCCTACTTCCTTCTCGTTCATTGCCGCGGGCGCGAAGACCGACGTCGTCGTCGGCCGCGGCGCCCTCGCTTCCCTCGCCGCGCGCCTCCCTTCCGTCGCGCCGGGGCGCTGGTTTCTCGTCACTTCTCAGAAATCTTTCGCCTGCATGGCGATTCGCTGTCGCTGGAGGCGTCGAGGGGGTCCTAAGCAAAGAGCCCTCTCTTCGTCCCCGATGGCGAGAAGCCGCGAAGACCTGGGCCGTCCTCGGGCCGCCTCATCGAACACCTCATCCGCCGCGGCCTGCGCCGCGACGGAGGAGTCGTCGCGCTCGGCGGAGGGACGGTGGGCGACGTCGGCCGGTCTTCGCCGCGGCGCTCGCGCTGCGCGGGGTGCCTGTCGTGCAGGCGCCGACGACGCTTCTCGCGGCCTGCGACAGCGCGCTCGGCGGGAAGACGGCCGTGGACCTGCCGCAGGGCAAGAACCTCGCGGGCGCTTTCCACGCGCCGCGCCTCGTGGTGGCCGACGCGGCCGTCCTCGAGACGCTGCCCGACCGGGCCTTCCGGTCTGGTCTCGCGGAGGTCGTGAAGACGTCGTTCCTCGACGCGCGCTTTCACCGCGCGATGAAGCGGCTCGAGGCTCCTCTGGCGGCGCGCGATGAGAGGGCGACCGGGGAGGCCCTGTGGCGGAGCCTCCGGGTGAAGGCGCGCGTCGTGTCCGCCGATCCCTTCGAGCGCTCGGGCGGCAGAGCCGCGCTGAACTTCGGCCACACGGCGGGGCACGCGCTCGAGACGGCCTCGAGCCACCGGCTGCAGCACGGGGAGGCGGTGGCCTGGGGCCTTCTCGCCGCGCTCCGGCTCTCCGTGGCGCGCGCGGGCCTCGCGAGCGGGGCCGCGGACGCGCTCGCGGAGCGCGTCGTGCGCCTCGTTCGGCCGCCGCGGCCGCGGCCCGAGGAGGTGCGCGCCGTGACGCGCCTCCTCGCCGCCGACAAGAAGGCTGACCGGCTCGGGCTCATCGCCGTTCTCCTCGAGAGGCCCGGCGCCGTCCGCGTCACCCGGGTCTCCCGGGGGGAGCTGGCGTCGGCGCTTCAGGAATCGCTCGCGCGGTATAATTGAAATTGGATGGGTGTAGCTCGAATTCCGCGTCTGCGGATCGTTACGGCTCTGCTCGCCGCGCTCGTCGTGGTGTCGCTCGTGCCGCTCGTGCTCCTCACGCTGAACGTCACACGGATCAACCGCGACGCTCTCGAGACCGCCGAGAAGAAGTACCTGAAGAACAGCTCCGTCGGACTGGCCGACAAGTTCGAGACGGCGATCACGAACGCCCAGAACCAGCTTCGAAAGATCGCGGACGGCCTGCGCCTCGCGAGCTCGATGTCGCCCGACCCCTTCTATTACCTCTCGAAAAAGGAGCTGCTCCGCGAGTACGCGGACGCCGACGCGAGCTTCCTCGTGATTCGGGCGCTGGACCGCGACGGCGTCGGAGCCGTGGCGGAATCGCGGACGCTCGATCTCGACCTGCAGCGGGCGCTCCGCCAGGCGTACGCCGCCGCGATGCGCGGCGAGACGTACGTCGGCGAGCCGCTCTTCACGGGCGCACTCCCCGAGGGCGGCCTCGTCCTCGCGGTGCCCGTCCGGCCCGCCGACGGCCAGGAGCCGATCGGAGTCGTCGAGGCGCTCCTGTCCCTCGGCCCGCTCCGCGTGAAGCTCGAGGAGGAGGCCCGGTCGACGGGCGTCCTCGCCTACGTCGTCGACCGCTCCGGCACGCTCGTCCTCTCGAGCGACCCGGCCGCCTTCGCGTCGAAGGACGTCCACCAGGTCGACCTCGTGAGCGAGTTCATCGCGCACCCCGTCCGGATGACGAAGTCGTACACGCGCGGCGGCCGCCGCGTCCTCGGCACCCTGGCCGCGATGTCGACGCCGGACTGGGGCGTCATCGTCGAGAAGGCCGAGGCACAGGCCTACGCCTCCGTCGCGCAAGCCCAGAAGACGTCGCTCCTCCTCGCGGTCTTCTCGCTCGGGTTCGCGGCCCTCGTCGCGTTCTTCGCGGCGCGGATGCTCGCGCACCCGCTCGAGGAGCTCGTCGAGAAGGTCCGGTCCATCGCGGCGGGCGACTTCAAACAGCGCGTGTCCGTGCGCGGCGTCCGCGAGCTCGCGGAGCTGTCGGAGACGTTCAACTCGATGTCGGATTCGCTCGAGAAGTCCATCGAGAAGCTCAAGCTCGCCGCGAAGGAGAACCAGGAGCTGTTCATCAACTCCGTCCGGACGCTCGCGGCCGCAATCGACGCGAAGGACCCCTACACGCGCGGCCACTCCGAGCGCGTCGCCCGCTACGCCGTCGTCCTCGCGCGCCACATGGGGCTCTCCGCCGAGGAGGTCCGCATCATCCGCCTTTCCGCCCTCCTGCATGACGTCGGGAAGATCGGCATCGACGACCGCATCCTGCGCAAGCCCACGGCCCTCACGAACGAGGAGTTCGAGGTCATGAAGACGCATCCGATGAAAGGTGCGCTCATCATGGGCCAGATTCCGCAGCTCAAGGACGTCATCCCCGGCATCAAGCACCACCACGAGAAGTGGTTGGGCGGCGGGTACCCGGACGGGCTCAAGGGAGAGAAGATCCCGCTCGTCGCCCGCGTCGTGGCCGTCGCGGACACGTTCGACGCGATGACGACGACCCGGCCGTACCAGAAGGCCATGCCACTCAACTACGTGATCCGCCAGATCAAGTCCTTCGCCGGGAAGTCCTTCGACCCCGCCGTCATCACGGCCCTGGACAAGGCCTGGTCGTCGGGCGACTTCGAGTTCCTCGGCGAGGAAGTCCCACTGAAGGCGTCCGCGTGACCCGGTCGGCCCGCGGCTGCGGTGCCGGCGCGTGCGCGCTCGCCGCGCTGCTCGCCCTCGCCGGCTGCGGCCCCTCGATGTCGTCGCCGCCGAAGGAGAACCCGATCCTCGCGGACCTCGTCGACTACCGCAGCGGCCTCACGATGCTGCGCGAGGGGCGCGCGGACGAGGCGATCCAGCTCCTCGTCCAGGCGCGCAAGAGCTCGCCCCGCGACCCGCACGTCCCGAACGCCCTCGGCCTCGCCCTCCTCTACAAGAAGGACTACCCGGCGGCCGTGAAGGCGTTCTCGGACGCGCTCGCCCTGGACGAGACATTCGTGGAAGCCCGCAACAACCGCGGCGTCGCATGGCTCCAGGTCGGGAAGTGGGACGACGCGGAGGCCGACTTCCAGGCCGTGCTCGACGGTCCCCCGTCGCCCGAGAAAGTCAACGCCCATTACAACCTCGGCCTCCTGAACGAGAAGAGGGCGCGCTACCGCGACGCCGAGCGCGAGCTGTCGCTCGCGATCGCGGACTCCCCGGACAACGTCCCGGCGTTCCGCGCCCGCGGCCTCGTGCGCCTGAAGCTCCAGCAGACGTCGAACGCGCTCGAGGACTTCCTCGTCGTGCTCAAGGTCGAGCCGAAGGACCCCGTCGCGAACTATCAGGCCGCGATCTGCCTGCTCGGGAGCGAACGCCGGGACCTCGCCCGCAAGTTCATGCAGCGCGCGGCGGACGTCGCGCCCGAGACCGAAGAGGGCCGGAAGGCGAAGCGCTGGCTCGAGAACGAGCCCCGGCCGGCGGAGGGAAAGCCGTGAGCCTCGAGACGATCCTGACGGGCCTCCTCGAATCGCCTGGCGCCCTCGGCGCCGCGTTCCTCGACCCGCAGGGAGAGGTCGTCGCGCGCGCGGGAGACGAAAGCGCGACCGAGGTCCTCGGCGCATACCAGTCTGTCTGGCTCGCCGAGATGGGCCGCGCGGCGGAGAGGGCGGGGCTCGGGGCGATCTCCGAGCTCGCGCTCGACTTCGACGGGAAGAAGGTTCTCACCTCGCCCGTCAAGGCCGGCTTCTTCCTCCTCGTGGTCCTCGCCCCGGGCGGGCGCCCGTCCGTCGTGAGGGCCGGCATGGACGCCGCGCGGGACCGCCTCGCCTCCGAGGTCGCCTGACGCCGCTCTCCTGCTAGTCTCGCGGGCCTGATGGCCGACGCCGAGACACCCGCGAAAACCGCTCCCACCGTGTTCGCCCGCCTGAAGCGCGGTCTGTTCATGACGCACACGGAGCTCATTGCGAAGGTGGGCGGGGCTATCCGGGCGAAGTTCGAGCCGGATCCGCGGGCGCTCGAGGCGCTCGAGGAGGCTCTCCTGACGGCCGACGTGGGGCCTCAGACCGCCGCCGAGCTCGTGGCCGCGGTGAAGGAGGAAGCCGGCCGCCGCGACGCCGGGGAGGCCGACGTCGTGCGCCGCGTCCTCAGGGCCGAGATCGCGCGGCGGCTCTCGGTCCCGGGACCGGCGATCCCGGCCGGGACCCCGCACGTCATCTTCATGGTCGGCGTGAACGGGACGGGCAAGACGACGACGGCGGCCAAGCTCGCCGCGCGCGCGGTCGCGGGCGGGCGCTCCGTCGTCCTCGCGGCCGCCGACACGTTTCGCGCCGCCGCGGTCGAGCAGCTCGAGATCTGGGCAGACCGCCTCGGCGTCCCTCTCGTGAAGCACAAGGCGGGCGCCGATCCCGCGGCCGTCGTCCACGACGCGTGCGCCGCGGCCGTCGCGAAGAAGGCGGACCTCCTGTACGTCGACACGGCCGGCCGCCTCCACACGAAGCACAACCTCATGGAGGAGCTCTCGAAGATGCGGCGCGTTGCCTCGCGGATCATCCCCGGGGCGCCGCACGAGGTGCTCCTCGTCCTGGACGCCGTCACGGGGATGAACGGCATCTCGCAGGCTCGCGAGTTCACGAAGTCCGCGGGCGTGACGGGACTCGTCCTCACGAAAATGGACGGCACGGCCAAGGGCGGCGTCATCCTCGCGATCGTGCGCGAGCTGGGCCTGCCCGTCCGTTTCGTCGGCCTCGGCGAGACGGCCGACGACCTCGTCGACTTCGACCCGGAGGCGTTCGCCTCCGCTCTCGTCGATGACTGACTCGTTCCCGTCCGCCCCCGCCGCGCTCGACGTCCTGTGGCGGCGCGTCCTCGAGCTCGCGGCGCGCGGCCGGTTCTCCGTGTCTCCGAACCCCCGGGTCGGCTGCGTCATCGTGGACGCCGCGGGCACCGTCGTCGGGGAGGGCTGGCACGACCGCGCCGGGTCCGCCCACGCAGAGGCGGTCGCGCTCCAGGCCGCGGGGGAGCGCGCGCGCGGCGCGACCCTCCTCGTGAACCTCGAGCCGTGCTCGCATTTCGGGCGGACGCCTCCCTGCACGGAGGCGATTCTCGCGTCCGGGGTCGCGCGCGTCGTCTGCTCCGTGGAGGACCCCGACACGCGCATCTCGGGCCGCGGCATCCGGCGGCTGAGGGACCGGGGCGTCGAGGTGCTCGTGGGGGCCTACGCCGCCGAGGCGGAGCGCGTGAACGAGCCGTTCCTGACGGCCGCCCGCGCGCGCCGGCCGTACGTCCACCTGAAGTGGGCCGCGTCCCTCGACGGCAAGACCGCGACGCGAACGGGCGAGTCGCAGTGGATCTCCGGCGAGTCGGCCCGCCGCGACGCCCTCCTCCTGCGCGAGGAGCACGACGCCATCCTCGTCGGCGCGGCGACCGTTCTCGCGGACGATCCCCTTCTGACGCGCCGGCTCGCCCTCTCGACCGCGATCGTGCCGCACCGGAGGCTCGTCCTCGACGGCGCCCTCCGCGCGTCGGCCTCGGCCCGTGTCTTCTCGGCCGCCGGTGGGGAGGTCTGGCTCGTCACGGCCGTGCCCGACGACGACGCCCGTCTGGCGGCGTTCCGAGACCGCGGCGTCCACGTCGTCTCGCGGCCCGCGCGTTTCGGCGGGGTCGATCTCGAGGCCGTCCTCGCGGAGCTCTACGCGGTCGAGACGCGGTCCCTTCTCGTCGAGGGTGGCGGCGTGACGGCGGCGTCGTTCCTCGCGGCGGGGCTCGTGGATCGCGTCACGGTCTACGTCGCCCCGAAGATCCTCGGCGGCGTCGCCGCCCGCGTCCCGGTCGCCGGGGAGGGGGCGGGGTCCATTCTCGACGCGATCACGCTGACCGAGATGGAGGTCGTGAGGATCGGGGGGGACGTGCGACTCTCGGCCCGGCGACGTCCCGTGGCGTAGGATCCTCGCGTGTTCACCGGCCTCGTCTCGGCGGGCGCGAAAATCGTCGCGCGCCGCACGTCTCCCGGCGGGGCGGTCCTCTCGGTTGAGCGCCCGGCCGCCTACGCGGACGCCGCTCCGGGAGAGAGCGTCTCCGTGTCGGGCGTCTGCCTGACGGTCCTGCCGGTCGCCGACCCGAAGGAGCTCACGTTCGACGTCTCGCCCGAAACACTCGCGCGGACGACACTGGGGGGGCTCGAGCCGGGGGCGCGGGTGAACCTCGAGCGGGCGCTCCTCGCGACCGACCGGCTCGGCGGCCACGTCGTGGCGGGCCACGTCGACGGGACCGGAGAGGTGCTCGGGGTTGCGAGCGCGGGCGACTCCTGGACGTTCACGTTCTCGCTCCCGGCGGCCCTCGCCCGCTACGCGGTCGAGAAGGGATCGATCGCCGTCGACGGCGTCTCGCTCACGATCGCCGCGCTGAGGGACGGCTCGTTCGACGTCGCGGTGATCCCGCACACGTTCTCCGCGACGACGCTCGGCGAGCGCCGGCCGGGAGATCGCGTGAACCTCGAGGTGGACGTCCTCGGGAAGTACGTCGAGCGCCTTCTCGCGGCGCGGCTCGGCGACGCGGACGCGCTCGCGCGCGACGAGCGGCTGCGCCAGCTCCTGGCCGAAGGCGCGTGACGCGCGGGGCCGCCGACCTCCCCGCGGGCGCCACCTCCGCGCCCGGCGCGTACGTTCACGTGCCGTTCTGCGCGCACCGCTGCACGTACTGCTCGTTCGTGGCGCTCGAGGGGAGGTCCGAAGAGAACGAATATTTTTCTGCTCTGGAAAGAGAGATCAGGGAGAGAGAGGCGTGTCTCCCGAACGCTCGATGTCAAGGGTCTTCGACCGCTGCGCGGCGCGCGGAGCGCGCCCTTGACATCGGGCGTTCGGGAGAAATATTTCCTGCTATCGGCGGCCGCAAAGCGGCCGCCGCATATGAGCAGAAATCCGATCCTCCGGTCTTCGACTCCGTGTACTTCGGCGGGGGAACCCCGAGCTACGTCGACGCGCCCCGCCTCGGCCGCCTGCTCGGGACACTCGAAGAAACTCTCGGAATCTCTTCGAATGGTGAGATCACCGCCGAGGCGAATCCGGATGACCTCGACGCCGCGAAGATCTCTGCTCTTCAGGCAATCGGAGTCAATCGCCTGTCCGTCGGCGTCCAGTCCCTCGTCGACGCCGAGCTCGTTCCCCTCGAACGGCGGCACGACGCCGCGTCGGCCCGGAACGCCGTCCGGGCGGCCGTAGAGGCGTTCGGGAACGTCTCGGCGGACCTCATGGTCGGCATCCCGGGCCAGACGCGGAAGAGCCTGCAGGCGAGCCTGGACGGGCTCCTCGAGGCCGGCGTCTCGCACCTGTCCATCTACCTCCTCGAGATCGACAAGGCGCCGAAGCTCGTCGCGATGAAGAAGGCGCGGCCGGACCTCTTCGCTGACGACAACGAGATGGCGGACCGCTGGCTGGAGGTCGACGAGCGCCTCGAGAGGGCGGGCCTCCCGCGCTACGAGCTCTCGAACTGGGCGATGCCCGGCTCGGAGAGCCGCCACAACCTGAAGTACTGGACGCTCGTCCCGGTCCTCGGCTTCGGCGTCGCCGCGCACTCGTTCGACGGGAAGAGACGAACTGCGAATACGGGGATGCTGGCGGAATACCTGAAGCGGACCCGGGCAGGCCAGAGCGCCACCGCCACTTTCGAAGAAATCTCCGAAGATTCGGATTCGGATTTTCTTAGAAGGAAAGAGGGGCTGATGCTTCGCCTGCGCCTTTCGGGCGGGGTCCCCTCTTCATCATTCGAAGAAATTCGCAGAACGCTGCCCGAGGCCGCTGCATTGCGGCTGGGAGACGCGTTCGCGGCTGGCGTCCTCGAAGAATTCTTCCCCGCGCCCTCTTCCGCGGGCGAAACGGGCGCGCCCGCAGGAACGGGCGCGGCGGCCCGCATTCGGCTCACCCGCAAGGGCGTCCTGCTCTCGAACGAGGTCTTCTCGACCCTCGTCTGACCGGTGCTCCGCTACGGCTGTGGCGCGGGCCTGCGCGATTTGAAGAAGAGGTATGCCGGGACGCCGAGCGCGACGATCGCGAGGCCCGGCACCGTGTACGTGGGCTTGTAGATCGCGAGCGCGACCGCGACGTAGAGCGTCGCCGCGACGTAGAGGGCCGGGACGATCCGGTCCGCCCACGTCTTCGGCGCGAGCGCTGGATTGTCCTTCGCGAGCTTCCACCGCCCGACGATCGTCGCGATGTAGAAGATGAGGACCGTCGTGATGACGTAGTCGAGAAGGTCGCTGTACGTGCCCGACAGGCACAGGATCGCCGCCCAGGTCGCCTGCGCGCCGAGGGCGTTCACCGGGATGAGGGTCTTCGGCGCGACCTCGGCGAGAGACCGGAAGAACAGGCCGTCCCGCGACATCGCGTAGAGGACGCGCGACCCCGAGAGGATGAGGCCGTTCAGGCAGCCGAACGTCGAGACGAGGATGACGACGGCCATGATGAGGGCCGGCGTCCCCGACTCGGCGCTGCCGGTCACGGCACCGATGGCGGCCGTCGCGACGCGGTCCTCGGGGGCCGACGCGATGCCCGAGAGGGGAAGCGCGTTCAGGTATCCGACGTTCGCGAGGACGTAGAGCGTCGTGACGAGACCGGTTCCGTAGACGAGCGCCCGCGGGACGTTCCGCTCCGCGTCGCGGACCTCCTCGCCGAGGAACGTCACGTTGTTCCAGGCGTCGGCCGAGAAGAGCGAGCCCACCGTCGCGACCGCGAACGCCCAGATGAGGGGGAACTTGAGGTCGGCGGCGGCCGGAAGGGCCCAGGATGTCGTCGCGAGGCCGCTGCCGGCGGTGAAGCAGACGGCGAGGAGGCCGACGAGGGACAAGACCTTCGCGGTCGTGAAGACGTTCTGGAGGCGGGCACCGTTCTCGACGCTCGTCGTGTTCCACCAGGTGAGGAGGAGGATGAGCGCGATCGCGACGAGCTCGATGGGCGTCACGCTCAGGAACCGGGCCTTGAAGAAGACGTGCTTCGAAGAGACGCGGGGAAGGAGCACGCCGAGATATTTAGCGAAGGCGACGGCGACGGCTGCGATCGTGCCGGTCTGGATGACGAGCAGGACTGCCCAGCCGTACAGGAACCCGCCGAGGTCGCCCCACGCCTCGCGCAGGTAGACGTACTGTCCGCCGGCTTTCGGGAAGGCCATCGCGAGCTTCCCATAGCTCCAGGCGCCGGCCACCGTGACGAGGGCCGTGAAGACCCACACGAGAATGAGGAGCGAGCCGCTCCGCACCTGGCGCGAGATGTCCGCGGACGTGATGAAGATGCCCGACCCGATCATCGACCCGGCGACGATCGCCGTCGCGTCGAGCAGGCCGAGGCGCCGGGGGAGCGACCGGGGATAGGCCGGCTGCCTCGTGCCGGACTTCGTCATCGTGCCCATCGACCCTCCTTGGGTTGGCCCGGATTCTACTCAGGCCCCGAAGAAAAAGGGCCGCCCGAAGGCGGCCCTCGTCGCGAGCGTGCGGGAAGGCGTCACGAGCCGATCGGCGAGCTCTCGATCCGCATCGCGTAGAAGGACCGGTAGACGAAGACGAGCGAGATGGCGAAGAAGACGGCGGCGAGTGTCGCGCTCGTGCCGCGGGAGAGCCCGATCGCGAGTTCGACGGCGAGAAGCCCGAAGAGCGTCGTGAACTTGATGATCGGGTTCATCGCGACGGACGACGTGTCCTTGAAGGGGTCGCCGACCGTGTCCCCGACGACGGTCGCCGCGTGGAGCTCGGTGCCCTTCTCCTTGAGCTCGACCTCGACGAGTTTCTTCGCGTTGTCCCAGGCTCCGCCCGCGTTCGCCATGAAGATTGCCTGGAAGAGGCCGAAGAGGGCGATCGAGATGAGGTAACCGATGAAGAAGAACGGCTCGAGGCACGCGAACGCGAGCGTCGAGAAGAAGACGGTCAGGAAGATGTTGAACATTCCCTTCTGCGCGTACTGCGTGCAGATGGCCACGACCGCCTTGCTGTCCTCGACGGACGCCTTCTCGACGGAAGCGTCGAGCTTGATGTTCTTCTTGATGAACTCGACGGCGCGGTAGGCGCCGGTCGAGACGGCCTGGATCGACGCGCCCGTGAACCAGTAGATCACGGCGCCGCCCATGACGAGACCGAGGAGGAAGGGGGAGTGCAGGATCGAGAGCTTGTCGAGGTCGCTCTTCAGGCCGTGCGTGAGCAGCATGATGATCGAGAAGATCATCGTCGTCGCGCCCACGACGGCGGTCCCGATGAGGACGGGCTTCGCCGTGGCCTTGAACGTGTTGCCCGCGCCGTCGTTCTCCTCGAGGAAGTGCTTCGCCCTGTCGAAATTCAGGTCGAAGCCGAAATCACGTTTCACGTCCGCCTTCACGTTCGGGAGGCTCTCGATGACGGAGAGCTCGTAGACGGACTGGGCGTTGTCCGTCACGGGTCCGTAGGAGTCGACCGCGATCGTGACGGGACCCATCCCGAGGAAGCCGAACGCGACGAGGCCGAACGCGAACGTCGCCGGCGCGATCATGATGCCGGCCGGGAACGCGGTCGAGACGGCGTAGCCGATCCCCATGAGGGCGGCGATCGCGAGCCCCATCCAGTAGGCGGAGAAGTTGCCCGCGGTGAGCCCGGCGAGGACGTTCAGGGAGGCGCCGCCCTCGCGGGATGCCGTGACGATCTCGCGCACGTGACGCGACTCGGTGGACGTGAAGACCTTGACGAGCTCCGGGATGATCGCGCCCGCGAGTGTGCCGCACGTGATGATCACGCCGAGCTTCCACCAGAGCGTGCCGTTGCCGAGCTCGGGAATCAGGAGGTACGACACGACGAACGTGACCGCGACCGAGAGGAGCGACGTGATCCAGACGAGGGAGGTCAGGGGAGCCTCGAAGTTCATCTTGTCGGCGTGGGCGAACCGCGCCTTCGCGATCGCGTCGTTGATCCAGTACGAGCAGACGCTCGTCACGATCATCATGATGCGCATCGCGAAGAGCCAGACGAGGAGCTTGACCTGCGTCGGCGCGTCGGGGACCGCGAGGAGGATGAACGCGATGAGCGCGACGCCCGTCACGCCGTAGGTCTCGAAGCCGTCGGCCGTCGGCCCGACGGAGTCGCCGGCGTTGTCTCCCGTGCAGTCCGCGATGACGCCGGGGTTGCGCGCGTCGTCTTCCTTGATCTTGAAAACGATCTTCATGAGGTCCGAGCCGATGTCGGCGATCTTCGTGAAGATGCCGCCCGCGATGCGCAGGGCAGAGGCGCCGAGGGACTCGCCGATCGCGAAGCCGATGAAGCACGGGCCCGCGAGGTGACTCGGGATGAAGAGCAGGATTCCGAGCATGAGGATGAGCTCGGTCGAGATGAGCATCGTCCCGATGGACATGCCCGCCGCGAGCGGAATCGCATAGCAGGGGAAGGGCTTCCCCCGGAGGCTCGCGAAGGCGGTCCGCGAGTTCGCGAACGTGTTGATCCGGATGCCGAACCACGCGACCCCGTAGCTGCCGGCGATGCCGACGAGGCTCGCGACGAGGATCACGACCACCTTGGCAGACTCCATGTGCCGGAGCCAGCCGAAGTAGAAGACCATGATCGTGCCGATGAAGACCTCGAGGATCAGGATGAACTTGCCCTGCGTGATGAGATACGTCTTGCACGTCTCGTAGATCAGCTCCGAAACGTCGAGCATCGCATGGTGCACGGGCATGTTTTTCAGCTTCGCGTACATGACGAGCCCGAACGCGAGGCCCGCGAGGCAGACGAGGATGCCGCTCATGAGGAGCGTCCGGCCGTTCATCCCGAGGAACGTCACCGACGCGAGGTCGGGGAGGACGAGCTCCGACTCGTCGGCGCGTGCGACGCCGGCCCCGAGGAGCGCTGCCGCGGCGAAGAAGAACGCGACGGCGCGTCCCCATGCGGCGCGCGCCGTCCGGGCCGGGTGGGTCGTGGTGGTCATCGGTTCGGTTCCTTTCTTGGAGCGGCAGACGCACGACGTCCCCGGTGCGAGCCGGGGACGTGCGTGGGAAACGGCTGGTGTCGGCGTGCGGTCACGGCGCCGACGGTGCGGCGGGATTCACCCAGTCCATCACGATGCCGATGTTGACCTTGTGTTCCCCCGAACCCGCGTTGCGGACGATGTCCATCAGGGCCATCGCGTCCGAGTACTTCACGCTGTCCTCGGCGGAGAAGAAGACGATCTTCGACGCGCGGTTCCGGAGGATTTCCTGGAGACGGACCGCGATGTTCTGGGGATCGACCTTCTCCTTGTTCAGGTAATACTCCTTGTTCGCCGTGATCGACACGATGATCTGGTCCGTCGGCGGCGGCGTGTTCGGAGGGGTCGCCGGCGCGTTCGGGGGGACCTGGACCTCGTAGCCGCGCTGGAGGAGCGGCTGGACGACCATGAAGATGATCAGGAGGACGAGAACGACGTCCACGAGCGGCGTGACGTTGATCTCCGACTTCGGGCCGCCCCCGCTTCCGACTCCCATGCCCATGGCAGACTCCTTACTTGTCGCCCTTCTTCTCGGTGATGAGGCCGACGTGCTCGAAGCCGCCGTCCTTCACCATGCGCATGACGTTCTTCACGTCGCCGTAGGTCAGGCGCTGGTCGGCTTTGATGAGAACGTCCTTGTTGGACGAGCGCTCGCCGATTTCCTTCATCTTCGCGGCGAACTCCTTGTCGGGGTACCACTTCGTGTCGACGAAGATGGTCTTGTCCGACTGGACCGAGATGAGGAGCTCCTTGTCCGACTCGGGCTTCTTGTCCGGGCGCTCCGTCTGCGGAAGCATGACGGGCTTGCCTTTCTGCAGCATCGGCGTGACGACCATGAAGATGATGAGGAGGACGAGGCACACGTCGACGAGCGGCGTCACGTTGATGTCGCTCTTCATGTCCTGTCGGCCGCCGAAGCTATCCATTCCCATCGAACTGTGCTCCTTCGTTCCCGGTGCCCGGTACGGGCTTTCTCAGGCGGCTTTCGCGGCCTGGCGCTTCATGAAGTAGTCGATCAGCTCGGAGGCCGAGTTCGACATCTCCACCTGGAAGCGCTCGATCTTGTTCAGGAAGAGGTTGTAGAGCCACACGGCCGGGATTGCGACGAAGAGGCCGAGAGCCGTCGTGACGAGGGCCTCCGAGATGCCCGCCGAGACCGAGCCGAGGCCGCCGGCGCCGGATGCCGCCATGCCGCGGAACGCGTTGATGATGCCGATGACGGTTCCGAAGAGGCCGATGAAAGGCGCCGTCGTCGCGATCGTTGCGAGGCCGCCGAGGCCCTTCTTCATGTCGGCCGTCGTCATCATCGAGGCGCGCTCGATCGCGCGCTCGGCCGCCGCGACGGTGTCGTGGCCGTGGGCCGCCGAGCCGTGCGCCTCGTAGGCGAACTCGAGGAGCCCGGCCGAGACGACCTTCGCGACGTGGCTGTGCTTGTACTTCTTCGCGAGATCGATGGCTTCCTTGAGCTTGTCCTGCTTCAGGAGCTGGCCGACTTCCAGAGCGAACTTGACCGACTGCTGCTTGGCCTTCTGGAAGGTCAGCCACCTCTCGACCGAGACCGCGAGAGAGTAGACCGAGAGAAGGCAGAGCAGGATGAAGACGGCCTTTGCCATGGGCCCCATCGAGTTCCAAAGGCCCATCATGCTCATGTCCATTTGATTCGTCCTCCTTAACGTTTCGCCGATTTCGATTCTACGTCGTCGTGTTTTGAGCTTCGTGAGGCGGTCACTGGAGCGTGAACGTGACCGTGACCGTCAGATAGACCGGAACCGGGCGACCGTTGAAGGTCGCCGGCTTGTACTTCCACTGCTGCACCGCGCGGATCGCAGCGTTGTCGAGAAGAGGGTTGAGGCCGCGCAGAACCCGCACGGACTCGACGTCGCCCGTCTTCGTGATGATCGCCTCGAGGATCACGACCCCCTGCATGCGGGCCTTTCGGGCTGCCTCGGGGTATTGCGGCTTGACGCGGTTGATCTCGACGGGCTCCTTGACCTCGCCGCCGACGCGGAGCGGCGCCTCGACTTCTCCGCCGATCACGCCGCCCTTGACGCCACCGAGGACGCCGCCCATGACGCCGCCCGCGACTCCGCCCTCGACTCCGCCCTCGACTCCGCCTTCGACGCCGGCGTCGACCGGCTCGGGCGCGCTCGTCGGAGGGGGAAGGGTGTCGGGCACGACGATGGGGGAGACGACGGTCGAGGGCTTCGTGGGCTCCACCTTCTGAACCTGCTTCGCCGGCGCGGCCTTCGGCGGCGGCGGCGGGGGAGGCGGCGGAGGCGCGGCCTGCGTGTAGAACTGCACGGGAATCGGCGGCTCCGGGATCTCCTCGATGTACCACATCGAGAGGGCCACCGCGGTTCCGATCACGACCACGTGGATCAGGATCGAGAGCGGCAGCGTGTACCACCGCTTCGACGCTCCCGCCTGCTTCCGGGATTCGATGAGGGCAGTCTCGAACATTCGTCCTCCGCTTCCCTACATCGCCTCGAGCGGGTTCTTCGCAGCCTGCTCGGCCTTCTGTCTTTCCTGGACCTTCTTGCGGATTTCGAGGGCCTTCGTCTGCCACTCGACCGCCTTCGCCGTCAACTCGGCCACCTTGGCCGGGTCGCCCTCGATGCGGGCGTACTGCCGGTACAGGAGGTTCTTGTAGAGCATCGCCTCGAAATAGTCCGGGTTCAGCTCGATCGCCTTGTCGAGCGAGGCCATCCCGAAGTCGAGGATCTCCTTCCGCCTTTCCGGCGTGAGCCCGTGCTCGGGGGAGACGTCGATGCCGGGCGCGTTGTACGACTTGTCCCACGCCGTCACGCCCATCGTGTAGAACACGTCGGCGTTGTTCGGCTCGAGCTCGGCCCGTTTCTTCTGCCACTCGATCGAGTTCTCGTAGTCGCCCTTCCGCGCGTAGAGCATCGCGACCGTCTGGACGGCCTGGGAATCCCTCGGGTGGCTTGCGATGAAGTCCTTGAAGTACGCGATCGCGTCGTCGTACTTCTGCGCGTTCATGTACGTCGTGACGAGGAACTTCGCGGCCTTCTCGTCGTCGGGGCGTGCCGCGAGGTACTTCTTGAAGTGCTCGATCG
Source organism: uncultured Acidobacteriota bacterium (assembly GCA_963836285.1). Lineage (GTDB taxonomy): Bacteria > Acidobacteriota > Thermoanaerobaculia > UBA5066 > UBA5066 > Fen-183. The sequence continues at coordinate 209,296 of CAWIIN010000001.1, read as the reverse complement.
CCTTCGAGAGGGCCTCGAGGTCCTTCGGGTGGGTCGAGCCCGGGTTGTAGAGAGCCATGTTTCCCATGGCGACGAACTTGTCGAGGCGCACCTCCTCCGGATCGAGGGCCTGGGCCTGCTCGTACTTCCGGAGAGCGTCCTCGTAGAGCTGCTCCTTGAAGTACGCGTTTCCCTCGCGGATGAGCTGCTTGCTCTTGAATTTGTCGCACCCGGCCGCCGCAAAGGTGAGGAGGACGAGCGCCGCCAGGGCGCACCGTGTTCCCTTCCCCCTGCCGGTCCGTTTCGTCGTCATCGCCCGTTTACTCCTTTCCAAGACACCCGGCCGCCCGTGCCGGCCCTGTGTTGGACCCGACCCACATGCCGTCAGTTCCCTGGAGGCCTCACCACGCCGCCCGAAACGACCAGCTTGATCCCCTCCTCGACCGAGAGGCGAGGGTCGAGAATATCGCTTTCCCGCGCAAATACCAGAAATCCGCTCGTCGGGTTCAGGGCCGTCGGCACATAGATGGAAAGTGTGTCGCCCGGGAGGGGGCCGAGGCCGTCGCCAGTGACGAAACCCAACGCGAATGTTCCCTTCTTCGGAAATTCGACGAGCACCACTTTGCGGAATGCCCGGCGCCCGCCCGGCGAGACGGCATCCACGAGCTGCTTGGAGGCCGTATAGACCGTTCGAACGAGGGGGAGATTTTCCAAGAGGCGGTCGAAAAGTTCAAGGAGTTTCTTCCCGACGAAATTCGTCGATAGAACGCCCACGATCCAGACGACCAGAATCGTCGAAAAGAGGCCCAGGCCGGGGATCGCGCGCCCGAAGAAGCGCGTCGCGACGGGCTGCATCCAATCGTCGAAAAACCCGAACAGGAACTTCAGGACGGCGACCGTCACGGCCACGGGAACGATCAGGAGGATCCCTGCCGTGAGATGTCGTCGCACGCGGAGCGTCATCGGGGCCGGATTCTATGCGGGCCGTACAATCCCGAAAATGATGCGAACTGCTCGTACCGGATTCGTTTTCGCCGCCCTCGCCTCCGTGTTGGCCGGCGGGCTGGCTTACCCGCGCCTCGTCGCCCAGGCCCCGGAGAAGCCCGCCCCGGGTTCCGGGCCGTTCGTCGCGCACGAGGGCGTGTCGGTGACGAATCTCGACGTCGTCGTGACGGATTCCAAGGGGAACCGCGTGACGGGTCTCAAGAGAGAGGACTTCATCGTGATCGAGGACGGGATCGAGCAGCCCGTCACGAACTTCTCCCCGATCGAGCAGGGCCGCATCGTCCTGCCGCCCGAGGAGGCGCCCGCTCCCGCTCCCGCGCCCGCCCCGGGGACGGCCGCGGCTCCCGCCCCGACGCCTCCGCCCGCGCCGAGGACGAAGATTGTCATCTTCATCGACAACCTCCACATCACGCCGTTCGACCGCAATCGGGTCCTGCGTAACGTCGAGGCCTTCGTGAGGGACAACGTGAAGGGCGACGTGGAGGCCATGGTCGTGACGTTCAACCGGAGCCTGAAGGTCCGGCGAAAGTTCACGAACGACGGCCGCGAGATCTCGGACGTCCTCAAGCAGGTCGAGGAGGAATCCGCCCTCGGGGCGCAGCTCGACTCCGAGCGGCGCGACGTGATCAAGGCGATCGACGAGGCGACTTCCGCCGACCAGTCCACGTACCGCGTGCGGTCCTACGCGCAGTCCATCGAGAATGACCTCAAGTTCACGTTCGACGCGATGAAGACGACGATCAACCAGCTCTCCGGCGTCGAGGGCCGCAAGATCCTCGTCCACGTCTCGGGCGGACTCCCGCAGTCGCCCGGCCTAGAGCTCTGGTCGTACATCCAGGCGCGGTTTCCGAATTCGGGGACGTATTCGCTGAACCAGTTCGAGTTCGACAAGACGGCGAACTACCTCGGCATCGTCCAGGCCGCGAACTCCGCAGGCGTCTCGATGTACACGATCGACGCCGCGGGGCTCACCGTGGACTCGAACGTGACGGCCGAGCAGCGCACGACCTCGCAGCGCATCGACACGTTCGTCGAGAAGAACAACCTCCAGTCGATGCTGAGCCTCATGGCCGAGGAGACGGGTGGCCGGGCGATCATCAACCGGAACGACGTGACCCTCGCGCTCAAGGAGATGGAGAAGGACTACACGTCCTACTACTCCCTCGGCTACACGAGCGTCCGATCCGGCGCCGACCGCCCGCACAGGGTGGACGTGAAGCTGAAGAACAAGAAGGGGATGTCCGTTCTCGCGCGCCGGAGCTACGTCGAAAAGAGCTTCGACACGAAGGTGCGCGAAGCCGTGACGTCCGCCCTCTTTTTCCCGCGGGACGACAACCCGCTCGGGGCGGCGCTCGCCGTGGGCGACCCCGTGCCGGCCGAACGCGGAAACTTCATCGTCCCAATCGCGCTGCGCATCCCGTTCTCGCGCCTCGCGATGCTGCCCGAAGGCACGAAAGTCCGCGGCCGCGTCGTCTTCTACTTCATCGTCGTCGACTCGGAGGGCAAGCAGTCCGAGCTCACGACCCAGCCCGTGCCGGTCGAGGTCGACGCGAAGGCGTTCGACGCAATCGGTTCGAGGCGCGACTTCATCTACGACGTGAAGCTCGTCATGATCCCCGGCGGGCAGAAGCTCTCGCTCGCAATCCGCGACGACGTCACGAACAAGGTGAGCTACCTTCAGAAGGCGATCTTCGTCTCGGCATTCGCGGGGGAGAAGCCGGCGCGCCCATGACGTCATGACCGGTCCGGTCCGGCGCGTCGTCCTGTTCGCGAGGGAGCCCGTCGCGGGACGGGTCAAGACGCGCCTCGCACGCGAGATCGGGGAGGGGGCCGCGACGGCGCTCTACGGCGCGTTCCTGCAGGATCTCGCGGTGGCGCTGCCGGACCCGGCGCGCTGGGACGCGGTGCTCGCGCACGCCGAACCGGAGGCGGGGCCGTTCCTGAAAAGCGCGTTCCAGGCGCCCTGGACGCTGGTGCCGCAAGGCGCAGGCTCTCTCGGTGAGCGCCTGGTAAATGCCTTCGAAGGAGACCTCGTCGTCGGCGGCGCTCACGTCCTCGTTGCCGGATCGGACGCGCCGACGCTGTCCCGCGCCGATCTCCAGGAGGCGTTTCGGGCTCTCGAGGACGGCGCCGAGATCGTCTTTGCTCCCTCGCCGGACGGAGGGTTCTCGCTGGTCGGCATCGCCGGAGCGAAGAGAAGAGAAGGAAGAGAAGGAAGACCGGGGGATTTCTTGGAAGGTGTTCGATGGTCCACGGCACGCGCGCTCGAGGACGCGCATCGCGCAGCCGAGCGACTCGGCCGCCGCGTCGCCCTCGTTGCGCCCGTTCCCGACGTCGACGTGCTCGAGGATCTGGGGGCGCTTTCCTCTTTCCTTTCTAAGAAGATCTCTCTCTGTCCGGCCACCCGGCGCGTCGTCGCCGCCTTGCAGGGACGGGTGCTCACATGAGAGTCGTCACGGCGGACGAGGCCCGTGCGCTCGACGTGAGGACGATCGCGGCCGGGACCCCGGGTCTCGTCCTCATGAAGCGCTCGGCGAACGCGGTCGTGCGGGAGATCGCCGGCGTTCTCGCGCGGCGGCCGGCGCTCGGCGCGCGCGTCGTCGTCCTCGCCGGTCCCGGCAACAACGGCGGCGACGGCTTCGAAGTCGCGCGCCTGCTCATGGCGGGACGCGTCGCCTCGGGCGTCGAGACGCTGCTCCTCGGGAATCCGCAGCACCTCACGTCCGACTCGCGGAAGACGTACCACCGACTCGAGCAGGTCGGCGGGGCGATCCGCGAAGTGAACGACCCGCGCGAGCTCGAGCCGCTTTCCGTCGCGACGCTGACGGTGGACGCGCTGTTCGGGACCGGACTCAAGAGGCGGGTGGCGCCGGACGGGCTGCCCGCGCGCGCCATCGACATCGCCTCGGGTGGTCGGGCGTTCGTCGTTTCCGTGGACCTTCCGTCCGGCTTGTCGGCGGACGAGCCGGACGCATGGACGCCCTCGGTGCGGGCCGACCTGACCGTGACGTTCGGATGGCCGAAGCCGTGTCACGTCGCGCACGGGCCCGGCGAGCGCTGCGGGCGGATCGCCGTCGCGGACCTCGGGTTCGTGGAGCCCTCCGAGCCCGTGGCGCGGGAGGCCGTCGCGGTCCGCGACGTCGCGGCCCTCTTTCCGCGGCGCGCGGCCGAGTCCCACAAGGGAACGTACGGGCGCCTCCTCGTCCTCGGCGGCTCGCGCGGGATGGCCGGCGCGCCCGCTCTCGTCTGCCGTGCCGCGCATCGGGCCGGCGCCGGCCTCGTCACGGCCGCCGTCCCGGAGGAGGTGCGCGCGATCCTGCACGCCCTCACGCCCGAGACGACGTCGGTCACCGGTGAGCCGGATCTCGGCCGCTTCTCCGCGCTCGCGGTCGGGCCGGGCTGGGGCGACGGAGCGTCCGCGCGCACGAATCTCGACCGGGCGGTGGCGGCGCGCGTGCCGGCCGTCTTCGACGCCGACGCGCTGAACCTCGCTTCGAGCGCGGTTTTCTTCGCGGCGCGCAGCGCCCCGACCGTCCTGACGCCCCACCCGGGCGAGGCGGGCCGCCTCCTCGGCCTTCCGGCCGACGACGTGAACGCGGACCGTGAGGCGGCCGCGATCCGGATCGCCCGCGCTTCGGGCGCCGTCGTCGTGCTCAAGGGATTCCGCCCCGTCGTCGCGGATCCGGGCGGGCGCGCGGTCCCCGTCCTCGCGGGAAATCCGGCGCTCGCCTCCGGGGGCACGGGAGACGTCCTGACGGGCGTCGTCGGGGCGCTCCTCGCGCGCGGACTGCCCGCGTGGGACGCGGCGTGCGCCGCCGTCTGGCTGCACGGGACGGCCGGGGATCTCCTCCGGGAGGTCCGGGGCGAGGAATCCGTGACGGCGACCGACGTCGTCGAGGCCCTGCCGGAAGCGTTCCTCCTGGCCCGGCAGGCCGCCCTCGAATGACGCGGCTCGCGAGCGCGAGCGAGGAAGAGACGCGCCGCGCCGGGGCCGACCTCGCGAGGCGTCTCGCACCCGGCGACACGGTGCTCCTCGAGGGCGACCTCGGCGCGGGGAAGACCGTCTTCGTGAAGGGCCTCGCGGAAGGTCTCGGGCTGGATCCCGACGAGGTCACGTCGCCGAGCTTCGCGCTCGTCCACGAGTACGGACCCTCGGGGCGCCCGCCGGTACTCGTCCACGCGGACCTCTACCGGCTGCCGCCCGGGACGGCCGCGATCGAGGACCTCGATCTCGGGGCCCGCGGCGGCGCGATCCTCGCCGTCGAGTGGCCGCGGGATCCGCTCGCGTGGGGGCGCGCCTGGCGCGTGACGATCGCCCTCGACGGCGGCGCGCGGGCGATCACGATCACCGCGCCGTGAGCGCGGGCGGCGCTAGAACGCGAAGACGAGGCCGCCCGTCAGCTCGCCGTTGTACGACCAGCGGTTCCAGCGGTCCGAGCAGAAGCCGTCGCGGCTGCAGGATCGGCCGTCGTCGCTCCTCTGGTTGATGACGCGGTAGCGGCCGTCCAACCGGACGCCGACGCGCGGGAGGAAGAAAAACTTCGCGCCGGCGGACACGTTCGCGGTGAAACGTGTCCGGGACTCGGGGTCGAGCGTGGCGTCCGTGCGGTCGAGAGTGGCCGCGCCCGCGCCCAGGCCGAAGTAGCCGACCGCGCGCCGCTTGCCGAAGTTGAAGATCGTGTTCGCCTCGTAAACGTTCTGCCGGAGCCGGCCCACGGTCGCGTGACGGGGAGAGATCCCCGAGAATTCGGGAGTCCTCAGGTCCGTGCGCGCCGAGGTCCAGTCGAACTCGAAGCCGAAGTGCCGCGTCACGTTGTAGGCGAGGCGGACGCCGTACGTGAGGTCGTCGTCCGGCTCGAGGAAATCGACCGTCGTCGTGCCCGCTCCCGCGGGGACGACCGTATTCCCGTAGAGCCTCCCGCCGAAATAGCCGCCCGCGAACGGCGAGATCTCGAACGTGCCCGAGCGGTCCTGTGCGGCGGCCGTGCCCGCGGCTGTTGCGAGCGCGAGACACCCGGCGAGGGCGAGAGATCGTAGGCGCATGGTCGAACCTCCTGGGGAATCAAGGCTTCGGGTCCGTTGCGCCGAGCCTCCGTCCGCGGAGGGAGACGACACCGGTCCCGTACCACGAGGCATAAGCAACCTGCGTTCCGTGAGTTCCTACGCCTCGGGGAAGAGCCCCGGCCAGATCGACGCTCCGACGAGGACCAGCGTCAGCGCGACCATGATGCCGACCGTCCCCCACGCGATCCAGTTCCAGACGCGCCCGTTCACGTACGTCCCCATCAGATCCACCCGGTTCACGAGGAGGACGACGAAAAAGAGGACGAACGGAAGGAGCAGGCCGTTCAGGACCTGCGAGAGGAACAGGACCGGAAAGAGAGGGACTCCCGGGATCAGGATGATACCGGCGCCGATCACGATCATGGACGTGTACAGGGTGTTGAACTGCGGCGCCTCGGACCACGACTTGTCGACGCCCGCTTCGAAGCCGAGCGCCTCGCAGATCGAGTAGGCCGTCGCGAGCGGAAGGATCGAGGCCGCGAAGAGGGACGCGTTCGCGAGGCCGAACGCGAAGAGCGCGCCGGCCCACTTGCCCGCGAGGGGTTTCAGCGCGAGCGCCGCCTGCTCGGCGCCGGCGATCCGGATTCCCTTCGGGTAGAGCGTCGCGCCGCACGCGACGACGATGAAAAACGCGACGACGGCGGCGACGATGCAGCCGACGATGACGTCCCAGCGCGACAGGCCGTACTCCTCCGGGCCGATCCGCTTCTCGACGATCGACGACTGCAGGTAGAACTGCATCCACGGAGCGATCGTCGTCCCCACGATGCCGATGATCATGAGGATCCACGCGGCGCTGGACTCGATCTTCGGCTCGAACGTCTGCTTGAGGACGTCCTTCCACACGGGCTTCGCGAAGAGGGCCGACGCGACGTACGTGAGGTAGACGCTGCACGCGATCAGGAAGACCTTCTCGACCGTCTTGTAGTTGCCCTTCACGACGAGCCACCAGACGACGAACGCCCCGATCGGCACGGAGACCCAGCGCGGGATTCCGAAGATCTCGAGCGCGGCCGCCCAGCCCGCGAACTCGGCGACCGTGTTCCCGATGTCCGTCACGAGGAGGGCGACCATGAGGTAGAACGTCGTGCGCAGGCCGTAGTTCTCGCGGATGAGCTCGCCGAGCCCCTTGCCCGTGATCGCCCCGAGGCGCGCGGACATCTCCTGGACGACGACGAGCGCGAGTGTGATCGGAAGGAGCGTCCAGAGGAGCGAGTACCCGAAGTGGGCGCCCGCGATCGAGTAGGTCGCGATGCCGCCCGCGTCGTTGTCCACGTTCGCCGTGATGAAGCCGGGTCCGAGGATCGCGAGGAAGATCGCGAGGCGGCGTCGCCAGCTCCTGATGTCCGGTCGCGGCGCCGCGGCCGCGGCCGGCGCGATCAACGGAGCCTCCGCCGGTGGCGCCTCGGGAGCGCCTGGAGGCGGTCGACGACGTCGTCGATCGTGATGATCCCGACGAGGACGCCCTCGGGGTCCGTGACGGGCAGGGCGAGAAGGTCGTACTTCGACATGGTCTCGGCGACCTCGTCAGCCGCGACGTCTGGCGTCACGCTCCTCACGGGCGTCGCCATGATCGTCTCGAGCGTCGCGCCGTCCTCCGCCGCGAGGAGGTCGCGCACGGAGAGCGCGCCGAGGAGAATCTCGCGCTCGTCCACGACGTAGAAGTAGAAGAGGACCTCCGCGTCCCGCGCGATCGGCCGAAGGCGCTGGATCGTCTCCTTCACGGTCAGGTGGGGCGGGAACGTCACGAAGTCGGTTCCCATGAGGCCGCCCGCGGTGTTCTCGTCGTGGACGAGGAGCTCCGTGACCTCCTCGGCCGCCTCCTTCTCCATGAGCTGGACGAGGTCCCGCGCGTGCTCGCCCTCGATCTCGCCGAGCACGTCGGCGGCCTCGTCGGCGGGCATCTGCTCGAGGATCTCCGAAGCCTTCCGCTCCGGCAGGTCCTCGATGATCTCGGCCTGGATCTCCGGTTCCAGCTCGTGAAGCGTCTCGGCGGCCGTCTCGACGTCGAGCCGCTTGAAGATCCCGGTCCTCTCCGTGCCCGAGACCTGGCTCATGATGTCCGCGATGTCCGCCGGGTGCAGGCGGCGGAGGCGCTCCTGGGGAAGCGTCGTCTCGAGGCGGTCGAGCTGGGGATGGAGCGGCTGCATGGAGTCCCACGGGATGAGCCTCGGGGGAAGCGAGCGGTCCGAGAGGCGGCCTCCGCGCGGCGTGATCCCGGCGCCGAAGACGCGCCGGATGAGGCCGCGCACGCCGACGTCCGCGGCCGTGAGGACGAGGTCGCCCGAGACGACGTCGAGCTTCAGGTCGTTCACGCGCACGACCTTCACGCCGTTGATGTCCACGATCTGCTTGTCGAGGAGGTGGCGCGCGAGGAAGATCTCGTCCTCGCTCGGCGGCCGGTGAAGGAGGTCCTCCTTCATGAGGCGCGTGCGCACCGTCCCGCGCTGGAAGATCGCGACGTCCTCCCACGGGAGGACGAACGTCTCGAAGCGGTCCCGGATGAGCAGGCCCGTGATCTTCGGGAACGGCGAACGCACGCCCGTCGCGACCGCGAGGTCGCGGATCTTCCCGACGGGCTGACGCGCGACGTCCCTCACGGTCTCGCCGAGGAACTCGGACACGAAGAACCCTTCGTGCGCCGGGACGGCGGTGATGCGCGCGGACGTCGAGGAGACCATCCGGGCATTGTCTTGGCCGCCGCGGACGGCGTCAACGAAGGATCGGGGAAACCAGCGTCCCCGGCGCGGCGAGGTCGAGGACGAGGATGTCCGGTCCCGCCGGCAGCGCGGGATAGCGCGCGCGAAGCGCCTCCGCCTCCGGTCCCACGAAGTACGGGAGCGCCTCCGAGGGCACGACGAGGGCCCGGGCGCCCTCGGCCCGGCGCGCCGCGACGACGGCCGGCGTCAGCCAGTGGAGGCCGACGAACCAGCCGCGGCGATCCGCGTGCGCGAACACCTCGGGCGGCGTGTCGATCTCGCCCGGCGGCCGGCTTCCGCCGTAGCCGGTCGTCACGACGATGAGAGACCCCGGCGGCGTCACGCGCGCCACCGCGCGGCCGTTCTCGCGCAGCCGGCGCGAGTCCGCGAGGGTGGCGAGGACGACACGGCGCGCGTGGACGGCCGTCGATCCCGCGACGCTCAGGACGAGGAGCGAAGCGGCCCCGAAGGTCAGGACGGTCGCGTGCCGGGTGCGGGCGATGCGGCCCCGGAGCGCGACGACGGCCGCGCCGGCGAGGGCGCAGGCCGGGGCGAGGAACGGCAGCTGGTAGTGGCCCATCTCGAAGTTGCCGCGCCCGACGAGGACGACGTAGACGAGAAGCGCCGCGGTCCAGACGTGGAAGAGCCTGCCCGCGGGGCCGGGAGGCCTGAGCGTCAGGCCCACCGCCCAGAGGACGGCGACCGCGGGGGTGAGGAGGTAGAGAGCGGTCCGGCCCGCGATGCGCGCCCAGAACACGCGCCGTGCGAGAAGCGCGAGCGTCGAGAGCTTGCCGTAGCCGCCGGACACGACGCCGAACGTGTTTCCGTATGCGGAGTAGAGGTCGTGGGCGTGCGCGTACCAGAGGACGGGCGGGAGAAGGACGAGAAGTCCGTAGAGCCAGAAGGCGGGGCGCTTCGGAGCCGACCGGCCCCACCGTGCGAGAAAGAGCACGAGGAGAGGGAGCCCCGCGAAGAGCGCGGTCGGCTTGAGGAGGACGGCGAGGCTCGTGAACGCGCCGGACAGGATCAGGTCCCGGACGCGTCCGGATCCGGACCAGCGCGCGAGGAACAGGACGCCGAGGACGGACGCGAGGACCATCGTGCCGTCCGGCTGGAACGTCGCCGTCGACCACGCCGTCGCGGGGCTGAGGGCGGCGAACGCTCCGGCCCAGAAGCCGGCGGCCGGCCCGAGGATCCGCCGCGCGAGCGCCGCGATCGCGAACACGAGCCCGAAGCTCGCGAGGAGGGGAACGAGAACCGGCAGGAGCTCGTGGGGACCGAAGAGCTTCTGGAGGGCCGCGCCGATCCACGGCAGGATCGGAAACTCCATCTCGACGAAGCCGGGACCGGCCCCGCCCCAGTCGACTTGGGGCCACAGGAGGCGCAGGCCGTGGCGGGCGAAAGTGCGGGTGACGCTGAGCATGTCCGCCTGCCGCCACCCGAGGACGAGCGCGTCCGGGAACAGGAGAACGTGCCATCGGGCGAGGAGAGCGAGGACGAACAGGACGGGCGCCTGCAGGCGCTCCGGCGGCGCGACGGGCGGCGTCTCCCGGGCGTCGGGCATGCCGCATTGTCGCAGCGCGGGTCGCGGTGGACGAGTCGGGTAATCTGGCTGGCCTCGATGTCCGGCATCGGCCCTCGCGACGTCCCGCGGAGCGTCCCCCTCGTCGCCGTGACGCGCGGCAGGAGGGTCGAGTCCGTCCACCGCGGCTCGGTCGTGGTCGTCTCCGAGGACGGCAGGCTCCTTTCGTCGGTGGGCGACCCGCGCCAGCTCGTCTGGCTGCGCTCCTCCGCCAAGCCTTTCCAGCTCCTCCCGTTTCTCGCCGCGGGCGGCGAGGAGAGATTCGCGCTGACCACGGAGGAGATCGCGCTCGCCGCCGCGTCGCACTCCGGCGAGCCGGCTCACACGCGGCTCGCGGCCCGCCTTCTCGCGAAGGGGGGCTTCACGGAGTCGGACCTCCACTGCGGCGCGCATCCCCCGATGCACGCGGACTCCGCGCGCGCCCTCGCGTTCGCCCGCAGGGAGCCGACGCCTCTTCACAACAACTGCTCGGGCAAGCACGCCGCGATGCTCCTCGCGTGCCGCCTCCTCGGTCACGATCCCGCGGACTACTGGGAGATGGGCCATCCGCTCCAGCGGCGGATCCTCTCCTCCGTCTCGCGGGCGACCGGCGTGCCGGCCGGGAGGATCGCGCGCGCCGTGGACGGTTGCTCCGTCCCGGTTTTTCGCGTGCCGCTCGCCTCGCTCGCGCTCGCATACGCGCGCCTCGTCGGCTCGGGGCCGCCGCGGGAGACGCCCGCCGAGAGCGCGGCGCGGCGGCGGATCGCCGAGGCGATGGCGGCGGCGCCGGAAATGGTCGCGGGGACCGGCCGCTTCACGACCGATCTCGTGCGCGCGTTCTCGGGAACACTCGTCGCGAAGGAGGGCGCCGAGGGCGTCTATGCCGTCGGAATCCCGGCGGCGCTCGCGGGCCGCGGCGGGAAGGCCGTCGGGATCGGAGTCAAGATCGCGGACGGCGCCGAGCGTGGCCGCGACGCCGTCACGGTCGAGGTCCTCCGCGCGCTCGGCCTCGCGAAGGGGGCCCGCCTCGCGCGGCTCCGCGCGCTCGCGTTCCGGCCCGTCCTCAACGTGCGCGGCGACGTCGTGGGCGGTCTCGAGACGGTCTTCCGGCTCGGGAGGCCCTGAATGCGGGCCGTGAGGATCGGGAAGAAGACCGAGGTGATGCTCCTCGTCGCGTACACCGCGCTGGTCCTCGCGCTGACGCTCCTCGTCAAGGGCGGCGCGGGCGTGAGGTCGAACCTCGCTCCCTTCGAGGACATCGCGCGCATCGTCATTCGCGCGGGGCGTGGCGGCATGCTTTCGAACGCGTTCGTGTATGCGGTCGTCGGGATCGTCGGAAACCTCGCGATGTTCGCCCTGTGGGCCTTTCTCCTCTGGAAGTTCCTGGACGGGCCCGGAAGGTCGGCGGCGCGCAACCATGCCGACGTCATCCTCGTCGGCGCGCTCTTCTCGCTCGGTATCGAGAGCATCCAGCTCTTCCTTCCGACGCGCGCGGCCGACATCAACGACGTCTTCTGGAACGTCCTCGGGACGATCGTCGGGAGCGCCCTCGCGCACCTCCACCGTAACGTGCGGTTCGAGTGGGAGTGACGGGACCGTAGAATCGGATCGGCCACGGCACTGCCGGAGTGGCGGAATGGCAGACGCAGGGGACTCAAAATCCCCCGACTTGCAAGGGTCGTGAGGGTTCGACTCCCTCCTCCGGCACCATACGCCCGTCGGAGGAGCGACTCATGACCGATCCCACGGGTCCCCCGAAGCTCGCGAGCGTGGAGTTCACGCTGGAAGGCGAGGACTTCCGGCTGAAGTCCCGGGTGACGGTGCCGGCGGGGCCGACGCATGTGAGCGAGCTCCTGCCCGTGGCCCGAGCGCTCTCCGATGCCGTCGTGCGCGAGACGTGCCAGGCGGTCGAGGCCACGGGCGCGAAGATCTCGTGCAAGAAGGGCTGCGGGGCGTGCTGCCGGAACCTGGTGGCGATCTCGGAGGTCGAGGCGCGGCGCATCGGGGCCCTCGTCGAGAGCCTCCCCGAGACGCGGCGGGAAACGGTTCGCGCCCGTTTCTCCGAGGCCCGCCAGCGGCTGGAACGGGCGGGGCTCCTGGACCAGCTGCTCTCTTCCGATCGGGTGACCGACGCGGACTACTCGGCTCTCGTGGGCGCGTACTTCCAGGAGGGGATTGCCTGCCCGTTCCTGGAGGAGGAGTCGTGCTCCATCTACGAGGAGCGGCCGATCACGTGCCGGGAGTTTCTCGTGACGTCGCCGGCGGAGCATTGCGCGCGGCTCGGCTCCGAGGGGGTCGAGCGCGTCCGGCTGCCGGTCCGCGTGTTCAACGCCGTGGCCCGCTGGCAGGCGCCGGAGGCGGGGCACTTCCTGGAGCGCTGGGTGCCGCTCGTTCTCGCGCCGGAATGGGCCTCGGCGCACCCGAACGAGCCTCCCGCGAGGCCAGGACCGGAGCTCCTCAGGGAGCTGCTCGGGCACCTCGGCCCCTAGCGCGCGCTTCAGTCGGGGAGCATGACGACGAGCTCGCGGCTCATCTTCCAGAATCGCGCCGGATCCCGCACGGTCAGCTGCGACTCGCGCGGGCTCACGGCCGCGAAAGCGTAGCTGTCGGCCGGATGATCCGAGAGGACGACCGCCTTGTCGGCCGGCGCACCAACGTCGAACCGCGTGACCCTCCGGATGTCGATCCTCCTGAAAAGGGACTCGTCCAGCCGTCCCGTTCGCTGCCAGGTGCCGCCGAGCCCGAGCACGGAGCCCTTCCGCTCGACGTAGCCGACCCTCTGGAGAACGTCCCGGGGCGCGATGAGGACGTAGGCGGCAGCGAGCTGCGCCTCCCGCTCCGCGAGGACGGCCCGGATCTGCTCGACGGCGAGCTCCTTCTCCTTCACGGAGACGCGCAGGCCCTCGGCGGTCTGCGAAAGCGCGCGGGTCCGCTCCTCGAGAGCCGCAATCGTCTCCTCCTTCTCGTCCAGCTGGCGGTGCAGCTCGCGGACGAGGCGCTCGAGCCCGAGGACTCGCTCGTCCGAGTCCCGGTTCGCCCGTTCGAGCGCCTCGAGCTTCCGGAGATTCGCCCGAACGGCCTTGCGGATCTCGTCGATCTGCGCGCGGAGAGTCTCGCGGCTCGACGCGGAGGCCCTTCCCTCCTGGGCGACCGCGATCGACGTCTTGATCGCTCCGAGCTCCTTGACGCGCAGGTCCTCGAGCGCGTCCTGGACCTCGTCGATCGTCTTCTGGAGCTCGACGTTCCGGGCGCGCTCGGCGGCGATGTCCTCCAGAGTGCGGCCCGCCCGATCGGGAAGCGCGTTGATCGCGGCCGTGACCGGGTCGATCTCTTTCTTCTTCGGTTCCTCGCGCGCGCAGCCCGCGAACGTGAGCGCGGCGAGCGCCGCGGCGGGGACACGGCCTCGTGTGAATGCTCTCGTCATGAAGCCGCCCGATGAACGTGCGGCTCGATCGTAACCCCGGCGGCGCGGCGGTACCGTGGGATTCGCGGCCTCCTGACGCTCTCGAGAGAGCGACGCAGGCGCAGGTGCGTCTCTAAACCGTTCAGCATTCGCCACAAACGTCTTCATCTGCCAAACTCGTTGACGCCCGGGAAGGGGGGGAGTAGGCTCTCCATCCCCTTTCCAAGGAGGAGTTGGCCGTGGCGTTCAAGATCGGCGACAAGCTCGTCTACCCGAACCACGGAGTCGGCGTGGTGGAGACCATCCAGGAATCGCTCCTCGAGGGCTCTCCCGCGCCCTGCTACCAGCTTCGCCTCCTCGGGAACAACTCGCGCGTCATGGTGCCGGTCGGCAACTCCGACCGGATCGGCCTGCGCCCGCTCACGCGCCGCAAGGACGTGGGGTCCGTGTTCCGCGTCCTCGAGAACGGCGTCCTGCCGCCGAGCGGCGACTGGAAGGGCCGCTACAAGCAGAACCTCGACAAGATGCGGTCCGGCCGCCTGACAGACATCGCGGACGTGCTGAAGAACCTCAGCTGGGTCCAGAAGCAGAAGGCGCTCTCTTTCCGCGAAAAGAAGATGTACGAGCGGGCGCGATACCTGATCGTCTCCGAGATCTCGCAGATCAACGGTCTTCCGGAGGGCGAGGTCGCGACCGAGGTCGAGAAAGCGCTCGACCGGGCCATGGTCAAGCGGCGGCTCGGAAGCAACCGGGACCACTGACCTTGACCAGGGGAAACCCGAGGCCGGGTTTCCCCTGACCCCTTCCGCGCCCGTGGGATCCCGGTGCGAGTGCATCCGCGATGCGGAAGCCGGGAATTCCGTATAGTCGGCGGGATGACGGCGAGGAGTGCCCGGGCGGTCGTGGTCGCGGCGATGGCGTTCGCGATGCTCGCGTCCGCGGCGCCGTCTCCGCCCCGCACGGGCGACCCCGTCGTCGACGTTCTCCTCGTCAACCTCGACATGGAGAGAAAGAGGGCGGCCGAGGACGCCGAGGAGTTCGAGCGCGGGGCCGAGCGGCTCGGCCGCGCCGAGGCCGATCTCTCGGCGGCCGTGGCGCGTCTCGCGCGGCTCGTGCGCGAGGGGAGCGTCGAGCGCGCCACCCTCGAGAGCGCGGGGGACGCCGTCGAGGACGCGCGCGCCCGCGTGCAGGTCCATCAGGACCGGAGGCGCATCCTCGTCGAGAGCCTCGCCGAGCATGCGCGGCGGTCGGCGGCCCTGCGCGAGGAGATTGCGAAGCGGCGCGAAGGGCCCCGCGCGGCCGCGGACCCCGTGACCGGCAGGTGGGACGTCGCGATCAACCCGGGTAACCGCCACGGGACCCTGCGCCTCGCCCTCGACGGGACGATCGTCTCGGGCGACTACGTCCTCGACGGGGGCTTCCACGGCTCCGTGCGGGGAACGTTCGTGGGAGATCGCCTCGCGATCGACCGGATCGACTCCGAGCGCGGCTTCGACGCGAAATTCTACGGACGCGTGACGGGCGGCGCGGCGCGCCGGATCGGGGGAACCTGGGAGGCGACCGCGATCGCGCCCGCCACGGGTCCCTCGGCCGGAACCTGGAGCGCCCAGCCCGCGCGCGACGACGAAGGAGAGACGAAATGAGTCCCGAACTCGACGACCACCTTCCGCCGCCCGCGCCGCCGTCCCGCAGGAAGGGCCGGCGCGAGGCGGCTCCCGCGCCGGCCGCGCCTCCCCGCGCCCTGGGACCGTGGACCGACCGGCTCCTGTTCGCCGCGATCGGGCTCCTCGCCGGGTTCGCGGCCGCCTACGTCTATCTCGACCGGATTCCTCAGTCGGCCGCGTCGCTCGCCGATCCGCACGCGGGACTCACGGGCGTCGGCCCCGGCGCGACGCGCGACCTCCCGGGCAGCGGCGGCGGCCAGCCGTCGCTCGCGGCCGATCCCGTCGCCCAGCGCAAGCTCGCGGATCTCGAGGCGACGGCGGCGAAGGAGCCCGGCAACTACGCCCTCCTCGTCCAGCTCGGGAACACGGCGTACGACCTCGAGAACTGGCAGAAGGCCGTCGACGCCTACGAGAGCGCGCTCAAGGTACAGGGCGGCGACGCGAACGTGATGACGGATCTCGGCGTCGCCTACCGCAACCTCGGGAACGGCACGAAGGCGCTCGAGCTGTTCGGGAAGGCGCTCGCGAAGGAGCCCGGTCACTGGCCGGCGGCCTTCAACGAGGCGATCGTGTACGGGATCGACCGGGGCGAGAAGGCGAAGGCGAAGGAAATCCTCAACAGGATCAAGAAGGAGCACCCGGAGGTCAAGTCGATCGACGGACTCCTGGCCGCGCTGGACCAGAAGGGTTCGTGACCGAGTCTCCGGGCGACCTGTTCGACGACGAGCTGCCGTCGCCCGGAGCCGACCCTTCCCCGGAAGCCCCTCTCGCGGACCGCATGCGGCCGCGCGACCTCTCGGAAGTCGCCGGGCCGCCCGACCTCGTGGGAGACGGCTCGTTCCTCGCGCGGGCGATCGCGTCCGACCGGGTTCCGTCGCTCGTCTTCTGGGGCCCGCCGGGCAGCGGCAAGACGACGCTCGCGCGGATCATCGCGGCGAAGACGAAGGCGAGGTTCCTCGCCTTCTCGGCGGTGGTCTCGGGCATCAAGGAAATCAAGGCGGTCATGGAGGAGGCCGGGCGGGCGCGGCGGAGAGGGCGACGGACGCTGCTCTTCGTGGACGAGATCCACCGGTTCAACCGGGCCCAGCAGGACGCGTTCCTCCCGTTCGTCGAGGGCGGGGACATCGTCCTCGTCGGCGCGACGACGGAGAATCCCTCGTTCGAGCTGAACGGCGCTCTCCTCTCGAGGCTCCGGGTCGTGATCCTGCCGGCGATCGAAGAAAAGGATCTGATTCTGCTGATGAAAAGGGCGCTGGCGGACCCCGCGAGAGGCCTCTCGGCGGCGGTGACGGTGAAGGAAGATTCCTTCGAATGGTTAGGACGCTTTGCCGACGGCGACGCCCGAAGGGCGCTCACCGCTCTGGAGGCGGCCGTCGCCCAGCTCCTTTCAGAAGAAGAATCTCCCTCTTCCTCTTCCCCCTCCTGTTCTTTCCGTTTCCGTCCTCGAAGACCTCTTCAAGCGGAAGGTCCTGCTCTACGACAAGTCCGGCGAAGAGCACTTCAACATCATCTCGGCGCTCCACAAGTCGCTCCGTGACTCGGACGTCGACGCCTCGCTCTACTGGCTCGCGCGGATGCTCGAGGCGGGGGAGGACCCGCTCTACGTCGCGCGCCGCCTCGTCCGCTTCGCGTCCGAGGACGTGGGCCTCGCGGACCCGCAGGCTCTCGTCCTCGCGATCGCCGCGAAGGACGCGGTGCACTTCATCGGAATGCCCGAGGGCGCGCTCGCTCTCTCCGAGATCGCCGTCTACCTCGCGCTCTGTCCGAAGTCGAACGCGCTCTACACGGCCTACGGCGAGGCCGTGGCCGACATCCGCGAGCGGCCGAACCTGCCTCCGCCGCTTGCGATCCGCAACGCGCCGACGCGGCTCATGAAGGACGCGGGCTACGGGAAGGGCTATCGCGACGCCCACGACCTGCCCGCGAAGACGGCCGGTCTCCCGTGCCTGCCGGACGCGCTTCAGGGCCGCAACTACTACCGTCCGGACGGCGAGGGCCGCGAGAAGGAGCTCAAGGAACGCGCCGATGCGCTGCGCGCGCTGCGTGCGCGCGTCGGAAAGAAGAAAGAATAGATGTCTGCTCCGGACCCGTGCGCGGCGTGCAAGCGTCCGAGCGGAGGGAGGCGGCCTGCAAAGTCTCTTAGAAGGGAACATGAAGAGTTCGTTCTCGCGTCGCGGACCCCTCTGGCTTCCGGCTGCGGCCCGGCGCGCCGCCGCGCTCTTTTTCGCCGCGGCGCTGTTTCTCTTACCTTCTAAGAAACTCTTCTCTTCTCCCTCTTCTCCCTCTTCTCCCTCGCCTTCATTCCCATCGTCCGTGCCCGTCGGTCTGTGGCACGCCGCGCTTCTTCCCACGCCCGAGTACCCGGTGCTCTTCGACCTCCGGATCGCGTCGAAGGGGAAGGGGCTCGCCGCGTTCCTCGTGAACGGCGAGGCCGAGGTGCCGATCGCGTCTTCGGGCTGGGACGGGACGACGCTGACGCTCGAGCTCGCGGGCGACGGCGGGAAGATCGTGGCCAGGCGCAAAGGCGAGGGCCTCGCGGGGCGGCTCGTGCGCGCGGCGGCCTCCGGCGCCGCGGAGCTCCCGTTCACCGCGTCGCGCCGCCCGCGGGCCGTTCCGGCCGCGTCCGGTCACGGGAAGACGCTCGCCGGTTCGTGGAGCTTCGAGGTCGCCCTGCCGCCCGGCCCCTTCGAGACGTGGACGGGCGCTCTCGCGCAGAAGGGCGCGGCGCTGACCGGCAGTCTTGTTTCCGCGGCGGGCGATCGCCTCGCGCTCCACGGCTCGTTCGACGGGGAGGCGCTCGTCCTGACAGTCTTCGACGGCGCGCGCGCCACGCGCTTCGACGGCGAGCTCCTGCCGGACGGGACGCTCGCGGGTGAGGTCAGGTCGGGAACGAATCCGCCGGTCTCGTGGAGGGCGCGCAGACGGTAGGTCGCCCGCCGGCGGCGTAACCTGCGGCTCAGGCGATGCGGCCCGCGCGGAGGACGAGCGGCCAGACGATCGTCTTCTCGGCCGCAGGATCGCCCCAGGCGGCGGCGAAGGCCCCCGCGAATTCCGGGATCGGGTCGCGGCCGGTTGCTTTCGCGCAGCGCTTCACGGCGGACCACGTCGAGAGGTAGCCGAGAACCCTCTCGAAGCTCCACGCGGCCGTCATCGTTACGGGCGCAATGGTGATTTCTTCGAAAGGGAAGAGGAGGTCGGCGTAGCGGCGGGCGACGAGAGCGCGTTCCGGGGGCCAGAACGCCTCCACGGAGGCGTGGAACGCGTGAAAGACGGTTTCGACAGCGGTAGATTTCGGGACCCTGAAGAGGTCGTAGGCCCAGACGGCGATGGCTCCTCCCGGAACGCCGACCCGCTTCACACATTCGAAGAATCTTCTCTGATCGAACCAGTGGACCGCCTGGCCGACCGTGACGAGATCGACGCTCGCGTCGCCGAGCCCCGGATCCTCCGCGGGAGCCACGCGGTACGTCACGCCCGGGCACGGTGTCGCGTGCGCGATCTGCTCGGCGCTCGCGTCCGTGGCGACGACCCTGGCGAAGCGCGCCGCGAGGCCGCAGGCCGCCTGACCGCTCCCCGTTCCCGCGTCCCAGCAGAGCGTGCGGCGCGAGACGAGCGCCGAGACGGCGTCGAAGAGCTCCGGCGGATATGTCGGGCGGTAGCGCGCGTAGTCGCCCGCGTGGCCCGAGAAGTGGTCCGGGAACCCCACGAGCGGGTTACCTCCGCCGGGCACGGTCGGCCCGTGGACGAGGACCGGCGCCGGGGCGGGTTCTCAATCGCAGGAGCCCGTCTTCTCGGTCGCTTTTTCGAGAGCCCTGCAGGCGTCCACGGCGCCCCATCCGAACATGTCGTCCTTCCCCGGCGGGCCGAGGTCGCGCGCGGTGGACGTCAGGAGGTCCTCGACTTCTTTCGGGGTGAGTCCCGGGTGCGCCGAGAGGAGGAGCGCGACGACGCCGCTCACCTGCGCCGTCGCGATCGACGTGCCGGTGGACGGACGATACGAGGCGCCGGGCATCGTCGTGAGGACGTCCACGCCGGGGGCCACGACCTTGACGTAGGCGCCCCGGTTCGCGCTCTCGTAGAGCCCGTCCTTCGAGTCGATGGCCGACACGGCGATGACGTTCGGGAGGGCTGCGGGGTACCGCGGAGGCGCCGCCGGCCCCGAGTTGCCGGCGGCGGCGACCACGACGATACCCTGCGTCACGGCGCGGTCCACGACCTGCCTCACGAGCGGGTCGTACCGCCCCGAGAGGCTGAGGCTCGCGACCGAGACCGCCTTGAGTACCGCGAAGTCGAGTCCGCGGGCGACGCCGTCGGTCGAGCAGGTCTCCTGCTCGTGCGGGGACTTCGACGCGCACACGCGGGCGGCGAGGATCTCGGCTCCGGGGGCGACGCCGTAGATCCCGATCTTGTTGTTGGCGTCGGCGGCGATCGCGCCCGTCATCGCCGTCCCGTGGGGATCGCGCACGTACGCGCCTCCCTCCACGAAGCTGACCTTGCCCGCGATGCGCCCCTCGAGATCCGGGTGCCGGACGTCCACGCCGGAGTCGAGGACGGCGATCTTCACGCCCTTGCCCGTCGACGTGCGATGCGCCGCCTCGACGCGCATGCGCGCGGGTCCCCATTGATCGGCGGCGTACGGATCGTTGTACGCGGCCTGGGCGAGGTCGTAGAGGAAGTTCGGCTGCGCGAGCCGCACCGCGGGGTCCTTCTGGGCCCTGAGGATCGCGATGACGACGGAGGCGCCCGGCGGGAGCGTGAGGAGCGAGATCTTCCGGTGCACGGACGGGAGCGCGAAGGCCTCGGACCGAACGACGCTTCCTCCGACGTACGCCGCTCCGGGCCGCGCGGCGCCGGGCGCGGCGTCGTCGAACGCGAGCACCACGCGCCCCGGCTCGTAGGCGGCCTCGTCGAGCCGTTTCAGCTCGTCTTCCGGCCACAGCACCTTGAGCCGCACGTGGAATTGGCTCACGTCCTGCGCGCAGAGGAGGTCGGCCTTGCAGTCGACGCAGCGCACCGTGACGTTCCCGTCGACTTCTCCGACGTCGAGACCCACGGTGCTCACGGTCACGGGCACGGTGCCGGCCGTCCCCGGGGCGACCTCGGCCGACGGAACCGCCGGGAGGCTCATCCACGTCATTTCCGGCCCCCGGGACACTTCGAACGTGTGCGTCGCCTTGCAGCGGTTCGTGGCCGTCACGGTCGTGGGCGCCCGCCGTCCCTTCTCGAGCTGCAGGTCCCAGGGCGTCGCGGGCGCGGCGGTGACGGACGGCGCGACGAGAGCGAGCGCCGCGGCGAGGGCGAACGGGGCGGCCGGCGTCCCGGCTCGGGTCAAATCTCCTCGCGGCGGTAGTTCGGCGCTTCCTTCGTGATGATCACGTCGTGGGCGTGGCTCTCCTTGAGCCCAGCCGCCGTGATCCGAACGAACTTCGCCTTCTTCACGAGGTCCCGGAGCGTCGCGGCGCCCGCGAGGCCCATGCCCGACCGCACGCCGCCCGTGAGCTGCGTCAGGAGCGTCGAGACCGGGCCCTTGTGCGGGACCATCCCTTCGATTCCCTCCGGGACCATCTTGCGCGGCTCCTCCTCGTCCTGGAAGTAGCGGTCGGCCGAGCCCTCCCTCATCGCGCCGATCGAGCCCATCCCGCGGTACGCCTTGAACGTGCGGCCCTGGTAGAGGATCGTCTCGCCGGGCGCCTCGTCGGTGCCGGCGAAGAGGCTGCCGATCATCACGGAGTGCGCGCCCGCGGCGAGCGCCTTCGTGACGTCGCCCGAGAACTTGATTCCGCCGTCGGCGACGAGCGAGACCTTGGACTTGCCGGCGCCCTTGACGGCCTCGAGGATCGCGTGGATCTGCGGGACGCCCGCCCCGGTGACGACCCGGGTCGTGCAGATGGAACCCGGGCCGATGCCGATCTTCACGGCGTCGGCGCCGCGTTTCACGAGATCGCGCGTCCCCTGGGCCGTCGCGACGTTTCCCGCGAGGACCGGCGTCGAGGGGAACGCCCGCTTGAGCGCGGCGAGCCCGCGCAGGACGCCCTCGCTGTGGCCGTGCGAGGAGTCCAGGACGAGGAGATCGACCTTCGCGGCGACGAGCTCGCGCGCGCGGTCCTTGAGGTCGGCCGACGCCCCGACGGCCGCCGCGACGCGCAGGCGCCCGAGCGAGTCCTTGCACGCGTTCGGGTACTTGATCTGCTTCTGGATGTCCTTGACCGTGATGAGGCCCTTGAGGTTGCCGCCCTTGTCGACGACGAGGAGCTTCTCGATGCGGTGGCGGTGGAGGAGCTCTTTCGCCTGCTCGAGCGTCGTGCCCGGGGGACACGTCACGAGGTTCTCCTTCGTCATCCGCTCGGAGATCGGAAGGTCCATGCGCGTCTCGAACCTGAGATCCCGGTTCGTGAGGATCCCGACGAGCTTGCCGCGCTCGTCCACGACGGGCACGCCGGAGATCCGGAAGTTCGCCATCACCTCGAGGGCCTCCGAGATCTTCTGCGTCGGGCGGCACGTCACGGGGTCGACGATCATCCCGCTCTCGGAGCGCTTGACCTTGTCGACCTCGGCCGCCTGCGCCTCGATCGTGAGGTTCTTGTGGATGACGCCGATGCCGCCGTTCTGCGCCATCGCGATCGCGAGGCGGGACTCGGTGACGGTGTCCATCGCGGCCGACAAGATAGGGATGTTCAAAGAGATGCCGTCCGTCAGGCGGGTCTTGAGGTCGGTGTCGGACGGGTGCACGCGGGAATGGGCGGGGAGGAGGAGGACGTCGTCGAAGGTCAGTGCGAGGGGGATGTCCCGATCGTTCACCATGGGGATTCATACCACACGCGGCCGGCGCGCTCCGGATGGCGGCCGGGTTAGCCTTGGCGGCGAAAGGCGGGCGAGGGTGGTCGAACGCGCGTTCCGAAGCCGCCGTGTCGTGACGCCCGAGGGCGTGCGGCCCGCGTGCGTCCGGTCAACGAACGGGACGATCGTCTCCGTGGATGCCTGGGACGCCGCAGCCGCGGGCGTCCTCGACTTCGGCGACGCCGTCCTGATGCCGGGCGTCGTCGACACGCACGTCCATGTGAACGAGCCGGGGCGGACCGAGTGGGAGGGCTTCGAGACGGCGACACGGGCGGCCGCGGCCGGAGGCGTGACGACGATCGGGGACATGCCGCTCAACAGCGTGCCCGTCACGACGACGCCGCGGGCGGTCGCCGCCAAAGCGGCCGCGATGGCGGACCGGGCGACGATCGACGTCACCCTGTGGGGCGGCCTCGTTCCGGCGAACGCACGCCGCCTCGCGCCGCTCCTCGCCGAGGGGCTGCCGGGCTGCAAGTGCTTTCTCGTCCCCTCGGGCATCGACGAGTTCCCGGGCGTCTCGCGAGACGACCTCGAGGTCGCGATGCCCGAACTCGCGCGGCTCGGGTCCGTGCTCCTCGCCCACGCCGAGCTTCCGGGGCCGATCGAGGAGGCCGCAGCCGCGGGCGCCGCGGCGGGCCGCGATCCGCGGAAGTACACCACGTGGCTCCTCGCGCGGCCGCGCCGATCCGAGGACGAGGCGATCACGCTTCTCCTCGACCTCGCGGAACGGCACGGCTGCCGCGTGCACGTCGTTCACCTCTCGTCGTCGACGTCACTCCCCGCGCTGCGGGCCGCTCGCGGCCGCGGCGTGCCCGTGACCGTCGAGACCTGTCCCCACTACCTGACGTTCGCCGCGGAGGAGATCGACGACGGGCGCACGGAGTTCAAGTGCGCGCCGCCGATCCGCGAGGAGGAGAATCGCGAGCTTCTCTGGGAGGGCCTCGCGGACGGCACGATCGACATGGTCGTCTCCGACCACTCACCGTGCACGCCGGACCTCAAGGTGCCGGAGCGCGGGGACTTCTCGGCCGCCTGGGGCGGGATCGCGTCCCTCCAGCTCTCGCTCGCGGCGCTCTGGACGGGCGCGCGCGCCCGCGGGTTCGCCCCGACGGACGTCGCGCGCTGGATGTGCGCGGCACCGGCGCGCCTCGCGGGCCTCGCGGACCGCAAGGGAGCGCTCGAGCCGGGCCGGGATGCCGACCTCGTCGTTTGGTATCCTGACGAGGAGTTCTCCGTGACGCCCGCGCTGCTCCGCCACCGGCACAAGGTGACGCCCTATGCCGGGCGTTCCCTGTTCGGCCGCGTCGCCACGACCTTCCTGAGGGGCGAGCCCGTCTTCGATCGGGGAGCGTTTCCCGGACCGCCCGCGGGCCGCCGGCTCGGCCCGGGTCCGCGCTGACGTGGCGGCCCTCACGGAGCTCGCCGATCTCGCGTCCGAGCGGCTCGGCGGGACGGTCCTCTACGCGAACGACGACTTCTTCGCGCCGAAGGAGAACCTCCTGAGGGCCGAGGCTCCGGTTTTCGTGCCCGACCGGTACACGGACCGCGGGAAGTGGATGGACGGCTGGGAGAGCCGGCGCCGCCGGACTCCGGGACACGACTTCTGCGTCGTGAGGCTGGGAGTCGCCGGACGGCTCCGCGGCGTCGACGTCGACACGACCCACTTCACGGGCAATTTCCCGGAGGCGTTCTCGCTGGACGCCGCCTGGGCGCCCGCCGGAGTGCCGCTCGAGACGCTCGGGACGCCCGCGGCGCCGTGGACCGAGGTCATCACGCGGACCGCACTGGCCGGTGACACGCACAACATCGTCGCGGTGCGCGGGGCGGTGCGCGCGACGCACCTCCGGCTGAACATCCATCCCGACGGCGGGGTCGCACGCCTGCGCGCGTACGGCGAAGTGGAGCCTGATCCCCGGAAGCTCGCCGGCGGCGCCGACCTCGCGGCCCTCGAGAACGGCGGGCTCGTCGTCTCGTCGAGCGACAGCTTCTTCTCGTCTGCCCGGAACCTCCTGATGCCGGGGCGCTCGACGGGCATGCACGACGGCTGGGAGACGAAACGCAGCCGGCGGCCGGAGGGTTTCGACTGGGCCGTCGTGAGGCTCGCAGACCGCGGGACCATCGCGCGGGCGGTCGTCGACACGAGCTACTTCAGGGGCAACTATCCGGACCGCGCGTCGCTCGAGATCGCCGACGCGCCGCTCGCGACCCGCGAGGATCTCGTCGAGCCGGGTTTTGCCTGGCGGCCGCTCCTCGGCGAACGAAAGCTCGCGCCGGACGCCGAGCACGTCTTCGAGGCCGAGCTCCTCGCCCATGCCCCGGGGACGCACGTGCGCCTGAAGATCCATCCGGACGGCGGCGTCGCGCGGCTGCGGCTCCTCGGGCGGCCGGCGCCTTCGGCTTTTCTGAGGAGGCTGAACGCAGCGACACGAGAGGACGCGCTTTCGATGCTGGCTTCGGCCTGCGGGGGAGGGAGATTTTCTTCGAAGGTGGAGGAATGCCGGCCCTTCGCGACTGTTGTCTTGCTCGCTGCAGCGGTGTCCGACACCTTCGAGGAATTCTTCTCTTCCTCCGACTGGCTCGAGGCGTTCGCCGCACATCCCCGGATCGGAGACCGCGCGGCCGGCGCGCGCGAGGCCGCCGAGCAGGCGGGCGTCCTCGGGGCAGCGGTGGGGGTTCTCGTGGAGCTCGCGGCGCTCAACGCGGAGTACGAGAAGCGCTTCGGCCACATCTTCGTCGCCTGCGCGGCGGGGCAGCCGGCTGCCGCGATCCTCGCGCGGCTGAAGGAGCGCATCGGGAACACGCCGGAGGCCGAGCTCGCGATCGCCGCCGAGGAGCAGCGGAAGATCACACGCCTGAGGCTCGAGAAGCTCCTCGCCGAGGAGGCTGGATGAAAGCCCAAAGATCTCCCATCACGACGCACGTCCTCGACCTCGGTGTCGGGAGACCGAGAGAGGGGATTCGGATATTTCTTCGAGTGAAAGAAGGCCGGGGGAAGGTCGGAGCGAGGAGAGGGGCCGGTGGCGCGACGGGCGCCGCCGGAGAGGCGGGCGGTCCGGGTGACTGGCGTGAGATCAGCCGCGGCGTGACCGATGCCGACGGCCGCGTCGAGAATCTTCTCCCCGCCGCGGCCCGCATCGAGCCGGGCACGTATTCCCTCACCTTCGACATCGTAGCGAGACCTTCTCTCTCTTCCCCTTCTAAGAAATCTTCTTCTTCTTCTTCTTCTTCCTCTGTTTCCCCCTTCTTTCCCGAGATCACGATCACGTTCGTCGTGACGGACCCGTCCGCGCACTACCACGTGCCCCTGCTGCTTTCGCCGTTCGGCTACGCGACGTACCGGGGAAGCTGAGTGGACCCGAACGTCCAGGAGTGGCTGCACCTCCTGCTGCGCTGGGCGCACGTCCTCGCGGGGATCATGTGGATCGGCGACTCGTTCCTCTTCATGTGGCTCGACCGGACGCTCGTGCCTCCGGTCCCGCCGCGCGAGGGCGTGGCCGGGGAGCTCTTCCTCCTCCACGGCGGCGGCTACTACCAGGTGGAGAAGAGGCTCTTTGAGCCCGGCCGCATGCCGGCGCTCCTTCACTGGTTCAAGTGGGAGTCGATCTCGACGTGGGCGACGGGATTCCTCCTCCTCGTCGTCGTCTATTACACGGGTGGGGGAGCGCTCCTCGTCGATCCCGACGTCGCGAGGATCTCCGTCGGCGCCGCGCGGGCGATCGGGCTCGCTTCCCTCCCCGTCGCGTGGCTCGCGTACGACGCGCTCTGGACCTCGCCTCTCGGGAGGAGCACGGGCGCGGCGACGACCGCGTCGATCGTTCTCTTCGCGGGGCTCGCCTTCGGCCTCACGCACGTCCTCGGGGGGAGGGCGGCGTACATGCACGCGGGTGCGGCGCTCGGCACGCTCATGGTCCTGAACGTCTGGGTCCGCATCCTGCCGGCGCAGCGCCGGATGCTCGCCGCGGTGCGCGCGGGCGCGTCCGTCGATCCCGTGCCTGGGCTGCGCGCGAAGGTGCGTTCGACGCACAACACGTACATGACACTCGGCGTCCTGTTCGTGATGGTGAGCAACCACTTCCCGACGACGTACGGCAGCCGCTGGAACTGGGCCGTCCTCGTCCTTCTCGCCGTCGCCGGAGGCGCGATCCGGCACTTCATGCTCACGCGCTCGGCGCGAACGGCGTGGCTCCTCGCCGTCGGCGGCGCGCTCGCGGCGGCGGCGTTCGTCCTGACCCGCTGATCAGCGCGCGCGCCGCGCCGCGAGAATCGCGGCGAAGGAACCGAGGGCGAGATCCCCGGGCAACAGGCCCGCCTCCGCCGCATCCGTCTCGCTGAAGGCACTGCAGTTCTTTCCTCGAAGGAAGAAAGCGAGGAGGGCCTGGCTGGTCGCCGGGTCTTCGAGCACATTCGAACCAGAGGCGGCCGCCGCCGCCCCCATTTCGAGGGCTGCCCGCAAACGCTCAAGCGCCGCCTTCTTACTTTCTAAGAAGAATCCGAAATTCGCCGCAAACCGCGTGGGCAGCTGGGCGGGGTGAAGGTCCCAGCCCTGATAGAAGCCGCTTTCGAGCGACCGTCGGACGTCCGCGTAGTGAAGGCGCCACGCCGCGTGGACGGCGGCCCGGTCGCCGACGGGCAGGACGTTCGTGGAGCCGTCCGACAGCGCGACGCCCGTCCCGGCGAGCGAAACCTGCATGACGTGGCGGGCGAAGTCGCAGGCGGGGTGCGCCATGTGCTGGAACGCGGGCGCGATCCCGAGCGACGCCGTGTAGTCGTACGTGCCGAAGTGCGCGCCCACGCAACGCCCCCGTCCGGCGCGGATGAGGTCGGGAAGTGCGACCCGGCCGTCCGCGGCGAAGATCGTCTGCGGCGTCTCGACCATGATCTCGAACGTCAGGCTGCCCGCGGGCAGCCCGAGGCGGGCTTCGTGCGCTTCGAGCGCGTCCGCGAGCGCGGCGGGCTGATCCGCCGACGTGATCTTCGGCAGCGTGACCCGGAAGTTCGGAGGAAGAGCGCGGCCTTCGGCCGCGAGCGTCGAAAGGAAGATCTCGAGAGTGCGCAGCGCGCGAGCAGCGAGGCGATCTTCGAGGGGCTTTATTCGGATTCCATGAAAGGGGGAGAGAACGCCCCCGGCCTGAGCGGCGATGATGCCGCGCGCCGCGGTCGCCGCGCACGCGTCCTCCTCGTCGTCGGCCCGTACGCCGTACCCGTCCTCGAAGTCGATGCGGTAGTCCTCGACCGGCTCTTCTCTCAACTTTCTAAGAACTCTCTCGTCGATCTCTTCGAACAGTGGGGACGGCACGACGCCTATTGAGCGCGCGAAGGCCTCCGGCGTCGGCGCGTGCTCGTCGAGCGCTGCGAGAGCCGCGTCGCCGAGCTCGCGCGTCGCGTTAACGCGGGACAGGTGCGCGCCCTCGTAAACGGTGTGGACGGGCTGGCGGCTCACCCGCAGGATCCTAACCGTCCGGGCGTCATTTGACCGCAGGAGCGGAGAGGTGATCTCATCGCCGGCATACGCCCATGTCCTCCACGAACTGATCCATCGCAGGCAACCGATCGAGGCCGGAAGGCCGGAGGAGCGGAACCATGTCGAAGAGGAAGGTCCCCCAGGGCATCACGAGGCGTCAATTCACGAAGCTCGCGGGCGGCGGAGCCCTCGCCGCGGGTGCCCTCGGCCCCGCATTTCTGTTTCCCGAACGCGCCCTCGCGCAGCAGAAGACGCTGAAGATCATCCAGTGGAGCCATTTCGTCCCGGCGTGGGACACGTGGTTCAACGGCACCTACACGAAGGAGTGGGGCGCCAAGAACAACACGAACGTCGTCGTCGACAACATCAACCTCGTCGACCTGAACGCGCGCGCCGCCTCCGAGGTCTCGGCGAAGAAGGGCCACGACCTCTTCATGTTCCTCTCGCCGCCCGCTTCCTACGAGAAGCAGGTCATCGACATGAGCCACGTGTACCAGGAGGTCGAGAAAAAGCACGGCAAGAAGATCGACCTGGCCCACAAGTCCACGTACAACCCGAAGACGAAGAAGTACTTCGCGTTCTCGGACGCGTACACGCCCGACCCGGGCAACTGGCACAAGGACTGGTGGACGGAAGCGGGATATCCGAACGGCCCCGACACGTGGGACGACCTGCTCAAGGGAGCGACGAAGATCCGCGAGAAAAGCGGCCATCCCTGTGGCATCGGCCTCGGTCAGGAGCTCGACACGAGCATGGCGTTGCGCGCCCTCCTGTGGTCGTTCGGCGGCGCCGAGCAGGACGAGGCCGGAAACGTCACGCTCAACTCGAAGCACACGATCGAAGCCCTGAAGTTCATGAAGGAGCTGTACACGAAGACGGAGACGCCCGAGGTCTTCACGTGGACGCCGCCGTCGAACAACCAAGCGATGCTCGCGGGCCGGGTCTCCTACGTCGCGAACGCGATCTCGGTCACGCGCCAGTCCGAGCGGGAAAAGCTGCCGATCGACTCCAAGATCATGATCAGCCCCGCCCTGAAGGGGCCCGTCCGCCGGATCGCCGCCGAGCACGTCATGAACTGCCACGTCATCTGGGAGTTCGCGGAGAACAAGGAAGGCGCGCAGCAGTTCCTCATCGACTTCATCGACCACTTCCACGAGGGCTTCGTCGCCGGGCAGTTCTACAACTTCCCGTGCTTCCCCTCGACGGTGCCGGACCTCCAGAAGCTGATCGCGGACGACCCCCGGGCGAACCCGCCCGACAAGTACAAGGTCCTCGGAAACGTCCTCGACTGGGCGACGAACGTCGGGTACCCGGGCTACGCGACCGCCGGGATCTCCGAGGCGTTCTCGACGTGGGTCATTCCGACGATGTTCGCGAGCGTCGCGCGCGGGGACCAGTCTCCGGAGGCCGCCGCGAAGGCGGCGGAAGCCGAGTACAAGCGCATCTTCGCCCGATGGAAGTAGCTCAAGGCGATCGATGGCGGTCGTCGAGACACGAAATCTCACGAAGGTCTTCAAGCAGGGGGAGCTCGGAGCCGTCAACGACGTCAACCTCGCGACGAAGGAGGGTGAGTTTCTGGTCTTCCTGGGGCCCTCGGGCTCCGGGAAGACCACCCTCCTCCGGATGATCGCGGGGCTCGAGACCCCGACGTCGGGGGAGATCCTGATCGGCGGCCAGGTCGTCAACCCGCCTGACGCCTCGCGAGCGCCGCATCGCGATGGTGTTCCAGAGCTACGCGCTCTATCCCCACCTCACCGTCTACAAGAACATCGCGTTTCCGCTCAAGGCGCAGAAGGTCCCGAAGGACCAGCACAAGAAGAAGGTGGAATGGGCGGCCGGCCTCCTCGGCATCGGCCGCCTGCTGGACCGCAAGCCGCGCGAGCTTTCCGGCGGCGAGAGACAGCGCGTCGCGCTTGCCCGCGCGATCGTCCGCGAGCCGTCGGTCTTCCTTCTCGACGAGCCGCTCTCGAACCTCGACGCGAAGCTGCGCGCGTCGGCCCGCGAGGAGCTCGAACAGTTCCACAAGAGCATCGGCACGACGACGATCTACGTGACGCACGACCAGGTCGAGGCCATGGCCATGGGCGATCGCGTCGTCGTGATGGACAAGGGGACGGTCCGGCAGATCGGCACGCCGGCCGAGGTCTACGACGAGCCGGCCGACACGTTCGTCGCGACGTTCCTCGGCTCGCCTCCGATGAACCTCCTGTCCACCGCGGGGACGATCACGTGGCATCCGCCCCGAGCATCTCCTCCCGGCACGCGCGGTGGCGGAGGTCCGCACGGTTCCGCTTCGCCTGACGTTCAGCCACGAGGAATATCTCGGCGCCGAACGCATCCTCTATGGAACGCTCGCGGACGGCCCCTTCGCGGGGAAGAAGGTCGTCTCGCGCATCGCCTCGACGCATGCCGGGCTCTTCACGAAGGGCGCGACGTACGACTTCGCGGTCGAAGAGCGCCATCTCAAGGCCTTCGAAAACGCGGCGACCGGGGTGCGCAAGACGTGAGCGCACGGATCGAACGAGCGCTGGCTGGGACCCGCGATGTTCCTGCCGGCGGTCCTCTATATCGTCGCGCTCGTCGGGCTCCCGCTCGTCCTCGCGGTCCTCTATGCGTTCAGCGACGCCCGCATCGGCAGCACGGAGCTCCACTACGTCGGGCTCGAGAACTTCCGGAGCATCCTCCAGAGTCCGAGCTTCCACAAGGCGATCCGCAACTCCATCGTTTTCACGGTCTCGGCCCAGGTGATCGTGATCGTGTGCTCGACGATCCTTTCGATCGCGCTCGAAAAGCCGTTCCGCGGCCGCGGCCTCGTGCGCTTCCTGATCCTCCTGCCGTGGGTCGCCCCCGTCTCGCTCGGGACGATCGGCTGGAAGTGGATCCTCGACTCGATCTACAGTGTGATCACCTGGGTTCTCGTCGCGCTCCACGTCTACAAGCCGTACAGCGCTCCGATGTGGCTCGGGGAGCCGCATCTCGCGATGGCCTCCGTCATCCTCGTACACTGCTGGCGGCTGATCCCGTTCTCGACGGTCATCGTCCTCGCGGGCCTCTCCGCGATCCCGAAGGAGATCCCGGAAGCGGCCGCGATCGACGGCGCCGGCTTCTGGCGCATCCTCTTCCAGATCAACATCCCGATGATGACGCCGATCCTCTCCGTGGCGATCCTCTTCGGGACGGTGTTCACCTTCACGGACATGATCGTCGTCTACATCCTGACGGCCGGCGGCCCGTTCGACTCGACGCAGACGCTCCCGTCGCTCGCGTTCGCGACGGGCATCGCGGGCAGCGACCTCGCCGCGGGCGCCGCGATCTCGCTCTTCCTCGTGCCGGTTCTCGTCGTGGTCGCATACTTCATGCTCCGCGTCGCGCACCGCGCCGAGGTCGCCTGATGGAGCGCGGCACGCTCCGCCGGTTCGGGGGGCGGGCTCTGCACGTCTTCGTCCTCGGGTTCTTCGTCGTCGCGCTCGCGTTTCCGTTCTTCTGGATGCTCATTGCGACGTTCAAGCAGAACATCGATCTCTACACGGTCGAGAACAACCCGTTCCTGTTCAACCTCCCGCCGACGCTCGAGCACCTGCGGTTCCTGTTCTTCGAGACACGCTTCGTCCGCTGGCTCGGTAACACGGCGCTCGTCGGCGTCCTCGTCGTCGCGATCACGCTCGTCCTCTCCGTCCCGGCGGCGTACGCGCTCGCCCGCCTCGCCGGGCGCTGGGGCGAGAGGCTTGGGATCGCGATCTTCCTGACGTACCTGATTCCGCCGACTCTGCTCTTCATCCCGCTCTCTCGCGTCGTCGCGATCCTCGGCCTGCAGGACAGCATCTTCTCCGTCGTCCTCGTCTACCCGAGCATGACGATCCCGTTTTCCGTGTGGCTCCTCATGGGCTTCTTCAAGTCGATCCCGAAGGAGCTCGAGGATGCGGCCATGGTGGACGGCCTGACGCGCTTCGGCGCCTTCGTGAGGATGGTCGTCCCGATCTCCGTCTCCGGGATCCTGACCGTCGTCATCTTCACGTTCACGCTCGTGACCCAGGAGTTCGTCTACGCGCTCACGTTCATCTCGCCGGAGTCGAACCAGATGGTCGGCGTCGGCATCCCGATCTTCCTCGTGCGTGGCGACGTCTACTACTGGGGCTCGCTCATGGCGGCGTGCCTCGTCGCGAGTCTGCCGATCGCCGTCGTCTACAACCTCTTCCTCGACCGGTTCATCGCGGGCTTCACGGTCGGGGCGGTGAAGTAGGAAGCGGATGACCTCGTTCGTGATGAAGCCGATCGGACGCGTGAGGAGCCTCTTCCGAGACACTTCGGAGATCCCGAAGGGGTGCGGGGCGAAACACGTCGCGGAGGGCGTGCTCGAGATCGACCCGGAGCTCGAGCCGGGGCTCGGCGACGTCGAGGGTTTCTCCCACCTCTTCGTCATCTGGGTGTTCGACCGCTCGGCGGGGCCGGAGCTGATCGCGACGCCGCCGAACGACGACCGACCCCACGGCGTCTTCGCGACGCGTTCCCCGCAGCGCCCGAACCCGATCGGCCTCACCGTCGTCGAGCTCCTCCGCCGCGACGGCCCCCGCCTCCACGTGAAAGGCGTCGACATGCTGGACGGGACGCCGATCCTCGACGTCAAACCCTACCTGTCGAGCGTCCCGCCCGAGACGCTGCGGCGCGGCTGGCTCGAGGAGGCGGAGGCGCGCAAGCGCCCGGCGCGCTGAGGGCTAGACTCGCGAACGTGCCGAAAGAAGCCCGAGGCGCGAGGACCGAAGAGGCACGCGCGATCCCGGCGTGAAACGCGCCGGCCTGATCCCTCGCGACAGGGCGGGGCTGGCCGTCTTTCTGTGTATCGGCGCCGTCTTCCTCGCGATCACGTACGCGCCGACCGATGTCTCCGCGAACTTCGACGGGCCGAAGGTCCTCGTCTGCGCTCTGCTCTTCCTGTTCTGGCTGTCCGGCGTCGTGGGTTGGGGTTGGATGGCGCAGCGGTCGATCACCGGATCGTCCACGCTCGGATCGCGGGAGCTGGCGATCGCGTCGAGTCTCGGAAGCCTGCTTGCCGCATTCGCGGGGTATGCCCTCTCGGCGTGCGGCCGGAACGTGTTCCTCGTCGGTTCTCTGACGTATTGCTCGTCGGGTCTGGTGGCGTTCGCCCTCGCCTGGCCTCGACGTGCACGAATGACGGGCCGGGCCCCGCGTCTTCTCGCGGGCTGGCTGACGGTGTACGCGCTCGTACGCTTTGTGCAGGTGACGCGCCTCTCCCGGCACGGGGACCCCTTCTACTACCATCTCGCCGCGCCGGTCATGTGGCTGCGCCACGCCTCGCTCGCGTTCGACCCCGCGCATCCGCTGAACTTTCAGGCGTCCCTGTGGGAAGGGCTTTACCTGTGGCCGGCGCACTGGTTCCTGGGCCCGGGCACGATTGGCCTGCCTGCCATTCAGATCTTCGCGCAGTGGGCGCATGTCACCATCGGGTGGATGGGGCTCGGCGTGACGGCCGTCGCTCTCCTTCGCGGCCTGCGCTATCCCCTCGTTCCGAGTCTGATCGGAGGGTTCGCCGCCCTCGCTTCGTACTCGCTCTGGTGGACGGGCGGTCTCGCCAAGAACGATTGCGGAGCCGCGCTGTGGAGCCTGGGCGCGGCATTACTGCTGCTCGAAAGACGAGCCGGCCAGGCAGACGACGGACAGACGGACGGACGGAGACGCTGGCTGGCTGCCGGCTTGCTCCTCGGCGCAGCGTTCGTCGCGAAGTACACGGTCGCGTTCGCCCTGATTCCTCTCGTCATCGGGTGGCTCGTCCTGATCGTCGGGCGTTTGAGCCGTCGGGAGCGGCTCCTCGCCGTTGCGTCGGTCGCGGTCGGCGTGTGCCTCGCCGCCTCTCCTTTCCTGATCAGAAACGCGGCCGGAACCGGCGCCCCGCTCTTCCCGATCGGCGTCAATCCCCGGGACGGAACGCTGAGCGAGAGCTCCCGGGAGTACATCGGCGCAATGTCGCCCTCCGGGATCGCGAGCGGACTCGGGTGGAGGGCTCGAAGGCTCGTCGAGCTCCTGAACGAGGGAACCCTTGGTGGGGCGTTCGCGCTCGCACCCCTCGCGCTCGTGCTGATGCACGGGCGTCGAACGGAGCTCGGCCGGCGACGTCGGGTTCTGGTCGGCACGGGTCTATTGAGCGTGTGCATCTTTCTCCTCATTGCCCGGCCCGGCACCGGTCGCCGTCTGCTGGGGCCCGGAATCGTCGTCGTGACCGCCGGCGGAGCCCTCCTCGGGCTCCTGCTCCTTCGGGCTCTCGTGCGCCGCTGGCTCGGCCGACGCGCGATCCCGGTCGGCGCGTTGATCTTCCTGGCCGTCGCCGCGACCTGCCGCTTCGCACCGGAAGCGATCGTGGACCGGTACCGCGAGCTCCCGTTGCAGCGAGCGATCGCGGGGGATACGGGTGGAGACACGAAGCTCTTCGCCGCAGTTCACGTCGAGCGCGAGGCCCGGATCGTGACCACCGGAGACAACGAGATCTACTACCTCCTGGGCCATGAGGTGTCCGTTGCGACGGATGACGTGGCGCTGGATCGCGACTGGCGGGAAAGAGTTCAACGCGGCGAACCTGCCGAGCGTGTCCTCGCTGCATTCCGGGCGCGAGGCTTCTCCTACCTTCTGGACACGCGATTTCCCGGCGAGGCTCTGCCGCTGGCTGCGGTCCTTCGGCCGACCCTCGACGCTCATCCCGAGTGGACGGTGTACGACGGCAGGGACGCGCGCCTGATAGATCTCAGGAGAGTCGCCGGGAAATAGCGAAGCGAGCCCGCCCTCAGGCGGGCGCGCCGGCCGGCGCGTGCGCGCCGTGGCACTTCTTGTACTTCTTCCCGGAGCCGCAGGGGCACGGATCATTGCGGCCGACCTTCGGGCCGGCGCCCTTCACGGTCGACACGGAGAAATCACCGCCCGAGGTCGGGTCGTAGGAGCCCTGGTAGTTCAGGTCCTGCTCCTTCTGGCGGCGCTTTTCGAGCTCGGCGGCGGCTCGGCGCGAGGAGGCCGAGCCCGTCGCCGCGGCCTCGTCAGGAGTCTGCCCGCCGCCGGTCGGGGAGGCCTCGACCTCCGTTCGCGAGGGCCGCTCGACCGGCGCCTGCTGGACCTCGAAGCGGAAGAGGTACTGGAGGATCTGCTCCTCGATCCCCTCCTTCATCGCCTCGAACAGCTGGAACGACTCCTTCTTGTACTCGACGAGCGGGTCGCGCTGGCCGTAGCCGCGCAGTCCGATGCCCTCCTTGAGGTGGTCGAGGTCGAGCAGGTGGTCCTTCCAGAGCGTGTCGACGGTCTGGAGCATGAAAAACTTCTCGAAGTCCCGGAGGACGTCGGGGCCGACGGACTTCTCCTTCGCCTCGTACGTCTCGCGCACGGCCGTCCGGAGCTTGTCCTTCAGCTCGACGTTCGAGTCGTTCGTCGAGAGTCCCTTCCCGGAAGGCCTGAATCCGTACGTCTCGAACACGAGCGACTCGAACGCGTCCCAGTTCCACTCGGAGACGTCCTTGTTCGCGGGGCAGTGCCTGTCGACGTAATCCTCGGAGACGTCCTCGGCGAGGGCGACGACGTACGCCCGCGCGAGCTTCCCCGTGAGGATCTCCTTGCGCAGCCGGTAGATCTCCTCGCGCTGCTTGTTCATGACGTCGTCGTACTCGAGGAGGTGCTTGCGCGTGTCGAAGTTGCGGCCCTCGACCTGCGTCTGCGCCCTTTCGATCGACTTCGTGACCCACCGGTGCTCGATCGGGACGCCTTCCTCCATGCCGAGGCGCTTCATGAGGCCCGACAGGCGGTCGGACCCGAAGATGCGCATGAGGTCGTCCTCGAGCGAGAGGTAGAACCGGGAGGATCCCGGATCGCCCTGCCGGCCCGAGCGGCCGCGGAGCTGGTTGTCGATGCGCCGCGACTCGTGGCGCTCCGTTCCGATGATGTGGAGACCGCCGAGCTCGACGACCTGCTCGTGGGCCTCGGCCGTCTCCTTCTGGAGCTCCGCGAGGAGCTTCGCGTAGAGCTCCTCGTCGTCCTTCGCCTTCTGGCGGGCGAGGTACTCGGGGTTGCCCCCGAGGAGGATGTCCGTGCCGCGGCCCGCCATGTTCGTCGCGATCGTGACGGCGGCGACCTGGCCTGCCTGGGCGACGATCGTCGCCTCGGATTCGTGGTACTTCGCGTTCAGGACGACGTGAGGCACCTTCTTCTTCTTGAGAAGGGTGGACAGGTGCTCGGATTTCTCGATCGAGATCGTGCCGACGAGGACCGGCTGGCCCTTCTCGCTCTTCTCGGCGATCTCCTCGACGACGGCCTCGAACTTCTCGCGCTCGGTCCGGTAGACGAGGTCGTGCTCGTCGATGCGGACCATGTCCCGGTTCGTCGGGATCACGACGACGTCGAGCTTGTAGATCTTGTCGAACTCGGCGGCCTCGGTGTCGGCCGTGCCCGTCATGCCCGACAGCTTGTCGTACATGCGGAAGTAGTTCTGGAGCGTGATCGTCGCGAGCGTCTGGTTTTCCTTCTCGATCTTGACGCCCTCTTTCGCCTCGACGGCCTGGTGGAGCCCGTCCGACCACCGGCGCCCCGGCATGAGGCGGCCCGTGAACTCGTCGACGATGATGACCTGCCCGTCCTTGACGACGTACGCGACGTCGCGTTTGTAGAGCGTGTGGGCGCGGAGGGCCTGCTGGCAGGCGTGAAGGAGATCGATGTTCACAGGGTCGTAGAGGTTCTCGACCCCGAGGAGGCGCTCGCACTTCGTGATGCCCTCTTCCGTGAGCGAGGACGTGTGCGCCTTCTCGTCGAGGAGAAAATCGCCGGTCGTCGTCTTATTCCCGTACTTGTCCTTGACCTCTTCGCCGCGGACGAGCTTCGGGATGATCCGGTCGACCTTGTAGTAGATGTCGGTCTCGCCCTCGGAGGGGCCGGAGATGATGAGAGGTGTCCGGGCCTCGTCGATGAGGATCGAGTCGACCTCGTCGACGACCGCGAAGACGTGCGGGCGCTGGACCATCTGGGTGAGCTCGAACTTCATGTTGTCGCGCAGGTAGTCGAAGCCGAACTCGTTGTTCGTCCCGTAGGTTATGTCGCAGGCGTAGGCCGCGCGGCGGTCCTCGTCGGGCATGTCGTGCTGGATGCAGCCGACGGAGAAGCCGAGGAACCTGTAGATGCGGCCCATCCACTCCGCGTCGCGGCGGGCGAGGTAGTCGTTCACGGTCACGACGTGGACGCCGCGGCCCGCGAGGGCGTTCAGCGAGACCGCGAGGGTCGCGACGAGCGTCTTGCCCTCGCCCGTCCGCATCTCGGCGATCTTCCCGCCGTGGAGGACCATCCCACCCATGAGCTGGACGTCGTAGTGGCGCTGGCCGATCGCGCGCCAGGCGGCCTCGCGGACGAGCGCGAACGTCTCGTCGATCTCCTTGCCGAGGACGTCGCGCGTGAGCGCGCGGCGCTCCTCGATGTCCTCGGGCAGGGTCTCGAGGGCGTCCTTCACGCGCGCGCGGATCGCGGAGATCCGGCCGCGGATCTCGTCGTCCGTGAGCGGCTTGATCCCGGCCTCGAGCGCGCCGATGGCGGCGACGCGCGGTCGCATGGCCTTCACGTCGCGCTCGTGCTTCGTGCCGAAGACTTTGGAGAGGACCTTGTCGATGCTCATGAAAGGTGGGCTCCGCGCGCTTCGCGCGAAGACCGGAGAGTTTAACAGGAGAGGAGAAGAGGAGATTTTTCTTAGAAGGTAAGAGAGGCCCCGGCGCCTCCGCGCCGCCGAAGCGCACCGGCGCTCGCCGCGGCGATCTTTCTCATTCAGAAGAAATTCCGAAATCCGAAGTCCGAAATCCCCGGTAGGTGGACCGCGGCGGCGCCGTCAGGGCTTCCGGGGCGGGGTCGGTGCGGCCGGCGAGGTCCGGATCGCCTCGATAAGAGCGGCGGCGGCGTCCGGGAGGGTCGCCTTCCCCTTCACGTAGGGGAGCCACGCTCTCTCGAGGGGTCGTCTGTATTCGCCCCAGGAACCCCGGTCGAAGATCTCGAAGAGCATCGGCGTGTAGGCCGGTGCGCGGCCTTCGTCGAGGATCCCGCGCACCACCTCGCCCGTCGTGTAGAAGAGGACGACGTGCCAGAGGTCGCCGGGCAGAGGAAATCCCGCTGACTTCGCGGCGTTCTCGAGGGCCCGCTGCACGGGGGCGCCATGACCCATCAGGATGTGCGAGGCCTCGTGGAACACGACCTCGAGCGCCGCGCGCTCGGGGTTCTCGATCGCGATCAGGATGTGGCCTCGTCCCGCGTCGCGGAGAATCGTGTTCGCCCCGCTGAAGTCCACCGTCTGGACGACGTCCACGGGGATCGGCTCGGCGGCCCACCGCTGGCGGTAGAGCTCCTCCAGGCGCGGGCCGATCTTCCCTTCGTCGGCGACGAGGCGCGGCTTCAGCTCCTCGATCCAGCGCCGGTTCGCCTCGTCCTGCGCGACCCAGCGGCACGCGCGGTAAGCGGGTGCCGCGGCCGCGCGAAAGCTCCTGGCGATCGCGGTGAACTGCCGGTCCGCGTCGTCGCGGAGGTCGTCGTCGAAGCCCGCGATCTGGACCCGGATGAGGAACCGCTGCGTGGAATTCGATCCGGTGGAGGAGACGATCTTCGTGTAGAAGTCGGCGGCGCCGTCCCATCCTGCGCGTGCGGACTCCG
The DNA here is from genome assembly GCA_963836285.1 of uncultured Acidobacteriota bacterium. GTDB lineage: Bacteria > Acidobacteriota > Thermoanaerobaculia > UBA5066 > UBA5066 > Fen-183. The sequence continues at coordinate 170,961 of CAWIIN010000001.1, read as the reverse complement.
GGAGCTTCGCGAAGCAGCCCGCCTCGGGGCCTTCCTTGAAGAGCTCGGGCTTGCGGAATCGGCGGGCGACGCCGGCCTGGATCAGGGCGTCGTTCACGTTTGGTTCGAAGTCGCTGTAGAAGACGAATGTGCGGGTGGGCGCGACTGGGACGCGCGCGGCGGGCTGCCCGAGCGAGAGGGGCGCCGCGAAAAGCAGCGGAAGGGCGAAGGGGATCGTCTTCAGAAGGCGTTGAGGACGTAGTTCAGCGGGTTCGCCGGCTTGCCGTCCACGCGGACTTCGTAGTGGAGGTGCGGTCCCGTGGAGCGGCCGGTGGTGCCGACGAGTGCGACGAGGTCGCCGCGCCTGACGCGCTGGCCCTCGGCGACGCGGGCGGCCTGGAGATGCCCGTAGAGCGTCGTCACACCGTAGCCGTGGGCGATCTGAACGAAGCGCCCATAGCCCTTGTCGACGCCGACCTTCACGATCGTGCCGGCCGCCGGAGCGACGACGCGGTTGCCGGCGGGCGTCGAGATGTCGATCCCGGGGTGGTACTCCGGATGCCCGGTGAAGGGATCGGGCCTCTGGCCGAAGCCGGCGGTCAGGACGCCGGCGGCGGGAGCGATCGTCGGGGTGAGCGCGAGCTGATCGGCCTGCGTCGCGAGACGGTTCTCGACGAGCTGGAGGCGCGACGAGAGGAGAGCCCCGCGGCGGCCGGCCTCCGTGAGGCCGGTGTCGGCGGAAGCCGACGGGTCGATCGGAGCGGCGGTCAGGCCGCCGACGCCTCCGGTGCCCGGGTCGCGCACGGCCGAGAGGCCCGCCACGATCGAAAGGCGGCGCGTGCGGTCCTCGAACTCCGCGAGCTGCTTCTCGAGAGACTCGAGCCTGCCGTTCGTCAGGGCGGCGCGGGAACGCAGGTCGGAGTTCTCCGCGAGGATCGCCGAGACCTCGCGGCCCCTGTTGATGGAGCGGACCCAGAGAACGGAAAACGTCGCTCCGAGGAGGACGGACGTCAGGAACGCCGCGCCGAGGCTCCAGAGCAGGCGGGACGACACCCGAAACTGTCGAAAACGCGCCTTCGCGTGGGGGACGAAGATGATGGTGTGCTCGCGCTTCGGCATCTCGTCTCGCTTACGACCGCTCGTGGCTTCCGGGAATACCCGGACAAAAAAATGCACAGCCTACTCGGTGAGGCAAAATTGGGTGTGCCCCGGGAATTTGAGCCACGCCCGGGAAGCTGTCAAGAGAATAGGATGCATCAGGCGAACGAACGCGGAATCAGTCAGTTACGTGGCTGAAGTCGTCTCCCGGCCAGGGCGGAAGCGGAGAGCCTCGGCGACTTCGGGGATCCCGATCCCCGGCGTTCCCGCCAGGTCGGCAATCGTCCGCGCGATGCGGAGCACCCGCTGATAGGCGCGTGCGGAGAGGGTGAGCCGGTCCACCGCGCGGTCGAGAAGAGCGCGCGCCTCGCCGCTCGGTTTGAGCGCGGCCCGGCCGGCCCGGCCCGAGAGAGCGGCGTTCACGAGGCGCGGATCGCCCGTACGCGCGAGCTGCCTCTCGCGGGCGGCCACGACGCGGCCCCGCACGGTGCTCGTGGGCTCGCCGTCGCCGTCGGCCCCGAAGTCGGACGAGGAGAGGGCGGGCACCTCGACGTGCAGGTCGATCCGGTCGAGCAACGGGCCCGAGATCTTCCGCCGATAGCGCGCCACGTCGCGCGGCGAACACGAGCAGGCGCGCCGCGGATCGCCGCGGAAGCCACACGGACACGGGTTCATCGCGGCCACGAACAGGAACCGGGCCGGGAAGGTCCGCGCCCCCGCCACGCGCGCGACGGAAACCACGCCGTCCTCCAGGGGCTCGCGAAGCGCCTCGAGCGCGTCGCGCCGGAACTCGGGAAGCTCGTCCAGGAACAGGACGCCGTAGTGGGCAAGCGACAACTCGCCGGGGCGCGGGTCCGTCCCGCCGCCGGCGAGCGCGGCGGCCGACGCCCCGTGATGGGGGGACCGGAACGGACGATGGACGAAAAGCCCGCTGCGCGCGGGCAGTCGGCCCGCGACGCTCCAGATGCGCGTGACCTCGAGGCTCTCCTCGCGCGAAAGCGGAGGAAGGAGGCCCGGGAGACGTCTGGCGAGCATCGTCTTTCCCGAGCCGGGGGGGCCGGCCATGAGGAGGTTGTGCCCCCCGGCCGCCGCGATCTCGAGCGCGCGTCGGGCGACGGCCTGTCCGCGAACGTCCGCGAGGTCGGCCTCGGGCTTCGCCTCCGCGGAGGACTCTTCGGCGGGCGCGGCCCTCGGGAGCGGGAGTCTCCCGAGAAGGTGGGCGATGGCGGCACCGAGATGGTCGGCGGCACGCACGTCGAGGCCGTGAATCGCCGCCGCTTCCCGCGCGTTCTCCGTGGGGACGACGATCTGGCGCCCCTCGCGGAACGCGGCCTCCGCGAGAGCGAGGACGCCGGGTACCGGCCTGAGGGTTCCGTCGAGCCCGAGCTCGCCGACGAGCATGGAGCCCGCGAGCGCCTCGACGGGGACGTCGCCGTTCGCGGCGAGGATCGCGAGCGCGACCGCGAGGTCGAGCGCCGTGCCCGACTTGGGGAGGTCTGCAGGCGCGAGGTTCACGACGACGCTCTTCGGCGGGACGGGGAACCCGACGTGGCGGAGTGCGGAGCGGATGCGCTCGCGGCTCTCCTTGACGGCGGCGTCGGGCAGGCCGACGAGCGTGAGTCCCGGAAGGCCCGGGCCGACCGCGCACTCGACGACGACCGAAAGCCCGTCGAGGCCCACGACCGTCCCGGAATACGCGCGGGCGACCGTCATGCGGCCGGGCGTCAGTTCATGACGGCGAGCGTGAGGGTCAGCGTCTGGCCGGCCTTGAGCGAGCGGGCCGAGCGGAGGCGGTTCTCGCGCAGGATCGCGTCGATCGTCGTCCCGTAGCGCGCGGCGAGCGAATAAAGCGTCTCCCCGGGCCGGACGACGTGCCGGACCGTGCGGGCGGCCCGTGCGCTCGGGGGCGCGGCGGGCGCGTCCCGAAAGCCCTCCGCCGGGATCTCGACACGCGCCGGGAGCGCGGCGGCGGCGGAGGGTGTCGCGGTGGCGGGGGCGGCCGTGAACGGCCCGACGTCCGAGGCCCGCGTGATCGCGGAGGCGGGAGTCGGAACGGCGCGGATCTCGCCCTGCGGCACCGCCGACGCCGCCGCGACGTGCGGTTTCGGGCGACGGGTGCCGCGGGACGGCACGATGAGGACGGTGCCCTTCCGGAGCCGGGCGGTGCGCGGGAGGTCGTTCCAGTCGCACAGCTCGGCGACCGACACGTGGGCGCGCGCGGCGACCCGGTGAAGCGTCTCGCCCCTCCGGACCGTGATCCGCTTCTCGGCGATCTCGGGCGCCGCCGGGAGACCCGGCAGTCGCGCGGCGACGAGAGACGCGGTGCCCTTCGGAACCCGAAGCTCGTACGCGTGCACGCCGTGGGGGGTCGACCGCGTCTTGAGCTCGCTGTTCAGGAGCTGGAGCTCCGGGAGCGTCGCGCCGGCGGCCTCGGCCACCCTCGCGAGGTCGACGGGCTTCGTGACCGTCACGTCGTCCCAGCCGAGCGGCGGATCCGGTACGACGTCGAATCCGAAGCGTGCCGGGTCCTTCGCGATGAGCGCCGTCGCGAGGACGAACGGGACGTAGTCGCGGGTCTCGCGGCGGAGAGTCGAGCCCTGGGCGAGGCCCCAGAAGTCACGGGCGCCCGTCCGCTGCAGGCTCTTCAGGATCTTGCCCTCGCCGGCGTCGTAGGCAGCCATCGCGAGATGCCAGTCCCCGAACATCTCGTACAGGTACCGGAAGTAGGCCGCCGCGGCCCGCGTCGACTTCACGGGGTCGCTGCGTTCGTCGTAGGCGCGCGTCCGATGGAGGCCGTAGCGCCGGCCCGTGCCGTCGATGAACTGCCAGAATCCGTGCGCCGCGGCGCGGGAGTGCGCCTGGTACTTGAACGCGGATTCGACCATCGCGACGTAGACGAGGTCCTCCGGCAGGCCCTCCTCCCGGAGGATCCCGCGCATGAGGTCGAGGTAGCGACCGCTGCGCTTGAGGGCGGACGCGAACGCGAGCGGCGACCGGAACTGGTAGAACGCAACGGCCTTCAGGACCTGCTCGTTCACGACCATCGGGATGTCGAACAGGAGTCTCCCGGGAGAGGCGTCGACCTCGTTTTTCGCCTCCTCGAACTCCTCGGGGCTCGCCGTCGGTGACGCGGCGACGAGACTGTCGCGCGGGTCCTCCGCGGGCGGCCTCTCGGGCTCGGCCGGGCGGGCCGCGGCCCGGACGACCGGCTGATACGCCGCGATGCTCTCCCAGAGCTGCCCGGCGAACTCGAGATCGGAGGCGTCGCCGGCGCGCGCGCCGGACCGGAACGCCTCGAGCGCGCCGCCGAAGGCCTCGTGGGCGCATGCCCCGTCGCCCGCGAGGGCGAAGGCCTTGCCGCGGTAGAAGAGGTCCGTGGCCTGGGTGCGGGCGGCGACGGCCGTCGCCTCGGCCGAGGGAGGAGCGGGCGCCGCGGAGCGCTCCACCGGGGCGGACGCGCAGCTCACGGCCGCGAACGCCCCGAGGGCGGCGAGGAGACGCGCGACCGTCATTCGGCGCGCACGTTGAACTTCAGGGAGAGAAGGAGCTTCTGGAGATCCTTGGCCCCGGCGAGTTCCACGTCGAACTTCTTTTCGCCTCCGATGATGGCGCCGGAGTCGTCACCGAACGTGAGGCCGACGGTGACGCGACGGCTCTTCGCGAGCGCCTCTTGCGGCAGGAGGACCTCGAAGCTCTGGGCGACGTCCTTCTTGTGATTGCGCGACGAGCCGAGGAGATCGTCGAGCGAGACGTCCGCGGCGCTCTTCGCCTTGCTGGACGGCGTCGGCGCCGGCTTCTGCGTCGCGATCTTCCGGAGCTTCTCGAGCTCGGAGAGGATGTCGACGTTCGAGCGCACGCGCACGTGCTTGACGGACGAGTTCGGAGTCGGCTCGTCCGGGGGCGGCTGGATCTCCGCGAAGCTCACCTCGGCGCCGGGGTCCTCGGCCGGCGGCAGATTCGCGGCCTCGAACGGCGCCTCGGGGGGCGGTGGCTCGGCAGAGGACGGGCCTGGCGGCGCCAACGGCGGCGGCGTCAGCGCCGCGAGGCTCGTCCCGGACGCGCTCGCGGCGTGGAGGTCGACGCCCTGGCGGTGGAGGGACTGCAGACGCTGGAGGCGGGAGATCGTCGAGTCGTAGGGAGACGGCGCGGTGGGAGCGGGCTCCTCGGGCGCGCCGAGCGATTCGACCGCAGCCGTGATCCCCGAAACGCGCGCGCCGGGCTGCTTGGCGTGAAGCGCGGCGGCCGGGATCGGGGCGGGCGTCTCCCCGGACACGAAGACGGTGGGTCTGCGCTGCTCGACCGACATGCGTCCCTTCAGGGAGCGCAGCGTGAGCTTCGAGATCGCCTTGAGCGTCTCGAAGACGCCGGTGCCGTTCGTCGCGGACGCCTCGTACCATTCCACGGAACGGTCGGCGTTGAGCGAGTCGTTGAGCTCGTCGATCGACAGGATGTTCTGGAGGTCGCGCTTGTTGTACTGGAGGACGCGCGGAACGCTCTCGAGCGTGAGACCGATCTCGGCGAGGTTTTCGCGGAGGTTCTTGAGGCTCTCGACGTTCGGGTCCCGCATCGGGCGCTGCGAGTCGGCGACGAACACGATCCCGTCGACTCCCTTGAGGACGAGCTTGCGGGTCGTGTTGTAGAAGACCTGGCCGGGCACGGTGTACAGCTGCAGGCGCGTCTTGAAGCCGCCGATGACGCCGACGTCGAGCGGGAGCAGGTCGAAGAAGAGCGTGCGATCCGTCTCGGTCTCCAGGCAGACCATTTCGCCGCGCGACGTGGGCGCCGTGCGCCCGTAGATCACGTGGAGGTTCGTCGTCTTTCCGCAGAGGCCTGGACCGTAGTACACGATCTTGGCGGCCATCTGCATTGTCGCGTAGTTAAAAAAAACCATCGAGTCCTTCGCCAAACCTCCCCAGCGGAGTAACTTGCATCTTACACCGTGGGGCGTCTTCCCCCGGGGCGCTCGCGTCGCGAGGCGGGCCCGGACCCGGTCGGGCCGCGCGGAGGCCGTTTGTTATGATTCGACGACTCGGGGCCCGAGGTTCGAAGGGTTTCCAGGAGGCGGGTTCCGCTGAATATGAGTAGTGAATTCAAGGGGTTGGACGGCCGATCCCGCGAGGTGCTCGCGTCGGTGATCGTCGCGTACATCGAGAGCGCCGTGCCCGTGTCTTCGCGCCAGCTCACGAGGGCCGGGAAGTTCGGGCTCTCGTCCGCGTCGCTGCGGAACGCGATGGCGGACCTCGAGGACCTCGGGTTCCTCACGCACCCGCACGTCTCGGCGGGCCGCGTCCCGACGGACCTCGGGTATCGCGCGTTCGTCCGCGAGCTCATGACGACGCGGCTCCCGAGCGCCCACGAGCGCGCCCGGATCGCCGAGGAGCTCGCCCCCGAGCCCTTCGAGACGGACCGCTTCTTCCAGGCGACGTCGCGCGTCCTGTCCCGCCTGACGGGCGAGGTCGGCGTCGTCGCGGCGCCCGCGTCCGCCCGCTTCGTTCTCGACTCGGTGCATTTCACGCGCCTCACCGAGCGCCGGATCCTCGTCGCCGAGGTCTCCGACGCGGGTCTCGTCGAGAGCCGGCTCATCGAGACTCGCGACGACTTCTCCCAGGCGGAGCTCGACGCGATCTCGCGGCGTCTCACCGTCGACTATGCGGGCAAGACGCTCGACGAGATCCGCGCCCTCCTCCTCGGCGCACTCGCGGAGGAGAAGGCGCGCATGGACCGCGAGCTCGCCCGGACGCTCGAGCTCGGCCGCCGGGCCTTCGCGGAGGGCCGCCCCGAGAACGACGCCGTGTTCGTCGACGGGACCGAGTCCCTCCTCGAGAAGCCCGAGTTCCGCGGCGACGTCGAGGCCCTGCGCCGGATGTTCCACGCCTTCGAGGAGAAGGCGCGTCTCGTGAGCCTCCTGACGGACTGCCTTTCCTGGAGCGGTGCGCGCGTCGTGATCGGCTCCGACAGCGCGTTCACCGGCGAGACGCAGACCGCCGCCGTGACGGCGCCGTACCGCAAGGGCGACCGGATTCTCGGCGCGCTCGGGGTCGTCGGGCCGCGCCGGATGGAGTACGAGCGCGTCGTGCCCCTCGTCGAGGAGCTCGGCCGCTACGTGAGCCGCCGGCTCACCGAGGGCGCGGCGTGAGCGGCAAGAAGCGGCGGGAAGAGGACGAAGACATCATCTTCCTCGAGACGGAAAGCCGCGACGCGGTCGCCCGGGCGCTGCAGGAGGCGGAGCGGGCGATCGAGGCCGTCGAGGAGAGACACCGCCAGAAGCTGGACGAGACCGTCCCGGCGTCGCCTCCCCCCCCGCCCGCCCCCGCTCCGAGCGCTCCTCCCGGCCGGGACCCGCGGATCGCCGCGGCCGAAGCCGAGACGAACGCGGCGATCGAACGGGCCCGCCGGGCACACGACGAGCTCGAGGGCACGAAGGAGCGCGCGATCCGGGCCGAGGAGGAGACCGGACGGCTGCGCGAGGCGCTCCTCCGGAAGTCGGCGGACTTCGACAACCTCAAGCGCCGCACCGAGAAGGACAAGGCCGACTACTTCAAGTTTGCTCTCGCCGACGCGTTCCACGACCTGCTCGCGGTCCTCGACAACTTCGAACGCGCCCTCGCGCACCGCGGCGACGCGTCCGGCGAGGACTTCCAGGCGGGGATCGACATGATCGCGCGCCAGCTCGGCGACTCCCTGCGCAAGTACGGCCTCTTGGAGGTGCCGGCGCTCGGACTCGCGTTCGACCCGAACGTGCACGAGGCCGTCGTGCGCGAGGAGACGACGGCGGCCGCTCCCGGCACGGTCCTCGAGGTCTTCCAGAAGGGCTACATGCTGAACGACCGCCTCCTCAGGCCCGCGCGCGTCAAGGTCGCCGGCGCGCCGGGCAAGGAGAGCGGGACGGCGAAGGAGGCGGCTCTTGGCTAAGGTTCTCGGGATCGACCTCGGGACCACGAACTCCTGCGTTGCCGTTGTGGAGGTGGGTTCGCCCCAGGTCGTCCCGAACCGCGAGGGTGCGCGCACGACGCCTTCGATCGTCGGCTTCACCGAGGACGGCGAGCGCCTCGTCGGGCAGATCGCGAAACGCCAGGCGATCACGAATCCCACTCAGACGATCTACGCCGTCAAGCGTCTCATCGGCCGAAAGTGGTCCGACGCGGAGGTTCGCCACGCCCGCGAGCACCTGTCCTACACGCTCGTCGAGGCCGACGAACGGCGACGTGAAGATCCGCGTGCGCGACCGCGACTACTCGCCCGAGGAGATCGCCGCGTTCGTCCTGCGCGAGATCAAGGAGTTCTGCGAGGAGGCGCTCGGCGAAGAGATCAAGGAAGCGATCATCACGGTCCCGGCGTACTTCGACGACTCGCAGCGGCAGGCCACGCGCGACGCGGGCCGCATCGCGGGACTCGAGGTTCTGCGCATCATCAACGAGCCCACGGCAGCGGCGCTCGCCTACGGCCTCGAGAAGAACCGCAAGCAGGAGACGATCGCCGTCTACGACCTCGGGGGCGGGACGTTCGACATCTCGATCCTCCGCATCGACAACGGAATGTTCGAGGTTCTCTCGACGTCGGGAGACACGTTCCTCGGCGGTGAGGACTTCGACCGGGCGATCATGGACTGGCTCCTCGCGGAGTTCCTGCAGTCGAGCGGTATCGATCTGCGCCAGGACCGGCTCGCGCTCCAGCGCCTCAAGGAGGCCGCCGAAAAGGCGAAGTGCGAGCTCTCGAACGCGCTCGAGACGATGGTGGCGCTTCCGTTCATCGCCTCGGACGCCTCCGGGCCCGAAGCACATCAACAAGCTCCTCACGCGCGACACGTTCGAGGCGCTCGCCGCCGAGCTCATCGCGCGGACCGAAGGGCCCTGCCGCAACGCCCTCGAGGCGGCCGGCCTCTCGCCGGACCAGGTCGACACCGTCATCCTCGTCGGCGGCCAGACGCGCACGCCGAAGGTCCAGCAGATGGTCGAGACGATCTTCGGCAAGCCGCCGAACCGCTCGATCAACCCCGACGAGGTCGTCGCCGTGGGCGCGGCGATCCAGGCGGGCGTCCTGCGCGGCGACATCAAGGACCTCGTCCTTCTCGACGTCACGCCGCTCTCGCTCGGCCTCGAGACGCACGGCGGCATCTTCGTGAAACTCATCGAGCGCAACTCGACGATCCCGACGAAGAACACGCAGATCTTCACGACCGTCGCGGACAACCAGACGACGGTCGAGATCCACGTCCTGCAGGGCGAGCGCGACATCGCGAAGGAGAACAAGTCCCTCGGCAAGTTCCAGCTCGTCGGGATCCCGGCCTCGGCCAAGGGCGTGCCGCAGATCGAGGTCACGTTCGCGATCGACTCGTCGGGCATCGTGAACGTCTCGGCGAAGGACCTCGCGACGGGCAAGGCCCAGGGCCTCCAGATCAACCCCGCGGGCGGCCTTTCGCAGACGGAAATCGAAAAAATCATCGAGGAGGCCGCGTCGAACAAGGCGGCGGACTCCAAGCGCAAGGAGATCCGGCAGCTCAAGAACAAGCTCGAGGGGATGATCGCCGCGAACGACAGGATCTTCCGCGAGTTCGGGAACCTCCTGCAGCCCGACGAGAAGGACCGTGTCGAGCGCACGCTCGCGAACGCCCGCGAGGTGCTCACGGGCGACGAGCGCGGCCCGATCGACGACGCGATGATCGACATGAAGGGGGTCTCGCGCATCCTCACGCAAGCCATGCTCTACAAGCCGGAGTCCAAGGAGCGCCGCGGAAGCGGCGAGGGCGACAAGTCGGACAAGGGCGTCGAGAAACCGGCCTGACCGGCGTCCCGTAGGATCCGACCGTGAGCACGTCCATCCGCGACTACTACGAAGTGCTGGGCGTCGGCCGCGACGCGACGACCGATGCGATCAAGGCCGCCTACCGCAAGGCGGCGCTGCGGCACCACCCCGACAAGAACCCGGGCGACGCCGCGGCCGAGGAGCGTTTCAAGGAGGCGGCGGAGGCGTACGCGGTTCTCTCCGACTCGGACAAGCGTGCGCGCTACGACCGCTTCGGCTTCGAGGGCGTCCGCGGGGCGGGAGGCGGGCCCGGCTTCGACCCGACGCAGTTCGTCGACTTCGCCGACATCCTCGGTGATTTCTTCGGTTTCGGCTTCGGAGGAGAGTCGTCGCGCTCCGCGCGCCGGAACGGCGAGGACCTCAAGGCCGACGTTCGGATCTCCTTCGAGGAAGCGGCCTTCGGGACCGAGGTCACCGTGCCCTTGCTGAGGTTCGAGGGGTGCGAAGCGTGCGGGGGCCGGGGCGGCAGGGGCGGAACGGCGGCCGCCACGTGCCCGACGTGCCGCGGTCACGGCCGGGTCCAGTTCCGCCAGGGCTTCTTCGCGGTCGCACGGCCGTGCCCGGAGTGCTCGGGGTCCGGCGAGAAGGTGAAGGACGCCTGCCCCGAGTGCAGAAGCGAGGGCCGCGTCCGCAAGTCGCGCACGCTCACGATCGCGATCCCGGCCGGCGTCGACGACGGAACGCGCCTGCGCCTCACGGCCGAGGGGAACGCGCCACGGCCCGGCGGGCGTCCGGGCGACCTCTACGTCCTCATCTCCGTCGCCGCGCACGAGACGTTCCGGCGCGACGGCAACGACGTGCTCCTCCCCTGGGCCGTGCCGTTCCACCTCGCCGCCGCGGGCGGGTCCGTCAAGGTCCCGACGCTGCACGGTGACGCGACGTTCGACCTGCCTGCCGGGACGGCGGCGGGCCGCGTCTTCACGCTCAAGGGCAAGGGCATTCCACGCCTCGACGGACGCGGGAAAGGCGACCAGCACGTCCTCGTCACGATCCGCGTCCCGAAGAAGATGAACGCGGCGCAGCGCGAAGCGGTCGAGAAGCTCGCGGCCGCGTTCGACGGCGAGTCGGGCGCGCCGACGAAGGACGAGAAGGGCTTCTTCGAGAGATTGAGGGATTTTCTCGGAACCTGACGAGTGAAGCCACGGTTCCCGTCACGGCGTTTTTCTGAAAAGGTGAATATGGGTGGGGCAACCGGAGGGGCGACCCGCATCGAGGTTCCGGCGGCCCGGAGAGGATCACTCGAAGAAGTCCTCTTCGAAGGGTTGGGCGAGCTGCAGTTCTCCTCGACTGCCGCGCCGGATGGGCGCCTCCTTCTGTGGGTCGATTCCGAGGACGTCGAGGCTGCTCTGGCCGCACTCGCCGCGCTCGGGCTTCCCGGCCTTTCCACCTTCGAAGAAGAATCCACCGACTGGGTGAGCGCATCGGCTGCATTGAGGCGATCGGTTCTCGTCGACCGCTATCTCTTCGACCCCCACGACGGCGACCTCGCGACGACGCCGCCTCCGGGCGTCCGACGTCTCTTCCTCCCCGCGGTGCGCGCGTTCGGTACGGGCTCGCACGAATCCACGCGCCTGGCGGTCCGTCTCCTCCTCGCCGAGAGCCTTGCCGGTGCGCGCGTCCTCGACGTGGGCTGCGGCACGGGCACGCTCGCGTTCGTCGCCGCGCTCGAGGGCGCGGCGCGCGTCGTCGCGCTGGATCTCGACCGCGAGGCCGCGTTCTTGACGCGCGAGCAGGCGCGCGCGAACGGGATTCCGCGCGTCTACGCCTTTGCGGGGCCGCTCGAGGCGCTCGCTCCCGGAGCGCGCTTCGACGTGATCGCCGCGAACATGATCCACGAGGAAGTCGCCCCGCTCCTCCCGGCGCTCGTGACGCGGCTCGCAGGTGGCGGGAGGTTGCTGTGCTCGGGCCAGCTCGCGGAGAGGGAAGAGGAATTCGGAGATCTTCTGAGAAAGAGCGGCTTTCGCGGCGTCCGTTCGCTTCGGGAGAACGAGTGGCTCGGGACCGCGTGGGTTTCTTCGAATGAGTAAGAGGGAGGACGCCCATGCCCGCCCGCCGAGGGTGCTCGTCCCCGATCTGGCGGAGCACCTCGCCAAGCCCGAAGAGCGCCAGGAGATTTCTTTGAAGGTGGAAGAACGGGAGCACGTCCGCTCGAGGCGCCTCAGGGACGGCGATGAGGTCGTCGCCATCGACGGGAAGGGCGCAAGGGCCCGGGCCGTCCTCGCGAGGGCCGGCACTGCCATAGTCCTCTTACCTTCTGAGAAAATCTTCGCTTTCTCTTCCTCTTCTTCGTCCCCTCTCCCCGGCGAGCCGGCGAACCGCGTCGTCGTCGCGCTCGCGTGCGCCGAGCCCGCGCGCGTCGAGTGGGCGATCGAGAAGGGGACGGAGTGCGGGGCGGCGGGCTTCGTCCTCCTCGACGCGGAGCGCTCTCAGCGCGCCCACGTCGCGGCGCTCGCGAAACGCATGTCGCGGCTCGTGCGCATCGCGGAGGAGGCGACGAAGCAGTGCGACCGGACGCTGGTGCCGTTCGTGGAGGGTCCGAAGAGCATCGAGGAGTTTCTTAGAGGGGTCAGAGGGGAGAGGGTGCTGGTCGCAGAGGCCGGCGGTGCGCCGCTTGCGAGACCGGTCCCCGGGGCCGCCATCACCGCAATCGGCCCCGAGGGCGGCTTCGCTCCGCCCGAGATCTCACTATTCGAAGAAAACTCTTCTCTCTTCTTCTCTCTCGGCCCCCGCATCCTCCGCCTCGAGACCGCCGTGGTCGTCGCGCTGGCGCGGTTGGTCGACCCCGGCGGATCGCGTGCCCGAATCTTCGACACTTTCGGATAGGATCGACTCCCGGAGGCCGCGATGAGCTTCGAAACCGTCAAGAAGGTCTGGATGAACGGGAAGCTTGTGGACTTCGCGGACGCGAGGATCCACGTCTTCACGCACGCGCTGCATTACGGCTCCGGCGTCTTCGAGGGTGAGCGCTGCTACGACACGGCGCGCGGCCCCGCGATCTTCCGGCTGGACGACCACCTCGACCGCCTGTTCTGGTCGGCCAAGATCTACCGGATGGCGATTCCATACACGATCGACGAGCTCCGCGACGCGACGCTCGAGGTCGTACGCGCGAACGGCTTCCAGGCCTGTTACATCCGGCCGCTCGTGTACCGGGGCTACGGCTCCCTCGGCGTCAACCCGTTCCCGAATCCGGTCGACGTCGCGATCGGGTGCTACGAATGGGGCAAGTACCTGGGCGCCGACGCCCTCGAGAAGGGGGTCGACGTCTGCTGCTCGTCCTGGATGCGCATCGCGCCGAACACGATGCCCGCGATGGCGAAGGCGACGGCGAACTACGCGAACAGCCAGCTCATCAAGATGGAGGCGATCACGAACGGGTACCACGAGGGGATCGCGCTGGACCACAACGGGCGCATCTCCGAAGGCTCCGGCGAGAACCTCTTCCTCGTCTGGAAGGGGCGCCTCTACACGCCGCCCCTGTCGGCGTCGACGCTGCCGGGGATCACCCGGCTGTCCGTCATCCAGCTGTCGCGTGAGCTCGGCTTCCAGATGGAGGAGAAGACGATTCCCCGGGAGATGATCTACGCCGCCGACGAAATTTTCTTCACCGGAACCGCGGCCGAGATCACGCCGATCCGCTCGGTCGACCGCATTCCGGTCGGCAACGGCACGCGCGGCCCGATGACGGAGGCGATCCAGAAGTCGTTCTTCGACATCGTCGAAGGTCGTGTCGACGACCGCTACGGCTGGCTCACCCCGGTCTCCGCGGGCGTCCCGGCCGGCCGCGCATAAGAGCCCTCCAGAACCCAAGGCACGTCACGTGCGTACAACGTGCGGGGGGTGGACCATGCCGAGCCCGCTGGCAAACGCGCTCGTCGCCGTGCTCTTCGTGGCGGACCCCGTGTCGCAGCCTTCGTCCCAGATTCCGGCCATTCTGTCCCCGCCTGCGGCGTGTTCGTCCCCGCAATACCGCCAGTTCGACTTCTGGCTCGGCGACTGGACGGTCACGAATTCCAAGGGCCAGTTCGCGGGAGAGAATCACGTGACCGTCATCCAGGGTGGATGCGGAATCCAGGAGAACTGGACCGGAGCTGACGGCGGGTCCGGCACGAGCTTCAACGGGTACTTCGACGCCGACCGCAAGTGGCACCAGACCTGGCTCGATTCCCGGGGCGGACGCCTCGACCTCGCGGGCGGAGTCGTGGGGGGGAAGATGATCCTCAGGGGCGAGGTGCCGGTTCGCGGCGAACCCGGTCACCGCGTCCTCCACCAGATCACGTGGGAGCGGCACCCGGACGGCCGCGTCCGCCAGCTCTGGCAATCGTCGCCCGACGGGGGGTCGTCGTGGACGGTCGTCTTCGACGGCACGTACGCGAAGAAGGCCGCCGCCGGGGCGGCCGCGCGCTGACGGATCAGGAGCCCGGACTGCGCCTCGTCTTCACGAGCTCGGCCACGATCGCGACCGCGATCTCCTCGGGAGACTCGGCGCCGATGTCGAGGCCGATCGGGCTTCGCGCCCTCGCGAGCTCTTCCTCGCTCCAGCCCTCCGCGCGCAGCTCGTCGAACAGCGCCTTCTTCTTCGCGTTGCTTCCCATGATCCCGAGGTAGGCCAGGGGCACGCCGCGCAGCCTGCGGAACGCGCGTCCGTCCGTCACGTGCCCGCGGGACACGAGCGCGACGGAGTCGCTCGGACTCGGCAGCGGCAGGTCCGAGTAGTCGTCCTTCACGAGGACGAGAGACGCGTCCTGTGGGAACGCAGCCGGGTCCAGCTGCTCCGGTCTCTCGTCCGCGACGGCGACCGCCCAGCCCGCGAACGACGCCATCCGCGCGAGCGCCCGTCCGCAGTGGCCCGCGCCGACGACGAGGAGGCGAGGCGCCCGCTCGACGACCTCGAGGAGGACGGTGACGGTGCCGCCGCAGACGGCTCCGAAGGCGTTCGGCCCCTCCGGGACGAAATCGTACCGGCGCGTGAAGGGCAGGCCGCGGCCGGAGAGGAGCTTCCCCGCGTCCGCGACGACCAGGGACTCGAACTTGCCGCCCCCGATCGTGCCCCGCGTCGCGCCGTCCGGCAGGACCAGCATGCGGGCCGTCGTCTCCCGGGGCGTCGAGCCCGTGGCCGCGACGACGGTTGCCATCGCGAGACGGCCGTGCTTCTCGAGGAGTCGCGGCAGCTCTGCGAAGAAATGAGGACTCATCGCAGCCGCGCCGGTTCCGGGACGAGGTCTCCCGGTTCGTCCACGTCCTTCAGAATCGTCTCGTCGAAGCCCTCGAGCGCGAGGACCTTCACGTCCGGCTCGGCGAAGAGGCGGTTCAGCCGCCCGTCGGCGGGCCACGCGAGGACGCGTGCCGCGAGAAACGCCGGGATGAGGAGCGGATGCCCGCGCCTGCGCCCGCACATGGGAACGAGAAGAGTCCGGGAGTCGGCTTCCGGCAGGTTCGTCGCCTCGAGAACCGTCCGAAGAGAGGATTCTCTTAGAAAAGGAAGATCCGCGGGGGAGAGGGCGGCGTGCGTCGACTCGGGTCGAATCGCGGCGAGCCCGGCGCGAACGGACGAGAACATGCCGGACTCCCAGACGGGATTCTCGACGAAACGCACGGGGGGCGGCGCGGCCGCATCGACCGGCCGCGCCGCCCCCTCCCCGTCCCCGGCGCCCGCGTCGGAGCCTCCGTCGCGTGCCACGGCGCCCCTCCCGTTCATACTCACTCTAAGAAGATCTTCTTCGGTCTTCTCCCGAATCTCTCGCGCCCCGGATCCGAGCACGACGACGATCTCCGCGAAACCCGCGCCGCGCCACGTGTCGATCACGTGCGCGAGCATCGGCCGCCCTTCGGGCGGCACGGGGGCGAGCATCTTCGGCGAGCCGAAGCGCGTCGAGGCGCCGGCCGCGAGGAGCACGGCCGAGACGCTCAGCGGAGGTCCGCTCAGTCTTCGCCCTCGAAGCAGGCGCGTCCGGCCCGGCAGTCGTCGAGGCAGGCGGGCTGGCCGTCCGGCCCGACCGGCCCCATGACACTGAGGCACCAGTAGGCGGCCGACGTGGACGGGTGCTCGCGCGCGTGCTCGTCCCAGTCGCCCGTCGCGACGAACATCGTCTTCGTGCGCAGATGCCGGCAGCGCAGGGCCGGGTCGAGGGCGACGGCGTCCGAGCCGCCGAAGCCGTCGCTCACGAGAGCGCCTCCGCGTCGACGGGGAGCCCGGCCGACGCGAGCAGGGTCCGTCGGACGACGGCGGCGACCATCGGCAGCTTGTAGGCGTTCCGGTCGAGCGGGGTCGCGCCTTCGAGCGCGGCCTCGCCCGCCTTCGCGGCGAGCGACGCGTCGATCTTCCTCCCTTCGACGAGCGCCTCCGCCGACTTCGCGCGGAACGGGACGGGAGCGGCCGAGCCGATCACGATCCTCACGTCCTTCGCGACGCCGCCCACCTCGCGGAAGGCGACGGCCGCGTCGGCGAGCGGCCAGTCGAACGCCTGTTTCTGCTTGATCTTCCGGTACGCCGACCGGAGTCCCTGCGGCTTGTCGAGGTGGATCTCGACGACCAGCTCGCCGGGACGGAGCGCGTTCTCCGCGAAGATGTCGACCTCCGGCCGCTGGAAGAAGTCCGCCGCGGCAAGGGTGCGTCCGCCGCCCGCGGCGAGGGTTTCGATGCGGGCGTCCAGGGCGACGAGCGCGACGCCGGCCGCCGACGGGTGGACGATCGCGCACGTGTTATTTCCAAAAACGGCATGGAATGCGTTCTCGCCGGATTTCGCGAGGCACTCGACGCCGCCCTTCTTGAGGCACTGGAACTCCGCCGAGCGGAAGTACCAGCAGCGGGGCCGCTGGCAGAGATTCCCCGCGAGCGTGGCCGCGTTGCGGATCTGCGGCGTCGCGGCACCGAGGCAGGCGTCGGCGAGGGCGGGGAAGTCCGCGCGCAGCTCGTCGGCAATGCGTGACAGCGTGACGAGCGCGCCGATGGAGACGGCGCCAGAAGAATTTCTTTGAATGGAAGAGTGGGCGGGCAGCCGCCTGAGATCGATGACGAGGTCCGGGGCGAGGTTGTATTCCTTCATTCGATCGAGGAGCTCGGTCCCGGCTCCTTTCACCTCAGAAGAAATCTTCTTCTCTCGCGCCGTGGCCATCTGCTTCGCGGCGTCTTCCCAGGACGCCGGCTGCAGTCTTTCAAAGCTCTTCACGCCTTCACCTCCCGCTTCGGCACCTTCCCGATCGCCTCGAGGATCCTCGCGGGCGTGATCGGGAGCGCCGTCGGCCGGATGCCGGTCGCGTGGGCGATTGCGTTCGCGACGGCGGCGGCCGTGGGGACCGTCGCCGGCTCGCCGATCCCGCGCGCGTGTGCGTTGTTCTTGCCGGGGTAGAAATCGACGACGATCGGGACGATCTCCGGCGTGTCCTTGCTTCCGAGCACCTTGTAGAACTCGATGTTCGGATTCAGGACGCGGCCCGAGCGCGCGTCGACGACGCGCTCCTCGAAGAGCGCGTAGCTGATCCCCTGGAGGACGCCCCCGCGGATCTGGCTCTCGACGCCCGTCTTCCACACGGGCTGGCCGCAGTCATGGACCGCGACAACCTTCTTCACGGCGACGACGCCTGTCTCGACGTCCACGACGACCTCGGCGAACTGGGCGCCGAAGAGACGCGTGTCCGCTCCTTCGTAGTCCTTCGCTCGGTCGCCCGTCGCGACGAGCGTCTCGCCGGGAAGGCGCGAACAGACCTTCTTGAACTCCACCGTCCGGCCCTGCGCCGAGAAGACGCCGCCCGCCAGCCTCACTTCCGACTCGGGAGCAGCGAGAACCTTCGAGGCCGCCCCGAGGAGCTTCTCGCGCGCGTGGACGGCCGCGGCGCGAACGGCCGGAATGAGGGAGCCGGTCGTGACGGAACCGCCCGACGCGGGACCGTACGGGTAGCGCGAGTCGCCGATCTTCACGCGGATCTTCTCGACGGGCAGCCCGAGCTCCTCCGCGACGACCATCGCGATTGGGGTCCGGGGCCCCCCGCCGATGTCCTGAACGCCGTTCTCGACCTCGACCGTGCCGTCGCGGTGGATGCGCACGAGAACCTGCGACCCGGGCGCCACGAACGTGTACCAGGCGGCTGCGGCGCAGCCGAGGCCGCGGCGGAGCGGGCTTCCGGCCGCCGCGGCGGCCGCGTTCGCTTTCGTGATCCCGGCGCGGCGCGACCAGCCGATTTCCTTCGCGCCGATTTCCCACTCGAGCCTACGGACCTCGGACGGATCGTTCTTGAGGCGGAGGGCGAGCGGATCCATGGCGAGCCGGCTCGCGAGCTCCTCGAGCGCCGTCTCGACCGCGAAGCAGCCCTGCGGGTGCCCCGGGGCGCGCATCGCGCAGCCGGGTCCGAGGTGCGTGAAGACGTCGGACTCCGCGACGTTCACCGCCGGGAACCCGTAGGCCGACTTCGCGAAGCCGCCCGTGCCCGTGCCGGTCGCGACGCCGGCCGTGCCGAACGACTCGTAGTCGACTGCGGTCACCGTCCCGTCCTTCCGGTAGCCGAGCTTGACGCGATTCCAGGAGTCGGGGCGGTTGCCGGCCGCGAGGCTTTCGCCCTTCCGGTCGAGCGCCATGAGGACCGGTCTGCCGGCCTTTTTCGCGAGCTTCGCGGCGAAGACGCCGTAGTCGCCCGCGCCGAACTTCGCGCCGAACCCGCCGCCCGTGAACTCGGCCTTCACGACGACCTTGTCCTTCGAGAGCTTGAAGACCTCGGCGAGCTCGTCCCTCACGCTGAACGTGCCCTGGGTGGATGCCTGCACCTCGAGCGTGTCGCCGGCCCACGCGGCGAACAGGGAGTGCGTCTCGAGCGGGACGTGCGTCTGGACGGACGTCGTCGTGACGACCTCCAGCGTGCCGTCGGCTTCCGCGAAGCCTTTCTCGGCGTCGCCCTTGCTCGACGTCTTCGGGCCGCGCACGTTCCCGGTCTGCGGCATGGCGGCCTTGCCGCCGGGCACGTCGCCCGCACTGCGCTTCTCCTCGACGGGCTTGGAGAACACGAGCGGCGAGCCTTCCTGACGGGCCTCCGCGAGGCTCACGGTGTGGGGGAGGACCTCGTACGTCACCCGGACGGCGTGCAACGCGTCTTCGGCGCCCGCGCGCGTCGGGGCCGCGAGTGCGAGAACCGCCTCGCCGTGGTAACGGACGACGTCCTTTTTCGGGTTCTCGATCACGACGCCGGGCAGCTTCTCCGCGGCCGAGGTATCGACCGACACGATCTTCGCGTGCGCGTGCGGGGAACGGAGGATGCACGCGTGCAGCATCCCTGGCTTGCGCGCATCGTGCGTGTAGACGGCGCGGCCCGTGACCTTCACGGGGCCGTCGAGGCGCGGACGGCGGCGGCCCGTGACCGGGCGAGGCCCCATCGAATAGGGTGCCGGATCCCCGGGAGGAAGAGAGATGAAGATTTTCTTAGAAGGGTTCGGAGGGGGGAAGCCAATTTCGACCGCTACCGCGTTGGCTGCCGCCTCTGGCACCTTCAAAGAATTCTTTTCTTTCTCTTTCTCTTTCTTCTCTTCAGCCATGCTTCACCCCCGCCTTCGCGGCCGCGTCGCACGCCTCGAAGACCCCGGTGTAGGTCCCGCACCGGCAGAGGTTGCCGGCGACGGCCTCCTTCACGTCGTGCGCGGACGGGTGCGGGTTCTTCGCGAGGAGCCCCGCGCACGAGACGACCATGCCCGGCGTGCAGAAGCCGCACTGCAGGGCGTCGGCGTCGACGAACGCCTTCTGGATCGGGGACATCGCGTCGGGCGATCCGAGGCCTTCGATCGTCGTGACCTTGCGGCCGTCCGCGTCGTGGACGAGCGTGAGGCACGAGTTCACGGCGAGGCCGTCGAGCAGGACGGTGCACGCGCCGCACGCACCGCGGTCGCACCCGACCTTCGTGCCCGTGAGTCCCCAGGCGTCGCGCAGCGCCTCGGCGAGCGTCGTGCGCGGTTCGAAGACGCCCTTCTTCACGGAGCCGTTCAGGGTGATGCTGACGGGGAGGCCGCCGCCCGTGGCGTCCGCCTTCGCCCGCTCCTCCGCGATCGCCGCTGCGCCTGCGGTCGCGGTCGCGACGGCAGTCGTCGCGAGGCCCTTGATCAGTCCGCGCCGCGTGAATCCGCCGGCGCCGTTCGGATGGTCTCTCTTGTCGGCCATGACCCCTCCTCGAACGCCCGCAACTATAACGCCGGACGCGTCGGAGGGCGTCGTCTGCGTTGACGGCAAGTGCCTGAAAAGCCTATCCTTGCCGGGATTTCCTGCAGGATCGGGAGGGCACCGATGCACATCAACGACCTCCTCAAGATCTCGGTGGAGCGGAAGGCCTCGGACCTCCACCTGAAGGTGGGGGCCCACCCGATCATCCGCGTGGACGGCGAGCTGATCCCTCTCGTCGACCTCAAGCGCCTCATGCAGGAAGACACGATCGCGATGGCGTTCTCGATCATGTCCGCCCGGCAGAAGGAAAAGTTCAAGAACAACTTCGAGATCGACATCGCGTATTCGGTGCCGGGCCTCGGGCGATTCCGCTGCAACATCTTCCAGCAGCGCGGGACGGTCGGCCTCGTCTGCCGCGTCATTCCGGCGCGCATCCTGACGATTCGCGACCTGCTGCTCCCTCCCGTGCTCGAGAAGATCTGCGAGGAGACGCGCGGCCTCATCCTCGTGACCGGGACGACGGGCTCGGGCAAGTCCACGTCGCTCGCCGCGATGATCGACTACATCAACGCGACGCGCGCCGAGCACATCATGACGATCGAGGACCCGGTCGAGTTCCTCCACCGGGACAAGAAGTCGATCATCAACCAGCGCGAGCTCGAGGTCGACACGCGCTCGTTCGCGAGCGCGATCCGCGCCGCGCTCCGGCAGGACCCCGACGTCATCCTCGTGGGCGAGATGCGCGACTTCGAGACGGTCGAGACGGCGCTCGTCGCCGCCGAGACGGGTCACCTCGTCATGTCCACCCTCCACACGATGGACGCGACGGAGACCGTCAACCGCATCATCTCGGTTTTCCCGCCGCACCAGCAGAAACAGATCCGCCTCCAGCTCGCGGCCGTCATCAAGGCCGTCTGCTCGATGCGCCTCCTGCCGCGTGCGGACGGCCTCGGGCGCGTGCCGGCCGTCGAGGTCATGATCGCGACGAACTACATCCGCGACTGCATCGAGAACAAGGAAAAGACGAAGTACATCACCGACGCGATCAAATCCGGCACGTCGCAGTACGGCATGCAGACGTTCGACCAGTCGCTCTTCCAGCTCTACAAGACGGGCCTCATCACCCTCGAAGAGGCGATCCGCCGCTCCACGAACCCGAACGAGTTCAAGCTCAAGGTGCAGGGCATCCAGTCCACGTCCGACGTCGCGAACGAGCTCATGGAGAGCGCGCTGCAGGCGCCGGACGGAGTCTCGCCGCGGGACGCGGAATCGCCGTTCGACTTCTCGAACCAGTCCACGGGGTAGCGGCGGGACGGAACGAGGGGGGCGGGAGATCGGCGAAGCGCGGCCCGTGGCGGCTGAGCCGAAGGGAATGGTGTTTTTTCTTTGAAGTTGAAGAACGGAGGGGCAACGCAGCAGCGAGCGGACAAGCCGCGGCGCGACTCCTCCCCCCATTCACCTTCTAGGAAAATCCCCGAATCCCGGAACTCGGCTCTTGCCCTCCTGGCTCGCCGCGCACACACGCGGTACGAGATTCGCCGAAAACTCCTCCGAAGGGCGTTTTCGGAAGCCGACGTCGAAGCGTGCCTGGACGACCTGGCATCCCGCGGCTGGCTGGACGACGCTTCGACCGCCGCGGCGCTCGCCGCGTCCCGCTCGCGGGCGGGGCGCGGCCGCTCGCGCATCGCCGCCGAGCTCGCGATGAAGGGTGTCTCGCGCCGGGACGCTGACGCCGCGCTCGCGGCCCTCGACCCCGAAGGCGAGGCACGAGCTCTCCGGCTCGCTCTCGAGAAACGAGCGCGCGTTCTGACGGCCGGATTGACGCGGCAGGCCCGGTCGAAGAAACTGTTCGACCACCTCGTGCGGCGGGGTTTCGCGCCGTCCGCCGTCCTCGAGGCGCTCCGCACGAAAGGCGAACCGACCGATGACGACCTCTGACGGCTGGACCTCCCGCAAGGTCCGCGAGACGTTCCTGTCCTACTTCGAGGGCAAGGGTCACACGCGCGTGGCCTCCTCGTCCCTCGTGCCCGCCGAGGACCCGACGCTTCTCTTCACGAATGCGGGCATGAACCAGTTCAAGGACCTGTTCCTCGGGCGCGAGAAGCGCGCGTACACGAGGGCGACGTCCTCGCAGAAGTGCGTGCGGGCCGGTGGCAAGCACAACGACCTCGACAACGTCGGGTACACGGCGCGCCACCACACGTTCTTCGAGATGCTCGGGAACTTTTCGTTCGGCGATTACTTCAAGAAGGACGCGATCGACTTCGCGTGGGATCTCGTGACGTCGAAGGCGTTCTACGGCCTCGATCCGGGCCGCCTCTGGGCGACGGTGTACACGAGCGACGACGAGGCGGCCGAGCTCTGGGGACGCTACCTCCCGAAGGAGCGCATCGCGCGCTTCGGCGAAAAGGACAACTTCTGGTCGATGGGTGACACGGGCCCCTGCGGGCCGTGCACGGAGCTCCACTACGACCAGGGGCCGTCCGTCCCGGGCGACGCGACGCCGAACGGGAGCGGCGACCGCGTCATGGAGATCTGGAACCTCGTCTTCATGCAGTTCGACCGCGACGCGTCGGGGAAGCAGACGCCGCTCCCGAAGCCGAGCGTCGACACGGGCGCCGGCCTCGAGCGCATCACGGCGATCCTCGAGGGCAAGAACAACAACTACGACACGGACCTCTTCGAAGGGATCATCGGGAGGATCGAGGATCTCTCGGGGAAGAAATACCGGGGAGCGATGGCGGTCGAAGATGCACCCTTCCGCGTGATCGCCGATCACGCGCGAGCGGCGACGATGCTTATCGCGGACGGCGTCATTCCTTCGAATGAAGGAAGGGGATACGTCCTGCGCCGGATCATCCGGCGTGCGCTCCGGTACGGGCGCAGGCTCGACCTCGGGATCGAGGGGCCGTTCCTCGCCGGCCTCACCGAGCCCGTCTTCGAGTCATTCGAAGGAATTCATCTTCACGATCCGAACGGGAGCCAGCGTCAGCGGACGGCCGAATCGATTCGTGCCGAGGAAGAAGGCTTTCGACGGACCATGTCCGTCGGCGCCGACCGCGTCGGCGAGGCGATCTCCTCCGCGCGGCGCGAAGGCGAGACGACCCTGTCGGGGCAAGCGGTCTTTCGCCTCTACGACACCTTCGGGGTTCCGCTGGAGACGATCGAAGAGATTGCTTCTGACGAAGGTGTCCAGGTCGACGAGGCGAGCTTCCAAGACGAGCTTTCCGCAGCCCGGGAGCGGAGCAAGGGAGCGTCGAAGTTCGAGCACGAGGGCGGCCTGCCGTCCGACGAGCAGATCGACCCCTCCTGGACGACGGAATTCCGCGGGTATCCCGAGCAGGATTTCGTGAGCCTTGCGGGAGCAAAGGTGCTCGGCCTGATTCCTACGAAGCAGGACGAAGGGGCGAATTTTCTTAGAAAGGGTGATGAGGGCTGGGTCATTCCGGACCGCACGGTCTTCTATCCCGAGGGCGGTGGGCAGGTCGCCGACCAGGGAGAATTTCTCTGGAAGGATCCAAAGGGCGGGGCCGGAGCCGCGGCCGTCCTCGACACGAGACGCGCTCCCAGCGGTCGGGCCACTCTTCACCTTCTAAGAATCTCTTCCGGTTCCCTTTCTCCCGGCCAATCCGTCGACATGCAGGTCGATGAGTGGACCCGCCGCAAGACCCAGGCAAACCACACCGGCACGCACCTCCTGCACGCCGCGCTCCGCAAGGTCCTCGGCGAGAGCGTGCGGCAGATGGGCTCTCTCGTCGCGCCCGACCGCCTGCGCTTCGACTATGCCGCCTCGCGCCCGACGACGGCCGAGGAGATCCGCGAGATCGAGCGCCTCGTGAACGAGGAGATCCTGCGCGACCGCGAGGTCGGCAAGGCCGTCATGTCGATGGACGACGCGAAGAAGAAGGGCGCGATGATGTTCTTCGGCGAGAAGTACGGCGAGCGCGTCCGCGTCGTGGACGTGCCCGGCTTCTCGACCGAGCTCTGCGGCGGCTGCCACGTCGCGAGGACCGGCGAGATCGGCGCGTTCAAGGTTCTCTCGGACAGGGGTCTCGCCTCCGGCGTCCGCCGCATCGAGGCGGTCACGTCCCTGAACGCGGTCGCGAGATTGCAGAAAGACGAAGAACTTCTGACGAATATGGCTCAGACGGCGAACGTCCCGTTCGACGAGCTTCCTTCGAAGCTCCGGGACACGCTGGATTTGCTTAGAAAGAAGGAAAAGGAGGTCGCGGCGCTGAAGCGGGACCTCGCCCTGGCGGGCGCGGGAGCGGCACCGGCCGGAAGAGGCGTCGCCGGGGCGGCCGGCTCGGGCTCTTCACCTTCTAAGAAATCTTCTTCTTCGTCCTCTTCGGACGGCGCGCTCGAAGAGGACGGCCTTCATGAGATCGCCGGGATCAGGGTCCTCGCACGCCGCGTCCCCTCCCTCCCCGCGAACGAGCTGCGTAATCTCGCCGACTCCTTCCGCGGGAAGCTGAAGTCCGGCGTCGTCCTCCTCGGCACGGAGCTGGACGGAAAGGTCACACTGCTCGCCGCCGTCACCGCGGACGTCGTCAGCCGCGTCTCCGCGCACGAGCTCGCCCAGACGATGGCGCCGCTCGTCGGGGGCAGGGGCGGTGGCAAGCCGGACCTCGCCCAGGCCGGCGGGAAGGACGCATCGGCGATCGAGCCGGCGCTCGCGGCCGGGGTCGCGAAGGTCCGCGAGAGGCTGTCGGCGCCGGTGGTTTGAGGCTTTCGTCTATAATGCCTACGCCATGTCCTTCGGTCGTTTCGTCGCCCGGGGAGCGTTCGCGGTGTCGCTGTGCGCGGCCGCGGCGCACGCCGACGTTCACCTCGTCCGGCAGTCGGACGGATCGGCCCTCATCTTCAACGACGCGATCGGAAGCGGCTGGCGCGTAAACGGAGGCGCTCCCTCCGACGCCTACCTCGTCGACCGACGGACGGCGCCGTCCCCGTACGACGCGGTCATCGAGGCCGAGGCGCGCGCCGGGGGCCTTGACGCCTCGCTCGTGAAGAGCGTCGTGCTCGTCGAGTCGAACTTCAACCCGAGGGCCGTCTCCCGCAAGGGCGCGCGGGGCCTCATGCAACTCATGCCCGAGACGGCGAAACGCTTCGGCGTGTCGGACCGTTTCGACGCGGTGCAGAGCGTCCGTGGCGGCGTGCGGTATCTCGCGGCGCTGCTCGCCCAGTTCAAGGGCGACGTCGCTCTCGCGCTCGCGGGATACAACGCCGGGGAGAATGCGGTCGCACGGCACGCGGGCGTCCCGCCCTACGCGGAAACGCGGGAGTACGTCCGGCGCGTCCTCGTCGCCCGCCACGGGACGTCGGCTCCCGTGATCGGCGGGGCCTTCCGCGGGATCCCGACCGGCTCCGTCCGGCGTGCGACTCCCGTAACCGTCCTCCGCGTGGACGGGACGGCCGTCTTCACGAACACGGGCGTCGTCGCGTCGGCGGCCTCCTCTCCCGTTCTCGGGCGGGTGCGGTAAGGGAATGGCGACGGCGCGCGTGGGCTCCGAGACGACCCGGGCGTTCCGACCCGCACCCTTCTTCGATCACGGCCTTTTCCTTCTGCACCTGAACCGGGGCAAGGAGGAGATGGCGCGCGGCCACCACGAGGCGGCGCGCCGCGAGTTCGACGAGGCGCAGCGCCTCAGGCCGCAGGATCCCGAGGTCCTCCTCAACCTGTCGATCACGCTCTTTCATCTCGGCCAGTTCGGCCCCGCCGAGGCCAAGACCCGCGAGCTCCTCCAGGAGCACGACGATTCGGTTCCCCTCCTCTTCAATCTCGGCCTGATCCTGTTCAAGTCTGGCCGCGACGCCGAGGCCGTCGAGCCCCTTCAGAAAGTCCTCGCGCTTGCCCCAGCCCACCGCAAGGCGCACCTGACGCTCGGTCTCATCGCGCAGAGGGCGGGCGCTTACGACAGCGCCCAGAAGCACTTCCGGCTCGCGGGTGCGGAACTGAAGGACGGCTCGGAAGGCGACGACTCCGTTGCACGAACCGCGCGCGCCGCCGCGGCCGAGCTGCGGGCCGCGACTCTCGCCTCTCCCGCGAGCGCCCACGACACCCGCCCCGCGCCCGCGCTGCGGGACGACACGAAACCGACGCCGGTCGTGAAGCCCGAGCCCCTCGACTCGCTCGCGTCGAGCGGGAAGCGCAACCTCGTGAGCTCGGGTGTCCGCCCGCGCTCCGGGAGCACCCCCCGAATCGACATCGCGGTCCCGATCGGTCCGTTCACGCCGAAGACCGGCGGGTTCCTCTCGGCCTCGTGCACCGGAGGCCTCAGGATCCGGCGGGGGGTCGTCGTGGGTCGGCAGGGCGTTCCGTCGCTTGCGACGGACGCGCGTCTCGCGGGAGCCCTGTCCGGGATCCTCGTGACGGCGTCCGGCGAGGGCACGCTCCTTCTCGCGGACCAGGGGCGCGTCCCGTACCTGAAGGCGCTCACGAACGAATTTCTATCGATCGAGACGACGCGCCTCCTCGCTTTCGACGAGGCGCTCACGTACCGCGAGGATCCGGCCTTCGAGTACCGCGACAAGATCGCGCAGCCGTTTCTCAAGCTCTTCGGGACGGGGACGGTCGCGCTGGCGGTCGTGTCCGAGCCCGCGCGCTTCGAGGTCGAGCGCCAGAACCCGTTCACGATCGCGGCGCGCGCCGTCGTCGCGTATGGCGGGGACCTCACGCCCGAGCTGCTCGAGGAGTCGGACCCGATCGCGGGGCTTGGCGCGGGCCCGGTGCTGCGGTTCGTCGGCGCCGGCTATGTTCTCGCCGACGCGCGCTGAGCGTCGGACGGGTCCTCGACGCCCGTCGAGTTCCCGCGTCCTCAGTTTCCCTTCCAGGGGTCGGAGAACCTCGGGTCGGTCCGGAGCCCGTCGTCCGTCAGGCTCCTGAGGAACTCCACGAGGTCGTGCTTGTCCCCCGCGGTGGCGGTGAAGCCCCGGACGAGGGGGCTGCGATCCGGGTCCGGCATCCCTCCCTTCGCGTAGTGGTCGACGACCTCCTCGAGCGTCGCGAAGCGGCCGTCGTGCATGTACGGCGCGGTGACCGCGACGTTGCGGAGCGTCGGCACGCGGAAACGACCGCCGAGACCGTTGTCCTCGAGCGCGGGCCGCGTGTCGGGCCCGCCGTCCCAGACGGCGGGTCCCGAGAACGCGCGCGCTCCTCCTCGGTTCTCACGCGATCGAGAAGGAGGGTCTCCGCGAGCATGCGGATCTGGGTAAGCGGAGTCCGGAGCTCGTGGGAGACTCTCGAGACGAAGTCGGACCGCAGCCGCGCGAGGGCGCGCTCACGGTTCAGCTGAAGGAGGGCCGTCAGGACGAGCCCGACCGTGATCGCGAAGAGGCCGATCAGGGACGGCAGGCGGGCGCGAGGCAGGCCTACGATCACGAGCGCGCCCGCCGCTGCCGGGTCGACGGCCGAATCGACGACGAACCCCTCGAGGATCGCGTTGTAGTCGGCGGCGAACGGCCTCTGCACCCCGAGATACGGCTGCCGGATGGACCCCGCGCGGAAGATTTCCCGCCCGAACGGGTCCAGGACCCTCAGGAAGAGGGCCTCGTTTCCCACGACGCCGCGGGCGACGGACTGCGGGAACAGGGGGCCGCGGTCCCGGGCACGCTGGAAGCGGAGCGCGAGCGCGGGAAGCGCGACCTCGAACCCGACGACCGCTCCGGGCGTCCCGACGGCCGAGGGGGCGAAGACGAAGGAGTGGAGCGCTCCCGCGACGTCGCCGTGCAGGGTCTCGTAGCGGCGACCGGAAGGCGACGCCGGCCCCGTGGCGAGATGCTCCGACAGCCACGCGTGCACGGGACCGGACGGCTCCGGCCCGAGGACCTCGAGGACGCCGGTTCCCGGGTCCCGGCGGAAGGTGTCGAGAACGAGGTCGGTCGCCCGGCGCACGGTCTCGTCGGCGGAGCGCGACAAGTCGCCGGGCGCGAGAAGCGGCCCCGGGGACTGGCGGAGAGCGGTGACGAGCGGATAGAAGCCGTTGAAGCCGACCTCGTTCGCGCTGCGCCGAGCGAACTCGTCCGCCGCGAGCATCGCGTAATCGCGGAGGACCTTCTCGGCCGTCGCGCGCTGCTCCCGCGCGGCCGCGAGAGCCTGCCAGGCGAGCACGGCCGCGAGCGCGACGCTCGCGAGGAGGAGCAGCGTGACCGGGCCGGCCCGGATCCGGTCGCGCGCGTCGCCGTCCGTCCCGTGAGCAGCATCGCGGACGGAAGAAGGAAGGGCAACTGCGGACCGTCCGTCCTGACAGGACGCTGACGATCGTTGGTGGCCGCGCTCAGGCCGACCGGCGTCGAAGCTCCGCCTCGGTTTCGTCGAGGAGAGCGTCCACGACGTCCGGGTCCTCGTGCTCGGCATAGATCCGGATGACGGGCTCCGTGCCCGAGAGCCGGTGCAGGAGCCATCCGCGCTCGCCGAAGATCAGCTTCACGCCGTCGAGATCCGCGAGGCGGGTCACGGCCTGGCCCGCGCAGCTCGAGGGTGGCGTCGCCTTCAGCCCGGAGACGAACGCCCGCAGGACGTCCATCGGAAGGTCGAGGTCGCGGCGGCCGTACGCGAGGGCGCCGTACGTCTCCTCCTGCTTCGCGAGGAGCGCTCCGAAGGAGCCGCCCGAGTGGGCGATCGCCTCGAGGACGAGGAGAGCCGAGAGCACGCCGTCCCTCTCCGGAAGGTGGAAGGAGACGCCGAGGCCGCCCGATTCCTCGCCGCCGATCGCGACCTCGCCGGACATCATCTTCTCGGCGATGTGCTTGAAGCCGATCGGCGTCGTGTGGAGCGGGACCCCGAGGCGCGCCGCGACGCGGTCGACGAGGAGCGAGGTGGAGAAGGTCTTCGCGATGCCCCCCGCAATCCGCCCGCGCACGTTGAGGCTCTCGGCGAGGAGCGCGAGGATCCGGTGCGGCGTCACGAAGGCGCCGGCGGAGTCGAGGACCCCGAGGCGGTCGCCGTCCCCGTCGCTCGCGAGGGCAACGTCGTAGCGCCCGCCCGCAAGCGCGTCGCGCGACGCCCCGAGATGGTCCGGGATCGGCTCGGGGTTCACGCCGCCGAAGAGCGGGTCGCGCGCGCCGCGGAGCGTCGTGACGTGCGTCGCGTGCCCCACCCCGACGATCTCTTCGAGGAGAGTGCCGGCCGCGCCGTGCATCGCGTCGAAGAGGACGCGGAGGCCCGCCCGCCGGATCGCGTCCAGGTCGACGCGCGAGGCGATCGCGTCGCGGTACGCGGCATGGAGGTCCGCCGTCTCGACGGAGCCGCCCGGCCGGGAGGGGAGAGGCCGGTCCGCGGAGCGCGCAACCGCGTCGTAGGTCGCGGGCCTCGCGCTTCCTCCGAACCACGATTTCACCTTGACGCCGCTCCAGATCGCCGGGTTGTGCGACGCCGTGATCGCGAGCCCGGCCCTCAGCGCGCGGGCGTGGACGTGCCACGACGCGCAGGGCGTCGGGACGGCGCGGTCCGTCAGGAGCACGCGGAAGCCCTGGGACGAGAGGCGGGAAGCGGCTTCGGCGGAGAGCTCCGGGGACAGGAACCTCGTGTCGTGGACGAGCACGATCGTCCACGGATCGCCGGGATCCGTGTTCTGAGGCGAGACGTTCCACGCGCCCGCGGCGTCGAGGACGCGCTGGACGGACGTGAAGGTGAGGTCGCGGGCGATCCGGCCGCGCCAGCCGTCCGTCCCGAAGACGATGGGGGGCAGGGACATGAGCGGGTGGATTCTCGGCTCCGGACCCCGGAGTGTCCAGCGCGGGCCGAGTGCGGGGTCTAGAATCCGCCGCGGTGTTCGTCAACGTCCCGAACGGTCTCACGCTCCTCCGCATCTTCCTCGTCCCGCTCCTCGTCGTCCTTCTCCTGACGAAGCTGCCGGCCCGCGAGTACCTCGCGCTGGCCGTTTTCCTCCTCGCGGCGATCACGGACTGGGCAGACGGGTGGTTCGCGCGCCGGTACAAGAAGGTGACAACGGTCGGGATGCTGCTCGACCCGATCGCGGACAAGCTGCTCGTCTCGGCCGCTCTCATCTCGCTCGTGGACCTCCAGGAGGCGGACGCGTGGGCCGTCTGCATCATCATCGGACGCGAGTTCGCGGTCTCGGGCCTTCGCTCGATCGCGGCCACGCGTGGCATCACGATCTCGGCGAGCGTCCTCGGCAAGTGGAAGATGGGCACGCAGATCGTCGGGATCTCGCTCATGATCCTCGGCGCCAAGCTCGACGACATCGGCCTCTGGCGCCGGACGGGCCGCGCGGCCCTCTACGTCATGACGGCGGTGGCCCTCGTCTCCGGCTTCGACTACTTCCGGAAGTTCCTCAGGCCGCTCCTCGCGGCGGAGCGGACGTCCCCGGAGTCGGAAGCGGCATCCGCGGCCCGCGAGCGGGGCGGCGCGTAGGAGCGACCGGATCTAGGCGGCGCCGCGGCGGAAGACGGCCTTGCGGATCGGCCGGCCGGACTTCAGGAACTTGACCTCGTAGTTCGTGCCCGTCGACCATTCGCCTGCCTCGTCTGGCGGGACCTTCTCGAGGAGCGGCTCGGCCGACAGGAACTCGTCCATGACCGAGAAGTACTCGGCGTGGTCCGACGCGATCCTCAGGAGCGCGCCGGGCGCAAGCGCCCGCGCGGCCGCCGCGGCCCACGCGGCGTCCACGAGGCGGCGCTTGTGGTGCCGTTTCTTCGGCCACGGGTCCGGGAAGTAGACGTGGAGCGCCGCGAGCGCCGCGGGGGCGAGCCTCCGGAGAACGAACGCCTTGCCGTCCAGGCGCTCGACGCGGACGTTCGTGAGCCCCGCGCGCGCCGCCCTCAGGCGCACGATCGCGGCGTACTCGGCCTCGATCTCGAGGCCGAAGAAGTCACGCCCGCGGTTCGCGGAGGCCACCTCCAGCAGGAAGCGCCCCTTTCCCACGCCGATCTCCATCTCGACCGGGGCGGTGCGGCCGAAGAGCGCCGCGAAGTCGATGGGCCCGGCGTCCTCGCGCTCGCCGGGAAGGAAGATCTTCGGGGGCGGGACGCTCCCGAGGTTGCGAGGCCCGGTACGCGACTCCCGCGGGGGAACGGCTGCCCCGGAGCGCCGGAGAGCGCGGCGGATCGAGGGCCGGCTCATCTCAGACGACGAGGGCTCTCGGGATCACGAGGACGCGGACGCCGACGTCGCCGAGGACCCGGGCCTGGCAGGCAAGCCGGACGTTCGGCCCGAGCTGGTAGGCGATCTCGTTCTCCTGCAGGGGAGACAGGTTCCCAGCGCCGACGGCGACCTCGACCCGGCACGTCGAGCACGTTCCCCCGCCGCCGCACACGCGGCCGATCCGCACGTGGAGGGCGTCCGCGGCCTCGAGGACCGTCGTCCCGGCGGCGACCTCGGCGCGGCGCCCCTCGTTCAGGAAGACGACCTTCGGCATCACAGCCTCGCGGCGACCGCCTTGGCGTACGACGCGGTCGTCGCGGTACCCCCGACGTCGCGCGTCTTCGCGCTGCCGTCCGCCATCGCGGCGTTCAGGGCGCCCTCGATGCGCGCGGCGCGTTCGTTCTCGCCGATGTGGCGCAGGAGCATCGTCGCCGAGAGGAGGAGGGCCGTCGGGTTCGCGATCCCCTTGCCCGCGATGTCGGGAGCCGAGCCGTGTACGGACTCGAACACGGCGCACTGCGTCCCGAGGTTGGCGCCCGGCGTGATGCCGAGGCCCCCGACGAGGCCCGAGGCGAGGTCGCTGATGATGTCGCCGTAGAGGTTCTCGAGGAGCAGCACGTCGAACTGCTTCGGATTCATGACGAGCTTCATGCACGCCGCGTCCACGATGACGTCGTTCGCCTCGATGTCCGCGTACTCGGCCGCGACGTTCCGAAAGCAGTCGAGGAACAGGCCGTCCGAAAGCTTCATGATGTTCGCCTTGTGGACGGCCGTGATCTTCCGGCGGCCGTGCGTGCGGGCGTACTCGAAGGCGAAGCGCGCGATGCGCGTCGACGCCTTCTCCGTGATGATCTTGATTGACTCGACGACGCCCGGCACGACGACGTGCTCGATGCCCGAATAGAGGTCCTCGGTGTTCTCGCGCACGACCACGAGGTCGAGGTCTCCGTAGCGGGATTCGACTCCCGGAAGGTTCTTCACGGGCCGGAGGTTCGCGTAGAGGTCGAGCGCCTGGCGGAGGGAGACGTTCACGCTCTTGTAGCCGCCGCCGACCGGGGTCGTCACGGGGCCCTTGAGACAGACCTTCGTCCGCTGCACGGACGCGACGATTTCGGGGGGAAGAGGATTGCCGGTCGCCGCCATGGCGGCGATGCCGGCGTCGTGGCGCTCCCACGTCACGGGGGCGCCCGCGGCTTCGAGGATCTCGACGACGGTGGCGGTGATCTCGGGGCCGATGCCGTCCCCGGGGACGAGGGTTACGAGGCGGTTCTTCGGGGTCACGGTGGGGTCGCCTTTCGGTTGTCGGGGCCGCCCGCGGGGCGCGGAACGTCCGGCCTGAGGATGCGAATGCGCTCGATGGCCCGGGGGGTCGCGCGCTCGACGAGAAACTCGACGCCGCCCGCCCGCGCGCGCGCGCCCGTCCGGGGAATGCGTCCGAACTTGCGGAGCAGGAGTCCGGCGACGGTCTCGGCCTCCGGGTCGTCGAACGAGACCGCGAGGTCGCGCTCGAGCGAGGACAGAGCATACCCTCCCTCGACGATGAGAGACGTCCCCTCCGCGACGGGCGTTCGCGCGGGCTCGTCGTGTTCGTCGAAAATGTCCCCGACGATCTCCTCCACGAGGTCCTCGAGGGTCACGAGGCCCGCGATCGCGCCGCTCTCGGAGACGACGATCGCCATGTGGAATCGACGCCGCCGCATCTCGCGGAACAGGTTCTCGGCCCGCTTGAGCTCCGGGACGAAGACCGCGGGGCGCAGGTAGCGCGAGAGGTCGAAGCGCTCCTCGTCGGCGTCCGTGACGTCGAAGAGGTCCTTCACGTGCAGGATCCCGACGACGTCGTCCGCGTGAGCGCGCGTGACCGGGTACCGGCTGTAGCGGTGCTCGCGACAGAGGGCCTCCACACGCGCGAACGAGGACCCGATTTCGAGGGAGACGATCCGGGCCCGCGGCACCATCGTGTCGCGCACCGGCGTGTCCCCGAACTTGAGCACGGCGTGCAGGAGCTCGCTCTCCTCGCGCTCCAGGCCGCCCTGCTCGCGCGAGAGCGAGATGACGCTCTTGACGTCCTCCTCCGTCATGTCGGCGGATTCCCCGACCCCGAACGGGCCGAGGATCCAGCGGGCGGCCGCCGAGAGGAGGGACGTGGCGGGCGAGAGGATCCTCACGAAGGTCTCGACGGGGCCGACGAAAAGGAGCGACACCGCCTCGGGCCGGCGGGCGGCGAGCGTCTTCGGCGTGACCTCGGCGACGACGAGTAGAAGGATGGACGTCACGATCGTCGCGACGAGGACGCCCCACCGCTCGCCGAACGCGGAGATCGCGAGGGCGGCGCCCAGGGAGCCGGCGGCCGCGTTCGTGAGCGTGTTCCCGACCAGCAATGTCCCGAGCGTCTTCGGCAGGTCTGCCCGCAGGTGCTCGAGGCGCGCGGCGCCACGCCGCCCCTGGCTCTTCATCCGGAAGACCGCCGCGTCCGTCACGGACGTGATCGCGGTCTCGGCGGACGAGAAGAAGGCCGAGGCGATCGCGCACAGGACGTAGAGGACGAGCAAGAGGCCGTCGTTCACGCGCGATCTCCCGCGAGGGCCCAGCCCGCTCCCCGCGCCTCGACGGCGATCGGCTCGAGCGACTCGCCGGCGCACGGGCCCGCGACGCAGAAGCCGTCCTCGACGGCGAAGAGCGCGCCGTGGTTGCGGCACGCGAGGAATCCCTCCTCGGTCATCAGAGGCTCGCCGCCGCGGTCCAGCGGGATCGGGACGTGCGGACAGACGTTGCGATAGGCGCGGGCGCCGTCGGGTGTCGCGAGGAGGATCCCCGAGATGTTCCCCGCACCGTCCGGCCGCGGCTTCCGGAACGCGAGGGCGCGAACGGAGGAGAGGGATTCGGAGTTTTCTATGAAAGGGGTACGGGAGGCGAAGTCGCGCGCGAGTGCGAGCCCGGCTTCGGTTTCGGTGTCGAGGAAACGGGTGCCGCTCCTGGCCGCGAGGCACGCGAGGGCGGGGGCGTCGCCGGGAGGAGTCGGCAGGAGACGCGCCTCCTCGGCCGAACACCAGCGCACCGCGTCCACGGTCACGGCTCGAGGCTCGCCCACGATCCCATTCACTTCGAAGAAAAGCAGCGTCACGTGCCGCGACGAGTCCCCAGGATCGGAACCGGCGATCGTGGAGAACGAGAAGGGCGTGAGGGCGACGGGCGTGACGTCCATCTCCTCGCGCCACTCCCGCACGAGGGCATCCTCCGGCGTCTCGCCGGCCTCCACCTTGCCTCCCGGGAACTCCCAGAGGCCGGCCCACGGCCGGCCGGGCGGCCGGCGCGCGAGGAGGAGCCGGCCGCCGCGCACGAAGACGCCCGCGACGACGAGGAGCGTGCCCGGGGAGCCGCTCACCGGCGCACCGCCGCCCGCGCGTTTCGCGCGAGCCCGGCCCACGTCGCGCGCCAGATGGCCGTCCCGAAGAACCGCGCGCGGAAGCCGGCTTCGTCCAGCGCGAGGACCTCTTCGGGGTCCAGGAACGCCGCAGGGCCGCGGGCGAGTCCGGAAGGGTCGAGCGACGCATTGAAGGGGCAGACGTCCTGGCAGTCGTCGCAGCCGAAGAGCCGGCCGCCGAGCGTCGTGGCCTCGGCGGGGGAGAACGGCCCGCGCTTCTCGATCGTGAGGTAGGAGAGGCACTTCGCCGAGTCGAGGACACGCGGCGCCACGAACGCCTGCGTGGGGCACGCCTCGAGGCAGGCCGTGCACGACCCGCAGCGGTCCTCGCCGCCCGCGAACGGGGCGACAGACGGCGCCATCGTGACGTCCGTGAGGACCTGTCCGAGGACCACCTGCGAGCCCACGCCCGGCACGATGAGCATCCCGTTCTTGCCGATGAATCCGAGCCCGGCGCGCACGGCGATCTCCCTCTCGAGCAGCGGCGCCGTGTCGACGCAGACGCGGAAGTGGACCCCCTTCGGCGCGAGCGGCCGGAAGTCCTCGACGACCCGCTTGAGGAGCCGCCGGACGACCCTGTGGTAGTCCTCGCCGCGGGCGTAGGCGGCAACGTTGCCGCGCCCCGCGCCGGGCACGGCGCGCGCGACCGCGAGGACCGACTTCGTGAACGGGAGGATCGAGTCGAAGCGCATCCGCGCCGCCGCGTCGCGCTCGAGGTAGGCCATCTCCGCGTGCTGCCCCCGCTCGAGCCAGGCGCGGAACCGGTCCCAGGTCAGGGGTCTCCCGCCGGCCAGGACGCCCGCCGCGACGAAGCCGTGTGCGCGCGCCGAGTCCACCGCCGCGCGGGACAGTGCGGCCGGATCGGCCGGTTCAAGGGGCGGAGGCTGGCGCGGGACACGCGCCACGGCAGGCCGCATAACCCCCCAGTTTATCAATGTCTTTCGTATGATCGCGGGCCATGCAGCCGATCCGCGCCGCGCAGCTCTATCCGGTCTTGTTCCTGATCGCTCTGTTCGTCGTCGTCGGAAGGCTGGACTACGTCGTCCTGAGGCCGTTTTTCGGCGGGATCCTGTGGGCCTCCGTGGTCGCCGTGGCGCTGTGGCCGTTCTGGGTGCGGGTCCGGGCCCGCGCGGGGAAGCGGCAGGGCCTCGCCGCTGGGCTGTTCTCGCTCGCGGTCGCCCTCGTCGTGCTGCTGCCCGCGACGCTGCTCGGCCTCGCCGTCGTGAACCAGGCGGCCGACACGGCGGCGAGGGTCGGCGCGCGGCTCAAGGCGCAGGACGTCCACTCGTGGAGCGACGTCCTCGCCTCGCCGGCCGTCGATCGCGCGCTCACGTGGCTCCACGACACCGCGGGTCTTTCGACCGAGGACCTCCAGGCGAAGGCGGGCGACGTGGCGGCGACGGCATCCTCGTGGGTCGCGACGGCCGGCGGCGCGGCCGTGCGGTCGTTCCTCGACGTCCTCCTCACGTTCGTCGTGACCCTGTTCCTGCTCTTCTTCCTCCTCCGCGATGGCGAGGTGATGGTCGACGCAATCAGCGATCTCATCCCGCTCGCCGACGCCGAACGGCGGCGGATCGTGCGATCCCTCGGCGGGATGATGGAGTCCATCTTCAAGGGCTCGATCCTGTGCGCGATCATCCAGGGCGCGTCGGGCGGGCTCTCGTGGGCCGTCGTCGGCTTCCCGTCGGCCGTTCTCGCGGGAGTCGCGATGGGAGTTCTGTCGCTGCTTCCGATCGGCGGGACCGCGATCGTCTGGGCGCCGGGCCTCGTCGTCCTGTTCGTTCAGGGCCGCACGGGGGCCGCGATCGCGTTCCTGCTCTGGAACGTGCTCGTGACGTCGACGCTCGCGGACAACGTCCTGAAGCCGGTCCTGATCGGGAACACGGACAGCGAGCTGTCGACGCTCCTCGTCTTCCTCGGCGTCTTCGGCGGCATCACGGCGTTCGGGCTCGTCGGCGTTTTCGTCGGGCCGATCTCCCTCGCCGTCGGGCTCATGCTCGTGAGGATCCTGCGCGAGCTCGCCCGCGCGTCGCGCGCAAGTGGAGCCGTGTGACGCCATCGGGCCTCGTGCGCACGGCGGCCGTCCTCGCGAGCGCGTCTCTCGGGGCGCACTCTCCTCTCGTCGCGGCCGACCTGCCGCACGAGCGCGTGATCTACACGACGCGGCGGCCGACGAACTTGCAGCTCTACGTTCTCGGGCCCGGTGCCGATCCGAGGAGACTCACGGACGATCCGGCGCTGAGCTACGACGGCGTGTTCTCGCCAGACGGCCGCTGGATCGTCTTCTGCTCGGAACGGACCGGCACGCCTCAGCTCTGGGCGCTCGAGGTCGCGCGCCGGAGCGCCCCGGTGGCGTTGACGCAGGGGCCGTTTCAGAACGGAGCGCCCGCGTTCGCCCCGGACGGCACGGAGCTCCTGTTCGTGAGCGACCGCGCCGGGAACGCCGACATCTACCGGATGCCTTTCCGCCCGGGGCGATCGCCCTCAGATCAGTCGGCCGTGAATCTGACCCGCGACGCAGCCGGAGACTTTCGCCCGGCGGTATCGCCGGACGGGCGAAGGGTCGCCTTCAGCACCGACCGTGATTTCGCGAGAGAGCCCCCGTTCCGTGCCGAGATCTACGTGATGAACCGCGACGGCCGCTGAAGAAGGGGCGTGCGGACGGTTCGCCCCGCGTCTTCGAACGATTTTCTCCGAGCGTTCACCCCGCTTCTCCCCGGACGGGAAATGGATCGTGTACGCGTCGCGCCGCGCCTGGCTGAGCGATGAGGCGCCGGGATGTCGCCCGCCGACGTGGCCGTCGACGCCCGTTAGTGAAGGAGCTTGACGACGAGGATCTGAAGGACCACGAGGGTCGCGCCCGTGACGGCGGCGAGGAGAAGCCAGGGCACGAGGTAATCGTAGGCCTTCGCGAGCTTCGCGATCTTCTGCATCAGGCTCCTCATGTTGTTCGCGGGGGGACACGGTCGGCGGCGGCGGGGCCTCGGTTGCTTCCCATGGATCGCGCTTAATATAAGCGAGAGATGAGCCCGAACAAGGACGACGCGCCGGCGCGCGACGCGGCGGCCCTCGCGCGGGACCTCGTTCGGCAGATCTCGGCCATCTCCACGAGCCGCGGAGCCGGCCTCGAATCGCGGCCCTCGGTGCCGTCCGGCGGGTCCGGGGGCCCTGCCGCACCGGCGTACGAGTGGCCCCGCGCCCTCCTCGAGAACGCCGGTCGCTTCGTGGCCCCGGTCCTTCCGGCCGGGGCGTCCCTGCGCCCGCTCAAGGCGGCGCTCCTGCGGCTCCTGCGCGTCGTGACGCGCAACCAGACGGCGTTCAACTCGGTGGTCCTCGAGGCGGTACGCGCGTCGCTCCTCGAAACGGAAGCGGTTCTCGGGGGCGTTGCCGCTTCGGCGGGCGCGGTGGCCGAAGCCTCGCGTCGCGTGGAAGAGCTCACCCGGCGCGCAGAGTCAGACTCGAAGCGACTCGCGGAGTCGCTCGAGGAGCTCCGAACGAGCCTCACCGCGCTCGCCCGCGATGTCGGCGCCGGCCTGCAGCGCGTCGACGCCCTCGAGAAGGACCGCGACGCGCGCTTCGAGGCGCTCGCGCGAGAGAGAGAAAGAGATTCTTCTGAAAGGGAAGAGAGCCGGCGCCGACTCGACGAGGCGCGCGAGGCGCTGCGCATGCTTCGCCTCGACTGGTCTTCCCTTCGAAGCAGTTTGCAGAGCGTCGCCGGTGACGGGGCGCTGCAGGAGGCGCGCGCGCCGCAAACGGGGGCACCCCTGCGCGCGGACGATCCCCTCCGCGCCGGGCTCTACGTCGACTTCGAGGAGCACTTCCGCGGGAGCGAGGTCGAGATCCGCGGGCGGCAGGAGAAGGACGCGGCGCTCTTCAGGGGCGCGCCGGGTCCCGTCGCGGATCTCGGCTGTGGGCGCGGCGAGTTTCTCGAGGCCCTCGCTGCGGTCGGCGTCGAGGGCATCGGCTGCGACGCGAATCCGGTCATGGCGGCGCGTGCGAAGGAGAAGGGGCTCGCCGTCGATGCGGCCGACCTGTTCGCGTGGCTCGGGGCGCTTTCCGACGCCTCTCTCGGCGGCATCACCGCGTTCCAGGTCGTCGAGCACCTGGCGCCGTCGTCGCTGTTCGACCTCGTCGGGCTGGCCGCCCGCAAGCTCAAGGCGGGTGGCCGGGTCCTCTTCGAGACCGTGAACCCGGAGTCCGTCTACGCGATGCGCTGGTTCTGGATGGACCTCACGCACGTGCGCCCCGTCCCGGCCCCGTCTCTCGCGCAGCTCCTGACGGCGAGTGGGTTCCGAAACGTGAGCGTCGACTTCCGCTCTCCGGTCCCGGAGAGCGAAGGGCTACCCGCGGACGCCGCGCGCGACCCGCGGTTCGCCGCGGTCGCGCGTCTCCTCTTCGCGCCGCAGGACTACGCCGTCACGGGCGTGAAGTAACCCCGCATGGCCCGGATTCTCGTCTGCAACGCGCAGGTGCCGTTCGCCTCGGGCGGCGCCGAGCGCCACGCCGACGGGCTCGTCCGCGAGCTCGCCGCCGCCGGGCACGAGGCTGAGCTCGTCCGGCTGCCGTTCAAGTGGTATCCGCGCGAGGAGATCCTGACGTCCGCGCTCGCGTGGCGCCTCCTCGACGTCTCCGAGGCCGACGGCAGGCGCGTCGACCTCGTGATCCCGATGAAGTTCCCGTCGTACCTCGTGCGCCACGAGAACAAGGTCGTCTGGCTCATCCATCAGTTCCGACAGTCCTACGACCGGTTCGGGACCGACGGGAGCGATTTCACGGCTTCGCCGACGGACACGCGCTGGCGCGAGCTGATCGCGGACGCCGACCGGACGGGGCTCGGCGAGGCGCGCAGGGTCTTCACGAACGCGAAAAACACCGCCGACCGCCTCGCGCGCTTCAACGGAATCGTGGGCGAGGCTCTTTACCATCCGCCGCCGCTCGCGGGCCGCTACCGATCGGAGGCGTCACAGGGCTTCGTGCTCGCGGCGGGCCGGCTGGATGCATGGAAGCGGATGGACCTCGCGATCGCGGCCGCGGCGGCAGGAAAGTTCCGTCTCGTGGTCGCCGGGGACGGGCCCGAACGCTCGAGGCTGGACGCGCTCGCGAAGAAGAGCGGCGCGGACGTGACGTTCGCCGGGCGCGTCTCCGACGCCGATCTCCTCACTCTGTACGCGACGGCGGGTGCCGTGATCTTCCCTCCTGAGGACGAGGACTACGGCTACATCGCGCTCGAGGCGTTCCTCTCGAAAAAACCCGTCGTCACGTGCACGGACTCCGGCGGGCCCCTCGAGTTCGTCGTGGACGGCGAGAACGGCCGCGTCGTCGCGCCGGACGCGGCCGCGCTCGGCGCGGCCGCCGCGGATCTTCTGGCGAATGCGGAAAAGGCCCGGGGATTCGGAGAAAGAGGCTTCGAAAAGGTAAGAGGGATTTCCTGGGCCCAGGCGGTTCACACCCTGCTGGAAGCCGGTGGAATCCGGTGAGGAAAGAGGAGCAGAGAAGGTCTCCATGAATGGTGAAGAGGCAGGGCGTCGCGGCGGCACCGCGTCCGGGCGGTCCGCGCTTTCTGTGGCGTTCATCGGCCCTCTTCCGCCGACGCGCTCCGGCATCGCCGACTACGACTCCGAGATCCTCTCTTCACTTTCGAAGAAATCCTCTCTTTCGGTCTCCTCGTACGAGCCGGCAAACGCCGCCGCCGCGCTGAAGGGCGGCCACGACGTCCTCCTCTTCCAGATCGGCAACGACCCGCTGCACGCGCCGTCCGTCGAGGCGCTCGTGTCGCCGGCGCGCCGGATTCCGGCCGTCGTCGTCCTGCACGATTTCGTCCTCCACCACCTCTTCGCCGCGGCCTACCTCGACCGCGGGCGGGAGGCGGACTACGCGCGCGCGCTCGAGGCCGCGCACGGTGCGCGGGGCCGGGCGTTCGCCGAGCAGGGCCGGCGCGGCGCCCGCATCCCCGTGTGGGACCTGGACCCGTGGGCCTTCCCGATGTCCGCGGGAGTCATCCGCGCGGCGGACGCCGTCGTCGCGCACTCGGCGCTCGTCCGAGGCGCGGTCCTGCGCGAGAGTCCGAAGACCCGGGCATTCGAGATTCCGCACCACGTCGTCGAGGCGCCGCGCACCCCACGGGACGAGGCGCGCCGCGCGCTCGGGCTGCCGCTCGACCGGCCGGTCGTGGTCTCGCTTGGTGTCGTCACTCCCGCGAAGCGCATCGGGAGGGTCCTCGAGGCTCTCGCGGCGCTGCCGGCCGGGCGCCGCCCGTTCCTTTTCGTGGGTGGCGCCGTCGGGCCCGAGGATCCGCTCCACGTCTTCGTGGACGAGCACAGCCTCGCCGGAGATGTCGCGTTCGCGGGGTACCTTTCCGAAGGGGACTTCTGGCGCGCGGCTTCCGCGGCGGACTTCGCCGTGAACCTGCGCCACCCGACGATGGGGGAGACGTCGGGCGCCGTCTGCCGGCTCGCGGGCTTCGGCCTTCCGCTCGTCGTGTCCGACACGGGCTGGTTCCGCGAGCTGCCGGATGCGTTCGCCTCCCGGGTCCCCGTCGGTGGCGACGAGGTTTCGCGTCTCGCGGTCGAGATCGAGAGACTCGCCTTCGAACCGGAGCACACGCGGCGGCGAGCGGCCGAGGCAGCGCGCTGGGGCGAGGCGCGGCGGCCCGCGCGCGTCGCCGAGGCGTACGCGGACGTCCTGTTCGAGGCTGCCGAAGGGCTCGCGCGCC
Source organism: uncultured Acidobacteriota bacterium (assembly GCA_963836285.1). Taxonomy (GTDB): domain Bacteria; phylum Acidobacteriota; class Thermoanaerobaculia; order UBA5066; family UBA5066; genus Fen-183. The sequence continues at coordinate 129,709 of CAWIIN010000001.1, read as the reverse complement.
CGCGGGGGCTCTCGGGACTCGTCGCGGACGGGCTCGTCGGGCTGGGCGTCGGGCGCCCGGGACCGTTCGGCGCGACGAGCCGCGAGCCGGACGCGGCGCTTCTCGCCGCGGTCGCCTCACGGCTCGCCCCTCTCCTTCCGGAGACATCCGAAGAGAGAAGATTTTCTTAGGCGGTGTGGAGACCGGGGAGGAGACGAGAATTTCTTAGAAGGTGAAGAGGGCAGGCCGGAAGCAGCGGGTCATAGCCGCAACGCCTTCGCCGCCTCGCCCGGCGCGGCGCCCGACCCCAGCTGGTTCTGAGCGGTTTCAATCCCCCTTCTAAGAGAATCCAGTCTGAGGCCCGCGTAGGCGTCACCGAATCGGCCGAGCTTCTCCTCTGCGAGGGAAAGCAGCCGCGCGCCCGGTGCCGCGTTGCCGCGCGTCAGGTGGACGCAGGCGGCCGCGACCTGGATGAGCGCCTGAAGGAGAAGCCTGTCGTCGCCCGCGGATTCCTTCCAGAGCTTCTCCCACTCTTCGTGAGCCTCGAAGAAACGTTCCGCGCGGAACTCGGCGGCGCCGCGGACGAAGAGAGAGTGCGCGGAGAGCCCGCCGGGGGCGTTCAGCCGCGCGTCCCGGAAGAGCGGCCGAGCCTCGCGAGAAACGTGTCGACCGCCATGTATCCGTCGAAACGACCCACGAGCGCGCCGTCGCCGTTCACGACGAGGAACGTCGGGAGCCCGCTCACGCGGTAGCGCGCCGCGACGCTCCGGCCGCCGCGCTCCACGTCCACCTTGATGGGAACGTAGCCGAGGAGCGCGGTCTGCACGCGCGTGTCGCTGAAGACGTCCTCGTCCATGCGCGTGCACCAGCCGCACCAGTCCGCGTAGAGGTCGACGAACACGAGCTTCTTCTCGGCGCGCGCGCGGACGATCGCCTCGTCGAACGTGAGCGAGGAAAAGGGAAGAGAAAGAGAAGACGCGGAAGAGGATTTCTGCGAAGGCTCCGGAGCGGCGGTCGTCGCCGACGCGCCTTCGTCGTCCCGGGAGCAACCGGAACCGGCGGGAAGAACGCCCGCCAGAATCGCGGCGAATGCACACGCGCGAACGGCCGCCCTCTTCACCGTCGAAGAATACCCCGGTGACGCCGCGTCACGAGACGAGAAGTCCTCTCGCGAGGAGCCCGTCGCGCAGGTCATTCGCGTCCGCCACGCCGAACGCGTCGATCCCGAGGGCGAGCGCCGCGTCGACCATCTCGGCGCGGTCGTCCGCGAGGACCGCGTCGCGTGGGGCGGCGTCCGCGAGCTCGAGCGCGAAAGCGAAGTGGGCGGGATCGGGCTTGGCGGATCCGACCTCGAATGAGAGCGCGCGCAGCGGGACGAGGCGCGGCAGCTCGGGCGCGATCGCAAGGACGCCTTCCCAGTGGAGCGGATTCGTGTTCGAGACGAGGACCGGAGTGACGTCCGAAGTGAGGCGGGTGAGCAGCGCGAGCGCTGCTTCGTCTCGGACGAAGATGTCGCGCCAGGCGCGCACCCAGACGTCGTCCTGCAGCCGGCGCAGTTCGGCCGCGGCCTCGACGGATCGGAAGAACCCGCCGGCGCTCACCTCTCCGAGGTCGAACGCGCGCTCGAGCGGTCCGAACACGTGCGGGCGGAGAGCCGAGGCCGGGACGCCGGTCGCCTGCTCGAGGCGCGCGAGCGTGAGCGCGTGGTCGAAGCGGACGAGGACGTTCCCGAGGTCGAGAAGAAGAGCCCTCACGCTACGGACGCGCCGCCTCACCCGTGATCAGGTAGGGATCCCCCGTGCGGAGGTCCGTCACGGTCGCGTAGCACAGCACCTTCGCCCCGTTCGAGAGGTTCACGTAGACGTTCAGCCTCCACGGGCCGCCCTTCGGCGGGGACGAGGACGCGAAATCCTGGTAGAAGACGTCGTTCAGCTGGTGCATGGAATACGGCGGGACGGTGACGATCACGGTCTTGTAGACGTTTCCGACGGAATCCACGAGCTGGACGCCGGCCTCGAGGCTCGCGCCCGTCGGGTTCATCACGACCGCGTTCGTGCGGTGGTCCGGGTCGTTCACGAGGCCGGTGACGTAGAGGTCGCCGAAGATCGAGTCGTCGAAGCCGAGCGCGTTGCGGGACGGCTGGCCCGGGGAGAACTGGCCGTACGTGCCGGCCACGGCCCCCGCGACGTTGTACGTGTTGCTCGTGACGATGAGAGGCATCGCGGTGTTCGGCTGCCCGCTCAGGCTCCCGAGCACCTCGAGGAGACCGTAGCTCGACGCGCGGTCGAAGTAGTCAGCGTCTCCGACGATGTCCGACAGAGTGACGGACTCGCGCGGCGCGAGGTCCGGCCTGATCCGCAGGCCCGTGGCGTTCGTGCCGTCCACGTCGGCCTCGGCGTAGTAGAGGTCCACGGTGGCGTGGGACGTCGGGTCCGGATTGAAGATCCAGACGTCCGTGCGGTAGACGCCGGACGCGCCGTTGATGTGGACGGCGGGCAGGAACGCGTCCGAGGTGACGATCGAGTCGAGAGAGACGCGCGCGCGCGCGGAGCGGGCCGGTGCCAGCACGGTCCCGCGCGGGGCGGCGGGGACGGGGCGCGGTGCGGAGGCCGGCTCGATCGCCGGCGCCGGGCCGGCGGCGAGAAAGGCGGCCACGGGCAGAGCGGCGAAGAGGGCAGTCCGCATTTCTTCCTCCGGCCGGATCATCGCAAGGAGGCTGCCACGGCACGGACGCGGGCACGTCTCCCCCGGGGGACGGGTCCAAACGAAAACGCCCCGGCGAGCCGGGGCGCCTCGATTGCTCCGCGAGCGGACTTACTTCGTGGCGGGCGCCGAGCTCGTCGTGGTCGTGGTGGTGGCGGTCGTCGCCGAGGTGGCGTCGGGGGCCGTGGTCGTCGTGGACGTGGAGGTGGTCTTCGTCTCCTCGACGACCTTCGGGGCCTCGGCCTTGACTTCGGGCTTCTTCTCCTCGGGCTTGCTGCACGCCACGAGGGACGCGGCGAGGGCGACGAGGGCGAGGGCGGACGTGAGCTTCTTCATGATCGGGATTCTCCTTCGGTTGATTTCGTTCGATCGAACGTGCGCCTTGCTGGCGTCTTGGCTGCTGTTGCGTGAGATGGCTACGTAGCGGATGCGTCGGAAAACATACTCCAACTTCGACGGAAAATCACTCCGCCCCGAGCTTCCCAGAAAGGATACGGCAAATGGCCGTTCTGTCAAGCCTGTCAGTGACTTGGCCTGAAATCGGCCCCTGATAGACTCCGCCGGCGATGTTCGAGTCCCTTTCAAACCGGCTGCAGCGTGTCTTCAAGGAACTGCGCGGGGAAGGCCACCTGACAGAGTTCCACGTAGACGAGGCCCTCAAGGAGATTCGGACCGCGCTCCTCGAGGCCGACGTGAACCTCTCGGTCGTCAAGGACTTCACGGCCGCCGTGCGCGAGAAGGCCGTGGGACAGGAGGTCCTGACCTCCTTTTCGCCAGCCCAGCAGGTCATCAAGATCGTCCGTGACCAGCTCACGGACATCCTCGGAGGCCAGCAGGCGCCGCTCGCGATCAAGAAGCGCCCGTCCGTGATCCTGCTCGTCGGCCTCCAGGGCTCGGGCAAGACGACGACGGCCGCAAAGCTCGCGCTCCACCTCAAGAAGAGTTTCGGCAAGCAGGTGCTCCTCGTGCCAGCGGACGTGCACCGGCCCGCCGCAACCGAGCAGCTGCGCACCCTCGCGAAGGAGAACGGCCTGATGGCTTTCGACCCGAAAGGGGCGACGGACGCCGTGGCCCGGGCGCGCTCGGCCGTGAAGGACGCGAAGCTCTTCGGATACGACGTCGCGATCGTCGACACGGCGGGACGCCTCCACGTGGACGAGGTCCTGATGGACGAGGTCGCCCGGATCCGCGAGGCGACGGAGCCGGACGAGATCCTGTTCGTCGCGGATGCGATGACCGGGCAGGACGCGGTGCGCTCGGCGGAGGCGTTCGCCGCGAAGCTCCCGCTCACGGGCGTCATCCTGACGAAGACGGACGGCGACGCCCGCGGCGGCGCCGCCCTGTCGCTCGCGAAAGTCGTCGGCAAGCCGCTGAAGTTCACGGGCACCGGGGAGAAGGTCGCGGACCTGGAGCCCTTCCACCCGGACCGCGCCGCGTCGCGCCTCCTCGGCCTCGGCGACGTTCTCACGCTCATCGAGAAGGTCTCAGCCGAGACGGACGAGGCCTCCGCGCTGCGGGCCGCGGAAAAGCTCCGCAAGAACACGTTCACGCTCACGGACCTTCGCGAGCAGATGACGCAGCTCAAGAAGATGGGCCCGCTCGGGAGCCTCCTCGGTCACCTTCCGAAGGTCGGGCCGATGAAGCAGCTCGCGAACCTCGAGATCCCCGAGGACGCCACGAAGAGCCTCGAGGCCATGATCGACTCCATGACGCCGGCCGAGCGCGAGGACCCGAAGATCCTGGACGGGAGCCGCAAGAAGCGGATCGCGAAGGGCTCCGGCACGAGCGTTCCCGAAGTCAACCAACTCCTCAAGCAGTACCTCTCGATGAAGAAGATGATGAAGGGCGCCGCGCGGATGCGCGGCTGAACCCAGGAGAAAAGGACATACATGCTCAAGATCCGTCTTCGCCGCGTCGGCGGCACGAACGCCCCGGCCTACCGCATCGTCGTCTCGGACAGTCGCCGCACCCCGACCGCGAAGGTCGTCGAGGAGCTCGGCCACTACGACCCCACGAAGAATCCGCCGCTCCTTCGTCTCGACCGCGAGAAGGCGAAGGCATGGATCGCGAAGGGCGCCGAAGCCTCCGAGACCGTGCGCAGGCTCATCGCGAAGCCCGCCTGAGGCCGCGCGGGGCGTGATCGCGTGATCGCCCCCGACGACCGCGTCGTCATCGGACGCGTCGTGAGGCCGCACGGCCTCAAGGGCGAGGTCGTGGTGGAGCTCTTGACGGACTTTCCCGAGAGATTCTCAGAAGGGTTGAGAGTCCGCCTCTCCGGCGATGGGCACGAGGCGCGAGAAGTGCTCATCGTGGCGGTGCGCCCGCATCAGGGCCGCGTTCTTCTCACCTTCGAAGAAATTTCGGACGTTTCGATGGCGGAGGCGCTTCGGAATGCGGAGCTGAGCGTGAGTGCGCAGGACGTCGCTCCCCGTCCCGAAGGCTTCGTCTACCACTGGGAAATCGAAGGGGCCGAGGCGTTCGACGCTTCCGGCCGGCGGCTCGGGCGTGTTGCCGAGCTTTCGGACGCGGGCGGCAGGCCTCTCCTCGTCCTCGAGACGCCGCTCGGGCCGCGCGAAGTTCCGTTCGCGCGGCCGATCGTCGTGTCCGTGGACGTCGCCGCGAGACGCGTCGTCCTCGCCCCGCCGCGGGGCCTTCTCGACTAGGCTCCACCCGCCGTGCGCGTCGACGTCGTCACGATCTTCCCGGGCTTTTTCGCGTCGCCGTGGGGCGAGTCGCTCGTCGGCCGCGCGGTGGAGGCGGGCCTCCTCGACCTGCGCGTCGTCGACCTCCGCGAGTTCAGCGAGGACGCCCATCGCAAGGTCGACGACGAGCCCTACGGCGGGGGCCCCGGCATGGTCCTGACGGCACCGCCCTTTTTCGCGGCGGTCGAGGCGCTGCGCACGGAGGAGGGCGCACCGACCCCACACGTCGTCTTCCTGTCCCCGCAGGGCCGGGTGTTCGATTCCTCTCTCGCCCGCGAGCTCGCGGCGCGGGAGCGCGTGGCGCTCGTGTGCGGCCGATACGAAGGCGTCGACGAGCGCACGCGGGAGGCCGGGCTCTTCGACGAGGAGGTCTCCCTCGGGGACTTCGTCCTCTCGGGCGGCGAGGTCGCGGCGCTCGCCATTGTCGAGGCCGTTTCGCGTTTCGTGCCGGGTGTCGTCGGGGACGCGGGAAGCGTCCTCGCCGACAGCTTCGAGGACGGACTCCTCGACTACCCGCACTACAGCCGGCCGCGGGACTTCCGGGGGTTCACAGTTCCGGAGGTCCTGTTCTCCGGGCACCACGAGCGAATCAGGCGATGGCGACGCGAGATGCAGCTGCGCGCGACGCTGCTGAAGCGTCCCGACCTGCTCGAGACGGCTCGTCTCTCGGCGGAGGAAAGGGCGTTCCTGGAGCGACTTGCCGGCAAGCCGCGATCCACGTAATATCGCTCTCCACGGGTGAACGTTCCGGGGTGCGGGTGTACGTGTCCCTGCCTGATTCCCCCTGTCAGTAAGGTGTTGGAGGTTCCGAGATGTCGGACAAGCTGCTGTTGGCCGAGAAGGCCGGACTCAGGCCGGACGTTCCCCCGTTCGCGCCCGGCGACACGGTGAAGGTTCACGTCAAGGTCAAGGAAGGCGAGAAAGAGCGCATCCAGGTTTTCCAGGGGCTCGTCATCGCGCGCAAGGGCGGTGGCGTGCGGGAGACCTTCACGGTCCGGAAGATTTCCCAGGGTGTCGGCGTGGAGCGCACGTTCCCCGTGCATTCTCCGGTCCTCGAGCGCATCGAAGTGGAGCGCCACGGACTGGTCCGCCGCGCGAAGCTCTACTACCTTCGGGAACGCCGCGGCAAGGCCGCTCGGATTGCCGAGAAGCGCGACAACTGAAGCTCCACCTTCCCCGTCGGCGGACGTTTCACCCGCGGGGTACAGTCGAGGCACGATGGGACCTGGCGCCGGCCGGAATGCATGCGACTTGGGGTCTGAGAGGGAACGTGTCTTCGCGCTGTTTCGGATCGAGGAGGAGGCGCGGTCGGAGGGACACGGCCTCATCGCGGGCGTGGACGAGGTCGGACGCGGCTGCCTCGCGGGTCCCGTCTACGCGGGAGCCGTCGCGTTCGAGCGCTCCCACGCCCTGCTCGGTCTCGACGACTCGAAGGCGCTCCTGCCCGAGGTACGCGAGGCCCTCGCGACGAGGATCCGAAGGGTCGCGGCCGGCGCGGCCGTCGGAGCCGCGACGGCTGCGGAGATCGACGCGATCGGCATCGTGGACGCGACGCTTCTCGCGATGCGCCGCGCCCTCGAGATCCTCGTCCGCGCCGGCTCGCGTCCGTCTCTCGTTCTCTTCGACGCGGTGAGGATGCCGGGGCTCGACGTCCCTCAGAAGGCCTACATCCGCGGCGACTCCCGCGTCGGGGCGATCGCCGCAGCGTCCGTCGTGGCGAAGGCGGCGCGCGACGCGCGCATGGACGAGATGGACACCGTCTATCCGTGCTACGGGTTTGCGAGCCATCGCGGCTATGCGACGCCGGAGCACCTCGCGGCGCTCCGGCGCCACGGGCCGAGCCCGGAGCACCGCCTCACCTTCGACCGCGTCCTCGTGCGCCGCCGCGCCGGGGCGCCGCGGGCGGCCTGAGCCATGGCGGGCACGAAGCGCGATGCGCTCCTCGCGTCGGCCGAGAAGAGCCTCCAGAAGGGCAAGGTCGATTCGGCCCTCAAGGACTACCTGAAGGTCCTCGAGGAGACGCCGGGCGACATCAACATCCTGAACAAGGTCGGGGATCTCTACACGCGCCTCAACCGCAACGAGGAGGCGATCCCGTATCTGACCCGGATCGCCGAGCACTTCGCGCGCGACGGGTTCTTCCTGCGCGGGATCGCGATCTACAAACGGATCAACCGGCTCGACCCCGCGCGCCTCGACGTCTATGAGCGCCTCGCCGAGCTCTACGCCAAGCAGGGCCTCACGACGGACGCGAAGAGCCAGTACCAGGTCCTCGCGGACTACCACGGGCGCAACGACAACGCGATCGGCGCGATCGGCATCTACCAGAAGATGGTCCAGATCGACCCGCAGAACATCCAGCTCCACGTCAAGCTCGCGGACTTCTTCACGCAGGCGCGGCGCAAGGTCGACGCCCTGAAGGAGTACACGATCGTCGCGGCGCTCCTGCGCGATCGCGGTGCGCTTGACGAGGCGATCCAGGTCTACGAGAAGGCGCTCCAGATGGCGCCGGACAACGTCGAGGTCCTCCGGTCGTTCGTCCCGCTCCTCGTGACGGCCTCGCGGGCTCGGGAAGCGCGCCTCTTCGTGAAGCGCGCGCTCGAGACGACGCCCCGCTCCGTGCCCCTGTTCCTGCTCGCGGCCGAGGCCGCGCTCCAGGACGCGGACGTCAAGGAGGCGCAGGAGTGGCTCGCGAAGGCGCAGGCGATCGAGGCGTCGAGCGACGAGGTCCTCCATCTCGCCGTGCGCGTCCAGCAGGCGGGCGGGACCGCGACGCTGACGTTCGAGGCCGCTGCGGCACTCGCGGACCAGGCGATGCGCCGCGGAGAGGCGAAGAGGGCTCTCGCGATCCTCGTGCCCCTCGCGGAGGCTTCGTCCGCGCGCGAGGACGTCCTCGTCCGCGTCGTGCAGGTGGCCGAAGCCGCGGGCGACCAGGCCGCGGTCGTTCACTGGCGTTCCGCCCTCGTGAACCTCCACAAGAGCCAGAACCGGATCGGCGACGCGGCCGAGGGGCTCCGGACGCTTCTGAAGCTCGTTCCGGACTCGGCCGAGTTTCGCGCGCGGCTCTCGCAGCTCGACCCGTCGCTCGGACGTGGCGTCGAGCGCAGCGGCTCGCGCGAACGGCCCGCGATTCCGCCGCCTCCGATCGAGACGAGCGGAGCGCGGCCCGCCGCGCCCGCCCCCGAACCGCCCTCGGCGGAGACGAGCGCGCCGGTGATCGTCCCGCCGCTCGACGTCTCGGGCTCGCGCCGCGCGCCCGCGGTTCCGGTGCCGCCGATTCCGCCGCCTCCCTCGTTCGCGGCCGTCACGGCGGCTCCGTCCGCCCCCGAGGTCACGGGTGAATTCGTTTTCGAGCTCGAGGATGGGGATCTCGTCCACGATCCGGGCTCGACCGGGCCGGTTCCCGCGGCCGTTCGCCGCCTCTCGAAGCCGGGGACTCCTGCGTTCGACCGTTCGGCGTCCGGCAAGCGCCGCGTGCCCGCGCCTGCCCTCGGGGCCCTCGACCAGCTCCCGGACGTCCCGCCGCTGTCGACTGCCCCGAACTTCGGATCGACCGTTCCGGAGGAGCCGGGCTTCGACTGGGGGCCGTCCCGGCCCGTGCCCGTCGACGTCCCCGCGGCCGAGGAGGCCGACGTTCCGCCGGCCGAGTCGGCGGTCGAGGCGGAGCCTGAGGTGGAAGTCGGTCCCGGTATGGAAGCGGAGCTGGTCGAAGCGGAGCCGGCGGACGAAGCGGAGCCGGCGGACGAAGCGGAGCCGGCGGACGCTCACGCGCCGATAGATGTGGAGCTCGCCGTCGAGGCCGAAGCCGGACCCGGGCCGGAGCCCGCGCGCGCGGCGGACGCCGAGCCGGTCACGGGCGAGGTCGCGCCCGCGCCGGCCGTTGAGCCGGCGGGCGAGCCTCTCCCGCCACCGGCCGAGGAGGCCGAGGTCGTCCTCTCTTCCGACGCGGTGGAGGGGGCCCTCGGCGAGGCCGAGGTCTTTCGCAAGTACGGCCTGTACGACAAGGCGATCGAGCACCTGCGCGCGAGCCTCAAGCGCGCGCCGGGGACGATCTCCGTCCGGGAGAAGGTCTTCGAGCTTGCCCTCGAAGGCGGCCGGCGGAAGATCGCGCACGCCGAGGCCGATCGGCTCAAGGACTACTACCGGGCCACAGGGCGTGAGGATCGTGTGGCGGCCCTGGACGCGCTCCTCGTCGAACGCACGTCCGCCGAGGCCGGAGGAGCCGAGGCCGAGCGCAGTGAAGCGGGGACGCGACCGAGGGCTCGCGGCGCGCGTCCGGCCGCGCCGCCCGCTCCGGCGGCCGAGCCCGCCGGTTCGGCGGACGAGCCGTCCGCGGAGGAGCTCCTCGAGATCGACTTCTGCCTCGAGCAGGGGATGGTCGTGGACGCCTCCGAGCGGCTCCAGACGCTCGAGAGGAAGTTCCCGGGTCATCCGCAGATCGCGAGGCGCCGCGCCCGCCTGGACGGCGGCCCCGCGGAGGACGTCAGGCCGGCGCTCTCGGAAATTCTCTCGGAGGACTTCGAATCGGTCCTGGACGCCGAGCTCGGCCGGGCCCTCACGGATCAGATGGCGCGTGGCGCTGAGGAGCCCGCGCCGCCCGAGGCTCCGGCCGCGGGAAACGCTCTCACGGACGAGTCCGCGCTCTTCTCGGACGAGCAGGAGTTCTTCAACTTCGCCGGGGAACTGCAGTCGGAGCTGCGCCAGGAGGCGGTCGCCGAGCCTTCCGTGGATGCGTCGGGGCGTGAGATCCCGCTCGAGGAGATCTTCCGGGAGTTCAAGAAGGGCGTGGAGCAGCAGCTCTCGCCGGAGGACTTCGAAACGCACTACAACCTCGGGATCGCCTACAAGGAGATGTCGCTGACGGACGAGGCGATCAGCGAGTTCCAGCGCGCCGCGAAGAGCCCGCAATACGCGGTCGAGTGCTGCTCGATGCTCGGCCTCTGCTTCCTCGAGAAGGGCATGCCTCAGCTCGCGATCAAGTGGTACAAGAAGGGCCTGGAAGCGCCGACCATCAGCGACGACGACCGCCTGGGCCTCCAGTACGATCTCGCGAGCGTGTACGCGGGCCTCGGCGACCGCGACAACGCTTACAAGACGTTTCTCGAGATCTACGGCGCGAACGCATCCTTCCGGGACGTGGGCGAACGGCTCAAGGAGCTCTCGCCGGCGTGAGCGCGCCGCCGACTCCTCTTCCGTCTCCGCTCCTCTCCGTCCGCGCTCTCACGATCGACGTGCCCGGCCCCACGGGCGAGCAGACGGCTGTCGTGGACGGCGTCTCGTTCGACGTCAGGCCCCGGGAGATCGTCGCCCTCGTCGGCGAGTCCGGCTGCGGCAAGAGCCTCACGGGGCTCGCGCTCCTCGACCTCGTGCCGCCTCCGGTCCGGATCACATCGGGCGAGGTGCTGTTCGAGGGCCGTGACGTGCGCGCGCTCGGCCCGCGGGACAAGGAGAGGCTGCGCGGCGGCGGGATCGGGCTCGTTTTTCAGGAGCCCGGGAGCGCCCTCGATCCCGTGCGCACGATCGGATCCGAGCTCGTCGCCGTCCTCAGGCGCCACCGCGGGCTGTCCCGCGGGGAGGCGCGGGCCGAGGCCGTGCGCTGGCTCCGGCGGGTGGCGCTGCCGGACCCCGAGCGCCAGATGGACGCGCTCCCGCACGCGATGTCCGGCGGGATGCGCCAGCGGGCGATGCTCGCGCTCGCCCTGGCCGGGGGCCCGAGGCTCCTCGTCGCCGACGAGCCCACGACCGCTCTCGACGTCACGATCCAGGCTCAGATCCTCGCGCTTCTCCTCGAGCTGAGGCGCGAGCTCTCGCTCGCGATCCTGCTCGTGACGCACGACCTCGGGGTCGTCGCGGAAGCGGCCGATCGCGCCCTCGTCATGTATGCCGGGGAGATCGTGGAGAGCGCGAACGTCCACGACCTCTTCGACCGGCCGGCGCATCCCTACACGAGGGGTCTCCTCGCGTCGCGTCCCGCCGCCGGCGGGGCGGGGAAGGGCGGTCGGCTCGCCGCCCTCGCGGGCTCCGTGCCCGAGCCCGGCTTGCGCCCCCGCGGATGCGCGTTCGAGCCTCGCTGTCCCGACGCATTCGGCCGCTGCCGTGCGGCTCGGCCGACGCTTCTCCCCGTGCCGGGCGCCGCGTCCGAAGCCGCGTGCTTTCTCGTGGACGCTCCGGCCGGAGTCGCGCGGTGAGCGCGCTCCCGCGTCCCGGCTCGGACGAGCCGCTCCTGTCCGTCCGGGACCTCCATCGGACATTCGAAAGGCCGGCCGGCCTCTTCGCCCCGCCCGTCCGGGTCGCCGCCGTGAACGGCGTCGCGTTCGACCTTCCGGCCGCCCGGACGCTCGCCCTCGTCGGAGAGTCCGGCTCGGGCAAGAGCACGACCGCGCGGCTCGTGCTGCGCCTCCTCGCGGCCGACCGCGGCACCGTCTTCTTCGGCGGCACGGACTGGCTCGCCCTCGGGCCGCGCGAACTGAACGCGCGCCGCCGCGAGATGGGCGTCGTGTTCCAGGACCCGGCGACTTCGCTCGACCCGCGCCAGCCGGTCAGCGAGATCGTGGGGGAGCCCCTCGTCATCCACCGGCTCGGCTCGCGCGTCGAACGCCGGGAACGCGTCGCCCGCCTGCTCGCGGCGGTCGGGCTTCCGGCGTCGGCGCTCCGGAGGAAGCCGCACGAGTTCTCGGGGGGCCAGAGGCAGCGGATCGCGATCGCCCGCGCGCTCGCGACGGAGCCGCGTCTCGTCGTTCTCGACGAGCCGGTCTCGTCGCTGGACGTGTCGGTGCGCGCGCAGGTCCTCAATCTGCTCCTCGACCTTCAGCGCGACACCGCATCCCGCCCGGCCTATCTCTTCATCGGCCACGATCTGTCCGTTGTCCGGTGGATCGCCGACCGGACGGCGGTCATGTACCTCGGGCGCATCGTCGAAGAGGCTCCGACGGAGACGCTCTTCGCCACGCCCCGTCACCCGTACACGGCGCTCCTCCTCGCCTCGCAGCCACGCCGCCACCCCGACGAGGCCTCGGCTCCTCTCCGCGTGCCCGGGGAGCCGCCGTCGCCCGTATCACCTCCGCCCGGCTGCCCGTTCCATCCCCGCTGCCCTTCGGCCCGCGCCGTGTGCGCGCAGGAGGTCCCGAGGCTCCTGCCCGACGCGGCGGGCGACTCCCGCGCCGTGGCCTGCCACGCCCCGCTCGAGAGCTGAGGAAACCCGTGTGGCGGAAACCTTTCCGCCCGAATGACGTACTGTGAAACGGTGCCCGTCCCCTATCATCCGCTTTCGGTTCGAGGAGGTTTTCGTGAGTCCTGAGCAGAAGCCCGGCAGCGTCCGGCGCGCCGGCCGGCGAGCCGCCTCGGCCGCCTTCGCCCTGGTCCTTTTCGCGGCCCCCGCTCTCGCCGACGACGTCGTGTCGGTTCCGGTCGCGTCGAAGGCGCGCAAGCCCATCCCCCTCCCGCCGGGCGAGAAGATCGAGCTCTCTCTCAAGCAGACGATCTCTCTGACCCTCGAGAACGTCCTCGACCTCGACGTCGCGGCCTACAACCTCGAGGAATCGAGGTTCGGGATCACGAGCGCGCGCGGCGCCTTCGATCCCGTCCTCGAGGTCGACCTCGGCGCGTCGGACACGCAGAACGCGACGGCATCGAGGATCCAGGCGACCGAGTCGAAGGTCGCGTACGGCAACGCCGGCTTCACCGGGCTCCTGCCGTATGGGACGACGTACAGCTTCGGGTGGCAGAACACCCGCCGCGACTCCTCGATTCCGGGCTTCACGACGATCAATCCGACCTACTCGAGCAATCTCTCTCTCTCCCTCACGCAGCCGTTGCTGCGGAACTTCGGGCGGGACGTGAGCGAGCGTTTCATCGTCCAGGCCCGGCTCGGGCGTGACGGGAACGCCTACGGCTTCGTGATCGCGGTCCAGACGGCGATTCAGACGGCCGAGTACGCGTACTGGGACCTCGTCTACGCCGTCGAGAACCTAAAGGCGAAGCAGGAAGCCCTCGACCGCGCGAAGGACCTTAACCGGATCACGAAGATCAAGATCGACGTCGGCGCGCTCGCGCCCATCGACGTCGTCCAGACAGAGGTCACGATCGCCCAGCGCGAGCAGGACATCATCATCGCCGAGGGGCTCATCGGCGACGCTCAGGACCGGCTTCGCCGGCTCCTGAACGTGCAGTCGATTCCGGATTGGAACCGCCCGATCGTCCCGACCGACCGGCTGTCGCGCGAATCGGCCAGCTCCGCCTTCAATCCGGACGTGAATCAGGGCTACGAGACGGCGCTCAAGACGCGGCCCGAGGTCAAGCAGGCGCTCCTGACGATCGAGTCCCGGAAGGTCACGAACGCGTACTCGAAGAACCAGCTGCGGCCCCGCCTCGACCTCACGGGCGGCTACGGTCTCGCCGGCCTCGGCGCCCGCTCGATCGTCGAGAACCCGGACGGGACGACGGATCAGCTGAACTATTCGGACGCCCTCTCCCAGATCGGGCGGCGGGACTACCCGGCCTGGAACGTCGGCGTGGTGTTCGCGGTGCCGATCGGGAACCGGGCCGCACGGGGCAACGCCGCGATCGCGAACGCCGATCTCGAGCTCGCGCGGACTAACTTCGCGATCACGAAGGCGAACCTCCAGGTCGAGGTCCGCGCGGCCGCCCGCAACATCGACACGGCCTACCGCAGCGTGCAGGCGGCCGCGAAGGCCCGGGAGCTCGCCGAGCGAAACCTCGACGCCGAGAAGAAGAAGTACGAGAACGGCATGACGACGTCCTTCCAGGTCGCGCAGATCCAGAACGACCTCACGACGGCGCGGACGACCGAGCTGCAGGCGGTCGCGGGCTACCTCAAGTCGCTCGTCGCGTGGCACAAGGCGATCGGCGACCTCCTGCCCCAGAACAACGTCGAGCTGGCCGGCCTGCCGGTCTCGCTCGGGGAGACGCCGGCCGAAGAAGGGGGCGTCAAGTGACCGATTCTCCCCCGGCCGTGCCGGGCCCCGTTCCGCGCATTGGCGCGTTCGAGGCGTTGATCGGAACGTTCACGAAGCCGTCCGAAACCTTCGGGCGGCTCGTCGCGCATCCGACGTGGTGGCTTCCGCTCGCGCTCTTCCTCGTCGTCGCGATCGGCTCGAGCATCCTCGTGACGCCGAAGCTCGACTGGGAAGGCGCGGCCCAGGACGTCATCGCCCAGCGCGCGTCTTCGGGCCGCCCCATCCCGCCCGAGGCGGCGCCGCGCATCGTCTCGATGATGAAGACGTCGTCGATGATCGCGGTGCCCATTTTCATCACGGTGGCGCCCTTCGTCGTCGCGCTCCTGCTGTGGGGCGGGACCAAGGCGTTCGGCGGCGAGTCGGGTTACTCCGGCGTCCTCGCGATCATGTCCCACGCGAACCTCGCGAACGTCGTCGGCGCGCTCGTCGGCCTGCCGATCTTCCTCTCGAAGGAGGACGGCTCGATCAACGTCAAGAGGACCTGGGACGTCCTGGCCTCGAGCCTCGCGAGCCTCCTCCCCGAAGGGGCCGGAAAGGCCCTCGTCGCGTTCGCGTCCTCCGTCGAGCTGTTCATGATCGCCGCCGTCGTGCTGACGGTCGTCGGAATGCGCCGCATCCCGGGACTTCCGAAGTACGCGGCCGTGCTCGTTCCCGCTCTCCTGTGGGTCCTCCTCGTCGGTCTCAAGGTCGGGGCCGCGGCGATGCGGGGGTGAGACCGATGCTCATCGGGATGCGCGACATCGAGAAGACGTATTCGGTCGGTCAGGAGAAGGTGCGCGCCCTCCGCGGCGTCACGTTCACGATCGACCGCGGCGAGTACGTCGCGATCATGGGTCCGTCGGGCTCCGGCAAGTCGACGCTCATGAACCTCATCGGCTGCCTTGACACGCCGACGGCGGGCGAGTACCTCCTGAACGGCACGCCGGTCCAGACGATGACGGACGACGACCTCGCGCGCATCCGGAACCGCGAGATCGGCTTCGTTTTCCAGACGTTCAACCTTCTCGCGAGGACGAGCGCGCTCGCGCAGGTCGAGCTCCCGCTCGTCTATTCCGGGCTTCCCAAGAGGGAGCGCCGCGAGCGCGCCGAGAAGGCTCTCGAGCGCGTCGGGCTCTCGGACCGGGCGCACCACAATCCAAACGAGCTCTCGGGCGGCCAGCGCCAGCGCGTCGCGATCGCGCGTGCGCTCGTCACGGGCCCGTCGCTCCTCCTCGCGGACGAGCCGACCGGGAACCTCGACTCGGCGACCGGCGAGGACATCATGCGGCTCTTCCGCGAGCTGAACGACCAGGGGAACGCGATCGTTCTCGTCACGCACGAGGAGGACATCGCGGCGCACGCCCGGCGCATCATCCGGATCCGCGACGGCCGCATCTCCGACGACCGCCCGAACGACTCGAGCCGCGCCGAACTCGTCGCGCGCGCCAAGCGGGAGGCTCTCGAGGGCGCGCTCCGGGAGCCGCCGGCGATCCCGGCGCCGCCGGCCTGACCGTCCGGCACCGGCTAGACTCCGCCGGTGCTGACGGACGTCCTCGCTCTCGTCCTCCTGCAGCTCGCCACGGGCGTCCTCGTCTTCACGCTCCTGACGCCGTCGAAGGATCTCTCGGGAGGTTTCTTTGCTTTGCACGGAGGCTTGAGCGCCGCCTGCCTCTTCCTGGCATGGCTCGTCTCGGGGAACGGTGGATTTCTTCTTAGAAGGTGGAGTGAGCGAGGCGCAGCTCCTGCGGGCGGGGCGGCAGGCGGCGGCGGGCTCGAGTCCTGGTTGACGCCCGGGCTGCTTTTCGGAGTCGCGCTCGTCGCAGCGGTGGTGGCGACGCTCGTCGCGCGAGCGGACGTCGCCGTCGCCCTATTACCTTCTAAGAAAATCTTCTTCTTTCTCTCGGTCTTCTCTTCTTTCGTCCTGCTGATCTCCCGCACCGGCGTCGAGCCGTTCGCCTCGCGCCCGGCGCTCGGCGCGGGGTGGCTCTCGGCCGGTCTCGTGCTCGGGGCGCTGCTGTTCGGGTGCGTCATCTGGGCGATGAACCTCGGGCACTGGTACCTCGTCTCGAAGTCCCTGCCGTTCGGGCTGCTCGTTCGCGCGACGCAGGCATTCGCGCTCCTCGCGCTCGCGCGGACCGCGCTCGCGCTCCTCGCGCTCGGCTGGGCGGCACGCACATCGCGTGGTCCGGCCGGCGACGCCCTCGCGGACCTCGTCGACCCGATGCGGGACGGCTTCTTCTTCGGGTCGCGCGTCCTCTGGGGTCTGGCGGCGCCGCTCGTCCTCGCGCCGTTCGTCGTGAAGACGGCCCGGATGAGGTCCAACCAGGCCGCCACGGGGCTCCTGTACGTCGCGGTCGTCTTCGTCCTCGTCGGCGAGCTGCTCGCGGCCTATCTCACGCTGCGGTCGGGACTGCCCGTCTGAGGAGCGGCCGTCCTGGCAGGGTGAGGACGAGGGCGGCGGCGAGGAGGGGGAGGGCCGCGAGCGGTCCGAAGACGGACGCGACACCCCACCGGTCGGCCAGGAGCCCGAGAAGCGGAACGCCGGCGCCCCCGAGGCCGATCGCGAGGCCCATCGTGACGCCTCCCGCGATTCCTTCGCGTCCGGGCAGGTACTCCTGACCCATCACGACCGCGACGCTGTAGCTCGCGATCGAGAACGCTCCCGTGAGGGCGAGCGGCAGCACGACGGCCGGACCCGGCGTCGCGAGCGACAGGAGGATGAGCGGCCCGAGCGGGAGCAGAGAGCCGACGAGCACTCGTCGGCGCCCGAAGCGGTCCGCGAGGCGGCCGCCGACGAGCGTCGCGCCGGCGCCTGCGAGGAGCATGACCGTCAGGACGAGAGTCGCGCGCGCGCGGGGCACGCCGCGCGCGCTCACGAGCCAGAGGGGGACGAACGCCGTGAGCCCGAAGGACATCATCGATCGGATCACGATGATGGAAGAGAGCGAGAGGAACGCGCCCCATCGGGGCGGCTCCGGCGAGGCGGCGCGGACGGCCTCCGCGGCGGGACGGAAAGAGGACAGGAACGGAAGCTCGCGGGCGAGGAGGAGCGCGGCGAGTGTCGCCGGAGCGGCCATCCAGACGACGCCCCGGACGCCGCCGGCGGCGGCGAGGATCGTGACGACCGCCGGACCCATCGCGATCCCGAGGTTCCCTCCTACGGAGAAGACACTCATTCCCGTCGCGCGGCGCGCGCCGGAGGCGTAGTTCGCGTGGCGGACGGCCTCCGGGTGGAAGGCCGCGACACCCGCCCCCGAGACGAGGACGGCCGCCGCCGTGAGCGCGTAGGTCGGCGCGAGCGCGGCGGCCCCGATCCCGGCGCCCGCGAGGAGGATCCCAAGCGGCATGAGGAGCGGAAGGGCGCGGCGGTCGGAGGCCGCGCCGAGGAGCGGCTGGAGGACGGACGAGACCGCGGAGGCCGCGAGAACGAGGCCGCCCGCGGCGGCGTACGTGAGGCCGCGCTCGGCGACGAGGAACGGGAGCAGCGCCGGCACGGCGCTCTGGTAGGCGTCGTTCACCGCATGCGAGGCGGCGAGCCAGACGAGCGCGCGGCGGCCGGGGGAGTCGGGCATCCTTGGCCGGACATCTTGCCGTATCGGGTGACGATCGAAGAGAGATTTTCTCGAGGGGGAAAGAGAAGAGAAGAGAGAAAGAGAAGATTTCTTAGAAGGTAAGAGGGCCGGGGATCCGGCGGCGCGCGCCGCCCCCCTCCGCTATCCTGCCCCGGTGCGTGTCGCCGTCTACTGCTCCGACTGCATGGAGCGCATTCCGCTCCCGCCCACCTCGGAGCGTGCATCCGGAGAGGTCAGCTGCTCTTCACTCTCCAGGAAATCCTCAATTTCTTTCTCTCATTCTCCGTGCGTCGTCGCCGGCGAGAGAGTCGATCGGTGCTCCCGCTGCGGGTCCACTGCGTTCTACGTCCAGAAGGACTTCGACCAGCGCCTCGGGTGCGCGATCCTCGCGCTCGGCGCGGCGCTCGCGCTCCTCGCGGCCTGGAAGTTCGGCGGAGTCTGGCTCGTGCCGGTGCTCCTCGTCTTCGCGGCCGCCGACTTCGTCCTCGCGCGGCGGATCCCGCCCGTCGTGATCTGCTACCGGTGCGACACGGAATACCGGGACGTACCGGCCGCGGGCGCCTACAAGCCCTACGACCCGCATGTCGCCGAGCGGGACGCCGCGGTCCGCACGGTCCGGGCCATGAACCCCTGACGCGATCGGTTATCCTCCGCGCTCCCATGAGACCTCTCGGAACCTATCGCGCCGCGCCGGCCCTTCCGCCCGAGCTCGCGCCGCTCGCCGACCTCGCGCGGGACATGCGCTGGACGTGGCGCCCGCACACGCGCGCCCTCTTCCGGGAGCTCGATCCGGAGGAATGGCATCGCTCCGGCAACCCGGTCCTGCTCCTGCGCGCCGTCGATCCCGTGCGCCTCGCGGCGCTCGCCGCGAACGCGGACTACGTGGCGCGCGTGCGGGCGGCCGCCGATGCCTTTGCCGCCGAGGACGCGGCGCCCCCCGAGAACCCCGAAATCGCGGCTCTCGCGGCACGGGGCGACCGCGTCGCGTACTTCTGTGCCGAGTTCGGGCTGTCCGAGATGCTCCCGATCTACTCGGGCGGCCTCGGCGTCCTCGCGGGCGACCATCTCAAGTCCTCGAGCGACCTCGCCGTGCCCCTCGTCGGCGTCGGAATCTTCTACCGCGAGGGCTTCTTCCGGCAGGCGCTCACGGCGGACGCGAGACAGAAGGAGAGCTATCCGATCGTCGACCCGCTCGACCTGCCGGTCGAGGTCCTCCCGACGCCCGCGGGTGTCTCGCCGATCGTGACGGTGAGGATCGGCGACCGCGACGTCCATCTGCTGGTCCGGCGCGTGAGGGTGGGGCGGACCCCGCTGCTCCTGCTGGACGCGCACCTGCCCGCGAACCGGCCCGCGGACCGCGAGATCACGAACCGCCTCTACGGCGGGGACCAGGACATGCGCGTGCGCCAGGAGCTCGTCCTCGGGATCGGCGGAATGCGCGCCCTCGAGGTCGCCGGGTTGAGGCCGACCGTGCGCCATGCGAACGAGGGGCACGCCGCGTTCCTCGGCCTGGAGAGGATCCGCCAGCTGCGCGCCGAGCGCGGCCTGACGTTTGCCGAGGCGCGCGAGATCGCGAAGGCGGGGAACGTCTTCACGACGCATACGCCGGTGCCGGCGGGGATCGACCTCTTCCCGAGGGACGTCATGAAGCGGTACTTCGAGAAGGAGGCCGAGACGTTCGGGATCGCGTTCGAGGACCTCTTGGGCCTCGGCCGCCAGGTCCCGGAGGACCCGAACGAGTCCTTCTCGATGGCGGTCCTCGGCCTGCGGCTCTCCTCGCGCGTGAACGGGGTCTCGAAGCTCCACGCGCAGGTTTCGCGCCGGCTCTGGCGGGGGGTGTTCCCGGACGCCCCGCTCTCGGAGATCCCGATCGGTGCCGTCACGAACGGCGTCCACGGTCCGTCGTGGACCTCGAAGGAGATCGGGGCGCTGAACCCCCGCGCCGGCGACGGCCCCGATCCCACGGAGCTCTGGCGGCGGCACGAACATCGCCGCGCGGCGCTCGTCGAGACCGTGCGCATGCGGACGGCCGCGGCGCGCACGCGGCGCGGCGCGCCGGATGGAGAGGTCGCGGCCGCCTGGCAGCTCCTCGACCCGACGGCGCTCACGATCGGCTTCGCGCGCCGCTTCGCGACGTACAAGCGGGCGACCCTCATCTTCCATGACCCGGCACGCCTCGCCCGGATCCTCGCGGACCCGGCCCGTCCCGTGCAGCTGGTCTTCGCGGGGAAGGCCCACCCGCGCGACTACGCGGGAAAGGACTTCCTGAGGCGCGTCGGAGAGCTGTCCGCGCGCCCCGAGTTCCTCGGCCGCGTCGTTCTCGTCGAGGACTACGACATGCGCCTCGCGCGGCGGCTCGTCCAGGGCGTGGACGTCTGGCTCAACACGCCGCGGCGGCCGTTCGAAGCGTCGGGGACGTCCGGGATGAAAGCGGCGATGAACGGGGTCCTGAACCTGTCGGTCCTCGACGGCTGGTGGGACGAGGCCCCGCGCGACGGCGCCGGCTTCTCGATCGGCGACACGACGGAGGGCCGCCCGGACGAGGAGATGGCGAACCTCCTCTACGAGCGCCTCGAGTCGGACATCATCCCTCTCTTCTACGACCGGCCGAACGCGGACCGCCTCGGGGTTCCGTCCGGCTGGGCCGCACGGATGGCGACGGCGGCCTGGAGCCTCGGGCGGATCTTCAACGCCGAACGGATGCTTTCCGAGTACGTCACGGCGGCGTACGTGCCGGCCGCGAACCGCGTCGCGATGCTGTCCGCCGACGCCGACGCGAAGGCGAAGGAGCTCGCCGCGTGGAAGCAGAAGATCCGCGCGAGCTGGGACGAGGTCGGCTTCGTCTCCGTCACGACGGTGCCGGAGGAGCCGGCGCGCGTGGCGCCGGGGGAGAGCTTCACCGTGGAGGTCCAGATTCGAGTCGGCGCGCTCGAGCCCGCTGATCTCGCCGTGGACTGGTTCGAAGGGGAACCCGACCACGACGGCGTCGTCGACGCCGGGTTCTCGACGCCGCTCGCCGCGCAGGGGCGGCTGGACGGAACGGCGACGTGGACGGGCACGGTTGTGCGTCCGGCGGAGAACAGCCGGGGCTACTCCGTCCGCGTGCGCCCGTCGCATCTGCTCCTCCTCCACCCGAACGAGACGAACCTCGTCCTCTGGGCGGAGTAGGGGCGGTCAGCGCCGCCGGACCGCGAGCTGGAACGACAGGTTCTCGAGGAAGAACGTCAGGTCGACGTTCCGCACGAACGTCCCCTCGAGCGGCGGCACGGAGACCGGGGCGAAGTTGAGGAGCGCCGGCACGTTCGCGGCCGCGAGGAGGCGGGCGACCTCGAGCGCCACCTCCGCCGGAACGGCGAGGACGCCTATGTCCGTTTTCAGGCCCGGCGCGGCCGTCGGGAGGACCGCGAGATCGAGGATCGGGACGCCCGTTCGGGAGTGACTCCCGATCTTCCGGCCGTCCACGTCGAAGAGCGCCGCGACCTTGAAGCCGTCCACGTTGAAGTTCTTCGAGTCCGCGAGCGCCTGCCCGAGGTTGCCGGCGCCCGCGATGACGACGACGCGCGTCTTCTCGAGGCCCATGAGCTGCTTGAGCTTGGCCTTGAGGTCCGCGACGCGGTACCCGACGCCGCGGACGCCGAACTCGCCGAACTGCGCGAGGTCCTTTCGGATCTGAGCGGGATTCATCGCGAAGCGCTCGGCGAGCTGGTAGGAGGACACCGTATGGACACCCTGCGCCTCGAGCGTGCGCAGCGCCCTCAGAACGAGCGAGAGCCTTTCGCTCGTGGGCTCGGCGACTCCTTCAGGCCGGTCCCAGCGCTTGTCGGGCATCTCAGCGCCCGACGAGTGTGAAAGCGGCTCTGTGGGCCACGTCGAGGAGCGCGCGCGGGAAAATGCCCCAGAAGAGCATGAGGCCCGCGGTGAGGAGGAAGGCCGCGCCGGAGAGGACGTCGTCGGGCACGAGGGTGACCTCGCGGGCGGGCTCCTTCATCCAGAGGTGATAGACGACCCTCAGGTAGTAGCCCACGGACACGAGACTGCCGAAGACGCCGATCACCGTGAGGGAAACGAGTCCGCCGTCGACCGCCGCGCGGAAGACGAGGAGCTTGCCGATGAAACCGACGGTGGGCGGCAGGCCCGCGAGCGAGAGCATCGAGAGCGTCAGGACCGTCGCGGCGAGCGGGCGGCGGCGCCCCAGGCCCGCGAGGTCCGAGAGGACCTTCGGTTCGCTCTCCCCCGAGGAGAGCGCCGCGATCGCAAGGAACGCGGCCGCGTTCGTGACGAGGTAGCCCGCGAGGAAGACGCACGCGCCCTCGAGCGCGTCCGGCGTGAACGTCGCGAGGGCGATCGCGACGTATCCCATCTGGGCGATACCGGAGTACGCAAGCATGCGCTTGAGATCGCGCTGCGAGAGGGCGACGACGTTCCCGAACAGGATCGAGAGTGCCGCGAGGATCGCGAGGAGCGGCCGCCACGGGTCTCCGAGGCCGGGAGGGAGCAGGGCGTGGAGGACGCGGGCGAGGACGAGAACCGCGCCCGCCTTCGGCGCGGTCGAAAGGAAGGCGACGGCCGGCGTCGTCATCCCCTGGTACACGTCCGGTGCCCAGCCGTGGAACGGGACGAGGGCGATCTTGAACGCGAGGCCGGCCACGACGGCGAGAATCCCGGCGGCGAGCATCGTGTCGAACGCGACGAGCCCGGGCACGGAGGCGATGCCCGAAAGGCGCGCGAAGGACGTCGTTCCGAGGCGCCCGTAGATCGTCGCGACGCCGTAGAGGAGGAAGGCCGACGCGAGGGCCCCCATGAGGAAGTACTTCATCCCGGCTTCGGTCGCGGCCGGGACGTCGCGGTACCAGGCCGCGAGGACGTACAGGCAGAGCGACATGAGCTCGAGGCCGAGGAAGACGACGAGCAGATCCCCGCCGCGGACCATGAGGATCAGGCCGGCGGCCGCGAAAAGGAGGAGCGCGTAGAACTCGCCCTGATCGCGCTTGTCGCGCGCGAGGCCCGCGGCCCCACCCAGGATCGCGAGCGCGACCGCTCCGAGGGCGATCAGCTCGATGTAGCGCGTGAGGCCGGTGGATTCGACCGCCCCCGAGAAATACACCCCCGTCACGTCGCGGCCCGCGAGGTTCGCGACCGCGAGGGAGAGGAGCGCGACGTACGGGAAGAACGAGCGCAGGGGCCGCGCGAAGGCGTCGAGGAGGAGGATGAGCGTCGCCGCGGCGCAGAGCACGATCTCGGGCGCGATCGCGGCGAAGTCCGCACCGGTCAGGTGGAGGAAGCCGGTCACCGGCGCGCCTCCGCCGTCGCGGACGTCGCCGTGGCCACCGGCCTCTGGAGGCTCCTCACGGAGCCGTCGACGAGGTTCAGGAGCGGCCGCGGGAAGACGCCGAGGAGGACGATGAGGACGACCAGCGGGAAGGCGCCGGCCAGCTCCCAGCCGTTGATGTCCGTCAAGGTGCGATTCGCCGCCACGGTTTCGGGGCCCCAGAAGACCTTCTGGACGAGCGTCAGGAGGTAGACCGCGCCGAGGATCATCCCGGTCGCCGCGATGGCCGCCCAGGCGATCTTGACCTGGAAGACTCCGCCGAGGATCAGGAACTCGCCGATGAAGCCGTTCAGGCCCGGGAGGCCCACGGAGCCGAGCGCCGCGATCAGGAACAGCGTCGTCGTGACGGGCACGCGCGAGGCCACGCCTCCGTAGTCCGCCATCTCGCGCGTGTGGCGGCGCTCGTAGAGGACGCCGACGAGGAGGAACAGGAGGCCCGTCGTGAGACCGTGCCCGATCATCTGGAAGATCGCGCCGGAGAGCGCCGCGCCCGTCCCGGCGACGATGCCGAGGACGACGAGCGCGAGGTGGCTCACGGACGAGTAGGCGACGAGCTTCTTCATGTCCTTCTGGGCTGCCGCGACCCAGGCGCCGTAGACGACGCCCACGAGGGCGAGAATCGCGAGGAAGGGGCCGTAGCGCGCGGCCGCGTTCGGGAAAAGCGGCCACGCGAAGCGCAGGAGGCCGTACGTCCCGAGCTTCAGGAGGACGCCCGCGAGAATGACCGAGCCACCGGTGGGGGCCTCGACGTGCGCGTCGGGGAGCCACGTGTGGAGCGGCCAGAGCGGCACCTTCACGAGGAACGCGAGCGCGAACGCCCCGAAGAGAAGGGCCTCGACGCCCGGCGAAAGGCCCCACGCCCCGGAGGCCGCGGCGCGCTGCCAGTCCACGAGCGAGAACGTCTGCAGGCCCGTGACGCGGGTGTGGACGCCGGCCGTGTAGAGAATCGCGAGGAACATGAGAAGCGAACCCGCCATCGTGAAGAGGAAGAACTTCATCGTGGCGTAGATGCGCCTCTTGCCGCCCCAGATCCCGATGATGAAGTACATCGGGACGAGCATGACCTCCCAGAACACGTAGAACAGGAGCATGTCGAGCGCGACGAGGCTCCCGAGCATCCCCGTCTCGAGGACGAGGAACGCAGCGACGTAGCCCTTCAGCTTCCCGATCTTCTGGCCGCAGGCGACGAGAAGGACCGAGACCGTGAGGACCGTCGTGAGGAGGACGAGCGCGACGGCGAGGCCGTCGACGCCGAGCTGGTAGCGGATCCCGAAGCGGGGGATCCATGGACGGTCGATCGCGAATCCGGAGATCCCGGGCGCGGCCGGGTCGAAGTTCCGGAACATGAACGCGCTGACGCCGAACGTGAGGATCGAGGTCACGAGGCCGACCGTTTTCGCGACGCCCTTCGCCTCCCCGGGCACGAGCGCGAGGAGAAGCGCGCCGAGCGTGGGGAGGAAGACGAGCGTCGTGAGGACGTCGGCGCCGAGCGGATGGAACGTCACGGCTTCACCCACACGTAGAGGATGAGGACAAGCGTCCCGAGCGAGAACGCGAGCGCGTAGTTGCGGACGTGTCCCGTCGTGAAGAAGCGCATGAGGTCGCCGGTGAGCTCGACGAGGAACGCCGAGGCGTTCGCGATCCCGTCGATCACGAGGGCGTCGAAGCCGCGCCAGAGGACCGTTCCGATCCTGCGGAACGGGGAGAGGACGAGCGCTTCGATTCCCTCGTCGACGTTCCACTTGTTCGCGACGAGACGGCCGAGCGCGCCCGTCCTCGCGAAGAAGGCCTCCGCCTGCGGCGAGACGGCTTCGGCGGGGCCGGCGGCCTTTCCGTACCAGCGCCACGCCCAGAGGAGCCCCGTCACCGCGACTCCGAGGGACAGGAGCATGAGGCCGATTTCGGCCCCGTGCGACATCTCGCCGACCTCGGGATGGGCGACGGACGCCTCGAGGAACCGCCCGATGCGGTCGGAGCCGCCGAGCGCCGCCGGGACGCCGAGGAGGCCGGCGAAGACGGAGCCCGCCGCGAGGATCCAGAGCGGGACCGTCATCGTGGCGGGGCTCTCGTGCGCGTGCTCGTGTGCATGGCCGTCGCCGCGCGCCCTGCCGAAGAACGTCATCGAGACGAGCCGGAACATGTAGAACGCGGTCAGGCCCGCCGTGAAGAGGCCGACCGCGTAGAGCGTCCAGTGCCCGGACGCGGCCGCCGAGCCCAGGATCATGTCCTTGGAGAAGAAGCCCGCGAGCGGGAAGACGCCGGCGATCGCAAGCGTCGCGACGAGCATCGTCCGGAACGTCTGCGGAATGCGGGACGCGAGGCCGCCCATTTTCCGCATGTCCTGCTCGTGGTGCATCGACATGATGACGGAACCGGACCCGAGGAAGAGACAGGCCTTGAAGAACGCGTGCGTGAAGACGTGGAACATGCCGGCCGAGAACGCGCCGACGCCGCACGCGAGGAACATGTAGCCGAGCTGCGAGACGGTCGAGTACGCGAGGACCTTCTTGATGTCGTTCTGCGCGAGGCCGATCGACGCCGCGAGGATCGCCGTGCCGGCGCCGATCCACGCGACGAGCGTGAGAGCGTCCGGCGCGAGGAGGAAGACGGCGCTGCAGCGCGCGACGAGGTAAACGCCGGCGGTGACCATCGTCGCCGCGTGGATGAGCGCGGAGACCGGCGTCGGGCCCGCCATCGCGTCCGGCAGCCAGACGTAGAGCGGGATCTGGGCGCTCTTCCCGCACGCGCCGAGGAAGAGAAGGAGACAGACGGCGTAGACGGTGATGTGCGAGCCGGGCGCGAGCGTCGCGTTCCTCGCGAGATCCACGAACGAGAAGTCGGCCGTCCCGAAGAGGGCGAACGTCCCGAAGATCCCGAGGACCATCCCGACGTCGCCGACGCGGTTCGCGATGAACGCCTTCTTGCCGGCCGCGGCCGCGAAGTCCTTGTCGTAGTAGTAGCCGATGAGGAGGTACGAACAGAGGCCGACGCCCTCCCAGCCCACGAAGAGGAGCGGGAGGTTGTCCGCGAGGACGAGCATGAGCATCGCGAACATGAAGAGGTTCAGGAACGAGAAGTAGCGGCCGTAGCCCTCCTCGTCCTGCATGTAGCCGACGCTGTAGACGTGGATGAGCGTCCCGACGAACGTGACGAACGAGAGCATGAGCGCCGACAGGGCGTCGAGGCGGAACGCGACGTCGACGGTGTAGTCGCCGGCGGCCATCCACGTGTAGACGTGCTGGACGACGGGAGCGATTCCCCCGGGGCTTCTCAGGGACTCGAGGACGTACGGGACGAGCGCGGCGAACGCGAGGACGGCCGCGAGGCCGACGGAGCCGACGCCGACGATCCCGTGGAACAGGCGCTGGCCGTACGGAAGCCGCGCCTTCGGCTGGTCGAGGCCGCGCTCGGCCTCCGCGCGCGCGCTCGCGGAGAGGAGCGCGACGAGTCCGTTCAGGAGGAACCCGGCGAGGGGGAGGAGCGGGATGAGCCAGAGCGATGTCACGCGCGGCCTACCACTTCAGGAGCGCGATCTTGTCCACGTCCACGGTCCGGTGGGCGCGGAAGAGCGCGACGAAGATCGCGAGCCCGATCGAGGCCTCGGCGGCCGCGACGGCGATCACGAAGAAGACGATCATCTGCCCCGCCATGTCGCCGCGCATCCGGGCGTACGTGAGGAACAGGAGGTTGACGGCGTTCATCATGAGCTCGATCGAAAGGAAGATCGAGAGCGCGTTGCGCTTGAGGAGCGCGCCCGCGAGCCCGATCGCGAAGAGCAGCGTCCCGACGGCGAGATACGCGCCGGGCGGCACGGCCATCGGGGCGACGCCGGGAAGCGCGCCGGTCATTCGAACTTCCTCTTCGAGAGCAGGAGCGCCCCGACGGCGGCGACGAGGAGGAGGAAGGAGAGGGCCTCGAACGCGAGGAGGTAGTCCGAGAAGAGGAGCCTCCCGATCGTCGGGATCTCGTCCTTGAGGGGCGTGAGCGCCGGCGCGGGTCCCTTCGGCATCGGAGCGCGCAACGCGGCGCCCGCGAGAATCCCGCCGAGCGCGAGAGCGGCGACGAGGCCGAGCCACCGCTGCACGGGCCGCGAATCCTCCTCGGTGGCCTCCTGGCCGAGGTTGAGCAGCATGATGACGAACAGGAAGAGGACGAGGATCGCGCCCGCGTAGACGAAGACCTGGATGACCGCGATGAACGGCGCCGCGAGCTGGATCGAGAAGATCGCGAGCCCGAAGAACGTCACGACGAGCGACAGGACGCTCCTCACGGGCGTCTTCTGGATGACCATTGCGAGCGCGAAGCCGATCGCGAGGACCGACGCGATCGTGAAGACGACGAGCTCTCCGCTCAGGGCCGGCATCAGATCACCTTCAGGAGGACGAGCGCACCCGTCCAGAGGAGGTTGAGGAGCGACAGCGGCAGGAGGGCCTTCCAGCCGATGTCCATGAGCTGGTCGAACCGGAAGCGCGGGAGCGTCCAGCGGACCCACATGAAGAGGAAGATGAAGCACATCGTCTTCGCGAAGAAGACGACGACGGAGACGAGGCCGCCGAGGAGCCCGGTGTGCGGGAGGAAGGGGAACGACCAGCCGCCGAAGTAGAGCGTCGCCATCATCATCGAGGAGGCGACGAGGTTCAGGTACTCGGCCATGAAGAACGCCCCGAACCGGAAGCCGGAGTACTCCGTGTGGTACCCGGCGACGAGTTCCGCCTCGGCCTCGGGAAGGTCGAACGGGATGCGGTTCGTCTCCGCGAACGCCGCGATGATGAAGATGATGCAGCCGAGCGGCTGGGTGAAGCAGTTCCAGGTTGGCAGGAACCCGAGGAACGTGCCGGCCGCCTGGTACTCGACGACGCGCGTGAGGCGCAGCGAGCCAGCCGCCATGAGCGTCGCGATCGCCGCGAGGCCCATCGAGAGCTCGTAGCTGATGACCTGCGCGGACGAGCGGATCCCGCCCATGAGGGCGAACTTGTTGTTGGACGACCAGCCGGCGAGGACGAGGCCGTAGACGCCGACGGACGCGAGCGCGAACACGTAGAGGATCCCGATGTTCACGTCTGCGATCACGAGCGGGATCTGGCGGCCGAACAGCGGGATCTTCGAGCCGAACGGAATGACCGCGAACGTCGCCATCGCCGGCACGAGGAGAATGAACGGCGCGAGCGTGTGGAGGACGCGATCCGCGTAGAGCGGAACGACGTCCTCCTTCATGAACATCTTCAGCGTGTCCGCGATGGCCTGCAGGAGGCCGAACGGGCCGACGCGGTTCGGCCCCGGCCGGTCCTGGATGAGGCCCGCGACGCGCCGCTCCATCCAGATCAGGTTCGGGAGCATCGCCGCGAGGACGACGCCCCAGACGAAGGCGATCTTGCCCGCTCCCTCGAGGGCGGCCGCGAGGGTCGGGCTCACCGCTTGCGGTCCGGCGCCGCCACGGACGGGCGGTTGAAGACCTCGACGTCCGCGTCCTTGTTCAGGCCGAGAACGTCGTAGGCGGCGGCGGCGGAGATGGACGGAGGGTTGCCGACGAGGGCGTCGGAGTCCCAGTCGAGGCCGGCGTAGCCGGGAACGCTCGCCTTCATGCGGTCGAAGACGTCCCGCGGCGTCCACCGCGTGTCGAAGACGCCGAATCTCGTGCCGAGATGAAGGAAGACCTCGAGGCTCGTGCGGACGATGGGCGGGGCGAGGATCGCGAGGTCGACGCGCTGCACGCGACCCTTCGCGTTCACGAACGTCCCCTCGGTCCCCGCGAGCGACGCCGTCGGGAGCACGATGTCTGCCGCGTCCGTCAGCGCGTCGCGCTTCCGGGCGTGGACGATGAGGACCGATGCCTTGCGCAGCTCGGCGACGAACGCGGGATCGTCGCAGCGCTCGGAGAAATGCGCGTCGGTGATGTAGAGGACCGAGGGAGAAGAGGAGGAAGGGGAAGAAGAAGAAGAGGAAGATTTCTTAGAAAGTAAGAGGGACAGGGGCGACACCCCGCCTTCTTTGGCCCGGGTGAGGCCCGCCACCTCGCAGCCCCGAGAGTTCGGAGCCGCCTCGGTTCCGTACAGCCAGCCGTCCTTCTTGTTACGGATGCGGCGGCGCGGCCCCGAGTCGACGGAAAACTCGGGTGCATTCACCTTCAAAGAATCTCTGCAGAGCGTCGCGAGCAACCACGCCTCTTCCGTCGTGAGGTGGGCGGAGCCCAGCACGATTACCCTCGAAGAAATCTTCTCTTTGTCTTTCTCTTTCTCTTCGCCCCGGGCCCTCTCGATCGCGACCTTCACCGCGTCGAGCGCCTCGCCCCAGTTCGTCCGCTTTCTCTCGGTCGCTCCCGCGACGCGGATTTCCGGCTTCGTGAACTCCTGGACGTTGAGGTCCTCGGCGCGAAAGCGGCCGTAGTCGCAGAGCCAGTAGTCGTTCACCTGCGGCTGGACGCGCGGCGTGAAGCGGTACACGACGCGGTCGCGGTGCTCGACCGAGAGGTTGCAGCCGATCTCGCAGCCGTCGCAGACAGAGCGCGTCTTGTCGAGCCACCACACGCGCTTGCGAAATCGGAACTCCTTCGTCGTGAGGGCGCCGACGGGGCAGACGTCCGCGGCGCACGCGGAGAGGTCGTTGTCGAGCGCCTTGCCCTCGTGCGTCCAGACGATCGTGTGTCCGCCGCGCTCGATGAACGTGAGCTCGCCGGTCTCGGTGATCTCCTCGCAGAAGCGGATGCAGCGCGTGCACTGGATGCAGCGCGTCATGTCCGCGATGACGTGCGGGCCGATGTCCGTCCGGTCGTAGCCCGGGAACTGGCGGCGCGGCTCGGACGTGCGCGAGACGGGGAGCCCGGCGCCTACCGCGTTGTCCTGCAGTTTGCACTCGCCGGCCTGGTCGCAGATCGGGCAGTCGAGCGGGTGGTTGATGAGGAGAAACTCCATCGTCGCGTTTCGCGCCGCGAGTGCCTTCTCCGTCGAGGCCTTGATGACCATCCCGTCGCGGACGGGGACCGTGCACGACGCCTGGATCTTCGGCACGCCTTCGACCTCGACCATGCACATCCGGCACTGGCCGACGATCGAGAGGGCCGGGTGGTAGCAGAAGTGCGGGACGTCCACGCCCGCGGCGCGGCACGCCTCGAGCGCATTCGCACCGTTCGGGACCTCGACGGCCTTCCCGTCGACGGTTACTTTCGCCATGCGACGTCCGAAGAGCACCAAGAAGAAGATTTCTTAGAAGGTGAAGAGGGAGAGAAAGCGCTCTTACTCATTCTAAGAATGCATTCCTGCGGCGGTGCGGTCCGCGATGGCGTCCGTCAGATCGTCGGGGGCGCTTTGGTCGAACGTCTTCTTCTCCGATCTCTCGACGTACGCCTCGAACTCCGCCCGGAACTTCGTGATGCCCGAGATGACCGGCGCGATGGCGGCGTCGGAGAACACGCAGATCGTCATGCCGTTGCCCATCTGGTTCGAGACCTGCAGGAGGAGGTCGAGGTCGGTCTTCTTGCCCTCGCCGCCCACGACACGGCGGAGCATCTTGAGGAGCCAGGGCGTTCCTTCGCGGCACGGCGTGCACTGGCCGCAGGACTCGTGCGCGTAGAACTTCGCGATGTTCGTGACGGCCTTCGGGATGTCGGTCGTCTCGTCCATCACGATGATGCCCGCCGAGCCGAACATCGACTTCGCGGCGACGAGGCCGTCGAAGTCCATCGGGACACCCGCGATCTCCGCGGCGGTGAGTATCGGCGCGGAAGACCCTCCCGGGATCACCGCCTTCAGCTTCCGTCCGCCGCGCACGCCGCCCGCCATCGCGAGGAGCTGCTCCCACGGGATCCCGGTCGGCGCCTCGTAGACGCCCGGCTTCTCGACGTGCCCGGAGACGCAGTAGAGCTTCGGGCCGGTGTTTCGCTCGTTGCGGCCGATGCCCTTGAACCAGTCGGCCCCGCGGTCGAGGATGTGCTTGACGCAGGCCAGCGTCTCGACGTTGTTGACGACGGTCGGGCAGCCCCACGCACCCTCGACGGCCGGGAACGGCGGCTTGATCCGCGGGTGGCCGCGCTTGCCCTCGAGGCTCTCGATGAGCGCGGTCTCCTCGCCGCAGATGTACGCGCCGGCGCCGCGGTGGACCGTGATCGCGAGGTCGACGCCCGAGCCGAGGATGTTCGTCCCGAGGAGTCCCTTCGCGTGGGCCTCCGCGACGGCGGCATTCAGGATTTCGGCGCCGTGGACCATCTCGCCCCGGATGTAGAGGTACGCGTGCTTCACGTCGAGGGCGAAGCTCGCGAGCATCATCCCCTCGAGGAGCTGGTGCGGGTCGTTCTCGATGAGGAGCCGGTCCTTGAACGTGCCGGGCTCGGACTCGTCCGCGTTGCACAGGAGGTAGACGGGCTTGTCGCCGCGCTTCTCCTTCGAGGGGACGAACGTCCACTTCATCCCGCACGGGAAGCCGGCGCCGCCGCGGCCGCGCAGCCCCGAGGCCTTCACCATGTCCGTGACTCTCGCGGGAGTCCACTCCCCGCCCTTCACACCGGCGAGGACCTTCTTCCACGACGCGTAGCCCCCGTCGGCGACGTAGCCGTCGAGCGCGCGCGAGTCTGGCTTGCCGAGGCGGGCGAGGAGGACCGGGGGGATCGGGTCGAGTCCGCTCATCGTCTCAGCCCAGCCCCTTCAGGAAGGCGTCGAGGCTCTCCTTCGTGACGACGGCGTAGTCGTCGTCGTTCACCATGACGGCGGGCGCCTTGTCGCACTGCGCGAGGCACTCGACCTCGACGACCGTGTACTTCCCGTCCCCGGACGTCTCGCCGGACTTCAGCCCGCCGAGCCGCTTCTTGCACTCGTGAAAAACCTCCTCGGCGCCGTTCAGGTGGCACGAGATGGACGTGCAGACCTGGATGAGGTGCTTGCCGACGGGCGCCCGGTTGTACATCGTGTAGAACGTCACGACGCCCCACACGAACGCGGACGAGAGGCCGAGGAGCGAGGCGACGAGGTCGACGGCCTCGCGCGAGATCCAGCCCCACTCCTTCTGGGCGAGCCAGAGCACGGGCAGGAGCGCGGCCTGCTTCGTGGGGTAGCGGGCGAGGAGTCGGTCGATCTCGGCGCGCGCGTCGGGCGAGAAAGAGAGAGCCCGCCCGCACGAGAGCGCGCCGTGCTCGCCGGCGCGGGGGCTCCCGGCCTGCTCGGCCACGGGGATGTTCGCGCCGCCGCTCATTTCCAGTCGAAGGCGCCTTTCTTCCAGAGGTAGGCGAACCCGAGGAAGAGCACGACGACGAAGACGAGCATCTCGACGAACACGGCCGCGCCCCCCTGGCGGAAGACGACGGCCCAGGGGTAGAGGAACGCGGCTTCGACGTCGAACAGGATGAAGATCATCGCGACGATGAAGAACTTCACGCTGATGCGCTTGTGGCTGTCGTCGAGGAGCGGCATCCCGCTCTCGTAGGGGGAGAGCTTGCGCTTCGTCGAGACCTTGCGGCCGAGGACGTAGTTCAGGCCGAGGAGCAACGCCGCGACGCCCATGGCCCCCACGAGCGTCATCAGGATCGGCAGGAAGGCGAGCGGGGTGCCCATTCGTCGCTCGTGATACTTTTCACAAACAGGGCGCTCCCGTCAATCCCCTAACGTGATGATCGACAAGATTTCCGGAGAGTTCCGCCCCGTAGCCCTCGTCCCCGCCTTCCGTTGCGTGAAGACCGTCGGCGCCGTCGTTGCCGGCCTCAGGGACGCCGTCGAGGCCGTCCTCGTCGTGGACGACGGCAGCGCGGACGGCACGGGGGAAGCGGCGCGGGCGGCCGGCGCGCGCGTCCTCATCCGGCCCCTGAACGGCGGCAAGGGTTCGGCCCTCAGGGACGGCCTCGCCGTCCTCCTCGCCGAGCCCGTCACGCACGTCGCCTTCGTCGACGCGGACGGCCAGCACGACCCCGCCGACCTGCCCGCCCTTCTGGACGCCGCACGGCGCGGCGCGGACTTCGTCGTCGGCTCGCGCCTCTCGGACGCCTCGGCGATGCCCGCGAAGAATTACTGGGCGAACACGATCGGCGACAAGGTGCTCGGACGGATGACGGGCCTGCCCGTCGAGGACGGCCAGTCGGGCTACCGCGTGATCGCGACCGACCTCCTGCGCGGAATCCGGCTGCGCGCCGAGCGCTACTCGATCGAGAACGAGGTCCTCATCAAGGCGGCGCCTCGGGTGCGACGCTTCGCGTCCGTGCCCGTGAAGACGATCTACGGCGCCCGGTCGCACTACCGGCCGTTCCGCGACACGTGGATCACGTCGTGGCTGTCCGTCTACTACAAGACGCTCGACTCCGACGCGTCATAATCCCCGCGTGACCGTCGCCCCCATCCTGACCGTGGACGTGGAGGACTGGTTCCACGTGTGCGGGCACGCGACGTACGCGGATCCGGGGACATGGACGACGCGCGAGAAGCGCGTTCACGTCGGGACGGATCGGATCCTCGAGCTTCTCGCCGGGACGCCCTCGCGGGCCACGTTCTTCGTCCTCGGCTGGATCGCGCGGCAAAACCGCGCGCTCGTACGGCGCATCGCCGAGGCCGGCCACGAGATCGGCTGTCACGGCGACACGCACCAGCGGGTCTTCGAGATGACGCTCCCCGAATTCCGCGACGAGGTCCGCCGGAGCCGGGGCAGCCTTCAGGAAATCGTCGGGCGGCCGGTGACGGCGTTCCGGGCGCCGGAATGGTCGATGCTCCGCTCCGACAGCCCCGCGTTTGCCGTGCTCGCCGAGGAGGGCTTCCGGATCGACTCGTCGCTCACGACGGCGCCGCCGGTCGGCGACCCGTCGAACCCGGTCCGCCCGGCCGTCCTCGAAACGGCCTCGGGAGCGATCCTCGAGGTTCCTCCACTCATGGGGACGTTCTTCGGGCGGCGTGCGATGTGGGGCGGCGGTGTCTGCTCCCGGCTGACGCGAGCGGGTCGCGTCGAGGCCGCGATCGAGCGCTCGCTCGCGGCCGGTGTCCCGCCCGTCCTCTACGCCCACCCGTGGGAGTTCGACCCGGCCCACCCCCCGATGCCCGGCCTCTCGACCGTGCAGCGCCTCGTGCACTTTGCGGGGCGGAGGCGGACCGAGGAGCGATGGGGGCGCTGGCTGAGGCGCTGGACGTTCGAGCCGATCTCTTCCGTGAGAGTGGAAGAGGAAGAGAAGGAGGAGATCTCTTCGAAGGTGAAGAGGGGCGCCGCGGCATGAACGCGGCCCGCCTTGCCGGCGAGGGCGCCACGTTCGGTGCGCTTTTCCCCGGCCAGCTCAGCGAGAAGGTGGGGATGGGGGAGGCCTTCGCCCGGCGCTTCGGCTACGTCTCTTCCCTCTTCGAAGAAATCTCCCTTCGGTCCGGCGTCGCCATCGACGCGACGTTCTTCGGCTCGGGATCTTCCACCCTCCACGACGACCGTCCCGCCCAGGTCGGCGTCTTCGCCGCTTCGCTCGCGGCGCTCGAGGTTCTTCGGCGCGAGCATTCCCTCGTGCCGGACGCGTCGTGCGGCTACAGCCTCGGGACCTACGCGGCGTTCGTCGCGGCGGGCTGCCTCTCGCGCGAGGCCGCCCTCGACGTGCTCCTCGAGGCCGAGCGCCTTCTCTCCGACGAGCGGCGTGCGGGGGATTTCGAGGGCACGATGGGCTTCGTCATCGGCCTCGGCCGCCCGGACGTCGAGGCCGCGCTCGCGAGCGTCTGTCCCGACGCCTCGCGCCTCGCGATCGCGACGGAGAACGCGGCGGCGCAGTTCGTCCTGACGGGGGAGACGGACCTCGTGAAGGAAGCGGTCGATCTCCTGCGGCCGCGGGCGCTTAAGGCGGAGATGCTGGCGATCGGATTCCCGATGCACTCGAGGAGCCTCGAACCCGTCACCGAGAGGTTGAAGATTTTCTTAGAAGGTGGTGTGAGGGTGGAGCAGCCGCGGACGGCCGTCTTCGCTCCCATGCTGGCGCGCCGGGTGGAGAGCGCGGCGGACGCCGCCCATGTCCTTTCTAAGCAGATCTCTCTTCCTTCTTTCTTCGCTTCCACTCTTCTGGCCATGCGGAGCGCCGGGATCCATCGCTTTGCCGAAGTCGGGCCCGGCGACGTCCTGACGAAGCTGGTCCGCTGGACCCTGCGCGACGCGGTCGTCGCGCGGCCCGCGCTCGAGCGTCCCGAGGACGTGGCCGTCTTCGCCGCGACCGTCGCGCCCGCCGCGGCGCCCGCGGCCGCGGCGCCGGAGCGCGCATGACCGGGGAGCCGCGCCCGCGCGTCGCGCTCGTGACGGGCGCTTCCCGCGGCATCGGCCGGGCGATCGCCGAGCGTCTCGCGGCCGACGGGTACCACGCGGTCCTGACGTACCGCGCCGACGCGGCGGGTGCCGAGGCCGGAGCCGCCGCGATCCTGGCGGCGGGCGGGAGCGCGGAGGCCGCGCGGTGCGACGTGACGTCGCGGGACGAGATCACGGCGCTCGCGGACCGGCTCGACCGGGAGCGCGAGGGCGTCGACGTCCTCGTGAACAACGCGGCCGTCCTCAAGAACGGCCTCTTCGCGCTCATGCCCGACGCGAACTGGAACCTCGTGATGGACACGGCCCTCGGCGGGACGTACCGCACGACGAAGGCGTTCCTGCGCGGGATGCTGAGGCGGCGCTGGGGGCGCATCGTGAACATCTCGTCCCTCGCCGCGTTCTCGGGGAGCGCGGGCCAGACGAACTACTCGGCGGCGAAGGGCGCGCTCGTCGCCTTCACGAAGTCTCTCGCGGCCGAGGTGGGCCCGTTCGGCGTCACCGTGAACGCGGTCGCCCCCGGCTTCGTCGAGACGGAGATGATCTCCTTCCTCACGAAGGAGGCCCGAGAGGACTTCCTCAAGCGCGTGCCGGTCCAGCGCTTCGGCCGGCCCGAGGACATCGCCCCCTTCGTCTCTTTCCTGTGTACGGAAGGCGCCTCGTACCTCACGGGCCAGACTGTGCGCGTGGACGGCGGCTTCGTCGGCTGATCCTGATATTCTCGGCGGTCCGGATCACCCGATAGGGAGAACACGAACTTGTCATCAGAGGACCTCAAGCCGCGCGTGAAAGAACTGATCGTCCGGCAGCTCAAGCTGGACGTGGAACCCGCCACCATCCACGACGACACCCCGCTCTTCGGCGACGCCGACGGCGGCCTGGGCCTGGACTCGATCGACGCCCTCGAGCTCGTCCTCGGGGTCGAAAAGGAGTTCGGGATCAAGGTGCAGGACGAGGAGGTCGGCGTGAAGGCGTTCGCCTCCGTGAATGCCCTCTGCGACTTCATCCGCGCGAAGGCCGCATGACCTTTCGGGCGCTCCCGCACGTCTTTCCGTTCCGGTTCGCGGACGTGGTCACGATCGCGTCGGGCCGGGCCGAGGGGCGGGTCCGGGCGACCGTGACGGCGGGCGCGCAGGCTTCCCGCGGCGGTCCCCTCGCGGGCACTCTCTACGGCGAGATCATCGCGCAGGCCGCGCTCCTCCTCGGGGGCGGCGACGCCGACCTCGGTCGCCGCGGGTTTCTCGCGGGGATCTCCGACCTCGTCGTCCGGCGCGAGGCCGTCCCCGGGGACGTCCTCGACGTGGACGTCTCCGTCGCCGGCCGGTTCGGGGACACCGTGAAGTTCGACGGAACGGTCTCGGACGCGGCCGGCTCCGAGGTGGCGCGCGGCTCGATCGTCGTGCGGAACGGCGGCTCCCCGTGAAGGACTCGTCCGGCACGTTCCCGCGCGATTCCGGCCTCTTCGCGAAGAAGAAGGTCGTCCTCGGGGGCCCGCCCGCGGGCCTCCTGCGCGGCGCCGCGTCGGTGCTCGCGCTCGCGGGCTACGTCGTTCGCGTCGCGGAGAGCGTCGAGGAGCTCGAGGCGGTCGCGCCGGAGAAGATCCCCGACCTCGTGATCTTCGACTCCTCCTTCCCGCCCGACGGGGCCGTCGGGGCGTGCCGCCGGCTCCGGGAGAAGCCGCACTGGCGCGCCGTCTCGATGATGCTCGCCGTTCCCGCGGGCCTCGCGCATCTCGAGGAGGCCCTCGTCCCCGGGATCAACGACTTCATCGTGGCGCCGTTCCCGGCCGAGGAGCTCCTCGACAAGACGGACCGGCTCACCCTCATCCCGGCGCGCCGCGAGCTCAACACGATCGCGCGCGTCACGAACGAGGGCACGGTGCGCGTCG
This sequence comes from uncultured Acidobacteriota bacterium, assembly GCA_963836285.1. Taxonomy (GTDB): domain Bacteria; phylum Acidobacteriota; class Thermoanaerobaculia; order UBA5066; family UBA5066; genus Fen-183. The sequence goes on along the minus strand of CAWIIN010000001.1, from coordinate 92,360 downwards.
GGAAGATGCTGAACGTCTCGTCGAACGGGATGCTCGTCGAGATCGAGACTCCGATCGCGATCGGCCGGCCCGTGACCGTCGATTTCTTCCTGCCGGAGGATCCCCTGGCGCTCAAGGCGGCAGGCAAGGTCGTCCGCCGCACGAACGACCTCGACCACTTCCACCCGGCGTTCGGGATCCGGTTCACCGAGATCCCCGAGGCGGATCAGGCCCGCATCGATGGCTTCGTCGCGGTGCGCGAGCGGGCCGGCTTCAGACGTTAGGCGGGAACCCGTCATGCGGGTTCCCGCACCCTCCGCTCGGCGCGCCTCGCCGGCTGCGCTCGCGCTCGCCGGCTCGGTCGCCTGCGCTCCCTGATTTGACGGGCCTGGCGCCGGGCGCTTATCCTCCCGTCCCCGCGCGAAAGTGGCGGAATTGGTAGACGCGCAAGGCTCAGGACCTTGTAGCCCTTACCGGCTGTGGGGGTTCGAGTCCCCCCTTTCGCACCATCTCTCACCGTGTCCGGGATCTCCGTCCGCCCCGGCTCAGTCCGTCATGACGACGAGATACCGCTCGCCCCTCCAGAACGCCTCGGGATCCTTGACCTCGAGCGTCGAGGACTCCGCGTCCGGGCCGCCGTCGACGATCCGGTAGCTCTCCTTCGGCTGCGCCGTGACGACGCGGACGTACTTCGCGCGCGCCGGGATCGTGACACGCACGTCCTTCGTCACGTCGACCTCGCGGAAGACTTCCGGATCGTACCGGCCCGTCTGCGTCCATCGGCCGCCGAGGCCCGCGCGCTCGACGACGCCCTTTTTCGTGAGCTCGCTCTTCGACGCGACGGCGACGTAGGCCGTGTTCGCCTCCCGCGTCTTGCGCGCGAGGCGCGCCTCGCTGGCGCCGAGGGCGGCGTCCTTGTCCCTCAGGCTCGCGGCCTGCGTCTTCACCGCGGTGGAAAGGTCCTCGAGCCGACGCTCCATCTCGCCCACGAGGGCCTTCTTCTGCTCGAGCGATCGCCTCAGCTCCACGGTCGCCCTCTCCAGGGACGCCGTCATGAGGCCGCTCTCTTTGTTCCGTTCTTCCAGTCGGGTCAGCTTCGCGAGGTTCTCGTGCACGGCCTCCCGGATCGTCCGGATCTCCTCCCGGAGCTCGTCGCGAAGCGCCTGCGAGGCCCGCCCTTCCTTCGTCACACGGATCGAAGAGCGGATCGCGCCCAGCTCCCTGCCGCGGATCTCCTCGAGGCCGTTCCGGACCTCGAGGAGCGCGACCTCCACCTCTCTCGTCTCGACGTTTTTCGCCTCGAGAGCGTCCGAGACGCGTCGGTTCTCGACCGCGAGGTAGGTCTTCTCCGAAACGAGTCGCGCGTGCTCCCGTTTGGAGCCGCAGCCCGCGGCCGCGAGAGCGGCGCCGACCGCGAATCCGATCATCGCTGCGCGGAACATGCTGACGGGACGGGCGGTGTCGTTCATCGTTCTCATGGCGGCCTCCTCGGGCGACCCGGGAAGCGCAATCGGCGTGCCCGGGCCCGCGGAGGTCCGGCACGCGCGTGGAGCAAAGAAAAAGGGCGCGTCGATCGAAGTCGACGCGCCCCGGAGCGGAGCCTTTTCCGCCGCCGTCGTCAGTCCGTCATCACGACGAGGTAACGGTCCCCCTTCCAGAACGCCTCGGGATCCTTGACCTCGAGCGTCGAGGTCTTCGCGTTCGGGCCGCCGGACACGATCGCATAGCTCGCCTTCGGCTGCGACGTCACGACACGCACGCTCTTGGCGGGAGCCGGAATCGTGACCTGCATGTCCTTCGTGACGTCCACCTCGCGGAAGACCTCCGGATCGAACTTGCCCGTCTCGATCCAGCGTCCGCCGACGCCGAGGATGTCGCCGCGCCGCTCGACGACGCCCGTCTTCCTGAGCGTGTCCTTCGACGCGACCGCGACATACGCCGTGTTGAGCTCCTTCGTCGTCTTCGCGATGCGAGTCTCGCCCTCGTGAATGGCCGCTTCCTTCTCCTCGAGCGAGGAGGCCTGCTCCTTGACCGTCTTCGAGAGGTCCCCGATGCGGCTCTGAAGCTCGGTGACCATCGCGTCCTTTTCCTCGAGCGATCGCTTCAGCTCGTCCGCGAGCTTTTCGACGGACGCGAGCCTGACGCCGTTCTGCCGGTTCGTCTTCTGGAGCCGGGCGAGCTTCTGCAGGTTCTCGTGGACGGCGGTCCGGATCGTCGCGATCTCGGCCTGGAGCTGGTCGCGTCTCGTCCCCGAGGCTTTGCCTTCCTCCGCGACCTTGAGCGAAGAGCGGATCGCCGTCAGCTCCTTGGCGCGGATGTCCTCGAGCCCTTTCTGAACGTCGGCGAGCGTCGCGTTCGCCTCGGACGAGGCCGCCTTCATGCTCTCGACGTTCTCGGAGAGCTTCTCGTTCTCGCTCGTGAGCCGCTTGTTCTCCGCGAGCGCGCGCTCGTGCTCGCTCTTCGACGCGCAGCCGCCGGAAGCGAGCGCCGCGGCGACGGCGCCGATCGCTGCCATCCTCAGGATGCCGCCCGGTCCCCGATGGATCGCTGGTATTCCTTTCATGGGACCCTCCTTTTCAATCGTAGAAATAGCAAGACCCGTTCCGCTTCGTCCGGCCGCAGATGCGCGGAGAGGCGGGATGGGGCAGAATGGCATTTCCCGTCGGGGCGTCCGGAGCCTCGTCCCACCCAGAAACCATGAATTCACAGCAGCTTCGCGACGCGACCCTCGCGGCCCTCGAGCCGAAAGGCTCGCGAATCCTTCCGTTCTCCGACCTCGCTCGCCGGGTGTTCGGTGGCGCTCCGTCCGAGGCGGACGAACAGCTCCTCCACGACGCAGTCTCCGAACTGGAGCGTCGCGGCTCCGTCGTACGGGTCCGCGGCGAGAAGCTCTCGCGGATCGAGTTCACGGATTTCCAGGCCGGGACGCTGGCGGTTCGCGGGGAGGGCCGTGCGTTCCTGTTGTCGGGCCAGCCGGGCGTTCCGGACATTCCGGTCGTCGCCCTCGGGAGTGCCCTGGACGGCGACTTCGTTCTCGTCCGTGTCGACGAGCCGAGGGCGAAGTCTGCGGCGAAGGCGAAGGTCGGCCGTGTCGCACCCTTCGAGCCGCGTCCGAACGGGAGGGTGATCAGGGTCCTCGTCCGACGGCGCGAAACGGTCGTCGGAAAGGTCGTCCGCGGGCCCGAGGGCACGTTCGTCGCCCCGTTCGACCGGAAGATCGACGTGCGCCTCGCCGTGCCGGACGGCAAGGACCTGAATGCTCCCGAGGGAATGTTCGTCGAGGCGCGGATCACGGCCTGGCCCGACGACAAGCGCCTCGCGCTGGCCGAGGTGATCGACACGATCGGCTTCGAGGGCGATCCCGGCGTGGACGTCGAGGTCGTGGCCCGCAAGTGGGGGATCCCCCGGAAGTACCCGGAGACGGTGATCGCCGAGGCCGAGGCCGCGAACGGCGCCCTGGACGAAGGCGAGCGCCGCCAGAGGACTGACTTCACGGGCCGGACGATCGTGACGATCGACGGGGAGACCGCGCGCGACTTCGACGACGCCGTCGAGGCCGAGCAGCTCCCGAACGGCGGGTTCCGGATCGGCATCCACATCGCGGACGTCTCGCACTACGTCCCGGTCGGGAGCGCGCTCGACGCCGAGGCCTACGAGCGCGGCACGTCGGTCTACTTCCCGGACCGCGCGATCGCGATGCTTCCCGAGCGGCTCTCGAACGACCTCTGCTCGCTCCGGCCCGACGAGGAGCGCCGGACCGTCTCGGCGGTGCTCACGATGGACAAGCACGGGGAGACGGTCAAGAGCGAGTTCTTCCGCTCGCTCATCAAGTCACGCGCACGGCTTACGTACACGGCAGTCGGGGATTTCCTAGAGGGGAAGAAAGAGAAAGACAAAGAGAAGATTTCCTTAGAAGGGGAAGAGGGGGAGGGCGGCCGGCGGGGCGCACCGCGGGCGGCCCGACGCGAACCCACAGCGCAGCACTTGAGCGCCGCAGTCGGCCGAAGCGAGCCGCAATCGCATTCACTTTCTAAGAAATCTTCCTCTTCTTCTTCCTCTTCCTCTTCGGTCTCCTCTCCCATCTCCTCCGAAGTCGGAGACATGCTGCGCGTCGCGCAGCGTGCGGCGCACGCGCTGCAGTCGCGACGCGTGCGTCGCGGGTCGCTGGACTTCGACCTGCCGGACGCGGACGTGATCCTCGGCGAGGAGGGCGACGTCGTCGCGATCATGAAGGCCGTCCGCAACGAGGCGCACCGGCTCGTCGAGGAGTTCATGCTCGCGGCGAACGAGGCGGTCGCGCGGCACCTCGTCTTCGTGCCGACTCCCGCCCTCTACCGCGTCCACGACCGCCCCGACGAGACGCGCCTCGCGGCGCTCCGCGTCGTTCTCGGCCCGCTCGGCTACGACCTGCCCCAGGACGAGGAGGAGGTCACGCCCGCGGCGTTCCAGGCGATTCTCGACCAGGCGCAGGGCAAGCCCGAGGAGCGCTTCGTGGACGACCTCGTCCTGCGTGCGCAGAAAAAGGCGCTCTACTCGGAGGAATGCCGCGGGCACTACGCGCTCGCGGCCACGTACTACGCGCACTTCACGTCGCCGATCCGGCGCTACCCGGACCTCCTCGTCCACCGCGCGCTCGTCGAATGGATCGCGACGCGCCGGGCGCCCGCGCCCGAGGAGGCGGCGGGCCGCACGGGCTGGTTCCACGAGGCCGCGCTCCACTGCTCGTCGCGCGAGCGGCGGGCCGAGTCCGCCGAGCGCGAGGCGGTCGCCTGGAAGAAGTTCGTCTTCCTTTCGAAGCACGTCGGCGAGGAGTTCTGGGCGTACGTCTCGGCCGTCGTGGGGTTTGGCCTCTTCGTCACCCTCGAAGACATCTACGTCGACGGCCTGATCCCGATCTCGTCCCTCGGCGACGACTTCTACCGTTTCGAGGACGTCGAACATCGCCTCGTGGGCGCGTCGACGGGGCGCGTCTACCGCCTCGGGGACCGCCTGCGCGTGAAGCTCGTGAAGGCCGACGCCGACAAGCGCGGCCTGGACTTCGTCCCGGTCGGCGAGAGCGCCGGCCCGCGCAGCCGGAGCCGCGTCGAGGCGCTCCACCGCCGCCCGCGCAGACCGGCGGCGCGCCGCGGCCCCGCGCCCCGCAGGCGGCGCTGACGTGCCCGCCTTCCAGGTCGTCCTCGTCGGACGCCCGAACGTGGGGAAGTCCGCCCTGTTCAACCGCCTCGCGGGGGAGCGCCGGGCGCTCGTCCACGACCAGCCGGGGATGACGCGCGACGCGCTCGCGGTCGCCGCGACGACTCCGAGCGGCCGGCCGTACGAGCTCGTCGACACGGGCGGCCTCGACCTCGACGCCGCGGGCGGGTTCGCGGCCTGGACGAGCGACCGCACCTTGTCCGTCGTCGCCGACGCGGACCTCCTCGTCCTCGTCCTCGACGGAGTCGCGGGCCGGCTTCCGGAAGACGAGCGCATCGCGCAGCGCCTTCACGCTCTCGGCAAGCCTGTGATCGTGGCGTGGAACAAGATCGACGCCAAGGCCGCCGCGAATTCCATGGCGGACGGCTTCCAGCTCGGCTTCCCTCAGGTCGTCGGCGTCTCGGCGCTCCACGGGACGGGCTCCGAGGAGCTCATCGAGGCGATCGAGGCCGCGCTTCCGCCGGACCTCGACCCCGACACGCGCACCGAGCCGCTTCCGATCGCGATCGTGGGCCGGCCGAACGTCGGGAAGTCCTCGATCGTGAACGCTCTCCTCGGGCGGGATCGCGTGATGGTCTCCGAGATCGCGGGCACGACGCGCGACGCGATAGACTGCCGGTTGAGCGCCGGGGGCCGCGAGTACGTCCTCGTCGACACGGCCGGCATCCGCAAGAAGGGCCGGACGACCGAGGCGCCGGAGGTCCTGTCGGTGGTCTCCGCGCGGAAGTCCATGGAGCGTGCGCGGCTCGTCGTGATCGTGTTCGACGCCGGTGACGGCATCACGGCGCAGGACGCCCACATCGCGGGCTACGCCGAGGAGGCGGGCCGCGGCCTTCTCCTCGTCGCGAACAAGTGGGATCTCGTCGAGAAGGACCACGAGAAGGTCCGCGAGATGAAGAAGGACGTCGTGCGGCGATTCGTGTTCCTGAGGAACGCGCCGTTCCTCCCGATGTCGGCGAAGACGGGGAAGGGTGTCGGGCGCATCCTGACAGAAGCGGACGCGCTCGCGAAGCGCTTCGCGACCCGCATGTCGACGGGCGAGCTGAACCGGGTCCTGAAGAAGGCGTTCGAGCGGGAGCTCCCGAAGGGGCGGTCGGGCCGCGAGCTGAAGATCCGTTACGCCGTCCAGGTGGCGGCCGAGCCGCCGCTCGTGCGGCTCTTCGCCGACCGCTCCGAGGCGCTTCATTTCTCGTTCGAGCGCTTCCTCCAGAACCGCATCCGCGAGCACTGGAAGCTCGACGGCGTCCCCGTGAAGTTCATCGTGAAGCCGGGGGACGAGAAGAGAGAAAGATAAGAAGGGGAAAGAGAAGGAGAGAAGGAGAGAAGGAGAGAAGGAGAGGAGATTCCTGCGAATGGTCCCGAGCAGGCCGCCGGCGCCGCGCTCGCGAGGGCCTCGCAGATTCCACCTTCTGAGAAGTCCGAAATCCTTGGTCCCCTCTCAACCTTCTAAGAAATTCCGGGAATTCGTGCTAAAAACACGGGTGTCGAATGGCTGAGACCAGCGCCCCCGGCGGCGAATCCCGGTACAAGATCGGGGACGTCTGCCGCATTGCGGACGTTCAGCCGTACGTGCTTCGCTACTGGGAGTCCGAGTTCGCGGTTCTGGCCGTCGACAAGTCGATTCCCGGCCCCCGGACGTACAGCGCCCGCGAGCTGAAGCTGATCGAGCAGATCAAGCGTTTGCTGTACGACGAGGGCTACACGATCGCCGGCGCGAAGAAGCGCCTCGAAGCCGAGAGCGGCGGCGGGGCCGAAGCGAGGGATGCGGCTGCCGACACGAATCCCGCTCTCGTCCCGGTCGACGCGCCGAAGCCCGCGAAAGCCGAGAAGGCGGACAGGCCCGAGAAGCCGCGGCCGCCCCGCCCCGCCAAGGCCGCCGCGCCGACGTTCGCGGACGCGTCGGGAGCCGAGCTGCCCGCGCCGGAGGTCACGAAGCCGGTCGAGCCCGCGTCGGTCCCCGCCGCCGACGACAGCGTCGTCCGCGCCGTCGGCGAGCTGAAGGAGATCCTCGCCCTGCTCTCGCGCGCGGAACCCTGACCCGCAGCTGGCCGCCCTACTTCGAGTCGACGGGCACCTGCGACGAGACGAGCTTCGGGTCGAGCGCCTTCAGGAACGAGAAGACGTCCTGCACCTTGTCGTTCTCGTTCTGCTCCCAGGCCACGTTGCGGAAGCGGAACTCGTCCGTCCGCGTCTTGGCGACCCACTCGAAGCACTCGTTCCCGCCGGACTTCTTGAGGCAGGTGAGCTGCTGCTCCGTGAGGCTCTTGAGCGGGATGAGAAGGTTCTTCGAGACGTCCTTCGAATCGGTCCAGCGCAGCGCTTCGTCCTTGACCTCGAGGATCCCGGGGTCCCAGCGGCTCTTGAAAAGGACGATGCCCGAGTTGCGCCGCGCGAGGCCCTCCCATCGGGCGGTCGTCGGCGGCGTGGGAACCGGGGTCGAGGTAGGGGTAGGGGTCGGGGTGGGCGGTGGCATGGGAGCGGGGGCCCCGCCCGTCGGCGCCGGGGTCGCCGCTCCGGACAGCTCCATCTTCCTCTGCGTGATCGCGAGGATGAGGTTCTCGGGGAGCCCGGCGTTCCGGAGCCGGACGATGTCCTCTGCCGTGAGTTCCTTCACGGCGTCCGTGGTCGAGAGGTACTTCTTCAGGAAGTCCTCGGACAGGTTCGCCTTCCAGAGCTTGATGATGTCGTCCACGAGCGACGGGGTCGGGACGGGCGCCGGCGCCATGCCGGGCATCGTCGACGCCGGGGCGGCGGAGGTGGCGGCGCCGGCGGGTGTCGTCGAGGGCGAGGGCGTCTGAGCGTCGAGCGCGAGCGGCGCGAGCGCGAGTGAGGCAACGGCGACCCAGGTCGGGATCCTCTTCATCCGAGCACTCCTTCTTCGGTCGCTTTCGCCGCCCCGGCGTCGCGCGGGCGGAAAGCGGCTGGCCGGGTTATGGCCGCATCCTATACCGACCGTCGGGCGGGCATGTCTGGATCCCGCGGTGCTGCCCGTCAGACACGGCTCCTTCCCCATGGTATAAACCGCTACCCCCGAAGGGCTTCGGCTCTTCGATGCGTGTCTCGGTCGGGACGTGGCGCAGCCTGGTAGCGTACTTGAATGGGGTTCAAGGGGTCGCGGGTTCGAATCCCGCCGTCCCGACCATCTCCCTGCCGCAGGTCACTTGCGCCGTGGCCCGCCCGCCGCTCGGGCCCTAACTTGAGGTCACGCGGATGTCTCTGCGGCAACTCGTCACGGATCTCTTAAGAAGGGTCGAGCCCGACGCCATTGCCGTCCGGGGCCGTGAGATCTCGATGGCGGCGACCGCGGTTCCCTGCGTCCACGGCGTTGCGGGCGCGTGGATGACGCCCGTGATCTGCGCGCGCTGCAGGGCCGTCATCGAGGCGTCCCGCGTCGCAATGCGGACGCGCGCGCGTGCGGCCTTCGAAGCGCAGTTCGTCCGAGAGGTCCGGGACGAGTTGAGCCGCCGCGAGAGGGTGCGGCGCACGCGGCCGCCGCGTGGCCCCTCGATGGAGGACCCCACGCGTTAGCCGCGTCTCTCGGCCGAAAACCCTCCGTACTCCCGGCGCGTACGATGCACCGAATCCATCCGATGCCGAGAAAAGGGGGACCTGTGACCACTGCGCGCCGCTTCCGCGCCCTCGCCGTCAGCCTGCTCCTCTCCGCCGTCCTCCCTCTCGCCGCCGCCGACGCGCCCGCCGGGAAGCGGTTCACCGTCGACGACCTCGAGAAGATCCTCCGGCTCTCGTCGCCGCGGATCTCGCCGGACGAGAAGTCGATCGCCCTCGTCGTCACGCGCGCCGATATCGCGAAGAACAAGTGGGTCTCCGAGCTCGACCTCGTCGACGTCTCGACGGGCTCGCGGCGCGCCCTGACGCACGATCGTAAGGGTGTCTCTCATCCCCGCTGGTCGCCGGCCGGGGACCGCCTCGCGTTCCTCGCGGCCGACGGGACGGAGAAGGACGCGAAGACCCAGATCTTCGTCCTCCCGATGGCTGGTGGGGAACCGCAGAAAGTGACGAGCGTGCCGGCGGGTGTTCAGCACTTCGCGTGGCGGCCAGACGGCAAGGCGTTCGCGTTCGCCGCCGAGGACGAGCGGCCGAACAAGGCGGAGATCGAGAAAGGAAACGACCTCTTCGAGATCGGGAGCGACAGCCTCTACGTGTCCGAGCCGCCCATGCCGGTCCACATCTGGCTCGTCCCCGCCGACGGAGGCGAGGCGAAGCGCCTGACGTCCGGAGCGTGGAGCCTGCCTGCGGCGCTTCCGCCGAGCCCGCCGTCGTCGCCTCTCTCCTGGTCACCGGACGGGAAGTCGCTCGCGTTCGTCCGCGTCGAGACGCCGCACTCGGGTGACAACGACGCCGCGACGATACGGGTTCTGAACGTCGCGACCGGCGAGGTCCGCGCGCTCACGGGGAAGACGCACTTCGAGGGATTTCCCGTGTTTTCCCCCGACGGAACGAAGCTCTCGTACTGGTGTCCGCGCGACCGCGACCCGAACAACGTGAACGACGTCCACGTCACCTCGGCGGCCGCGGGCGGCGTCGGCCTCGACCTCACGAAGGCGATCGACCGCTGCCTCTACGCGTCGGTCTGGACGCCCGACGGCAAGGCGCTCCTCGTCGGGGGGAACGACGGGACGCGGGTTTCCCTCTGGCTCGCGCCGCTGGACGGTCCCGCGAAGAGGCTCGAGCTCGGCGACGTCAGTCCGGCGTGGTCGTTCTTCGTCGACGTCTCTGTCGGCACGAACGGCTCGATCGCGTTCGTGGGCAGCGAGCCGTCCCGCCCCGCGGAGCTGTGGTGGATGGCTTCGCCGGCCGCGGCTCCGAAGCGCCTGACGGACTTGAACGCCGGGATCGCGGGCCTCGATCTCGGCAAGGTCGAGACGTTCACGTGGCAGGGGCCGGACGGATTCCGCGAAGACGGCGTCGTCGTTCTTCCCCCGGGCTACGCCACTGGCACGAAGGTGCCGCTCGTCCTCCTGATCCACGGGGGGCCCCAGGCGGCCTCGACGGTCGCGTTCTCGGCCCCGGCGCAGCTCTTCGCCGCGCAGGGCTGGGCCGTCTTCTCGCCGAACTACCGCGGCAGCGACAACCGCGGCAACGCCTTCCAGCGGGCGATCTTCGACGACGCCGGGGACGGGCCGGGCCGCGACGTCCTCTCGGGCGTCGACGCGCTCGTCAAGAAGGGCTTCGTCGACCCGTCGCGGATCGCCGTGTCGGGCTGGTCGTACGGCGGCTACATGACGACCTGGCTCATCGGCCACGACACGCGCTGGAAGGCCGCGGTCGCGGGTGCGCCCGTGACGGACCTCGCGGACCAGTACACGTTCGCGGACTTCAACGTCCAGATGCGCTACGCGATGAAGGGCTCGTCGACGCCGTTCTCGCCCGGAGGGGACGCGGCTTACCGCGCGCAGTCCCCGATCACGTACGCGACGCGGGCGAAGACGCCCACGCTCATCCTCGCGGACACGGGCGACTTCCGCGTCCCGTTCACGCAGGCGTTCAAGCTGTTTCGGGCCTTGAAGGAGTCGGGCGTCGAGACGTCCTTCGTCGCGATCCCGGTCGGCGGGCACTTCCCGGGCGACCCCGTGCGTTCCCGCGAGGTCCTGAGGCGCTGGGTCGAGTGGCTCGCGCCGCGGCTGAGGTGAGCGCCGGCTTCACGCGAGCCGCTTTTCCGTCGCCGCCGAGAACCAGTGGACCTTGGCGCCGGGGATCCGCACCCTCACGCGGTCCGGCCACGGCCGTGGCGCCGCGAACGCGCGCAGCGTCTGCCCGCCGACGCGCACGGTGAGGAGCGTGCGCTCTCCCGTCGGCTCGACGAGCTCGACGGCGCCGTCGAGATCGGCGTCCGTGCCGCCGCCGCCGTCGGGCGGGTCGGCGCTCACGGCGACGTCCTCGGGGCGGAAGCCGGCGAGGAGTTCGCGTTCGTCGTCCACACCCTCGGGAAGCGGGAGACGGACTCCCGGCGCGACGAAGAACGCGCCTTCGCGCGCGCCCTTCCAGATCGTCATGCGGGGGCTCCCGACGAACGTCGCGACGAAGACGTCCGCCGGCCGCGCGTAGAGCTCGAGGGGCGGTCCGCTCTGGCGGACCTTCCCGTCCTTCAGGACGAGGACGTCGTCCGAGAGGCTCATCGCCTCGCCCTGGTCGTGTGTGACGTAGAGGACCGTCGCGCCGAGGCGGCGGAACAGGGCCTTGAGCTCCCCGCGCATGTTCTCCCGGAGGAGGGCGTCGAGGTTCGAGAGCGGCTCGTCCATGAGGCGTGAGCCGCGGCCGGCGCGCGAGCGCGCGCCCGAGCGCGACGCGCTGCTGCTGCCCGCCGGAGAGCTTGCCCGGGCGGCGGGCGAGGAGCGGCTCGAGGCCGAGCAGCCTCGCCGTCTCGGAGACGCGGCTCCGGATCTCCGCGCGGGGCATCCGTCGCGCCTCGAGGGCGAGGGAGAGGTTCTTCTCGACGGTCAGGTGGGGGTAGAGCGCGTAGTTCTGGAAGACGAAGCCGACGTCCCGGCGGCCCGGCGGGACCGCGTCGAGAGGCGCGCCGTCCAGGAGGAGCGTCCCCGCCGTCGCGGTCTCGAGTCCGGCGACGACGCGCAGGAGCGTCGTCTTGCCGCAGCCCGAGGGGCCGAGAAGCGTGAGGACCGCGGCCCGCTGACGCGCGGAAGGAGACGCCGTCGAGAGCCCGGGCGCCGCCCTCGAAGACCTTCGTGATTCCTTCGCCGACGAGGTCTCCGCTCACGCCCTACCCCTTCACCGCGCCGCGCGTCAGGCCGCTCGCGATGCGCCGCTCGAACAGGAGGACGAGGAGCACGAGCGGGGCCGTCGCGACGACGACGGCCGCCGCGAGCTGTCCCCACGGGATCTCGAACATGGACGAGCCCGTCACGCTCGCGATGCCGGCGGTCACGGTCTTGCGCGTCGTCGCGCGTCATGAACGTGAGGGCGAGCATGAACTCGTTCCACGAGAAGATGAAGACGAGGACGGCCGCGGTCACCGCGGACGGGGCGACGAGCGGGAGCTGGATGCGCGCGAGGCGCTGAATCCGCGTCAGGCCGTCCAGCGCCGCCGCCTCGTCGATCGCTCCCGGGATCTGGCGGAAGCCGGCGTCGAGGATCCAGGCGGCGAGCGGCAGGTTGAGGAGCGCGTAGGGCACGATCAGGGCGAGCGGGCTGTTCAGCCAGCCGAGGGCGCGGACCGCCGCGTAGAGGGGCAGGAGGAGGAGGATCGGCGGGACGACCGCGAGGGAGAGGAGGGCGAAGAGCGCGCGCTCGCGGCTCGCTCGCGGGCCGGCGCGCGAGAGCGCGCGGCGAGGAAGAGCGCCGCCCCGACCGACAGGAGAGTCGCCGCGCCCGAGACGACGGCGCTGTTCACGAGATACGTCCCGAACGGCTTTCGCGTGAAGAGAGCGGCGAAGTGCTTCGCCGTCGGCGGGTGGGGGAGGTAGACGGTCGGGACCCGCGTGATCTGGGCGTCCGGCTTGAGGGCCGTGAGGACCTGCCAGACGGCGGGCGCCGAGGCTCCAGAGCACGGCGAGCGCGATCCCGGCCGCGAGAGCGAGCCGTCCCCGCGTCACGCGCTCCTCGTGCGCGCCCGCGCGAGGCGCGTGGCGCCCGCGGCGAGGGCGAGCGCGATCAGGAATCCCGGCGAGCGCGACGGCGGCCCCGTACGCGGAGTCGAGATAGCGGAACGTGCTCTGGAACGCATAGAGCGAGACGGTCTCCGTCGAGCCGCCGGGGCCGCCGCCCGTCATGACGTAGACGAGGTCGAAGGCGCCGTACGCCTGCGCGGCGCGGAAGAGCGCGGCCACGAGAAGCGACGGCACGAGGAGCGGGAGGACGACGCGCCGGAAGCGCTGCGCGCGCCGACAGGCCGTCGATGCGCGCGGCCTCGAGGACCTCGGCCGGGATCCCCTGCAGGCCCGCGAGGACGATGAGGGCCACGAACGGCGTCGTCTTCCAGACGTCCGCGATCACGAGCGCGGCCATCGCGCTCGCCGGCTCGCTCAGCCACGGAATCGGACCGTGCGCGAGTCCCGCGCGCCGGAGGAGGTCGTTCGCGACGCCGAAGGAGTCGTTGAAGATCCATGCCCACGCGAGCGCCATCACGGCGGTCGGCAGCGCCCACGGCAGGAGCACGATCGCGCGCACCGCGCCGCGCCCGCGGAAGGAGCGGTCGAGGAGGAGCGCGAGGGCCGTGCCGAGCAGCAGCTCGAGGAGAACCGAGGACGCCGTGAAGACCACGGTGTTGCGGAGGGACAGCCGGAAGCGCCCGTCGACCCAGAGGCGGCGGAGGAGGGACGCCGCGTCGGTCCGGCTGCCGTACGGCGGCGAGCGCGAGGCGCGTCTCGCGCGCGGCGGACGCGAGCGCTTCCCGCGGGTCCGCAGAGCCGGTGAGCGCCGCGCTCAGGTGGCGCTGCAGGATGTCGGAGACGAGCGCGTAGCGCGGCACGGCCGGGCGCGGCACGGCGCCCTTCTGGAGCGTCTCGAGTTCCGCGAGGAACGGGTTTCGCGCGAGCAGCGCCGGATCGTGGTACGCCTCTGAAAGAGCCGGCAGGTACCCGGTCTCTTCACACAGCGTGCGCTGCGCCTCGAGCGTGACCGCGTATCGGATGAACTCGGCGGCGAGGCTTCGGGTTGCGGCTCGTGCGCGAGACGCCGAAGCCCCAGCCGCCGAGCGTCCCGCCTGCCGTCTCGTGCTCGTCGGCCGGAAGAATGGGAAGGGCTCCGACCTTCCCCGCGACCGGCGAACCTTCAGCCTGCGCGAGCCGCCAGACGTACGGCCAGTTTCGGAGGAAGACGGCGCGGCCGTCCTGGAAGAGCCGGCGGCTCTCGTCCTCCTTGTACGACGTCACTCCCGGCGGGCTGATGCCGCCTCGCGCGCGGCTCAGACGCAGGAACTCGAGCGCGCGGAGCGCCTCCGGGCCGATCGAGACCCACGTCGAGTGTTTCGGCGTCCACCCAGAAGCCGCCCCACGCGTGCAGCATCTCGAGATACGTGCAGACCAGGCCCTCGTACTGGGCGCCCGGCCAGACGTATCCCCAGACCCCGGCGGGGATTCGAGGCGCGCCGCGATCGTCGCGAGCTCAGGGAACGTGCGCGGCGGGGCGAGGCCGGCCTTCGCGAGCAGGTCACGGCGGTAGTAGAGGAGGCCCACGTCTGTCCGGACGGGAATCCGATAGAGGCGACCCTCGAACCGTCCGGCCGCGACGGCCGCGGGGAGGAGCCGCGCGATCTCGCTCGGGGTGAACGCATCGTCCAGCGGGAGGAGCCACCGTGCGAACTTCGGCGTCCAGGTGACGTCCATGTAGACGAGGTCGAACGAGTCGTCGCCCGCGAGGAGCGCCGCCGTGTACATGTTCTCGCGGAGGTCCGTGTCGTTCGGGCCCTCGACGAGCTCCACGTGCACGCCCGGGTGCGCGCGCTTCGAAGTCCCGCGCGATGCGGCTCCAGACGGGGAGTTCGCTCGCGAGGACGAGGAAGGAGACGCGGGCCGGGGGCGCCGCCGGCCGAGAGGGCGCGCTGGCCGCGGGCGCCGGCAGTGCCAGCGCCGCGAACACGAGCGCGAGTGCGTGGCGGCTGCGCCGCACGTCCGTCACGCGCCTCCGGCGCGCATCGTGACGCGTGGCGTTTTCTTTTTGGATCCGGACGGTCCCATTGTGCCTCCCTTCGAAGGAGTCCATTCTCTCCGATCGAGTCTCAAGATCACCTCGGTGGCAGCCGCCTTGCTGCCTCGGGGCCAGGGAGGATTTCTTGCTCTCCAGGGTTCTCGCGTCCAGGGCCGAGGCCGCATACGCCCTCCTCCGTGTCGTCGCCGGGCTCCTCTTTGCCTTTCACGGGATGCAGATCCTCTTCGGGTTCTTCATCCCCATGCAGCCGCCGGTCGGATCTCAGGTGTGGATCGGCGGTGTCCTCGAGCTCGCGACCGGGCTCGCGATCGCCGCCGGGTGGCAAACGAGCTGGGCAGCGTTCGTCGCGAGCGGGACGATGGCCGTCGCCTATGCCCAGTTTCACTGGAAGTTCCGTTTCGACGCGAACTTCTTTCCCGCCGTAAATCAGGGGGAGCCGGCTCTCGTCAACGCCGTCCTGTTCTTCTTCATCGCCTGCCGCGGTGCGGGCCGCTGGGGTCTGGACCGGACGCGGGCGATGCCGCCCCCTTCGCCGGTCGCTCCGGTGAACGCGGCCTGAAACCCCGGGCGCCCGACCGGCGTAAATCGGGGACCTCGGAAAAGAACAAGGAAGGAGACGCCATGGCCGAAATCACGTCCCACCCGCCGGGTGCATTCTGCTGGATCGAGCTTGCGACGACCGACCAGGAAGCCGCGAAGGAGTTCTACACGAACCTCTTCGGCTGGTCGATCCAGGACAACGACGTGCCCGGAATGACGTACACGATCTTCAAGCTGAAGGGGCGCGACGCGGCCGCGTGCTACACGCTGGACGCCGCGAAGATGCCCGGCGTCCCGCCGCACTGGATGCTCTACGTCGCGACGGCGAACGCGGACGCGTCCGAGAAACGCGCGGCCGAGCTGGGCGGGAAGGTCCTGGCTCCGGCGTTCGACGTCATGGACTTCGGCCGCATGGCGGTGCTCGCCGACCCGCAGGGGGCTGGGTTCTGCGTCTGGCAGGCCCGGGCGAACACGGGCATCGGCATCCAGAACGAGCCCGGCGCGTTCTGCTGGGGCCAGCTGAACACGACGGACACGACGAAGGCCGAGGCGTTCTACCGGGGTCTCTTCGGCTGGGACGCGAAGACGGGCTCGGGAGGCGGCATGACCTACACCGAGTGGATCCTCGGCGGGACGCCGTTCGGCGGCATGATGGCCAAACCGAAGGAAGACCAGGCGCCCCCTCACTGGCTCGCGTACTTCGCGGTCGCCGACTGCGACGCGACGGCGGCGAAAGCCGCTTCTCTCGGCGCGCGGACGTACGTGCCGCCCTCGGACATCCCGGGCATGGGCCGATTCGCCGTTTTCGCCGATCCCCAGGGCGCCGTTTTCGCCGTCTACAAGGAGTGAGAGGAATTCTCGCCGCCGGGATGTCGAATTCGAGGAGTCTCCGGCGTCGTGAAGGTGAGGCGGGGAAGCCCCCTCGAAGGGAGACGACACGATGCGATTCATGGTGATCATCAAGGCCACGAAGGACAGCGAGGCAGGTGTCATGCCGGGCGAGCAGCTTCTCGCCGACATGGGCAAGTTCAACGAGGAGCTCGTGAAGGCCGGCGTCATGCTGGCGGGTGAGGGGCTGCAGCCGAGCTCGAAGGGCGCGCGCGTGAAGTTCTCCGGGCCAAAGCGCACGGTCGTCGACGGCCCCTTTACCGAGACGAAGGAGCTCATCGCCGGCTTCTGGATCTGGCACGTGAAGTCGAAGGAAGAGGCCATCGAGTGGGTGAAGCGCTGCCCGAACCCGATGCCGGGGGACTCGGAGATCGAGATCCGCCAGGTCTTCGAAGCAGAAGATTTCGGCGCCGAGTTCACGCCCGAACTCCAGGAGCAGGAGGCGCGGCTGCGCGCCCGGATCGAGAAGCAGGCAAAGAGCTGAGGGCAATTCCTCCCCGTGCTCCCGAAAGAGCGGGGACAAGAGATGGCGACGAAGAAACCAACGAAGCGTCCGGCGACAGAAACTTCGCAGCGGGATGTCGATTTCGGGGAGTCTCCGTCGTCGTAGGGGTGAAGCGGGGAAATCCCCCTCGAAAGGAGACGACACGATGCGATTCCTGGTGATGGTCAAGGCCACGAAGGGCAGCGAGGCGGAGATGATGCCGAGCGAGCAGCTGCTCGCCGACATGGGGAAGTTCAACGAGGAGCTCGTGAAGGCGGGCGTCATGCTCGCCGCCGAAGGGCTCCAGGCGAGCTCGAAGGGGGTGCGCGTCCATTTCTCCGGGAGCAAGCGAACCGTAGTCGATGGGCCGTTCACGGAGACGAAGGAGCTCGTCGCGGGCTTCTGGATCTGGCAGGTGAAGTCGAAGGAAGAGGCGATCGAGTGGGTGAAGCGCTGCCCGAACCCGATGCCGGGCGACTCGGAGATCGAGATCCGGAAGATCCTCGATATCGGGGACTGGGGGGAGCTCACGCCCGAGCTGCAGAAGATGAAAGAACGTCGCGAAACGTTCGCGGAGCAGGCGAAGAAGTGACGGAGCCGCGCCCGGAGAAACGGATCACGCCGCGAAGGAGCTGAACGGCACGCGCCGCGGGGGACGGTGCTTTAATCGTCCCCCGTGGCCGGCCCGGAGACGCATCGCGCGATCGACGCGATCTGGCGCATCGAATCCTCGAAGATCATCGCGGGGCTTGCGCGCCTGACGGGTGACGTGGGCCTCGCGGAGGACTTCGCCCAGGACGCCCTCCTCGCGGCGCTCCGGAGCTGGCCCGAGACGGGCGTTCCGGAGAATCCGGGCGCGTGGCTCACGGCGGCCGCGAAGAACCGCGCGCTCGACCACATGCGGCGCGTTCGCCGCGCGGACCGCGCGCACGGCGAGATCGGCCGGGACCTCGAGGCGGAGCGCGGGAAGGCCGCGGAGGATCTGGAGGCCGCGCTCGACGACGACATCGGCGACGACCTGCTGAGGCTCGTCTTCACGGCGTGTCATCCCGTGCTCTCGCGCGAGGCGCGCGTCGCGCTCACGCTCCGGCTGCTCGGCGGGCTCACGACGGACGAGATCGCGCGGGCGTATCTCGTCCCGGAGGCGACGATCGCGCAGCGGATCGTACGGGCCAAGCGGATGCTCGCGGAAGCGCACGTGCCGTTCGAGGTCCCGCGCGGCGCCGACCGGGACGCGCGGCTGTCGTCGGTGCTCGAGGTTCTGTACCTGATCTTCAACGAGGGCTACGCGGCGACCGCCGGCGACGACTGGATGCGGCCGCAGCTCCTTGAGGAGGCGCTTCGGCTCGGGCGCGTCCTGGCCTCGCTCGCGCCGGAGGAGCCGGAGGTGCACGGCCTCGTCGCGCTCATGGAGATCCAGGCGTCGCGCGTGAAGGCGCGGACCGGCCCGGACGGCGAGCCGATACTCCTCCTCGACCAGGAGCGCGGCCGCTGGGACCGCCTCCTCATCGGCCGCGGCCTCGCGGCGCTCTCGCGCGCCGAGGCGCTCGGCGGCCGCGGGCCGTACGTGCTGCAGGCCGCAATCGCCGCGTGTCACGCGCGGGCGCGCGCGGCCGACCAGACGGACTGGGCGCGGATCGTGGCGCTGTACGGGGAGCTCGGGCGCCTCGCGCCGTCGCCCGTCGTCGAGCTGAACCGCGCCGTCGCGGTCTCCATGGCGAGCGGCCCGGCCGCGGGTCTCGTCCTCGTCGACGCCCTGGCCGGCGAACCCTCGCTCGGCGGGTACCACCTCCTGCCGGCCGTCCGCGGGGAGCTGCTCGAGAAGCTGGGCCGCTCCGGGGAAGCGCAGGCGGAGTTCACGCGCGCCGCCGGCCTCACACGGAACGCCCGCGAGCGCGAGCTGCTCCTGGGCCGCGCCGCCGCGTGCGTGGCGCCATGACGGCGCCATGATCGTCCACCTCGTCGACGGCACGTACGAGCTGTTTCGCCACTTCTACGGCGGGCGCCGGTTCCGCAAGGGTGCCGACCCGCCGCTCGGGGCCGTGAGGGGCGTCGTCCACACGGTCCTCCAGATGATCGAGACGGGCGCGACGCACGTCGGCGTCGCGACGGACCACGTCATCGAGTCCTTCCGGAACGGACTCTGGCCCGGGTACAAGACCGGCGAAGGCGTGGAGCGCGCGCTCCTCGCGCAGTTCCGTCCGATGGAGGAGGCCCTCGCCGCGATGGGGGTCGCCGTCTGGCCGATGGTGGAGCTCGAGGCCGACGACGCGCTCGCGTCCGCGGCGCGGATCGCGTCCGCGACCCGGCGCGTCGAAAAGGTCTGCATCTGGACGCCGGACAAGGACCTCTCCCAGTGCGTGCGCGGGACGCGCGTCGTCCAGGTCGACCGCAAGTCCGGGAAGATCCGGGACGCGGATGGCGTGCGGGAGAAGTTCGGCGTCGAGCCCGCGCTCATCCCCGACTACCTCGCGCTCGTCGGCGACGCCGCGGACGGGTACCCGGGCATCGCCGGCATCGGGCCCGTCGGCGCGGCGCGCCTCCTGAACCGCCACGGCCCGATCGAGGGCTTCCCGCCCGGGGCCCTCGGCGAGAGCCGCGAACTCGCGCTCCTCTTCAAGGACCTCGCGACGCTCCGCACGGACGCGCGGCTCTTCCGGGACGTGGAGGCGATCCGCTGGCGCGGCCCGACGAAGGAGTTCCCGACCTGGGCCGCGCGCCTCGAGGACACCCGCCTCGTGGAGCGATGCCTCGCCGCCGCGGAGTAAGCTCCCTTTCGATGCGATTTCTCGCCAGACCGTTTCGCGTTCTCGCGCTCCTTCTTCTCTCGGCCGCTGTCCTTCCGGTTCTTCCCGCCCGCGCCGGCAAACCGGCCGCGTTCTCCGACGTCGCGCGGAAGAAGGCCGACGTCACGATCGTCGTGACGGATTCCGGCCTCGGCGGCCTCTCGGTCGCCGCGGACCTCGCCGCGCGGCTGCCCGCGAGCGGCATCGTGCGCTCGGCGCGGATCGTGTTCGTGAACGCCGAGCCCGCGGCGGGCTTCGGGTACAACGACATGAAGCGCGACGCCGACAAGGTCCGCGTCTTCGACGGGGCGCTCTCCGCCATGGAGAGGCGCTACGAACCCGACCTCATCCTCATCGCCTGCAACACGCTGTCGGTCGTCTGGCCGCGGACCCAGCACGCGAAGAGCGGCGGCGTCGAGACGGTCGAGATCGTCAGCATGGGCGCCGACCAGATCCGCAGGGAGCTCGCCGCCGAGCCGGACGCGACGGCTCTCGTCTTCGCGACGAAGACGACGATCGAGTCGGGCGCCCACAAGCGGCTTCTCGTGGAGAAAGGCGTTTCGGCGGACCGCGTCGTGGGCGAGGCCTGCCCGCGCCTCGCCGGCGCGATCGAGCGCGGCTCCGCGAGCGCCGAGACGACCGGGTACGTCGAGTCGTTCGTGGCCGACGCGCTCGCGAAGAGGCCCCGGAAGTCGGGTCCCGTCTTCGCGAGCCTGAACTGCACGCACTTCCCTTACGTGACGCCGCTCTGGGAGCAAGCGTTCGCGGCCGCCGGCCATCCCGGCGTCAAGGTGCTCGATCCGAACCCGCTCATGACGGACCTCGTCCTCCGCGAGGGGGGCGCGAAGCGCTTTCCGAAGACGGCCGTGACCGTCGAGGCCGTCTCGAAGGTGCCCGTCGACGAGGCGACGCGCGCGAACCTCGGCGGGCTCCTGAGGAAAACGTCGCCCGAGACGGCGGACGCGCTCGCAAAGATCCGGATCGATTTGACGCTCTTCCCGGCGGCCGTCGACCCCTCGGAGATCACCCCGCGCTGACGGGACTCGGCGGCCGCCGCGTCCGCGCGCACGCGCTGCACCACGCGCGCGCCCTCAGACGGGCACGGCGGCGCCGTGGACGACGCGCGCCCCGTCGCCGCACAGGAACAGGACGACGCGCGCGATCTCCTCGGGCTTCGGCCACTTCGAGAAGTCGGCGTCGGGCATCGACCTGCGGTTCGCCGGAGTGTCGATGATCGACGGGAGGATCGTGTTCACGCGCACGCCCGTACCCTTCAGGTCCGCCGCGAGCGAGGCGTAGAGCGCGATCGCGGCCGCCTTCGACGCCGCGTAGGCCCCGAGGCCCGCGGGGGGCGCGAGGGCGGCCTGCGCCGCGACGTTCACGATCGCGCCGTGGCCCTGGGCGAGCATCGCGGGCACGGCGGCGCGGGCGAGCGCCCAGCCCGAGCGCAGGTTCAGCTTCAGCATGCGGTCGAGGACGCCGGCGTCCGTCTCCCAGAGCGGCTTTCCGCCCGCGAATCCCCCGACGGCGTTCACGAGGACGTCGAGCCGGCCGTGGCGCCCGCGCACGGCCTCGACGAGGGACCGCGCCGCGGCCTCGTCCGTGACGTCCACGGCGGGGCCGTCCAGCCGGCTCGCGGCGTCTCCCGCGGCGGCGTGCAGCGCGTCGAACTCGGAGGCGACGGCGTACGGTGTCGTCACGCGCGCGCCCGCCTCGAGGAACGCGAGCGTGACCGCGCGGCCGAGGCCGCCCGTCCCTCCCGCGACGACGACGACGGAATCGTCGAAAGATGCCAGACGGTCCTCCTTCACGGCAGCGTTGAGACGCCGTCGCAAGCCTATCACCGCCGCGCGGCGCCCAGGGCGTGTAAGGTTGCGCGGATGGAGCCGCTTTCTCGCGAGGAGATCGCCCGCTATTCGCGCCACCTGCTCCTGCCCGAGGTGTCGCTCGAGGGGCAGACGAAGCTCAAGGCGGCGAGCGTCCTCGTCGTCGGCGCCGGCGGGCTCGGCTCTCCGGCGGCGCTCTACCTCGCGGCGGCGGGCGTCGGGAGGATCGGCCTCGTGGACTTCGACGTCGTCGACGCGTCGAACCTGCAGAGGCAGGTTCTCTACGACGCCTCCTCGGTCGGGAAGCCGAAGCTCGAGGTGGCACGCGAGCGGCTCGCGGGCCTGAACCCGCACGTCGAGGTCGCACTCTTCCCGGAACGCCTGACGCGCGAGAATGCGCCCGGCGTCCTCGAAACGTTCGACGTCGTCCTCGACGGAACCGACAACTTCGCGACGCGATACCTCACGAACGACGCGTGCTTCCTCCTCGGCAAGCCGAACGTCTACGGCTCGATCTACCGGTTCGAGGGCCAGGTCAGCGTCTTCCAGCGCGGAAAGGGTCCCTGCTACCGGTGCCTCTTCCCGTCGCCTCCCGAGCCCGGGCTCGTCCCGAGCTGCGCCGAGGGCGGTGTGCTCGGCGTCCTGCCTGGCGTCGTGGGCACCCTGCAGGCGACCGAGGCCCTGAAGCTCCTGCTCGGCGTCGGCCGGTCGCTCGCGGGCCGGCTCCTCCTCTACGACGCGCTCGAACTCTCCTTCCGCGAGATCGCGCTCGCACGCGATCCCGCGTGCCCGCTCTGCGGCGAGAGCCCGACGATCACGGCGCTCGTCGACTACGACGAGCTGTGCGGCGCGGGTGGCCCCGTCCTGCCGCCCGGCGCGGAGATGCGGCCTTCCGAGGTGCGGGACTGGCTCGCGCGGGGCGAGCCGTTCCAGCTCCTCGACGTGCGCGAGCGGCAGGAGGCCGCGATCGCGTCGATCCCCGGCTCCGTCCTCGTCCCGCTCGGGCTGCTGCCCGAGCGACTCGTGGACGTCGATCGGACGCGTCCGGTCGTCGTGTACTGCCGTTCCGGGGCGCGCTCGGCGCGGGCGGTGGAGCTCCTGAGGAAGGCCGGACTCAATCGCACGTACAATCTCGCCGGCGGGATCCTCGCCTGGGCGCGCGACGTCGACCCGGGTCTGACGCCCTGATCGGCCTCCCGCCGCGAAGGACGAGATGCCCGAGCCCCTCTCACCGCTGCCGTCCGAGCTGCGCTACGCCGCGAGCATCCTCGAGACCGTCGGCAACACGCCGCTCGTCCGACTGAACGCCGTCGCGAAGGGCCTCGAGCCCCTCGTCCTCGCGAAGCTCGAGTCCTTCAACCCCGGAAAGAGCAACAAGGACCGCGTCGGGATCCACATCGTCGAGATGGCGGAGCGGGAAGGGACGCTGAGGCCGGGCGGCACGATCGTCGAGGCGACGTCCGGGAACACGGGGCTCGGGCTCGCGCTCGCGGCCGTCGTGAAGGGCTACAAGTGCGTCTGCGTGATGCCCGACAAGGTCGGGCAGGAGAAGCGCGACATCCTCAAGGCGCACGGCGCGCGCGTCGTCATCACGCCCACGAGTGCGCCGCCCGGCTCGCCCGATCGCTACACGGAGGTCGCGAAACGCCTTGCCTCTGAGATCCCGGGCGGCTTCCTCGCGAACCAGTACTTCAACCCGCACAACGCGGAGATCCACTACCTCACGACGGGACCCGAGATCTGGCGCGACACGGCGGGGCGGGTCACGTGCTTCGTCGCGTCTCTCGGGACGGGCGGCTCGACGAGCGGTGCCGGGCGCTTTCTCAAGGAGCGGAACCCCGCGATCCGGGTGATCGGGGTCGAGCCCGTCGGATCGATCCTCGGCGCGTACCAGAGGACCGGAAGGCTCGTCGAGTCCGCGCCTTATCTCGTCGAGGGAATCGGGCAGGAGATCATCCCGGGCAACGTGCAGTTCCAGTTCATCGACGAGATCCTCGCCGTGCCAGATCGGGAGTCTTTTCACATGATGCGGCGCCTCTCGCGCGAGGAGGGGATCTTCGTGGGCGGCTCCTCGGGGACCGCGGTTGCGGCGGCGCTGAAGGTGGCCGCCCGGCTCACGTCCGCCGACGTCGTCGTCGTCATCCTCCCCGACACGGGCGAACGCTACCTGAGCAAGTTCCACAGTGACGCGTGGCTCGCGGACAACGGGATGCTCGACCCGGCGGACCTCCGGGTCGGCGACCTGCTCCGTCAGAAGGCGTCGGGCGGGGACCTCCCGTCGCTCCTCGTCCTCCGGCCGTCCGACAGGGTGCGGTCGGCGCTCGCTCTCATCCGCACGCATCACGTGTCGCAGCTCCCCGTCGTGACGGAGGGCGGGGACGTCGTCGGGACCGTCGTCGAGCCGCGCCTCCTCGCGGCCGTGCTGGACGGCCGCGCGACGCCGGAGGACGAGGTCGTGGCCGTCATGGAGGAGCGCCTGCCGGCGCTCTCCGCGGACGAGCCCGTCGCGGCCGCGGCGCGGATGCTCGCCTCCGGACACGCGCTCCTCGTCGAGGACAAGGGCCGGACCGTCGGGATCCTGACGCGCATCGACCTCATCGGCTACGCCTCGCGCTGAGGCTAGACTCGGGCGCATGGCGCAGAAGCTGCGGGTCGCGGTCCTCGGCGCGGGCGGAGTCGGCGGCTACTACGGGGGCGCCCTTGCGCGCGCCGGCTATCCCGTCGCGCTTCTCGCGCGCGGCGAGCACCTCGCGGCGATCCGCGCGCGCGGCCTCGAGGTGCGGACGCCGGAAGGCGCGTTCACTGTCCGCGTCGACGCGTCGGACGACGCCGGGGCCCTCGGGCCGGCCGACGTCGCGATCGTCGCCGTGAAGACGTACTCGCTCGGCGAGGTGCTCGGCGCCGCGCGGCTCCTTGCCGGGACGGGCGCGGCGGTGCTGCCTCTCCTGAACGGCGTCGAGGCCGCCGACCGGCTCGTCGCGGGCGGCGTGCCGTCGTCGAACGTCCTCGCGGGCCTGACGCGGGTGAGCGTCGCGAGGGTCGCCCCGGGCGTCGTCGAGAGGAAGAGCCCGTTCCAGAGCGTCGTCGTCGGGGAGCTCTCCGGCGGCGCGTCCGAGAGGCTTCAGAGGATCGTGGAGGCGTTCCAGGACGCGGGAGCCCAGGCGAGCGCGTCCGACGACATCGCCGCCGACCTCTGGAGGAAGTTCGCGTTCATCGCGCCGATGGCGGCGGCGTGCGGGCTCGCCCGCGCGCCGATCGGGCCCGTGCGCGATGCGCCGTACGGCAAGCTCCTCCTCACGCGCGCCGTCGGCGAGGTCCTCGCCGTCGCGCGTGCGCGGGGCGTGCGGCTCGGCGAGGACGAGGAGGGAAAGATCCTCGCGTTCATGGAGGGCGTGGGCGGCGCGATGAAGCCGAGCTTCCTCCTCGACGTCGAGGCCGGCGGGCCGAACGAGCTCGACGACCTCTCGGGAGCGGTCTCGCGCCTCGGGCGCGCGTCCGGCGTCGAGACGCCGGTCCACGACACCGCGGTCACGGCCCTCACCGCGTCCGCCATCCGCTAGTGCCGCGTCAGGCCCGGAAGAACAGAAGGGTCAGCAGGGCGAAGAGCGGGAGAAGGACGGCCGCAGCGCGCGCCGCATAGCCGAAGAAGGACGGCATCGGGACTCCGTGCCGCACGGCGATCGACCGCACGAGGAAGTTCGGCCCGTTCCCGACGTACGTCAGGGCACCGAAGAACACCGAGCCGGTCGAGATGGCCTCGAGGATCCCGTGCGGAACGCCCGCCACCTCCGGCCGTCCGAGGCCGCGTGCGAGCGCCAGGAACGCCGCATAGGTGGGCGCGTTGTCCAGCCAGGCCGAGAGCGAGCCTGTCACCCAGAAGAACTGCCAGGGCCGGGTGAGGCCGAGCGTCGGAGCGTTCTCGCGGAGAACGGCGAGCGCCGGCTCCATCGTCACGAAGATGCCCGCGAAGAGGATCGCGACCTCGAGGATCGGGTGCCACGAGAACCGGGTCTCGACCCTCTGTCCCCGGGGCGTGATCGGAAAGCTGAGGAGCGAGCACCCGACGTACGCGAGCTCGCGGAACGGGGATTCGAGGAAGGCGGTTGCCGCCACGATGCCGACGAGGAGCGGCAGGTTCCACGCGCCGGAAAGACGGATCGGGCGGATCGTCGTCTCGTCGGCGCGGATCGCCTCGGGCCTCTCCTGCGCGTACCGCCTCTTCTCCACGACGAGGTACGTTCCGAGGAGAAATGCGAGCGCGACCGCCCACTCGCGGAAGAGGCGCAGGGTCCACAGGAACGGGACGCCGGCGAGGTAGCCGAGGAAGAGGGGAGGATCCCCGAGCGGCGTCAGGCATCCGCCCGCGTTCGACACGATGAGAATGAAGAAGAGAACCGTGTGCGACACGCGCCGGCGCTCGGAATTCACCTCGAGGACGAGCCGGATGAGGAGCATGGACGCGCCGGTCGTCCCGATGACGGACGCGAGGAGGCCGCCGAGAAGCAGGAGACCGGCGTTCGTGAACGGGTGTGCGGGGATGTCGCCCGTGACGCGGATTCCGGACGTCACGACGTACAGCGAGCCGAGAAGGAGGACGAACGAGAGGTACGTGCTCGCGGCGTGCCCGACGGCCCCCGGCCGTCCGACGACGACCGGGAGCGCGGCGAGGCCCGTGACGAGCGCCTGAAACCAGGGCGTGCCCCAGCGCCGCGGCAGTGCGATGGGCATGACCGCGATCGCGAGAAGCAGGGCAGAGAACGGCAGCAGCCAGAAGGCGGACGTCGGGATCACGGCCCGCATGATCGGTCACGGCGGCCGGGGGGTCTAGAACGCGTAGAGTCCATTCAGAAGAACCGTCGACTGGCTGCCCTTGAGAGTCCCGTCGCTTCTCACGAAGACGTCGGCGTTCGACCAGTCGACGCGCAGGTCCGCCCGCACGACCAGGCGGGGCGTCAACCTCACCTCGGGGGTGATCGTGACCTCGGAGAGGCGCTGCACCGTGCCCGTGCGCGCGCCGTCCGCGTCGTCGAAGGTCTCGGCCCGCAGACAGAAGGCGAAGGTCTCGCCGAGCCCGAGGCGAGCGTACCCGGCGACGCCCGACCAGGAGGCCCTCGCCCCCGGCGTCACGGCCCCTTTCTCGCTGCCGTAGACGGCGTCGACCGTGAAGACGGTGAGGTCGGTGAGCTTCCACTGCGCGACGACGTTGAACGTGTCGCGCGGGTCGGAATTGACGTTCGCCCGCTCCGGCCCCGTCATGAAGTTCCCAGCGACCGTGACGGACTTCGAAGGCGTCCAGGCGAGCTGGGCGCCGACGCTCTTGGACGTGTTGTTGTCCCGCGCGACGTCCCAGCCGTTCACGACCTCGAGCATGGCGGCGAGCCGGTCGCTGAACGCGTACGTCGCCTTCAGCCCGGTGTGCGTGAACGGGATCTCGAACCCGAACAGGAACGAGTGGGACGCGTTGTCGTTCCAGCCGTCGTAACCTTCGATGACCTCGTAGCCGAAGTGCGTGATGAACTTCCCGGCGTCGAGGCGCAAGCCGCTGCCGACCGGGGCGATCCAGCTGACGTACGCCTGCTGAAGGTCGACGTCCTGCCCCTGGAGGAGGACGTACGAGGACGAGACGCGCGGGACCGACGAACCGGCCGCGAGGTCGACGCGGAAGCCCGCCTCGCCCGCCTTGACGGCCGCCTTCTGGAGAACGACCTCGGCGACGTCGACCTTGAACGAGTTGTCGTCGAAGTCGAAGACCCGAAGCTGGTTCGTCCCGGAGTCGGGGCGGTTGAAATTGTAGGTGTAGCTGACGGAGAGGAACGCGTCGACGGCGATTTCCTCGTACCACGCCTTCGGCGGTGCCGGAGCCGGGGTCAGCGCCGGGGCGCCGGAGGGCGGATTCGGCGGAAGCACGGCGGCCGGGGCCTCGGCGGCGAAGGCGAGCCGGGACGCGAAGGCGAGAGCTGTCGCGAGGGCGGCCCCGAGGCCGCCCGAAAGAGCGCTTCTCTTCATGGCGCGCCGTCAGGCTTTCGCGAGGACCGTCACGGGAGTCAGGGCTTCGACGTCCGCTTCGCCGGTCCGGATCCTGACGACGTGCTCGAGCGGCTGGACGAAGATCTTTCCGTCGCCGACCTGGCCGGTCCGCGCGGCGTCGGCGATCGCCTTGACGGTGAGGTGCACGAACGGCTCGGACACGGCGATGTCGAGCCGGATCTTGTCGTGGAACTCGTAGAGGAGCGGGTGCCCGCGGTAGCTCTCCATGACGGCCTTCTCCCCGCCGTGGCCGGAGACCTGCTGGATCGTGAGGCCCTCGACCTCGGCGGCGAAGAGCGCGATCTTGACGTCCTCGAGCTTCTCGGGACGGATGATGGCGGTGATGAGCTTCATGGCTCTGCTCCTCGCTTACTTGCCGCCGGCCGGAGCCGGGCTGAGGGCGGGGGTCGGGGCGGCCGCAGCGGCCGCCGGCGGGGTGACGAAGACCGGCGCGTTCACGGACGGACGGTCGCCGGGGTACGCGGGGGCGGAGACCTCGTTGAAGTCGAGGCCCTGGACCTCCTGCGCGGGGCTGACGCGCATCCCGACCGTCGCGTCGAGGACCTTGAAGAGCGCGAAGCTCGAGAGGCCGACCCAGACGACGTTCGCGACGATCCCGACGAGCTGGGCGGCGAGCTGTCGGCCGTCGCCGTAGAACAGGCCCGCGACGCCGGCCTCCGGCCCGCCGTTCAGGCCGCCCCCGTACGTCCCGTCCGCGAAGAGGCCAAGCGCCACGAGTCCCCACGCGCCGTTGATCCCGTGGACGGCGATCGCGCCGACGGGGTCGTCGATGCGGAGCCTGTTCTCGACGAAGAGCGCGCCGTAGACGACGACGATTCCGGCGACCGCGCCGATGAGGACGGCGGCCGGCGCGTTCACGAACGCGCACGGCGCGGTGATCGCGACGAGTCCCGCGAGCATCCCGTTTGCGCTCATCGAGGGATCGGGGCGGCCGTACTTCCTCCAGGTCACGAGGAACGCGAGCATCGCGCCCGAGGCCGACGCGAGCATCGTGTTCGTCGCGACGACGGAGATCCTGAGGTCCGTCCCGGAGAGCGTCGAGCCCGCGTTGAACCCGAACCACCCGAACGCGAGGATGAAGCACCCGAGGATCGCCATGGGGAGGTTGTGCCCCGGGATGGCCCGGACCTCGCCCTTGACGTACTTGCCGATGCGCGGCCCGAGGACGAGCGCGCCCGTGAACGCCATGACGCCGCCCGTCAGGTGGACGACGCCCGACCCCGCGAAGTCGACGTAGCCGTGGCCGAGGCCGGCGTACTTGCCGAGAGTGGAGAGCCAGCCGCCGCCCCACGCCCAGTTCGCGAACAGGGGATAGATCACCGCGGACGCCACGAACCCGTAGATCACGAACGCGGACAGCTTCCACCGCTCGGCCATCGACCCGGTCGGGATCGTGAGCGCCGTGTCCATGAAGACCATCTGGAAGAGGAAGAGCGCGAACGCGGCGACATCGTACGAGACGCCGGTCAGGAAGAAGCCTGTGCCTCCGAAGAGGCCCCAGACGTTTCCGCCGATCGTCGGGCCGACGAGCTTGCTCATCTCCGCCGGGACCGTGAGCGCCGATCCCATGGCGGCGCCCGAGCCGCCCATCTGCAGCGCGAAACCCGCGGCCCAGAAGCCGAGGATCCCGATGCCGTAGACCATGAAGTTCATCGTCATCGTGTGGGCCGCGTTCTTCGCGCGCGTGAAGCCGGTCTCGGCGAGCGCGAATCCGGCCTGCATGAACATGACGAGGAAGCCTGCGACGAGCGTCCAGACGAAGTTCAGGGAGACGCGCGTCTGCCCGACGGCGGCGCCGATCTCCTCGAGTGTCGGCTTGCCGGCGACCTTGGACGGGACGTTCGCGATGCCGCCGGTGTTCGCGCCCGAGGGATCGGCCGCGTGGAGCGGCCAGGACGACGCGACGAGCGCGACGAGGAACAGGAACCCGATCAGCTTCTTTCGCATGCTTCCTCCCGTTGCCGGGCACGCTTCGCATGGCACGTGCCGGGAGGAAAGAGATAAAGAATTTCTTCGAAAGTGGTTGAATGGGCGTGGCTTGAGCGCGGGCGAGCGGGTTCCGCGACGTATTTGGTGCGGCTACGAACTTGTCTGAAGCGAAGCGAAGAGCTACGAATATGTATCGATTAGATCGAGGCGGCTGCGCGGCCGATCCCGCGTGTGCCCGTCGGGGGCGGGAGGAAGGCGCGGTCGGCGGCCCGCGAGACGCCCCCACCGACAAAACGGTCGGCACCCCCGCTCCGCCCTACATATTCGTAGGAATCTTCTCTTTCTCTCTTCTTCCTTCTTCAGGGCCGGAAGCGGGCCGGGTCGATGCCGTGCTTTGCGATCTTGTAGTTGAGGATCCGCTCCGTCGTCCGCAGCAGCCGCGCGGCCTTGGCGCGGTTGCCGCGCGCGCTCTTGAGCGCGTCCAGGATCAGGTCCTTCTCGAAGCCGGCGACGGCCTCGGCGAGCGACTGCGCCGGGCACCGTGCCGGAGGCCTCCGCCGTCTGGAGCGTCGGCGGCAGGTGGTGCGCGTGGATGACGTCGCCGTCGCAGACGAGCACCGCGCGCTCGATGCAGTTCTCGCAGCTCGCGCACGTTGCCCGGCCAGTGGTAGGCTCATGAGCATGTCGATCGCGGGCGTCGAGATCCGCCGGATGTCCTTGCCGTGCTCGGACGGCGTACTTCTCGAGGAAGTGGTCGGCCAGGAGCAGGACGTCCGGCTTGCGCTCGCGCAGCGGCGGAACGAAGATGGCGAAGACGTTCAGCCGGTAGTACAGGTCCTCGCGGAACGTGCCCTGCCGCGATGCGCCTGCTCCAGGTCCTTGTTGGTGGCGGCGATCGAGCCGCACGTTCGACCTTGACCGGCTCGGTGCCGCCGAGGCGCTCGAACTCGCGCTCCTGCAGCACGCGCAGCAGCTTGACCTGCGTCGCGCAGGTGGAGGTCGCCGATCTCGTCGAGGAACAGCGTGCCGCCCTGCGCCAGCTCGAACCGGCCCTTCTTGCGGCCGTGCGCGCCCGTGAACGCGCCCTTCTCGTAGCCGAACAGCTCGGACTCGATCAGCGTCTCGGGCAGCGCGGCGCAGTTGACCTTCACGAACGGCTTGCTTCGCCGCGGCGAGTTGTAGTGGATCGCCTGCGCGATCAGCTCCTTGCCGGTGCCCGATTCGCCGCGGATCAGCACCGTCGTGTTGGTGCGCGCCACCTGGGCGACCTGCTCGTACACGCGCTGCATCGGGCCGCTGTTGCCGATGATGGTTGCGAGAAGTCGTAGCGCTCGCGCAGCTCCTGCTTGAGCCGGCGGTTCTCCTCCATGAGCCGGCCGCGCTCCGCCTGAAGGAGACGGTGCGACACGCGCCGCCTGCCCGAGCATCGAGGCGGCGAGGCCGAGCACCTTCACGAGGTGTCCGAGGTCGCGGCTCTTTTCGTAGACGAGCGCGATCCCGAGCGCGCCGGCGGTCCGTCCGTCGATCCGGATCGGAACGGACAGGAACGAGAGGTCGGCCTTCGCCTTGCGCCCGGGCGCCGCGAGGCCGAGCCGCTCGAGGAGGGGCGGCTCGTCGCCCGCGTGCGGGATCGCGACGGGCCTCCCCGTCTTCACGACGCGGGCCGTGATCCCGTCTTCCGGCCGTCCCCGCGGCCCGTCCGGCGACGCGCCGCGGCGGCCCGTCACGGCCTCCACCTTCAGCTCACCGGTCGCGGGCTCGAGGAACGCGATCATTCCGAAGACCGCCTTCGCATCCGTCTCCAGGATCTCGAGGGCGCGGGCGAACGAAGCCCCGAGGTTCAGGGGCGAGCCGAGCGCCTCGCTGAGGTCGAGGAGCATCGTGAGCTCGTTCGCATGGAGCGCGGGCATCATCTCTCCTGGCGCGGGAGCCGCCGCGCGGCTACACGGCCCGGATCGGGTTCCTGAGGACGCCGATTCCCTCGATCTCGGACTCGAGCATGTCGCCGGGCTTCAGGTATTCCGGCGGCGTGCGCGCGTGGCCTATGCCGGGCGGCGTGCCCGTCGAGAGGACGTCTCCCGGCTCGAGCGTGAGGCCGAGCGAGAGCTCGGCGAGAAGGCGCGGGACCTTGAAGTACATCTGGCTCGTGTTTCCGTCCTGCTTCACGACGCCGTTGACGCGCGACACGAGGCGCCGGGCGGTGGCGTCGAAGCCGTCCGCCGTGACGATCCAGGGACCCATCGGCGCGTGCCCGTCGAGGCTCTTGCCCTTCCACCACTGGCCGCCGTGACGCTTCTGCTGGACGTCGCGCGCGGTCGTGTCGTTCAGGACGCAGTATCCGAAGACGTGGCTCGGAGCCGTCTCCTCCGTGAGGTTCTTCCCGCGCCGGCCGACGACGACCGCGAGCTCGACTTCCCAGTCGATGGCCGTCGACACGTTCGGGTCGAACGGGATCGGGTCGTACGGGCCGTTCACGGCGTTCGTCCCCTTCGTGAAGAAGACGGGATGCTCGGGCAGCGTCTGGCCCGTCGTGCGCAGCGACTTCCCCTCCTCGAAGTGCTCGACGTAGTTCCAGCCGACGCAGTGGACGTTCCGGCGCGGGACCGGGATCGGCGCCGTGAGGTGAACGTCCTCGACGCGCGGGCCACCCGCGGCGGCATCGACGAGAGAGCGCGTCGCGGCGAGCGCGGCGTCGCCCGCCGCGATCAGGGAGAGCATGTCGGAGGGGTCGAACGGCAGCGTGACGTTCTTCCGGCGCGCCTCGGCGCCGAGGTCGACGACGCGGCCGTCGAGGGACAGGGAGCCGACGCGGACCTTCTCGCCGGCAGCGGGGACGAAGCTCAGGAGTCGCATGTCGCCTCATCATCTCGCATCCGGCCTGCCGCGGCGACGCGCGAGCGCGTCTCAACCGGCGCGGCGCGCGGGCGCGTCGGGACGCGAGCGTCGCCCGTGTCGAGGCCTACGCCCGCTTCCGGAGCGTCACGTGCGCGGCAGCACGCGAGCCCGGGGCGTGCGCGACGCACTCGTAGCCGAGCGAACGCGTGTCGAGCCCGCCGAGGAGGTTCTCCCCGTGCCGAGGAGGACGGGCGAGATCGCGAGGTGCAGCTCGTCCAAGAGGCCGGCCTCGAGGTACTGCCGGATCGTCGCGACGCCGCCGCCAAGCCGGACGTCGCGGCCGCCCGCCGCCTCCCGCGCCTTCTCGAGCGCGGAGCGGATCCCGTCCGTGACGAACCGGAACTCCGTGCCGCCCTTCATGACGAGCGGCGCGCGCGTGTGGTGCGTCAGCACGAAGACGGGCGCGTGGTACGGCGGTTCGTCCCCCCACCAGCCCTTCCAGCTCTCGTCGGGCCACGGCCCGCGGACGGGGCCGAACATGTTGCGGCCGAGGATCCAGGCGCCGATCCCGTCGAATCCCCGCGCCGCGACGTCGTCGTCCGGTCCAGTCTCGCCGTCCCCGCTCCCATGCATCTGCTGAAAGGTGCGCGTATGGAAGAACCAGTCGAACAGCTCCGGGCCGCGGACCCCGAGCGGGTTCTGCAGGTCCTGGTCCGGCCCCGCGCCGAACCCGTCGATCGAGATCGAGAACGTGTGGACGACGAGTTTCGACACGACGTGCCTCCGCGGAACGATATCAAGCCGCGAGGTACTCCGGCAGGTCGAGGTCGTCGCGGAACGCCCGCGCGAGAAGGCGCTTCGCGACGAACCGGTTCGAGAGCGCGTCGACCGCGACGTTGCGCACCTTGAGCGCGAGCGCGGTCTTCGGCGCGAAAAAGCCGCGAAATCGCCGGGCGGCCTTCTGCTTGGCGCTCACGAACGCGTGCAGGCGCGCGTCGTAGGCCGCGAACGCCCGCTCGATGTCGCCGGCGGCGCGGTGGAGCTCGCCCGCCAGGACGTAGGCCTCGAGCATCGCGAGCCCGGTGCCCTCGCCGGCGAGGAGAGACGGGCAGGCCGCCGCGTCCCCGAGCAGGGCGACGCGGCCCGACGTCCAGCGCGGGAGATGGATCTGGCTGACGCGGTCGAAGTAGACGTCGTCGGCGGCGTCCATCGCGTCCAGGATCGCGGGGACCTCCCAGCGCATTCCGCCGAACGCCCGCCGCAGCGCCTCCTTGCGCTTCTCCCGCGGCGGATCGCCGCCCAGGAGCTCCGCGCGGCCCACGAGGAGAATCAGCGTCTCGTCGTCGCGCAGCGACACGCGCGCGGCCTGGCGCCCGGGCACCGTGTGCGAGACGTACGTCAGCTCGTCGCGGTGCGGATAACCGCGCACCCGGAACGCGGCGACGAAGCAGCCCAGCGACTCCTCGAACGCCGCCTCCGGTCCGAAGACGGCCTCGCGCACCCGCGAGTGCAAGCCGTCGGCGCCGACGACGAGGTCGAAGCGCTCCCGGCTTCCGCCGCCGAGGGTCGCGACCACGCCGTTGGCGTCCGGAGTGACCGCCACGACGTGCTCGCCGAACCGTGCGGGGATACCGCCGCACGCATCGAGGAGCACCGCGGACAGGTCCGCCCGCGCGAGGCTGATGAAGCGGCCGCCCAGCGCGCCGCGCATCGGCGAGAGGTCCAGAGCCGCCTCCTCGCGGCCGTCGCCGTCCACCATGCGCATCCGTTCCATCTCGTAGGCGCGCTCGCGCAGGGTCCCGATGAGCCCCATACGCTCGGCAATCTCGTAGCCGAGGCCCCAGAAGTCGATCATGTAGCCTCCGGCGCGCGGTGACGGGGCCTTCTCGAACAGGACGGGCTCGTGACCGCTCCGCCTCAGCCAGTAGGCGAGCGTCGGACCCGCGACCCCGATTCCGTTGATGGCGACTCTCATGATCCACCCCCTTTGGCCGCGCCGAGGGGCGTCCGCAGCCCGGCGCCGAACGTCTTACATGCCCGGGGCGCGCTCGTCGGGTGAAGCAAGAAGGATTCCGGCGCCGCGGCATGGCGCGGCGTGCGCGTCAACGCGGCGACGGGGGAGCGGCACCTCGCCCGAGAAGCCGTCGGACCGTGTCCTCGGGAGTGTCGTGCGAGGTGTCGACGAAGCACTCCGGATCGAGGACGCTGCCGGTGAACTTCGCGTAGAGGGAAGAGACCCGCTCCCGCCCGGCGTGCCAGCCCTCCCGGCGGACGTCGCGGTCGATGGCGACGCCCAGCGCGGGGTGGAGCACCCGCAGGGACCACGGGATGCCCTGTTCCTCGAACCAGGAGCGGTACTCGAGGTATGCCTCGGGCGGCGACTCGTGAACGGTCGCGTCGACGACGACGGATTTCCGGTCCCGCCGAGCAGCGAGGACGGCGGCGAAGACCGCCCGGTGAACCTGCCGCCGCTTTCGGCGATGCTCGTCGGAGCCGAACGCGCCGCGCTCCCTGCCGAACATCTCGCGCCAGAGGTCGTCTTCACAGACGCACAGCCAACCGGCCTCGGCAAGCAGGCGGGAGACGGTGGACTTCCCGCTTCCGCACGTGCCGGTCAGGATGAGGACGGGAATCATCGGCGCGACCGCGCGGGGGAAGGCACGAACACCGGAGACGTCGGAGAAGAAGATGGCGACCGGAGTCGTCCCGGCCACGCGCGCCTCGTCCGGACGGACGGATCCGTCTTTGACGGCGTCCGCATCAGGGCAGGCTGATCACGAGCGCGGGGGCGCTCGTCCCGGGAGGCTTCTCGATCCGCTTTCGTGCCCATTCGACGTACTTCGCAGTGGCGATCTCGATCCGCTCGTCGCCGAACGTCTCACCGGAGGGCTGCGCGATCTTCAGGATGCCGCCCGAGTCGTCGTCGTGCCGCAAGAGCTGGAGGTAGAGGCCGGCGCCGATCCCCGTGATCGTCTCGATGACGAAAAGGGCGCCCGAGGATCCCGGGAGCGGCGCGCCCCAGGCGGAAACGCGCACGACGCGACCGCGCAGGGGCCGCAACGCGGCCGAGAAGCGGGCGGGCCGGCCGAGAAGCCCCGCGCCGAGCGCGAACGAGAGGGTCGCGAGCAGGACGCCGAACGGGCGGTACTCGGCCGCGTTCAGGCCGATTCCGAGGCCGACGAGGCCGAGAACGACGAAAAGGATCCCGCGCCAGGGAGGAGGTGGCGGCCTGCGTGCGTCCACGGCCCGCTACTCCCGCTCCGGGGTCGGCGAACCCGGCGAGAACCTCGGCTCTCTCATACGAGAAGGGCGTTTATCCGCCGGGCCGCGTCTTCGGGCGTGACGTGGTCCGTGTTGATCGTGAGATGCGGACTCGGAAGAGGCGCAAACGAAAACGCTCCGCTTTGGCGCAGGCGCCGATACTGCTCGGGGGGAGCCGAACAAGCTCGGGAGACCCGAAATCGAAAAGGGAGAGCGCGGCGTCGACGGCGAACGAGCCTGCTCATTGGCCTTGAAGCGGCTGCCAGAGTTCGACCTTGTTTCCCTCTGGGTCGATGACCCAGGCAAACTTCCCATACTCGGATTCGTCAATCTTCTCGAGCACATTGCAGCCTTCTTCCCTCAACGCCTTGACCAGTGCGTTTAGATCTTCCACTCGGTAGTTGACCATGAAGGGCGCAGAGCTCGGAGCAAAGTGATCACTGTCTTGCGGATCGATTAGCCAGGCAGTCGTGCCCGCAACCGGCTTGCCATCGGCGTCGGTCCACGTGAAGGCAGCTCCGCCCCAGACCTGGACATCGATTCCGAGGTGCTGCTTGTACCAGGCCTGCAGTGAGGGAGCGTTCTTCGCCTTGAAGAAGATGCCGCCGATGCCAGTAACTCGTTTCATGTGACCTTCCTCGGGCCAGCCCACTCCCGGCCCATAGTCCGTGACGACTCCATTTCGATGATCAGTGATCGTTCCTTGCAGTATGGAGACGACGCCTGGTCTGTCTCAAGATCCGGGGTGAAGACCCATGCGGGACGGAACCCGCAGGATGATCAGGACTTGGACCGGGGAGGGTCAGGCAGCGGGCGTCAGGACCGTGCAGACCGAGGCGCAGATCGGGCCGCCGATGTTGAACGTGGCCGCCGCCCGAGCGTTCGGGACCTGCAGCTTTTCGGGGGCCTTGCCGAGGAGCTGCCAGGCCGCCCAGCCGACCATCGCGATGCCCGTGGCGCCGATCGGATGGCCCTTCGCGATGAGGCCGCCCGACGTGTTGATCCCGCAGTCGCCGTCCGGGCGCGCCTTGCCCTCCACCCAGTAAGCGGCGCCCCTGCCGGCCGGCGCTTTTCCGATCACCTCGGTCCCGATCGCGCCCATGACCGTGAAGCAGTCGTGGACTTCCGCGACGTTCACGTCCTGGGGAGAGACGCCGGCGTTCGCGTACGCCTTCGCCATCGCCGTTCGCGCCCCGCACGGACGCAGGACGTCGCGGCCGCCCTTCATGAGCGGGTCCGTCGCCTGCCCGAAGCCTGCGAGGCGGACGGCGTCCTTCTTCGCGACGCCGAGCCTCTCGAGGCCCTTCTCCGTCGCGAGGACGAGGCCCGCGTAGCCGTCCGTGATCTGCGAGCAGTCGAGCGTCTTGAGCGGGAGGCCGTCCACGACGTACCGGTTGATGCCCTCGATCGCGAGCGCCTTCTCGAGCGTGACGTCGTTCTTCTGCATCTGCGCGTACGGGTTGTGGCGCGCGTTCGCGTACTCCTGGACGGCGATCGCCGCGAGGTCCTTCTCCGTGACGCGGTGCTCCTTCATGTAGGCGTCCATGACCTCGGCGAACAGGTGCGGGAAGACGAACGTCTTGCCCTCGCGCTCGGCCGGGTGCGAGAAGTAGCCGAGGACCTCGCCGATGAGCTTGCCGTCCATTCGGCCGTCGGCGTCGCGCATCTTCTCGAACCCGACGGCGATGCCCGTTTCGCCCTCGCCGAGGAGGAGCTTGTGGGCGACCGAGAGGATCGCCTGCCCGCCAGACGCGCACGCGTTCTCGACGGCCTCGATGGACTTGGCGCCCATGCCGGGCACCATCGCGACGAGGCCGGCGAGAAGGCCCTGGCGGTTCAGAGTGAAGTTGCAGGTCGCGCCGATGGAGGCGACGTCGAAGGCGGCGGGCTCTGCGGAAATCGAGGCGGCCGTCTCCGTCACGGCGCGCGAGACGATCTCGGGGACGGTCATCCCCATGAGCTTTCCGAACTTCGACTGGTGGTAGCCGGCGACATAGAGGGGCTGTGTCATGAAGCCAATCTAACGCCCCGATCCGAAATCCGCCAGAATCGGGCCACGGAGGGCCGCATGGCCACGAAGAAGGCGAAGTCCGTCGCGGACCAGTTCAAGGACGCGAAGGCGCGGGTCGAGAAGCTCGCGTCGCGCCCGTCGAACGACCACCTCCTCGAACTCTATGGCCTCTACAAGCAGGCGACGGAGGGAGACGTGTCGGGCGCGCGGCCCGGGCTCCTCGATCTCAAGGGCCGGGCGAAGTACGACGCGTGGGCGAAGCGGAAGGGCGCCTCGAAGGACGACGCGATGAGGAAGTACGTCGCCCTCGTGGACTCCCTCGTCGCGGAGATGGGCTGACCGGCTTGCGGCTCCTCGAGGAGCTGCGCGCCGAGCACGCCGTCATCGAGCGGGCGCTCGGGTCGCTCGCGACCTTTGTCGAGGCGCGCCTCGCGGGCGGGGGAGATCCCGCCGATGCCGGGAGGTTTCTCGCGTTCTTCCGCGTCTGGGCGGGGCGGTACCACCACGCGCGCGAGGAGGACACGCTCTTCCCGGCGCTCCTCGCCCACCTGCCGATCCGCCCCGACTCGGGCCCGGTCCGCTCGCTCGCCGACCAGCACATCTCGATCGCGCGAACGCTGGACGAGATGGCGCCTCTCGTCGCGGAGCCGGGCGGCGGGGGCGGAAGGCTGCTCACTCTCTCCGCGCGGCACCGCCGCGACCTCCTCGCGCACATCGACGCCGAGAACTCCGTGCTCCTGCCCGAGAGCGAGGCGCGCCTGAGGCGCGCCGGCGTCGCGGACCTCGTGGGGCGCGGGCCCGACGCCGAGGAACGCGCGGCGCGGGACGCGGTCGAACGGCTCTTCGGCCTCTATGTTCCGATCGAGGACGCCGAGGCGATCCGCGGAGAGGGCTGCGTGATCTGCCCGTCCTACGGCCTCACCTGCGAAGGCCTCGAGAGGGAATGGTGGAGCGACCAGGAGTGGGACGACTTCCGGGAGCGGGACGGCTAGCGCCCGGCGTTCGGGTCGCCCGTGTTCTCGCGGAGCATGTTGCAGAACAAGGCCCCCTGCTCGAGGGCGTCGTCGAGCGCGACGTGCGTGTGAGGACACGGGTCGAACCAGCGCGCCGGGAAGTTCTTCTTCGTGCTCTCGACGAACGGGCGCCTGAGGAGGGCCATCGCGTAGGACTTCACGTCGAGGGCCTGGTGCGTGAACGGGCTCTCGCCCGCGAAGCGCATGAGATACCAGTAGGCGAACAGGAAGTCGTACGCGGCGGGATACCCGACGAAGACGGTCTTGCCGGGCAGGCCCTTCAGCCACTCGACGTAGCGGCGCATGGCGGCACCGGGCTCCTCGAGGTCGCGGCGGCACGCGGCCCACGCCTCGGGATTGCGGGCCCACCAGTCCGCCTGTCGGGGATGGGGAGCGGCCCCCGGAAGCGTCTCGAGGTTGACGCTGAACGTCGCGAGGAGGGTCTTGTCGGGAGCGTAGGCCGCGGAGCCCAGGCTCAGCATGGAATGGGGACCGGGGATCGGGCCGTCGGCCTCGATGTCCGTGCTCACGTACGTTTCGACGACCGTCGAGGTCATGTCATCTCCTCGTTGCGCCGGGCCGGCAGCCTTGCTACGGTATTTTCCATGAGAAAAGGACTCGCCCTCGCCGCCGCCTGCCTCCTTGCCGGAACCGCCTCCGCGAAGGTCGTCACGAAGCCCGTCGCCTACGAGCACGCGGGCGTCAAGCTCGAGGGGTTCCTCGCGTACGACGACGCGAAGACCGCAAAAGCGAAGCTCCCCGGCGTTCTCGTCCTGCCCGAGTGGTGGGGCCTGACCGCCTATCCGAAGCACCGCGCCGAGCAGCTCGCCGGGATGGGCTACGTCGCCTTCGCGGCCGACATGTACGGCGCCGGCGTCACGACCGAGGACGCGAAGAAGGCCGGCGAGCTCGCCGCGCCCTTCTACGGCAAGCCGCTCATGGCCGAGCGCGCGCGGGCCGGCCTCGACGAGCTCCTGAAGACGGGCCTCGTGGACCCGGCGCGTGTCGCGGCGATCGGGTTCTGCTTCGGCGGATCCGCGGCGCAGGCGCTCGCGTACACGGGCGCGCCGCTCGCGGGCATCGCGACGTTCCACGGCGGGCCCGTGAACGCGCCGCCCGAGGCGAAAGGGAAGATCAAGGCGAAGTTCCTGCTCATGAACGGCGCGGCCGACCCCCTCGTCAAGCCGGAAGCGCGGGCGGCGCTCGAGAAGTCGCTCGACGACGCCGGGATCGACTTCGTCTCGATCGACTACGGCGGCGCCCTCCACGCGTTCTCGAACCCGAACGCGACCGAGCTCGCGAAGAAGAACGGACTGACGGGGGCGATCGGCTACAACGAGGCCGCGGCGCGCCGGGCGTGGAAGGCGACGGAGCTCCTGTTCGACGGGATCTTCGCGAGGCGCTGAGATGAGAAGAAGCCGAACGGTTCTCGCGGCCGCGGCGGGGGCCTTAGCCGTCCTCTCGCCCGTGCTCTTCGCCGCCGACCTCGTCACGCCCGCGGAGAAGGCGGCCGCCTCGGAGATCACGGCCGACGGCCTGAAGGCCGACATCCGGTTCCTCTCGTCCGATCTCCTCGAAGGGCGCGGTCCCGCGACGCGCGGCGACGCACTCGCGGAGGCCTACGTGGAGGCGCGGCTCGAGGGGATGGGGCTGTCGCCCGGCGCGCCGGGCGGCGGCTGGATCCAGAAGGTGCCGCTCGTCGGGATCAAGCCGGCGTTCTCCGGGCCGGCGTCGTTCGCGGGGCCGAAGGGCTCGGCGAGCGGCGTCCTCGGCGAGGATTTCGTCGCCGCCGCCGGGGACCAGAAGCCCGAGTCGAGGATCGAGAACGCCGAGGTCGTCTTCGTCGGGTACGGGATCATCGCGCCCGAGTACCGGTGGGACGACTACAAGGGCGTCGACCTCAAGGGGAAGGTCCTCCTGATGATGAACAACGACCCCGAGGGGACTCCCGCCGAGCCGAACCTCTTCGCGGGGAAGACGCGCCTGTGGTACGGGCGCTGGGACTACAAGTACCTCATGGCGGCGAAAATGGGCGCCGCGGGCGCGATCGTCATCCACACGACGCCCTCGGCGGGCTACGGCTGGCAGGTCATCCAGACCTCGTGGAACGGAGAGGTGTTCGAGCTGCCGGACGACGGTACCCCGCGGGTCGCGATGAAGATGTGGGCGACGGACGATCTCTCGAAGAAGGTCGCGGCTCTCGGCGGGAAGGACCTCGACGCGCTCCGGAAGAGCGCGGAGTCGCGCTCTTTCCGGCCCGTGCCTCTCGGCGTCACGTTCTCGCTGGCCTTCACGAACACCGTGGCGAAGAAGGAGTCCGGAAACGTGATCGGAGCTCTCCACGGGTCGGACCCGAAACGGGCGGGCGAGGCCGTGATCTACACGGCGCACCACGACCACCTCGGGATGAAGGTCGGGGCCAAGCCGGGCGCCGACGCGATCTACAACGGCGCGCTCGACAACGCCTCGGGCGTCGCGGGCGTCCTCGCGATCGCCCGGGCGTTCGCCCACCTCGAGAAGGCCCCGGCGCGGACGGTGTACTTCGCGCTCGTGGCGGGCGAGGAGCAGGGCCTCCTCGGCTCCGAATGGCTCGCGAGGCACCCGCCCGTGCCGGTCGGCCGGATCGCGGCGAACGTCAACATCGACGGCATCGGCTTCTACGGCGCCACGCACGACGTCGGGATGATCGGCCTCGGCAAGTCGTCGCTCGACCGGGACTTCGAAGCGCTCGCGAAGATGCAGGGGCGCGTCGTGCACGGCGACGAGTTTCCCGAGAAGGGGGCGTTCTATCGCTCGGACCAGTTCAACTTCGCGAAGGCGGGCGTTCCCGCGGCCTACGTCAAGAAGGGAACCGACGTGATCGGCCATCCCGGCCTCGGGAAGGAGATGGTGGAGGCGTACGAAAAGAACGACTACCACCAGCCCTCGGACGAGTTCAAGGAGAGCTGGGACTTCTCGGGAGCCGTTGACGACATGCGCCTCGCGTTCTGGCTCGGCTGCCGCGTCGCGGACGCCGTGGAGATGCCTCGGTGGAACAAGGGCGACGAGTTCGAGGCGGCGCGCGCGAAGGCGCTGGCGGAGGCGAAGTGAAAAAGGACGCGCGGGTCGACGCGTACATCGCGAAGGCGGCTCCGTTCGCGCGGCCGATCCTGAGGAGGCTGCGCGCCGAGGTGCACGCGGCCTGCCCCCAGGCCGAGGAGACCGTCAAGTGGAGGATGCCGTTCTTCGTCGCCGACGGGAAGATCCTCTGCTACATGGCCGCGTTCAAGGCGCACGCGGCATTCGGCCTCTGGCGCCGTGGGAAGACGGCCATCCCCGCGGGCGCGTCGAAGGCGGGAGACGCGATGGGGCAGCTCGGCCGCATCACGAGCCTCGAAAGCCTGCCGCCCGCCGCGACGATCCGGGGCTGGATCCGGAAGGCGGCGCACGCGAGCACGAAACCGAAAGGGAGGGTGTCATGAACACGCGCGAGTACTTTTCCCTGTGCCTCAAGGCCGAGGTCCCGAAATTCGTCCGCGTCCTCAAGGCGGTCCCGGAGTCCGGCGCCGGATACCGGCCGCACCCGCGGTCCATGTCGGCGGGTGAGATCGTCTGGCTGCTCGCGAGCGAGATGAAGGACGCCTGCGATCTCCTGGACGCGGGCGAGGTCAACTACGCACAGCGGCCGGCGCCCGCGACGCTCGCCGAATCCGTGATGACCTACGAAAAGAACACGGCCGGCCTGAAGAGGCGACTCGCGAAGGTCAAGGACGGCGGCTGGAGGAAGAAGGCCGTCTTCAAGATGGACGGCAAGGTCGTCTGGAAGGCTTCGCTCGGCGACATGCTCTGGGGGTTCCTGTTCGACGCGATCCACCACCGCGGCCAGCTTTCGACGTACCTGAGGCCCGTGGGCGCGAAGGTCCCGTCGATCTACGGACCCTCGGCCGACGACCCGGGAATGTGACGCGCGTCGCGGACACCGAGACTCGTTCTGCTAGGCTTGCCGCATGAAGATCTCCTTCGGCATCGCCGCGCTCGCCGTCGCCCTCGTTGCCGCCTCGACACCCGCGTTCGCCGCTCCGCCGGCCGCCGGCGAAAAGGCCCCGCCCGTCTCGCTCCAGAGCCAGGAAGGAAAGACGGTCACGCTCGACCAGAACAAGGGGAAGTGGGTCGTCCTCTACTTCTACCCGAAGGACTTCACGTCGGGATGCACGATGGAGGCGCACAACTTTCAGCGGGACCTCGCGAAGTACGAGAAGGCGAACGCCGTGATCCTCGGGGTCAGCCTCGACGACGTCGAGTCGCACAAGGGGTTCTGCGCGAAGGAAGGCCTCAACTTCAAGCTCCTCGCGGATACGGCGGGAGCCGTGACGAAGGAATACGACTCCTCGCTGACGCACGAGGGCAAGACCTACTCCGCCCGGAACACGTTCCTCATCGACCCGTCCGGCGTGATCCGCAAGGTTTACCTGAAGGTCAATCCCGCGACGCACAGCGAAGCGGTTCTCGCGGACCTCGCGACGCTCCAGGCGGCAAAGTAACGCTCACGGCGGCGGGCCGAGCGCGTCGAGCGCCCGCTCGAGGTTCGCGCGGGCGAACGCGTAGTCGGGCTTGAGCCGGAGGGCCGCGCGGAATCGCTCCACGGCCTCGGCGGTGCGACCCACGTTCATGAGGGCGACGCCGAGGCCGTTGAGCGCGAGGTGGGCGTCCGCCGCTCCGAGGCGCAGCGCCTCCTCGTAGAGAGGGATGGCCTCCGCCGCGCGGCCGAGCTTCACGTTCACCGTCGCGAGGTTCACGAGGACGACCGGATCCGCCGGGTCCACGCCGTGCGCGGCGGTCAGCCGCGCGGCCGCCTCGCCGAGACGGCCCCGCTGCTCCGCGATGCGGCCGAGGTTCAGGAGCGCGGGGACGTTGTCTTTCTTCAGCGCGAGCGACGTCTCGAAATGCGCGACGGCCTCGTCCGTGCGGCCGGCGTTCGCGAGCCAGAAGCCGTAGTTCACGTGGCACATGAAGCACGCGGGGCTCTTGCGGAGCGTGTCCCGCCAGAGGGTCTCCTCGGCGCCGTAGATCCGGCTCTGGAGGCTCGAGAGGACCGCACAGCCCGCGAGAGCGAGCGCGAGCCCTGCGGCCGCCAGGCGCCGCGCCTGTTCCGGGGCCTTCTCGAGGAGGGCAGCGCCGCCGCAGACGACGGCCGCGGCCGCGACGGCGACCGCCTGGTACGCGAAGTGGTCCGCGACGTACGAATACCGCATCGCGTAGACGTTGAAGAATCCCATCGCCGGGAACAGGACGCCTCCGAAGAGGAGGAGCCCCGCGAGCGGGCCGCGCCCGAGCCGCGCGCGCAGCCGCCACGCGAGGACCAGGGCGAGGGCGGCGCCCAGCGCCGGGAGCCACTCGAGCGGCGCGCTCGGGTCCACGCTCCAGCGCGGATAGATGAAGGCGAGGTCGACCGGGATCAGGAATTTCTTCGAATAGAAAAGGATGACGCGGCCGGCGAGCTGGAGCCGTCCCGGCAGGCTCAGCGACCAGTCCGATCCACGCGCCGCGACGACCGTGCGCTCGAGCCACGCCGTGTGCGCGGCGAGGGCGATCCCCGCGGCGAACCACGGGACGAGCGGACCGACGTCCTTCCCGCGGATCTCGCCGCGCTTCCACCAGACGAGGACGAGGAGGACGGCCGGGACGACGACGGCCGTCGTCTTCGCGAGAAGGGCGAGGACGAAGAGAAGAAATCCGAAGAATCCTATGAAAGGAAGAGAGCGGGGGGGCCGGCCTGCCTCGGGACGAGCCGCCGGCCCGCGACGGCCCTTCTTACCCTTTCTCAGAAAATCTTCCGTCTTCTCTTTTCTCTTCTCTCGCTCCTTCTCTCTTCCTCGGCCGTCCCGCGACGCGAGGTAGAAGAGCATCGCGAGGAGAGACAGGAACATCGACAGCGTGTTCTTGCGCTCCGTGACCCACGCGACGGACTCCACGCACATCGGATGCAAGGCGAAGAGCGCCGCCGCCCAGCCGGCGGCCGGCTGCCCGAGCCGCGCGAGGAGAGCCCAGAGAAGGAGCGCATTGGCGGCGTGGAGGAGCACGTTGACGAGGTGGTATCCGAGCGGCGCGAGACCCCAGAGGCGCTTCTCGATCCAGTAGGACGTGAAGACCATCGGGTAGTACTGCTCGTTCGCCTTCGGCTCCGTCCATATGAGCTTGAGGCCGGTCAAGCCGTCCAGGGTGGCGTTGTCCGTGACGTACGTGTCGTCGTTCCAGACGAAGCCGGCCCTGAGCGCCGGGAGGTAGACCGCGCACACGGCGAGGACGAGCAGCGCCCCGGCGCCGAGGAGAGCCCTCTTGGACACGGCTGGAGGATAAGGCCTCTAGAATCGGCCGGTCCCGTCCCGGGACGAGGAGACTCCATGCGCATCGCACTCCGGGCACTCGCCTGCCTGCTCCTGGCTCTCGCCGTCGCCGCGCCGCTCGAAGCGGCCGAGCTTCCCGCCCCGGCGCGGGAGACGATCGACCGCAAGGTCGCCGACGTCCTGAAGGAGACGGGCGCGCCGAGCGCCTCGCTCGCCGTCGTGAGGGACGGAGCGATCGTCTACGCGAAGGCGTAC
This sequence comes from uncultured Acidobacteriota bacterium, assembly GCA_963836285.1. Taxonomy (GTDB): domain Bacteria; phylum Acidobacteriota; class Thermoanaerobaculia; order UBA5066; family UBA5066; genus Fen-183. The sequence goes on along the minus strand of CAWIIN010000001.1, from coordinate 47,365 downwards.
GGGACCGCGCGCCTCGGGCCGCCTCCTCTGGCCGCGGCGTCCGCGATGCGCTACAGCATCGGGTCGATCAGCAAGCAGTTCACGGCCGCCGCTCTCCTCCTCCTCGCCGAGGAAGGCCGGGTTTCGCTCGACGACCGCGTCGTGCGCTGGCTGCCGGCTCTCACGCGCGCGAAGGACGTCACCCTGCGCGAGCTCCTCTCCATGACGTCGGGCTACCAGGATTTCTGGCCGCAGGACTACGTGATGCCTCCGATGCGGAAGGCCGTGACGGCCGAGGCGATCCTCGACGGCTGGGCGAGAAAGCCGCTCGATTTCGAGCCCGGCACGAAGTGGCAGTACAGCAACACGAACTACGTCGCGGCCGGCGTGATCTTCGAGAAGGCCTCCGGCCGGCCGCTCCTCGAGTTTCTGAGGGACCGCGTCTTCGGCCCTCTCGGGATGGCGAGCGTGACGGACACCGACGCGGCGCCGCTCGGCCCTTCGGACCCCGCGGGCTACGTGCGGTACGCGCTCGGTCCCGCCCGTCCGGCGCCGAAGGAAGGGCCGGGCTGGATGTTCGCGGCCGGCGAGCTCGCGATGACGGCGACGGACCTCGCGACGTGGGACGTGTCGGTCCTCAAGGGGACCGTCCTCTCGGCGGAGTCGATGCGGGCCCTCACGCGGGACGTGCGCCTCGCGAACGGCGCCGCGACGCGATACGGGCTCGGGATGAACGTCGCGATCGTGGACGGGCGGCGCGTCCTCTCGCACGGCGGCGAGGTCTCGGGCTTCACGGCGACGAACGAGGTCTATCCGGACGACGCCGCGGCGGTCTGCGTCCTCGTGAACCTCGACGCGACGGGAGCCTCCGCGACGATCGCGAAGAGGGTGCGCGAGGTCCTGTTCTCATCGGCGGGCGACGGGCGCGAGGAGGCGACGGCGCAGGCGAAGGCGATCTTCGAGGGACTCCAGAAGGGCAGGATCGACCGCGCTCAGTTCTCGGAGAACGCGAATGCGTACTTCTCGGCGGACGCGCTTCGGGACTTCGGATCGAGCCTCGAGCCGCTCGGCGCCCCGACGAGCTTCACGCAAACGGCGCAGGGCCACCGCGGGGGCATGACGCGGCGGCGGTTCCGGATCGAGGCCGGGAAGAGGAAGCTCGACCTCACGACTTTCACGCTTCCCGACGGGAAGCTCGAGCAGTACATGATCGCGTCGGCGGAATAGTCGGGAGGATCCGCGGCGCGGCCCTCAGGCGCGCCCGAGGAGGCGCATGAACGCGGCGACGCCGATGCCCCACGCGCCGTTCAGGAGAAGGGCCCCGACGACGATGTCCGGCCTCCATCCGCCGCCGACGGCCATGCCCTTCAGGGGCAGCACGACGAGGAGTGCGACGAGAGTGGGCGCGATGGCCCCAAAGACGAGGGCCGTGATCCAGTGGCCCGCCCCCGTCCTCTTCCGGACGATCTCCCAGAGAACGATCCCCCAGAGGCCTCCGAAGAACGCGAGCGAAACGACGGCCGGCACGCCCATCGGCCGCGTGGGCGCCATGACCCATGGCTTTCGGGCCGTCATCCCGCCGGCGTTCAGGAGGGCGAGGAGGCCCTGGTGGAAGACGAGGGTGGACAGGAATCCGGCGAGGAAGGCCTTGGCGTACCTCATTCCGGGAACTCTGCCACGGGACGGCCCCGTTTTCGAGCCGGGGCCGTCGGTTCACCCGGAAAACCCGGTCGTCACATCGACTCGAGGTGCATGTCGATCAGCCCGTGCTGCTTGAAGGCGCCGATCAGCGGCGCGACGAGCCCGATCACGAACAGGACGAACCCCCCGCCCGCGAGCGCCGCGAGGGCGAGCATCGACGGCACGCGCGCGGCGCGAACCCGCTCGGCGTCGTTGACCCGCACGGCGGCGTCGGGCACGACGAGCGTCGCGGCGCCGTTCTCGCCGGCGAGCATGAGCCGCTTGTCGGCGATCGCCTTCTGGAGGGAGACACCGCCGACCAGGACGTCGAACCGGTCGGAAACCGAGGACAGGGGAGGCGCGAGGTGCGCCGGCGTCAGAGCCGTGTCGACCGGGGCCAACTGGACCTTCCAGAGACCCGCGATCGCGAGCACGAGGACGACGCCGCCGCCCAGGAGCGCCCAGAGGCGGAAATGACTCTTCTGCATGGCACCCTCCGGGGGCCGGAAACTCCGGTCCCGTTTACAAGCTAGGTTCAACGCCCGCCCACTGCAAGGCGCGACCTTGGTCCGTTTGCATCATGTCTCCGGAGAGACTCGATCTCTAAGCTCGGGCACATGGGAAATCGACGTCGAATCGTGTGCGACGGCAACACGGCCGCCGCTTCCGTGGCCTACCGCCTGAGCGAGGTGGTGGCTCTCTATCCGATCACGCCTTCGTCCACGATGGGCGAGCTCGCCGACGAGTGGATGGCCAAGGGCCACAAGAACGTGTGGGGAACGATCCCGCAGGTCATCGAGATGCAGTCCGAGGGCGGCGCCGCCGGCGCCGTTCACGGCTCTCTTCAGGCCGGCGCGCTCACGACGACGTTCACGGCCTCGCAAGGCCTGCTCCTCATGATCCCGAACATGTACAAGATCGCCGGGGAGCTCACCTCCTTCGCGATGCACGTCTCGGCACGCACGCTCGCGACGCACGCACTGTCCATCTTCGGCGACCACTCGGACGTCATGGCCTGCCGCCAAACGGGCTTCGCGCTCCTCGCCTCCGCGTCCGTCCAGGAGGCGCAGGACCTCGCCGCGATCGCGCACGTCGCGACGCTCGGCTCACGGATCCCGTTCCTTCACTTCTTCGACGGGTTCCGCACGTCCCACGAGCTCGCGAAGATCGAGGAGCTCACGGACGACGACCTCCGCGAGCTCGTCGACGAATCGAAGGTCGACGCGCACCGCGCGCGGGCCCTGAGCCCGGACCGCCCGCTCCTGCGCGGCACGGCCCAGAACCCCGACGCGTTCTTCCAGGCGCGCGAGGCCTGCAATCCGTTCTACGACGCGTGCGCGGGATTCGTCGCGGACGCGATGACGAAGTTCGGCGCGCTCACGGGCCGGACGTACAACCTCTTCGACTACGTCGGCGCGAAGGACGCGGAGCGCGTGATCGTCGTGATGGGCTCGGGTGCCGAAACGTGTGACGAGACGGCGAAGTGGCTCAACGCGAAGGGCGAGAAGGTCGGCGTCCTCAAGGTGCGCCTCTACCGCCCGTGGTCCCTCGCGCATTTCGTCGCCGCGCTCCCGAAGACCGTGAAGACGATCGCGGTCCTCGACCGGACGAAGGAGCCCGGCGCCCCCGGCGACCCGCTCTGGCTGGACGTCGTCGCGGCGCTCGCCGAGGCGCGCGCGACCGGCGCCTCCGCGTTCGCGTCCGAGCCGCGGGTCGTCGCGGGCCGGTACGGCCTTTCCTCCAAGGAGTTCACGCCCGCGATGGTCGTCTCCGTCTTCGCGGAGATGGCGAAGCCCTCGCCGAAGCGCCAGTTCACGATCGGGATCGTGGACGACGTCACGCACACGTCGCTCCCGTGGGACGTCTCGATCGACATCGAGCCCGCGGACCGACGAAAGGCCGTCTTCTTCGGCCTCGGGTCGGACGGCACCGTGAGCGCGAACAAGAACTCGATCCAGATCATCGGCGAGGACGCGGGCAAGGAGGCGCAGGCCTATTTCGTGTACGACTCGAAGAAGGCCGGCGCCGTCACGATGTCCCACCTGCGGTTCGGCGACGCCCCGATCCGCGCCGCGTGGCTCGTCTCGAACGCGGACCTCGTGGCATGCCACCAGTTCTCGCTCCTCGACCGCTACGACATGCTCGACGCCGTCAAGCCGGGCGGGGTCTTCCTCCTGAACGCCCCCTACGGTCCCGACGAGGTCTGGGGCCAGCTCCCGTTCGAGGTCCAGGACCAGATCGTGAAGAAGAAGCTCCGCTTCTACGTCGTGGACGCGTACGCGCTCGCGAAGGAGATCGGGCTCGGCGGCCGCATCAACACGATCATGCAGGCCTGTTTCTTCAAGCTCTCCGGCATCCTGCCGGCGGAGGAGGCGCTGGAGCGGATCAAGAAGGGCATCCGCAAGAGCTACGCACGCCGGGGCGAGGAGGTCCTCCAGAAGAACTTCGCCGCCGTCGACGGCGCCGCCGCGGGCCTGAAGGAAGTGAAGGTTCCCGCCTCCGTCACGACGCAGCGCCACATGCCGCCTCCGGTCTCGAAGGACGCTCCGGACTTCGTGCAGCGCGTCTCCGGCGTCCTCCTCGCGGGGAAGGGCGACCTCCTGCCCGTCAGCGCGTTCCCGCCGGACGGCACCTGGCCGACCGGCACCGCGAAATGGGAGAAGCGGAACATCGCGCTCGAGATCCCCGTGTGGGACGAGAAGCTGTGCATCCAGTGCAACAAGTGCGCGATGGTCTGCCCGCACGCGGCGATCCGCGCGAAGCTCTACGAGCCGGCGGCGCTGAAGGGCGCTCCCGCCACGTTCAAGTCCGTCGACTTCCGGGCGACGGAGTGGCAGGGCTCGAAGTACACGATCCAGGTCGCGCCCGAGGACTGCACGGGCTGCACGCTGTGCATGATGGTGTGCCCGGCGAAGGACAAGTCGAACCCGAAGCACAAGGCGCTCGACATGGCGCCGCAGGCTCCGCTGCGCGAGGCGGAGCGGGCGAACTACGAGTTCTTCCTCGACCTGCCGGAGGCCGACCGCACGAGGCTCCGCATCGCGGACGTGAAATCCGCCCAGTTCCTCGAGCCGCTCTTCGAGTACTCGGGCGCGTGCGCCGGCTGCGGCGAGACGCCGTACATCAAGCTCCTGACGCAGCTGTTCGGCGACCGGACGATGATCGCGAACGCGACGGGCTGCTCGTCGATCTACGGCGCGAACCTCCCGACGACTCCGTACACCGTGAACAAGGACGGGCGCGGCCCGGCCTGGTCGAACTCGCTCTTCGAGGACAACGCGGAGTTCGGACTCGGGATGCGGCTCGGCGTCGACCACCACACGCTCACGGCGAAGACGCTCCTCGCGTCCCTCGCGGGCGACGCGGGAGCGCAGCTCGTCGAGGAGATCCTCGCGGCCGACCAGTCGACGGAGGGCGGCATCGCGGCGCAACGCGCGCGCGTCGCCGAGCTGAGGAAGCGCCTCGCGCCGAGCACGAAGCTCGAGGCGAAGCGCCTCGCGTCGCTCGCGGACTACCTCGTCAAGAAGAGCGTCTGGATCGTCGGCGGCGACGGCTGGGCGTACGACATCGGCTTCGGAGGGCTCGACCACGTCCTCGCCGTCGGGCGGGACGTGAACATCCTCGTCCTCGACACGGAGGTCTACTCGAACACGGGTGGCCAGGCGTCCAAGTCGACTCCCCTCGGAGCCTCGGCGAAGTTCGCGACGGCGGGCAAGGCCGTCTCGAAGAAGGACCTCGGCCTCATGGCGATGGGCTACGGCACCGTCTACGTCGCGCGCGTCGCGTTCGGCGCGAAGGACGCGCAGACGGTCAAGGCCTTCCAGGAAGCGGAGTCCTATCCCGGGACGTCGATCATCGTCGCCTACAGCCCGTGCATCGCGCACGGCTACGACATGGCCTACCAGCTCGACCAGCAGACGAAGGCCGTGCAGTCGGGCTACTGGCCGCTCTACCGGTTCGACCCGCGCCGCACGGCCGCGGGGGAGAGCCCGCTCGTGATCGACACGGGCGCCCTCAAGGGGGACATCGGCGCGTTCATGCGCAACGAGGCGCGGTTCCGCGTCGCGGAGGAGCGCAACCCCGAAGGCTACAAGGGGGTCGTCGAGCGCGCCCGGCGCGAGGCCGCCGAGAAGGTCCTCGTATACGAGCGGATGGCCAAGAAGCACGTCGCCGAGGCCGCCACGCGGCCGGGGAACTGAGGAAGACGCACATGGACCTGAGAACGACTTACCTCGGCCTTCCGCTCGCGCACCCGCTCATGCCCGGCGCCTCGCCTCTCGTGGACGACCTCGACACGGTCAGGCGCCTCGAGGACGCCGGCGCGTCCGCGATCGTCATGCACTCGCTCTTCGAGGAGCAGATCTCCCGCGAGGGCGAGGGAATCCGCCGTGCGATCGACTCGCACGCGGAGTCCTTCGCGGAGGCGACGTCCTACTTCCCGGCCGCCGAGGACTTCGCACTCGGCCCCGACCGGTACCTCGAGCAGATCCGGAAGATCCGCGCGATGGTGTCGGTTCCCGTCATTGCGTCCCTGAACGGCGTGACCGACTCGGGCTGGCTGAGGTACGCGAAGCTCATGCAGGAGGCCGGCGCGCACGCGCTCGAGCTCAACGTCTACAGGATCGCCGCCGACCCGAACGTCCCGGGGACGACGATCGAGCACGAGATCGAGAACATCCTCCGGACCGTCAAGCGCGGCCTCGGGATCCCGGTGGCCGTGAAGCTCTCGCCGTTCTTCACCTCCTTCGCGAACGTCGCCCGGCAGCTCGACGACCTCGGAGCGGACGGTCTCGTCCTCTTCAACCGTTTCTACCAGCCGGACATCGACGTCGACCTGCTCGAGGCGGTCCCGGCGCTCCAGCTCTCCGACTCCTCGGACCTTCTCCTGCGCCTGCGCTGGCTCGCGATCCTCTCCGGCCGCGTGCGCTGCTCGCTCGCCGAGACGGGAGGCGTCCACACGCCGATCGACCTCGTGAAGGCGATCATGGCGGGCGCCCACGCCGTCCAGATCGTCTCGGCGATCCTGCGGCACGGTCCGCGGCAGATCACGGCGCTCAAGCAGGGCCTCGCGGAGTGGATGGAGAAGCACGAGTACGAGTCCGTGGCGCAGATGACGGGCTCCGTGAGCCACCGGACGAGCGCGGACCCTGCCGCGTTCGAACGCGCGAACTACATGCGCGTCCTCCAGAGCTTCCGCGTTCCGGTCTGACGCGACCGGCCCAGCCGCCGTATAAGGGCGGTGGGGCCGCAGAAAGAAGAAGAGCCCGAGGGCGCCGGTTCCCTCGGGCTCGCTACGCCCCGCGTTGGGGTGGTCCGCAAAGGATTCCTTGTTGGCTTGCGCCAATCGGCGCGTGTCCTTGAAACGACGTCGGCCGTCGGTCGTCGTTCGTGGGGAACGGGCTTTCGCCTGCCTTCGTCCTCCTTCCGGCCAGCCCCGCCGTCACCGGCGAACAGGGCCAATCAAGAAATAGTGCCGAAATCGAATCGAGTCAAGGGCGCGTGAACGGATTGGAGATTCCGCCGGTCTGCAGGTGAACGGGAGACAATCGATGACGCCGTCCGGACCCGATCGGGAGCGACCGGCGCTCGTCGAGGACGAGGCGATGGAGCGGGCCGTGCGCGAGCACTCGGCACTCGTCTATCGCGTCGCCCGCGCGGTCCTGCGCAAGCACCATGACGCCGAGGACGCGGCCCAGGAGGTCTTCCTGCGCGTCCTCAGGCTGCGGGCGCGCCGGATTCTCCGGCTCTCCCTCGCGGCCGCGCTGGGGCTCGTCCTGGCGATTGCGGGGGGAATTCTGCTCAGAAAGAAAAGGACGGGACCGGAAGAGAGGATTTCTTCGACGGGTGAAGAGTCTGGAATTGGCGCCCCGGCTGAGCCGGGGCCGTCCGTGGCGCACCCCAGCTCGCCGGAGATTTCCTCGAAGGGTGAAGAGATGGCCGCCGCAGCCGCGCGACCGCGGCTCGCGAGGTCCTCCCCCTCTTACCCTTCCAGGAGAATCTCCTCTTTCCCCTCCCCGTCGCTTCTTCCTTCCAAGAAAAGCCTCTTCCCCTCTCCGAATCCCCTGAGCGAGCAGGAGCGCCCGCTGCTCGCGTACGTCGCCTCACCGCGAGGGCGCGCACGGCCAGCTCCGAAGCGGGTCGCGCGTGCCGGTCTCGGTCGGCGACAAGGGCATCCAGTACATGGACGTCGGGCTCAAGATCAGCGGACGCGTCCTCGAGCGCGACGGGGACCTCGTGCTCGACTCCGAGATCGAGATGTCCACGTTCGCGCTGCCCGAGCAGGCGGCCTCGAGCGGCGGCAACCCCGTCGTCCGCACCGTCTCCGAGACGATCTCGACGCGTCCGGTCCTCGGCAAGCCCGCCGTCGTGAGCAGCCTCGACGACCTGAACAGCCGCAAGAGGCTCCAGGTCGAGCTGACGGTGACGCGGCTGCGGTAGAGCGACGGGGGGCGGCAGGCGGGCCCGGGTTCCCCTAAACTCGGGCCATGCCCTCCCCGGCACCCGAGAACGGACAACGCATCTACCTGCGTGGCGGCTACGAGGGGGACCCGCTGTCCTTCTCGCTCCGCTGGTTCGTCCCGGGCGGCTTCGACGCCGGCGGCTCGTCCGAGATGCAGTCGATCGCGATCGGGAAGTCCGAGCTGACGTCCTGCCTCACGCTGCTCGGCGTATCGGCTCTCGCCGTCATGGTCGGCGACGTCATCGACGGAACCCCGGTCTTCGAGACCCGGTCGTGCACGGCGGTGAACGCCGCCGAGCACATCGTCCGCGAGGTGCAGCGCACGCGCGGGATCGCCTACTCGCAGACGGTCTACGTGGACGCGACCCCGGAGGAGGTCTACCGGCGCCTGCGGCTCTGGTCGACGGCGCGCGCGCGTTGGTCCCGATGACCGGTCCCTCCGTGAGGATCACGACTCGGGCGCACTTTTCGGCGGCGCACCGCCTCCACAGCGCCGCGCGCGACGAGGAATGGAACCGCCGCGTCTTCGGGAAGTGCAACAACCCCCACGGTCACGGCCACACGTACGGGCTCGAGATCACGGTCGAGGGTCCGATCCAGCCGGAGACCGGCTGGGTGATGGACTTCGCGGACCTGAAAAGGGTCGTCACGGACCGCGTCGTGAGGCCGTGCGACCGGCGGAACCTGAACGTCGACGTCCCGTTCCTGGCCGGACTGAACCCGACGGCGGAGAACATCGCCGTGAGGATCTGGGACGAGCTCGCGCCCGCCGTCGCTCCGGCGCGTCTCGTGCGCGTCGTCCTCCACGAGACGGAACGGAACAGGGTCGTCTACGAGGGGCCGGGAGCGCGCGCGTGAAGGCTCTCATCTCGAACGACGACGGCGTGCACAGCGAGGGTCTCGAGGCGCTCGAGCGCGCCGCGCGGGCCGCGGGCCTCGAGACGTACGTCGTGGCGCCGGACCGCGAGCAGAGCGCCTCGTCGCACGCCCTCACGATGCATCGGCCGCTGCGCGTGCGGCAGACGGCGGAGCGCACCTGGGTGGTGGACGGGACGCCGACGGACTGCGTGAACATCGCTCTCTGCTCGATCCTCAAGCCGAACCCGCCGGACTTCGTCTTCTCGGGGATCAACGCGGGCCCGAACCTCGGGGACGACGTCACGTACTCCGGGACCGTCGCGTGCGCGTTCGAAGGAACGCTCCTCGGCGTGACCTCGATCGCGTTCTCGCTCGACTACGTGCGCGACGCGGTCGGAGCGGTGGACTGGACGGGCGCCGAAGAGGCCGCGCGCGCTCTCATCACCTGGGCGAAGGACCACCCGCCGGCGAAGGACACGCTCTGGAACGTGAACATTCCGGCCGGCGCCCCGAAGGGCTTCCGTCCGACGCGAATGGGACGGCGCCGTTACGGCGAGAACATCGTCGAAAAGATCGACCCTCGCGGGAAGCCCTACTTCTGGATCGGCGGGACGTTCGTCGACACGAAGGCGGAGGGCACCGACCTCCTCGCGGTCGCGGAAGGCTGGGTCTCCGTGACGCCGCTCCACATGGACATGACGGACTACCGCGCGCTTGCCGCGCTGGACGGCCTCGCCCAGAAGATCTTGGGAGGAATCTGAGATGGCGGGCGAGGGCGAGGCGGGCGCTCCGCTCGCCGTCCTCGTCGTGGACGACGACCCTGCGGTCGCGCGCTTCGTCGTGTCCGTCCTCTGGAGGATGGGCATCGCCGACGTGAGGGTCGCGCACGACGGCAACGAGGCCCTTCAGGCGGACGTCGGGCCGGACAGCGGCATCGGGCTCGTCGTGACGGACCTGCAGATGCCGGAGCTCGACGGAATCGCGTTCCTGCGCCACCTCGCGACTCGCGGCTACGCGGGCGCCGTCCTCCTCATGAGCGGCGCCGACGAGCGTCTCCTGAAGGCCGTCGAGGGCCTCGCCAGGTCGCTCGAGCTGAACGTACTCGGCGTCCTGTCCAAGCCGGTCCATCCGGCGGACCTCGCGAAGGCCGTCCGGAGGGCCGGGGCGCCCGCCACGGGCCTCCCGTCGCCCGAGGTGGACGTTTCCCCGGACGAGCTCCGGGCCGCCCTTGCCGCGGGCGAGATCGAGCCCTGGTTCCAGCCGAAAGCAGACGCGAGGACGCGCAAGGTCGTCGGCGCCGAGGCTCTCGCCCGCTGGCGGCACCCGATCAAGGGTCTCGTGAGCCCGGAGACGTTCGTCCCTCTCGCCGAGGAGCACGGGCTCATCGACGGTTTGCTGGACCGCATCCTGGACCGGGCGCTCCTCGCCTCCGGCACGTGGCGCCGGGCCGGGGTGGACGTGAACGTGGCCGTGAACCTGTCCTTCCGGAATCTCCACCGCCTCCGGCTGCCGGAGGAGTTCGAGCGGCAGGCGAAGTCTTACGGCGTACCTCTCAAGAGCCTCACGGTCGAGGTCACGGAGAGTGCCGTCGCGCACGAGCTCGCGCCGAGCCTCGAGATCCTGACGCGCCTCCGCCTTCGGGACATCGGGCTGTCGATCGACGACTTCGGAACGGGCTTCGCGACGATGGACCACCTCAAGAAGTTCCCGTTCACCGAGCTCAAGATCGACCAGGGTTTCGTCCGGGCCGCGGCCGACGACCGGACCGCGCGCTCCATCGTCGAGTCCAGCGTCTTTCTCGCGAAGCGCCTCGGGATGACGACCGTCGCCGAAGGCGTCGAGACCTCCGAGCAGTGGGATCTCGTCGCGCGGCTCGGCGTGGACGCCGTGCAGGGCTGGGCTCTCGGGCGGCCCATGCCGGCGGACGCCTTCTACGCGTGGCTCGTGGCGCGCGAGCACGGTTAAGATCGAGGCGTGAAGCCGGAGGATCCCGAGGTCCAGCGCGCGGCCCGGGCGGGCGCGCCGGAGCGGCGGGCCCTCGCGGAGCGGCTCCGCTCGGCGGGATTCGTGACGGACCCGCGCGTCGCGGAGGCGATCGCCGCCGTGCCGCGGCACCTTTTCGTGCCCGCCGCCCTCGCGGGCGAGGCGTACGGTGACCATGCCCTCCCGATCGGACACGGCCAGACGATCACCCAGGCCGCGAACGTCGCCCGCGCGGCGCAGCTCGCCGCCCTGACGCCGGACTCCCGCGTTCTCGAGATCGGAACCGGGTCGGGCTATCAGGCCGCGGTCCTCGCGCGCCTCGCGCGGTGGGTCTTCACGCTCGAGCGCATCGCCGCTCTCGCGAAAGGGGCGCAGGCGCTCCTCGCGGCGCTCGGGATCGCGAACGTCTCCGTCAAGGTGTTCGACGGGTCGTACGGCTGGAGCGAGCACGCGCCCTACGACGCGATCGTCGTCGCGGCAGCGGCGCCCGAGGTGCCGGAGCCCCTCGTCGCGCAGCTCGCCCCGACGGGCCGCCTCGTCGTACCGGTCGGGACAGCGGGGCGTCAGAGGCTCCTCGTCGTGAAGCGCCTCCCGAACGGGCGCGTGAGGACCGAAGACGCCGGCGAGGTCGCCTACGTGCCGCTCGTCGGCCGCTTCGGCTTCGCGCCCCGGGAGCCGGTCCGGCGTTGAGGGAGCGCGACGTCGAGGAGTCCGGCGGCTGGACGCTGTCCGTGCGGCGCTTCGTCGTGACGGGCCGCGTCCAGGGAGTCGGCTACCGCGCGTTCGCGACCCGGGTCGCGCGCGCGCTGCGCCTGTCGGGCGGCGCGTCGAACCTCGACGACGGACGCGTCGAGGTCGTCGCGAAGGGGCCGCTCCACGCCCTCGACCGGCTCGAGGCCGCGCTTTCCGAGGGCTCCCGGCTCGCCCGCGTGGACCACGTGAACGTCGAGTCGCTCCCGGCCCTGCCCGCGGACGCGTCGTGGGACGTCGATTTCTGACGCCGTTTAAGATCGGCGCACCGTGAACGAGCGCAAGGTCCTGATCGTCGACGATGACGAGGACATCCTCCTCATCGTCCAGACCCTTCTCGGCAATGCCGGGTACGCGACCGTCGTGGCGCGGAACGGCAAGGAGGGGATCGACCAGGCCGCGGCCGTACAGCCCGACGTCATCCTGCTCGACGTCACGATGCCCGAGGTGTCCGGCTGGGAGGTCTGCGCGACGCTCAAGAACCTTCCCGAGACGTCCTCGATTCCGGTCGTCATGCTCACCGTGAAGTCCGAGATCAAGGACCTCATCACGGGAATGCAGGTCGGCGCCGACGACTACATCACGAAGCCGTTCACGAAGCGGCACCTCCTCGAGACGGTCGAGCGGCTCCTCGAGCCGCGGGAGGGGCCGCGTTCCGCCTTCCTTCCGAAGGAGTCCGGAGACGCGCGGACCCGGAACCTCCTCTTCGACAGCGTCACCGGGCTCCCGACGATTCCCGTGATCGTGGACGCCCTCCGCGAGTGGCTCCTCGTCGACCAGGAGGTCGGCGTCCTCTTCGTCGACTTCGAGAACTATGCGCACATCGAGGACTTCTATGGCTGGGAGGTCTTCGACGACGTCCTGCGCGAGGCGTCCCGCGCGCTGAAGCGTCTCCTCGGGACGCTCTTCTCCGCCGAGGACCTCGTCGCCGTGAACAGGCCCTCGGGCTCCGAGTTCTACGTCTTCCTCTCGGTGCCGCCGGGGCTCCGCGGGGACGAGATCCTCGAGCGCCTTCAGCGGAAGGCACGCCAGGTCGAGGAGTCGCTCCGGGCGCAGCTCAACGAGAAGTTCCGGGATCGCATCCAGAGGAAGATCGCGCTCTTCGTCGGGTGGTCGAAGATCCTGCACAGCCCGCAGGTGCGCCTCGAGCGCCTCGTGTACCGCGCCCTGCGCGAGGCGATCACGATGGCCTCGACGAAGGAAGGCGAGCGCGCGGCTGTTCTGCGCGAGCAGTTCAAGGACATCCTCGTCCACCGCCAGATCGCGACGGTCTACCAGCCGATCATCGAGCTCGCGACCGGTCGTCGGTTCGCGCACGAGGCCCTCTCGCGGGGTCCCGCCGATTCGCCGTTCGAGAACCCGGAGGTCCTGTTCGACTATGCGATCAAGTCGGATCAGGTGTGGGCGCTCGAGAAGATCTGCATGCAGTTCTCGGCCGAGCGCTTCCAGGGCAGAGCGGGCGTGCTCTTCGTGAACGTCGAGACGGAGCTCATTCACGACCTGAAGTCGCGCGGCCACGACGTCCTGCAGCCGCTCCTCGCGATCCGGAGCGGGGTGGTCCTCGAGATCACGGAGCGCGCGGCGATCCGCGATTACGAGCTGTTCCGCGAGAGCATCCAGGTCCTCCGCGGGCTCGGCTTCAAGATCGCGATCGACGATGCGGGTTCCGGCTACGCCTCGCTCCAGTCGATCGCCGAGCTGAAGCCGCACTTCCTCAAGATCTCGAACTACCTCGTGACGGGGCTCCACAACGACTCGATCAAGGCCGACGTCGTCGAGATGCTCGTCCGGCTCGCGGACCGCATCGACGCGGCGACCGTCGCCGAGGGCATCGAGACGGAGGAGGAGCTCGAGGCCGTCAAGCGCCTCGGCGTCACGTACGGGCAGGGATACCTGCTCGGGCGGCCGGGGTCGGTGTGACAAGCGTTAGCAGTGCGGTAATGGCGCCACGTTGGCGACGGTCGCCGGAAGATCGCCTGCGAATGAGGAGACCGTCACCGCGGTACCTTCCGCGGCGCGCTCTCGCCTCACGTACGCCAGGACCACGGCATCGCCCGAAGCGCCAGCGGCCGCCGCGCTCGTGACGGCGCCGCACTTTTCACTTTCAAAGAAGATCTCTTCCCCCGGTCTTGGGACGCCACCCGAAACGCCGAGGCGGACGAGGAGGCGGTTCACGTGGCCGTACGTCTTGACGCGCGCGACGATCTCCTGGCCCACGTAGCAGCCTTTCGTCTCCGAGATGAATCCGCGCTCGCGCATGCCCGCCTCGTCCGGCAGGACCGCCTCGGTCAGCTCCGCGCCCCAGCGCGGGATGGCCGCGAGAATTCGAAGCGACTCGAGACGCGCGGGAGATTCGAGATGCGCCCCCGCGGCGATCAGCGCCGTTCGGATTTCTTCTGAAAGGGAAGAGGGGACGCGGAGGTCCCAGCCGGGGGCGCCCGTGCGGTTCTCGCGGACGATCACGACGGGACTTGCGCCGCCTTCGGCGGCGCCGGGGGACCGAGAGTCTTCTTTGAAGGTGAATTGAGGGCCCGGCCGAACATCGACGGTTGCGCGCGCGTGCGGCGCCGCCGGAGGCGCGCCGACGTCGCCCGGCCCTCTCAACCTTCTCAGAAAATCTTCAGCGGCGTGCCCGTTCGTTTCGTCCGTGAGGTGGAAGACGTGCGTCGTTGCGGACTCGTTCGAAATCGTCACGTCGTTGAACACGAGGTACTTCCTCAGGAGCGCCTCGACGGTCCCCGCGAGTTCCGGAGGCGTGTCGAGGAGGAGACGGTCCGCCTCGCAGAGGACGACGCACGTCGCGAGGAGTTTGCCTTTCGGCGTCAGGAACGCGGCGGCGCAGCCCTGCCCGGGCGCGAGAGCCTTCACGTCGTTCGTCACGAGCCCCTGGAGGAACGACGCGCGGTCCCGGCCGGTCAGGGCGACGCTGCCCTCGCCGTGGAGGTCGAAGAGGAGGGGAGAAAGACCCACGGCGTGATTCTCGCACCCGGCGCGTCGCGCCGATCCGTGCGACAATGCCGCCCCGTGACCGAAAACGAGGCTGCCCCGAAAGCGGGCGGCGTGAGGCGGCGCCGCCGAGGCGGACGCGGCCGATCCACCACCCTGAAGAAAGCAGCGGACGCCAGCGACCTCCCGTTTCCCGAGGCGGAGCCGGCGCCCGTCGTGCCGCCCCCGCCGCCCCTTCCGCCCCCTCCCGCGGTCTCGTCCGTCACCTGGATGCCGGCCGCGTACGGAGAGGCCGTCGGCGGCCCGCCCCCCGCAGGAGCCATGAACACCGAAGAACAGAATCTCGCGCTCTTCATCGACATCGACAACCTCCTCATCGGCCTCCGCGAGAGCGGCCATCCGAAGTTCGACGTCAAGCTGCTCATTTCGCGGCTCCTCGAGAAGGGGAAGATCGTCTACAAGCGCGCCTACGCGGACTGGAACCGTTACCTGGAGTACAAGCGCGCCTTCCACGAAGCCGCTTTCGAGCTCATCGACATCCCGCAGCACCGCATGACAGGGAAGAACTCCGCGGACATCCGGATGGTCGTCGACGCGATGGACCTCGCCTCGAACAAGGAGCACATCACGACGTTCGTGATCGGATCAGGCGACTCGGACTTCTCGCCCCTCGTCTCGAAGCTCAAGGAGAACAACAAGCAGGTCCTCGGATTCGGCGTGAAAGGCTCGACGTCGGAGCTCCTCATCGACAACTGCGACGAGTTCCTCTACTACGAGGACCTCGTCCGCGAGAAGACGAAAGCCCCGTCGCTGCACGGCCTGCCCGAGAAGACGGCCGAGGCGTTCGCGCTCCTCATCGACTCCATCCTCGCCCTCAAGCGCGAGAACAAGGAGATCCTCTGGGGCTCGATGGTCAAGCAGACCATGCAGAGGAAGAATCCGTCGTTCAACGAGAGCTACTACGGGTTCCGCGCGTTCTCCGAGCTCCTCGAGGCCGCCGAGAAGGTGAAGGTCATCACGCTCAAGCGGGACGCGAAGAGCGGCTCGTACATCGTGACGGGCTTCGCGAACTCCTGAGGCAGCCGGAGGGGCGAAGAAATGCAAGAAGAAGAAGCGAGAAGAAGAGAAAGAGAAGAGAAGATTTCTTTGAATGGTTAGGAGGGGAGGGGCGCGCCGCGCGGGCGGTGGTCGTCGAAGGGAGCCGGCGCGAGCCGCTCCGACGCGCGGGCAGACCTCGGCCCGGCCCTCTTCACCTTCTAAGAAAATCTTCGGCGCTTTTCGAACCTCGCCCAGCGTCTGGCCGGTCCTCGCGAGCCGCACCCTCGGCGACTTCAAGGTCTTCTCCGTCCGTGGAGACCGCACGCGCTCGCCGCGAACCGGAAAGCCCCATGCGTTCTACGTCCTCGAGTGCCCGGACTGGGCGAACGTCGTCGCGCTCACGCCCCGGAACGAGGTCGTCCTCGTGCGCCAGTACCGCGCGGGAACGCGCTCGATCACGCTCGAGATTCCCGGCGGCAGCGTCGAGAAGGGTGAGTCGGCCGCCGCTGCAGTCCGCCGCGAGCTCCGCGAGGAGACGGGGTACGTGGCGCGGAGCTGGCGGAGGATCGGCGTCGTCCACCCGAATCCCGCGATCCAGGGGAACCGCTGCTCGACCTGGCTCGCGACGGGCTGCCGGAGGGTGGGCGAGCCGACACCCGACGAAGGCGAGGACCTGGCCGTGGAGCTCGTGCCCCTCCGCCGGATCCCGTCTCTCATCCGGAGCGGGCGGATCACGCACTCTCTCGTGATCGCCGCCTTCCACTTTCTTTCCCTGTCCTAGTCGCGCCCGGCTTGCCTAGAATGGTTCTCAGGAGGGATCGTTTCATGAGGAAGTCGAGTTACGCGCTCGCCGCCACGGGTCTCGTGGCGACCGTGACTCTCTCGGGCAGTACCGTCACGAGCCACAAGGCGGAGGTTCGCTCCGTCGAGGCGACCTGGGTCGGCACCATCCTCTCGCCCCCGGCGACGGCCGGCCGCGTCGACGTCTGGATCCCGCTTCCATCCGACGGGGCGTACCAGACGATCTCGGACGTGAAGGTGGAGGCGCCGGCGCCCTATACGATCGGGAAGGACTCGGCCGGCAACCGCGTGGCTCACTTCGTCCTCGACCAGCCCGGCCAGCTCGGGAAGGACGTGGAGGTGAGGGCTCGTTACAAGGTGGTGAGGCGCGAGGCCGTGAGGGACGCGCTGACCGAGCGGACCGCTCCCGCAAACCCGGGTGCCTACCTCGCGTCGACGCGCCTCGTCCCGCTGACGCCCCGGATCAAGGAGCTCTCCGACCGGCTCTCGGCGGGGAAGGCGGGCGCCGTGGAGAAGGCGCACGCGTTCTACGAATATCTCGTGGACAACGGCACGTACGACAAGACGACGCCCGGGTGGGGCCGCGGCGACTCCGAGCGCTTCTGCGACGTGAAGAAGGGCAACTGCACGGACTTCCACTCTGCGTTCATGGCCCTCGCCCGGTCGCAGGGCATCCCGGTCCGTTTCTTCATCGGCTTCCCGATCCTGCCCGCGAAGGAGGGCACGGTCCCCGGCTACCACTGCTGGGCCGAATTCTGGTCGGGTACGGAGTGGGTCCCCGTGGACGCGTCGGACGCCGCGAAGCTCCATGACCCCGCGAAGAAGGCGTACCTCTTCGGAAACCTCGACGCCGACCGGTTCGACGTCACGACCGGCCGCGATCTCGAGCTCACGCCCCGTCAGAAGGACGGCCCCGTCAACTTCCTGATCTACCCCTACGTCGAGGTCGACGGGAAGGCGTACGGACAGACGAAGATCCGGCTCGAGTACCGCGACCTGTGACGGCGACGGGCCCCGACCCGTCCAGCGCGACGGCGACTCGCGTCAGGCGGGTCGGGGTTTCGGCCTCGAGCCACGTGGCGGCCCGGCGATCCGCCGTCAGGGCGAGAGAGCCCGGTACCGGCAGGAGCGGCGCATGGAGGACGCGCCGAAACGCCGCCTCCTTGGGCGCGTCCGGCCGTGAGGCCACGACGAGGGCGAGGTTCCCGATTTCGCCCTCGATGCGAACGACCGCGGGCGCGGGCTCCAAAGTCAGCCGGACCTCCTGCGGGAAGGGCGCCGCGCCGGATCCGCGCAGTCTCCGGACCGCGCGCGCCGCGACGCGGAGACGGCGCGCCTTGGCCGGATCCGGCTCGAGGGCCTCGAGCCGCTGACTCGCGTCGGTCAGCCGCCGCGCAAGGGTGGTCAGGTCGTCGACCTTTCGGGCGGCGAGGAGGAGACGCGCGAGGTCGGGTGCGGCGCGCTCGAGACGGCGCGAGACGCCCTCGGCCACCCGTGGTGAGCGCACCGCCTCGGCGAATGTCAGCCACGCCACGGTCTCCTCCCACTTCGAGACCAGCGTGACGCCGGGGAGGGGAAAGCGGGCGCGCAGAGCGCCCGCGAGGGCGCGTTCGCGAAGCTCGGCGAGCGGCCCTTCGACGGAAGAGCGCAGGTCGTCGAGGACACGCCGGAACGCATCGCCGTCGTAGACGCGCACGTGCCGTCCGCGTTTCGTGTCGAACACGGCCGTGAACCCGACGCCCTCGGGCGCGGCGCCGGGCCGGGACGCGAGGCGCTCGGCCGTCTCGCCGAGGAGCACCTCGGCGCGGGGGTCCGGCGTCGCCTCGGCCCGCAGCCGCGTGGCGCCGCGCGCCAGAAACGCCGCCGCCAGGGGGAGCCGCGTGTCGTCGGCCGCGAGATAGCGGCCGACGACGACGAGATTCCGACCGCCTTCGGGCCCTTCGAAGAGTGAATCGGGAGAGATCGAGTCAGAGGGGAGAGAAGAGGAAGACGGAGATTTCCTTGAGGGTGAAGAGGGGAGAGAGGGAGAAGAAGGAGAAGAAGATTTCCTAGAAGGTGGAGAAGGCTGCTGCGCGCGCGAGGGGGCGGCGGGGCAGGCGACAAGCGTAGCGGCCGCGACGAGAACGACCGAGGCAAGCGTCGCGCGGGCCGCTGATCCCGCTGATCCCGCTGGGGCTCTCTTCTCCACTTTCATGGAAATCTCTTTCTTTCTCTCTATCTTTCTCTCGCTCTTCAATGGAGCTCCCTTGCTCTCCTCTTCCTCATTCGGCGCGGGACGCGAGCGCGCTCTGGCCGTTCGCGACGCGCTTGCCCGCTTCCTTGCCGAGGATGTCGGTCGTGAGGCTCGGCATGACGATGACCTGCACCTTGTCGCCGAGCTTCTCGGCGAGCGTCTTCTGGACCCAGGTGGGATTCCTCTCGATGAGCTCGACCTCGCGCTTGAGGTTCTCGAACTGGGCGAGCGACGTCTGGCGGATGGCGTAGGCCTCCGCCTCCGAGAGGACGCGGCGGCGCGAGGCCTCCGCGTCGGACTGGATCTTCATCGTCTGCGCCGCGGCCTCGGCGTCCTTCACGCGCCGCGCCTTCTGCGCCTCGGCCTCGAGCTCCTGCTGCCTGATCCCCTTCTCCTTGAGCGGGAGGATGAAGGCCATCGCGTCGGATTCGGCCTTCGCCTCGATGAGGCGCCGGTTCGCCGCGGCCTCGGCCTCCTTGTCCGAGCGCGCCTTGCGGGCCTCGGCCTCGAGGCGCTGCTGCTCGACCTCCTGCTTTTTGAAACGGAGATTCGCCTCGGTACGCTCGACGAGCTGCGCCTGCTCGAGGAGCGCGAGGCGCCCGCGCTCGAACTCGGCCGGCAGCTTGAGGTCACCGACGAGGACGTCCTTGAGGATGATCCCGGCCTCGGCGAGGCGTTCGGCCGCCTGCTTCGTTGCGCGGCTCGAGAGCTCCTCCCGCTTGCTCGCCAGGAGCGACGGGGCGTCGTACTCGGGGGCCAGAGCACGGAACGCGGAGGCGAGAACGGGGCCGACGACCTCCTTGCCCGGGTCGGCGGGCAGGCCGGCCCAGCGCGCGAGGAGTTGGTTGCGGTCGAGCGACCAGCGGGCCTGGAGGACGAGCCCGACCGCGAAGCCGTCGCGGGTCGGGACCGTGAACGTGGCCGCGGGGCCCGAGAGCAGCTGGTCCGAGACGCGCATGCGGGTGAGCACGTAGAAGCCGCGCGGCAGGAAGTGGCTGCCCGGCGGGACGAGCCGGGTGGCGCCCGTGAACTTGCTCACGACGAGGCCCGCCTCGCCGGGCGCCACGGCCTGGAAGCTGCGCTCGACCCAGCGCGAGAGTGACCAGAGAGCGGCCACGAGGGTCGCGCCCAGGAGCACGTTGCGCGTGGGGAAGCGCCGCAACCCGTCCCCGGTGCCGAGGAGGTCGCGAAGCCTCCCGCGCCAGGGAGGCTTTGGAGGCGTCGGAGGCTCGGGAGGCTCGGGAGGGTCGGGGAAGATGTCGCTCATCGTCGTCTCCTTCGGCGGCGCGGGGCCGCACGGAGGAAGGAAATCCACGAAAGGTGCCAGGGCCGCGGCGCGGGCGGCCGACTCCATCGCCCCGGTCCCATATTCCTATTCGAAGAAATCTTCTTCGAAACGGATCCTGTTGCGAGTGCGCGGCTGGCGTGGGTTGGCGGGGCGAGGGCGGCATGTCGCGTGAATCGGAGGGGGATGGCGCGGCCGAGAGCCCGCGCCGGGAGGTTCACATGTTCCGACGCACGATCGCCCCGCTCCTCAGGCTCCTTGCGTTTCTCGGCCTGCTCGTGTCCCCGCTCCTCCTCGCCGCGATCGCCCGCGCGGAAGACGGCACCGCCGTCCCGTCCGGCGTCGCGGCGACCGGCACGCGCCTCGTCGCCCTCCGGTCGGTCACCGTCTCGGAGACGCCGGACGACCGCGCCGCCCGCGGGGGCCGTGTCGCGGCGAGCGCTCCGGCGACCTTCCTCGAGAGGTCCGGCGGCAAGGTTCTCGTGACGTCGCCCGGCTGGGGCGGCGCCGTGGGCGTCAGGGGCTGGGCCGACGCTTCCGCGTTCTTCGTCCTCGACGACGCCCGGACGAAGACGGAAGACCTCGTGAGGAACGCGCGTCTCCTCCTGGAGTCGAGGGGCCGGCCCGTTCTCGCGTCGGCGTATCTCGTCGAGGCCGCGCGCCGCGAGCCGCGGAACGCCGAGGTCTGGGATCTCCTCGGCCGGACCGGAGAGCTTCTCGCGCAGAGCATCTTCGCGGGAGCGGACGGCCGCGTCCCGTCGTCCGTTCTCGTCGCATCGCTGTGGGGCGTCGGAGTCGTGCCCGCGGGAGACGGCCGCACGTTCCGCTACGACGGGGACGCGTACCGGCGCGCGATCGCGCTCGATCCTCCCGCGGATCTCGCCGAACGCGCGCGCCTGCGGCTCCTCACGGCCTGCGGCCCCCTCACGGACGGACGCGGCGTGTTCGATCCGAAGGCCGCGTCGCGCCGGGAGAAGGACCTCGGCGAGTACCTCGCGTCGTTTCCGTCGTCGGCCCGCAGGACGTCGCTGCAGCTCGAGCGCGCACGGCTCCTGACGAAGCTCGCGGAGAACGCGGCCCGCACGGGGGACGCGGCGACGTTCCCCGGCATCCGGGACGCCGCCATCGCGTGCGCCTCGGAGGTCTCCGCGACGGCGCCGGACGCCTCGCGCCGCCGGGCGGCCGACCGCCTCGTGGCGCGCCTGACGAAGTCGCTCCCGAAGAGCGTCGTGTCGGAGAAGCCGGTCGTCTCGGCCGGCGGGATCCGGGCGCAGTTCGTCGCCCGCGACGGCGCGACGCTCCTCGTCGTGACGAAGCCGGACGGCCGCGACGTCATCCAGCCGTTCGTCGTCGCCGGGGCCGATCCCGCGAGCCTCGCGTTCGACGCCACGGGCCGGAGGCTCGTGTGGGACGAGGCGCCGGTCTCGGGCCGCCGCCGCACGCGTCTCCTGGATCTCGCGCGCGCCCGCGTGTTCGATCCCGCCGTGGCCGCCGAGCCCGAGATCCTCGCGGCGGGAGCCGCAGGGGCGGCGGGTGCGCCGGATGCCGGCAGCGCCGACCGCTACACGACGTCGCTCGGCTTCTCGCCGGACGGCCGCCTTCTCCTCGTCGTCTGCGAGGGCTTCACGGCCGACGGAACGCGCATTCCGAAGAGCCACGTGCTCTGCGACGTCGAGGGCGGCCGCAAGCCGGTCGTCGTGGACAGGCCGTTCTCGGCGCCGGGCGTCGTGGACTGGGTTCGCCTCGAGCATCTGGGCGAGCGCCTCAGCGGATAATCAAGGAGGCATGGCGAAGACGGGCGAGGTCGAGGACCGGAGGCTGCGGCGCAAGACCGCAGCCTTCCGGCTGAAGCACGACGTGGGCAAGGTGCTCCGGTGGAGCGCGCCGGAAAAGAGGGAGACGGACCCCGAAGCTCTGCGCGCTCGCCTCGCGGCAGACCTTCTGGCCCCGAGGCTCGCGAGCGGGGCACTGGCGAAGGGTGACGTCCTGCAAATGTTCTTAGAGTGGAAGAGGGAAGACGGGCCGATGTTCGACGCGGGCGATCCCGACCTGGCCGCGATCGCGCAGACCGTCGACCGAATTGCGGCGGCCCGCCCCGTGCTTCTTTCACTCGACGAGTCTTCCTCTTCTCTCCTCGCTCTCGTCGCGCTCGACGACGCCTGCCTCGAGGCGTCCCGGGCGTGCACGGCGTTCTACCGGCGCGTCGCCGTCGAGGAGGGGCCCGAGGTCCTGCGGCCGCTCGGCGGCCGCGACGGCGGCCGGCTTGGGGGCGGCGGGTGAAGGGCGGGCTGCGGGTTCTCGTGGTGGACGACCAGCCGAGAACGGCCGAGCTTTTCCGGAAGTTCGCCCCCGACCTGACGCTCGTGGGCCCTTCCGACGGCAAGGTGTTCGCCGCGAGCTGGTCCGAGGCCGAATGCGCGCTCGGGCGCGGCGGGCGGCTTCCGGACGCCGTCGTTCTGGACCTGCGTTTCGAGATCGCCGACGAGGAGCTCCTCCCCGACCGCAGGCCTCTCGGCGACGCGGCGGCGGGAAGGCGCGAGCGTCGCGAGCGGCGCGACCGTCAGGGCCTCTACATCCTCGAGCGGCTCCGCCGCCGTGCGCCGGACCTGCCGGTCGTCCTCACGACGGCGCACGAGGACATCCCGTTCGAGGACGAGGCGCGCCGGCTGCGCGCGGACGCGTTCACGTATACGGTTGGCGAGGACGAGGCGACGGGCGAGGGGCTCGTTCGTGTCGTGAGGCGCGTCCTCGCCGAGCGCGACGCGCCGCTGTCGACGGGATCGTTCTTCTGGGGACGCGGGTCCGCGATGCGCGAGGTGAGGCGACGCATCGCGTCGCTCGCGCCGACGCCGCTGCCGCTCCTCGTGACCGGCCCGACGGGCTCGGGCAAGAACTTCCTCGTGCGCGAGGTCGTGCATCCCCTCTCGGGCCGGAAGGGCCCTCTCGTGTCGTTCGACTGCGCGACCGTGCCCGAGGCGCTCCTGCAGGCCGCGCTCTTCGGCTCGGTCCGCGGCTCGTACACGGGCTCGGTCGCCGACAGGCCGGGGGTCTTCGAGGCCGCCGCGGGCGGGACTCTCTTCATCGACGAGATCGAAAACCTGTCGCCGGACGCTCAGAAGTCGCTGCTGACGGCTCTCAACGACGGCGTCGTCCGGCGCGTCGGGGCGACGGCGACCATTCCGCACACGGCCCGGATCGTCGCGGCCTCGAACGTCGACCTGCGCCGGAAGGTCGCGGAGGGCACGTTCCGCGCCGACCTCCTCATGCGCCTGAATCCCGCCCTCGCTCTCGCGCTCCCCCCGCTCGCCGAGCGGAGGGAGGACCTCGAGGACCTCGCGGACGACCACGCGGCCGCCTTCTTTTCCGACCGGGGCCACCGCGCGGAGATCCAGGCGCAGGTTCGCGCGGCCGGCGCGCCGGAGCCCGACCGCGAGGACGCGTTCGAGCTCGCCCGCGGCGAGCAGGAGCTTTCGCGGAGCCGTGCGCCCGTCGTGTTTTCGCTGCCGCGCAAGGGCTGGGCCGCGATCACGAAGCATCCGTGGCCCGGTAACCTGAGGCAGTTCGGGATGGTCCTCTCGGACCTGCTCGCGGCGACGCTCTACGGGCGAACGGCGGCGTCACTCGACCGGGCCGGCCGGGTCGTCTTCGCGGTCGAGAACCGGCTCCTCTTCGACCTGCTCGCCGAGGCGCGCCAGGAAGAGGGCGACGCCGCGGGCGGGGACGTCCTGACCCTCCCGCGGCCGAGAGTCGGAAACGTCGAGGATTTCCGGCGCGAGCTCGAGCGTTCCGCGTTCCGCCAGATCTTCCACGAGTGCCACGGCGACTTCGCGCGGATGGCGGAGCGGATGACGGGCTCGGCGGCCGACGAGCGGGCCGTGCGCCTCAGGTTCAACAAGCTCGGCCTCTCGGCGCGGCAGGAGGGCTGAGCCCCGTGCTCGTCCCGGCGCTCGCGCTCGCGCTCGCGGCGGCGCCGACGCCGTCCGGCTGCGAGGAGGACGCGGACCATCTCGCGGCGGAGGCGGCGCAGATCGTGGCCGTGACTCCCCGGGACCCCGAGGCTCTGGGCCGCGCCCGCGACCTCGTCCGCCGGGCCCGGCTCTCGACCCTCTTTCCGCCTCTCCTCTTCACGTTCCGCGCGGCCGACCTCGCCGCCGCCGCGGGCGACGCGGACGACGAAGCGCGACTTCTTCAGGCCGCCGCACGCGAGGCGCCGGAGCTTCTCTCCCCGTCCGAGCGCCTCGTCCTCGCGCGTCAGGCGGAGGCACGCGGCGACCGGCGCGACGCGATCTTTCAGTACGGACACGTCCTGGCGGTCATGGAGCGCCGTGGCCGGCGGGCGGGCTCCTGGCTCGGCGAGCGCATCCGCCGGCTCGACGCCGAGGAGGAGGCGAGGGGGGTGCCGGTGAGGCCCGGTTTCGCGCCGCCTTCGCGGGAAGCGCGCGCTGCGTTCGCGGAAGGCAAGGCGTTCCTCGCGCGGGGCGCGAGCGCCGGGGCCCGCAGCGCGTTCCGCCTCTCGCTCCGGCTCTCTCCCGGCTACGTCGAGCCCGCGCTCGCCCTTGGCGGGCTCGAGGAGCGCGAGGGGCGCGACGCGGAGGCGGCCGCCGCTTTCCGCACGGCTCTTGCCGCGGATCCGGACCGCTTCGACGCGGTCCTCGCGCTCGCGAACCTCCTGTGGAACGAGCCCGACCGCCCCGCGAAGGAGGAGTCGCTCGCGCTCCTCGACCGGGCCATCGCGCTGAGGCCGGAGATCCCGCGCCTGCAGCGGGAGGCCGCGGACCGCTGGGCCGCGTGGGGAGACCCGGCCCGCGCCCTCGAACGCCTCGACGCGTGGCGCGCCACGGCGACGCCGGACGGCCGCCAGGCGACCGATCCGTTCCGGGAAAAGCTCGTGTCGAGCCTCGCGCGTCCGGCCGAGCGCGGGCCGTCGCCCGGCGGCCTCGCCGAGGCGTCTCCCGCGGCGCCGTCGTTCCGCCTCGCTCAGGTCTACCTTCGGCGCGGGGACGCGTCCGCGCCCGCCCACGCGCTGCGCGAGCTGGAAGAGGCCGTTCGCCTCGACCCTTCGTTCGTTCCCGCGTGGGAGCTGCTCGCGACCGTCCGGCTCCAGAGCGACGACGCCCCCGGCGCCGAGACGGCCCTGAGAAAGGCGCTCGACGTGGACCCCTCTCGGGCGTCCGGCTGGGAGCGCCTCGCGGCCCTGCTCGAGTCCCGCCCCGCGAGGAAGGCCGATGCCGAGGGGGCCTGGCGGAAGGCGGAGCAGGCGGGCTCGCTCGAGGCCCTGTACGCGCTCGGCCGACTCGCTGCGACGGAGGGCGACGGGATGCGGGCCGTCGGGTGGTGGCGTCGTTACCTGAACGAGGCTCCCGACGGCCTCCACGTCGACGAGGCGCGCGCCGCGGTGGAACGGATGGACCGGCGCCTCCAGACGCTGCGCGGCGCGGGCATCGGCCTCGCGGCGTTCGCGCTCGTCGCCGGGCTCGGGCTCGCGCTCCGGCGCCGGCGCGGGCTCACGCTGGAGGAGTGGCTGCGGCGCGACCCGGGAGCGACGCGCGACGTCAGGCCCGTGCTCGGGCGCCTCTCGCACGAGGTCTTCAAGCACGGAGGCCTGCTGCTCGGGGACGTGGAGGAGAGGCTCTCCGCCGGGGAGGATTTCCGGCCCAGCGCGGAGATCCTCGCGGCCCGGCTCTACGGCTCGGGACCGGGGCCCGGACTCGTGGCCGAAGGGCGCTCGGCGCTGAACGATCTGACCTCAGTGGCGCGCCGGCGCGGCGTGACGCTGAACGTCCGCCACAAGGACCCGATCCTCGGCCCCGTCGCCTCGGGCCTCGACGCGCTCGACGCCGCCCACGACGCGCTCGTCACCGTCGGCGCGGGCCACGCGCTGCCCGAGCGCCGACGTGCCGCCCTCGCGGCCAGGCTCGCGAGGGCCGCGGACGCCCTGCACCCGCGCACGGCGCTGGAGCTGAACCGCCTCGTCGACGCCGCGGGCTCCACGGAAGCCTCGTGGGAAGGGCTGTCGGCCCTGCTCGCGTCCGTCGCACGGGAGCGGAAGGCTCCGCTGCCCGAGCTCGCGCCGGCCGGCCTCTTCGCGCGCGGGGCGCCTCCCTTGCGCGTCAAGCTCCCGGGTGCCGAATGGGAGACGCTCTTCCGGAACCTCTTCGCGAACGCGCTCGGCTCGCCGCGCCTCTCGCTTCTCGCCGAGGCAGGCCGCGATCCGGTCACCGGACAGGCTCAGGGACGGTTCGTGCTGTACGACGCGGACCCGCGCCCCCTCACCGCCGAAATGATCCGGGGACGCGCCGCCGAGCGCGGTCTCGGCGTCGTCGCGGACGTCGTGCGGCGCTGGGACGGCGCGGTGGACGTCGTGCCCGGCACGCCCGGGTGGGCGAAGGGCGTCGCCGTGGAGTTCGCGGTCGTCGAGGAGGCTCGGTGACCGGGGATCGGACCGTCCTCGTCGTCGAGGACGGCCGCGAGTACGTTGAAGGGTTCGCGCGCCTCACCGCGGCCCGGAGCGCCGCCGTGGCGTTCGTCCGGGCCGGCAGCCTCGTGGAGGCGCGGGCCGCGATCGCCGAACGGGCGCCGGACGCGGTCTTCCTCGACGTCGTCTTCGACCGCACGCCCGAGTCCGATCTCGCCGGCGACCTCGACGCGCTCGTCGCGCGGCACGGCGGCGACCGAGCCCGCGCCGTCCATTACCTCGCGACACACCAGGGCTTCTACATCCTCGACGCGCTCGCGGACGAGCTCAGGAACGTCCGCGTCGTCCTCGCGTACGACTTCACGGGAGAGGAGAAGAGGCTGGCTTCGCTGCGAGAGCGCTTTCCGGGGCTCAGTGGACTGCCGGACGGCGCCTCGCTCGCCGCTTCGCTGGAATTCCTTCTGAGAAGGTGAGTGGGCGCGAGAGCCTCGACGCGGCTCGCGAGTGCCGCCGAAGCGGCCCGAGCTCTTCACCTTCAAAGAAAATCTTCTCTTCTTCTTCTCCCTCTTTTTCCTAAATCTCCGAGAAGACGAACCGCTTCAGGACCTGAATGCGGGTCGACGCGTGCTCGGGGTCCATGAGCCAGATCGCGCCCGCGACGGACGAGAGGAGCGAGTTGCCGTCCTGAGGCGTGAAGCAGAAGCCGACGATCTCGCGGCCCTCGTCCGCGACGGCGAGCGTCGGGGTCGAGATCACGGTCTGCGAGAGGATGCGGCCGTAGTAGCCGTGATCGCGGCCGAACGAGAAGACCTCGTTCGCGCTCTTGCGTTCCGTGAGCGCGACGAGCGGGTTCGCCTTGAGGTGCTCGACGACCTTCTTCTTGTCCGTCTTGTCGTTCAGCTCGAAGTTGAACCAGACCGAATGCATGTACTGGGTGTTGAGCTTGAGCGCCGAGGAGAAGACCTTTGGTTTGAGGCCGAGAGTCTCGTAGAGGTGGAAGACGTCGTGCGCGTGGTGTGTGCCGAACTCCTCGTCGTCGTGCTTCGAGAAAGTCGGGGCGGGGGAGTAGTCCTTCGTCTGCGAGATGTCGTTCGCCCGGCGCATGCAGACGAACTGTGCGCGGTTCATCGAGAGGCCGCCGGCGTCGTCCATGCCGAGCGTCTTGATGAGGATCGCGAGATTGTGCGTGTTGCACGAGACGATCTGGAGGAATTTGTCTTCGCCGGGGACGAGCGCGGAGTCGTTGATGCCGCGCGCATACATCTTCCCGAAGCCGAATTCGGAGCCCTGCGCGAGAAAGCCCACGGGACCCTTGAGACGCTTGTAGCACTGCTCCTTGTTCTCGTTACCGGCCGGCGTGCAGTCCAGGACGACCGTCGCGCGCTCGAGCGCCTCCTGCGCCGTGTAGGACACCTTGTGGCCGAGCGCTTCGAAGTCGGCGACCTTGTCCTCTTCCGCGGCGAGATGCGCGCCGCGCTTCATGAGGTGGTTGACCTTCGCGCGCTCCGTCTTCATCGGCGTGCGTTTGTGGAAGGTGACTTCGTCGATCCCGAGGTGCTGCTTGAAGTCGGTGAAGAGCCCGATGAGGGGCTCCCCGATCGTGCCGGTGCCGACGATGTGGACGATGTTCTTCATGCGAGGCTCCTGGGGCGTCGTTTGCGGGCGCCGAGTTTATAGGAGGGGACGACTCGCCTCCGAGGAAGCCGCGGAATCCCCGTGCTAAGGTCGCCGGTCGTGACGGTTGCCGCCGATGCGACGCTCGTTCCGGTGACGATCCCGGGGCCGGCGGGGGCGCTCGAGGGCCTCCTCCGCTCGCCCGCGACGCCCGCCGGCGCCGCGGTCGTCGCGCACCCTCATCCGCAGCACGGCGGGACGATGCATACGAAGGTCGTCCACCGGGCGGCGAAGCTCCTCTCGAGCCGCTTCGCGCTCGCAGCGCTGAGGTTCAACTTCCGGGGCATCGGCGCGTCCGCGGGCGCCTACGACGAGGGGATCGGCGAGACCGAGGACCTCGTCGCCGCGGGCAGCTGGGTGAGGACGCGCGAACCGAATGGACCCTTCGTCGTCGCGGGCTTCTCGTTCGGGTCGCTCTGCGCTCTCCACGCGTCCCCGCGCCTCGCGCCGGACGTCCTGCTCCTGATCGGTCTCCCCGTGGACCGGTGGGACGGCGCGGCGCCCGCGGCGCACGGCTGGCGCGTCGTGTGGATCCAGGGCGAGGAGGACGAGTTCAGCCCGCCCGGTAAGTCGCTTGCGATCGCGCGGGCGCGTGGCTGGAAGTTTCTCTCTGTTCCGGGCGCGGACCACTTCTTCGCGGGGAAGCTGGACGAGTTCGAAGCCGCTTCCGGGGACGCGCTCGAGATGGCTCTCGCGGAGCGGTGATGCTCGAAGAGACCGAACGAGATTTGCTGAGAAAGGTCGCGATTGCGGCGGTCGCGCGCGCGATGGGACTGCGCGGCGCGCTCGCGCCCGCCATACCCGAGGGGAGCGCGCTCCTGCGGCCGGCGTCCGTCTTCGTCACATGGGTGAAGGACGGACGTGCGCGCGGCAGAAGCGGGGCGGCTGCGACCGAATCGCCCCTTCACGTCCTCGTCGAACAACATGCCGTCGCCGCTCTCCTGCACGACCCGCGGGTCTCGCCGGCGACGGCTCGCGATCTCCCGCGCTACACGCCGCAGATCTCCGTTCTCTCCGCGTTCGAAGAAGTCTCTTCTTCCTCCGAGATCACCGTCGGGATTCACGGTGTCGTGGCCGAGAAGGGAAAGCGCTGGGGAATCGTCCTCCCCGGGGACGCGGAAGGGTTCGGGTGGGACGGCGAGCGTCTCCTCGGGCAGGCCTGCCTGCGGGCCGGCCTGCCGGAGGAAAGCTGGAAGTCCGGGGGGTCGGTCCGACTCCGCCGGTTCACGGCCGAGACGTTCTGACGCCCGGCGGGCTCACTTCTTCGGTGCGGGACCGGCCGCGGCGGGCGCCGCGTCCTTCTCGATCGAGAGGAGCTGGACGTCGAAAACGAGCGTCGCGCCGCCCTTGATCCGCGGCGGGCGGCCCTCGTCGCCGTACGCGAGGTCGGACGGGCAGACGAGGCGGGCCGAGCCGCCGACTTTCATGAGCTGCACGCCCTGCGTCCAGCACGGGATGACGCCGTTGAGCGGGAACGTGACGGGCTCGTTTCTTTCGATGGAGCTGTCGAAGACGGTCCCGTCGATGAGCGTGCCCTTGTAGTGCACCTTGACCTTGTCGGTGGCCTTCGGCGTCGCGCCGGTGCCGGCCTTCGTCTCGTGATAGACGAAGCCGGAGGCCTGCTTCTTCGCGCCGGGCAAGGCGGCTTCCTTCTCGAGGAAAGCCGCGCCGGCCTTCTTCTCGACGGCCGCGCCAGCCGAGACCCGGCCTTTCGCGAAGTCGTTCAGCTTCGGGCCGTACGTCTCGAGCGCGACCTTGGGCGTCCTGCCGAGGACGCCGTCGGCCAAGCCCTGCTCGACGACCGCGAGCTCCGCCGCCGAGAGGTTGAAGGCCGCGAGGTTGCGGGAGATCACGAGACCGAGCGCGTAGAGCGTCTTGTCCGCCTCGCTCGCGGGGGCGCCGGCGACCGCCTTGGCGGGCGCCTTCGGGGCGGCCTTCGGGGCCGCGGGCTTGGCGTCCTGGGCGGCGGCCGGGAGCGCCAGGGACAGGGTGAGACCGGAGGCGATGAGGAATCGCCGCATGTGAGTGTCCTCGCTTTCTATGGTGGGCGGCCGGCTGGGCGGCCGATCCGGGATGGTAACTCCGTCAGGGGCGGCTGAGAACGAAAAGGAGCAGGCCTGCCGCGACCGCGGCGTTCAGGGATTCGACGCGTCCGCCGAGCGGCAGCGTGAGCCGCCGGTCGAGGACGGCCTCGATCCCGGGCGAGATTCCCCGGCCTTCGGAGCCCACGACGAGGACGAGCGGCCGCGCCGCTGCCGCGCTCTCGGGAGGCTCTCCGCCGTGCGCCTCGGCACCGGCGAGGGACGCACCGAGCCCCCGGGCCCAGGCGACCGCGTCGGCCGCCGGGACGCGCGCGGCGATCGGCACGCGCAGCGCGCTCCCGGCGGACGCGCGCAGCGCGCGCGGCGAGAACGGCCATGCGCAGCCGGGCGTCGCGACGACGCCCGCGACCCCGAACGCCTCGGCCGAGCGGACGATCGCGCCGACGTTCGCGGGGTCCTGGACGTCGTCGAGGAGAACAAAGAGGGAAGAAGAAACTTCTGCTTCGGACCCTCTCGCACGAGAAGCGGCGCCGTTTCGGGCGGCCTCCGAGGAGACCCGCTTCTTAGAAGGTGGAAGAGAGGAAGGAGAAGAAAGAGATGCCAGCGTGCGGTGGGGCGGCGGCGCGAGAGCCGCAATGCCGCGGGCGGAAGGGAGATCGGAAATTCTTCGAAGGACGCGGGCCGACACCTCGGTGACGCGAGGGGGCGGCGTCGCGCCGCCAGCCGGCGTCGCTCCACCGCCTCCCGGCGCTTCTTCCCTTCTTACCCTTCTAAGAAGATCTTCGTGCTCTTCGGAGATCTCATCTACGACGAAGAGGTCTTCGAGCGCGATCCCCGCGTCGAGCGCGTCCTCGACCATCCGCGTCCCCTCGAGGAGCATGCGGTCGCCTGCGGCGACCGCGCGGACGGCCGCCGCGACCCGCGGATTGGCCGGGGAATCGATGCGGGGCATGCGGCCGGAAGTCTAGCCCGCGGCATGTTTAAATCCGTCCCCGATGAAGCAGGGAATCCCGGAAGCCGGGGCGGCGATCGTCGCGAAGGCAACGCCCCTGACCGCCCTGTGGACCTTCCCGTCCGTCCTCTTCTCGGCGTTCCTCGTGGCCTGGGGGGCCGAGGCCGCGCAGTTCCTCGTCTCGCAGGGGCTCGCGCTCGCGATCCTCGCGTGGCTCCAGACGCTGCCCGAGTTCGCCGTGGAGGCGATCATCGCGTGGGAGGCGGGGAAGGATCCGGCGAAGGTCCACCTCGCGATCGCGAACTTCACGGGATCGATACGCCTCCTCGTCGGCCTCGGGTGGCCGCTCGTGTACTTCACCGCCGCGTATTTCGCGCGCCGCTCGGGGAAGCGCAAGACGTGGATCGCGATCGAGTTCGACGACGAGCACTCGCTCGAGGTCATGGGGATGCTGCCCCCGCTCCTGTGGTTCGCGGTGATCTGGTGGAAAGGGTCGCTCGGGCTGTGGGACGCCGGGATCCTCTCGCTGTGCTACTTCGCGTACCTGTGGGCGCTTCTCAGGCTGCCCCCTCGCGAGGGTGACGTCGAGGAGCTCGAGGACCTTCCAGCCGTCTCCCGCTGGGCGCTGGGCCTGGGACCCGGACGGCGCGGATGGGCGATCACCGGGATCTTTCTGGTCGGCGGGCTCATCCTTCTCGCCTCGGCGCACGCGTTCGTCGAGTCGATGCTCGCGCTCGCGATCGCGGCGGGTGTCGCGCCGTTCGTCTTCGTTCAGTGGGTCGCGCCGTTTCTCTCCGAGTTCCCCGAGAAGCTGTCGGCGTTCAACTGGGCGCGCCAGATCTCGAAGGCGCCGATGGCCGTCATGAACCTCGTCTCGTCGACGATCAACCAGTGGTCGATCCTCTCGGCGCTCATTCCGGTGATCTATTCGATCTCGAAGGGCTCGCCCTCGGCGATTGTCTTCGACGAGCACCAGCGGCTCGAGATCCTCCTCACCCTGCTCCAGAGCTTCCTCGGCTGGCTCCTGCTCGTGAACCTCGACCTGAGGGCGTTCGAGGCGGGCATCCTCTTCGTCTTCTGGCTCGTGCAGTTCGCCGTGCCTTCGACGCGCGGCGTCATGGTCGGCGTCTACGCCGCGTGGTGCGGGGTCGAGATCGCGATGATCGCGTTCGGCCGCCGGAGCCCGCGGGCGTTCGGCGCCGCTTGGAGGGTTCTCACGAAATCATGAGATTCGCCGCACGCGCGTCACGCGTCGCCGGTTCCGCGACGCTCGAGGTCATGAAGACCGCCGCCGCTCTCCGGGCGATTGGAGTCGACGTCGTCGACCTCGGCCCCGGCGAGCCCGACTTCCCGACGCCGGCGTTCATCAAGAAGGCCGCGGTCGCGGCGATCGAGGCGGACTTCACGCGCTACACGGACGCCGCCGGGACACCCGAGCTGCGCGCCGCGATCGCCGACCGGTACGCCAGGGAGTGGAACGCGCCCTGGGGGGCCTCG
Source organism: uncultured Acidobacteriota bacterium (assembly GCA_963836285.1). Lineage (GTDB taxonomy): Bacteria > Acidobacteriota > Thermoanaerobaculia > UBA5066 > UBA5066 > Fen-183. The sequence goes on along the minus strand of CAWIIN010000001.1, from coordinate 14,772 downwards.
GAGGTCCTCGTGACGGCCGGCGGAAAGCAGGCGCTCCACACGGCCGTCCTCGCGCTTTTCCAGGAAGGCGACGACGTCCTGATCCCGCGGCCCTACTGGGTCTCGTTTCCCGAGATGGTGACTCTCTCCGGCGCCCGGTCCGTCTTCGCCCCGACCTCGGCGGCGGACGGATTCCGGCTCACGGCCCGGGACGTGGAGTCCGCCGCGACCCCCGCCACGCGCGGGGTCATCGTGAACACGCCGAACAACCCGACGGGCGCCGTCATGGAGCCCGCCGAGGTCGAGGCCGTGGTCCGCCTCGCCGCGCGGCGCGGCTGGGTCGTCCTCTTCGACGAGTGCTACGACCGCTTCGTGTTCGAGGGACGACATCAGTCGGCGGCCGCGTTCGCGGCGGAATTCCCGGAAACGGTCCTCGTCGCGGGCACGCTCAGCAAGACCTATGCGATGACGGGGTGGAGGGTCGGGTATGCGCTCGCGGCCCGGCCCCTCATCGACATGATGGGGCGCCTCGTGAGCCACGCGACGTCCAACGTCTGCTCGGTCACGCAGAAGGCGGCGTTCGCGGCGCTGAACGGCCGCGTCGAGGCGGAAACCGCCATCTCGGCGATGCTCGCCGAATACGCGCGCCGGCGCGCGTACCTGATTCCGGCGCTGAACGCCCTGCCCGGCGTCACGTGCGCATCGCCGGGCGGCACCTTCTACGCGTTTCCCGACGTGTCGGCGCACTTCGGCCGGACGATCGCGGGGGTCGAGGTGACGGGCTCCACCTCGTTCGCGAAGGCGCTTCTCGAGGCGGCGGCGGTGGCCGTGACGCCGGGGGCCGCCTTCGGCGAGGACCGCTGCGTCCGGATCTCCTTCGCGACGTCGCTCGCGCGGCTCGAGGTGGCGCTCGGAAGGCTGCGGGCCGTCCTCGCGGGGTAAGGCTCAGCGGTAGACGACGTCCGACGCGGCGGCGGGCCGGGCGGGCGCCTCGACCATGACCCTGTTGCGCCCCGCCTCCTTGGCGGCGTAGAGCGTCGCGTCGGCGCGCGCGACGAGCCCCTCGAGAGTGGAGTGCTCGAACGGCGGCACGTGGACGGCGATCCCCGCCGAGACCGTGATTCGCCGGGCGAGGCGCGGGGGCTCGAGCGCCGCGACCGCGCGGCGGAGGCGATCGAGGGCGCGCACGGCCGCGACCGCATCGGCCTCCACGAGGAGGAGCACGAACTCCTCCCCTCCGTAGCGCCCCGCGAGATCGATCGCACGAATCGTCCGCGTGATCGCTCCGGCGACGGCCGCGAGCGCCGCGTCTCCGGCCGGATGTCCATGGGCGTCGTTGAACGCCTTGAAGTGGTCGAGGTCGAGCATCGCGACGGCGAGGGGGCGTCCGGTCCGTTCGGCGCGCGCGATCTCGGCGCGGGCGCGGTCGCGGAACGCGGCCCGGTTCAGGAGTCCCGTGAGCGGATCCGTCGTCGCGCGCGCGAGGAGGCGCGTCTCCTCGTCCGCGACCGTCGGCAGCAGGAGAAGCGTGAAGACGACGAAGCCCGCGCCGAGCGGCGGCACGACGGTGCGGGCGAGGAGGACGTCGTGGCGCTGCGCCGTTTCCGCGAGCCCCGCGAGGACGAGGACGCTCGCGGCCGCGAAGAGAAAGGCACGGGTCCGCCGGGACCCGTGGCCGAGATCGACGAGAAGGCCGGCGGCCAGGAGCGCGAGGCTCGCCGCCGCCACGGTGTCCCATGCCCCCGAGACCGGAGGGGTCCGGAGCGGGAGGCCGAGGACCGCCGCGGTCGCGAGGGCGAGCGCGGCATAGAGGGCGAGCGTCCGCCGGGTCCGGGACGCGACGAGGAGCGTGAGCGCGACGAGCCCGAAGGCGGCCGCCGTGAGCGCGCAGAAGAGCGCCGCGACCTGGCCGGCCGTGAGCGTCATGGCGGCGACGATTCTACGGGGGCGTGCCATCATTCCGGCGGGAGATCCCGATGAAGCGATTCGTCCTCGCGGCCGCCCTCGCGGCCCTCGCCTTCGCCCCGTCCTCTTCCGCCGCGTCCTCGTACAAGCTGCCGCCCCCGGAGGTGGTGAGGATCTTCGACGCGCCGGCTCCGCCGCAGACGCGCCTCTCTCCGAGCGGCGACGCGGCCCTTCGGGTGGACGTCGAGCAGAACCCGCCCCTGTCCGTCGTCGCCGAGCCGATCCTGCGGCTCGCGGGCGTGCGCCTCGTGCCCAAGCGCGGGGCCCGTCAGCACCTCGTGTGCGCCACCGGGCTCACGGTTCTGTCGGTTCCGGAGGGCCGTGCGACGAAGGTGATCCTCCCCCGGGGAGCGCGCTTCGGCATGCCCGTTTTCTCGCCGGACGGGAGCACGTTCGCGTTCACGCGGGACGCGGACGACCGCGTCGAGCTGTGGCTCGGCGAGACGAAAACGGGGCGCGCCGCGGCGGTCCCCGGCGTGCGGCTGAACGACGTTGCCTCGGACGCGGTCGTCTTCTCCGCGGACGGGCGGACGCTCTGGCTCATCACGGCCCCGCCGGAGCGCGGACCGGCCCCGCCGGAGCCGTCCGTCCCCCAGGGACCCGTCGTCGAGGAGACCGCCGGAAAGACCGCGCAGCCGCCCACCTTCGAAGACCTCCTGCACGGCGTTCACGACGAGGACCTGTTCGAGCACTTCGCGACCTCTCAGGTCGTGAGGCTCGACGTCGCCTCGAGGCGGACGACGCCCGTGGGCGCGCCCGGCCTCTACACGCGCGTCGCCCCGTCGCCGGACGGCCGCTACCTGCTCGTGGCCCGGATGAAGAGGCCGTTCTCGTATCGCGTGCCGTACGACGCGTTCCCCCACGCGCTCGAGATCTGGGACGGCGCGGGGCGGCTCGTGCGCGCCGTTGCGGAGCTGCCGCTCGCCGACGACACGCCGCGCCAGGGCGTCCCGAAGGGACCGCGCCACGTGGACTGGCAGCCGATGGAGGAGGCCTCGCTTCTGTGGGTCGAAGCCCTCGACGGCGGCGACCCGCTCAGGAAGGTCCCGTTCCGCGAGTCCCTCAAGACGCTGGGCGCTCCGTTCGCGGGCGATGCCCGGGAGGTCCGGCGGCTCGTTCACCGCTTCCGCGGGCTGGACTGGACCGTGACGCCGGGAACGGCGATCGTGACGGAATACGACCGCGACCGACGCTGGCGGACGACGTCGGTGATCGATCTCGACAACGCGACGACGCCGGCGCGCGTCCTGTTCGACCTGTCGGCGCAGGACTCCTACAAGGACCCGGGCCGCTTCGTCCTCGCGACGTCGAGGCGCGGCCGCCGGACGATCCTGCAGGAGGGCGTCGTCGCGTTCCTCGCGGGCGAGGGCGCGACGCCGAACGGGGCGCGGCCGTTCCTCGACGCCGTCGACCTCTCGACGGGCCAGACACGGCGCCTGTTCCGTTCATCCGAGGAGGCCCTGGAGCGGTTCGTCGGGTTCGTCGGGGAGAGCCGGACGAAGATCGTCGTGAGCCGCGAGACTCCGGCGGAGCCTCCTAACCTGTGGCTCGTCGACCTGACGGGTCCGCAGCGGACGCGCCTGACCGACGTCAAGGACCCCGCGCCCGAGCTCGCGGGCGTGAAGAAAGAGATCCTGAGGTACGCGCGCCCGGACGGCGTCGCGCTCTCGGGAACGCTCTATCTGCCGCCGGGCGCGGCGGCCGGCACGCGGTTTCCGTGCCTGATCTGGGCCTACCCGCTGGAGTACTCCGACGCCGCCACCGCCGGTCAGGTCCGTGCCTCGCCGAACGCGTTCACCCGGCCGGTCGGCGCCTCGCCGCTCTATTTCCTGACGCAGGGCTGGGCCGTCCTCATGGACGCGACGATGCCGGTCGTGGGCGACCCCGAGAGGATGAACGACACGTACGTCGACCAGATCACGGCCGACGCGAAGGCGGCGATCGACGCCCTCGACGCGCGCGGCGTCGTGGACCGCGCGAAGGTGGTCGTGGGCGGCCACAGCTACGGGGCGTTCATGACGGCGAATCTCCTCGCGCACACCGACCTCTTCGCGGCCGGCATCGCCCGGAGCGGGGCCTACAACCGGACCCTGACGCCGTTCGGCTTTCAGACCGAGCGGCGGAGCTACTGGGAGGCGCCCGAGACGTACCTGAAGGTCTCGCCGTTCATGGTCGCGAACCGGATCAAGTCACCCCTGCTCCTGATCCACGGCGAGGCCGACAACAACTCCGGGACGTTCCCGATCCAGTCCGAGCGCCTCTTCGCCGCGATCCAGGGCAACGGCGGCACGGCCCGCCTCGTCCTCCTGCCGTTCGAGGCGCACGGCTATCGGGCGCGCGAGAGCGTCCTCGACACGATCGCGGAGATGCTCGAGTGGGGCGAGCGCTGGACGGGGCAGAGATCGGCTCCGTAGGCGACTCAGCCGGGGGGAGCCTCTCCGCTCCCCCCGGGCTCCCCGTGGCCGAACGCCCTCGCGAGGAGGTGCTTCTGCACCTTCCCGAGCGCGTTCCGGGGCAAGTCAGGCAGGGCGATGACCTCGCGCGGCTTCTTGTAGTCCGCGAGGTGTGAGGCCGCGAACGCCACGACCTCCGCGCAGACCGCGTCGGGATCCCCGCCCCCGGCGAGGACGATCGCGGCGGCGATTCTCTGGCCCCAGACGCGGTCCTCGAGGCCCACGACGGCAGCGTCCTTCACGGCCGGGTGACACCTGAGCACGTCCTCGATCTCGCGCGCCGCGATCTTGTACCCGCCGCTCTTGATGATGTCGACGGACTTGCGGCCGACGATCGTGACGTACCCGCCCGCGCCGCGGCGCGCGACGTCGCCCGTCAGGAACCATCCCTCCCGGAACGACGCCGCGGTGTCGGCCTCCCGGCCCCAGTACCCGTTCATCATCCCGTCGCTTCGCACGACGATCTCGCCGAGCTCCCCGTCGCCGGCGTCACGCCCGGCGTCGTCGACGATCCTCACCGAGCAGCCCGGCGTCGCGAGGCCGACGGTGCCCGGCCGCCTCTCGCCGTCGTACGGGTTCGAGAGCGTGAAGAGCGTCTCGCTCATCCCGTAGCGCTCGAGGATCGCGTGGCCGGTCCTCGCGCGGAAAGCCTCGAAGTCGGCCGCCGGCAGCGGGGCGCTGCCGGACGTGAAGAGGCGCGCCCCGCGCAGGGCGGAGGCGGCCTCGGGTTGCGCGTCGAGGTGCTCGAGGAGACGGACGTACATCGTCGGGACGCCCATGAACACGGTGGCGCCCTCCCCGGCGAACGCGCGGACGACGCGCGCGGGCTCGAAGCGCGGCTCGAGGAGGAGCGTCAAGCCGTTCACGAGCATCCCGGCGACCCCGAGGACGAGGCCGTGGACGTGGAAGAGCGGCAGCGCGAGGACGAGCCGGTCCTCGGGTGCGAAGCGCCAGAGCCCCGTCACGGACGCCGTGTTGTCCGCGAGCGCGCGGTACGACAGCGCGACGCCCTTGCTCTTGCCGGTCGTGCCCGACGTGTAGATGAGCATCGCGACGTCGCCGTCGGACCGAGGAAAATCAAAAGACGAAGACAAAGACGAAGAGAAAGATTTCTTAGAAGGGGAAGAGGGGGAGGGCGGAGCGGCGGGGAGCGGACGCGCCTCGGCGGCAGGCGCCTCGGGCGGAAGCGATGGGTGGGCCCGGAACGCCTCTCGCAGCGCGATCACGTGCTTCAGAGGCTCCGGGCACCTTCTAAGAATCTCTCTCAATACCTGCCCGCATTCTTCTTCCTCGTCGCCCGCGAGCACCGCCACCGCGCCCGAGTCCTCGAGGATGTGCCTTGCCTCGTCCGCCTTGTACCGCGTGTTGATCGGGACGTGGACGACACCCGAGATGAGGTGGCCGACGAAGGCGGCGATCAGCTCCGGGCACGTCTCCGCGAACACCGCGACGCGGTCCCCGCGGCGGACGCCGAGCGCGCTCAGCCTGTCGATGTAGAGCGAGGCGAGACGCCGTATCTCTTCGAATGTGAATGAACGCCCGTTCCACACCACGGCCGGATGCGCCGCGCGGCGCCGCAGCGATCCCAGGAGACGCGAGATGGCTGGACCCTGCTCCATCGCCCTCTTCACCTTCTAGGAAATCTTCTCTTTTCCTCTTCCTCTTCTTCTTCTTCTTCAGACCGACGCGTAGCCGAGATACCGGTCGCGCACGCCGTGGTCGTTTTTGAGGTCTACGGCCCGGCCCGAGAGCGTGACGGCGCCGGTCTCGAGGACGTAGGCGCGGTCCGCGAGCGCGAGCGCGTGCTTGACGTTCTGCTCGACGAGGAGGACCGTGACGCCACGCGCCCGGATCTGGCGCAGCGTGGCGAAGACCTCCTTGACGAGGAGCGGCGACAGCCCGAGCGCCGGCTCGTCGAGGAGAAGGAGCCTCGGCTGCGCCATGAGGCCCCGGCCGATCGCGCACATCTGCTGCTCGCCGCCGGAGAGAGTCCCCGCCTTCTGGTGGACCCGGCGCTCGAGGACCGGGAACATCGCGAAGACCTCCTCGAGAGTGGCTTTGCTCTTCGCCCGGGCCGCGCGCGCGTACGCGCCCATCCGGAGGTTTTCGAGGACGCTCATCGCGGGCCAGAGCTGGCGGCCTTCGGGCACGAGGACGAGGCCTCTCGCCGCGAGGACGTGGGCCGGCGTTCCGGAGACATCCGCGCCGGCGAAGACGATCCGCCCGGCCCGAGGGGACAGGAGGCCGGCGATGGTCTTGAGGGTCGTTGATTTCCCGGCGCCGTTCGCGCCGATCAGCGTCACGACCTCGCCCGCCTCGACGTCGAGGGTCACGCCGCGGACGGCCTGGACGTCCCCGTAGAAGACGTCGATCCCGTCCACCGCGAGGAGGCTCACGAGGCGGACTCCTCGTCGCCGATGTAGGCGGAGACGACCGCGGGATCCGCGAGGACCTCCCGGGGCGGGCCCTCCGCGATCTTCTCGCCGAAGCTGAGGACGAGGATGCGGTCCGTCACGCCCGCGACCGCGTGGACGTGATGCTCGATCATGAGGACGGTGACGCCCGCGTCGCGGATGCGCCTGACGAGCGTCATCGCGGCGACGATCTCGGCCGGATTGAGGCCCCCCATCACCTCGTCGAGGCAGAGGCAGGCCGGCTCGGCCGCGAGCGCGCGGGCGATCTCGAGGCGCTTGAGATCGCCGATCGGGAGCGTCCCCGCGAGGGCTCCGGCGCGCGCGTCGAGCCCCGTTCGTCCGAGGATTGCGGCGACGCGGCGCCGGGCATCGGCGCCGCGACGTCTCCCGGCCCCGAAGTGCGCGCCGATCGAGACATTCTCCTCGACCGTCATGTCGCGGAACGGCCGGACGATCTGGTGCGTACGGACGAGGCCGCGCCGGGCGACGGCGTGGTTCGGGATGCCGTCGATGCGCTCGCCGCGGAAATGGATCTCCCCCGAGGTCGGCGACTCGGCGCCGACGAGACACGAGAAGAGCGTCGTCTTGCCCGCGCCGTTCGGCCCGATGACGCCGAAGATTTCGCCGGGCGCGACGTCGAACGAGACGTCCGTGAGAGCCGCGAGGCCCCCGAAGCGCTTCGTGACGCCCCGGACGGAGAGGAGCGCGTCAGGCGGCACGCGACGGCTCCTGCGGCGGGGCCGCCGCGCGACGAACGCGCGCGAGGAGCCGGCGCGCGAGACCGACGAGGCCCTTCGGCTCGTAGAGCATGACGAGAATGAGGAGCGCCCCATAGAGGAAGAGGTACGAGTCGCGCAGGGCCGGAATCGCGAGGAGCTTGATCTGGAGCGTCGAGAAGACGATCGCGCCGAGGACCGGACCCGCGACCGTCCCGACGCCGCCGACGATCGGCATGAGGACGATGCTCAGGCTGAGCCGGAAATCGAAGACGGAGCCGGGCGCGATGTACTGGAAGTTGATCGCGTACAGGGAGCCCGCGAGCGAGACGAGAGCAGCGGAGAGCGCGTGGGCCCCGAGCTTGAAGCGCGTGGAGCCGACGCCGAGCGCTTCCGCCGCGTCGAGGTCCTGGCGGATCGCCGCGAGCGCGCGGCCGAACGCGCTCCGCTTCACGGCGGCCGCGACCGCGACGGTCACGATCGCGAGGACGGCCATCGACTCGTAGTTGAGCGTGAAGTCGAAGGAGCCGGCCGGCATGCGCAGGCCGCTCGAGCCGCCCGTGAACGACGCGCTCGACGCGGCGACGCGCACGGCCTCGCCGACGCCGATCGTCGCGATCGTGAAGTACGGCCCGCGGAGCCGGAAGGCGGGGAGACCGATCACGACCGAGAAGAGCGCGCCGAGGACGGCCGCGAGCGGAAGGGTCCAGAACGGGTTGATCCCCTTCAGCGAAAGCAGGACCGTCGTGTAGGCGCCGATCCCGAGGAAGGCCGAGTACCCCAGGGAGACCTGTCCCGCGAAACCGCCGAGGATGTTCCACGCCGACGCGAGGATCACGGCGAAGGCGAGGCTCCAGACGTCGTTGAGCGTCCCGCGTTCGAGCAACAGCGGCGCGCCGAGCGTGAAGGCGGCGAGCGTCGCGCCTCCGGCGAGCGGGAGGCGTTTCACCGGAGGGCCGTCCTCACGCGCGCGGCAAGCCCCGGGAGTCCCTGCGGGAAGGCGACGAGCGTGACGAAGAGGAGCGTGAAGCTCACGGCGTCCTGGAGGGACGTCGGCAACGTCGTCCAGGCGCCGAGCGCGTTCTCGAGGAAGGCGAGGACGAGCGCGCCGGCGGCGACGCCCGTCACGCTCTCCATGCCGCCGAGGACGATGATGCAGAACGCCTTCAGCAGGAAGCTGCGGCCGAAGTCCGGCGTGAACGCGTAGAGAGACGACAGCATCCCGCCGGCGATGCCCGCGAACGCGGTCCCGAGGCCGAACGCGACAGCCGAGATGCGCTCGGCGTCGACGCCCGCGAGGAGCGCGGCGTCGCGATTCTGCGTGACGGCCCGGATCGCCCTGCCGAGGTACGTGGCCTTCAGGACGACGTTCAGGAAGACGAGGGAAAGGACGCTGCCGGCGAAGACGAAGAGCGAAGGGACGCCGACACGCACGCCGAGGACGGGAACCGACTTCATCGTGTACGGCGTCAGGATCGACTGCGTGTCGCCCGTCCAGATCAGGTAGGCGGCGTTCTGGAGCACGAGCCACACGCCGAACAGCAGGAGGAGCGACTCCATCGAGGGAGTCGCTCCCGAGCGCGGGAGGCGGCGGACGACGAGGGCGTACAGGGCGACGCCGAAGACGAAGAAGAGCGGCCCGACGACGAGAAGCGACACGAACGGGTCGAGCCCGAAGCGCGTAAACAGCGAGAACGTCGCGTAGGCCCCGAGCATCATGAGGCCCGCGTGCGCGAGGTTGATGATCCGCATGACCCCGTAGATCACGGCGAGCCCGTACGCCATCGTCGCGTAGAGGGCCGCGGAGATCACGGAGTTGACGAGGACTCCGGCGATGTCCTGCAAGAGGCCCCGAGATTACCCGGCGAGGCTCGCGGCGTCGATCACGAAGCGAGAGCGGACGGCGCTTCCCGGCGTCCGCTTGTGTGCGCCGTTCGTCTCGACGCCGGAATGACCTCCACGTCCGCTCCCCGGACGGGGCGGCCGGAGTCTAGCGGGGCGGGACGAGCGTCCTGACGAACCGGGACGTCGCAAACACCGCAACGAGAGTCGGAGCGGCCAGGACGAGGAGAGACACGGGCAGGAAGAGGTCCGGCGGGAGGGGCCGCGACACGTAGAGAGCCCATGCGACCGCCGCTCCGAAGAGGCACGCGACGATGAGGCGCTTCCCGAAGTATGCGTTCGCCTCGTACCAGACGTCTTCCTTCGCGAGCGTGGCGCGCGTGCGGTACCCGTACACCACGTTCGGCGCGACCTTCCGCAGGACGAGCGGGATCGCGACGAGGATGAGGACGAGCGCGACCCCGAGGATCGTGAAGAAGCCCTTCTCGACGACGGTCATGAATCGCCTCCTGATCCCTTCTGCGGCGGCCCGGGGGGCTGCGGAGGCATCGCGAGCTGACCCGCGTGCGTCATCGCGTCGGCGAGGGGCCCCTGAAGGAACTGCTCGTCCGAGAAGTGCCGCAGGAGCCGCCGGGACTCGGTCATGCAGGGGACTCTAGGCGAACGGGGGCACTTACGCCATGAGACCGCGGATGTGGGCAGAAATGGCGCGGAGCTGGCCGGCGTCGGCGCCGCCCAGGATCGAGCGGACGATGGGAGACATGACGCGGACGGCGCCGGAGACCCCGAGTCCGGCCGTCTGGCGCGCGACGAAGCCGAGCTTCGCGTCGCGTACGGCCTTGAGGAAGTAGTACTCCATTCCCGCTTCCGTCAAGGACACGACGAGCGAGGAGAGATCCGGAACGTGCCGGACGGGATCGGAATCGCGGTCCACCTTTGCGAGGACTTTCAGGACCCGGGACCTCAGAGGGCTCGAGATCGCGAAGCGCAGGGAGGACCTCGGAGCGGGCATTCGTGCCTCCTGTCCGCAGTGTATGCCTCGGCCGGGCCGTCGCTCAGGGCCGTGACGCAGGCCGCCGGCCGGGCCGGCGGCGACGAGAGGCGTCATGCGGCGGCGCCGCCGGCCTCAACGAAGCGCTTGAGACCGCGCAGGACCTGGAGAGCCCGTCTCCGCATGAGCCACCTGAATCCAACGGGGTTGACGAGACGGAGCCACAGCGGTCTTGGCTCGTAGAACGCGCGGATCGTGACGCGGCAGGTGGCTGCGTCACGCGCCTCGAGGAGGAGCTCGGTGCGAAAGCCCGCGAGAAGGTCGCCGATGCCCCACGAATCGCTCGGGAAGTCGACCGTCATCTTTTCGAGCGGGACATGTTCGACCACGCGCTCGACGCACCACCCCTTCCGCCCTTTCTCGACGATGCACTTGTACTCGACGCCGACGCCTCGCGTGGAGCGGCCGGAGAGGAGTTCCACTCTTGCGACCTCCGGGTGATAGCGCGGGATGAGCGTGAGGTCCTCGCCGACCGACCAGACCCGTTCGCGCGAGGCGTCGATCGTCAGCGTGGCGGACCATTGCGGAGCGCGTTTCAACGTGAACTCCTGGATCTGCGGGCAACGGATCTCGGGCGCCTGTCCGCCTGCCGGTTCTCCACGTGCACCTCCTGCCTGTCGGAACGCATCCCGCCCGTCAGGGGACAGGCTTGAGAACCATTCGGCCGTACGCGACGAACGTCATGAGGAGGCCCAGCACGCCACTCAAGATCATCGGCGTGACCTCGCGGTACTTGACGTGCACCCAGACGAAGACGAGGCTCTCGAGCGCCAGGAACGCGGCAGCCACAACCGTCAGCTCCGGCCGCCAGCGGAGCGCGCCCGGGACCACGAGCCCGACCGTGCACACGAGCTCCAGGATGCCCAGGGTCATCCAGGCTCCTCTCGGCAGCGCGCCGAAGGACGGGACGTCCCGGCTCACCTTGTCGAACATGAAGACCTTCATGACGCCGGACGATCCATAAAGGAGCGCGGCGAGGACCTGCAGGATCCACAGGAATATGTTCATGCTATCCGCCTTCAATGGTCCGGCGACCTCGAAAGTACCGAGGATGAAAGACTGGACCGAACGCCGGTTGCACCTATTTCTCTACGAAGTCGGTGCGAAACGTGCCGACGCCGCTCAACTGAACGATTGCGGCGCCGTCTGTCGCCGCCACGAAATGGGGGACGCCGTGTGGGATGATTACGAAGCTTTGTTCCGGGGTCAATCCCTGAACCTTGTTTGTCTTGTCTTCCGGAGCCATTGCCAACGCCATCGCCGCAACAACCGTCATCGCGGCGGTGACGACGAGAACCGTCCTCTTCATTGAGCACCTCGACGTGAACTGGCAGAAGCTAACGATATCAAGCGCAGCGAGTCCGCTACATCTCCCTCAGGACTGTGGATCGAACCCGAAGACGCGCAGCTCTTGGTCGCACCGGCAGGCCCTGGCGATACGCGCCGCCCACGCGACGGCCTCGTCGCGCGAAGGTAGTTCCAACACGGTGAAGCCGCCATCGAGCGTGGGCGCCCAAGGATAGCCGCCCACTGCAACCGTGCCGTCGGCAGAGACGAGCACGGGCGGTAGGTCTTCGTCGATTCCGCCGCCGAAGACGCAAACACCGGCGGCTTTCGCCTCGTCAATCACGGCGTGCGCGTCGCGGCCTACCGCGTCCCATTCGCCATCGGGCACAACCATTGCCGCGCTTGGAAAAAAGACGAGGTATTTGGCCATGGTGCTCCTCCTGGGAATTGACGGCGGTCGTGTGTGCGGCCTGACGCCCAGCATCAGCGGCGGCGCGGAGCGCCGTCCGCTGCATGCTGTTGTTAGACGGCACATTTCGCAACACACTAAGTCTGCTTCGCGGTCACGAGATGCGCCGACACATGGAACACGGCTCGGCCATCGCCGGTAGCGTAGGCACTGAGGGCGTGCTCAGCTTCCTGGAGTATGCGGTCAATCTGGTCCTCGGTCAGGATGACGCCCATCACCGGTAACCAGCCCCTGATGTCGGCCTCGACCATGGTCCGAATGCTGGGAAACTGGGCCCTGCCGACATGGGTGGTGATTTCGGCCGAGCCCACGCCGGCTTCCGAAACCAACGTAGTTAGATCCTTCCGATTACCGAGCACGAATGGCGCACGCAGCGCATCGGCCGCACGCCGGCCTGCGGTTTGCTCAAGCAAGGTCACCTCGGACGCGTACGCAGGGATGTTATCAAGAGAATCCCAGACAGCGACGGCCAAACGTCCTCCGGGAGCCAGGACCCGCAGCATCTCGCGAAGGGCTTGGCGCCGGCCCGTGAAGAACATGAGCCCAAATTGGCTCACGACAGCGTCGAAGGATTGATCCGGGAACGGTAAGGACTCGGCGACTCCCTCTCGCCAGTCGACGGCCGGTGTGAGCTGTTTAGCTACCGCGATCATTCCGGGACTCGGGTCGATCCCGGCGACACGGCCGCTTGATCCCAGTCGCGAGATGACTTCACGCGCAAGAATTCCCGTGCCGCACGCAACGTCCAGCACTCGGTGACCAGGCTGGATTTGCACGGCGTCGGCGACTTTCGGAGCCCATTGCGCGAAGAGCGCTGGCACGAACAACGCTTCGTACGCACTCGCAGCATCGATCTGGTTTTGTAGCGTCGGTTCGCTCAGGTCGTGTTCTCCTCTCCGTGCCGTCTAACGATATCGTTCGTGAGCCGAGCGTGATGAGCGGCACGAGAAAGCCCTTGCCCGAAAAAGGGACGAATACCACGAGTTCGCTCCGTTCTGATCCTAGAACGAAGCCTACGAATTTACCGCCGGCGATTCAAGTCACGTTGTGGGGCCTAACGATACAGCGTTCAGCGGCGAGAAGGAAAGAGCGCAGCGACTGACGCCGAGATGGGATGAGAAGGCCGGTCTCCCCGGCGCAGTCGGAAGATCCGCTGCAAGGGAAAACGGGCTCGAGGCCCAGAAGGGAGACCGGCCGTGAAGAAGCGTAGCACCGGGAACGAGGCCGAGGGGATGGGAGCGTGGACCGTCGGAATGGACCTTGGGGATCGGATGAGCCACTTCTGTGTCCTTAATGAAAGAGGGTCAGTCGTCGAGCGCGGCAAGATCCAGACGACACGGGAAGGTGTGAGGAAGCGGTTCGGCGAGCGGACTGGAATGCGGATCGCGCTGGAGGTCGGGACGCACTCGCCGTGGGTCAGTCGGCTTCTGAAAGAGCTGGGGCACGAGGTCCTGGTGGCAAACCCCAGGAAGACGCGGCTGATCTACGAGAACCGTGGCAAGCAGGACCCGGTGGACGCCGAGGCTCTGGCCCGAATCGCGCGGCTGGATCCGAAACTTCTCTACCCCGTGGAGCACCGCCTCGAGAGCGTCGCGCAGGACCTGGCCGTCCTCAGGGCGCGCGATGCGCTGGTGAGGACCCGGTCGCTGCTCGTCAATCACGTGCGCGGAGCGGTCAAGGCGACGGGACAGCGCCTGAAGAAGTGCTCGACGCGAACGTTCTCGGAAAAGGCGGTGGGCGAAATCCCCGACGAAGTGCGTGAAGCGTTGTCGAGCGTCGTGACGACGATCGAGGTTGTGTCGAAACAGATCCTGGTGCTGGACCGGCGAATCAGGGAGCTCGGGAAAACGAAGTACCCCGAGACGGCGTTGCTTAGGCAGGTAGGAGGAGTTGGCCCGATCGTGGCGCTGGCCTACGTTTTGACGCTGGAGCATCCGGGTCGCTTCGGGAAGAGCCGGGCAGTCGGGCCCTACCTCGGGCTCGTACCGGCGCGAAGCCAGAGCGGAGACTGCGACCCGCAACTACGCATCACGAAAGAGGGAGACAGCCTACTGCGTCGGCTTCTGGTCCAGGCGGCGCAGTACATCCTCGGGCCATTCGGAGAGGACTGCGATCTCAGGCGATTCGGCCAAGCTCTGTCGGCCCGAGGAGAACGCAACGCGAAGAAACGAGCCGTCGTCGCCGTCGCACGAAAGCTGGCCGTGCTCCTGCATCGGCTGTGGAAGAGCGCAGAGGTCTACGAGCCGCTACGCAAGGCCGTAACGCTCCAGGCCGCAGCGGCGGCGGCGTAAGAAACCAGCAAAGGGAAAGGAAACAGCGAGAGGTCCGATCAATCGTGGCCATCCCAACTCGAGCCAACGCCCCGTCAGGGCAACTGCGCAGCGGACTCCGGTCCCCACGGACTTCGGTCCGAGATGGAAAACCGGTGCCGAGATTGCAGCGCCCCTACGGATTGGACCCCCTCATGCACCGGGCCGATAACACACGGCTCACACGAGTGCGAATGGAAGCTCGGCGACCGACTCGAGTCTAGGGATTCCACCCGAGATCAACGCCCTCTCTTGACACCAACCGGCCTTCTCATGGAAGTCCGCTG